>NZ_MDGT01000007.1 GCF_001870515.1 Idiomarina sp. MD25a | reverse complement strand
GCGTGAGGGCACGCCCTTTATCGCCACCATGGGGATGTTTATTTTTACTTACTTAGGTCTGCTGGCGAGTAAGTGGCCTTATGTTGTGCCGCCTAACTACACGTTAAGCCAAGCAGCATCTGCTCACGAGTCACAGCTATTCCTGCTGTTAGGTTTGCTGTTCGTAATCCCCATTGTGCTTGTTTACACCGCTTGGACTTACTGGGTATTTCGCGGCAAGGTAAAAGCCGATCAGGGTTATCATTAATTATCGAGGCTACATAAGTTGGTCACGGGATATGAGTGAAGAGGAGAAAGGATATTGGAAAGTAAGAATTTTTGGAACGACCGGTATTCTGATGAAAGATATTTGTATGGGAAACAACCTAATGATTTCCTCAAATATATTTTGCCGCCTAAGAACGATGTTCTTAAACCCGACAGTCAGGTTTTATGTCTAGCTGAAGGTGAAGGGCGTAATGCAGTATATCTGGCTGAGTGTGGACTTAGAGTAACGGCGATCGATATCTCATCGGTAGCATTAGCCAAAGGAAAAAAACTGGCTGACGAGCGAGGTGTTTCGGTCGACTGGAAACTTGCGGATTTATCTGAGTACGACTTCGGTGAAAAGCAATGGGATGCCATTGTTGCGATCTTTATGCATTTATCTCCTGATATGCGGAAGTCAGTACTAAATAAAATACCGTCTGCACTTACGAACGAAGGTATATTTATTGGCGAGTTTTATCGTAAAGAACAACTTCAGTTAAAAACAGGAGGCCCTCAAGACGAGGCATTGATGTATAGTGAACAACAACTCAAAGAAGATTTAAATCCACTTGAATTTATCCATTTAGTATCAGTCAAGCGAGAAGTGGTTGAAGGAACAGGGCATACGGGTGAGGCAGCTGTGGTACAAGTTGTTGCTAAAAAGGTGGCTTCTTAGTAAGCCACCTTTACTTCACTTGTCATGGCTTCTCTTTAAAGTCGCAAACATCTCGTTTCGTATTATTCGTCTCAGAAGGCTTTGAGTGTTTAGGTGACGCTAACCACTCCCTTCCTTTTAACATCGCTTCCCAGTATAGCCAAGGTAATAGTTTTTCTTTTAAGAACCAAGCTGCACTCGTAGCTCGTTTGCCATTAATAAGCCATGATGGAAATGCCGGCTGCAAAACGCCTCCGTAACCAAACTCTGCCAATACGATTTTTCCTCTTTCAACCGTTAATGGGCAGGAGCCGTAACCTTCGTAAACAGCGCAAAGTGGCTCCTCATTTAATGTTGATACGATATTCTCTGCAACGACAGGCGCTTGTTTGCGAACTGCAGCTGCAGTTTTTGCATTAGGCGTATTCGCAACGTCACCGAGTGCATAAACATTGCTGTAAGTTTTATGCTGTAAACTCTCTGAATTTACATCAACCCACCCTGAATCGTCAGATAGGGGGCTATCAGCAATAATTTTAGGTGCACATTGAGGGGGACATACGTGTAACAAATCAAAAGAACGAGTCACTTCTCGCTCGGTTCCATTTGCGTCGACAACTAAGAATTGCGCGGTTTTTGCCTCACCGTTGACTGACTTGAGGGTGTTTTTAAAATTAAGTTTAATTCCGTACTTTTCAACATAGTTCATCAACGCTGGAACATAGTCGGAAACTCCAAATAACGCGGCACCTGCGGTGCAAAACTCAACGTTAATATCACTTAGCTTCCCTTGACGCTGCCATTCGTCACAAGACAAATACATAGCTTTTTGAGGAGCACCAGCACATTTAATCGGCATAGGTGGTTGAGTGAATATTGCAGTTCCTTTGCCAAGCGACTGAACTAGTTGCCATGTATAAGGCGCTAAATCGTATCGATAATTAGATGTGACACCGTTTTTTCCCAAGGTTTCAGATAAACCAGGAATAGCTTCCCAATTTAGGCTTAAACCTGTTGCGATAACCAAAACGTCGTATGATAGCTCTTCATCGTTATCGAGTAATAGCCGATTATGCTCTGGCTTAAATGTTACGGCATTATTTTGGTACCATTTGGCGCGAGCAGGCACGACAGATGCCATTGAACGTTCAGTTTGCTTTGGCTTGAATACACCGCCGCCTACAAGCGTCCAGCCGGGTTGATAAAAGTGAGATGTAGCCGAGTCAACTATTGCAATATCTAAATTCGATTGGCGTTTTAATAAGCTCGCTGTTACTGCTAAACCCGCAGCTCCACCACCAACAACAACCACTTTATGATGTATTGTTCGACGACTAGTAGACTTTTTAACTGGCTCTGCGTTTGCAGATCGCGCCAGCAGGCGCGGCGCTAGACTCGATAGGTCATAGCCTGCTGCAGATGCTGTCGCTAATAGTTCCGATGTTGGTTGATGTTCGGATTCTGCAAGCGCCCAAAGTGAACTTGAGCGTGTTCCCGTTCGACAATACGCAAGCGTTGGTCCGTCGCAGTCTTGTATTATTTTTGCAAATTGACTGATTTGCTGATCAGATATTTCACCAGGCACAACGGGTAAGTAATAAAAAGCCATGCCATGGGCTTCTGCTGCATTTTCAATTTGCTGCGCATTGGCTTGATCCTCGCTCTCATTATCTGGGCGATTACATATGATTGTTTTGAAATTATCAGACGCTAATGCACTGACGTCGTCAACGGTGATTTGTGGTGAAACACTTAGGTTACTGCTGAGCTTCCGAATGTTCATAAGTTATTCTCATATTAAAATAAATTGAGCGGGATCTTCAGGTAACTTTGACCGTTATCTTCTGGCTTTGGAAATTGGCCCGCTCGCATATTAATTTGTACTGACGGAAGTATCAGACGCGGCATGCTTAACGTTTTGTCTCGTTCAGACCGCATTGTCACAAATTCATCCTCGGTCTTACCTCCACCGACATGGATGTTATGTTTCTTCTCGTCGGCAACCGTTGTCTCAAATGCGTACTCGTCTCGATTAGGCGCTTTGTAATCGTGGCACATAAATAGCCGAGTTTCGTCCGGTAGCGCGAACACTTTTTGAATGGAGCGATAAAGTGTGCGTGCATCACCACCCGGGAAATCACAGCGTGCTGTGCCATAATCTGGCATAAATAAGGTATCGCCGACAAAAGCAGCGTCTCCTATTACATAAGTTAAGCATGCTGGTGTGTGTCCGGGGGTATGGAGCACTTTAGCTTGCATTTTCCCAATATCAAATACATCACCATCAGCAAATAGATGATCAAACTGGCTACCGTCGCGCTCAAACTCCGAGCCTTCATTAAATGCTTTACCAAATGTATCTTGGACGGTTTTGATGTGTTCTCCTATGCCCATCGGGGCACCCGTATGTTCTTTTAAGTATGGCGCTGCGGAAAGGTGATCAGCATGAACATGTGTCTCTAAAATGAAGTCGACAGTAAGGTCTTTACTTTTTATAAACTCGAGTATCTGATCTGCTGAATCTGTGTCGGTATGACCAGCGGCATAGTCAAAGTCTAATACCGAATCAATAATTACACAGTGCGAAGAGTTAGGATCCTGAACCACATAACTATATGTATTGGTTGGCTCATCGAAAAAAGATGTAACCTTAGGTGAGATTGTGGACATCGTATACCTCTCAAAACAAATATATCAAAAAGAAATAACCTTATAACCATAAGGTAGTTTTTACTATCATATTTTACAAATACTAATCAGCTATAGATAAGAGTTCTATTAGAACTTAATCATTGATTCATAAATTCGATTAACCCCATCGTCTTACTATTGTGCCTAAACACTTGCCTTAAAAACATATTGTTATATGCTTATAACTAAATTATCACACCGAATTTAAAGGAGTCATTTATGACAAGTATCATTCGTAAAAGTCCTTCCACAGGTAAAGGGTCTCCCGATGTATGGGGCATCTATGAAGCTGATACCGGCTCAGTGCAATACATTGTGGCAGATCCAACGACTGGAAAGGCTGCTTTGATCGATATTGTTCAGAACTTTGATCCGAAGAGCGCTAAAACAAGCTTTGCGAGTGCGGATGAGGTTTTGGCGCTAGTCGAGCAAAATCAACTGACTGTGGAGTGGGTTTTAGATACTCACCCTCATGCGGATCATCTAATGGCGTCTCACTACTTAAAAGAGAAGGTAGGAGCACCTAATGCCATTGGTAAAAAGACATGTGAGATCGCGAAGCTCTGGTCCGAATACTACAACTTACCGAGTGCATTCAATCCAGCAAAAGATTTCGATTATTTATTTGACGAAGGCGATAGTTTCAATATTGGTGAATTAAACGTCAAAGTTTGGTTGTCTCCAGGGCACACTCTGGGGTCTATTACTTACGTGATTGGTGATAGTGCATTTGTGCACGATACATTCATGTTCCCGGACAGTGGTACCTCACGAGCTGACTTTCCTGGCGGCTCATCTCACGATTTGTGGAACTCGTTACAGCGTATTCTTGAACTTCCCGACACTACACGTCTTTTTGTGGGGCACGATTATGGCAAAGACGGTCGAGAACCACAGTGGGAGGCAACAGTAGCTCAACATAAACAGAGCAATATTCATTTAGCGGATAATGTCACTGAAAATGAGTTCCGCAACACTCGCGACACTCGTGACGCAACTTTGTCGTTGCCAGATAGAATGCTGCACGCACTCCAAGTGAATTTGCGAGCAGGCAAACTGCCACTCAAAGAAGATGATGGTCATCATTACTTCAAGATCCCGGCAAACAAATTTTAATCACGCCATTGAGTCTGATGGCTTTTCTGTAACCATAGCAAAGAAGGTAATTACCATGAGTTTACGTATAGGCAATATTGCACCCAACTTTAAAATTGAAACTACGCAAGGGACGATCGATTTTCACGATTGGGCTAAAGGATCATGGACGTTCTTTTTCAGTCACCCAGCTGACTATACGCCCGTATGTACCACCGAGATGGGACGTACGGCTCAATTAGCGCCAGAATTTGAAAAGCGTAATGTCAAACCGCTCGGACTATCAACTGACACGGTTGAAGAGCACCTAGGTTGGATTAAAGACGTTAATGAAACACAGAATACTGTTCTTGAGTTTCCAATTGTTGCAGATAAGGACAAGAAAGTCGCTGAACTGTACGACATGATCCATCCAGATGAAGATGACACAGCAGCGGTTCGCTCTGTATTTATTATCGATCCAAGTATGAAAATTCGCTTGACGATGACATACCCAATGGCGGTCGGGCGAAACTTCGCCGAGATTCTACGAGTCATTGATGCGTTACAAACGACTGATAAACAAGAAGTTGCTTGCCCTGCAGACTGGCAAGTGGGTCATCCTGTGATCATTCGTCCTAGCGTTTCTGATGATGACGCGAAGAATAAATTCCCACAAGGATGGAAAACATTGCGCCCATACTTACGGTTAACCAATTTAAAATAGTTGAATAGCAAAATAGCCGTGCGTTGAGTGCGGCTATTTCCTTTTTTTGAATTTAATATATTATAGTTATAACCATATTCAATCGAGGAATATAGAGGTTCATATGCTGTTTGCGATTATCGGTGCGTTAATTATCGGTGCGTCTCTGGGGCTATTCGGCTCGGGCGGCTCGATCCTAACCGTACCGGTTTTAATGTATCTTGTTGATATGCCCGCCGATTTGGCCATCGCTTCTTCGCTGCTGATTGTTGCAGGCATCAGTCTTGTTGGTTCTCTTTCCTATATTCGTCGACAGTCCGTGAGTTGGAAACATTTTTGGGTGTTTGGTATCCCGGGAATGATTGGCACATACGGTGGTGCTTGGCTTGGAACGTTAGTCGACAGCCGTTGGCAACTACTGGTGTTTTCATTACTGATGATCGTCGCTGCAGTATTTATGTGGCGCAGTAAACCCGTGGAACAAGGCAATACCAAAACACTTAATTATGCCAAAGTGATGCTTGAGGGCTTAACCGTTGGCATTATTACCGGTTTTGTGGGAGTGGGCGGTGGATTCTTAATCGTTCCCGCGTTGGTGCTACTTGCTGGCCTATCAATGCCCGTGGCTATTGGCACCAGTCTACTTATCATCGTTATTAAGTCAGCGGTTGGTTTCTTCAAATACTATGCGGTGATGTCGAGCCAAGACGTCGCATTTGATTGGCTTGTTATTGGCATCATGATAGCCGGTGGCGTTTTGGGATCCGTGTTCGGCGCTAAAATCGGGCGCTCGATTCCTAAGGATAAACTTCAAAAAGGCTTTGCGGCATTCTTAGTGGGCATGGGGCTGTTTGTTATTCTCAAATCAGTGATTTAATGTGTCTGATTAAACAGCCCTCACAACACGGATGCGGTTATTGCTTCGTTAGTGAAAGCAGTAACAAACCACTGACAATCATCCCTGCGGCAACTAATCGCATTGGGGTGACAGCCTCTGATAAGAACACGATGCCAACAATAAACGCGCCAATAGCGCCAATGCCCGTCCAAATAACGTAGGCTGTACCGAGGGGAATTGAGCGCATTGCTATAGCGAGCAACCAGAAGCTCGCGATCATTGCGACAATCGTAATGATGGATGGCGTTAGTCGCGTAAACCCCGCTGACTGTTTCATTGAGAATGCCCACACGATCTCAAGAAAACCCGCCAAAATGAGATAGATCCAAGACATACAAAGCTCGTCGAATTTACCAGGTCGTCCCGGTCATTGATTCCCACAACGGGGGAGGTCGTCCTCCAAACAGACGCCAGTATAAAGGGTTTTATTGTTACTTTGTGTTAACTTTTGTTAACACCGTGATATGATTTATGTTTCCAGTAGCTAATTTAGTCAATTTACAAGGACATAAAAATGAAAAAGTTGGCATTTGGCCTCTTTTTAAGTATGTCCACGATACGATTTATGTAAACTTCCGAGAGATTCCACTCGTATCCGTTAAAGTCGGTTGTATTTACAAACTGCACAACGACGGTATCTATGTCTGGGTGATACTCGGCTAAGCTCTGATAGCCGGGTATTAAGCCACCGTGCTCGAACTCATAGATCGACGAGTAGATGGCTTGTTCACCCTGTGCAAATGCAGAGCCATCGTTAAGTGCTCGAATGAATCGCCCAACATCGCTGATACTGGCGATCATCGAACCGTAATTGTTCCCTTTAATGTCGGATTGCACCCCTACATAGTAGCCGCCCATGAGATGATTCATATCAACTTCAGTAACAGAGAAATAGGTTTGGTCTAAACTTAGCGGTTGTAAGATCCGCTCTTTGATAAAATCCTGATAAGAATAGCCAAGGGTTTTGTTAATAATTTCAGTCAGCAGAAGGTAATTGGTATTGCAGTAGGCATAGTCGGTACCCGGCTCAAAATCCGCCGGTTTGTCTAGGATTAATGACAGTTTCTCTTGCAGAGTAGCGGGTGGGTCAGTCCAATAGCCAGGCGTGTCCGTGAAATTTGGAAGCCCACTTCGATGCTGCACAAGCATTTCTAAAGTAATTTCATCAGCATACTTGATGGGATGGGTTAGGGTCGGTAGTAGCTCGTCTAATGTGTTATCTAACGACAGGCGACCATCATTAATTAGTTTAGTGGTTGCTAAGGCGATATAAAGTTTACTAATGCTTGCAATTTTAAATAGTGCGTCAGGTCGAGCGGGTGATTTTTTGTCGCGATCATGCCAACCCGAGGTGTAAATTTCAGCGTGTTGGTCACCTTGTTGTACATATACAAGCATGCCATCAAAGTGCGAGTTGGTTGCTTCGTCAATTTGCTGCTGCACGTTGTCCGGTAATGGTGCTAGCCACGTGGTTACGATAGACCAGGGGACAAAAAAAAGTGACACAGCTGTGCCTATTAATAGCAACGCCCGAATTAACCAAGTTAGGTTTTTATTCATTGAGTTCTCATTATGAAGCTTTAAAAACCGATATTTTGATTCCTCAAGCGGATACTGTACTCTTTTTTAGTGTTTGATAGCTAGAAAATAAATCGGGCGGGTTGAATGAGTACGGAATTTTATAAGAAATATGCCATCGTTTTGATTGCAATCGTCGCTACAGTTTTTCTTGTGCTGTACGTTCACGTTATACAGATATGGGGCATGGACAACCGTGAATTGAGACAGGTCTATTTAGGATTGGCATTAACCGAGCTACTTCTTTATATCGGTTGGTCAATAATCACGGCGTACGCGGCGGTGTTTTATAGTCTAAAGAATAATGTAGAAGCTCGTTGGAAAAAAGTCGGTCTATTATGTTTATGCGCTTCTGCGCCTTGGATTGTCGGATACTTGATTAATCTAGCTTGATAAGGCTATGGTCGAAAAAGGGGCATAGAAGCCCCTTAAAAGCCAAACTACAAACCGAACTCTTGCTTAGCAATTTGCTCGATTTGCCCGTACTGAATAAAACCTGGCACCCACTGCTCACCAATCATAATCGTTGGCGTACCGCGAAACCCAAGCGCCTGAAACGCCCTAAGGTTTTTCTGCATGACCTGTTTGCTCTCGTCAGTGTTTCGTAGCCACTCTTCGGTACCTGTGCGTTCGGCAATAGTTGTCAGAGAATCGGCTGTATGCATATCCGACTTACTCATCAACAATTGATGTACATCATAGTAGTTGTCTGCAGCATTAGCCCAAACATTTAATCCAAACTCCGTTGCATTGGTATCAATGCCGTTCACCTTCTGCTGACGTAATGGCACGATGACGTTAATGACATTAATAGAGGGATACTCCTCGATTATGCGTTCAAGGCTAGGCTCCAAGCGCTTACAATAAGGACAGTTATAATCCGTAAAAATGACGATTGAATGCTCTGCATCAACATCGCCTAACGTAGGGTGCACCGAGGTATCAAAAAGCCAGTCTTGATATTCTTGGTAGGTCGCTTCTTGCGCCTTTTGTTCCTCTAAAAAGTTTTCCAATCCCTGACGCATATTGCCAATAAGTTGCGGGTTATCGCGCAGCATGGTTTCGATTTTAGCAAGATCGGCTTCTTGCGTTTCAGTCAGTGACTGGGCACTTATCGCATGGCTAATCAGTGCAGCGCTGACACACAGTGTGAATCGTTTAATCATGGTTAATTCCTTATTTTTTAAAGTTAATTTTGTAACTTGCTGAACCATAAGCGCGCTAGGATGCCCGGTGGCGAAGTGAAGCCACTGGTGGCGCTGGTCACTTTATGGTTATTAATAATTAAAATGGTGGGGGTTACGCCCATATTAAATCGCCGCGATATCTGACCACGATCATCATTAATTGTTGTGAAGTCGAGTTGGTTACTTTCTAAATAGGCGGAAACCTTTTTGTCGTGACCCGATCTCAATGCGACAGAAATAACGGTGTAGTCGTCACTTAACCAGTCCACAGTCGGCGAGACCGTTGGACAGACGGGACACCAGGTCGCCCAGAAATACAGCACTACGGGGGTTGCTTCACTCATCTTAGCAAGCGATAGCGGCTCGCCAGCCAGGCTTGTGAGTGTTAATTCGCTTGGCACCGTAGTGGGTACGTCATTGTTACGATACAAGTCGACGCCGAAGGCGATCGCGCCGGCGACAACGAGGTAACCCAGTAATTTAATAAACCTCAGACCCCATTTATTCATTTCTGGCTTCCTTGATGGCTTGCATGACGGCATCGCTGGTAAGGATGATGGGTAACTCAATCCCCTCGGGAGCACCCGGTCCGTATACTCGGTTGTATGGCACGCCGTATTGTCCATAGGCGCGAAGATAGTCAGTGATATAATCATTTCGCACGGTCCAATCACCGCGCATACGAATCAGGTCAGGTGCTGCGAGCGCACTGTATACCGGCTCTTGCTCAAGTACACCAAGCTTATTGGCTTTACAGGTAATACACCAATCTGCTGTGACATCCACAAATACCACTTTTCCTTGTGTAACTGCCTGATGAATCGTCTTAAACGATAGCGTTTGCCAAGGGCGTTCACTGGTTTGCTCTGCTGAAGTTGATTCGCTGGATGCCTTTGACCAATGCGGTGTTAACAATGTGAATAGCCAGACGCTTGTGGCGAGTAACAAGGCGCCAAATATCGGCTTCACCCATTTCAGCCACGGCCCGGGTTTGGGCAACAACTTACGAGTTTGTGGAAATGCCGCGATGGACAACCAAGGCAGTGCCATACCAATACCGAGCCCGAAGAATATCAGCAGTAGTAAATACATTGGCGCGCCCAGAGCGAACGCCACCGCTGTGCCTAAAAAGGGGGCGGTACAAGGCGTTGCTAATACGGTAGCAAAGACGCCTTGACTGAAGTGACCTAATAAGGAACTACGCTGCGATTTTAGCGCCCATTGATTGAGCCATTGCGGGAGGCGGATCTGATAAAGCCCGAACAGATTTATAGCAAAAGCTAACGTAATGACTGCAAGCGTGGTGATAAACCAAGGGTTTTGAAACTGCATTCCCCAGCTGATGCGCACGCCACTCAGTTTTAACAGGCCGAGTAGAGCGCCAATAACGACAAAGGTGCTGATGACACCCATGGCTGTGGCGAGAAACTGATACCGAACCTGTCGTGCTGATGCGTTGCTGTTAGCGATCAGAGATTGAACCTTTATTCCGAGGACTGGTAAGACGCAGGGCATAATATTGAGAATTAAACCGCCCAGCAGAGCGGCGAATAGTGCCCCCCAAATAGTCATAGAGTCGAGGGCCTCATTAGTCGTAGTGCTAGTACTCCGATCGAGTTGTGTTGCATAAGCCGCACTGAACGGATCGTCATTTACGGTGATGCTGACTTGTCGATTGACGAGTTCTGGTAGCTCGAGCCAATGAGATGCTTTAAAGCTTGCGGTTAAACGCTTCCCATCAACGCTCACCTTCTGTTGGACGAGTTTAAAAACCACTTCATTAAGTTGTTTATCGTCACTGTGCACAAACACCTGTGGCGAATCCCAGCCCGATGTGCGCGATAACACAAAACTCAGTTGTTGGTCATCGGCGTTATAGTCAGCATGCGTCACCTCTGCGCTGCCGATTGGCTGCGGTATTTGGCTCATTGCTTGTGCAAACGCAAAGCTCTGTTCGCTGTCTGGCGTGAGTTGGTTAACATCAATATTCAGTTGCAGCGGAAAATCTGTTAGCACACAGATATTCGTGCAGCTCGATAACGTGAATACAGCATCCAACTGAGCCCTTTCAGTCGCTTCAGATACAACGATTTCGAGGGGAAAAGTGACTTGGTGTTTATAGCCGGCTGTGCGAATGGATTGTACGTAATACTCGCTCGGTGTTGGCCAATGCCAATCGATGCGCTCAATACCTTGAGACGAAGCCAGATCGATACGCGGTGGAATACCGCCTTCACCCGGTGCCCGCCAGTACGTTTTCCATTCATCTTTAAGTTGCACCGTTAACAGTGCCGGTAATGTCCGTGTTTCGGGATTAAATTCGCCTGTCACGGCAAGTTTGACTTGAACCGCGTCGTGATCGGAACTCGTCAACCAACCCGTGGAAGGTGACCCCTGCGCCCAGCTTAAAGATGACATCAAAAGGCTTAGACATACGCTAAACCAGCGTAGGTAGCCTACAAATTTTGCGGTTTTCATTGATACTCCTAAAATAGCTAAAAAATACGTTTTCGAGGCAAACGTAAGAAGCTATTCCAGAAATAAGCAGAAGAGGGTGTGGCACCTTCGCTTAGGTTTTGCGAATCGCTGCGCATAGTTAGGTGCTGGCGTATCGCTTTTGGAAAAGACTACAAAGCCAATAAACGCAACAAATAATGCCAGTACGCTGATATCTAATTGACTGACTTTGAGCAAGTGTGACGCGTGCTCACACTGTTTATGGCTCGCTTGAGGCGTCTTATTACTCGAATCAAGCGATGCTGTGACTGGACTATGTTGGTCACTCAGCTGACAGGTGGTAACTAGACTGAAACGGTTACCCCAACACAACACAAAAACCACCGTGAGTGCGACACACACCGCAATGAAAGAGGGCTTTTGTGGTTTCGAAAATGGGGGCATGGCACCGCTGACTATTCAGTTTTATTAAGTGTATTGTGCCAGAACTTAAGCGATGTTCAATAGGTAGCGCGCTAAGCACGCTACCTACTACGAACTCGTTAGTCCCAATCAGGCGAGAAATCGGGATCGATGAGACGATCGTCTTTGTCAATATCCGCGATTGCCTTCATGTCATCTTGGTCGAGCTTTAAGCTTTGCGCATCAAAATTCGACTTAAGGTGGTCCACCTTGGTGGTTGACGGAATCGCGACATAGTCATTCGCCAATTGCCATGCAATAGCGACTTGTGCCGGCGAGACACTGTGTTTCTCAGCAATATCTTGCATCACTGAGTTATCCATCACGGCGCCTTTTGCCAACGGTAAATAAGCCGTTACTTTAACACCCATTTGTTTACAGGCATCGGTTATCGCATGGTTTTGAAAGAATGGATGCACCTCGATCTGGTTGGTGAGGATTTCATCTTTCCCCACGTGCGCAACCGCACGATTTAACAAATCGATGGTGAAATTGGACACACCCAGGTGCTTAATTAACCCATCTTGCTGGGCTTTCTGCAGCGCGTCTAGGGTCTCCTCAACAGGCACTTCGTCATTCGGCGAGGGCCAATGAATCAGCGCAAGATCGATGGTGTCGCGTTGTAGTTTATCGCGGCTCACTTGCAGCGAATCAAGCACATCTTGATAAGCGAGCTTTTCGTACCATACTTTGGTCGTGACAAACACGTCCTTATTGGTGTGTTGAGCAAGTGCTTTACCGACATCGGCTTCATTATCGTAAAATTGCGCGGTATCGATGTGCTCATAACCCATATCGATGGCAGCACTAACGAGGTCGGTGAGTTCCTGTCCTTCTAATCTAAAGGTGCCCATGCCAAACTGGGGAATCATAATCGCCTCCTTTGTTAAGCTATTCATATAGGTAGTACCCAATAAATCGAATAAAAGTCCAATCCATCGTTGGGTCTTTCGATATCCGCGTTGGAATAATGGGAGTACTGTACTGTAACTCTTGCTTTACTATCGGCGCTGTATTGCCAAGATAATCCCACGCGATCTTCAAATTGAAACTGTGTTGATAAACGGCGGTCACCAATACGGGTTTTATCAAAATAACTACCGCCGATGCCAGCCTCTAAATACAGTGGCGTGGCGCTTTCGGTCAATTGCCATTGAAACACAGGTGACACGGTCAGTGCGGTGATATTGTCGGACGTGTCGTTTGAGTCCTGCCAATGGTTGAGACCCATCTCGAGACTTACTTGCGGACTGCCTGCCCAATCTAAAAAGCTGAATTGTGTACTCTCAGTGCGGTAGCCGACTCGTGCACCGCGCAATTGGTCGGTGGAATACGAAGCTGATACGTGCCACTCATCGGCTTTTACAGGTAATAAAAAGGTTGCGGCAGCCAATGCGACAGCCGCGGTTTTGATACTTTTCATACTACTTCCTCTCACATACAGGTAATGATACATACGTGACTGTATGTTAAAGGATCAGAAAAAATTAAGCTTTTCTTAATGTTAGATTGACACGTGTTTGTAGGGTGAGCGGGTGAGTGCCCTCGACGAGTTTATCAATACCATGATAATTAAGTCGGCTAGGGCCGCCCCAAACTAATACATCACCGTGATTAAGCGGCAGACGCTGTTTCATACCGGTGCGTGACTGACCAGCCCAAATAAAACGCGCGGGCAGACCAAATGAATATGATACCACTGGGTGAGTTAAGTCGGACTCATCGCGATCTTGGTGTAGTCCCATTTTAGCACCCGGTTTGTAGACGTTTATTAAGCAGGCATTAGGCAAAAACTCTGGATAACCTGCTTGTTCAGCGACTTGTGTTGCGTCATTAAGCAAAATCGACGGAATGTTAGGCCAAGGTTTATCTGACTTGGGGTCGGTTGCTTGATAGCGGTAGCTTTTGCTATCCGAAACCCACCCAAAATCACCGCAGTTACTGCTCAGCACTGACATAGGCTTATTACCGGGTGTCATGAAATGACGAAGCGGCGCTTGACGCACACACTCGCGTATCGCCGCCAGTATGTCTGTAGCTTGCTCCGATGCATAATTGGGAAAGAGCCATGCCCCGGGCGCAAATTCAACAGGGTCAGACGAGTCTAATAGTGACATTAAAGAGCCCCATACAGTATCAGACCTGCAACCAACCAAACGCTGGCAATAATACACAGACCGTTCATCAAATGATCACGCCACGAGCTACTGCTACCGTGGTCATGATCATGGTGTTGATGATGTTCGTGATGCTTATGTTGCTTTTTCTGCCGCTGAGTCAAATAGATTAATCCCGCGCTCACAGCTAGAAAGATCAGGTTAAGAATGAAGCCGTAGTCGACCGAGAAGAAAGCACGTTCGGTGATTTTTTGTTGTTGGGAATGATCGGGCAAGGCGTCAAAAGCGAACAAGCCATAATGCAGCGTTAAGGCGGTTAATACCAAACAGACGAATAACATCAGGGCAATGTATAAGGCCATTTTCCAACCGTAGTACTTAGCATTGATACGCAGCACTGGCAGTACGATTAGATCGGAGAATATAAATGCCATGACGCCCGCAAAGGCGACTCCCTCACCGTATAGCACTGCGGCGAGCGGAATGTTACCCATTGAACCAATAAAGGTGAAGAATGCAGCTAAAGGTCCCACAATGGTCTGCTGTAGCACCTCCAAAAACGATGCGTCGGCGACACTGGCGCCAGAACCTTGGAATAACCAGTTAAAAAACTCACTGGGTACAAAGGCAGAGATGATGCCAGCAGCGGTGAAGCCAAGAAGCACATCTTGCCACACCATCTGCCATTCCATTTGGTATTTTTTTGCGACTTGTTGCCATGTTTCGCGTGTTAGCAAGGCGCTCCATGGCTTCGTTGAGTTGTCCTCATCTTCAGCGTTTTCGTTTTTGCGAGCCGATTTAATCAACCCCGTAGGTGATGTCAGCTTAATATACAGCCACGCAAAAGCGATAAGTAACACGCCTCCAATATATTCACCTGCGACAAACTGCCAACTCAAGAAGATCGCAATCACAAACCCGAGTTCGATAACGAGGTTCGTAGACGCAAGTAAAAATGCCATGGAGGCGGGGAAGGAGGCACCTTTATTAAATAAAGCGCGCGTTGTTGAAAGCGCAGCGAAACTGCAAGAGCTCGAAATGAATCCAAAAAAAGTGCCGAGTGTCATAGATTTAGCTGAGTCGTCACCCATCAGGCTTTTCATATGTCCTCGACTGACCATGACCTGAATAAGACTACTTATGAGATATCCGAGCGCGAACGCCCACAACGCCATCCAAAAGAAGCCAACACTGGTGTGTGCTGCAGTTGCCCACTCGTGTAAAAAATTCATGGTTAATCCTTGTCTGTGATTTTCCTCTGCATTATGAGTCTGTGTTCACCCACACCTAGGTAGTGCTCAGCCTTTCTAACAACTTCGAAGCCGAGCTTTTCGTATACGCTGATTGCGGCAGCGTTGCTTGGGGCGACGCTTAGAAGGACACATGTCACCCCCTGCTCATCTAAACTACGCAAGCTATCGCTTAACAGTTTTGTGCCCACGCCACGACCTTGGCAACCTGGCTTTACTGCGGCGGACATCAACCATAGTGTATTGGCCTTTTCGGCCGGCGCGTACATGGCATACGCAAGGATGTCGTTGTTATCGCGACAAATAAACTGAGAACTTGGCCATTGATGTGCGGCTTGATAGAACAACAGTTCAGGGTAGGCGAGGTTATCGTAGAGCTGTTTTTCGATAGATACCACCTGTGCAATCGCGTGACGTTGGAAATTAAAGCGCTCAGTTTTTAGGCTCGAATTGGGCATATTGGCGACTCCTAGGATGCATCGATATCTTTGACTTGTAATTTAAGCCAGTTAAGTAGCGCGACGAGCGCAACGGAATAGCGACGCTTTTTACGATACTGCGCATACACAGCTACACTCCGTGACGACTCAGTTTTGCCCAAAGTGTGCCAGTTTGATAATGATGGATGTTGCGTCAGTTGTTCATCGACAATAGCCACACCTTGATATGTGTATGCCAAGTCGAGCGCCATGGTCGTATCGGCACATTGATTAATAGTCAGCGGGTGAGTGCGGCTTGTGTGCTGCTCTATCACTCGTTGATGCATGGGGTGGGCTTTATCGACAAACCACGTTGCCTGAGTCGAGTTACAATTTGCATCGGGGCTAATCGCGACATAACTCGGTTTATAGAGTGTGGTTTGCTGTATTTGCGTATCGCGTAAAAGGCTTTGGCTGATAAGCAGATCAATGTTTTCGTGTTGAATTTGACTCGCCCAGTCAGCTTGCTGCGCATCATTGACTTGCTCATCGCTACGAACAAAACTGAGTTGGATATGTGGGTAAATCGAGTGAAAATCAGCGAGGCGATCTTGTAACCAGTAACGAAGACGCTCAGAACTAATAGCCAGTGTAAGCCGGGTAATGTTATGATCAGCGGTTGAGCGGGCACGTTGTATGGTGTGATCTAACTCGCGAAAAATACTTTCGAGTGCAGGGGCAAGCTCTAATCCCGCCGGCGTTAGTGCATGAACACGGTTGTCGCGTTGAAATAACCGCATGCCTAACTGATTTTCGAGTGTCTGAATTTGTCGTGTGACAGCCGCTTGGGTGACGCCCAACTGCTGAGCGGCTTGTTTGAAGGTGCCTGCACGCGCCGCGACGTCAAACACGCGCAGAGCATTCAGCGATAAGTTTGATTTAGTGCTCATAGTTGACCAGTTTTATTTAATTTGAATTAACTAAAAGTTAACCTTAATTGCATGGAGGCGCAAGTCGTGTCTTATTGGGCTGAGTTTCTTACTATTGCCACCTATCATCTCCTCGCCGTTGCAAGTCCTGGTCCAGACTTCGCGGTGGTGACGCGTTATAGCTTATCTTACGGTCGTAAAGTCGGCGCGTTTGTCAGCTTGGGCGTAGCCGCAGGTATTATTTTGCATGTGACTTATTCACTGGTGGGTGTAGCCATTATTATTAAACAAACCCAGTGGTTATATGCAGCTATTTTGACAGCGGGTGCGCTCTATTTAGCCTACATGGGCGTGGGCGCATTGCAGTCAAAACCGAAACCTGCGCCCGACACCCATGAGCACGACCCGCAGCGTCCGTCTGAAAGACGCGCGTTTATGACAGGCTTTATAACTAATGGGCTGAATGTCAAAGCAACGTTGTTCTTTTTGACATTATTTACGGTGGTGATTAGCCCTGACACGCCATTTGCTTGGCAGTTAAGCTATGCCATTTATTTAATTCTCGCCACTGGCGTCTGGTTTTTGTTTCTGTCCCGAGTGCTGTCGTCGGAGCGCGTATTTAAACGCGTGTGGCGTTACATGCACTGGGTTGATCGACTAATGGGTGTGTTATTGATTGCGCTAGCTGTACATTTATTCATTGACGTACTCAGCGAACTGAAAATTATTGTTTAAGCCGATGAGTGCTGGGTGCGTAACCCAATGAATAGCGTTATAATTGAACCGATTTTTATGAGATGTAAGCGAGAGCTATGCTGTTATTTGTAGATGATTTGACCGTAATTGATTGTTCTTACCTATGTGCCGAGCGCGGCATCGTGGGCGAAAGCTGGATTGTAGATATTGAGCTCGATGGCTCACTTAATGAACAGTCGATGGTGCTTGATTTTGGTCGCGTGAAGAAGCAGATCAAAGCGATTATTGATCGGTCAGTTGATCATAAGCTACTGGTACCGAGCAGCCACGCATACACACGTGTCACACACTCTGATGACGACGAGTCTCACTGGGTTGACTTTATGCGTCCCGAAGGGCGCTCGATTCATCTATTTTGTCCCGCTGAAGCCTTTGCTTATATCGATGCGGAAAAAGTGGATGCACTGACCGTGACCGACTACTTACGCGCAGTAATAAAACGCGAATTGCCCGGTAACGTACAAGGATTGCGCTTGTCATTGCGCCCCGAAGCGATAGATGGCTTCTATTATCATTATACTCATGGGCTCAAAAAACATGACGGTAACTGCCAGCGTATCGCTCACGGTCACCGTTCAAAAATTCAAATTGCGTTGGATAATATTCGTCAACCAGTGCTCGAGAAACAATGGTCTGAGCGATGGGCTGATATTTACATTGGTTCAGAAGAAGACAAAGTAGAGATTAAACGGTTACAGCGGTCGGAATCGGCTAAGCAGCTGAGTGAAGCGACTCATGTGGGCTACAGTTATGTTGCTGATCAAGGCTTGTTTGAATTGATCGTACCTAAGAGTGAGAACGATTTTATTGATTCGGACTCTACGGTGGAGTGCATTGCAGAGTTTATTGCTGCAAAAATCAAACAAGACCATCCTGAGCAACGTGTACGGGTTCGAGCGTTCGAGGGAGTAGGCAAAGGAGCAATTGCTTATGCTTAACCGTTTCAAAGTGATTATCCCACTATTATCGATAGTGAGTATTGCGTTTGGCAGCGCAGCTAAAGCGACTCAGGAAGATATATCCGTGACCGATACGCCCGTGACATGGTACGGCGAGTTGACTCAGGGGGCGTTGCTGATCGGTCAAGTTGAGCCCAACTCACAGGTGATTTATCAAGGTGAGCGCCTTGATATCAGTGATGATGGTTACTTTGTTATTGGTTTTGGGCGCGATGCTGCGTTAAATCAAACCCTTGAAGTGGTTGAAGGCTCAGAAAAAACACCGATTAATCTGACTTTAAGCAAACGCGAATACAAGATTGATCGAGTTGAAGGTGTGCCGCAAAAAACTGTCACGCCGGATCCCGAGCAGGTTAAACGCGCCAAGGCTGAAGCAGCTAAAGTATGGCGTGCTCGCCAAACCGACTCGAAACGAATGGACTTTATGACACCGGTACGTAAGCCTGCGGAAGGGCGTATCAGTGGTGTTTATGGTTCACAGCGATTCTATAATGGTGAACCTCGCCGCCCTCATTATGGCGAAGATATTGCCGCACCGACTGGAACCCCCGTCTACGCGCCTTGGAGTGGTGTGGTGACGCTAGCAGAACCTGACTTGTTCTATTCAGGCGGCACGCTCATTATCGATCATGGATACCGTGTGAATACCACGTACCTGCATCTAAGCAAGCTCTCGGTTGAGGTCGGTGATACCATTCAGCAAGGTGAAAAGATTGGTGAAGTAGGCGCATCGGGTCGCGCCACGGGCCCACACCTTGATTGGCGCGTAAACTGGGGCAATGAGCGCCTCGATCCTGCATTATTACCCCAGCTATATCCTCTCGCAAATAACTAAAGGTTGGTTTTCAACCAATCATTAAGATACTCAGGCTGCGTGATAGAAAGCACGTAGCTTGTTTTCTTAGGTGCTTGCCAGGTCAGCTTTAATGTTCGTAACTCGTCTCGTCTAAAGGCGTGCACGGTAACACTGTCGCCCGGCTTGAAAGCATCTAATATTTCGTTGATGTTATCGCTAGTAACCTGAAGATGGTCGATGGCTATTAAGCGGTCATTGGCCGATAATCCTGCTTCATAAGCGCTTTCATCGTGGTACACCTGGGTTAGCTCCAATCCTTGAGGATGGTTTTTGTAACGCGCTCCTAAGGTCACTTTAGCGGACCTTTCGGGTAATTTGCCGTTACTTTGTAAGTCGTTAGCGGGCACGTGGCGTGCCACCTTCACGCCAAAGTTTTCTAGCAGCTCTGACACAGGCAGTTGCTCACGAGAATATAGAGCGTTATGAAGCATCTCGTTGACATCAAGTGCGGTGTAATGGCTTAAATACTCGAAAAATGTATGATCCTCCGTGCCTTCGCCGGTTTTACCGTACCGATGCCAAAAGTCATGCATTATTTGTTGTAAATCGAGTTGATGATCGCTTTGTAGACGAATGGTTAAGTCCAAACACAAAGCGATAAGAGCCCCTTTGGCATAGTAACTTACAATGCTATTGGGCGCGTTTTCATTCTGTTGGTAGAACTTGGTCCAAGCTAAGAAGCTCGATTCAGTCACAGATTGTTGATGCTGTCCGACACCGCGTTCAACCCGCGCCAAGGTGTTGCCCAGCAAACGTAAATAACGATCGGCAGAAATAATGCCTGCACGATGAAGCAGGTAATCATCAAAATATGAAGTCATGCCTTCGTAAAACCACAGTTGTTCTGTGTAGGTTTCTTGCTCCAGCGGGTAGGGGATGAAAGCTTTAGGCTTAAGCGTTTTAATGTTCCAGCTATGAAAATACTCATGGCAGCACAAGCTTAAAAACGTTTCGTAGTTATCGTCCACCTTAGTCTGCCCAGGCTTAATGAGGTCCTTGCGGCTGCACACCAGCGCAGTCGAGTTGTTATGCTCAAGCCCACCAAAACCATCGCCTACGACCATGGTTAAGAACGTATAGTGCTTAAAGGGTGCTGGATCGCCAAACATTTTTAGCTGATACTCACAAATACGCGCTAGGTCCGCGGTGATGCGCGAAGTATCGGCTTTGTGTCGGCCGCTCAGTACTAACGAGTGTTTAATACCATGGGCAATAAACTCTTCAATGGTCAGCTCACCGAGCAAGAATGGGTAATCAATTAATTTGTCGTAGTTTTCCGCTTCAAATTCACCCCAGCTGTGTGCATTTCCAGATACGCGCGGCATACCGGTTGCAACACGCCAATGCGCGACGCTATCGCTTGGCTCAAGGATCAATCGACAAGGATTCTGCTCTTGGCCAGCGACGGCCAGACAGAGTGATGTGTTATTGAAAAAGCCTTGTAGTTCGTCAAGATAAGCGCTACGAACCGAGAGATCGAAAGCATATACTTGATAACTTACTTGTACGGCGTGATCACAGGGTTCGAGGCGCCAGCGGTTTTTGCTAATTTGATCGAGCTTAATGGCACGTCCATCGTGTTCGGCATAAACGCCGATAATATGTTTGCTAAAATCGCGGATGAGATAGCTGCCGGGTATCCAATTCGGTAACCAGAGTTCTTGACCATCAGGATGCGGCTTTTCAATACGCAGAGTGACCTCAAATAAATGACCTTTGGGGTCAATTGGGTTAATGTAGTAATGGTTCAAACTCATACTCCTTTGCTTGACAGTCAATGACTTCTGGCGATTATATTAACATACTCGGTTTTATTGATAGGGGATTGCATGACAGCAAAAATCAAGCAGCTGACGGTGGGGCAAAAAGTAGAAATACAAATTTCCGGCCTCAATGTACCAGCGCGTTTCCAGACAGACTTTATAGGGGCTGTCATGGGTCGTTGGTTTATCGTCAATATGCCTGATTCTCGGCGCTACGGTGAATTAAGGGAACATCTCTATGAGGGTGTGCCGATTATCGTGCGCTTTGTGTTAGAAAACGAAAATGGTGAAATTTGCGCATTCAGAAGTGACATTGATTTTGTCGTCGCGCATCCAACTAAAATGCTGTTTTTAGATTGGCCCAAACAAGTTGAGAGTCGTGTGATAAGGCAAGGACGTCGTTTTGATGCCTATTTGCCTTGTACGGTTGAACGCCTATCAGAAGATAATAAAGTCGATGCTTCAGTGGAAGCAATTATCTTAGATGTATCGGAAACCGGTTGTAAGTTACGCTGCTTACTTGATGAGCAAGATACTGAAGACGAGCAAGACAAAGAGAAGGGTATCGAGTGGAAATCGGGCGATCGGGTCAACATTATCGTCAAGCAGAAGTCAGGAAACACCGTCAAATTGGGCAGTATTGTTAGGCAAGTGAAAGCATCTGATGATGAAGTCACTCTGGGTGTGCAGTTTAATAGCCAACAAAAAGAAGCCATCAATGGCCTGTTTGCGGGCAGTCTCGTTGATATTGACGCCTTATCGCGCTCGCAATCATGAGCTTGCGCTTGCACAGGTAAAAGGTTTAATACGTTGGTAAAAGCAATTCTAAGTAAATCTTGGTTTCCGAGCTCTGATCGCTGGTTTTGGTTACTGCAATTAGGCGGTTGGGCAGGCTATGCGCTGGTGAACTATATCGGCTCATTGATGCACGAGATGCGCGATATTTATGGTGTTGTCTTGATTTTAGGGGCGTACACTGGCTTTTTCATGACGCTGCCGCTGCGCTATTTTTACCAACGGGTATGGGAGTGGCATCCATTACTGTTAATGTTCGTGGTCATTTTAGCGAGTTACACAATTGCGTGTCTGTGGGCAGTAATAGATAACGCGACCTACTGGGAAATCTACAAATTCGGATTTACACCAGATAGCAAACTTGCTTACTTCAAAAATAACATCGCTAAATTTTATATCGTGTTGAGTTGGAGCGGTTTGTACTTTGGCATCAAGTATTACCGCATGCTACAAAGCGAAAAACAAAAAGCACTGATGGCGTCTTCAATGGCGCACCAGGCGCAACTTAAAATGCTGCGCTATCAACTCAATCCTCATTTTTTATTCAACAGCCTCAATGCGATCTCAACGCTGATCTTGGTCAAAGATACTGAAATCGCGAATAAGATGGTTAATCGATTAAGCCACTTCCTGCGCTTTTCCTTAGATAACGATCCGATTAAAAAAATCACGTTAAAGAAGGAAGTCGAGGCGCTGATGTTGTATCTCGACATCGAAAAAGTCCGCTTTGATGAACGGCTAGAGATTATTATTGATGTCAGCGATGAAGCTAAAAAGGCGTTGGTACCAAGTTTGCTGTTCCAGCCGTTAATCGAGAATGCGATTAAGTATGCGATTGCTAAAACTGAGGATCAGGGCGTATTATCGTTAACGGCTTATATTGAACGCGGCGAGTTAAAAGTACGTTTATGCGATAATGGGCCTAATGCGCCTGAACAGCCGGAATTATTAATGCGCAATGCAGGTGTGGGTTTAAAGAATACGCGTGAGCGATTATCAGCTTTGTATGGTAATGATTTCAGCTTCCGCATGACGAAAAATAAACCGCAAGGCTTATGCGTTGAGATTGTATTGCCTTATGAAACATTGGAGAGTGTATGAGTCGTAGTTTTACTGCTTACATCGTGGACGATGAATCGTTAGCACGTAAAGGACTAGCCATCCGATTGGAGTCATTCGACGAGATTAAGTTGATCGGTCATCAAGGCAATAGTCGTGAAGCCATTGCAGAAATTAGTGCGTTGAAGCCTGATATTGTATTTTTAGATATTCAGATGCCAGGCTTGAACGGATTTGAGGTGCTCAAGTCACTTCAACAGAGCATGCAGGTGTTACCTGCGATTGTGTTTGTGACAGCGTTCGATCAATACGCTATTCGCGCTTTTGAGGTCCGCGCATTGGATTACTTGTTAAAACCTGTTGACGAAGATCGCCTGACCGAAACAATTGAGCGGGTCAAGCAGGAGCTTGAGCCTAATGAGTTTGATGCAACACAGCAAAAGTTAGTGAATCTAGTTGCTGAGGTTACTGGCGAAGATTGCGATGTAATCCTCGAACGGCTCGCCAGTGGCGATGATGTCCCGATGAGTCGGTATCCGGAACATATTGCTATAAAAGACAGTGGTGAAATCACGCGGGTCCCCATCAATGCGATTGAATGGGTCGATGCGGCAGGGGATTATATGTGTATTCATGCCAGCGGTGAGACGTTTATTTTGCGTCGAACAATGAAGGAGCTTGAGAAAGAGCTTAACCCTAATTTATTTCAGCGTATCCACCGTTCTGCGATTGTGAACGTCAACCAAGTTGAGAAATTATGCACACGTCAAAACGGCGAATACCATATTTCACTCAAGAATGGTCAAAAATTAAAAGTCAGTCGTAGTTACAAAGATAGGATCAAACAACTGATATTAAATTAATGCGTCGAATCTATGCGGCAGTACTTGTTCTATCAATCTTATTAGTCGGATGTACGGCTCAGTTTGGTTATCGGTATCTCGACACCTTTATAGAGTGGCAACTCGATGATTATGTCGAGCTAACAGATGACCAGCAGGAACGTGCATCTGAAATCATTGATGAGCTCCATCAATGGCATGCTACGAAACAAATTCCCCAATACCGCGTCCGCCTTCAAAGTTTACGTCAGGCACTTGCCGAAGACACTGTAGACCGTGACTTGCTTGAGCAAATCGAGATGGACGCCTGGTATTTTTGGCAGCAAATAAAAGACCAAATTGCCACCCGTACAAATTTCCTCAACACGTTGTCGGATGCACAGAAGCAGCAACTAATAGTCTCAATGCAATCAAAAATTGATGAGCAGCGCGAAGAGGAGGCTGAGGAGGGCGATGACCTATTTGCCTCTTATGACCGTGTTAAACGTCGGCAGGAGTCCGTTGAGGAGCGCTTAGGCACTTTGACTGACGAACAACGGCAATTGATTAAAGCATGGGTGGCTGAATCCGAAGCGGTACCAAACGATTATGACTGGCTAGCCTACCGTAAACGCTGGCTTGACGCTTTCGAGAAGGCGTTATTACAGTCGCCTATCAAAGCGCAAAGAATCCAGTCATTAATCACCGATCCAGAACAAATGTTGTCCGACGAGCAGCGCGAAAACCGTCGAGCGAAAGCGGCTATTCGTCATCAATACCTCGCCAAATTAAGCGGGACTCTGAACCAAGATCAGCGCGATAGGTTAATTGAACAACTGGACGAATACATTGAGACGTGTCGAGATATTGAGGCACACTTTGGCGCTTAACCAAGCGTGTGCCTCACGAGCTTATTATTGAACCTCAATAACTTTGCAGGTATTACTTGAGCCTACGGTTTCCATTACGTCGCCATGGGTTAATACCACTAAGTCGCCTTTTGTCACATGACCTAAACCTTTGATGACACCAATAGCATCTAAAATTGGGTTTTCTGATTGAGTTGAGTCAAACTGAATAGGATATACGCCTCTATATAGTGCGCACTTGTGACGGCTACCTGAGTGACGTGACATGGAAAAAATGGGTAAGTGCGAGGTAATGCGCGACATTAACTTAGCAGTGAAGCCCGATTCGGTCAGTGCAATAATGGCTTTCACACCGGTCAAGTGAGTTGCAGCATACATCGCCGACATCGCTGCTGCTTCTGAAATACTCGAAAAATGTTCTTCTAAATCGTGATGCTTTAACTGAGCACTCGGGTGTGTCTCTGCACCCAAACAAATTTCTGCCATCGCTTTGACTGTTTCGACGGGGTGTTTACCGGCCGCAGTCTCAGCTGAAAGCATAACCGCATCGGTGCCATCAAGCACGGCATTGGCAACGTCCATAACTTCGGCACGGGTTGGCATCGGGTTTTCGATCATCGACTCCATCATTTGTGTCGCGGTAATCACTACTTTGTTTAATTGACGTGCACGACTGATGATGAGTTTCTGTTTACCCACAAGTTGGGCATCACCGATTTCAACACCTAAATCCCCCCGCGCAACCATGACTGCATCCGAAGCGCGAACAATATCGTCTAACGCGTGTTCTGAAGCAACGGCCTCAGCACGTTCGATTTTGGCACACAAGACACCATCGCCACCCGCTGCACGCAATAACTGGCGTGCCTCGTTAATGTCATCACCGCTGCGAGGAAACGACACTGCTAAGTAGTCAACGCCAATTTTTGCAGCCGTCTTAATATCTTCTAAATCTTTTTCAGTGAGTGCCTTAGCTGAAAGCCCACCACCGAGTCGGTTAATACCTTTATTATTGGATAATTGGCCACCTACAACGACAACGGTATGCACTGCAGTACCGTCGATATCAGTTACCTCTAAACGAATACGGCCGTCGTCCAACAACAAAATGTCACCGGGGGCTACATCTTGTGGAAGTGCTTTATAATCAAGTCCGACGATTTGCTCGTTTCCTGATTGGCTGTCGTACTCAGCATCGAGTGTGAACTTCTCACCCTGAGAAAGTGTGACTTTGTCGTTTTTGAAGCGTGCTACCCGTATCTTTGGTCCTTGTAAATCACCTAAGATGGCAACGTGTGCTTTTAATTCAGCGGATAGCTTACGAACCATTTCAGCGCGTTTGATGTGATCGTCCGCCGAACCATGAGAGAAGTTTAGACGTACTACATTAGCACCTGCTTGTATAAGTGACTTAAGAACACTGGGGTCATCAGTAGCAGGACCTAGGGTGGTAACGATCTTTGTACGACGCAACATGTAAAACTCCGAGCAGCTGAAAATGATTGAATCTTAAGTCTAACACAGTGTTTGTTAACAAAGTAAGACAGAACAGAGACATAGGTGAGTGATGAGTAATCAGCAAAACGACACTAATTGGAACGACCTGAGTGATGAACAATGGCGTGCGCGACTAACTCCTGAGCAATATCAGATTCTGCGTCAGCAGGGTACCGAAGCACCATTTAGTGGCGACTTTATTCAGGTGAATGAAAACGGCGAGTATCACTGCGCTGGCTGCGGACAATTATTGTTTACAGGCCAACAGCAGTTTGAAGGTCATTGTGGTTGGCCCAGCTTTGATGACGCGATTGATGGCGCCATCGAATATCGAGAGGACACAAGCCATGGCATGCAACGCGTTGAGATTGTATGTAGTCGATGCAAAGGCCATTTAGGTCATGTTTTTAACGATGGCCCCACAGCAACGGGGCAACGCTATTGCGTTAACTCGTTGGCGCTGACCAATCAGGGTAAAGATTAAATCGACCCTCTTCAATTAGGTCAATAATGTCTTCTGCCGAGTCGGCGAGCGTTTCTTTGCGCTCGTCCGATTGCGTGAAAATAGTGCCTAGTTGATCGGCCTGCAGCACTTCCGAGTTAAATTGGATTGCGACAAGCGCCCAAATATAAGCTTCATCAATGCGTTGATTGTTTAAATAATAGGTCACTAGTGATTCGGGGATCTCAACGTTAAAGCGTTGTTGCGGCTTATACAGTCGCAATGCTCGATATAAATATTCGAGCATTGTATGACTATCTTCTTTGGCGTAGTAAGTCGCCAATGCAAATTGTAATTCCGATGTTTGCATGATGGGTTGCCCCTCGAGCGCGAGTAAACGGTCAAGGGCATCATTATTACCTCGATTGGCCCAGTGCCAGTACATCAAAAGCGGGTGGTCGCTGCTCTTGGTCTGCTGAGCGAGTTTCTCGATGTTGCTCAAGCTCTTGATGTACGCCTCGATGCGGTGAGATTGCTTGGCTTTGAGCTTTCTATGCTCAATTGATGAAGCTAACTCGATACATTGAGAGTATGACTGTAAGTCTTTTAGTAAATAATATTGATGGGTAGGTGTCTCATCTGTTTTATTAGCATAGCGCGTTAAAATCAGCTGTCTCCGCTCCGCATTACACCAATTATCTTGGTTCAAGTCAGAACAGATATCGGGGTAGCCTTCACACGCCTCTCGCACAGTAATCGGTCGTTCTTCACAGCCTGAAAGCGTGACAACAATGGCAGCGATGGCTGCGCTTAATCCGATACTACGTGCATATGTCATTGATATTTTCCGCCATTTCAACGATTAACTAACAACTTCGCCAGCATAGGTTGGCTTATGAGTGCGCTTTTCAGTACAATACGCATCGAGATTTTTGAGCATATCATACCATGAGGACTTAGCTAATGAATGCTAACCAGCAGGACCCGACACTCTCAAGTTGGCAGGAGCGCCAAGAGTACGCAGAACTCATGCAACCATTAATCGGTAAACTATACCGTAATTTTGGTGTGGAGATTCTAGTTTATGGTCGTTCACTATTAAACGTCTCGACAATTAACATCATTAAAGCGCATCGTTTGATCCGTCGTTATGAAGGTCAAAAAGTGCGTTTACGCGAGAGCTTCCCGTTCTTAGAAGCCATGGCGAAAATGCAGATGGCTCCAGCACGCGTTGATTTAGGCAAACTCGCGTATGGTTATCACCACGGTGGTAAAGCAGACGGTTTGTCTATTGAAGATTATCTACGTCGTGAGCTAGCTGACGTAGTTGACGTTGATGACAGCATCGAACCGCGTGATGTTGTGCTATATGGCTTTGGACGCATCGGTCGTTTACTGGCACGGTTGTTAATTGAAAAAAACGGTGCAAACAACAAAATGCGCTTACGAGCGATTGTTGTTCGTGGTGGACGCGAAGGCGATCTAGAGAAGCGTGCGAGCTTGCTTCGTCGTGACTCGATTCATGGTCAGTTCAATGGCTCGATCACGATTGATAAAGAAACCAACAGCATCAAGGCTAACGGTACCTCTATCAAAGTGATTTACTCAGATGGTCCCGACCAGGTTGACTATACTCAGTATGGTATCGACAACGCGATTGTTATCGATAATACCGGTATCTGGAAAGATGAAGCCGGTTTGGGCTTGCACCTGAAATCGAAAGGCGTTGCAAAAGTACTACTCACTGCGCCTGCCAAAGGTGACATCAAGAATATCGTATTTGGTGTGAACGATAGCGATATTTTGGAAGATGACCGCATTCTTTCGGCGGCGAGCTGTACCACCAATGCGATTACCCCTGTACTCAAAGCAGTTAACGACGAGTACGGTATTCACAATGGTCACGTAGAGACTGTTCACTCGTATACTAACGACCAAAACTTGATTGATAACTATCACAAAGCTGAACGTCGTGGTCGTTCTGCACCATTAAACATGGTTATCACTTCAACCGGCGCCGCCAAAGCAGTTGCAAAAGCATTACCTGAACTTAAAGGTAAGTTAACCGGTAACGCGATTCGTGTGCCTACGCCTAACGTTTCAATGGCGATTATGAACCTGAATCTTGGCAAAGCCACTGATCGTGAAACACTTAATGAGTATCTACGTAAAACTGCGTTGCACTCATCTCTGGAAAGCCAAATTGACTACACGGCTTCAACGGAAATTGTATCAAGCGACTTGGTCGGTAGCCGTTATGCAGGTATCGTTGATTCGCAAGCGACTATTGTTGAAGATGACCGCGCTGTTTTGTACGTGTGGTATGACAACGAATTTGGCTACAGCTGTCAGGTTGTACGTGTTGCCGAGCATATGGCAGGTCTTAAAGTACCTAACTTGCCTCGCTAAACACATAAAAATAGAAAAAAGCGCCCGTGGTGGCGCTTTTTTCGTATACTGCTAAGCATTCGTTCTTAAAAATTATAAAGGAAACGCATGATACGTATAAATACGGCGTTTGATAGCGGCAACATTGACGTTATCGAAGCAAATTCAAGTGACAACATCCGTCTGACAATCCGTAAAGATCATCAGTCCGATTTTTATCAGTGGTTTCATTACAAGTTGTTTGCCGAAGTAGGCGAGGAACATGTGATGATCATTGAGAATGCAGGTAAATCAGCTTATCCCGATGGCTGGAAGGATTACCAAGCATTGGCGTCTTACGATCGCGATACCTGGTTTCGAGTACCTACAGAATATGATGGTGAGAAGCTGACGATTCGGCATACGCCAGAGCAAGAGTCAGTTTATTATGCTTATTTCGTGCCTTATTCATATGAGCGTCACTTAGATCTCATCCAGCAAGCGCAACAGTCGGTTGATTGCTATCACGAATTACTCGGCGAGACCATCGACGGCCGCGAGCTAAATCTCTTGATTATCGGCGAGCCGAGCGAAGAGAAAAACACCATATGGGTCACCGCACGTCAGCATCCAGGTGAGTCGATGGCTGAGTGGTTGATGGAAGGTCTATTGGGCCGTTTGCTTGACGACGAAGATGGCGTTGCGCGTAAGTTGCTCGATGAGAATGTGTTCTATGTCGTGCCTAATATGAACCCAGACGGTAGTGTTCGCGGCCATTTGCGTACTAACGCGGTAGGTACTAACCTAAATCGTGAGTGGGCTGAACCTTCGCTAGAGAAAAGCCCAGAAGTTTTTTATGTGCTCAAGCGCATGCAAGAAACCGGCGTTGATATGTTTTTAGATGTGCACGGTGATGAAGCACTGCCTTATAATTTTGTTGCTGGCTGTGAAGGTATTCCTTCGTATGATGAGCGCCATAAGCATCTGGAAGAAACGTTTAAAAATGCCTTGCTCGCAGCAACGCCTGAGTTTCAAGATGAGTTCGGTTACGAAAAAGATGAGCCTGGCAAAGCCAATATGACCGTTGCTTGCTCAGCTGTCGGCGAGCGTTTTAAATGTCTATCGTATACATTAGAAATGCCATTCAAAGACAATGCTGATTTGCCTGATGAGGATTTCGGCTGGTCTTCAACTCGTTGTCAACGTTTAGGCGAGGATGTGCTAACTGCTATATTGGCAGTATCGCCACTCCTGCGTAAGGTTTAACGTACGCGGTAAAAATAACAATAAATAAAGGGGATACACCTTGGAAACGCTGAATAATATTTTGTTATGGATTGATGGGTTTTTAGGCTCCGCGGCCTATTTCCCATTTCTTTTGTTGGGTGTGGGTTTATTCTTCACGCTCTATTTGGGCTTTCCTCAAGTACGCTATTTCCGTCACGCATGGCGCGTATTAAGTGGTAAGTTTGATAAAAAGGACTCACAAGGCGATACCAGTCACTTCCAAGCGCTCTCGACAGCGCTTTCTGGTACCGTGGGTACGGGTAACATTGGTGGTGTAGCGCTGGCTATCTTCTTAGGTGGCCCAGCCGCTATTTTCTGGATGTGGATGACTGCATTCATGGGTATGACCACCAAGTTTGTTGAGGTCACGTTATCGCACAAGTACCGCGTTAAAACTGAAGATGGCACCATGGCCGGTGGACCAATGTACTACATGGACCGTCGTTTGAACATGAAGTGGCTCGCGGTAATCTTTGCTATCGCAACCATTATCAGTTCCTTCGGCACCGGTAACATGCCACAAATCAATAATATCGCTCAATCGATGGAACAAACCTTTGAAATCGATCCGGTCATCACAGGTGCCGTACTCTCGATTTTATTGGCGATGGTTATTATCGGTGGCATTAAGCGTATCGCTGCAGTGACTTCGAAGATTGTGCCAATCATGGGTATTTTGTACGTGATTGGTTCATTAAGCGTTATCGCGTTTAACTTTGATAATATCGGCGAATCGTTCATCTCGATTTTCCGCGATGCTTTTACGGGCTCTGCGGCAGCGGGTGGCTTCTTGGGCGCAAGCTTCGCTTATGCTTTCAACCGAGGCGTTAACCGCGGCTTGTTCTCGAACGAAGCCGGTCAAGGTTCTGCACCGATTGCGCACGCGTCAGCTCGCGCAAAAGATCCCGTGTCTGAAGGTCTGGTATCTATTTTAGAGCCATTCTTGGATACCATTTTGATCTGTACACTGACAGGTCTTGTTATTCTATCGTCGGGCGTATGGACGCAAAAGTTTGAGAATAATTTTGCGCGCAGCGACCTCGACTTTATTGCAGGTCATTACGATGACACGGTAACGGCTGACCGGGAGAAGCTTTACGCTTACTTGAACCAAACTGATGACAACGAAATCGAACGTTACAACGGGATTGTTCGTGTCGAAGATGGTGTTGCTCAAACGAATGATCAGTTTACTATTCTTCACGCACGTTCGGTTGCTGAAGACGTGCGCTTTGTTGTTGCGGGTGAAGATGCCTACACCGGTACCGTAAAGGTTGAAAACGGCAATCTGATCAAGGACGATATTGAAGTTGTTGGTAAATCATTGGTTCACTCTGCGGCATTGACATCGCTTGCCTTTGCTAACGGTTATTTTGGTGACTTTGGACAATATATTATCCCAGTCACTTTATTATTGTTCGCGTTTTCGACCGCTATTGCGTGGTCTTACTACGGTGACCGTGCGGTTGTTTATTTGTTCGGACAAAAAGGCGTCATGCCTTATCGCATTCTATACGTGGCAGGTTTTTTCTGGGCGTCTTTTGCCGACACCACCTTAATTTGGACGGCATCGGCAGTCGCCATCGTGTTAATGACATTACCGAACTTGATTGGTATGTTGTTATTACACAAGGAAATGAAGAGTACGGTTAAGTCGTACTGGCAAGACTTTAATAAAGAACAAAAACGTAAATAGATATAACGTTTATGTTAAAAAGCGGGGCTTTTGCCTCGCTTTTTTTATTTAAACTTCATTTATTCGGGCTGTCCCTTGAATTTGGTGACAAAAGCCTTATATTGCTTGGTATATATCAGTAAAGGTGTTTGATATGGCATTAGTCAATTGCCCGTCGTGCGGCAAGCGTGTGTCTTCAAAAGCAAAAGATTGCCCTCATTGTCAGTTTGTATTCGCGGGTAATTCAAAAGAAGATATCGAGCGTGAAGCCGCTCGACTGCGTCAAGAAAAGTCGGATAAACTGGTTTCTCAGTCGATGTTAGCGCTATTGCTTTCAATCGCTGCCTTTGTCTATCTATTCTTCCAACAACCCCTCGCTAATAGTTGGCAGCGGAGCACTGCGCTTTTAGTTATTGGTATTGGACTCGTGTGGTTTGTTATAAATCGCGTACGTCTTATTATGCTGAAGAGAAAGCGGTAGAGTACAGCATGCAATTTGAAGACCTCATTAATAGTATGAGCCAGGCGACCTATGAACGCTTGGTAAGCGCTGTCGAAACAGGCCGCTGGCCTGACGGTGCAAAATTGTCTGAAGAGCAGTTGGAGAACTCCCTGCAGTTAGTTATGGCGTATCAAGCGAAGTTTCTTGATAGCGATCAGCATTACACAGTGGGTAAAGACGGGCGTATCGTCACCAAGTCAAAGAGTGAACTAAAACGCCAATTTTCAGAGCAGGGTGGTGCAGACACCATCGCTCGCTTTGACCTTAAAGATGACGCGGAATAAGAGGTCGTATGCAAGCAGTATCAGTGCGTGATGATATCGTGACTCAATGCGAAGCCATCACAACCGGAGAATCCGATTTAATTGCTAATTTAGCGAATATTTCAGCACTTATTTTTGACCAGTTTGAAAATATTAACTGGGCTGGGTTTTACCTCACTCGAGGTAATCGCGAGCTCGTACTAGGGCCGTTTCAAGGCAAGGTTGCTTGTGTTCGGATTCCCTTCGGTCAAGGTGTCTGTGGTGTAGCAGCCGACTCGCAAACCCTGCAGCACGTGCACGATGTGCATGAGTTCAGTGGCCATATCGCCTGTGATGCCGCTTCAAACGCTGAGGTTGTAGCCCCTATTATTGTCGATGGTAAAACTGTCGGCGTACTCGATATTGATAGTCCTTCCGTAGGACGATTCAGCGCAGAAGACGCAGAGATGTTCGCGAGAATTGCGGCAATCTGTGCTACTTTTAATTGGAATCAAGCCTAATCCTATGTTTGCTGATTTTGATATCCAACTTTATTTGGTCAACTACGAAGACACTATTTTCTTTGAAGGCGAAGAAGAGGCCGCAGCTGACCAAATCAATGAAATGCTGCATTTAATTAATGATCAGCGCCTAGAAACCGATACCGTAGAGCAGCTCGAAGAAGCCGTGCGTCTCACGTTATATGAGTGGATCGAGGAGCCGCGGCTGCTTGAACTCGAATTCGATGATATGGACATGTTTGTTCGTACTGTTTTAGAAAACGTCCGTGAACAGGAAGAAGATTGGAATGAGTGAGTCTGAAAAACTGACGAAGAGTAAAGACGTCATTGCGTATTTGGCAGAGCAGTTTCCTAACTGTTTCAGCCTACAAGGTGATGCAAAGCCTTTAAAGATCGGCATTTTTGAAGATCTGGCAAAACGTCTCGAAGGTGACGAGAAGGTGAGCAAGACCCGTTTACGCACAGCGTTACGCCATTATACCAATAGTTGGCGTTACCTTCGTAGTGTTAAGGTCGGTAGCGAACGCATCGACTTAGACGGTAATGCCGTGGAGAAAGTACTCGATGAACATCAGCAACATGCGGCTGAATCGTTGAAAGAGTCGAAAGAGCGTGCTGCTGAACGTGCAAAACAGCGTAAAGCGGCAGATACAAAATCAGATGACGCACGTAATAAGCCTAAGAAGAAGGCTGCTCCGGTTAACAAGGCGAATAAAAAGCCTAAGCCTAGCCGGAAACCAGAGCCCAAGTTGAAAGATGTTGAACTAAACAGCCTTTCTGTCGGTCAACAGGTTCAGGTAAAAGCAGGAAACCGCCCCATGCCAGGTACCGTTGTAGAGGTCGACAAAACCGATGTTCAGGTGCAATTAGCCAACGGTTTGAGCATGAAAGTTAAAGCGGAAAATGTATTCGTAAAACAATAAGCGTCTGTCAGGAGTCGTCAATATGAAGTCAGGAATGTTTAAATTGAACGCGTTAGCTCTGTTAGTTTTAGCCCCTAGCGCGCTGGCGATTCCACCTACGCATGATATTTCTGAGCTACCCACGCTCGAGCAAGATAGTCAGCACGATACCGTGAGCGAGCGCGTGCTCGCCTATTTCACACGTTATCACTTCTCGCAACCCGAGTTGGACGATCAACTTTCGGAGCAGATCCATGAACGTTACCTAGAGATGCTCGATTTCAATAAAATGTTTTTATTGAAATCGGATGTAGCCGCATCGGAGGAATACGCTCGTTTGTTTGACGATATGCTTGAAAGCGGTGAACTCGAAATTGCTTACGATTTATATCAGACCAGTTTAGAGCGTCGTTTCCAACGGTATGTATATGCGCTCTCGCTACTCGATGAAGACAAGCCGATGAGCTTTGATAAAGAGGGCGAGAAGTATTACTACGACCGTGAAGAAGCCGATTGGGCGGAAGATGAAGACGCTCTAAATGAGTTATGGCAAAAACGCGTTAAATATGACGCACTTAACTTAAAGTTAGCGGGCAAAGAGTGGCCTGATATTGTTGAAACCTTAGGTAAACGCTACAACAGCGCACTTAACCGTCTAACAAACTCAAAAAGCGAAGATGCGTTTCAGGCAATTATGAATGCCTTTGCTCGCTCAATTGAGCCGCACACGAGCTATCTATCACCTGCTAACTCTGAGCGTTTCCAGCAAAATATGAACCTCGAACTTGAGGGCATTGGTGCTGTCTTACAGTCAGAATATGATTATACGGTAATCCGTAGCTTAGTCCCGGGTGGTCCCGCTGATAAAACGGGTGAGCTTTCACCTGAAGACAAGATCATCGCTGTAGGACAGGGTGTTGGCGATGACGCAGAGGATTTTGTTGACATCATCGGTATGCGTCTCGATGACGTTGTCGATATGATTAAAGGACCCAAAGGATCTTCTGTTCGTTTACAAGTGCTTGAAGCTTCCCAAGGTGTCGGTGGCACACCTAAAGTCGTTGAAATTGTCCGTGACAAAGTTAAGCTTGAAGACCGCGCGGCCAAAGCCCACGTTGAAGTGCCGGACGAGGGGCCTAATAAAGGTCGTAAAATGGGCGTTATCGAAATTCCCGGCTTTTATAACAACCTCACTGCAGACGTTAAAAAGTTACTTGATGACCTAAAAGCTAAGGATGTTGAAGGGATCGTTGTCGACCTACGCAGTAATGGTGGTGGCGCGCTTAACGAAGCCATTAGCTTAACCGGGTTGTTTATTGACCAAGGGCCTGTTGTTCAAGTGAGTGACGGACGCGGTCATGTCGAGGTCAGTAAAGACCGTGATGGCGTGACCTACTATGATGGTCCGCTAGTGGTCTTGGTTGACCGCTATAGTGCGTCGGCATCTGAGATTTTTGCCGCCGCGATGCAAGACTACAAACGCGCACTGATTGTCGGTGAAAATACGTTCGGTAAAGGCACTGTGCAACAGCATCGCGGCTTAAACCGTCGCTTCGATTTCTTTAGCGAACCGTTAGGTAGTGTGCAGTATACTATCGCTAAATTTTATCGCATCGATGGCGGTAGCACGCAATTAAAAGGTGTTGCACCGGATGTCACTTTACCTTCTTACATTGAAGCGTCGGAGTGGGGTGAAAGCCGCGAAGATAACGCTTTACCGTGGGATCAGATTAAGCCAGCGCAATATGATACTTTCAGTTATCTTGATAGCGCTGAAATTCAGTCGCTAAATAAGAATGCTCATCAGCGTTTAGAAAAAGATCCAGAGTTTGCGTATATTTTCAAAGATATTGAAGAGCTACGCAAAAATATGGAAAAGACGTGGGTTAGCTTAAACCTTGAAGAGCGTGAGAATGAGCAGGCAGCCGATAAGAATGAGCGACTGCAGCGCGTCAATGAACGTCTAAAACGTATGGGAATGGAGCCGGTTGAGTCGATTGACGACGTCGATGATGAGGTCTTGGAGATTGATCCTTACCTTGATGAAACCATCTCTATTGCGTTCGAGTTTATTGACGACGTCAAGTTGGCACAAAACGACTAAGCCAATGCTCATAGTACTGATTAAAAAACCGTCACTTTGTGGCGGTTTTTTTACGTATGCTTGGCAACCCATGCAGTTTGTGGTCAACTACCGCGTTATACTAAAAAAATGATCTAGAACAACAATGAAAAACACAGCATCAATTTCAAGTCGTTGGTCAAGTCGGTTGTCATTTATTCTGGCATCGTCCGCCGCAGCCGTGGGCCTCGGAAATATTTGGAAGTTTCCTTACGTAATGGGTGAAAACGGAGGCGGTGCCTTTGTTTTAGTCTACTTACTATGTATCGCCTTTATCGGTATTCCCATCATGATGGCGGAAGTCGTTATAGGCCGCCGCGGACGTCACTCTCCGGGCTACGCCGCCGAGCAAGTCGCAGTCGAATCAAAACGCAGTAAACATTGGCAAGTGGCAGGTTGGCTTGGCATGTTAACCGGCTTTTTGGTATTGAGCTTTTATGCCGTTATAGCCGGCTGGGCGCTCGATTACGTGTTTAAAGCAGGTAGTGGTGCATTTAATGGTGCATCAGCGGAGCAGGTCGGTGGGTTATTTAGCGGCATGCTGTCATCGGCTAACGAACTGATGTTGTGGCATACGCTGGTATTAGTGGGCGTTGTCATTGTTGTTGGTAAGGGCGTGAATAAGGGCTTAGAGCGCTCGGTACGGTTTTTACTTCCTGCCATGTTCGTCCTATTGGTTGCGTTGGCATTCTACGCCGGCAATATAGGCGCCTTTGGCGAAGCATTTGAGTTCATGTTCAAACCTGACTTCTCCAAGCTTTCGATTAATGGCGTCATGATCGCACTGGGACATTCGTTTTTTACGCTGGGTTTGGCTTCGGGCGTTGTCATTATGTATGGCGCTTACTTACCGAAAGAAACCTCAATAGTACAAACCAGTATTTGGATTGCCGTAATTGATACACTCGTCGCATTAATCGCTGGCTTAGCTATTTTTCCACTGGTATTCGGTTTTAACTTAACCCCCAGTGAGGGTCCCGGGTTAATCTTTACGACATTGCCATTGGCCTTTGGTCAGATGCCAGGCGGACAGTGGGTAGGGACTATTTTCTTTACTATGCTGGTGATTGCTGCATTTACATCGGCGATCGCGATGATTGAAGCTTCCGTTGCTTTCGTCTCAGAAAAATTCAACTTATCGCGTTGGCCCTCAACCATTATATCAGCCAGTGTATTATGGCTTTTAGGCCAATTAACGATTCATTCTTTTTCGGGCAGTTCGTGGGCACAACTCAGTACCGAGTGGTTAGGTAAACCATTGAACTCCATTTTCGACGTGATTGATTTACTCACATCGAGCCTATTGCTCCCTCTAGGAGGGTTGTTGTTAGCGATTTTAGCGGGTTGGGTTATGACGCGCGACAATGCTAAAGATGAGCTTGATACCAGTAAAACCATGTTCGATATTTGGCATCTGTGCCTTAAGTACGTCGCGCCGATTGCTATTATTATTATCTTTCTTCAACTTATTGGCATTATCGAGATCTAGGATAACGCGTTCATGACACAACAAATAAAACAGCCTACGCTTTTTCAGGCATTGATTCCGCTCGTTGCGCTGGTCATTATGTTGGCCTCGTCCGTTTATTTTTTTGGTGGGGACTCATCGTATGGACCGAACCAGATTGCACTTTGGATAGCTGCGGGCATTGCCTGTATTATCGGCTTCAAGAATGGTTTCAGCTGGGAGCAGATAGAGAAGGGCATTCAAGAGGGTATATCCGTTGCCCTAGGCGCCATGCTGATTATTCTTGCAGTGGGGTCACTGATCGGTACTTGGTTGCTCTCTGGTACCGTACCGACGCTGATTTACTACGGTTTAGAGTTGTTAAACCCGGGGCTTTTTTATGCTGCTAGCTGTATTATTTGCGGCATCATCGCCTTATCGATTGGTAGCTCATGGACCACTGCTGCGACTATCGGTGTGGCATTGATGGGCGTTGCTTCAGGTATGGGTCTTGACCCTGCTATCGCAGCCGGCGCTATTGTTTCGGGCTCGTATTTTGGCGACAAAATGTCTCCATTGTCCGACACTACGAATTTGGCACCCGCAGTCAGCGGTACTGAATTGTTCGCTCATATTCGCTATATGGGCTACACCGCAGGCCCCGCATTCATTATCTCAGTCACTATTTTCCTATTCTTGGGGCTTAACGCCGATTCGTCGGTCTCGCTTGAAAAACTGAATCAAATGCAAAGCCTGCTCGATAATACCTTTAATATCGGTTGGGCAATGTTAGTGCCGTTAGGTGTTCTGCTATTCTTAGCTGCAACTCGCAAACCTGCGCTACCGACCGTATTTTTTGGTGCACTTTTAGGTGGCGTTTGGGCACTCATTTTTCAGCCCGACATGGTGCAACAGATGGCGGGTGGTAATGACACCTTTTTATCGCACCTGAAAGTAATCTGGCTCGCAATGTCTGATGGTACGACTGTCAGTACCGGAAGCACAAACCTTGACTCGTTACTGAGCGGCGGTGGTATGTCGAGCATGCTTAATACGCTGTGGCTGATTCTAAGCGCCATGACATTCGGCGCGGTGATGGAAAAATTAGGCTTACTGAAACGTTTTATTCAAGGCATGTTAAAGTCAGCAAAATCAGTGGGCAGCTTGATTACCGGTACGTTATTTACATGTTTTGGTGCAAACGTGTTAACAGCCGACCAATACATGGCCATCGTATTGCCTGGCCGTATGTTTAAAGAGGAGTATCAACGCCGCGATCTGGATCCTCGAGTTCTTTCTCGTACATTGGAAGACAGCGGCACTTTGACTTCCGCATTGATCCCATGGAACACCTGTGGCGCGTACATGTTTAGTGTATTGGCTGTAAGTCCGCTAGACTATGGTATATACGCATTCTTTAACTATTTGACACCATTAATTGCGATTGTACTGGCTTACACTGGATGGACCATTTTATATCGCCAGCCAGAGATGACTGAAAATACTCAAACGTCGTAAAGAGGGTTTATGTCACAAAAAACCGCGAAGTATCGTAAAGATTACCAAGCACCTAAGTTCACCATTGATACGGTGAACTTAGTTGTTGAATTAGATAAGACACAAACACGCATTACTAATACCATGAAAATAAAGCGCCAAGGCGATCACAGTGATGCGTTGGTACTCGATGGAGAGCACATCGAACTGGAAAAGGTCATTTTAAACGACCAAGCTCTCAACACTTCAGACTATACAGTCACTGACTCGACGTTGACCATTGAGGTTGAGCAAAATGAGTTCACACTGACAGTCGTCAATACATTGAACCCATCGACTAACAAAGCGCTGGAAGGACTTTATCTAGCTGAAGGTACCTTTTGTACACAATGCGAGGCAGAGGGTTTCCGCCGTATAACTTACTATTTAGATCGCCCCGATGTGTTGGCGACCTTCACCACCAAAGTCATCGCACCGAACGGCGACTATCCCCATATTTTGGCAAATGGCAACAGCATCGAACGCGGTGAAGAGGCAGGCAAGCCGTTTGTCACTTGGCATGACCCATACCCTAAACCGAGTTATTTATTTGCTTTGGTATGTGGTGATTTTGATTTACTTGAGGACACCTTCGTTACCCGCGAAGGACGCGAAGTCGCACTGCAGCTATTTGTCGATAAAGGTAACTTAGATCGCAGTGAGCATGCGATGGTGTCGTTAAAAAATGCGATGCGTTGGGACGAGGAACGCTTTGGATTGGTTTACGATCTCGATATCTACATGATTGTAGCGGTCGACTTCTTCAATATGGGCGCGATGGAGAACAAAGGACTCAATGTCTTTAATTCTAAATATGTGCTTGCTAATCCTAAAACGGGCACCGACCAAGACTTTTTAAATATTGAATCGGTGATCGGTCATGAATACTTTCATAACTGGACGGGTAACCGTATTACTTGCCGCGACTGGTTCCAGCTCTCGCTGAAGGAAGGCCTTACGGTATTCCGTGATCAAGAGTTTAGCTCTGACTTAGGTTCACGTGCAGTTAATCGTATTCAAAACGTGAAGGTGATCCGTAGTCATCAGTTTACTGAGGATGCAGGACCCATGGCGCATCCGATTCGACCTGACAAAGTTGTGGAGATGAATAACTTTTATACGGTGACCGTGTATAACAAAGGCGCGGAAGTTATTCGTATGATGCACACCTTGCTAGGCGAAGCGGGCTTTCAACGGGGCATGCAGCTTTACGTGGAACGCCACGATGGGGCGGCAGTAACCTGCGAAGATTTTGTCAAAGCGATGGAAGATGCCAATCAGCGTGATTTATCCGTTTTCCGTCGTTGGTATGAGCAAGCGGGAACACCGAGCGTTGAGGTTAAAACAGCGTTTGATACTGAAAAGCAGCAATTGGTGATCAACACGCGTCAGACGGTTCCGGCTACGCCCGGTCAGGCGGAAAAACGGCCTATGCATATTCCAGTGCGTGTCTCGGCGTACGCTCCTAAGGGTGAACGCATAGCGCTCGCTGAAAACCTGTTAGAGCTGACTGAAGAGCGTCAAACATTCTATATTAATGGTGAGTTCGCAAAGCAGTTAGCACCTGGCGAAGCGCCAATCGTTTCGGTATTTGACGACTTTTCTGCACCCGTTAAAGTGCAACGTGATTTACCTGAAGCAGCGATGTTGACCTTAATGGCTCATGCAAACGATCCGGTGAGTCGCTGGGACGCTGCACAGCAACTATTTACCAGTCGTGTCGTTGATGCGGTCAAGTCGCAGTCGACGGTGGCTGTGGATCAAGCGCTCGTTGACGCCTGTGAACGGTTGATTACTTCGGAGACTGACCCTGCACTTATTGCGTTAACGTTAACCTTGCCTAATGCAGCCACCGTTGGCGAGTATTTCGAAACGATTGAGATTGATACCATCGTTCACAACTTGCGACAGTTAAAACGTCAGTTGGCTGAACAGTTGCACGGCACGATGAGCGCTCGTTATGCCGCTATTTATGACGAACTCCAGCAGCGTGACTACCGTTTAGCAGGCGAGGATATAGCGCTACGGCAACTGCAAAACGTGCTACTGAGTTATCTCACCGTAGCCGGCGATAATTACGTGAATCTAAGCCAAGTACAGTTCGACAACGCCACGAATATGACAGATCGATTGGCCGCGCTGCAGGCGTCGGTATGGGGTAATGCGTCGAACTCGACGACCCTAGTCGAAGCGTTTGATAAGCAATGGCGCGGTGATAAATTGGTAATGGATAAATGGTTCCAAACGCAAGCTTTGGCGGACACTGATGGTACAATCGCTAACATCAAGGCGTTAATGAAGCACCCCGACTTTAGCTTGGATAACCCGAATCGAATTTATTCATTATTGGCAGCGTTCACTCAAAATAGCGCAAGATTTCATCAGTTTGATGGAGCAGGTTATGCGTTAATTGGTGATGTGATTTGCCAATTAAATGATAAAAATCCGCAAGTCGCATCGCGCTTGATTTCGAGTTTTATGTCGTGGAAGCGTTATGATGCCGAGCGACAGGCGCTGATGAAGCAACAACTGGAAAAAATCCAAGCGTTGCCGAACTTAGCAAGTGATTTACAAGAAAAAATAGAAAATAGTTTAGCTGCATAACTATTTTCACCAAATAGCGAGTTGGGAGTCATCCTGTGATTGAATATCGTTTTTCAATTTCTATGTCGTATCAGGAATTTATCGATATTTATTACGGTGGTGGCGCCCAACATTTAGTTGTACTGTCTGATACTAACGTACGAATTGCTATTCCGGCGGGTCGTATGGTTCCTTTTGTCGACTCAACTGGCGTATCCGGTCGGTTCATTATTCAGCTCGATAACAATAATAAATTCGTTTCTCTCAAGCGTATTTAGCCCCTAATTTGGATAGTTATTAAGTTATTTTTCATAAGCTTTAATTTACGCTGGTCTAAACACTCATTTATTGCACGAATATGCGTTGAAAGCCCGCGCTAAATGTCCGACAATAACATCAATCATAGGTAGATTATCAGGCCGTGGGCCGCTTTGTGGCTTGCCTACGACGTTTCATCAAAAAAATAATCTCAAGGACTCTGCAATTATGTCGTTGGTTGATGGTCAATCCCCAGTACTTTTAGAAAAAGTAGTTGAACTTATTCAGAAGAAAGTAGCTTCAAGCCAAGCTCCGCTTGTGCAAGATTTTGCGAAACGTCTTTACCGTAATATTTCGTCAGATGATTTGAGTCACCGCAATGACAGTGATATGTACGGTGCTGTGCTCGGTTTATGGCACAGTTTCAATGAGTATAAACCCGGTGATAAAGCACTGATTAAAGTGTATAACCCAGACGTTCCAAATGATGGCTGGGAGTCTCCGCACACCATTATTGAAATTATTCAAAGTGACATGCCGTTCATGGTGGACTCAGTCCGCATGGCATTGTCGCGTCTCGGTATCACTAGCCATTTGTTGTTGCATATGCCTATTAGCCATAAGCGTGATAAAGATAATCAGGTAACTGATCTACTACGCCCAGGCACGCGCGATGATAACTACGTTGATACCGCATTTTTAATTGAGGTTGACCGCCAAAGCACTAAAGAAGAACTGAAAACACTTAAAAAAGAACTCAGTTCGGTAATGGATGAGATTAGTTTAGCGGTCTCCGATTGGCAGCCGATGGTGACCAAACTTTCTGAAGTTGCAGAAGAGGTTACGGCAGATTATTACCCAGGCACCAAAGAAGAAAAGCAAAATATTCAGGCGTTCCTGCGTTGGCTTGCGGATGATAACTTTACCATTACAGGCTATCGCTCATACGACTTAAAGCCAGTTAAAGGCGATTACGAACTGAGCCAAACCGAAGACAGCAGTTTAGGCTTGATGCGTAATTCGGTCAGTGAAAAAGGGCGCTTGATTTCGAGTTTGCCAGAAGATGCACGCGAAATCACCCAAGATGACCGTATTTTGCTTCTCACGAAGACCAACTCTAAGTCTCGTGTGCACCGTCCAGCGCATTGCGATTACATCGGTGTTAAGCGTTTTAATAAAGACGGTGAAGTGATTGGTGAGCATCGCTTTATTGGTCTTTACGCGTCTAACTTCTACAACAATAGTGCACGCGATATCCCATTAGTTTCTGAGAAGCTTAAGCGCGTAATTGATGCGTCTGGTTTTGCTCCTCAGTCACATGCTGCTAAAGCGTTGGTGAATATTCTCGAAACCTATCCACGTGACGAAGTCGTGCAAGCCGAAGATGATGACTTGCTGCAAGTCGGTTTAGGCGTATTGCAAATGCAAGAGCGCGATATGACACGCGTATTCTTGCGTCGGGATATCTTTGGTCGTTTTATGACATGCATGGTGTATGTACCTAAAGAGCGTTACAACACGTTATTGCGTCAACGCACTCAGCGCATTTTAAAACAAACCTTGCGTACTCAACACGACGTTGACTTTACCACTTATTTCTCCGAATCAAACCTCGCACGTACGCATTACACCGTGCGCTTAGAAGACGACCAGCAGGACGTGAATGTGAAGGAACTGGAACAGAACCTAATTGAGGCCGCTCGCACTTGGGAAGATAACTTCGAGCGTATTTTAAACTCGACCTTTGGTGAAGCGCGTTCAACTCGCTTGAACAAACGCTATAGCCAAGCATTTCCGCGTGCTTATAAAGAAGATGTTTTACCGTCTGTTGCTATTTCGGACATTAACCAGCTTGAGTCACTCGATGATGACCATAAGTTGGGTATGGTGCTATACCGCGCGCAAGAAGAGAAAGACGACAGCAAATACCTGCGCCTGAAGCTATTCCATAAAGATGAGCCGATTCATTTATCTGATGTATTGCCAATGTTAGAAAACTTTGGCCTACGCGTCATTGGTGAGAGTCCGTACCCGGTAAAAACAGCCGATGGTCATGTTTTCTGGATCCTTGATTTCCACATGATCCACACGGGTGGTGCGCTTGATCTTGAAACCAGCCGTGAATTATTCCAAGACGCCTTTGCGAAAGTCTGGAAGGGTGAGCTCGAGGACGACGGTTTTAACCGTTTAGTATTAGGCGCTGGTATGACAGGTCGTCAGGTTACCATTTTGCGTATGTTTGCTAAGTACATGCGTCAGATTGGTACGACCTTCAGTCAAAGCTATATTGAGAGTACTTTTAGCAAGTACCCGCTACTCGCTAAACTGGTTATCAAAATGTTCTACACACGTTTTGAGCCGGGTACTAAAGGTGTCGAGAAGAAGCTCGACTCATTACATACGCGCATCAATACCGAGCTCGATAGCGTTGCTAACCTCGACGATGACCGTATTATTCGTCGTTACGTTGAATTAATTGATGCTGCGTTGCGCACAAACTTTTTCCAGAAGAACGAACAAGGCAATGATAAGCCTTATATCTCAGTTAAGTTCTTACCCGAACTTGTTCCAGAGATGCCATTGCCACTGCCTAAATTTGAAATCTTTGTCTACTCGCCGCGCGTCGAGGGTGTACATTTGCGTGGTGGTAAAGTAGCACGTGGTGGCCTGCGTTGGTCTGACCGTCGTGAAGATTTCCGTACTGAAATCTTAGGCCTGGTGAAAGCGCAACAAGTTAAGAACACCGTTATTGTACCTGTGGGGGCAAAAGGTGGTTTCTACTGTAAACATCTGCCAGAAGACCGTGAAGGCATGATTGCAGAAGGACAAGCGTGCTATAAGACCTTTATTCGTGCGTTATTAGATATCACCGACAATATTGTTGAAGGTGAAATCGTGCCGCCTGTTGACGTCGTTCGTCAGGATGAAGATGACCCGTATTTGGTGGTTGCAGCCGATAAAGGAACAGCAACCTTCTCGGATATTGCCAATGGTATTTCTGCGGAATACGACTTCTGGCTAGGTGATGCCTTTGCCTCTGGCGGTTCAGTGGGTTACGACCACAAGAAAATGGGTATCACAGCGCGTGGTGCTTGGGAGTCGGTTAAACGCCACTTCCGCGAAATGGGGATCGATTGCCAAACCACTGACTTTACCTGTGTTGCGATTGGCGACATGGCGGGGGACGTATTTGGTAACGGTATGTTGTTATCTAAACATACTCGCCTACAAGCTGCGTTCAACCACATGCACATTTTTATCGACCCAGAGCCAGACGCAGCGAGTTCATGGAAAGAACGCGATCGCTTATTTAAATTGCCACGTTCAAGCTGGGAAGATTACAACAAAGAGTTGATTTCTAAAGGTGGCGGTATCTTTAGTCGTAGCGCCAAAGCGATCGAGCTTTCGCCCGAAATGAAGAAGATGCTCGGTTCACAGAAAAAATCAATGACACCTAACGAGTTGATTCGTGCGTGTCTAACCATGGAAGTGGATCTTATTTGGAACGGTGGTATCGGTACCTACATCAAAGGTAAGGATGAAACCGATTCAGATGTCGGCGACCGCGCCAATGATGCGTTGCGCGTTAACGGTGCAGAACTGAAAGCCAAAGTGATTGGTGAGGGCGGTAACTTAGGTTTAACCCAACTGGGTCGTATTGAATTTGCTCAGCGCGGTGGCCGTATTAATACCGACTTTGTCGACAACGTCGGCGGCGTGGACTGTTCAGATAACGAAGTGAATATCAAGATCTTACTGAATGGGTTGGTCAATAATGGTGACCTCACTAAGAAACAACGCGACAAGTTACTTTACGACATGACTGACGAAGTGGCTGAAATTGTTCTTGATGACTGTAATCGTCAGACTCAATCATTATCGATTACCGCGTTGCGTGGCGCCGATCAGATTAAGGAATTACAACGCTTTATTCATCAATTAGAGCGTGATGGTGCACTTAATCGCACACTTGAGTTCTTGCCATCTGACGATGAGTTGGCTGAACGTCAAGCGCAGAACAAAGGTTTAACGCGTCCTGAATTGTCGGTACTTACGGCATACGGAAAAATGGTACTGAAGGAGCAATTGATTACCGACGAGATCACTGAGGATCCTTTCCACGGTAAAGCATTATTCCGCTCGTTCCCGAAACCGTTACAAAAGCAGTTTGCGGACTCAATGGCGTCACACCCATTGAAAGGTCAAATTATTGCAACCAAGTTAGCGAACACCATCGTTAACGATATGGGACCTAACTTCGTCTACCGTAAGCAAGAAGCAACCGGCGCAACGATCGCAGAAGTGGCGTCATCGTTTGTTGTAGCGCGTGAGTGTTTCCGAGTTGAAGAACTTTGGGATGCTATCGAAGCGTTAAACAACAAAGTGCCTGCTGAAACACAGAACGATATCTTGTTCCAAGTGCGCCGCATGGTGCGTCGGGCTACACGTTGGTTCCTGCGTCATCGCAATACCAAGCTGAACGGTATTCAGGAGCATATCGACTTTTATATGCCGGCGTTTGATGATTTACGCAAGAACTGCTTGAGCTATATGAACGAAGATGAAGCAGCGGTGATTCAGAAATCAATCGATCGCTATGTAGAGCAGGGGCTTCCAAAAGAGTTAGCGCAAGAAGTCGCAAGCTTAAGCACGGTGTTCTCTGCGATGGATATTGCTGAGATCGCTGATGATACTGAGCAGTCGTATCAGACGGTTGGTAATATGTATTTCTACCTGGGTGCACGTTTGAATCTGCACTGGTTCTTGAACCAGATTAACAATCAACCGGTAGCTAACCATTGGCAAGCACTCGCGCGGGCTGCATTCCGCGAAGAGTTGGATTGGCAACAACGCGCATTGACTCTAGTAGTGCTGAAGTCAGCCTCAGACATTGGTGAACCTCTCCAGATGCTTGATGACTGGATGGAGCAAAACGAGTCACTGTTGCAACGTTGGCAGTCCATGTTATCGGACTTCCGCACCACGAAAAGTCATGAGTTTGCTAAATTCTCAGTGGCATTGCGTGAACTCATGTTGTTGAGCCACAACTGTGCGCCTAAGGTTTCAGCCTAGTGTATAACTTGGTTCGAAAATGGCTGTTTAACCAAGATGCCGAGCGTTCACACGACTGGACGCTTGGTTTTCTAAGTCGCTTTGCCAACACTCCGCTATCAATGGCTTGGCGCCAGAAGTTACCCGCTAAGCCGGTCACGGTAATGGGTATTCAGTTTCCTAACCCGGTGGGACTCGCTGCCGGGCTTGATAAGAATGCTCGCTGTATGACCGGTTTTGGGCAAATGGGTTTCGGTTTTATTGAAGTGGGGACTGTCACACCTAAGCCACAACCGGGTAATCCAAAACCTAGACTATTTCGCTTGGTCAAAGATGAAGCCATCATTAACCGAATGGGTTTTAATAATGATGGTGTTGATGCGCTTGTTGAGCAGGTCAAGCAACGCACGTATAAAGGCGTGTTAGGTATTAATATTGGTAAAAACAAAGCCACTGAAGAGCAAGACGCCCTGCAGGACTATGTTGCGTGTTTAATTAAGGTTTATCCTTATGCAGACTACGTCACTATCAATATTTCTTCGCCCAATACACCTGGGTTGCGTAACTTCCAACATGGCGATGCATTGAACAGTTTGTTAGCTGGCTTAAAAGCTGAGCAGAAAAAGCTGGCGGAAGTACATAACAAATATGTGCCGCTTGTCGTTAAGATCGCACCTGATCTGAGCCCAGATGAAGTGCGTACCATGGCAGTAGCATTTAACGAGCAGGGCATCGATGGTGTGATAGCCACCAATACGACGCTGTCTCGCGATGGATTGTCCGATAAAACGTTAGCTGATGAGGCGGGCGGTCTGAGTGGTAAGCCTGTACGCGAACGCAGCACCAGTGTCATTCGCTTATTGCGTGATGTGCTCGATGATTCGATCCCTATCATTGGTGTAGGGGGGATTGATTCGGCCGCAGCAGCAAAAGAGAAGCTCGATGCAGGAGCGGCGTTAGTGCAGGTTTACACAGGATTTATCTACAAAGGACCCAAGCTGATAAAGGATATTGTGAATATCTTGTAAAGTTGGGTGACTTTGGGTAATCTATTTGGCAATTTTATAACAACATTCATAATAATAAAGGTGCGCAAGTTGGAACTTAATCAACACATGTGCTGGTTATACGATGATCATGCTCAACCATTGTCTGTTCAGACAGGGGATGGCGCGCCTTACCGATTGCCTTATAAACATAAGCAACTGGTGAATGTTGATTTTTCCTCAGCGCCTTTTAATATCGAAGATCTTACTTTACTTCAGAACTTCGTCGACATATTAGAAGGTTACTCTGCAGAAGAAATTGGAACCTCACTCGAACACGCTGCGCTTTGTGCCGCTGCGTTCGTTCGTTTCGGCTGTCCACAAATGCCACAGAGTTGGCATTTTCAGAAGTCTAATATCGAAGAGTGGGCGCCTGAACGCCATATTTGTGAGCTAAATAGCGGTTTTGATGATGGTTTATGTTTGATTATCGACCGTGATGAAGAGTTTGCATCGTGCTTATTGTTGTCAGGTGATATGCAGCTTTCACCTATCAAGACACTTAAGCAATATCATGTCATTAAAGTTCTGCATAATCGCTTATTGCCCTCAACGCTTGAAATGCGTCAAACGATGCTATCCAACCAGCGTTTAGCCTAACGTAGCAGCGCTTCTTAGTATGCTTATTTACACAGGGCATTTAATTGCTTATTAGATGCTTGGTTTATAAAAGAGTAAAGCAGGAAGTTTTAATGGGAGGCATCGGAATTGGTTGCGGGGGCAGGATTTGAACCTACGACCTTCGGGTTATGAGCCCGACGAGCTACCAGACTGCTCCACCCCGCGTCCGATGTGGGATGCATAATATACACGTCCTCATGCTTACGCAAGCGCTTTTTTCAAATATACAGTTTGAATGCATAAAAAACATACATACCGAACAACCTTTGTTCAGTTCACAGGGTTTTAAAGACACATTGGCCCAGAAACGCTATAATCGCGAGCAAATTATTGAATGGAATAAACTATGTTGCGTTTATTTGTATCCTGCGCGAAAGGCATGGAACAATTACTAGAAACTGAGCTGAAGACACTAGGTGCTCAGAAAATTACAGTGACTCAAGCTGGATGCTATGTCGATGCAGAACTAAAACTTGCTTACACCATCGCGCTGTGGTCTCGGTTAGCCAGTCGCGTACTGGTGGAGTTAGGTCGTGCAGAGACATTAAACGCAGAGCAAATTCAACAGGCGATTAGCGTCTACGACTGGACACAGGTGATGCGTGACACGCACAGTTTTGTGGTGGACTTTCATGGAACCAATGACGAAATACGCAATACGCAGTTTGGAGCTCAGGTCGTAAAAGACGGTATCATTGATTTCTTCCGTGGTCGTAATGCACAACGTCCCAACGTTGATAAGCAAGTACCCGATATTCGCGTTAATGCGCGTTACCACAAAAATGAGCTTATTTGGTCACTGGATTTTTCTGGTGGCGGGCTGCATCAACGCGGTTACCGGAAACAGCAGGGCGAGGCGCCGCTACGTGAGACACTAGCAGCCGCTGTACTCATGCGTGCGGGAATTCAACAGCAGTTAGAGCAGGATCAACCTGTCATTCTCGATCCGTTCTGTGGCTCGGGTACATTGGTGATTGAAGCGGCCATGATGGCGGCTGATCAAGCACCGGGGTTAAATCGTCGTGACTGGGGCTTTTTACGCTGGGTAGGCCATGACCGCAGCACGTGGCACAGTGTGCTTGAGGATGCCGAGAAGCGCTTCAAAGAGGGTCGTAACAGTATGACTGCGCGCTTTTATGCCAGTGACATGAACCCCAAGCTCATTGGTATTGCGAAGGAGAACGCGGCACGTTGCCAACTCGGCCAGTTTATTCAGTTTGACACCGCGGATGCGCTAGACATTCAAGCACCAGCTGAACAGGGTTTACTAGTGACCAATCCACCTTACGGTGAGCGCCTCGGTGAAGAAGTAGAGACCTTGTTACTATACCGCCGTTTGGGCCGTCGGCTTAAGCAGTCGTTCCTCGGTTGGCAGGTTGCGTTACTGGCAGGTGATGAAACCTTACTAAAACGTTTAAAACTACGTAGCCATAAAAAATACGCATTTATGAACGGTCCGATTGCCACCACATTAGCGTTATTCGACCTTACTAAAGAGCAAGTTGAGTTTACAGAAAGTCAATCTGAGGATTTATCAAATAGACTTAAAAAGAATTATGCAAAACTTTCTAAGTGGGCGCGTAAAGAAGGTCTTGAGGCGTGGCGCGTCTACGATGCTGACTTGCCGGAGTACAATGCAGCGATTGATATTTATGGCGATCACCTAGTGATACAAGAGTACGCACCACCGAAAACGATTCCTGATGGTGTTGCGACTGACCGGCTTTGGCACTTAGTTGAAATGGTCGCTGAAACCTTGCCGTTTGATTCTAGCCATATTGTGTTGAAAGTACGTAAACGCCAGAAGGGCCAAGAACAATATGAGCGCCGCAACCGCCAAAAACAGGACAGTGTCATTTTTAACGTGCAAGAATATGGTGCCAAGTTTGAGGTAAACTTGACCGATTACTTGGATACTGGCTTGTTCCTTGACCACCGCTTGGTGAGAAAAGAACTCTTTGATAAGTGCGAAGATCTCGATGTTCTAAACTTATTTAGCTACACCTGTACTGCGTCTGTACAAGCAGCGTTAGGCGGCGCGCACTCTGTCACATCGGTGGATATGTCGAAGACCTATCTTGCTTGGGGTGAGCGCAATTTCCATTTAAATGGTTTAAGAGGTGAACAATACGAGTTTATTCAGGCGGATTGTTTTACCTGGATGCGCGATCAACGCGATGATCGACGTTACGATGTGATTTTTATCGACCCACCTACATTCAGTAACTCCAAGCGCATGACCGGCACCTTGGATATCCAACGTGACCATGTCGGCTTACTTAAAACTGCGGGCCGTTTGCTGAACGAAGGTGGCGTGATTCTATTTTCCAACAACCGGAAGAAGTTCAAGATAGATGAAGAGGGGCTCGAAAAAGCGGGTTACTCGGTGAACAATCAAACGGATGCTTCGATCCCAGAAGACTTTAAACGTCATAAGGGCATTCACCATTACTTTATTATCAGCAAAGATTATTAGGTGGAAGCGTGCACTATTTATTAACCAAGCCTCACTGCCCGTTGTGTAAAGAAGCATTATTGCTGCTGAATCAATTGGATCTCGATGAACCTATCGAGTTGGGTGTCGTTGATATCAGTACAGATGAAGCCCTTCAAAAAGAATATGGTTGGCTCGTGCCGGTGTTGGTTGATGCCGATGATAACGAATTGCGTTGGCCTTTTGATGTGCAAAAGGCAAAGGAGTTTATTGAATCATGAGTTTGATACGCGTTCAGGATGCACAGTTGGCTTTTGGCGCTGATGCCATTCTTGATCATGCTGAATTTATATTAGAGGCTGGCGAGCGAGTCTGTTTAGTCGGTCGTAATGGAGCGGGTAAATCGACTTTATTGAAAGTCATTGACCAAGAAATCAACCTTGATGACGGTCAGGTGCAATATGTAGGTGATACGGTCGTCACACGTTTACCTCAAGATCCGCCCGCACAGTTAGAAATGTCAGTCTATGATTACGTTGCTCAGGCGCTTGCCGATGTGGGTGAAAAGCTTAATGAATTTAATCGCTTATCGAGTATGATTGCCGATGATCCGAGCGATGAAATGATGAAAGCGCTCGATAACCTGCAAACTCAAATTGATGCGCAAAATGGCTGGCAATTTGCGACGCGCATTGAACAAGTATTAACTCGATTAAGTCTGCCGGCGGATGTGTCGATGTCGCAGCTGTCAGGTGGCTGGTTGCGACGCGTCGCGTTGGCTCGGGCACTCGTTGTCGATCCTGATGTACTTTTACTCGACGAGCCTACCAACCATTTGGATGTCGACATGGTGCAGTGGCTTGAGGAACAGCTACTGCAGTTTAATGGCGCTATTTTATTTATCAGCCATGACCGTGCGTTCATACGCAAACTGGCAACGCGTATTGTTGACTTAGACCGTGGCCATTTAACGTCCTTTCCTGGTAACTACGATAATTATATCGCGAAAAAGCAGGAGCTACTGGAGATTGAGCAGTCGCAAAATGCAGAGTTTGATAAGAAGCTTGCGGCTGAAGAAACCTGGATTCGCCAAGGCATTAAAGCCCGCCGTACGCGCAATGAGGGCCGTGTACGAGCATTGCAGCAATTGCGTAAAGAACGGGCACAACGGCGCGAGCTACAGGGCAATGCGAAGATGCAAGTTAATCAAGCGCAGCGTTCTGGCAAGCGCGTTTTTGAAGGCGAACATGTTGAATTGAGCTTCGATAAGCCGATCATTCGTGATCTCGACTTGCTGTTACAACGTGGCGATAAAGTGGCGCTTGTCGGTCCTAATGGATGTGGTAAGAGTACACTGATTAAAGTTATCTTGGGTGAGCAGCGTGTTGATGCCGGCACTATTAAACTTGGAACTAACCTAGAAATAGCCTATTTTGACCAACACCGTTCGCAACTCGACCCAGAGAAATCGGTAATGGATAACGTGGGTGATGGTAAACAGGATATTGTGTTCCAGGGTCGTCCACGGCATATTCTAAGTTATCTACAAGATTTTTTGTTTAGTCCCAAGCAATCACGCACGCCGGTGCGTGCATTGTCAGGTGGCGAACGTAACCGTGCGCTATTGGCCAAAATACTGCTCAAACCCAGCAATATTTTGGTACTCGATGAACCAACCAACGATTTGGATATTGAGACTCTTGAGTTACTTGAGCAAATTATTGCCGACTACGAGGGCACAGTGTTATTGGTGAGCCACGACCGTGAATTCGTTGATAATACGGCAACCTCGGTATTGCTGTTTGAAGGCGAGGGTCAGATCACCGAGATTTTTGGTGGCTTTTCTGAGATTGAACACTATCTTGCGCGTAAAAGTTCACCTGATTATGGAACAAAATCGACTCCTAAAGAGTCTGACAAGCCGTCTACACAACAAAGTAACAACAAGGGTTCAGTAACTAAGCAGAAAAAGTTATCCTACAAGTTACAACGAGAACTCGATGAGTTGCCTGCAAAAATAGAACAGACAGAAACTGATATTGAAACACTGCAGCAACAAATGAATGAACCGGAGTTTTTCTCTCAACCCATCGACGTCACGCAGCCCGTGATGGAGCAGGCAGGGGCTCTTGAAGAGCAACTGATGAGCTACTTAGAGCGTTGGGAAGAACTCGAAAATTTATCAAAACAGAGTAGTTAACCGTGATGAAACCATTTTCTAAGCATTTATTGGTAGCGAGCGTATTGGCAGCCTGCAGTACGACGGCAGCCGCAGATACTTTCTCAATTGAAGAAATTGCAACGGCAGATAACTTCCGTAGTAGCTTTCCGCGTGACATGAACGAGCAAGGGTTCATTGTAGGTATCTCAAGCTTTCCGACCAATGTCGATATTGATCTAAGCCAATTAACAGCGGCACAGCTTGCCAGCCTTGGTATTACGGATATCGAAGAAGTTGAGGAGCTAACACCTGCACAATACGAATTTATCGTTAATTCCTTAGCGGCGAATACAAACAATAACTTCTTACAGAAACCCATCGCGCCTTATCAAGCATTTCTGTACGACGGAATGACTTTGCCCGTTTCTTTTTTTGATGATCCAGAAGATGTTTCCACGATTACCTATCTGAATAGTATCAATGGTGCAAATACCGCTGTGGGTATGGGGTACGGCGCTTATAAACCCGTTGATTTCACCTATACCGATAGTGAAGGTGACGAACAAACGAATACCTTTTACGTGCGTGACTATATCTCACGAGGTGTGTGGTATCAGGATGGCCAAACTGCGACGGTCGCACCGCCAGAACAATCTATTCTTGGTGGTGAAAGTGCCATCATGGATGTTAATGACAGTGGTTTAGCCGCGGGTTATGCAAGTATCGGTGTAAGTCCCGGTGCAGCGACCACTATAGAAAGTTGTACGCCAGGTGAGGACAGTGAGTCGATTCAGACGCGCCCAGTTGAAGTCTGTGCCTCTGAACTTTGGTTAGAGCTGCATAACGCAACGGCCAACAACATTGCACCTATTTTGTATTACAGCCGTTCAAATTATTCTTCGCGTCGTTCTATCTACGATATCCGTGGTTTCCTTTGGCAGTTAGATGCAAACGGTGACGTTATTTCTTCAACTGAGCTCGGCACTTTGACTGAGCGTCGTGAAGAAGACCAGTCTGACTTCTCTAGCTATGCCTATGCGGTGAATAATAATGGCATTGCTGTGGGTCAAAGTTACACTTACCACCCCGATCGTGGTGCGATTCGTATGCCTGCGATATTTGTTGATGGTGAGGCGATTGCGGTGACCGAAAGTGATGAATACTTCTGGGGCTCGGCCAACGATATTAATGACAACAATCGTGCGGTTGGTTATTTAACAGCGACACGTGCAGGTAACTTACGTAATACCGGTTTTTATTACGACGTTGATAGTGCCACTATGGAAACCTTACCAGGCTTTTTCAATGGCTCATCAACGGTACCGAGTGACATTAATAATAATGGTTTAGTTGTCGGTACTGGCGAAATTGAACCGACACTCTCCACAACTCGCCGTCGTGTTGGGTTTCTCTATGATACCGCTGCAGAAAATGCTGAATTCATTAACTTGAACGATGCAATCGCTTGCGATAGTCCATACTTTATCGTCGATGCGCGTGCGGTGACTGATTCAGGTGAAATCGTGGCTTCGGCATTGAAAACTGAAGAGTATGTTGACGGTAATGGCGAAACACAAACGCGTGAAGTTTCGGTCACCATCAAAATGGATCCGATTGAAGGTGAGTTAAACAACTGCCGAGAGGAAGAAAACAAAGTAGAACGCAGTGGCGCTAGTTTTGGCGGCCTCCCGCTAGCGGGCTTATCGCTACTCGGTTTCTTTATTACACTTTCGCGCCGTCGTCAGCTTAAAAATATCAAAAAATCATAAAGAAAATATCATAAAAAAGTAACACAGTTTCAACTTGTTAAGTATTTGCAAGTAGGCTGTGTTACTTTTTCACATTGAACTATCCTGGTTTCGCGTTATCAATTATAGGGAGGGCATTAGTTAATGCGCTCTTTTGATAATCACAACCGAATAAAAAGTGAAAAAGGGGTAGTTTTATGAAAAGACAGAAGCGTGATCGCTTTGAAAGAGCCCACACTCAAGGCTTTAAAGCCGGATTATCAGGACGCTCGAAGGATCAGTGTCCGTATCAAACCCAAGACGACTTCAGGTCTCAATGGTTAGGCGGTTGGCGAGATGCCATGGAGGCTAGGGGGACCGGCTTGTTCCGCTAAATGTCTCAGCAAATTAATATACAAACGCCGGCAAGTAGCCGGCGTTTTTTTATTGCACTTGGTACATCGTTTTAGAATGTACTGGTATCGGTAAATAAACCAACTTTTAAGTCTTTAGCGGTATAGATAGGGCGGCCGTCAACTTCAACTACGCCATCACCCACACCCATGAAAAGTTTGCGCTTGATGACACGTTTCATGTCGATCTTATAGGTGACTTTGCTATGGTGCGGCAAGATTTGACCTGTGAATTTGACTTCACCCACACCAAGCGCACGTCCGCGACCGGGGCCACCTGACCAACCTAGATAAAACCCAACTAATTGCCACATAGCGTCTAGGCCTAAACAACCTGGCATCACAGGGTCACCCTTAAAGTGGCAGTCAAAAAACCACAAGTCAGGATTAATATCTAATTCTGCATGAATAAACCCTTTGTCATGCGCGCCGCCGTTTTCGGTAATGTTCACGATGCGATCCATCATCAACATGTTAGGGGCGGGTAAGCGACTGTTACCTGGGCCAAATAATTCGCCTTCACTGCATGCAATCAGATCTTCGCGAGAAAAACTCGATTGATTCATAACGACCTTTTATGTTGTATACCACTGAAATCAGATTGCAGTTTAGCGTACAGCTGTACGCTAAACAACTCCGATTAGTGGAAGTGGGTGCTTTGAATCAACTAAACCAGCGTTGCCACCATGAACGATTCTCCGATTCTTGTTCATGATGTGCGTTTAGTTTGACTTGCCGATATAAGTCTTTCACAGGCATATCACATAAATATGACAACGCCTCATCAACGTGGTCAACGGTATGGATATGAAACTGACCTTGTTCGACTGCTTGGACAATATCCGGGCGTAACACCAACTGCTTTTGGTTTGATTCTGGAATCAACACACGATGGCTACCATCGAGACCTCGTAGTGCACATAAATCAAAAAAGCCTTGGATTTTTTCATTAACACCGCCAATCGCTTGCACTTGACCAAATTGGTCAATCGCCCCGGTCAGCGCAACCGATTGCTTGAAGGGGACATCAGCAAGCGCACTGATTAAGCAGCAGAGCTCACCCAACGAGGCGCTATCACCATCGACCTCATGATAAGACTGCTCAAATACCACCGTAGCAGAAACCGACATGGGTTCATGGCGTGCAAAATGATGTGCCAAATAAGCGCTTAAGATCATCACACCTTTTGTGTGAATGTTACCCGAGAGCTCAGACTTGCGTTCAATATCAATAATATCGCCATCGCCATAATGGATAGTTGCCGTGATCCGCGATGGCTCGCCGAACTCCACGCCAGCAACACTGACCACCGTCAAACCGTTCACCTGACCCACGACTTCACCCGCCGTATCGATACGAACTTCGTTATTTAGAATACTGCGCCGACTCACTTCTTCTATATAACCACCGCGCTCACGTTGCTGTTTCACGGCACTACGTATGCTGTCACTGTCTATTTGTGTCTTTTCCTCGTGTGAGGCAACAGCATTCGCTTGTTTAAGCAATTGAAGTAGGGCGATAGCATCTAAGCTCAGTTCATTTTGATGTTCGGCCCAGCGCGATACCTCGGTTAACACGGCTGCGTAAGCGTCTTCTGTTAACGGTAATACGTCAGCATTGTCCCAAACATAATGCAAAAACTTAAAATATTCACCGATTGGCTGTTGTATCGTGTCGTAACGCGATTGAAAGTCGGCTAAAAATGGAAATAAATCACTGAAATCGTCATCGTAGTCATTTAACGTTGCATAACTGCTGCGGCTTCCCACCAAGATAATTTTTATATCGATAGGTACCGGCTCTGGACGATAAAAATAGGCCGCTCCAGCTTCCATCGTCGGTTGTGGCCACTCAAAATATCCGCTTTTTAGGACTTCCTTTAAACGCTTATACATTGCTGGTTGCTCAAGCAACGCATCAATATCAATCGCCAATACACCGCCGTTCGCCTTGAGTAACCAACCCGGCTCGAGTAGATGTAAATCGGAACGCACGGTGCCACCAATGGACTGTACACCCATTTGGCCGAATAACTGCGATTCTGATACCCGATCACAATAATAATAAGGAGCAGGGTGCTCATGTCCGACAATCACTGTCGCAAATTGGTCGGACGCAAAATCATCAAAGGTTTTTTGCTTAACACGTTGGATATAGTCGCGTAGAGCGCGTGTATCGAACGACGTAACCAGTTCTTCGACAAGCTCATCGCGCTGATCGAGCGGTTGCTGCAAGATGTGTTGTAACGCACCAATTACCGCAAACGCGTTACCCGATGGCACATTAACACACAGCGGGCGCAACGCATCGTCCGGGTCAGCTAAATAAAGCCAATCAAACCACCGACTATGTTGCCATGTGGTCGTCGCAAAACACTCATCAAACACTTCTCTATGATTAAAGCCACGAGGGACGATCGCAAAACAGTGACCGTAAGCACCCGTTTGCCGTAAAGCGGCCGCTAAACCGTTTAAGGCACGCTGTTGACCGACAAGCAATTGTGAACTGCATTCTTTCGGCCGTTGCGATAACCATGCGTGTGTTTGAGGAGTTAGTTGCGAAGCGCTCAGCTGCATATAAATCGAGTTCCTTATCCTATGGTCAGTTTAGATATGACCACAACAATCTTAGATGAAATTAATCGACCGATGTTAGCACAGGTTGGCTTTAGCTGTTAGCTAATAGCACGACGATATTGCTAAAGCTCGTACGCAAAATCTGCGATACATAACAGCCAAAGCTGGACAAAATTTCACGTAGAAGCGCCTGAATAAACAGGCGCTTTTTAGAGTCGAAATCCTTAAGCCGACCACGGCAAGGGCTGAGCGAGCGAAGCCGCTTATCGACCGCCCCAACTTTCATATTAACGATTGCGTATAATGTATATTAAAATCAGGCACTTAAGGATAAGTAGATATGTTACGACACACGGTCGAATCAAGACTATCATATCGGGATTTTTTGTCTAGCAGGGCGTGGTACAAGGCTTTTTACCGTATCGGGGTCGCACTGAAGCCTAGAATCAATGAGTTTAATTATGCGTGTCATTTTGTCACCCATTAGGGGGCAAAGCCCCCTAATAACCCCCAGTAA
>NZ_MDGT01000006.1 GCF_001870515.1 Idiomarina sp. MD25a | reverse complement strand
GTTCTACTTCCGTACAACTGACGTAACGGGCGCAGTAGAATTGCCAGAAGGCGTAGAAATGGTCATGCCAGGCGACAACTTGAAGTTCGTTGTAGAGCTAATTGCTCCAATCGCAATGGACGAAGGCTTGCGTTTCGCAATCCGTGAAGGTGGTCGTACAGTAGGTGCAGGCGTTGTATCTAAGATCATCGACTAATTAAACGTTAACACGTTAAACAAAAACCCGGCTTCGGCCGGGTTTTTTGTTGCCAATAAAATATAAACCGACAACGCTGAGCTTGCGCCTAGCGCTGTCTTAGGTATAATACCGCGTCCAATCCTGTATCGAGTCCGTCTCGCCAGGAAGTAAAGGGGTGTAGTTCCAATTGGTAGAACAGCGGTCTCCAAAACCGACGGTTGGGGGTTCGAATCCCTCCACCCCTGCCAAACGAATTCAATAGTTTCGTAAGAGCGAAATGGCCAATCGCAAATTGGGAATTAATAATGAGCGCAAACAAAGATACGCAAAGCAGTTCATTCGATAGTGTAAAATGGATTGTCACAGTTCTGTTACTCGCAGCAGCAGTGATCGGTAACCACTACTACACTGAAGAAGTATCCGTACTGTATCGCGCAGTTGCCGTGGTAGTACTGGTTGGCCTCGCTGGCTTTACTGCCGCAGCGACCGCTAAAGGTAAACGATTTTTATCATTCGCCAAAGAAAGCCGCACGGAAGTACGCAAGGTGGTTTGGCCATCGCGTCAGGAAGCCACGCAAACTACGCTGATCGTAGTTGTAGCGACTGTAATCGTTGCTTTGGTTCTTTGGGGTCTAGATGGAATTCTTGTTAGACTAGTTAGCTTCATCACCGGTTTGGAGATTTAACGCATGAGCGATAACAAACGTTGGTACGTTGTACAAGCATTTTCCGGTTTTGAGGCTCGCGTTGCTGAATCACTTAAAGAACATGTCAAAATGCATGGCATGGAAGATAAGTTCGGCGAAATCTTGGTGCCTAAAGAAGAAGTTGTCGAAATGCGCGGCGGTAAACGTCGTAAAAGCGAACGTAAATTCTTCCCAGGCTACGTGCTCGTTGAGATGGTTATGGACGACGAGACCTGGCACTTAATTAAGAGTGTTCCGCGCGTGTTAGGCTTCATTGGTGGTAGCAGCGATCGCCCTACGCCGATTTCTAAGAAAGAAGCGGATGCCATCCTTGATCGACTCCAAGACTCACAAGATAAGCCTAAGCCGAAGACGTTATTCGAGCCAGGCGAAGTGGTACGCGTCAACGACGGACCCTTTGCCGACTTTAACGGTACGGTCGAAGAAGTGGACTACGAGAAAAGCCGCTTGACTGTATCCGTATCGATCTTTGGTCGTGCAACGCCTGTTGAGCTTGAGTTCAGCCAGATCGAAAAATCCTGATCAAAAAATCAGCAATATTGATTGATCGAGTACGCGAATTGTCTTATAATTCGCGTCCTTTTTTAACGGGGAGCCGATTGAGTAACGTGACTCTGCAACGTTACGAGGCGTTAAACCCACAACAGAGGTAAACATCATGGCGAAAAAAGTATCAGCCATTATCAAATTACAGGTAGCTGCTGGTTCAGCTAACCCGTCACCACCGGTTGGTCCTGCATTGGGTCAGCATGGTGTGAACATCATGGAATTCTGTAAGGCGTTCAACGCACAGACTGACAACTTGGAGAAAGGCGCGCCTGTTCCAGTTGAAATCACTGTGTTTGAAGACCGTTCTTTCACGTTCATCACGAAAACTCCACCAGCATCTTTCTTGCTTAAGAAAGCAGCTGGCATCAAGAGTGGTTCTGGCCGTCCTAACACTGAAAAAGTGGGTACGGTAACTCGCGAGCAGTTAGAAGAAATCGCGAAAACTAAAGAACCAGACTTAACTGCTGCTGACTTAGACGCAGCTGTACGCACTATCGCCGGCTCTGCTCGTGCGATGGGCTTGAACGTGGAGGGCTAAGACATGGCTAAATTAACTAAGCGCGCTCGCATGATTCGCGAGAAAGTAGAAGCCCGCGATTACGACGTAAACGAAGCGATCACGCTATTAAAAGAATTAGCGACCGCTAAATTTACTGAAAGTGTTGACGTATCTGTTAACCTAGGCATTGATGCACGTAAATCGGACCAAAACGTTCGTGGCGCAACTGTATTGCCAAATGGTACAGGTCGTGACGTCCGTGTTGCTGTTTTCACTTCAGGTGCTAATGCTGATAAAGCGAAAGAAGCCGGTGCCGACATCGTTGGTATGGAAGACTTAGCTGAGCAAGTTAAGAAGGGTGAAATGAACTTCGACGTGGTTGTTGCTTCTCCTGATGCAATGCGCGTTGTCGGACAATTAGGCCAAATCTTGGGCCCACGTGGTCTGATGCCTAACCCTAAAACAGGCACTGTGACGCCAGACGTTGCAACAGCAGTTAAGAATGCTAAAGCAGGTCAGGTTCGCTATCGTAACGACAAAAACGGCATCATCCACGCGACTATCGGTCGTGTAGATTTTGACAACGACAAGTTAAAAGAAAACTTAGAGTCGCTGTTAGCCGCGTTGAAGAAAGCGAAGCCTTCTTCTGCTAAAGGCGTATATATCAAGCGCATCAGCCTTTCCACTACGATGGGTGCTGGTGTTGCGATTGACCAGGGTACTGTCAGCGCTGGTTAATAAAGGTTTGTGGGTTGGAGCTGCGGTGGATTGCTCAAAAGGCATGAAGCATAGCTCCCATCCAAGACCGTAGGTGTACCGCAGGAATTTTGCGGCACTTAATGTCCTACGCAGATGGTGATATCCGACTCAGGCTCTCTGGGTAGAGAATCACCGTGACAACGTGGTGAGTTTAGACTCGCCTAATTGTAACGAGGGGCTTAGGCCCCAAAAGAAAACGAGGTGATATCAGTGGCAATTGGTTTAGCCGGAAAGAAAGCAATCGTTAAAGAAGTTAACGACGTCGCTTCAAGTGCGCTAGCCGTCACCGTTGCTGAATATCGAGGCATCGAAGTAGCCGATATGACCGCGTTGCGCAAAAAAGCACGTGAGCAAGGTGTGTTTCTTAAAGTAGTACGTAACACACTTGCAAAACGCGCCTTTGAGGGCACGCAGTTTGAGGATATGAGCGAAGCGCTTAAAGGACCTCTTGTTTACGGATTCTCTTTGGACGCACCGGGCGCATCAGCTCGTTTGTTCAAAGATTTCTCTAAAGAGAACAAGAACCTTCAGGTAACGGCTCTATCTATCGGTAACGGCATCATGGGTCCTGAAAAATTGGACGCAGTTGCTTCACTTCCGACTCGTGATGAAGCATTGGCTAAATTGCTCGCCACCTTCAAAGCACCGGTTAGCAAATTCGTTAAGACTGTTAACGAAGTACCTGCTAAGTTCGTGCGTACGTTGGCAGCAATTAAAGACGCTAAATAAATCGTTGGTTTTTAAACCGTTTTTTGTAATTATCAACCCAGGAGTTTAGAGTAATGGCTCTGACTAAAGAAGACATCTTAAACGCGATCGCTGAAATGCCAGTAATGGAATTGGTAGAGTTGATCGAAGCAGCTGAAGAAAAATTCGGCGTTGACGCATCTGCAGCAGTAGCAGTAGCAGCTGGCCCAGCGGCTGGCGGCGAAGCAGCAGCTGAAGAGCAAACTGAATTCGACGTTATCTTGAAAGGCGCTGGTAGCAACAAAGTTGCAGCTATCAAAGCTGTTCGCGGCGCAACTGGCCTTGGCTTGAAAGAAGCTAAAGCTATGGTTGAGTCTGCACCTGTTGCTGTTAAAGAAGGCATCAGCAAAGACGACGCTGAAGAGTTGAAGAAGCAGCTTGAAGAAGCTGGTGCGGAAGTTGAAGTTAAGTAATTCAACTGTTGCACGAAATCTGGCCTAACGGCCATAGGCTGGTGGTTAAATAACCACCAGCCTTTTCGCGCTTTAACGCTTGTACGATTTTTGCCCGTATTTCGTTGCAGTCGCGTGAATAAAGTAAACGGGAACGACAGATTTTTGTTATCTGTTTTTAACCATCGAACCACTCGTTGGTTAGGGTCATCAATCAGCTAGCTGAGGAACCCCATGGCGTACTCCTACTCAGAGAAAAAACGTATTCGTAAGGACTTTGGTAAAAGACCTCAGGTTTTAGAAGTGCCTTACTTGCTGTCAATGCAGCTTGATTCATTCAAAAAATTTATTGAAGTCGATCCAGAGGCTAATAATGGTCTGGAAGCGGCTTTCCGTTCGGTCTTTCCGATTGCCAGCTATTCCGGTAATGCGGAACTGCAGTACGTCAGTTACCATTTAGGTGAGCCGGCTTTCGATGTTGAAGAATGTCAAATCCGTGGCATCACTTATTCTGCACCGCTGCGCGTTAAACTTCGCTTAGTGTTGTTTGATAAAGAAGCGGCTGCTGGCACAGTCAAGGACATCAAAGAGCAAGAAGTCTATATGGGCGAGATCCCATTGATGACAGAAAACGGTACTTTTGTCATCAATGGTACCGAGCGTGTAATTGTTTCTCAGTTGCACCGTTCGCCAGGCGTGTTCTTTGACCATGACAAAGGTAAATCACACTCGTCAGGTAAGGTCCTGTATAACGCGCGTGTCATTCCTTATCGTGGTTCTTGGCTCGATTTTGAGTTCGATCCTAAAGACAACGTGTTCGTGCGTATTGACCGTCGCCGTAAATTACCAGCGTCGATCATTTTGCGCGCTTTAGAGTACACCACTGAAGAAATCCTTGAGATGTTCTTCGAGACGACGTACTTCGAAATTCTGAAAACCAAAGTAAAAATGCAATTGGTTCCAGAACGTCTACGTGGTGAAACTGCTAAGTTCGATATTAAAGATAACAACGGCGAAGTTGTTGTTGAAAAAGGCCGTCGCGTAACAGCTCGTCATATCCGTCAGTTAGAAAAGTCGGAAATGAAAGAGCTTGAAGTACCCGCAGAATACATGGTCGGTAAAGTGCTTGCTAAAGATTATGTCAGCAAGGAAACCGGCGAGGTTGTTGCGAATGCGAACGACGAGCTCACACTTGAACTAATCGCTAAGCTAAGTGAAGCGGGCGTTAAAAAGATCGAGACATTGTTCGTTAACGATCTTGACCACGGTCCTTACATGAGCGAGACCTTGCGAGTTGATTCGACAACGAACCGCTTAGAAGCGCTCGTTGAGATCTACCGCATGATGCGTCCTGGCGAGCCACCAACACGCGAAGCTGCAGAAACCTTGTTCGATAACCTGTTCTTTAGCGAAGAGCGTTACGACCTGTCTACTGTGGGCCGTATGAAGTTTAATCGTCGCTTAGGTCGTGATGATTTGTCCGGTACCAATACGCTGACAAATGACGACATCATTCAAGTGATGAAGAAACTTATCGAGATCCGTAATGGTCTTGATGAGGTGGACGATATTGACCACTTGGGTAACCGCCGTATTCGCTCGGTTGGCGAAATGGCAGAAAACCAATTCCGCGTCGGTTTGGTGCGCGTTGAGCGTGCTGTAAAAGAGCGTCTATCTCTTGGTGATCTCGACAGCACAATGCCACAAGACTTGATTAACGCGAAGCCTATCAGCGCCGCGGTTAAGGAATTCTTTGGTTCAAGCCAGTTGTCACAGTTTATGGACCAAAACAACCCATTGTCAGAAGTTACGCATAAACGCCGTATCTCTGCATTGGGTCCAGGTGGTTTGACACGTGAGCGTGCGGGCTTTGAAGTACGTGACGTACATCCAACGCACTACGGTCGCCTATGCCCAATCGAAACACCTGAAGGTCCAAACATCGGTTTGATCAACTCGTTGTCGACCTTTGCGCGTACCAACGAGTATGGTTTCCTCGAAACGCCTTACCGTCGCATCGAAAATGGTGTTGTGACTGATGACGTTGAATACCTTTCTGCAATCGAAGAAGGTAACTACGTAATCGCTCAGGCAAACGTTGCATTGAACGACCAGGGTGAGCTCGTTGACGATCTCGTACCGTGCCGTCATAAAAACGAATTCACCTTGATGAACCGTGAACAAGTGCAGTTCATGGATGTTGCACCGCAACAGATCGTATCGATTGCGGCGAGTATGATTCCGTTCTTAGAACACGACGATGCTAACCGTGCCTTGATGGGCTCGAACATGCAACGTCAAGCCGTACCAACGTTACGCGCTGATAAGCCGTTAGTAGGTACAGGTATCGAGCGCACTATCGCTGTTGACTCGGGCGTAACTATCGTTGCCAAGCGCGGCGGTGTTGTAGATTACGTCGATGCAGCACGTATTGTTGTTAAGGTAAATGAAGAAGAAATGGTGCCAGGTGAAGCAGGTATCGACATTTACAACTTGACCAAGTACAAGCGTTCAAACCAAAACACATGTATTAACCAAAAGCCAACGGTACGTCTTGGCGAACCGGTAATGCGCGGTGATGTGTTAGCAGACGGTCCTTCGACTGACTTAGGTGAACTCGCCTTAGGTCAAAACCTTCGCGTGGCGTTTATGCCATGGAACGGTTATAACTTCGAGGATTCGATTCTTCTTTCTGAGCGTGTCGCTCAAGAAGACCGTCTAACCACAATTCACATTCAAGAACTGAACTGTGTAGCGCGTGATACCAAACTGGGTGCCGAAGAAATTACTGGCGATATTCCGAACGTGGGCGAGTCAGCGTTGGGTAAATTGGACGAAGCGGGTGTGGTATACGTGGGTGCCGAAGTTAAAGGCGGCGACATCCTCGTAGGTAAAGTAACACCTAAAGGCGAAACCCAATTAACGCCAGAAGAGAAACTACTGCGTGCAATCTTCGGTGAGAAGGCGTCTGATGTTAAAGACAGCTCATTGCGTGTACCAAACGGTGTCAACGGTACGGTTATCGATGTTCAAGTATTCACCCGTGATGGTGTCGAAAAAGATAAACGTGCGGTAGCTATCGAAGAGATGCAGTTGGCTAAGGTTAAGAAAGACTTAACCGAAGAGTTCAAGATTCTCGAAGACGGTATCTATGGACGTGCGCGTAGCCTCTTGTTAAACAACGGTTTTGACGAAGCTAAGCTGGCAAGCATGGATCGTTCAAACTGGTTAACTCAAGGTTTGGCAGACGAGAGTGCTCAGGAACAACTTGAGCAGATCGCCGAGCAATACCAACAGACGCGTGAAGATTTCGATCAGAAGTTTGAGATGAAGCGCCGTAAAATCACCCAAGGTGATGACTTAGCACCGGGTGTCCTTAAGATTGTTAAGGTCTACCTCGCTGTACGTCGTCGCATTCAACCGGGTGACAAATTAGCCGGTCGTCACGGTAACAAAGGTGTTATCTCGACTATCATCCCGAACGAAGATATGCCTCACGATGAAGAGGGTAATCCGGTCGATATCGTACTAAACCCGTTGGGTGTACCATCGCGGATGAACATTGGTCAGATCCTTGAGACTCATTTAGGTATGGCAGCTCGTGGTATCGGTACCAAGATCGACAAGATGTTGAAAGCACAACGTGCAATGGCCGAGTTACGTGACTTTATCCAGCAAGTCTATGACTTGGGTGAAGGTCGCCAGAAAGTAGACTTAACCGAGTTCAGTGATGACGAAGTACTTCGTCTAGCAGGCAACTTGCGTGCAGGTCTACCGACAGCAACCCCGGCATTTGACGGTGCAATTGAAGAAGAGATTAAAGCGCTTCTTAAATTAGCGGATATCCCTGAATCAGGTCAGATTCCGTTGATTGATGGTCGCACAGGTGAACGTTTTGAGCGTGATGTAACTGTTGGTTATATGTACATGCTGAAACTGAACCACTTGGTCGACGATAAGATGCACGCACGTTCAACCGGTTCTTATAGCTTGGTTACGCAACAGCCGCTGGGTGGTAAAGCTCAGTTCGGTGGTCAGCGCTTCGGTGAGATGGAAGTATGGGCCCTCGAAGCTTACGGCGCAGCTTACACCTTGCAAGAAATGTTGACCGTTAAGTCGGACGACGTAAACGGTCGTACGAAGATGTACAAGAACATCGTGGATAACAACTTGCAGATGGAAGCGGGTATGCCTGAATCCTTCAACGTATTGCTGAAGGAAATCCGTTCACTCGGTATTAATATCGAGTTGGAAGAAGGCTAATCGAGCTTTTTGTTATTGAATTTGGGGAGTGCTTGCACTCCCCGTGGTTGAACTCCGACAGGAGATAAATCGTGAAAGACTTGCTTAAGTTTTTAAAACCGGCTAACCAATCAGAAGAATTTGATGGAATTCGTATTGCGTTAGCATCACCAGACATGATCCGTAGTTGGTCATATGGTGAAGTTAAAAAGCCGGAAACCATTAACTATCGTACGTTCAAACCTGAGCGTGATGGTCTTTTCTGTGCGCGTATCTTTGGTCCAGTTAAGGATTACGAGTGTCTTTGCGGCAAGTATAAGCGCCTGAAGCACCGTGGTGTTATCTGTGAGAAGTGTGGCGTAGAAGTTACTTTGACCAAAGTTCGTCGTGAACGTATGGGCCATATTGAACTGGCGAGCCCAGTGGCGCACATTTGGTTTTTGAAATCACTACCATCACGTATTGGTTTGATGCTTGATATGACATTGCGTGATATCGAACGCGTGTTGTATTTCGAATCATATGTCGTAACAGAACCAGGTTTGACGACGTTAGAGCGTTATCAAATCTTGACGGAAGAAGAATACCTCGACGCACTTGAAGAGCACGGAGATGAGTTCGATGCGAAAATGGGTGCGGAAGGTGTACTTGATTTGCTGCGCACTATCGATATCGATGGTGACATCCAGCAATTGCGTGAAGAGTTACCAGAGACAAACTCTGAAACTAAACGTAAAAAAATTAGTAAACGCCTGAAGTTGCTTGAATCATTCCAAATGTCAGGAAACAAACCTGAATGGATGATCTTGCGCGTATTGCCAGTGTTGCCACCTGACTTGCGTCCATTGGTACCACTTGATGGCGGCCGCTTCGCGACATCAGACTTGAACGATCTATATCGTCGTGTCATCAACCGTAACAACCGTCTTAAGCGTCTACTTGATTTAGCCGCACCAGACATCATCGTACGCAACGAAAAACGTATGTTGCAGGAAGCCGTTGATGCGCTGTTAGACAATGGTCGTCGCGGTCGTGCGATCACCGGTTCTAACAAACGTCCGTTGAAATCACTTGCCGATATGATTAAAGGTAAGCAAGGTCGTTTCCGTCAGAACCTGTTGGGTAAACGTGTTGACTACTCAGGTCGTTCGGTTATCACCGTAGGTCCTAAGTTGCGTTTGCATCAGTGTGGTCTACCTAAGAAGATGGCACTCGAACTATTCAAACCATTTATCTACGGCAAGCTTGAGCGTCGTGGTTTAGCGACCACCATCAAAGCAGCTAAGAAGATGGTCGAGCGTGAAACCGCAGAAGTTTGGGATATCCTGGATGAAGTGATCAAAGAGCACCCGGTATTATTGAACCGTGCGCCAACACTTCACCGCTTGGGTATCCAAGCCTTTGAACCGGTCCTTATCGAAGGTAAAGCGATTCAGTTGCATCCATTGGTGTGTGCGGCTTATAACGCTGACTTTGACGGTGACCAAATGGCGGTTCATTTACCATTAACGCTTGAAGCGCAGCTCGAAGCGCGTGCGTTGATGATGTCAACGAATAACGTATTATCGCCAGCGAGCGGTGACCCGATCATCGTACCATCGCAAGACGTTGTCTTAGGTCTTTATTACATGACCAAAGAGAAGATCAACGGTAAAGGCGAAGGTATGGCGTTCAAAAACCCTAAAGAGGTTGAGAAGGCCTATCGCACGGGTTCAGTAGAGTTGCATACACGTATCAAGGTACGCATTGCAGATACGATTATTCATGAAGACGGCACTCGCGAGAAGCGTTTGATGTTGCGTGACACCACTGTAGGTCGTGCAATCTTGTCGTTGATTATGCCTGAAGGTCTGCCATTCGAACTGATCGACCAAGCAATGGGTAAAAAGCCAATTGCACGTATGCTTAACCAAGCCTATCGTGATATCGGTTTGAAAGAGACAGTTATCTTTGCTGACCAAGTGATGTATACCGGTTTCCATTACGCGATGATTTCTGGTGCGTCTGTCGGTATTAACGACATGGTGATTCCAGAAGCGAAGAAAGAAATCGTTGCCGCAGCGGAAGAAGAAGTGGCTGAGATTCAAGAACAGTTCGAATCTGGTTTGGTAACCGCTGGCGAAAAATACAACAAAGTTATCGATATCTGGTCAACCGCTAACGAGAAAGTCTCGAAGGCGATGATGGAAAACCTGTCGAAAGAAGTCGTCAAGAACAAAGAGGGTGAGGACGAAGAACAAGCGTCATTCAACTCGATCTTTATGATGGCGGACTCAGGCGCTCGTGGTAGCCCCGCACAGATTCGTCAGTTGGCCGGTATGCGTGGTTTGATGGCTAAGCCGGATGGCTCAATCATCGAAACACCCATCGTTGCGAACTTCCGTGAAGGTTTGAACGTACTTCAGTACTTCATCTCGACTCACGGTGCACGTAAAGGTTTGGCCGATACGGCATTGAAGACAGCGAACTCAGGTTATCTGACACGTCGTTTGGTCGACGTTTCACAAGACGTGGTTATCATGGAAGAAGACTGTGGTACACACGATGGCTTGTACATGAAGCCGTTGATCGAAGGTGGTGATGTTGTAGAACCACTGCGCGAGCGTGTATTAGGTCGTGTTTTATGTGAAGACGTCATGCAACCAGGCAGCGATAAAGACGTGCTATTACCACGTAACACGCTGCTCGACGAAAAGAACTGTGACGTTCTCGAAGAGAACTCAATCGACGAAGTTAAAGTTCGCTCTGTTATTACGTGTGATACTGACTTCGGTGTCTGTGCACACTGTTATGGTCGTGACTTGGCGCGTGGCCACATGGTTAACCAAGGTGAGGCTGTGGGTGTAATCGCTGCGCAGTCAATCGGTGAACCTGGTACACAGTTGACGATGCGTACCTTCCACATCGGTGGTGCGGCATCACGTGCGACAGCAGAAAACAACATTCAGGTGAAGAATCCAGGTACCTTGAAGCTACACAACGCGAAATGGGTTGTTAACAGCGACAATCAACCGGTGATTACTTCACGTTCAACTGAATTAACGCTTATCGACGAGTTTGGTCGTGAGCGCGAGCGTTACAAAGTACCTTATGGTGCGGTGTTGAAGAAAGGCGAAGGCGACAGTGTAGACGGCGGCGAAACCGTTGCAAACTGGGACCCGCATACGCACCCAATCATCACCGAGGTAGAAGGTCGCTTGAAGTTCGTTGACCTGATTGATGGTGTTACCATGACCCGTCAAACCGACGAGCTCACCGGTTTATCAAGTATCGTTGTACTAGAAACAGGTCAGCGTACGAGCGCCGGTAAAGACATGCGTCCAATGGTTAAATTGGTCGACGGCCAAGGCAATGATGTAAACATCGCGGGTACAGACATTCCTGCGCAGTACTTCTTGCCGGGTAACGCGATCATTAACCTTGAAGATAACGCTGAAGTTAAAGTGGGTGATACGGTTGCTCGTATCCCGCAAGAAGGTTCGAAAACGCGCGACATCACGGGTGGTCTTCCACGCGTTGCCGACTTGTTCGAAGCACGTCGCCCGAAAGAGCCTGCAATTTTGGCAGAGAAAACAGGTACCGTATCCTTTGGTAAAGAAACTAAAGGAAAACGTCGCCTGATTATCACGCCAAACGACGGTACTGATCAGCACGAAGAGATGATTCCAAAATGGCGTCAGCTGAACGTGTTTGAAGGTGAACAGGTGCAAAAAGGTGAGGTAATCGCCGATGGTCCAGAAGCACCGCATGACATCTTGCGTCTACGTGGCGTTAGCGCAGTGGCTAACTACATCGTCAACGAAGTACAAGAAGTCTACCGTCTACAAGGTGTTAAGATTAACGATAAGCATATCGAGACTATCGTTCGTCAAATGTTGCGTAAAGCGCTTATCTTGCGTGCTAACGATACCAACTTGCTTGAAGGCGAAATGGTAGAGATGGCCGAAGTGTTGGCAGCCAACGCGAAAGCAGAAGCTGAAGGCAAACAGCCAGCTAGCTTTGAGCGTCAGTTGCTGGGTATTACTAAAGCGTCACTGTCGACTGAATCATTTATTTCAGCGGCATCGTTCCAAGAAACAACACGCGTGCTGACCGAAGCCGCTGTTGCGGGACGCAAAGATACCTTACGCGGCTTGAAAGAAAACGTTATCGTAGGTCGCTTAATCCCTGCTGGTACAGGTTACTCGTACCACAAGGAGCGCATGGAGCGTCGTCAAGCAGAGCTTGAGGTCGAAGATGCAGCACCTAAGATGACAGCTGAAGAAGCTGAGCAGCAATTAGCCGACGCGCTGAATGCAGGCGGCGATGGTGGGTCGACATCTGAGTAATTTGCTCGATTAAACCCCAATTCAGTGATTAAGCCGGTACTCATTGAGTGCCGGCTTTCTTATATAGCCTTGACAGGTGAAAATATGACCATTAAAATTCCCGCTCCCGAATTTCGGGATCTGGTCCATTTACTGGTCAGAAACCAAGTGATTTTTCACTGGTGTAAGCGACATCAACAAAACTAGGAGTATTTAATGGCAACAGTTAACCAGCTGGTGCGTAAAGGCCGTCAAAAGCCCGTTGTGAAAAGCAACGTTCCGGCTCTTGAAGCGTGCCCTCAAAAACGCGGTGTTTGTACCCGTGTTTACACAACAACCCCAAAGAAGCCGAACTCGGCGATGCGTAAAGTGTGTCGTGTGCGTCTTACTAACGGTTACGAAGTATCTTCGTACATCGGTGGTGAAGGCCACAACTTGCAAGAGCACTCGGTCGTATTGATCCGTGGCGGTCGTGTAAAAGACTTGCCAGGTGTTCGTTATCACACCGTTCGTGGCGCACTTGACTGTTCAGGTGTAAACGATCGTAAACAAGGCCGTTCTAAATACGGCGCGAAGCGGCCTAAATCTTAACGGTTCTCCGTTAGTAAGGCCAAACTGTTTGTACGTTTTGGGTAATACCCTGAATTAATCGGAGAATATTGAGATGCCAAGAAGACGCGTCATAGGTCAACGTAAAATCCTTCCAGATCCTAAGTTCGGATCAGAGTTGTTGGCCAAATTTATTAATGTCGTCATGGTAGACGGCAAAAAAGCAGTCGCTGAAAAGATTATCTACGGTGCACTAGACATTCTTGCTGAGAAATCTGGTAAAGAACACTTAGACATCTTCGAAAATGCGCTTGATAACGTTCGCCCAACCGTCGAGGTTAAATCTCGTCGCGTAGGTGGTTCTACCTATCAGGTTCCAGTCGAAGTTCGTCCTGTGCGTCGTAATGCACTGGCAATGCGCTGGTTAGTTGATGCAGCGCGCACCCGTGGTGAAAAATCAATGTCGCAGCGTTTGGCAGCAGAAATGCTAGACGCATCTGAAAACAAAGGGTCTGCTGTGAAGAAACGTGAAGACGTTCACCGCATGGCTGAAGCAAACAAAGCGTTTGCTCACTATCGCTGGTAATTTCACAGTTAACCGACTAAGGAGTTTATTGTGGCTCGTAAAACTTCCATTGAGCGCTATCGTAATATCGGTATCTGCGCTCACGTAGACGCTGGTAAAACAACCACCACTGAACGTGTGTTGTTCTACACTGGCCTGTCTCACAAGATTGGTGAGGTGCACGATGGTGCAGCTACCATGGACTGGATGGAACAGGAGCAGGAGCGTGGTATCACCATCACCTCTGCCGCAACGACATGTTTCTGGCAAGGTATGGACAAGCAGTTCCCTGAGCACCGTGTCAACATCATCGACACCCCAGGACACGTTGACTTTACCATTGAGGTAGAGCGTTCACTACGTGTTCTTGACGGTGCGGTTGTTGTATTGTGTGCGTCATCAGGTGTTCAGCCTCAGACTGAAACCGTATGGCGTCAGGCGAACAAGTACGAAGTACCACGCATGGTATTCGTAAACAAGATGGACCGTGCAGGCGCGGACTTCTTGTCAGTTGTTCATCAAATGAAAACCCGCTTGAATGCAGAAGCAGTGCCAATGCAACTGCCTGTAGGCGCAGAAGATAACTTCCGCGGCGTGGTTGATTTGATCAAAATGAAGTTCATCAACTGGAACGATGAAGACATGGGTACTTCATTCACATATGAAGATATCCCTGCTGACATGGTTGACGAGTGTGAAGAACATCACAACAACTTGGTTGAAGCTGCGGCTGAAGCTAATGAAGAGTTGATGAACAAATACCTTGAAGAAGGTGAGTTGACTGAAGCAGAAATCAAACAAGGTCTTCGTGCGCGTACTTTGGCGAACGAAATCTGCTTGGTTGCAGCTGGTTCAGCGTTCAAAAATAAAGGTGTTCAAGCAGTGCTTGACGCGGTTATCGAGTATCTTCCGTCACCGACTGAAGTTAAGCCTATTACAGGTATTCTTGATGACGAGTCTGAAGGTGTTCGTAAGTCTTCTGACGATGAACCGTTCTCAGCACTTGCGTTTAAAATCGCGACTGACCCGTTCGTGGGTACATTGACATTCGTTCGTGTATACTCGGGCGTGCTTAACCAGGGTGACGGCGTTGTTAACCCAGTTAAGAACAAGAAAGAGCGCGTGGGCCGTATGGTTCAAATGCACTCAAACAGCCGTGAAGAGATCAAAGAAGTGCGCGCGGGCGACATCGCAGCATTGATTGGTCTTAAAGACGTGACGACCGGTGACACGCTGTGTGATCCAAACAACAAGATTATTCTTGAGCGTATGGAATTCCCAGAGCCGGTTATCTCTGTTGCAGTAGAACCGAAAACTAAAGCCGACCAAGAGAAAATGGGTATTGCCCTTGGTAAGTTGGCCGCTGAAGATCCATCATTCCGCGTTAAGACGGATGAAGAGTCTGGTCAAACTATCATCTCTGGTATGGGCGAGCTTCACCTTGATATCATCGTTGACCGTATGAAGCGTGAATTCAAAGTTGAATGTAACGTTGGTCAGCCTCAGGTTGCGTACCGTGAAGCAATCCGTAACGCGGTTGAAGTTGAAGGCAAATTCGTTCGTCAATCAGGTGGTCGTGGTCAATTCGGTCACGTATGGCTTAAGCTTGAGCCGATGGCGATTGAAGAAGATGAAAACGGTGATGACATCACTTACCAATTCGTAAACGAAATCGTTGGTGGTGTGGTACCTAAGGAATACATTCCTGCGGTAGACCGTGGTATTAAAGAACAGATGGAACAAGGTGTGCTTGCTGGCTACCCAGTATTGGGTGTTAAAGCAACCTTGTACGACGGTTCTTACCACGATGTTGACTCATCAGAGATGGCGTTTAAAATCGCCGGTAGCATGGCTTTCAAAAAAGGTGCATTGCAAGCGCAACCCGTATTGCTTGAGCCAATGATGAAAGTTGAAGTTATCACTCCAGAAGAGTCTATGGGTGATGTCGTTGGTGACCTTAACCGCCGTCGTGGTCTTATCGAAGGTATGGAAGAGGCACCAGGTGGCTTGAAAGCAGTTAACGCTCAAGTTCCATTGTCTGAAATGTTCGGTTACGCGACTGACTTGCGTTCACAAACGCAAGGTCGTGCATCGTACTCAATGGAATTCTTGAAGTATGCTGAAGCGCCTAACAACATCGCTGAAAAAGTGATGGCTGAGCGTAACGCTAAATAAGTAAGGTCTGGTCCGGTTTTTTACGAGACCGGGCTTTTAACTTAAGTTTGAGGAACTATCATGTCTAAAGAAAAATTTGAACGTTCGAAGCCGCACGTAAACGTCGGCACAATCGGTCACGTTGACCACGGTAAAACTACTTTGACTGCTGCTATTACTACAGTATTAGCAAAAGTTTATGGTGGTGCGGCGAAAGACTTCGCAGCCATCGATAACGCGCCAGAAGAGAAAGAGCGTGGTATCACCATCTCAACTTCACACGTTGAGTATGACACGCCAACTCGCCACTACGCGCACGTTGACTGTCCTGGACACGCTGACTACGTTAAAAACATGATCACTGGTGCTGCTCAGATGGACGGCGCGATCTTGGTAGTAGCGGCGACAGACGGCCCAATGCCACAAACACGTGA
>NZ_MDGT01000005.1 GCF_001870515.1 Idiomarina sp. MD25a | reverse complement strand
GAAGGGTCGTTGCAGACGACGACGTTGATAGGCGGGGTGTGGAAGCGTTGTAAGGCGTTGAGCTAACCCGTACTAATGGCCCGTGAGACTTAACCATACAACACCCAAGGTGTTTGCTTGTTGAGCACGTAAGACGCTTTATCGAATTGAATAAGAGAGTGGCGATACAATCAGCCGAATCCATGTTGTGACAGTTTATGTCTGGCGGCCATAGCGGTATGGCACCACCTGGCTCCATTCCGAACCCAGAAGTGAAACATACCAGCGCCGATGGTAGTGTGGGGTCTCCCCATGTGAGAGTAGGACACCGCCAGACTTCAAATAAACAATCCCTCGTGCGCAAGCACGGGGGATTTTTTTATGCCTGCTCGCCAGACGTACGTCGCCTCCGCAACACGTACGTCGCGCATCCTGCGCGACAATCCACACCGCCCCGTGCGCAGAATGCGCACGCTACGGTCGCGATGGTATGACTACACCCTGTACGTCGCGCATTGTGCGCGACAATCCATATCGCCCCGTGCGCAGAATGCGCACGCTACGACCGCATGATGGTATGACCGCACCCTGTACGTCGCGCATCCTGCGCGACAATCCACACCGCCCCGTGCGCAGAATGCGCACGCTACCTATAATTTTTGTTTATATATAATCGTAAACTGCATTATCTGCGTACTCCTAACTACTGGTATATTGCCTAACATAATTTGTTTGTGTTACGGCCCATGGAGAGCAGTAATGAAAAAATATAATGCAATTGCGATGGCTGTTGTTACAGCCACATCGATCAGTTCCCTACCCACGTTTGCCCAGCAACAAGATCAAGCCGAGGCGGACGTCGAAGAAGTGATTCAGGTTGTTGGGTCACGGCTATCTTATCGCACGGCAACAGACGGTGCCGCGCCGGTCGACATCATTTCAGCAGATGACTTAGCAGCTACGGGCATTACAGAAACAGCAAAAGCGCTGCAGTATGCCGTGCCAAGCTTTAACTTTCCGTCGTCCTCAGTGACAGACGGAACAGATGCTGTGCGTCCTGCCTCGTTACGCGGGCTTTCTCCTGACCATACGTTGGTGTTGGTGAACGGAAAACGTCGTCATAAATCTGCTTTAGTGCATTTAAGTGGTACAACCGGGCGTGGTAGCTCTAATGTCGACTTAAACGCGATACCTATTTCAGCGATTAAGCGCATTGAAGTGCTACGTGACGGTGCCGCAGCACTTTACGGCTCGGATGCGATTGCTGGAGTTATCAATATCGTGCTGAAGGACAACGATTCGGGCGGTACAGCCAATGCACAAGTTGGTCAAACTTATGAAGGTGACGGTGAGCAATACAAACTATCTGCTAGTGGTGGATTTAAAGTAGGTGATACGGGCTCACTTACACTATCCGGTGAATTTCATCATAAAAACCGTACAAATCGTGCAGGCCCGGACCCGCGTCAGCAGTACCCCGAATTACCTAATGGCGACCCAGATCCGCGTGAAGATACCTTTGATCGCTATAGCTTTCATGTAGGTGATGCAGAGTACGAAAACGCAGCGTTGTTCGCAAATTACGAGCAGGAAGTGGTTGAAGGCGGCACTTTATATGCTTTCGCAGGAGTAAGTGATCGCTCATCGGAATCAGGGGCATTTTATCGTCGTGCTTTGCAGTCGAATACACTTACAGAAATCTATCCTGATGGCTTTTTACCGATTCTCGCGCCTGATGTGAAAGACTATTCTGCTTACGTAGGCTATGAGTGGCTATTAAATGAGTGGACCATTGATGTAAGCGCAGGTCACGGTATGAGCGAGTTTCAATATAACGTGAAAAACTCGCTTAATGCTTCCTTAGGGCCGAATGTTACACCGACTTCGTTTGAAGCGGGCACCTTAGAAAATAAGGAAACAAACGTTACTATCGATGCCCAACGTTTCATTCCGTTTTTAAATAACTCTGATCTCTCGATTGCCACAGGTATCAGTTATCGCGAGAATAGCTATGAGATTACGGCAGGAGAAGAAGCATCATACATCGATGGTGGTTACCAGGATCGTCCATCAGGCAGTCAGGGCTTTAGTGGTTTTACGCCCGAGTCTGAGGTTGACCAAAGCCGAGATAATATTGGTGTGTATTTAGAAGCGGAAAATCAGCTTACTACAGACTTCATGTGGGGCGCTGCGGTACGTTACGAAGATTACTCCGATTTTGGCGACAACACGAGTTGGAAGGTCTCCGGTCGCTACGACATTACTGACCGGTTCGCGGTACGTGGTGCAGTCAACACGGGCTTTAGGGCGCCGAGTGTTCAGCAACTTTATTTCACCAATGTATCAACCTTATTCGTTGATCGTGGTGACGGTTTGGTGCCCGAACAGTCGGGTACCTTTAATAACTTAAGTGATGTAGCCAACGCCCTCAATATTGGTCGTTTAGAACCTGAAGAATCGCAGAGCTACAGCCTTGGATTGGTGTGGAATGGTTACGATGGACTTGCGGTAACACTCGATGCCTATCAGATCGCAATCGATGACCGCATCATATTGTCGGGCGATGTATCGCCAATGGACTCCCCCGCCGTTGCGGATGCGCTTGCACAAACAAATGCCGATAACGCTCGGTTCTTTGTTAACGCTGTGGATACAACGACCCAGGGGATTGATTTAGTCGTTAGTAAAGATTACGACCTCGACAGCTATGGCTCGTTAAAAGCACAACTCGCTTATGGGTACAACGATACAGAGATCGATTCTGTTAACCTACCGCCGTTACTTGATGGACTGGAGCAAGTTCTGTTTGATGAAGATGAACGCGTGAGAATGACAGAGTCGGTACCTTCAAGCAGCGCGTCGTTGGGACTCACTCATGAAATGGGCCGATGGACGAGTAATGTACAATTTAGTTACTTTGGTACCTATAGTATCAATTACTCAAGTGGTAAAGAGACGTACGGACCGAATTGGATTACTGATATCACAGTGAGTTACGCATTAAACGATCAGTTTGACATCACGGTTGGAGCGCAAAACTTGTTTAATGAATATCCCGATGAACGTGGTGAAGGTAATCAATTTAATGGCATCTTCAAATATCCGCTCACTAACTCGCCGATAGGCTTTAATGGCGGTTATGTTTACACGGAAGTTGAGTATCGCTTTTAATTAAATTGAGTTAGTCAAAACCGCCACTATGTGGCGGTTTTTTTATTTTATCTGCGTAGAAATGCCTCAATCACATATCGTTACTGTATAAAAATCAATTAAAACAAATAGTTATAAATTGGCACGGAGATTGAATTAAAAAAGTAGCGTAAATACAAGAGGAGGGCATTATGTCCACATATAAACGTAGTTCCGGTAAAGGTTGGTTAATCGCGTTACTTGTTATAGGCGCGCTATTTTTTGCCCCAGAAATACTTTCAGGCTTAGGTTTTGCAGTAGGGTCAGTACTCGAGTTTACTATCAGTCTGCTGATCGGATTTGCCGTAGTCGGGTTAGTGTTTTTTGTCGTGATGACGGTGTTTGGTAGCGTGTTGCTCGGTTTAGCTGCAGGATTCATTGCATTAATATTTACCGGCATCGGTATGTTTTGGCCACTCATTGTTTGTTTGCTGATCTTATACTTTGTGTTTCGGGATCGACGCAAAACGGTGTAACATCACTTCAATGACAAAAAATTGAGGTGAAACCAATGTTAAAGTTATTAGTGGGTCTTGCGCTAATGGTATCAACGAGTGCCATGGCGCAAGATACTTTGAGTATTTCTGATGCGCGAGCAAAAGCGTCCATTCCGGGCTCTCAAAACGGCGTTGCATTTGCTACGCTAGAGAATCTTTCATCCACACCAATTACCATCCATCATGTCACTTCAGATATAAGCAAAATGACTCAGATTCATACGCATGAAATGCGTGATGGTATGATGTCGATGAAACACGTACCTGAATTAACGATTGCTCCGAGTGAACAGGTTGTGTTCCAAAGTGGTGGTTATCACTTCATGCTAATGGATCTGAAAAAGCCTTTGGTGGAAGGACAAACTTTTAACCTCACTATTTCGTACGATAATAATCAGACGCAAACAATTTCAATTCCGGTCGAGGGTCGATAGCAGACTATGCGAATAGGTCAATTTAAGCTGAGTATTAAATGGTTACTCATTTCATTAGTATCTCTAGTGCTTATCTTATGGGTTATTGCCTGGTGGTTCTCTGAAGAACCCGACACGTTCAGCGTTAAGCAGCGCGTTCAGGCACAAGCAGAGCAATTAAATTTAGAGCCAGTCAATGGCTTCGCGACTTCAACTGCGGCTATCGAAGTGTTGGATACCTTGCTAAATAAGCGTGGTGGCTACATGAGCAATGATATCCTACCGCCCTTCGTGTGGGTTGATGATATTCCGGCATGGGAATACGGCGTTGTACAAATGACGCGTGATCTCATGTTGGTGATGCGTAACGAGTACAGCCGTTCTCAGTCCCAGTCTGCCGAAAATAGCTTCCTAGTAGTGGCGCAGCCGGCGATGAATATTGATCACGAAAGCTGGTTTGCGCCATCACCAGAAAGCGAGTTTAACGAGGTTATTAAACAATTAAAGCAATACCGGCTTGCACTTGCTGACCCCAATGATCATTCCGCACAATTTTACTCCAGAGCGGATAACTTGAGAGCGTGGGTAGCCGAGGTAGAGAAACGTTTGGGTTCTTTATCGCGTCGCTTAAGTGCGAGTGTGGCACGAGTTGAGCCTGATATCACTCTAGCCGGTAATGCGAAAGCTCGACAGTCCACGCCAACCCCGCGAATTGTGCGAGAGCAAACCAGTTGGTGGGAAATTGACGATGTATTTTATGAGGCGCGAGGCGCTTCTTGGGCATTACTGCATTATTTGAAAGCCGTCGAAATCGATTTTAAAGATATTCTGGAAGATAAAAATGCGTTAATTAGCTTGCAACAGATTATTAGTGAATTAGAGTCAACGCAGAAGACACTCTGGAGCCCTATGGTGCTCAATGGTTCTGGTTTTGGTCTGATGGCAAACCATTCATTAGTAATGGCTAATTATATTTCTCGTGCTAATGCTGCGCTCATTGAATTACGCAGCTTATTAGCACAAGGCTAAGCAACGTACAGAAGGTTTAACTATGAAGCATATTGCGAAGATATTACCACTCGCCGGTTTGGCGCTCGCTCCAATGGCAGCCAATGCCGACACCATATTTGGTATTTTTGCAGGTGGGCAATATTGGAACGGTAATGCCGATGGCTCAATTTCGGCGTTCGAACCACAGGTTCAGCTGGGCAATTACGATGATCAAAGCGAAACATTTTCAAGTTACTATGTGGCACTTGAGCATCCAGTGCCTTTAATTCCTAACTTTAAAGCGCGTTGGAATGATATGACTGTTGATGGTGAGGGAATCAATCCCGAGAGCGACTTCAGCCATGTCGATTATATTTTGTATTATGAAATTTTTGATAATGATATCGTCTCTATTGATTTAGGGGTCAACGCGAAGCGGTTTGATGGTAATAGCAGCTATATCGTCGCGGGTTCTACCGTTACGCCTGTCGAATTCTCGGGCACTGTACCAATGGCGTATGCAGCCACTAAGATCGGACTGCCTTTTACTTCTTGGTGGATTAATGCCGAAGCGAGTGCCGTCAGCTTTGATGACAGTGACATCCGCGATATCAGTGCGTCGGTCGAGTATCAGTTTCTTGATAACGCTGCGATAGATGCTAGTGTCAGCCTCGGGTATCGTGATATGGAAATTAAGCTAGATGATATCGATGACACCTATAGCGATGTGCGTTTCTCGGGTCCTTATTTGTCAGTAGACGTTCATTTCTGATGAACAACTCATAAATACTTGCAGTTGAAGTTCGATATGGCTAGATTGTTATATCGAGATTAACAATTTGCAGGCAAGAATGAGCAGTAATAATGAAGAGCCTCTGTTTCTTATCGATGACGATGATGAAGCTAGGGCAGTCACCGCGTTAGAAAGTTGGAAAATTTTGATCGTTGACGACGATCAGGAAATTCATGCCGTAACAAAAATGGCGCTATCTGACGTAATTATTGCCGATAAATCACTTGAGTTTATTCATGCCTACAGTGGTGAGCAAGCCATGGATGTGCTTGCTAACCAAAATGATATCGCGATGGTTCTATTGGATGTTGTCATGGAATCTGACGACGCCGGATTAAAAGTAGCACGTGCCATTAGAAGCGATTTACGAAATGACGAAATTAGAATCGTGTTACGTACCGGTCAGCCAGGTTATGCGCCTGAAGAGAGTGTCATTAAAGATTACGACATCAATGACTACAAGACCAAAACCGAGTTAACTCGTAGTCGATTGCTGACAACGGTTTACGCTGCCATACGCTCCTACCAACAGCTCCGTACTATCAACGAAAATCGCCGTGGTTTGCGTAAAATCATACACTCGGCTTCCAACTTGATGGAAAAGCATTCTATCGTTAACTTTTCTGAGGGTGTAGTTACCCAACTCGCGTCATTATTAGGTTTGAGCGCCGAAGGTATTGTCGGTGCGCGCGCACCTCACAAGGATAACGAGATACTGGTATTGGGTGCGGCGGGACACTTTGCTGGTAGCATTAACCGTTCCCTGACAAGTTTAAATTCTAAGTTTATCGAAGACGCGGTGAAACAATGTTTGCGTGAGAAGAGACATATTCAACTGGACGGTGCTTCTGTATTTTTTATTGATGGTCAGATACACCAAGCTGCAGCGTATATTGAAACCTCAGAACTGCTTGAGAACTATGACCAAGAATTACTTGAGGTCTTTCTCGCAAATATCGCGGTCGGCTTTGAAAATGCCAATTTGTTTGAAGAGTTGCGAGCCGCAGCCTATCGTGACCCGTTAACGGGCGTCGCTAACCGTGGCGAATTCTCACGACGCTTAACCGAATTAGCTAAACTAAAAGATGAACGAACGGTCGTTGCAATCATTGATATTGACCACTTTTCTGATGTTAACGATGGCTTGGGGCAAGACGTGGGCAATCTTTTGTTACGCTCAGTGGCGTTGCGACTGAGTGAGCAACTCGGTCAAGACGTGTTTGTCTCACGCATTGCCGCTGATGTCTTTGGTTTAATTGGCCCAGAAGAAATTATTTCACCTCGTAATTTAAATGAGCTGTTCAGACTGCCCTATCGCGCGGGTGAGCATCATATTCCCCTGAGTATTACGTGTGGCTTTACTGCCGCATCCAACAGTGAGCATGAGAGTGGTAAAAGCTTGCTTAAGCAAGCCTATATTGCACTCAAGAATGCCAAGAAGAACTCTTTCGAGCGTCATAATTACTACTTGCCTTACATGGAGCAAGAGACTCAGCGTCGCTTGCATATCGTGCGGCTGCTGCGAGCAGACTTTGCAGAACGACGTCTACAAGTGTGGTATCAACCACAGGTCTGTTTAGCCTCTAAACGCATTATCGGCGTAGAGAGCTTATTGCGTTGGCCACAGCGTGACGGAAGCTTCATATCACCCGGCGAGTTCATTCCTCTTGCGGAATACTCTGGGCTAATCGTTGATATCGGTGCTTGGGTGATCGAGGAAGCCTGTCAGCAGATACGTCAGTTTGATGAGTTGGGCTTGCCAGAGCTTCGTGTCGCGGTTAACGTGTCCGTGCCTCAATTCAGGATGCGCGATTTTCCTGAACTCGTTGAGCAACAACTACAAAATCATAATGTAAGCCCGGATCGGCTCGAGTTGGAAATTACCGAGAGCATTGTGATGGAAGATCCAGATCTTGTTGCTGATATACTCTACCGCTTGAAACGTCAAGGAATTCACGTTGCTATTGATGACTTTGGGGTCGGCTTCTCGTCATTGAGTTATCTTCAGAAACTTCCACTCGATCGTATTAAAATTGACAAGACATTCGTACATAACTCAAATGAAGACAGTGGCCGTATCATTATTGAGACTATTGTGAATATGGCTCATCGACTGGGAATGAGCGTATTGGCAGAAGGAATCGAGCTTGAAGAGCAAGTGAATTACTTTAAACACTTAAAAGTCGCCGAAGCGCAAGGTTTTCATTTTGCTAAGCCGATGCCGGCGGAAAAGTTGGCTGAATTGCTTGCTAAGCAATCCGCCAACATTAACTAAGGCAACTACTGATATACAGTCACACTATCAGCTTTCATTGAATAACCTGTCACCGCAAGGTCGCTGTCTGTGCGTTGAGTTGAGATAGTACCTTCAACCCAAACCGCATCGTAGGTATTTTCGTAAGGTACGCCTTCAGCAAACTTAACGTGAATAATCTGATTTGGAGGCGGTGGTGGCACGTGGATACAGGCACCGAAGTACGGCACTAGAAGAAATTCTGTAACAGCATCTGCGTTGCCTTCCAGTTGTACGACATAGCCGGGGATTTTGACTTTTTTGCCATCTAACGCCTGTACGACAGGTGCATCAAGAAACTTTTGTTCTGCTTCTTCAGGGTTTTGGTCGTAGTACGACTGAGGCTTTACGGGGGGAGGGGTAAAGCCTTCGGGTACTAAGTCTTTCCAACCAATTTTTTCGCTAGCGAACGCCATGTTCTGACTTGCCAGAAACAGCAACGCCGTACTCATCATTACTTTCAAACTATACTTCATATTTTCACCGTTAAACCGTCTGCAAGTGATTGGCGGTATGCTCGCCAAGCAGGTACAAGACTCATTAAGAAGCCTGCAACAACCACAAATAACATTCTCCACCATTCTGCCGTAGTGGGCCACTGCAGAGCAAACAATAAGCCCGTCTGCTGCTGAATAAGGCCGGCAAGGGAAATTTGCAGGACATACAGTAACGCCAGGCCCGAAGCGGTAGCAACGACTGTCAGTAAAACCGCCTCAGTGACTAACAACGTGAAAAGTGTACCCGGGCCCGCACCCACTGCTCGCAACACAGCCATTTCTCGGCTGCGTTCACGTAGACTTGCCAGTAAGATCGTTAGCATGCCGAGTAGGCCAATGATAACTACAATAGCGGAGATACCATTAAGAGCTTGCTCAAACACACGTAATGTCTTCCAAAGTTGTTGCAATGTTTGCCCCGGCATTAATGCAGTCAGTGGCTCACCATCTGCGGTGTTGATGTCGCGCTGCATAAATAACGCCATTTGGCGCGACTTTAAACCCACCAATGCCGCGCTTATAGCGCTGGTCGGGTGATGGTGGTCAGCGTGCTCATCATGACCGGTGTGCCCGTGCGCATGCTCTTCGGCTTCGCCAGCAGTCTCTCCGCTATGAATGTCCTCAAGCGTTTTTAAGTCAACATAAATGGACTGATCAACAGGGGTGCCCGTGCGATTTAAAATGCCGACAACATCAATCGGATGACCACTGTGTTCGCTAAAACTAACACCGCCTGTGCCATGTGCGATAATTAGCTGGTCGCCAACTCTAAAGTCCAACTTTTCTGCAGCATCAGCGCCTAATACGGCTTGCTCAGAATGATTAAACCACTCGCCGTGCTGCAATTTAAGCGGCTGTTGGTTGCCATACTTAAAATGCTGGAAATAACCGGCTGTAGTCGCAACAACCGGCATGCCACTAACGCTATCACCCAAGGAAATGGGTACTGACCATTCGACCTGACGATTTTGGCTAAGCTTCTCATAGCTCTGCCAACTCATGCTATTGTTAAGCGCTCCGATATGAAAAACAGACGCCAGCAACAATTGCACATCACCACTACGTGGACCAACGATTAGATCGGTGCCCGATACGGTATTCGCGAAATTCGCTTGGACTTGTTCTTTTACTCGTTCAACGGCGAGCAATAGTGCGACGCTGACAGCGATTGCAATAACCGTCAGTAACGCACTGGTTTTGCGGTTAGCCAAGCTTTTAATAGCAAGTTTAAGCATGGGACGAACCTCCCACAGCCTGATTAATGTCGCTTAACTCAACATGGCGATTAAAATACTGCCCGAGACTCGCATCATGCGTCACAAACAATACGGTCGTATTATTCTGTTCACTGAGTTCGAGCAACAGTTTTATAAAATCATCTCTACGGTCACTATCGAGCGCAGAAGTTGGTTCGTCTGCGATAAGAAGTTCGGGCGCGCCAAGCAGTGCTCTTGCGGCTGCCACGCGCTGTTGTTGACCCACACTCAAGTTAGACGCCGCTTGTTGCTGCTGCGAGGCACTAAGACCGAGTCGTTGTAAGTATTGCATAGCGAGCCGTTCCGCCGACTGCCCACTTTCAGCTACGCGTTGGCGGCGTTTGGGAGAAAACTGTGTGGCTAGAAGTACGTTATCCAGTGCGCTTAAATAGGGGAGTAGATTAAATTGCTGGAAGATATAACCGATGTGATCGGCACGAAATCTATCGCGTTTACGGCCGCTAAGATCAGATAGGGATTGCTCGAGTAGTTTTACCCTGCCTAGTTGAGCTACGTTGATACCCGCGAGTAACGATAATAACGTTGACTTACCACTACCACTGGGACCGCGTAGTAAAACGGTTTCGCCTGCTTCTACTTGCCACTGCGGAATATCTAGTGTGAGCTGATCGCCTTGCCAGGCAAAGGCAAGACGATCAATTTCAATGGCTAGGGCCATGATTACTTCTGAGCGCGCTTATAAGAGGACTCGATTTCCTCTTTTGCCGCAGCCGCGTCGCCCCAACCTTCGACTTTAACCCATTTGCCTTTTTCGAGCTCTTTATAACGTTCAAAAAAGTGAGTGATTTGTGCACGAAGCAGCTCTGGTAGATCATCGATGTCTTGAACATGATCGTACTCTTTGGTCAGCTTACTGACAGGTACTGCAATGACTTTAGCATCTTCACCTGACTCATCGCTCATTTTAAGCACGCCTACTGGACGGCATTTAATGACTGAGCCCGCTTGCAATGGATAAGGTGTAGGAACAAGCACGTCAACAGGGTCACCGTCGAGCGACAAGGTATGGTTCACAAAACCATAGTTGCATGGGTAGAACATTGGCGTTGCCATGAAACGGTCAACCCATAGAGTGCCAGTGTCTTTGTCGACTTCATATTTAATCGGATCCGCATTGGCAGGGATCTCAATGATTACGTTGACTTCCTCTGGAAGATTTTTACCCGCAGGTACGTTACCTAAGCTCATAATTATTCCTACATCAAAAAGTGATTAACTCGTGAATTATATCGTTTGTCGCTGTCGGAGCAAGGGTTTAAACCACTGCTTTAACCATGTTTCTTATGGTACTCAACACATTCTTGTACTTCATTCGATGAGCCCATTACAACGGCAACCCGTTGATGGATATGTTCAGGCTCAATATCCAAAATAGGCATATAACCGTTACTTGCCGAGCCATTTGCTTTTTCGACAATCATCGCCATAGGCGCCGCTTCATACATTAAGCGCAGCTTGTAAGGCTTTTCTGGGTTGCGAGCATCCCACGGATAAGTGAACAAGCCACCGCGTGTAACTAAACGATGGACATCAGAAACCATCGCGGCGTTCCAACGCATATTAAAATTCTTTTGGCGTGGCCCCTCTTCGCCTAGCAGTAAATGCTCAACATATTCGCGTACCGCAGTGCTCCAGTGACGTTGGTTAGACATATTTATTGCAAATTCTTGCGTGTCTGCTGGGATAGTTGCGGTTTCCTTCGTCAATAAGAACTCGCCCACCGTTTGGTCAAGAGTATACGTACGAACATGGGTGCCTGTCGTCATCACTAACATTGTCGAAGGACCATAAAGAACGTACCCAGCCGCGACTTGGTTACGGCCTTTCTGCAAGAACATGGACTCATCATTGGATGGGTTTTCTGGCTTGGGTAGCACCGAGAAAATCGTACCCACAGTGCCATTGATATCAATGTTGGAGCTGCCATCAAGCGGATCAAAAGCAACTAGGTACTCGCCGGAGTTAGGACTTAATACAATGCTGTCTTCTTCTTCGGAAGCAATGGCATGTACGCGAGGAGACTCAAGTAATAACGTTTTGAGTAGTTGGTTAGCGACTACGTCGAGCTTCTTTTGCGTTTCACCTTGAATATTTTCATCCAGTGTTGAGCCCAATACCCCGGCGAGGGCGCCTTGATGTAACCGAAAAGAGATCTCTTTAGCAGCAATTTGTATGGTATTAAGAACTGAAATCAGTCCTTCAGGTGCATTATCAGCACGGAGCGTTGGAAGCAGGCGTTTCATGTCGTTCCATTCCCTTTTTTTCGTGACAGGTGTATGGCCGCGTATCGTACATTAATTCTACGCAAAAATCCTGTTGATTGTGCGCGTGAGTGATACACTTAGCGTTTTATTTTAGCTCGAAAAATGACTATGCATATTCACATTATTGGCATCTGTGGCACATTTATGGGCGGTATCGCCCGTTTAGCAACCGAACTGGGTCATCAGGTTACAGGCTCTGACCATCAGGTGTATCCACCGATGAGTGACCAATTACGATCGCTGGGGATTGATCTGATAGAGGGTTACAGTGCAGATAACCTGGACAAAGCGGTCGACTTAGTCATCATTGGCAACGCTCTGAGTCGCGGCAACCCTGAAGTTGAGGCGGTACTGAACCAGAAGCTCAGTTATTGCTCAGGAGCCCAGTGGTTGCATGACAATGTTTTGGGTCAGCGTTGGGTGCTTGCTGTTTCTGGAACGCACGGTAAAACCACAACTGCCAGTATGCTTACTTGGATTCTGCAAGCGAATGGCTACCAACCGGGTTTTTTAATTGGTGGCGTACCCGGTAACTTTAATGTGAGTGCAGCACTGGGTGAAAGCGATTTCTTTATTATCGAGGCGGATGAATATGATACCGCCTTTTTTGATAAGCGTTCCAAATTCGTCCACTACGCGCCCAATACCTTGGTAATAAATAATCTTGAATTTGATCATGCTGATATCTTTGACACATTGGCTGATATTCAACGCCAGTTTGCCCATTTGTTACGAATTGTTCCTGGAAACGGACAAGTCATCATTCCCGATCAGGTTGGTGCTATCGAACAGGTCATTCAAAAAGGCTGCTGGAGTGAGGTGGTGCGTGTTGGCAAGGACTGGCAGTACCGCGCAAGTTCAGCGGATGCTTCGTCATTCGTTGTAAGTCGCGACAACAACGAAGTCGTCGTTAAGTTACCACTGGTAGGTACCCATAATATGCAGAATGCTGTGATGGCAATGATCGCGGCTTTCCATGTTGGCGTATTACCGCAACAAGCAGCGGAGGCTTTAGCAACATTTAAAGCCCCCAAACGTCGGTTAGAATTATTGCTCGAACATCGCGGAATAAGCGTGTTTGACGATTTCGCTCATCATCCTACGGCAATCAAAACTACAGTCGAAGCGCTAAAAAGTAGTCAAGCAGGACGGTTGGTAGTATTGCTTGAGCCTCGTTCAAACACGATGAAAAGTGGTGTTCATAAAGATGCGTTGGCAACCGCACTTGCCGATGCGGATAGTATTAATATATTCGCTCCTGAGTCGATCGAGTGGGACATCGCTAGCGCGGTGCCTAAGGCACATGTTTATAGTACGACAGAAGCGATGTTAAAGCAGACTGTTCAGGAATTAGAGCCGGGCGACACGGTTGTTATAATGAGCAATGGTGGATTCGAGGGTATGCAAAAACGCCTAGTTAGCGCGTTGCAAGAAAACTAATCATAGGTTAGATGGTTTATAATGAAAGCTGATGATAATCGCATTACCGTGGCAATAACCGGTGCATCGGGTGCCCCTTATGCTATTCGTTTGATAGAATGTCTTATACGACAGAAGCAACAAATCTATCTGCTTGTATCAAGTGCGGCGCGTGTGGTGATGGCCACTGAGCATCAGGTCAATTTATCCGCTGCGCCGGAAAAAATGCAGCAACAATGGGTCGAACTGCTTGAACAACGCGGTGTTGAGGTTGCGCCAAAGCAACTACAAGTGTTTGGTAAAGAAGAGTGGTTTTCGCCGGTTGCCTCGGGCTCTGCCGCACCCAAGCGGATGATCATTTGTCCCTGTTCAACAAGCACGCTTTCAGCGGTTGCGCTAGGCAGCAGTAATACCTTGATAGAGCGAGCGGCCGATGTGGTTTTAAAGGAGCGCGGCCAACTTATTGTCGTGCTGCGCGAAACGCCGCTTTCGGCAATCCACTTGCGTCATATGCTGCAATTAAGTGAATTGGGGGTCACTGTAATGCCCGCTGCACCGGGTTTTTACCACCAGCCTCAGAGTATCGACGACTTAATCGACTTCATGGTCGCACGGATGCTGGACCACTTAGGTCTCGAGCAATCCTTGATGCAGCGCTGGGGTTATGGAAAGGAGTAAATTTTAGTAATGACTAATGCATTAGAAATTAAAGGGTTGAGAAAGATTTACAAGGGTGGTTTTGAAGCGCTTAAAGGTATCGACCTAACGGTTCAAGAAGGTGATTTTTATGCGTTGCTAGGACCTAATGGCGCTGGCAAATCAACAACGATTGGCGTTATCTCAAGCCTTGTCAATAAGACCGAAGGCAAGGTAACGGTGTTTGGCTATGACCTTGATACACAGCTTGCTGATCTGAAGAGACAGATTGGCCTCGTGCCACAAGAGTTTAACTTTAACCAGTTTGAAACAGTACGTCAGATCGTCGTTAACCAAGCGGGTTATTATGGTGTTCCAAGAAAGTTGGCGCATCAACGTTCAGAGAAATATCTAAAGCAATTGGGATTATGGGACAAACGTGACCAGCCCGCGCGCGCCCTCTCAGGTGGTATGAAGCGTCGTTTGATGATCGCGCGCGCTTTACTGCATGAGCCTAAGTTGCTCATCTTAGATGAGCCGACTGCAGGCGTCGATATTGAGCTACGCCGCTCGATGTGGGATTACCTCACACAAATTAATAAAGAAGGCATCACCATCATTTTAACGACTCACTATTTAGAGGAAGCTGAGATGTTATGTCGTAATATTGGCATTATCGATGCGGGTCGTATTGTGGAGAATACTTCTATCAAGAAGCTGCTTACTCAATTAAGCCGCGAAACCTTTATTCTAGATTTGGCAGAAGGTCATAAAGACATTTCAATAGATGGGTTTGAGAGTCGCTGGAGCGACGATAATACGCTTGAAGTTGATGTGGAGAAAAACGCTGGCTTGAATAAAGTATTTGAGCAGCTTAGCGGGCAAGGCGCGAAGGTCTTATCGATGAGAAATAAGGCCAACCGTCTCGAAGAGTTATTCGTTCATATGGTTGAGAACGGCCGAAAACAAGAGGAGAGCAGTCAATGAGTAACGCATCGGCCAACATCATAGCGCTGAAGACAATTTGGATTAAAGAGTGCACGCGCTTTCTGCGTATTTGGGTGCAAACTTTAGTACCGCCTGCGATTACCATGACACTCTATTTTGTTATTTTCGGTAGCATTGTGGGTGAGCGTATTGGCACCATGAGTGGTGTTACTTATATGGAGTTTATCGTACCTGGGCTCATCATGATGTCAGTGATTACTAACTCCTATTCAAACGTAGCGTCATCGTTTTTTAGTGCGAAGTTTCAGCGCAATATCGAAGAAATGCTGGTATCACCGGTGCCGACCTGGGCTATTATTCTTGGTTATGTCGGTGGTGGCATGGCACGTGCAATGATTGTGGCGGTCATTGTGACATTCGTCTCCTTTATGTTTGTCGATATTAGCATCGCTCACATTGGCTATGTCATTCTGACCGTGGTATTAACCTCAACGCTTTTTGCTTTAGGTGGTTTACTGAATGGTGTGTTCGGTAAGACATTTGACGACATTTCTATCGTACCGACGTTCGTTTTAACACCGCTAACTTATCTCGGTGGTGTGTTTTACTCGGTGTCATTGTTACCCGAGTTCTGGCAAAACGTGTCGATGGCAAACCCTATCTTATACATGGTAAATGGTTTCCGTTATGGCTTTTTAGGTCAGTCAGACGTGGGCATTGCGACCGCAATGTGGGTCTTGATTGCCTTTAACGTAGTGTTTTTCTCCGGTGCCTATTATTTGCTGGAAAAAGGTAAGGGAATTCGTTCGTGAGCCAAGAAGCACGTCCAGTACACTCTAACCAAACAGGTCCACACGAAGATACCCTCAGTGTCGCTCGTCGACACTGGGGGTCGGAGTTTTTAAAGCCCATACAGGCGCATAACCAAGCGGCATTTGATGCGGTAAATGAGCGTGTGCAATCATGGCAGGGGCCGATTATTTTAGACTCCTGTTGTGGGGTGGGTGAGAGTACCGCTAAGTTGGCAGAACAACACCCTGACGCATTAGTCGTTGGTGTTGATAAGTCGAGTCATCGACTAGACAAGCATGACTTTTACGAAGCCTCGTCGCGAGGACAGCGCTATTATCTGGTGAGAGCAGACTTACTCGATTTCTGGCGCTTGGTTGCCGCGGCTAAGTGGCCCGTTGAGTTACATACAATTTTATACCCGAATCCATGGCCAAAGCAGGCGCATTTATCTCGACGCTGGCATGGCTCACCTGTGTGGCCGGCGGTGGTGAAAATAGGTGGTCAGTTACAGATGCGTTCTAATTGGAGTATCTACTTGCTCGAAGTGGCACAAGCGTTAAGTCTCAATCAGGTGGATGCTTCGGTGGGTTACCTGGCGATGAATCCTGAGCAGGCAATGACACCTTTTGAGCGTAAATATTTAGCCAGTGGACAGGCACTATGGCGGTTAACCGCTGATTTAACGACTGCAGTTATCGCAGTTGATAATGTGGACAGGTAAGCATATGAATGACGCTGACGATAAGTCATACGCGGAAGTAAACCAAGAGTCTTTGTATCGGATTTTTACGTTGCCCGAGGCGCCCGACTCAACGTTAAGCCGAATCGAGAAAGATCTGTCTGAAAACCTTTTAGGATTCTTAGGCGATCATATCGTGGCAAAAGAAAAGCCATTACAAGATATCGAGCGCGACTTTGAGAAAGCGTCGATTCCAGAAGATCCGCAGTTTGTCTCAGATCATACTGAGTTTTTACTGGAAAAATTAGTTGCGCACTCAGTACATACGGCCTCACCGAAATTTATCGGGCATATGACTTCGGCACTGCCTTACTTTTTGATGCCGCTCGCTAAATTGATGGTTGGTCTGAACCAAAACCTCGTCAAAATCGAAACCTCAAAAGCATTTACTCCGCTTGAGCGTAATGTCATTGGTATGCTGCATCACCTGGTTTACCAACGCGAGTCATCGTTTTACAACCGATGGATGCATAGTGCACAACATTCACTTGGCGCATTTTGTTCCGGGGGGACTGTAGCGAATATGACCGCGCTTTGGGTAGCGCGTAACCAATTGTTAAAGCCAGATGGTGATTTTGCCGGGATAGCCGCGGAAGGGCTAGCTGCGGGGCTGGCGCATTATAATTACAAACGATTGGTGGTGTTAGTTTCGGAACGAGGGCATTACTCGTTGAGCAAGGCTGCTGATGTGTTAGGTATTGGTCGTAAGAATTTAGTGGCCGTTGCTACCGATGCCAATAACCGAATTAAGGTTGATGCATTGCGGCAAGCCTGTCAGGACGTGCGTGATCAGGGCGGCGAAGTGCTGTCGATTGTGGGCGTCGCGGGAACTACGGAGACCGGACATATTGACCCGCTGGCAGAGATGGCTGATATTGCTGAGCAATTAGGTATTCACTTCCATGTTGACGCGGCGTGGGGCGGTGCGACCTTATTGTCCAATGATTATCGACATTTATTAAGTGGTATCGAGCGCGCTGATAGCGTCACTATTGATGCGCATAAGCAAATGTACGTACCGATGGGCGCGGGCTTAGTATTGTTTAAAGATCCCGCGATGGTTAAGGCGATTGAACATCATGCCGAATATATTATCCGCCAGGGCTCAAAAGACTTGGGTTCTCATACCATGGAAGGTTCGCGGCCGGGTATGGCGATGATGGTATTTTCAGCCATGCATGTGATCGGGCGTCGTGGTTACGAACTGCTGATAAATAACAGTCTTGAAAAGGCACGCTATTTCTCTAGTTTGATTGCTGAGCAAGATGACTTTGAGGTCATCACAGAGCCCGAGTTGTGTTTATTAACTTATCGCTTTGTACCTAAACGCGTGAAGCAAGCGTTGGCAGAGGCCAATGCAGAGCAGGTGGAGCGCCTTACTCCCCACCTGAACGCACTGACTCGGTATATTCAGAAACGGCAACGTGAGAGTGGCCGTTCGTTCGTTTCGCGTACAAAGCTAACGCCCGAGCATTATCACCGTGTGCCGACGGTTGTTTTTAGAGTTGTATTAGCAAATCCGCTAACGACCCACGACATGCTAAGTGAAATTATCGAGGAGCAACGCGAAATTGCTGAGAAAGCAACGAGCTTAAGAGGTGCGTTACACACTGAAATGCGCGAGTTAGGTTTGATTCGCGACGCGTAAGTTATCAATCAAGCGCGTGCTGCCGAGTTTGGCAGCCGCCAATACTACCCACTCCGCTGCATCGTCCGAGGCAGGCGTCAGGTCCTGAGCATTGCGCACTTCAAAATAATCGACTGCAAAACCATGTTGCGAAAGCTGTTGGCTTGCTTGTCGGCATAGCGAAGTGGCTTTAGAGGCGTTACTCAAGTGTTGCTTGACCCAACACAGCTGCTGATAAATAAGACTCGCCTGTTCTCGTTGCGAGCTTGATAAGTAACCATTACGTGAACTCATCGCCAAACCCGAACTTTCACGTTGTATCGGTGCACCGACAACCTGAACGGGTAAAGAGAGGTCGTTCGCCATCAAACGAATCACTTGCAGTTGCTGAAAATCTTTTTCACCAAATACGGCAACGTCGGGTTGTGCCATATTAAACAGTTTACATACGATAGTCGCCACGCCAGTAAAGTGCCCTGGGCGGCTCGCACCGCATAATATATCGCTGATACCGGGGACTTCGACACGTGTTTGTTGTTCGAGTCCGCGTGGATAAACTTCAGCGACCGTTGGGGTGAACACGGCGTGCGCACCGGCATCACTTAACAGACGACAGTCTTGCTCCAACGTTCGTGGGTAGCTATCAAGGTCCTCGCCTGCCCCAAATTGCATGGGATTAACAAAAATGCTAACCACGACCTTGTCTGCCAGTGTTTGTGCCTTTTTAACTAGGCTCAAATGACCCTCATGCAAATTGCCCATGGTAGGTACTAAAGCTACGGAATGGGTTTGTTCTGAACGCCACTGGCGCATACTTTTCAAGTTCTTAAGTACTAACATAACTAGCCCTCGTAGCTATGTTTCAATTCAGGAAAGTCACCAGACTTTACTTGTTCGCTAAATTGACGAAAAGCACCGGCTATCCCATCACTTTCTTCCAAGAAGTTTTTAGCGAACTTGGGTAAGTACTCACTGTTCATACCGAGCATGTCATGCATCACTAAGATCTGACCATCGGTATCAGGACCCGCGCCAATGCCAATAGTGGGAATGGTGAGTGCTTCAGTGACGCGCTTGCCTAAAGAATTGGGAATACACTCGAGTACGAGTAATTGTGCGCCGGCAGCTTCGAGCTGTTTTGCTTGCTCAATCAGCTGAAGTGCTTGCGCTTCTTGTTTACCTTGTACCCGGTAACCACCTAGCACATTGACGGACTGGGGAAGTAAACCAAGGTGTGCACAGACTGGGATGCCGCGTTGGGTGAGGGCTTTAACCGAATCAACGAGCCAGTCGCCACCCTCAAGCTTCACCATGTTGGCGCCTGCTTGCATCAGCTGAGTCGCATTTTTTAACGTATCGGTTAGCGTGCCGTAGCTCATGAAGGGTAAGTCGCTCATGATAAAGGCATCCGGTGCGCCACGGCGAACGCATTCAGTGTGGTAAACCATGTCCGTCATGGTGACGGGTACCGTGGACGAACGACCTTGCACGACATTGCCGAGTGAGTCGCCTACCAAAATGCAATCAACGCCTTGCTCAGCCATCAGTTTGGCAAAGCTTGCATCGTATGCCGTAAGAGAGGCGATTTTTTCGCCTTGTTGTTTCTTTTTTTGAAGCTTGGCAATGGTCATCGCAGCCATAAGACTATCCTTTACTGAGCAAAGTCATGAGTTCAGAGCGTGAGCATAACACGGTAAGCGGTTCATCAGTAAGCATCGCAAGCTGCTGCGATACTGAGTGATTATTTGGCAGCTCGAGTTGCGGAGCAAATTCGGCTAACGGCTGTAACACGAAGCCGCGGTCATAAAGGCCCGGATGGGGCAGTTTGAGGGCTTCATTATCGGATCGAATGTCATCGAATAGCAGTAAATCGAGATCGAGCGTTCGTTCGCCCCAGTGACGAATTCTTTGTCGTCCAAATTCGTCTTCGACTTGATGGAGAAACGCTAACAGTTGCTCAGCCGTTAAATCATGACATTCGACTTGGCAAACCGCATTAACGTAGTCGGGCTGGTCTTGCGGACCCATGGGCTTGGAGTGGTAAAGCGAAGAGACATTGACCACGTTGAGATGCACCGATTGGCTAAGACACAACAACGCCTGTTTGATCTGTTGCGCTGGCTCGCCCAAATTGGCGCCCAGCGCAATGTATACATCACTCATTGCTCTCAGAGCCTGTGGGCTTCTTGCGCGAGCGAGGACGTCGGCGGCGTTTAGGTCCTGAGCGACCTGGCTTTTTACCAATGACCTTATTAGGCGCTTTCTGTGCCTTAGTCCAGAACTGACTGAGCTCAATCAATGCATCGGAGCCCTCAATTTCAGCTCGTAACATGAGGAAGTCGTATGCCGCGCGGAACTTTTTGTGTTCAAGTACTTTCATCGCTTTGCCACCGCGCGTACTTTGCAAGCGCAACTGCAGCTGCCAAATATCGCGCACAGGGAGTGAAAAGCGCTTAGGCAAGGCGACGGTTTGGCATTGACGATCAATCACATCGGCAGAGGCAATATTGAGCGCATCCATTGGCGGCAGCCCAGATTCAACTTCTAACTGTGAGCGTCGTGCTTCCATCGGGTACCATAGCATCACAGCCAACAAATACGCCGGTGTTACGCGTTGCTCGTTGTTAACACGTTTATCAGTGTCAGAAAGTGCACGCTGGATGAGTGCTACTGCAGGTGACTGCTCATCCTTTATGTAGGTTTTTAGCACGGGGAACATCTGTTGGAACAAGTTATGTTGCACCATCATGTCAAAATTTGCACTGGCTTTTCCAGACATGAACATCTTCAGGAACTCATCAAACAACCGTGCTGGTGGGATGTTCCTGAGAAGGGATGCCATCTCGATAATCGGATCTTGCACCTGCTTATCCATTTGCATATTGAGCTTAGTGGCAAATCGAATCGCTCTTAGCATGCGCACAGGGTCTTCGCGGTAGCGTTGCTCTGGGTCGCCAATAAGTCGCAATACACCGGCGTCTAAGTCCTTTTTGCCACCGGCAAAGTCGTATATACAAAAGTCAGCAATGTTGTAGTACATGGCATTGACCGTAAAATCGCGTCGCTCGGCATCTTCTTCGATTGAACCATAAACATTGTCACGCACCAAAAAGCCTTGCTCATCGGTCTTAGCAATAGGTTGTTTACGTTCATGCGAAGTTGCTTCGTCGTGGTCTTCTTTGTGATGACCGCGGAAGGTGGCGACTTCAATAATATCCCGGCCAAATACGATATGAGCCAAGCGAAACCGTCTGCCGATGAGGCGACAGTTGCGAAACAGCTTCTTGACCTGCTCCGGCGTTGCGTTGGTCGTGACATCGAAGTCCTTCGGTTGAATACCGAGAAGTAGATCACGTACACATCCGCCCACTAAATAGGCCTCGAAGCCTGAGTTATGAAGGCGGTATAAAACTTTAAGTGCGTTATCGCTAATGTTTTTACGAGATATTGGATGCTGATCGCGAGTCAGCTTAGTTAGCTGTGGTAAACGGCTATTAGATGGCTTTTTAAAGCTCGACATCGCTCGTTCAGCTAGCTTTTTGAATTGCTTGATAATGACTATTCTCCGCTTAACGTCTGCACGCTTATATAATTGCGCGCGTATTGTACCTTTATTATACGATCATTTGCCACTGTGATTGCCACTGTTGAGTCGATGCCTTCAAAACTGTGTCGACACTATCATAATCCTTGGCTTCTCCTAGATGGAGCGACAGCACTTTGGCTGCGGCGATGAGGTTATCTACTGCGAACGTCTCATCAATCGCTGGCGCATGGTTTTGTTTACTTAGTTTGCGTCCGCTAGGGTCAGTGACTAAGGGCAGGTGCAACCAGCGTGGGGTTCTCCCGCCTAATGTTTGCCACAGTGTTGCTTGCCAAAAACTGGGAATTAACAAATCCGAACCTCGCACAACATCCGTGATGCCCTGCTCTAGGTCATCGACAACGACAGCCAATTGGTAGGCAAATAAACCATCGCGACGGCGTAGAATAAAATCTTCCTGGGCAAACTCAGCTTCTGCTTGAACGTGCTGATGTCGACGGTCAAATAGGTGAGTTTTTGCATTGTCATTTTTAAACCGTATCGCGTAGGGCGCAGGGCGTGGTTGGCGTGTTCGGCAGTGACCATTGTAATACGCACCTTGGGCACGTATTTGTTTGCGGCTACAATCACACATATAAGTTTGCGCGCTGATATCGCCAAGTACACGCGCATAGACCTCGTCCCGCTGGCTTTGATAAATAACTGTCTCGTCCCAGTGTAGACCGTGGGCTTCCAATTGATTAAGTATCTGGGTGTCGGCGTTCGGGACAGCGCGGGTTTTATCAACGTCTTCGATGCGCACGAGCCATTGACCGTAGTGAGCACGAGCATCTAAGAAACTGCCCAGTGCTGCAACGAGTGAACCAAAGTGTAAAGGACCCGAGGGGGTCGGTGCGAACCGACCCCGGTAGCTATTAGACGACTGAAGCTGAATCGGCTTAAGCACCGGTCATCTGTTTTTCTTTAATCTCTGCAAGCGTTTTGCAGTCGACACATAGGTCGGCTGTCGGACGTGCTTCTAAACGACGGATGCCGATTTCAATACCGCATGAATCACAAAATCCGAAGTCATCTTCCTCGATTTTTTGCAGAGTCTTCTCAATCTTTTTGATGAGCTTGCGTTCGCGGTCGCGCGTGCGCAATTCGATACTGAACTCTTCCTCTTGCGCGGCTCTATCAACCGGATCGGGGAAGTTCGCAGCTTCATCTTTCATGTGGTGAACCGTGCGGTCCACTTCCTGACGTAATTGGCGGCGCCATTCTTCTAGAATTTTGCGAAAGTGAGCTAATTGCTCATCATTCATGTATTCTTCGCCCGGCTTCTCTTGGTACGGCTCTAGCCCGGCAAGCGCCAGGATGCCATGCGTTTTCTTCTTGCCCTCTGGCATCATGGTTCTCCTACAGTTAATTCGCTGCTCTTAAATTAAACAAGCTGAAAAAAAGGACGCTACATATAGCAGAAAGGTCACCCTAAGGCAACGCCTTTTCATACTTTTTGAGCACTCATACAGCCTGTATTATTCGTTACTCAGCATGACAGGTAAAACACCGTTAGCTCGTATACCTTGCTGATTTATCTCGGTGCTTAATGCATAAAACTCGACGCCTTTTTGCGCTGCATTAATACAGGCATTCGCATATTTTGGATCGATATGGGCGGCTGGTTTTACCCGTTCGGCGCCAGAGTGCATACAAACGTACAACATGACAGCACGATGTCCCTGTTCACGCATGTGCTCGAGTTCTTGCACATGCTTTATTGCGCGAGCGCTGACGGTGTCAGGGAAGTAACCACATTGTTGATCAACCAGGGTGACACTTTTGACTTCGACATAGCATCGGCTGCCCTCGTTAGAGTTGCCAAGCCAGTCGATACGGCTGCTTTGCTCACCATAACGTTGTTCGGCAAGCCACCCGTTGAACTCAGCAAGCTCGGTGATAAGACCCTGCTGTAGAGCCTCACCGGCGACCTGGTTTGCGCGTTGAGTATTGATTACAATCCAGTCACCGGAAAAGTTTTGCGCTAACTCCCAAGTCTTTGCATATTTGCGCTTGGGATTATCTGATACACTACACCATACTTTGTAGCCTGGTTCCGCGCAGCCTGTCATGGCGCCGGTATTGGGGCAATGAACTGTTTCGATACTTTGGGGTTGTGTAGTAAATTCGATATCCGCTAAAAATCGCTTATATCGTTGGCGTAAGATGCCCACTTCAAGTGGCGTGTTAAATTGCATGACCGTCCTCATAACCCTAAAGTAAAACATCGACAAATTAATGGGAGATGATTCTGATGTCTAGTTCAGTCAATGTTTTTCTAACTTTAGATAAACCTGCGGCGTTTCTAAAGCAGTCGGTTTTAGTGAGTCACTCCGACCAAGGCGTTAACGTTCATATTGGTTCTGACAGCGTCGAAAACTTACGAAAAATTCAAAAGGCGGGTCGTCACCTCGATAGCCAAGGCTACGCTTCGGTTGAGTTAGCTGGCGCAGGTTGGGATATCGAGAGTCAGTGGGCCTTCTATCAAGGTTTCAATTCAACTATGTCAGACAATACGGTGGCTTGGAACGAGACCGATAAGGGAGTCGCCTCACAGCTTGATGATATGCGAGCGGCCAATCAGTTTACCCGCGAATTGGTGAACTTGTCGGCTGAAGAAATCTATCCGTTAAGCTTAGCCGAGCGTGTTAGTGAACACTTAAAAAGTGTCGCGCCTGAACATGTAAGCGCGCGTTTTATTGTCGGCGATGAGCTCAAAAATGAAGGTTGGATGGGCATTTACACTGTCGGCCGCGCGAGTCAACATGCGCCTGTGCTGGCTGTCATTGATTACAACCCGACCGGCGATGAAAACGCACCTGTTGATTATGCGCTCGTGGGCAAAGGTATTACGTATGACTCGGGCGGTTACAGCATCAAGCCAAGTGAAGGTATGTTGAGCATGAAGTGCGATATGGGTGGCGCTGCGACGCTGGCCGGTGCACTCTTAACCGCTATCCGTCGCGGTCTCAAAAAACGCGTTAAATTGTTCCTATGTTGCGCAGAAAACATGATCAGCGGCAAAGCTTACAAACTGGGCGATATTATTACCTACAAAAATGGTCTTCGTGTCGAAGTTGTTAATACCGATGCTGAAGGGCGACTCGTACTTGCCGATGGTTTGATGGCTGCAGGTGAAGCGGGGGCTAAGCAGGTAATCGATGCTGCGACGCTGACAGGTGCCGCGCAAATGGCTGTAGGCAATGAGTTTAATGCGGTGTTCAGTATTGATGAACAGGCAGCGGCGCGTGCGCTGAACTGCGCAGCACAAGAGAACGAGCTATTGTGGCGCTTGCCGTTGGCGACATGGCATATGGAAAATACGCCTTCGCCTTTTGCCGACTGTGCTAATAGTCGTCCACAAAAAGGTGGCGGAGCAGGTGGCGCGAGTAATGCAGCAGGTTTCTTACTGCGTTTCGCACCGAATGATGGACACGGTTGGTTGCACTTCGACTTGGCTGGCGCTTATCAGAAGTCGTCAACCGCCATGTGGGCAGCTGGTGCGACAGCGATGGGCGCGCGCACGATTGCTGCTACGCTATTGGCTGACTGATAGGTGGTAAATAAGTCGTCGTGGTAAACCTACCGATTGATGCGATTAAGCAACCTTTACTCGAGCGCTGCCCAGGCGCTCGAGTTGTTATAGAAGCGCCACCCGGGGCGGGTAAATCGACGGCTTTACCCTTACATTTATTGGCTTCTCGTTCACTTCATGGGAATAGTGAAGGACTTATTGTTCTTTTACAGCCTCGTCGAGTAGCGGCCTTGTCGATAGCGCATTTTTTGGCACAACAACTTAATGAACCTGTTGGTAAATCGGTGGGCTATAGTATCCGCGGCGACTCTAAACGGAGTCGCGAGACACGTCTCATGGTTATTACCGAGGGTGTGTTTACACGTTGGCTACAGCAGGATCCTGAGCTCAAAAATGTCTGCACTGTGATCTTCGATGAGTTTCACGAGCGCAATATTCAAAGTGACTTAAGTCTCGCCTTAGTATTAGATTTACTGCCTTTACGACCCGAGATCAACTTACTACTGATGTCGGCGACACTGCCTGGAGAAGCGCTGAAACACTGGTTGAGTGATACCACAGCTGAGTATTTTGAGTTGCTAACGGTTGACGTAAAGCGCTTCGAACTTGATATTCAATATCGTCCTCCCTCGCGCATTGAGCGTTGGCTGGAAGAGAGCGTATCTGTCATTGCGGAAGCTTTCCATCAAGCACGTAAAGGAGTGTTAGTGTTCTTGCCCGGAATGCGCGAGATCAAGTATGTTGAGCAGCGTATACAGGAAATACTAGTAGGTGAGGATGTGTCTATTTTGCATGGTAGTTTAGCCACCGATTTGCAACAGCGCGTTATTCGTTCGGGCGTAAGCAAACGCGTTGTTCTAACTACCAACATTGCTGAGACGTCACTCACGATTGATGGCATTGATACTGTGGTTGATACGGGGCGAGAACGACAATCAGTATATCAGCCGCAATACCGAGATAGTCTACTCACGACGGCCATGATCGCTAAATCGAATAGTGAGCAGCGAGCAGGTCGTGCTGCGCGACAGCAGCCAGGGAGAGCCTACCGATTATGGAGTCGAGATACTCAACAACGCTTAGCAGCCTATAGTCCACCCGATGTAGCCACTCAAGAGTTAACCGATTTAGTTGCCCAAGTTAAAGCATGGGGAACAGAAGTAGATGAGCTCAATTGGTTTACTCCACCGAATGGCGCGCTGGTAGAAGCTGCCAAAGAAACGTTGGCTGATATGGGGGTGTTAAAAGAACAACGATTAACACCAATCGGACGAGAAGTCGTAGGTTTTGGGACTGATATCAGACTGGCGTGCATTGCTTTACACGCGCGAAACAATCTGACCGAAGCGAAGCAAAGAGCGCTCGCACAATGGTTAGCGACGTATGAACAAGCTGATAAGCGTTTTAGTGAAAACAATGATGTCGTCTCTACTCAACAGCACGCGCGCGCCATGTCACGCGGAACCATGTGGTGGAAGCGCTTTGCGTATTGGTGCCAAATTTTTGCAATCGATACGCAAGGGCGGACGCAGTTTGCAGGAATTGAAGACGCTGTATTATTTGGGTTTGCTGATCGCATTGCGTGTCAAGACAACGTCGATGAAGCACAATTGATGAGCGGTGCGCGCATTTATGATGTGAAAGACTCGCTCACGAATCGACATAAAACAGCCTATTTTATTGTCACTCGACTCAGCTTAAATGAAAAACAACGGCATAATCGGTTGGTGGGCTATTTACCTATCGATAGACATACGCTGCTTGGCCATCCCGCGGTGCGTTTAGCCGAACGAGTTACGTATAATTGGACTAAAGATGGCGAGCGACTTATTAAAACCAGTGAACAGGTGTGTGGAGCACTGGTCTTTGATAGCTATCAAGAACCCGCCGAGTTAACAAATGAAGCGCTAACTGATGCGTTGAGTCATTGGTTGCAGGCTGAGGGCTTTAAGGCTGTAGGCTGGAACGCCAACACCGATCGACTTTTAGCCAGACTACAATTTTTATATCGCGCACGACCTGAACTGTTCACTATCGTTCCGCACGAAACTGAGTTACTTGAACACTTGGCTGATTGGGCATTGCCGTATTGGCATGGCATCAAGAGCTTAAGACAATTAAGGACATGGCAACCTAATGAGGCGTTACTCAATACCTTGACTTACGATGGACAGCAACTGTTGCACACAGAGTGCCCAACGCACTGGTTGGCTCCGAGTGGTCGACGCGTAGTCATTGATTATCCAAGTGGCACCGTAGCTGAGCGTTCGCCTAAGGTTGCAATAAAATTGCAAGAAGCTTTTGGGGAAGTGTCATCACCTACCGTGCTCAATGGACAAATCGCCATTGCCTTAGATTTGCTCTCACCGGCCGGTCGTTTACTGCAACGAACACATGATTTAGCCTCGTTTTGGCGCTCTAGCTATCAGGAGGTTAAAAAGGAGATGCGCGGACGGTATCCCAAGCATCCATGGCCTGATGATCCGACGCAAGCGATTGCGACAGTTAAAACAAAGCGACAACTGAATGACAAGTAAACCTTGGTTAAACTACATCATTAAAACCGGTCTAAAACTGGGGCTAATTGTGGTCGTCATTTCGGCCTTCTACTTGATCTACCTGGATGCCACGCTAACACGGGTGTTTGCTAATCAACGCTATCAAGCGCCCGCGCTTGTGTATGCGGCGGAGAAAACACTTCGTGTGGGTGACTCGATGAGTCAGCCTCAAGTGATAAATGTACTTGAGCGTTTAAGCTACCAGCGCAGCGGCTCAACCGAGGCAACGGGGTATTTCTCAGTCTCAGGTGATAGGCTCATGGTGCATCGGCGGCCCTTTGATTTTTCAGACGGCCCGAAAATGTCACAGCGCGTTGAACTGAATTTTCACCGCGGAAAAATTGCAACAATCGTCAGCTGGCCCGATGGACGCCAACTCGAAAGTATTCAACTCGAACCTCAGTTAATTGGGCGAATTAACTCGCTTAGCAATGAAGATCGTTTGTTGGTGGGCTTAGAGATGATTCCCAGCTTGATGACCGAGACATTGCTATTGGTAGAGGATAAAAACTTTTACCATCACTCAGGCGTATCCCCCCTCTCGGTATTGCGTGCATTGGTGGCGAACATTCGTGCAGGACGGACAGTGCAGGGTGGTAGCACGCTGACGCAACAGCTTGTTAAAAACCTTTATCTTACGCGTGACCAGACTTTATGGCGTAAGTTTCACGAAGCGATGATGTCATTGGTGATAGATTATCGCTTTGATAAAAATACGATTTTAGAAACCTACTTCAATGAAGTGTACTTTGGACAAGACGGACGTCATGCAATCCACGGTGTTGGCCTTGCTAGCCAATACTATTTTGGTCGTCAAGTACAGGAGCTCACAGCTGATCAGGTGGCGATGCTGATAGCGATGGTTAAAGGGCCGTCTTATTATGATCCGCGGCGTTACCCGGAGCGCGTACGAGAGCGCCGAGACTTAGTACTCAGGTTAATGTACGAAAATAATTTGTTGTCTAAATCTGACTTTATTGCTGCGATCGAGACAGATATCAAAGTTCGCGCTTCACGTCGATTAGTAGAAGATAGCTTTCCACATTACCTTGAGCGCGTAAAAGAAGAACTCAGCCGAATCAAATTGCCGCCTAATTGGCAGGAAAACGGACTGAAAATTTTCACTGCATTGGATATTGAAGCACAGCATCGAGCTGAACGAGTGATGGCTGACGGCGTTCCAGGACGGGATATTAAGGATTTAGAAGGTGCGTTTGTAGTTAGTGACTACCGCAACGGAACGTTAGTGGCCTTAGTCGGGGGACGCAATGCCAATCAAGTGGGCTTTAATCGCGCGATTAAAGCGCTACGACCCATAGGCTCATTGATAAAACCGATTATTTACGCCACTGCGATGAGTGAATCTGAATCCATGGGGCTTAACAGTCACGTGGTGGATGAAGCCGTTACACTGAGCGACGAGCGAGGCAAACCGTGGAAGCCGCAAAACTACGATGGTGAGTTCTGGGGTGACATGACCATCTACGATGCATTGGTTTATTCACGTAACTTGCCGGCAGTTCGTATTGGCTTGCAAGTGGGCATTGAAACGCTGATCACGCAGCTTAGAAAGATGGGGGTGGTGACACCGATCCGTGACTATCCATCGCTCACATTGGGCGCCGTTGAGATGTCACCATTAGCGGTTTCACGCGTTTTTTCAAGCATTGCAAACGATGGTGTGTTTCAGCCATTGAAAACTATCAACGCCATTACTACGCATGATGGACTACCCGTTTATGAGAACCCTCAGCAAGTTAAAAAGCGCGTTTTGAGTGCTAAGGTCGCTTACCTGACCCGTTATGCGATGGCCGGAGTGGTGAGTAAGGGCACAGCACATGCCTTAGGTGAAGCGTTTCCAGGTACACCGATGGCCGGCAAAACCGGTACAACCAATGATTACAAAGACAGCTGGTTTGTATCGATAGATGGGCGCTATGTGGTGACCGCCTGGCTTGGCACTGACGACAATCAAACTACATGGCTAAGCGGTAGTTCAGGAGCATTACCAATGGTGTCACGCTTCTATCAGCAGGTGAAGCCATCGCCGTTATCGCTGATACCGGTTGAGGGGCTCACGTTCCAAAGCTTTCACAAAGAACAAGGGACACGAATTCCGGATAGTTGTCAGCAAGCGGTGATTTTACCAGCACCGCCGACACCGCTTACCGACAATATGAATTGCGACGCTCAAGTGGAAGAGAAAAGCTGGCTTGAGCGTCTATTTGGTGGTTAAGCTGAGAGTTCGCTAAACGCGATCTTAGCAGCCGCCAAGGTATCTTCAATGTCCTGCTCAGAATGAGCGGCAGACATAAATCCACCCTCGAAGGCAGAGGGTGCTAAATAGACACCCTGCTTAAGCATGCTGTGATAAAACGCTTTAAAGTGCGCCATATTGCACTCGGTAGCTTGCTTATATGAAGTAACGTGTTTCTCTTTAGTGAAGAAGAAACCAAACATCGAACCTGCGCGGTTAGTGGTAAACGGGATACCCGCCTCGTCCGCGAGTTGTTGCATGCCGTCGAGTAATTGATCGACACGCGCGTATAACTGCTCGTAAAGTCCTTCCTGACTCAATTGCGAGAGCGCGGCAAGACCCGCTGACATGGCGACTGGGTTGCCTGACAACGTACCTGCTTGGTAGACCGGACCTGTTGGCGCGATGTGGTCCATGACTTCTTTTTTACCACCGAAAGCACCCACAGGCATGCCGCCACCAATGACTTTACCTAAGGTGGTTAGGTCTGGAGTTACGTTGTAACGCTCTTGTGCGCCACCCGGAGCCGCGCGGAAGCCACTCATGACCTCATCAAAAATAAGTACCGAGCTGTACTGGTCACAAATATCGCGTAAGCCCTCTAAAAAGCCAGGTACTGGCGGAATACAGTTCATATTACCAGCGACAGGCTCAACGATAATACACGCGATTTGGTCGCCATATTGAGCGAAAATATCCTTAACAGAGTCGATATTGTTGTACTCTACCGTAAGCGTGTGCTTTGCAAAATCCTCTGGGATACCGGGTGAGTTGGGTACGCCCAGAGTCAGAGCACCTGAGCCCGCTTTGACAAGGAGTGCATCGGCATGACCGTGATAGTTACCCTCAAACTTGAGGATCTTATCTCGACCCGTATAACCGCGCGCCAGACGAATCGCTGTCATGGTCGCCTCGGTGCCAGAGTTCACCATGCGTACTTTCTCGATAGAGGGCACCAGCTCACGGATTTTCTCCGCCATGGTGATTTCGACTTCAGTCGGTGTACCAAAGCTTAAACCACGTTGTGCTGCTGTGATGGTGGCGTCTAAAACGACTTGATTATTATGACCTAGGATCATAGGACCCCAAGAACCGACGTAATCAATATAACGCTGACCATCGGCGTCAAACATGTATGCACCATCGGCGCGTTCAATAAAAATAGGGCTGCCGCCCACACCGTTAAATGCACGTACCGGCGAGTTTACGCCGCCTGGAATACTGATTTGTGCTTGTGTAAATAATTGTTCTGAACGACTCATGAACAGTTCCTTAAACTTGTTTGACAGATTTAACGCTTATCGCTGTACCAATTTACCGGGCACTCATATTGGTCGATCTGATCGACAACACCCAAGGTGAGCGCGAACAGTGCCATCCGAATTAGGACGCCATTGTCGGCTTGTCTGAATATCGCTAAATTCGGGTTTTGGTTCAGATCGTTGTCTAATTCGTTTGCTTCTGAGCGCGAATCACGCGGTAACGGGTGCATGATGACAGTATTAGGTTTGTAATGCTTGGTGTAGATATCTTGGTTTAACCGAAAGCGTCCACGGTATTGGTCAGCATCTTGAGGCGATGCAAAACGTTCTTGTTGGATACGCGTTTGGTAGACGATATCGGCATCGACGATACCTTCCATCGTTTCCGTAATATGGAAAGCATGGCCCGCGTTATCGAGCGCATCGAGTACTGAGCTCGGCATTGATAGCTCGCGCGGCGAAATTAAAGTGAAGCGAACATTTTTATACATGGTCAGCAACTTCGATAACGAGTGTACAGTGCGTCCATACTTGAGGTCGCCGATCATGCAAATATGCATGTTATCGATGGTCTGGCCATGGTAAGCCAGTTCTTTCTCTATGGTGTATAAATCGAGCAAGGCTTGGGTTGGGTGCTCATTGGCGCCATCGCCACCATTAATCACCGGAACACGGCTGCCCTCGGAAAATTCAGCGACTGAACCTGATTTAGGGTGTCGCATTGCGATAACATCACTGTAGCTGCTCAACACGCGGGCGGTATCGTAGAGTGATTCGCCCTTAGCAATGGCTGAGCTCTCCATACCAGTCGTTTCGCGTACTTCACCACCAAGCAGGTTGAATGCGGTGCCGAAGCTGACCCGTGTGCGGGTTGAGGGCTCAAAAAATAAATTACCAAGAATAGCGCCCTCAAGCACTTTTGTGCGCTTTTGGCGTCGTGCATAGGGTTGCATTTTATCCGCAACGGAGAAAATGTATTCGACACTGTCGCGATCAAATTGGTTGACCGAGAGGATGTTGGAGCCGGTGAAATTCATAACGTATAAAGCCCTTTGCCAGCGGATGTCACTGGACGCTCAGTATATCAGATATTGATTGCAAAAAAATCAGAACGGCTTCACGATCGCTAAAATGACGATGGCAAATAGTAACAGTACGGGGAATTCGTTAAACACCCGATAGAAGCGATGGCTACGCTTATTACGATTATTTTTAAAGTCACTCAATAATTTAAAACAATATCCGTGATAGCCATACAGTAACGCAACCAGTACAAGTTTAACGTGTAGCCAACCTGATGCAGCGATCCACGCGGTGCCATACATCACCATCAAGGTAATACCAAAAACCAGCGTTAGAATAGCAAAGGGCGTGACAAAAAAGAGCAGTTTACGCTCCATCACTTTAAATTGGTCATCGACCGCGGGTTGATTGGTCATCGCGTGATATACAAATAAACGCGGCAAATAAAATATACCGGCAAACCATGCCACCATAAAAATAACGTGTAAGGCTTTAATCCAAAGCAAAGTGGACATAATGGGTACAACTCCTATTAAGCAAGCTCTCGTTGTAGAGCGCGACGTACGATTTCCCAGGTAATGATACCGCAGGGCTCGCCATTATCTTGATCAAAAATATACACAGCACCTCGACGTTGACCGCTGAGTTCATCCCATACTTCAGATAATGTTGATGTAACCTTAAGGCCTATGATCGGCATGTAATTCAGTGAAGGGCTATCGCCTGCGCCAATATCGTAAGTCACAATACGATATTGTGGCAGGTTATCTTCGTCGACATTCATTACGATGACGGTTTGGTTGCTCGCTTTTTCCAATACATCTAACAGCTCATTTTGGGTCGGCTCTAGCAATAATTTAAATTGTGTCTCCATGACGTGTTCGACCCCCGTTTTTTGCAATGCTACCGCCACGGGAGGAATCTGATAGGGTAAGTCTTGCAGTTCTAACTGTGCGATAAAGACAGACTTTGACCTAAACAACTGGGACGAAATCAAATACGCAGGGACGATCACCAACATTGCCGGCACAATAATTTCAACACTGCCTGAAAGCTCCACGATCGCGAGTAGAGCGGCCATCGGCGCGTGAATACACGCAGCCAGTATTCCAGCCATACCTAACAAAATATAAGAGTCTAAGTGTTCAGCGCCAATCAACTGATATTGCACGAGGATATTAACAAATAACGCAGCGACCGCTGCGCCTACACCAAAAGCGGCACCGATCAATCCACCTGGCGTTCCCATACCAAGGGCGATGGCGCTCGCAACGAGCTTGGCTAAAAGCAAGGTAAGTAAAACGGCTTGCTGGTCTTGAAATTGAACGACTTGCTGGATGGTGGATAGACCCGGACCCAAACTCGTTGGGATGATCACCGCAAGAAAGGCAGTTATGAGTCCTGCGAATAACAATCGCGTAAGCATGGCCGTATCTTTTACTGTGTCCATGACATCTAACATGAGTTTCTTAAACAGAACACCCACAATGCCGACTGCTACGCCTAACAATATGACAAAACCGAATTGTGACTCAGGTAGCTCCTGACCTTTTAATAGGGTTAGCTCCGTCGCAGGGCCAAAAATTTGATCGGTGATTATCGAGCCGGCTACCGCAGCGAGCATAACGGGGATAAAGATATGCACTTTATATTCACGTAATACGACTTCCATTACCAATACCATTGCTGCGAGGGGGGTATTGAAAGAAGCGGCTATCGCGGCTGCAATCCCGCACGCAGCGAGCGTGCGCACGGCATTTTTCGGGGTATCAATATGATACCCTAACCAAGTACTTGCGGCTGCGCCTAAATGCACCGCAGGTCCTTCCCGGCCGACACTATAACCTGCAACGAGTGCGATGATGCCACCAAAAAACTGATTGACCGTACTGCGCCAAGGTAGCATGCCATACTGTTGCTTCATGCGATGAATTACGTAAGGAATGCCAAGGCGAACTCGCTTCGCTCGTGAGAGTTTAAATAAAACGAAGAGTGCGAGGGCGGCACCGACAGGTAGGGCAAAACGAGAAAAAGTCGGTAAAGGCTGTTGCCAGTGAGTCACATTCCCGACAAGATAGGCACTTTGATCGATAGCAAATCGAAAAACGACAATGAACAATGCGGCAACGATACCGCCGAGTAAGCCTAATACGCAGATCGCGACAGTCGTTGTCGGGGCAGCGAGTTGTTTACGCGCCTTTTTAATTATCGCTTGCCGAGAAAATTGCATGTTCTATGGTCCTACACGCAGCTAACCGCTTGGTTTGTCAGTCTTATTATCTAACATACCACGATTGCTAAGAATAAACAGAAGTTAACAAATATGAAGCTTGGAAATTTGCTCAAACGACTGAAACAGCGTGTAGGTGCGCTGGCTTTCTACCTCGGTGCCATTTTACTGTTGTGTGTAAGTATTTACTTCGCGTATTGGGTAGGTGGGCAATCAGCTGAAGTCAAAGAAAAAACGGTAGCGCAACAGGATGAGCGGCTTGACCAGCTCTACCAACAGATCGAGGCGCTGGAATATCAAACGAACGTACTGAGTGTAGAACTTGATATCGAGCGGTCGGCAAACGAAGAATTGCAAGCGGAGTTATCTGAGTTACAAAATGAGAACTACGCGTTGCGACGTGATGTCGCGTTTTACCAGAAGATTATGGCGCCTGAACTCGAACAAGGTGGGGTGGTCATCGAGTCATTTGCGTTAACGCCTAATGCAAATAAACGGCACTTCCACTTTTCTCTCGCCTTGTTACAAATCGAACAGCGTCGACAGTTTGTGGAAGGTAATATCACCATCGAATTGCAGGCGCGGACCGGTGAAAAGACCGTTAAGCGCTACAATTTACTTGAGTTAGCGAATATTGAACCCCATCCTCATCATTTCTCTATGCGCTACTTCAGTTTACTTGAGGGCGATTTTATTTTACCAGAGGGCGTACTTCCTGAGCACGTAGATGTTAGAGTGACGCTCACAGAGGGTGGACGAGGACAGTTAGAACGTCGGTTTTATTGGACACAGAGCCTACGTCAAAACCGTTCGCTCGAATTAGAAAAGAGTCAGGATTCTTGACCTAACCGCCCGATTTAAGCGAAAATTGCGTATTGAATACGCTCACTAAGGTGATGTTATGGCAGTAGAGCAAGCGATGCCGATCGAGTTCTCTGAACAAGCGGCGGCTCAAGTTAAAAAATTAATCTCTGAGGAAGAAAACCCCAATCTAAAGCTACGTGTTTATGTCACGGGTGGCGGCTGCTCGGGGTTCCAGTACGGCTTTACCTTTGAAGAGCAGATAAACGCGGGCGATATGCAGATTGATAAGGATGGCGTTACGCTCGTTGTTGACCCCATGAGCTTACAGTACTTAGTGGGTGGCGTTGTCGATTACGAAGAGGGTCTGCAAGGCTCGCGCTTTTTTGTTAATAACCCCAACGCAACGACGACCTGTGGTTGCGGCTCCAGCTTCTCAATATAACGAATAGGCTGAATTCATTTCAGCCTTTAGGTAGAATGCTCCCATCCATTCCGATTTGAGGGAGTATTATGAGTTTATACGCAAAGCATTTAGAAACGGTAACGCAGCGCTTTGATAAAGCGTTAGAAGACAACCAGTTTGAGTCTGTACTAGTTTATGCAGGCCAGCCGCGCGTTGCCTTTTTAGATGACAACCCTGCCCCCTATAAAGTTAATCCCCTATTTAAGTATTGGGTGCCGGTGCTCGAGAGCCCTAAAAGTGCTGTGTTCTATAAAAAAGGTAGCGGTAAGCCTACAGTTTACTTGTTCCAAGCGCGCGATTTCTGGCACTCGCAGGCCAAGATCCCAGAAGAAGATTGGCAACAACACGTTGATTTGAAAATTATCGATAGTTTGGATGCGATGGTCGCCGATCTTGGCGGTGAACTTGAGAAATCTGCATTTATTGGCGAAGACTTTGCCGAGCCTGTCTGTAACTGGAAAGTGAAAGCGCGCAATCCACAAAGCTTAATCGAGCACTTGCACTTTCATCGCGCGATTAAAACCGAGTGGGAAGTGAACAACTTGCGTGAAGCAAATAAGCTTGCTGCTAAAGCGCATGTGGCAGCTAAAGAAGCCTTCTATGCGGGCAAAAGTGAACTTGAAATTCATGCTGACTACTTAGCCGCGATGAACTTCCGCGAATCTCAGGTTCCTTATAATAGTATCGTCGCATTAAATGAACATCCTGCTATTTTGCACTATGATGTTTACGATACTGAAGCGCCTGCGGTGAGTCGTTCATTTCTGATTGATGCGGGTTCGTTGTATAAGGGCTATTGTGCCGATATCACGCGTACTTACGCAAAAGAAGAAGGTTTCTACGCCGATCTCATTAATGCCGTCGACGCTGCACAGCAAGAACTTCTGACTGAAATCAAACCCGGCGTAAGCTATTACGATTTGCACGTTTCGATGCACCATAAAATTGCCGCTATCCTCGAGCAGTTCGAGTTTATCACTATTGACGCCGCGTCAGCTTATGAAAAGGGCATCACCAGTGCCTTTATGCCACATGGTTTAGGGCATTTTATTGGGCTACAAGTGCATGATGTCGGTGGTTTCTTGAAAAATGATAAAGGTGATAGTTACCCGCGTAACGAACGTCATCCATTCTTGCGCTTGCTTCGCGATGTGGAAGTAGGGCAAGTGTTCACTATTGAGCCGGGCTTATATGTCGTTGACCAGTTGCTTGAGGAGTTCGAAGGTAGCTCAGATATCAACTGGCAGCGTGTGGATGAGCTTCGTCCATACGGTGGTGTACGTATCGAGGATAGTATTGTGGTTGGCGAAAGCGAGAACGAAAACTTAACGCGCGATGCGTTTAAAGCACTCGGCGCTGAGTAATCTTAAGCGTTAACCCGTTTTCCTAATACGGCCAGTTGACTCGCCCCTGTTACAGCGGGCAGGTTAGCTGGCTTTTTATTGTCAAAACACCAACCGAGCCAGGCAAAAGCCATCGCCTCAACGTGTTGAGGAGCGACACCATATTCAGCGCTGTCTGCTACCACGATTGGTTTGGGCAAGCATTGTGCTATACGCTCTAACAAAAACGAATTAAATGCACCACCACCACATACAATTAACTTATCGGGGCATTTGGGCAGCCACTGAAAGCTGTTTGCTATGCTTTTTGCAGTCAATTCGACGAGCGTCCGCTGTACATCTTGTGGGTGGTATTGATCATTAATAAACGAGTTCAACCACGCTAAATTAAAGTGTTCTCGGCCACTACTCTTGGGGGGAGGGCTACTAAAAAAGGGATCGTTGAGCAATCGGCTTAATAGCTCCAATTTTAACTCGCCCTGTTGAGCCCACTGACCCTGGTCATCGAAACGTTGTCCTTGGTGGCGTTCTATCCACAGATCGAGCAAAGTGTTGGCAGGGCCTGTATCAAATCCAATAACAGTGCCACTTTGGGCATCTAAAAAGCTAATATTAGCGATACCACCGAGGTTTACCACGGCAATCGGTGCTTGAGCCGTGTCGGCGAAAATAAATTGATGGAAAGCAGGGACTAACGGCGCTCCCTGACCACCTAATGCTAAATCTCGTGCGCGAAAATCGAAAATAACCGGTATACCGATTCGGGCTGATAACCAGTCGGCATCATTGAGCTGGATACTGTAACCAATCGCGTTGTTTTGCGTAGGAGGTGCATGCCAAAGTGTTTGACCATGACTAGCAACCGCAGTAATTGCCTCGGACGAGACATTAGCCTTTTCTAACAGCTGCAAGGTCACTTCTGCACATAACGCTGCGTATTCGCGAGCAAGGTATCGATAATCGGTAACGGATAGATCAGGACGACAGGCGTGTTCGAGTCGTTGCTTTAGGTCGTTTGGAATGGGCACTGCGTGTGCATCAATAAATTGAACTTTATCGGGCTTGATGTCACATAACACTGCATCGATCGCATCCATGCTAGTGCCAGACATCAAGCCGATATATAAGCTCATTAGCGCATAGCCAGATAGATTCGCTTGTTGTCGTTGAGTACGGCGACTAGCTGTTGGGCATGTGTTCTGAATGCCGGTAACTCTGACTCGGATAGCGATTTGGCTTTAGGCAACTCCACTGTGCGCGGATTACGATGTGTACCGTTAACCAAGAACTCATAATGTAAATGCGCGCCAGTCACTCGGCCCGTAGATCCCACACGTCCAATGATTTGGCCCTGTGAAACACGATCACCCGTTTTGACATGTTTACGACTCAAGTGCAGATACTTGGTCACGTAACGCTCACCGTGTTGAATAAAAACATAGTTACCATTAAGCGAGTTGTAGCTGGCTTTAATGACCTTGCCATCACCCGCGGACATGACTGGGGTTCCCACCGCGGCCACGTAATCCGTGCCGTTGTGTGGACGCACACGACCTGTAACAGGGTGTAAGCGACGCGGGTTAAAGTTAGAACTTACATACGTAAAGTTGACGGGCGAGCGTAGGAACGTCTTCCGCATTGCACGCCCTTCCGGCGTGTAGTATCGCCCATTTTCAGTGTTCAAAACCGCTTGGAATAACTCACCTTGGTTAACAAATTCAGCCGCTAAAATCTTGCCGTAACCGACGAACTCACCATCCACAAACTCGCGTTCGAACAGTACGCTAAACTCATCGCCCTTGCGAAGATCTAAAGCAAAGTCGATATCCCAGCCAAAAATGTTTGCCACGCTCATGATTTGGTTATCGGTCATGCCTGCACCCATTGCAGCATTCCAAAAGCTACTATCGATCACGGCATGAGCAAACTCGGTACGAGTTTCGACTTCGCGCGTTTCGATTTCCGATACAAAGTCGTCGTTCTGACGAGTAATAATGAGAGTTTGTAGGCCACTGATGTGATGGACTAATTGCACTAACTCATCATTGTCATCTGTTGCAATACGCAGCTCATCGCCAGGGTGCATGCTGCGTAGCTTTTTAGCTTCATCGCCAGAGTTAGTCACTCGATACAGTTGCTGCGCTGAAAAGCCAAGGGTATCGAAGATTTTCGCTAAGCTGTCACCACTTTTGACAACGTAAGTCTGCCAGAACAGCTCAGGTTGTTGGTTGTCGACCTGCTGTTCCGGTTCAAACACCAGCTCAAGCTGATAGCGTTGTCCGGGTAGAAGCTCGTCTGGCTGACTACTATTTTTTGAGGCGGTTGCCTGCTCGGTCGGTACAAACAACAATAAGAATAACAGCGCGCTCACAGAGCTAATAAGCACTCTATGGGAACGCGGTAAATCAACAATAAATTGTTTGATTTTATGTACTACTTGAACATTCATTTTGGTGCGCACTTCGTTATTTGATTAAACATCGCTCAATGCGATTTTCTTGAGGATAATATGAAAAATTCAAGAATACCAGTATTAAAGAGGTTAAAACAGGGCTATAAATGGCGTAAACTAGCACTTTTACACTTTATTCACGACGTAGGAGATTGGCTCAATGACCCCTCAGGTGGCCGAAGCTTTAGCAGAAATTACACGCGGTGCCGATGAAGTCCTTATCGAGAGTGAACTTGCTGAGAAGCTAGAGCAGGGTAAACCTCTGATTATCAAGGCTGGCTTTGATCCGACAGCACCGGATCTACACTTAGGCCACACGGTCTTAATTAATAAGCTGCGGGTATTTCAAGATTATGGCCATAAAGTGATTTTCCTCATCGGTGACTTTACTGGCATGATTGGCGACCCTACAGGTAAAAATGTTACACGTAAGCCTCTAACCCGAGAGGATGTGTTGGCCAACGCGGAAACATATAAAGAGCAGGTTTTTAAAATTCTCGATCCTGCGAAAACAGAAATTCGCTTTAACTCGGAGTGGATGAACAATCTCGGTGCGGATGGCATGATTAAGCTAGCGGCGCGTCAGACCGTGGCTCGTATGTTAGAACGCGATGACTTTAAAAAGCGCTATCAAGCCAATCAGTCTATCGCCATTCACGAGTTCCTTTATCCGTTGGTGCAAGGCTGGGATTCTGTCGAACTTAAGGCTGACGTTGAAATGGGCGGTACCGACCAACGCTTTAACCTGCTGATGGGACGCGAATTGCAGAAAGAAGAAGGTCAGCGCCCGCAAACGGTCATCATGATGCCGCTACTCGAAGGCCTCGACGGTGTTCAAAAAATGTCAAAGTCGCTGAATAACTATATTGGAATCACTGAGCCTGCCAATGAAATGTTTGGTAAGGTGATGTCAGTATCTGATGAGCTTATGTGGCGTTATTTCGAGTTGCTAAGTTTCCGCCCACTAGAGCAAATCGAGGACTTTAAACAACAAGTCGCTAATGGCGAAAACCCACGTAATATAAAAGTTTTGCTCGCTAAGGAAATCATTGCTCGGTTTCACGATGAGGAAGCTGCGGATAAGGCTGAGCAGGACTTTATTCAACGCTTTCAGAAGAATGCGATTCCGGATGATATTGAAGAAGTAGAGGTAGAAGCGGGCGATCAAGGTATTGCTATTGGTAATGCGTTGAAGGCGGCTGGTTTGGTGTCATCGACATCGGATGCGATGCGCATGATTAAACAGTCGGCAGTTAAGCGGGATGGTGAGAAAATCACTGACACGAAACTGATGTGCACTAAAGAAGATTCAGGCGTATATCAAGTCGGCAAGCGCAAATTTGCTAAAATTATCTTTGTTTAATTCGCGATGGCGATAAAAAAAGGCTTGCCCAGTGGGCAAGCCTTTTTTGTGGATAATCACCTAATTTAAACGGTGAAGCTCTTAATTGAGTCTTGTAATTCATCTGCCAACTTAGCGACTTCATTAGAGGCTTGCGCAGTTTGTTTAGAACCTGACGCAGTTTGCTCTGCAATCGAGACAATCGCTTCAAGACGCTCACTAATGTCATGAGCCGTGCGGCTTTGCTCTTGTGCCGCGCTGGCAATGTGGTTACTGCTATCAGCCGCTTGGTGAACCGATTCGGTAATAGCATTCAACGCCGAAGCTGCGTCATCCGTTTGCTGTACGCTTTGCTCAGCTTGTGCACGACCACGTTCCATTACCTCAACCGCACGTTGAGAGTCCGTCTGAAGTGATTCGATCATACTTTGGATCTCTTCGGTTGACTCTTGTGTTCGGCTTGCCAAGGTCCGTACTTCATCGGCAACCACCGCAAATCCGCGACCTTGCTCGCCTGCTCGTGCCGCTTCAATTGCTGCGTTAAGCGCCAATAAGTTGGTCTGGTCAGCGATGCCACGGATAACATCCAAAATGCCACCGATGTTTTTGCTGTTTTCTGACAGCTGGTTAATAACCGATGATGCACCTTCGATTTCTTTTGCCAATTGTTCAATCGTTGAACGGTTCTGCTCTGAGATACCGCGTACTCGCTTGGCTTCCTGGTCAGAGTGCTGGATTTCAGCTAGTGCTTGATCAGCACCACTAGCCATCTCGCTTGCTGTGCTATTCATTTCTTGAGTAGCAGTCGCTACTTGCTCGATCTGACTACGTTGTTCTTCGATAGAGCGCGTGGTTTGGTCGGATACGCTCGAAGACTCTTCCGCCGCCGTTGCGAGTTGTGTGGCGCGGTTAGCAATACCCTCAATCAATTTGCGCAGGTTGTCAGTGAGCTTGTTGGTATTTTCGGCCAATGTACCAAACTCGTCCTGTGAGTCATAAGAAACACGCTCAGTCAGGTTACCTTCGGCCATGATATTAAGCATGTGGTTAACTTTGCTGAGTGGGTTACTGATACTGCGTACTGTTATCCACGATATGATCACGGCTAACGCAATAGACACTACAGTCAGGATACTGTTGATCCAGCTTGAGGTCGAAATAGAAGACTCTACGTTGGTACGGGTTTCGTCCGCAATGTTGCGCACTGCCGCTTGCAACTCATTGGCAAGTTCGATTAAACCATCTAACTCCTGTTTGGACTTAGCCAGCGTTTGCTCTTCCGTCGCACGCGTTTTCAGGCGGTTCACGATATTATCAGGATAAGAGCCTGCACCCTGCAGGTTGCCCAGCGCTCCGCGGATAAGTTCAAGTCCATCGTTCACCAACTGTTCGGTATCGGCTGTTGCAGCAGACTCCAGACTCTCTAAGCGAGGGCGTAATGAATCGATGTTGATACCAATTTCACTTTGAATCACTTCGGCACGGTCAATCGCATCAGCTTTGCTGAGGTCATACATGAGTGTGACAAGCGAGGATAAAGACGACTCTATTGAGCGAGCAAGCTGTTTTACTTCGGGCACCTCTGACATATCAGAGGTGTCTAGCATCATAATAGAAGCGTCATCGATGTTGAATGCGATTTGGTCTAACTGGTCTTTCGCCGTTTGCTCAAGTTCAAGATACTTACGTTGTTGAGCAAACAGTGTATCAATCGAGTCCACGTAGCGGCTCGCATCAGCTTCAAGCTGCTCTACCAGTTTGGAATAGCCCTCTCCCCGAATTAAGCTCATGGTTTCATCTAACGACGTTGAGAATTGTTGACGCGTACTATCGAAACTCTTTGTATGGGTGCTCAATTGGTCAATGGTTTCATCGTAATAGGTTTCGCTTTGCAAGGCGCCTAACTGAAGTACATCCACCTTGAGTCCGGCAACGCTCTCTAGCGCTGGAACGGCTTTATCATTAAGACGTTCGACCGATGAGCCTATGCTGTTGATATTGAACAACGAACTCAAACTGATAACGAGCAAAAGCAAGGTAATCAGCGCGAAGCCACCAATAACCCGCATTGCGACAGTAATTTTCATAAGACAATCCTCAGCATCGCTATAACTACGATTGGGATTGGGACGGTTGTGTGTAGTATCTTTGTTGTTCTAAATGAAACAGCGTCATGTACTGACCCCATACGCAACCGGTGTCCAACCCAACATATTTCGTTTTTTGAGTTTCTCCCATTAGTGCTGCCCAATGTCCGAAGACAATACGCTCACTCCTTTGGGACAATTCAAACCATGGTTTCCACTGAGCATCCGTGTCTTGTTGTGGATGGTTCTTACGGCGAAAATCCAGTTCACCGGTGTCGCTGCAATAGCGCATGCGCGTAAACGCATTGATTATAAATCGGTATCGGTCAAATCCGCTGAGACTTGAGCACCAATTATTTGGTTGATTAGAAAACATGTGCTCAACCAAGCTGGGCATCGCGTCACTTTTGAGTGATTGCGTAACTTCTGATGCCAATGTTTTGGCTTGCGCGGTAGACCAAAAAGGATAAATACCTGCATGACTCAATAACGTATTGTGCTGTTCGAAATGATGCAGCAAGGGTTGCTCTCGTATCCAGTCGATATAGTCTAAGCGACGGGTAGATGAGACAATCGCATTGAGTTTGTCTTTAGGGTTAACTTCACGTGAGCCCATTAACACAGCGAGCAAGTTCAGGTCGTGGTTTCCCAGCACGGTATTAACGGCGTCACCACTATCCACGAAAAAATCTAACGCGGCCTTAGAGTCTGGCCCTCTGGCAACAATATCCCCGACACACCATAAAGAATCCGTTTTGCTGGAGAAGCCTACTTGATTAAGTAGCTCCATTAGCTCAGCGTAACAGCCTTGGATATCGCCAACTAAATAAGTCGCCATTACGCTAGTGAATAATATTTGGAATCGCTAAACGAAACGACGGAATAGCTACTTTGAACTGCTCGCCTTGCTCAGAGAGCATCAAATAATGGCCTTCCATCATCCCAACGGGGGTCGCTATCACAGTGCCGCTGGTGTATGTGAACGAGTCACCCGGGCTGATACATGGTTGTTGACCAATAACGCCTTCGCCTGCGACTCGAGTTACTTTACCCTCTGCGTCGGTAATGCGCCACTCGCGGCTTTTAAGGGTAACGTCATGAGCGGCATTGTTGCTGATGGTAATGGTATACGAAAACACATACTGACCCTGGCTCGGGTTTGATTGTGCCGCGATATATTGTGTAGTGACTTCGATTTGAACCTGTGTTTTTACCGTCATAGGGACTTCTGGTTATCCGTCAGCCAATCAGAGATTCGACAATAGTCTGCAACCGAGAGTGTCTCGGGACGAGCACTTGGGTTTATTCCAAGTGTTTCTAATTGCGTATCATCAATGAGCTTTTTGAGATTGTTTCTAATTGTTTTACGTCTTTGATTAAAAGCTGTCAAACACAATGATTGTAATTGACTAACGTCTTTAACTGGATGTGGACTCACAGAATAGGGACGCAGCCTAACCACCGCGGACTCCACTTTGGGTGGTGGTGTAAATGCCTCGGGTGGAACATCCAGTACCTTTTGTACCTCGCAACGTTGTTGCACACTGACGCTGATGCGGCCATAGGTCTTACTACCAGGCTCCGCTGTTAAGCGATCCACGACTTCTTTTTGCAGCATGAAGTGCATATCTTCAACATGATCACTGAACTGTAGTAAATGAAATATCAGTGGTGTGGAGATATTGTAGGGTAAGTTGCCAAAGACGCGCAGCTTATGTTCGGGAGAAGCGAATTCTTTAAAGTCGACCTTCATGGCGTCAGCGCGAATCACTTCTAAGTGTTTGCTGAGGAATGGATGCGACTCTAAGCGATCCGCCAGATCACGGTCAAGTTCGACTACGCGTAAATGCTCACAGCGCTCAGCAACAGGTTCCGTCAAGGCCGCAAGACCGGGCCCAATCTCAACTAGGTTTTCGCCTTTCAGCGGATGAATCGCATCGACGATCGATTCAATGATGTTCTCGTCATTTAAAAAGTTTTGACCAAACCGCTTACGCGCTCGGTGCCCTAAGTGAGTTTTGCTCATAGTTTTGAGTTATTTACCATATCAATTGCTGTCTGAATCGCGAGCTGACAACTGCCCGGATTAATGTCTGGGCTGCCCGCCATATCCAAAGCAGTGCCGTGATCCACTGATGTGCGGATATAAGGCAGTCCTAACGTGATATTCACGGCTTTACCAAAGCCCTTATACTTTAACACAGGCAGCCCTTGATCGTGATACATAGCAACAACCGCCGAAGCTGATTCTAAGTATTTAGGCTGAAATAATGTATCAGCCGGGTAAGGGCCCGAGACGTGCATACCATCTCTTTGTAGTTTTCTGATTACTGGCGAAATAATAGCTTCGTCCTCGTGACCGAGGTGTCCACCTTCACCCGCATGCGGATTTAAACCACACACTAATATATTGGGTTGCTGCTCACCAAATTTCTGCTTCAAATCATCATGTAAAATACGGATGATTTTCTCCACGCGCTCCGCTGTGATCGCTTTTGCCACGTACGCAAGAGGAATGTGAGTGGTTACCAACGCCACGCGAAGTCCTTCTGTTGCGAGCATCATAACAACATCAGAGCGGTCGGCCTTGTTAGCAAAGAATTCAGTATGACCTGAAAAAGCGACACCCGCTTCATTAATAATGCCTTTATGTACGGGGCCGGTGACGATAGCGTCAAATTCTCCGGTTAAGTTGCCATCAGATGCAATCGTTAGGGTTTCTACGACATATTGACCGTTGGCAACATTTAACTCACCAGCAATAGCCGGCGTGGCAAGCGGAACATGTTTAATAAACAGCTGACCAGGCTGCATGGGTGAGGTGGGTCGAGTCCCGTCGTAGGGCACCAAGGTCAATGGTAGATTGAGTTCCGTCGCTCGCTGTTTCAGCAAGTCGCTATCGGCTATGGCAACAATATCCGCATTCCAATTCTGTTGCGCGATCATTACGGCTAAATCAGGGCCAACCCCGGCGGGTTCGCCGGGGGTAAAGGCAAGCAGTGGACGCATGTTACTTAGCTACTACGCGAACGTATGCACGATCACGCATTTCTTGGCGCCAGGTGTCGACTTCCTCACGATACTTACGAGAGAACAGCATTTGATAGGCTTTGTCTCGCTTACTTTCTTGCGTCGCGTCAAGGGTACGACGATCCATCACTTCGACAATGTGCCAACCGAATTGAGTGCGGAAAGGTTCGCTGATGACGCCCTTCTCAAGTGTACTGACTTGTTGTTTAAACTCTTCAGCGTAACGATCAGGACGTGACCAACCTAGGTCACCACCTCGTGATGCAGAGCCCGGATCGGCAGAGTGCTCCTTAGCAAGTTCCGCAAAGGTCTTCTCGCCGTCCATGATTTGCTGACGAAACTCGCTTAGCATTTCTTTTGCTTTATTATCCGACAAAATCACTGATGGCTTGATGAGAATATGGCGTGCTTCAACTTCCTGCACTTCAACAACTTGTTCACCACGTTTATCAGCGACACGTAAGATATGGAAACCTACGCCACTGCGGATAGGACCGATGATCTCGCCTTTGCCCTTACCTTTGACAACTTCAGCAAACAGCGTTGGCATCGTGTTTTCAGTCATCCAACCTAAGTCACCGCCATCCAAGGCATTTGAGCCTGATGAAGAGCGAATAGCTAGTTGGGAAAAGTCATCACCTTCGTTTAAACGGTCGATGACCGCTTCCGCTCGGCGTTTAGCCGCTTCTTGCTTTTCGCTCGATGCCTCAGAATCAACACCAATCAAGATCTGCTGCAAACGGTACTCGGTAGGTGACGAGTTATTTTGTTCAATTAGATTAACTAAGTTTTCGACTTCTTGCGGCGTAACCGATACGCGACGTTGTACCGAGGCCCGCTCAACCTGACTGGTGATGATTTCAGTTTTAATCTGCTCACGGAAAGCAGGCCAACTTTGGCCAGATGCAACCGTGGTTTCACGCAACTCATCAACACTCATACCACGATCTTGTGCAACACGTGAAATTGCTTGATCGAGTTGTGCTTCAGATACCTCGATACCCATACGCTCAGCCATCTGCAGTTGCAGTTCTTGCTGAATTAATCGTTCGGTTGCTTGGGTACGCAACACTTCGTCGGAGGGTGCATTAGCCGCTGAGAAGTTGTCTGATTGTTTGACTTGCTTTATTAACTGCTCAATCTGGCTTTCTAAAATGACACCATCATCTACGATAACGGCTACGCGGTCTAACACTTGTTGTGCTTGAGCCACCGTTGCTGTTACGCACATCATCAAAGCGATGCTGATTGAAGTGCTGAATTTAACTAACTGTTTCATTATTTGTACCACTAGTTACTTAAGTAAAAAGGTCGTCTGTAGCCGTAAATGCTTTTTTCAAGCATTTCGATCAGACTGCTTCCGTCGCTTGAAAGGCCGCTGATAATAAACTGTAAGCTGACACCATTGTCAAACTCCGGCGCCGCAAATGTGTTTTGCATCATGCCAGCGTTAGCGGTGCCTGCCATTGCCGGTTCAAGATTAAGGTTAATACGACGATACGCACTTACTCTTAATGCCCAGCAACAACTACTATATTGAACACCTAAAATAGCGTCGTTAGTACGACTATTAACTAAATCGTAGTAAACGTTGGCTGCGACCTGCCATTGATTGTTAATTTCCCAAACCGCTTGCGCCCCGACCTGCTCAATATCGCTGTTCAATATATTCGTTGCTTTGCGATGATTGATCTGAACGAGATTTTTATTATCAAAACGATACTCTACAGCGGTCTGACTCTTTCTCGTCTGGTTTAGTTCCGTGTCGTACTGTATTGCGCTTTTCACACTCCAGTTGGGTGTTATCGCCCAAGTCAAGTCGGCAACCCATTCGGTATTGCTCGACGTGCGCGCGATGTTCTGTTCCAACAGTTCGGTACGGCTTTCATCAAAATAATAGATTTGACCAAACGCAAAGCGTAACAACTCACGTTCACGCTGATCAAAGATACTTGTGGTGGCACCATAGGTGATCTGGTTGGCTTCTGCAATGCGATCTAAGCCCGAGTATCGCTGCGCCCGGAAAAGACCGTAATAGTCATCTTGCATCAAGGTTGTATCGTAAATGCCAATATTTGACTGGTCTTCGTACGGTACATATAGATACTGAACTTGAGGTACTAAAGTTTGGCGATACGATCCGTCGTCACCATCAAAAAAGCGCTCAAGGTGCAAACGACCGCGAAGTCGTGCGCGTGGAAGTGAGCGTGAGACTGAATCTGACAACTCAGTGTTCGGACGTTCCTGACGATAGTGCGTATAGAGATAGGAAAATTCTGCTTCACCATCATACGCTGGCGCTTCGACCGAATAACTTAAGCTTGGTTCAAGGTGCGCACGTGTCGCGTACTGATTCGCGTCATCTTGGTTTTGAAAGTAAGTGAGCTCGCTTTCGACAGCCCAATTAATCCCAGTATAGCTACCTTGGTCGTAACGCATCGATAGTTGTGGGAGCGTTCGGAACGGGCTTTGATACTGACCTAGCAACTCGTAATCTTCAGTGCGTAAACGGGCAAAGAAATTGTCGTTTAAGTAATCCACTTGTGCGACACGGTACAAGTGCGTGTCCGCTCGACCTGCAAAATCGCTCCCAAAGTCATTGAGGTAGTTATCATCAGAGATCTGAGTTGCGTCGACATAGGCGCGCCAGTGATCTCCGAATTGTGCTTGCTGATCGATATGCCATAAATAACGGTCAGCATTGTCTAATCGTAGCGAATCATTTTGTAAGTATTCTAGATTAATTTGACCACCGTAATTATCGGTCAGGAATCGATACTCTGACTTCAACATCGTGCCGCGCTTACTGATATAGACAGGTGCTAAGGTGGCGTCCATGTTGGGCGCAATATTAAAGTAATAAGGCACCTCGACCTCTAAGCCATTAATAGACGAGGTGTCTATCGTCGGGTAGAGAAAGCCTGTTTTGCGTTTATCGTTCACCGGGAAGGTAAAATACGGTAAATAAATCACTGGGATATCGAAAAGCTCAACTTTAGCACCCCAAGCCTCGCCAAAGTCTTCATCTTGGCTTATCTCAATACGATCCGCTGTGAGTTTCCAAGCAGGGTCATCGGTTGGGCAGGTGGTAAAGCTAGAAGAAAACAGATTGACATGTTGCTCTGATAAACGCAGCAACTGTGCTTGCCCCCGAGCTTGCGTGCTTTTCATTCGATATTCAGTATCGCGTAACTCTGCGGTTGATGAAACACCGTTGTAGTTGAATGAGTTACCTTTTACTTGAATGTAACCATCTGAAAACAACACACCTTGATTGGCATCGATGGTTTGTCTTTCTTGATTAATCCGTGCAGACTCCGTGAGGAGCCATTGACCGTCCTGACGGATGCTGACGTTGCCGGTGAACAAGGCTTCGCCGTTGTTACTGACGTTCGAGTTATCCGAATGCACTAAGATGCTGCCCGGCAGTTGCTCGGAAACGTCAAATTCGGGTTCCTCGAAACTCCACTGACTATAACGCGCTGAGCACACACTCGTGAGCGCCTGCTGAGCAGAAACTGATGCGCTGAAGAGTGTAAATAAGACAGCGGATGCTTTGGCAACTTTGTAACGCAATGGCAAGATACTAATCCGTTTTTAGTTGTTAATTAATGATTAGGCATAAGCTTGGTATAATAAAGCAAATCTGCGTATTCTGCTATTTTAGTAAGATTAATTTGGCACTTATTTCGCCAAATATTGGCATAGAGAGGGGGCACTTTGGAAGATTCTCGTGAGATTGGACTGGCAGCATGGTGTGAGGCGCAGACGGGACATCCGCAATCACAGCTTGAAGTGGTTTCTGGTGACGCTAGTTTTCGGCGGTATTTTCGCGCATCAGATGGTCAACGCAGTCTCATTGCGGTTGATTGTCCGCCTGATAAAGAAGATATGCGTCCATTCCTGCTGGTTGCCGATGCATACCAAGCCGCTGACATTCCTGTCCCTACAGTGCTCAATGTTGACTTGAAGCAAGGCTACATGCTGCAAACGGATTTTGGTCACACAGTATTACTGTCAAAGCTACAGCAACGCAATGCACGTCAGTACTATCACCAGGCATTAGCCATTTTGCCTCGCGTGATGCAAGTCACCGACACTGCCGAGGGGGCTTTACCGAAGTTTGACCGAGCCTTGTTGGATCGTGAGTTGGCATTATTTAAAGACTGGCTGTTAATGCAGCATATCGATATCGACTGGAATGATCAGGACGATGAGATCTGGCAACAATTCTGTGAGCAGATGGTCAGTAATGCATTTGAACAGCCACAGGTCGGTGTGCATCGTGACTATCACTCGCGTAACCTGATGGTGACCCCGGAGGGGCTGGGCGTTATCGACTTCCAAGATGCTGTGATTGGACCCATGACCTACGATGCGGTCTCGCTGTTGCGTGATTGCTATATCGAGTGGCCAGACGATTTAGTCAGTGAACTTGCTGAGCAATTGAGAGTCGATTTACAAGCGACTGGGCAGTTAGCGTCAGATGTCACTCCTCAACAATGGCAACACTGGTTTGACTGGATGGGACTGCAACGACATACCAAGGCTGCGGGCATTTTTGCTCGACTCGCGCATCGAGATGATAAAGCAGGCTACTTAAAGGATGTGCCTCGCACATTAGGCTATTTGCAAAAAGTAAGTGCTAAGTATGCTCAGCTCAATGAGTATCATCAATGGTTAACGCAACGTATTATTCCCGCGTGGGAGCAAGCATGAAGGCGATGATTTTAGCGGCAGGGCGTGGAAAGCGAATGCAGCCGTTAACCAACTTAACACCAAAACCACTGTTAAAAGTGGCCGGCAAACCACTCATTGAATACATTATTGAGAAACTGGTCGACGTAGGTATTACAGAGATTGTGATTAACCATGCTTGGTTAGGTGGTCAACTTGAAAGCAGCTTAGGTGATGGCTCACGCTGGGGGGTTAAGATCGACTATTCGCCTGAGCCCGAGGGCGGTTTAGAAACGGCTGGCGGTATAATCAAAGCGTTGCCGTTACTCGGCTATGAACCCTTTTGGGTAATCAATGGTGATATTTTTATCGACTCTGACTTACGTGACTTACCAACGGAACTGGCGCCTGGTGACTTGGCTCACCTAATGCTTGTCGAAAACCCTGAACATAACCCCCAAGGTGACTTTGCATTGAAGGACGGGCGTGTGAGCGTAAAGAATCCAGATGACTATGGTTACACTTTTGCGGGTATTGGACTTTATTCACCTGAACTTTTTGCCGACTATGCAGCGGGCTTTCGGCCCCTCAAGCCTTTGTTGTTGCACGCTATGAGTAAGCAACAAGTTGCTGCCCATTTATTAAAGGGACGTTGGACCGATGTGGGTACACCCGCTCGATTAAGTCAGTTAAACCAAGAAGTAGAGGACAAACAATGATTTGGGGAAAGGTGATAGGTGGGTTGGCTGGCTACCTATTTTTACGATTGCCAGGCGCTATTATCGGCGTACTGATTGGTCATTGGTTCGACCGAGGAATGGCGCAAGACTTTGCCAGTCGAGGTGGTTTTGGTCAATTCATGTACGGTAAACGTGATGCTGGGAAAGACGCATTATTTTTGTATACCTTATTCGCTGTCATGGGGCATCTCGCTAAAGCAAAAGGACGAGTAACCGAACGTGATATAGCGCAAGCTTCAGAATTGATGAAGCGCTTTAGACTCGATGCTGAAGCCAAAGAAGAAGCGCAACAGGCGTTTCGTGAAGGAAAGCAATCGACTTTTCCAGTAAACGACACGATGAAGCGCTTCCGCGAATCATTTTACGGTAACCGCGAAGTCTCTCAGGTGTTCATGGAGCAGTTGATGGCCTTGGCGCTTAATGACGGCGTATTGGATCGTGCTGAGCATGAGGTGCTTATTAATGTCGGTAAAGCGCTTGGCTTCAGACGGTTTCAAATTGACCAGTGGTTAGCCATGCAGAAAGCGGCTTTTCGTTTTCATCAGCATCGCCAGCAAGGCAGTGCAGGAAAGCAGCAGTCTAAGCCATCGCGGAATGAGTTGCAGGATGCTTACGAGGTGCTAGGTGTGAAAGCCGAACAGCCCGACGCAGAAATAAAAAAGGCTTATCGTAAGTTAATGGCGCGTCATCACCCTGATAAGTTGGCTTCAAAGGGGTTGCCCGAGCATGTGATGAGAGAAGCACAGAAGCGAGCCCAAGATATTCAGCAGGCTTACGAGGTCATAAAAAAGCATCGCGACGTGCGTTAATGGTTAAAACCCCTGAAACTTAAGCCATCCTTTAATAACACTGTGCAGCTCATGAGTAGCTTCTGGTACTTGGCTGAGTAAAACCCGTGGGCGATAGCTGAGTTGTTGAAATTTGTTACTCATGGTCTTGTGCATCGGCCATTGAGTAGTGACCCAACGGTTAGCAGACGCTGTCTTTATGTCCAAAACTGGAAAAGGAAGTTTTGCAATTTCTGTGCTTAACAACTCGTTCAGGCGTAATTGTGGGATGTAAGCATCTATGAGAATGACGGCGTCCGGTGCGGCAGCAGCGTTTTGTTTAATCCAGTCAAGCCATAGCGCACCGCTGATACCTTCGACTATCCACACCGTAAACCCAGGTTGTTCGCTTACCTTGTCGTATATTGCGTCAAGGCGCTTGAATAGTAAGTTGCGATAGGGTTGGAGCGCATTCTCGTCGGGTTGGTAATAACCTAAATCAGCGTTGTAATGGCCTAAAGAGTCGGGCTCAATCAGCGCCTCAGGTGGCGTAATCGCCCAACTGCGCCAGCCCATTTTTGCGGCTTGATGATAACTCGATTTAATCAACGGTGATTGGAGTGGGTGTAGCCCCCATGCTGGGAGTGCAACAAATTGTCCCCGCTCGAAGCTTTTTAATGGCTCGCGCTGTAGTGCTAAATACGAACCATCATTGCCTTCAGAATCGGTCAACCAAACGACTTCATGAGGTGGTACAAAACGGGCACGGTCATCCTGTCCGTAGCACACCGCAGACCCTAACACTATAACTAGGCATATGACGCATCGAAGTATGTTCATACACCTTTATCGTCAACAGTGGTCAAGTCTTTAGGTGTTTAACTAAATGGACTGGGGCTGCTAAAAGTGACCGCTTGTTCTGTTAGCGGATGAGCTATCTTTAACTCAAATGCGTGTAATAATAATCGCTCCGCGGCATTGAATGCTGCGGAGTGAGCATAAAACTTATCACCTAGAATAGGACAGTCTAACGCGAGCATGTGCACGCGTAGTTGATGCGAACGACCCGTATGTGGAGAAAGCTTAACTAAGCTGGTTTGCGTCTGTTGCGCTAACACTTGATAAAACGTTTGACTCGCCTTGCCATTAACAAAGTCGACTTGTTGTTTAGGTCGGTTTGGCCAGTCACAGCTGAGCGGCAAATCGATGCAACCATGATTGCCCGGCAAATGCCCCCATACCTTGGCAAGATAGGTTTTTTGTGTTGTGCGTTGTTGAAACTGTTTGCTGAGATGGCTTTGTGACGCTTTACCGAGTGCAAATGCCATCACACCCGAGGTCGCCATATCCAGCCGATGCACGACGCGTATCTCTGGAAAAATACGGGCTAAGCGCGTGTACACTGAGTCCCTGTGTTCGATCGCTTTGCCAGGTACGCTCAGTATTCCCGCTGGTTTATCGACCACAACCAACGCATTATCTCGATATATTATCTTGAGATAAGGGTCGGTTGGTGGCTGATAATGAAGTAATGCCATTAATGGTGATTAACCAAAATACGCACTGCAAACAATGAAAGCTGTGGTTGCTCAAGTGCTTCTAACAACGTTTGCTTGCGTAGTTCGATGGCACGAATTTCAGAGTCACGTACCGACGGATTGCGCTGCTTAAGCTTGATCAAACGATCGAGTTCTTTTCCTAAACTTTCGTTGATACGCGTGCGTACTGCCGCACTTTGTTCCACCAACCATGCCTCAGCAGAGCCACGCGCGACCTCTAAATGTGACTTTGTAATGTCACGCAGTTGTTTTAATATCTGACGCGAGGTTTTTTTATCCATAAAATCAGCTTGCTTGGTTAGCGCATCGCGGGGCACTTTGCTCGTCAACTCGCGCCCTTGGCTGTCAAGCAGTATACGGTGGTTTTGCAATGGGAAGAACTCCTGGGCTACCGCATTTTGAGGTGCGTTGATGTGGGCGCTGAAATCAACCTCCATAAACCACGCACCCTCAGGCAGGGCTTTATTATTCAGCTTAGTCACGCACACACTGCCGAAGTCTTGCTGAGTCACTATATCCAAGGCTTCTTGAACATGCGGATGATCCCAACTTAAGAATTCGACGTCCTCATAATTAAGCGCGGTGGTACGGTCAAAGGTGATAGTCATCCCCTCTTCTTGCAAGCCTGGAATGGCTTCGACACGCATATGCTCGCTTGGTTTGACAAAGATTCGCGTCTCGTCGAGTTCTTCGGCGTCAATCCCAAAACGCTCCCAGAACGTGGTCATAAATTCGCTCAGGTGCTCTGTATCGCTCGTTTCTTCGATTGCCGAAATAACGGCTTCGGCCTGTTGCGGACGGCATGCATTCAATTCTTGTAGTTTATCTCGACCTGCTTCAACTTCACTCATTAACTGCTGATGGAGTTCAGTGCTCCGCTGCAGTATCTCTTTCGGGAGAGGTTGGCAACTGAGTAAAGATTTTTTAATGGATTGAGCGAACTCATCATACATGCGTCGACCCACCGGGTTGCATTGTTCGAAGGCATTCATCGTGTGATACCACGGCAGCAAAATACCTTCGTCAGAATCTTCTATGTACGGCAAGTAAATTTGGATGTCATGAGTCTGTCCGATGCGATCAAGTCGACCAATGCGCTGTTCCAACAAGTCTGGATTTTCCGGTAAATCAAAGAGTACAAGTTGATGTACAAACTGGAAATTACGGCCTTCGCTGCCAATCTCAGAACATAACAGAATTGGACTACCGTTATCGTCATCGGCAAAAAATTCAGCGGCACGATCGCGCTCAAGTAATGACATCCCTTCGTGGAATACGGCTGCGTTAATCCCTTCGAGCACACGCAATGCTTCGGCGAGCTCATTCACCGTTTTCGCGCTGTGACAAATAAGCAACGTTTTGTCATCACGGTTGCTTTTTATATGGTCGATAAGCCAAGTAACACGGGAGTCGCCCAGCCACCAAGGTTCACGCATATCATCGTCGGGATCAGGTAGTTTTACCGGGTGAAAATGACGTGCCGGGAATCCGCCTACATTTTGCCGGCGGTTTCTAAACATCACTCGTCCAGTACCGTGCTCATCAAGGAGTTCGTCTAATGCCTCACCGCTAAGGTCATTCGCTTTCTCGGCGAGTTCACGATAGTGGGTTTGCTCATCCTCGAACGCGTTGAAATCGTTAAAGCGGTCTGGGTCAAGTAACTGCAGGCGCTTAAAGTGACCTTCGTTACCTTCTTGCTCAGGTGTTGCGGTTAGTAACAGCAAGCCGGGGATAGCGTTCGCCAGCTGAGCAAAATGCGCATAGCCCGGTGTGTTGTCATTAAGGTGGTGGGCCTCGTCAACCACAAGCATGTCGAACTCGGCGCTCATGAGCGCTTCATGCCACTGTTCATCGTGCAGGATCTTATTGTTGATAATCACGAGTTGTTCAGTAGAAAATGGATTATCACTATCGAGCTGCGCTTCTCGGATTCTGGCTTCATCAAACACACTGAAATCGAGTGCGAAGCGGCGCTTCATTTCAACCAGCCATTGATGGCGGAGGCTGTCAGGAACGGCTACGAGCACGCGCTGACTGCGTCCAGTAACGTGCTGGCGCTTGATAATCATGCCAGCCTCAATTGTCTTACCAAGACCGACTTCGTCAGCGAGCATGACACGTGGATGATAGCGATTGGCTACTGTGGAGGCGACATAGCACTGGTGCGGTAATAAATTCACTCGAGCACCGAGTAAACCGGTAACGGTACTTTGTTGCCATTGAGCGAGTTGTTGCTGACCTTGCATGCGCAGAAGATAGAGATCGTGTCGGTCGGCTTGTCCGGCAATAAAGCGAGTTAAAGCCGGATTGGTGTCTATTTGATGGGCTAACTGAGATTCTGGCACCATCACTTCTTCACCTGAGTCCACACGCTCACCAAAATAGATAGCTAAGCCTTGGTGTTCTTTTGCCTCGGTGACAACAAAACGCCATTGATCAGCGTGTGTTGCTTCCTGTCCTTCATTTAACACAAATCGAGCGAGCGGCGCGTCGGATTTAGCGTACATTCGTGTTTCACCCGTGCTGGGGAACATCACTGATACCTGGCGTCCATCCACGGCTGTGACGACGCCAAGCCCTAAATCTGTTTCAGTTTCGCTTAACCAACGTTGCCCTAAACTAAACTCGCTCACTTCGTCCTTCCTATGCGCTAACTTTAAAGGTCGGCAATAGTAATGGGGAGATTAGAAAAAAACAATGCGGCTGTCATCCCTGTGTCACGAATTTTGGTCTAAGCTTTAATCAAACGATAACAAAAGGTGTACGCTATGACCGCAAATGTTAGTCAAACCTCCCAAGCTACTAAGTACTTCGTTTTAGATACCAATATCCTGTTGCATGATCCGCTAGCCTTTCTAAGCTTCGATGAGCATAACGTCGTTATTCCCATGGTCGTGTTAGAAGAGTTAGATAACATTAAGGATCGCAATAAAGACGTGAGCAGAGATGCGCGCGTCGCGATCCGATCACTGGAGGAGGTGCTGAAAGATGCAACACCTGAGCAAATTGTTGAAGGAGTACCACTGACGCAACTAAGTGGCGATCACCAAGCGAACGGTACACTCGCCATTTTTCCAGATTATGAGTTAGAGCAAAGCGCGTCGGCTTTGGCGTTGAACGAAAATGATCACCGCATCATTCAAGTGGCGTTAGAACTACAAATTAAGTTTGCGAGTAGTACCGTTACACTGGTGACTAAAGATATCAATATGCGCTTAAAGGCGAAGGGCGCGGGTGTAAAACACGTTGAGGATTATCGCACCGACCAATTAATTGATGACATTCGCCTACTCACAAAGGGCTTTTACCAGTTCGAAGGAGATTTTTGGCAGCAAGTAGGTGATGTCAGCACGTTGCAAGAGGGTCGAGATGCTTATCATACGGTCTCGCGCGAACACATGCCGCAAATCTTCTTTAACGAATACTTTATTGATGAAACAGAGCACTTCGCAGCCCGGGTGGATACCTTTGACGATACGTCTGTAACGCTGATGGACTTGGGTCATGAGCGTTTAATGGGCTATAGCGCCTGGGGAATTCATCCTAAGAATATTTATCAAGCGATGGCGATGCATGCTCTGCTTGATACGAGTTTAGACATGGTCATTCTGACCGGGCCGGCGGGTAGTGGTAAGACCTTGTTAGCGCTGGCTGCTGCCTTAGAAATGGTAGTCGAAAAGGGGATTTACGAGAAAATCATTGTTACGCGCAATACACCTGAAATTGCTGAGTCTATAGGCTTCTTGCCGGGTACCGAAGAAGAAAAAATGGCGCCTTGGTTATCGGCCATAACCGACTCGCTTGAAGTATTACATAAAAATGATGAAAGCATGGACTCGAGTCTTAATTACATTATGACGAAGGCGAATATCCAATTTAAATCATTAAACTTTATGCGAGGGCGGAGTATTCAAAATGCGGTGGTTATACTTGATGAAGCACAAAACTTAACTGCATCACAACTAAAAACCATTATTACTCGGTGTGGGGAGAATACAAAACTCGTTGTGTCAGGAAACTTAGCGCAGATTGATAGTTATTACTTAACTGCTGTCACCTCAGGACTCACCTTTATCGTGGAACGTTTTAAGGATTATCCAGGCAGCGCTACAATCAACTTAAACGGTGTGGTCAGAAGTAGTCTCGCTGAATACGCCGAAGAGCATTTGTAATTTAGTTAGCGGGTACCACGGTGTATTGCTGGGTATCAATAAGGAACTGAACATCGTTCGAGAGCTGTCCCGCAGGTGATACTGCGGGACCTGCGACATCTAGTAAGATAAACTCGGTACCATCGTGCGAGAGCTTAGCATCATTAGGCTGCTTTGCCATTTGGATGCCAAAAATGGCGTGCTTGGGTAAATACACAACGATCATTTTGGCTTGAGGGATGATTTGTCGAAGTAAGGCTAAGGTTAAGCTGACCTTGCTATCGCAGTCTCCACGATTATTGAGTAATAAGTGGTTGGGGGGAGTAAAGCCATCGCCGCGACTCGATAAGTCATCTTCTAAACTATCGTAAGGGATCGCTTGCACAAAATGAGCGACATAGTTTACATAACTGCGTCGGCTATTGTCTTTTAGTTGGTTGCCGATGGCGACAACGAGGCTGCTCAGTAGCGGTTGTGTTTGCTTAGCGATAGCAATGGCATCAGGGATGATACCTGTTTCTCCAGGCGGCAAGGTCAGTGAACGATAGGCGTTGGCAGACAGGTAATCTTGCCATTGCTCGGTAAAGAATCGTTGTGCTTTAGCGAGTTGTTGCTGATAGCGTTTTTCTAATTGTTCGTTTCGTGCTGTGCGGGCTTTTATGGTCATTTGCTCTTGTCGAGGAGAAAGAAAGGCTTGCACGCCATACCAACGTTGCCTTTGTATGTATTGATTCACTCGGTAGTTTAGCTCTCGCAGCGCGCGACGACGGTCGTAATTGCGAAACTTGGCAAAAGGGCGAATAAAAGCGTGTCGATCGACGTTGAAGGATAATGACGCGGTTTGATTATTAGGCACTCGCCATTGGTAATAAAAACTGAGTTCGCCTTCATTTGAGGACTTCTCAAAGCTTAACTGCTCAGCAAGTAAGGTGTGCGAATAGGATGCGCAGAGTATCGTCAAGAGAGCGAAAAGGATGCCGTGGGCAAACTCTGACACTCTCTTGCCAATACCGGTTTTCATTAGAACTTCATTTCAGTGATGGGGCTTTCTTGGAACTTCAGGTCAACCTGATACTCCACGCCGCCTGCTCTGATAAAAAAGTAGGTCTTGTCCCGCTTGAATATCTCTTGCAGAGAAATGACGCGCACGCCAGGTCGACGTTCGGCACCCCAGTCGCTCATCTCTACGCCAGAACGTGATACAAGGATATTTTTATAGCGGTCACCAGTGACTAGCAGCAACTTTTTGTTCTCGTTGCGCAATAAAATGGTATTACCTGTGACTGAAAATGGTTCTTCATTGCCTAGCACGACACTCTCCCAAGCCTTCTATTTTTAGTGATCACTATAACGAATTCTAATGATTTGGCAACATAGCTACTGTGAGCGTAAGTAGTCCTCAACGATGAGGAGGGCGGCTGCGCTATCCACTTTACCTTTTTCCAGACCACGGTAACCTTCGCGTTCAAACAACGCCTCTCGAGCGGCCGTGGAGGTCAGACGCTCGTCTTGAAAATCGACAGGGACATTAAAGCGTCCGTGAAGACGATTACCGAATTTTTTGGCGCGTTGCGTGAGCGGTTGCTCGGTGCCATCCATATTGAGCGGTAAACCAACGACAACCCGCTCAGGCTGCCATTCTTTTAGCAATTGTTCGACGACATTCCAATTGGGAATGCCGTCCTGTGCTTTTAGCGCTTTTAATATCGAAGCGGTTCCAGTTATCGACTGGCCGACTGCCACACCGATGCTCTTAGTGCCAAAATCAAATCCGATAATTGTCATGCGTGACCTACGTCCGGTCCTAGCTTCCAAATATCAAAGCCAAGCTGTTTGGTGGCCTTCTCCCATCGCTGGTTGATAGGGGTGTTAAACAGTATTTCGGGGTCGGCGGGTATCGCCAACCATGCGTTTTCGGCTAACTCTTGCTCTAGTTGTCCCGCTTCCCAGCCAGCGTATCCAAGCGTCAGTAGAAATTGTAACGGTGCTGCTGACGAACCTAAGGCCTCTAAAATATCACGTGAGGTGGTGACCATAATCTCATCACTCAACTTGAGGCTACTGCGCCAGTTTTGTTGTGGTGGGTGAATCACAAAGCCTCGCTCCTGACCCACCGGACCGCCTTGATAGACTGGACCTTTAAGACTATCTGCGCTATCCGGATAAACAATTTCAAGTTTGTCGAGCAACGAGTTAACCGTTAGCTCTGCAGGTTGATTAATGATCAGTCCCATCGCACCGTCTTCGTTGTGTTCGCAGATATAAGTCACGCTACGACGAAACAGCGGATCATTCATACTGGGTGTAGCAATTAAAAAATGATTTTGTAAGCTTTCCATAAAGCACTCCTCACTCACGATACGACTTATATCGGGGTTTATTCAGCAATTTCAACGACGCTGCTGCAGATCGTGCTCAATAGCTGCGAAGAGTTGCGCTGCTATATTGATGTCATAGGCGTTTTCGATCTCTCGCATACAAGTTGGACTCGTCACATTGATTTCTGTAATACGTTCACCAATGACATCGAGACCAACAAGATATAAACCTTTTTGTTTAAGTGTGGGACCGATAGCACGCGCAATGCGTTCGTCACTTTCGCTCAACGGTTGCGGACGCCCACTGCCGCCAGCCGCAAGGTTACCGCGTGTCTCACCAGCAGAAGGAATTCGAGCTAGTGCGTAAGGCACAGGTTCACCATTAATAATTAGAATCCGCTTATCGCCGTCTTTAATCTCTGGCAGATATTTTTGTGCCATGGCATAACGCTGACCTTTTTCGGTGAGTGTTTCGATGATGACACCTAAATTTGCACCGTCTTCGTTAACTTTAAATATCGATGCGCCACCCATCCCGTCTAGCGGTTTAAGTATGACGGTACCGTGCTTCTTATGAAACGCCTTAAGTTGCTCAGCATTGGCGGACACCAAACTATCGGTGATAAACTCAGGAAACCAACTGGTATAAAGCTTTTCATTACAATCTCGTAAGCTTTGCGGGTTATTCACTACCAGCGCACCTTCAGCTTGCGCCAAATCAAATATGTGCGTTGCATAGAGGAACTGACTATCAAACGGCGGGTCTTTGCGCATCATGATGACATCAAAGTCACCGAGCGGTAGCTTCTCAACATCACCTAACTGATAAAAGTCTGTCTTTTGATCTTTGACGGTGACCTTACGTGCCATCGCATAGGGGCGACCTGAATCAATAAGTAGATCGGCCATCTCAATATAGTAACTCTGGTAACCACGCGCTTGTGCTTCGAGCAAGAGTCGGAAGCTGGTATCCTTTTCAGTTTTTACGTGTGCGATGGGGTCCATAATCATGGCTAACTTCATAGCAGTATTCCTTATTCGTTGCTGGCGTTGAGATCACCAAGTTCATACTGGATGGCTGCTAAAGCGGTCATCGCAGCGGTTTCTGTTCGCAGAATACGTGGTCCTAAACGAATCGGTTTAAAGCTGTGGTTACGCGCGTGCTCCACTTCAACGTCAGTGAAGCCCCCTTCAGGACCGATAATCAATTGGATGCGTTGGTCTGTGCGGGCGCCTTGAATCTGATTGAGAGGTACCTGCGCATAGGGATCTAGGGTTAAGCGTAAACCGTCAAAAGGTGTCTGTACAAAGTCATCCACTGACACCGCGGGAAGCACCGTAGGGATATGGCTGCGACCCGACTGCTCACAAGCAGAAATGACAATTTTCTGCCATTGTTGCTGCTTCTTTTCGAGTCGGTCGCCGCTTAATTTTACGCCGCAACGCTCACTGAACAGCGGGGTGATGGCATTAACACCGAGTTCCACCGATTTCTGCAGTGCGAAGTCCATTCGGTCGCCCCGTGAAACGACCTGTCCTAAGTGAACATATAAAGGAGATTCGGTCGTATTAGGTTTTGCATCAGTAATTTCAACTTGCGCGCTTTTCTTGGCGACTGAAGTGAGTACCGCAGTGTAATTAAAATCATCGTTACAGAACAACTCGAGCGCTTGGCCCTCTTGCATACGAAGCACTTTTACTGTGTGCTGAAAGGCGTCGTCACTGAGTGAAACGGTGCTGTTGACCACGAGTGGCTCGGGATGAAAAATACGTGGAACTCTCATACGACTCAATTGATTCCTTGTTTATAAACAGACTTTTGGACGTCTAGAAGTAGAAATTTTTTTGTTGATCGGTTAAATTACGCCGTCAGTACTAGTTATTTTAATCAAAATAAAGGAATGGTAGGCATATGTCACGTCACCTATTTACTTCTGAATCGGTTTCAGAGGGCCATCCTGATAAAATTGCGGACCAGATTTCTGATGCCGTACTGGATGCAATTTTAGCAAAAGATATCCGCGCCCGTGTGGCGTGTGAAACCTATGTCAAAACTGGCATGGTATTAGTGGGCGGGGAAATATCCACTTCAGCTTGGGTCGATATTGAAGATTTAACCCGTCAAGCCATCCGTGATGTCGGATACACGCACTCGGACATGGGTTTTGATGCCAATTCCTGTGCGGTGTTGAACGCGATTGGAAAGCAGAGCCAAGACATTAATCAAGGTGTTGATCGTGAGTCGCCTGAAGCGCAAGGCGCAGGTGACCAGGGCTTGATGTTTGGCTATGCATCAAATGAGACGTCGGTATTGATGCCTGCCCCCATTACCTATGCCCACCGTATTGTTCAGCGCCAGTCAGAGATGCGTAAAAATGGCACCTTAGACTGGTTACGTCCTGATGCCAAAAGTCAGCTGACGTTTGTTTATGAGAACGGCAAACCAGTAGCGATTGATACGGTTGTCCTGTCTACCCAACATCGTGAAGACATTGACCAAGCCACACTGCGTGAAGCGGTGATGGAAGAGATCATTAAGCCAGTACTCCCAGAGCAATGGGTTAGCCGTGATACTAAGTTCCACATTAACCCAACCGGTCGATTCGTGATTGGTGGCCCGATGGGTGACTGTGGTTTGACGGGGCGCAAAATCATTGTGGATACTTACGGTGGTATGGCGCGCCACGGTGGCGGTGCGTTCTCGGGTAAAGATCCTTCGAAGGTTGACCGAAGTGCAGCGTACGCGGCACGTTATGTGGCCAAAAATCTAGTTGCTGCAGGTTTGGCGGAGCGCTGTGAAATCCAGATTTCGTACGCAATTGGCGTTGCCGAACCTACATCAATCAGTATCGAAACCTTCGGTACATCGCCACATAGTGAGGAAAAACTGATTGCGTTGGTGCGTCGTCATTTTGATTTACGTCCTTATGGGTTAATTCAAATGCTCGATTTGGAACGACCCATTTATCGTGCTACATCGACCTACGGGCACTTCGGTCGAGATGAATTTCCGTGGGAAAAAACAGATAAGGCCGATGCATTGAAGCAAGATATCTAATTTACGGGTGTTGAATTTTTCGCCCATAAATTTGCTTGAAGCCCCCGAATTGTGGACAATACGCGCACCAACTATGGTTCATCTAATTGCGTGTCACCAATCGGGGGTTTTTCATGTCTGAACGTCGTCATCTCGCCAACGCTATCCGTGCCTTAAGTATGGATGCAGTCCAACAAGCCAACTCAGGTCATCCTGGGGCACCAATGGGCATGGCAGATATCGCTGAAGTATTGTGGCGAGATTATTTAAAGCACAACCCAAATAACCCCAGTTGGGCCGATCGCGATCGCTTTGTGTTGTCAAACGGTCATGGCTCGATGCTCATTTACTCGTTGCTTCATTTAACCGGGTACGACCTAAGCATTGAAGACATCAAGCAATTCCGTCAGTTACATTCAAAAACTCCAGGCCACCCAGAGTATGGCTACACACCGGGTGTAGAGACAACGACAGGACCTTTGGGTCAAGGCGTCGCCAATGCGGTAGGTATGGCGTTAGCGGAAAAAACGCTGGCGGCACAGTTTAATCGCGATGAACATAATATAGTTGACCACTACACCTATACCTTCTTGGGTGATGGTTGCTTGATGGAAGGCATTTCCCACGAAGCGTGTTCATTGGCCGGCACATTAGGTTTGGGCAAGCTCATCGCTTTTTACGACGATAACGGTATTTCAATAGATGGTGAAGTTGAAGGCTGGTTTACGGACGATACTGCAAAACGTTTCGAGTCATATAACTGGCATGTAATCCGTGATGTTGATGGACATGATGCCGATGCTATTAAACAGGCGATTGAAAGCGCACGCAGCGAAACGCAGCGCCCGACATTGGTTATTTGTAAAACCGTAATTGGTTTTGGCTCGCCTAATAAGCAAGGACAAGAAAGTTGCCACGGTGCGCCATTAGGTGATGACGAAATTGCACTCGCTCGCAAGCAATTGAATTGGTCGTATGATCGCTTTGAAGTGCCTCAGGATGTTTACCAAGCGTGGGACGCTAAAGACAAGGGTGATGCGATTGAGGCCTCGTGGAATAAGCATTGGACCGCTTATGAACAGGCTTACCCAGAACTTGCAGCAGAGCTTAAACGTCGCTTAGCGGGTGAGTTGCCTGGCGACTTTGAAAGCGAGTTGCAGGCTTACATTGAGCAATTGCAAGCTAACCCTGAAAACCCCGCAACACGCAAAGCGTCGTTAAATGTATTGAATGAGGTGGGTCCGAAACTACCTGAACTGCTCGGTGGCTCGGCTGACTTAGCAGGGTCTAATCTAACCTTATGGCAGGGCGCTAAAGGTGTGACATCCGACGACGCGAGTGGAAACTATGTGTTCTACGGTGTGCGTGAGTTTGCGATGTCGGCGATAATGAACGGAATTACGCTGCATGGTGGCTTCAAGCCTTACGGTGCAACCTTCTTAATGTTTATGGAATATGCGCGCAACGCAGTGCGTATGGCCGCCTTAATGAAGCAGCCTTCGATTTTTGTTTACACCCACGACTCAATTGGTTTAGGTGAAGACGGACCGACTCACCAGCCTGTTGAGCAATTGGCTAATCTGCGCTTAACACCTAACCTCAATTGCTGGCGCCCGTGCGATGCCGTCGAAACCGCGGTTGCTTGGCGCAGTGCGTTGCAAAGCAACGATAAACCAACAGCATTGGTGTTTAGCCGTCAGGGCATGCAGCAACAAAATCGTGATAATGAACAATTGAATAACATTAGCCGTGGTGGTTATATTCTGAAAGATTGTGATGGCACACCAGACTGTATTTTGATCGCGACAGGCTCCGAGGTTGACTTAGCAGTTGCAGCACACGAGCAACTTTCTGCAAAAGAGATGAACGTGCGCGTAGTATCGATGCCATCCACGGATGTATTTGATGAGCAGGACGCCGAATACCGCGAGCACGTATTACCTTCAGCTGTGCGTAAGCGCGTTGCAGTTGAAGCCGGTATTGCTGATTATTGGCGTAAATACGTTGGCTTAGACGGCACTGTTATTGGCATGAACTCGTTTGGTGAGTCAGCTCCGGCTAAAGCACTTTTTGAACACTTTGATATTACCGTGGATGCGGTTGTTCGCGCGGCGAGCTAAACGAGGTTTCAATTGACGAAGAGAATCGCAATAAACGGTTTCGGCAGGATCGGGCGTAGTTTTCTACGCTCGTTCTATGAGCGTGGCTGGCAGCAACGCTTCAGTATTGTCTTGGTGAACGAGCCCGCGCCATCGGAGGCGATGGCGCACTTGTTGAAGTATGACTCATCTCATGGCCGCTTTCAGTTTCCAGTCACGTTGTCTGGTGATGACCTTACCGTTGCTGGTGATACGATTAAGTTGAGCCACGAAACCGAAATTGAGCGCGTTGACTGGCAAGCTCGAGGCGTTGATATCGTTGTTGATTGCACGGGTGTGTTTGGTAGCCATGCGGATGGAGAGCGCTATTTAGATGCGGGCGTTAGTCGGGTGTTGTTCTCGCAACCCGGCACGCCTGATATGGATGCGACCATCATTTTTGGCGTCAACCAAGATATATTGTTGCCTGAGCATCGCATCGTATCGAATGGTTCATGTACAACTAACTGCATCGTACCCGTGATTAAGTTACTCGACGATGCGTTTGGTATTGAGTCGGGGGCAGTCACGACGATTCATTCAGCCATGCACGATCAACAGGTGATAGATGCTTATCACCCCGACTTGCGTAGGACACGTGCCGCAGGGCGTTCAATCATTCCTGTCGACACTAAGCTGGCGCGTGGTATTGAGCGCATTTTGCCCCATTTGGAAGGACGCTTCGAAGCAATTGCTGTGCGAGTGCCTACCACGAATGTGACAGCAATGGACTTGAGTGTCACTTTACAAGCCGATGTGAACGGTGAGCAAGTCAATCGCTTGATTCAGGATGCCGCCTCCAATGGGCTGACGTCGATACTCGATTATACTGAGGAACCCTTGGTGTCGATCGACTTTAACCATGATCCACACTCGTGCATTGTTGATGGCACGCAAACCCGTGTGAGTCATCGTCGATTGGTGAAATTATTATGTTGGTGCGATAACGAGTGGGGTTTTGCCAACCGCTTGCTAGAAACGACTGAATTAATGACACAGCAATAACTGTATAGAACTCATATGAGTAAGGGGATTCAATGTCTGTCATAGCAATGACTGATTTGGACTTACAAAACAAGCGCGTATTGATACGAGAAGATTTAAACGTTCCTGTTAAAGACGGAAAAATCACCTCCGACGCGCGCTTAAGAGCTGCATTGCCGACTATCAAACTGGCACTGGAAAAAGGTGCAAAAGTGATGGTGATGTCGCATTTAGGACGCCCAACAGAGGGCGAGTACGAAGCGCAGTACTCAATGGCACCGGTAGCCGACTACTTGAATGAAGCACTCGAACAGCCTGTATCGTTAGCCAAAGAATATCTTGATGGTGTCGACGTCGCGCAAGGGCAAGTGGTGGTATTTGAGAATGTGCGCTTTAATAAAGGCGAGAAAAAGAACGACGATGCCCTAGCTCAACAGCTCGCGAATCTGTGTGATGTATTCGTAATGGATGCTTTTGGTACTGCGCACCGCGCGCAAGCATCGACGCATGGCGTCGCAAAGTACGCACCTATCGCATGTGCAGGCCCATTACTTGCCGCAGAACTTGATGCATTAGGCAAAGCTTTAGATAACCCTAAACGCCCTCTAGTCGCGATTGTGGGAGGCTCCAAGGTATCAACCAAACTGACCGTTTTGGAGTCACTATCTAAGGTTGTTGATCAGTTAATTGTGGGTGGTGGTATTGCCAATACCTTTATCGCCGCACAAGGCCATAATGTCGGAAAGTCTTTGTACGAGAAAGACTTAGTACCTGAGGCGCAACGGTTGATGGCTGCAGCCAAAGCAAAGAATGCAGAAATTCCGTTACCTGTTGATGTCGTTACTGGTCAAGAATTTAGTGCGGATACATTAGCCGAGACTAAACCCGTTGAAGCGATTAATGATTCCGACATGGTGTTTGACGTGGGTCCTGAAACTTCAGCTATGCTGGCGGAAAAGTTAAAAGCCGCTGGGACAATTGTCTGGAATGGTCCCGTAGGTGTTTTTGAATTTGAAGCATTTAGTAAAGGCACAGCCGCGATGGCTGACGCTATAGCGAATAGTAACGCATTTTCGATTGCAGGCGGTGGTGATACCTTGGCAGCAATTGATCAGTTCGGTATCGCTGATAAGATAAGTTATATATCTACTGGCGGGGGGGCCTTCCTTGAATTCTTGGAAGGTAAAAAGTTACCCGCAGTCGACATTTTAGAGCAGCGCGCAAAAGACGCATAAACGCACGCCGAAAACTAAGGAGAATTACATGGCCATTGTGTCACTGAGACAAGTACTCGATCACGCAGCAGAGAATGGATACGGTGTTCCTGCTTTTAACGTAAATAACTTGGAACAAATGCGTGCGATCATGCAGGCAGCGGATAAGACCAATAGTCCAGTTATCGTGCAAGCTTCGGCCGGTGCGCGTAAATATGCAGGTGCTCCATTTTTACGTCACCTGATAGAATCTGCCGTTGAAGAGTGGCCACATATTCCTGTGGTTGTGCATCAGGATCACGGTACTTCACCTGCAGTTTGTCAGCGCTCTATCCAATTAGGCTTTAGCTCAGTCATGATGGATGGCTCGTTACTTGATGATGGTAAAACGCCCGCAGATTATGACTATAATGTGCGTGTAACCAAGCAAACGGTTGAAATGGCACACGCTTGTGGTGTCTCTGTTGAAGGTGAGTTGGGCTGTTTGGGCTCACTTGAAACGGGCGAAGCGGGTGAAGAAGACGGCGTCGGTGCCGAAGGTAAGCTATCTCACGATCAGCTACTCACTGACCCTGAAGAGGCGGCGGCTTTTGTTGCGGCAACCGACGTGGATGCGCTAGCTATCGCATGTGGCACGTCGCACGGCGCATACAAGTTTACCCGTCCACCAACAGGTGACATTCTGTCTATTGACCGAATCAAAGAGATCCACCGTCGTATTCCTAATACGCACCTAGTTATGCACGGTTCATCTTCGGTACCGCAAGACTGGCTTCAGATCATCAACGAGTTCGGTGGTGAGATTCCAGAGACTTATGGTGTACCTGTTGAGCAAATCAAAGAAGGCATTAAGAACGGTGTTCGCAAGGTAAACATCGACACTGATCTTCGCTTGGCATCCACGGGCGCAGTACGTCGTCATTTGGCTGAAAACCCAAGCAACTTTGATCCGCGCAAGTATTTGCAAGCGGCTACAGATGCTATGCAGAAAATCTGTGAAGATCGTTACTTGGCATTCGGTTGCGAAGGACAGGCTGACAAGATCAAGCCAATTACGTTGGAAAAAATGTTCCAACTTTACGAAGCGGGTAGTTTGAAGGCTGTTGTAAAGTAACGTAAAGTAGAGTGATTACTCATGAACGAGCCGAGTGATCGGCTCGCTTTTTAAGCGGGGTTAATGTGCGTTTATCAGTTTTATTTGCAAGTTTGCTTTTACCGTTTGGCGTACAAGCGCAAACGTTTATGTTTGACGATGCCGAAGACATGGACACGACAACAGAAGAAGCATGGGAAGCCAGTGCTGAATTCGGTCTGTTGTTTACTACCGGTAACACCGAAACGGAGAGCTTAAAAGCTAAGCTTAATGTCGCTAAAGATATTAGGAACTGGCGTCATAAAGGTGTTTTGGATTACTACACGGCAGAGCAAGAAAACCAAGACACGGGTGAAACGACCGAAACAGCGGACCGTTTATTTCTCTCGGCTCAGTCAAACTACAAGTTTGACCCAGAGAGCAAGTCTTCTTTGTTTATTTTTGGCTCATATGAAGAAGATGTCTACAGTGGTTATGAATATCAAAGCACTGTCGCGGTGGGTTATGGTGCACGCTATCGCTACAGTGAAAACCTGTATGCAGACTACGAAATCGGTCCTGGTTACTCGCGTGTGAAGCCTGTCGATGAGAATCGCAATCCGCTTGAGGCCGAAGGCTCAGCAATTTTGCGTTTGGCAGGTAGTATGACTTGGGATATTTCTGAGAACTCGCGCTTCAATGCGCTAGTCTCGTCGGAAATTGGTGAGGACAACACTAAGAGCCGCGCCGAGGTCTCAATTTCATCAAACATCAATTCATCGCTTGCGCTGAAAGTGTCTGTTTCAGGTACGCACAACTCTGAAGTCGCCAGTGAGGATATTGAGAACTTAGATACAGAAACCGCGGTTACTATCGTCTACACGTTCTAAAAGCAAACTGATAAATGTTTATAAAAAACCCCTTGCAGTTTTACTGGAAGGGGTTTTGTCATATTAGTGTCATATTTTTGTAGTATATTTTCCACATAACGATAATTCGTCTACTTTGGAGACTAGGCGAGTAGACAATATCGTTGCTCAGCATAGTCGAGCTGTTGAATGAACAATACATTCAACGTCTGTTTAAATCGAGGCTATATCGGTTGTTAGCGGTTTTATTTAGGGGGCGATTTAGTTACTATTCGCGCCAGCTAACATCGGCTAAAATCCAAGGACCTGTTATGTCTGTAAATTCGTTTTTAGGTGTATTCGCAAAGTCACCTATTAAACCGATGATTGAACATATCGATGAAGTGCATCGTTGTGCGGAATCGTTGAAAGACTTCTTTCAAGCGGTTTATAAAGGCGACTGGGACGCTGCTGAAGAACAGCGCAAACGTATCGTAACGCTTGAACAAGCGGCGGATAAGCTAAAGCGTGATATCCGTTTAAACCTCCCTGGTGGACTCTTCATGCCGGTCGAGCGAACTGACTTGCTAGAGCTTGTGTCTCAGCAAGATCGTATCGCGAACAAGGCAAAAGATATCTCTGGTCTTATTACAGGCCGTCAACTGCAAATTCCTGCTCATTTAGTAGAAGGTTTTAACAGCTACTTAAATCGCTGTATTGACGCGGTTGCTAAAGCACGCGACACCATCGGAGAATTTGATGACCTGTTGGAAACGGGTTTCCGAGGCCGAGAGCGTACTTTGGTCGATAATTTCATTAAAGAGCTTGATGAAATCGAAGCAGATACTGACGAGCTACAAGTCAAATTGCGTCAGCAATTCCGTCAAGTTGAAAACGACATGAATCCGCTCGATGCAATGTTCTTGTATCGTATTCTCGATTGGGTAGGCGATCTAGCCGACCTATCTGAACGTGTAGGCGCACGCTTCGAATTGATGTTAGCGCGAGTCTAAACGGGAGCTCTCAATGGATATTATCAGTTCTTACGGCTTAATTCTGATTGTCATGGCCGGTATTTTCGGCTTCTTCATGGCATGGGGTGTGGGTGCTAACGACGTTGCAAACGCAATGGGAACCTCGGTAGGTTCTAAAGCCCTAACCATTAAACAAGCTATTTTAATCGCAATGGTGTTTGAGTTTGCCGGTGCCTACCTAGCCGGTGGCGAGGTGACCTCAACCATTCGTAAAGGCATCATCGATTCTGCTTACTTTGTCGACCAACCCGAATTGTTGGTGTTTGGTATGATTTCGGCATTGTTGGCCGCCGGTGTATGGCTATTGATTGCCTCTTTCCTTGGCTGGCCTGTTTCGACTACGCACTCGATTGTCGGTGCTATTGTCGGTTTTGCGGCAGTGGGTGTGAGTGTCGACGCGGTTTCGTGGGGTAAAGTAGGCGGTATCGTCGGAAGTTGGGTTATTACGCCAGCGATATCGGGTTTTATTGCCTACTTGATCTTCATGAGTGCACAAAAGTTGATTTTCGACCAAGAAAATCCATTAAAGCGTGCTAAACAGTATGTACCTTTTTACATGGGGTTAGCGGGCTTCGTGCTTTCACTGGTCACCATTAAGAAAGGTCTTAAGCACGTTGGCTTAGGCATGGGAACATTAGAAGGTTTTGCCTGGGCTATCGGTATTGCTGTAGTGGTATTCATTATCGGTAAAGTGGCTATTGGACGTCTTAAGTTCAAGGAATCTGCTGATAAAGACATGCACTATACGAACGTAGAGAAAGTGTTTGCGGTACTCATGGTCGTCACCGCATGTGCTATGGCTTTCGCCCACGGTTCAAACGATGTCGCTAATGCGATTGGCCCATTGGCTGCAGTCGTCAGTGTTGTTAGCAGCGGCGGTGAAATTTCTAGCCAAGCGCAACTGGCATGGTGGATCTTGCCACTCGGTGCATTTGGTATCGTTGCGGGTCTTGCAATGCTCGGTAAACGCGTTATTGCAACCATCGGTAAAGGCATCACGCACCTAACGCCTAGCCGCGGTTTCGCAGCAGAATTAGCAGCAGCATCAACGGTAGTACTGGCATCAGGTACAGGTTTGCCAATCTCAACGACACAAACCCTTGTTGGTGCTGTGTTGGGTGTGGGCATGGCGCGTGGTATCGCCGCATTGAACCTAGGTGTTGTGCGCAATATCGTGGTGTCGTGGGTCGTTACCCTGCCTGCGGGGGCGATTATGTCCATCATGTTCTTCTACATGTTGAAAGGCATCTTCGCCGCTTAATCAGAGCATACTCCGAGAAAAAGGCTCGCCAATTGGCGAGCTTTTTTTTTGCTTTCTTTCAAACTTTTTTCCAGTCACTATCGACTTAGTTAGCAAACAATAGGCAACGGAAATTCGAGTGTTTACAAAAAGCGATAAAAAGCTCGTCAGTCAAGCGCTCAAGGGCAATCAAACGGCATGGGTAGATTTAGTAAAGCGATACGAAAAGCTCGTTTATCACTATGGCATACGCATGTTACCGAGCCCCGATGATGCGTTCGATCTCTTGCAAGATACATTTAGCAGCGTGTTTCGTAGTCTGAGTGACTGGAATCAAGACGATAAGTTTAAACCTTGGTTAATGACTATCGCGCATCGGCGCTGTGTCGAATTTTATCGACGTAGGCGACCCGAAATAGCAAACGATGAGGCACAGCACGAGTTAATAGATGAATCGGCTTTTACACAGCCGGAGGTGCGGTTGAGCGATTCACAGCAGCAAACTGCGTTGATCAGAGCAATCAGAACCTTGCCACTACCTCAACGCATGGTGGTTGAGTTGAAATTCTTTCAACACCTTACCACCCGGGCTATCGCGGATCAGTTGCAAGAATCGGAGAATACAATCAAGTCACGATTGTATAGTGGAGTCGAGAAGTTAAAGCGTGAGCTGGAGGTGGTTAATGGCTAATCACGACAAAAACTATGAACTAGTGTTCAGTCAGTGGCTAAACGGAGAATTGTCAGCGTCCGATGAACATGAACTGGAGGCACAATTGGCCGACCAAGCGCCAGAGCTCTATGAACGCATGCAGTCAGTGCGATGGATGCAACAGCAAGCCAATAGTTATCAAAGTAATGAAGTGCCACATTGGAATAGAGCAGCGGCTGGACCACAACCGAAGACTCATCGTTGGGCCAATCCCTGGAGCTTTGCGGCATTTGCTTGCTCTTGCGCAGCGTTGGCAGTGCTATCTGTATTCGTGATGAAACAGCAGTTAACAGCGCAGTTTGATGCACGAGTTGCAGCGGTTGTTGATGAAAAGCTGACGGTATTCGAACAGCAACAAAATATTGCTCTTGCTAAGCAAGAGAAGGCGCTAAGAGCAAACTTTAGAGAACAGCTGTCAACATCAACCGCGCAGCTGGCTACCTATATTATGGCGACCAACCGTGCCGAGCGGAAGGATGACATGAGTCAACTGGTTGAGTACGTAAATGAGACACGCAGTGAAGATCTCAACTTTTACACTGCACAATTGCGCCAAGTCGCACAGAAACCGATTCTATTAAAAGAGGAGAATCAATGATGAAACGTTGGTTACTATCACTCAGTATTGCCAGTGCGCTGATGCTGCCAAGCGCATCTGCAGTTGCTCAACAAGCTGAGCATCAGGGTCTTAAAAATCAAATTGAGATCTTTAAGGACATTCTTACAACCGCTGCAAAGCAGCAAGCCGGTGAGGAAAACTCCCGACTTGAAGATGTTGAGTTTACCTATCTTAAGGGACAAGGCGTGGTGTTTTTCGTTCGCTCCGCACGGATGCCGTGGCGCTTTGTTGCACCTGATGTGCCAGAGCCGCCACTGCCACCTGAAATGCCCGAGATGAGTGGTTTTGCCAAAGATCTGCAGCTTGATCGAGTGGTAGAGGAAGGCTTGCGCACAGCGCATCGCGTACTGAGTCAGTTCAGTGGTGAGTATTCTGACGAATGGTTTGAACTGGTTGAACAAAAACGAGAGCTTGCATGGGAGGCACGGGATCTCAATCGCGAAATGCGAGACATCGAGTTTCAACGTGATATGCAGGATAAGGATGCATCGAACGACACCATAGAACAACGCGAAAAAGAACTTGAGGCAAGGCTAGCTGAATTGAAAGAAAAGCAAGCTCAGCTAGACGTTGAGTTGGCAGAAATGAAAAAAACGTTGAAAGCGAAACAGGATAAAGTGCGTAAAGAACGTCTACTCACTCAAGAGAAAAGTATCGAGGCGATTGAAAACGTGTTCTCGAATGTGCTTTGCGATTACGGTATTACTTTAAAATCGTTGCCGGATGATGAACAGGTTAGCTTAGTGATACGCGATGCTTCGATGAACAAAGATAAACGTTTAGACAATGTATACGTTTTTGATAAGTCAGCTATTAATAGCTGTGATAGCCAGGCTGACGAACTGTTGAAGCAAGCACAAAAATATAAGTTCTAAAGGTGTTCTTTGCTTAATCTCCTTTGAGGCAGCCGTGACAGGCTGCCTTGTTTCGAGTAAAATTCGCGCACTGAAAGTAAACAGCGGATTTTATTTAACATGTCATATGCGTCAGACGGGTTAAAAGTCAGCGACTTTAGCTTTGACTTGCCCGACGAACTCATCGCTCGATATCCACAACAACAGCGTACCGCCAGCCGAATGCTGCGAATTTCTGCTGAGGATGACCGCATTGAACACGGTCAATTCACGGATATTGTGGATCAATTAGAAGCGGGTGATTTACTCGTATTCAACGACACGCGCGTGATCCCTGCTCGTCTGTTAGGCGAGAAGACGTCGGGTGGTAAAGTTGAAGTGCTTGTTGAGCGCATGTTAGATGACAGTCGGGTTTTAGCGCATGTGAGAGCCAATCGCGCACCTAAGCCAGGTGCCGAGTTTTTACTCGAAGGATCGGTAAAAGCTACGATGTTGGCACGCCACGATGCGTTGTTTGAGCTTGAGTTTAATCATCAGGAAACCGTTCTCGAGTTACTCGAAGCCCACGGTCATATGCCCCTCCCACCCTATATCGATCGTCCGGACGAAGAATCTGATAAAGAGCGTTATCAAACCGTTTATAACCGAGAGCCAGGTGCAGTGGCTGCTCCAACGGCTGGACTGCACTTTGATGACGCCATTTTGCAGCAGCTAAAAGATAAAGGCGTCGAATTCGGTTATGTGACTTTGCATGTTGGGGCAGGAACGTTCCAACCTGTGCGTGTCGACTCGATTGAAGAACACGTTATGCATAGCGAGTATGCCAAAGTCGATGCGAAGGTATGCGACCAAATTAAAAAGGTGAAGCAAGCGGGTAAACGTGTAATTGCTGTAGGCACTACGTCGGTGCGTTCACTTGAGTCGGCGGCGCAAGCTACTGACGAACTTATTGCTCCATTTTTTGATGATACAGATATCTTTATTTATCCCGGTTATGAATTTAAGGTCATTGATGGCTTGGTAACAAACTTTCATCTACCTGAATCCACCTTGATCATGTTGGTATCCGCATTTGCCGGTAAAGAACTGATTATGAACGCCTATCAACAGGCGATTGAGGAAAAATATCGCTTTTTTAGTTACGGCGATTCGATGCTAATTTTACGATAAGAATTGAGACTGTAGTAATGATGAAATTTGAATTAGATACAACGCACGGCCGAGCGCGACGTGGACGCATGGTATTTGAGCGCGGCACGGTTGAGACGCCGGCATTTATGCCCGTCGGCACATTAGGCACCATTAAAGGTATGACGCCTGAGGAAGTCGAGGCGACCGGTGCGCAGATTTGCTTGGGTAACACGTTCCACTTGATGCTCCGCCCAGGTACATCAGTGATTCAGCAGCATGGTGACCTCCACGATTTTATGAACTGGGATAAGCCCATTTTAACGGACTCCGGTGGCTTTCAGGTCTTTAGTTTAGGTGAATTGCGCAAAATCGATGAAGAGGGTGTGACTTTCCGTTCGCCCATCAACGGCGAGAAAATCTTGCTAACGCCGGAAAAATCCATGCAAGTTCAGCGCGAGTTGGGCTCTGATATTGTCATGATCTTTGACGAGTGTACGCCTTATCCAGCCACTCAAGCAGAGGCGCGTAAATCAATGGAGCTGTCTTTGCGTTGGGCTCAACGTTCGAAAGATGCGCATGAAGGCAATGATGCTGCGTTATTTGGTATTATCCAAGGCGGAATGTACGAAGAATTACGTGATATTTCGTTGGAAGGACTCACGGATATCGGTTTTGATGGTTATGCGGTCGGCGGTCTTTCCGTCGGTGAGCCTAAAGAAGATATGATGCGCATTCTTGAGCACACTGCACCGCAGATGCCTGAGCACAAGCCGCGCTATTTAATGGGCGTTGGTAAACCAGAAGATTTGGTTGAGTCAGTACGTCGCGGTATTGATATGTTTGATTGTGTGATGCCGACCCGAAACGCGCGCAATGGCCACCTGTTTGTTTCTAACGGTGTGATTAAAATCCGTAATGCGGTTCATCGCAATGATACCTCGCCACTTGATGAGCAGTGTGACTGCTACACCTGTAAAAACTACTCTCGGGCGTACCTCCATCATTTAGACCGCACCAATGAAATGCTAGGTGCACGTCTTAATACGATCCATAACTTGCATTTTTACCAACGCGTAATGCAAGACATGCGTGACGCACTTGATGCCGGTACGTTTGATGAGTATGTCGCTGCGTTTTACGCTGCGCGTGGTCAATCAGTTCCAGTGTTAGACTGATCGTATAGCTTGTCGACAAATGCCCGCACCTCTTTTGAGTCGGGCTTCATTGCGAGTGCGTTAGTAGCGGCTCGCAATGCCTCACGCTCCCACATTTCAGCTTCTGCGGATTTCTCTTGATGTAACAAGGTCAGCTGGTGATAGAGTCTAGCTAACGCCAAATGATACTTCGCCGTTCTTTCTTCAGGCACTTCGCTCTCTAAGTAAGTCGTCGTTTCAAGCAACAATGCCATCATTTCGGAGCGACTCAGCAATGGCTTAATAGCGACCAATAGCTCTGTCATTTCGGCTGCAACCGACGTACTGTGCTGCTGTTCTTTAAAAGAGCTTTTAAAGTAGTTTAGTGCGACCAGTGATTGCTGTTTTGCACGCTCTAACTGATTATTTTTTATAAGTTCACGCGCATAATGGCTATGGGCGAGCGCTTGTTCTATTTTGCTACCGACTTCGAGCTCTTCGATGCTTTTTGATGAGGCATTGTCGGCAAAATGGAAATGAATGACGCCGATCGCAATTGTCGTCATGACGGCTGAAGCAAGTAGCGTAATGGCGCCAGGCACTAGCCATGGAAAACGCCGGAACCGGTAATCGGTTAACTGCTGTACGAGTAACTGGGCGCTACTAGTGCGATCGTTTGGGTCACGGTGCAAACAATTAATAATAATACCACGCAGCCGACGAGGACACCGATCAGCGTAATGCTTTAATTGTCTGTGCGGCTCGTCCGATGGCGCCTGTCCCGTTACAAGAAAAAATAATAGGGCACCGAGTCCGTATATATCAACAGCTTTTGAACGGCCCGGTTCGGTCCCGTTATCGCGTTGTTCGGGCGCAGAAAACAGAGGGCTTACCCCAAAGCCTTTATGACGGTTAGATGAAGCACGGCCAGCAATGCTTAAGTCAATTAACGTAGGTATAGATTCGTCGCTAGAATCATATTTAACAATAACATTGGTCGGGTTAATATCATTATGAATCAGGCCTTCGTTGTGCATGTGACTTACGCCCTCAGCCAACTGCACCACCAGCTTGACCGCGTCGTTGATACTCAGTTGACCTGCCAGTTCGGTAACACGTGGCCCCTCGATGAGCTCCATGACCATATAGAGTGATGAATGATCTTCAGATGGCTCACCGACGTCATAAACGCCACATAAGGAAGGGTGATTAAGTTTTGCAAGTGCGCGAGCCTCGGCAACGAGTCGTTGTCGCGACAGAAAAGTCGGATTTTTGATGAACTTAATCGCGACCATGCGCTGAAGCAACTCGTCCCAAGCTTTAAAAACGACACCACTCCCGCCGCTACCCAAAAAGTCGCGGCAGCGGAAACGCTCCGGAATTGAGTACGGGAATTGTAGTCCGTTTTTATTATTGGTCGAGGCTTCGTCCAAATCAAAAGTCCTTAATCTATTTGGGGTTACCTGTTTTGAGTGTACAGACAGAAATACAAGCCGGGCAATCAGAGACGGTTACTTGACGTGTGTTATAGTCTATTGGCGTTAATTGACGTCAGAAAAATTAAATGCACGTTTAGCTTAACAATTGCTCACTTTTAGCTATGCTGACTGCATAACAATAAAAACGAAAATTATTATGTTAGATACTATAAGTCATAGAATTGTGCCCAGCTATAAGCAGAGCGTTGAAATCAGCGGCACGCTTGCGGGCGAACCGTTCGCATTTTCGGTTACGCTGTTGGGACAACGATACCCCCATTACCTCATTTTAGGCTTGGGTCATCAAGCTCGATGGGAGACGGTACTACCCGCCGTTAAAGAGTGTGAAAGCCTACGTCTCAAACTGGTTTCTGATCAGGGTGAAATGATAGCAGCGCGTGTTCGCCTCATTCATGCTAGCCATTTTCCTGAAAAGCTATTATTCGTTAGTTATCCCGAACAAGGTGTTGTGCGACCTCTACGCCACTCTCCACGTATAGTTACTGACCATCCAGCCCAATTGCAGGTAGCGAACTACTTCCCTTATATCCATGGAAAGGTCGTTGATATTGGACGAGGTGGCGTTGGTTTTGAAACGCACCAACAGTTACCCAGTTTAATGAGTGACCTTCAGGATCGCGATGTTAAGTTACACTTAAGTGACGACGACACCCATGATTTTGAATTGAGTGGCCGTATCCGATTGTTAAAAGAGCATCGCCCCAACGTATGGCATGTTGGTATCAAATGTGAGCTCAGTTCAGCGGAGTGTGAATCCATCCTACTGCGCTTAGCAACTCATCGTAACGCGATCGATCGTGTGATCAAAAATGATCATTCCCATGAATCGTGTTCGAATAACACTTTACAAGTTTAGTTTCACTCGGTACAATTCACCACCAATTGAACCCTAGCGGTTATTTTTTAAACAACATAGATAATTTTTTCCGAGGTGATGTTTTAATGCCAGTCGTTAAAGTGAAAGAAAACGAGCCGTTTGACGTAGCACTGCGTCGCTTTAAGCGCTCTTGTGAAAAAGCAGGTGTTCTGTCTGAAGTTCGTCGTCGCGAACATTATGAAAAACCAACAGCAGAACGTAAGCGCAAAAAAGCTGCAGCAGTTAAGCGTCATGCCAAGAAATTGGCTCGCGAAAACGCGCGTCGCACTCGTTTGTACTAAGATACACGAGTAGCAGACAGCGATATTCACTTTTCGCAGCTTGCACTTAAACTTAATTCGTTAAGTTACGTGTTGGAAGCCGTGTCCTACGAGACGCGGCTTTCGTGTTTGTAGACGAAGATAAAAGATAAGTTGAGGGCATGGCAGGACTCATTCCGAAAAGCTTCATCCACGACCTACTTGAACGAGCTGATATCGTCGAAGTAGTGGATAGCCGTGTACCTCTGAAAAAAGCAGGTAAGAACCATCAGGCCTGTTGCCCCTTTCATAATGAAAAAACACCTTCGTTTACAGTCAGTGCTGACAAGCAGTTCTATCACTGTTTTGGTTGCGGTGCGCACGGTAACGCGATTGACTTCATCATGGAGTTTGATGGTTTAAACTTTCCAGATGCAATCGAAGAGTTAGCGTCAAGTCTGGGGGTGCAAGTGCCTCGAGAAGAAGGTCAAGACCCGCAGAAGCAGCATCAACAACAGGCACAACTGAAAAACGATACGGAGCTGATGGCTCAAACTACGCGTTTTTTTCAGCACCAATTGAAGCACCACGCTAATTCAGAAAAAGTGATTAATTACTTAAAGCAGCGTGGTCTATCGGGCGATATCGTCAAACGCTTTCAAATTGGCTACGCCCCCGATGCTTGGGATGGTCTTCTAAGTGCGCTCGGTAGCCAGTCGCGCGCAAGACAACAATTAATCGATCTCAAATTAGTGAATGTTAATGATCAAGGACGAAAATTTGATTTTTTCCGCGATCGTGTGATGTTCCCTATTCATGATCGGCGAGGTCGCGTTGTTGGTTTTGGTGGGCGTGTCATTGATAGCGATGGCCCGAAATACCTTAATTCGCCTGAGACACGGCTGTTCCATAAAGGACAAGAGCTTTACGGCTTTTGGAATATGCAGCAGCAGCTACGTCGACCTGAACAAATTTGTATTGTTGAAGGTTACATGGATGTTGTTGCACTCGCGCAAGCTGGGATCGACTATGCGGTTGCGTCACTCGGAACCGCGACCACCACTGAACAATTACAGCGTTTGTTCCGTACATCAAATAGAGTGGTGTGCTGTTATGACGGTGACCGAGCAGGGCGCGATGCGGCTTGGCGGGCACTAGAAAATGCATTGCCGCTATTAAAAGATGGCATTGACCTGAGTTTCTTATTTTTACCGGAGGGTGACGACCCCGACTCAGTTGTTCAGCGGGATGGAAAAGAGGGCTTTGAGCGTTATTTGAAAAAGGCTAAATCGTTTGTCGATTACTTCTTTGAACACCTCGCTGAAGATGTGGATGTGAACACGGAGTCAGGTCGCTCGGCTTTACTGAGCGAAGCAAAGCCGCGCATTGAACGCATTGCCAGTGATTTTTATCGCGAGTCACTGATGCAAAAGCTGGCGCAATTGCTGAGGCGAGAAACATCGCAATTGGAACGCTACGTTGACACACCACAACAACGTAAGGCGAAACCTGAAGCGATAAAAATGACGCCTTTGCGGCGTGCGGTTGCATTGATCGTCCAGTATCCGCAGCTCGCAAAGGCAGTGCCAGTTAAAACTGAGCTGGGTGAGCTAAAACTGCCAGGCATGGATTTATTTATGGCATTGCATCAACAGTGTAACGAACGCGATATGACCACTGCGCAGGTGTTAGAGCATTGGCGCGACACGCCCTATCAAAAGGCGTTAGAGAAACTAGCCGTTTGGCAGCATGGTCTTGATGAACATAATATGGAGCAGGAGTTTAAGGATATCTTTGTTTATTTAATTGACCAGTATGTTGAACAAAGAGCCGATGAACTCCTCAAAAAGGGGCAGCAGTCGCCCTTGAATAAAGCGGAAAAGCAAGAATATTTAATGCTGGTGAAGCATTTAAGAACACGTAACTGACTCGGCTATAATCAGCGTTTTGGTAGCTTAAAATTAGCCATTATGCTATAGTTTAAGGTCATTTTGGGTACTCTCGTAGAAAGTGACAGGTGGAATCTCTGTATGCAGCAGAATCGGCAATCACAGTTAAAAGTTCTCATTGCAAAAGGCAAAGAGCAAGGTTTTCTTACGTTTGCGGAAGTGAACGACCACTTACCGCAGGAAATCGTTGATTCCGATCAAATAGAAGACATCATTCGCATGATAAATGACATGGGTATCCGTGTCTTTGAAAGTGCGCCTGATGCAGATGATTTGATGATGTCCGAAAGTGCGGCGGACGAGGACGCAGCGGAAGAGGCTGCACAAGCACTTGCTACTGTGGATGGCGAGATAGGCCGTACCACTGACCCTGTGCGCATGTACATGCGTGAAATGGGTACTGTCGAGCTTTTAACGCGTGAGGGCGAGATCGACATCGCTAAGCGTATCGAAGAAGGCATCAACCAAGTTCAATGTTCTGTTGCTGAGTACCCCGAAGCAATTAATTTCTTGCTAGAGCAATGGGATTCTTACGAAGCTGAAGAGTTACGTCTGACAGAAATCATTGTTGGCTTTATTGATCCCGATGAGGTTGATGAAGCGCCCGTCAGTGCAACCCACGTGGGTTCCGAGCTTTCTAATGAAGAGCTTGAAGATGAGGACGACGATGAAGATGACGACGACGATGAAGATGAAAACGATAGCGGTATCGATCCTGAATTCGCACGTCAAAAGTTCACTGAATTGCGTGAGCAGTATGATGCGACACGTCAGGCAATTACCAAACACGGTCGTGAACATCCGAGTGCGCGCGTCGAAATTGATAAGCTCAGTGACCTGTTCAAGCAGTTCCGTTTAGTACCTAAACAGTTTGATCGTTTGGTGCAAGATATGCGCGCTATGATGCAGCGTGTTCGTGTACAGGAACGCCTCGTCATGAAAGCGGCCGTCGAGCAAGCCGGTATGCCTAAGCGTGCTTTCATGAAAGCATTTGCGGGCAATGAAAACAGCTTAGCTTGGGTCGACGAACAGATTTCTGCCGGTGTTGACTACGCATCAACATTGCAAGAAGCACGCGTTGAAATTGAACGTTGCGTGACCAAATTAAATGAGATCGAAAAGGAAACCGGTCTTACCATTGCCAAAGTTAAAGACATTAATCGCCGCATGTCGATTGGTGAGGCAAAGGCACGTCGAGCCAAGAAAGAAATGGTTGAGGCGAACCTTCGCTTGGTTATCTCGATTGCCAAGAAATACACGAACCGCGGTCTACAATTCCTTGATTTAATTCAAGAGGGTAACATCGGTTTGATGAAGGCGGTTGATAAATTTGAGTACCGTCGTGGCTACAAGTTTTCGACTTACGCTACCTGGTGGATACGTCAGGCGATTACACGTTCGATTGCCGACCAAGCGCGTACGATTCGTATTCCAGTGCACATGATTGAGACGATTAATAAGCTTAATCGTATCTCGCGTCAGATGTTGCAAGAGATGGGGCGTGAGCCTTTACCAGAAGAGCTCGCTGAACGCATGGCGATGCCAGAAGATAAAATTCGTAAGGTTCTTAAGATTGCGAAAGAGCCAATCTCGATGGAAACCCCAATTGGTGATGATGAAGATTCGCACTTGGGCGACTTTATTGAGGATAATACCCTTGATTTGCCGATTGACTCAGCGACCTCAGAGAGCTTGCGTAACTCAGTACGCGATGTACTTGGTGGCTTGACCGCGCGTGAGGCAAAAGTATTGCGTATGCGTTTCGGCATTGATATGAATACCGACCACACATTGGAAGAAGTGGGCAAACAATTTGATGTAACGCGTGAGCGTATACGTCAGATTGAAGCAAAGGCATTGCGTAAGTTGCGTCATCCAAGCCGTTCAGAGCAACTTAAATCGTTTTTGGATGAGTAACCGTATGTAATCACTCAGGCTCGATTTGAGTGACTCTGTTACTAAGAAAGGAGGCAGTATGGGAATTAATCGTGAACATTGGCCAAAACGGATTATAGACTCGCATCTTCATATTTATGATGAAGCGTTTCCGTTGATTGAAAACCAAGGTCACATCCCAAAGCCTTTTTACATTGACGACTATAACCGCCTTGTAACGGGTATGCCTGTTGAGGGCGGCGTCATTGTTTCAGGTTCCTTTCAGGGATTCGAGCAGCGTTATTTGAAAGCCGCGCTCGGAAACCTGGGTGATAATTATGTGGGTATTACCCAATTACCGGGTAGTGTCAGCGATGAAAAAATTCAGCAACTCAACGAACACCGGATTCGCGGCGTTCGCGTCAACTTAAAGCGCGGCGTTCACCGTGACATTGAAGGTATCGTTGAATTCGGTCGTCGTATCTGGGATTTAGCCGGGTGGCATTTAGAAATTTATGTCGATAGCCGTGAGCTCGATGACATGGTGCCAACTTTATTGAAACTGCCAAAGTTGAGCGTCGATCATTTGGGAATGGCGAAATCAGGCTTATCTCAAGTGCGCCGGTTAGCTGAAGGCGGTGTTAATATTAAAGCAAGCGGTTTCGGACGCACGGAAGTGAACATTACTGAAGCTATCAAGACTCTGTATAAGACTAACCCAGACTGCCTCATGTTTGGTACAGACTTGCCAGGGACGCGCAGTAACCGCGGGTTTGAGCCAAGTGATATCGATACCATTGTCGAAGCACTTGATGATTCTGAAGCAACCGATAAAGTATTCTATCAAAACGCCAAAGAGTTCTATAAACTACCCTAAGGTGTTTTAATTTTTAGATAAGGTGGCGCGTGTATTCGCTCTCCTCAATAAGTAACCAGAATCGATTGATGGCGATGATTATCATCGCCATCGCTATTTTCGGTATTGGCCTAACATTTTGGTATTCGCCGGCGCAGCTGATTAATCGTTCTTCGGAAGGTTTAACCGCCAGTTGTGACCACGTGATCACTGAGGTCACGCAACTCTATCCTTCGGGCGCAGAGCCCCACTATCAAGTCAATAACCCCGACTTACTACAACAGGTCATGTACCGCGAGACCGGCAAAATACAGGGTGTTGAAGGCGGTTACTGGCACGTAGCCAGTGAGTTCTTTGGTTATGCCTTTCCTACTTATGTCGGCTCTAGTATTAAAACGGATGTACCACAATCCGAAATGGCTCTACTCAGCGCACTGTCCCGGCAAGCGGTTGATGAATCGAATACATTGACGTCTGTGCGACAGTCCGAAGACGCAGCAGTGATTACCGTCGCGTGTCCCATTAACACTCATCGTGGTTTAGCCGCTTGGTTAATGAAGCGTACTTCATTGCTACCTAACACTTTGGTTTGGTTGTCGTTTGGCATCTTTGGTGTGCTTGCCGTGCTGGGAACGATGCTGTTGGTGCTCAACCGGAACTTTGAGAAAGGTTGGCTGACAGAGCGTGAGAAGTTAACTGAGCAGCTGAACGATGAAACTGCGCCTGTTCCCACTACAACGGTTATCAATGACGTCCAGCCATTTCTGTTGCTGCTATATCAGGCACGTCAAAAGCGACATAATGCCGAACGAGCAATCAACTCACTCGAAGCTAAGCTAGGGCAAATCAACGAGCTGTCAGTTGTTGGACGCGCAGCGCTGGCATTCGCTGAAGAGCTCCGCGGTCGTATTGAGCAATTACAACGCGATGTCACTGCGGTTGTGACGGATACATCGACGCTCCAATTTGAGAAACTACAGCGCGAACTCGACGCGGCTGAGTATCTTTGCCAAGCACTTGCGCAGATTGATGTGCGCCATAAAAAGCAGGGGCCTGTCGCAGAAGTTCATATGAACCGTTGGACGCGGACTTTAGCCGATTTTCATCAACAACGACACGCGAACGATAGGCAGACCATAGCGGCGGTGTGCGATGGTGATATCACGATAAGTACAAACCCGCTCCTGCTGCGCTTTACACTCGATATTCTTATTCTTCACTCGTTGAAATTCGGGCCACAAGAAGGGGAAATATTTATTCGCGCGGCTAAGCAGGATGACCACATGATTCTAGAAATGGTCGACGAAAACCCTAGTGTGAAGCGTAATGTCGAACAAAACCTATTTAGGTTTGACGATGTTATACCGGAGCAATACGGTGATGGATTACGTCTAGTTAAAGATCTTGTCAGCAGCTTGAAGGGGTCGATTGAATTTCAATCAAACGGCGAAATCTCTCGATTTATCTTAAAGATACCGATGACAAGCTAGCAAAAAGTTCGTATAATTTGCGCCGCTTTCTAAGCAACTCTCTTCTAAAATGGCCCCTTAGCTCAGTGGTTAGAGCACCCGACTCATAATCGGTTGGTCCGCAGTTCAAATCTGCGAGGGGCCACCATTTATCTATAAGTCAGTTCTTGTGTTTATGGCTATGTGAGATCTAATCCGTCACGCCGTTACTTGGCCCATTTGCTCACCGCCAATCGCCTATGGCATCCTAAATATCCACGCCACTTCGTTGATAGGAGGCGAGTTATGGGATTTCGTCTACATGCACCTATGCGGTTGGCCTTTCCAGGCAAGTGGGTCGCACGTAGTACGCTGTTGGTTGGGTTTGCTGCGATGTGTTGGGGGATTTCAGGCGGCATGGGGGCCATATTGCTCAAGGAGGGCTGGAGTGCAACGACGGTCGCGCTATGTCGTGGCACATTCGGCTTTGCTTTTGTCGGCGTTTGGTTGATTTTTGCGCGGCGTGACATCGGGCGTTTAAATCGTTCGTTCTGGTTTTGGTCGACTGTTGCCGGGTTGGGTGTCGCTGGTAACTTCTCGTTTTACTTCATGAGTATTGCTGAGGGAAGTGTCACGGTGGCTGCAACACTAATGTATTGTGCACCGGTGTTTATCTTCTTAATTTCTTTCCTGCTCGGACTCGAAACACCCTCTTGGTCTAAAGGATTAGCTGTCTTATTTGTCGTTGTGGGGATTGTGTTGCTGACCGAAGCTTACGCACTCAATATGGAAAAGGTGAGTGGGGTAGCCGTGATCATGGGGTTATTATCCGGTGCGTCTTACACTGTGTTTGTCTTTGGCTTCAAATATGCCACTCCTCATGGTAGCCCGCAGGCGGTACTGACGGTTGCTTTTGCTGTACTATCTTTGGTTTTGGCGCTGCTGATCGACTTTGCTGAGATTAGGCAGGTCGCTTCGCCACTGTCTTTATCGCTATTATTAGCTATTGGGATTTTGGGAGGCGGAGTCTCGTTCATTTGTTATGTTGTCGGCCTTAACTATACTGCGCCGGGCAGCGCTTCGATTTTAGCGATGGCCGAGCCCATTACGGCCTCGTTATTTGGTGTTTTATTTTTGGGCGAAGTGTTAGCTTGGGTTCAAGTGTTTGGCGTTGCACTGATATTAAGTTCTGTCACGGTACTGAGCATCGAGTCGAGTCGCAGACGATCCGTTGTGCAGTCATAACAGCGACTTGATGAACAAGCCGCTGTTATCAACAATATTAGTCGTTTACACCCAGTGCGCCGCCACGACCGAGGCCTCCCGCAACATTTTGTGCACGGTAGTTTTTTAATGCCTTGACCATATTGTTATAGGAGTCCATGAATGCGGCTGAAATAACCTTTCCCTCAGGTGTATCCGTATAGCCACCAACACCTGCAAGCAAGCCTGAGAAAACGCCACCAAAGGCACTGAAGTCCCAATTCTTGGCGTTACCCGCCGCCGCCGATACTTGTACACCAGAGCGGTTATCAACCAGCAGCAATGTGGTCGCTGCTTCATTACTCGAGAGCCCTCCGGCAACTACGCCAACCCAACCGCCCAATAAGCCACCTACATTTTGTGTCCCACTCTCGGAGAATTGAATGGAGGGGCTGACCGTGTAGTCTGCGGCAACCAGTTGACCTTTGCCAAAGTTACTTTGCTGGCGTAGTTCGCCGCTTTCCATGAGGGCGCGCTCGGTCTGGAGTGCTTGCATTGCTTTACCTCGTTCAACGATAACGAAGCAGTTTGACTGTTGAATCATGACACGTATGAGCGGTACGGTTGTGCCCAGCTTGGGATACATGCGGCGATAGTCATACCACCAATTTTCGTTTGTATCTTCGTAAATAGATAGTGTTCCCAGCGGTGCCTCGCAGCGTTCCAACGCTTTGTTCTCGCCCTGACTTTGCGCTCCGCCGGCAGCTCCCGTAATGTTGTTTCCAGAACTGCCGCCTAAACTGGGGTTGGTACTGACACACGCGGTTAAAGACACGCTAAAAATGCAAGCAATAAGAGATTGATTAAGTTGATTCTTCATGACCTGACGACTGTTGTGATAATTGACAGGTTAATTTTGGTAATTAAGGAAAAAGGTACAACTCGAGTAGGATGACTTTGAAGTCAGAAATCACGGAAGAATGGGTATACTATGAGGCAAATTAGGGCTCAGTGAGATTGACTGAGCCCGACAGTGTGCTACTTAAAATGAGTAGCGCACAGACAGACCAAGGGTGTCGAAAGCGTCGAATGAGTCAGCTTGAAGAGCCACCGAGAGTCTATCGGTTGCGTAGAAACGTGTTGTTATGCGCATGGTATCCTGTGTGTTGTCGAATACGTCGGCCATACCGATATTGAAATCGACTTCGAACCAACTGGTTATACGAGCGCGCGCACCAATGGCTGCATGCCAACCAGTATCGTCATTGTCAAAACTATTTTGCGGCATCGTCAGTTCAGATTTATAGTTTGCCACACCGGCTTTGGCATATACATCAAGCATGTTGTATTGGAATACTTTATAGCCAACGTCAGCAAAAAGTAGCTTGTTGTTCAAGTCTACATTGCCCTCGCCGTCATTTTCCAAGCTGCGATAGTCGGCACTGATAAAAAATCGATCTGTCAGTGACTTTTCGAATTCTAGAAGATAACCATCGTTATAACTTGACTCGTGAGCGTAGCCAGCGCCAATAAAATCATAATTAGGCTTTTCGTCGGCATTTTGTGCGAGCGCGGCGTTAGAAAAAAGCACCATCGAAGCAAGTGCAGAAGAAGCTAAAAGTCTTTTCATTATAAACATCCTGTTGGACAGATTTGGGTTATTTATACCTCATGTCATATTAGAATGTAAATTAATAATGACTAATAAATGTAACATTTAATTGCAACCAACAAAAAAGCCGGCTTAATGAAGCCGGCTCGGTTGACAGTTGAGACTACCTAGCGTGTTGTAGCAACGCGCGCTCGAGCAGCATGTAGTTTTTTATAACTTTCAATCAAGCGCAAGTGACGATCGAGCCCGGTTAAATTCATGTCGGTGGGTGTCAAACCATGAAAACGCACGCTTCCATCGACGGAACCTTCGACTGCATCCATGGTTTTATCGCCGAACATGCGGCGGAAGTTATAAATAAAGTCGCTACGCTCGAGTTCTTCGTCGAGTTCCACCTCAAGAAGGGCTTCCACGGCGCGATAGAATAAGACGCGTTCAACGGTGTTGTCGTTGTATTGTAGGAACATTTCCACATGCTCTAAAGCGAGCGCATGTTCGCCTAACGCAAGATAGATAAGCAATTTAAGCTCTAGGATCGTGAGCTGACCCCACACTGTATTCTCATCAAACTCAATACCGATCAGCGTGATGATGTCCATGTAGTTATCAAGCTGGCTTTCCTCTAAACGCTCGACTAAATCGGCAAGGGCATCATCACCGAGACGGTGAAGGTTTAAAATATCTTCGCGGAACTGCAGTGCGACGTTGGTGTTATCCCAGATCAAGTCTTCTACGGGATACACTTCTGAATAACCTGGCACGAGAATACGACATGCCGGTGCGCCCAGTTCGTCATAAACGGCGACATAGGCCTCTTTGCCTAAATCAGAAAGGATCCCAAACAAGGTATTCACTTCCTCATGATTTGAGCCAGAAAAGTCCCAATCGACGAATTCATATTCTGAACGTGCGCTGAAGAAACGCCACGACACTACACCTGATGAGTCGATAAAGTGTTCGACAAAGTTATTGGGCTCGGTGACAGCCATTTGGTTAAAAGTCGGCGCAGGTAAGTCGTTTAATCCTTCAAAGCTGCGACCTTGTAAAAGTTCGGTGAGACTGCGCTCAAGAGCAACTTCTAAGCTGGGATGCGCACCAAACGAGGCAAACACACCACCGGTGCGAGGGTTCATCAGAGTGACACAGGCTACAGGAAATTGACCGCCTAGCGAGGCGTCTTTTACTAATACGGGATAGCCTTGCTCTTCTAGTCCCTTGATGCCTTCTACGAGTTTGGGAAAGCGCTCAAGAACGGTGTCCGGTACGTCAGGCAATGCGATTTCATTTTCGATAATTTCGCGCTTGACGGCGCGTTCGAATATTTCAGATAGGCATTGGACAACCGCTTCGTCAAGCGTATTACCGGCGCTCATGCCGTTACTTAAGTACAGGTTTTCGATTAAGTTAGAAGGGAAGTACACCGTTTCACCATCCGAGTGACGCTTAAACGGTAGCGCACAAATACCGCGTTCGATATTACCGGAGTTGGTGTCGATTAAATTCGAGCCAGCTAACTCGTTTTCAGGGTCATAAATAGCACGTGTATAGTCGTCTAAAATGCCGCTAGGTAAGCTGTCGTCCTCGGTGAGCTCAAACCAACGTTCGTTGGGATAATGGACAAACTCGCTTTGCGCAATCTCTTCACCAAAGTACTGGTCGTTATAAAAGAAGTTACAGTTGAGGCGTTCGATGAACTCACCTAACGCAGAGCACAAGGCGGCTTCTTTAGTCGCGCCTTTGCCGTTGGTAAAGCACATCGGTGATGCGGCATCACGCACATGCAGAGACCACACGTTAGGCACGATATTACGCCAAGAAGCGATCTCGATTTTCATGCCCAAGTCAGCCAGTATTTGAGTCATGTTGGCGATAGTTTGCTCTAGGGGTAAATCTTTGCCTTTAATAAAGGTCGTATGATCGCCGTCAGGCGCCCCCATCAAGAGTGCTTGAGCGCTGTCGTCGAGGTTATCGACGGCCTCAATCTGAAAATCAGGTTCAGTTTGTACCACACGTTTGACAGTACAGCGCTCGACGGCTCTGAGAATACCTTGGCGGTCTTTGTCCGAAATATCCTCTGGGAGTTCGACCTGAATTTTAAAGATCTGGTTATAGCGGTCTTCGGGATCGACGATATTGTTTTGCGATAACCGAATATGCTCCGTCGGAATATCGCGCGCATTACAGTACAAGCGAATGAAGTATGCCGCGCACAAGGCTGATGATGCGAGAAAATAGTCGAATGGGCTAGGCGCAGAGCCGTCGCCTTTATAACGAATAGGCTGATCGGCAATAACGGTGAAATCGTCAAACTTAGCTTCGAGTTTGAGATTTTCTAAAAAATTAACTTTGATTTCCATAGCGCTTCGACCTGATTGGCTTAATTGATAAAACAAAGCCGCCATTATCGCGTGTTTTATTTCCTACGTCATGGTGAAAGTCATGAAATTTTCAGATATTTCCTAATGCACGGCGCTAGCGAATGCGATACACTGATAACAAAATAATTACAATAATTTCTGATAATAAACGCGAGACAAATATGAGTAAAAAAGCACTTTTGGGTGGCGCCGTTATCGTTGCGGCCGCATTTGCTGTGAGCCCATACTTTACAGGAAGCGCACTAGAAACGAACTTTAAGAAGCAAGTAGCTGCGCTCGATGCGCAACCTGCTTACGCTGCTGAAGTTGTTAGTTACGAAAAAGATTACTTTACTTCATCAGCGGTGGTGCGTGTAACCATCGATCTAGCGAGTATGGCTGCTGACAATGATGAATTGCCAGAAACCATTGAAGCAGAGCTCGATTTCTCGGCACAGCATGGCTTGTTGTTGACTCAATACAGCCCAGGTGTTGGTCTGGCGGCGTGGAAACTGAGCTTTGATGGCAACGATTTACAGGAATACGTTGAGTGGGAAGACGGTACACCAATTTATCAAATGACGGGCTCAGTCGGGCTATTCGGCGGAGCTGATTATCATGACTGGATGCCAGAACTGACTGCTGCCGAAAACGCAGACGGTGTAGCATTCAACTTTTCTGGCTATGAAGGGCACGGAACCGTTGAGCAAGAGCGAGTGGTTTATACAGGTGGCTTTAAGAATATGACGTTCGCTGTTGGTGACCAAGCACGGTTTAAAATGTCAGACCTCAATTTACAGGTTGATGCGCAAGCGTCATTAGCGAGCCTTTTGGCCGGAAGCGTTTATGGTGGTGACTCATCTTTCTCGATTAAAGAAGTCTCTTTTGAAGATGTTGAAATGATTCAACCTTTGATTTTGAGTAACTACCAGCTAACCAGTACCTCAATTATTGATGAAGAGCAAAATACGGCGAGTATCTTAATTAAGCAGGGGCTTGAGTCTGTTTCCTCTGAGTCGTTTACTGCAAATGACCTCGTATTCAATATGTCGATGGATGATCTTGATACCAGTGTGCTTGAAGCATTTCAACAGTTTGCTTCAGCGCAAGATGGAACAGACCCTGCTAAATTACTCGAACAACAAAGTGAATTTTTTATTCAGCAGCTACCTAAAATTATCGACGACAATCCGAGCTTTAAGATCGACCAGCTGAGCGCTTCCCTTGAACAGGGCGACATGAACGCTGATATGTTTATGCAGCTTGCTGATATCGAGCAATTGCCCGATCCGATTGATGACCAAGCGTTCTGGTTCTCACATGTAAATAGTGAAGCCAATATGCGTATCGAAAAGCCTGTTGCGTTATGGTTAGCGCAAAAGCAAATCCTTATGCAGTTACGGACACAGTTGCCACCGGCACAGCAGGATCCTGTACAAATGCAGCAGATTGCTGAGCAGCAAGCACCTTTGGTTATCTCTACCTTTATGCAACAAGGTTTCTTGACAGAACAAGAAGACGCTTATGTGACAAAGGTTACGCTTAAGGACGGCAAGTTTGTTTTAAATGGAACTGAGCTACCTGTTTTACAAGCGTTGCAACAGCAGTAAAAAGGATAAGGGAGTCTATTGCGGATAATCACTTCTTTTTAGATTTGCGTGGCATTTAATTAAATTGTCATAAATCCGAAACGAAGTTGTCACCGTAGGTGTTGATAATTGCAGTCGTTTTTTGGTGAACACCAGATAACAGATTTATACTCCCTGGATATATTTTGCCCCGAGCTTTTACTCGGGGCTTTTTCTTTTCTAGCCAATTTTATCTTGTGTTTTAGTTTCAAAATCTTCAGCGCTGTGGCGTTCATGCAGCTGCTCTTCTGGTTCGCCCCAGGTTTTATTTACCATACGACCGCGTTTAACTGCAGGGCGTTGTGATAGCTGTTCTGCCCAGCGCTGCACGTTTTTATAGGTGTGCGCTTGAATAAACTCAGCAGCCTCATAGACTTCGTTGCGAACCAACGCACCGTACCACGGAAATATGGCCATATCTGCAATGCTGTATTCGTCCCCTGCAACAAACTCATGATTGGCAAGTTGCTTATCGAGCACATCTAATTGACGTTTGATCTCCATGGTAAAGCGGTTGATTGGGTACTCTAACTTCTCGTCAGCATAAGCATAGAAATGACCAAAGCCACCGCCTAGCAAAGGCGCGCTGCCCATTTGCCAAAATAGCCAGTTAAGACATTCGGCACGTGCAGCCGGCGTGGTTGGCAGAAAGTGACCGAATTTTTCAGCAAGATACAGCAGAATAGAGCCAGACTCGAACACTCTTGTACCCGGTTCGGTACTGTTATCAAGCAAAGCAGGTATTTTTGAGTTTGGGTTAACGTCAACAAATCCGCTCGAGAACTGCTCCCCCTCTAATATATTAATAAGATAGGCATCGTAATCGGCTTCCTTAACGCCGGCCTCAAGGAGTTCTTCAAGTAGGATAGTTACCTTTTGCCCATTGGGTGTTGCCAGGGAATAGAGTTGCAGATCGTGTTCGCCTTTGGGCAGAGGCTGCTCATGAGTTGCGCCAGAAACCGGGCGGTTAATGTTAGCGAATTTACCACCGTTACCGGGTTCCCACTCCCATACTTTGGGTGGGACGTATGAATTATTCGACATAAAAGTTCCTCTGTTGATTGGATACAACGCGTCTAAAAGATACCAAAGTTAGCTCAGCTTGGATTTGCCTCGGCGAGGAATTTTTTAGCGTAGGGTGTAAAATAATCAGGGCGCTGGCGCGCCCTGAACACGTTATAGAGGCAGTACTTCGATGACGGCTGAATAGTTACCTAATCTCACCATCGCTGGCGCTTTTGCGCGATCGTCTTTATATTCAACTTCGATAAAGTACATGCCGGGTGCATCGAAGCTCACTTCAAAAACGCCTTCCGCGTTTGTGGTAAAGCGCATCGGCTCACTATTGTCACGATATTTTTCGCCTTGTCGTACAAGGGTCACCTGTGCATCTTGAGCCGGTTCGCCATCGAATAAGAAACCCAGTGATACCGATTCCCCGGTATAGAGATCATTGGGGTGGGTTTTGCCATTAAGCTCAAGCCCATTACCACTCGGTATAATGACCTCTTGACTGGGCGCGCCTGCGGTAACAAATACCTCAACGCGACGAGCACTATCAAAGACTTTTAAATCTTTTGCATTTTTAGGGACATGTTGTTGAAAGCCCTCAATTGTGCCTATTTCGCCACGCCCCGGCCAACGCTGACGGTTACCTTGTTCATCCTGCCAACTTGCTTGCAGACTACGGCTATTCATACTGACTTCATAGGTACCCGGTTGCGTAAGCTGAAGGTCAAAAACACTTCGGTATTTTAGTTTCGCTTGATTTTGCAACGTAATAGGCTGACCGTCTGGATTGTAAGCCGTCAGGCGGTCTAAAGGCATCGCAAAGTGATCAGGGTTAAAAATACCGTTAGCGATAGCGGCATCAAAGGTGACCCATTCATCTTGACCGGATACTGTGGTCGTGTTCGGTTTTATCCATAAGCGATGGGCGCTGACCGAAAGGCTCGCGGTTAGTAACACGCCCATAAGCAATAGCTGTGTGGTTTTATGTTTAATCATTTTAAGGCTCCAGAGTAAGTTTTACATTACCGAGCTCGTTGTTGCCTTGTTCGGTGTGTTGTAGTGGTTTGTTTAATGGCCATTGGAAATTAAATTGCAGTACCTCGCGTCCACCGAGTTCACGCGCTGCCTCGATATACAAGGTGTAAGATTGTGGAGACCGTTGGCTGATAATCTGAGTCAGTGGCTTGAGGTCAATTCGATGTGAACCCGGTTGTCGGGTCGCGCCAGAGATCCCATCGACGGGCATACTTAAAAAGCGCCCGCTGCGGCGCCACCATAAGCGCATATCTTTAAGCCACTTTTCACCTTCTTTGTCAGCAAGTTGAGTGTCATACCAGATAGCGACATCAGCGACTTTCTTGCGCTCACTGTCCATCAGCCACACCGCGAGATAAGGTGGGTGATATTCAGAGACTGCGAGGCGCGGTAGCTCAACCTTGAGTTCATTGGCGGAGCTATGGTTTGGAATCAACAGTAATATAGGTATCAGCACACCGGCGGCAACCAATGGCCACGTAGTTTTACGACCCTTGGCGTACTTTTTCAAAAGCAACAAGCCGGTTACTGAAAATAGAATGGCGGCCAGTGCGAAGACATCGATAAACAGCGACCATAAAAAGTGAGTGTTGCGGCCTTTGTGCAAATCGTTGAGATAAGCAATCCAGCCACGGTCTGTGGTTTCTTGATAAAAGGTATGTAACTCTCGGTCGACGGAAAACCAACGGTCACCCCCCGCACGTGGTAACGATACGTACATTTCGAACTCGCTCCATTGAATGTTAAGTGTTTCAGGTAATGGGTTACCTGTGGTGCTTTGATACCACTGACGAAACGCCTGACTCAGAGGTCGGTCGGCATTTAAACCCGCCATAATAGCGGAGGGAACGTCAGCCTCTATTTGAGTGATCTCAGCACCACCCTCAAACACGGTGGGATGGTTGAGGGTGATACCTGTCACTGAAAAAAGCAGCATGCCGACCAAACACATCGCGGAACTGACCCAATGCCAGTTTTTAATACTCCAAAATTGACGAGCGCGCATCGGTTAAAAAGTCCAGCCGAGAGAGACCCAAAGACGGCGTCCATCCTCAATATAGCCGTATTCTTCCATACCAATTTGTTTATCGAATAGGTTATAAATACCGGCTCCGACCTTAATATCGGGTGTGAGGAAGTAGTTGATGCCCAAATCGGTCAGCGTATATGAAGGGGCAATCAGTGAACCGCTCGAAGGTCCAGTCGTGGGTTGACTCTCTTCGCCACGATAATGAACGCGTAACCACGTATTCATTGCCGCGGAAGGCTTCCAATTGAGCGACGTTTGTACCAAATGCTTGGGTAATTGTGTGAGTGGCTCGCCTTTATATTCACCGGTTTTTTGCTCAGAATCGGTAAAGGTGTAGTTCGCGCTCAGTTTCCAAGCTCGGCTAAATCGTGCATCAAAAGTGGCTTCAACACCCTGTGTCACCGCTTCATCAACGTTGACGTACGTTGTGGGCATAGAGCCAAACTGATTGGGGCCACCGGTACATTGAGTGACGGGGCATGCAATGCGCGATATTTTATCGTCGAATTGGTTATAGAAAACGGTAACAGAGCTCTTTATTCCTCGGCTAAAATGGGTATATAGACCGAGCTCGTAGTTAACCGATGTTTCTGCTTGTAAGTCGGGGTTACCATAAATATCTCCGCCTCGACTGACTTGTCCCCAATCCTCTGTTGTTTGACGTAAGTTAGGCGCTCGAAAGCCGGTGGATACGCCACCTTTCAGCGTGGTTGCTCGTGATAGGTGGTAGACGCCGTAGACACGGGGACTCCATTGGTCACCAAAATACTCATCATCGTCGTAGCGCAAACCGGTCGTGAGCTCGAAATGTTTTGCGACAGGCCATGTCGATTCAGCAAATACTGACCATTGAGAGCTATCGATTTGTGTGCGGTTGCTGATTTGGTTACTGGTGCGATCTTCTAACTCTTCTTTTAGATAAGCGGCGCCGAGTGTAATTGGCTGTTCAACGGTGAGTGGCACATTCCATACGGTCTGAAAATCGGTATTGGTGATGTACATCTGACGTGCATTGTTGTCGTACTCGTCACGTTTTAGATAACTTCGAGCGCCGACAAGACCCCATTGACCGTTGTGAGCAATGGAGTAACTTTGATTGTCATACTTAGTCGTCGATGACTCAGGGCAACCGCGACGCCCGCAGCTTTCACCGGGGGCTAAGGGCTCAACGGTTTTACCGAGTGTTGCGTCTAAAGTTTGTGAGTTGGTGCCTGCTTCGAAAAGCCATTCGTGGTCGACCGTTGGTGTGTAAGCGAGTTTAACGGTGGCATGATCGGTTTTCTTTGCGCGATAACCATCAACAATATCGTCTTCAAAACGTCGTGTGTAACCGCCATATACCTGCAGCCCGAGGGTATCTTCTATGAGAGAGCCGGAGGTAAAGAGATTGACTTGGTAGCTATTCCCAGATTCATTGCGTTCTTGTACGACGGAGTCTACACGTACTTCGCTACGCCACTCTTGCGGCGTTTTCTTCGTTATAATATTAATGACGCCACCAATAGCATCCGAACCATATAGCGAAGACATTGGGCCGCGAATAATCTCGATACGTTCGATGGCTGCTAAGGGCGGTGTCCACGCACCTTCGACTCCAGGGCCGTCGCTATTCGGTCGTGTTTCGCGTGACGTTTGGCGCTGTCCATCGACTAATATCAAGGTGTACTGACTGCTCATTCCGCGTACGCTAATGTCTTGTCGGTCTCCACCATTGGTTACAATAACGCCAGGCGCATCGGTGAGTGCATCGGTCAGATCCTTGTAAAAGCGCTGTGATAGGACTTCACCCGAAATGACACTGACTGATGCAGGTGCATCGCGCAATGTCTTGTCGGCACCGGACGCGGTAACCACTAAAACTTCCATTGGCTTTTCACGTTTATGGGAATGGTTTGCGCGGTGATCTGTCTGTTGCGGGTTGGCATTTGCTGATAAAGTGAATGCGCTAATTGCAGTCGCAATAATTGACAGTTTAATGCAGCGAGTGTTTGATAGATGCACAATGTTCTCCGTATATAAAAATGAGAATAGTTTTTATTTGCAAATATACGTATAATTACGGTTTGTGCAATCTCGTTTATTTGTAAGCATATTTAAGAGGTGCTTAAGCTATGAATCCGAAGATGATTCGGTCGATGAAGGCGTTTACTCGAACGGTCGAGTTAAAGAGTATGAGTGCGGCAGCGAGTGAGTTGCATATGACCGTATCGGCGGTTAGTCAGCAACTTAGGAAGCTCGAAAAAGATAATGGGCTGGCGCTTTTTCATCGCAATACGCGGGTAATGACGCTCACCGAAGCCGGCGAAGTCTTTTATCAGTCGTGCCTTGATGTGTTGCAAGTTGCCGCGAAAAATCAAGAACGTATGGAGCAGCTTACGCAAACGCCGGCGGGCGTGATGAAAATCATGGCTCCTGTGGGATTTGGGGGCGGCTTATTGAGTGAGCCTCTACGTCAGTTAACCGAACAATTTCCGGACATGCAGTTTAAGTTATCGATGACCGACGAACCGCTTGATTTAGTGACTGCGGGCGTTGATCTTGCGATTCGCATCGGTCCCTTACCCGACTCGTCATTGTACTCTCATCATCTTATAGATTGGCATTTGATACCATGTGCTGCTGCGTCGCACCCGCTTGCTAAACGCCAAATCAGTGGACTTGATGGGTTACAAGATGAGACCTTTATTGCGCATTTTTCAAACACCTATGACTTGCCTTTGCCAGCGCCGCGCATCCAAGTCGACAATATGCAGACAACGGTACAATTGACGTGTGACGGTGTGGGCTTTGGATTGCTACCCGAACCCGAGGTGAAGCCACAGCTAGAACGTGGTGAGTTGGTGCGCTTACTACCTGATTGGGCAGGGGTTGAGTATAGTGTTTATGCGGTATTGCCTGTTAGAGAGAGTATCCCCGCTAAAACGCGGCTCGTCATGAATGTGATCGAAGATTGGTTTAAGCAAGTGTAGTGTTGTATTTGATTGACATCACAGCACGATTTAATCTCTGAATGAGGGTGTAAAAGTAATCCAAAAGGAGTAGCATCAACGTTACTAGTTTCGCATATCTAACGCTTACACAGTAAGTTAGAGGAGACTCACGTTGTATCCAAGCGAAGTCGACATGTGGTTCCTACCCCTTGGCGGGACAGGCGAGATCGGCATGAACATGAACCTATACGGTCATGCGGGTCGCTGGTTGATGATCGACTGTGGTGTCTCCTTTGATGAACCGCTTAACCCTGCTAAACCCGACAGTATCAAGCATGAAGTTGTCTGTGCCGACCCTCGCTTCATTACAGATAATAAAGACGAACTCGAAGCGATCATTATTACTCATGCCCACGAAGACCATATTGGTGCTATAGAGGACTTATGGCTGCGTTGGCAAAAGCCGATTTATACCACACCTTATACAGCTGCTGTTCTGCGCAGAAAACTAGCCTATACCGCATTTGCTGAACTGGTCTCCATTATTGAAGTTAATGAGGGGGAAACTGTTCAAATTGGCCCATTTAGCGTGACGTGGATACGCTTTACCCATTCACTTCCTGAGCCATTTGGTGTGGTGATAGAAACGCCTGCTGCTCGTGTTTTACACACCGGAGACTGGAAAATCGATGCCCAACCAATTACCTCAGCGGGCTTTGACAGTGGCGTATTTCAGCGGCTCGGATTAGCAGGTATCGATGCCGTTGTAGGTGATTCTACCAACGCCTTAAAACCAGGATGGTCGACTTCTGAAGCGGATTGCCATGACGGGCTGTTAGCCGAGGTGAAAGAAGCACAGGGGCGCGTTGTTGTCGGCTGCTTTAGCAGTAACATCGCGCGTTTAATCACGTTAGCTCGGGTGGCAGAAGCGTCAGGTCGCTATTTTGCAGTGCTCGGACGATCGTTAGAGAGAAATGTGGGTTTGGCACGCCAATTTGGATTATGGCCAGAGCATATTGAGCTCATTGACCATACGCATGTCGGTTATTTACCAGCACGAGAAGTGTTAGTTGTGGTGACAGGCTGCCAGGGTGAATCTAGAGCAGCACTCAGTCGTTTAGCCGACGATAGCCATCCTCATTTAGTGCTGGACAAAGGTGACAAAGTCATCATGAGCGCTATTATTATTCCAGGTAATGAGCTTGATATTCAACGCCTCACGAATAAGTTTAAAGCGCGTCGAATAGAGGTCGTACATGCCGAACAAAGTGACCGCATACTCCATGCCTCGGGCCATCCAAATCAAGAAGAGCTTAAACAACTGTACCAATGGGTGAAACCCCGTATTGTCATACCGACACACGGTGAGCCTGAGCATATGAAAGCACACGCTGAAGTAGCCAAACAAGCCGGCGTAAGGATGACACTAACCGGTATGAATGGTGATTTATTTAGAATTGGTTTACAGCCAAGCGTTCGCCGAAACGCAGTAAAAGCGGGGCGGATTGCGCTGGGGCGCGATTAATATATTATAATCATAAGCATATTGATATGCATCAAAGTGAACGCACGACAGAGCAACAAGAAGCGTGTTAAACAATATGTAATAACCTTTCAAATAAGGTTAATAACTTGACTTATAACGTCATTGGCTAAGGAGATCGTATTATGGATCTTGACCCCCTCGTGCTTTCGCGAATTCAATTCGCGTTTGTCGTGTCATTTCATGCCATATTTCCCGTGTTCACTATCGGTTTGGCATCTTATATTGCATTAATTTACGGCCTTGCATTCAAAACCAACAACCCGAAATGGGAGCGTTTAGGTGCCTTTTGGACCCAAGTGTTCGCGGTTGTTTTCGGTATGGGTGTGGTGTCCGGTATTGTTATGTCKTTTCAGTTCGGTACGAACTGGAGTAACTTCGCGCTCGCGACATCTAACTTTCTAGGCCCCATACTGAGCTACGAGGTGGTGACAGCGTTCTTCTTAGAAGCRGCGTTTCTGGGGGTGCTTTTGTTTGGTCGCGGTAAGGTWCCGAACGGTGTTCACTTTTTTGCCGCGCTCATGGTATCTATCGGAACATTTATCTCTAGTTTTTGGATCTTGTCAGCCAATAGTTGGATGCAAACACCTGCGGGCGTTGAAATGCGTGACGGTTTCTATCACGTAGTCGACTGGTCTGCTGCAATTTTTAACGATTCGTTTTGGTACCGCTTTACCCATATGGGGCTCGCTTCGTTCCTAACGGGGGGCTTCGTGGTAGCCGGGGTCAGTGCTTGGTTTATTATTGAAAAACGTGATACTGAACTGCACCGTAAAGCCCTCTCAATGACGTTATGGTTGTTACTGATTATTGCGCCACTGCAAATCTTCGTCGGTGACATGCATGGGCTCAATACGCTRAAACATCAACCGACCAAGGTGGCCGCGATGGAGGCGAACTGGGAAACGCAAAAGAATGTGCCCCTGCTTTTATTTGCTATTCCTGATCAAGAGGCGCAAAAAAACCACTTTGAAGTGGGTATCCCSAGTATGGCGAGTTTGATCTTAACCCACGAGTGGGATGGTGAAGTGCCCGGCATTAAAGAGATGCCGAAGGAGTTACAACCCAATGTACCTATCGTTTTCTGGTCGTTCCGTGTRATGGTCGCGATGGGCGTACTCATGGTGTTATTCGCCATTACTGGCCTCATTTTACGCCGAAACAAAGCGTACGCGCGTAACCGCTGGTTCTTACAAGGRTTGCGGTTAATGTCACTGGCACCATTTGTCGCTGTACTGTCGGGTTGGTTTGTAACYGAGGTAGGACGAGCGCCTTAYCTTGTGTACGGTCAGATGACCCAAGCMGAAGCGCTGACACCGTCGTTAACCGGTGGTATGGCATTGTTCACCTTGATTGGCTATATCGCAGTATACGCCTGTGTATTCGCAGCAGGGGCTTAYTACCTAACCCGCGTCATCCGTGCAGGTACTGAAGCCGCTGAGCAACACGACGACGAGAAGCATCGTGCTAAGCGTCCACTTTCTGCTGCTGAAGCCGACTTTGATTAAGGAGCACCTATCATGAGTGAACCCATTTTTGATTTGACTTACGTCTGGGCTGCGATAATTGCCTTCGGTGTCATCATGTAYGTGTTGATGGATGGCTTCGATTTAGGCCAAGGCATACTKTTCATGTTTGCGCCCAGTGAACATGATCGCGATRTTATGATGAACTCCGTGGCGCCTGTATGGGATGGCAACGAAACCTGGTTGGTGTTGGGCGGSGCGGGTTTATTGGCTGCCTTTCCGCTGGTTTACAGTATTTTCTTGCCGGCGCTCTAYATCGGCGTTTTCCTATTGCTCGCGGGACTTATTTTTCGCGGCGTAGCGTTTGAATTCCGCTTTAAAGCACACAGCTCTCGTTACTTGTGGAACTGGGCGTTYGCGGTCGGCTCGACTGTAGCGGCGTTCGCGCAAGGAGCCGTGGTCGGTGCATATATACAGGGATTTGARACCGAGAATATGCGCTATGTGGGCGGTGCACTCGACTGGCTGACACCGTTTACTGTCCTCACTGGACTCGGTTTGGTAGCGGGTTATGCGCTACTGGGCGCCACTTGGTTGGTGATGAAGTCAGAGGGCTCGACCCAGCAGTGGGCCTATCGCTTAGTGAAACCGCTGTTAGCCGCAGTGTTGCTTATCTTCGCGATTATCAGCGTGTGGACACCATTTGTGGATCCCTTCGTTGCAGAGCGTTGGTTCTCWCATATAACGCCGATTTGGTTATTACCTATMTTGGCGCTGGCCTGTGCGTTTTGGATTTACCGCTCTATTCAAGCGAAGCGTGAGGGCACGCCCTTTATCGCCACCATGGGGATGTTTATTTTTACTTACTTAGGTCTRCTGGCGAGTAAGTGGCCTTATGTTGTGCCGCCTAACTACACGTTAAGCCAAGCMGCATCTGCTCAYGAGTCACAGCTATTCCTGCTGTTAGGTTTGCTGTTCGTAATCCCCATTGTGCTTGTTTACACCGCTTGGACTTACTGGGTATTCCGCGGCAAGGTAAAAGCCGATCAAGGTTATCACTAAGAACCAATGAGTGATAATTTTCGCTCTGCAGCGAACTATCTTAAGCAAATCCAAACTGTTGCGCAGCGCTCGACTCGTCGAGCGCTGCTGTTTGGTGTGTTACACACCGCGAGTGTCATTTTACAACTCTATGTGATAGCCCAGCTCGCCTATGAATTGCTGGCGCTCAAACAACCGCTCAACGACTTGACTCTGTATTGGGTACTGTTGCTGACCGCGTCGTTCGCGCGCGGCCTGTTCAGTTGGCAGCGCGAAATCTGGCAAAGCGAGGCCGCAGGTGAAGCAATGCATCATGCTCGGAAGGCGTTGCTGCGTCGGTGGCAGTGTCAATGTCGGCAAGGAAGCGATATTGACCGCGGTGATGGTTCGATGCTTGTTGATACCGTTGAGCAGCTACGAGGCTATTATGAGCGCTATTTGGTTCAGCAATACTTAACCGTGTTGAGCCCATTGATGATTCTAGTTATGTGCTTTTGGCTCAACCCTGTTGTAGGTGTATTGCTGCTCATTGCGGGGCCTATCATACCGCTGTTTATGGCGCTTGTCGGTATGGGTGCGGAGCGTGTGAGCCAAAGACATGCGCAAAGCAATGTTGCCTTGAGCCGTGTATTTACCAGCATGTTGAAGAACGCTACGAGTATTAAATTATTTGATGGTTTGTCCTTCGCTAATAATAGAATTGCAGAAGCAGGTGAAACTTATCGTCGTGCGAATATGAAAACGTTAAAACTGGCGTTTTTGTCCTCGGCTGTGCTGGAGTTCTTCTCTAGCGTGGCTATCGCGGCGGTGGCCCTGTACGTTGGTTTTGGTCTACTTGGCTACATCAATTGGTTGGGCGCTGATGAGCTCACGTTGTTTAGTGGCTTACTTGTGCTGATGTTAGCGCCTGAATATTTTGCGCCACTGCGACAGTTTGCGCAGACTTATCACGACCGAGCAGCTGCTATAGGGGCTGCTACTCTATTAGCAGAGTATGAGCAGCATGAAGTAAACAATAATGTGGCCAAGGCTGTGTCGGGCGACTGTGTAGCTATTCGAGGCTTGGAAGCGGTTATTACACCCGACTCGTTGCTATCCTATCGTGACTTCCGTTTCCCAAAGGGCGCGTTAACCGTCATTTCAGGTCCTTCAGGATCGGGAAAAAGCACTCTGTTACGGGTATTGCTTGGCTTACAAAACTATCACGGAACGGTGTTACGAGATAAAGATAGCGACCAACCTATAGCCTACTTTTCTCAGCAACCATTTTTACTACCCGCAACTATTCGAACTAACTTATTTTTGTACAGCGAAGACAGGCCGCGCGATCCCCAACCCATTTTGCAACGCGTCGGTCTCGATAAAGCAATTGCTGTCGCTCCTTCGGGTTTAGACACAATGCTTGGTGAGCGTGGAGCAGGGTTATCAGGAGGGGAGCAGCGACGTTTAGCCTTGGCACGCTGCTTACTGAGTTCCTATCCGTTGATTATTTTAGACGAGCCAACAGAAAACTTAGACGCCGAATCGGCGGCTGTGATTCGTCGCGAACTATGCAACTTGTGCAAAGAGGGGCGTACCGTCATTGTTGCTAGCCACGACGAAGCTTTAATCGCGTTGGCTGATCAGCGCTTTGAGCTGGATGCGGGAGGCTCGCATGGCTAAACCTTTAGTTTTTAAGCCTTGGTTTCGAGCCTTTTACGCGCACCGTTGGCAATGGTGGCTCGGCTTTAAGTTGGCATTACTCACTATCATTTGTGGCATTGGATTACTGGCTTTATCGGGCTGGTTTATTACAGCCTCGGCGCTCTTTGTCACAGTCAATATTTATGCACCTGGCTCAGGTATTCGCTTCTTCGCAGTGACGCGAACCGTAGCGCGTTACGTTGAACGCTTGGTAAATCATGACTTAGTGTTAAAAATACAAGCGCGCTGGCGAATTGCGTGGTTCAAACATTTTCAGCGTCACGCCTATCAAGGACTTGCTCGCTTTCGAGTCGCGCAGGCTATCCAAGGGCTGACTCGTCATATCGAGGCGATGGATAATCTCTGGTTGAGGTTGGCGATGCCGGCATTGGGGGTCACGGCGGTCAGCTTATGTTTTGCCATCTGGTTTAGTTTTTATCACTGGGGACTTGCCTGTATTGTGGTCGCCACTTGGTTAGGTGCAGTCTGTTTAATCGCCAGACTGGCACACTACTCGGTGTTACAGGCGGTGAAAGTCGAGAAGTATCAACATCGTATGCGAGCTCGGGGTATGGCGTTAACCGAATCAATAGAGGAGACCCTCGCTTGGCAGCAGTTTGATAAGCAAAGTGAGCGTATTGGACATTACTCGCGACAAACAGAGCGCGCTTTTCTGGTTGAACAGCGTCGCGCTCAAAAGATTAAGCTATGCTTAGAGTGGCTAACTCACGGTGCTATTGTGGGTATCTACGGGCTGGCTATTCACTTGTTCATTAATTCGAATGCACAAATGAGTAGTGCTGAAGTGGTGATGTTACTGCTTGCCTCACTTGCGTGGCAGGAGTTGTTACTTGAATTACCGCAACAATGGCAAAATTATGGACGTACAGCCCTAGCTAGTCGTCGTTTACTAGCGGAACAAGCGAGCAATGCAGTAAAAGCGAGGGTGACTGAGTCCGCCGATGCATCGCTGCGATGGGATAACACCGCTGTGTACCGACAGTCACGTCAACTGTTTGCACCGTTAAGCCTCCGAGCTGTAGCGGGCGATTGGATATGGTTATCCGCGCCTTCTGGCGAGGGAAAATCGACACTTTTAAATGCAACTGCAGGTATGTATTCGGACTTTTCTGGTGAAATAGCCGTGCCGAACCTTTCCGAGTTTAACTATCTTACCCAACACACCGACATACTCGATGATACCGTGTTTAACAATCTCACGCTGGGACGCCAACTGAGTGAGCAGCGAATTTGGCAAGTGTTGGAGTGGGTTGAGTTAGCTGAGCGTATCCGACAAATGCCGGAGCAGTTATATAGTCGTATCGGTGAGCAGGGGATTCGATTATCGGGTGGGCAATACCGACGTTTGGCGCTCGCCCGCGCACTGCTTAAAGACGCTCCTCTGGTGATTTTGGACGAACCCTTTTCCGGCCTGGAAGTCGCATTAGCTGCTCGAATTACCGCACGGCTGATGAGTGAGTTGCCTCAATCTATCGTCTTGGTAGCAAGTCATCATGTGCCCGCAATGGTTCGAGCACATGATAGACACTCGGTTATCAGGTTAAGTCACGGTTAAGCGTGTTTGCCAACGTGGATCGAGGTAAGTTTGGGTTGTCATAATGTCATCCAGTATTACTATCGCACGTTCAATTTCTTGAAATTGGTTATACAGGGGCGCAAAACCAAAGCGGATGTAATTAGGCGCTCTAAAGTCAGCGATAACTCCCCGTTCAATCAGTGCTTGGCAAATTTCATAAGCTTTCGGATGTGCATAACTTAACTGACTACCACGTTGTTCGGCATGCGGCGGCGAAATGAGCTCAAAGTCGGGTGACCAACTATGAGCGGTCATTTGCTGTTGAAATGCTTGGGTGAGTTGCATTGATTTAGTGCGCACTTGCTCCATCGGTACATCATCAAAACAGTCGAGAGCAGCGTTAACCGCTTGCATTGAGAGCACCGGCGGGGTTCCTACTAGCATTTTTTGGATCCCTTTTGCTGCTTGATATTTAGGTTCAAAGGCAAACGGGTTAGTATGACCAAACCAGCCTTGCAACGGTTGTTTAAGCGATGCATGGTGGCGTTGGTTAACGTAAACAAATGCCGGCGCACCAGGTCCTGCATTTAAATATTTATAAGTACAGCCGACCGCATAATCTACTTGCCACTCGGTGAGATGAATCGGCATGACGCCCGCGCTGTGGGCCAAATCAGCTACTATTAACGCGCCTTGGCCATGAGCTGCTTGACTGAGTTGTTGTAAATCAAGCCTGCGGCCAGTCCTAAAATTGACCTCGGTGGCCAGAACAGCAACGGTATTTTTATCAATAGCGTTGATGAGCTCAGCTTCTTCAACCAACTTGAGTTCACAACGTTGCTGGCCCAGAAACGATTCAACCCCCTGCACCATGTATAAGTCGGTCGGAAAGTTATCGTGAGTCGATAAAATAACACGCCGCTGATCATTGCCCACTTCACTGATGGCGGCACAGATAACCTTAAACAAGTTAACAGAGATAGAGTCGCAGCAAATTACTTCGTCATCATGTGCACCAATCAACCGTGCGATTTTGGCGCCTACGGTGGTGGGTAGGTTGATCCAGTCGTGCTGGTTCCAACTCTTTATTAAGTCACTCCCCCATTGCATGCGTGTAGTTTCATCGACCGCTTGTGCCACTTGTTTAGGAAGTGCGCCCAGTGAGTTACCATCAAAGTATATCGTGTCACTAGGTAGTTCAAAGGCTTCACGCTTATACGCTATAGGGTCGTCACGATCACGTTGAGAAAAATCAGTTTGATTCATTAAATACGTCCTTAAGTAATCTCTCTACACGGGCAAATGCAGGTGTATTAGGATGCAGCCAATCAAAGTGTCCGGCCTCTTTTTGTAAATATACTGACTGCGCACGCCTAATAAGCGCCTGTGACTGCTTTGGATCCACGATGGGATCGCCGGTGCCATGTAGTAAATATACTGGATTTAGAAAATGTTGCTCAACTGGATTGGCTGCGAGATAAGCTTCGGTGCGCGCTTGAAACGAACCTCCCATAAATTGTTCGGTCACTACTTCGCAGCTATTGCTACCTGCACTATATTTTACGATGTCGCTTATGGCAGCCAGTCCGATAATTGATGCAAACGTATTGGGGAGCTGCTCATCGGCTGCGGCAAGTAAGGCAAGGTGACCACCCGCGGAATGACCTAAAATGGCAGTATTTGGCGCGGTAACGTTGGGTTCCTTAAGGATCTGTTGAATGGCTGATCTGATATCTTGGTAACTGGTCGGCCAGCCCCCACCATTACCGACGCGTCGATATTCTATTCCGAATACTTGATAGCCCAACTTACTCAAGGCTGACATAAAAGGGCGTGCATGTTTAATGTCGTAATCGCTTAACCAACAACCGCCATGAATAAACACCAGGTTACCATGGGTCGGCTCAGATGGTCTCCATACCTCTATAAACTGACTAATCTCGTTGCCGTAGTCGAGAGTCGAGTCCGCATCAGTGTATGGTAATTCAGTAATTGCCGAATACGAGACAGGCATAGTGACTTTTTCTTGTGCGGCACTATAGCTTGGGGATATACAAGCAATAATTAAAAGTACTGAAATTCTAAAGGAAAATGCTTTCATGTATGGTTTTTGCTGACCTAGCTAATTACGTTGCAAAAACCATACAACTTTGCTGTTAAGACTGCAACGATTGACGTCCAAACTCACGAATACTGGTACGCAGATCCTGACCCGAGGTCTCTTGGAAAACATTCAGACCAAATGCCGGTAAGATAGCTAACAGATGGTCAAAAATATCCGCTTGGATGCCCTCATATTCAACCCATGCAATGGTATTGGTGAAACAATAAATCTCTAGAGGTAAGCCTTGTGCGGTGGGGCTGAGTTGTCTAACCATTAACGTCATGTCTTGATGGATTTGTGGATGGCTTTGCAGATATTTTTGAACATAAGCTCGGAAGGTCCCGATATTCGTGACATTACGGCTGTTGATAGGATCATGCCCTTCACTCACTAACTGTTCATTCCACTGCTTGATGTCTTGTTCTTTATCGTTGAGGTATTGACTCAGTATTTTGAACTTGCGAAGCCGGGCCTTATCTTCGTCGCGCAAAAAGCCAATACTGGTTTGATCGATAAATAGACTGCGCTTAATACGCCGCCCACCCGCCTCTTGCATGCCGCGCCAGTTCTTAAACGATTCAGAAATGAGGCGTTTGGTAGGAATGGTGGTAATTGTTTTATCCCAGTTCTGCACTCGTACCGTGTGTAACGCCATATCGATGACGTCACCGTCGGCATTCAGCTGCGGCATTTCAATCCAGTCACCGACGCGGATCATGTCGTTTGATGATAGCTGAATACTGGCGACGAATGAGAGGATCGTGTCTTGAAACACAAGCATGGTAACGGCACCCATGGCACCGATACCGGATAATAGAATCACCGGTGACTTATCAATTAATGCTGCGATGATAAGAATGGCGGCAATTAGATAAACCGCGATGGTAGCGATTTGTAAATAACCCTTGATAGGCTTCAAATGCGCATCGGGACGGCGGCTGTAAATCTCATTCACGCTGCTCATAGCCGCACTGAACGCACGAGCAATGGTGAGCACGATATAAGCGACGGCGACATTTTGTACTATCGTAATGATAGTAGCAGAGAGATCAGGAATCCAATGGATACCCGCTGTGAGCAGCAATGCTGGAACCACTTGCGAGAGCCGACTAATAATTTTTTTCAGGCCAACGCTGGGGTCACTTCCTAACTCGGTGCGTGATAAAAGCCGAGCGACACCGCGTAAAAGAATATGCTTAGTGAAAAATTGCGCTAACCAAACAGCAATAGCAAGCAGAACGCAGGCACTCAGGGTATAAGCGTAAGGGCGTCCCTCGGCCCATTCAATAAACCAATCCGGGTAATTCACTGACGTTTTTCAACCTCATTTTTAAGCTGCTTACGTAAACCTAAAAAGAAAATAACTTCAGTCACGACAAATAAGGGTCCAATAGCAAGACCCATAATGTCGTCGATAAAAGCAGGCTTTTTGCCTTCAAAATAATGACCTATGAACTGGAAAATCCAACCGACGACAAATAAGCCGATACCAAATATCAACCACGCCGTGGTCGGCAAAGCGGCTAGTTCACGGCTGACTGATAAGCCAAGCCATAATAACACCGTCATAAGCAGTCCAAGCGGTATATCAAGCCGTATGTAAAAAACTACAGCGACAAAAACAACTAGGTTAGCCGGTGTGAGCAAGAGGTAGCCAATGCTAAATTCTGGTCGGCTGAGTAAGGTTAGGATTGCCACTACGATCAGCGGAATACCGATCAGGTGGGTTAATATATTGCGCGAGTCACGATGATACTTTGCGTATTGCGCTAAGTGATCGACAAGTGAGCGGCTCATAAAGTAACCTTTTTAATAGAGTTTAATGCGGATAAGAGTGCAACGAAGCCAAGCTACTGTCAATTACAAAAGCTTGTTAGACTTTGCCGCACTGAGGTGTATTCCAAAGGAGTATTCGATGTCTCATGATACCAGTTTAATAAACAAACAACGTCAAGATCTATCAGCTTTCGAGTCTGTTTGGTTATTTGGCTACGGGTCGCTCATTTACAAGGTTGACTTTCCTTATCTTGAGCGCAAGCCGGCGACCATCACCGGCTGGAGCCGTCGTTTTTGGCAGGGGTCTCATGATCATCGCGGAACACCTGACGAACCGGGAAGAGTGCTTACGCTCATCGAAACACCGGGTGAAAAATGCACGGGGATGGCTTACCGAGTGTCACCAGAAGTGTTTGAGCATCTCGATCATCGAGAGAAAAATGGCTACTTAAGATTTTTTACACCGATGCTGTTTACAGATGGTCAGCAAGCGGATGGGTTGGTATATATTGCCAGTAGTGATAACGCAGCGTTTTTAGGCGATGCGCCACTGGCTGAGATTGCGCAGCATATCGCGCAGAGCCGAGGTCCAAGCGGAGAAAATAGTGAGTACTTGCTTAAACTTTCGCAGGGCCTGCGCAATCTGGGCGTGACGGATCCTCATGTTGAGGGGATTCGTCAGCACCTTGAACCTCTGCTCGAGGGTCAACGCTAGGCACACCCACACAGAGTCGACACTCTCCGGTGGTGGGCGCTGAACGCTCTACATAACGGAGTTTGTGACTTGCGTGGTCGCGGTTAGCCGATACTTGGTAGACACGTTGTCGCTGATTCATTGCACTTCTACTTATTTCACACTCAATGAGTCTTTCGGACAATAAAGTTGATACAGAAGTTCCATAATCGTTTTCGTGTTACCGTCGCTCAGTTGGTAGTATATATACTTGCCCTGACGGCGTGTCGCGACCAACGACTGTTGCCGTAAGCGATTTAAATGTTGTGAAAGCATCGGTTGGTGAATATCCAATTGTTGTTCAATTTCACCAACGGAGCACTCCTTTTCACTCAGCAGACACAAAATTAGCAGCCGATCGGGGTGCGACAGTAGTTGCATGACTTTTGCCGCTTCTTGTGAAGAAGCCTTTAATATTTCCGGATCCATAACTTTTTACCATCACAATAAACGTGTTCAATAATATCAAACACGTGCACCGATGCTACTGATTTGTATTAGCAACGAGTTTATTTAACGGTTTAGCGGGATGAATGAAACGCCCTTGGCATAAGTCAAAGCGGAGTTGTTTAGCCAGAGCAAACTGGTGCTCTGATTCAATGCCGAGTGCGTGCACTTTAATTCCCGCTCGATGAGACAGCTCTACGATACCATCGACAATTGCGTAACCACGCTCATTATCAAGCGTAGCCATAAAGTCACGATCAACTTTTATTGCCGATATTGGGAATTCTCTTAAGTATGTGAGTCCGGCGAATCCAGCACCAAAATCATCAATGATTAATGAAAAACCAGCCGTCGCTAGCGCGTTCAGTGTTGTTCTTAGCTCATCTGAAGGGTCAATTAAAGAAGCTTCCTTAAGTTCAAAACATAGCTGGGCATTGAACGTTTTGACACGATCTTGAGCCTTTTTCATTTGTTGGACAAAGTCTATATCTAGTTGTTCTGTGAATAGATTAATTGTGACCTTACGTTTTTCATCTGCATTGGCCGGAATGGATGCAAGGTCGTTTAGTACTGTTTCAATGACCCATTGCCCCAGACGTTGTTTGACAGATTTATCACAGGAGTGAAGGAAGTCTGAAGCAGGTATGATGCCATCATCCTCGTGATGCCAGCGTAAAAGTGCTTCGTAACCTTGAATATGCTTGTCGAAGTCAGCGATAGGTTGATAGTAAACTTCAAACTGCGAATGGTCTAATGCGCGCTGTAGTTGCTGCTTTACGAGTAGTTGCGAGAAGGAATCGCTCGCCATTTGTTGATTAAAAATAACTTGGCTTGAGTAAGATTTACGGCGGGCACGCTGTAAGGCTGAGCTCGCATAAGACAACAATGAGGCAGTATCAAGTCCATCAAGTGGATACGTACACGCACCGATATTCGCAGTTACGTTCAATTGAATATGCTTGTCGAGCATCAGCGGCTTGTTCAGAGCGCGCATCAGATCATCCATTAGCTCTTGCAGGTCCATATATTCTTTAATACCTGATAACAAAATCCAGAAATCATCGCCCCATGCACAATAGAGTCCAGCATTGTCTGGTAGTGCTTGCTGGAAACGTTGTGAAACTCGTTGTAAAACACGGTCACCATTGGTCACACCGTAAGAATCATTAACCTTATGAAACTCTCTGATATTGACGTTCAGTACAGCCACTAATTCATCTTCGTCCGCCCTTTCTAGCGATGACTGAAGATCGAGCTTGAGTTGCTCAAGATTCGGTAGGCCTGTTAACGGCTGAGTATAGGCTATTTGCTTAAGTCTGCGACGCTCTGAGGCAAATGCCGAGAGGTCAACGAGTGTGACAAAACGAATCGCACCTTGCTTGTCTTCGCTGATTTTCAGCAATCCATGCAAGGCTTGATGGTTAGGGCGATTAAACTCAACCAAATACTCAATACCCGCTTCTAGGGTGGGGTTGTCACTGTTGAAGTTGGTTGGCGAGATAAAATCTAAAATATGGTGCGCGCTGGGCTCATTGTCGGTCAGGCCAATTAAATTACGGAAATTCATATCAGCGCGTAGGATACTGTCATCGTCATTGAGTTCTGCAAAACCAATCAGCTCACGCTGAGTGATGGCTTGGTTATCTTGGAGCCAACTCAAATCCTGGCTAATGTCCGACCACTGACCGGCAATTTTGTCATTATCATCATGAAAGGTGCGTAGCTCATCGCGCAACCAAATATAGTGACCCTGTTTTGTTTTAAAGCGATAGCGGTGCACAAAGGTGTGATTTGCCTCGACTTTAGTCAGTGCGCTTAATGTTAGCGCTCTGTCTTCTGGGTGTACGTTATCAAACCACCAACGGTCGCCCATTGATTCCTCAACCGAGTAGCCCAGGATCTGTTTAATATTACTACTCACGTAAACCGGTTGATAGGTATTACCTTGTTTATGTAATTCGTAAACTATCGTTGAACCCTCATCAAGTTGGTTGATAGAGGGCTGCAACGACGTGAGCGTTGCCTTGGACGCGCGCAACGCGCGCCAGATAAAGAACGTAGATTCAGCGACGATAATTGCACCGACGAGCATGACGCCGAAATGCAACGTTTGTACATCAAACGGGTACAGATACAGCAGACTGACAGCCAGCACGGTGATTACCGTGGTAGTAATGGCATATGCTGCTAACCAGCGGAAATGCGTTTTTTCGATTGCTTTTTTGCTGTTTGTCTCTATCGGATTCTTGCCCATGGAATATCGTCTTTAGCCGTCGGTTTACTTAAGATCGATCCTTGAAGCTCATCACATCCAATGTGTTTTAGTAATAATAGTTTGGCGCGGTTATCCACGCCGGTTGCAATGGTTTTGAGTCCGCGCGAGCGAGCCATTTTTATCATCGAAATGAGCGTACGTTTTTTGTCACTATTCGATGTTGCCTTTAAGACCAAGTTTTCGGACAGTTTTATTGCGTCTACTGGAAGTACAAAAATGCTTTGCAACGTCAGCTGACCTTCACCAAATTGGTCGGCGATGATGGTGACTCCCATCGAGCGTAACTTCTTTAAGTAGACTTTTGACTGCTCGCTAATGCGAACTAGTGAGCGCTCACTGACCTCTAAGCTGAGGCTAGATGGTGGGAACTTAGTTTTGTTTAACGATTTTGCAACCGCATTTAATATAGCGGGCTCTAAAATATCGTTAAGCGTAATGTGCAACGATAGGCGAACAATAAAGTCATTTCGCATCCACTCAGTAACATCGTTAAAAGCGGTTTTAATCATCCAACCGGTGAACTGCTTAGCTAAAGAGGCTTCCTCAATGAGTGGTTTAAAGTCTTCCGGCGATAGATAGCCACGCTGGTTGTCTTTCCATCTGACAATCGCTTCGATGACTGAGAAATAGCCAGAGTTGGTATTCAATCTGGGCTGATAGTAGAGCTTAATATTCTCGCTATCGATAGCCGATAATAACTGTTTAGATAAAGGTTCTTCGTGGTCGTCGACAAGATCATTATCGTGGTCTAAAAATGAGAAAGTTTGGTTGTTTTCAGCGGCTTTATAGCTATGTTGTTGTGCGTCATGTATCACCATATTAGCTTTATCTTTGGCACTTTCGCGTTTAACGCGTAAGACACCTGCGGTGGTATCAAGGCGAAATTCAGAGCCATCAATAACAATGGGTTGGCTTAGTAACTGTTGTAACTTTTCTTGCAGCTCTTCGCGCGAATGTTCGGTGTTAGCATGTAGGCCAACGAGCTCGTTGGTTGCCGTTTGACCCACTTCAGCCGACTGTCCAAGAGCCTCTTTTAATTGCTTAGCCAATTCTGCAACGATTTTATCCGCTTTCTGCTGACCCACTTGATTACGTAATTTATCAATATTGCTGAGTCTTAAATTAATAATATCCATTAACGCATCAGTGGGGGCTGAGTTTTGTTTCGACCATTCGTTGATTTGATCCAGTAGCGCTTCATGGTTGGGCAATGCGGTCCCCTGAAAAGTTTTCTTCGCCTTGTTTTCTAAGTGATGAAGTTGCTGGACAGAGCGGCTAATGAGACCTGCAATTAGTGGGAGTAACGTTAACATTAATAGACGCACGGGCCAGTCAATAAGGGTACTTTCCTGGTCAATGAGTTCAGTCGGAAAAAATAAAGGCGTCAGCATTAATCCCGTAACGAAACCGCCCAGCGCGCCGATACGGGGGCCGAGTAATAGACCTGCAAATATCAGTGGAAGGTAAATTAAGTGCTCGAACACACTCGGCAGGCCGCCAGTAAATTCGATAAGTTGAACACAGGCTGTAAGTAGCACTGCAATAAGAAATCCGCCGAAAACTTGTTTCTCTGCGTTCAACTGAGTGAACTCAACAAGTGTTTCGCGACACCATGTAGAAAAGCTGTAAGGGTTTGATGAATCGTCCATTTGTTTCCATATGCGTGCGATCATCGCACTATCTTATGCGTAAATCATTTACTAATATGGGACATGCTGTTCTGACAAGCTTCTATTAAACGGAATGATTATGCAAGATAAATTGGAAACACGTTCATTTCTACTTATGCTGCTGGCGGTAAGTATTGCTTTTGCGCTCATACTTAAGCCATTTTGGGCGTCGATTTTTTGGGCGTGTGCTGTTGCAGTCATTTTTTACCCTTTGCAAATTAGACTTAAGCGCATGCTCGGGCGACGCAGTAATCGCGCCGCTTTACTGACCTTGCTAGTCGCGACCTTCATTGTGGTGATTCCTGTTCTTCTGGTGACTTACTCGTTTATTCAAGAGGGTGTGCAACTTTATCAAAAACTGTCATCTGGTGATGTGAGTGTCGCTCAAATCGTGGATAAAATAGAGCAAGGCCTACCTTTCTTGCCTGATTTACTAGCTCGTTTGGGCATTGATATCGAGTCGCTACCCGAGCGCATATCTCAGTGGGCGATGAGTGCCAGTCAGTTTTTTGCGCAAGAAGCGCTTGTTGTTGGGCAAAACACCTTTGGCTTTGTCATGAATCTGGGGTTAATGCTTTATCTGACTTTCTTTCTACTTCGTGACGGTAACAAATTGATCCGCTTGATGGTCCGTGCATTGCCGCTAGGAGATGAACGCGAGCACCAACTATTCAAGAAGTTTGCTGAAGTGACGCGAGCAACAGTAAAAGGAAACATCGTTGTCGCCATGGTTCAAGGTGCGTTAGGGGGTATTATTTTTGCACTACTGGATATTCCAGCACCGGTGTTATGGGGTGTCGTGATGGCGTTTTTATCGCTTATCCCGGCTGTTGGTGCCGCGATAGTTTGGTTACCGGTTTCAGTATACCTGTTAAGTACCGGCGCTATTTTTGACGGCGTGGTATTGCTGCTTTACGGAGTCATTATTATCGGACTCGCTGATAATGTTTTACGTCCACTACTGGTAGGGCGAGATACTAAGCTGCCTGACTACATTGTTTTATTTTCGACACTGGGTGGATTAAGTTTGTTTGGTATCACTGGCTTCGTGATTGGACCGCTGATCGCGGCCCTATTTTTAGCATTCTGGGATATGTTTACGCACGAGTTTAATATTGGTTCTTAAACGAAAGGTCGATGATATCCACCTTCAATACCTTGTTTGCTAAGAACCCATTGCCAAAGTTGAATGTCGCGGGCGCGAAATGCGCCTGCGCATGACAGCAAGTAGTATTTCCACATTCGATAAAATGTTTTTTCGTAATCATCTTGGAGTTGAGGCCACGCCGCATCGAAGTTCTCGAACCAGCCCATAAGGGTTTTATCGTAGTCAGCACCAAAGTTATGAAGGTCTTCACAGACAAACCGCTCCTCTAAGGCTGCACCAATTTGCGCAATTGATGGGATTTCACCGTTAGGAAAAATATAGCGGCTTATCCAAGGGTCTGCTGCCGTGTCTGAAACATTCTTACCAATGGTATGTAGTAAAAATAGCCCATCATCTTTCAGACAACGCCGCGCAACATCCATGTAATCTTCATAGTTTTTCTGACCGACATGTTCGAACATGCCCAAACTGATGATGCGATCAAATGACTCGTCGAGATCACGATAGTCTTGCAGACGAAACTCTACTGGCAAGCCTTTACAACGCGCTTCACCTAAACGCACCTGTTCCTTTGATATCGTGACACCGACACATTCAACGCCGTAGTTTTCTGCAGCATACTGCATAAAACTACCCCAGCCGCACCCTATGTCGAGTATCCTCATGCCCGGTTTGAGTTGTAGTTTCTGACAGCTGAGCTCTAATTTGTCGCGCTGTGCATCGTCGAGATTATCCGCATCACGCCAGTAACCGCAGGTGTAAACCATGCGTTCGTCTAACATGGCTTGGTATAATTTATTACCAATATCGTAGTGTTTTTGTCCAACTTCCCAGGCACGCTTATCGTCTTGCAGATTAAATAAACGACTTTTCAACGAGTGAAAAATCAGACGCGCTGGATTGACTTCATCTTGCACTCCAGAGCGCAACAGGCGGTGGAAAAACTGGTCTAAACGCTCAGCATCCCAAAGTCCCGCCATGTAGGTTTCTCCAAGCCCTAAATTGCCGCGTGACAGCACCTGATCAAAGATGCTGTCATCGTGTACCTGCATATCCCACGGGTGGGATCCGTTGATTTGAATGCCTGCTCGGTTGAGTAGTTCAGTACAATATTCTTTTGATGATGCCATGAGACTTAACCCTTACGTATTAAGTATTTCTTAACTTAACAATGGAGTAGGTCACAGGCAAACGTTGATTACCTAACGCTTCGTTGAGCCCGTAAACTCTGGGTAAGCTTCGACACCACATTCACTGATATCGCCTCCCAGATACTCTTGCTCCTCGCTCACACGAATACCCATTGTGACTTTCAACAGATACCAAATAGCCAGACTAGTGGCAAAAGTCCAGCCAAATATTGCCCCAGCACCTAAAAGTTGGGTCGACCAGGCTGCGTTAGCATCGGTGAAAGGGACGAGCATTAATCCATAAAAACCTACTACCCCATGTACGGACAACGCGCCGACTGGATCATCGATACGAATGCGGTCAAGGGTAATAATCGATACCACGACCAACAAACCAGCACTAAAGCCAATGATGACCGCATGCACTGGCTCTGGAGTTAATGGTTGAGCGGTAATGGCGACTAAACCTGCTAGAACACCATTGACTATCATAGTGAGATCCGCCTTGCGCCAAATAAGGACGGTAATGAGTAGTGCCCCCACGGCCCCCGAGGCAGCTGCTGAGTTGGTGTTTACAAATACACGAGCCACGGCATTGGCATTGTCAATCGTGTGAATAGCCAGCTGTGAGCCCCCATTAAACCCAAACCAACCAAACCATAGAATTAATGTTCCTAATGCCGCTAGCGGCATATTGGCACCAGGAATGGCAGTCGGTTTGCCGTCTTTGTATTTACCACGGCGCGGACCTAATAGTAGGACTCCTGCTAGCGCTGCCGCCGCTCCCGCCATATGAACAATGCCCGAGCCGGCAAAATCGACAAAGCCGGCCTCCGCAAGAAAGCCGCCCCCCCAACTCCAGCTGCCTTGATAAGGATAAATAAAGGCAGATAACACGACCGCAAAAACAAAAAATGCGAGTAATTTCATACGTTCAGCGACCGCACCAGAAACAATCGACATGGCGGTGGCAACAAACACACTCTGGAAGAAAAAGTCGGCATCGTCGGCGAAACTATCAGAACCTCCGGTGCCATACATCAGTGTGTAGCCAATAACGAGGTAAGCGATACAGGCAAGTGCAAACAAGACGATATTTTTAGTCAGGATTTCAGTGGTGTTTTTGCTTCGCACGAGTCCAGCCTCAAGCATGGCGAAACCGGCTGCCATCCACATTACAAATGCACCTGATAATAAAATGTACAGCGTATTTAACGCGTACTCCGTGTTTGTGAGAGAAATTGCATTCATCACGTATTCTCCTTAGTTACAGGGCTTCTTGGTCGACTTCACCCGTACGAATGCGCACGCAGTGTTCGAGGTGTGTAACGAAAATTTTGCCATCGCCGATGTTACCGGTGTGAGCTGCTTCGGAAATAACCTCAACGGCGCGCTCGAGTTGCTCGTCGCTTACAGCAAGTTCCAAGCGGATCTTGGGAAGGAAGTCGACTCTGTATTCTGCCCCGCGGTACAACTCTGTGTGTCCTTTTTGCCTACCAAAACCACGGACTTCAGCAATAGTCATACCGGTACAACCAATATCGGCTAAAGCCTGTCGAACATCGTCCAATTTGAACGGTTTGATTAATGCAGTAATCATTTTCATAACCAGCACTCCGTCAATGTAGATAAATTGTTAATTCACGATTCGTGCCAGATATAAAATCATTATAAAACAATGGTTTATGATTTTTTTTGTGAATGGTTGCTCGTTTTAGTGGCATACGCATGGTGCAGGTGCACCTTTAAAGTGCAGTAAATCCAATGCAAATAGAGTTGAACCAATTTTGCTCAACGGAGATACTGCATACTATGCAACAGAGAAGTAGAGGACTGTACAAATGTTGGTAGGTCAACGCACCAGTGATTTAGTTGGGCAAACGGATTTGCTTAGAGTGCACTCACTGTCTGAATTGAGCGGCAGTAATATATACTTAAAATGTGAGTTCCAGAATCCAGGTGGTTCGATAAAAGATCGCGCTGCTAAGCAGTTAATAGAAGATGCGATGGAACGCGGCGAACTTAAGCCAGGTATGACAGTCGTCGAGGGGACCGCTGGTAATACGGGGATTGGCTTAGCGTTGGTGGCTAAGTCGTTCGGATTGAACATGTTGGCGGTTATGCCTAATGATCAGTCGCCTGAGAAAGAACGCATGATTGCTTTACACGGTGGCGAACTTAAGACGGTTGACCCAGTACCCTTTAAAAACCCTAATCATTTTTATCACACGGCACGCCGTATCGCGGAAGAGCGTGATGATTGCTGGTGGGCTAATCAGTTTGAAAATACCAGTAATGCTCGCGCCCACTATTTGCACACTGGGCCAGAAATTTGGCAACAACTGAATGGCGATATAGATACTTTTGTCTCGGTTGCCGGTACCGGCGGTACCATCGGGGGGAATAGCCGATATTTTAAGGAACAAAACCCTGATATTGACGTGTGGCTTGCTGATCCTGATGGTTCAGGAATCTTTGAGTTTTTGCGAACCGGTGAGTATGTATCAAACGGTAGTTCAATGACAGAAGGTATTGGGATTATGCGTTTGGTGGATAACTTTAGGCAGGCGCGCATTAACCACGCTGTCAATTTGCCCGACCAAGACCTCATTAGCATTTCACGCTACGTACGTGAGCAAGATGGGATAGTCCTGGGGAGCAGCTCAGCACTCAACTTGGCTGCTGCTTATGCAGCCGCGTTGAATGGTCAACGAGGACGTAACATTGTGACGTTTGCTTGCGATCTGGGCGAGCGCTCAGCCAGTAAACTCTATAACGACGATTATCTCAAGCAAAAGGGTTTAACTATTGAACCTGAGCCGATTGAACAGTTAACCGAGCGCTATCAGCATTTAGGTGATCGTCTTATCGAGGTCAATTGGTCAGGAGATGACTCATGAAGTGGGTGTCGGTGGTTGCTGGGCTAGCGTTGTTCTGGTCGTTATCGGTTTCAGCGCAAGCAGACAATGTGACTGAACAGCTAGCCGTTGATCCTATCACTTTGCCTGAGTTTATCGATATTGCCCACCGAGGTGCATCAGGTTATCTCCCCGAACACTCGCAGGCTGCAACGGTGATGGCTTATGCCTTGGGGGCGGACTATATAGAGCAAGATGTGCAGTTGAGCCGCGACGGTAAGGCTGTCGTCCTGCATGATGCCCAACTTGATGCGGTAACGAATGTCGCCGAAGTTTTTCCGGAGCGGCATCGCCCCGATGGCAGTTATTATGTGGTCGACTTCACTCTCAATCACTTAAAGCAGCTAAGACTCACGCCACGCCGAAACAGCGATGAGGCTGCGCGTTATCCTCAGCGGTTTCAAAATGATCAGGTCGAATTCAAAATTCAAACTTTAGCTGAGTCGCTGAATCTTATTCAGGAACTCAACCGTGTTAGAAATAAGAACACAGGTGTCTACATTGAGGTGAAAGCTGCGCGTTGGTATCGCGATCAGGATTATGACCCGCTAGCAGTGGTGATGAATGTGCTGAGCAAAAACGGTTACTCTGATCAGCAACAAGCAACACCTATCTACCTTCAGTCGTTTGATCCCGAAACGCTTAGGCGAGTGAAACGAGAATTTCATTGTGATTTTCCGTTGGTACAGTTGATCGCTGACAATGCTTGGGGCGAGACGCCTATTGATTACGATGCGCTGAGAACTTATGCGGGCTTAGAGTCTTTAACTTCCTATGTCGATCACGTTGGCCTGTGGTTAGGTCACGTACTCAAAGACGTTAAAGACGGTCAACCTGTTTGGACCGATGTGCTTGCGAATGCTGAAAAAGTAGGGCTTAAAGTGCACGTTTATACATTGCGCGCTGACCAACTGCCTCAAGGCGTTGAATCGCTCAAGCAATTAAGAGGCTGGTTAAAAGAAGCCGGTGTACAGGGCGTATTTAGTGACTTTCCGGATCAAAAGTAAGCCGCATTTTTAAACCATCCGTACCGTCATCGTAGTAGTCGACCAGTATATCAACGGTCTCGAAGCCCAACGACTGGTAAAGTTGGATGGCTTGCTTGTTATCCAACTTCACCTCTAATGATAATCCATGCCGACCTTGTTGACGTTGTGCTTCAACCACTTCGTTAACTAATCGCTTAGCTACGCCTCGACCGCGAAACGCGGGCGCGACAGCAATGGAGTAAATACGTGCATAGCGACTATTGCGTCGAGTTAAAATGACCGCATAACCCGCCAACTGGTCTGCACTGTCTTTGGCAAGCAAGATGGAGGCGGCAGGACTCTGCAGCAGACGTATAAAGTTGCGTCGGCTGATACGAGAGTAATCAAAAACTTGATTCTCGAGCTCGACAAGCGCAGTGATCTCACTGCGCTGGCACGGATGAATCGTAAAACTGCAGTTAGTGTTCATCTAACCGACGCCCAAAATCAGCCATAATTAACCGGTACAATTCATACCCAAGCAACTTGTCTTCAACACCGGACTCGATAGATGGGTTGTCGTTGATTTCAATGATCACGGGGCCTTTTTGCGTCATCTTCACATCAACGCCGTAAAGCCCATCACCAATCAGTTTGGTTGCTTGTAATGCGAGTTTTACCACCTCTTTAGGTGCCTGATGAACGCCATAGGTTTCAAAAGAACCACTTTTAGCTCGGCTTGATTCACTATGGTTATAGATTTGCCAGTGATTGCGTGCCATAAAGTACTGGCATGCGTATATGGGGCGGTTATTGAGTACACCAATGCGCCAGTCGTATTCGGTTCTCAGAAACTCTTGGGCTAATAAAATAGTCGACTGCTCAAATAGGCGTTCAGCTGCCGCTTTAAATTCAGCCTCATTTTCGACTTTCTCTACGCCGATAGAAAAGGAACCATCTGGAATTTTTAATACCACCGGATAGCCAAGTTGTTCACCGAGCTCTTTGTAATCAATATCAGACTGCAATAATAGCAACTCGGTTTTAGGTGTCGCGACATGATGCTTATCAAGCAGTTCCTTTAAAAATACCTTATTGGCGCATTTCACGATCGAATCGGGGTGGTCGATGACAACCATACCGTTTGCTTCTGCTTTTTTTGCAAAGTGGTAGGTGTAGTGGCTGATCTTGGTTGTCTCGCGAATAAACAGCGCATCGAACTCAAGCAACCGGTTGTAGTCATCCACTGTGATAAGTTCCGCTTCAATGTCGCACTCTTTGGCCGCTTTAATAAATAAATTGAGTGCTTTTTTATCACTTGTCGGTATGGCTTCTTCAGGGTTGTAAAGAATTGCTAAATCATAGCGGTATTCTTTTTTAGCGCGGGCTTTGCGCCAAACGCGTTTATTAAATAAGTCCAATGACTCGCCAAATAAAGTTTGTTCGTCGTCATTCAGGTCAGCAAGGCGCCCAGCGCTCAGGGACTGAATTAACCAGCGATCATTTTCTTTGATGAAGTTAATATTAATAATAGGGCACGGATACCGATCAAATAGTTGTCGCGCCAGGTGCTTTAACGGCTCGACCGATGTTTGTCCGAAACAGACGACGAGCTGCATACTACTGCCAGTCTGCTTAGCAAGGTACTTGCTTGCTGCCTTATCGACTGGGTTTGCTAACAGCTGATAATGATTAAAGTTGTTTAGATCATTGATGGTGTTAACCGATGGCAACACGCGCTGTCCACGCGCTTCTGCTAGCAAGCTGACATAGTAGCCTGTTGATAGATAACTTAGATCGTCACATAAGTTAAGAATGTGACTTTTGCCCGCAGCCGGTGTTTGCAGATACTCATTGGCTGTTAGCAATGATTGACTCGGATAATACGGTTGCCAATCGCTTATATCATTGATAATTAATTGAACTTGTTGTTGCATGAGTGGGTATATCTCTTTAATGAAAAGCTTTTATAAAAACATAACAGGTTATTTGCTTTAGGCACGAATCAAACACTATATTAGTTAAAAATAATTCAAAAGGATGTCGCCATGCTTACGTTATTAGCGCGAATATTGAAAGCGCTAAACTCAGAAACTAGCGCCCGCTCATTGGCCATTGCGGTGGTGCTGGGCATGTTTCTAGGATTAACGCCACTGTGGCGTGTTCATAACTTAATTATCTTACTTGCAGCCTTGATTTTCCGAGTCAATTTATCACTGTTTTTGGTCTCGTTCGCTGTGTTTTCGGGGCTCGCCTATTTACTCGATCCGATGTTTCACAGTTTTGGCGAATCTATACTCAGAGCCGACAGTTGGCAAGCAATTTATGAAGCTGTTTACGCGACGGCCATTGGACGTGTTTCGCTGTTTTATCACACGATTACGATGGGAAGCTTTATTTTCAGCCTCATTGTCAGTCCCATCGTTTGGGGGACGACTTACTACATCGTGATTAATTACCGCAAGCGGATTCAGGCAACGTTTAATAAGCTAAAAATCGTGCGCGTTCTCAAGGGAAGCCGGCTGTGGCAAGTATATTCGGATTTAAGAGGTTGATATGAGTAAGAGTATCATTAGATGGCCTGGGCTCGGCGCGTTTTTTGTTGTGGTAGGCACGCTGGTTTTATTGTCTTGGCTATTTTTAGACACCATTTTGAAATTTACGTTTGAACAAACGCTCGGACGCTTGAACGGTGCTGAGGTCAATGTAGCGGAGGTGTCTCACCAGTGGTCACCTGTCCGGTTGACGTTGACGGGGGTGCAAATTACTGACCCTAATCAGCCAGAATTAAACCGTGTGCAGGCTGAACGTATCAGTGGTGATGTGAGTTTGAGCGAGCTAATTCTTGGTCGTGTATTAATGGAACAGCTCGACGTAACCGGCGTGCGTTTGGCACAAAAACGTGAGTCACCCGGTGAGGTCTATGTATCTATTAATAAAGACCAGGTCAAAAGTTGGGCTTCGGATGGTTGGTCGTCAGTTAAGGCTAAACTGCCTTCGACCGATGAGATTGTCGCGCAAGTCGGTTTGCAGACTGAGGACGTGATCGCGACGGCTAAGCAAAAGGTTAAGCAACAAGAGACTGAATTTAAGCAAGCTCGCGATCAGTTGCCTAAAAAGGAAAAAATTGAACAATATAAACAGCAAATAGAACAACTGACATCGGGCAAGGTTGAAGGACTCGGTGATATTGCCGAGCGTAAAAAGCAACTCGATGAGTTGAAACAACAAATTCGACAAGATAAAGAAGCGGTTGCGCAATTTAAAGAAGAACTCGAGCAAAGCATTGAAACGGTGAAGACTCAGCTCAGCGAAGTGAAAGCGGCGCCGGGTAATGATATCGACCGTATTCGATCGTTCTTCCAGCTCAATGAGACGGGTATTCAAAATGTGACAGGCTTATTGCTCGGTGAGGAAGCCAAGAAATGGAGTCATTATGTGTTACTCGCCTATGAGCAGATTGCACCGATGCTTGCACGGGCAGATGATAGTCAAACCATTGAAAAAGCTCGTGGGATGGGCGAGAACATCAGTTTTGCCGAGCAGGATGCAGCGCCCGAATTATTAATCAAAAAGGCACGCACGGAGATTCTGATTGCAGGCACCAAAGTGGATGTCAACTGGGAAAATATTACTTATCAGCATGACTTATTGGGTCAGTCTACGACTTACCAAGCCCGTGCAGATAATGCATCACTGTGGCGCTCATTTAACTTGAATGGTGAGCTAGCGCTGTTGCCAAGTGGGATTGACGCAAAACAGCAGTGGCAGTTAAAAGGTGCACAGTTGAGTAATATCGGCCTAGTTAATAACAGTGAGATAGCGGCATCACTCATTTCTTCGGTGCTAGATAGCGACGGCTCAGTGCGGGTGAAAGGAAATGAACTCGACGGTTCAGCACTGGTTAAATTACTTGATTTAAAAGTCGATGCGTCAGGGACCAGTAAAATTACCAAAGCGATTGCTAACGCCTTGGGCCAACTTAATCGTCTTGATGTGAATACTGACGTGGGTGGGAGTATCGTGAGTCCGAGTCTTTCGTTGAATTCCGATTTAGACGATCAGCTTGGACAAATGCTCTCGCAAGCGGCACTCGGCGAGGCTTCAGAAAAACTGCAGTCGATTAAGCAAGACTTGATGGCAAAAGTGAACGAGCAAATGGGCGGTGAAGAGGCATTTCTGAGTCAGCTCGGTGACTGGCAAGGGCAGTCTGATAGTTTAGATAAACAACTTGAGGAGCTGCTTAAGTCTAAAATTGAGGACTCGTTAAAAGATAAATTGAAGGGCCGCCTTTTCGGCGGCTCCTAACGTTATTGGTTCAAAAACTGCGCTAACTTAGCGGCTTTTGATTGAATCGAGAAAAGCCCATTGAGGTGGCCCCACGGCCCCTCGATGTACTCTAACTCGGATTCTTTACCCAGCTCGTTTAATATCGCATTGGCATGCTCAGCCATGTACGGCATGAGCAATAAGTCATTACTCGATGGCAAGAATAGCGACTTCGCTGTTACATTAGCTAACCCCTGTTCTAAGGTGTCTTTGTGGCCTGCGATAAAGAGCTGATTAGCCCTTACTAAATAAAGAATATGGTTGGCATCAGCCAGTGGTGCGCGCGCCCGGCTGCTGTCGAATAACCACTTTGCCGCTGGTAGTTGATTGTTTACCGTTTTAAGTCCATCCGTTGGCAACGTCGGTTGCTGAGGTGCACTTTGATTGAAGATTTCGGGGTGCATAGCGCCATGGGTAATCATCGCCTGCGCCATAGTGACGCCATCAAGTGGAGCGTCATGGTCGTAATAATCACCGCCACGCCAGTTCGGGTCTAGCTTTATAGCTTGTGACCACATTTCGAGACCGGCGATGGTCCACGCATCCATTTTTGCGGTGCCGATGACCGAAACCATTCGATCGACCCAGTTTGGATAGGCGGATGCCCATTCGATAGCTTGCAGTGAGCCCATGGATGCACCTACCACAGCGTGGAGTTTGTTAATTCCCTTTGACTCAAGCAATGCTTTTTGCACGTTGACGAAGTCGCGAATAGTGACCACAGGAAAATCAAGACCGTAGGGCTTCCCTGTATCCGGGTTGATACTTGCCGGCCCAGTGGTGATGACACTCGGTAGATTTGGATAAGCGTTAACTAAGGAGTCGACACTCACGACATAAAACTTATTGGTATCGATTGCTTTGCCTGGGCCAATAATGGCATCCCAGTAGCCCGCTTGTGGGTCATTGGGCGTATATTTTCCCGCCGCATGGCTGTTGCCAGAAAAGAAGTGAGTAATAAGAATTACGTTATCTTTGGCTTCATTAAGCTCACCGTAAGCCTCCCACCCGACAGTGACATCCTTGATGGTTTCTCCTCCCACCGTGGTGTAGTTGTCCATTTGAAAGCTTTGTTTCTCTACGAGCAGCGGTTCTTGCGCCTGCGTGATTGAAATAAACAAACCAAAGAGCGCAACGAGGCTCAGCTTGGTAGTTTTTAGTGTACTCATGATGCGTTCTCCAGTAAGAAATTTTGATACTGTGTTCTAAGGTCAGTTTTGAGGAGTTTACCCGTGCCGGTGTGCGGTAACTGTTCGACGAACAGAATAGCGTCAGGCATCCACCAACGTGCGATTCTCCCGGTTAAGAAGTCTTTGATTTCTGTTTCATCAATTGTTTTACCCGCATTAGGCACGATAAGTAGCAATGGGCGTTCATCCCACTTAGGGTGTTTAACACCAATAACACAGGCTTCATTCACTGCGGGGTGTTGGCTGGCAATATTTTCGATATCAAGCGAGCTTATCCATTCACCGCCGCTTTTAATGACATCCTTCTTGCGGTCAACGACTTTCATAAAGCCCTCTGGATCAATTACGGCAATATCGCCAGTCGCTAACCAACCGTCGGGGAAGCTTGTCAGATCGTCGTTGCGAAAGTACTGGCTGGCAATCCAATGGCCTCGTACCTGCAACTCGCCGCGTGTTTCACCATCATGGGGGAGAGGGTTGTTATCTAAATCGACGATACGCGCTTCAGAACCAAATACCGGACGACCCGCAGTGGTCTGAATCCGATATTGTTCTTCCTTGCTACGCGTCAATATGTCGCGAGTTGGCGGGGCTGAGTACACCAATGGTCCTGTTTCTGTCATGCCCCAAATCGGCTGCCAGTAAACGTTATAAACTTGATCGTAGGTTTTAACGAGCCCTAGCGGAGAGGCCGCGCCACCGACACAAACACGTTTTAAGGTGGATATCGACTGCTTTGATTCTGATAAATGATTGTGCAGAGTGAGCCAAATAGTCGGCACACCCAAGCCGACGCTGACTTGTTCTTGCCTTATAAGCTCGCTCATCACTTCGCCTGATGTGCCGTCGCCACTGAACACTAATTTACTTCCCGCAAGGGGGGCCGCGTAAGGCGCACCCCATGCAGCGACGTGATACATGGTCACCATCGGCATTAAGACAGTGTCTTCATCAAGTGCAAGCATATCCTTCCCCATTGTTGCTTGTGCATGTAGCACCATAGCGCGATGGGAAGCGAGTACGCCTTTCGGATGCCCCGTGGTACCTGATGTATAACACAACAGAGCTGCACTCTGCTCATCTATATCTGGCCAATCATACGCTGGCGCATTAGAGGCAATCAACGTTTCATAATTATAAAGGTTATCGAGCTTAGGGTCGGGCATTTGGTCTTCATCGACCATCACAATAAACCCTTTTACATGCTTGAGTTCAGGCGCTATTTGCTCAAGTATCGCTAAGAAGGATATATCAACAAAGACCCAGGTGCTCTCGGCATGGTTTAAGATCCAAGCGATTTGTTCCTCAAATAAGCGCGGGTTGACCGTGTGCATCACCGCGCCAATACCACTGACCGCGTAGTATAACTCCATATGACGATAGGTATTCCATGCGAGGCTAGCGACGCGTTCCCCTGGCTGAATACCTAATTGGTTGAGTCCATGTGCTAATTGGCAAGTGCGTTGATAACACGCTTGATAATCATAGCGATGCCGATCGCCTTCGAGACGACGTGTGACGATTTCTTGATGTGGGTAACGGGTTGCTGCGTAGCGCAAGATATCAATAATTTGTAACGGTCGCTGCATCATATTGCCAGGAAGTACTGTAGTTAACATCGTTTTAGCCTCTCAATTAGAACAACATGAAGAGTGCGATAGCTAAGCTGAGTCCGATCAGCGGTACGGCGACGGTGACAGCAGCCACTGCCGGGTATGCATCTTTATGACTTTGTTTACAGATGGCACGAATAGTTGTGACCACATAACCATTGTGGGGCAACGAATCGAGTGCACCTGACGAAATGGATACAATCCGGTGAAGTTGTTCTGGATTAACGCCTGCATCCATGTAATGCGGGCCTACCTCTGGTAACGCAATCGCTTGTCCTCCAGAAGCTGATCCGGTCAGACCCGCTATCACACTGACAGCAACGGCAGCACCGACCAGCTCGTTGCCGGGAAGACTGGTCATGGCATTAACGGCGGTATCAAATGCGGGCGTTATTTTAGCGATACTACCAAATCCAACCACGGCTGCCGTATTGCCAATAGCGACAAGCGCCCCGGTTGTCGCGTCTGAAATCGCCAGCTGAGGCTTGTGGAAGTAATTATAGTTGATAATCGCAATAGCAATTACGCCACCGAGTAGCGCGACAATTAGCGCATTTTGAGCGAGTTGCTCGTGAAATGAAAACGAGAGTCCCAGTACGACCAGAAGCGGTACTAAACTTGCCAAAGGATTGGGTAAGTCGCGCTCAAGCAATATCGGATCGTGTTCTTGTGCTTCAAACTGTTCGCCACGCGCGACGGCGCGATTGATAATCTTGGTTAGCCACCAATAGCCGAATACCGCCATAAAAACAGCGACGACTAAACTGACTTCCCAAGCCGCATAGGGTGAGGTGCCTAAATATTTAATCGGGATCCAGTTTTGAATTTCGGGTGAACCCGCCGAGGTCATGGTAAAGGTAACTGAACCAAACGACAGTGCGGCAGGAATAAAGCGACGTGGCAAATTAGCGTCTTTAAATAGACTGAGAGCCATAGGGTAGACTGAAAAAGCGACCACAAACACGCTCACACCACCGTAAGTCAAAATAGCGCACGCTAATACGACGGCTAATACGGCTTGTTTTTTACCCAGTCGGTCGATAATCCATTTAGCCACGCTGTCTGCTGCGCCGGTATCTTCCATGAATTTACCGAACATGGAGCCGAGTAGGAACATAAAGAACCAAGCTGCGACAAAGCCGGCAAATCCATCCATATAGGCGGCGACAAAGTTGACATCGCCAGTGAATAACGGGATACCGCTACACAAAGCGACGACAACCGCACACAGCGGTGCACTGATAAAGAGGTTCATTCCTCTTAACGTGAGTACAATGAGCAGCAGTAAACCGCCCACTAATCCAATCATACTTAACATGAAATACCTCGCAACGAGTTAATAACGGGCCATGTTCTGGTCGTTGCATGGCTCTATTGTGCGTGAACGCGTGGAGTTAACCCATAGTACTATGGTACAGATCACTTTTTTAACATTTTGCGCTAGGTTATTTAACAGCCATGATTCTGGTGCGTGATGCACAGCCAATAATTGCAATAACAATGACAATAAATGTCAGGGGAAACACCATGAACAACAAAGGATTTAAACTTTCGCTGTTAACGCTAGCGATGACAGGTGCGCTGAGCAGCGCATCGGTGTGGGCGCAGGACAACGCCGAACAAGACGAACAACAGGCATCCGATAAACTTGAACGTATTGAAGTTACTGCTCGTCGGACTAACGAAAGTTTGCAAGAAGTGCCGGTAGCAGTCAGTGCCTTTGGTGAGCAAGAACTCGAGCGAGACGGCATCGAAGATATCACTGAGTTACAGTACAAAATGCCCAATACGACCTTTCAGGTCAGTCGCGGAACCAACTCAACGCTGACAGCTTATATCCGCGGTATTGGACAACAAGATCCATTGTGGGGCTTTGAACCCGGCGTCGGTATCTACATTGATGACGTCTATGTAGCGCGTCCACAGGGGGCTGTACTTGAAGTGCTTGATGTACAACGTGTTGAGGTGTTAAGAGGACCACAAGGCACGCTGTACGGTAAGAACACCATTGGTGGTGCGATGAAGTATGTCACTCGCGACTTAACGGGCTATAACGAGTTTGAAGTTAAGGGCACCATCGGCACTTACAACCAAACCGACTTAAAAGTAGCAGGCCAAACGGCACTCAGTAACAACTTCTATATTGGTGGTGCATTCGCAACATTGAATCGCGATGGTTACGGTGAGTTCGTTAACACGGGGGCGGATAACTATAATAAAGAGTTGATGACAGGACGGTTCAATGCACGCTGGCTGGCGAGCAAAGATGTTGATGTTAAATTTGCCGCGGATTGGACTCAAGACGATTCTAATGCACGTGGAGGACACCGACTATTACCATCACTATTAAGTGATGAACCCTATCTCGACGACGTATTCGACTCCTATACAGCGATGCCTACCGATAACTCGGTTGAAACCGAAGGCTACTCGTTGACTGTTGATTGGGATGTCAACGCGCAGTGGGGCTTCAAGTCGATCACCGCTTATCGTGAAGGTAGTACCGATACCAACATCGATTTTGACTCAACGGTTAACCCTGTACTGTTAGTACCTGCTTACTATGATGATGACCAAACGACACAAGAGTTTCAGCTAACCTATTCGGATGACCGCTTAAACTTTATCGGTGGTTTATATTTTTATGATGGCACAGCCTGTGGCGTTTTTGGCACGGTGTTAGGCTTATTGAACTTGACGATTGATAATGGTGGCTGTGTCGATACGACGAGCGAGGCGATTTTTGGCCAAGCAAGCTACAAATTAGATGACCAATGGTCGGTAACAGTCGGTGGGCGCTACACGCGTGACGAGAAAGATGCGGACGTATACCGCTATACGTATGCTGGGGTTAAGTTCCTCGATAGGGGCGATTATTCAGCGGACCCTATTGTGATTAACTCGGACTTTAACACCAAAGAGGATTGGAGTAAGTTCTCACCACACGCGAGTGTTAGCTATCAAATGACCCCCGAGATGATGTGGTATGCCAGTTATAGTAATGGCTTTAAATCCGGTGGTGTTGATATGCGGGCAGACGTGAGTCTTAACCCTGATGCTGCCAATCCGTATGACCCTGAAATCGTAGACACCTATGAATTCGGTGTTAAGAGCGAGTGGTTCGACAGTCGTTTACGCTTGAACGGCGCAGTATTCTATTCCGATTACCAAGATATGCAGGTGACCGTTCAGCGTGCCGTGGAGACCGGCGGCGTGGCATCACAAGTGCTCAATGCTGCAGACTCGACAGTACAGGGCTTTGAACTGGAAGCAACTTTGGCCGCTACGGAAACGCTAAACTTTACTGGCTCGTTGGGCTATATCGATGCCGAGTTTGATGAGGTTGCTTTCTTCAATCCGCAAACGGGGCAAGTTGAAGATGTGTCGGACACTTGGTCATTCGCCAATACGCCTAAACTGACTGCGAACTTGGGTTTCAATAAAGAATTTATCCTCGATAGCGGCTCATTGGTGTGGTCGACCTCGGTCTCGTATCGAGATGATACACAGATTTTTGAGGTCCCTTCACCATTGGATGAAGAAGCCTATAGCTTGGTTAATACCAGCTTGGTTTGGTACTCAACCAGTGGTCAGTGGAATGTTGGCTTACATGCCAAAAATGTCTTCGACGAAGAATATCGTCTAGCGGGCTATAACTTTGGCTCTACCTTCGGTGAAAACATCGTCACTGGGTATTACGGTGATCCTCGCACAGTATCACTGACAGTAGGCTATCGTTTTTAATTATTTATGGACCCACAGTGACCAGTGCGAGTTATGCTCGCACTGGTATATTCCCTTAAAACTGGTTAGCATGGTGGCATCAACAAATGCTTAATACGGTATTTAGCTCCATGGCACGCGCCATCATCGCAGACGACCATCCCATCTTTCGCGCGGCGATTAAACAGGCATTGGGTGAAACACTTGAATCTGACGTGTTAGAGGCGTCAACTTTTACTCAGCTTGAGTCGCAGTTAAAGCAAAACCCACAACTTGAACTGGTTTTTCTTGATCTATCGATGCCGGGTAACGAAGGGCTCACGAGCTTAACGTTATTGCGAAGTCAGTTTCCTGATGTGCTTGTGGTTATTGTATCCGCCAATGAAAATGCCAATATTATTCGTCAGGCGATGGCTCTAGGAGCCAGTGCTTATATACCTAAATCGGTGCCACTACCAGAGTGGGCCGCGGCAGTGGAAACTGTGCTAGCGGGTGACAATTGGCTACCCGAAGGACTGGTAGACTTGACCGAGACCGATCAAGACGTGGTGAATTTTGCTCGTAGCTTAGAAAGCTTAACTCCACAACAACTGAAAGTTTTAAAAGCGATTGCTGATGGGCGCCTGAATAAACAAATCGCATTTGATCTTGGGGTGCAAGAAACCACCATCAAGCAGCATGTCTCTGCGATTTTAAGGAAACTCCATTGTGTCAACCGAACCCAAGCTGGAATTCTATTCAGGCAGATGCTATCCGCCTCGGATTCGCTTGAGTAAGCGTTTTAACGCACCTACTTTGAGCGGTTTCGGGATAAAGTAGGCTTCAACGGACATCGCTGCTTGACGCACTGACTCTGTGGGATCAGCGGAATTAATAATGGCTGGAGTATCATTGTTCCACTGTGTTCGAAGCATTTCGATGACTTCAACCCCCGTCTGCCCGTGGTTTAAGTGATAGTCAGCAAAAATTAAGTCGCATTCTGCTAACGACGTCAGGTCCCTCATGCCTTCAGCCGTGGTGACTTCGGCTCCCCAACCTTTTAGTAATTCACTGGTGGCAAACAGCACCTGAGGATCGTTGTCGACCACTAAAACATGAAAACCACTGAGTAATGGTTCGACGTTATCGGTCTCTTCGCCGATATCTGGATTAGATTGCGGAGGCAGCGCCGCAAGCGCATTGAAAGTAACCCCAAAAGCGGTGCCTTTGCCAACTCCCGAACGCAGCGTTAGCGGCAGGTTCATCAAGCGGCAAATACGTTCAACAATGGATAATCCCAGACCCAAACCTGGATTATCACTCTCACTATGCAACTGATGAAATTCCTGGAAAATCTCTCTTTGCTTGTGCTCGGGAATACCGGGGCCGGTGTCGATAATCCATACTGTGACTTGGCTACCTGCGCGTTTGCAACCCACTGTGATACGTCCTGTTTGAGTGTAGCGCAACGCGTTTGATAACAGGTTTTGGAAGACACGAGTTAACAGTCGGCGATCGCTACGCACGCGAATGCGGCTCGTAATGAAGTGAAACGCTAGCTGTTTGTCTTGTGCCATAAAACGGTAGCGCTCGACTAAAGGATTGAGTACCGAGCTGAGCTCAAAGGTTTGGTACTCTGGCTTGAGGTGACCGCTATCCAGCTTTGTCATATCCAACAGCATGGTGAGTAGTTCTTCGGCTTGTTCCAAGGACTGCTTTAAGTGATCGGCAATAGGACGCTGGCTGGCTGATGATTTGGCAACCAACATATCGGTGAAAAGGCTGGCTGCGTTAAACGGTTGCATTAAGTCGTGACTGACCGCAGCAAAAAAACGTGATTTACTGCGGTGTGCATGCTCTTCTGCTTGTTTGGCGATTAATAATTGCTCTGTGCGGTCTGCTACGCGTTGCTCAAGCTCTTCGTTGATTTGACGCAATTGGTTTTGCGCCGCCACTTTTTCTGTAATATCGCTGTAAGTGGTAACAAAACCACCGCCAGGCATTGGGTTGCCATGTAATTCAATAATTCTGTCACCCTGCTGACGTTGGTAGGAATAAGCGCTGCCTGATCTGAGGTAGTCTAAACGTTTTTGAATTTCCTTTTCGATGTCTGTTTCCTGCGAACTCAACATACCGCGTTGGGCATTAAAGCGAAGCAACTTTTCGACAGGGATACCGGTTTCTAGCATCCCGGTCGGGTAATCAAATATATCAGCATAGCGTTGGTTCCACGCGACCAAGCGAAGCTTTTGGTCGATTACACTAATACCTTGAGGAATATTCTCCACCGAAGCTTGCAACAGCTCGCGGTTAAACCGATAGAGTTTTGAGGCTTCGGCGGCCCAGTCCACCATACGATCTACTGAAAGGGCGTGTTGTTCAGATACCGACTCTAATAATAGCCGGCTAGCCGATGTGCCTATCACCGCAGACAGTTCTCGTTCGACACGCACCATGACATCCGTGGGTACGATGGCGTGGTTATCTTGTGAGAATAAGTCGATATCCAGGCGACGCTGAATGATACGTAATTGAGCGTCAGTGTAGAACGTTGATAAAACCGTATAGAGCCGCGCCCAGGTTAGGCTACTCGACTCAATGCTATCTTTTACGGTTGGGGCTGTGATGTTTGGGATTTGTGGTCGTAGCATGGAAAAGAACCAAAACACTGAAAAGTTCAGTGTTAAGCTCAATACCACACCGTCTGCAAGTTCGGTATCCAGCATCGGCTGCTGGGTGTTTAGGGCGGGCATCAGTAGTTGCCAAGCCCAGACGAGCCAACCGACAAGAATGCCGGCACTCACACCCAAACCGCTGGCGCGGGACCATAGCACGGTGGCTAGAATACCGGGTGCCAGCTGAGCAAGCAAAGCCAATGCAATAAGCCCGGAGTTGACGAGCGGCAGCGATTCTAAGGTGAGCTGATAATAACCATAAGCCAACAACATGACTACGATGATAGTGGCACGGCGAATGTTCAGGACTAGACGAGGAGATAGTCTTCGACTCGGGTGTTTGAATAGATGCAGCCAGCTTGGAATGACCACATCGTTAGACATCATGATACTAAGGGCTAATAAGGCTATGAGCACCATACTTGTTGAAGCAGAAAGACCTCCAATAAAAGCGACAATACTAATATCGGGTCGCTCTGTAATGATCGGCAAAGCCAACATAAACATGTCGGTGTGAGCATATTCTGGTGCTAGCACTAGCCCAGCTAGCGCAATGGGTAGAATAAAAAAGTTGATAGCAAATAGATAAAGTGGAAACGCCCAGCGTGCGACTTTGAGTTCGTCAGGGTGATTACACTCGATATAACTAACGTGAAATTGACGGGGAAGACAGAACATCGATAACGCGCCAAGACAGGCATGCACAATAAAAATATAGATCCCATCGGGACGGCCTTCAAGAATGGTTTTGACTGAAGGCATGGCTATACTTTGTTCGATCAAATCCACCATGCCATCGAATAGCGACCAGCAGACAAATGCGCCCACTATCATAAAAGCAACCAACTTAACGATAGATTCAAACGCCACTACGTCCATCAACCCGTTATGCTGCTCCGCTAAAGACAAGCGACGAGTACCGAACAAAAACGCAAAACTAACCATCGCGAGTGTGACAAGTAGTGCTAAATCAAAGAATGTATTAGAGCCTGTTGCTACGCCCGTTAAGGTGGTCACGCTCGCAGTGACGGCACGAAGTTGGAGTGAAATATACGGAACAACGGCAACCAATGCGGTGATGGCAATGAAGCCTGATAACATTGACGAGCGACCAAAGTGACTACCTACTAAGTCGGCAATTGACGTGATGTTTTGCTGCTTGCAATAGCTTAGCAAGCGGAGTTGAACACGGTGAAAAACGAGGAACACCAGAATAGCGCCAACATAGGTGGGGGCAAAAGACCAACCATAAATTGCCGACTGGGTGACCGTGCCAAAAAACGCCCATGAGGTACAATGGACACCTTGAGCCAACGCATATCGATAGGGTTTAACTCGTTTACGACTTAGGTTATCGCCTCGGTAGGCGATGAAAAACAGCAGACAAAGATAAGCGACTGCAATCGCGATAATCCAGCCGATAGATAGCATGACTAATGATGCTCGTGTTCTTTAAATACAGGTAATGACCATTGGTATCGGATAGCCCCGAGTCTTACAACGAGCGTGGCTAACATGCTTGCGGCCAATGCCGTAACGGGAAAGTAAGGCACTAAAACTGTATAAATCGTTGCGCCGATGATACAAGTCGTTGCATAGAGCTCACTTTTCAAAACCATCGGAACATCGCGCGCTAATACGTCACGCAACATACCGCCAAAGCATGCTGATACTGTTCCCATGATCACCGCGATGAAGGGCGTAAAGCCCGCTGCCAAGGTTTTTTGAGCACCCATGGTGGCGAAAAAAGCGAGGCCAAAGGCGTCAGCGACTAACAGGGTGTTGATAGGGATGTAAGATTTGAACCTCAACCACACGATAGTTAGCAACGCAACGGCAACGATGACATAAATATAAGTCGGATCGTGCGTCCAGAATACTGGTAAGCCTAAGATCAGGTCGCGCGTCGTACCACCACCGATGGCTGTTGCAGAAGCGAGAATAATGACACCAAATCCGTCCATTTTTTTACGGAACGCAAGTAATGTACCTGCTACCGCAAATACAGCGACACCAGCTAAGTCAGTTAGGTAAAATAGTAAGTCAATTGAGGACATTTTGATCGAGGCGCTTTCGGACACAAAATAAATCCAACAGTGCCATAGATTTGATTAGAAATGTAGCAGTTTTTAAGGCAGCACAGTATTATGCTGCAAGAGACGACGATAATGCTTAAGGACTAGCAAATTATGGATATAGCCGATATTAAAACACAGCATGCGCATGACTCTTTGGACAAGCAGCAATCTGTTGTGCCAATGTTAGTGATTGCGCTCCATCCTAACGCAAATCGTGTTGGTGAGGTGGCGCCTCTGTTAGACTTGGACCGAGACGGTCGAGGCTATGTGAGTCGCAATCGGCCCGAGTTTTCTAAAAATGGTTATGCTGGAAAGCCATTGGCTGATCCGCACATTAGTCGCTCGCCATTGATTATTCAAAAGGACTCAGACGATCTTTACCGGGTTCGTGCCCATAGCACTAGCACCGAGGTAACGATTCCGGGTCGCTCGTTGCAGCAAGAGTATTTGCTAACGTCTGACGATATGCACGAGGGTGTCATTCTTACGTTGAGTCAAAAGGTCGTTCTGCTGCTTAAATTTTTACCTCTGCAACACATGCTGGTTCCCGATGACAACCTCATTTTAGGTATTAGTCCAGATATCGCCGCCGTTAGAGAGAAGGCTAAGAATATCGCTCGCCTTAATTTGCCTGTCATGATCCGCGGTGCAGCGGGTGTTGGTAAAGAGCATATTGCACGCAGTATTCATGATTACAGTGACCAAGCCGACGAGCCTTTTATTTCCGTTAACGTTGCGGCCATTCATGACGCTGTAGCGGAAGAAGAGTTGTTTGGCGTTGTGCGAAATGGACAGCGACGAAAAGGATGGCTCGAGCAAGCGGGGCACGGCACTATCTTATTAGAAGATCTTGAGGATGCTTCGGAGAAAGTCCATGAGTTAGTATTCAAAGCGTTTAAAGCACAGAAAGTGCTCGCAATGAATGACTCAAACCCAGTGGCATTAAAATGTCGCTTTATGCTGACAAGCACTTATGACAACTGTCCTGAGAATAAAAGTTCGCTGCTTTGGCGATTAAACAATCTGTTATCGGCGTATCAACTGTTTGTACCTAGTTTGGTCGAGCGGCGCGAAGATATCGGTTTGCTATTTATTCACTTTGTCAGTGAACAGTGGGCACGCGTTCACGTGAAGAAAAGTTTTGATGCGGAAGTGCCGACCGAGCTCATGGTGCAACTGCTGATGTTTAACTGGCCGGGTAACGTAAGACAATTACGTAATGTTGCTCGACAAATTGTGATTGATAGTCGCGACAAGGAGCGCTTATATTTAGACCCGCAGTTGCTCAGCATTCTTGCTTCTAAACAAGAGTCGCCTAACCCAAGCAGCAGCAAGAAAGTGACTAAATCGCGCAAACCTAATAGCGTAAGTAAAGATGAGCTCATTGAATCGTTACAAAACAACCGTTTTGAACTACAAGCTACAGCACGCGAGCTCAATATTTCTCGTGCCTCGGTTTATCAGTTGATTCAACGCTTTGATGGTATTCACACAGCCCAAGACTTAGGCGAAGCGACCATCCGCGAGCACTATGAACGTTATAGCGGTGACACGGAGAAAATGATGTGGGCGTTGAAAGTTTCGCAAGTCGGTTTACGTCGTCGATTAAAAGCGATGGGACTTGAGATTTAGGTTGAGTGCTAGGCATATAAAACGCGGTAAAAATCCGATAAACTGTTGCGCTAGCACTTGCAATTAAGAAATCAGCCCTCATCTGAAATGAGTGGCGCTCAATTATTATAAAGTAACATCAATCGAGGAAACATTATGAGTTTTTTTATTAGCCCTGCATACGCGCAAGATGGTGCAGCTGCTCAAGGCGGCGGCATGGAACTGATCATCATGCTGCTATTATTCGGTTTGGTATTTTATTTCTTGATTTACCGCCCACAAGCCAAACGCATGAAGCAACATAAAGAGCTCATTAGTTCGCTTAGCAAAGGTGATGAAGTACTCACTCAAGGCGGCATGGTTGGCAAAATTACTAAAGTAAGTGACGACAAAGATTTTATCGTCATCGCACTGAGTGAAGAAATGGAAGTGACTGTTCAGAAAGCAGCAGTTACCTCAGTTCTTCCAAAAGGTACAATGAAGTCTCTCTAATTGAAAATGTAAGGTAGGCACGACGTGTTAAATAAATACCCGTTGTGGAAAAACCTGCTCGTAATTTTCGTTATTTTGTTGGCAGCGCTGTATGCGCTGCCTAACATTTACGGCGAAGATCCCGCAGTTCAAATTTCCGCAGATCGTCAAGCAACAGTAGATGCCTCAACGCTTGATTTAGTACGTGAAACGCTGAAGTCAGAAGACATCTCACCCAAATCTGTTGCGCTTGAGGAAGAACAAGTACTCGTACGACTGAGCTCCGATAAAGAGCAATTACAAGCGCGTGAAGCACTCAATAAGCGCTTAGGTGAGCACTATATTGTTGCACTTAACTTAGCGCCAGCGACGCCAGGGTGGCTGAAAACCATTGGCGCAGAACCCATGAAGTTGGGCCTAGATTTACGTGGTGGCGTTCATTTCTTGATGGAAATCGATATGAACGAAGCCATGCGCAAAATTCTTGATGGTATGAAGGATACTATTCGAAGCTCTTTGCGCGAGGAGCGTATTCGTTACACCAATGTAAGCGTTGAAGATAATGCGATTAACGTTGAGCTCCGTTCAGATGAAGATTTTCAGCAAGCCGAGGCGTATCTTGATGGACGTTACCAAGGTTACCAGATGCTGGCGGATGCGGAGACCAATACGATTCGCATGCAAATGACCGAGCAAAAGCTTGCTGAAACCCGCGACTATGCGGTATCCCAAAACATTACCATTATGCGCAACCGGGTTAACGAACTCGGGGTGGCTGAGCCTGTTATTCAACGTCAAGGCGCTAATCGTATTGTTGTTGAATTACCAGGCGTACAAGATACGGCTCGGGCAAAGGAAATCTTAGGTGCGACCGCGACACTTGAATTCCGCCTCGTTGATACCGAAAACGATGTCCGTGACGCAGTGAATGGTCGCGTACCTTTTGGTAGTGAGTTACTCCCTTCGCGTAACGGCGGCCCACAGCTGTTAAAAGAAGATGTGATTCTAACAGGTGACCACATTGTTAATGCGGGCGTTGGTTACGACGAATACAACCGTCCTCAGGTCAATATTGAGCTAGACGGCGTGGGCGGTGACAAGATGTCATTGGCGACCAAAGATAATGTCGGTCAGCCTATGGCGACCGTTTTCATGGAATATGAATCAACCGGCGAACGCGATGCTGAGGGTAACCTGCAATTTAATAAAAAAGCAGAAGTTGTCAGTGTGGCAACAATTCAATCTCGTTTAGGTAGCAGCTTCCGTATCACCGGTGTAGGTCCGCAAGAAGCGCAAAATCTTTCGCTCTTGCTCCGTGCGGGCGCGTTGATTGCGCCGATTCAAATTGTTGAAGAACGGACAGTGGGTCCGAGCTTAGGCCAACAAAACATCGATGCGGGCACACAGGCGATTATTTGGGGTCTGGTGCTAGTACTGCTGTTTATGGTGCTGTACTACCGTAAATTTGGCATCGTTGCGGATGTCGCCTTGGCAACAAACATCATTTTGATTATTGGTGTGATGTCGATGATTCCGGGCGCAACACTAACCCTACCGGGTATGGCGGGTATCGTTTTGACGGTCGGTATGGCGGTCGATGCTAACGTGCTGATATTTGAGCGGATTAGAGAAGAAATCCGTGCTAAACGCAGTCCTCAGCAGGCAATTCATCATGGTTATGATAGTGCCTTGTCGACCATCGCTGATGCGAACATCACTACGTTGATCGCTGCGATCATTCTTTTTGCCGTGGGCAATGGTCCGGTCAAAGGGTTCGCCATCACATTGGCAATCGGTATTATCACCTCGATGTTTACCGCCATTGTCGGCACGCGAGCGATTGTTAACTCCATTTGGGGTGGCAAGCGCCTTAGCAAGTTATCAATTTAGGGTGAATGATGAGACAGTTTATTAATACAAAAGAACGCATAGGATTCATGCGCTTTCGTGGAGTATTTGCACTCATCAGTGGCTTGCTCCTTATCGCGTCAATTGTTTCGCTATCGGTAAACAAACTTAACTTTGGTTTGGACTTTACTGGCGGTACCTTGATTGAGGTTGGCTTCCCACAAGCGGCAGACCTCGATCAGGTGCGTAGTACTCTTGAGTCGGGTGGCTTTGATGATGCCGTGGTGCAGAACTACGGTACTCAGCAGGATCTGTTGATTCGTCTAGAGCCCAGAGAGGGTGTTAAAGCGGAGGAGCTCGGCACGCAGATCCTGACTACTTTGCGCGATAACATTGATAAGTCGATTGAGATGCGCCGCATCGAGTTCGTTGGACCCAACGTAGGTGACGAGTTCGTCGAGCAAGGTGGTCTAGCCATGCTGACTGCATTGATTTGTATCTTGATTTACATCGCGATGCGATTCGAATGGCGGTTGGCAGTAGGTGCCGTATCCGCTCTAGCGCACGACGTCATTTTGACCTTGGGGTTATTCTCAGTATTAGGGCTTGAGTTCGATTTGACCGTGCTCGCTGCGTTACTTGCAGTGATTGGTTACTCGATAAACGATACCGTGGTGGTATCGGACCGTGTGCGTGAGACGTTCCGGAAGTATGCTAAGTTGACACCAGCGCAGGTTATTAACCGAGCGTTAACGGATACTATGAGTCGAACCTTAATTACTTCATTAACCACTATTTTAGTATTGTTGGCGTTGTTCTTTGTAGGTGGACAATTGATCCATGGCTTCGCCACTGCGTTATTATTTGGTGTGATTGTGGGTACTTACTCATCGATCTTTGTGGCAAGTAGCGTGGCACTTACGCTGGGTGTCAGTCGTGATGACCTCATGCCAACTGAAGTTGAAAAAGAAGGTGCGGATCAAGATCCGCTGCAATAGTCGATAGGAGAATAATATGCTCGCGGTACTTTCACCGGCCAAGAATTTAGATTATGAATCCGAACATCTTGCGGTTGAGGCAACGCAACCTCGGTTGCTTGATGAGGCCGAAACGCTGGTTCAACGTTGCCGCGAGCTGACTCCACAGCAGCTTGGATCGCTGATGAAAATCAGTGACAAATTGGCGGGGTTAAATGCGGCTCGGTTTACTGAGTGGACCCGTCCATTTAATGAAAATAATGCACGACCCGCAATTTACGCATTTAATGGCGATGTTTATGCCGGCTTAGATGCTGAATCAATGACTCACGAAGAGGTACGTTCAGCGCAACAGCAACTGAGAATTTTGTCCGGACTGTACGGTTTATTGAGACCGCTCGATTTGATGCAACCCTATCGTCTCGAGATGGGCACTAAATTGGATAATCAGCGTGGTAAAAATCTCTATGAATTTTGGGGCGACCAAATTACTGAAATGCTCAATGCGGATTTAGAGCAAACGGGCAGCGATGTATTGGTTAACTTGGCTTCGAACGAGTACTTTTCGTCAGTGAACAAAAAAGCATTGAATGCCGAGCTGGTTACGCCGGTATTCAAGGACGAGAAAAACGGCCAGTTTAAGGTGATCAGCTTTTATGCAAAGAAAGCACGTGGGCTGATGGCTCGCTTTATGGTGAACCAAAAGCCTGAAAGTGTGTCTGATTTAAAAGCGTTTAACTACGCGGGCTACCGTTTTTCAGAGTCTGAGTCTAGTGGAAAAGAACTTGTATTCAAGCGCGCTGAAAGCGATCGACCATAATCTATTGCAACAATGAGGACCGCAGGGCATGGCAGAACAAGATAATTATCCTGATAAAGAAAGCAGTAGCAACACCGCTCGCTGGATCGTTGCAGTTATTGTTGTCGCTATTATTATTGGTGGCGTTAGCTGGTGGATGTTAAGCGGTTCGAATAATACTGAGCCGAAACAGACTCAAAGCATGGAATTGCCGAAGCAGCCTGAAGAAGCGCCTGCGGTCGAGCCGAAGGAGCCTGAGCCTAAGCCGGAGCCCGAGCCTGAACCTGAACCTGAGCCGGTATCGACACCGGAGTCAAACGTTGAAGAACCTGAAGAGCCAGAGCCGGCTATCACGCTACCTGAACTTAATGAAAGTACACCGACGGTGTTACAGGAGCTAGATAATAGCGGTGTCGAGATACAGCCACTTAAAAGCTCGCAACTGATTAAAGATGCAGTGGTCATTATCGACAACCTAAGAAATGGTATGCTGGTAACCGATAGAACGGTAGTGCAGCGTCCAGATGGTCGTTTTTCCGTCATCGAAGTTGAAGGTGATTTATACATCGATGAGCAGAGCTACCAGCGCTATGATCCGATTGTCGACTGGTTTACCAGTCTCAATGCAGAAGCTTTAGTGGATAACTACCAGCTATTTAAACCGTTGTTCCAGGAGGCTTATGGTGAAATCGGCTATCCAGACAGTGAGTTTAAAAATGCGGTTATCGAAGCTATCAATGTGTTGCTTGAGACGCCTGTGCCGGAATCCTTGGTGCAAGTAGATGACGATAGTGTCATGTATACTTACCATGATTCGTCATTGGAGGCGTTACCTCCTGCTCAGAAGCAACTTTTGCGCATGGGTCCTAAGAATATTGAGCGAATCAAAGCTAAATTAAGAGAAGTAAAAGCAGCGTTCCGAGAGAATTAATGACAGAAAATAAAGATGTAATACCAAGTAATTTAGAGGGCGATTTCCCATCACAAGGAAATCGCTTTTCGCGTTGGGTGGGCCGCGTCGGTATGCGGCTAATGGGCGGTTGGAAAATTAACGGCTCAATGCCGGATACTCGGCAAGCGATCATTCCCATCGCACCGCATACATCAAACTGGGATTTTCCGGTGGGCGTGTTTGTCATGCTCGCGCTAGGTCTCAAATTGAATTACTTGGGTAAGGCCAGTTTGTTTCGCTTTCCGATTAAAGGGTTAATGCTAAAACTGGGAGGGATTCCCATAGACCGTTCGGCAGCCAACGGCGTTGTTGGCAGGATGGTTGAGGAATTTAAGATGAAACACGAACTCGTGTTAGTGATTACACCTGAGGGAACTCGCAAAAAAGTTAAGCAATGGAAGTCGGGTTTTTTGCATATTGCAAAACAGGCGAATGTCCCGGTTGTCCCTGTGGCTATGGACTTTGCTCGTAAGGCGATCGATATTGGTCCAGCGATGATGATCAATGGTGAAATAGAGCGTGAATTAGAGCGTGTGAAAGGCTTTTTTGCGCATGCACGGGGCAAGCGCGCCCAATGTTAATTCAGCGTACGGCAACAGTACTTATTATTGTTTTTTCTCTAGCCTTGAGTGTAGGCGCACAAGCGGCCGACTTTTGGCATGATGATTGGTCGATGGCTCAAGGAACCGAGTCATCACGACTTGAAATTGAAGCGTTAGAAAGTGCTGATGCGGGTGCTATTTACCGAGCCTATATGGACTCGCAGCCGTGGTTGTATGAGCAGTTAGGCTGGAGTTGGCCGAGTAGCAAAACATCCGAAGAACAAAACACATCGATGATTCAGCATATGCTGAAGCAGATGAAACGTAAGGCGGGGTTTAGCTTCGTTGTCACTGATAAGCAGACGCAGCAGGTTGTTGGTATGCTGTTTTTTGCGCCGGTCTCATCAGAGCGAGCTAACGGTGCTGCACTGGATGCCAGCCGCTTTCATGCTGAAGTGACATGGTGGTTAGGGCAGGATGCAATTGCGCGTAGTTTGCATAATGATCTATTTGTCCTGACTACCGATTGGTTGAGGGCTAGTTGGCCCTGGGCGCAAGTGTTGTTTCCTGTTGCAGAGTCCAATCAGTCGGCGTTAGCAGTCCTGGAAAATAGTGCTGCGCGCAAAGTAGCAACGAACCGGGACACTCGAGAAGTATTTTATTCCTACACGTTAGCCCGAAAATAACGTTAAAATGTGATATTATTTGCGCATTATTGAGATTACAAGGAATTCCAAGCATGCATATCATTGAGGGTGGCATTAATGCACCTGGCAAAAAATTTGCCATTATCGTGTCTCGTTTTAATCACTTTGTTGTCGAAAGCCTCTTACAAGGCGCTGTTCAGACATTGAAGCAATATGGCCAGGTAGCCGACGATGACATTACTGTTGTGCGCGTTCCTGGAGCATATGAAATTCCGGTGACAGCAAAGCGCTTAGCAGAATCTGGCAAATATGATGCGATTATTGCTGTAGGCGCTGTTATTCGAGGTGGCACTCCTCACTTTGATTTTGTCGCCGGCGAGAGCAACAGCGGTTTAGGCCGTGTTGCAATGGAGTTTGGTCTTCCAGTGGCGTTTGGCATCATCACAACAGATACTCTGGAACAAGCCATCGAGCGCAGCGGTTCAAAAGCCGGTAATAAAGGCTCTGAAGCAGCACTAAGTGCGTTAGAGATGGTTAACGTCTTGGATAAGATTTAACAGGAACGCATTAAGAATGAAACCAGCAGCACGCAGAAAAGCGAGAAAGCTTGCAGTACAAGCGGTATATTCATGGCAGTTATCGCAAAACACGTTTAATGAGATCGAAGCACAGTTCCTGACAGACAACGACACCAGTAAAGTCGATGTCGATTACTTTTTAGAGTTGCTTCGTGGTGTGGGCGCGTTTTACAAAAGCTTAGATGAGGCGATTGCACCTTACCTTGATCGTCCTATTAGTGAACTCGATCCTGTCGAGTTAGCGGTATTACGTATTGCCGCCTATGAACTGCGTGAACGCTATGATGTTCCGTACAAAGTAGCGATCAATGAAGCCATCGAGTTAGCGAAGTCTTTTGGTGCTGACGATAGTCATCGCTTTGTTAACGGTGTACTCGACAAGGCTGTCGATGCACTGAGACCTGCTCGCCAATAATATAAGAGCGGCTCGCCGCTCTTTTTCCTTATGACAAATACTCCAAAACTCGACGAATTCAACCTCATTGAGCATTACTTTAAAGCTGAATCTTATCGCGGCGACGTTATTGTTGGCGTCGGCGATGATGGTGCGGTGACCGAAGTGCCCGAGGATCATCAATTGGTCACCGTAACCGATACAATGGTAGAGGGTGTGCATTTTGACAAGAACACACCTCCCCGTGCCATCGGTCATAAGCTTGTGGCAGTCAACTTAAGCGACTTAGCAGCGATGGGAGCAGCACCAAGCTGGGGCAGTTTAGCGCTTACATTACCCGCTATTGATGAAGATTGGCTACACGACTTTAGCGAAGGGCTAAAGGAAATCTCAAACTATTACGAGTGTGACCTCGTGGGTGGCGATACAACCCGAGGGCCACTAACCTTGACCTATACAGCGCAAGGCGTGCTGCCCAAGGGTACAGCGATTCGTCGCGACCAAGCTAAAGCTGGAGACTGGCTTTATGTCAGTGGTTCTTTAGGCGATGCCGGGCTAGCATTACGCCTGTTGCAGGGTGACTTTTCGACCACGCATCGCCACTTACAGACGCTCGTGAATCGATTGCACTATCCTACGCCACGTGTTGCGCTGGGGCAGTTACTCCGAGGTGTAGCTAATAGCTGTATAGATGTCTCTGATGGGTTGTTGGCGGATCTCTCTCACTTGTTACCAAAGCAGGGCCAGATGGGCGTTCAACTTGAGTTGGATAAACTTCCACTCTCTTTGGCGCTGACCGAGACCCTCGATTTAGACGATGCCTTCTCATTAGCGTTAACCGCCGGCGATGACTATGAGCTCTTATTCACTGTACCAGAGCAAAACAGAGGTCGATTAGAGACCATCACTTCACATTTAAAAGATAAGCCTGTTTGTATTGGACGCATCGTCAAAGACGAGCAACGTCAAGTCACCATGACTTATCAAGGTGAGCACTGGCAGCTCCCGGATATTAAACTCGGCTATAATCATTTTGGAACGCCATAGCATGCGCCGTTTCCCAGGACTTTCACTCGCAAATCCCGTTGACTTACTAGCGCTTGGGTTTGGTTCGGGTTTAGCCCCCAAAGCACCGGGTACGTTCGGCACGCTCGCAGCAGTACCTTTGGTTTATCTGATGTTGTGGCTTGATGTCACGAGCTACAGCATTATTACAGCGGTCTGCGCGGTGTTAGGTATCTACATCTGTCGTAGCGCAGCCGACAAGATGGGCGTGCACGACCATCCGGCGATTGTTTGGGATGAGTTTGTCGGGTTAATGTTTACTATGTGGGCGTTACCCGCTAATTTTGGACTCTTAGCGCTAGGCTTTTTGGTGTTTAGAATCTTCGATATCTTAAAGCCTTGGCCGATTAGCTGGCTCGACAAGCGTTTGCATGGCGGTTCAGGCATCATGTTAGATGATGTACTGGCGGGGGTTGCGAGTAACATTGTTTTGCAAATCATACTCGCGACTCAAATCGGTAGCGACTGGCTAGCAGCCGCTTAATACCCATTACTGTTTTAGGTGAGCCTGAATGCGGGCTTTAATAGCTTCTTGGGTGAGCCCAATTTCTTCCTTAACCTCATTCTGACTGCCATGCTTGATAAATTCATCAGGTAAGCCGATATTCAATGTTTGAACAGCTATGCCAGCCTCAGCGAGTGATTCGTTCACAGCACTGCCTGCGCCGCCTGCTGTCGCATTTTCTTCAAGCGTTACCAACAACTGGTGTTCGTTAGCTGCTTTGACAATAGCCTGTTTATCGATAGGCTTAACAAAGCGCATATCGATAACTGTTGCATCAATTGCTTCAGCGGCCGCAATGGCCTCTGGCAACAGCGTGCCGAAGTTAAGGATAGCGACTTGTTTACCGTCGCGCACTGGCTTTGCTTTACCCACTTCGAGCAGGTTATCGTGTTCTCTCAGGGTAACCCCCGTGCCGCTACCCCGTGGATAACGCACTGCGGCAGGTCCCTCATAGCGATAACCTGTGAACAGCATATCGCGACACTCTTGTTCGTCGCTTGGAGTCATCACGATCATGTTCGGGATACAGCGCAGATAGCTTAGGTCAAAAGCACCCTGGTGTGTAGGTCCATCGGCTCCGACAATACCCGCCCGATCAATGGCAAATAAAACATCTAAATTCTGAAGTGCGACATCATGAATCACTTGATCATAAGCACGCTGTAAGAAAGTCGAGTAAATGGCAACAACGGGTTTTAATCCAGCAATAGCAAGTCCAGCGGCATAGGTGACACTGTGTTGCTCAGCAATGGCCACATCAAAGTACTGGTCGGGATAGAGCTTAGAGAACTTAACCATACCCGAGCCTTCGCGCATCGCCGGTGTAATCGCCATTAATTTTTCATCTTCTTGCGCGTGGTCGCAAAGCCAATCACCAAACACTTCTGAGTAGCTTGGTATACCCGGCTTTTTACTCGGCAGTGTTGACTGTGCGGGATCAAACTTGGGCACGCCATGATAGCCAATTGGGTCGGCCTCTGCGGGACGGTAGCCTTTGCCTTTTTGAGTCACCACGTGAAGCAGTTGCGGACCACGTAAGTGTTTCATATTCTTGAGTGTTTCGACCAGTGTGTCTACATCGTGTCCGTCAATCGGACCAATATAGTTGAAACCCAACTCTTCAAAAATAGTACCCGGAGCCATCATGCCTTTCATATGTTCTTCGGCTCGGCTCGCCAAATGATGTATAGGCGGTAGCGGTTTGAGTAGTTTTTTACCTTGTTCACGAATTTTCGTGTAAAAGCGACCCGAAAGCAGACGCGCAAAGTGTTGATTAAGAGCACCGACATTTTCTGAGATAGACATGTCGTTGTCGTTTAATACGACTAACATATCGGGTTTGATGTCGCCCGCATGGTTCATTGCTTCGAACACCATACCGGCAGTCATGGCGCCATCACCAATAATGGATACAACCTTTTCATTAGAGCCAGAGCGCTGCGCTGCAACCGCCATTCCAAGAGCAGCTGAAATGGAGGTGCTGGAATGACCTACGGATAACACATCGTACTCGCTTTCCTCGCGCCAAGGAAAAGGGTGCAACCCATCCTTTTGACGGATTGTGTGTAATTGCTTCTTACGACCGGTGAGTATCTTATGCGGATACGCTTGGTGACCCACATCCCAAACCAACTTATCCTGCGGTGTGTTGTAGACGTAATGCAAAGCCACAGTAAGCTCAACAGTACCCAGCCCCGATGCCAAGTGTCCGCTACTGCGGCTGACAGAGTCTAATAAGTAAGCGCGAACCTCGTCGCATACCGATTTTAATTGGTGCGTAGGTAATCTGCGCAAGTCTGTTGGGTATTCAATACCGTCTAATAATTTGGTCATAAGTCTCGTATTGCTTAATGATCCCGCTGCAGCAGGATCTCAGAAAATGTTTCTAGTTTTTGGGTATTGTACGGGATCTTGTTAAGTGACAGTAGTGCTTGTTGGTGTAATGACAGCAGTTTTTCGTTCGCTCCGTCAAGCCCGAGTAACGCAACATAAGTTGCTTTGTGGTGTGCCTCGTCTGAACCTTGCGGCTTACCCATTATCTCTGTGTTACCGATGACGTCGAGGATGTCATCGTAAACTTGATAGGCGAGCCCTATCCAACTGGCAAAGTCACAAAAATCAGATAGGTACTGTTGACTGCTTTCACTGCCCGACAGTGCGCCTAATGCTGCAGACGCGCGGATCAACGCGCCGGTCTTGTGTCGATGAATCGTCTCTAGAGCCTGTTCATCAATGGACTGTCCTGTTGCATTCAGATCCAGCGCCTGCCCAAGACACATGCCGTTAGCACCGCTTGCTTGAGCCAGTTGTTGAATCATAGCGATGCGACGAGCGGCAGGTAACGTTGTGTTGTGTGTCGAGCTCAATACTTCGAACGCCAGCGTTTGTAGCGCATCACCCGCTAATATAGCGGTCGCCTCGCCAAATTTAACGTGGCAGGTGGGGTGGCCTCTCCGTAACTCATCATCATCCATGGCAGGTAAATCGTCATGAATTAACGAGTAAGCGTGGATAAGCTCAACAGCGCAGGCTGCATCGAGTGCATCATCGATTTTAGCGCCACAGAGTTCTGCTACTGTCATCGTTAAATAGGGACGAATGCGCTTCCCGCCCAATAATACTCCGTACGCCATTGCTTCTTTTAATGCGCTTGAGCCTAGGCTGGTCTCAATTAATTGGTTGAGTCTTTGGTCAACGTTTTCGCGGACATCGGCTGTAAACTGCTTAATATTCACTCCCGCGCCTCACCTTGCTGTTCGGTAAGTACTTGCTCGCCGTTTTTTTCGAGCAATGTGGCGACTTTCTGTTCGGCGTTTTGCAACTGCGTCTGACTCAAGCGCGAGAGCTTAACCGCTTGCTCAAATTTTTCGAGTGACGTTTCCAAGGGAAGGTCGCCTTGTTCAAGCTCGTTAACTAACTGCTCAAGCTGTTGCAGTGCTTGTTCGAAAGAGAGGTTTTCTTCCTTTTTAGTCATAGTACGTCACCTTTAGTCTTAACATAGGCTCATTATCATATAAAGAAACTCGAATGTCAGCCGATGATCAATGCGTGGTTTACTTAATTTTACAATATGGGTTGCCACGTTGAGTGGGATGTTTAAAATTGAGCAAGTAGCCAAATTTACCGCGTCAAGTGGAGGAAGCTGAGTGGATATAGCAACGCTGGTAGGGATCATTGGAGCCATAGGCTTTGTCATTGCCGCAATGATACTAGGTGGTGACCCCGGTCTTTTCATCGACACTCAGTCAGTATTGATTGTTGTGGGCGGTTCCTTGTTCATTGTCATGGCCAACTTTCCACTGCAACAATTCTTTGCCACCGGCAAAGTCGTGGTGAAAGCGTTCTTCTTTAAAATCGAGCATCCACAAGAGCTGATTGATAGCGCTGTTGAGATGGCAGATTCGGCGCGGAAAGGTGGGTTTCTTGCTTTAGAAGAGGCCGAAATACCCAACCCGTTTTTTCGAAAAGGGGTCGATATGCTCGTTGATGGGCACGACGCCGAAGTCGTTAAGCAAACGCTCAGTAAAGATATCGGTATGAGTTTCTCGCGTCATGAGGAAGGTGCTCGGTTCTTCAAGGTGCTGGCAGATGTGGCGCCTGCCATGGGTATGATCGGTACTTTGATTGGCTTGGTGGCGATGTTAGCGAATATGGATGATCCGAAAGCCATCGGACCGGCGATGTCTGTGGCGTTGTTGACGACGTTGTATGGTGCCTTCTTGGCAAACGTTATCGCCATTCCGATTGCTAATAAATTGGTACTTCGTGCAGAACAAGAAAAGCTCAATCGGCAATTAATTCTTGATGCCATTTTAGGTATTCAGGATGGTCAGAACCCGCGAGTCATTGAAGGGCTGCTGCGTAATTATCTTGCCGAATCAAAACGTGTTACCGACGGTAGCGAGGAAGAATAGCGCTTATGGCTGCTGCAGACGATCAAGAAGAATGCCGTTGCCCACCACCTGGGCTTCCCATGTGGATGGCAACCTTTGCCGATTTGATGACACTACTGATGTGTTTTTTCGTGCTGCTACTAGCCTTTTCCGAGATGGATGTACTGAAGTTTAAGCAAATTGCAGGCTCAATGAAGTACGCCTTGGGTGTACAAAATAAAATTGAGGTGAAGGATATCCCCAAAGGCACGAGTGTCATTGCGCAAGAATTCCGCCCCGGACGACCTGAACCGACGCCTATCGAAACGATTCAGCAGCAGACCGTCGAGATGACTCAGCAGATGTTGGAGTTTCAGGAGGGGGAGTCTGACTTTGCAGGCGGTCAACAAACTGAGCGCGGCGGTCAGCAAGCAGATAGTAGTGAGGATAAGAAAGCAGCAGAAAGCTCAAAAACCGCACCTGCAATGGAAGAGGAAGTTAAGGAGCTGATGGAGCGTATCCGAGAGCAACTCAATGATAATATTAAGGCAGGCACGCTTGAACTCGAGCAGTTGGGTCAGCAAATTATAATCCGAATTAAAGAAAACGGCTCGTTTCCTGAGGGGTCTGCCTTTTTGCAGCCACAGTTTAAACCGGTCATTCGCGAAGTGGCTCAAGCATTAAAGGATATTCCTGGCGAGATTACTATTTCTGGTCATACGGATAACCAACCACTGGTTTCTGAGATGTACAGTTCTAAATGGGATCTATCCGCTAAACGCGCCGTTGCGGTCGCTGAGGAAATGACCACGGTTGAGGGGTTTGATCAATCGCGGCTAGTGACGATGGGTTATGCAGATACCAAACCGATTGTTCCTAATAACTCAGCATCTAACCGTGCACTTAATCGGCGCGTAGATATCGCTATCATGCAAGGTAAGGCAAAAGAGTCCGATCCAGTTGATGTAATTGAGTAGCTTAACTAGCTCGAAGGGCGAAAAAATCGTATAATTGGTGGCTTTTCTACCAAGCGGAAACTGAGGGCACCATGAAGTTCGTTGTACGGTTGCATGCCGAAATCACCATTAAAAGCCGATCAGTCCGGAAGCGTTACGGCAAAGTATTAACGAATAACCTCAGGAAGGTTTTAGCCGATATTGACGCTGGGCTATATGTTAAATGGCTATGGGACCGTATCGAAGTTAGCACGTCTTCTGATGACGAGCAGGCGCGCCAGGCAATCATTGATAAACTCTCGTGTACGCCAGGTATATCGTGGTTTGCAGAAGTGATTGAACGTCCACTAGACGAGTTTGAAGTATTGTCTGAGTGGGTTGCTCAGTTTTGGTTGGAAAAAATCGCGCAGCAAACTTTTGCCGTCAGGGTCAAACGTAAAGGTCATCACGACTTCTCTTCGCAGCAACTTGAACGCTATATCGGCGGTTACCTCCTGGAGCATCAACCCACGGCTCGAGTTCAGTTGAAGGCGCCAGAGCATGAGATTACGCTGCAGATAATCGAGCAAAATATTCAGTTAGTGGGCGAACGGCGACAAGGTTTAGGTGGCTTTCCAATTCCAACCCAAGAAACTGTTTTGAGTTTAATGAGTGGTGGTTTTGACTCGAGCGTTGCGAGCTTTGAGTTTATTCGCCGAGGGGCGCGGACTCACTTTTGCTTTTTTAATTTGGGTGGCGACGCGCACGAAGTGGCTGTTAAACAAATTTGTCACTACCTTTGGGAGCGTTTTACTAAGTCGCATCCGATCAAGTTTGTCAGCGTTGATTTTGCGCCTATCGTCGAAGATATTTTAACCAATGTCGATAATGGAGCGATGGGCGTTGTCTTGAAACGACAAATGCTCCGAGCGGCAACACGAGTTGGCTACTTCCTAAAGGCACAGGCGTTAGTGACCGGTGAGGCGATTGGCCAAGTTTCAAGTCAAACCTTAGCGAACTTGCAGGTTATTGATAAAGCCACCGATACATTGGTTTTGCGTCCCTTGATTACCGCGGACAAGCAGACCATCGTTGATCAAGCTAAGCGCATCGGCACCGAAGCGTTGGCGAAAACTATTCCAGAGTATTGTGGTGTCATCTCCAATAAGCCGACGGTTAAAGCAAACGAACAGGCGATTCTGGCTGAAGAAGAAAAACTTGATATGCACCTTATCGAACACGTGGTTCGTAATGCACAAGTATTAAGTATGCAGCATATTGCAGATGCCGCTCAGCAACAAGTTCAGTTAAAGCAAACCGAGTCGGCTAAACCTAAAGTCATCGTCGATATACGCACCGCAGAAGAAATCGATGATGACCCGTTAACGACGTCATTGGACGTGATCGAGATGCCATTCTTTAAGGTTCAGTCAGAGTTTGTAAAACTGGATGACTCAAAACACTATCTATTATATTGTTCGCAGGGTGTAATGAGTAAAATGCAAACGTTGTTACTGCAGGAAGCAGGATACGATAACGTTTCGGTGTATGAAGGACAGGACGTTGAGTAACCTAAATACCTCCCGCATGTTGGCACGTGCAATTTTTGTAAGTCTGTTAGTGGTCATTACGATTGCATTCTTATGGCAATTTCCAAGCCATGAAGCGAGTCGAATGATCCCTCACGCTGATAAGTGGGTCCACTTTACCGCTTTTTTCTTACTGAGTGTGACGTTACATAAAGCGTTCGACTTATCAGGAAAAATCGCTATTGCGTTGCTATTAATCTATGGTTGTGCGATAGAAGTTATACAGTATTACATCCCAGGCAGGGGTTCTGATGTGATGGACTGGCTTGCTGATGCAGCGGGTGTGGTCGCCTACTTCTCTTTGCTCTGGTTATATCGAAAGCGCCGTAATTAACGGCGCTTTTTAGTTTTCTTCGCTTGCTTCTTCTTTTTAACCCGCTTTTTATCTGTTGATGGAAACTTATATTGAGGTTTAAGTCCATCAATCACTCGACGATCGAGGCGGTGCTCCATATAGCGTTCAATTTTACCGAGTAACAGTGCATCATGCGCTTCCACAAGAGACACCGCAAGACCTTTTTGTCCGGCACGGGCGGTACGACCAATGCGGTGAACATAAACGTCGGCTTGTTTTGGTAAGTCGTAGTTGATAACCAATTTAATTTCATCGATATCAAGTCCACGGGAAGCCACATCGGTGGCGACTAACACGGCATTGTCACGACGCTTAAATTCAACGATCTTTTGCTGACGTTCAGCATGGGGCAAGTCACCGCGTAAAAACATGACGGGTACATCTACAGATTGAAGAAAGCTGGCTAGCGCCTGCACTCGTTCACGCGTGCGCGCAAAAATAATTGAGCGGCCTGGATGCTGCTTTAACAAAGCCAACAGTAACTGGCGTTTATGCTCGTCGGTATCGGCTAAGTAGGCTTGTTCGATTATTTTACCGCGTTCTCTCTTAGGCGGTGTAACTTCTATCAACTCCGGCTCATTAAGCAAAGAGCGCGAGAAAGCTGCAACGCCTTCACTGTCTATGGTCGCCGAACATAAAATAGCGTGTTGGCGGTTTCGGGCATGCATGGCGATATCTTTAACCACGTCTTTAAAGCCCATGTCCAACATGCGGTCTGCTTCATCAATAACCAGCCACTCGACGGTTTCGAGTTCGTATTGCTCTGCTTCTAGCAAGTCTAGTAAGCGCCCCGGGGTTGCGATAACAAGATCATGACTTTTTTCGAGTCGATTCAATTGGCTACCGTAATTAACCCCACCTGTCACCACAATCGATGTAAGATTGGTAAGCTCACGAAACATTTCGGCTTGTTGATAGATTTGCTCTGCGAGCTCGCGCGTAGGTGCCATAATCAGGGCACGCGCAGAGCCTGGCTGCTTACGTGGGAAATCAATCATGTGCTGCAATACGGGCAGCAAAAAAGCTAAGGTTTTACCTGTGCCGGTCGGCGAGCTGATCAACAGATCGTGACCATCCATTGCTGCCGGCAACGCGGCTTGCTGGACCTTTGCGGGCTTATTCAAACCTGCTGCTTTGAGCACTGATATCAGTGCATCATCGAGTTCTAGTTCTTGCCAATCTGGCGTCATTCAATGAGTTCCTAAGGTGTATGCAATTAACGAAGTAATAAAACCGGTGTTGTAGCACGAGATAGCACCTTTGATGTGGTGCTTCCCATAAACAACTGACGTAACTTTGAGTGACTATAAGCTCCCATAATGAGCATGTCGATATTACGCTCTTGTTGGATATCGCGCAAAGTTGATTCAACTTCACCGGCTCTGATCTCATAGCTCACTTGGTGACGAAATTCTTGTAAATGACTGACCGCTGCCTCTACCGATGCGTTGGCGTCAGCTGTCGCCGCACCCACCATAACGACATGAATGGGCATACCGATGAATAGCGGAGATTCAGCTAACATCTTGACGCCTTTACGAGAAACGTCACTGCCATCGAAAGCAAGCATTACATTGGTCGGCGCCTTGTAGTGTTCTGGCACCGCTAGAATAGGGCGGCGAACATTGCGCACGATGGTCTCAATTTGATGACCTAAACGATCACTGTCACAGGTCTCAGCACCGTGTAAGCCAATTACCAATAATCGCAGTTCTTCCTCGAGTGTCGCAAGTGACTCGGCTAAGTCGCCATGTCTTTGGCGTAAATGCACCTCATCTGCACCCATTTCTTCGGCATAACTTTTTGCCGCTTCAAGTAGATGATGACCATGCTCTAAGGCGAGCTTATTACGACGCTCATCGAGTTCGGCAAGTTCTTCAAGTAACGACTCTCGGCTACCTAAGCCGATATTTCCTGTCATATCAGAATTGACTGGATAACGCAGCTCATCTAATACGTGAAATAACGTCAATGGTGTCTGCAGCCGCTGTGCAGACCATGTGGCATACTGTGTAACCGCATGCGCCATGCGTGATTCATCAATACAAGCGATAACGTGTTTCATACGACTTACCTTAATTAATGTCCGATCAAGTCTTTGGCATCACTTTGGTTATGTTCTCCAAAGCGATCGACGATAGTCGCGCTGGCTTTGTTCAATCCAATGACGTCGACTTCTGCACCTTCACGTCTAAATTTAATAACCACCCGATCAAGCGCATTGACGGCGGTGATATCCCAAAAGTGCGCCTCGCTAAGGTCGATAACAATCTTATCGACACCCTCTTTAAAGTCGAACGCAGCAATAAATTTTTCGGATGAGCTGAAGAAAACTTGCCCTGCGACTTTATACGTGCGACAGAACGACGCTTCATTTAAACTCGAAGTTACAGCCATGTAATGGCCAACTTTATTAGCAAAGAACACTGACGCTAATAGTACGCCAACAAATACGCCTAGCGCCAAGTTATGAGTCGCAACGACCACGGCAACTGTCGCTAACATGACAATGTTGGTAGACAGTGGGTGTTGTTTGAGGTTCCGAATTGAGTCCCAACTAAAGGTACCAATTGAAACCATAATCATCACTGCAACGAGTGCAGCCATTGGAATTTGTTTGAGCCATTCATCTAAAAATAAGATCAATATCAACAAAAAAGTCCCGGCAATAAATGTGGAAAGCCGCGTTCGACCACCTGATTTAACGTTGATAATCGATTGGCCTATCATTGCGCAACCTGCCATACCACCGAGCAGGCCTGAGCCAATATTGGCAATACCTTGACCCTTACATTCGCGATTACGATCACTCGATGTATCAGTGAGGTCGTCGACAATGGTCGCAGTCATCAGTGACTCAAGCATACCGACTATAGCCAAGCCGAGTGAATAGGGGAAAATAATGGCCAGTGTTTCAAAATTAAGAGGTACATCGGGCCACAAAAATACGGGCAAGGTATCGGGTAATTCGCCCATGTCGCCCACGGTGCGCACGTCGATGCCAAAGTAAATCGCGATAACCGTCAGTGAAAGAATACAGATCAACGGTGACGGTAACATCCGACCAATAACCGGGATATAGGGAAAACCATAGATGATCGCTAATCCTGCCGCGGTCATAACATAAACATGCCAAGTGACATTGGTGAGCTCGGGTAACTGAGCCATAAAAATCAGAATCGCCAGTGCGTTAACAAATCCCGTAACCACCGACCGAGACACAAAACGCATCAGTTCGCCCAGTTTTAAATAACCCGCGATTATTTGTAGTACACCAGTGAGTAACGTTGCGGCGAGAAGATATTCTAAACCATGCTCTTTAACCAGTGTCACCATTAACAGTGCCATAGCGCCTGTTGCAGCTGAGATCATGCCAGGACGTCCACCGGTGAACGAGATAATCACAGCGATGGCAAACGACGCATAAAGTCCGATTTTAGGATCGACGCCCGCAATAATTGAGAAAGCAATGGCTTCAGGAATGAGTGCTAAAGCAACAACAAGACCCGATAATACATCACCGCGCAGGTTTGAAAACCAGTTTGCCTGGATCGACTTCCACATAAAACGTTACCCAATTAAAAATACAGTGAGATGGAGTGCATCTAGTTTGTATGTCACATGTACGGAGCATGCAGTGTATTTGAATGAACTGACACGGATGTGACACTGTGGTTAAAGTTCAACCACTGAAGCGCGCGGATTCTAGCACAGGGTTAGGGGGTAGGCAAAGTTGATAGCGTGCGCCATAGGGCGCACGCTGAGTTCAAGCGACAGTTTAAAGGCCAAGTTCGGCTTTTCCTTGATTAAACGTGACATCCACTGGAATGCCAGCATTCGATAGCTTGTCTAAATCGGATTGTAGCTGAGGGCTAATAACGCCCAGACGATCAACTAACTCACTGACGCCTTGGTAATTACCGTCACCTTGCAACTGCAAGATCTTCTCCGAAAGACTGGTCATCGCTGCGCGCATTTTTTCCATGTTGATGGCGTATTGGCCTTCGGCATTGCGAGTAAATGCGCCTTCATTGGCGAAGTAGTTAAAACGAATCATGTTCGCTTTACCATGAGCGCTTGAAGCGCCAAAGCGAACTGAACGGAATATACTTGCCATGAAGGTTGTATAATAGTCTTGTAAGGTACCTGTAGAAAGTTCACCTCTTTCGAACAGCTGGGTCACCATGTATAGGCCCAAGATATCCGCTTTACCTTCTTCCAGCGCTGACGCGTGCTCTTTTAATGCAGCGCGCACGGTGCCTTTATCGTTGATCGTATTTTTAATACCGAGCCCATGAGCCACTTCGTGGAACATGGTGTTAGCGAAGAATGCATCAAAAGTAATGTTTTCGCGTTGTTCCGGCACAATCAACTGCTCTGCGATGGGCAGCAAAATCTTGTCAAATTTGGCACGCATTGCGTTTTTAAGTTGCAGACGGCGAGTGCCCTTTTCAAGTTGCACGTATTCATCGTTAGGCAGGTTGATAGCAATGGTTTTGCTGCCCGCGTTTGAGTGGCCGGCAAAATAGACCGCATCGTAGGCATTTAATTGTGCGTTAGCACCTGGCATTTCTTGCTTATACTTACCCTCAACAGGCAAGCCGCGTTGTAGCTCAGGTAAAAATTGCGCGTATTTAGCAAGTCGCTCGCTCCATTGTTTATCTTTAACGAGTACATAGGCCTCAAATGCTGTTTTGTAGCCAAACAGCTGATCCTCATAGGTTTCAATGGGACCGATGACCACATCAATGTCATTATTTTGCATATCCATCCAAGCCAAATCGGATGGACGATACTCGTTACTTAAAAATGCATCGGCACGCAGGTTCAAGTAGTGAGCAAAGTCAGGATCCTCGGCTAACTCAGCTGCTTGACGAAGTAGTTTAGCCGCTTGCTTGAGCTCTTCTGAGTATGCATTTGCATAGGGTACAACGGTCAGTTGACCCGAGCCGTCGCGACGAATCAACGTATATTCGCTGGTTTTCTCTTCATTGTTAAAGTCATTGAACTCTTTTTTGCTCATATCAGCAGGATAGAAGTTGGCGCCTGCTGGCTTCTCGCTAAACTCACGCAAAAACGGTTTATCACCGTTGAGTCGATCCCAAGGACCGTAGTTAATATCAGCGAATGATTGCGCGGAATCGGGAACCGCATTTAAGAATGAACGCTTGTCATGGGCGAAGGCTTGTTGCCAGAATAGGTCATCCATGATTTTGGCGGCTTCAATCAATAGTCCCAACATTTCTTTTTGATTGGTTGTCAGGTGTGAAATATCAGCAGTCAGCGTGTAGTCGGTATAAATCCCAAAGCGATCTTCAGCACCTTTGACAAGTGTGTAATCAGACGTTTGCTGGGCTGAAGCAGTGGAACCTTGGTTTGCTTGCGTTTCCTGAGAAGTCGCTTGTTCTGAACAAGCTGATAAAGCAAGAACCAATGGCGCAATGGTGAAAATTTGTTTTAACATAAGTTCAACTTTGTCGGTATAGTAGTAAAATGAATTAAAACAATTTAATGCGATGCGGACAATATCGCAAGTTAGGTAGTGAATAAGGATCTGGAAACGAGTCATGACGGCAACCAACGCACTGTATTTATTGATAGAAGACAGAATTCAACGGGACCAGCTTAAGTTACCCGGGTTGCCAGAAACCGCAGAGCGAATCCGTCAAGCGACCAGTAATCCCGATACTAATTTACACGACTTAGCAGCTATTATTCAGCACGACACTGCGCTGAGTGCGCGGTTAATTCGGTTGGCTAATAGCGCTTACCTAAGTGGGCGAGCACGCGCAGAGAGTTTGATGCAAGCACTTACGCGTATTGGTTTACGACGCATCCGAACGTTAGTCGTAGCGATGGCTGTGGAACAGATCTTCAACCCGAAGAATGACATCGTTAAACAATACGCACAGAAATTTCTAACTGAATCGCGCGACATCGCCGCTGCTTCAGTTATCGTCACGCAGCATCTGCACGAACGTGGCTACTGTAATCGCCTACATCAAGACGTGTCGCTATTAGCAGGCATGGTATGCAGAATCGGTGTTGCACCCATTCTAAAAATTGCTGATGAATTCGATGATAGTTTTGCCAATCCATCGTTTATGAGCCAAACCATTACACACTTTGATCGTAGCTTGGGCGTCAGCGTTTTAGAGCACTGGCGCTTCGCACCCAATCTTATCAAGGTGCCTTATTTTTATAACCGTGGGCGTTTCGAGGATCTTAACGACCCCTTAGTGGTGAACTACTGCGATATCGTGCATATCGCCAGTTTATTAACGGGGCATTCTAGACCTATTGATGGGGCGATGACGCTAGCCGAATACCAACAGCGAGAGATTATTCCAGTAAACGACTTCTGGGACGACGAATCGACCCAGAACCGTTATCAAGCTTTACGCACCTCACTCAGCTGAAATACTGAATAAATCGTCAAGTAAAGCACCAAGCTCGGCAGATACTAGGGCTAAATCGCTATCGAGTTTTTGTTCGGGCGAGGCATCATTCCAGTCATCTTGATCGTCCAGTAGTTGGTCCGTTGCTTTTATGCGCTTCAAGGCCCAATCGGCCTCTATGACACACTCGATATGTTCATTCCAAACGAGCCCTAACTTGACCACTTGTTTGCCCGCAGCAGCGTGTGCTTGGACATCTTCACGTGTCAGATCTTCTTGTTTGCACCGGATGATACCGCCATCCGCTTGTGGCGAGCGCAGCTCGAGCTCATCGCCTAAATCGAATCGACTGGGTAGTGCTTGTGTGGTGAGCCACTCGGTGAGTAGCACTTCTGCCGACTCCGCAAGAGCAATCGGCTTGACGGGTAAAGAGCCTAAACTGGCACGTAATAAGCCGAGCAAATCTTCTGCTTTGTTAGCACTGGATTCATCAACAATGACGAGTTGACGTTTTAAATCAATATAGGCCCAAGTTTTACGAAACTTACTGAATGCTTGGGGTAGCAATTGATGGGTAATATCTTCTTTAAGGTTTTTCTTTTCTTTACCATTAACGGGACGGCCTTCGGTGTCCTGAATCGCTTGTACCTTTTGCTCAAGTTCAGCATTCACTACCGCAGCCGGCAAGACCTTCTCTTCACGTTGAGCACAGACTAGATAGCATTGCTCAACCGCATGATGGAGTACCTCACTTTGCGCACCAAATACTGACGTCCAACCAAAGCTAGTCATATCCTGCCGACTACACGGCTTAAATAGCTGTGCTTGAAGTTGAGACTCAAAGTCCTCGGGTAACTGAAATGATTCGCCAAAACGATACACGCGGGCGTTTTTAAACCACATAATTAAGCGCCTTTATCTTAAGATAATGATTGGGAAGGAGAACCGATACGTTAAACCTTGACCCGGCTCACTCGAAGCGGTGATCTCGCCGTCCAATGTTTGCGTGACTAGGTTGCGAACGATATGTGTACCTAAGCCACTTCCGCCTTGGTTTAGCTTGGTTGTAAAGAATGGGTCGAACAGCTTCTCAAGCTGCTCTTCATTCATACCGTGACCGTTATCAGAGTATACCACATGTAGTCTGTCGGTTTGATTGGCATCGGTCTCAGTACGGATTTCAATATGCATTTCACCTTCACTGATGCCCTCGAATCCGTGCAGTATGGAATTCATGATCAGGTTGGTAAAAATTTGCGACAAAGCACCGGCTGTACAACGAACATATAAATCGTCAGGGCAATCAATACGAACGTGGTGATTTTGCTTTTTGAGTTGCGGTTGCAATGACTGAACCAAATCACCTACATAACGTTTTAAATCAATGTCGCGAATCGCGTCTGACGTTTGATCGACCGCCACTTGCTTAAAGCTACTGATAAGCTCTGAGGCTCTATTAAGGTTATTCTCAAGTAGTTGAACGCTTTCGCGACTTTCTTCTATATATTTGCCCAGTTGCGCTTGGGTCAATGTTTTGTCGTTTAGCATGCGGTCAAGGTTTTCGAGTTTTTCTTTTAAAAACGAGTTAGCCGTTACGCTAATACCTATAGGCGTGTTTACGTCGTGTGTAATACCCGCGACAAGACCACCTAGAGAAGCCATTTTCTCGGATTCAATAAGTTGTTGTTGAGTATTTTTAAGATGATCGAGTGACGACTGAAGCTGTTCGTTCGATTCGCGCAAATTAGTCTCCATCGACCGGCGTTGGCTAATTTCTCGCTCGAGCTTTTCTTGCCTAATTTCCAATTCATTTTTGCGCTGCTCGAGGTCTAACATCACTTGACTCAAACGCGAGGTTTTCCGAGCAACCTCCTGTTCGAGGATAGCATTTTGTTCATCTAACTGGCGATTTGCCAATTTAAGTTTATGCTGTGTCCGTTCAAGGTCTTCTTGATAGTCTTCGATGTTATCGATGAGCTGGTTGTATGCTTGCTCAATCAGTACCAATTCATTGTGATGTCGTTCATCGAGTTTTATGCGCGATGCATCCAAATTATCCAACCGAAAACTATTAATTTGTCGAGTGAGATCGTTTAAGGGTTGGTTAAGCATGCGTTGGAACGCGATGGTAAAAAGAATAAGTAAGAACGCACTTTTTATAATCGCATTACCGACAATAAATGCGAGACTGATCTTAATGCGATCGATGGCAATATCGCGAGTGGTAAAAAGTGATACATCGCCAACTCGAGTTGAGTGACCAGAAAACTCAAAAATCAACGCATTGTAGAAACCAAAAGTGCCGTTTTCCTCGGGAACGACATAACCTTCGGAAGCGCGTTCAGGTAAATTATCCACGGGTAAGGTTTCACCAATTTGAATAACAGGCTTACCACTTTCGTCTCTTATTAACACACCCGCAATTGCCGGAATGCTGATTAGACCGTCAGCAATGGTCTCAATTTGTGGGGTATTGAACTCCCACAAGGAACGCGTCAGTGAACCGTTAAAGGTACTTTGTTGGTTTTGCAGTTCGGCGACTAACACGCGTTTAGTGTCAAAATATTCTGCACCAATTTGTACCGCTGTGACTGTAAGCGTTAGTAAAAAATAGACAGACAGAACGCGGGTGAGAAGCGAATAAGATATGCTTTTGTAAGCCATAATAAGTTATAATTTAAGTGCCGCTTACCTAGTTTAAAGACTCTCTTTAAACTAATCGATTAGGCTTACAGACGCAATCTTTATCGTTGTCACAAAGTTGACATATTTACGTCATTAAGCTGTCACGAAAAATCACTAAAGTTGTCGCATCTTTCATCTGGGTGTTTAAAAATTCACCAACCTAAGTAAAGGGTCACATATGAAGTTGCTAGCGACAAGTACAGCCATTGCGATGGCTTGCGTTCTATCAACATCGGCATTGGCACAGGATAAAACCTTAGAGCCAGTCGTTGAGAACGCCTCCGATATCAATGAGTCTGCACGCGAGGCTCAGCTCACTGTAGACAAAATCTCTGACTCCATGCAAGAGCGCATGCAGCAGTACAAGCAGATCATGAAAGAAATTGAAGGTCTGCAAGTTTACACCAACCAACTTCAAAACCAGATCAACGACCAACAGGTTGAGATGACTGACTTGAATCAATCGATTGACCAAGTGAGCTACGTTGAACGCCAAATCACACCGTTGATGATTCGTATGGTTGATGCACTCGATAACTTTATCGAACTCGATGTGCCGTTTCTAGAACAAGAACGTGACGAGCGTATTGCGAAACTGCGCGAACTGATGGGTAAAGCCAACGTCGATGTATCTGAGAAATTCCGTCGCGTTATGGAAGCTTATCAAGTCGAAACTGATTATGGCCGTAACATCGAAGCGTATACTGCTGAGCACTCAGTTGATGGCGATGTGCAAGACGTTACTTTTTTACGTGTAGGTCGCGTCGCGTTGATCTACAAATCACGTGACGGTCAACACCTCGGTATTTGGGATAACGACAGCAAACAGTGGATGGAACTTGACCAGGCTCATCGCCCAGCTGTTGAAACTGCCATACGTATCGCACGTAAGCAGGTCGCTCCAGACATGTTGATGCTACCGCTCGTCGTGAATAAAACTGCGTCAACTAACGCTGCCGATTAAGGAGTCCCAAGATGTCGATGAAACCAATGAAACTATTAATCAGCGCAGCACTAACATTAGGTTTGGTAGCTGGCGCGCAAGCGGCACCTAAGCCGCAAGATCCTATCAACCTTGATCAGTTGCTTGAGCAGCTTCAGCAAGGTAAATACGCACAGTCGGAAGAAAACAAAGCTCGCTTAGAGCGTTTCCGCCAGCAGGAGCAAGAGCAAAAGCAAATGTTGCGTGATGCCATCGCACAGCGTCAAGCGCTAGAGCAACAAGCGTCAGACTTAGAGACACGCTTTGAAAGCAATGAGACTAAATTAGGTAACTTGCAAGATACCTTGACGCAAAGCATGGGCTCATTAAAAGAACTCTTTGGCGTATTACAGCAAGTGACCAATGATGCTGCGGGTAGCTTCCAAAACTCTGTTATTTCAGCTCAGTATCCCGGTCGTTCTGATGAGCTAAAACAGCTATCTGAGCAAATCAGTAACTCGTCTAAACTGGCGTCTATCGAAGATATCGAGAAAGTTTGGCTGGCGCTACAAAAAGAAATGACCGAGTCAGGCAAAATTGCGGAATTCTCAGCGCCTGTTACTGAAGCTGATGGTGAGAAAGATGTCGAAGACGTCTTGCGTGTAGGAGCATTCAACCTTGTTTCAGATGGCGCGTACCTCGAATATAACGCAACCACCGGAAACATCGCTGAATTAGTCCGTCAGCCAGCAGGACGTTTCACTGAGAGTGCTGAAGAGTTGCAAGACGCTTCAAATGGCGTGGTCGCCTTTGGTTTGGATCCGACGGGCGGCTCGATTCTTGGGTTATTGGTACAGGCGCCAAGTTTAAAAGAGCGTGTGGACCAAGGCGGAACTGTTGGCTACATCATTCTCGGACTCGGCTTAATCGGTTTGTTGATTGCACTTGAGCGGTTCGTATCACTTATGCTCATTGGCAACAAAGTTAAACGTCAGCTTAAAGCGCCGCAACCGAAAGAAGACAACCCTCTGGGTCGCGTTATGCTGATTAAAGACAAGTTCCCCGATGCGGATACTGAAACACTCGAACTCAAACTCAGTGAAGGTATCTTACGCGAAGTACCGAAGATTACTCGCAACCTCACGTTTATCAAGATCATTTCGGTTGTCGCGCCGTTGATGGGTCTGTTGGGTACGGTAACCGGTATGATTAATACCTTCCAAGCAATTACCTTGTTTGGTACCGGTGACCCGAAAATGATGGCGGGTGGTATTTCGCAAGCATTGGTTACCACAGTGCTAGGCCTTGTTGTCGCGATTCCGATGACGTTGCTATTCGCAATGTTACATACACGCAGTAAAAACATGATCCATATTTTGCAGGAGCAAGCATCAGGCATTATTGCTGAACGCTCTGAGCGAGGAGAATAGTCGTGTTATTTCTGATTGAATTCAGCAATGCGATTAGAGATTTCATCGAGGCCGGCGGGCATGTCCTGCTGGTCATCGGAACCCTAATCTTTAGCATGTGGCTGATGATACTCGAGCGAATTTTCTATTTTTTCAACGGCCATCGCAAAGCGGTCAAAGATGCGCGCAAACGCTGGAAAGAGCGCGAAGATAAATCATCGTGGAATGCTGAACAAATTCGTCAGGCGATGATTTCTCGTGTTGCGCTGGGTCTCGGCGGCAACCTGCCAGTAATAAAGGCGTTAGTCGCTTTATGCCCTTTGCTTGGATTAATGGGTACCGTCACCGGCATGATCGAAGTGTTTGACGTGATGGCTATCACAGGAACTGGAAGTGCTCGTTCGATGGCATCGGGTGTTTCTAAAGCCACAATCCCAACGATGGCCGGTATGGTCGGAGCACTATCTGGAGTATTCGCCGCAACTTGGTTGCAACGGACGACACGCCGCGAGCGAATGAAACTAGAAGATCGAATTTTATTGGAGCGTCACTGATATGAAACAGCATTTTGCCAACTTAGTTGAAGAAGAAGAGAGCGCTATCGACATGACGCCGATGCTCGACGTAGTTTTTATCATGTTGATCTTCTTCATCGTGACAGCCTCATTCGTGAAAGAGTCGGGCATTGATGTTAACCGTCCAGACGCAGCCACTGCTGTGCAAAAGAATCGCGCCAACATTTTGGTCGCAATCAGTGACTCGAATGAAGTTTGGATTAATAAGCGCCAGATTGATTTACGCGCGGTTCAAGCGAATATCGAACGTCTTTATGCCGAGAATCCGCAAGGATCAGTCGTTATTCAGGCCGATGAAGAGTCAAATACTAAAACCCTGATTGAAGTCATGGATGCGGCACGTGCTGCCGGTGTGTTTGATGTTTCAGTAGCAACGGATGAGCAGTAATTATGAGATATATTGCCGCGCTATTAGTTGCCGCCGCAGTCACCATTGGGCTGTTCTATTTAATGCAGTCATTAATTAGCTCAGGTGAGGGCGCGATGTCGGAGCCGGTAAAGGGCAGTGTTTTGGACTTTGTGCGCACGCCTGAACCCGAACAGGTTCAGGAAAAAGAGCGCAAGCCAGAACGTCCGCCGGAACCTGAACAGCCACCAGAAGACTTACCACAACCGGATATGAGTTCAGATGTTGATACTGATAGCTCGGGGTCTTATGACTTTAGCGCCGATGTCAGTGCCAGTGCGGATATTGGTAATGGCGCATCTTTACAAGCGAGCGATGGTGAGTATTTGCCTATCGTTAAAGTTCAGGCAACTTATCCTCGTCGTGCGCTTCAACGTGGCATTGAGGGCTATGTAGTGGTCGAGTTTACTGTGACCAAACAGGGTTCGGTGAAAAATCCCGTGGTTGTTGAAGCAGAGCCACAAGGGATATTTGAAGACTCAGCCATGGAAGCGGTATTGAAGTTTAAGTATAAGCCACGTGTTATCGACGGTGAGCCGGTAGAAGTAGAAGGGGTGCGCAACCGCATGACCTTCGAAATGAATTAAGGTGAGGTGAGCAATGAAACATCTTTTATTAAGTGGCGTAATTGCTTGGGTTGTAGGTACTACGCTCGTTCAGCCTGTGCTGGCTCAGACAACGGAACGCGTACCGGCATTGCGTGAGAAAGTATATAGCCAGTTAGCTCGTGCACAAAAAGAAGCAGAAGATAATGGTGTGCAAGCCGGTTTGGCTGCGTTGAAGTCGGTCGAGGATCGCGCAGATAGCATGAATAGCTATGAACGTGCGATGCTCTGGAACTTCTACGGCTACACCTATTATGACAACGAGCAAGTGGATAAAGCCATCGATTACTTTGCCAAGGTGGTTGAGGAGTCGCCGATTCCTGCCTCTTTAAAAAAGAACACATTGTTTAGTCTGGCACAGTTAAGTCTGACCCAAGGCGATTTCGAGGAGACACTCGGGTACTTGGACCGTTGGGAAAAGATCGCTAAGGCGGACGAGTTGAGTAAAGCGTGGGTACTTAAATCTCAAGCATTATACCAAGCTGAACAGTTTGCTGAAGCATTGCCATTTATTCAGAAAGCAATTACTGCGGCTGATCAAGAAGACAAAGCGCCACAAGAGAACTGGTTAATACTCGCTCGCGCGATCCACTATGAGCTCAAGCAAACTGAGCAAGTGGCGGCTGTACTTGAGCGTTTAGTAAAACTTTATAGCAAACCCGAATATTGGCTGCAGTTGGCTGGTATTTATGGACAGCTTGACCAGAGTAAAAAGCAATTAGCAGTGCTTGAGGCGGCTAATCAACAGGGATTTATTGATAGTCCAGGAGAGCTGCGTAACCTCGCTCAGGTTTACTACATCAATCAATTGCCTTACAAAGCTGCAAAAATTATGCGAGACGGCTTTGACGCTGAAAAAATTGAGGCAAACTTAGCTAATCGTAAGTTTTATGCACAAAGCTTGATGCAGGCGCGGGAATATCAGCAAGCGCTGGATGCTTATTTATGGGCTGACGAAGTCAGCGAAGATGGTGAGATGTTAGCTCAAGCAGCGCACGTTGCTCTTAATTTAGATAAAAATGAACGTGCTACGGCTCTTGCCCAACAGGCACTCGATAAGGGTAAAGTGCGTAATGAGGGTAATTTGTGGCTGTTACAAGGAATGGCGGCAGTTAATCAGCGTAACTATGAAGAGGCTGTTGACTCGTTTGCTAAAGCCATTGAGTTCCCAGAGAGTAAAGCGGCAGCGCAGCAGTGGCAGCGGTACGCAAAGAGTCAGGTCGATTACCAACAGCGCGTTAACGAAACCGCAATGAATTAGTCATGCTTCTGCAATAAAAGGTACATAAAGTAAGAAAACTGTAATAAAATCTACATGATGTTTTAACTAAACGTTCATTTTCACGCGTAGTTCACGGCAAAAACCGTAAACTACGTGAATGACTGAAACAATCGTGTGGATTTTATGCTTCGATATTTTATGTATGCTGCACTGGTGTGCAGCGCGGTAAGCGCATATGCTGAAGATAATAGTGATGCGCTAACCGTTTATGGTCGAGCCAACGTCGGCTTGTTATACAGCGATATTGCGGACCAAGATGATACGGAAGTCAAAAGCTACTCATCGCGTTTTGGCTTAAAGGGCTATCAGTCGCTCGATAATAATCTTGAAGTTTTTTATCAATTTGAGTGGGGTGTTGACCTCGCAGGTTTTGATGAAGATGACTCTATTAGTGACCGTAACCAAATCGTCGGTTTACGCGGCGACTTTGGTACTTTCATGCTAGGTCGTTACGATACCTTTCTGAAAGACTCTCAAGGCGCTATTGACCAGTTCAAAGACTATACTGCAGACCTTAAGTATCTATTCGAAGGTGAAGTTCGCGCTGATAATAGTCTGACTTATTACTCGCCCGCTTATAAAGGCTTCAAACTGGGCTTTACCTATGTGTTTTCGGACGATGAAGGCGTAGATAATGGTCAATCTTTTGGTCTGATCTACGGTGATGAGAAGCTCAAAAGCAGCGATATCTATGCCGCGCTCGCATTTGATAATGAGGTCGATGGCTTCGACATCGTGCAATTCTCTTTCGCTACTAAAGTTAATGATATTAAGCTCGGTTTTGCTGCGCAGGATTATCAGTCAGTTGACGGCATAATCAGTGCTCAGGGCGTTTTGGTCAGTGCCGCCAAACGCTATGGCGCGTGGGTGCCTAAGATTCAGTATCAAGTTATTAAAGATGACGACCGAGATCACTCGATCTCTGTCGGAAGTGACTATTATCTCGGCGACAACACGCGTTTGTTTGCTTTTTACACTGCGCGTAACCGCGATATCCAGCAGCAGTTAACAGAAGACTACCTTTCTATCGGTATACGTCACGATTTTTCTTGGTAAGATAGATAGGCGATGAGCAGCCACCCTTTGGCTGCTCTATCTATTGAGCCAGATAATCGAGTGACGTCATGACGAATCTTATTGTACTTGCCATCTATTTGCTGATTGGCGTAGTGATTAAACGCGCTGGGAAGTTCCCTGATAACACTGCGCAAGTGCTCAATTTGTACGTCATTTACGCTGCTTTACCGGGTGTTATTTTTACCAAGATCCCTGATTTACACTTTTCTTCCGATCTAATTATTCCAATTATTACCCCGTGGCTACTACTGGCAATGAGTGCCGTTATGGTATTGCTGCTAAGTCGTTGGTTTAATTGGTCGCGCGAGGTAACAGGGGCGCTGCTGATCTGCGTACCACTTGGAAATACTTCGTTTTTTGGCTTTCCCATGATTGAAGCCTTCTATGGCAGTGATGCGATTGTATATGGACTGCTCTACGACCAGTTCGGCTCGTTTTTTGGGCTAGCTATCTATTCAACAATTATCATAGCGCTGTATCGTCCGCTTGCGGCCGGTGAGTCTGCAGAGCGTCCGCGCATTATGGATATCATCAAGAAAATCGTGCTGTTTCCACCGTTCATTGCGCTGATAATCGCTCTAATTATCAAAGATATGGCTTACCCTGAGGTATTCTCGGTACTCACCGAGTCGTTGGCGGTCACGTTGGTGCCTGTCATCATGGTCGCTGTCGGGTTTCAGTTAAAATTCCGTTTACCGAAAGGCAGTAAAACGCCACTCACCGTCGGCTTATTGCTTAAATTACTGGTGATGCCCGCGGTGACCTTGTTGGTATTGGCATCTACCACGGGTATTGAATCCACTCTGGTGCAAGTCACTATTTTTGAAGCCGCAATGCCGCCCATGATTACGGCGGGCGCCGTTGCCATAATGGCCGGTTTGGCACCCATATTATCGGCCGCCATGGTCGGCTATGGAATTTTACTGGCGTTTGTGACGCTGCCGTTTCTACATCAATTACTTCAGTGGCTGCAATGAAATCGTGACAATGTCACAAAAGTGACCTAGTTTAATAAAACTGTCATAATAATTGTTAATACTATGTCGCATAGTTTAACGAGTCAGGAAACCAATCAATGCCGCGTAGAATTCTCATAGTAGAAGATGAAGCACCAATTCGCGAAATGCTGAGTTTTGTTATGGAGCAACATGGCTACCAAGCCGTTGAAGCTAAAGACTATGACAGTGGTCTAGCCAAAATTGCAGAACCTTATCCAGACATGGTTCTTTTGGACTGGATGTTACCGGGTGGCTCAGGCATTCAACTCGCTAAGAAAATCAAAAGCGATGATTTCACCCGCAATATTCCGATTATTATGCTAACAGCACGCGGTGAAGAAGAAGATAAGGTGCGCGGACTCGAAGTGGGTGCCGATGACTACATCACGAAGCCGTTTTCTCCGAAAGAACTCATGGCACGTATGCGCGCCGTTTTTCGTCGCGTTGCGCCGACTGTGCTTGATGAGCCACTAGAGATAGAAGGCCTAAAACTCGATCCTGTATCACATCGCATTTCTACTCAAGAGAGCAGTATCGATATGGGGCCTACAGAGTTTAAGTTGTTACACTTTTTCATGACGCATCCCGAGCGTGTTTATAGCCGTGAGCAGCTGCTTGACCAAGTGTGGGGCACTAACGTCTATGTGGAGGATCGTACGGTTGACGTCCACATTCGTCGCTTGCGTAAAGCGTTACATGAGCATGGTTACGATCGTTTGATTCAAACGGTTCGTGGCGTCGGCTACCGCTTCTCAAGCCGGTAACTAGACGTCTATGGATAGGGAATATAGTAGTTTTGGTGCACTTAAGGGATTAGCACTTTACTTAGTGCCTTTTGCCATTATCGGCGCCATTTTCGATGTATTTTGGCAGGCGATGTCTCTATCCATGGCGGGCCTATTGATCTGGCACTATTACTACCAACAAAAGCTTACCGATTGGCTTTGGAATAGCCGTAATATGATGCCACCGACAGCTCCGGGTAGCTGGTCCTACATTTACGATGGCATTTACCGTAATCAACGCCGCAGCCAACAACGACGTCGGTCGCTAGCTCAGTTACTGCGCCGCTTCCGTGAAGCGGCCGAAGCGTTGCCAGATGCCGCGATCGTGTTCCGGCGCGATGGTTCGCTATTGTGGAGTAACCAACTCGCACAGTTCTATTTTGGGCTTAAATGGCCAGATGATGCGGGCATGAGGTTATCAAATCTAATTCGCCACCCTGAGTTTTTCAGTTATCTGAGTAAAGGTAACTTTGAGGAAGCACTCACGATACCGTCCCCAGCACGCGATTCGCTTGATATCGAAATTCGCGTCATGCCTTACAGTGACGATCAGTACCTGCTGGTGGCTCGTGATGTAACGCAAATAAAACAGTTGGATAATTTACGTAAAGACTTTGTCGCCAACGTTTCCCACGAACTAAAAACACCATTGACGGTACTGCAAGGTTACTTAGAAATGGTCGAAGATCCCTCAATGACACCGCCGGCGATGATGACGAAAGCGGTCGGAGAGATGCAACGTCAAAGTGAACGCATGCGTCTACTAATCGATCAATTATTGGAATTGTCTCGCATGGAGACGCCTTCTCATGATGTATTTGACCGAGTCGTTGATGCGCCAGTGTTATTGCAGCAATTACAAACTGAAGCTGAAAAATTAGCTAAAGCCAAATCAATTAATGTCCACTTCGAGGTTGCTCCAATTAAGGTCTATGGTAAAGAGGATGCGCTACGAAGCGCTATGCAAAACCTCATTACCAACGCGATTCGATATAATCAAGAAGGTGGTGATATTCGCGTCACGTGGCAAATGGTTGGTAGCGAAGTTGAGTTTAGTGTTGAGGATACCGGTCCAGGGATTGGATCCGAGCACTTACCTCGTTTGACCGAACGTTTTTATCGTGTTGATAAAGATAGAAATAGTGAGCGAGGCGGAACGGGCTTAGGTTTGTCTATTGTTAAGCAAGCGCTGCAACATCATAACTGCGAGCTACAAGTTAATAGCGCGCTAGGTAGAGGTTCGCGCTTTTGGTTTAGGTTACCGGCGGGGCTCAGAGTGACAGGCAAACGTCACTAAACTGACTTTTTTTTGTCATAATTGTCATTAAACTGTCACACAAATCTCATAAACTGCTGAAAATACGATCAACTCGTTTCGTGAAGGTCACATAAGGACACACACCATGAACAGGTTCAACAAGGCAGTCAAACAGCTCTTAGGCGTCAGTGCGGTAATCGCTCTGGCAGGTCCTGCGCACGCGACAGATGATTTACCTAAATATGAGAAAGTGTCGGGTTTGTCCGGCAATCTATCTTCGGTAGGCTCTGATACCTTAGCCAACATGATGACATTCTGGGGTGAAGAGTTTAAACGCATGTACCCTAGCGTAAATATCCAAATTCAGGCTGCGGGCTCCTCGACAGCACCGCCCGCATTGACCGAAGGCACAGCGAGCTTCGGCCCGATGAGCCGTGCGATGAAGTCAAAAGAAATAGAAGCATTTGAACAGCGGCATGGTTATAAGCCTACGCCGATTCGCGTGGCTATTGATGCGCTCGCGGTGTTTGTTCATAAAGATAACCCGATTGAAGGTCTGTCGATTGCAGAAGTGGATGGCATCTTTTCTTCGACACGTAAATGTGGCTTTTCAGAGCCTGTCACTCGCTGGGGTCAACTCGGCTTAACAGGCGATTGGGCGAGTAAAGATCTGCAATTGTACGGTCGTAATTCGGTGTCAGGTACTTATGGTTACTTTAAAGAAGCGGGGCTGTGTGACGGTGACTTTAAGGCCAATGTAAATGAGCAACCTGGCTCTGCCTCTGTTGTACAATCGGTTTCAACGTCGCTGAATGCAGTGGGTTATTCAGGCATTGGTTACGTGACCTCGGGTGTTCGCGCGGTACCGATTGCCCGTGGCGACAGTCACGAGTTTGTCTCAGCAACCCGTGAAAATGCATTAGCGGGTAAATATCCGTTGGCGCGTTTCCTATATGTCTATGTGAACAAGCATCCAAACCAACCGTTGAGTAAAGCGGAAGCAGAATTCGTGAAAATGATTCTGTCGCAGCAAGGGCAGGATATTGTCGACAAAGACGGCTATATTGCATTGCCACGTGCGGTTGTTGATGCCGAGTTAAAGAAGCTGGGCTTACATAACGCAGAATAGCGTAGTGTTAGAATGTAAATAGCCAGCGCTTGTGCGCTGGCTTAACACGTTAATAGGAAAGGTATGGAAAGTCAGACAGAACAGCAGCTTAAAGCGAACCAAGCGCGCTTAATAAAAGACAGACTCGCTCGTGTCGGTGTTACGACAGGTGGTGTGCTGGTGCTTGTTGCGCTGTTGTTGATATTTTTCTATCTACTTTATGTTGTACAACCCATTTTTGAATCGGCATCGGTTAAGCCGATGCATAGCTTTGACATCAAAGCCAATGACCAAACCCTAGCGCTTGGGATGGAAGAACAAGCTGAAATTGGCTATCGCTTTGGCGCGTCGGGTCAGGGCGAGTTTTTTGCGTTACAAGATAATAAGTTTGCAGATCGCAAAACTGGCGACATCATCGAACAACGTATGTTGGTGCCACAAGGTCAAATTACCAGTTTTGCGCGGTCCTTACCGGTCAACCAACAGTTTGTCTACGGTTTGGATAATGGTGAAGCCATTATCGTGCAACCCAAATTCACAGTGACTTTTCCTGAGACCGCTCGCACTCAAGGCACGCGTCAAGTCGAACGACTCATTGTACCGCGCTTTGAGACACTCAATGACGAGCAACCTCTGCAAGTTGATCAGCAAGGGCGCACACTTGAACAGTTGGCCTATGCCACAGATGGCGAGGGCATGTTGATGGCCGCTGTCACTGGCGCTGATACGTTACTAATTACAAAGTTTGCGGCAGAGCAAAACTTTTTGACGGGTGAAACATCACTCACACCTAAATATGAGCAGCGTACACTGACCGCTGCTATACGCGATATCGCGGTTACGCCCGATTTAAACAAAGTGTTTGCACTCATAAATAATCGCATTGTGGTATATGCCGTCAGTATGTCGGGTACAGTAAGTGAAAGCCAAGTAATCACGCTAAATGGGCGGCAGTTTGGCCAGGCGCAATCGTTACACTTGATGCCGGGTGCCGCGACCGTGTTAGTCACTCATGAGAGTGGCATTATCTCGCAATGGTTCGAAGTCCCTAGCGATGAAGGACGTACCTTTAAATATATTCGTCAATTTGATGCAGGTGGGCCTATTGTTGACTTAGAGGTCGAGGACTATCGGCGTACGTTTTATGCCGTTACTAACGATGGCAAACTCAACGTGTTTCATACCACGTCAGAAGCCGATCTGTATCATGAAGCGCTGCCTAACCTAGACACACAGATGATCACCATTGATCCACGTGCTAATCACCTATTAGCCGAAGCAGGGAGTGAGCTGACGTTGTTTAAACTGAATAACGAGCACCCTGAAGTGACTTGGAGCGGGCTTTGGCAAGAAGTTTGGTATGAAGGTTATCCAGAACCCTCATACACTTGGCAGTCGACATCGGGCTCAGATGACTTTGAACCTAAGTTTAGTCTGGTACCTATTTCATTTGGTACGATAAAAGCCGCACTCTATGCGATGCTGTTTGCCGTGCCGATTGGCTTGGCGGCAGCGGTTTACACCGCCTACTTCATGTCGCCCTCAGTGCGCAAAGTGGTTAAACCGACCGTGGAAATCATGGAAGCCCTACCGACGGTTATCCTGGGTTTCTTGGCGGGACTGTGGCTTGCACCAATCATTGAAGCCTACTTACCCGGTGTGCTTGCGGTGATTATCTTAACGCCGTTATCGATCATTGGTTTCGCGGCACTTTGGCAGTTGCTGCCGTCCCATATACGCACTACGTTAGGCGAGGGACGTGCGTCGCTAATTCTCGTACCGCTGGTGTTATTCGTCGGCTGGTTATCGTTCTCGATGAGTCCGTGGGTGGAAGCGCTCTTATTTGATGGTAATGTGCGTGGCTATTTGACCAATGAGCTTGGCGTCACTTTCGATCAGAGGAATTCATTGGTCGTCGGCATTGCAATGGGGTTTGCCGTGATACCGACTATCTTCTCGATTGCTGAAGATGCGGTATTCAGTGTGCCTAAGCATCTTTCCAATGGCTCGTTAGCGCTCGGTGCCACACCTTGGCAGACCCTGACAAAAGTCGTGTTACTGACAGCTAGTCCGGGTATCTTCTCGGCAGTGATGATGGGCCTAGGACGCGCCGTCGGCGAGACTATGATTGTACTGATGGCGACCGGTAATACACCGATTATGGATTGGAATATTTTCGAGGGTATGCGCACCTTGTCAGCAAACATCGCGGTGGAGATGCCAGAGTCTGAAGTGGGGAGCTCGCATTACCGCATCTTGTTCTTAGCTGCATTCGTGTTGTTTATCTTCACGTTCTTCTTTAACACCATCGCCGAATTTGTCCGTCAGCGGTTACGCGACAAATACAGTTCGATGTAGGGCTGACAGTTAGAGGTTACTCATGAAGCAATGGTTTAGAACTGGAAAGCCTTGGATTTGGTTGACGGCTGGCGCGGTAAGCGTGAGCTTGGTGGCGGTCATAGGCTTAGTGTTAATGATTGGCTGGCGCGGATTATCATTTTTCTGGCCGACAGCGATTCATCAAATGACCATCGAAACAACAACGGGCGAGACACGTACGTTAATTGGCGAAGTCTACGATAGCGAGGAAGTGCCTATTGACCGCGTTCGTCAATCGGGTGTTGAGGTCGATGCGAGCGAAGGTGAATTAATTACACGTTACTTGATGAAAATCGGTAACCGTGAATACGTGCCGTTGGATTTTACTTGGGTCGTTGAGCCAACCATCATTGACGATCAAACACCAACCGATATGGCGATAATCGAACGTACAAAAGACGGCAACTTTTATGGTCGTATCGTCGCCATTGAACAACAGGGTGAGCGAATTGCTAATCACCAAGAGAGTGATTTTCGCGATGTCCTATTTGAACGTGTTGAGCGCGCTGTCGAACTGCATGAGCAAGGTCTGGATCTGCAAGAAGATGAAATCGGTCGTATTAACTACCAGCTGAGTGAGTTAGGCCTCGAGGAGCGCCGCTTAAAATTAGAAGGTCAATTAACTGAACAGGCGCTGGCAGAACTCGATGCGGAGCGGGAACGCTTACAGACCGATTATCAACAGTTAGAAAAACAGCTGTTTGCGATACGCGATAAAGCCTCGCGCGACACACTTATTGTCGAGGACTTCCGAGGAGAAGAGGTCGCTATCCCGTTGTACCGTGTGTTGGATGTTAATTTCCCGAACGATATGCATTTACTTGCAAAGATCGGGCACTTCTTCCAGCAGATTGGCAAGTTTGTCTCTGAACCACCCCGTGAGGCGAATACTGAAGGCGGTGTTTTTCCAGCCATCTTTGGCACGGTTTTCATGGTGTTGTTGATGTCGGTGATTGTCACACCTTTTGGTGTTGTCGCGGCGATCTACTTACATGAATATGCTGGCAAAAACCCGGTGACCAAGCTGATTCGGATTGCTGTGATTAACCTCGCGGGTGTACCTTCAATCGTTTATGGCGTGTTTGGACTTGGCTTTTTCGTCTACATGGTGGGGGGGAGCATTGACCAAGTTTTTTATCCAGAGGCTCTTCCCAACCCAACCTTTGGTACGCCTGGTGTGTTGTGGTCTGCTATTACCCTAGCGATCTTAACGTTGCCAGTGGTGATTGTATCGACAGAGGAAGGGCTTGCCCGTATTCCAAGTACTTTGCGTGAAGGGTCGCTTGCGCTAGGCGCCACTAAGTGGGAAACCATCTGGCGAATTATCGTGCCTATGGCGTCTCCGGCAATAATGACCGGCCTTATTCTTGCGGTGGCTCGGGCAGCAGGTGAAGTGGCGCCCTTAATGTTGGTTGGGGTGGTTAAATCTGCGCCAATGCTTCCGGTTGATGGTAACTTTCCTTACTTCCACCTTGATCGCAAGTTTATGCATTTAGGATTCCATATTTACGATGTCGGCTTTCAGAGTCCAAACGTAGAGGCTTCACGGCCATTGGTTTATGCCACATCGTTTTTACTGATTACAGTGATTGTAGGACTCAACCTTACGGCTATCGGTGTGCGTAATCACTTACGCGAGAAATATCGTGCACTTGAGCAATAATCACTTACCAATAGAAGGGCAGCATTGATGATTTCGGTTAGTCCAAATAGCGCCAGCGAAAAATTGGATCTGGCGAATTTAACAGACGAACAGCGCGCACTCGAAATTAAGAATTTGAGTCTATACTATGGAGAAGATCGTGCGTTGCACGATATCTCGATGAGTGTCCCTAAACACGGTGTCACTGCATTCATTGGTCCATCTGGCTGTGGTAAATCGACCTTACTGCGCTGCATCAACCGCATGAACGATCTGGTTGAGAGCTGCAAAGTTAAAGGCGATATTTTACTGCACGGTAAAAACATCTATGACAAGGGCGTGGATGTCGCTGCGTTACGACGCCGTATTGGTATGGTTTTCCAGCGCCCAAACCCTTTTCCTAAGTCGGTGTATGAGAACGTGGTCTATGGTTTGCGTTTGCAAGGCGTTAAAGATCGCCGTGTGTTGGACGAAGCTGTCGAGCGCTCGCTCAGAGGCGCGGCACTATGGGATGAGGTAAAAGACCGACTGAATGCGAGTGCCTATAGTTTATCGGGTGGTCAGCAGCAGCGCTTGGTTATTGCCCGGTCGATCGCGATTGAACCGGAAATTTTACTATTAGATGAACCGACCTCTGCGTTGGACCCGATTTCGACATTGACAATTGAAGAACTCATCACCGATTTGAAGCAAAAATATACCGTTGTGATTGTTACGCACAACATGCAACAGGCGGCACGTGTGTCTGACCAGACCGCATTCTTGTATATGGGTCAGCTCATTGAATATGCCAACACCGACACGTTGTTTACCACGCCCATGGAAAAACGTACGGAAGATTACATCACTGGACGGTACGGTTAAGGAGTACAGGCATGGATAAATTAAACATGGGTAAGCACATTTCCAACAAGTTTAACGAGGAATTGGAAGCCGTGCGTAACCGCGTATTGAGTATGGGTGGTTTGGTCGAGCAACAATTAAGCGACGCCATTACGGCGATTCAAACCGCTGATGTTGAGTTAGCGGAAAAAGTGCTGAGCAATGACCACAAGGTCAATAAGCTCGAAGTCCAAATTGACGAAGAGTGCGTGCACATTATTGCCAAACGGCAACCTGCTGCCAGTGACTTACGTTTAGTTATTGCCATTATCAAGACGATTGCTGATTTGGAACGTATTGGTGATGAAGCAGAGCGCATTGCTAAAGTGGCGAAAGAAAGCTTCAGTAATGATCAACAGCAGTTACTGGTCAGTTTAGAGAATTTAGGTCATCAAATTTTGACAATGCTACGTAAAGTACTCGACGCATTTGCTCGTATGGATCTTGATGCCGCCTATGAAGTACACCGCCAAGATGAGCAGGCAGACCGTCAGTATGAGGCACTGACACGTCAGTTAATGACTTATATGATGGAAGATTCGCGTTCAATTCCTAAAATTATGAACGTATTGTGGTCCGCGCGTTCACTGGAACGCATGGGCGACCGTTGCCAGAATATTGCCGAATACATCATCTTTTTCGTTAAAGGAAAAGATGTGCGCCATGTCTCTCCGGAGAGCATTGAGCGCACAGTCAAAGGCGATAAAGCCCCTTAGAACAATTGCCGGGCACGGATCGTGCCCGGAATCGCTTTCATTTTTTCGAGCAGTTCAGTGCCATTATCGGTATCGATGTCCATCACCACATAACCGACGTTTTCATCTGTTTGTAGGTATTGGGCTGCTACGTTAATCTCAAAATCACTTAAGATACCGTTGATCGCATTCATCATACCGGGTTGGTTTTTGTGGATATGCAGTAAACGGCGAGCGGTTGCGTGCTGTGGTAAAGAAACTTCAGGAAAGTTCACCGCCGACAGTGTTGAACCGTTATCAGAGTAGTGCACCAGCTTACCGGCGACTTCGATACCAATATTTTCTTGTGCCTCAACGGTAGAGCCGCCAATATGCGGCGTTAGTAAGCAGTTTTCGATACCACATAACGGAGATTCAAAGAGATCTTGGTTGCTTTGAGGCTCCACTGGGAATACGTCGATAGCGGCTCCGGCTAAATGACCGCTGGTTAACGCCTCAGCAAGTGCTTCGATATCGACGACGGTGCCGCGAGAAGCATTAATCAGCAAACTATTTGGTTTCATTTTAGCCAGCTGGGCAGAGCCTATCATCCAGCGGGTTGAAGGTGTTTCTGGCACGTGCAAAGTCACCACATCGGCTTTTGCGAGTAGATCATCCAGGCGTTTGATAGAGCGCGCGTTACCCATGGGTAGCTTGGTCTCGACATCATAATAAATAACCTGCATACCGAGCTGCTCAGCTAATACGCTCAGTTGGCTACCGATATGACCATAACCGACGATACCAAGCACCTTTCCACGCACCTCGTACGCATGGTTGGCCGACTTCAGCCAGCCACCTTTATGCGCTTGTGCGTTTTTTTGCGGAATGCCACGCAACAACATAATGGTTTCGGCTAGCACCAACTCAGCGACGCTGCGCGTATTTGAAAACGGTGCATTAAATACGACCACACCGTGCTTTTGTGCGGCTTTTAAGTCGACTTGATTGGTTCCAATACAAAAACATCCAACGGCGATAAGCTTGTCTGCCGCAGCGAATACTCTCTCAGTTAACTGAGTACGCGAGCGGATACCAATCATGTGTACGTCTTTGATTTTCTCGCACAGCTCATCTTCATTGAGTGAGCCTTTGAGAATTTCTAGCTGGTCATAGCCTTGTTGCTTGAGTAACTCGATGGCGCTGTCATGGACTCCTTCGAGTAATAGGACTTTAATCTTATCTTTTGCGAGTGATGTAACGGCCATTTAGTTTCCCCACGTCAGCTCTTTAACACCCTCTGAGGTTGCCAGTAAGGCAACATCGGCAGAACGGGCTGCAAATAGTCCGTTGGTGACAACACCGACTACATTGTTCAGTTGTTCTTCGAGTTCAACGGCATTAAGGATATCTAAGTTGTGCACATCAAGTATCCAGTTACCGTTGTCGGTGGTCACGCCTTGACGCCAAACAGGATCGCCGCCGAGCTTGACTATTTCACGTGCAACATAGGAACGTGCCATGGGAATCACCTCAACGGGCAACGGAAATGTACCCAGTCGACCGACTAATTTGCTTTCATCAGCGATGCAGACGAACTTTTTGGCGACCGCAGCGACGATTTTCTCACGTGTAAGCGCGGCACCGCCCCCTTTAATCATTTGACCGTGTTCGTCAATTTCGTCAGCGCCATCAATATAAACAGGAACCTCAGGGGCGCTGTTCAGTTCGAAAACCTCAATACCATGTTGTTTGAGTCGTTCGGTTGAGGCGTCTGAGCTTGAAACAGCGCCTTCGATATCGTCTTTGATCTTAGCTAATTCATCAATAAAGAAGTTAACAGTAGAGCCAGTACCGACGCCGACGATAGCGCCTTTCTCGACGTACTTAATGGCAGCTTGCGCGGCTTGTTGTTTTAACTTATCGGAAGCGGACATAGCGGGGTTCCCATACAGATTGTTGTGATACTTGATGGCACATCAGTATACCGATTTTGATGACTCATCGCTAAGAAAACTTAGGTTCGTGTTTAAAGGACCAATGTCGTGTCGGCGTGATCACTTCAGGTATCGCCACATCCCACGCTTGTATTGGTAATTGTTCAACATATTGCTCATCGTAGGCGATACCAATCGGTTGCAGTTGAGGTAGTTGACCGGCGCGCCAAGCGGCGAGTGTGCGGTCATAGTAACCACCGCCCATGCCTAAACGGTTACCATACGAATCGAACCCAACCAACGGCATGAACATACAGCCGATATTGCTAAGCGGAACCACGTTGTCGACGCGCAGTTGTGGCTCTTTTATGCCATATCGGTTTTTAGTCAGTCGCGTATCGGGGGTTAACTTTAAAAATAGTAAATGGCCAGGGCTAAATGGATGTAAGACAGGCACCACGGTAGCCATGTTGGCTTGCCATAATGCCTCGATAGCTGGCGTCGTATTGAGTTCGTTGGCAAAACTTAAAAAAATGGCAGCGTATCCCGATGATTGTTGTGCGCGCTCTGCAACACGAGCTGCAACATCTTGGCTAGCTTGCCGTTGCATCGGTTCAGAAATAGCGGCTCGACGTGCTTTTAACTTGCGTCGCCATTCATCTCGGGTCATGCTTACTCCAATCTTTTTAACATGAAACAGAGCATACCTTATGAAAATGATAAAAACGATATGCCTTTTGTGTGGCTTTATCATCGCGTCCAGTGCACTGGCGCAACTGGGACCACCGAAAGCACCTGAGCGTGATCGCGGCGAAGGTCCTTATGAGCGCTTGATCTTACGCGGAGCGACTTTAGTCACCGGCGAGGGTGCACCACCACAGGGACCTGTCGATATCGTGATCGAGAATGATCGAATCGTAAATATCGTCAGTGTCGGACATCCCGGTGTGCCCATCAAATCCGATGGGCGTCCCGAGGCTAGATCGGGTGATAAAGAGATGGACGTTAGTGGTCACTATATCTTACCCGGGTTTGTTGATATGCACGCGCATATTGGTGGCTCAGCGGAGGGGATTCCCGCTGAATATGTACTCAAATTGTGGCTGGCGCATGGTATTACCACCATTCGTGAGCCCGGCAGCTTTAATGGCTTAGACTGGGTGAAATGGCATCAACAACGTGCAGCAGATAACCGCATTACTGCACCGCGGATCGTACCGTACGTAGGATTTGGTATGGGACGTGAAGAGCCCATCTATACGGCTGAGCAAGCTCGCGATTGGGTGCGTTATATCAAATCGCAGGGCGCAGCAGGGATTAAGTTCTTTGGCGCTTCACGGCGTGTCATGGAAGCAGCACTCGACGAGGCGAATAAGCAAGGCTTAGGTACCATGATGCATCACGCACAACTGAACGTGAAATCGATGAATGCATTGGATTCAGCGCGACTGGGCCTGACGTCGATGGAGCACTGGTATGGCTTACCCGAAGCATTATTTGAAGACCAAACGATTCAGAACTATCCGGCTGATTATAACTACAACGACGAACAGAATCGTTTTGAAGAGGCCGGGCGCCTCTGGAAACAAGCAGCAGAACCGGGGTCTGAAAAGTGGAATGCGGTGCGTGACGAGTTAATTGAACTCGACTTCACTATCGATCCGACGTTAACCATTTACGAGGCATCACGAGACTTAATGCGTGAGCGTCAAGCAGTATGGCACGAAGATTACACCTTACCGCGCTTATGGGATTTCTTTGAGCCAAGCCGCTATGCACACGGTTCCTATTGGTTTGATTGGACGACGGAAGATGAAATTGCCTGGAAGCATAATTACCAAAAATGGATGACCTTCTTAAATGATTTTCACAACCATGGTGGTCGACTCACGCTGGGTTCTGATGCGGGTTACATTTACAAAATTTACGGCTTTGGCTACATCCGAGAAATGGAACTGCTGCAAGAGGCCGGGCTTAATCCGCTTGAAGTTATTTATGCGGCCTCTATGGGCGGTGCTGAAGCGCTCAACATGGATGATGATATCGGCAGTGTCGCGATTGGTAAAAAAGCGGACATGGTTATTGTAAAAGAGAATCCGTTAGCGAACTTTAAAGTGCTGTATGGTACAGGCCACTTTAAGCTTAATGAGGATAATCAGCCGATCCGTACGCAGGGCATTCGTTACACCATTAAGGACGGCATTGTTTTTGATGCGCAACAACTGCTCAAGGATGTGCGTGAGATAGTAGCCAAAGAAAAAGCCTCACGAGAATCGTGAGGCTTTAAGCAAACAAAGGGTGGTTTCCCGGTGACGCCGCCATCTGACGGTAGCCCTTGAACCCATTGGTTCAAGGCGGGGAGCAAGTGGGATCCATCGTAGGCTTCCCGGTGCGTGCCGGGCTTGCTCATGACGGGCCAGTGATCCCCTTAAGTAAAAGCATCGGCTCAGGGACATACGTCTATTAGCGTACGACCCAGGAAACCCTAAACTGTTAACGCTGCGGGCCGCGCTGAGCGCGTTGTTCGCTCATGGCTTGTTCAATCGTTGCCTGCAGCAATTGAATCTTTTCTTCGAGCTTCGCCGTTTTCGCGGCTTGCTCTTTCTGATCGTTCATCCACTCATGACACAAGTTCAGCGCTGTCATGACGGCAATTTGCTCAACATTGTGCAAATTCGTGCGTTCTTTTGTGTCATTGAGCCGTTCGTTTAACGCATCAGCCGCTTCTTGCAAAGCACTTTCTTGACCTACCGGGCAGTTTACCCGATAGCTTCGGTCCAATAAAGTGATGTCCATTGTGCGACTCGCCATGATGCCGACTCCCTGCTACACATTGTGTTAAGTGCATGCTCTGCATGCGTTCTGATGCTTATTATGGCATGTCTTAGCGATGTTTGTCAGCTAGCGAATTGCAAAGCCGAGTGTTAGGATGACAGCACCAGATTTTAAATAGAACGATATCTATGACAGCTCGATTTAACTATGATCGCATCTCATCACTCTATGCGCAACATGATGTGACGCCACAGCCCGCCGAAGTACAAGGGATACTGGCTGGTCTCGTGGCAACAGGTACACAGCCCGATTCACCCGATCTTGACGGGTTGCTCAGTGACCTGATTTACGATGGTCAACAATTACCTGCGGAGCTTGCCAAGTTATTGAAGCAGCAGGCAACGGAAATTCAGCATGCTTTGGCTGACCGCGACCTCGGCTTTCAACTTTTATTGCCTGAAGATAACGCCCCATTGCAAGAGCGCTTAAATGCGTTAGCGGGCTGGGTGCAATCATTTTTAGTGGGCTTTGGGGTTAACCAAGCGAATATCGCGGCCACCAGCGGTGATTTGCGTGAAGCGCTCGACGACATGATCGAGATCGCCAAGTTGGAGTTTGAGGTTGATGACTCAGAAGAGTCCGAGCGCGCTTACTTTGAAATCGTCGAATATTTACGTGTATCGGCGATGATGTGTTTTACAGAACTCGGTGCACGTGAGCTAGCTCAATCTAAACCCGATTCAAAAACGTTACATTAAGTACAGACTTCATAGGAGCGGCTATGCAACCGGTTATTCCTCAAGATGAGTTTTTACAGCGTCGTGAACGAGTACTATCTCGTATGCCTCAAAACACCGTCGCAATTGTATCGGGACACAGTGAGCTGACTCGCAGTAACGATACAGAGTACCCGTTTCGGCAGAACAGTTACTTTCATTATCTGACCGGGTTTAATGAGCCGGATGCCGTTTTGGTACTGAGTAAAATTGAGGGACAGCCAAGAAGTCTTCTATTTTGTCAAAATAAAGATCCAGAGGCCGAGGTTTGGCATGGCCTTCGGTTAGGTTTCCACAATGCGGTGCATGCGCTGGCGGTCGACGAAGGGCGAGATATTGATAGCTTTGAGGATGATGTCAGCGAACTGCTCAATGGCGCGAGCAGTGTGCTTGTCTTAATGGGTGAAGACAGCGTGCTTGAAGCGCAAGTGCGCGATGCGATTGATTTTCTTCGTGCCAATGAGCGCAAAGGGTATGTTGCGCCACACCGTATTGAGGATTTACGTCCGACATTGGATGCCATGCGGCAATTTAAGTCAACGCAAGAGCTTGCGGTAATGCGCGAAGCAGCGCGTATTAGTAGTGATGCGTTTAAGCGCATCATGAAGTTCTGCAAACCCGGCGCCATGGAATACCAACTTGAAGCGGAATTGCAGCATGAGTTTGCGATGCAAGGCGCGCCAGCACCTGCCTATGGCATTATCTGTGGCGGTGGTGCCAACGCATGCATTCTGCACTACACCGACAACCGTGACGTGTTGCACGATGGTGACCTAGTGCTGGTTGATGCGGGGGCAGAATACCAAGGCTACGCAGCGGATATTACGCGTACGTTTCCGATTAACGGTCGGTTCTCTGAAGAGCAAGCGATGATTTACAACATCGTGTTAAAAGCACAACAAGCGGCATTTGCACATATTAAGCCTGGTGACACACTCAAGGCGGCCACTGAAGCGGCGGCAAAAGTAATTAACGATGAGCTGACTTTATTGGAAATATTGTCAGGTGATGCCGACGAGAACTTTGCCAACAATCGTTGGAAGAAATTCTTTATTCATGGGCTAGGCCACTGGCTCGGGTTAGACGTTCACGATGTGGGGCGCTATAAGTCGACCGATGGCGAGCCGCTCACATTTCAGCCGGGTATGGTGTTGACCGTTGAACCTGGCATATACATTTCACGCGAGTCGGGTGTCGATGAACGTTGGCGCGGCATTGGCGTGCGAATTGAAGACGATTTGATTGTGACTGAGGACGGCTTTGAAAACATGACTCAAGCTGTGCCGAAAACTATTGAAGAGATAGAGTCTTGGATGCAAAACAATTAACAGCTGATGTTGTCATCGCCGGCGGTAGTTTGGTCGGCGCTCTAACTGGCGTGATGCTCGCGCGACAACGTCCAGATTGGCAGATCTTCGTATGCGAACCTCGTTTAGAAGGGCCACCGAACGATAAGCGTATTATTGCTTTGGCGGCTGCTTCGGCTGCGCGATTACAGCGGCTTGGCGTGTTGGGCGAGCTGGCCGATGCGACGCCTATTCGACATATTCATATCAGCGATAAAGGCTACTTAGGCGCGACAGAAATCCATGCAGAGCAAGAGCAGGTGGACGCATTAGGCTATGTAGTATCCGCGGCAGAGCTGGTTAATCGCTTCTACTTAGCCTGTCAGCAACTGGACAATGTCACCTGGTTAGCGGGGGAGTCAGTTGAACAGCTGCATCACGAGACCGACAAAGTGCAGGTTGAAACCGTGAGTGGCGCAGTCATCGATACTCAGCTCGTGATTGGCGCGGACGGGCAAAACTCAAAGATCCGCTCGCTCTGTCGATTGCCCTGGCAAGTTGAGGATTACCAACAAATTGGCTGTATCAGCACCGTTAAACTCGATCGTGATTTGCAAGGTTGGGCTTACGAACGCTTTACCGAGTTTGGTCCCATGGCTCTCCTGCCCATGGCAAACCAACAGGCATCACTTGTGTGGACCTTCAATCCGGAACAGGCGGAAACCGCGAAACAATGGAGTAGCGCGGAATTTTTGACACGCTGTCAGCGTGCGTTTGGCTACCGGGCAGGGCGCCTGACAGCCCGTTCAGAGCCGGTGTTCTATCCGCTTCAGCTTAAAAAGGCCGTGCGCTCGACCTATCACCGAACGGTGATTATCGGCAATGCATCGCACGCGCTGCACCCGATAGCCGGTCAGGGCTTTAATCTTGGCTTACGCGACGTGGAGTGCCTTGTACAGGAACTTTCAGCAGCGCTGGACCCGGGAACATTTGCCGTGCTTGATGCTTATCAGCAGTCACGCACAAGGGATTATGACGCTATCATTAACTTGACGGACGGCCTAGTGCGGGGGTTTTCAAATACTAACCGTTTAATGGTGGTGCCACGCAATTTAGCCTTAATGACGTTACAGCACTGCGCACCGCTACGTAGTCGCTTTGCACGACTGACCATGGGAATGAAGTCATGAATTACGATGTTATTGTGATTGGCGGCGGCATGATCGGCCTCACTATGGCACTCGGCTTAAAGCAACAAGGTCGCTCGGTGATGGTGATTGAGCAGCATGAGCAGCCAGCATTACCCAATGAGTTAGAATTGCGTGTTAGCGCACTTAATCATCGCAGCCGAGCCTTACTCGATGAGTTAGGTGTCTGGCCGTTGGTCAGTGACTTTCGTATCGGCCCTTACACCGATATGCATGTATGGGATAAAGACAGCCCGGCCGACATTCATTTTTCGGCGACCGAAGCCAATGCAGATGACTTAGGCGCGATTACCGAAAACCGTGTACTCGAACATTTTTTGTGGCAACGCGCAGAAGCCGCCGGCGTTGTGATTACGAAAACCGCACAATGGCGCTTGCGTGATTGCGGCAGTGCACAGCAGGCTGCAGAAATTGAGTACGGAGAGCAACAACGCGCGCAAGCCCAATTGATTATTGGCGCCGACGGCGGGCGCTCGCGACTGCGCCAACAAGCCGGTTTAACGGTGCGGTTTTGGGATTACGAGCAAGTGGGCGTAGTCGCGAACCTGCGGATGGAGAAACCGCACAACGGCGTTGCGCGCCAAGTGTTCTTACCCACCGGGCCTTTGGCCTTATTGCCAACCCCGGACACTGATGTCGTATCTATCGTTTGGAGTATGGATAGCTCACTGGCGCAGGCCCGCTTAGCCAATAAGTCCCAGCTGGCGCAGTTTGTAACGGCCGAAAGTGGACGTTGCTTAGGTGAAGCTGAGCTGATTTCTGATGTAAAAGGCTTTCCTCTACGTATGCAATATGCACAACAGTGGCACGCGCAACGCGTTGTGTTGGTAGGCGATGCCGCGCACACCATTCATCCCCTGGCGGGACAAGGCGCTAATTTAGGATTTGCGGATTGCGTTTGCCTATTGGAGAATCTACAGCAGCGTGAGTTAGCGGATCTGAGTAGCCTGACTCGTAGCCTAGGGCGTTATCAACGCGAGCGTAAAGCCGATACGCAAACGATGATTGCAGCGATGGAGCTGTTCAAACGAGGCTTCGGCACGTCTAATCCGTGGATAAAGGCGGTTCGTTCGCTGGGATTCCTTGCCGCAGAGCGTATTACGCCAGTTAAACAAAAATTGGCAGAAGTTGCACTCGGTCGCTAAGCGCGCGGTTAAATACGTGCGCTTAGGTACTCGGCAAGCTGTTTTGCTGCGGATGACGCACGACTATCTAAGCGTAATACGATATTAATATCGCCTGGCGAAGGTAATCGCTCTTTCAACTGTGGACTACTGATTAAGCTTTGGCTATCTGGAATGGTACTTTTGGCGAGCACCGTAACACCTAAGTTACTGTTTAGGGCGGCGGTTAAGCCGGAGTAGTCTGAGTTGGTATAGCTAATGCGATAATCAATACGTGCACGCTGCAACGCTTGTTCAGCCCGTTTACGATAGATACAGCCCTCCGGTGCAACAACCAATGGTAGCGGGCGTTGCTCAAATGCAGCGGGTGTGCCCACCCAGACTAAGGCATCATTTTGTAGCAGCATGTCATTGGGGTTACGTTGTTCTCTGAGCGCCAAAATCATATCAAACCGTTCACCTAAGCCCGCGAAGAGATCCTTGCTCAATGCCGAGGTGACCTGCAATGCGATTTGTGGATAAACCTGCGCGAACTGACCCAGCACGTTGGGTAACAAGCTCGAAGCGAATTCGCTGGTAATTCCCAGTCGGATATCACCGGATACCGCCTGCGGCTGAAACTGCGCGAGTAGTTGCTCATGTAAACTAATAATACGTTGCGCATAATCGTAAACGCGCTCGCCATCGGGGGTGAGCGATAACCGTTGCCCTTGGCGCTGCAATAATTCAGCCCCTAATTGTTGCTCCAGTTTTTTGATTTGGATCGAGATGGCCGGTTGTGAGCGACCTAAACGTTCGCCGGCAGCGGTAATGCCGCCAAACTCAATCACTGCAACGAAACTGCGCAGGGCATCCGTGGATAAATGTTTCATAAATTAAATGCTTAAATAGTTAACGTTTCGGGTATTTAAAAAATAAATGCAATTATAAGCATTATTGATTTTAAACTTAAGTGCAAGACGCCTATAATTTGCGCCCATATTACTGGCTAAATTTAAAGCAAAAGGATGTCTTATGGGCAGCAGAACTCCGCTCTATGATGCGCACGTCGAAGCCGGCGCAAAAATGGTCGATTTTCACGGTTGGGATATGCCGTTGAACTATGGCTCACAAATTGAAGAGCACCACGCCGTTCGCCGCTCTTGCGGCATGTTCGACGTATCGCACATGACCATTGTTGATGTAGCGGGGCAGCAAGCCCAAGCGTTCTTACGCTACTTGTTAGTCAACGACGTTGCTAAATTAAAAACCGAAGGTAAGGCGCAGTACACCAGCATGCTCAACGAGCAGGGTGGCGTAATTGATGACCTCATCGTTTATCATTTTAGCGACACCTCATACCGTTTGGTGGTTAACTCAGCCACCCGCGAACGTGACCTCGGTTGGATCGAAAAAGTCGCTGCAGACTTTGACGTCACCATTAATGAGCGTGACGACATGGCGATGATCGCTGTGCAGGGCCCCGAGTCAGAAGCTAAGTTAAACGCCGTGTTGAGCAGCGAAGACTTCGCAACCATCGAAGGCATGAAGCCTTTCTTAGGTAAGCAAGTGGGCGATTTATTTATCGCTACCACTGGCTATACGGGCGAAAAAGGTTACGAAATTATTGTGCCAGCTGAGCAAGTCAATGATTTGTGGAAGCAACTCATCGCTGCTGATGTAGCCCCCTGTGGTTTAGGTGCGCGCGATACATTGCGTTTAGAAGCCGGTATGAACCTGTACGGACAAGACATGGATGAGTCGGTCACCCCACTTGAGTCAAATATGGGCTGGAGTGTTGCATTTGAACCGACTGACCGCGACTTTATTGGCCGCCAAGCGCTCGAACAACAAAAACAAGCCGGTCACCACAAACTGGTTGGCTTGGTGATGGAAGACAAAGGCGTCTTGCGCCACGGTCTGAAAGTGATCGTTGATGGTGGCGAGGGTGTCATCACTTCTGGTACATTCTCACCATCACTTGGTTTTTCAATCGCAATGGCACGCGTGCCTGCGAACGTGGGTGATACCGCACAAGTTGAGATGCGCAAAAAGCAGGTCACAGTAAAGGTTGTTAAACCTGCATTCGTGCGAAACGGTCAATCTGTTTTATAATAGCGTCAGAATTTAGTTAAATAGTCAGACAATCTGCCAGCGGCAGTTGGATTGAGAAGGATAGAGTTATGAGCAACATTCCAGCGGATCTTAAATATGCGTCAACTCACGAGTGGGTGCGTGACGAAGGCGATGGCACTTTCACTATCGGTATCACCGAGCACGCGCAAGACCTTTTGGGCGACATGGTGTTTGTTGAGTTACCTGAAGTGGGTGACAAAGTGTCAGTCGGCGATGACGTAGCGGTTGCGGAGTCTGTTAAAGCAGCTTCAGACATCTATGCACCGATTAGCGGTGAAGTTATCGCGATTAATGAAGATCTTGAAGACGCGCCAGAAAACGTCAACAACGACCCGTACGGTGACGGTTGGTTGTTCCGCATTAAAGCGGAAGACAGCGGTGAGCTAGGTAACTTGCTCGACGCCGACGCGTATGAAGCGTCTATCGACGAAGATTAAGCGTTAATGTAACGCCACAAGGAAAGTGATGGACCCCGGCATGCTCCGGGGTTCCGTGTTTTTTTGCACTGTTCGATTCCCAATTTGTACGAGGCCGAGGTAAATGACCAGTACTACCCTTACGCAGTTAGAACATCACGATGAATTTATTGGCCGTCATATCGGTCCGAGTCATGATGAGCAGCAAGCCATGCTCAAAGAGCTTGGCGTAGATACTTTAGAAGCGTTGACCAAAGATACGGTTCCAGGCTCTATTTTACGCGACCCTTTTTTAAAAGTCGGCGAGCCTAAAACTGAGCGTGAAGCATTGGCTGAACTCAAAGCCATTGCGAAAAAGAACCAGATCTTTACCTCGTACATTGGTATGGGCTACTACGATACGGTAACGCCTAACGTTATTTTACGTAACGTATTAGAAAACCCAGGTTGGTATACTGCATACACGCCTTACCAGCCCGAAATCGCACAAGGTCGTTTGGAAGCCTTATTGAACTTCCAACAAATGACCATGGATCTAACCGGTTTAGATCTTGCGAGTGCCTCATTGCTTGATGAAGCAACGGCAGCTGCCGAAGCAATGGCGATGGCGAAGCGGGTATCGAAAAACAAAAAATCAAACGCGTTTTACATTGCGGACAACGTGTACACGCAAACCATCGACGTGGTTAAAACACGTGCTGAATACTTCGGCTTTGACATTATTGTCGGCCCGGCGCGTGAAGCATCTGACCACGATGTGTTTGGTGCGCTATTACAGTACCCCGACAAAACCGGCGAACTGCACAACATTGAACAGCTGATTGGCGAGCTGCAAGAGAAGAGGGCGATTGTTTCGGTGGCTTCCGATCTGATGAGCTTGTTAATGCTGAAATCTCCGGGCGAAATGGGTGCGGATATCGTATTTGGTAACGCACAACGCTTTGGTGTACCAATGGGCTATGGCGGTCCACACGCCGCATTCTTTGCAACTCGTGATAAGTTCAAACGTTCATTGCCCGGTCGTATCATTGGTGTGTCTAAAGACTCACGTGGTCGCCCAGCGTTGCGTATGGCAATGCAAACCCGCGAACAGCACATCCGTCGCGAGAAGGCTAACTCGAACATCTGTACCGCGCAGGTATTACTGGCCAACATGGCGTCGTTTTATGCGGTATACCATGGGCCACAAGGTTTGCGTCGCATTGCTAATCGTATCCATCGATTAACTGACATCGTAGCCTTGGGTATGCAGGATAAAGGCGTTCAAATCAGCAACGCGCATTGGTTTGATACGCTGACTTTTGAGATGAAAGAGAACGCGACCGACGTGTTGGCGCGCGCTAAAGCGGCTGGCATTAACCTGCGTAATGACGGTGAAGCCGTGTTTGGTATCAGCATGGATGAAGCCAAAACACGTGCAGACGTTGAAGTATTATTTAACGTCTTGTTCGGTGATGACCATGGTCTGGATGTTGAAGTCCTCGATAGCCGCGTAGCGAGCAAAGAAGTCGAATCAATTCCAGCGCAATTGGTACGCGAATCGGACTACCTAACGCACCCAGTATTTAACGAGTATCACTCAGAAACCGAGATGCTGCGTTACATCAAAAAGCTGGAAAACAAAGATTTAGCATTGAACCACTCAATGATCTCATTGGGTTCATGCACCATGAAGCTGAACGCCACCGCTGAGATGATCCCAGTGACTTGGCCTGAGTTTGCTCAGTTGCACCCATTCTGCCCTGTCGAGCAAGCGCAAGGCTACGCAGAAATGATTTCGTCATTGTCTGAGTGGTTGGTTGATATCACTGGTTACGATGCGCTTTCAATGCAACCGAACTCAGGTGCGCAGGGTGAATATGCCGGCTTATTGGCAATCCAGAAATACCACGAAAGCCGCGGCGAAGGTCACCGTAATATCTGCTTGATCCCAAGCTCAGCGCACGGTACTAACCCAGCTTCAGCACAGATGATGAACATGAAAGTGGTCGTGGTTGATTGTGATAAAAACGGTAACGTGGACATGGCAGACCTGAAAGCTAAAGCCGAAGAGGCGGGCGATCACCTGTCATGCATCATGGTGACCTACCCATCGACACACGGTGTGTATGAAGAAGGCATCCGTGAAATTTGTGAGCTGGTACACGAGTTTGGTGGCCAAGTTTACATGGACGGTGCCAACATGAACGCGCAGGTGGGTGTTACTTCTCCAGGCTACATTGGCTCGGATGTATCGCACTTAAACCTACATAAGACCTTCTGCATCCCACACGGTGGTGGTGGTCCAGGTATGGGCCCGATTGGCGTGAAAGAGCACTTAAAGCCGTTCTTGCCAAACCACAGCATCATTAACTTGAAGACCACTGAGTTGGGCAATGGCGCAGTATCAGCAGCACCTTATGGTAGCGCAAGCATTTTGCCTATTTCGTGGATGTACATCGCGATGATGGGCGGTCGTGGCTTACGTGAAGCGTCAGAAACTGCGATTCTGAATGCTAACTACGTTGCTGAAAAACTCAGCAAGCACTTCAAGATCTTATACCGTGGCCGTAACAACCGTGTCGCGCACGAGTGCATTATCGACTTGCGCCAAATGAAAGAAGACGCCGGTATCGCAGAGATTGACGTAGCGAAACGCTTGCAGGATTACGGCTTCCACTCACCAACGATGAGCTTCCCAGTTGCGGGCACCATCATGGTTGAGCCAACGGAGTCTGAATCTAAAGCTGAACTCGATCGCTTTATTGAAGCGTTGGTTTGCATCAAGCAAGAAGCTGACAAAATCGCCGCAGGCGAGTGGCCGCAAGACAACAACCCGTTGGTTAACGCACCACACACGCTCGCCGACATCACCGATGCTGAGTGGGACCGCCCTTACGACCGTCACACTGCAACCTATCCGGTTGAAGCGGTAAGCTACGACAAGTTCTGGCCAACCGTTAACCGTATCGATGACGTATATGGCGACCGTAATCTGATGTGCTCATGCCCGAGTATTGAAGAGTATCGGTAAGTTGGGATAAATTTTATTTCCATGAAATAAGTCGTTTAATGGGAATAAATAAGTCGTTTACGGTAAATAAGTCGTTTAAAAGTGAAGCCCACCTTGCGTGGGCTTTTTTATAATGTAGTATCATTGGTTGGTGATACTACAGCTCGGCTTATAAAGATGATCCAAGATTTTAAAAATGCAGCCAATCTTTTCTACGGAGAAAGTTTGGGAGACCTGATGTATGGGTTTCTACAGGAACTTTGTGAAAAAGCATTTAATAACAAAGTAAATGCAGAGATTCCCATCGTCATGACTACTGCACAATCGGCATACAATCGCTTTTCGGGCTGGTACAACTCTGAATCCCATACAATAGAATTGGTTAATCACCTTTGTAAATCTAGTAAAGGAGGAATAGTAGCTAAGGATAACAAAGAAATTCTGCTCACCTTGGCACACGAATTTTGCCACCTATATCAGTTCAAGGTCCTTGGAGGAACAAAGAGTAAGCGAGGGCCGCACCGCTGCAAAAATTGGTACGAGTCAATTACTCTGGCGAGTCCATTCGTATGCGGTGTAGATATCAAAGGCTTATGCAAGCCGCTTAAGTCTGTAAGAGAAAACGGCAAGATTAGAAAGATATCTAATGAGAAATCGCTCACAGAAAGCGAATTGACGCATTGGCCGCGCTCAATTCTCCAGCTATTGCGGCAAGGGTATGAACGCCTGAAGGGACGGACGGTCGAAAGCTTAAGTGAACTCTTAATTTAGTCGGGTACAGCCAGTAAAGCAGGACGGGTTCTCCCCAGAGGTTACGGACTAGTGTAGATAAAGCTAAAAGAATGCCGAAATCCGGCGTGAAATAAAACATGTAACTATCACGAAATGTCGAAACTCTGTTTTCCCAATCTTCTAGCGTCATATCATCTCTTCTTAACGCCGAGCTAAGCCGCTGCCGGAGGTGTTGGGTTTAGCGATTTGCTATACATTTAGGTTACTCAAAAACTCCAGAACCTTCTGACCCTTTTCGGCCATACCTCCCATAGCTCCAAGCCTTTTGTTCGCATCAACTACGCCGTCGAGGGCAGATTTAGTTTTTTGCCACATCGCAGATAGTTTCCCTAACTCGGGACTACCTTTAGCTTTCTTGAATGCTTCTTCATTAGCAATTACCTCGCCATAAGCTGATTGCAGCACTTCTTCAAACGCCTTCGCTCCCACTGCCCTGTACTTGGTTAATGCTTCTTCGATTTTTGTAATATGTTTGTCTATTATGTTTCGCGTATAGTCGGGTAGCTTTGAACTAGACAATGTACCTCTTAGATCGGCTGCCATCCTTTTTAGGTCGTCAAGACTATCTTTGTCAATGAGGTCCTCTTCGTTGGGTAATATTTCCGAGCAGAAGCCCAATGCGACAGGAACCTCTGGCGTTATCTGCTGCTTCATCGATTGCCATTTTGACATGAGAGTCTGAACTGCAAAAAGCGTATTGCACTTGTTCAATGTAGTGTTATAAAGGTTTTCGGAATAGCCAAGTTTCTTCATTTCTGACCTAACAGATTCCACCTCGTCATGAAGATCGGCTAGACAACGAGATATTGCAAATGTCTTACGGCTTTTATCTTCATTTTCAATTTCGAATACTTTCCCCCATACGTCATGTGCGGGCGTTGCATCACTCTCCGCCTTAACGCTATCAATGATGCTTAAAATCCGTGAGGCGGAATTAATGTTCTTGGTCATTCTGTTCCCTTAAGTCAAATCCATGTTTTGATAACACTTGGTTCAAGTGCATCGAAGGTTTCACTTGGAACCACTCGTTAGTAGCTTATTTGCAGCCTCAAGATGGTTTTCCCGCATGAGCTGCATACTGGTGTAATCCAGAAAACTCCTATTCGTTTGGTTCAGAGTGATAACTCTCTTAGAAGAACTCATAAGCTTCATGCCTTTATTCGTTTTCAACCAACGTCTTGAATGCACATGTCTGAAGCCGATCTTCAGTTCACTTTCGAATACCATTAAATGGAAAACTAGCCCACCGATAACTACAGATCTTATAATATAACTTTCCGAGGATTCGGGAACCCAAGATAACCTTACAAAGAACGGATTTGATAACCCATCTTCCGAAATGGGTAGCTTATCGGAATAGTCTTCCACCTCTTTATTGGAGAGCCTAGCCGGTTTTACTAAGCCAACAAATAGGAAAATCTCGTTGAAAACTTGAGCTTCGTCCTCACCATTCAAGATAAATGCTTTATAACGTTCTAACAATTTGGGTTTATTTCTGGAAGCTCGCGCAGAATTGAAGGAAATCTTCAAGAGCCACCTTAAGAGTGAGGAGTATTCATAATGAACAGTTTTTCTCTCTAATAAAAAGTTCTCAACAAAAACACCAGCGTTCGTAAGAAACCTCTTTCCGTAGCCGTCAAGATCGCTTAAAGGCCCATTGTTGCATGGTTCGCAAACGTCCTTTATTTTGGCTTCACCACCAACGATCTTCTGTGCGCTTTCGTTCCACCCAAGATGTCCACCATCTCTCTTTTGATAGCGGTATAAGAAGTCGGGAATTATATGCTCCCGCGAAGGTGAGCATTCGTTATCGCAATAAGCGCAAATTGACATGCTGCCCCTTTACTAACGCCAAAGCGCATCAGCGCACTGCGGTGTGTCCGAATGTCGCAATTTTTTAACTACATGGTTAGGTCTGCAACACATCTTTTAGGCCTTTAATCTTCTCGAGTAATTCATCGAACGTTACGATATCTACGTTTTTTTGATTAGATCGGAGAAGTTCAAAACAACTGGCTTGGTTTTCGTCTAGGCTGGATTTCTGACCCACAACTAGTATGACTTTCGGATCAAGCGCCTTATACTTTTGCCCCATATCGGTCAAAAACGTGCTCTTTTGGTCAAGACACTGACTTATTGCACCTGATAGGTCTTCGTGAGCCGAAAACGTATCCGGAGCACGATATGGCTTTTTCCGAATTAGAGTTTTGTTATGCGTTTTTATTTCCAATAATGCATAATTGTCTTTAAAGCCATTTTGATATAGAAAATCAACGACTCTGCCTTCTTTATTCTCTATCGTCTTCCCACCGACGTATGCCTCACGCCCTTTCAAAACAACTTGAAAAGGGAATATGTTTGCCAATATCCAACCATGACTTTCAAAGAATGACTGCCAGTTCTTTTCGTTGTCATTTTTGACTTTCATCAGCTCTTTAAATTTTTTAATAACATCATCCAAATAAGCTACATTTATTTTATCTTTTGTTTGGATGAAATTCTCTGTGACCGAAACATTTAGAGATGGAGTAAGAGATATGAGCGATAAAACTGCGTCCACATCTGCTTCAGAGAGGCTAACGTCATCGGAGTAGAAGCTTAAATGATGTGAAAGTGCGCCTTTCGATAGCTTCGTTGCTCGGGGAGATACTTTTTGTGTAACCTTTGCCAACTCATTTGCTATAGCGGTTTTCTTCCTAGTCTCATAGGTCCTAGTCTCTTTCGAGATAGCTTTCAATACTCTCTCAAGGTCTTGGAAGTTGAAGGTGATAGTCTTTGCTGAGAAACGACTACTGCCGTTTTTATCCACTATTACCTTCTCAACTTCCGGAAAGGGCTGGTATATGAAATTCATGAGCAGCTTCAGTTTCCCTACTGTAAGCTTCACGGTGGAACCGGATCTGAGAGATGTAGGAATATTCTTTATTTCTTCCCACCCCCTAAGCTCTACTGTATGTACCTTTTTCTTAGTTACACCTCTCTCACGACTATAACCAAATGGATAGATATAGATCAGAGGTTTGTCTTTGTGGACAACTTTGCTTAGATGTACAGGGTTACTGTTTTCATCAAAATACTGCCATTCAATCTTCTTGTCTGTTTCTCGATGAATGGCTTCAGAATTTGGTTCAACGTGTTCCATTGCCTAGGACCTTATTCTTGAAGTTAACACCTTGCTGACCTGAAAGTTAGAAGCACAGGGAGTAACTTTTTCCGTGTGCGGCGATTTTTAGTTTCTTTTGCTGGCAGACGGTTTTTGATTTCCATCGACGTACCAAATATCGGATGCTTTACCATGTTCCTTTATGAAGTCATTCCTTATCTTCTGTACTCGACTGTATTTTTTCCCAATACCGCCAATGTCGATAATTAGAAATACACCTAAATCTGTGTCGTCAGCTTTCTTATAAGTTTCTAATTGCTTTTCATAGCCATGGACCAGACTGCTATTATTAGATAATTTAACTTCGACCACCAATTTTGAGTCAAAGCCCTGAGAGATCTTGAAGTCTACAGGCCCATTGCCGGAATCTGCTTCAGGTGTTAAATCAATATTGTTAGCCTTGCAATAACTATAAGCAACTGCAAATAAAAGTCGTTGTGACGCTTTCTCCTTTCTGGGTTTTCCATTTTCATCCCAAAGCTCTTTCCATAAGCCCTTGTTCTCAATCAAATCTTGGAACTGGCTTAGTATTTTATTAACTAACTCGACAACTTCATCTGCGCTTAGTTTTCTACCAGAATAATTAGAAAGGTCGTAGGGATAGTCCTTGGGAATTTGTTTCAGTAACTCAGTCCAAAATGACTCACCGTTTCTGTCACTTTTGAAGTCATATGACTTGGGTTCCACCTCACGAATCATATTCATAACCTGTTGGAAAGCTTCTTTGCTCCTGAGAGCAGATTTTTTGAGTCTCTGCTTATCCTTTTTAGTCATTGTTGCCCAGATTTCACCAACGTGACCATTGACCCGCTCTCTAAGGTCTTCATTTTCCCTGACAACTCTCGATATATCACTCCAATCGGAAGCAATCGGTAAATCACGCACTATATCTTTTGGCACAAAGATTAATGGTTGATCTGAGTACGGATTAACTACCAAATTATAGTTATTGGCTCCGATCTTAAACTGTTTAGTAGGTACTTTAAGTGTTTGATTGACTCGCTCAGAAAAAGAAATCAAATCCGGCAAAATAATGTTTGTGGTCATATCGCTGATCCGATCAGGCCCAATACCCTCCTCGAATAAAGCTAAAGCCATAAAAAGATCTATATCATCCACGCCAAGAGAGACAATCTGAGAAGCAGTATCGAGTGTGCTAGAGATTAAATCCTTTCCAAATCCAGATCCTTTAACAGTTGTACCGTAGCCCAAACAAGTCCAGCTAATTTCTGAGAAACGGAAAAGTCTTTTTGCATTACGCCATGGAACATCATTTACAGCTTTAGATAAGGACAAAAGTTTGATGATTTTTTCAAAGCGATCTCTATATGATTGGTAAGCCCCATCACTAATCTCCTTGTGAGCACTTCCTTCCAATAACATTGGATCTATAAAGACCAAGGTATCTGTATTCAGTAGTACATTTACAACCCCAAGCTTGTCCAAAACCGCAACATCTATACCAAATTCACTTGAAATCGTGGCTGGATTTTTAATTTTTCCCATTTTCGAATCCTTGATAACTTTGGGGGCTGCAAGAACTTAACATTTGCATATTGCGTCTGCGCATTTTGTGACTCGTACGATTAGTAGGTACTGACTCTGAAGTTACTGAGTTAACCAAAATTCCGAGCCTAAAACGTACAGAATATATTAAAGCAATTTGAGTATGCTCAGTTTCACTCTAACGGGTACACGAGGTCCAACTTTGACTTTTATTTATGTTATTGACAGTAAACGACTTAAATGCTTAGCACAATAGTAAGCATACAATATTAGGAGAGTGAGCATGCCGCGAGTGAATGTGGTAGTCTCGAACAAAACGCCGATGTGAGGAATAGGCCATGAGCAACAATATGAAGGCGTTGTTTCCCGGCTACTTTAAAGAGTCTGACGACGATTTAAGGGAAATATGGGGTAAAGCGGTTTTTGTTTTTGATGCGAATATTTTGTTAAATATGTATCGTTATTCTGAGAGCACTCGTAAAGACTTCTTCGGTTTACTGGGCGAGATTCAGGATAGAATTTGGATTCCTCACCAAGCAGCCGACGAGTATTTTGAAAACCGATTGAACGTGATTAACGACCAAGAATCCTCTTATGACAAAACAATCAATGAGATGGATGCGCTACATCAAAAATTTGAAAGTAATCGTCAACATCCGTTCGTAAGCCAAGAACTTGCTAAACAGCTTAAAGAATTATTTATAGAAATCGAACGGGAGTTAAAAGATAGCAAAAAAATTCACTCTGACAGAATTAACGAAGATCCCATAAAAGAGAAACTTGCCCAGCTCTTTGATGGAAAAGTCGGCTCACCATACTCAGACGAACGCTTAGGAGAGCTTTGCAAAGAAGGAAGCGAAAGATATAAGCAAGGAATACCTCCCGGCTTCAAAGACGCAAAGAAATCAGAAGGGTCGGATGACTTGCAAAGTCAAAGGCGTAAGTTTGGAGACTTTATTGTTTGGCAGCAAACAATAGAAATGGCTCAAAGCAGGAAAGCAGGTGTGATTTTGGTGACTGACGATACTAAGGAAGATTGGTGGAAAAAGTCTAATGGCAAAACTATAGGGCCAAGACCAGAACTTACAAAGGAGTTTATTGAGAAAACTAGCCAAAAATTTCAAATGTATCGCGCTGATACTTTCCTCAATTACGCTGCTGAGTTTTTAGACAGAGATATATCTCCAGAGACAGTAGAAGAAATAACTCAAGTTCGTTTAGATAAGAGTATCCTCTCTGCATTAAAAAAATACCGTTCTTTGCATGACCTCGTTGTGTACTTAAGAATATTGGGCCTATCCGTAGGTTCTAAGTTACCCGCTGAGAGAGAGCTTTCGGAAGCTTTCGGTTGTAACAGGACGGTAATAAGAGAACAACTTGTACGTCTCGAATCTTTTGGGTTTGTAGAGATTAATCACGGTAAGTCTACAGTCTTGATTAAGGAATTACCTGACATAAACGATTTAGAAGATGAATAGAATAGGCAGCAGATGGTCCGCTCTTCGCTGCCTGTTGGTTTAAGTCTTAACTTTTCAGGAAAAGTGTCAGGTCATGTATTAGCTAGTGCGTGTTAAGGAGTTCAGTTTTAATGCCCAAAGCATACTTTCAGCTAAATACGTCCATGCCACTGAAAATTAACCCCATGATTGTAAACGCTAAAGCAGCTGATGAGATCCACAAAGCTCTCTTGGCGGTTTGCACTGATTTATATGATAAATAACTAAAGTAGGCATTGGCATTTAACTGCCAATGACAAGAAATATTATCGGTATGGTTATTGTCGACCGTGGTATATCTCGCAAGGCTGCCATCGTCTTCTGGGTCAAGGCAGATATCTCGCATGATTCGAGCCAATTTATGTCGATTCAATCCATTTAGCTCTTTGCTTTTAGTCGCTGTTTGCACGCTGAATTCTTCATTCTTTGAAGCCTTGTCTAAGACGTATTCAACCACTCTCAGTACCTCCGGGTGCTTCTTGTTTATCATTTTACTAATCCTTAGTATCAACGCATGTGAGTGTTGCCGTGTTGATTCATGCTAGTGCGAGCTTCGTGAGATATATTAAAAATTCTTTCGATATCGTGCCATAAAGGCGGTTTAAACGGAAATGATTCAAATCATCAAATTTACATACCCAACGGGGGAGATATTTGTCAGTAATATCATGGGCATAAGTTATGGTCGCAGAGAGATAAAAAGCTGCTACCTCAGCTGAAAGGAGTCATTCGTCTAGCTCTTCAGGATAACGGAGGCTTACCATCGCAATATGAAATCGACCAAGCACTTGGCGGACACAACTGGTTCAATAGAGCACAAGACAAGTTGCCAATTTGCAGCCGCTTTTACCGAAGAGTCACGAAGAAATTTTCACACTGAGAGGAAAAGACAAATGTCACATTCAGAAGAAAAGAAAGTAGAGCTAAACATTGATGCCGATTTGATTAACGCAGCCGAGGTTGAGTTAGAGAAGTTGCCCAAGACGGCTGAGGAAATGCTCGAAAAGTGGATCTATTTGGGTCGGGCAGTGGCTAAACAGCTCAATGAGGACGAACAGTTGCTGGTTATGGCGGGAACTGGCTCGGTTCGAGTTGGGGTATCTGAAGATTAGAAGTGAATTAGGATACCGTGATTTGTGTAAAGCTTGATATATCAAGCACAAAAAGCCGAACCAGTAAGCCACTGGCTTATCCGATGTCAGCTTGCCGAGGGAGAGTCATTTTTATAGTTGGAAAATGAAAAGGCCAGCAAAGCTGGCCTTTCAAAACTTTTTTTGTATCGGTAGTTTCCGCGTAAACTAAAGAGTATACGGTTCCACTAGTCGCCTTGGTAGGTCGATACTCCCAGTCCCAAGACCCGTTGATAGGGTTGCAAATAAATAAAGAGAAGTCAACATTTTTGTTGTTAAATCGCTTTGAGTTGCTCTAATACCTGCTGTAACTCCCCGTCAATGTCAAATGCGTTCGCTAAGTGATCAACTACTTCTCTCAGTTCTTCATTATTTGATTCTATAATCTTTAACTCGTTAGTAACGGCGTTATATTTATCTAAAATCAGAGATTTTTCCTTTCTAACTCCGGTTAGAGCAGTTTGGGCAATTTTGAGTTGCGTTGTGACGTCATCGTTATATATGTCAGCAAGTGCGGTATCAATAGCTTCCCCGTCCGTCTTTGTTAACTTGTATTTGAAGTATTGGTGCCTATATCGACCAGTAGAGGCCTCTCTTGGCGGGAAAACTCTATGTACAGACACTGTCTGAACCATATCTAACGCAGCGAAAGATGTTTTTTCAGAGTACCTTGAATGCAAGTTATGAAAAGAGTCACTCGATATTGAGATATGTTTAGGGTTATGGTAATCCCTTGTCGTTAAAGGAATTACGGTCACGGAGTCAGCTCGAGTTCCCATGACTATACATGGTCGCTTTTTATGCATTTCGCCAGGCATTAGAGAGTCTGTTCGTAATGTGTTTTTTTCTTCACCAGACGACAGACTGAAAATAGAAGATTGATGTCCAAAATCTACTTCGACGATGTTATGTTTTCTGATCAATGAGTTAAAGTTTTTGCGCTGCTTCGTAGCATGTGTATAAACCGAGTCTGGAATGTCATTTCCGCTGATATAAATTTCAACACCACCCTCTGTGATATCGATGGACTTGATCAGCCACGATTTGTAGAGAGGCTCTTTTGCAAAGGTGTTCGTAAAGTAGATGTCGTGATCTGACGCACTGAAAGCAGGAATGATCGTGTGTGTGATCCCACTGTAAGTTCGACAGCCGAGCTGAACACCGTTTTCCTCGTTTATGAATTTAACTTCCAATATGGCTCCTTGCCAATAGTCTCTTAATTTGCAGAGTCAATTAAAGGATAAAATTGTACCGATGTAAGAATTAATTACTAGCAGTTAAGTTTTCTCGCATTTGTGTGCGGCTTAAGCCTTAAGTTCGAATAGCACCTCCGAGAAAATTGAAGCATTTCTGCCTTTGGTTGTCGAGTTTAATACAATCGTATAAGTTGATTTGGTTAAGAAATTACTTGTAACCATGATGTTTGGCGAATTAAAGTTACTAGCAATAGTGATGGATATGGGGTGAGGCAAGTTTTCTTAGGGGTTAGGTCTCCTTAAAGTAGTTTCGGTTACTGTTCGCAGACGTGACCTGTCGTAGAAATGACGTACGTCTAGTATCAATATGTTGTTTGAATGAGGGAGTCAGTAGAATTGACAAACAGCAATAGAATGCCAAATAAAGAGGAAGAAGAGCGAAAGGCGGGAAAAATTTTTGCGGAAATCCTTATCTTGTTCTCTGGGTGCTGTTTTGCTGTCGCATCATACATTTTAAGCCATGCTACTGGCGAGGCGCACTGGTTTGGTCGGTCGGGAGCAGTCGTAGTGCTTTTATCTGTCTGGGTTGAGACAAGAAATTATTCAGCTCAGCAACGCATGAATGATTGCAGGCAGTCTGCTGCGGGGTATATTGGTGGGTCACCTCAAGATTGGAGCATACCTAAACGCAGAAAAGTCTTGGAATACGTAACCTTGTGTTTCATTCTTTTGGGCACTTTGATTTGGGGATATGGCGATCTTGTAGCGTGAAATCATGTAATAACGCCATTAAATTCGCTCGATGCGGTCGTCGGAAGCGAGTCATTCATACCGTTTACGCTAGATGTTAAGTTGCTCGGAGGAATAGTTGAGAATACTACTATTAATTATGTCAGGGCTGTTCTGTGCGTTGAGCCTTTGTATTGGCGGATGGATCTATTGTATCGGAATTGATTCGGCTGGTAATGGTCTGTTCATACTGATTTCTTGTTTCGCGTCTTTGTCGGCTATTACTTTGGGTTGGTGGGTTTCACTTTACATCGCGCAACGTCAGTCTACAGTTTCAATTATTGCACAGTCGAGATTGAGCGAATCATACTTAAAGCAGGTGCAGTCATTTCAAGAAGTATTTCCGTCTGGTCAAAAATTAACTTATGAAAAATTCATCGATTCAAAAAATGAAAGCGCTCGTTATGGTGTTATAAATGTTCTCAATTTTCTCGAGTTTATTTCTATTGGGATAAAGCAGAAAGATCTAAGTGAATCAGTATGTAAAGCCTTCTTCTTAAAAGTTTTTAGTAATCAATGGTATCGATGTTCTGACGTAATTAAGCATATGCAGATTCATACTCATGCAGGAACGTTCGAAAACTTTGAATATTATGCAAAGAAGTGGGACAGTACTTTAAAGTGAATAATTCACTTAGCAAGGCGTATCACTCGTGATTTTAAACCTTGGCTCGACTAGTTGCCTCGGTATTTTGTGTTACGTTTCTCTACACCTAGATTGGAGTTACTATGAAATTTCAAGGCGCAGTTATTAAAGAACAGGGGGTTACGTTCGCGATTGTTGTGGTTAAGAAGCATATTTTAGACTCGCCCCACCAAAGTGAGGAAGCAATTTCGACTTTCATGCCTTTGTTTCCGGGTATGCCGGTTGTATTAATGGCACAGGGTTCTCGAGGTATTCCTGAATATAGAGGTCGCACAGATATCGTTAATTTTCTTGCCAATGTCCACCCATCCCAGATTCCGTGGCAAGAGTACACGTTCAGCTGAAACCTAATAATCGCAGGTACAGCGGTACAACTCTTGGTTCCTTTCATCGCGTAATGTGGATCATTTGCCCCGAAAAATAACTTACAAACGCGTCAACTAAGGCGTAAGAATTTCAGAGGGTACAGGGAGAACCTAATGAGAAGAGGAAGATACTATCTTGGCCGGGTTGTTAAGATAAATCTTGATCAAAAACGTATAATGGACGCTATAGCCAATGCGCCGACAGTTTCAATCGGTAAGTTTGACTGGACGATAACAGATGTAGTCGATAACAGAAGTGAAGATACTCCTTATGTCTTTGGAAAGCTGTCAAAGTATGCAAAGGAGGGTCATGCTACGGTAATTGATGAAGCCAGTCGTTTGCAGGTTGATGCCGATGTACCAAATCTTCTTGAAGCTAGCTCTTCATTTATATATCTGCCTGAGTACTCGGGTATAGCATTCTTACAAGTTTGGAACGGCATTCAAGAAGATGTCTTTCCGAGACGGTTTAAATCTATTATAGAAGCAACATTTGATGGCTTTTTTGTGGCTTGTGATGTTGAACCTGTGTCCGACTATCGTGCTTTTACGTCCCGCCTCAAAAAACTGAGCTATTTCACCGAGTTTTCGGCAACAGTGCATCCCCCCAACCCCCTTTTTGGAAGGCTATGGGGCAGCCTCAATCAATATATTGAGCACCGAAATGCTTCCGAAGTGGCAGTTAAGGAACAAACTTCTAAGGCAGAAGGTTTGAAGTCTAAAATCATAGAGCTTATGGATCGAATAATGGACTCTCCGGACTATGAACCAGATGAACCTCCTGCCATTGGGGATGCCGCTATTTTAATGGCTGCCGATGGTTATGGTAGAGGGAAAGTCGTTGGGATGGAAAATGGAGATGAAGTCGTTATCAAAACTAGTGATACACAGAAGAGTTTCCTTCATGACAAAGAGCCAACTCCCGAAGAACTTGCGGCAAAAGCTAAAATTCATTTTGAAAAGGTCTCTAATGAGCGGGATATGAAGCACTGATGAAAATTTTATATTATTTAAAAGTTTTTTTCTTTAGCTTCGAGTTCGCATTCCTTGTCTTATGTTTGACTGTCTATATGGTTTCACACGACTTTTTCGCGCAGTATTTTCCTTTGTCTTCACTGAATGACGAGGCAATTCAATGGGTGATGCTCTTTCCCATAGGAATAACTGTATGGACTTTAAAGGAGGGAGTGGGAGTTCTTTTCCCAAGTGAAAAAAAGGAGAAGATACTGCATGAGTGGCCCGATTACTGGAAGCTTAAAATTCACTTTGATGTCGGTATATCAAACAGTATCTTTTTCACAATTCCATGCATCATTGTTTGGCTTCTGGACGCACTAAGTACTTTGGCTGGGGCTTGGATATTTGCTGGTTTTGCTGGCGCTCTATCAATAAACGCTTTCAGCTTCTACGCTGCAAGAATAAGTTTAAGAAGTGCTTTGATTAGGCTAGATGATGACAATAATTATGATAACCACGTTAAGTAGTAGGCTTTCGGAATGAGTGTTTTCAGTGAATGTTGGCAGCGGAGAGGGGACTGAGTTTGCCTTTTGAAATTCATTCTTGGACGGAGATTTCCGATAGGTTTACTGACACGTTACTGCTAGGGAATGGAGCCAGTATCGCAGTAGATGAACGGTTTCATTATGAATCTCTAAAGCAACATGCAATTGAAGACGGCCTTCTCAATGAAGAGGTTCAAAGCTTGTTTGATTACTTCCATACTGAAGATTTTGAATTAGTTTTGAGGATTGTATGGCAAGCAACAAATGTTAATAAGGCTCTCGAGATAGAGGATGAAAAGACAAAAGCCGCATACAGGCACGTTCGGGATTGTTTAATTGCTGCTGTTAGAGATATTCATCCAGAGCATAATGAAGTTGCTCAAAAATTACCTTCGATTGCCGCCTACATGAAAGGATTCGATAACGTAATTTCGCTCAATTATGACTTAATCGTGTATTGGGCGATGATGCACGGGAACGACTTGGATAATAGACATATCTTCAAAGATTGCTTTGTAAGGTCTGAATTTGACGATGATTGGTCAAGGTTTCGTGAGGTATATGGAGACATCGACAGTTGTTCTTTAGTCTTTTATCCTCATGGAAATCTCATTTTGGCGCGAGATAAAATTGAAAACGAGAGGAAGATAAGTTCACAGGGCAGTAATAGGCTGCTGGAGAACATTTTGGAAAAGTGGCAACGAGGCAGCTACGTCCCACTTTTTGTTAGCGAAGGAACCGAGCAACAAAAGCAGAAATCGATCCAGAGTAGTTACTATTTGAATACGGTTTATCGTGAGGTTCTTACTTCGGTTCAGGATAGCTTAGTCGTCTATGGTTGGGGTGTAGGAGAACATGACCAGCACATCCTAGACAGAGTTGCAAAGTCAGGCATTGATAGAATCGCATTCTCAGTAGTTGATAATGATCAAGCATATTGTAATAGGGTTACTCAGCTTATTAGAGACAATTTCAACGAACAATGTGAGGTTTTGTTTTTTGATGCAAGAAGTCCTAATTGTTGGGTCAACCCATAGCAGGTGCTCAACATGGGTATTATTGACCTTATCTACTCCCATCAATCGTTGAGTGTATCTATATGCCTAAAATAGACAGAAAAACAATAGAGGCTGCATACGATGTCGCAAAGCGCGTTCATAGAGGATACATCTCAATGACGCGAGGGATAGAAATCCTTGAAACGTGTAATGGTATGAATCCAAATTCGGCTGTCGATTACATATATAGTTATCGGAACTTGATCGAGGGTAAGCGATTTACTCGAACAACGAACGCGGCTGCGACTCGTTACTATTTGGAAATGATATTTAAAGAAAACGGGAGGGACAAGCTACTAAATGCGTTGTCCTCCCTTCGGCAGCACATTGACTATTACGAGACGGTTGGTAATTCTAGCGTAATCAAAGGCAAAGAAATTTATGAGGAGTTGTCTCGACAAGCTCAAGTCTCTACAAATGATGATTACATCTTTCCTGATGAAGTTAATGAAACTGTAGAGCTTCGCGAGGGTAAGGTACGAAGCGTACATGTCAACATTTACGAGAGGAACCCGGTTGCTAGGGCACAATGTATTGAGCACTATGGCTGTTACTGCTTTATTTGCGGATTCGACTTTCTAAGTATCTATGGGGAAATTGGAAGAGACTTCATTCACGTTCATCATGAGTTGGAGTTATCGATCATTGGGAGAGAGTACGTTATAGATCCTGTTCGCGATCTCAAGCCAGTATGTCCAAATTGCCATTCGATGATACATCGGAGAAAACCTGCCTATAGTGTCGACGAAATAAAGGAACAATTAGAAAAATCATAAGCTAAGGTTTTTCGACTGCGAGAAGAACAAGAAACTCTATAAACGACTTATTTAATATCGAAGTCTCTTGAAGAGTTTAAAATCAAAGAGTGTGATTAAACGACTTATTTCATAACAATAAATTTTTGTTCCAATCAACCAAAAAAGCGAACCTCCGGGTTCGCTTTTCTTATGCCGGACGCAGAGCTTTGCATAAACCTTACCGGGCCTTTACAGAAGCCGTTGATGGAATCGCGTATGCTACGTGCGGTTCAATTAAGTGGAGATAATAATGAAATACGTATGGCTTGGTATGGTGTCGCTATTGATGTCGGCGTGTAGTTCTATTCCAAAGCATAGCCCAGCGCATTTGGTGGGTCAGGTAGAGACTGGTAAGGCGTCTTATTATGCGATGAAGTATCAATTTCGCACCACCGCCAGTGGCGAGCGTTACAGCCATTTTGACGATACCGCGGCGCATAAAACCTTGCCGTTCGGCGCCTTGGTGCGTGTGACCAATCTCGCTAATGGTGAGTCAGTGGTGGTGAAGATCAATGACCGGGGCCCCTTTATCAAAGGACGTATTATTGATCTTTCACGTTCCGCTTTTGGCGAAATCGCTGACCTCGATGTCGGTATCATTGATGTAAAAATGCAAGTGATTACTGACTAACTAAAGCACATGCCAGGGCTCTGCGCGCAAAACGTCGCGGAGCTCTTCCTCATAGCTGGGTTTGAGATGTGTTATCCAGACGCTGTGTGGCGGCTTTTCGAGTTGCTCTAATAGGCGGCTAACTAATGACGGGGTCATGTGCTGGGTTTTGATTGCCACTTCTTCGAGCCTGTCAGGGAACGAACATTCCACCATCAGTGTGCTAATGGGGGGGAATTCGTTGAGCTTTGAGACAAGGGCGTCGGTCACGATGCAGTCGGCACAAAACACAAAATGTGAGTGTTCACTGACTTTGGGTTGTTGTACTGCGTACCCAATGGTGGGTATGGCGTGTGGCACTTCGAACGCGGTGAGCGTCATGCCTTGATGCTCAATGACCTGGCCTGGCTTAATCTCCACTAACTCGAGCATGGGCGTGCCATTATCTTGCACCTGAGTAAAGTCGGGCCAAATATCATTATTAAAAATATGCTGTTTAAGGCGCTCTAAGCTATGGGAGAGGCCATACACTTTGAGCGGTAAACGACTTTGGTCAAACAGGTTACTTACGAAGGTGGGGAGCGCCGCTATATGATCCATGTGGGCATGGGTCAAAAAGATATGGCGAATGGCTTTCATCTCGCTGAGTTGTAACGACGATAAGCCAGTTCCGGCATCGATGAGCGTTTCACCGTTTAATTGGATGCAGGTTGAGCCTTTTTGCGGGTTACCGCTGAGCCCACCGCTACTGCCTAGCACTCGAAACATTGCACACCTGTTATAAAAAGAGGACACTTATCGTTACAACTATAGTATCGATTTAATTGTCAGTTCGAAATAGGATTCGTTAGGATTATTCCAGACAACTCGAAGGAGAATGACATGATAAAAACAACAACCGCAACTATCCAAGGTCATGAAGTAGAACAGTATCTCGATATTGTGGTAGGTGAGGCGATCTTAGGTGCCAATGTATTCAAAGATATTTTTGGTGCGGTACGCGATATCGTCGGCGGACGCGCTGGCGCTTATGAACGTGAAATGACTCGCGCGCGCGAAATTGCGTTTGCAGAGGTTGAAGAAAAAGCCAAGTTATTAGGCGCTGATGCGGTGATTGGCATTGATATCGACTATGAAGTGGTTGGTCAAAAAGGTGCTATGATGATGGTCAGCGTCAGCGGTACCGCCGTTAAACTTAAAAAATAAGGAGCAATAGTGCAGACATCAACACCCGATCACACGTCCGCAAACCAAGCGATGATGCCACAACTGGTGGTGGTATCGATTTTTTGGCTGGGATTATTGTTGGTGGCAAGCTGGGTTAAGCCCGATTACAGCCACATGAGCCAGTACATCAGCGAAATTAATGCCACCGGCACAACGGCAGCTGGCGTGCTGGGCTGGGTCGGCTTTGTACCCTTTGCGATTGTGGTGTTAAGTTTCTTGGTGTCTGCGCGTAGCCGAGTACGTGTTGAGGGTATCAGTGCACTCGGCTACGCATTACTGTTCTTTTACCCCTTTGCTTATTTGGGCGCAGCGCTTGCGCCTTGCGATGCCGGTTGTCCGATTGACGGTTCGGCATCGCAGACGATTCACAATTGGATCGGTATTCTAAGTTACTTGGGCTTTGCCGCCGGTACGTTGTTGCTCGCCTTTACCCCTCGCGCGCATTGGGCGTTGCGAATTGTTTTTGTGTTATTGGCGATCATTATCGGATTAGGCTTTTTCATCATGCCAACCGAAAACCTCGAGCCCGTTCGAGGCGCAATTCAACGGTACCTCGAAATTGCCCAGTTAGCTGTATTCTGGCTACTACTTGGAATCACCCGTAAACACTCCTCGAACGAATAGAGGGCAGTATGGCACGCACACAAATACGTTTATCGGTCGAAGGAATGAACTGCGGCTCCTGTGCGAGTCGCGTCGATAAGGCGTTAAATGGTGTCAAAGGTATTGAGGATGTCAGTGTTAACTTAGCCTCTGATGCCGCGGAAATGACGCTAGTCACAGCGTCGCAAGAGGATGCGATTCAGGCGATAAGGGACGCAGGCTATGACGCTCATGCGATTGTCGATCGTGAGGCGGAAATGGCGCGACAAGAGCAGCAAAAGGCGAACGAATTTAAACAACTAAAACGCGATCTGGTCATTGCTGTGCTGTTTACCTTGCCCGTTTTTGTTATTGCGATGGGTAGCCATTTGATCCCAGCATTTGGTGAGTGGGTTGATTCCAGCTTAGGCCAAACCACCAATTTTTGGATACAAATGTTGCTGACAACGGTGGTGTTGGCATGGCCCGGTCGTCGCTTTTATCAAATAGGTATTCCAGCGCTGTTGCGTCGTGCCCCTGATATGAATTCACTTGTCGTGCTGGGTGCGACGGCTGCCTGGGGTTACTCCGTCGTTGCCACGCTAATGCCGCAGTGGCTTCCTGCGCATGCGGTGAATGTCTACTTTGAAGCCTCCGCAGTGATAGTGACGTTGATTTTGGCTGGGCGCTTTTTAGAAGCGCGAGCGAAAAGTCACACGTCCGATGCGATTAAACGCTTATTGAACTTACAAAGCAAAACGGCGCGTCGTGTCAGTGACGACGAGAGCAGCGAGACTGTTGATATTAAGTCACTGAGTAAAGGCGATATTATCGAAGTACGTCCGGGCGAGCAGGTGCCTGTCGATGGCACCATCGTGAGTGGCGACAGTTATGTGAATGAGTCGATGATTACCGGCGAGGCCGAGCCGGTGGCAAAAGAAACGGGCGATAAGGTGGTTGGCGGAACCATTAATCAGCAGGGGAGTTTTCGCTTTAAGGCGACTGCGATAGGTGAAACCACGGTGCTGGCGCAAATTATCCGCATGGTTGAACAAGCACAAGGCGCGAAGCTACCTATTCAAGATACCGTTAACCGCATCACGCTGTGGTTTGTCCCAGCGGTTATGGCGGCGGCGGCATTAACCTTTTTGGTGTGGTTCTTTGCTAAAGGCGACAACGCGCTCACGTTTGCCTTAATTAACGCAGTCGCGGTACTCATCATTGCCTGCCCTTGTGCCATGGGGCTTGCCACACCGACTTCGATCATGGTTGGCACCGGGCGAGGTGCCGATGAGGGCGTGTTGTTTCGACAAGGCAGTGCGTTACAGCAAATTGAGAACGCGCGTATTGTAGTATTTGATAAGACTGGAACGCTGACCGCAGGACACCCAGAGGTGGTGACCTGGGAAGCAATACAAGGTGATGATGATGATGCGTTAATGCTAGCGGCGAGTCTAGAGCAACGCTCAGAGCACCCAACGGCTCAGGCGTTAGTTAATTACGCTGAAGCACAAAACAAGCCGTTGACCCAGCCGGAGAGTTTTAATGCCCTAGCGGGGCTTGGCGTTGAGGGTAAGGTTGATGGTCGTACGTTATTGGTCGGCTCACGTACCTTAATGGATGAGCAATCGGTTGCAGTCGACAGTACCCGGCAACAAACTCAAACCATTGAACGTAATGGGCAAACGCCGCTGTATGTAGCCATTGATGGTCAGTTAGCCGCGGTGTTCTCGGTCGCTGATCCTATTCGACCTTCGGCCAAGGCTTTGATTGAGCATTTAGCGGAACAGAACATACGCACCGCGATGGTTACGGGCGATGCCGAGGCGACCGCGCAAAGAGTGGCAAAAGAACTCGGTATCAGTGACGTGGTAGCCGGAGTTAAGCCCGATGGCAAAGTGGCTGCGGTAGAAAAGCTGCAAGCTCAGTATGGTAAGTTAATTTTCGTTGGCGACGGTATTAATGATGCGCCCGCACTGGCGTCCGCCGACATTGGTATTGCCGTTGGAACAGGTACAGACGTGGCGATCGAAAGTGCCGATGTAGTGATGATGTCTGATGATTTGAACGGCGTGCGTAATGCATTCAGTCTCTCGCGTCAGACCATGCGCAATATCCGTCAAAATTTATTCTGGGCGTTCGCCTACAATACGGCGTTGATTCCAGTGGCGGCGGGCTTATTGTACCCGTTTTGGGGGATTACTCTGTCACCGATGCTAGCCGCAGGCGCTATGGCGCTCTCAAGTGTCTTTGTTATTTCTAATGCGTTACGTCTTAAACGTATTACTTTGTAAGGAGCCTCAGTGAAGTTAGGCGTTTTTGATAGCGGGGTGGGCGGTCTGACTGTCGCTCGCTCACTGCAACGGAGCCGGTATTTTTCCGAGTTGCTCTATTTTGGTGACACGGCGCGCGTACCTTACGGCAGTAAGGACAGTAATACGGTGACTCGCTACGCACTCGAGGCGGTCGAGTTTTTTAACGGTACCGATGTCGATGCCTTAATCGTTGCTTGTAATACGGTCAGTGTAGTGGCGCTGGAAACCATGCAGAAGTTTTCTAATAAACCGGTGTATGGGGTGTTAGAACCCGGCGTAATGGCGCTTGAACAAGCAACTGAAGTCAACCATGACAGCCAGGTACTGGTGATTGCAACACGTTCGACGATTCAATCGGGCGAATACCAACGGCGTATAAAGCAGCTTGGTTTTGAGCATGCCACGGCGATGGCGACGCCGTTGTTTGTGCCGATTGTCGAGGAGGAACTTTACGAGGGCGCGATTTTACATGCCACCTTTGATCATTACTTTAGCGCGCTAGAGCGCCCAGACGTTGTGCTGTTAGGATGTACTCACTTCCCACTGATTAGCGATGCGATTAGTGAATATTTCAGTGGCGCAAAAACGATCCATTCGGGCGAAGCAATGGTACAGTGGTTAAGTCAGCATTTAGATTTAAAACGTCAGTTTGACGAAACACCGATAACCATCCACGCTTCAGAAAATGTCGAAGCGGTGCGTCGGGTGGCAAAACGGTGGCAACTTAACTTATAAGGAAGAGCCATGTTTGAAGCGTACAATGGAACCTTTATTGCCCTTGCAGTGATCTTGGCAACGGTCCTACTACAATGGTTGATTGCCAGTGGTAGGAAAGCAAAAGAAGACGGTGCTATTCCAGGCAAGCCGCCTCAGCAACAAGGCCATGAAAGTTTTACCTTTAGAGCGTGGCGCACGCACCAAAACAGTATCGAAAACCTCAGTGTCATGTTAGGCACGGTATTTTTAGCTGTATTAAGTGGTGCCAACCCGTTTTGGACCGCGTTACTGACGGGCTTTTTTGCGGTCGCGCGTATTCTTCACATGATTCTTTATTATGTGATAGCGACAAACAAAAATCCGAGCCCGCGTAGCTACTTTTTTATGTTGGGTTGGGTAGCTAACGTAGCTTTATTAGTGTTTACGCTTGTTCACTTAGTGACGAAGTAAGGCTAAAGGGGTTTCTTATCCGGGCTCACAAAGGTGCGTCTAGCAGCCGGTGAGTCCAGTGTTTCAGGTTTGTAATGCTCTGCTAGAACTCCGGCCAAATTGGCAACCAAGTCGGCGTTTTGGCGTTCGAAATCTGCAAAGTCTGAGTTTGACTGCTCTTTTAATCGTTGACTCATGATACGTAACGTTGCCACCGTGATGGTGTGGTGATAACGCTCATTGAGCGACATGATGTGTTGATTAGCGCGCAAAGTGGACACTACTTCAGCTAAGGCAATAGGCCAAGGGGCTCGCTTGAGATGTATCCAAGCAAGTCTTAAATGCCAATTATGATCAGTATCACCTCTGCTGAACTGACCCTGCGCGATGGACTCTAAAAAGCCATCGTCTGATAGTGAACGGTTATCCATAACTCTTAAGTTCTAAAAAATTTAATCTATTGTGCATCAGATACTGGTTTATTGTCGAATAAGTTCATCTATTTTTATAGGGGATTAGCCGCATCTGGTCAGTCCTGTTTTTAGAGCGTGCGTTTCGTTCAACCTAACCGCTTGATTTTCTGCTATCATCTCGGCAGTCAATTTATCTTGGTTTAGGAGTCCGAGCGCATGTCTGACGAACAAAAACGTCCTTTGTATATTCCCTATGCGGGACCATCGTTGTTAGAAACTCCGTTGCTGAATAAAGGCAGCGCGTTTAGTAAAGAAGAGCGAGCGGCATTTAACCTAACGGGCTTGTTACCGCCCCGTTATGAATCGATTGAAGAACAGGCCGAACGTGCTTATATGCAGTATAAAAGCTTTGAGACTCCACTTAATAAGCATATCTATTTGCGCGCCATTCAAGATAACAACGAAACCTTATTTTATCGCTTGCTGACCGATCATTTAGAAGAAATGATGCCGATCATTTATACCCCTACAGTGGGCGATGCGTGCGAAAAATTCTCTGATATTTATCGCAGTTCACGTGGCTTGTTTATTTCCTATTCCGAACGCGATCAGCTCGATGACATTTTACGCAATGCGACTAAGCAAAAAGTTAAAGTTATCGTCGTCACCGACGGTGAACGTATTCTTGGTTTGGGTGACCAAGGCATTGGTGGTATGGGGATCCCCATTGGTAAGCTGTCGCTATACACTGCCTGTGGCGGTATCAGTCCAGCCTATACGCTGCCAGTGATGCTTGATGTCGGCACGAATAATGAAAAATTGCTGAATGACCCAATGTATATGGGCGCACGTCACAAACGCATTAATCAAGAGCAGTACGATGAGTTTTTAGAGAAATTCATTAAAGCGGTGACACGGCGTTGGCCGGGTGTGATGCTGCAGTTTGAGGATTTCGCACAGCCCAATGCAATGCCATTGCTTCGTCGCTATCGTGATGAAGTGTGTTGTTTCAACGATGATATTCAAGGCACGGCGTCCGTCACAGTCGGTACGTTGCTCGCTGCGTGTCGCCAGAAAGGCAAAAAGCTGAGTGAGCAGAAAGTCGTGTTTGTTGGCGCCGGGTCGGCCGGTTGTGGTATCGCTGAACAAGTGATGATTCAGATGGTTGCTGAAGGGCTGAGCGAAGAACAAGCTAAAAAGCAGATTTTCATGGTCGATCGCTATGGCTTAGTGGTTGATAGCATGAGTGATTTACGTGACTTCCAGCAGGCGTTAGCGCAACCGATTGATAGCCTGAAAGAGTGGCAATATAGTGGTGATTATCCATCGCTACTGGATGTGATTCATTGTGCTGAACCAGACGTATTGATTGGTGTTTCGGGTCAGGCGGGGTTATTCACTGAACAAGTGATTACCACGATGGCACGCTACGTTGAGCAGCCAATTATTTTCCCACTATCGAACCCGTCGAAGCATGTCGAAGCGCATCCTCATGACGTTATTAAGTGGACACAGGGCAAAGCGATTGTCGCAACGGGCAGCCCATTCGGCGAAGTTGAGTGGGAAGGCACCACGTATCCGATAGCGCAATGTAATAACAGCTATATCTTTCCGGGCATTGGTTTAGGTGTTATCGCGGTGAAGGCGACGCGTGTCAGTGACGAGATGTTCCGAGTGGCAAGTAAGACGCTGGCGAAAGCCTCACCGAGTGCCAACGGTAAGAATAAGAACTTATTACCCGGTTTCACCGAGCTGGCTCAATTGAGTAAAGACATTGCCTTTGCGGTTGCGAAAGTGGCACAAGAAGAGGGCGTTGCGCTCGAAATCGACGATGAGGTACTCAAGCAACGTATTGAGAAAAACTTCTGGTCACCTGAGTACCGTCATTACAAGCGCGTCAGCATTTAAGCTGACGCCTCGATAGCATGAACTAAATCGGCGAGTAGATCTTCTTTACGCTCAATGCCGACGGACAATCTTAGTAAGTCGTTGGGTACAGGCGTGCCCGACCCTTCAATACTGGCACGATGCTCAATGAGGCTCTCAACACCGCCAAGCGAAGTTGCGCGGTGCCATAGACGTGTTTTGGCTGCGGTGCCGACGGCTTGTTGCTCGCCTCCAACTAACCGAATTGACAGCATGCCGCCAAAGCCGCCTTCCATCTGTTTGCAGGCGATTTCATAACCTGCAAAGGAGGGGAGTCCTGGGTAGAGCACTTCACTGACCATGGGGTGTTGCTCCAGTTGTTGGGCGAGAAACATGGCCGAGTCACAGCTTTCGCGCACGCGCAAAAATAAAGTACGCATGCCGCGTAATAGCTGAGCTGCATCCATAGGGGACGGTACTGCGCCTCCTTGTGCGCGTATTGCCAAAATACGCTGCCAGAAATCATCGTTTTCTCGTGTGGCCAGTGCGCCGGCGATAACGTCAGAGTGGCCGTTTAGATACTTAGTCGCGGAATGCATAACGATATCAGCGCCCAGCTCGAGTGGACGTGTTAGTATCGGTGTGGCTACGGTTGAATCGACTGCAACGCGCGCGTTGTGTTGCTTGGCAATATCGGCAATGGCGCGAATGTCGCTCACGGTCCACATCGGGTTGCCGGGCGTTTCGAGCCAAATCAGTTTGGGTTGGAGCTGCGCGACTTTATTTTTCACCTGATCGAGTTGTGTCATATCGACAAAGTGAACGTTAAGTCCAGCATCGGTTGCTAAACCCTTTAACCAATTACGTAGTGCCCAATACATGATGTCGGGTGCCAACACAGTGTCGCCGGGCTTGAGTGCTTGAAATACAGCGGTTGCTGCGGCCATGCCCGAGGCAAATAATTTAGCGTCGGCAGCATGCTCAAGTTGAGCAATTAATTGTTCCGGCGCATCGTAAGTCGGATTATCGGCGCGAGAATAGACTCTTCCGCTACGATATTGATTATCCTCATCTCTTTGATAGGTCGTTGATGTAAAAATACCCGGGATAATCGGCTTGAAAGGTTGTGTAATGTTCTCTCCCCCTTGTGCGAGAGATGTTTGAAAACTGTCATCTATCTTTTTTGTCATAAAATCGCTTACTCAGTAATCTAATTTAGCTCAATTGCGTATGATCTGAGTGTATTTTGGTCTCAAAACGAGAGGTAATGCAATGCGTTTGTTAAAAGCTTTAATCGCGGGTTCGGTGTTGTTAGTCGCAAACTCAGCACTTGCTAACGAATGTGAACTTACAATCACTGGTACGGATAACATGCGTTATGATAAAAGTGAACTTTCTGTACCTGCTAGCTGTTCTGAAGTAACCCTTACTTTAGAGCACTCAGGCAAAATGGGTAAGAAAGTAATGGGTCACAACTGGGTGTTGAGCAAATCAAGCGATATGCAGTCAGTGGTGCAACAAGGTATGTCGGCAGGCCTAGATAACCAATACGTGCCTGACTCGGATAAAGTGATTGCTGCAACTGATGTTATCGGTGGCGGTGAATCAACGAGTGTGACTTTTTCTACTGAAGGAATGAGCGCAGATGGAGACTATATGTTCTACTGCACATTCCCAGGTCACTCGGCGATCATGAAAGGTCAGTTTAAACTGACTCAATAATCTGAATCCAAGCGAGTTAGAAAAGCCCGCGGCTGCTCTGCACCCGCGGGTTTTTATAGGGAATTATGAAACGTTTTACATGGTGTTTGCAGGTTACTGCGTTAGTCTCATTATTGGTTGCATCGGCTGGAGCAACGGCTCAGAGCTATGGTGCGCGTGAAGCGCTTGTTAATGTTGCGCCGGTTCAATTTGAAAATGAAAAAAATCGCGTTGAAGCTGTCGGCACGGCCGAAGCGCAGCGTGCTGTTACGCTATTTTCACCGGTCAGTGAACGTGTTACTCAGGTTAACTTCGAACCGGGTGATCGTGTGCAAGCCGGCGACTTACTGGTGCAACTGGACGATCGACGTGAGCAGGTCGCTTTGCGACAAGCGCAAATCAGTCTAAAAGATGCCGAGCGCACAGTAGAACGTTTAAAGCAAAGCTTCGAACAAGGTGCGGTACCACAATCGGAGCTTGATAATGCCATTTTGTTGCGTGACTTGGCAGAAGTGGAAGTCGATCGCGTAGAGACCGAGATAGCTGATCGAAAAATTATTGCACCCTTTGATGGTATCGTGGGTATCACTGATGTCGAAGAAGGGGATCGTATCAATGAGCAGACGCAAATCGTGACGATTGATGACCGCGATACGTTGCTCATTAATTTCCAAATTCCTGAAGCAGCAGTTTATTTACTCAAGCCGGGCGTGACACTGGAAGTCGAACCTTGGCGCTATTCAGGACAGCCTGTTAATGCCGAAATTGTAGAACTCGATTCTCGTATTAACCCTACGACGCGGATGTTTAGAGCGCGTGCGAAAGTTGATAACAAAAATGATGACTTCCTGCCGGGCACTAGTTTTCGCACAGCGATAGAACTCGCAGGCGAAGAGTTCGCTTCAATTCCAGAAGTTGCGCTCTCGTGGGGCGCAGATAATCCTTACATATGGATTGCAGAAGATAGTAAGGCAAAACGTATTGAGGTCCAGATCGAACAACGTTTAGAAGGACGCGTTCTTGTTTCTGGCGATATTAACCGCGACGACACGTTGATTGTCGAAGGTGTTCAAAGTCTTCGTAATGGTCAGCCTATTAAGTATGAGATGAGCGAGTTGGATACAGGCACTGAAGAGGTAGTCGAGTAATGTCTGATAAACAACAATTGCCCGCACATGAGGGTAATGACTTACCTTCTGTTTCAATACGTCGACCCGTCCTCATTGTTGTACTTAATATTTTAATTGCGCTTGCAGGCATCGCGGCTCTGATGGGTGTTGAAGTGCGTGAATTGCCGGATGTCGACCAACCCGTAGTCACTGTTCGCGCAACATTGCCCGGTGGTGCTCCCGAGACTGTTGACGCTGAAGTGACGAGCATTTTAGAGGGTGCTGCAGCCCGTGTGTCTGGAGTGAAATCGATTCGTTCGCAGTCAGAAGAAAACTCGGCTCGCACCGTGGTTGAGTTCCAGCCGAGTGTCGACCTTGATGTTGTGGCTGCCGAAGTTCGTGAAGCAGTTAACCAAGTCCGACGAGAACTACCCGAAGACGTTGAACAAGTAAACGTCGTAAAAGCAGATGACGATGCGCGCGCAGTATTAGATATTGCCGTATCGAGTGAAAGTTTAAGCTTAGAGGAATTAACTCGTCGATTAGAGACAGATTTCGCGCCCGAGTTTTTGTCTATCGAGGGCGTGGCGGATGTTCGCCTTAACGGCGCTCGTGAGCGTGTGCTGCGCGTTGCGCTCGACCCGCTGCGTTTGACGAGTTTCGGGCTATCGGTAACGGATGTCGCCGATGCATTGCGTCAGGCACCTTTTGACGTGCCTGCAGGTAGCTTACGCTCAACGGATCAACGTATTATTATTCGTGCCGATGCAACGTCGATTAATGCCGAACAAGTTGAAAATATTATTATCTCTGGTGATACCCGTATCGGTGATGTAGCGCAAGCCTATTTTAGTCCTGCCGATGCGGATAGCTTTGTTCGCTTAAACGGAAAACCTGTGGTCGGCGTGGGTGTGATTCGCCAAGCGGGCTCAAATACCATTGAAATCTCTGATCAAGCGCTGGCGATGCTCGAACGTTTACGTGATCGTTTCCCGGATATGGAAATGACCGTCACTAACGACGACGCATTATTTATTCGCAAGTCGGTTGCTGAAGTGGTAACAACTTTGGCAATAACCATCGCGTTGGTAGTCGCAACGCTGTGGGTCTTTATTGGCTCGTTTCGTGCCACTATCGTACCCGCATTATCGATACCGGTTGCGTTATTCGGCGCAGTTGCTGCCATATGGTTGATGGGCTTTTCTATCAATATTCTTACGTTGTTAGCACTGGTGCTTGCCACTGGACTCATTGTCGATGATGCCATCGTGGTTGCTGAAAATATTCAGCGACGTCGTTCAATGGGCTTGGGAAGCAGAGCAGCAGCGGTTTTGGCGACGCGTGAGGTGTTCTTCGCCGTTGTCGCAACAACGGCCGTGTTGGCAGCGGTTTTTGTACCTATCGCGTTTCTTCCTTCGACTGCGGGACGCTTATTCCGAGAGTTTGGCGGCGTGTTAGCGGTCGCTGTTGTCATATCCTCATTTGTAGCCTTATCACTTGTGCCCGCGTTTACTGCGAGATTACCGAAAAATGCTGGAAAAAATAACATTTTCGGACCTGTAGGCCACTGGTTCAAAACGGGCTATGAGCGTACGCTTAAAGTAGCGTTGAACACATCATGGTTGATTGTTGCGCTATCTTTGGTGGCGGCTACCGGCGCTGTGTTTGTCTACGATAAAGTTGCCAGTGAGCTACTACCGAATGAGGACCGCGGTGTTGTGCGCATTTTTGCACGGGGTCCTGATGGTGTTGGCCTTAACTTTATGGATCGCCAGGCACGCGCACTTGAGGAAGTCCTCATTCCCTATCAACAGGAGGGCGCGTTCGAGACGCTTTATACCGTGGTGGGGCAATGGGATCCGAACATCGTCTTTATCACGGCCAACATGTATCCGTGGGAAGAACGCGATATCACTCAGCAGGAAGTGATCAACGAAATACGTGGACCGCTTGGACAAAATCCTGGTGCGCCCGGTCGAGCCTTTGGTAGCAACTCACTCAATGTTCGCGGTGGCCAAGGCGGCGGTGCTGTGCAGATGGCGATTACGGGTGAAAGCTATGGCGATATTTTCCAAGCTGCACGTAAGTTCACTGCGGCGATTCAAGAACGCTCTGAAACGTACACCAATCCCAATATTTCGTATCAACCAACGCAGCCGCAGCTGCGCTTTAAAATCGACCGACGCCGAGCCGCTGAGCTAGGCGTATCATTAAATGATGTTTCTTCGACGTTACGTGCGGCTATCAACGGCGATGACGTGGCGGATCTGAATGTAGGCGATCAACAAATCCCAGTGATTTTGCAGACTCGCTTAAGCTCGATCAAGTCGCCACAGGACATGCAGAACCTTTATGTGTCATCGACATCAGGTGAGTTAGTGCCTATCTCGAGTGTAGCGGAAATTGTCGAGGAAGGCGTGTCTGCAGAGCTCGAGCGACATGCTCAACGGCGCGCCATTGAGGTTGAAGTTGAAATTCCGCCAGAGTATCCATTATCTGAGGCGACTGACGAATTACGTGCCATCGCTCAGGATGTGTTGCCCGATAGTATGGGACTTATTTTCTTGGGCGAAGCACAAACATTCGAAGACACCAATCGCGAAGTAGCAATGACTTACATCTTGGCATTTTTGATTGTGTTATTAGTACTTGCCGCCCAGTTCGAGAGTGTAAATAGTGCCTTTGTGGTGATGTTGACGGTACCTTTCGGTATCGCAGCAGCGATTTATGCTTTGGCGCTCACAGGCATTTCACTTAACATCTACTCGCAAATCGGCTTAGTGATGTTGATAGGTCTTTTGGCGAAAAACTCGGTATTGTTGGTCGAATTCGCTGACCAATTACGTGACCGCGGACTTTCGGTGCGTGATGCGGTGGAGCAAGCTGCATCTATCCGCTTGCGTCCTATCATGATGACCTTAGTCTCAACTATTTTAGGTGGGTTGCCACTGATTCTATCAACCGGTGCGGGTGCAGAAGCGCGTAACTCAATTGGTTGGGTTGTATTCGGCGGCTTAGGTTTGGCGACGGTGTTTACGTTGTACCTGACGCCTGTTTTATATCTTTGGCTAGCACGCTTTACCAAACCGCGTGCAGATGAAGCCCAGCGTTTGCACGACGAATTAGAAGCGGCTAATCAACAGGGTCATTAATCGACCATTTGCCTTTGATGCGTTGCAATGTGCCGTCGGCGCGCAGTGCATCAAGGGCATTATTAATCTGGTTGACCAATTCGGGGTTATTGTTCGAAACACCAAAAGCTACTTGCGTGGGTTGCGGTGACTGCCACAGCACTTTTAGCTTGATCCCTATCTTATCGGCAAGGTACAACGCAACGCGCTTGGGCATGATCACAGCCTTCACATTGCCCTTGGCTAAAGCAGTTATTGCGTCTTCTTTCGATTCCATTTGTTCGATACGGAACTGAGTTTTCAGACCCAGTTGGCTAAGGTATGCTTCCAAGGAGGAGTGACGATCGCCAGTGATATGCTGACCGATTAAATCCTTTACGCGCTGTATTTGCGTGTTATCTGCTAACGTGAGTAATGCGGGTTGCCGAGTATAATAGCTCTCAGTAAATAAAAAATACGGCATTCGGGCTGCGCTTATTTCAGCGCCTACCGCGGCGTCAATCGCATTGTGGCGTAGTAGGCTCATGACATCATCCCAGCTGTACGCACTAAACTGGTAATTGACTTTTAGCTTATCAAAAACGGCTTTTGCTACATCAATATCAAAGCCGCTTGCGACGCCTTTGTTATCAACAAACTGATAGGGTTCGTAGCCTTTGGCTAAACCAACGGTGAGTACTTCCTTTGAATTCGCTGTAGGCAATCCAAAGGCCGTTACGCCGACAAGTAAAAGCCATTGATAAGTTCTCATCCAATCGACTCTTGGGCCGCTAACTTACAACGAATATAATCTGAATGGTCGACATACAGTAAATCGGCAAGCTTGCGCAACATGCTTTCCTCTAACGGGTCGAGCTCACCATCGGCATAGGCAACTTCCCATAGTGACTCGAGCAGTACGACCTTATCTGCGTAGGCGAGTGCTTTGAGCGGGGCTGTTGATTCTTGCAGTGAGGCTGCATCGCGAACATGCATTTTAGCGTGGGTGATGATTTCGTCTGCAGCTTCTTTAGCTTGGTCGAAGTCACGTTTCAGCTCATGGACTAAGTAGTCATGTTCGCTTTGTTCGAACTTGCCATCAGCGAGCGCAATTTCCATCATTAAGATAACACTCAGTGTCTCGTTCGCATCTAAACTGCCGAAATGTGGACGAGTATCGCTTTCATCCGCGACACGGGTACTCAACCAAGTTTTTAATTTTTGTAGCATGATACTTCTTTCACTCTCATGTTCAGTCAATGATATTAGGCAAACGCACAGTAAAGGTGGTTCCTTTATTTAGTTGCGATTGCACATCAATGGTTCCATTTAACTTACGTTGTACTAGGTTATAGACTATTGATAAACCCAAGCCCGAACCACCATCATCCCTAGCCGTGGTATAAAACGGTTCAAATATTTTATGCTGAATATCGGGCTCGATTCCTGCACCATTATCGGTAATCCGCACCACCGCGTCGGCATTTTCTTTTTCTACGAAAATATCAATTTGATGGTTTTCATCGGGGGTCTTAAACGCATGCTCAGCACAGTTACTGATTAAGTTAGTGATCACTTGAGCGAGTGCACCGCGGTATGTTTTTATGGTTAGCTCTTCCTCGCAGTGCGTTTGGATAGTGACTTTCTTCTTCTTCACCATGGGGCGTAGGCTGATCACAAGTGAACTAATGTAGTCACCTAATGAACACTCAACGAGTTCAAAGCTCGACTGGTCTACAGCGGTTTTCTTAAAGTTCTGTATGAGGCTAGCCGCGCGCTCTAGGTTGCTGTTCATTAGCGCGTAGGCGTCTAAAGTATCATGAATATATTGCGTGAGCGTGTTGCGGGATATTTTGCCCTCATCAAAGCTTTGTTTGAGTTTTTTGAGGCGGTGCTCGCAGTGTGTCGTGGCTGTAACTGCAATGCCTAATGGCGTATTGACCTCGTGAGCAACGCCGGCCACCAGCTTTCCTAAAGCCGCCATTTTTTCCGTTTCAACGAGGCGATCTTGGGCTTGTTTAAAGTTACTGAGCGCGTCTTCTAACGACTTGGTACGTTCGGCTACACGTTGTTCGAGGTCTTCATTGTGTTTGATGAGAAGCTGCTCATATCTTACGCGTTCTGCTGCACTGACGGCACGACCGTAGATATCGGCGAGGATGCCCACGAATGCGACTTCATCACCGGTCCATTGACGCTCGGGTTGGGTGCTTTCACAACACATTACGCCTATCATTTTACCTTTATGGCGTAGTGGTACATCAAGCATCGCTACGATACCAAACTGTTCCAGGTAAGCTTTGAGTTCCGAGGTCGCAGGATGCTCACTCGCGCGATTAGCGATAATTGTGCGCTCTTGCTTGAGCGCATTAAAGTAATTGGGGAAGTCGGTGGCACAAATGGTAGCTGACGACTGCTCACCTTTATTTGCATCTAGCAAATACTGACTGGTAATGCAGGCGCTTTCATCATCGTACAACCAGACGCCAACACGACTAATATCAAGTCCTTCAATGACTGATTTTATAATCAGTTGAGTTGCTTGTTCGAGTTTTCCTTCGTCGATAATAGGCGACTTAGAAACCTGCAAGAGGATATTCTCGAGTTTCTCGACCATGACATTATTTATCGATTGCTTGTAGCTCCACTATACAACAGTCGAGCTTATTGTCGAATCCTTCATCAAAAGGCTTCGTTTGCTGCTGTATCGGCGACCAGTTGGCGGAACCAGCGATGCCCAGCATCATGCTGGAGTAGAGGACTCCAGATCATGGTTAAGGTCAGCCCAGGAATGCGAAACGGTGGCTCCTTTGTCACTAAGTGGTCGTCATCTTTATATAGCGCCGCAGCTCGAGTCGGCAGTGTGGCAATCAGCCCCTGTCGAGCAAGGTACATAGCAACGTGGTAGTTGCGGGTAAATACTTTAATTTGTCGACGTTTACCCAGCTCTGCTAAAGCTTCGTCAACCCAACCCAGCTTCTGTACGTCTTGAGGGTCCATACCAACGCCCACGCCAAAGCCTGTTTTTGATACCCATACGTGCTGGGCTTTTAAATACTCGTCTAACGTGTAGCTATTTAGTAGCGGATGCTCACGATGGATGAGACAAGAGAATTCATCCTGCCAAAGTACTTTTTGATGAAACGACTGCGGTAGCTTTTCAAAGCGATTGATGGCTAAGTCGACTTTACCATTTTCAACGTCGTGAAAACTGATATCGCTGGGTGTCATGATATCTAAGGATACATGAGGTGCCTGCTCTTCAAGCTGACTTAGTAAACGAGGCATCAACGTTGAAGCTGCGTAATCTGATGCCATGATACGAAAAACGCGCTTGCTGGTGGGGGCATCAAACTCACGTACGGGCTGGATCATTTCTTCCACAGAGTAGAGCACTGTGCGCAAGGACTCCTGCATGTCTAAAGCCCTTTGAGTGGGTGTCATGCCATCGGATGTTCTTACTAAAATCGGATCGTTGAGGAGGTTACGTAGACGTTTTAGCCCATTACTCATGGCCGGTTGCGTAATATTTAATTGTGCCGCCGCGCGGGTGACGTTGCGTTCTCGCAACAGCACGTCTAGATAGACTAAAAGATTTAGGTCGATGTCCTTGATGGTGTTCATAAAACGCAATAATCCCGATACAAAGCATGTATCGGGATTATAAATGTTATGAATGTGTAACGCTAGTGTTATACGTTACGAGTTGCGATAGCGGGCGATATTTGTGCAGCGCGCAAGGCAGGCCCCCATACTGCGAACAAGCCTATTGTCCACATGGCTATCATAGCGATAGGTAAGTAGATATAGCTCAATCTTGGTAAGTTAAAACTCGAAACAAGCCACATGTTGAGCGCAATACTGCCAGCGATGCCCAGTATCACACCAACACTGGTAATCATCACGTTCTCGGTTAGGAAATAGCTCATGATGTCAGCCTTTTGAGCGCCGAGTGCCCGACGTGTGCCAATTTGGCGACGGCGACGGTTAATCGAAAAGCTGACTAAGCCGACAATACCTAAAGCTGTGATGATGCAGAGTACTACAATGATGGTCCACAGAATGGCTTGTAACGCAGAGTCACCGCGATAGCTATCCATACGCACCTGTGTCATGGTTTCAGTTTCTCTGACCATACGCCCCACTTCGCGCTGTTTCATAAACTGTTCAACTTGCTCGATGGCTTGTTCACGTTGTCCAGGCTTAGCTCGCACCAGATACCGCGAGTACGGCGAGTCGAATTTGTTCGGTACTAGCATCGAGTGATTGACGGTTGTCCAGCCTGTCCACGGAGCCTGTAAATGATCCATAATACCGATTATGGTCAACGGCTCGTTACTTTGAATGTAAACCGTTTGGCCAACGATTTCTGTTGGGCTCAAGTCAGGAAACAGACTCTTTGCTAACGCTTCGGTCAGTATTACCGACTGCGGCCAATCCCGAGTGTTGCGATCGCGATAACTGATTTCGGTGGCTTTAAAGTTCTCACCAGCGATCAACTCAACATCGAGCGTATTGAGTCCGTGTTCATCGGTCATATAGAGCGCCGTTGGCACCGAGTTTTCGCCTTCACCGGCTTTGGTTTGTAAGCCCATTGACCAGCCACCGTTGCTCATCGGGATCGCATTAATCTGTACCGCATCATCCACACTCGGGAGTTGGCGTATGCCGCCCAAGTCGGTATCGATCACGTACGGCGCATCAAAATCATTGGCATAGCCGACACTAGTCACGTAAAACTGGTTGGCTTCATCAAGGCCTGATGAACGACCCATGAGGTCGCCTCGGGCGTTGATAAGGTGTATAGCGTTGACAATAATGGTCATGGTCACAGCCACTTGTAGCGCGATGAGCAGGGCACCGACTTTATTGCGCATCAGAGCTCTGAAAATGGGTCCTATCTGACTCATGATTATCTCCTTAGTTACTCTGATTTAAGTTGTGAAGCAGGCGGAATACGGCATGTGCGCCACGTTGGGTAGGCACCGGCCAATACACTGCTTATGATCGCGAGCAAAATACCGATACCCAGCAGCGGCAGGTTGAGTGAGGCAAGATCTTTAACCTGATCACCGTATAAATATTCGATCCCTAGCAGGCCTAACGCAGCCAAAATAAGACCACCGATACCGCCGGCAACGCCAATGAATACGGTTTCTACCAACTGTTGCTGATAGAGCTGCATGCGAGTTGCACCCACGGCACGACGTAGGGCAATTTCACCGGTTTTAAAGCTAAACTTGGTTAGTAAAAGCCCGATAGTATTCAGCAAACATACGGCTAAGAACATGAGCGACAGATACATCATCACTTCAGCATCGTCATCAACCACATTCTCATGCTCCATCCACCCCATGACATCGGTAAGTCGATTGTTCAAAGGACGTGGGAAGCGACCGAGTTTCTTTTGCTCTTCGACATACGCGTTGAGAAAACTCATGTACTCTTGTTGTTCTTGCGCGCTGTCGAGCTGTACCCAGAACTGAAAGTTCACGCATTCAGAGGTCAAAAATGATTTAAAGCCTTCTCCCTCGGGCATCTTCCAGCAGTTCGTATTGCCGCTGTTAGGAAGCTCCATGGTTTCTTTTAGCTTGAAGGGTAAGTAAGCATCTTCCATTTCGTTAAACGCACCGGTCGTGACATCATAAAAGCGGGGTTTAAGCACCCATTCATCGAGCACGCCGACCACACGAAATTCTTTACCCTCTAACCTGACCGTCCGACCCACTGAATTTTCGCCAGCAAAGATCTCCTCATTGGCGCTTTTGCTCAGCACGATGCTTCTGTCACCCGCTTCATCTGCGCTATCGCTCCAGCCTTGACCATATAAAAACGGCGAATTAAACATGGTAAAAAAGTCGTTGTGGGTGAGGCGCAAGCGTGCCAAGAACGGTTCTTTACCTAAGCCTTGTGGTTCAATAACACCACCCGACTGTGCTAAAGCCGTTTGCAGTTGAGCGGGCGCTTGCGCTTTTAGTGCGGTTGCGTCGGTGTACGTTAACTGATCGGGTGGCTCATTGGGCTCGTCATAGGGTTCATTAGGTGACCAATTATCTAACTGTACATAAAACAAACGATCACTTTTTTCTGGGATAGGATCCGCCGACATTAAGTAATTGATAGTAATCGTCGTCATGGCAGCACCAATGCCCAAGGCAATAGCACCGCTCATGAGTAGTGATAACAGTGGATGACGCTTTAAGCTGAGCCAAGCAAGCCGAGTATAATATAGCCACATAAGCGCCTCCTATGCGTTCACTGTGGAGAGTTCAGGCGCAACGCGCTTTTGCTCAGTGACTTGCCCATCCAACACTTGAATATGGCGGTGGGCGCGTTCCGCTTGTGATAAATCATGGGTGACCATGACAATCGTCGTCCCAGACTGATTAATTTCCTCGAGCAAACTCATGACACTGTCTGCCATTTTGCTGTCGAGGTTACCGGTGGGCTCATCGGCGAGTAGAAACAACGGGTTACCCGCTAACGCGCGAGCGATCGCAACGCGCTGTTGTTGTCCTCCAGAAAGTTGTGACGGTAGGTGACGCATACGGTTGGCGAGACCCACGACATCCAAGCTATGTTCGATACGCTCTTTTCGCTCAGCTTTACTCAGTTTGCGATAGCGCAGTGGCACGTCGACGTTATCAAATAAATTGAGATCTGGGATGAGATTGAAGCTTTGAAAGATAAAGCCAATTTTTTCATTCCGCAGTTGCGAGAGTTGCTTATCGTTAAGGTTCTTAACTGAGCGCCCGTCAAGCGTGTACTCGCCGTCATCAAACGACTCGAGCAAACCGGCGATATTTAAAAATGTGGTCTTGCCAGAGCCTGAAGGGCCGGTGACCGCAACGAAATCGCCCTCATTAACGGTGAGACTAAATTGCTTAAGTGCGTGGGTTTCAACAGTTTCTGTACGAAACACTTTAGTGATGTTGTTCATTGCAAGCATGATGTATTCCTTATTGATTGATAACGACGCTTTCGGCACCGTTGAAAGATTGAGTATCAGAAATGATGACGCGATCGCCGACCTTTAGACCGGAAATGATTTCCACTTTTGATAGGCTACTAGCGCCTGTTTGAATGGGGGTTTTTAGTGCGATACCGTCGTTGACCACGTAGGCAACACGACCACCTTGATTCTGCAGGAAAGGGCCTCGTTGCAGAGTCATCACATCGTCTTTTTGGTCAAGAATAATGCGGCTCGTCAAACGCTGGTTTTGGCGCAGACCCGCAGGTGTATCTTCGCTGAAACGCAATGTACCGATAACTTCGTTATTGCGAATTTCCGGCGAAACCGCGACGAGAGTAGCTTTATGGAGCTGGCCGTTGTAGTTGATTTCAGCCGCCATACCAATGGCGAGGTCATCGGCGTAGCTTTCTGGAATACCGAGCTCTACCTCAAACTCGGATAAGTCGACAACACCCAACACAGCTTGGTTTTTGGCGACTTGATTCTTTTGATCGACTTCTAAGTTACCGACAATACCGTTAACTGGCGAAGCGATAGTCAAACCATCGACCTGGCGTTGCAATTCGTTCACGAGTAATTGTTGACGGTCCACTTTAAGTTGCAGTGACTGAATATCGAAAGCCAAGCTCTCGCTGTTGAGTTTGGCATCTTGTACCGCGTGCTTGTATACGACTTGGGCGTTATCCAATTCGTCTTGCGCTTTTTCATAATCGATTTCGCTGATCGCTTGCTTTTCCCAAGCTCTGTCAGCACGGCGCTTTTCGCGATCTGCGGCTGTCAGGGTGACGTGTGCTAAATCAACCAATTTTTGATTTTCTAAAGCCGCTTTTTTGGAGTTGATGCGCTGGCGGTCCAGTTCCATTTTTAAGCTGGCTAAACTCGCTTGTTCTTGCTCGAGTTTACTTTTTAACTCTGGACTTTCGATGGTTGCCAGCGCTTGGCCTTGCTCCACCGCGTCGCCTGCTCCAACGTGATAAGTAATCACCCCTTCCGCTGGCGCATATAAAGTGGGGCTTACAGCTGCCACCACTTTGCCCTGAATTGATACATCTCGCGTAAAGTTGCCTTGCTCTACGGTGGCATAGCGTAGCTCACTTGACTCCACAGCAGCCTCGGCTGAAGACCAGGTGGTGAGCATCGGAATGCTCACAGCGATAAGGGCCGCAGCGGCAATACCGCCCACCCCCCATTTGAGCCAAGGTGTTTTTTTAGGTGCGCGAACAACGTCTTGTCCGCTGGTGTCTGATATCTTAGTCATAAGGTTCCCTCTGATTTAACTTGATTAATAAGTCGCTATAAGAGAGAAAAGGGTTGTATTTTGATGTGTGTAAGAATGTAAGCAGATATATCAACCGCGAGAAAAAGCTGAATGAGCACTGATTTAAACCGAGCCGATGAACTTGCGCGACTTATCTTAGCGGGCTTTCACAGCCACTTTAGTCGCTTTCAATTGCTTACGCAGGGCGCTGCTGAACGCTTTTTAGCGCAACGTTGGCAGGACGTTATTGGCGCGGCGGCAGAGCGGATAAGTTACTATGACAAACAAGTGGCGCTAACCAGCGATGAGTTGCTGCAGTATCAAACGCAATTTGATGAGAAGTTATGGTTGAGCGTTCGGCAACGTTATCAGTCGCTGTTGCAGTTTCATCCGCAAGCGGATTTAGCCGAAACTTTTTATAATTCGGTGTTCTGTCGTGCGTTTGAGCGTCAGTACTTTCACAATGCTTTTATTTTTGTTGAGTCGACTTTAGAGGAACGTACCCCGGTTCCTATTGAGCACGTTTATCAGTCTTATTTCCCTGTCTATCAAGGATTCACCCAAACATTAGAACAGTTATTTTTAGATTTAGGCTTAGGGGATACCTTCGAGAACCTTAAACACGATGTTGAACAACTGCGCGCGACGTTTTTGCAACGTGCTATAGAAGACGAAGTTGAGCCACACGAAGTACGTATCGACGTACTGAAAACGCCCTTTTATCGAAATAAAGCGGCCTACGTAGTTGGCCGCATAGTCACTCAGCAACACAGCTATCCGTTTATTGTACCTATTTTGATTAATCCCGAGGGACGGTTGTATGTGGATGCCTTTATTACTCAGTCGGACAGAATGGCGGCGATATTTGGTTTTGCGCGTTCGTATTTTATGGTGCAAACCGAGGCTCCATCGGCGTTAGTACGCTTTCTGAAACAACTCATGCCGCGCAAGACGTTTTCCGAGCTCTATTCTTCAATTGGCTTTCATAAGCAGGCTAAGACCGAGTTTTATCGCGACTTTTTAAAGCAACTTGCCAACTCAAATGAGCAACTTAGCGCAGCACCTGGGGTAAAAGGAATGGTGATGACGGTATTTACACTGCCATCGTTCCCTTACGTGTTTAAAGTTATTAAGGACGAGCTAGGCGATACCAAAGGCTTCGGTCGCAGTACGGTGGTCGAACGCTATCGCATGGTTAAACAACACGATCGTGTGGGACGTATGGCAGATACCCTCGAGTTCTCTGACGTGGCAATCCCTAAGCACCGTATTGCCGATGACTTAATGGATGAGCTGTTAGCGACCGTTGGCAGCAGTATTCGTTTCGAAGGCGATTTGCTAGTCATCAGCCAATGTTTCGTTGAGCGTCGCATGATCCCGCTCAACATGTATTTAGAGTATGCCAGTGAGGCTGAACAGGCAGCGGCTATTGATGACTATGGTCGTGCTATTAAAGATATGATCGCGGCGAATATCTTTCCCGGCGATATGCTACTGAAGAACTTTGGCGTGACACGCCACAAGCGCGTGGTTTTCTACGATTATGACGAGGTGCGTTACCTCACTGACATGAATTTTAAGTCACTGGCTAAAGCCGATCATGAGGTGTCTTTTGCGCCGGACGATGTGTTTCCCGAACAGTTGGCCATATTCGCGGTGCCACAACCACGCTACCGCGAACTCCTGTTAAGTGCTCACCCCGAGTTGATCGACCCAACGTATTGGCGGCAGCGCCAGCAAGATATCAAGGCGGGGGTAATTAAAGATATCTTCCCGTACGCTGCCGATTTACGCTTTACGCGGTCGTTTTAAACTGGTCTTCTTCAGTTGAACCGGTTAATGCGGTGACAGATGAACTGCCGCCTTGAATCGCATTAGTGAGTGAATCAAAGTAGCCAGTACCGACTTCTTGCTGGTGAGCGACAAACGTATAACCTTTTTCTGCGGCATCAAATTCTTGTTGTTGCAGACGAACGTACGCTGACATATCGTTACGAGCGTAGTCGTGCGCAAGCTCAAACATGTGATACCACATGTTGTGAACACCCGCTAAGGTAATGAACTGGAACTTATAGCCCATGGCAGCCAGTTCGCGTTGGAACTTAGCGATAGTGGCATCGTCGAGATTGCGCTTCCAGTTAAACGAAGGTGAACAGTTGTAGGCTAATAGTTTACCCGGATACTTAGCATGCACGGCCTCGGCAAATTGACGTGCCTCGTCGAGGTCAGGCTTGGCAGTTTCACACCAAATTAAATCCGCATATGGCGCATAAGCAAGACCGCGCGAAATAGCTTGCTCAATACCTGGTTTAACACGGTAAAAACCTTCAGCCGTGCGTTCACCGGTAACGAATGGTTTATCGTTATCGTCGAAGTCCGAGGTTAGCAGGTCGGCGGCATTGGCGTCGGTGCGTGCTACGATCAAGGTGGGTACGCCCTCAACATCGGCCGCAAAACGCGCTGCTATGAGTTTTTGTACCGCCTCTTGGGTAGGCACTAGAACCTTACCGCCCATATGGCCGCACTTTTTAACTGACGCTAACTGATCTTCAAAGTGCACGCCCGCCGCACCACATTGAATCATGCGCTTCATTAATTCATAGGCGTTTAATACACCGCCAAAGCCTGCCTCGGCATCTGCGACGATAGGTGCAAAATAGTCAATGTATTGCTCATCATCTGGGCTGATACCTTTTGACCATTGAATTTGGTCAGCACGAGCAAACGAGTTGTTGATGCGCTCAACAACGGTTGGTACAGAATCGACGGGATAAAGCGACTGATCTGGATACATATTGCGTGACGAGTTATTGTCTGCCGCAACCTGCCAGCCCGAGAGATAAATCGCCTGTAACCCCGCTTTTACTTGTTGAACCGCTTGTCCACCAGTCAAAGCGCCAAGTGCATTGACGTAATCTTTGCCAAATTTTTGCTGAGCTTCACCGTTAATCAAGCGCCATAGTTTGTCGGCACCGTGTTGCGCGTATGTATGTTGCACTTGCAATGAGCCTCTAAGTTTTACCACTTCTTCGGCGCTATAGGGGCGTTTAACCTGTGCCCAACGGGCATCGCTTTTCCAGCTTTGTTCGAGCGCTTTAGCTTGTTCTGCTTGTTGTGTTGATAAAGTCATGATGTTGTCCTGTTGTCTGGTTAATTAATCAAGTTGTTGGTAGCCGGGCAGTGTGAGGAACTCCACTAACTCATCGGCAGTTGTAATGTCTTCGAGTAACGCGACGGCTTTATCAAAAGGCTGCTGTTGCCACATCGATTCGCCCACTTCTTGTTTCACTTTCGCTGCTTCTTCGGCGAGGAATTGTTTGAATAGAGCCTTAGTGACAGAAGTCCCGTTACTGAGGGATTTTTCGTGCTTTATCCACTGCCAAATTGATGCCCGCGAAATTTCTGCGGTAGCTGCGTCTTCCATCAATCCGTATATAGGCACGCAACCGCGACCATCGAGCCACGCACTGATGTATTGCAATGCAACTCGGATATTGGTGCGCATGCCTGTCTCAGTACGCTCACCGTCACATGGGGTGAGTAATTGTGATGCAGTGATGGCATGATCTTGCTCACGCAAGACATGTAGTTGATTATCGCCGCTGAGCTGGTCAACAAATATCGCGCTAACGGTGTCGGCAAGCCCAGGATGAGCAATCCAAGTACCATCGTGGCCATTATCAAACTCGAGCTGCTTGTCCTTGGCGACTTTAGCAAGAATTTGTTCATTTTCGCTGGCATCTTTACTCGGAATAAACGCTGCCATACCGCCCATCGCGAGCGCCCCCCGTTTGTGGCAGGTATGTACCAGTAGACGCGAATAAGCGTTAAGGAACGGCTGCGACATCGTGACTTGCTGGCGATCGGGAAGCACACGATCGGAGTGGTTTTTCAGGGTTTTTATATAACTAAAAATATAATCCCAACGACCGCAGTTGAGTGCGGCGATATGGTCACGAAGTGCATGCAAAATTTCATGCATCTGAAAAACGGCCGGTAGTGTTTCGATAAGTACAGTGGCGCGAATGGTACCCGGCTTGAGCTGAAAACGTTGTTCCGAGTAGTGAAACACGTCGCTCCACCACTGTGCTTCGCTGCTGTGTTCTAATTTGGGTAAATAGAAATAAACCCCAGTACCTTCATCTAATCGGACGCGATAGTTGTGGTAAAAGTACAGCGCAAAGTCGAGCAGGGCGCCCGGCACAGGCGTGTCTTCAAAGCACAAATGCTTTTCTGGCAGATGTAATCCACGTACTCGCGCAATTAACAGCGCCGGGTTGGGATTAACGTTATACGCTTTGCCGCTCTTTGGGTCTTGATAGCTCAGCGTGTCGCGATTAGCGTCAATTAAATTAACTTGACCGTCGAGCAATCCATCCCAAGTGGGTGATTGGGAGTCCTCGAAGTCTGCCATGTAGCAGTCAACATTGGCGTTGAGTGCATTAATAACCATTTTACGATCAACTGGACCGGTAATTTCTATGCGACGACGAGTCAGGTCTTTGGGTAATGGACGAATATGCCAATCGCCCTCGCGAATGGTTTTCGTGCTCGGATCAAAGTCAGGTAGTTCGCCCGCATCGATACGCTGTTGTCTTTTTGACCGAGTATCTAGCAATTGTGCGTGACGTGGCATGAAGCGTTCGCACAAGTCGACAAAATAGGACATAAACTGTGGCGTAAATAAGCGCGCTTGATGGGGCACTGATTTCGCATTAAATGAAAGTCGAGATGTCATAATCTGAACCTGATGTTAGTAGTTTGTTAACACAGATTCAGCTTAGAGTGGGGTGTGATATTCGTCTAATTTATACGGATGATGATGGCTATTTTCTATACTTATTTTACTTATTGTCTCTAGGCGATTAAAAATTGTGCGGGGACATGCATCCCCGCACTTCCATCTTATACTTTGAAACGCTCGACTAAATTATTCAACTCAACCGCTAACCGCGATAGTTCTTGGCTCGAAGCACTGGTTTGCTCAGCACCTGAGGCGGTGGAATTAGATAAGTCGCGGATACTGACTAAGTTCTTATCAACATCACGCGCTACGTTTGCTTGTTCTTCTGATGCACTCGCAATCGACGTATTGTGTGTATTGATCTCGCTCACGGCGGTCGCTATTTGCTTCAACGCAGTCCCAGCCTCACGAGCGATATCGAGTGTTTTGGCAGCGCGTTCTAGACTCTGCTTCATAGTAGAAACTGAACGGTCACTGGACTCGTTAATGGCCGACACCATTTCTTCAATTTCGACCGTTGACTGTTGAGTCTTATGGGCCAATGACCGCACTTCGTCAGCAACTACCGCAAAACCACGACCCGACTCACCGGCACGGGCGGCCTCGATAGCGGCATTGAGTGCGAGTAAGTTAGTTTGCTCGGCAATGCCTCGAATAACTTCAAGTACTTTGGTGATCCCGGTAACTTTTTCAGCCAGTTCTGTAACATTGCTTGATGAGTCGCCAATTTCTTGTGACAACTCTTCAATAGCGGTGACTGTCTTAGCCACTCGGTCGTTACCAAATTGGGCTTGCTCATCGGCTGCCTCTGAAGCTTCAGAAGCGCTTTGCGCATCTTGCGCTACGTTTTCAACCGCTGTGGTGAGCTCATTGACTGCAGTCGCCGCTTGCTCGAGTTCTTCGGTTTGTTGCTGGATTGTGCGTGTCGAATCTTCGGTAACGGAACTGAGTTCCTCCGAAGTCGAAGCGAGTTGTTGCGAAGACTGAGCAATGTGACCGATGGATTGGCGTAGCTCTTCTTGGGTCTTACGCAATTGTTTGAGCAGCTGCGCAGGCTCGTCTTTACCATCAATTTCAATACTATGAGTGAGGTCACGTTCCGCAATCGTTTTTGAGAAATCGACGGCTTGTTGTATCGGTTTGACGATACTTTGAGTCAATACCCAAGCGAACAGTACAGTTAATGCCAATACCACCACCAAAGCGATAACAATACCTGTGAATGCGGCACTTGATACGTCACCCGCGGTATCAGTTGCTGTATTAATGAGCTCCATTTCATGAGCAAGTAGCTTATCTAAGTTTGTCGATATCTTACTGGTCAATGGCAGAATCGTCGATTCACGCAGGGACGCAATAGGCTCGACTAACTTGGCATTAACCAGTTGCATAAACTGATCGTTGAGTTGCCAATATTCGTTTAAGTTAGCTTTGAGTTCCTTGAAAAGCCTTTTGCTCTCAGTATCGTTGAGTAAAGCCTCATACTCATCAAGGTTACGTTCTAAACTTTGGTTCGCATCGTCTAAACGTTCTATATAGGCCTGTTTCCGCTGTTCGTCATTGATATACGCCGCGACGTTGGCTGAATGAACGCGGACGCGCAAGAACTCGCGGTCGAGGTCATTGACGTTATCAATAGCAGGGACTTGCTCATCAGTAATGAAATCCATTTGCTCAACGACGCTCGACAAGCGGTCGAGTGCGAATAAACCGAGTGCAAGCAGAAGTAGGCCAATTAAGCCAAACGCACCTGCGGCACGCACCCCCACCGAATATTGTCGAATCATGGAATAACCTCTCAAAACCTAATCAAAAATTAATACAGTCGTATCGGCAGCAAATGCTAAAAACATAAGCGTCGAATGAGATTATTTATGGCCTGCTGACTGTGATTAACGGTGCTTAAATCTAAAAACTCATCGGGCTGATGAGCTTGTTTAATTGACCCGGGGCCGAGCACCAACGTGTCGCAGCCTAGTTGTTGAATAAACGGGGCCTCGGTGCAGTAATTAACTGATTCTGCTTGAACACCGGAAATTTGTTCCGTTAGCTGCACAAATTTTGAGTTTTCAGCTTGTTCAAACCCTGGAATGGGTGGATGCATCGACGTTAGCTCTATTGTCCCCGCTGATGACAGCATCAGTTGATTGAGTGCAGTATTGAGTTCGCTGTAAAGATCGGTGAGTGACATCCCTGGCAATGGACGAATATCGATATGCAACTCACAACAACCGCAAATGCGGTTAGCGTTATCGCCACCATGAATGGCTCCCAGATTCAAAGTAGGGTACGGAATTTCAAACAACTTATTTGAATACTTATGCGAAATCCCATTGCGGAATTCTAATAACTTACTGATAACCTGATGCATGATCTCAATTGCGTTAATGCCTAGGGCAGGATTCGAGCTGTGTCCAGAGCGGCCAGTAACTCGTATCGACTCTGTGAGATGGCCTTTATGAGCTCGAATAGGGCGCATTTCAGTCGGTTCTCCAATGATACAGTAATCGGGCTTGAGCTGATTAAAACGATTAAGCTGACGCGCGCCGTCCATGGTTGTTTCCTCGTCGGCAGTGGCGAGAATCTGAATCGGCTTGGTTTGCTGGTTAGCCGGTAAATCACGCAGTGCTTCGATGATAAATGCGAAGAACCCTTTCATGTCAATGGCACCTAAGCCATACCAGCGGTTATCCTTTTCAGTAAGCTTGAAAGGGTCAAAATTCCAACGTTGCTGGTCATAAGGCACCGTGTCGGTGTGTCCAGAGAGCAACAGTCCGCCTGAGCCAACGCCTCTAGTAGCCAAGAGGTTAAACTTATTTGGCTTATTGTTTAGCGGTTGAATTTCGACATCGAAAGCTAATTGTTCCAACCAGTCTGCCAGTAACTCGATAACTGCTTTATTGGAATGATCCCAGCTTGGATCGAGGGAGCTGATGGATGGGCGGGCTATCAGCGCTTGGTACATATTAAAAAAGGATGGAATCGACATAGATAATTATCCATAAAAGTTGCATAAATATATTTATTCAGTTAGTCTGCATATAAATTCAGCTAGATGCAAATAAGTAAGCAGACTTTGAGATGGAAAGAAAGCAGTCAGCAAAAAAATATTCACTCCAGAATGTGGTGGTCATCGGTGCCAGTGGTTACGCGGGCGCCGAATTGGTGTCATTGTTAAATGATCACCCGCTTGTCGGTGAGCTGACGCTATATGTATCTGAGCAGAGTCATGATCGTGATAAGTTTATTGCTCAGCTTTACCCGCGTTTTAAGGGGCGTGTTGATCTACCTTTACTCGGTTTGACCGTAGGCACGGTTACGGATGCTTTGGCAAATGCCGATGCTGTGTTTTTATGTACCTCGCACGAGGTGAGTTGCCAATGGTATGCCCAACTGAGTCAGTTAACGGCGACAGTGTTTGACTTGTCAGGCGGCTTCCGGTTGCCCACTGCAGATTTATATCCGCGCTTTTATGGCTTTGAACACCCAGCAACTGAGGCATTAGCCAAAGCAGTCTATGGACTAGCGGAATGGCTAGATGAAGGGTTTGATAATGCCCGCTGGATAGCCGTGCCGGGTTGTTATCCCACCGCTAGTCTGCTGGCGCTCAAACCGCTTGCAGTGTTTAACCACCAAATAAATCATACCGTCATTAACGCGGTGTCAGGCGTGACCGGCGCGGGTCGTTCCGTAAGCCTCAAAACCCAAGCCGCGGAGTTATCGCTACAAGGCTACAATGCTGGTGTTCACCGTCATCAGCCAGAAATTGATTACTACAGTGGACTGAATACGTTGTTTTTGCCTCACTTAGGTGACTTTAAGCGGGGCATACTTGCGACCATTACAATTCACTTCAGTGAAGCACCTTCTCAGGCGCAATTAAAAACAGTTTTCGACGTGTATCAAGCCAGCGCCCTCGTTCACATAGCCGAGGGTGAATACCCGGCACTGAACGATGTGGTTAATAGCGGCCGGTGTCATATCGGCTGGCATTTGAATGGCAACGTGTTGGTGATCTTCAGTGCCATTGATAACTTGCTCAAAGGCGCTGCTAGTCAGGCTCTGCAATGCTTCAACTTAAAGTTGGGTTTACCGAGTGAGGAGGGCGTACCGCTATGAATGTCATCAAACTCGGTGGGCGTGTACTTGATGATCCGCAAGGTTTAACGACGCTGTTTCAACATATTGCTCAGCAACAAAACTTAGAGCCCACGCTTATCGTTCATGGCGGTGGCCAGCAGGTTGACGACTTGTTTGCCAAGTTGAATCTGTCAGTTGTTAAGTATCACGGTTTACGTGTGAGTATGGCAGAGCAAATGCCGCTGATTGTGGGGGCACTCGCCGGCACCGTTAACAAGCAGCTACTGGGCATGGCAATTAAACAAACACTCAAGCCGGTCGGGCTGACGTTATTTGAAACGGGTTTGCGCGTCCATCAAGGGCAGCCCGAATTGGGTATGACGGGTCATTGTATTGAGCCCTTTGAAGTGAGTGAGTTATTACTGACGTTATTAGAGCAGAAGCACCTACCTATCGTGAGCTGTGTCGGGTTTGATAGCCAAGGCCAGTGGCTCAATGTAAACGCTGATGAGGCGGCAGCAGGACTCGCTAAAGCGCTTTCCGCGACCCTTACCTTTGTCAGCGATGTACCTGCGGTGCTTGACGACCAACAACAACCTATCGCGCAACTCGATAGTGATAGTATCGAACAGCTTATCCAATCGGGCACCCTCATGGGGGGCATGCGACTCAAAGTAGAGCAGGCGCTAAACGTTGCTCAATTCCTACAAAAGCAAGTGCGAATCTGCGGGTGTTCGTGCGACACCCGTCATCACTCCGGCACATTGATTAATCCTTAGTTTTTTAATATTCGAGATTCGTATGAACACACATTTTTTAACGGGTAATGAGCTTACCCAAAGCCAACTGTTACAGTTAATCAATACGGCTATTGAGCAAAAGTCACAGCCGCAAAAATTTACTCAGAGTCTAGCTGGAAAAAGCATCGTGACGTTGTTTGAGAAGCCTAGTTTGCGTACACGGCTATCCCTTGATGTGGGCATCCAACGCTTAGGTGGTCATTGTGTTTACCTCGACGAGCAAAACGGCCAACTCGGGCAACGCGAAACCATCGCTGATTACGCCAAAAACCTGTCATGTTGGTGCGACGCTATTGTGGCACGGGTGAATCAGCATGCAACTTTACAAGAATTGGCTAAGCATGCTTCTGTGCCTGTGATTAATAGCCTTTGCGATCAGTTTCATCCGTGCCAAGCCCTGGCTGACTGTCTTACATTGGTCGAGCACTATGGCGATGTGAGTGGTAAAGCGTTGAGCTATTGGGGAGACGGTAACAACGTGGCGCGTTCGCTGGCACTTTATGGTTGTCTACTCGGCATGCATGTCACTTTAGTAACCCCTGTTGAACATGGTCTCAGTGTGGCTGATATCGACCAACTCAACCAAGCAGGGTTCGGCTCGGTCAAACAAATTCATGATCCTGAGGCCTGTGAGCAGAGCGATGTTGTTTATACCGATACTTGGGTTTCGATGGGACAACAGCAAAGTCTCGATGAGGTTAAAGCCACCTTTATGCCTTATCAGGTGAACGCCGCCCTCATTAAACGGCTTGGAGCGAGTGCGGTGATGCACTGCCAACCCGCCCATCGTGATTACGAGATCACCTCTGAAGTGATGGATAGCGACGATTCACTGTGTCTTAAGCAGGCAGAAAATCGGCTATTTGCACAAAATGCGCTGCTTCATCTTTTACTTAACCCCAAAAACACACTGACCCAGCAACACGCGAGCTAAGGAGCAAACAATGAACAAAGTAGTATTGGCTTATTCTGGTGGTTTAGATACATCCGTCATTGTGCCTTGGTTGCGTGAAAACTACGGCTGTGAAGTGGTGGCTTTTGTGGCCGACGTAGGGCAGGGGGCAGAAGAACTCGAAGGCGTGGAAGCAAAAGCAAAAGCCTCGGGCGCTAGTGAGTGTCATATTGTCGATCTTAAAGATGAGTTTGCAGCTGATTACATTTATCCAAGTTTGAAAACCGGTGCTGTTTACGAGCAGAGCTATTTACTTGGCACGGCGATGGCTCGTCCGGTAATTGCCAAAGCGCAAGTAGAATTGGCGCGTAAAGTCAATGCGGATGCCTTAGCGCATGGCTGCACGGGTAAAGGTAATGACCAGATACGTTTTGAATCATGCTATGCCGCGCTGGCGCCTGAACTGACGGTGATTGCGCCGTGGCGAGAATGGGATTTAAGTAGTCGGGAGAGCTTACTTGCGTATCTTGCAGAGCGTAATATTCCCTGCTCTGCGTCACTCAAGAAAATCTATAGTCGCGATGCCAACGCGTGGCATATCTCACATGAGGGAGGCGAGCTTGAAGATCCTTGGTGTGAACCGAGTGACGAAGTGTGGACATTGACTTGCTCACCTGAACAGGCACCCGATAAACCTGAATATATCAGTCTAGCGATTGAGCAGGGCGCTGTGGTGAGTGTTAACGGTGAAGCGTTGTCGCCTCTTAAATGCCTCGAGCAACTGAATAAACTGGGTGCCAAGCATGGCATTGGTCGCGTTGATATTGTCGAGAATCGTCTAGTGGGTATGAAAAGCCGTGGTTGTTATGAAACGCCGGGAGGGACCATCATGATGCACGCTTTACGTGGCATCGATGAGTTGGTTCTCGATAAAATGACGCGCTCATGGAAAACACAGCTAAGCGAGCAGTTTGCTCAGTTGCTTTACGATGGACGTTGGTTTACCCCTAACCAAGCATCGGTGTTAGCCGCCGCCGAAAGTCTGAACCGAGTGGCAACCGGTGAAGTCGTGATTAAGCTCTATAAAGGTAATGTTACTGTCACGCAAAAGTGTTCTCCTTATTCACTTTACAGCGAGGCGTTTGCCACCTTCGGTGCCGATAATGTTTATGACCAAAAGCATGCCGCAGGCTTTATTCGCCTCTATTCACTGTCGAGCCGTATCCGCGCGTTAAAACAAACGGCAAAAGTGTAGGAGGTGAATATGACCAAGGGACTCTGGGGAGGCCGGTTTAGTGCGCCTCCCAGCCAAGCTTTTCAGCAGTTTAATGACTCTCTGCCATTTGACTGTGTACTACTTGAGTTTGATATTCGGGGCAGTATTGCTTGGGCGCAATCGCTGCAACAGGTGGGCGTGTTAACGACCGATGAGTACAGCCATATACAGCATGCATTGCATGACATTTTACAGCACTGGAGTGGGTGTTTAGGTGATGTCGCGGTGGCCGGTGATGAGGACATTCACGCCTTTATTGAACGTCAGCTGATCGAACGCATTGGCGATCTGGGTAAAAAACTGCATACAGGTCGTAGCCGTAATGACCAAGTCGCCACCGATATTCGACTGTGGTGCCGAGCGCAGGTCGAGACCCAATGGCAGCGACTCGAGCAACTAATTGCAGCGCTGGCTAATTTAGCTGAGCGCGAAGCAACAACGGTGATTCCTGGCTATACACATTTGCAACGCGCACAACCGGTACTATTTTCGCACTGGTGCTTAGCCTATGTTGAGATGTTTAAGCGCGACCAGGCACGGTTAAAAGATGCGTTAGCGCGTATCAATGTGTGCCCACTCGGAGCGGGCGCTCTAGCCGGTACGGCTTATCCGGTCGATCGAACGGAATTAGCGCTTCGTTTGGGGTTTAGCGCGCCGGCGACGAACAGTTTAGATGCCGTATCCGATCGCGATTTTATTGTCGAACTGCTATCGGTGGCTTCACTGTCGATGATTCATCTCTCTCGTATGGCTGAAGATTTAATTTTTTATGCCAGTGGTGAAGCGGGGTTTGTTGAATTAGCCGATGATGTGAGCAGTGGCTCGTCACTGATGCCCCAGAAAAAGAATCCCGATGCGCTTGAGCTAATTCGCGGCAAGTCGGGACGTGTAGTTGGCGCGCAAGTGGGACTGTTGATGACATTGAAAGCACTCCCGTTGGCGTACAACAAAGACATGCAAGAAGACAAAGAGGGCTTGTTTGCCAGCTATACCCAGTGGGGAGCCTCTATCGATATTGCACAGCAATGCGTGAATGGTCTTACTGTCAATCAGCCCCGGGCGTTACAAGCAGCGAAAGGCGGCTACTCAAATGCGACTGAGCTTGCCGATTATTTGGTTAGCAAAGGCGTTCCATTTCGAACCGCGCATGAAGTGGTGGGAGAATGCGTGCAGATAGCGCTTCAGCACCAGCAACCGCTCGAAGATTTGCCTCTCAGTACTTTGCAAGCAGTGCATTCGGTGATTATGCCTGACGTTTATGAATGGTTGAGCATTGAGGCGCTATTGGCAAAACGAAATGCACTCGGGGGCACCAGCATTGAACAGACACAAGCTGCGCTTAAGAAGCTTCAGCAAGGTCTGCGTATTAAGGTTCGTGATGCTACGTTGGATGATATTGATGCGATTGTCGGCTTGGTTGGTCACTGGGCAGGTGCAGGCGAAAACCTGCCACGAGCGAAAGATGACATTGTGCACTCAATCAATGAATTTGCCGTGTCTGAAGTCGATGGCAAAGTCACTGGGTGCGCTTCGCTTTATATCTACACCACAGGCTTAGCTGAGATACGTTCGTTGGGTGTTAATCCACAAAGCCAGGTACGAGGGCAAGGTCGTATGCTGGTTGAACATTTGTGCCACAAAGCGCGTCAAATACGTTTAAAGCGCGTGATTGTGTTGACCCGTGTGCCTGACTTTTTTAAACAGCAAGGCTTTACGCTGTGCGACAAAGCACAGTTACCAGAAAAGGTAATGAAAGACTGTGAGTTGTGTCCTAAGAAACACTGTTGCGATGAAATTGCGATGGAGTATGGGCTGTGAAAGCAGCTCATCAAATTAATTTCGTACGTTGCAGTTGCGTTACTCTAATATGAAGATTTGATGACAGTTTGTGATTGTCACAAATTTGTCACGCTAGCTCCCTAAGATTCTCCTCGACTTTTAACCTATGGATAACATCCAAGTCGGGAGAACCCAATGAATCTGAATTCTTTGTTCAAAGCATCTGCGATTGCAGCAGCGTTAGCGCTTGCTGGTTGCGGTGGCGACATCAATATCAATTCGGGTGCTGAAGTGCAGCAACCAGATAATGGTGGTGACAATGGCGGCGACAACGGCGGCGATACAGGCGCTGATTTGCCGGGTACTACGAGTGGTTCACTTTCGTTAGCAGCGTCAGAAGCGCTGGGCGAAGAAGTACAAGTTCAAGTCATCTCAGGTCGTATTACTGCTGACACCACGCTAGTGAACAGCAAAGATGACGGTACAACAGTTATGTACGCTATCGACGGGCCTACGTTTGTCGGTGGTGATAACGAAAATTCAGCAACATTGACTATCGAGCCGGGTACCGTGGTCTTCGGTCGTCAAGGCAATGACTACCTTGTTGTTAGCCGTGGTTCACAAATCATGGCAGATGGAACCTCTGATTCACCAATCATCTTTACTTCATCACAAGATGTGGTTGGCGAAGAGACAGGCGCTGGTCAATGGGGTGGCTTGGTTATCCTAGGTAACGCTTCAAGTAACAAGTGTCCTTCAGATGGTTCTGACTGTGCACTGCAGGTGGAAGGTGCTGAAGAAGGCGCAGTATTTGGTGGCTCTCAAGACGACGATAACTCAGGTACTTTACGCTACGTTGTCGTTAAACACGCTGGTTTCGAAATCGCACCTGACAACGAATTAAACGGTATCACGTTTGGCGGTGTTGGTTCAGGCACGACAGTTGACTACTTACAAGTTCACGGTAACGCGGATGACGGTATCGAAATGTTTGGTGGTACGGTTAACTTTAAGCACGTCGTGCTAACCAGCATGCAAGATGACAGTATCGACTGGGATAACGGTTACCGCGGTAAAATGCAGTTTGTTTACGTCGAGCAAGATCCAAACGGCGGCGATGCCAACCGTGGTATCGAAGCAGATAACGACGGCAGCGATCCTGCTGCAACGCCGATGTCTAATCCGACTATCGCTAACTTAACCATCATTGGTAATAACTTCCAAGGTGAAGATTCATCGGAAGGTATTTATCTGCGTGAAGGTACAGGTGCGCAACTCTACAACGTAGTGGTTACAGGTCCATCTGAAATGGGCGAGTGTTTGGAAGTCGAAGGAAGCCCACAATCACAAGCTAACCTGGGTGACGGCACTATCACCATGGAAAACTCCTTCATGGCGTGTAACAACAGCGAGAACTTCAAGTTTGGCGCTAGCGACGTTGACTTAGAGGATTGGTTCTTAAATCAGCAAGAAAACAACCAAGTGAGCACTTCAATTATGTTAGGTGCTAACGGTCAGCCAATGGCAAACTCACCGTTATTAGGTGCAGGTCAAGACGTTGCGAACACCGTTGATGGTAGCTTCTTTGAATCAGTTGATTTTGTTGGTGCAGTACCCGGGGACAGCGATTGGCGTCAGGGTTGGGCATTTGGCTTTGGCGGCGGTGAAGTCACTGCGGGCGGTTCAGAAGCGCCAGTAGCGGGTTGTCCAGACGGAACCGAAGCGATTACTCCTGTTGACGGTTCAACGACGACTTGTCAGCTCGAAGGTTCTTACACTAGTGATTTAACGCTAACGGCTGACAATATCTACGCCTTAAGTGGTCCAGTATTTATGGGCGGCGATAATGCAGACTCAATGACATTGACGATTGAGCCAGGCGTAACTGTTTATGGCCGTACAGGTGGTGACTACTTAGTGATTAGCCGTGGTTCAGACATCATGGCTGAAGGTACAGCAGCTGACCCTATCACTTTCACTTCAGCAGCCTACGTGGAGACTGGCGAAGGTCAACCGGGTCAGTGGGGCGGTTTAGTTATCTTAGGTAACGCCCCAAGCAATAAATGCCCATCTGACGGTTCTGACTGTGCATTGCAAGTTGAAGGTGCCGCTGAAGGCGCTGTATTCGGTGGTACCGATGCGGCCGATAGTTCAGGCACATTGCAGTACGTACGTGTCATGAACGGTGGTTTTGAAATCGCACCAGACAATGAGCTGAACGGCATCACCTTTGGTGGCGTGGGCTCTGGTACGACAGTTGAGTATTTGCAGGTGCATAACAACTCAGACGACGGTATCGAGATGTTCGGCGGCGCGGTTAACTTTAAGTATGTTGTTTTGACTAACATGCAAGATGACAGCATCGACTGGGATAACGGCTATCAAGGCAAAATGCAGTATGTATTGGTTCGCCAAAACCCAGACAATTCAGATACAAACCGCGGTATCGAAGCCGATAACGACGGTAGCAACCCAGCGGCAACGCCAATGTCTAATCCGACCATCGCTAACTTGACCATCATTGGTAATACGTTCGAAGGTGAAGACTCTTCAGAGGGTATCTACCTCCGTGAAGGTACTCAAGCAACGTTCTACAACACGATTGTTTCGGGTCCAGCAGGCATGGGTGAATGCTTTGAAGTTGAAAGCAACCCAGTGAGCCAGCAGCACTTGCAGGATGGTGGCATCGCGATGACCAACTCGGTTATGGCGTGTGAAAACGGTGAAAACTTCAAGTTTGGTTCAGGTGACGTCAACCTCGAAACTTGGTTCACTGACCAGGACGGCAATAGCATCGCGGCGGCAGCCGATACTTTAAACGGTATCTTTAGTATTACTGACGCAACTGCAGCAGACCTCAGCGGCGATACATTCTTCGACAACGCAACTTTCGTAGGTGCAGTTGAGGAAGGTAACGATTGGACTGCAGGTTGGACTGTAGGATTAGAGTAACCCCTTAAGTAGCACACCGTGCTCTTTAAAAGCCGTGAGGTGGCCTTCGGGACACCTCCGGCTTCCATAGTAACAAGAGGTAACTAATATCATGCGTGCCAACCGATTCCCTCTGGCAAATATTTCTCTCGCAGTGCTTGCCTGTTTGGCAACACCTGCGGCCCTCGCTTGGCAAGATGCTGAGCAAACCGAAACTGACGCAACGCAGCAGGCAAGCAATCCTGAGCAAGTCATCGAGGAAGTGGTTACCACAGGTACTCGTTTACAGGGCAGTGCCGCAGCTGTTGTGCAAGAGCGTAAAGAGCAGGCGTTCGTCGCAGATATCATGGGTGCCGATCAAATTTCACGCACAGGTGATTCTGATGCAGCCGCTGCACTACGCCGTATTACGGGCTTAACGTTAGTTGACGGTAAGTTCATTTATGTACGTGGATTGGGTGAACGTTACTCAAGTACACAACTCAATGGCATGTCTGTGCCGAGTCCAGATCCAACACGTGCTGTCATTCCACTCGACTTGTTCCCAGCCGATATCATTTCAAGTTTGGCGGTTCAGAAGTCTTATTCGGCTTCAATGCCTGCTAACTTCGGCGGTGGTAATGTTGATATCCGTTTGAAGTCTGCACCGACGCAAGAAGTATTTAATGCATCGGTTAAAGTGGGTGGCAATTCAGAAAACTTTGATGATGCCTACTGGTATGACGGTGGTAGCAGTTGGAAAGGTAAAGATGACGGAACCCGCGCTGCGCCTCAAATGTTACAGGCATTGTGGGGACAACGCACATTCCTTGACGAAATCAGCATTGAAGAAAACCGCGATGTCGCGCTAGCGCTGAACCGTGATTACGATCCAACGATGCAGTCGATCGACCCGGACTACGGTTTAGATGTTACATACGGTAACCGCTATGATTTGACCGATGATTGGGCGGTGGGTTTTTTGGCAACGGCTGCATACGATAATGAGTGGCAAGTATCAGAGCAGTTTTTAGGGGAAAACTTCCGCCTAAACCCAGACGATACTTATACGCTGGTACGTGGTTGGGATGATGTTCAGTCAACTGAGCATCAAGTGACGTGGTCGGGGATGTTTACCTTTGGTGTGAACTACGGTGCTAACCATAAAGTCGATTTTAGCCACGTTATTTTGAACGATACCGAAGATCGCCTGCGCGAGAAATTAGGTAATAACAACAATATTAACTTTGGCTCAAATCAGCGCATTCGCGAATTTGACGTGAACTACCAAGAGCGTCGCATGGTAGCAAACCAAATTAAAGGGATGCACACCTTCACTGATTGGAACTTCTTGGGTGTTGATTGGAAATACTCAAAGTCTCGTTCAAGTCGTTACGCGCCAGGCAATTTAGAGACGCGCTTCATCATCACGGATCGCAATGAAGACGGTGTTTTCGATCGTGAGAATGAAAGTAACTTGACCAACGCCACAACAGCAGCGCGTTACTCATTCCAAGATCTCAATGACGAAGTTGAAAACTGGGGTGGGAATGTGACGCTTCCTATCATGCTGGATGATTGGGATATTACCTTAAAAGCGGGCGCGGATTTTGTTCAGAAAACGCGTTTTGCTACCAACCGCCGTTTTGATATCAATACGCGTGCGTTCCCTGACTCGAGCGTTTTGCAGGGCTATCAGTTAGGTGAAGTGCTAAACGATGACTTGCTGGCAAATACTGAGTTAAGTTTCACTCCGATTTTAAATGACACTACGGTTGCGGGCGATGATTACATCTCTGCACAGACCATTGATGCCTACTATTTTGAAGGCGATGTGTTCTTGAAAGATCAGTGGCGTATCACTGCGGGTGTACGTTGGGAAGACTTCCGCCAAGTTGTGGTACCGCTGGTACCGACAACAGGTGAAATCGACTTGCCAACCAACCCGACACCTAACGACTTAGCGGACCTGGCATTCCAGGAGGATGACTTCTACCCCTCGCTGGCGCTAACTTACTTCTTAACCGATGAGCAGCAGTTGCGCTTCAGTTACGGACAAACGGTAGTACGTCCTGACTTGCGTGAAGTCTCTAGTTCAACGTACCTCGATCCGTTGACTTTGTTCCCTGTCGGCGGCACACCGGGCTTGCGGACAACGTCGATCAAGAACTATGACGCACGTTGGGAGTGGTATCAAGAAAATGGCGATACCTTGTCACTAGGTATGTTCTACAAGGACATGACTGACCCGATTGAATCTGTTCAGTCGCCCGCCCAAGATGGTCCTCCATTAGTACGTATTGCTAACGCTGAGACCGGTGAAGTATACGGTGTTGAGATGGAGTGGTTGAAGTCTATCAGCAACAACTTCTTCGCATCGGGCAACGTCACTTTGAGTGATTCAGAAATTCAATTGAATACTCAAAATATCGTTGAACAAACCGGTGTTTCGACGTCGATTACCAATACCGAACGTCGCTTAACGGGTCACTCAAAATGGGTTGTAAACAGTCAACTTGGCTTTGATTCTGACAATGGTAAGCACTCTGCATCGTTGGTTTACAACGTGTTTGGCGAGCGCATTATCATTCCAGGTATCGAAGGCCGTGGCGATGCGTTTGAGCAACCTTTCCATAGTTTAGACGCGGTTTATAGCTACTATCCAGACTTTAATTCTCAGATCACGCTCAAGGTACAAAATATCTTGAACCAAGATAAAGAGATTGAGTTTGATGATACGTTGCTTCGTTCAGAAACGCGTGGTGTTAGCTTCTCGCTAACGTATAAGCGTGAATTCTAAATACGCGGAGAGTTTTGATAAAAGCGATGCTAATTAGCATCGCTTTTTTTTGCTCGTTGAATAGAGACTTCGAGAGGTCTTAATGTATCGAGGTGCACATCCCGTTGTGGGAAGGCGATAACGATATCATTCTCGGCGAATAGTGAGTCGATCTTATAGCGCAAATCTGACTGCACCCGACGTAAATCCATCGGTGCACTGACCGAAGTCCAGAACAGCAAATTGAAGGTAAGGCTGTTATCACCAAAGTCTTCAAATAACACTTCGATGGGGTATTCGGTGTTAATCTTTTTATGCTCTTTCGCCGCTTCCAGCATTAAGTCACGTACCTTTTCGGTCGGCGAACCATAAGCGACACCCACACTGACATTGCTGCGGATATCTTTTGAAACCAGTGTCCAGTTCACTACGCGCTGCTCTAAAAAGTAGCTGTTTGGCACAAGTACATGAATCCCATCAAAACGGCGAATACGTACGCAACGATTACCTATTTCTTCAATGCGACCTTGCTCGTTCTCGAGCTCAACGATATCGCCAATACGAATTGGACTCTCGGTTAATAGAATAAAACCCGATATCAGGTTATTGAGCAAGTTCTGCGCACCAAACCCCACACCAATGGCGAACGCACCACCGAGTACTGCAAATATGGTAATCGGAATACCAGCTAACGGTAGAGCAAGTAAAACCAGTAACAAGTAGGCTATAAACTGAAATAGCCGACGAAAGGTAAATAGGGTGTTTTCCGACGCGCCGTTGCGTAGTAGTGCACGGTTCAGTAACTGGCGGCCTATAATGCGAACAACGATGACACCGACGATGATAATGGTCAGTGCAATGACCACCTGGCTAAAATGAATTTTAGTATCGCCGGAGGTGTAAAGTGGTGTCTGCCATAGGGTTGTAAAAGCGGAGCTAAAGTCCGCCCATAAACTCGATGCTTCTTCTTGCATATTAGGCTCGAATTAAACGTTAGCAGAAGCGCGTTGCTTCATCGCTTGATACCAACGGAATAAATTGGGACGGCTTTCATCAACGCGTAGATTCACGACTTTGCCAAAGTCGACTGAGCAGAAGGCATTGATATCCGCGACCGTGAGCTTACCGCAGGCAATAAAGTCTTTACCTTCGAGTTGGTCGTTTAGGAAGTCAAAAAAGCGCTCGGCCTCTTTGATATTGTGCTCTCCCCATTCGCGGATTGGCTGCATGCGGTGCTTGAAATAATCGGTCGTGTGCTGAAAGCCCATGCCAATCGGATAGAACAAATAAAAATCGACCCAACGCGTCCACTGTTCAATAATGGCTTTGTCGTTGGCATTGTCGCCAAGTAGTTTAGGTGAGTCGGAATATTGGTTTTCAAAATAATGGCAAATTGCCGTGGTTTCGCAGATAAAAGTACCGTCATCGAGCTCAAGTACGGGGACTTTTTGCATGGGGTTTTTGGCTTTGAAAGAGTCGCTGAGGTTTTCACCTTTTGATAAATCGATTTCAACCCGTTCGACTTTTTCAAGTAATCCCTTTTCTGCGAGAAACATACGTACGCGACGCGGATTAGGCGCCTTTGCCATTTCGTAGAGCTTCATTGATTAGACTCCAGGTTGTTGTTTTTAGGTGGTCCAGTTACGCTTTAACTTATCAGCAAACGCAATAAAACGCTCGCGCATCGTTTGGCGTACTTTTATATCAATAGAAGAAAGTACGGAATAGCCGGAAATATGGATGTGCACTTTAGGCTCTTGTATTGGCGCCTCGAGGTGATTATCGAGTGAGCTAATAATGTTGGCAACATTGCAGGTCACGCGGGCAAACTCGGGTACAAAAATTTTAATGTCGCCAACCAGATCGAGTAGTTGAACATGAATCTCATCGCTCTCGAAGTGTGCATCAGTAAAGTCGATCTTGAGTGATCCCAACACGCTGTAGGCTTTAATTTTAGCCGGTACTTGCCAAGCGCCTTTCATACTCTGCGATGAAAGCACTGCCACAACTGAATGCTCGCTACCAGCAAATATTTTGGTAGAGCGTGCCTCAAAGCGCGCGGCTTTGCTTTGTTCGTACTGTGCATCGACTTGCAGGGGTAAGTCCTCAACCAAGTCGGCCAGTTGCTGATGAGCAGTCGCATCAAATGCTTGGTCAAGCCGAGCCTCAAAAGCCTCTTGCGATAATTCACCATGACTGTAATTCATAACCAGCTGGTCTATCACCTCTTCGCGGATTTTATCCAGAGGACGGTCTTCAAATTTCACAGCCATAGCGGCTCCAAATGTTATTTAAATGTTTAATTTATTAAATTATGGCTCGCTTTGACGGCTTTTCAAAGCTCATTTTTACAAAATATATACAACTTTTAACTAATAAGTTAGAAAGAGCGACTTGCGCCGCTCAATGCTTTATTGCAGTGAAGGTAATTTATTAAGTAGCGCAGGTGGTAATTTAGATACCAATGAACTGCGTAACGGATGCCAGAACACCGATACAAGTAGTAGGCCAGCCCCCACGATTAAGCCCATCACTGCGCTACCTAAGTCGACCAAGCCAACGCTTGTCAGCACTTGGCTGAAAATAAAGATAACGTAAGCCAATGCAGATACCATCAAGGCGCGACGATCGATAATCAGAGATACGATACTCAACACAACATAAACCACCAGTGTGGCGGCTGCTTGAGTGACACCGATTTCAAAATCACTGCCAAGAATGACGTTAAACAATGGATGGATCATCAGCGGCGCCGCTAGTAGATGAAGCCAAAACGCGACATCAGAACGGCGACTGGTGCGATCGACGTCCGAAGCATCCCAATACATGGCGATGCCAAAGGTGACTAAGCCCCCTGTCATGATCACTACGTCAATTAAGATGCTGTCTAGCAACCAGGTGGTGCTTAAGAACGACACAATGATACCAATCACCGTAGCGACCCCAGCCGCGAGCGTGATAGGAACACGGAACCGAAACCAATGTGCTGTTGCAACGGCACTAGCAGCAATAAATGCGACACCGCTAGCAATGTCGGGTCGTACCGTCATGGCAAGTAATTGCATAATCACGCCACCGAAGGTACCGCCCAATGCAGTCACCAATAGCACGATCGATGGCAGCGCCATATGTCGACGGCGAGTGAAGTACTCGGACAACAACCAACTTGCCACCGCGACTAAACCGCCACCGATCAGCGGCGACATGGTATTACCAATCGTCCACAGACCTGCCAAAGCAATCACTGCGGCGATCACGACAAAAATGTCGTTAAAGCCGTGTACTAGAGGAATATACTCTTGGTCCTGATTTAGGACTCCACCGCGCTGTTGTTGAATAAAATCACGAAACGCGTTCGCCGTTTGTTTAGGCATGACACCTGCCTCGACGGCCGCGCGAATATCTTTGTCGCTGTACATTTCAACGCCCTCATTTTGACTTTGATTAAACAATAATCACGGTGGAGACGAAAAGCGAATCTGCTTTGTTACAAACTGTAAGCAGTGAAACAAATCAGGTTCGCGTAAGCTCCTTCACTTTCTGTTTAGAGAACCAAGGGTAGAGCACCGGTAATACCACAAGGGTCAGTAACGTGGCGGAAACCAGTCCACCGACGATGACCGTGGCCAAGGGTCGTTGGATCTCAGCGCCTGCTCCCGTGGCAAACAGCATGGGTATCAGCCCGAGTGCTGAGGTGATGGCTGTCATCAACACCGGGCGTAAGCGAGACCACGCACCATCAAATACTGCCTCAGTGACCTGGTGACCGTCCGCGATACGCTTTATCGCTGGCTGGCTTAGGGTACATTATTACCGCAACCTATCTACCGTTTTTAGTCCATCAAGTGTTACCCGAGGTTGATTCGTCACATATCTGGGCGGTATTCGGATTAGGTGCCATGCCCTCGTGCTTTATTTGGCACAAAATTCATCAACGTCTAGGTTCCCAGCTTGCCTTACAAACTAACCTCGGCGTACAGGCTTTAGGTGTAGCGCTGCCGACGATGGGGTCGTCCTCTAGCTTTTATCTTTTAAGCGCTATTTTGGTCGGTTCTACCTTTATGGGAACCGTGACAATTGCAATGTCAGCTGCACAAAAAATAAAGTACAGAGTAAAGTTTAATATGCTGGCAGTCATGACGCTTTCTTATGGGGTGGGGCAAATTATAGCTCCTCTATTGGCCGAGGCGTTGAGAGCTTATAGTGAGACATTCAACAGTTCGTTAATAGCTGCCGCCATTGGCTTGGTGTTAGCTGGGGTAGTAGTGACTAAACCCAATAGAGCATCGACAAATTAATGCGATACGAGAGCCGCAGCTTTTGAAAAGTAGCTTTGAATCATGCTTGATTATTCAAGTAATCTATAAGCTCATCTCGGAATTTTATATCTCTAGCGGAGAGTGTTGGTGTCTGCTCGCTGCTAATCATCCGTTTGCTTTTTCGCATCGTCTGAATTTGCCTTGCTAGGCGACTTTCTCATTGCTGCTTTTGTGGCAAATATGACGACCCCAATACCTAAGGCCATGATGGCAATTAATGCCATAATCATTGTGTCCGATTGAACGCCAGTGGCGTGGCCGCTACCCTTCGATATAAATACATAAACAAGCGACAGCAGTGTTAGTGGTATCGATAAGATGAGTCCGACAATTTCAATCCAGAATAATGCGCGTGGCATTCTCGTGGGAGATACGGGAAAGATCTTTCCTAAATCCAGAGCATACACTAGGAAATAGGATACGCCACAAATCGCTGCTACGATGAATGAAAACGTGGATCCTTCAATTGAAAAATAGACTAACGCAAAGCTAGCAATGCCCAAAATGGTCAGAAACACATTAAATGCCCCTAGTTTCAGGGGAGGTATATGTGAAAAATCTCTGTTTTCAATTGGGCCGCCTGGTATCAAAACTCCAAGTAACACCATAAAGTTTTGCATCAGCGGCAATAGGATTCGACTTTTGTCTAAGTTGTTTTTTGTAGACGATCAGTCTAGTGTTCTTCACATGACAAATTTAATCGCTAAACCTCGAAGAGGAAGACCGCCAAAAGCAGCGGTTAAAAAACAAGATACCAGAGCCGCTCTAATTAGAAGTGGTCTTGAGCATTTAACCGAAATAGGTTTTACCGCCTCAGGCTTAGATAAAATCCTGAGAAAAGTCGGTGTGCCCAAAGGATCGTTTTACTTTTACTTCTCCAGCAAAGAAGTTTTTGGTCATGCAGTCTTGAATAATTACGCTAACTATTTCGCGAAAAAATTAGATAGTTGCTTACTTGATACTTCATTTTCGCCGTTACAGCGAATTCGAAACTTTGTTGAAGACGCTAAACAAGGTATTGCCAAGCATCAGTTTAAAAGAGGTTGCCTGGTTGGTAACTTGGGGCAAGAAGTCGATGCAATACCGGAGAGCTTTCGACCCGTGCTAATAGAAATTTTCGCAACCTGGCAGCAGCGTATTGCAAGTTGCCTTCGTGAGGCGCAAGCAACAGGTGAGTTATCACAAGATGCTGATTGTGACGCTCTAGCTGAATTTTTCTGGATTGGATGGGAAGGCGCGGTAAGCCGTTCACGGCTTGAGAAAAGTACGCAGCCGCTAGATAAGTATTTAGAACTTTTTACTCAGGGCTTACCTAAGTAATTTTTTTGTCATTTAGTAGACGGTCGGTCTATATTGGAGGCGTTATGTTTAATGGGGTATTAATTGAAAAGGACGAGCAGAAGTATACGGCGACTATCAAGGGCTTAGATGAAAGTGTTTTAATGGATGGTGATACGCTCGTTAACGTGTCCTACAGTTCGCTTAATTACAAAGATGCACTTGCCATTACCGGAAAATCACCAGTGGTGAGAAAATTCCCCATGATCCCTGGGATTGATTTGGTAGGAACTGTAGTCAGCTGCACTTCTGATAAGTTTAATGTTGGCGAAGAGGTATTGCTTAACGGTTTTGGCGTAGGTGAAGTGCACTGTGGTGGATTGGCAGAGAAAGCAAAATTAAGCAGTGACTGGTTAATTCCGTTACCCAAATCGTTATCAGCGAAGCAGGCTATGGCTGTTGGTACCGCAGGGTATACCGCCATGTTATGCATCATTGCTATCGAAAAACACGGTGTGACTCCTGATTCTGGGGAAATCCTTGTCACAGGTGCCAATGGAGGGGTGGGTAGTTATGCTATCGCGCTACTCGCTAAACTAGGCTATACCGTCGTGGCCGCCACCGGTAGAGTTGAAGAAGCCGATTATCTGAAATCACTTGGAGTGGCCGATGTTATCGATAGGCATTTACTGTCAGAGCCTGGACGTCCATTAGCCAAAGAACGTTGGGCCGGCGTGATAGACTCAGTGGGGAGTCATACATTGGTGAATGCATGCGCGAGCACTAAATACGGTGGCATAGTGGCTGCTTGTGGCTTAGCGCAAGGAATGGACCTGCCGGGAACAGTCGCACCCTTTATATTAAGAGGTATAACCTTAGCCGGAATTGACAGTGTTATGCGTCCCCTCGATGATCGAGTAGAAGCATGGGGTAGACTGTCTAAAATTTTAGACAGCAAAACGCTTGAAAACGTAGCTACGGAAATACCTTTATCTGAGGTTTGTGATACCGCAAATCACTTAATAGAAGGCAAAGTTAGAGGGCGTATTGTCGTTAAAGTCGGTTAGCTGTGAGATTAGCTTTGGAGGCGGAATCGATAAGATCTAATAACTTATTGTTTTATAGTGGATAAAAAATATTAAGATTCAAGCGTGTTACTTACCTTGTTACTAAAACTTCAGCTTTAGTTTTTTGATTGAAAGCTTTTTCACAAATGAATCTTTTAACTTTTTGGCTATGCCCAATACTCGCTTAACACGTTGAACATAGCTATAGTGGTCTGCAACTTGTGAACGTGTAGTGGCAAATAAATTCGTGCTTCTGATCAGAGATGAAAAGCTATACTTGTTGCTTTGGTTAAAGTGAATTAGCTATTTATCAACATTTTTCCATGGGCCGAACGCTATAAAGTAAAGAAGAATGATATTTGCGATAGGGATAACAATCAGAAGACCCAATGGACCAGGGTAGCCAACTCGTTGGCAGATACGCCATGCGGGAACAATAAAAATAGCTCCCACAATCAGCATCCATAGAAAGCCCATACCTGCGAACATTTCGTGATTCATCATTATCTGCTCCTTATTTGACATGCGTTAAAATGACGTTAGACTAAAGTTTATTAAATTGCAAAAAGCAGGGTGCTCGTGCTAATTCGAATTCTGTTATTAATGACAGTGCTATTGGTGTCGATGTCGTTTTCGCAAACGGCAGAAGCTCACGCATGTCATGATAACAGCCAAATGCAGCACAGCATGATGTACGAAGCCGACACAAACGATTGCGAGCATGAGACGCAAAAGCACAACTCGTGCTGTGCTGACATGACCATTCGGCATTGCTCCGGCGGCTCGGTTTTATTTGTCGGACAGTCTTCTTCGGTTAATGCCGCTGCAGTTAACCTCTCTGCCAAAGTCGATGCGCCCATCGACACCTCAATTCGTGCTAAACACGCGTCTAATTTATTCCGTCCCCCAATAATTACCGCTTAATAAGTTACTAGAAATTTAACACACGCTCGGCGTGTTTCCTTAAAACTTATTAATCGGTGAATAATTATGTCTATCAAACGCAATATCGCTGTTTTGGCGATGCTGTTTTCCGTGTCTGTATCTGCAACCGATGTAGAAGAGCAGCAACTAACCGTTCTAAAAGATCCCAACTGCGGTTGCTGTGAAAAGTGGTTACAAGCTTTACCCGATAGCTTTAGTGTGTCCGTACAACATCCGAACAACCTGACCCAACGAAAACGTGACTCCGGTATTAGTGCCGAGGTCCAATCCTGTCATACCGCTATTTCTAGTAATGGCTATGTCTTTGAGGGGCACGTTCCTCCTACATTGGTTTCTCATTATTTAGCTGGGAAAAAGTCAGCCAATGGCATTGGATTAACTGTTCCTGGCATGCCGGTAGGGTCTGTTGGTATGGAAATGGGTACTCGGTTTCAACCGTATACGGTCTATGAAATCAAAAAGGACGGTTCAATTACACCTTGTAAGCAGATAGCAAGTTTAAAGCAGCAGCAAGCACTCTCAAATGGAGGGCTTTAGCTATGGGATTTGGCGGCATGAGTATGGTTCAGTTAGGAGTTTTACTGGTTATTGTCATTCTTCTTTTTGGTAGTAAAAAGCTACGAACCCTGGGCTCCGATCTTGGTAGTGCGATTAAAGGGTTTAAATCATCGGTTTCTGATGAGCCGTCTGATAAGGAACAGGACGTTCAACGTTATCAAAATTTAACCTCAAAAGAGGAGCGTCATAATGAGCAATGAGTTTAACAAAGGGCGTCGAAAGTTTATTAAATCTGCATTCACTGTGGCGTCTGCTTTAGCAATCGCCAAAGTAGCCCCAACTTGGGCTGCTCCTCAGGGACGCAGTTTTAAAGATCAGATCCTGACAAACGATGAGATTGATCTGACCATTGCAAAGTCCCCACTGCTCGTGGGAAATAAAGTAGGAGCACCAATAACCATCAATGGCCAAATGCCGGGCCCTTTGATTCGTTTAAAAGAAGGGCAGCGAGCAAAGCTAAATGTGACTAACCGGTTGTCGGAAGACACGTCAATTCACTGGCACGGAATTATATTGCCGGAGAATATGGATGGCGTGCCTGGCGTATCTTTCGAAGGGATAAAGCCAGGACGAACGTTCAAATACCGCTACGATGTCGAGCAAAACGGAACTTATTGGTATCACAGCCATTCCGGTTTGCAGGAGCAATTGGGACACCTGGGGCCGTTAGTGATTGAACCGAAAGACGGAGACATTGGTGCTGATCGAGAACATACCATTATTCTCAGCGACTGGACATTCGAAGATCCGGATACCGTGTTTCGTAACTTGAAAGTTGCGGAGGGGTACTATAACTATCAAAAACGTACGATATTTGAGACCTTCGAGGACGTGCGACAGCAAGGGTTAGAGAAAACCTGGAAGCAACGAGAAATGTGGGGGCAAATGCGAATGAGCCCCCGTGATATTGCGGATGTGACGGGCAGTACTTATACCTACCTGATGAATGGCCGCGATTCACAGATGAACTGGTCAGCATTGTTTAAGCCTGGTGAAAAAGTACGCCTGCGTATCATTAATGGTTCGGCAATGAGTTTCTTCGACGTAAGAATCCCTGGATTGGAGATGACGGTAGTGGCCGCTGACGGGCAGCCTGTGAAGCCAGTGCCAGTTGACGAGTTCCGCATTGGTGTGGCGGAAACCTACGATGTAATTGTCCAGCCTAAGCAAAACAAGCCTTACACTATTTATGCTGAGAGCTTTGATCGAAGTGGTTATGTCAGAGGTACATTAACGCCGGAACTTGGTCTTGAGGCTGAAGTGCCTGAACTACGGCAAGTTCCTGAGCGAGGCATGGCCGCTATGGGCATGGGAGCGATGGCGATGTCCGGTGATATGAAAGGCAATAGCATGAATATGAAGCATATGGGCGGCAATAACAGCCATATGACGCATAAAATGACACACAAAAAAGAGCTTCCTGTGGAAAACATTAAAATTGAGCACAGTGAAGGTGGTCACGGAGCTGCTGCCGCCATGATAGCTATGAATCCGACCAGTCGTCTCCATGAACCGGGCATAGGTTTGGATAATGTTGACCATAGAGTCTTAGTGTATAGCGATCTTATTGGCGCCCAAGAATGGCCAGATAAGCGGGAACCAGAGCGCCAGATTGAACTGCATTTGACCGGTAATATGGAACGGTATATGTGGTCGTTTGACGGGAAGAAATACACCGAAGTTGACGGCCCTGTGCAGTTCCGTCACGGCGAGCGCTTAAGGTTGGTGATGGTTAATGACACCATGATGGATCATCCAATCCACTTACACGGTATGTGGATGGAACTTGAAAATGGACAGTATCCTCGTCCTCGTAAGCACACCATTAGTTTAAAACCAAGCGAGAAAGTATCACTACTGATATCCGCTGATGCACCGGGAAGCTGGGCATTTCATTGTCATCTGCTTTATCACATGAAAGCGGGCATGTTTCGTGTGGTAAATGTGGCATAAGGAGGAAGGCTATGTACGCTAAATCATTGTTGTTCACTACAGCACTTTTACCCGCAGTGGCAATGGCGGGACATGCAGAGGAAGGCTGGCCAGAGCCCGTTAAAGAATATTACACCGGGCAGGTATTATTTGACCGGCTGGAATTAACGCGAACAGACGAGGAAGAGAACGTTGCCGTTTGGGACATGATGGCTTGGTACGGTGGTGATTATCATCGGTTTGTCTTCAAAAGTGAGGGGGAAAATATTCAAGATGACGGAGAGCCCACTGACTTGGAAAGTGCTGAGTTGTTATACGGCTACCTGATGTCTCCGTTTTGGTCGTTTCAGGCCGGTATTGGTACGCGAGGTACCTTATCGTCGGACGCGTCTATGGAAAATTATGCTGTCGTGAGTTTTATGGGGTTGGCGCCCTATTGGTTCGAAATGGATAACTCGCTGATGGTGAATGAAGAAGGCGACGTCCAATTTGTTAGCGAAACTGAGTACGAGTGGCAGCTCACACAAACATCGTACTTACAGCCTCGCATTGAGTTTACAGCCAACCTGACAGATTCAGACAAATATGAACGGCAAAGTGGCTTGAGCAACTTGCGTGTGGGGTTGCGTTATCGTCACGAAATCAGTCGTGAGTTTGCACCCTACATTGGTGTTTATTGGAACGGCGCGTTAGGCAACACGGCAGATGAAATGAAACGAATGGGTGAGGACACCACAGAAACAGGCGTGGTCCTTGGGGCCAGAGTTTGGTTTTAATTGATAATAAACAAAGAGGAAACAACATGAAAAACATACTTAAGTTAGCCTTCGGTACCACGTTATTTTTTAGTGCATGGGCCAGCGCTCACGTCGGCCTAACATCCAGTAGCCCGGAGGACGGTGCGACTTTGTCCGAGTCACCAACGGAAATTACGATGAATTTTTCCGGTGATGTTCGTCTGGCTAAAATTATGCTGCACTCAGATGACGGTAAAATGCATCCGCTGGACTTTTCGATGAGCATGACTCCCAAAGCAGCGTACGAAATTGCTGTTAAAAACAATTTGGCGTCAGGTGGTTATACGGTTTATTGGACGGCAATGGGTGGGGACAGTCATAAAATATCGGGTGATTTTAGCTTTGAGGTGAAATGATGACCCTTTGGAGTGTGGCCAGCGTTTTAACGTTGGCCTTTATATTCTGGCTTAACGCGGTGATGACCGCCTCGCCTTATATCGTTTATTTGTCCGGTTTAAAAAAGCAGTCTGAACGAAAGAATAGCCTTGTTGCGTTGCTTCTATTACTGGCAAGCCTTCTGTATTTTTTTCTGAAAGTCGGTAGTTTTGCTGCTGAAGGCTTTGCCGGCATGATTGACACGACCTACATGCAGTTTATATGGACCGGCCCTGTTGGGTTGTTCATGCAACTTCAGATAGCGGTTGCTATTGCTTGGATTGTTTACTCCGTTGTTAAGCTAAAACGTATAAAGTGGGTGCTATATGTTGTCGCCATTGGACTCATGGGATGGAGCTTTTTAAGTATTGGTCACGGCAGTGACGCCGTCTGGTGGGGAAAGCTAGCGCTTTTAACACACTTGTTAGTCGCTTGGGTTTGGTTCGGCAGTCTTAACTCATTGCGAAAGCTGGCAACGTCGGTACCGCTTGCTAAAGCGAAAGCCATTATGGAGCGTTTTGGTGTGCATATGTCTGCAGCGGTTCCAATACTCCTTATTGCGGGCTTGGTTATTTATCGTAGTGCAACAGGGCGATGGATGCCAGAGCTGCCGCTTACGTCGTATGACACGGTACTACTAGCGAAACTTGTGTTTGTGGCGCTGATTCTCCTTGTTGCCGCATTGCATAAATTAAAGTTCGTACCGCAATTAAATGATAACGCGGCCGCCAAGCGACTCAAAAACTCCATAACGGCGGAAATGGTATTGGCTGTCACTATTTTTACCCTGGCCTCTGCGCTAAGCAGCGCGTTTTCCCCCGGTTAATGTAAGGAATAAGAAGAATGAAATTACTTGTGAGTGTTTTTATGGTTTCGGTAATGTTTATTTCAGCGCCCAGTAGCGCCGAAAAACTATCTGAGCCGACCGCTGTGCTTGATGCATTTCGAACTGCTTTAACTGAAGGTGACACGGAGGTCGTTAAAGACGTGCTTTCCGATGATGTGCTTATCTTTGAAGGTGGTGGCGTTGAACGGTCCTTGGCCGAGTACAGTGCTCATCACCTTAAGTCAGATATTAAGTTTAGCCAGGCGGTTCCTTCACAGTTGCTTGAAAGGACAGTACAAGAAGCCGATGGCCTTGCTGTGATCACTTCTCGGTATAGCGTTTCCGGGGAGTATAACGGGCGTGAGGTTGATTTAACGATGAATGAAACCGTAACCGTATCAAATACGACTGAGTCTGGCTGGAAAATTATCCGGATCCATTGGTCCAACTGAGTTCAATCACAGGAGCTGATTATGGCAGAACACGATCATGAACACGGACATCAGGATTATCAGAAAAGCAGCCTGAGTCTTTGGGGGGCGGTGTCGCTGGGGACTGGTGTGATGATTGGCGCTGGTATTTTTGCACTGACCGGACAAGTTGCTCAGCTGGCAAGAGAATGGTTTGTCCTGGCGTTTGTGTGCGGCGGTATCATTGCCGGCTTTAGCGCTTACTCTTACGTTAAGTTGGCGAAAGCCTATCCGTCAGCGGGCGGTATTGCGATGTTCCTCAGTAAAGCTTATGGAAAAGGAAGTGTGACGGCGATATTCGCACTCTTAATGTACTTTTCTATGGTCATTAATGAAAGTCTAGTCGCTCGCACATTTGCGTCCTATACAAGCCAGTTAATTTCTTTTGAAGCGCAGTGGCTTATTCCGTTGTTGGCGGTTGGGTTGCTGCTCTTCGCATTTTTTATCAATATTTTGAGTAATCAGTTTATTCAAACGTTCTCGTTCTTTATGGCCTTTGTGAAGGCTTTAGGATTGGTGATTTTAGCCGCTGGTGGTTTGTGGGCTTCAGGCATTCAGTTTGAATCGATATCTGCTATTCCAGAAGAAGCTTCGGGTGGCGGTATTTTAGCGGGTATTGCTTTAAGCATACTTGCATACAAAGGGTTTACAACAATAACGAATAGTGGCGGTGAAATTGTTGAGCCTAAGAAGAACGTCGGGCGTGCCATTATTATTTCGCTGGTTATCTGCGCGCTAATATATGTGCTAGTCACCCTGGCCGTTGGTTCGAGCTTGTCGATTGATGAGATTGTGACAGCGAAAGACTATGCGCTTGCTGAAGCAGCCAGACCCGTCTACGGTGAAACTGGACTCTGGGTGACGGTTGCGTTTGCAATTGTAGCAACGGTATCAGGAGTGATTGCCAGCGCGTTTGCCGTTTCAAGAATGTTAGCCATGTTGACCAATATGAAGCTTGTTCCACACAGTCATTTTGGCATGCCAGGTTCCATTCAGAAGCACACGCTGGTTTACACCATTGTTATGGCTATGATCTTAGCGGCATTCTTCGATTTGAGTCGAATTGCGTCACTGGGCGCTATTTTTTATATCGTGATGGACATTGCGATCCACTGGGGCGTATTACGGCATCTAAGGCAAAAGGTGAATGCCAATATTTACATACTTGTCAGCGCAATCACGCTAGACGTCATCGTTTTAGTCGCTTTTATATGGGTGAAATGGACGAGCGATCCGCTGGTGATTTGGGCGTCTCTTATCGGTATGGCATTGATTGCCGCTGGTGAGATTTTGTTTTTACGTAAAAAGCGTTAAGAAAAAGAGCGCATAGCGCTCTTTTTCTAGTTCATTGTAAAAAACATCCAGACAGCCATAGCGACCATCATGAGGTTTTCAGTGAGCGAAATGAAGCCTAACGGCACATTACTGGAGCCACCGACACAGGCACATTTTAGCTCGCGTTTGTCGACATAAACGGCTTTAAACACCGATATAGAGCCTACGATGCCGATGAATAATGCGACGGGTATGGATATGACATGGGCGAATTCCGCTGCCATTAACAGACCCGCCAAGCCTTCGGCATAGGGGTAAATACGGCCATAAGGCACCCATTTTTTGGCGAGAAGATCGTAATTGAGAAACATGGTAGAGAACTTCTCTACGTCCTGGAGTTTGAGCAAGGCCAGAACCACCATAGAGAAACTGATGAACCACTCGATGGTTTGTACGGTAAATACGCGACCAAAAGACAACCACGACGTGGCTACAGAGAGGAGTGCCGTCATAATAAATAATGCAATAACGGGTCGGTAACTGGTTGCGTCAGGGTCAGGAAGAGGCTTTCCAAGAAAGGCTCGAACCTCCTCGTACCCACCGATACGTTTATCACCAATAAACACTTGTGGAGTGGTATCGACGTCGTGCTTTTCCTTGAATTTGTCGGTTTCTTCTCGGCTTTCCAACAGGTTGTCGTCCACATCGTAACCGTTGGCTTTAAGTAAGTGCCTGGTTTTTAAACCAAAAGGGCATTGGTGGTCAGGTGTCGACATTCTGTAAAGCGTGGCTTTTTGAGTTGATTGACTCATAGTGACGTCTCCTTACTTAAAAATGGTACATCTATATACGCATTATAGTCGCTGGAGGATTAGCATCTCTAATTGTGAGATTAAAAATTCATAAAAATTGAAAATATATTTTAAATTTTGAAAAACTGGACAACTTTTTTTGGGTAAGCGGATTAAATGGTTGATCTTACCTTTGCATGAGAGTGAGACAGACCGGCATCTCATCGGATTATCTGGTTGATGCTTCACCTACTGCTGGTGCATTTTTCCTTCGCTAATTCCAGCAAGAACCCCACACGCCTCAACTTCCCGGTCATCGTTGCAACTCGCTCTCAGTGAAACGAGTTGTTTCTCAAGCGCTTGCAGAGCGGTTATCTGCGACCGCACATGAGAGATGTGATCATCGAGCAAGGCGTTGACGGCGGTACAAGGCTGATGAGGGTCGTCCTGATAGCTCTGTAGTTCGTGAATCTCAGCCAGTGACAGGCCCAGGATTCTGCAGCGACGGATGAAGGCCAGCCCCTCACCATGCTTCTCGGTATAGACACGGTAACCGTTGTCCTGCCGATCAGGCGGCGGCAACAAGCCCTGCTGTTCATAGAAGCGGATCGTCTGTGTTTCGACCCCTACCAACTGCGCCAACTGACCAATGCGCATCAGCCTCCTCCCCAACGGATTCTTTACTCTATTGACCTTATAGTAGCTTTATAGTTTAAAATGGTACCACAACATTGTTCAAGTGGAGTCGTATCATGAGCAAATCCTGTGGTGGCGCCTGTGGCGGTGATGCAACGTCCGCAGCGGATACCGATATACAGGCCTCCTCCGAGGCGCCAGGGAGATGGGTCAGTGTTTATGCCGTGCCGAAGATGGACTGTCCATCAGAAGAACGAATGATTCGCCTAGCCCTGAACGGCTTTGAGGAGATTCGGGCGCTGTCCTTCGACTTGTCGAACCGCCGGCTGAAGGTCGTGCATGACGGCGAGGTCGAGCCCGTCACCTCGAAACTGAAGACCTTGGGGCTAGGCGCCTCGCTTCAGGAAACCGTCGCTGCAAATCCGGAGACCATCAAGGCCGCCGAGTTTTCGGCAGCTTCTGCTAAGCAAGAATCCGGGACCCTGCGCTGGTTGCTCGGCATCAATGCACTTCTGTTCGTGGTGGAAATGACTGCCGGTCTGATCGCCCAGTCCACCGGCCTGATTGGAGAATCCCTGGACAATTTTGCCGATGCGGCGGTGTACGGGCTTGCCCTTTATGCGGTTGGACATAGCGTGAAAATGCAGGTACGTGCCGCGCATCTTGCTGGTGTACTGCAACTGATCTTGGCTGTGGGCGTGCTCGTAGAGGTGGTGAGACGCTTTGTATTCGGTAGTGAGCCTGAATCGCTGGTGATGATGGCTATTGCATTCGTCGCACTGATTGCCAATACCAGTTGTCTGCTGCTCATATCCAAACATCGGGAAGGCGGGGCGCACATGAAGGCAAGCTGGATATTCTCGGCCAACGACGTGGTGATCAACCTGGGGGTCATCACCGCCGGCGCCCTGGTCGCGTGGACCGGTTCCAATTATCCGGATCTGATTATCGGCACCATCGCGGGGGGCATTGTACTTAACGGTGCCAGACGCATTTTGGCGTTGAAGGGTTAAATAATGCTCATTATTGGCAAAAAGCTCTCGCCGTATGCCCTATTGTCCATATCGGGCCTGCTGGCAGCGTCTGATCAGGCTGTAAAGTGGCTGGTGCAGCAATCAATGGCCTATGGCGAGTATGTTTCGGTGACCCCGTTCTTTAACTGGGTGCACCTATGGAACACCGGTGCCGCATTCAGTCTTTTTGCGAATCGTGGAGGCTGGCAGCGCTACTTTTTTATCGGAATCGCGGTAATGGTCTCGATTTTTCTGATCAAGCTGATCCTTGAAAATCGTCATAAAGGAGAAGCCATCGCTTACAGTCTTATCCTCGGTGGCGCCATGGGCAACCTGATTGACCGGGTCTTTCGCGGCTATGTTGTGGATTCCTTTGATTTCTATTGGCGAGACTGGCATTGGCCGGCCTTCAACCTGGCTGATATTGCAATTGTCCTCGGTGCCTTACTTTTCGTTTCCAGCAGCTTGTTGGGTAAAAAAGCAAACACCAATGCCGAGCCGGATGGATCTGACTGACACCTACGCCTATACAACACCATGACCGAACTTCCCGACAACATCCTTCACCTGCCGCAATACCAAGTACTGGGCTGCAAATCAACCGACGACGAAATGCACTTCCAGGTGGACGTGCCCGATCCCATCGCCTGCGAGGAATGCGGCGTGCAGGGTGAGTTCGTACGGTTCGGCAAGCGTGACGTTCCCTATCGTGATCTGCCCATCCACGGCAAGCGGGTCACTCTCTGGGTGGTCCGCCGCCGATACACCTGCCGGGCCTGCAAGACAACATTCAGGCCCCAGCTACCGGAGATGGTGGACGGATTCCGTATGACACTGCGGCTGCATGAGTACGTGGAGAAGGAATCCTTCAACCACCCCTACACCTTTGTGGCGGCACAGACCGGCCTGGACGAGAAGACGGTGCGCGACATCTTCAACGCCCGCGCCGAGTTCCTGGGGCGCTGGCACCGCTTCGAGACGCCCCGCATCCTGGGCATTGACGAGCTATACCTGAACAAGCGCTACCGCTGCATTCTGACCAACATTGAGGAGCGACCCCTGCTCGACCTGCTGGCCACCCGCCGCCAGGACGTGGTGACCAACTACCTGATGAAGCTGAAAGACCGGCAGAAGGTCGAGATCGTCAGCATGGACACGTGGAACCCCTACCGGGCAGCGGTCAAGGCTGTGCTGCCCCAGGCCCGTATCGTGGTCGATAAGTTCCATGTGGTGCGCATGGCCAACGATGCCCTAGAGAGAGTGCGCAAGGGCCTCAGAAAGGAGCTGAAACCGTCCCAGAGCCGGACTCTCAAGGGAGACCGGAAAATCCTGCTGAAACGCGCTCACGAAGTCTCAGACCGGGAGCGCCTCATCATGGAGACCTGGACAGGCGCGTTCCCGCAACTGCTGGCCGCCTACGAGCACAAGGAGCGCTTCTACGGCATCTGGGACGCCACCACACGGCTCCAGGCAGAAGCCGCCCTGGACGAGTGGATAGCCACCATCCCGAAGGGCCAAAAGGAAGTCTGGAGCGATCTGGTCAGGGCAGTGGGAAACTGGCGCGAAGAGACCATGACCTACTTCGAGACGGACATGCCCGTCACCAACGCTTACACGGAGTCCATCAACCGACTGGCCAAGGACAAGAACCGTGAAGGGCGCGGTTACTCCTTCGAGGTGATGCGGGCACGAATGCTCTACACCACGAAGCACAAGAAGAAGGCACCGACTGCGAAGGTCTCTCCTTTCTACAAGAAAACCATCGGTTACGGACTGCCGGACTTCGCAGAGGAACTCAACTACGGAGTCGATCTATCAACCATCTGAGGGTGGTATCAGATTGATGGGGTGAAGGTGCCCCATCAACCATTAAATCCGTATACCCAAAAAACGCAACGTAATGACAATTGGCACGCTGGCCAAAACAGCCGGCGTGGGCGTGGAAACGGTGCCGAGGGCTAATGAGCGAGCCGGAGAAGCCGTATGGGGGGATCCGACATTACGACGAACAAGCGCTTGCTCGGCTTCATTTTATTCGCGCGTCTCAATGGCTCGGATTTAGTCTGGATGAAATTGGTGAGCTATTAACTCTGCAAGATGGCGCTCATTGCGATGAAGCACGGGAGCTTGGAGAGCAAAAGCTCACCAGTGTTCGTCGAAAGATATCGCACTTACAGCAAATTGAACGAGCGTTGAATGAGCTGGTGCAAAAATGCAGCGCCGGACAAGGAGATGTCTATTGTCCACTGATGGCCTCGCTTAATGACGGGGTTGAGGACGCTACCACGGACAAACATAAGGTGCGTTAGTCTGTGTAGTAAAACTTTTGAGCGGAGTTCTTTAACTGAATTGCTTTATAGCTAACGCCAGCCATACACAAGAATCCCCATACCGGTTAGCACAAACGCCGTGCCAATCAGGTCGAAATTGGATAGTGGCGATTTATCGACAATTCGCAGCCACACTATGGCGGTTAACACGTAAATACCGCCGTAGGCTGCGTAAACGCGTCCGCTTTCCGCCGGATGAAGTGTTAACAAGTAAGCAAATAAGGCTAAGCTCACTGCTGCCGGAATGAGCAACCAAACCGAATGGCCCTCTTTGAGCCATAGGTAGGGTAAATAGCATCCGACAATTTCAGCAATTGCGGTTGCGATAAATAACCCGAGTGTTTTCATTAAAAATAATGCACTCATTATCAGTTGTCCCTACAGGCTTCATCAGGATCTTCTAGTTCTACCGTTGTATGGCTTAAAGCATAGGGCGCAAGGACGTCATCGATGCGCTGTTTTAAATCGCTACGGGCCTCGATATCAAGGTTTTTAGATAACACCAAATGAACGGTTAATACATGCTCCTCGCCATCTAGTGACCAAAAATGCAGATGGTGTAGGTCAGCGACATGAGGTAGCTCCAGTAAAGCGTCCGCGACTTGTTTGTAGGTTTTTTTGTCTGGCGTGGCCTGTATGAAGAGTTTCAGTGTTGCCCACAGGTTGCGTAGTACATTCACTAAAATAAATAGAGTAAAGCCAATCGACAATATAGGGTCGAGAATCGGCCAGTCTACGAACAGCAAAACAATACCAACGATAAGTACAGCAACCCAGCCGAAAACATCCTCCAGCAAGTGCCAGTTAATAACGCGTTCGTTTAACGTTTTGCCCTCTGACAATTTGTAAGCAGCAAATCCATTAACTGTAATGCCAACGACGGCTAAAGCAATCATGCCATCAGCGACGGGCATCTGAGGGTTCCAGAGTCTGGGAATTGCTTCCACAAGTACCCAGGCAGAGCCTGCGATTAACACAACGGCATTAATAAATGCACCGGCAAGATTCAGTCTTTTATAACCGTAGGTAAAGTGTTGGTTAGCCTGTTTTTTGCCAAGTTTATTTAGTATCCACGCGAGACCTAACGACAGGCTATCGCCAAGATCATGAACGGCATCAGCTAAAATGGCGGTACTGTTGGTAAGAAAACCACCAATGAACTCAATAATGGTAAAAACAAAGTTAAGCAGGAATGCCCAACCTAATCGGTTGGACGGCATGTCCTTTGAGTGATCATGGTTATGGTGATGTCCCATAATACGTTCCTCTTTTAATAAAAGGGGGCGACAATAACCGCCCCCTTAAATGCTATTGAACCCTAACGGCTCAGATCCTTAATTTTTTGTTTCGAAAACCAAGGATAGAGCACGGGTAAGATAACCAATGTCAGCAGAGTAGCTGATACCAAACCACCAACAATGACGGTAGCCAGTGGGCGTTGAATTTCAGCCCCTGCACCGGTTGCAAACAGCATGGGAATGAGTCCTAACGCTGAGGTTATTGCTGTCATTAATACCGGGCGTAGTCGCGACCATGCGCCATCAAACACGGCATCATTAACTGAATGCCCATCGGTTATTCGCTGGTTTATACTTTCGACCAGAACCACACCGTTGAGTACCGCCACACCAAACAGTGTGATGAAACCCACGGCGCTGGGCACCGATAAGTACTGTCCTGACACATAGAGCGCCACAATACCACCGATGACGGCCAACGGTACATTCACCAAGATCAACATGGCTTGACCCATGGTGCCGAAAGCAAAATAAAGCAGCAGGGCGATGAGTGCCAGTGATATGGGCACAACAATGGATAAGCGCTCCTGTGCGCGTTGTTGACTTTCGAACTGGCCACCAATGTCGACTGAGTAACCGGTTGGTAAATCCACCTTCTCGTCAATCGTCTTCCGAATATCGGCCACCACGCTGCCCATGTCACGACCCTGAACGTTCGATTGAATCACAACGCGACGCTGTACATCATCACGACGGATTTGTGGTGGTCCTGATTCAATCGCAACGTTGGCGACTTCGCCTAAGGTTACCCAGGCCCCCGAGGGAGTTAACAGGCGTAACGAGCGAATAGACTCCGGCGTATCGCGGAATTGCTTGGCCAACCGCACGTAAATATCATAGCGCTCATTACCGCGAATGATCTGGCCTGCCGAAGCGCCACCCAAGCCATTGTCGACAACGCTAAGTACATCGGAGACATTTAAGCCGTAGCGTGAGAGTTGTTGACGTTTCGGAGAAACCACCAGTTGTGCTTCACCTTTTATTTGCTCCATCGCTACAGCAACCGCCCCGTCAACTTGCTTGACGGCACTTTCTATTTCCTGGCCTTTACGGGCCAGCACGTCAAGCTCGGGTCCAAATAGTTTGATGGCTAGCTGCGATTTTACACCTGAGAGCAGTTCATCAACCCGTGTTGCAATAGGTTGTGAAAAATTAAACAACAAGCCTGGGTGAGCATCGAGTTTTGCCTCCATTTTTTCTTGTAAGGCGTAGCGATCGGATGCCGTTGTCCATTCGGATTGCGGCTTAAGGCCCACATATATCTCGATGTTGCTGATAGGCTCTGGATCGCCGCCCACTTCAGCTCGTCCAATGCGGCTGAGTGCGTAGGTGGTTTCCGGGAACGACATCAGGATTTTTTCAAGCTTCGGAGCCACCTCTAAGGCCGTTTCAAGGTTAGAGGAGGGGGCTAATGTCACGCGAATATTAATCGTGCCTTCTTCCAATTCGGGCGCAAATTCTGTGCCGAGACGAGGCACTAACACCAAAGCGCCGACAAACAGCACACCGGCCAGGGTAATAACAGCCTTTTTACTGCGTAACGCCACCGATAATAGTCTTTTATAACCATTATCTAGTGGTTTAAGCAGTTTATTTTCACGAGGCTTAATACCCCGACTGAAAAAGTAACTGGCTAATGCCGGTACAACCATGATGGCCACAAAAACCGCGGAGATAATGGCCAACATAATACTGATAGCCATGGGCTCAAATAATTTAGCTTCAACACCCTGAAAACTAAACAGTGGCATAAAGACCACCAAGATAATCATGGCGGCAAAGAATACCGGTCGTGCCACTTCGTTCGCCGCTTCCTTAACTCGCAGCTTGATACCATGGCTATCGAGTTTGGCTGCCTGAGGATCTGGGTCGCGGTGCTCTGTGCGTTGCTCGGCGTCGTCTTGGTGTTCACTATCCGGACGACTTAAGTGCTTAAAGATGTTTTCAACCATCACCACGGAGCCGTCGACCAGCATACCAATGGCAACAGCAATCCCGCCCAGCGACATCAGGTTAGCTGACATGCCCATCGCGGACATTACCATCAGGGCAATGGCGATAGAAACGGGAATGGACAGTAACACTAAAAAAGTAGCGCGTATGTTGAGCAAAAACAGTGCTAATACTGCGATAATAAAGACAAAGGCAATGAGCAGTGAATACGCGACTGTAGATACGGCTTTTTGTATTAAATCGGCCTGATCATAATACGGCTCAAAGGTGACACCCTCGGGTAATGCTTGCTGAATAAGCGGAATGCGCTTTTTAATACCGTCGATAGTGGCTTTGGTATTCGAGCCCATGCGTTTGAGCACAATACCCGATACCACTTCGCCCAGCTGGTTGACCTCGCCGTCGACTTTACGCGACATTGAGACCGCCCCCTGGCGAATTTCACTACCGATTTCGACGTCGGCAACCTGGCCCAGTGTTACGGAAACGCCGTCAACGGTTTTGAGCGGTATTTGTCGTATTTGTTGCAGGCCTTTTTTACCGCTATCCAACCAACCGGTGCCGCGAATAACCAACTGCTCCTGACCGCGGGGCATATACCAACCACCAACGTTACCGTTATTCTTGTTGACCGCGCCCATTACGTCTTGCTGGGTAAGGTCGTAAGACAACAGCTTAGCGGGATTGAGGTTAACCTGATATTGCTTAACTTCGCCGCCAAAGGACAAGACTTCGGTAATTCCCTCAACGGGCATTAGTAGCAGTTTAACCACATAGTCGTTTAGACTGCGTAACTCCATACTGCTGACACCGGAGCCCGGTTCGGCAAGTAGCAGATACTGATAAACCTGGCCTAGGCCGGAGGAGTTAGGACCCATTTCGGGTGTACCTACGCCTTCGGGTATCAACTCCTTTGCCGCCTGCAGTCGTTCAAACACCAGTTGCCGGGCAAAGTAGATATCGACACTCTCGTCAAACACCACTGTAATGCCCGATAAACCTGTTTTTGAGATTGACCGAACTTCTTTGACGTCGGGCAGGGCATACATGACCGACTCTATCGGATAGGTAATCAGCTGCTCGACTTCGGTCGCTGCTAACCCGGGGGCCTCCGTATTTACCGTTACCTGAACGTTGGTAACATCGGGGAAGGCATCCAGATTAAGTTTGGGAATAACAAAAAATGACGCAATGCTGATGCTGAATAAAGCCAATACCAATAACAGGCGATTAGCGACAGCAAACTGAATAATGCGCTGAAACATACAACCTCCTGTTAGTGGTTATGTGGGTCAAAACCGCCTTTAGCGATTTGAGAGCGAACGAAAAACGCGCCGTTATCGACGTACTCTGTGCCTTCCTTAACGCCTCGAATGACTTTCCACGGACCTTTTTCATCAACCAATTCGACTTTCTTCGGTTCAAACTTTCCGGGTTCGTGCTCAATGAATATCTGCCAGTCACCATCAGATGCCCGCATTAAGGCTGAGTCCTTAACTGCAAGCACCGGTCCATCCGACTTGACTGAGAAATAAACATCCGCAAATAAACCAGGGTGTAATTGGTCCTTTTCGTTATTTACCGCAAGTCGTACCGTTCGGGTGCGGGTTTTATGGTCTATTGTGTGGCCTTCCTGAATGACTTTTGCCGCAAAGCGCTGATTGTCGACACTCACTGTAACAGGATCACCAAACTGCACATTAAGGTCAGCTGAGCCCGGTAGCCGAGCATTCACCCACAAGGTTTCTTCTTGCAGAACTTCAACCAAGTGGTTACCGGCATTGACTGGCTGACCCTGCTTGAAGTTATCGCTAACCACAATCCCGCCAATTTCTGAGGTCAGTTGGTATTCGCCGATAGGGTAGTCAGCTTTACTTAAACGCTTAATATCACTGGCTGACATACCAAATGCTTTGAGTTGCGCTTGCGCTGAGGTAAAGGCGTTTTTCGCTTCAACAAAGCGTTTTTCACCAACCGTTGACTCACCGAGTGACTGCACGCGTTGCCATTCGTTAAGTGTGACCAAATACTGACTTTGCGCCTCCGCCATGGTGGCGCTGAAGAGGGTGGCTAGTGGTTCACCTTTTTCGACGTGGTCGCCAATACTGACAAAACGTTTGAGAACGGTCGAATCGATGCGCGGACTCACGATATAGCTATTAAAGTCGTTAGCAACCACCTCGCCCGGAGCATAAACCGGGTATTCAATAACTTGAGTTTGCAAGGTTCGCGTGGTGATATCCGCCATGGACAGCTGCTTGCTGGATAGCTCCACGCCTGCACTTTCCTTATGTTCACCTTGCTCGTGTTTGCCTTTTTCCTTGTGGGTATCTTCTTTTTCGTCGTGTCCGTGTTCATCCTGCGCCATAACCGAAAAGCTCAGCGCAAGTGCTATTGCTGCGTATAAAGGTTTTACTGACATCGTTTACTCTCCAATCTCTGCGTTTGTTGGCTGGCTTAACGGCGATAACGTCAGCGCTTTACTGAGTTCGCCCGAACGGTACAACCATTCAATGGCGGCAAACCGATATTGTGTTTGCAGCGCTATCCCTGCAAATTGGCTATCGAGCTGCTGTTGCACAGCGGTGAGGTAGTCTGTGGTGGATAGGTCACCGGCGAGCCAGGACTGCTCAATCACCTGCATCGACTCATCCTGCCGAGATTGAAAGTCTTTTTGCCAGCTTTGCCACTGTTTTTTCACAAAACGATAATTGTTAAGAGATGATTTCAGTGCTGCTTGCCATTGTTGCCTTAGTGCAATCAAACGTTTTTCTTCAGCAACAGCTTCGCTATTGGCTGCGCGTACCGCATCGCTGTAGTTATTGCGAATCTGTAGTGGAATGCTGAATGATAAGCCAACTACTGTTTCGTTATCGCTCTCGCCCGCTTCGACGCCTATGGTTGGGTTGGCGGTGGTTAACGAGCGTTTCCAGTCGACATCGGCGCGCTTTAATTGCCATTGCAGGTAAGCGGCTTTTAACGCTGGATGTTGTTGCCAACGAGTCGTTAACGCAGGTTCAACGTTAAATAGCTCCTCATTAATGGAGAGTTGACCGACATCAGACGTTGTTAGCAGAGCGTTTAACTCTGCTTCAGCGGATTGCAGTTGTTGATAAGCCGCTGCCGCTTGTTGCAGTTGCCGACTTAGTGCGAGTACCGTCAGTTGTTCGTCGACGGCACCTAAGTCACCGGCTTTACGTCGTTCGGCAACCAGGCTTATCGCCTGTTTAACGATTTTCTCTTGCTGCTTGGCCAGTGCGTAACGCTGTTTTGCATCCAGCCATTGCACATAGGCATTCAACAGAGTTTTAGCATGCGATGTCGCCGACTGGCGATAAATACTCACTGCCATAGCCGTCATGGCGTCACTCTGACTGGCTCGTGCTTCATTGCGAGTGCTCCAGTCCAGCGTTTGGCTTAGGCCAACAGTGTAATTATTGATGTCACCCTCGCGCTCTAAACTTGACGATAAGCTAGGGTTGTACAAAGGCTGATTTAATTGTTTGCCCTGTTGGATCAGCGCTTCAGCCTGCTGTTGAGCGGCTTCAACACTGGGGTGTTGCTGCACAGTTTTTTGCCATTGCTCGGGCAACTGTTGTGCATTGGCGTAGCTTGAACTTATTGCCAGACTTACGGCAATAAACAAGCGTTTGCTATGTGTCGAAAACGGACCCATAGATAGACTCCTCAGTCATATTACTGCGTAAAATAATGATTTTTTTGCGCTGCTATAGCAGCTTATTAGACAGTTATGAGGAGATGGGAGGCCGGAACAGTGGTGATGACAGTGGATTAGTGTAGAACTGGGTGTACCCAGGGCGCATTGTTCCCATTCGTGGTAACGCGAGAGTTTTTTCAGTCTTCATGGCATATAAATGAAATGAGCCATGGCAGTGACAGCAGTGATGGCAGTCAAAGCTGATTTCTCCACTTTTAGGGAGATTGCGCTTATCGATGTGGGATTCGTCATGCTCAAAATTGAGGTGTTGCTCAGAAGAGGACTGGTGAGATTGATGCACATCAGCAACCGCCTGACTGATTTGAGTCAGAACAGCAACAAGCACCAGTATTAAAAATCCGAGTCTAAGCATCATTACCTACAGTTCTAAATAAGCAGCTTAACGGTACATTAATTAAAAATAGTTCTCAACTAGTGCATTCTGAATCGCCACTAGTTCACTAGACACTCAGTAGCCTAACGAAGCTCCGCTGGACAACCTTAAAAAATTGTGTAAGTACGTTGTGTAACCTCCGGAAATTTAGACGTCTCGGTTACAACTAACAGATTCTATTTCATCAATTTTATTAAGAATTGTACACGCAATAACTTTGCTTTGGCCAGTACAACTTGTTCTAATTGAAGTGAGTTGCTTCTCAAGATCTTGCAAAGAAGTAATTTGAGAGCGTATGTGCATTATGTGTTCATCAATCAGGGTATTAACGGCTGAGCAAGGTTGATGTGGATTGTCTTGATAATCTTGTAATCTGCGGGTTTCAGATAATGAAAGGCCTATAGCTCTGCAGCTACATACAAACTTAAGTCTTTTGTAATGTTTTTCAGTGTATACTCGATATCCGTTATAACTACGAGCTGGTAAAGGTAACAAACCCTTTTTTTCATAGAACCTTATTGTCTGGGTTTGAATTCCTAATAAGTCTGCTAGTTGACCAATACGCATAAGAAAATTTCCTATCTAGTTAAGTAATTTCTTGACCTTATAGTAACTTTATAGTTTTTAATTGTGAAACTATATATTTAAGGTAAGTAATACGATGGCTAGTTCCTTTGATACGGTTTGAACAAATGGCGACTCAAAAAATGCCTACGAAGAGTCAGGTAAACGGCTCATCGTTTACTCTGTAGCAAAAATGGATTGCCCATCAGAAGAACGAATGATTCGCTTGGCACTGAATGGGTTTGAGGAAATTCATTCATTATCCTTCGACTTGTCAAACCGTCGGCTGAAGGTATTACATGATGGTGAGACAGCCTTTATTACTTCTAAATTAGAGACTCTAGGTTTGGGTGCCTCGCTTGAAAGAGACACTGCTGCGGACTCCGAGGCAATCAAAGCTGAGGAGTTTTCGGCAAGTTCGGATAAGCAGGAGTCCCGCACCTTGTGTTGGTTGCTCACCATCAATACTCTTCTGTTCTTGGTGGAAATGACTGCCGGACTGCTTTGGCAGTCTGCTGGTTTGATTGGGGAATCTTTAGATAATTTTGCCGATGCGGCAGTTTACGGGCTTTCTCTTTATGCCGTAGCGCGTAGTGTTAATATGCAAATACGTGCTGCGCACCTAGCTGGCGTACTACAACTGGTTTTGGCTCTGGGTGTACTTGCAGAAGTTGTGAGACGCTTCGTATTCGGGAGTGAACCTGAGTCACTTGCGATGATGGGGATTGCATTTGTCGCGTTGATTGGCAATACCATCTGTCTTCTACTTATCTCCAAACATAGAGGAGGTGGTGCGCATATGAAAGCAAGTTGGATTTTTTCAGCTAATGATGTAGTGATTAACCTTGGCGTAATCATCGCTGGCATCCTCGTTGCGTTGACCGGGTCGAATTACCCAGATCTTATTATAGGTAGCATAGCAGGTTTAATCGTGCTTAACGGGTCAAGACGCATTTTTGCACTGAAGGGGAACTGAATGTCCTGCGTTGATAAAGGATTTTCGCCCTATATTTCTCTGTTAATTTCTGGTTTAACTGTAGTCCTTGACCAAGTGATCAAGTGGCAGACGCAGCAATCAATAGCTTACGGTGATTCGATTTCATTGACCCCTTTTTTCAATTGGGTACACACTTGGAACACTGGTGCGGCATTTGGCCTGCTTTCAAATGGTGGAGGTTGGCAGCGCTATTTTTTTATTGGGGTTGCTCTGCTAATGTCTGTGGCTTTAACGAGGTTGATCTTTAATAAAGTAAGTAAACGGGATGGCATTAGTTACGGGCTGATTCTTGGGGGGGCGGTTGGGAACCTCATTGACCGACTGTTTCGTGGCTATGTTGTCGACTCCCTTCATCTAGGTTGGCAAACGTGGCAATTGCCAGTTTTTAATATTGCCGATATTGCAATTACCCTAGGAGTTATCCTATTACTGTTAAGCAACTTGCAGGTCTCAATGATACCGAATCTACCGGGTTCTAAGTAAATAGTAAGTATAATAATTAATATGGCCGAGCTTATTTTGGATGGATTAGGAATTTATATTGAGTAGGGTAATTGAATGAAAATATCTTGGTTTTTAATACTGACTGTGCTCATTCATAGCTCTTTTGCCTGTGCTCCTGTGGCTGGTACTTTCAGTCAGTCTTCAATAAAGAGTGCAGGAGTTGCGTATGACTTAGTCTTAGAAATTGAGCGTGAAAATCAAGACTTAAATAAATCAATATATGATAGTAAACAACAAACACAACCTCATATTAGTTGCATTACTGGTTATAACCTCTTAATTTCAGCCGTGCCTGTTATTTTGGCACCCAACTCAAACTCGGTAGGTTTTGACCAAAGCCTGACTCACCAACCCCCTGTACCTCCACCAAACGCGTAACCGTTAACTTAGACTTTTTAAAACCTATAAGTTAATGGAGAAGCAACATGAAGTATTTATACTTCGTGGCAGCCTTTTGCTTAGGTGCGCTAGTGCCTGTGGCGACGGCTGCGACGACAGATTTAAAGCTGAAAGAAGCGTTACAAAAAACGATCAAGAATAACCCTGAGTTACTGGAGTATGATTATAAAATACGAGCTGCAGGAGCACTGATAGAGCAGGCTGAGTTTTCAGCGAACCCAAGGGTATCTGCGGAAATAGAAAACTTTGCCGGCTCAGGACGGCTAGAAGGTATCAGTAACTCACAATTGACCGTATCCTTTTCTCAGCTCATAGAGTTAGGGGACAAACGGCAGTTACGAGTTAAAGCTGCAACCGAAAAAGAGAAAGCTCAGCGAGCAGAGTTTGAGTATCGTCAAATTGAGGTTTTGGCAGAAACCACACAGCGTTTCTATGACATTTTAAAACTTCAGCAAGTCGCGCATACCAGCGAGCGTCAAATTCAGCGAACTGAGCGACTGATAAAAGTGGCACAGGAGCGTGTAGAAGCTGGCGCGGTGCCTAAATCCGAGGTTATTCGCATTAAATTACAGTTAGAGCGCCAATACGCTTTCTCTGACGAGTTGAACGGTAAACTGAAAAAGCAACAAGCTGAACTGGCTTCAATGTGGGCAGGCGAGCTCAATTTTACGCGCGTCTCTGGAGACTTTACTTTTCCGCTAAGCCTCCCGGAAAAAGCCAACGTGTTATCGGCTGTTAATCGGGCGCCGGAGTATTTGCGTTTACTGGACTCTGAGCAACTTCTACAAGCGCAAGCCAGAGCGTTAGCAGCGGACTCAAAGTCGGATATTACCGTTGGTGTCGGGGCTCGTTACAATAACGAGTTCGATGATGCCGGTCTAATTGTCCAGGCATCAATGCCATTGCAGTTCGCTGACCCTAACGTCGGTCGCATAAAGCAAAGCCGACTACTGCATCAGTCTAACCTAGCGCAGCAAAAAGTGGTTCGGCAGCAACTGAAGTCACTGGCTTTATCACTAGTGCATAGTTTGCAAACTCACCAAAGTTATCTGCAAAAGATAAACCAGCGACTGATGCCGCTATCTGAACAGTTACTCGCACAAACTCAACAGGGCTACGGGCGTGGAACGCATTCTTTGTTGCAAGTGTTAGACGCGCAAACAGAGTTAGCAAAACTCGAGTATGAAAAAATCTCCCGTCAACATGCGATTTACAGCGACATCATCGAATTAGAGCGCATGACCGGACAGCCGTTTTTAGGAGTACAACAATGAAACTCAACACATTGATTACAATTATCTGCATTGCCAGTTTTTCACTGCCCGCATTGGCTTATGAGAAAAAACACGAAGAGCATGAAGCACCCCATACCAATTTAAGTGATGCAGCAATAGAAAACGCGAAATTAACGTTGGCAACAGCGAGCGCTCAAAGCATTCGAGTAAAGCAAACAATTTTCGGTGTAATAGCCCCCAATAATAACAATATTGTGCATATCGGAGCGAAGTACAAAGGTATTGTTACGTCACTAAAGGCCAATATCGGCGATGCCATAAAAGCCGGGCAAACTCTGGCTGTTGTTGAGAATGTTACGACAGGCACGGCATTTGAAGTCATCAGCCCAATTAGCGGAGAGGTAACTGCACGTTTTACCAATGTTGGTGAAGTGGTTGAGCAAAAGCCATTATTTGAAGTCCTGGATCCATCATCGGTCTGGGTAGAGCTTTCAGCGTTCCCGGAGAACATTGAGTCGTTAGAAGAAGAGCAAACGACCTATGTGTACGACTTGCATCATCATAAAACCGTCGAAGGAACTGTGTCTTATATCTCGCCACAAATGACTGGCGGACATATTGCACGCGCACTTATCGAGTTGCCCAATCAGTCGGGGCATTGGCGACCGGGAATGCACGTAAAAGCGGATGTCGTTACAGACAGCTTTAACGCGAGCTTGGCGATAAACAATGATGCTGTTCAACGTTTAGAAGATAACCCCGTTGTTTTTATTAAAGAGGGTAATCGTTTCGAAGCCAGGGAAGTTGAGTTAGGCCGAACTGACGGTGAATACACCGAGGTGTTATCGGGTATTGAGAATGGCGAAAGTTATGTCGTTGAAAACAGCTACTTGATAAAGGCTGACATTCTAAAACAAGGCGCAGGCCACAGCCATTAGGGAGAGTAAACAATGATAGATGCACTCATTCGCTTTGCGGTTGATCGTCGATGGCTGGTGCTTGCCGCAACCTTGTTAGTAGCAGCTGCGGGCGTTTATAGCACATTAAAGCTACCCATCGATGCTGTGCCGGATATTACCAATGTTCAGGTACAGATAAATTCAGAAGCGCCAGGCTATTCGCCATTAGAAACCGAACAACGTATTTCTTATCCGGTGGAAACCGCGATGGCAGGTTTACCAAAGCTGGACTACACCCGCTCGATCTCACGCTATGGGTTGTCGCAAGTTACCGTGGTGTTTGAAGAGGGCACCGATATTTACTGGGCTAGACAGCAAATCAGTGAGCGATTGCAAAAGGTAAGGGGAGAAGTACCCGACGGTATCGAGCCGACGATGGGGCCAATAGCCTCCGGCCTTGGTGAAATTGTTAATTATGTAGTACGCGCGAAAGAGGGGGCTACCAATGCCGATGGCGAGGCGTATACGCCCGAGCAGTTGCGTACCATCCAGGATTGGATCATTAAGCCGCAACTGGTCAAGGTGCCCGGTGTTACCGAGATTAATAGTGTGGGGGGTTATGAAAAGCAATACCAGGTGGCTCCCATCCCCGGTCGTATGCTGGCCTATAAAGTGACCATGCAGGACCTTTTGGCAGCATTGGATCTTAACAATAGAAACGCTGGTGCCGGTTATATCGAGAAAAATGGTGAGCAATGGTTGGTGCGTTCGCCTGGACAGCTTAAGACACTTGACGATATTCGTGATGTGGTCGTGACAAAACGTGATGATGCACCGGTGCGCGTGAGTGACGTGGCTGAGGTCAAACTGGGAGAACAATTACGCACTGGCGCTTCAACCTCGGGCGAGAGCGAGGTGGTATTGGGCACGGCCATGATGCTTATCGGCGAAAACAGCCGTATTGTTGCACAGAATGTGGCCAATAAAATTGAGGAGGTGCAACGAAGCTTACCAGACGGTGTCGTCATCGAAACGGTTTATAACCGCACATCCTTAGTGGATAAAACCATTGCAACGGTAGAGAAAAATCTGTTTGAAGGTGCCGTGCTGGTTATTGTCGTGCTTTTCATTCTACTCGGAAATGCCCGTGCAGCACTGATTACCGCCTGTGTCATTCCGTTAAGTATGCTGTTTGCGGTAAGCGGCATGGTCGCCAACAAGGTGTCTGGTAATTTAATGAGCCTGGGCGCAATTGATTTTGGTATTATCGTCGATGGTGCGGTCATTGTGGTTGAAAACGCTTTGCGACGGCTTGGAATTGCACAGCAACGCTTAGGCCGGGTACTTACCACTAAAGAGCGCTTAATTGAAGTAACCCATAGTACACGTGAGGTCTTCAACCCAACGGTTTTTGGTGTACTGATTATCATGCTGGTCTACCTGCCAATATTTGCGTTAAGTGGCGTGGAAGGCAAGATGTTCCATCCCATGGCGTTTACGGTCGTAGCGGCGTTGTTAGGTGCGTTAATTTTCAGTGTTACCTTTGTACCCGCTGCTATTGCAATATTTGTCCGTGGCAATATTAAGCACAGCGAAAGCCGAATAATGCGAGCGGCCCGCAAAGTGTATCAGCCGGCTCTGCGGCAAACATTAAAGCTTCCAGTTGTCATTATTTTGCTTGGCTTTGGGTTATTTGCGGTATCACTGTTTCAGGCGAGTCGCATGGGAACTGAGTTTTTGCCACAGCTTGATGAAGGCGATATTGCCATGCAAGCCTTGCGCATTCCGGGGACTGGCTTGCAGCAGTCTATAGCAATGCAAAAAGATGTCGAGTCTGTGGTGTCACGCTTTGACGAAGTTAAACTGGTATTCTCAAAAATTGGTACCCCGGATGTTGCGACCGACCCGATGCCACCGAGCGTCGCTGATACCATTATTATTTTAAAGGAGCGTGAGGACTGGCTAAACCCAGAAAAAACCAAAGAGCAACTGGTTGCTGAAATACGAACTGCTGTGCAAGAGCTTCCCGGTAATAAGTACGAGTTCACTCAACCGATTGAAATGCGGTTTAACGAACTTATTGCAGGCGTTCGAGCTGACTTGGGGGTTCGTATTTATGGCGATGACTTGCAAACGCTTAAACGGTTAGGCGACTCAGCCGCGGCAGTCATTCGCACCGTTGATGGCGCTGCTGATGTTCGGGTTGAACAAATGACCGGTTTATCGACACTCTCAGTTATACCTAAGCGTGATCATTTAGCGTTATTAGGCCTAACAGTCGCTGATGTACAGCGAGCAGTTCAAGCTGCGGTTGGTGGAGTTCAGTCAGGGATTATTTACGAGGGGGATAAACGCTTCAAGCTAATGGTACGTCTCGACAAAGAATGGCGTAAGAGCATTGAACAGCTTAAATCACTGCCTATTGATCTGCCTGCCGGCAACCCTGAGCTGCGCTATGTGCCGTTGGGAGAGGTCGCCGAATTGAGTTTGGAAAGTGGACCGAACCAAATTAACCGAGAAAGCAGCAAACGCAATGTTATTGTGAGTGCGAATGTTGAAGATCGTGATTTGGGCTCTTTTGTGGCAGATGTTCAGGATGCGCTAACGACTGACGTTGATTTGCCAGCAGGTTATTGGGTTAACTACGACGGTACCTTTGAACAGCTGCAATCAGCTTCCCAACGGTTGAGTTTGGTTGTGCCATTAGCGCTGCTATTAATTATTGGCCTGCTATACAGTGCGTTTAATTCGCTGAGCAGTGCACTCGTCATATTCACAGGCGTTCCCTTAGCGCTGACCGGCGGGATATTCGCATTAGCGCTGCGTGATATGCCGCTATCAATTTCCGCTGCAGTCGGCTTCATTGCACTGTCGGGCGTGGCGGTTTTGAACGGCGTGGTCATGCTGACATTCATACGGCAACTGCTGCGCGACGGACTGCCATTGAAAGATGCGGTGTTTGAAGGCGCGCAACAGCGGTTAAGACCTGTACTGATGACTGCTCTCGTAGCTAGCCTGGGCTTTGTCCCTATGGCATTTAATACCGGTGTCGGCGCTGAGGTACAGCGACCACTGGCTACTGTGGTAATCGGCGGCATTGTCTCGTCGACATTATTGACTTTGGTGGTGCTGCCAGCGCTTTACTACTTAGTGCAGCGCTTCAATGGAACTGCAAAAGCCTAAGTGGAGGCCTTAGCTAATTGCAAAGCACGCCCCGACTTGGGCGTGCTTTTTTATTGCTATATCGATGAGGAAGGTAAGAAGTTTTTGGCGACTCAGTGCTTAGAGTTGTGTCGTTCAGGTAATACTGATGTGTAATATTCTTAAATATATATTATGCCGAGTGAGCCTCAATTGCTAATGTTCCCAAATTGCAATAACGGGAACAAGCAAACCCACTAAAAACGGGCTATTTCCCCTTTATACCCTCTTAAGTACTCAAAATCACGTTTTACAGCAAAAAAGGAACTAGACTATGGCCGAAGTACAAGCGGTTAAAGATCTGGATACCGTGAAGCTGATTAGCTACCTTCTCAAACGAACTTATGGTCAGCAAATTGCTGACGTTTGGGATGTGGGCTGTAAATACCCCATTTATAACACAGTCATCTCGTAGAGTATTTATGCCGCATTGCGGTACTCAAATGGCGTCATGTCATTGAGTGAATCGTGCGGCCGTTCGTTGTTGTATAGCTCAATCCAATCTTCGGTTATTTGCTTCACTTCGTTCAGGTTGTTGAAGATGTAGCAGTCGAGTACATCGTCGCGATAAGTTCGGTTAAACCGCTCAATATATGCGTTTTGGTATGGGCAGCCCGGCTTGATGTAATCAATCATGATGTCATGCGCTTTTGCCCAGTTAACGAATACTTCCGAGGTGAATTCGCTGCCATTATCAACCCGAATTTTTTCAGGGTAACCGTGCCACTCAGCAAGTTGCTCAAGATAGCGTATGACGCGCAATGACGGCATGCTGGTTGCAATATCAATACCTAAAACTTCGCGATTAAAGTCGTCAATAACGTTAAATGTGCGGAACCTGACTTTGTTGTGCAGGCTGTCACTCATAAAGTCCATTGACCAAAACTTACCCAATGCATTCGGTGCAGCTAACGGCTCTGGGTTACGGTTGGGCAGTCGCTTTTTGCCTTTGCGTCGCAGGTTCAGTTTAAGCTCAGTATAAACACGATAAACACGTTTGTGGTTCCAGCGGTGGCCTAGCTTTCGCAGGCGTTTAAAGCACTTTGGGAAACCCCACTGATGGTGCTTGTCGATTAAAGCATTCAAGGCATCAATGATTTCGTCATCATCGGTCAATTTCGGCTCGTAATAGTAAGCGGTACGGCTAATGCCAACCACATCACAGCACTTTACAACGCTCGCGTTATACTGCACCTGTAACTCGCGAGCCCAGATTTTCCGTTCTGCCACAGGTGCTAGAGCTTTTTTATAATATCTTCTTGCATCTGTGACTTGAGACTCAACTCAGCATACATCTGCTTAAGTCGACGGTTTTCTTCTTCAAGCTCTTTTAAGCGGCGCACATCAGACGCTTCCATGCCACCGTATTTTTCGCGCCATTTATAAAACGTTGAATTGCCGATACCGTACTTACGGCAGATATCTTTCATCGGCATACCGGCTTCGGCTTCACGCCCATCTTGCAGGGCAGCACTTGAAACGTGTAGCCAGCAATGTGGATGGGACAATTGGGACAAATCTGGGACAATGGGGGAAACAAAAAAGCCTCGCTGTTTCCAGCGAGGCCTTTAGAATAGTGGTGCCCGGAGGCGGAATCGAACCACCGACACGAGGATTTTCAATCCTCTGCTCTACCGACTGAGCTATCCGGGCGACGAGGCGTATTAAACGTTTTTTTCGTCTTCGAGTCAACCGCTTTTCTTAGGTTTTTTACCGTTTGGTCAGTAAATCACCATTTTGCGGTTAATCTACACGCAAATAGGTGCTGCCCGCCAAACATTTCTCGTAAAAGTTAGTCCACCGTACGCCCTCACGTGGCTGCAGATGACCTTTACGTACTTGGCGATCAATGTGCTTTTTAACCGTTTTAGCCATATATTCGGTGTTGTATTGCATCGTTGTCAGCACTTTTTCGGCTGATGTACCCGGTACAACTTCCTCAATATAGAAATCGCCCGGTTCATCGTCGTGGCAATAAACGTGCACTTCGGTTAAACGACCAAACAAGTTATGCATGTCACCCATAACATCCTGATAAGCGCCGGTTAAGAATAAGCCTACATGGTAGTTCTCATTCTTCTTCAGCTTATGCATCGGGATGTTTTCACGAATTTCTGTGCCTTCAATGTACTTACTCAGCTTACCGTCACTGTCGCAGGTAATATCAGCAATAGAGCAACGCACTTCGGGCTTCTCGTCAAGGCGCGAGATAGGCACAATCGGCAGTACTTGACCAATTGCCCAGGTGTCCGCAGCTGACTGGAAAATCGAGAAGTTACACAGGTACTGACTCGCCAGCATATCTTCAAGCTCATCCAGCTCTTGAATGAAAGCACTTTCCTCATCAAGGCCGGTGTGGATATCGGCGAGAATACGCCAATACATGGTATCAAGCTTAGCCATCTCCTGCAGCGAGAGGATACCGAGCTTAAATGCCTCGTATGCGCTTTGTTTGTAACCTGCCGCGTCGTTATAGCGCTCTTGAGGGTGATACTGTGCACCGTTAATAAACAGGTCACGCATGTTCTTGACCAGAATATGCTCGTCTTCGGTAGCACTTAAATCAAAGTCAGTGCCTGAAGGATTTACTTCGCCGACAATGTTCGAGACAACACAGCTGTGGTGCGCAGTCATGGCGCGACCACTCTCACTCACGATGTTAGGGTGAGGGACGTTCTCGAGGTCACAGACCTGTTTAATGCCCCATACCACGTCAGCAACATATTCCTCGGTTGAGTAGTTACGCGATGAGTCGGTGGTAGAACTGGTGCCGTCGTAATCGATACCTAAGCCGCCACCGATGTCTAAGTACTCAAGTTCAACGCCTTCTTGCACCAATTTGGCGTACAAACGCGCTCCCTCAGATACCGCTTCTTTAATTTTGCGAATATCCGAGAGCTGACTGCCGATATGAAAGTGCAATAACTTCGCGCAATGCAGCATGTCTTCTTCGCGCAAACGTTCAATGGCATTAAGAATTTCGGCAATACTCAGACCAAACTTAGCGCGATCACCGCTTGAGCCCGCCCATTTACCTGAGCTACGCACCATCATTTTTGAGCGCAAGCCAATCATTGGCTCAACACCGAGCTGCTTCGCAAGCGGGATCAGCATTTCGAGTTCACTGAATTTCTCGACCACGATGATCATTTTGCGTTTGAGTTGGCGTCCAAGCAGCGCCAAGGTCAAGTAGTCTTTATCTTTATAGCCATTTAATACCGTCAGCGCTTCAGGGTTGTCATTATATGCCATGACCGCCATGAGTTCTGGCTTTGAACCCGCTTCTAAACCGTAGTTATAGGGTTCGCCGGCATCCATGATCTCTTCGACCACTTCACGCATCTGGTTCACTTTAATGGGAAATACACCGCAGTACTGACCTTTGTATTCGGCTTCCTCAATACATTTGTTGAACGTCTCGTTAATGATCTCAACTTGTGAGCGCAAGATGTCATGAAAGCGGATAACTGCGGGCAGCTCGATACCTTCGGCAATAATTTCATCCACGACTTCGCGCATGTCGATGGTAATGTCGGGTAAACGGTGGTTAGGCGCGATTTTGATATTACCGTTCTCACCAATGGAGAAATATCCCGCACCCCAACGATTCACGCCGTAAAGTTCTTCAGCTTGGTCGATAGTCCAATCTGCCATCGGCTTATGCTCCTGCTTGCTCTAGTGTTAACAATACTTCGCGGACGATTTTTGCCGCGAATACATCTGAGTTGCCTGTTGGGTCGATTTTGGGAGATAACTCAACAATATCTGCGCCAATGAAGTTTTTCTCACGCAGGATCTTCATCAAACTGACGAATGAATGAAAGTCCTCGCCGCCCGGCTCTGGTGTACCTGTACCGGGCATAAATGCGGGGTCGAAGTAGTCGAGATCCAGCGTAAGGTAGATAGGGCGGTCGCCGGCGATCTCCTGCACCGATGTCAAAAAGTCCTGCCGCGATTTACGGATCGTGCCTTGTTGATTCATCCAGGTATATTCATCACGAGTGCCTGAACGAATACCATACTGAATAAGCTGGTGTTCTGGGCCGAAGTGATCGACCACGCGGCGAATTATCGACGCGTGTGAAAAGTGATAACCCAAGAAGCCATCACGCAAATCTGCGTGCGCATCAAGGTGTAACAACACCATATTGGGGTATTGTTTGAGATGCTTAACGATAGGCGCGTACGAAATCGAATGCTCACCCCCTAAGGTAATGAGCTTGGTTTTGGTCGCGGCTAAATCCAACGGTTCAAAAATCTGGTTAAAGTCATTATTGGCATGATGCCATTGTGCCTCAACGTCGTCGTCAAAACCCAAACGTAAGTTGCCTAGGTCAAAAAACTCGTAATCTTCCAGATCGGCATCCAAGTAGGGAGAATACGATTCAATATCTTCAGACACCGAACGAAGGCCATCCGGACCCTCTTTGGTACCTTTACGAAAACACGCGGTGCCATCAAAGCCGAAGCCAATGATGTGAATACTGCCAGGATGGATCGAAAATGAACGCTCGGCGCCAAAAAAAGGGCGCACGGGATCATTGGTCGCCACTGGAAGTGAAATTTCTGACATGGGCACAATACCTTACTTTACGCTTTGTCGACCGTGGCTTTATGACGATCTTTTTTGATCGGGTTAAAACACTTGGTCTGTATATCTATCAATTCTTGGCTCAGCACTTTGCGCTTGACCCAAGTGTCTTCGAGCGGTGTAGTAACCAGCTCGTTCTTCTCAATGCCGGCCATTACACCGGTAATGCCTTCTTGTACCAGTTGTACGGCATAAACGCCTAAACGGGTCGCTAAGATACGATCCATGGCCGTTGGGCGTCCACCACGTTGTACGTGACCGAGCAAACAAGGACGACATGGAAAGTTGAGTCGATCCTCAAGTTGCTCGGCTAAGCGCACTGCGCCGCCAGGCCATTGGTTTTCGCACAACACCATCACGTAACTGGAGTCACCACGCACGCGGTTCACGCCTTCGACGTGTTTAACCAATGCATCAATAGTGAGTGGTTTATCCTTTTGCAGTTCGGGTAAAATCATACGCTCTGCGCCGCTTGCCATGGCACTGCTAATCGCAATGTAGCCCGCGTTGCGACCCATGACTTCAACAATGAACACGCGGTCCATAGCTTCTGCGGTATCACGGATTTTATCGAGCGCGTCCATCGCGGTTTCTACCGCGGTATCGTAGCCAATCGTGTTGTCGGTTCCGAAAAGGTCGTTGTCGATGGTGCCGGGGATGCCAATAATAGGACCTTGCCAAAATTTAGCAAGATGATTTGCGCCTCTAAATGAACCATCACCACCAATGACAATAAATGCATCTACATTTTGCGCATCCAGGTTGCGTGCGGCCTCTATTCCGCCCTCATCGGTTTTAAAGCGTTCGCTGCGCGCGCTTTTAATAATGGTGCCGGAATATTGCAATATATGTTCAACTTCATCGCGACCGAGTTTCATATAGTCATTGTTTAGCAAGCCTTCATATCCATGACGAAAACCCACAACGTCTATTCCATCATGCTCGGCAGCTAATACCACTGCACGTAGTGCTGCATTCATACCGGGGGCGTCGCCACCGCTGGTAATTACGGCTATGCGTTCAATTAATCGACTAGATGACACCTGTTCTACTCCTTGCTATGGTCATTGGTGTAAGCTTACCGTTAGTAGTGTCGCTGACCAAGAGGAAATTTGATGAGCGAGCGTGATTGTCTGTTTGATTACAACGAATTGTTAGCGTGGGCCGACGAATGTCTGCAAGCAGTTGGTGCGTCTGGCGAAGTAGCTCGCCATGTTGCCTACTATTTACTTGAAGGTGACTTATTGGGCTACAGTACCCATGGTCTAATTCGGCTGCTGAATAATTGTCAGTGGTTGGAGCGTGGTGAGAGTCAGCCCAAAGGGCAACCTCAGGTACTGCAACAGCGTGCCGCCGTCGCCAATTGGGATGCGCAACGTTTACCGGGTCCTTATGTGATGCCAATGGCCATTAACGAAGCCATTCAGATGGCGAAACAGGCGGGCACTGGTACCATCACCGTTCGCCGTAGCCAACATATCGCCTCATTAGCTGCCTATTTAAGCCTAGCAACAGAGCAGGGCATGATGGTCAGTTTAATGTGCTCGACCCCAGGCCAGCGCGCCGTCGCTCCGTTTGGCGCTAAACAAGCGGTGTATTCGCCTAATCCGCTCGCTGTAGGTGTGCCTAGCTCTGGCGATCCTATTCTATTGGACATCAGTTTATCCATGACGGCCGCGGGCAAGGTACGTCAGGCAAAAGCCAATCAGCAGAAATTGCCTTATAACGCATTGGTCACGGCTCAGGGCGAATGGACCGATGACCCTGAGACGTTTTTCTCAGAACCGGGTAGTGCGATTGGTCCATTGGGTGGTGAGCTATTGGGCTATAAAGGTTATGGCTTAACGCTATTTAGTGAACTGTGGACGATGGCGCTGGCGCAGTATGGTCGGAATCAAGGCAAAGATGAGGGCGATGCCAACTGTGTTTGGGTTCAAGTTATTGACCCTTCGGCGTTTGGCGAGCAAAAAGCATTTATTACTCAGGTGGATGAGTTAATTGGTGACACCTTGGCGGCAAAACCGATTGCTGCGGACAACCCCGTGCGCATCCCCGGTCATCAAGCGCTGGCGCGCAAGCGCCAACAGCTTGAGAAAGGTGTACGTTATGCGCCCGCTACACTCAAAGTATTGCGTAAGTGCGCTGAGTTTTGTCAGCAGCCGTTACCGACAGCACTGAATTAAGGTTGTAATCGCTGCACGCTCCAATTATCTGCACTTGCTAAGCGGTAGATAAACCGGTCGTGTAAGCGATGCTCACCACCTTGCCAAAACTCAACTTCGCTCGGCACGATGCGGTAACCGCCCCAATGTTGTGGACGCGGTACTTGCTTGCCTTGATATTGCTCAAGCTGCTCTTGGTAGTAACGTACAAGCTCATCGCGACTGCCAATCGGCTGACTTTGATTAGAAATCAGTGCGGCTACTTGGCTTTCGAACGGGCGTGAATAAAAGTATTCGTCGTTTTCCTGTTCAGATAAAGGCTCGGCGTTACCACGAAAGTGCACTTGGCGCTCGAGTGCAAGCCAGGCAAAGTGACAAGAGACCTGGGGATTGAGTGCGATATCCTTACCTTTATGACTTTGCTTATTGGTAAAGAAGCGTAGCCCCGACTCGTCAAAGCCTTTGAGCAACACGATACGTTGACTCGGATGACTGTTGCTATCCACCGTGGCGACGGTCATTGCCGTTGGATCGCTGTTGAGACCGCACTCGACGGCATTGTTTAGCCAGCTCTCAAACAGCTTGAACGGCGTATTAGGCACATCAGACTCAGTCAAATGGCCAATGTTGTAATCTCGACGAATGGATTGAAGATCCATAATACCCTCGTGTTTAGATGATATCCGAATAACGTTGTCTGATTTTTTCCATTGCTTCGATATGATCGATCATGATGCCGACTAATTCAGGATCGAAAAACTCACCCGAGTGCAGCGTCAAATAATCGATCGCGGCGCCCGTATCCTGCGCATCGCGATATGAGCGTTGTGTGCGCAGTGCGTCATACTGACTGGTGATGGATAGAATTCGCGCATTGATATCAATCGCTTTCGCTTTTTTACGACTGGGGAAGCCCAGTCCATCCCAACGCTCATGAATATCTTGCGCAATACGTGCTGCGATTTGTGCAATTTCGGTATCGGTCTGGCTCAGATAGTCATGACCTTTGATTACGTTACTCATGATTTCTTCGTAATCATGAATCGATAGGGCATCGGCACTTTGAGCCAATTCCATTTGCACGGAGACTTTGCCGATATCGTACACTGATGCCGCTTGCTTCAGTTTTTCTGCGTCTTCGCTGGTAGCCCCCGTAGCAATTAACAATTGTCCGGCCATTTCAGCAGAACGCTTCACATGATGGCTAATATTGTCGACCGACCGTTTTTCGATAGCCTCACCTACGGAGTACAGCAACTCGCGCTGAGCTTCTCGCTCGGTTTCTCTCAAGTTAAGGTTATCGATTGCGATAGAGCTATTATTCACAAACAGGCCGAGTAAGTTTTGATCAAGCTCAGACAAATCTCGAACATCTTTGATGACGAGTAAATATTGTCGACCGCCCGTCGTTTTATAGAGTCCATAGTAATCGTTATTATGAATTCTAAATACCACCGAGCGTTGAAGGTTTTGCAGCTCGGCCACTAACGACCAGTCAATATCTTGTGTGACCGCCTGACCAACGGCTTGGGCATAGTCGCCGGTGCCTCCGATAATTTCAAACTCTTGATTGTCACGGGTCTTAGCGGTAAGACCATGGGTGCGACAATACATGGCATCATCAGAGTGAGTAATCAGTGCGACCAATTGTTCTAAAATACCCTGACACAAGGCGTGCATAGATTGGGCGCTGAACACTTCAGCTGATGCATTGATGACCTTTTCTAAACCGCGCTTATTACGTTCAATTGCATTAAGATCACGGTATGCGCGCAGACAGGAATACATTAAAGTGACGAGCTTGCGATAGGTCAGCTCGGTTTTTTCTTTGTAGTCGTCTATGTCGTAGCGAGCAATGACATCTTCTTCGGGCGCTTGGCCCGGTTGTCCCGTGCGCAATACGATACGAATCAGTCGATTCTGTAACTCTTGGCGGATCCAGCGTGCGACATCAAGTCCCGCATGGTCTGTTTCCATGACGACATCCAATAGCGTCATTGCGATGGCTGTATTATTGGATAAAAACTGTTTGGCTTCCTCGCCAGAATAAACTGAGTGAAACTTTAATGGACGCCCGTCGAGTTTAAAGTCGGCCAGCGCCATTTTTGTAATAGTGTGAATTTCCTCGTCATCATCGACGATCAGGATTTCATAAGGAGGTGCCGTGGTGAGCACCTCTTCTTCAGGTTCGTCCTCGGAGAATAAAAAATCATCATTCATTTGAATATACCTGCTCACCTGCGACAAAGGTTTGCTCAACGCCTACTTGCCAAATGTTTTTTGCATCAATTGCGAAGGGGTCTCGGTCGAGTACGATAAAATCAGCCCACTTGCCAGGCTCAATCGAGCCTAACGTGCTTTCTTGCCAACCCGCATACGCCGCATCAATCGTAAAGGCACGCAATGCTTGCTCGAGCGACATCGACTCTTCGGCGTACCAGCCGCCAGCAGGCATATCTTGGCGATCTTGGCGCGTTACAGCCGCATGCAAGCCGTAAAATGGGTTCGCAAGCTCAACCGGGAAGTCGGAGCCAGCAGCAATAATCGTACCTTGCTCGAGTAAGGTATGCCAGGCATATGCTCCCTTCATACGTGCTTTACCTAAGCGGTCTTCAGCCATGTTCTTGTCGCTTGTTGCGTGCGTGGGCTGCATGGAGGCGATGATATTCAAATCCTTAAAGCGCTGTAGGTCGTCTACATTGACGATTTGTGCGTGCTCAATGCGGTTACGTAAATTGCGCCCGCCCAATGTTTGATAGAACTCAGCGAAAGCGTCGAGTGCAATGCGGTTGGCACGGTCACCAATGGCATGCGTGTTTATTTGAAAGCCAAACGGAATGATTAATTGATATAACTTCCGTATATTTTCAACCGACGTTACGAGTAGACCATGGTTGTCGTGGTCGTCACTGTAAGGCTTAAGCAGTGCTGCGCCGCGACTTCCTAGTGCACCGTCAGCATAAATTTTTACGCTGCGAATAAAGAGTTTATCGTCATCGGTTCGGTAAGGTCCTTCAGCTAACAATTGGGGCAATTGTGGCTCGGTCGCTGCAATCATAGGATAAACGCGCATTGGCATCTCTCCTTGATGTTGCATACCTTTATAGATTGATAGGTCAACCGCAGGTACGCCGGCATCATGCACGGAGGTTATACCGAGCGATAGCAAATGGTTGAATGCCAGCTGAAAGGCTTGCTTTTTCTCACTCGCCGTAGGCTCTGGGATTAGCGGCTCAACTAAGTTGACGGCATTATCGATGAGCACGCCCGTTGGGTTACCTTGAGCGTCTTTGATGATTTGACCGCCATCCGGTGAGACTGTCTCACTGGTAATACCGGCGACTTCGAGTGCTTTTGAGTTGAGCCATGCCGCATGACCATCAACACGGGTCAAATAAACGGGGCGATCAGCGACGAACTCATCAAGCTGTTCTGCGGTTGGAAAACGTTTACTGGGCCAGTTTTCTTGGTTCCAGCCACGTCCTTTTATCCATTGGAGGTCGCGGTGCTGCTGAGCATAGTCGTTGACTGCATTAACGGCGTCGGATGCTGACTCGCTTGTACGTAGGTCGACTTGCAGTAAGCTTAGGCCCAAGCCCAATACGTGACCGTGGGCATCAATCAAACCAGGGAATACTGTTTTACCTTGTAAGTCGACACGTGTGAAATCGGGAAATTGTTGCGCAAGCTCGGCATCGCCCATCGCAATGAACTTGCCATTACGCACCGCAAAAGAACTGAACTGCGCAAGTTGTGCATCTTGTCCGGCGGGGCTTGTTAGCGTATATCCATTAACATTTGTATAAACTGTCTGTGCATTAATTGAGGTAGTAAAGAACGCGCTGAGTGCAATCAGCGAGGTCATAATTGAACGGCTAAATGATCTCATGTGAATTCCCTATAAATGAGTAATGAACTTACTATACAAGGTTTTTACACGAATGCATAAAGGACAAACATCACACAGCTGTTAATAAAATTAACAATTAGTCTGAAAAACTATATTAAGTTGCTTGAACACTTGCTCTCAATTGTAATTCGGGTATGCTAAAAGTTAAATAGGTAAGGATATTAAACGAGAGAAACCAGATGAAGATTTTAATTATTGATCCATCGTTCTTCATGCGTTCAGGACTCATACAATTACTGACCAACTATGCAACTCAGCCATCAATTTATGAGGCTGACTCGTTTGCGGTTGCCGAAAACTACCTTAAGGCAGATGAGTTCAATATCATCTTCGTAGAGATGGAGTTGCCTGATGAAGAAATCCGTCCGGCCTTACAGCGCCTGAAGCGTTTAGCGCCCTCAGCGCATTTAGTCCTATTCACTAAAGCAAAAGCGATTGGTGATGTGCGCCAAGTAATGGCCGCTGGAGTACGTAGCTATTTGCCAAAAGATGCTTCAGCGGAGCAAGCAAAAATGGCTATTCGGGGCTTGCTCAATGGCGATCGTTACTTACCTGACGACCCAAACCTTAACGAACCGCGTAATAAAAATAGCGGTGCTGAGAGCTTTTTATCACCGCGTCAGCTTGAAATTATGCAGTTATTAGCGCAAGGTTTATCGAATAAGGAAATTGCAAATATTTTGGGTATTACCGAGGGAACTATACGTGTTCACCTCTCGGCTATTTTCAAAGCCATTAAGGTATCCAACCGCACGGAAGCGACACTTTGGTACTTACTCCGTCAGAAAAAACTGGTTGATTAATCGCCTATGTCGCTGAACGATTTAGCTAAACAGCTTGAGTCGTATCATCACGCTCCTACCGAAAAGTGGGATCCGCCCTACTGTGGTGAGATCCCAATGTTTATTAATGAACAGGGCGAGTGGCTGTACCAAGGCTCGCCGATCACCCGCAAAGCGTTAGTTAAACTTTTTGCCTCTGTGCTTACCTTCGAGTCTGGCGAGTATTTTCTTATCACGCCTGCTGAAAAAATGAAAATTAGCGTTGCAGACGCGCCTTTTCTCATTATTGATTGGAAATTCTACGATTATGAGGGTGAGACAGTAATTCAAGTTGTCACCAACATTGATGAACGATATATTTTGAATGAACAACTGTTAAGTTATGTTAAGGATGACGTGCCTTACTTTGAACTTCCAACAGGCTTAACGGCGAAAGTTCATCGAAATGTATTTTATCAGTGGGTAGAGATTGCGCAGCAGCGCACACTACCTGAAGCAACTGAATTATTTCTTCATAGCGCCGGGCATGACTTTGTTATTGGTCGGTTGGCAAACTAAAGGGTTAACGCGTGGTAAACTCCTCTACGACAGAAGCTCGGGTGATCTATGTGCTCGAGTCGGATTCGGAGCGTAAGAAGCAATTGCAGACTGTACTCGACTTTATGGGCGAGCTCGTAGAGTGTCATACGCAGTGGTTAGATGACGACCAGTTAGATAACGCTCTCTGCATCATTGCGGGAGACGGCATTGATGACCTCGAAGCAGTAGCCGTTGAGTACCCTAATGTGCCTTTCATCTGTGCAAGTAAGCAGCATTTAAATGCCACTCGGCGAGTTAATGTGATTGGTGAGATTACTGAGTCACTGAGCTATGAAAACCTTTCTCATATTATTCGATACTGTCAGGCGTATCACCGCCATCTTCCGAGTCAACGTAAACATCAAGAGCAAACGGCGGACTTACTAGAAAAGCGTTTGGTCGGCCAAAGCCATGATATTCGCGAGATCCGCAAATTGATTCGCCAAGTTGCTGGGAGTGAAGCCAATGTGTTGGTTTTAGGTGAGTCTGGGACAGGTAAAGAGGTGGTCGCTAGAGGCATTCATGAACTTTCGCCTCGTTCTAAAGGACCTTTTGTCCCCGTTAACTGTGGGGCTATTCCTCCTGACCTTCTTGAAAGCGAGCTGTTTGGGCATGAAAAGGGTGCATTTACCGGAGCTATTGGTGTCCGAAAAGGACGCTTTGAATTAGCTCAAGGTGGCACGTTGTTTCTTGATGAGATTGGCGATATGCCTCTACCAATGCAGGTTAAACTGCTGCGCGTATTGCAGGAACGAATATTTGAGCGAATCGGTGGAAGTAAGAGTATTACTGCAGACGTGCGCGTCGTAGCTGCTACTCACCGTGAGCTTGAGGGGATGATTGCTGACGGGCGCTTCCGCGAGGATCTGTATTATCGACTGAATGTGTTTCCTATTGAAGTTCCCGCGTTGCGCGAGCGCTCTGAAGATGTGCCTTTATTATTGCGCGAAATCGCGCAGCGATTCAAAGCAGAGCGTGGCATTAGCGTTCGCCTAACCGATAGAGCGCTGCAGTCGTTAGAAGCGCATGCGTGGCCAGGTAACGTAAGAGAGTTATCGAACCTTATCGAGCGTCTTTCTATTACTCACCCCAACCAGTTGGTTGATGTAGGTGATCTTCCCCATAAATACCGGCACGTGGATAGTGAAGAGATAACACCTGAATACCCTGATGAGCTCGAGGAGCGAGATGCATTAAACGCTATTTTCTCTGACGATGACGATGACGAAGCCGAAGAAGAATTATCGGAAAGTGATGCTGGCGTGCTTGAGGCGAGTGCCGCGGATATTCCTGAAACCGGCGTCAATCTTAAAGATATGCTCGCTGAAATCGAAGTTGAAATGATCAAACAGGCGCTAGAACGCGCCGATGGTGTAGTCGCCAAAGCGGCTGATTTACTCAGTATGCGACGCACGACACTGGTCGAAAAAATGAAAAAGTACGACATCAATAAAGTGTGATGTTGTTTTTTTGACGCAGTTAACTGTTTGAAATAAATAGAAAAATTTAGGCACACCTTTTGCATTATTAGCGTAGGACTTTTTTTAGGATGCGCTAATCTATGCAATCTAATCATGCACTTATTGATGCAATGCCTAATGCGGTCATTCTGGTGAATGGCGATGGTGTTGTTGAATATTGCAACCCGAACAGTGTGCAATTGATGGGCGCCAATCTATGTGGCGAGCTTTGGCGCGATTGTGTCGCGCGCACCTTCACGCCACGCGCGGACGATTGGCACGAAGTATCGCTTCACAACGGTCGCAGGGTGCGAGTTGATATATCGAGCCTTCCCGACCAACCGGGTCAGTTAGTTGTATTGACTGATCTGACTGAAACACGTGACTTGCAAGCGCAACTTGCTCATTTACAACGACTTTCATCGATGGGTCGTATGGTCGCCTCATTGGCGCATCAAATTCGTACGCCGCTGTCGACAGCATTATTGTACGCTGAACATTTGTCCACCAGTCATCTAGACGCAGAACAGCGGGTAAAATTTAGTTCTAAATTAAAGACTCGGCTGCATGATCTTGAGCATCACGTCAACGACATGTTGTTGTTCGCCAAAAGTGGGCAGAAGAGCACCCTTGCCGATGTCGCTTCAAACCAGCTCATGACGCATATTGAGCAAACGGTTGAGGCCTATGCCAAACAACGCGGTATCGTCATTCAATGGCAATATGAAGCTTCACCTCAAACACTCAAAATCAATAAGACAGCCGTTGCTGGCGCCATTCAAAACCTTATCACTAACGCCATTGACGCCAGCCGTCAGAACCAGCCTGTCACGGTTGAAACAAAAACCGAAGCGGGATTGTGGTGCTGCTGCGTACGCGACTGTGGCGAGGGAATTGATGACGCAATGAAAGCAAGGCTTTTTACCCCCTTTGCGACCAATAAGCCTCACGGCACTGGATTAGGGCTCGCAGTCGTCGATACGGTTGCGAAAGCACACGGTGGGAAAATCGAGTGGCACTCTGAAAAAGGTCAAGGTAGCGAATTCATGATTATGTTTCCAACCATTCAGCAATCCAACTTGGAGGTGCGTTATGGATAGTCCAACCATTCTAGTGGTTGAGGATGACGCGGCTTTGAGAGAGGCCATCACCGATACCCTCGAACTCGCAAATTATCAGTGTCTGCATGCAGATAATGGTGAATCGGCACTATTAAAGCTTAAAAAAAATAGCGTTGACTTGGTTGTAAGTGACGTGCAGATGCCAGGTATGAATGGGCTTCAACTGCTTAGAAATATTAAACATCTACAGATTGATGTACCGGTGGTGATGATGACCGCGTATGCGAAAGTGGATGATGCGGTTGTGGCGATGCGCGAAGGTGCTATCGACTATTTAAGTAAGCCATTTTCGATAGATGAATTGACGCAACTGGTTCAACGTTATGCACCTATCGAAGAAGCTGCTAGTCATGGTGTGGTCGCACGAGATAAATCAAGTTTAGCCTTACTTGAGTTAGCCAAAAAAGTCGCACGTACCAATGCGACGGTACTTATTACTGGACCAAGTGGTACGGGTAAAGAAGTGCTTGCGCGTTACATTCATCAGCAGTCGGGTCGCGATCAGCGTCCCTTTATAGCAGTTAACTGTGCCGCTATTCCAGAGACTATGCTTGAGTCGTTGTTATTTGGCTATGAGAAAGGGGCTTTTACTGGGGCGACTCAATCATCGCCCGGTAAGTTTGAGCTTGCGCAAGGCGGTACGCTGTTGCTTGATGAAGTGACAGAAATGGATATCGCATTGCAAGCTAAGCTGTTGCGAGTGATTCAGGAGCGCCAAGTTGAGCGGCTAGGCGCGCGCAAAGCGGTTCGATTGGATGTGAGAATTATTGCCACGTCCAACCGAGATATTCAAGTAGCCGTAGCGGAAGGGACCTTTCGTGAGGACTTAATGTATCGGTTGAATGTGTTTCCATTGAAGTGGCTGCCCCTAGCTGAGCGACCCGATGATATCGAGCCTATCGCCGAGTCACTGATTGCGCGACACCGACAGCGGTTGGGGATTAGAGAACCGGTGAGTTTGTCGGACGGGGCACGTCAACAATTATGCATTCATAGTTGGCCAGGAAATATCCGTGAACTAGAAAATGTCATTCAACGTGCACTGGTACTTCATCAAAACGGTGAAATCCATCCGGCCGATCTGATGCTGGACGTGGTCCCTGGCTCTCAGGTGCTACCAGAACAAGTGTCTCAAAATGCTGAGCTCATTGCTTCTCAGCCAAAAGAGCATGTAGTACCCGATAATATGGAGCAGAGCGAGGATTTAGGTGAGTCGCTGTTTATGCAGGAGTATCGTATTATTAAGCAGTCACTCGAGCGCCATGATGGTAAACGTAAACCTGTGGCGGAAGAACTTGGCATCTCGCCTCGTACGCTGCGTTATAAACTTGCAAAAATACGAGATAACGGACTGAGTCTATAATCAATTCTGCGCCAATCCAAAGTTGGCACTCTACTTGCATCATCCTAAGTAACACGTTACGCCGTAAGTTTTTTGACGGAGAAAAAGATGAAAGTAGATGCCAACGCGGCCTATCAACAATGGCGCGAACTCACAACGCAATCTGCCAACCTGGACCAAGCGCAAAACAACAATGCGTTAAAGGTCGAGAACTCGGCAAACGCTGATTTTTCCAATCTACTTAAAATGGCTGTAGACAATGTTAATGAGCTACAGCAAACCTCAGGTGATTTAAAAACCCGAATGGAGCTTGGTGACCCTAACGTCACGCTTGAGCAGACCATGATCGCAAGTCAAAAAGCCAGTATTGCTTTTGAGGCGACGGTGCAGGTACGCAACAAAATGGTAGAAGCGTACAAAGAAATCATGTCAATGCCGGTATAACCGTATTAGTTGGAGAATGAGCTGTGGCTGAATCAACAGATTTAATGGTAACTGAAGGCGCGGGTGGCAACTCGGCAGAGACAAGCGATCAGGCTGGCGATAAGCAAACGATTGTTGAGAAGCTGGCTAATTTCGACATGCTGCGCCAGGTCGTCGTAATTTTGGCGCTTGCGATTTGTGTCGCTATCGCAATCTTTATCATGCTCTGGGCCCAAGAATCGACTTTCCGTCCTTTAGCTAAGATGGAAACCGAACAGCTCGTAGGAACGCTTGATTACCTAGATGCCAACAATATTGAATATAAAGTCGATGGCAATGTTGTGTCGGTGCCCGAAGAGCGATACGACGCGATCAAATTACAGCTAACCCGGGCCGGGGTTGATTATGGCCAGTCGGAGAACAACGGTTCCGATATATTGATGAGTGAACCAGGCTTTGGTGTCAGTCAACGCTTAGAACGTGAACGTTTGATTCACTCTCGTGAAATACAGTTGGCTCGTGCAATAGAAGAAATGCGTGCGGTTTCGGCTGCTCGTGTATTACTTGCTGTACCAAAAGAAAACGTATTCGCACGCCGAGAAAAGCAACCCAAAGCATCGGTCATGCTTAATGTTAAGGGCAACCAGTCGCTGAGTGAGGAAGAAATCGCCTCAATCGTTGATATGGTCGCTTCATCAGTGACCAGCTTAGAAACCTCTCAGGTTACGGTCACCGATCAAAATGGACGTTTGTTGAACTCAGGATCGCAAAGCGCGTTGGCGGCGACAAATAGTCGTGAGTATCAGCTTGAGCGCAAACGTGAGGAAGAATACCTCAATAAAATCGATAGTATTTTGATACCTGTCTTAGGCTACGATAATTACACAGCACAAGTTGATGTCACCATGGACTTTACCCAGTCAGAAAAGACACAGCGCTTGTACAACCCCGACATGCCTGCGATTCGTAGCGAAATGACCGTTGAGAATCGCAGTGCAGGCTCAGCGATAGGTGGCATCCCTGGGGCACTCAGTAATCAACCGCCACTAGAGTCGGATATTCCTGAAGAAGCCGGCGGCGGTGCCAATCAACGCGATGCGAGTGGCTCGATGCACCGTGAGGCAACGCGTAATTACGAGCTCGACAATACGGTCAGTTATACTCGTAGCCAAACAGGCACAATTGAACGGCTGAGCGTTTCCGTCGCCGTGAATCAGCCGACCACCACTAATGCAGAGGGTGAGCAAGTCTCGACGCCTGCATCACCTGAACAATTAGCAAATATTCGTCGCCTTTTACAAGGTGGTATTGGCTTTGACCTTAGCCGAGGTGATACGATTGAGGTAGTTTCTGTACCATTTGCTCAACTACCTGATTTAGGTGCGGGAGAGACCGCGATTTGGGATCAGCCTTGGTTCTGGCGTGCCGCACGCTTAGTGATGGGTGGATTGGTTATTTTGGTGCTGATACTGGCTGTGGTACGGCCAATGCTGAAGAAACTGATTAATCCGACTCAAGAACTGGAAGATGATGCGCACTCAATGCTTGAAGATGACGAGATGATGGGTGACGAGACCATTGACTTACTATCATCTCAGTTTGATGAGAGTTCGGTCGGATTCGGACCCGATGGAAGTTTGCAACTTCCGGACTTACATAAAGATGAAGATTTGCTGAAGGCTGTTCGTGCATTGGTTGCTAATGAGCCTGAGCTATCTTCTCAAGTGGTTAAAGCGTGGTTAAACGAAGATGCCTAATACAGATATTCGCACCAAGCGCAGTGAACAAGATTTTGACGTAACGCAACTCGAGGGCGTTGAAAAGGCTGCTATTTTACTGCTGAGCCTCTCTGAAGAAGACGCCGCTCAGATACTCAAACACTTAGAGCCCAAGCAAGTACAGAAAGTCGGTACGGCGATGGCGAGTCTTGAAGATTTTAACCAAGACAAAGTAAATGCAGTTCACAATCTGTTCTTAGAAGAGATCCAGAAATTCACCAATATTGGCTTCAAGAGCGAAGAGTTTGTTCGCAAAGCTCTGACATCAGCTTTAGGTGAAGATAAAGCGGGCAATCTGATTGAGCAGATCGTCATGGGGGGTGGCGCGAAAGGATTGGATTCACTTAAGTGGATGGACTCGAAACAGGTTGCGACCATCATTCGTAACGAGCACCCGCAGATACAGACCATTGTTTTGTCATACTTGGATGCTGAGCAGAGTGCCGAGATTATGGCGCAGTTCCCAGAGAAAGTGCGATTAGATTTAATGATGCGGATTGCCAACCTGGAAGAAGTGCAACCAGCAGCATTGCAAGAATTGAACGAAATCATGGAGAAACAGTTTGCCGGTCAGGCGGGTGCACAGGCTGCGAAGATGGGTGGCCTAAAGGCCGCAGCCGATATCATGAACTACCTCGATACCAATATCGAAGGACAGTTGATGGACGCCATCCGAGAACAAGACGAAGAGATGAGTCAGCAGATTCAGGACCTGATGTTTGTGTTCGAAAACTTGGTCGATGTCGACGATCGTGGTATCCAGACCTTGTTGCGTGAAGTTGAAGGTGACACCTTGCAGAAAGCACTTAAAGGCGCTGACGATACGGTTAAAGAGAAAGTATTTAAGAATATGTCGAAACGTGCGGGCGATATGCTGCGTGATGATCTCGAAGCGATGGGACCTGTTCGTATTAGCGATGTAGAAGCAGCACAGAAAGATATCCTTGCCGTAGCACGTCGCTTAGCGGACGCTGGTGAGATTATGCTCGGCGGCGGTGGTGGCGACGAGTTCTTATAACGAGATGGATAGGAACCTGCAGTCATGAGCGAGCGGCATTCTATGAAAACTTGGGATTTACCTGATATCACTACGGATGAAGCGAAAACAGGTGAGCAACGTAATGCGCTAAATAAGCCAAGAAAGTGGCATTATGAGCCACCTGAAGAAGAGGCTGAAGAGCAAGCGCCTGAGCCACTGACAGCACAGCAGTTAGAGGAGATACGTGAAGCTGCGCGAGAAGAAGGTTTCAAAGCCGGTTTTGAACAGGGCTATCAAGAAGGTGTCGAGCAAGGCGAACACGCGGGTTTAGAACAAGGTCGTGAGAAAGGCTTTCAGTCTGGTTTTGAACAAGGTTTGGCCGATGGCAAAGCAAAAATGGCTGAAGCTGAGCAGCGTTTAGTGCACGTGATTAATGGCTTAGCGCAACCGACCCAACAATTGACGGAAACGTTGCGTCAGCAATTGCTTGAGCTCGTGTTAAATTTGACGCGAACGGTGTGTTTAGATGAGCCCTTGCATAACGAAAACATTATTAAGAAGGCATTTCAACAAGCGTTAGAGGTGCTACCTGTCACTGATCAGCGCGTCATTATCCACTTAAACCCTGAAGATCTTGAGCTTATTCAAGTCAGTCTGGGTGAAGAGCATTTAAAAGAAAAAGGTTGGCTGTTGAGTAAAGATGAACTGCTCGAACGCGGCGGGTGTCGTGTAACGACCGAGAGTTCGAGCGTTGACTACTCGTTATCGAGCCGTATTGATCTGATTTTTGAGAAGTTGCAGGGATCGTCATGAGCGATGTGCTGACGGACTACTTCACCACCTTGAATAAACGTGTCAGACCTGCCCCTGTATTGGTATCTGGCTATTTAACGCGCGTGGTCGGCTTGATGTTTGAAGCGGTCGGCGTGCGTGCCCCGATTGGTGCGACCTGTGCCGTTGAGTCAGCGCATGGCGAGATAGAGGCAGAGGTGGTTGGCTTTGAAGGACAAACAAGTTACCTGATACCGATGGATGACGCTCATGGCGTTGTACCCGGGGCGAAAGTCAAACCCTTGACGCGTACAGAACAATTACCCCTTGGACTGGAGCTACTCGGACGGGTTATTGATGCGCGCGGCCATCCGCTTGATGGGAAAGGACCTGTATTGACCGATAATCAAAAAGCCTATCGTAGCTTACCAATAAACCCATTGAATCGCCGCCCAGTTAAGTCACCTCTGGATGTGGGTGTTAATGCAATTAACGCCTGTATTACGGTGGGTCAGGGCCAACGTATGGGATTATTTGCTGGTAGTGGCGTCGGTAAAAGTGTGTTATTAGGTATGATGACCAAAGGAACCAACGCCGATGTCATTGTGGTCGGACTCATCGGTGAACGGGGTCGTGAGGTTAAAGAATTTATTGATGAGATTCTGGGTGAAGAAGGCTTAGAGAAGGCGGTGGTAGTTGCATCTCCTGCTGATCAGTCGCCCTTATTACGCTTACGCGGTTGTGAGACGGCAGCTAAAGTTGCTGAGTACTTTCGCGATCAAGGTCTTAACGTATTGTTGTTGATGGATTCTCTGACTCGCTATGCAATGGCACAACGCGAAATCGCGCTGGCAGTGGGCGAGCCGCCCGCCACAAAAGGTTATCCCCCCTCGGTATTTGCTCGTTTACCTGCACTTGTTGAGCGTGCCGGCAATGGCGGTGGTACGCAAGGTTCTATTACTGCATTTTATACTGTATTGACGGAAGGCGACGACTTGCAGGATCCCATCGCTGACTCGGCACGTGCAATCCTTGATGGTCATATTGTTCTCAATCGCGAATTAGCGGACTCTGGGCATTATCCCGCTATTGATATTGAAGCTTCGATTAGCCGTGTTATGCCACAAGTGGTCTCGGAGGAACATCTACAGCGAGCAACGAAGGTCCGACAATGGTATTCATCCTATCGTAAAAATCGTGACTTGATATCGATAGGTGCCTATAACAAAGGCTCTGACGCCAAAATAGATGAAGCTATTGCGATGCAGCCGCAGGTAGAGAACTTTTTGATACAAAGAATGAATGAGGTCATTAGCTACGATGAAAGCTTAGTGAAGTTGCAACAACTCACCCAACGCGCGTTTATTAACCGCTAGGAGTTCACGCAATGGCCGAGCTTACTCAATTAGAGATGCTATTGGAACTAGAGCAACAGCGCACCGATAAGTTAGCGCAGCATTTTGGTCAAGCTAAGCAACAGTTACTTAGTGAACAACAACGGCTCGATGGCTTAGTGCAATATCGTTTAGATTACCTCAACCAATTGCATGCCCGAGGCTCGGGTGGAATTCAGTCGATTCAGTTTGGTCAGTATCATGCCTTTGTCGGCAAGCTCGATGAAGGGGTTGAACAGCTGCATCAAGTGATTCAGCAGCTAAACCAAGTAGTAGAGCAACGCAAACAGCAATGGCTGGCACAACGCCGTAAAGCTGAGTCGATCGAAATATTGATCGAAAATAAAAGGCGTGCAGCCGAGCGCACTCGTGCTCGAAAAGAGCAAAAGAATTTGGATGACTTTTCGACTCAGCGCTTTATACGAGGAAAACGTTCAAGGTTGGTATAAATATTGCTTTGATTAGTTTAATCGAATCAAAGCAGCAGAAGCGTCAAATAACTATGCTCTGCCGAATAGGTGACACACTATGCCCAACATCATGCAAGTAGCCGCAAATGCACAAGGCTCGCCAGTAAAGAATGACACCGCAGGTAGTTTTAGCGACGTTGAAATGGTCGAAACGAATGGTCGTGAGTTTGCAGAGTTAATGCATACGCCGCAACAGGATCAGTCCCAGCGGCAACTGTTTGCCCGTCAATCGATCTCGGTAGATGGCGCGCAGAAACGATTTGACCGTCCCGAGCAAAGTAATGAGTTACCTCAATCAAAACTCAGTGAGCAACTTGCCGACAAGCCTAAAAAAGCATCTGAGACCCGTCAGTGGATAGACTCGATTGAGGGCATGCGCGAATTGCTGATGAGTGATGAGGCGGTTGGCGCCAAAGCCGAAGGCAGTGTCGAGCTTGATGAAGAACATAAAGCGATGCTCGATGAAATGGCGCAATGGTTGGAAGAGCTCGATGCTGAATTAGCGCAAAATCAATCGGCTGACAGCGAGTTAACGCTCGAGCAACAACAGGCATTGGATAGCTTGGTTGAGCAAGTCGGTTCAATGCGGCAATTGATTGCCGATGCTGAGCAACGGGGTAGTGTTCCTATTTCACAGCTTGATCAAGCGAGTGAAGACTTATTGGCAAAGCTCAACAGCTTTGAAAATGAAGTCGTTAAACCGCAAATTGCTGAGCAGTGGACTGAGGTAGAGCAGGTATTGGTGAACCAGCAAAAAGATCCTGGCTCAGTCAGCGAACTCGATTTGCCTGAGTTAGATGCCCAGCAGCGTGAGTGGCTGCGTGAACAACTTAACCAGTTTCGCCAGGCTCACCCTGAAGCCTCGCTCGATGAGGGAATGGCTCAGGTAAAAGCATTATTAACGGATAATAAACAGTTTGACGCAACTCAACGTCAGGCGATGGTTGCCTGGGTTGAAAAGTATCAATCGAATCTACGACACACTGACAATAAAGTCAGCCTTGTAGCGCTCGCTGCGCCTACATTTCAAGCTCAAAAAGCGGTAAGCGAAGGTAGTAGTGGTGACGCGAAGTCGTCAACTGCCGGAGCGCCAAGCTCAAGTGTGAGCGGTGTCGATACGAGTAAGCCGCAGCAGGGTAAGAATGAAGATACCAAACCGTCTGCTGACCAAAGTACGATTGCTAGGATGGTAAAGGAAGAGCTAAAAGCCACTACGGACAACGGAACTAGCGGTACGCGAGCTAACGAGAGTAATGTCACCGCAACGTTAGGCCAATCGTCTAATGCCACGGATAACATTGCTTCTACGCAGCAAACACAGCAACCTTCAAACCATGTGAGTGCGGTAACACAAACTCAGCAGACACTCACCAAAGTTGATGGGATGTCAGTAGCGCAAGCACAAAGTGCAGTCGATAAACCGCTCGATCTGCAGCAGCAAGACGCGGCTCAAAAGATGCAAGAGCGAATTCAAATGATGGTGTCGAAGAATATTCAGCGCGCCGATATTCGCCTTGACCCGCCCGAGCTGGGGTCGATGCATGTGAGAATTCATACCCAAGGCGATCAGACCACAGTGCAGTTTCAAGTACAGTCTACCCAAGCACGTGATGCGATCGATCAAACCATGCCTCGGCTCCGTGAAATGCTTGAGCAACAAGGTTTGAACCTGGCTGAGAGTAGTGTCAGCGAGCAACAAGGCGAACGTGGTGAAGGCGCTGGTAGTCGAACAGGTCAGGGAGGAAGCGGTACAGGTGATGAATCAGTAACGCAAATGGAGGCCTCCGTCGACGATTTTCTTGCGCAAGGTCGACTCGATTTCTATGTGTAAGGGATGAAACCTTGCCCTATTTCGATATATAGTGCTCGTTATTGATTAATGGCTCATTCAAGGTGGCCTCATGGCGGAAGAAGATAATCAAGTAGAAGATCAGGAGCAAACCGCTTCTGGCAAAAAAAAATGGCTCATTATGGGTGGCGCTGGCGCGGTGCTTGTGATTATCGTCGTTATCGTCGTTTGGTTGATGATGGGCGGTGAAGAGCCTGCAACTACGCCACAAGCGAGTTCGGCCGAAGCGCCGGCATCGCAAAGCGCTGAAGAGACAGCACAAGTCGGCAACGCGCTTTATGTCGGTATGCCACGTCCCTTTGTCTTTATCGTGCCCGGCGATGCGCGCGAACGCACGGTACAGATTAGTGTGCAGTTAATGGTTCGCGGCGAACAAAGTGAGGAGCTGACTAAGCGGCACATTCCGCTTATTGAAGGAACCTTGCACGAAGTTTTCAGTTCTTCTACCGCCGATGAGTTGAGAACAGCTGAGGGTAAGCAGCGTATTCGCGAGCTTGCCTTACAACAAGTGCGTTCAGCGCTTGAAAGTGTCACAGGACAAGGCTTGGTCGAGAAAGTGTTATTCACCGGTCTGGTTATGCAATAAAAGAGCGAGCAGTGTTTTGAGCGATTTACTATCACAAGACGAGATTGATGCGCTCCTGCATGGAGTTGATGATGTCGAAGAGGAAGATGCTGAATCCTCGAACGCCGCATCAGAAGCATTAGATTATGACTTTTCATCGCAAGATCGAATTGTTCGTGGTCGCATGCCAACACTGGAAATCGTCAACGAACGATTTGCCAGACACATGCGTGTGAGTCTATTTAATATGATGCGGCGCACCGCTGAAGTCTCGATAAATGGCGTGCAAATGCTTAAGTTTGGTGAATACGTGCATACCTTGTTTGTGCCTACCAGCTTGAACATGGTGCGTTTTCGCCCCCTTAAAGGTACCGCGTTGATCACCATGGAAGCGCGTTTAGTTTTCATTTTGGTAGATAACTTTTTTGGCGGCGATGGTCGGTATCACGCAAAAATTGAGGGTCGCGAGTTTACCCCGACTGAACGACGCATTATTCAAATGTTGTTGAAACTCATTTTTGAAGATTATAAAGAAGCGTGGGCGCCCGTTATGGACGTCGGTTTCGAGTACTTAGACTCGGAAGTCAACCCAGCAATGGCCAACATCGTTTCTCCTACCGAAGTGATTGTTATTAGTTCATTCCACATTGAGCTGGATGGCGGCGGCGGTGATTTCCACATTGCTTTACCGTATTCCATGCTCGAGCCTATTCGTGAGTTACTGGATGCCGGCGTTCAGTCGGATAAAGAAGATACCGACATGCGCTGGAGCAAGGCGCTGCGTGATGAGATCATGGATGTTCCGGTAGAAATGGTGGCTAAACTGGCGGATGTTGATGTAACACTGCGAGAAGTGATGGACTTCGCCGAGGGCGACATTATCCCGCTTGAAGTACCTGATAACTTAACGGTATTTATCGAGGACTTGCCAACCTTCCACGCTAAAATGGGTCGGTCGCGCGACAATATTGCGCTGAAAATATCAGACAAAATTAGGCGCCCAGAGACTGTTAAGTCTGACATCCATATGTTGACTCGCGGTGGACGCCGAATAGGCGGTGACGCCGAGTTGCGTCAGCTTGAAGAAGATATCGATTTATAGCATTCAGTATTTGACTGAGTTGAGGAATAGCAATGAGTAATAAAGACAACGAAATGGATGATTGGGAAGCGGCAATGGCTGAACAAGCAGCCTCTGAAGACGGTGAAGGTGAGGAGAATACGAACGCCGATGAAGAAGCTGTTCGCACTGCTGAACTTGAAGAGTTGAGCGCTGAAAATTTAGACGACGATGATAAGCGCAAGTTAGATGCGATTTTGGATATACCTGTCACTATTTCGATGGAAGTAGGACGAAGCCAAATTAGTATCCGTAATTTACTGCAGTTGAACCAAGGTTCGGTGGTAGAGCTTGAACGTGTGGCAGGTGAGCCGCTGGATGTATTGGTCAATGGAACCTTGATCGCTCATGGCGAGGTTGTTGTGGTTAACGATAAATTTGGGATTCGACTCACCGATGTTATCAGTCAAATCGAGCGCATTCGTAAGCTTCGCTAGTCTTTGGGGCAGCCCTGCTGTTGCCCAAGTAGAGCAAGCAACCTCACCGATAGGAGGTAAAGATATTGCCTCCATGTTGGTTGCGTTGATTGCAGTCATCGTTGTCATAATTGGACTCGCGGCTGTATTAAAGCGCTTTAACGTAAAGTTTCAGGGCACTAAAGGAATGAAGCTCATGGGGACTCTTTCTTTAGGCCCTAAAGAGCGCATTAGTGTGGTGCAAATTGGCGATAAAAAGTTTCTATTGGGTATCACACCTGAGCGGGTAGAGTGTTTAAAAGAACTCCCCGATGACTTTGTATTGGGAGAAGAAAAACAATGAAAATAAAGCTTCTCTTGGGGTGTTTAGCCTTGCTTGCGCTGGCGATTCCCGATGTCGCTCACGCGATGCAAGATATCTCGGCGGTTACCGTAAAAACCAACCCCGATGGCAGCGAAGAATATTCGGTTACGCTGCAAATTCTAGCCATCATGACGGCGCTGACGTTTATTCCGGCGATGGTTATCATGATGACATCGTTCACTCGCATTATTGTGGTACTCGCGATATTACGACAAGCGATTGGCCTGCAACAATCACCGTCAAACCAGGTGCTCATTGGTATCACGCTATTCCTCACTTTTTTTATCATGAGCCCAGTGCTTAATGAGATCAACGATAAAGCTCTGCAACCTTATCTAAATGAAGAAGTGACATCGATGGAAGCGGTAGACCGTGCGACAGCACCGCTGAAAGCGTTTATGTTGGCACAAACACGGGTCACCGATATTCAAACTTTTGCTGATATCGCCGGTGAAACAGATATTCAAAGTCCACAAGATACGCCTATGTCGATATTGATTCCTTCGTTTATTACGTCGGAACTCAAAACCGCGTTCCAAATTGGCTTCATGCTCTTCATTCCGTTTTTGATTATTGACTTGGTGGTCGCGAGTGTATTGATGGCGATGGGTATGATGATGTTGTCACCTATGATTGTATCACTGCCGTTCAAATTAATGTTGTTTGTTTTAGTCGACGGTTGGAACTTAACTATGAGCACGCTTGCGGGCAGTTTTGGTGTCTAGGAGGCAAAATGTCCCCTGAAGTATTTCTCGATGTGTTTCAAGAGGCACTGAAGGTCATTGTTATTATCGTGGCTTTTATTATCGTGCCGAGTTTGCTGGTGGGTTTACTCGTTGCGGTGTTTCAAGCGGCGACATCTATCAATGAACAAACCTTAAGCTTTTTGCCGCGACTCTTGGTGACGTTAGCGGTTATTGGCCTAGGGGGGCATTTTATCGTAGGTTTGCTGATGGATTTCACCATCGAAATGTATAACCGTATACCGCAAGTGGTTGGCTAAGATGGACCTCGTGACTCAGGTGTTGATGGAGTGGTTGCAACAACACTTGTGGCCGCTCACGCGGGTTTCATCAATGATCATGAGCATGGCTTTATTCTCGGGTACATTGGTGAATGCCCGCATTAAGGTATTACTGTCGATCGCTATTGTATTCGCCATTTCCCCTGCGTTACCTGAAGTAAACCCCGGCGTCGAGATGTTTTCGGTGGGTGGTATGGTGGTCACCGCACAACAAATCGTGATTGGCGTAGCACTGGGGTTGTTATCATTATTATTTTTGCAAACATTCGTGCTGGGTGGGCAAATTATTGCGATGCAGATTGGCTTGGGTTTCGCTTCCATGGTGGATCCGACCAACGGCCAGCAGGTCCCCGTGATCGCACAGTTTTTTTTAATGTTAGCGAGTTTGATCTTTCTAGCCTTAGATGGGCATTTGTTGATGATCCAAATGGTTGTCGCTAGCTTTGACTCTGTGCCTGTGGCGATGACAGGCTTGGATGCCGATGCTTTCAGAATGATTGCTGACTGGGGCAGTGCTATGTTCTCTGCGGCATTGACAGCGATGTTATCCGGCATCATTGCACTGCTTCTTATTAACTTATCGTTTGGTATCATGACGCGGGCTGCGCCCCAACTGAATATTTTCGCTATCGGCTTTCCTATCACGATGGTGAGTGGTTTGATTGTATTGTGGTTGACGATGGGCGGCTTCATTTTTCATTTCGAGAATCAGTGGCAGGAAGCCATTGGTGTTATGTGCAACGTGATTGGTAGTCAGTGCTGAGGTAATGTATGGCTGAGACAGATCAAGAACGCACAGAAGAACCCACCGAAAAACGAAAACGAGAGGCCCGCGAGAAGGGGCAGGTTGCCCGGTCAAAAGAGATGGGGACCGCATTTGTACTGGTAAGCGCGGCGGTTGCGTTCTTTTGGTTTGGCGAGTCGTTGTATTCGGGCGCGCGCAGTCTGTTCAGAGATATGTTTACGCTAGAAAGACGACAAGCATTTGACACTACACAAATCTATAAAGCCCTCGCAATAGGTTTTGAGCATATAATCTGGCCTGTAATCATTATCTTCGCATTTATTACGGTTTTCACCTTTCTAGGTAATAGTTGGTTAGGTGGTATCAACTTCTCCTGGAAAGCGATGGCGCCCAAGTTCTCGCGGATGAATCCATTGAACGGCTTTAAGCGGATGTTCGGTACCCAAGCACTCATTGAACTGGTAAAGGGCATTGCGAAATTTGCGGTTGTCGCGGTGAGTGCCTTTTTGCTACTGAGTTGGCAATTTGAAAATATCCTACAAATATCCATGGGACAAATGCCCAACATGATAGAGAACGCCCTTGATATCTTGATGTGGATGTTTTTATTAATTTGCTGCTCAATGTTTCTGATCGTAGTGATTGATGCTCCATTTCAGTTGTGGAAACACAACAAAGATCTACGCATGACCAAACAAGAAGTAAAAGACGAGCATAAGGATTCGGAAGGAAGTCCGGAGGTTAAGGGTCGAATTCGTCGCCTACAAATGGAAATGGCAAATCGCAGGATGATGCAGGAAGTACCTAAAGCCGATGTTGTTGTTACCAACCCAACGCATTTTGCCGTAGCGATTAAGTACGAAGAAAATGGCAGCCAAGCACCTATTCTTCTCGCTAAGGGTACCGATGAAACGGCGGCTAAAATACGCGAAATTGCGTTGGAATATGATGTGCCCCTCGTCGCTTCACCTGCGCTCGCGCGCTCGATTTATCATACCACTGAACTTGAAGCAGAAATTCCACGCGGTTTGTTTGTTGCTGTTGCGCAAGTATTGGCATACGTTTATCAGCTTAAGATGTTCAAACAAGGTCAAGCGAAGCGGCCGAAGAAGCCGAATACCGATGGGCCGATTCCCGAGGATTTACGTCACTGATCGGGCGGGTATTTGCCAAAAAACCGCCGCTGCTATACTATTCGCCCCCTGTATTTTTGGTACTGTAAGCTGGATCAAACACTATGTCTGAGCTGTCATTGTGCATGGCACAATTAGATTTTACTGTCGGTGCGCTTCATAGCAACACCAGTCTGATACTTAAAACCGTTGCTGAGCAAAGCCATAAGCACGATGTCATCGTGTTTCCTGAGCTGGCTATTACAGGCTATCCACCGGAAGACTTGCTGCTTCGAGCGGATCATCAGGAGGCTGTTGATAACGCGGTTGAGCAGATTAGCGCTGCGGCATCAGATTGTGTTGTGATTGTTGGTCATCCAAGTAAGGTCGGCGAGCAGCTGTTTAATGTCGTCTCGGTGTTGCACCGTGGCGAATGCTTGTTGCGCTACAAAAAGCAGCGGCTACCGAATACCGGAGTTTTCGATGAACAGCGTTACTTTGTTCCGGGAGATGAAGGCCAAGTCTTTGAATGGCAAGGCTATCGCATTGGACTGATGATCTGTGAAGATTTATGGCACCCCCAACCGTTAAGTCGTTTGGCAGGCGACCAACTGGACTTGGTCCTATCGGTAAACGCGTCCCCCTATGAAATAGATAAACATGACCAGCGGCTATCGGTGTTAAGGCAACGTGTCGCCGAACACGGCTTTCCGATTGCGTATTTAAATAACTGTGGTGGTCAAGACGAGCTGATCTTTGACGGCCACTCCATGGTGATGGATAAGGAAGGCGAGCTAGTAGCTGAGCTGCCTCACTGTGAGACCACGTTGGCGACGCTAAAATTGAATAAAGATACGCTCAGTTGTGACGCCTTCCCTCCTCACGCAGGTGAGGATAGTGAACTCCGTTTGGCACACGTATATGACGCATTAGTGTTGTCGGTGCGCGACTACGTTAATAAAAATGGCTTTAAAAAGGTGTTGTTGGGCTTATCGGGTGGAATCGATTCAGCGTTAACGCTTGCGATTGCGGCAGATGCTTTAGGTGCTGACCGTGTGCAGGCTGTAATGATGCCATTTAAATACACTTCTAATATGAGTTTAGAAGATGCCGAGCAACAGGCTAAAACACTGGGTGTTAAATACGATGTGGTACCTATTGAGCCTATGTTTGATGCATTTATGGGACAATTGAATCCATTTTTTGATGGTATGGCGACAGATACCACCGAAGAAAACCTGCAGTCGCGATGCCGCGGTGTACTGTTGATGGCGTTATCGAACAAAACCGGTGCGTTAGTGTTGACGACAGGTAATAAGAGCGAGGTAGCTGTAGGTTATGCAACACTGTATGGCGACATGTGTGGTGGTTTTGCACCGATCAAAGATGTACCAAAAACCTTAGTTTATCAACTTGCTGCGCACCGAAATACGCGTTCTGCCTGCATTCCTGAGCGTGTTATTGAGCGCCCACCCTCTGCGGAGCTAGCTCCAGATCAGGTCGACAGCGACTCATTGCCCGATTATAGTGATCTTGACCGCATCCTTTCGCTGTACGTAGAACAGGACTGGTCGCCCACTGATATTATTGCCGCGGGATTCGAGGAAAGTGATGTGCGTAGAGCCCTCAAGCTCGTTGATATCAATGAATATAAGCGTCGCCAAGCGGCTGTAGGGCCAAAAATCACAGCGCGTAATTTTGGGCGTGATAGACGGTATCCAATAACCAGTCATTATCGCTACGAATTAGAACGCCAAAACTAAATTGGAGTGACCATGAAAAAGGTCGAAGCAATTATAAAACCATTTAAACTTGATGACGTGCGAGAAGCATTATCTGAAGTTGGAATTGCAGGTATGACGGTATCCGAAGTAAAGGGTTTCGGACGTCAGAAGGGGCATACGGAGCTTTATCGTGGTGCTGAGTACATGGTGGACTTCCTACCTAAAGTAAAACTGGAAGTTGTCGTTGCTGATACCGAAGTTGAGCGGTGTATCGAGGCCATTATGGAAACGGCACAAACAGGTAAGATCGGTGATGGGAAGATCTTTATCTCGGATATCGAGCGGGTCATCCGTATTCGTACTGGAGAAGAAAACGAGCAGGCTGTTTAACCTGCTCGTAATTTTTTAATTACTGACAAGCTCATTGTTAGGAAAGTTACTTCTGAGGACCATAAGTGCATCTTGCTTAAGCTCTTCTAATTCAAGCTGATCATAGCACTCGACCATAATCGCTAATGCATTTTCTACTTCAGGTGTATTTTCAAAGTTTTCTACGACGTAACGTCCGCGGTTTGCGGCAGCAAGGTATGCTTGGCGCTTCATGTAGTATTCAGCCACTGCGAGCTCTTTTTTCGCTAAACGACTCTTGATAGATACCATGCGTTTTTTCGCATCAGCCGCGTATTTACTATCTGGATACTTACGCAACAGTTCGGCAAAGTCTTTGAATGCTTCTTTCGCCATCGTTGAATCGCGGTCTGAGCGATCAACACCGGCAAACTCGTGAATCGCATTGTATTCAGCACGTTGATTCGTTAACCCACGCATATACAGCGCATAATCCACATCTTTATGATTTGGGTTCAAACTGATGAAGCGGTCAATGGCTGCTAGTGCCTTGTCAGTATTATCGAGTTTGTAATTAAGATAAATCAGGTCGAGTTGAACCTGATGGGCAAAAGGACCAAACGGATAACGTGAATTAATTTGCGAGAGCTCTTCTTGCGCTTGGGTAAAGTTCCCTAAGGACATTTGCTCTTGCGCTGACTGGTACATCAGCTCGACTTGCGTGTACTTGAGCTCGCTTTGCTCCTCATCAGTTGACGAGCATCCTGCCAGACTTAATCCGACTGCGGCAGTTAAAATTAGGATACGACGTTTCATAACACCTCAGGTTTTTTAGAGTCAGTCACTTAGATAAGCGGTGTTTTGCCTGTGCAAAGTTCAGTGTAACAAGTTACACTATCATAATTAATACATAATCCGCATTCTAACCCAGCACAATACTCTTTGACAGTCGAAAAAAATTTATGAATGAAACTATTCAACTAGAGGCCATCGTGCCTGAATCCCTCGCGGGGAAGCGTTTAGACCAGATATTGGCTGAGTTGTTCCCAGATTATTCACGTTCACGCATGAAAAAGTGGATTACAGAGGGCAAAGTCTCTGTCGATGCACAGGTCATTGAAAAGCCGCGTGAAAAACTCGAGCTTGGGGCGTTGGTTGCTATCGACGCTGAACTTGAGCGCGAGGAGCGTTATCAAGCGCAGCCTATAGAGCTCGATATCGTTTATGAAGATGATGACATTTTAATTATCAACAAGCCGGCAGGTTTGGTGGTTCATCCAGGGGCGGGCGCACCTGATGGCACTCTGCTCAATGGTTTGTTGCACTACGACCCTGATATTGACCATGTTCCTCGAGCAGGCATTATTCATAGGTTGGATAAGGACACCACAGGTTTGATGGTGGTTGCTCGTAACATTCCAGCACAAACCCAGCTGGTCGATATGATGCAGAAACGTGAGATTACTCGTGAATACGAAGCCGTGTGTAATGGTGTGATGACAGCGGGCGGTATGGTTGACGAACCCATCGGTCGCCATCCGACAAAACGAACTCACATGGCTGTTGTTAGTTCGGGTAAGCCCGCCGTTACTCATTATCGGGTTATGGAACGCTTTCGTGCTCATACATTACTGCGTTTACGATTAGAAAGTGGTAGAACACATCAGATCCGCGTCCATATGTCGCATATTCGTCACCCTTTGGTGGGGGATTTGACTTATGGTGGACGCCCGCGCCCACCCAAGCAAGCGAGTGACGAATTTTTAGCCTCGCTACGTGGATTCAATCGACAGGCTTTGCATGCCGCAAAGCTATCACTGCATCACCCAATAACAGGTGATTGGATGAGTTTTGAAGCACCGCGTCCCGATGACTTCGTCGCTCTCATTCAAAGTATGAAAGATGACCTTGAAGCGCATTCTCACCCCTGATTGGGATTTACCCTCAGGTGTTTCAGCGGCGGTTACCACGCGGGCTATGGGTAACCTCGCCGCGCATGTGGGGGATGATCCCGCTGCCGTAATGCGGCGTCGTGAGCAACTTCGTCGACAACTCAACTTGCCCTACTACGTGCGCTGGCTTCAACAACAGCACACGACAAATGTGTCTCAGCTTAATGAACTCATGCAACCCTGTGATGCGGTGTGGTCGGCGGAAGCAAGTGTTTGCGCAGTACTAACCGCAGACTGCCTTCCCTTATTAATGTGCACAAGTGACGGCAAAAAAATTGCTGCAGTGCATGCCGGTTGGCGCGGGTTAGCTCAGGGGGTTGTAGAGAACACCTTGAGCGCAATGGCCGTGAACCCTGCAAGTGTTAGCGTATGGGTGGGGCCTGCTATCAGTCAATCTGCGTTTCAAGTGGGCAATGAGGTGCGCACGGCATTGCTAAACGGAGAGTCCAGTCTCGCAGAATATTTTGTCGACGATGGACAAGGTAAATGGCTTGCGGACTTACCTGGAATCGCCAAGCAACGTCTGCACAAGGTTGGCGTTCAAGATGTCACTTTAAGTGGTTGGTGTAGTTTTAATGACGCCGCTACTTGGTATTCTTGGCGACGAGCGCAAGAGCCTGCCCGAATGGCCTCTTTAATCTGGCGAACTTGATCTGTATCACTTGAAAGTGTCGAAAAAGTACCCATATTTGCTTTAAGAGAAAGTTAACTCAGGAAGTAAGTATGAGACACGATAAATTCACTACCAAATTTCAAATGGCCATTGCTGATGCACAGTCTTTAGCTTTAGGTCGTGACCATCAATTTATTGAACCCGCCCATTTAATGCAGGCACTTATGGACCAAGAGGGTGGGTCCGTGCGTCCTCTATTCACTATTATCGGCGCCAATATCAGCCAGTTCCGTTCGGAGCTTGGTAAGTTGCTTGACAAGCTACCTGAAGTTCAAGGAGCTGAGGGTGAGGTTCAATTATCACAAGCAACTGCTAAATTACTTAATCTGTGTGACAAATATGCACAGCAACGCAAAGATGCTTATATTTCTTCAGAGCTATTTTTGTTAGCCGCGACCGAGGACAAAGGCCCGCTTGGCGAGTTGTTTAAAAAGCTAGGTATCAAAAAGGATGCGCTGGAAAAGGCAATTAATGACATTCGTGATGGTCAGAACGTTGATGACCCTAATGCTGAGGAAAAGCGTCAGGCGCTTGATAAGTACACGATTGATCTCACTGAGCGTGCAGCACAAGGGAAATTAGATCCCGTCATTGGTCGCGATGAAGAAATTCGTCGCACTATTCAAGTGTTGCAACGCCGCACAAAAAATAACCCCGTTTTGATTGGTGAACCCGGTGTGGGTAAAACAGCTATCGTTGAGGGATTAGCACAGCGCATTATCAATGCCGAAGTACCCGAGGGACTGAAGAATAAACGCGTACTATCGCTCGATTTAGGTGCATTGCTTGCGGGAGCAAAATTCCGCGGCGAGTTTGAAGAACGACTCAAAGCGGTACTAAACGAGCTGTCCAAGGAAGAAGGTCGGGTCATTTTATTCATTGATGAACTTCACACTATGGTTGGTGCAGGTAAAGCAGATGGCGCAATGGATGCCGGCAATATGCTGAAGCCCGCTCTGGCTCGCGGTGAACTTCACTGCGTGGGCGCGACAACGTTAGATGAGTATCGTCAATACATCGAGAAGGATGCAGCGCTTGAGCGTCGTTTCCAGAAGGTACTCGTTGATGAGCCCACTGTTGAAGACACCATTGCGATTCTACGTGGGTTGAAAGAGCGGTATGAAATTCACCACTCGGTCGAGATTACCGATCCGGCCATCGTGGCGGCTGCATCTTTATCACACCGATATATCAGTGATCGAAAGTTACCTGACAAAGCCATCGATCTTATTGATGAGGCAGCGTCGAGTATTCGCATGCAAATTGATTCCAAGCCAGAAGACTTGGATCGGTTGGAGCGTCGCATTATCCAATTAAAGCTGGAGCGCCAAGCGTTGCAGAAAGAAAAGGATGATGCGAGTAAAAAACGACTCGATCATTTGCATGATGAGCTCGCAGAGCTTGAGAAAAAGTATGGCGAGCTTGAAGAGGTGTGGAATTCTGAGAAAGCAGCTGTACAGGGCACGCAACATATCAAAGCACAGCTTGATCAGGCGCGGACGGAAATGGATATAGCGCGCCGCGCGGGTGACCTAAACCGCATGTCTGAGTTGCAATATGGTCGCATTCCAGAACTAGAGCGTCAGTTAGATTTGGCTCTGCAAGCTGAGATGCAAGATATGAGCTTGTTAAAAAATCGCGTAACTGATGAAGAAATTGCAGATGTACTATCGCGCTGGACCGGCATTCCTGTCAGTAAGATGTTGGAAGGAGAGCGTGAAAAGTTAGTGCAGATGGAGACGCTCTTGCACAAGCGTGTGGTTGGTCAAAACGAGGCCGTTGATGCTGTTGCTAATGCTATTCGCCGGTCGCGAGCGGGCTTAGGTGACCCCAACCGTCCTATCGGTTCGTTCTTGTTCCTTGGACCAACGGGTGTGGGTAAAACTGAGCTATCTAAAGCCTTAGCAAACTTCATGTTTGATACTGACGACGCGATGGTACGTATCGACATGTCGGAGTTTATGGAAAAGCATTCGGTAGCGAGGTTAGTTGGCGCCCCTCCTGGTTATGTGGGTTATGAAGAAGGCGGCTATCTTACTGAGGCTGTCCGTCGTAAACCTTACTCGGTTATTTTATTGGATGAGGTTGAAAAAGCGCATCCTGATGTTTTCAATATTTTATTGCAGGTGCTCGATGATGGCCGATTGACTGATGGTCAAGGTCGTACCGTAGACTTTAAGAATACGGTGATTATTATGACCTCGAATCTCGGGTCTGATCTTATTCAAGAGCACGCTGCCGATAATACCTATGACGAAATGAAGGCGATGGTGATGGATGTGTTGAGCCGCCACTTCCGTCCTGAGTTCATCAACCGAGTTGATGAAACGGTTGTGTTCCATCCATTGGGACGAGAGGAAATCCGCTCAATTGCAGAAGCGCAACTGAAACGATTATATGCGCGCTTGGATGAACGCGATTTGACGATTGAGTTGACGGAAGAGGCGCTCGACTTTATTGCCGCCGCGGGCTTTGATCCGGTATTTGGCGCACGACCTTTGAAGCGTGCTATCCAACACGAGCTGGAAAACCCGTTAGCGCAGCGGATATTGGCTGGGGATTTTAAAGCGGGTGACGCGATCCACGTTGATGTGGCGGATAACCGAATCGTTATTGATTAATCGCGCGCTGAGGTATCAGTAGTGTAGTGAAGAAGGAGGGGCAAGTTCCCCTCCTTTTTTGATTAATAGTATTTTAAAGCGTTTTCAACCCTTGATTGCGCTGTGCTAAACTCAAATAAGAGTTAATTTTTTAGTACCTAAGAGGAATAGTAAACATGGCTAACGAGTCGGGTAAGGTAGAAAGCCAGAGCTCACAAAAACGACGTGGTATTTATTTGTTACCGAATCTATTTACTACTGCAGGGTTGTTCTCAGGTTTCTATGCGATCATCGCATCGATGAATGAGCGTTATATCGAAGCGGCCGTGGCTATCTTTATTGCAATGATTTTTGATGGGCTTGATGGTCGGGTTGCGCGGATGACTCAAACTGAAAGCGACTTCGGTGCTGAATACGATAGTATGGCCGATATTGTATCTTTTGGTATGGCACCCGCGTTAGTTATGTATAACTATGCGTTAGCCGATTTAGGTAAATTAGGTTGGCTTGCGGCGTTTATATTTGTTGCTTGTGGCGCGTTACGATTGGCGCGTTTTAATACTAACATTGGTACGGCTGATAAACGCTACTTTCAGGGGTTGGCAATTCCGAGTGCCGCTTCTGTAGTCGCAGGGCTAGTTTGGGTTGGTACGGAGTATGGTATTTCGGGCGATGACTTAGGTGGGTTCGCTGCCATTGTCACGATAGCAGCTGGCTTGCTAATGGTAACTAACTTCCGTTATCACTCGTTCAAGGATGTCGATTGGAAAGGTAAAGTTTCGTTCGTTGTCATTTTAGTTATTGTATTGGCGTTCGTCGTGGTTGCGACTCAGCCGTCGTTAGTACTGTTCGGTATCTTCTTCTTATATGCTTTGTCGGGACCTATATTGACTATTCGTAGTGTAAACAAGCTGAAGCTTGAACACGTGGTGGGCGATAATGACGACGACGACGCTGAGTTCAAAGAGGAAAAACAGGAAAAAAGCTCAAAGAACAATCAGGATGGTTAATAACTAACCGGTTAGAAATTAATTTAAAAAAAGTGCTTGCAAGTGCGAATAGGATCTCTATAATTCGCCGCCGTTGTCACAGAGAAAGACGCGAAAGCAGATGTGATGACGGTCAGCAAAACGAGTTGAAAAAAGTACTTGACGCGCTGGCAAAGGGATGTAGAATACGCATCCCTGCTTCGGGAACGAAGCAACGCTCTTTAACAAATTATCAAGCCAAGCAAACTGTGTGGGCACTTGCAAAAGT
>NZ_MDGT01000004.1 GCF_001870515.1 Idiomarina sp. MD25a | reverse complement strand
ACGCTTTATCGAGTTGAATAAGAGAGTGGCAGTACAATCAGCCGAATCCATGTTGTGACAGTTTATGTCTGGCGGCCATAGCGGTATGGCACCACCTGGCTCCATTCCGAACCCAGAAGTGAAACATACCAGCGCCGATGGTAGTGTGGGGTCTCCCCATGTGAGAGTAGGACACCGCCAGACTTCAAATAAACAATCCCTCGTGCGCAAGCACGGGGGATTTTTTATTTTCTGGTGGTGTGCTACGTGAGAGTAGGGTGAAAGCGGGAATTCGGCTTGCCACCCATGTGGCAAGACGCCGCTTGAACGGTGCGAGCTCTGCGAGCGCCTGTGGCGGCGCCAGACTTCAAATAAACAATCCCTCGTGCGCAAGCACGGGGGATTTTTTTATGCCTGCTCGCCAGATGCACGTCGCGCCCGCAATACGTACGTCGCGCATTGTGCGCGACAATCCACACCGCCCCGTGCGCCCAAGGCGCAAGTAACGACGTTATGATATAATGTGATGATTCTTTTGGATTTGAGGTTTTTTTTTGTGTGGCCTTTAGCTTCTCATCACAGCTTTAAAATTAATAATTATGCTTCGGACGTGTTTAACGTTACCAGCGTTGCAGATGCACGAAGTGTAGCCAACTTGGATAATTACTTAATCTTAGGCGAAGGCACTAACACGCTATTCATAGATAACTATGATGGTGTAATAGTAAAGAGTTGCATCACCGGCATTTCCTGCGAAGAGAAGGAATCAGGCTGGCATATTCGCGTTGGTGCGCAGGAAAACTGGCATGATTTTGTTGTCTGGACATTAACTAAAAACATGTGCGGATTAGAGAACCTTGTTTTGATTCCTGGCTCAGTTGGAGCCGCACCGGTACAAAACATTGGCGCATATGGCGTAGAGGTGAGTCAATATATTCAAAGTGTCGAAGCTGTTCATATTGCCACGGGTGAGTCTCACACAATAGCCAACACTGAATGTGAGTTTAGCTATCGTGATAGTGTCTTTAAAACGAATCCGCGTAGTTGGCTGATCACTCACGTTAATTTTTATATCCCAAAAGCTTGGCAACCTAATTTAAGCTATCCCGCACTCGCAGATCTTAAGACCCACGCCTCGATATCGGCACGAAAAATTGCAGATGCTGTCACTGCTATTCGGTCATCAAAGCTTCCTGATCCAAATAAAATACCCAATGCAGGGTCGTTTTTTAAAAATCCAGTTGTTTCCGCTGAGCAGTATCAACAACTTATTAGAGACTTTCCTCATCTTATCGCATTCGAAGTTGGTGGCGACTATAAACTAGCCGCCGGATGGTTGATAGAGCAGTTAGGCTTAAAGGGTACTTGCTGCGGTGACTGTTGTGTTCATGATAAGCAGGCACTTGTACTTGTTAATCAAGGGAGAGCAACAGGAGGTGATGTGTTAGCGTTGTGTCGGTTAATCCAGCAGCGTGTCGAACAAACGTTCGGCGTCATGCTTGAACCAGAAGTCCGAATGGTCGGTCGTAGTGGTCTCATTGATGATGTAACGAATTACCAGGGCTTGTGACTATGAAAATCGAACAACGGCTAGAGCAACTGATAAAGTTACTGAGTGATGGTGAATTTCACTCAGGCGAAGCACTTGGTCAAGCGATGTCAGTCTCGCGTGCGGCTATTAACCAATATATTGAAAAGCTTAATGAACTTGGAATTGACGTATTCTCAGTTTCCGGCAAAGGTTATCGGCTAGCAACCGCTATTGAATTACTCAATGCTGAAGACATACTAGCGACAAGCCAATTGCCTGAAAGCATGTTAAACGTGAGCTCAATTGTAGGCTCTACGAATGACGATCTTAAACAGTTAAGCGATATCCAACAATTACCGCAGGGCTATGCAATATTGGCTGAAGCCCAAACACAGGGGCGTGGTCGGCGGGGAAAGCAATGGATCTCGCCATTCGGTACCAATTTATACATCAGCTTGTATTGGCGGTTAGAGGAAGGTCTCGGACGTGCTATGGGGTTAAGTCTAGCGGTGGGTCTAGCTATTGCACGCGTACTTCGAGAACAACTTGATATAGAACACGTTTCAGTTAAGTGGCCTAACGATGTGTACATTAACAATCAGAAAGTGGCTGGCATTTTGATAGACATCGACAGCCTTGATGATGGCAGTGCGCGTTGTGTGATTGGTATAGGTATCAATTTGACTTTACCAGAGACAGCGGCGCAGTCCATTGATCAAGCATGGACCGACGTGAATAGCCATTTGCCTTTACCGTTACAGCGGAATCGATTTGCCGGTCGCTTACATCAATATCTTGTCAGTACGCTAAAAGAGTATGAAAACTCTGGTTTCGCACAGTTTGCTTCATTGTGGCGACAGTACGATAAGTTCGATAACAAGCCCGTTCGATTATTGTTAGGTGAGCGTAAGGTTGATGGGCTGTGTCGTGGTGTAGACGATACAGGCGCACTGTTAGTTGAGGTAGACGGTGGTGTAAAACGCTTTTTTGGTGGCGAGATATCTGTGAGGTCTGCTGATGCGACTAGTTATTGATAGCGGCAATACGCGAACTAAACTTGCGATCTACGACAATAGGCAACTCGTTCGTGAACACAAATACGTTAACACTGAATTGCTTTTCAGTGACCAGTGGGTCAATGAGTTAGTAGACGTTGCGGGTGACATTGAGTCATCGTGTGGCTGCTCAGTTGCTAACCAAGAAGTTAAGCGGGCAATCGAGCAAGGTCTAAGTCGGCTGGCAATCTCGATTGATTGGTTAGCCAGTATGAGTGCTTGGCGGGATGTAAAAAATGCCTATTCAGAGCCCGAGAAACTGGGGGCTGACCGTTGGTTCGCTTTATTAGGTTACCGTTCTGAAGCGCGTAAAAATTGTATGATCATCGATGCAGGTACTGCCATGACCATCGATTGGATGACGGCTGCGGGGCAGCATTTGGGTGGATGGATTGTGCCAGGACGTCGCTTAATGCACGAATCGATGCACCAAAAAACGGCGTTGGTTAAGGGTGAGCTCTCTGAGGAATGCTTCCGGGAGCCTGCAACCAATACCGTGACTGCAATGAGTTATGGTGTTCACTACGCGCTAGTGGGAGCAATTAGTCAGGCGCTCCACGTAAGCCGACAGCATTTTAACGACCAACCGTTTGATATTGTAGTAACAGGCGGCGATGGCGAACGACTCATCCAATCTGTGAGCCGTTTAGAACCTATTAACTATATTCGAAAAGATGATTTAGTATTTAAGGGTTTGCTTGTCGCTGCCGATAATGAGTTATAAACATTGGCTTTAAGGTAGGATGATGAGGCAGTTCTTTATCGTAGTCGCGTTGACTGTCTTTTGCTCTGGCTCTGTTGTAGCACAGGAACAGGGCGGAGAGCTTGAGGCGGTTCAACTTTACAGTGATGCCGATCTGGTCGATATGTTTGCTAATAACACGCACTTGAATCGTGTAGAGAAACAAGACCGTTGCCAGCTAGTTCAGGATATCGAAGCACAAGCCGATATTGAACAACGTCCGACATATCAGTTTCTATACGGTGATATGCTCGCTTGGGGAATTTGCTATGAACAAGATGAGGCGTTGGGTATTCTCTATATGGAAAAGGCTGCACAGCAAGGTCTTATTGCAGCACTTGAGCAATTGGGACGTTATTATCACCAAGGTACTCTGGTACAAAAAGACGTTGATAGAGCGATATTGTATCTGCGGGAGGCTGCTTCACTCGGGAATATACCCGCACAATTGCGGCTTGCCGATATCTTGATTGCAGGTCAGGGAAGTCCCTACGACTTTAAAAACGCCTATCGATGGTTACACCATGCGGTAACCGCTAATGAATCGACGCATCAGGCGATTACAAAACGGATGAGCCAGCTCGAGCAGCTAATGCCACCTTCGGTCGTTGAAGATGCAAAAAGCCCCTTAAATTAGGGGCTTTTTTAATGAACTGATTCAAGATAGTCGTGAGCGGAAATCGTCATAGGTGAAGTGTCGGACAACATCAAAGTTGCCGTCTTCACGCAGAATGCCAATATCTGGATGTTGTACACCATTAAAGAACGTTGTTTTTACCATGGTGTAATGCATCATGTCAGCAAAGACTAATCGGTCGCCGGCTTTTAACGGCTCATCAAAGCTGTATTCGCCGATGACGTCACCTGCCAAACAACTGTTGCCACCGAGGCGGTATCGGTAAGGTTTATCAGCAGGTAACCCTGCACCTTCGATATGCGGTCGGTATGGCATTTCAAGAACGTCTGGCATGTGCGCAGTAGCCGAGATGTCTAACAGTGCGATAGAACCTTGGTTCTCGACAACATCCACCACTTCACAGACCAATGGACCTGTTTGCCAAGCAACTGCTGACCCGGGTTCTAAAATAATGTCCAAGTTGTAAGTCGCTTTTAACCGTTGCAACTGGCTAATTAGATGGTCAACATCATACCCTTCGCGCGTCATTAAATGACCGCCGCCCAGGTTTAACCACTTCACCTGATGCAACAAATTGCCAAACTTACTCTCTACTGCAGCGAGCGTCCGCTCTAAAGCATAGGAATCGCATTCACATAAGTTGTGTACGTGTATGCCTTCGACATCGTCTAGCGAGACGTTTTCAAGCTCACTTGCGCGTACACCCAGTCGCGATCCCGGTGCGCTAGGATCATAGAGTTCGGTATCGGCCTCTTGGTGTTCGGGATTGACCCGCAAACCAACAGATACGCCTGCCGCCTTTGCTTGGTCGGCGTAGGCTTCCCATTGCGAGATGCTATTAAAAGAGATGTGATTAACAATCGGCAACAACTGTTTGATATCCTCAGCCTTGTAGGCTGGAGCATAAGCATGGACTTCGCTGCCGAACTTATCGGCAGCGAGTTGAGCTTCCCAAACCGAGCTTGCTGTACATCCTTTCAAATACTGCTTGATAAGCGGAAAAGCAGACCACATCGAGTAGCCCTTAAGCGCCAGAATGATACTGGCGCCACTTTCTTCTTGCACACGTTTCATCAACTCTAGATTGTTACGCAGCAATGCTTCGTCGAGTACGTAACAAGGCGAGGGTATATCCTCACGCAGATACTTGTTCATATTACTCACCAAAAGGCTGCTCACACTCAGTAACGTGCCAAGGCAAGCCATACTGATTGAGGCGATTCATGAATTCATCTGGGTCGAATTGTTCCATGTTCCAAACGCCTGGTTTCATCCATTCGCCTTGCAACATCATCGCCGCGCCAATCATAGCCGGTACGCCAGTAGTGTATGAGACCGCTTGTGCGCCCACTTCTTTGTTCGTTTCAGCATGGTCACAGTTATTGTAAATAAAGATGGTTTTCTCTTTGCCATCTTTCATACCTGTTACATAGGTACCAATACAAGTTTTACCGGTGTAGCCTTCAGCTAATGAGCCTGGGTTAGGCAATACGGCCTTCAGAAACTCAAGCGGCACGATGTCTTGTCCTTGGAACTGAACGGGCTTGATTGAAGTCATGCCAACATTCTCCAACACACGCAAATGCGTCAAGTATTGATCGCCAAAGGTCATCCAGAAACGCGCGCGCTTGATGGTTGGGAAGTGCTTAACCAAAGATTCAAGCTCTTCGTGATACAGCAGATAAGAAGGACGTTCGCCAACATTGGGATAATCTAAATCCTTGCGGACGCTGATTGGATCGGTTTCGTGCCATTCGCCATTTTCCCAGAACTTACCTTTTTGCGTGATTTCACGAATATTGATTTCTGGATTAAAGTTGGTCGCAAAGGCTTGCCCGTGGTCACCGCCATTACAATCGACGATATCGAGATAATGAATCTCGTCAAAGTAGTGTTTAGCAGCGTAGGCTGTGAATACGTTAGTCACACCCGGATCGAATCCCGCGCCTAACAGCGCCATCAGACCCTTCTCTTTGAAGCGTTCTTGATAAGCCCATTGCCAAGAGTATTCGAATTTAGCTTCATCTTTTGGTTCATAGTTAGCGGTGTCGAGGTAGTGCACGCCGGTTTCCAAACACGCATCCATGATTGGTAAGTCTTGGTATGGCAGGGCTACGTTGATCACTAGTTTAGGCTGCACTTGGCGAATCAGATCCGCGACTTTAGCAGAATCGTCAGCGTCGACCTGATACACACCCACTACGCGATCGGCGCCGGCTTGTTCCTGCAAGGCTTCACACTTAGAAAGGGTACGGCTTGCCAAATGAATTTCTGAGAACACTTCTGGCAGCTTGGCACATTTTTGTACAACTACGCCGGCAACACCGCCCGCGCCAATGATTAAAACCTTAGACATTCGCTCTATCCTCTATCGTAAATGCAGTATCATTTCTTGCTGCGAAAGATAGCATAAAATTATCAGTGCTTCATTCGCTATCTTTGCCTTGTGTAACTGTCATGTTGAGCTTATTTGCCGCAAATGTCCAAAGCTTGCTGACGTGTTCGATGGTCATCCATGTTGGTCGATCATTTAAGTGACCAGCAGAAGGCTGTGTAAGCAGCAGTATCGGTTTGTCGCAGTTTTGCGCGCGTTGCAAAGCTGCAGCAAGCTTATAGCTGTGCCAAGGTGCAACGCGAGTATTGTTTTGGGATGTGCTGACAATAGTCGCCGGATAACAGCTTGCTTTTTCGATATTGTGCAGTGGCGAATAGTTATAGAGCGTATTGAATTGCGACGCATCGCTACTCAGTCCATATTCGGTCGCCCACGCTTTGGCGTTCGCGTTGGCTGTTTGATAGCGCAGCATGTCAAATAAGCCATTATCAAGTAACGCGACGTTAAACAACTCTGGCGAATCGACCATCACCGCAGCGCCAAGCATTGCGCCGTTGCTGCGACCGTAAAATGCTATCTGATCGCGCGTGGTGTATTGGTTGTTGAGCAGATATTGGGCGGCGCCTTTAATGTCGCGAATGGCCTGTAGCTTACCAGCTAATCGACCCGCGTCGTGCCATTGTTCGCCAAACTCGCCCCCACCGCGAACATTGGCTATAGCCACTTGACCACCGAGCTCCAGCCACGTCAACCAAGCAGGGTTGTATGTAGGAAGCATCGAGATACCAAAACCACCGTAGGCGATGAGCAGCGTTGGGCGAGCCGTGGGTGCGGACGCAACATCTTTGCCAACGATAAACATAGGGACCCGCTGGCCATCAGATGAAGTGTAGGTAACTTGCTTAGCTTGATAGCTGTCGACGCCTGCCGGCTGTTTGAACGAACGCCAAAGTGTCGTGCGTTGCTGTTCTGCTTGGTAGCGATAGATGCTGCCAGGTTGAGTGAACTGTTCAAATTTAAAGAAAGCCTCGCGCCCGACTTTATCTGCTGTGAGCTCCGAAATATGACCCTGCCCAGGTAGCGCTAACTCTCTTAACACGTGTCCTTCTTGGTTAAAAATGACTAAGCGTGACTGAGCGTTATCTAAATAATGAGCAATGATCTGATCATCAATCACAACGGCGTCAGCTAACGTTTGCTGTTGTTCCTCTACCACGATTTTCTGAGAGTGCCGCGGTTGCTGGATGTCTAATGCAGCGAGTAACCCTCGACCTTGCTTGCCCCGCAGTTGAAATATAAGTGATTGTCCGCTGCGGCCGATAAACGAGGCAAATTCATTATCAGGAAAGTTTATGGCAATCAGTTCGCTGGGCTGCTTTACATCAGCCAGTAAGTACCAACGATTTTTGTCAAAGCCAGACGTCTCCTTGATTAATAATGCTGAGGTATCGGGTAACGTATAGATATAGCTGTCATTTTCTATCCCGGTTGCAATCCGTTTGTCTTGCGTTTGTGCAGAACCTAGCTTATGGAAGTATGTTTGAACCGGTGCTTGGCCATCATAACCGCCATCACTGCTTTGCGGATAGCGACTGTAGTAAAACCCTTTCGAGTCCATAGTCCAGGCGAGTGGAGTAAACTTCACACCACTGATCACTGGTTGTTCGGGCGGTTTTGGCTCGGCAACTGGCGTGATGTACCAATCGACCCAGTCGCTGCCCTGCTGACTTAACGAGTAAGCGATAGTCATGCCGTCAGGCGATACACTATAGTCGTGAATCGAGGTAGTGCCAGAGGGATCAAGTTGGTTGGGATCGACCACGATATGTGGTGCGCCCGAGTCTGATTGACGCACGTAGAGTACCGACTGATCTTGCAAGCCATCGTTTTGCAGATAGAACCAATGTCCAGCGACTTCGGTAGGCGCACTGGTACGTTCGTAATTTGATAACTCGGTCAGCCGTTGTCGAATAAACTCAGCGCTGCTTAACTGACCTAAGCGTTGTTCTGTATAACGGTCCTCTGCCGCCAGCCACTTTATGACTTCCGAGTGCTGTTCATCTTCTAGGCTGCGAAAGTCGTCAGTGACTTCTTCGCCGTGATAGTTATCGGTCACGGATTTTGAGGCAAGAGTGGGATAGCCATAGGGATTCTCAGGCTTGGCTGCTGGTTTTTCGTTCTGGCTCGAGCACGCTGAGACTAAAGCGAAAATTAACAGGCTAGCAAACCGTGTGTGCTTCATAGGATATCCCTTTGGTGAAATGAACGTACTATTCTATGAACCCTGACTCAGTGACTCAATCGCTTTACAGAATTTTAGCGATATCTGAACGCATTAGTGCGCTGAGTTGTTTGAAGGAGTCTGCTTTATAAGTATGTTTGAGTGACTGCATCGCGTTTTGAGGAACGGCAAAGTCAGATGGAGTAAATGTGAGCGCATCATGGTTGCTGACTAACGCACAGGCAAATAGCACACTGTCTAGCGGCAAAATGGCTTCTTTAAAGGCGCTGAGTAAAGCGTTTGTGGTAGCGTCGAGTGTGTTTGATGGAATCTGCCCGTTAAACCACCAACGTTGTTGCGCTGCTCCCCATTCACAAAGAGACGCACACAACGCTTCAGCTTCAGCTGTTATTGGGAAGACCCAAAGCGAAGCATAGCGAGCGCTGACGCGATCTTGCTTACTACTGAGTCGGACCAGGTGGTAGCCGTTGGCACGCCAAAACTGAGCTAAACCTGGATCGTAACCAAAGCTTGTACCGAGCGCATGCACGTTTTGCGTTGCTGCCCAGCGTCGAACGGCATTAAGTACATTCGAGGCGATATGTTGTCGACGGTGACTTTCTTGGACGGCGACTCTACTCACTCGGCACCATCGTAATGTCGCTAGACGCGGACTTTGCATGAAGTAACTGAGACTTTGAGGCAATAAATTTCCAGCTGGACGTCGTTTGCCTAATTGCACTTGCAAAGCGAGATCATCTGCCAGTGGGCCTTCTAGCGCGAGCCAAGCAACCGCTATGACAGAGCCATTGTTAACGTGCAAGTAAAGATAATGCTGCGGTTCATCGAGTAATAGTTTGAGATCATTTGGACTACTTTGGTAGTGGGCTTCGAGTAGTAACTCAAACGCTTGGTGCAGTGCATCCTCAGGTAGCTGGCTCGCATGATAAACGCCGCTATCTATTGAATGGGTCAATTGTAGAGGCGCCGCATTCAGCAGTAATGCTTGCTGTAGCCAATGCTCTAAGGGGTCACCCGTTAACCAACGCAATGGTTCTTGTAACGTATGTACCTTGATTCTGGAAAATATCCGTTCGGCCCACTCAACAAAGTGAATAGCAAAGCCTCGGCCACACCCCTCATAACCATCCACAGTCGTCGCTAGCATCCACGCGGGATACTTTTGCACCAACTTTTGAATCGCCCATAAAGGAATACCTGCCGCTTCATCGATAATGAGTCGCTCTGTTGAACCAGGTTGCTCGATCAGTGTGTCCCAAGCAACAAAGTGAGCATGAGGTGCGTGCTTCAGTAATACTTGAGCATTAGCTTTTCTGGGCGCCGTGACAATACATTGACTTGCGTTGTCGGCTTGAGCAAGCGCTGTCCCTAAACAACTGCTTTTACCACGGCCTCGTGATGCAATAACGATATGCACGGATTCTTTGTCCTGCAACTGTTGGACAAGGTCCTGTTGGGCTGCCGTAGGCAGTGAAGGTGGTATAGCACCGCTTGTGGTCTCAATGGGCGAACGCATTTGCCAACAATCGATGAGCCGATTTAACGCGGGAGAAGGTCGTTGTGGCGTCAGTAGCACAAGCTCGCCACCGGCGATTAAAGTGCCACACAAAGCGGCTATGGCATCAAAATTCAGTTGGTTTCGACAGTCAATGACGACCTGGTTGAACTCGTGTCCAAGATAGTCTCTATAACGGTTGCTGGCCGCATGGGCTGCTGTATCAGAGTCAGATAAATAAAGCGAAAGGTTGTTGGGGCATATTTCGAAAGAGGGGCTCAAAAGAGCCCCATCTGAAACGATACGTAACTGTCTAAAGTCAGTATGTTCTAGAACCACGTGATACCAAAGAATTTGCTTAATACGGTGTTGATGAATACCACAAATAGGATAGCTGGAATAAAGGTGGTAATGGACACACGTACGTATTTAGCTAAGAAGGTATTGGGGTAATTGCTATTACCCTCAGATAACTCTTTTTCAAGGCTGCTATACCGCCAGTGCCACCAAACAAATAAGCAAATGAGCAAACCGTTAAGCGGTAAAATGGTGTCATAAAACACATCGTAAATGACATCAAAGACAGATTTGGTTACACCGCCGTAGCTAACAAATTCGGTAAATGCTGGTATAAATCCAAATGAAGTGGCTGCGATAATTGTGAGTACTGTGGTCGCAACACACATAATAGATAACGCTTTTTTACGCGATATGCCGCGTTGTTGAATGATGGCAGCCGTCGGTACCTCGATAATAGAAACCAACGAGGTAATGGCAGCGACAAAAGCGAGCAAGAAGAAAATGGTGGCTGCAATGCTTGCCCCAACGTATCCAATTGATGCTTCTAAAGCGATAAAAATTTGTGGGAAGAATGAAAAGATCATGCTTACCGAAGAATCGCTAAGTGAGTTAGGGTCGGTATTCGGGTTAATTGCGAATATCGCCGGCAAGGTCATAAGGCCTGCGGTGAAAGCGACCGCGGTGTCTGTAATTGCGACAAGCTTACCGGAGGTTACAATATCGTCCTTGCGGCTGAAATAAGAGCCATAAGTGATGAGAATGCCCATACCGAGTGACAAGCTGAAAAAGGCTTGTGACAAGGCGCCACTGATGACAGAACCGTCAATTTTACTGAAATCTGGGACTAAATAGAATTGGATACCGATTGAGGCGTTATCCAATGAGAGTACAAAGATAACCAGCAGAATAAGCATAATAAATAATGCTGGCATCAGGAATTTAGCTGCTTTCTCAATACCCTGGCGAACGCCTCCCATGAGAATCACGTTGACGATTAACGTGACCGCAACGAGGAAGCCAACAAAACTATAGTCATTTACAAATTGTCCGAAGTAACTGGGATCGGCCAATTTATTGAGGTCACCAATGGCTGCGTGATAAAGATATCCGAAGATCCAGACAGTGATAACCATATAAAAGATGGCGATCATGAAAGGCGTGAGTACAGCAAGAAAACCTGAAAAGCTCCAAAACGGTTTACCGCTGCCTAGTGTTAAGTATGAGCCCAAAGGGTTTTTCTGCGCTTTGCGACCAAGCCCCATTTCGGCGAGCATAATAGGCAGACATATAAATGCAACAAAGAGTGCGTAGATTAAAAGAAACGCTCCACCACCATTTTTAGTTGCAGCGACAGGGAATCCAACCAGGTTACCAATACCAACCGCTGAACCCGCAGCAGCCAGGATGAACCCGATCTTAGAACTGAATTGATCGCGTTGTTCGCTCATTAGTTTCCTTCTTCTTTTTAATTGTTATTGTCGAGCTCTTTTTTGCGAGCTAAAAATTTAAGCAATCCTAGCAAGGGGCAGGGCAGTCGGCAAGCGTGCGCCTGCCTGTTCTGCGATTAAAGGTGTAAAGCGCAGGTTTAATAAGGAAATTTAAGAAGCTTTAAGTCTTACCAAGACTGCATTTCTATAATTCGTGAGACACAGCGCTGGAACGGAAATTTAAGTAACTCGGCTTGATACAGGCGATCGGGCTCATCGGCAGCATTAAGTATGAGTAAGCAACCGCGGTCGTAGCACTCATCGACTAACGCGATAAAACGGCGTGCCTCATTATCCAAGTGACTTTCGTGTTGATGAGTCGCTTCGCGTTGGTAGCCGTCCTCGACACCTTGTTGAGTCGAACTTTTCGGCTTAAAAGTAAAACGTGGAACCTTATCAACGGCGATCTGCTTATAGTCTTCCGCGAGTTCCATATAGTCACGCTGGCTTCTTGGACCCGAGCAGAGCTGAGCGAAGTCAAATAGAATCGTCTTTTCTGAACGACATATACAAGGTAACTCGCGGTTCATGATGGTCACAGGCTTATTATCAGGTAACTGACCAAAGCGTGCGGCGACTTGCTGCTGAAAGTCTTGTGCTGACTGCTCAATAAAGTAATACGGCGCTTCACCCTGCTTTAGTCGGCGGTAATCAATACCTGAATCAAGGTCAATGATTTGGCATTGGCGCTCGAGCAACTGAATGAAGGGTTCAAAGCGGTGCCGTGCAAGGCCGCCCCGATACAGCTCTGACGGTGGCGTATTTGAGGTCGTGACGAGGGTGACACCGTGACTAAACAACGCCTGCCAGAGATTAGCTAACAGCATGGCATCACCAATGTCTTCGACGATAAACTCATCTAAACATATCACTCGATATTCTCGCGCCCATGCGTCAGCGATAGTTAGTAGGGGGTCCGCTTCGCCTTGGTGTTGATTGAGCTGATCGTGAATGCGCTTCATGAAGTGGTGATAATGCAATCTGATTTTGCTTGGTACGGCTAGGCTGCGATAAAACAAATCCATCAGCATCGATTTACCGCGACCGACGGGACCGTAAATATAAACCGATTGTGGATGCGCCGATTGAACAAGTTGCTGGCGCAGAATATCAAGACGAGCGCACACCGATTCTTGCAGTGCATCCGCTTGCAATTTTCCTGAGTGAATAAGGCTTTGATACTGTGTCTTTATCATAAAAAAGCGGCCGGTTGAGGGAACCGGCCGAACTCGTTGCTAGTGAACAGCCATTAATACATCATGCTGTAAAGAGTTCTACGCGCCTTCGATGCAAGCGGATCACCGTCAGGTAATTGATTGATAACGTCGAGTGCATATTTTTTAGCTTCAGTGCGTGCGGGATCCTTTCGCATCACTTCAAATAACAATGAAATGGCTTCTTCATCTCGGTGCGACTGGTGCAATTGCAGCGCGAGTTTGATTTTTAATTCGCTATTATCTGGCTCTTCCTCGACCTGCGCTTGTAGTGCTTTAATCTCTGGCGAGTCGGCGCTATCTTCAGCGAGTTCGATTTTGCTCATGATCCGTTGATAGTCACTATCTTGCTCGACCATTGGGATCGTCGCCGCGAGCTCCTTAGCTTGTGCTAAACGACCGTGGTCGACCGCTGCCTCTGCCAATAATTTGATGGCGGTCATGTTGCTATTATCAATGTCAAAAGCCTGTTTGGCTTGAGTGTAAGCTTCTGCAGCGTTGCCTTCGGCAAGCGCTTGTTGTGCATTTTGAATAAAACTATCGGCTGGGCTTGGCAAATGGGGTTCGAGCATTGTCATGATTTCAGTTTCAGATTTAACCCCCGCGAAGCTGTCAACGGGCTGACCGTCCTTAAAGAAGGCCACGGTAGGCAAACTACGAACGCCAAACTGCATGGCAAGCTCTTGTTGCTCGTCACAATTAATTTTTGCCAAGGTAATGTCGTCGGGGTATTGGCTCGCAATACGCTCTAATACCGGCATTAATTGTTTGCAAGGCTCGCACCAGTCGGCCCAAAAATCGATGATCACTAATCGCTCTTTGGAGCCTTCTAATAAAACTTGCTGAAAATTTTGTAGCGTAATGTCGACAATATTGCTTTGTGCCATGAGTCAGCCTTTATTTATATGTATCAATACATAGCAACATCGGGGCAACCCATTGAAAATTCAATGGCATCATTACTTGAGCCACGCCAGCAGCTTGTCTTTAAGTTTGGTGTAAGGTGGGTAACGCAGCGCTACGTCGAACTTAAAGGAACGTTGCATGACTGCCTTTTGATGACTGAGCGTGTCAAAACCAAATTTACCGTGATAACGACCCATGCCACTTTGGCCAACGCCTCCAAACGGAAGCTCCTCGTTAAGCATAAACATCAACGTATCGTTTGCGCAGTAGCTTCCGGCACTGACTTGGTGCTTAACTTGTTCTAGGGTGCGATTATTTTTACTAAAGGCATAGCACGCTAACGGTTTCGGCTTTGCTATCACGTAATCAATGGCGGCTTGTATGGATGTCACTGATTTGATTGGGAGTAGCGGACCAAAGATCTCTTCGTGATGAAGTGGGTGCTCGCTGTCCAGTCCATCTAAGTTGATAAGTGTGGGTGCGATGTAGTTATCTTTACGCTGATAGTCTCCGCCACTGATGATGTCTGTGTCGTCGAGTAGCTTTACGAGACGTTGCCAATGGTTGGCACTAATAATTCGACCGTAATCATCGCTCTGTTGCGGGTCACTGCCGTAAAACAGTTCGATTTGCTCTTTGATTTTGCTTATCAACGTATCGCGAATGCTGTCCTGAACCAGTACATAATCCGGCGCTATACAGGTTTGACCGGCGTTAAGATATTTGCCCCAGACCAAGCGTCGAGCGGTGACCTCAATATCGCAATCTTCACTTACAATTGCCGGACTTTTACCACCGAGCTCCAGTGTTGTCGGTGTCAGGTGTTGCGCTGCGTTACGTAAAACAGCTTTAGCGCCATTACTACCGCCGGTGTAGAAAATATGATCAAAAGGTTGTTGGGTAAGTTCGTCAGCAACCGAGACATCACCGGTGACAACCTTAATCGCATGGTTGTCGATATAGTCGCCCAACTTATTGGCGATGACCTCTGCGGTGTTTGGCGCATGTTCTGATGGCTTCAGTATCACACAGTTTCCAGCCGCAATGGCGGCAATAGCGGGCGCGATAAGTAGCTGCAGGGGATAATTCCACGCCCCTAAAATAAGCACGGTACCGAGTGGTTCAGGATAGAGCTGACTTGAGCCAGGCCAAGCCAGTAACGGTGTTTTTACACGCGTCGGCTTAACCCATTTATTGAGATGCTTCAGTGTGTAATCGATGTGACTTAATAAATAGTTGAGCTCAGTTAATCGACTTTCGCTCGGATGTTTACCCAAGTCCTGCGTGAGGGCGCGCTCGATCGAAGACTGCTCCTTATTTAGAAAGTTTTTAATGCCTTCTAGCTGTTGTTTACGCCAAAAAACCGGGCGTGAAAGCCCGGTTTTGTAGGTATTACTGAGCGAATCAAATAACTCAGCTATTGTTGGGGTCGTACTCATTCAAGGCCGCCTAAGGTGATGGTCTTAATTTCCAAGTACTCATCTATACCGTATTTTGACCCTTCACGTCCAATACCCGATTCTTTAATTCCGCCGAAGGGGTTGTAGGCATGCGAGATAGCGCCCGTATTAACGCCAACCATGCCATATTCAAGCCCTTCACTGACTCGGAATATGCGTGCAGTATCTTTAGCGGCAAAGTAGGAAGCAAGACCGAACGGAGTGTTGTTCGCCTGTTGAATCGCTTCTTCCTCAGTTTCAAAGCTCGAAATTGCGATGACGGGACCGAAAATTTCTTCTTGCGTGATTTCCATGTCCTGAGTCACACCCGAAATAACCGTCGGGGCATAGAATAAGTCGCCCATATCGGTCATTACTGATCCGCCTTCTTCTATCTCTGCGCCATCAGATTTAGCGCTGATGACTAAACGTTGAACCTTATCGACAGCGTCTTGGTCAATCAATGGTCCCAGATCGACATCTTCTTTATCACCTGGACCCACATTAAGCGCTTTAACTTTAGAGACCACTTTCTTAATGAACTCTTCTTTCACGCTATCCTGCACCAACACACGGTTCGCTGAAATACAAGTTTGACCGCCGTTGCGGAATTTGCATGCCATCAATTGTTCGGCGGCTGCATCTAAATCGGCATCATCGAACACGATAAAGGGGGCATTGCCACCGAGTTCGAGCGAGATCTTTTTAACGTTCTCGGCACATTGCTTCATTAAGATCTTGCCGACACCCGTTGAACCAGTGAAAGATAGTTTTCTAACTTGTTTTGATGTTGCCAGAATTTCGCCCACGGTTTTTGAATCCGTAGTCGGTAAAATATTAATGACACCGTCAGGAATGCCGACTTCGCTCGCGAGCTGAGCCAGTGCGAGACTTGATAAGGGTGTCAGTTGTGGTGGTTTAACAACGATGGTGCAACCGGCTGCCAACGCTGGCGCTACCTTGCGCGTGATCATTGCGTTAGGGAAGTTCCAAGGCGTGATGGCGGCGCATACGCCTACCGGTTGTTTGATCACCATGACACGCTTGCTATTATCGGTAATCGGTAGAATATCGCCGTTGATGCGCTCCGCTTCACCGGCAAACCAATCGACAAAGCTGGCGCCGTACTCGACCTCACCAACAGCTTCAGGAACAGGTTTGCCTTGCTCGGCGCTCATCAGTTCGCCCAAAGCCTGCTTGTTGTCCATGATGGCTTGATACCACTTGCGTAACAATGCTGCGCGCTCTTGAGTGGATGTGGCACGCCATTTAGCCAATGCTACTTCAGCGGCGTTAATCGCTCGCTTCGTGAGATCGCCGTCGGCGTCGGCCACTTCTGTGATTACCTCGCCATTGGCAGGGTTTGTAACGGCGAACCGCTTTTCGGTCGGTACCCAATGCCCCTCAATGAAACAATCCTGTTTTGTGAGTGACGACATAGAGTGAGATGACATAACGCCTCCTGTTATTCGGGTTAGTATATCAATGTAGGCAAAAACCAACGGAATGGTTCAGTTTTTTAGAAAAATAAATGACCATCTATGCGTAAATGCATAAAACGTATACAAATGAGTTGTAATTTTCCAATAACTAGGTACAATTCGCGCCTCGCAGTTATCCGTTCACATGAACCTGCGACCGAGTAAGGGTAAGCCTAATTTCTAGAGATGCTCAAAAGCATAATGGTGGCCGGGCGAAACCCTCGAACACACATCGTGGTTAATAACCACCTTATGACTTTGAGATTTTTATGAAAAATGATACTACTGCTGTGTCTTTCCAAGACATGGCTCTGCCTCCTGTTGTCTTAAATCAACTTGAAGCGTTAGGTTTTACACAACCTACACCTATCCAACAACAAGCCATTCCTAGCCTGTTAGAAGGTAATGACGTACTGGGTGAAGCGCAAACTGGTACGGGTAAAACCGCCGCGTTTTCTTTGCCTGCTTTAGCGGCTATTGATGTCAGCCAACGTCAAACACAAATGCTCGTTGTCACTCCTACCCGTGAGCTCGCGATTCAGGTCGCTGATGCCATCGAAAGCTTCTCCAAGCAAATGAAGGGTATGGAAGTTGCAACCGTTTATGGTGGCAGCGCCTTTGGCCCACAAATTCAAGCGCTAAAACGTGGTGCTTCTGTGGTTGTTGGTACGCCAGGTCGATTGATCGACTTACTCAACAAGAAAGTGTTGAAGCTTGACGGGCTGCGCTTTGCTGTGTTGGATGAAGCCGATGAAATGCTAAACATGGGCTTTATTGAAGACATCGAAACTATTTTACAGTCGGTGCCCGATACCGCACAACGTGCGTTGTTCTCGGCGACGATGCCAACCGCTATTCGTAAGTTAGCCAAAACGTACTTAACCGACCCTGTTAACATCCGTATTGCTCCAGTAGAGCAGGCGAAGGCAAATATTCGTCAGCGCGCGTGGAAAGTCATGGGCATGACTAAAATGACAGCGTTGACTCGTCTTTTAGAAGTGACTGAATACCAACGCGCGTTAGTGTTCGTGCGTACGCGTCAAGATACTATGGACGTGGCAGAGCTTTTACAGCGTCAAGGATTCCGTGCGGCGCCATTGAGTGGTGATTTGAACCAAGCACAACGTGAGCAAACGGTTACTCAATTACGTAGCGGTCATATTAAAGTACTCGTGGCAACCGATGTTGTTGCGCGTGGTCTTGATGTACCAGAAATTACTCACGTCATTAACTACGATCTACCGAGTGACACCGAGTCATACGTTCACCGTATCGGTCGTACCGGCCGTGCAGGTCGTAGCGGCGAGGCTATCTTGTTCTATCGCGGTAAAGAGCGTCACTTGTTACGTCATTATGAAAAACTGACAAACGGTTCAATTGAATACTTTGACGTACCTTCAGCAGAAGAACTGAGTAGCTTCCGCCAAGAGCAATTGCAGCAAAGCCTATTGAAGCAACTTGAGTCGGATGTTGACAGCAACATTCAGAAGCTTCTCAGTAGTTGGTTAGCTGACGGGTCGATGACCGCTGAACAGATCGCGCTGAGCCTATTGGCTCAGCGTAACCAGCAGCAGCCGTTATTCGTAAAAGAGGAGCGTCGTCCGCGTCCTGAACGCGCAGAGCGTGCTGATCGTGATAACGGACGTCCTCAGCGTGGTGAAAAGCGTGTACGCGCCAACACTAAACGTGTGCCGGATAGCGAGTTTGATACGTATAAAATTCAGGTCGGCCGTGACCACGGTGCGCGTCCGGGCGATATCGTGGGTGCCATTGCCAATGAAGCTGAGATCGATAGCCAATTCATTGGTCAGATCCAACTGTTCGCACAGCATTCGTTGGTACAGCTGCCCAAGGGGATGCCTGCTGAATTGAAGAAAGCGTTGCAACGTACTCGCGTGCGTCAACAGCCGATGGCACTTGAGTTATCTGATAGCCCGCTCAAGAAAATGCCGCCTCGTGCGAGCAAAGGCAACAGCGACAATCGTCGCCGCGCCCCGCGTAAAGGTCAACCTGCTGCACGTCGATTCAATTAATCGGCGTTAGCTACCCCGATGTCGGCCAGAGATTGTGTGATAATCATCTGGTCGATATCATATCCCCACTGTTTTGCCTTCGCTAATGCGAAATCAATATCGCTTTGATCGACATTAGGTGAGCGCGCCAAAAACCAAAAGTAGTCGTGTGAATCGCTCGTAACAATCGCCATTTTGTAGTCGGGTGATAGCCAACTGACATAATAGCCACCGTAAAACGGCCAAAAGAAGGTGACTTTGTAAGCCGCTGTCATGCCTTCTACCGGCTCGGCTTTGCCAATTGCGGTCTGCCATTCGTCATCCACTACATTATAACCGCGATTAGTCACCTCGATAGTGCCGTCAGCATTGAGTCGGTACTCTGCGGTGACGCCTTGCAGGTTCTCTTCAAAGCTGTGCGGCATACGGATAATTTCATACCATTTGCCCAAATATTTTTCCGCTGAGAACTGTTTTACTGTCGGCGCCACCGGAGTCGGGTCAGATTTGCAGCCGGGCAGAGTGGATAATACCGTTAACGTAAAAAGACCGAATAATGCCTTGCTTAAATAACTCATGCTATAACTCATCTATGTTGTTTAGGTAATACTCTGCTTGTTCAATAAGCGCTCTCTGTTCTTCTTGTGGCTTTTTATTCCAAACGGAGTACATCATCGCCATACGCTGATTATTACTAAAATGAGATTCATGTCGAGCCAAGAATTGCCAGTAGAGCGAATTAAACGGACATGACCCCTCACCTGTCTTTTTATCTGGACTATAGCGACACTGCGAGCAATGGTGACTCATTTTCTTTATGTAATTTGCGCTTGAGATATAGGGTTTGGTAGCTAACACACCATTGTCAGCATACTGGCTCATACCGCGCGTATTAGGGAGCTCGACCCACTCCAATGCATCAATATAAATACCGAGGTACCATTCATCGACTTGGTCGGGATCGCAGCCCGCTAATAGTGCAAAATTTCCAGTCAGCATAAGACGTTGAATGTGGTGTGCGTAAGCGTACTTTAAAGACTGTTTAATGGCTTGCGATAGACAACGCATATGTGTCTCACCATCCCAAAAGAACTTCGGCAGATCGCGTTGATGTCCGAGCGCATTAAGATTCTTATATTCAGGCATGTGATGCCAGTAAATGGCGCGGATAAATTCTCGCCAACCAATAATTTGTCGAATAAACCCTTCAACTTGATTGATACTGATGGTGTCTTCATTTTCGCGCCAATGAGCGAGAACTGCGTTCACGACTTCCATTGGATGTAACATTTTGCTGTTCATCGCAAACGATAAACGCGAATGGTACAAGCTCCATGCGTGAGCGTGCACTTTAGTATCCGTTATCGCATCTTGGTAGGTGCCAAAGTGAGCTAATTGATGTTGGCAAAAGAATGATAAAATATCCCGAGCTTGCTTGCGTGTGGTCGGCCAAATAAAGTGTTGAGGGTCGATTTCTCCAAAGTAATTAATATTCTGTTGGGTCACCATTTGGTGAATACCTGTGACATCATTCGCTGGGCAGCTTGGCGCAATAACAGAGCTACTTTTTGGTAGCTTGTTACGGTTATCATGATCATAGTTCCACTGACCACCTTCGGGTTTGTCGCCGTCCATCATGATATCGAACTGCTTTCGTACGCGACGGTAAAAGCTCTCCATCAAAAAATTATCACGATCGGGAAACCACTCAGCCAAAACGGTTCGTTGGGAAAGGAAGTGCTCACTGTCGACCCAGTCAATGTGTATATCTTCTTTCCCAGCCCAGCTACGGAGTTGATGATCAACCCGGTATTCGTCGGGCAGCATGCAGCTGAGCTTCGCTTTGGGGTGCTGGGCTAATATGGCCGCTAAGTTCTGAGTAAGTGACTGGGTGTTGTTTGCATCATCCAGTTTCATGTAATGAACTCGATGACCTGCTTGCTCAATGGCGCTGGCAAAATTACGCATCGCGGCAAAAAAAGCAACGATCTTTTGTATATGGTGTTTGACGTAATCAGTCTCTTGGCGCATCTCCATCATCACGTACAGCACGTTATCATGCTGCGTGCGCAACCAAGTGTGCTTCGCGTTAAGCTGGTCGCCCAATATTAAGCGAACTTCCCTAATGTCACTCATCGTACGTATCGGCCCCCTTGAGAGGGATCTCTTCTAGGGCCTTATCGGGTTTAGCATAACTGAGTCGAAATAGTCTAGAGGCACTGTGATAGCTATCAAGGCCTGATACCGCGACGGTCTCTAATGTGCTCAGATCAATAAAGCCATCTTCTTGGATCGCCTCCTCGTCAGTTTGAATCCATTGAATTTCGCCAATGACAAAGTCGGTACCATTGTGCGTAATATTGGTAATTTCGACGAGCTTTACACCCATTGAGAGCGGGCTTTCTTTAACGAAGGGAGCGTGAAAACCATTACAACGGTCAGGCGTTAAGCCGGTTGCTTCAAACTCTGATACTTTTCTATCGTATCGCGCTGCCGTTTGATGTGCCGCTTTAACTATCGATTGGGATACATGATTAATTGTATAAACACCTGTTTCTTCAATATTTTCCAATGTATGGCGCTCAACTGAATCGGGGCGCATGATGAAGCCAATAAGGGGAGGGTTAGCGCCTAAATGAACCACTGAGCTGACGATGGCCAAGTTGTCTTCATTTTTACGGCTACTAGTACCAATTAAGTTTGCGCTTTTATAACCCGATAATGAGTTGATGAAATTAACACGACGGCGGTTATCCATATTAGCCAAGTCGGCCTGAGCGATATGCTTTGTCATAAGTTGAATACTCCTCTTTTGCCTTCAGTTACGTGCTAATCTTGGGATAGGATCTAATACCGAACTGCTTTAATTTGTGGCATTATGGGCAGATTAGATGATTAGGGAGCCGTTATGAGCGACGCACAACAAAAAGTTAATGTAATCTGCATCAAATGGGGTGACAAATACGGGAACGACTACGTCAATACATTGTACTCGATGGTCAGCCGGAACCTGAGCCTACCCTATCGATTTGTATGCTTTACAGACGAAGCAGAAGGTATTCGTGATGAGGTCGAAGTTAAGCCGATTCCAAAAATTGGGTTTGAAGATTTCGACGAGAAGAAAGCATGGGCGAAAGCACATGGGTGGTTGAAGTTAACGTGTTTTGCGAATCCACTTTCTGATTTAACCGGACCCACGCTGTTTCTTGATTTGGACATCGTCATTGTTGGTTCGCTCGATGACTTTTTTAAACCGGAAGGTGACTTCATGGTTATTAAAGAGTGGGACAAGTCAGATGCTACCGGTAATACCTCGGTATTCCGTTTTGAAGCGGGCGCTCATGAGGATGCGCTGGATTATTTAAAAGCCGATCCAGAGAAAGCGACGGAGCCTGTACGTAATGAACAAGAATACATTACACAATTTGTCGACCGCCAAAATCGTCTGAAGTACTGGCCAGAGAAGTGGTGTCGAAGCTTTAAACGTCATTGTATTCGACCATTCCCGTTGAGCTTTTTCCAACAGCCGCGGATCCCCGATGATGCGCGTGTTATTATTTTCCACGGTAAACCACACCCTGATGATGCGTTGGCAGGACGAAGTGGAAAGTGGTATCGCAAAGTTCTGCCGACTCGTTGGATAGCTGAATACTGGCAATAAGCATGTTACGTTGGCTCTACAGCGGTGTAATGACAGGCGTTGCACCGTTGGCGCTTGCTTGGTTCTATTATAGAGGCCGAAAAGATAACGGTTATCGAGCGCACCTTGCTGAACGACTCGGTAAGCTCGCGGTGACTGATGCTCAGCAAAATGGGCTACTTATTCATACCGTATCGGTCGGTGAGACGATAGCTGCGCGCCAATTGATCCAACAAGCCATTGAACAGTTTCCTAATAGCCCCATTACAATTAGCTGCATGACGCCTACCGCGCGTCGTCTTATTGAGCAAAGTTTTGGTGATAGGGTGACTGTGTGTTACTTGCCCATCGATCATCCTTGTGCAGTGCGGAGCTTTCTGTCGAAGCTCAGACCGCGCGCGATTTGGGTGATGGAAACTGAGCTTTGGCCTAATTTGTTGTATCACGCCGGCCAACGTCATATTCCAGTGAGCCTCCTAAATGCACGTCTATCGAAACGCTCAGCGCGTGGTTACGCTCGGGTTGGGAAACTGATGCGTGAATCTTGGCGAAGCCTAGCCTACGTTGGTGCCCAATCACGTGCAACGAGTAAGCGCATGTTATGTTTGGGGGTAAGAGATAAGCGACTCTATATTGATGGTAACTTGAAATATGATGTGTCCGTGCCCACATCAGAAGAAGCTGCTGCAGAGCAACTGCTGAAATTGCGCGGAAATCGATTAGTCTGGCTTGCTGCAAGTACCCATCCAGGCGAGGAACAAGCTGTACTGAGCGCTCATCAAAAACTGTTAGCAACGTATCCAGCGATGCTGCTGATTTGGGCACCACGTCATCCTGAGCGGTTTGACGAAGTTGCAGCGCAGCTCCAGAGTTCTGAACTCGATTGGATGCGCCGCAGTGAGTTGAGTGATCAAGGTATCTCAACTCGCTGTAATGTGTTGTTAGCCGACTCAATTGGCGAGATGTTGAAATGGTGCAGTGTTGCTCAGGTGACTTTCGTGGGTGGAAGTTTAATTCAGCGAGGCGGACATAATCCGCTCGAGGCCGTAGCGGCAAGCTCAGCTGTTATCAGTGGAAAGCACATATTTAATTTTGCCGAGGTGTATCGGTTGTTAGACAAGCAGCGGGCCGTGCATTGGGCTAAGGATTTTGATCTTGCCACACCTCTGCAATATTTATTTGATAATGATTCAGTAAGAAAAGCGAGCGTAAGTGCCGCTGAAAACGTGCTTAGCACGCATCAGGGCGCCAGTCGACGTATGCTTGAGCATGCGCAAAGATTTAGCGATATAGGACAGCAAATGATAGCGACATTTACGACAAAACGTGATGTGATTAAGTTTGATAAGGACGTGTTGCCAGAATTTGAGGATAACTTTTTTTCTGCCAAATATTGGCAGCAGAAAAAAGCGATAGCAGGTAATGCAACGGGTCGAGCAACGGTATGGTTCATCCAGCAGGGTGACCACGGCATGGTGTTGCGGCACTATTATCGTGGTGGGCTTGTAGGTAAGGTCAATAAAGATAAGTTTATGCGAGAGCCGGTAGAGCGAAGCCGTGCTATCGCAGAGTTTGATTTGTTGGTAAAGCTACGCAATCAAAATTTACCTGTACCTCGGCCTATTGCTGCTCGTATGCGCAAAGTGGGTGTTATGAGCTACACCGCAGATATTTTAGTTGAGGTGATTCCCGGTGCCGTGGATGTTTACCGTTTGCTTCGTGAACGTCAATTGAATGTAGAACAATGGCAATCGTTGGGCGCTGCGATACGGCAGTTACACGATAAGAATGTGTTTCACTCAGACTTGAACTGCCACAATATCATGCTCGATGATAATGATAAGCCGTGGATCGTTGATTTTGATAAGTGTGGGTTCAGAGAACCAGGTGAGTGGAAAAAAGAAAATTTAGACAGGCTATTGCGCTCATTGAAAAAGGAAAAGTCAAAGTACGATACCTTTTATTGGAAAGAGAGTCGTGACTGGCCCGAGTTACTGACGGGTTACGAAAAAGGTTAGCACTTACTCTAAACGTCTAATAAAAAGGCCTGCCAAGTTAACTTGGCAGGCCTTTTTTGTGCTGTCGCAACCTAAAATGATTAGTCGCGAATCTGTCCGTTACCTGTCACTACGAACTTCTCGGTTGTAAGCGCTTGTAAGCCCATTGGGCCGTATGCGTGCAACTTACTGGTTGAGATACCAATCTCAGCGCCTAAGCCAAGCTGACCACCGTCAGAGAAGCGTGAAGATGCATTTGCCATAGTGACGGCAGAATCCACTTCGCGAATAAAACGCTTAGCTGTCTGATCGTTTTCAGTGACGATGACTTCGGTGTGTCCGCTGCCAAAACGTTTGATGTGCTCAAGTGCACCATCAAAGTCATCAACGGTACGTATAGCAATCTCAAGCGCAAGGTATTCTTGGCCGAAATCATCGACTGAGATTTCGTCGGCACCGTCAAAATAACCTACAGACTTGTTGCAAGCGTGAATAGTCACGTCCTTTTCGGCTAAAGCCTTGGCTGCCATCGGTAAGAATTTATCAGCGATATCTTGATGTACTAACAAACCTTCCAACGCATTACATACACCCGTGCGCTGGGTCTTACCATTAAGCAAGATAGCGAGCGCCTTATCGAGGTCGGCATCTTTATCAACATAAAGATGGCACACGCCTTTGTAGTGTTGAATCACTGGGATCTTACTGGTATCGCTTACGAAGTGGATCAAGCCTTCGCCACCGCGAGGGATAACTAAGTCGATGTAATCTTTCTGCTGTAATAGCTCGGTCATGACTTCGCGATCGGGCGTTGGTACAACAGTAATTACATCTTTTGGTAAGCCACTTTGTTCTAACGCCTCGTGAAGAGCGTCTGCAATCGCCTTACTACTTTCGATTGCTTCGCGACCACAACGTAAGATAACCGCGTTACCTGATTTAAAGCACAGTGCGCCCGCATCTGCTGTGACGTTAGGACGTGCTTCATAAATCATGCAAATGACACCCAGCGGAATACGCATTTTTTCGATTTTCAACCCGTTAGGGCGCTCTTCCAAGAGGTAGCTATCACCTACGGGGTCTTTTAAGTCGATAATCTCTTCGATAGCAGTTGCCATGCCTTCAACACGTTCTTCAGTCAAATGAAGACGATCCATCATGGCATCGCTCAGGCCTTTTTCTTTGCCTGTTTTCATATCGGTTTCGTTCACTTTAAGAATTTCATCTTTATGTGCACGAATCGCATCGGCCATCTTCTGTAGTACGGCGTTTTTCTCTTTTTCTGACAGTGTTGCCACCGCGTGTGCCGCATCGGCCGCACGTTTGGCAATCTGTTGTGCTAAATCTTGACTCATGAGTCCTCCAAAATCATCAAATCGTCACGGTGAATCACTTCTGTAATTGGGCTGTAACCAAATTGTTCAGCAATATCTTCCGTCTGCTGACCTTTGATGTGTAACAGTTCGTGAGAACTGTATTGGCAAATACCCTTAGCGATTGCGTCTGTATCATTTGCGCTGCGGACAAGTACCGCGTCGCCTCGGTCAAAGTCGCCTTGAACATCGACAATACCGGAACTTAATAGTGACGCACCGTTCTCTAATAAAGCTTTTTCTGCACCCTCATCGATTAAAATCTCGCCTTGCGCGACAAGCGTGTGACGCAACCAGTGCTTCTTGTTGCTAATTGGGTCTGATTGACGTCTAAATAAAGTGCCAGGAATCTCGCCTTGTAACAGCGATTCAAAAGTCTCGCCTTTGCGGCCGTTGACAATATACGTATCGATACCGTGCGAAGTTGCTTTTTCTGCAGCCTCGACTTTCGTTCTCATGCCACCCGTGCCAACCGCACTGACAGAGCCGCCTGCTAGCGAGAAAATACTTTCATCGATTTGCTCAACCACAGGAATTTTCTTGGCGTCTGGGTTAACATTCGGATCGGCGTCATAAAGCCCATCGATGTCTGAGCAAATAAATAATGCATCTGCGTCAACGAGCGTTGCGACCATCGCCGCTAAGTTATCGTTGTCGCCCACTTTCATTTCGTCAGTGGCAAGTGCATCGTTCTCATTCACAACAGGTAAAATGTCGTGTTCTAACAATCTATTCAGTGTGTTCTTGATACTTACGTAACGTGCACGGTCACGCAAATCACTGTGCGTCATCAATAGTTGGGCGCATGGAAAGTCAAAAAAGCGCGACCAATACGCCATCATCTCGTTCTGTCCTACAGCTGACATGGCTTTACGAACGGTGACGGGTAACTTTTGATGCTCAAATGGAATATGCTTTCTTCCAGCGGCAACACTGCCTGAAGAAACGAGTACGACCTCTTGGCCGCGTTCTCTGCACTCGTTGATGAAACGAGCGATTGGCAGTAGGTACTTGGTACTCACTCCGGTTTCATCTGGCGCAATGAGCGCACTGCCTACCTTTAGGACGGCTCTTCGCCAGGATGGCGCTTTCATATAGACTCCCTTTTCATGAATTCGTTAGTAGTCTAACAGATTGGCTTTTTTTTCTCTACTCACAGAGCTTTAAAGCTTCATAAGCCAAAGCTATTGTCAATATATTAGTCAAAAATAAATCACTGTGTTAGTGAATTTGTGCATCAATTAATCACTTGGCGGAGTGTAACCCTCAACCGTGACATCCTTTCTTTCGAATAGGAATTCTTTCATACGTTCTTCGAGGAATTTTCGATCGTCTTCGGCCATCATATTTAAACGATTTTCGTTAATTAGCATGGTTTGCTTTTTCTGCCACTCCGCCCAAGCTTCTTTGGAGATATGATTAAATATACGCTCACCGAGCTCACCGGGGTAAAGCTGAAAGTCGAGTCCCTCAGCTTCTTTTTGTAGAAATTCGCAATAGACGGTTCTGCTCATTTTAACATCCTTAGCTTTTTAAAAAGTTTTACTGTTACGGCGGAATACCCGAGTTCTTGATCCTCGTGAAGTGGCACCCAACGTTGTTGCCTTTCATTAATGGCATCTGTAGCGCGACTGTCAACTACGATCGGATAACAATGCAGGGTGAAGTGACTAAAAACGTGCTTGAATGGTGATAATTCGACCAACTGCTCGGGTTGAGTGGGGGCCGCGTTTAATAAAGCTGCTTTATTTTCATACTCTGGAAAACTCCAAAGTCCGCCCCAGATACCCGTCGATGGACGTTGCTCTAACATAACTGACCGACTTTTCGTATCCCGTTGAATGAGCAGGTAAACGCTACGAGTCGGGTTAGCCTTTTTGGGCTTGGGGGCCGGAATTGTGGCAACCGTATTGGTTTTAAACGCAATACAGTTACCCGTCAAAGGGCATGCCTCACAATTAGGCTTGCTGCGCGTGCATACGAGCGCGCCCAAGTCCATCATCGCCTGGTTATAGTCATCATGTCGAATAGTCGGTGTAAGTGCTTCGGATTGCTGCCATAGAGAGCGTTGTACGGCTGTTTTGCCGGGCCATTCTGTTTCACCGAAATATCGAGCAAGTACACGTTTTACATTGCCGTCGAGAATCGCTGCGGGCTTGCCAAAACCAAGTGATAAAATAGCGCCTGCGGTGGAGCGACCGATACCGGGTAATGATTCAAGTTCAGTCTGCGAATCAGGCAATTCACCGTTATACTGCTCAACTGCCACTTGCGCTGCTTTATAAAGATTACGAGCACGAGCATAATATCCTAATCCAGTCCATAAACTGAGCACGGTATCTTGATCCGCTCTAGCCAAATCGGATAGTGATGGAAAGCGTTCTAAGAATCTATTAAAATAGGGAATTACCGTATTTACTTGGGTTTGTTGCAACATAATTTCTGATAGCCACACTTTATAGGGGGTCTTATCAATTTGCCAAGGAAGTGTTTTGCGCCCAAACTTATCAAACCAACGGAGTACAAGGTCTGAAAACTGCTCTTTCATTAAGGCCTCTGATTAGCATCAACTTATTTTCATAGTATTCAGTCTATTGTCAAAAGCTGTGTAAATAAACCGCAAACCTATCTGACAAATAAAAAAATAGCTCTATAATTCTCATTATTATGAACGAACATTATGATCTGCATATGTTATTTGTCGTACTAGATTAGTAAATGAAGTACGAGACTCTTAATTGCATGAAGAAGGAGATTGCAATGAATAAATTAAACGCAATAGTTTTAGCTTTAGTTGGTGCCGGCGTCACAGGAACGGCGATGGCGCAACAAACGCAAGTTGAACAGAACGATATTTATGTAGGTGCTCGCTTCGGCGCTTTTGCTCCTGATTCAGAGCGCGTAGCAATCGACAACAATATGCTGGTACCTGTAGACAGTGGCTTTGACACACTTGCGACAGGTCTTGAAGTGGGTGTGATGCTGACCAAAGCGTGGGAAGCACGTGTCTATTATGACTACATGGAGTCAGACTTAGTTCCGACCGGAACCGCTTATGGCGAAAGCTACGGTTCGGATATCCTCTACCACTTCAATGATCTTATTTATGGTGGTCTAGGCGTAGTTAGCACTGACATTGGTGGTATTGCCGATAAAGCTGCGCGCTTAACTGTAGGCCATCGATCGTTCATTAACGACCATCTAGCGTGGCGTGTAGAGGGTGGTGTTCAGCAAGGCTTTGATGAAGACTACACTGAAGGTTTTGCAAACTTTGGTCTACAGTGGTTCTTTGGTGGTCGTGATGCTGTGACGGAAGCAAAACCACGTCCAATGCCAGCGCAGCCATCTGAACCGGCACCACAGCCAGAGCCTCAGCAGCCAGTCGACAGCGATGGTGATGGCGTTGTTGACAGTCGTGACCAATGTGCAAATACACCGGCAACCTATTCGGTTGATGCAAATGGCTGTGTTATGTACAAAAATGAGACCATCCGCGAGGAGCTTTTAGTCGAGTTTGACTTAAACTCATCTAAAGTGCGTAAAGATGCGATGGAACCGATCGCTGAAATGGCGGAGTTCATGAAGAAGCATCCACAGCTTGATATCACTATCCATGGTCATACTGACACGACAGGCGAAGCGAAATACAACCAATGGTTGTCAGAGCGTCGTGCGAAGTCAGTCGCTGATGTGTTAGTGAACAGTTACGGTATTTCTGCTAGCCGCGTTAAGTCAGTCGGTCATGGTGAGAGCCAGCCTAAAGTTAAAGAAAACAGCGCCGCAGATCGTCAAGAGAACCGTCGCATTGAAGCAGAATTGAAGGTTGTTACTCGCGTACCTGTTGAAAAGAACTAAATTGCGTTAATAACCTTAATTGGGTGATAATAGAGAGCAGGCTCATGAAAATGAGCCTGCTTTTTTATTATGGTGACAGCAACAGTTGAGTGTAAATAGATGAGTCAGTTTAAAAGCGCTGAAGAGGCCGCAGCGGCTGGAAAATACGTACGTCGAATTCGCAGTTTTGTGAAGCGTGAAGGGCGATTAACTAAAGGCCAAGCGGCGGCAATTGAACGTCAATGGCCGCAACTCGGTCTTGCGCTAGAGCAAGGTCTGCTCAACTTTGAAACAGTATTCAATAACAGCAACCCAGTCACTTTAGAAATAGGCTTTGGTATGGGGCACTCTTTGGTTGAGATGGCAAAGAATGCACCCGAGCAAAACTTCATCGGTATCGAAGTGCATGAACCGGGCGTTGGTGCCTGCTTGATGGCTGCCGAGGATGCCGGTGTTACTAATTTACGCCTATTCAATGACGATGCAGTTGAAGTACTTGAGCAGTGTATTGCTGACGGGAGCTTACAGCAGGTGCAAATTTTCTTTCCTGACCCGTGGCATAAGAAGCGTCACCATAAACGCCGACTAATTCAACCGGAGTTTGTTGCTCACCTGTGTAAAAAGCTTAAACCCAACGGTGTGATTCACTTAGCCACCGACTGGGAAAACTACGCCGAACATATGCTTGAGGTGTTGTCCGGCGAGCCACGTTTGAGCAATTTATCGACCGCGGGTGACTTTATTCCGCGCCCAGAAGAGCGCCCTAAAACCAAGTTTGAACAACGTGGTGAAACAAAAGGCCACGGTGTCTGGGATCTTAAGTTTCAGAAAGCAACGTAGTTAAAACGTCGTTCAGAAATCGGTGACCGAGCTGACTTAGCTGCCAATGGTCACCGTCTGATTCGACCCAACCTTTTCTTTTGGCTTCTGCTAGTGCAAGCTCACCGTGTTCGATAGATAATCCGGTAAAATCAGTAAATTGCTGTTTAGATACAGGCTGAAATAGACGAAATTGATTCATGAAGAACTCGAAGCTTCGCTCTTCGGGTTCAACGTCCCACTCCCGATAACGTAATGGACGCGTTAAATCGAGATAGCCCTGAGGGTGTTTCACCTTTTCGCAACGCACTATTTTATTTTGCTCTGGCGAGGTTATTTTACTGTGTGCTCCGCAACCGATACCTAAATAATCACCAAACTCCCAATAGTTAGTGTTGTGTAGACTTTGGTGCTCGGGTTTACAGTAAGCACTGACTTCGTATTGTTGATAACCGGCTTTCAGTAATCTCTCGTGGCCGCGTTGATAGATGGCCCACAGCGTATCATCATCGGGTAGTTTAGGCGGTCGGCTGGCAAACATAGTGTTGGGTTCGATGGTCAGCTGATACCATGAAATATGAGGTGGGTTAAGTGCAATAACGCCCTCGAGATCGCTCATTGCGTCTTCCGCAGATTGATCGGGCAGACCATGCATCAAATCCAAATTAAAGCTCTTCAGTGATAGCTGCCCGGCATGCTCAGCAGCTATGCGCGCTTGCTGTGGATCATGGATACGACCGAGTGTACGTAAGTGTTCTGCATTGAGGCTTTGAATACCGATAGAGAGTCTGTTGACACCCGCGTCGATGAAACCCGCAAAACGCTCGACCTCGAAAGTACCTGGATTGGCTTCCAACGTGACCTCACAATCATCGGCAAGAGCTAGGCGTTTACGCACACCATCGAGTAACCGTTGGATACCCTCCGCAGTAATCACGCTCGGGGTACCGCCGCCAATAAAAATGGATTGGATAGCGCGACCTTGCACACCGTCGAGATCGGCTGACAGGTCATCTAGCAAACGACCTATATAAGCTTGTTCAGGAATGCTGCCTTGGATCTTGTGCGAGTTAAAGTCGCAGTAGGGGCACTTCTCGACACACCATGGAATATGGATATAGAGTGACAACGGTGGGAGTGTAAGTGACATATTAAGCCTGTTCTGCCATGTGCTGCAGTAATTGTGAGAGCGCTTTGCCACGGTGACTCAATTGCTGTTTAGCCGCTTTATCGAGTTGGGCTGCTGAGCACCGTTGATCAGCGACATAAAAAATTGGATCGTACCCGAAACCGTGGTCGCCTTGCGGCTGCGTTAATAGCTCGCCTTGCCATTGTCCGTGGCAGATTAATGGCGTTGGATCAGCGGCGTGGCGCATATAAACCAGTACACAATGAAAGCGGGCTTGGCGTTGCTCTATGTCTGACATATCGGCAAGTACACGATCGATGTTATCTTGATCCGTCGCATTTTCGCCCGCATAACGCGCCGAGTAAACGCCAGGGGCACCATCGAGCGCAGGAATTTCCAGGCCTGAGTCATCCGCTATAGCGGGTAAGCCCGTATGTAGACAGGCATTGCGCGCTTTAATGATGGCGTTTTCGACAAACGTTGTGCCAGTTTCTTCTGCTTCGGGCACGTCCCATTCACTCTGTGGGCGGACTCGCCAAGATTGAGTCGCAGGTTGGCTCGCCAACATCGTTTGCAACTCGCTTACTTTTCCTTGGTTTCCAGTTGCGAGCACCAGAGTAAAATCGCTTGTTGTCATAGAAAAATCTCAAGTCAAATGGGTGACATCATGATACCGTTTGAGCGTGTCTTTTAAAATCAATGATTCATAATAAACGGCACGAATAAAATAAAAGAATAAAAGGAGAATGCACTTGGATGCTGCAAATACACTGATTCTAGTGTGTGGTTTTTTGTTGGTGGTGAGTATCCTTGCAGGAATTATTTCTAATCGCTTGGGTGCACCGATTCTACTCGTGTTTCTTATCGTGGGTATGCTCGCGGGCACGGACGGTGTCCTAGGATTAAGTTTTGATAGTCCCAATATTGCGTTTTTCATTGGCTCGATAGCGCTGGTGATTATTCTATTTGATGGCGGCATGCGCACCAATCCTGAGCGCTTTAGGGTTGCACTGTGGCCCGCTATCAGTTTGGCAACTATCGGGGTGGCCTTAACCTGCACGTTGGTTGCAACGACAGCAGTATATTTATTCGATCTGCCTTGGACGGCTGCCTTATTGATAGGCGCCATTTTAAGCTCTACCGACGCGGCCGCTGTATTTGGAATCTTTCAGTCGCAGGGTTTACAGATTAAAGAGCGGGTCGGTGCGACACTTGAGATAGAGTCAGGTAGCAACGACCCGATGGCGGTTATTCTCACGCTGACCATGACCAGCGCCGCCGCTTCTGGCGAATTTTCAGCGTGGTATCATATGCTAGGTAATGTTGCCTGGCAGCTTGTAGGTGGCTTGGCGATGGGATGGTTAGCGGGCCGTGCATTCATTATCGCAGCCAGGAAATTACCGCTTAGTTTCTCATTTCTACCCTTATTGGCGATTGCCAGTGCAGTGATGATATACGCACTGACCGCGTTCGTAGGCGCCAGCGGATTTTTAGCCGTTTATCTAATGGGCTTTGTTATCGGTAATTCAAGGCTGCCACAACTGGTTCATATTTTACATGTACAAGACGGGTTGGCGTGGTTAAGTCAAATCAGTATGTTTTTAATACTCGGTTTATTAGTGACACCGTCTCATGTCGTGCAATATTTACCCGTCGCAGTGGGTGTTGCCTTTACCCTGATATTCGTAGCGCGTCCGATAGCAGTATTGGTCAGTCTATTGCCGTTCAGCTTCCCTTGGCGTGAGCAAGTGTTTATCAGCTGGGTTGGGCTCCGTGGGGCGGTGCCTATTATCTTAGCTTTGTTCCCTTGGCTAAGTGGGGTTGAACAACAAGAACTCTATTTTGATGTGGCCTTTGTCGTGGTGCTCATCTCGCTAATTATTCAAGGGTGGACCATCGCACCTGTGGCGCGTTGGTTACAGTTAGAGGTACCCAAACGCCCGGAACCGGCGCAACGGATGCCGCTGGCGTCAGTGTCGAGTCGCGAGGCATTAGAGGTTTGGTCTTATCCTATCGATAAAGATTCACCCGCCTGTGATCACGCGTGGAAAGAGTTGAAGTTAACTGCACCTGCTACGTTTGTCGGTGTTATCCGTGATGGTGATTGGCTACAGCCAGAAACACAACCTATCGTACGCGAGGGAGATGTGCTGTTGGTGACTGCAACCGTTAAAGATATTGATGAGGTCAGTCGTATTTTGGCGTCAGGTGGTAAAGGTGTACAAATGAGTGATAAAGGCTTCTTCGGTGACTTTACCTTACGTGGCGATTTGACCATAGCCGAGTTGGCGAGTGTATACCCGGCAGGCGATGTGGATGAGTCTATCCTCAGCATGACCCTGAATGATCACTTTAAGGAAAAGTTCCATCGCCGTGTAGTTATCGGTGATAGCTTGGTTATTGGCGCGTTGACAGTGACAGTGCGTAGCTTAAATAAAACAGGTGATATTGAAGCGGTTGGTGTTAAAGCAAAAGAGTGAGCAGGCGCTCACTCTTGATACATTTTTTGCTCAAATTCAAGGCGGTGGCTATGGCCGGCTGCATCGCGGATATCAACTTTAAAGCGCATCAATTCTTCATCACCAAATAAAAAATCGGCGATATAGTAAACGCTAGTGCCTTCGTCAATCTTTTGGAACTCTAGTGTCTGTACGCCGCCCCGAGGATTTATCACATGGCCCTTTACATTGGCTGCAACGGCTTGTTGGTTGGCACGATTTAATACTGCAATATTGACCAATCCTGTCTTTTCGCTGCGCTGGATGTCATAGGTCGAAGCGATCTCTGGCGTCAGAAATGTAGAATTAAATGCGTTGTAGTGGACATCCCACTCGCCGAGCTGTTGCTTTTGCTCAGCTAGCGAAGCACCGGTAAAGGTGCTCGCTGCCAATAGCAATGTAAAGGTTAAATAACGACTCAATTGTTGCATTGTTTGCTCCTATACGCCGATTAAGATGCGCAAGAACTGAATCACAATAATGACAATTAAAACCGAAAGGTCGAGGCCACCCAGAGGCGGTATGATGCGACGCACGGGCGCGAGGAACGGTTCCGTCAATTGATACAGCATCGCTTCCATTGGGTTATAGCCTTGAGAGAACCAGCTCAGCAGTGCTCGGATGATGAGAATCCAGAACAGTGTGGTTAAAAAGGCACTGACGGTCGACAGTAAGCCCTGTACAACAATCACCAAGGGGTTCACCGGGATGTCATTTAACCAAACCAACGCACCTATTTTGAGCATGCCTAGCGCAATAGCGAGTATTAAACAGGCTAGATCAATTCTTCCCCGCGATGGGATAACCTTGCGCAAAGGACCCACCACAGGCTCGGTTGCTTTGACAACAAACTGACTGAGCGGATTATAGTAATCCGCTCGAACGGCTTGCATCCAGAGTCGTAAAATAACCACGATCGAATAAAGTTCGATTAAGGTGGTTACCAGAAACTGCATTGCGTTATTCATGGTCGCTCCTAAAACAGATCCGCCATTTCCTGATTACGTTTCACAGCGGCTTTCACAGCATCTGCCGAAATATTATGCAGGTCACGTTGTTGATAAACCTCTACGCCTTTCGCGGTTGAACCGCCTTTACTGGTTACTTGCTTGCGTAAATCTTCTAATGTTAAGTCACTTTCCTTTGCCATTTGTGCAGCACCTAAACAGGTTTGCTGAACCATAGCGCGCGCTTTTTCTGGATCAAAGCCGAGTTCCATTGCGCCTTTGGCGAGGCTATCCATAAATTCAAAAAAGTACGCTGGACCACTGCCTGCAACGGCACCTAGGATATCCAGTTGGTCTTCATCGGCGACCCATAAAGTATCGCCCACACCATCGAATACGTCTGTCACATAGGCTTTATCTTTATCATTAGCACTATCAGTTACTAAGCCTGACATGCCTTGGCCAACCAATGATGGCGTATTTGGCATTACACGGATGATAGTAATGTCATCGCCTAAATAGGTGCGGTATTTGGGCATACGAATACCGGCAGCGATGGTGATAATCAGCTTATCTGCAAGATTACTGATTTTGCTCTTAATATCTGCGCAAACTTGCTCCATTAACTGAGGTTTGACCGAGAGCACGATGACATCGGCTTGCTCAATAACCTCAATATTATCTTGGCTAGTATTGACGCCTAAGTTGGACTTCATCTTTTCAAGTTTCTCAGGGCTCGGGTTGCTGACAAAAATATGGTCAGCTGGATAGCCACTTTTGCACATGCCACCAACAATGCTTTGTGTCATGTTTCCTGCGCCAATAAATGCGATCTTACGAATATCGTTCATTATCACTCCCGTTGTCCAAAAATTGCACTTCCAATACGTACCATGTTAGCACCTGCGTGTATTGCTTGTCGCATGTCGCCGCTCATTCCCATAGAGAGCGTGTCAACGGACGGGTGCATTTGCTGTAATTTTTCGTACAGCGAGCGCATGGCCGCGAAGCTATTTAGTTGTTGGTTTTCATCGGTATCTGCTTCTAAGATGGTCATGATGCCTCGCAGTTTCAAGTGCGAGCACTGACTTACGAACTCTGCGAGTGCGTACACATCTTTTTTTTGTACGCCCGATTTATTCGGATCATTGTCGATGTTCACCTGCAAGAGTACGTTGAGTGGCGGTAACGCGTCTGGGCGTTGTTCATTTAACCGGCGAGCAATCTTTTCACGTTCAATGCTTTGTACCCAGTCAAAGTGCTCAGCGACGAGTTTGGTTTTATTCGATTGAAGCGGGCCAATAAAATGCCACGTCACATCCAGCGCTTTAAGCTGTTGAATTTTATCCACGCCTTCTTGTACATAGTTTTCGGCGAACTCGCGTTGCCCGGCGTCGTAAGCCGTTCGAATGGCGTCTGCAGGATGCTTTTTACTCACTGCAAGGAGTCGAACCGATTCATTGAAGTCACTGTGCTCTGCTATCGCATCAATATCTTGGCGAATTTGCTCAAGACTTTTGACAATATTTTCTGCTACCTTGGTCACCATTATTCCTTGTTTATCAAATAGAGAATTCAACAATGAATGTAAGCGAACTGCTTTCCTTTAGTATGAAGCAATCGGCTTCAGATTTGCATCTTTCTGCGGGCAGTGTGCCTATGATACGAGTAGATGGCGATATTCGACCACTGAAAATGGATCCTCATTCCCATGAGGAACTCCAGTCCATGTTGTTCGACGTAATGTCTGAGAGTCAACAGGAGGAGTTTAAAGAACGCTTTGAGTGCGATTTTTCTTTTGCGATCGAATCCGTTGCGCGCTTTCGTGTTAACGTTTTTACGCAAAGACATGGCATTGCCGCTGCATTCCGCGTTATTCCCAGCGAAGTCACGACGCTCGAAGCGCTCGATGCACCCGAAATATTTAAAGATATCGTCGATGCCCCACGGGGTTTAGTTTTGGTTACAGGGCCTACAGGGTCCGGTAAGTCAACAACATTGGCGGCGATGGTCGATTATATTAATCGTTCTCGCTCACAACATATTTTGACCATTGAAGACCCGATTGAATTTGTGCATGAGAACAAGCAAAGCTTAATCAGCCAGCGCGAGGTTCATCGTGATACGCGCAGCTTTGAAGCAGCCTTGCGCTCGGCACTAAGGGAAGATCCTGATGTTATTCTGGTCGGCGAGATGCGCGATCTCCAAACCATTCGATTAGCGATGACTGCGGCTGAAACAGGACATTTGGTGCTCGGCACCTTGCACACCACGTCTGCACCCAAAACGGTTGATCGCATTATCGATGTGTTCCCCGGAGACGATAAACCCATGGTGCGCTCGATGCTCTCTGAATCATTACGGGCTGTCATTTCGCAAAGTTTGTTAAAGCGCGTGGGCGGTGGTCGCGTGGCCGCGCATGAGATTATGCTGACAACCCCGGCGATTAAAAATTTGATTCGCGAGGATAAAGTCGCACAGATGTACTCTGTGATACAGACGGGACAAGAAAAGGGAATGCAAACGCTCGATCAATCATTAAAGAAATTGCTTTCGCGGGGCGATATAGATAAAGAAGAGGCGCGCCGTTGCGCCGCGAATAAAGAGGATTTCTAGTGATACGACTCGGGTGTGCGATTGTCATTTTGACTCTCTCGCTGGCTGTACAGGCACAGCAGTCAACGCGAATTGCGTTGGGTTGTTGTATCGACCAAAGCGAGCGGCAGGCGGTATGGGATGCCCTTAACCTAGCCGAACCTGAGGTATTCGCTTTGCTCGGTAATGGCGTCTCAGCAGACGCTGATGATATGGATGACTTGCTTGCCGCTTATGAAGTCTTTAATCGCTACCGAGGCCCGCGCCTGTTGCGCAGAAATAGCGCTTTTGTCTCGACGTGGGGCGCGGACGATTACAGTATCGATGGACACGTCGGTGCCGACAATCCACAGCGTTATGCCGTTCGCAATCACTTTCTTACCTTTTGGCGTGAACCGTTGGCATCTGAACGCATGTTTCAAGAGCACGGTATTGCTAAAAGCTTTATCATCGGGGAAGCGCCGCAGCGGGTACAGGTGATTTTATTGGATACGCGTTGGGCGCGCGAACCGTTGAAGAAAAAAGGTCTGCTTAAGCGCGTCAGCAATTATTTTGATGAAAATAAGGGCTCGTTACAAGCGGGTGCTGCTAATAGGCTGCTAGGCGAAGGCCAATGGCAGTGGTTAGAGCAGCAACTCTCGAAAGAGGCTGAAGTACGTATTTTGCTCTCTGAAATGCCATTTGTAGCTCCACAGAACGGATATCCGAGTTGGGCGTTGTTTACACAGGAGCAGAAGCGACTGTTTGCGCTACTAAAAAATCTCAATGTAAAGCACGTTTTATTGGGCCATGGTGGTATTAACTTTGGGCAAATTGTCAAAGCGCCTGAGTTATTAGACTATCCTGTTTGGCAAATCAGTTCCGGCACCATTAATCGAGACGATAAAACACCTTATCGGTTTAATCAGCGACAAGGTTCGGGCGAGCCGAGTACGCGATTTGGTATGATCGAAATTACGTGGTTAGAACAACCGACCGTGACGCTGTCACTCCGTGACGTCAACGGTCGGTCGCTGTCTTCCACAACGATTAATTTGAGTGAGTTGCAGTAATACTCAGTTGTGGTGGTTGGCGATGTTGAGTCGCCTGCTCATAACTGTACGCGGCTTCGATCAAAACAGGCTCAGCGTGGGCGGTGGAGAAAAAGCTGATACCGACTGGTAGTTTAGGTTGCTTGGGTAATTCGATATAGCCCATTGGCACCGTTATATGTGGGTATCCTGCTACAGCTGCAGGTGAACTTGCTGATCCCGCGTAGTGATCACCATTCACCAAGTCGATTTTCCAGCTCGGGCCCGTAGTAGGTGCTACTAAAAGGTCTAGATTATGGTCGGCGAGCATTGCATCGATACCTTCTGCGCCTGCTAAGCGTTTACTTTTCTCCAACGCCTTTTGATAACGAGGCTCATCAGCTTCAGTCATATTGTTTGCCATGATAAAGAGTTCTTGGCCAAAGTAAGGAAGCTCTTGTTGAGCCATTTTATTGTTGGCTTCGATAAGATCGGCCATGTTGCGATAAGGCAAGTTGGTGGTCGCTAAATAGTGCGCCATATCCTGTTTGAACTCATAGAGTAGAACGGTGAATTCCGCATCACCATACTCGCCATAAGTTGGCATCTCGACATCAACCAAGGTTGCCCCCTGCGCTTCTAGAACCTCTAGTTGCTGTTCAAATTGGTTATCTAGCAATTCATTGTAGCCCATCAAGTTGCGTACTACGCCAATCCGCTTACCTTCTAAGCCATCTTCATTCAGATACTCAGTAAACAGGGTATCCGTGCGAAAGCTGGCAGCATCGCTACCATCATATGACGCCATCGCCTGCATCAAGGTCACTGCACCCGCAACACTGCGTGCCATCGGGCCGGCGGTATCTTGACTGTGTGAGATAGGAATGATGCCGTCGCGGCTGATCAAGCCTAACGTCGGCTTGATACTTACAATACCGTTCACCGCGCCAGGGCATACTAAAGAACCATCTGTCTCCGTGCCCACTGCGAACGTGGTAAAGTCGGCGGCCACCGCTGCGCCGGAACCTGCACTCGAACCGCATGTTGAGCGAGTTGTGTCATATGGGTTGCGCGCAAGTCCGCCGACGCCACTCCAACCAGAACTTGAGCGTGTTGAACGAAAGTTGGCCCACTCGCTTAAATTCGCCTTTCCGAGGATAATTGCACCTTGCGCTCGCAAATTTGTTACAAGCGCCGCATCGTCCTCGGGGAAGTTCTCAGCAAAAAGCAGAGAGCCCGCGGTATTGGCTAAACCGTCTGCGGTGTCGATATTATCCTTGAGGAGCACTGGTATACCGTGCAGCGAACCGCGCACATCGCCTTGTTTTCGTGCTTTGTCGAGTGCTTCAGCTTCGGCGAGTGCATCTGGGTTCAAGCTAATGACAGCTCTTAATTCGGCGCCTTGTTGGTTGTGTGCTTGAATACGCTGCAGATAGTATGAAACAAGCTCTACAGAAGTGAGTTCGCCTTGCTCAAGTGCTTGGTTAATCGCTTGGTAATCGGCATGAGCAAATTTGAAACCGACCTCGCTCTGCTGCAACGTAGCGGAGGTCTGAGTGGTTTGGACTGGAGGCGTCTGACAAGCGGCCAGCGCTAAGGCGAAACTAAGTGATAATGTGGTTTTTGTGAGTGTATTAAGACTCATAGCCAGTGTGATCCTTGTTATTTTTTTGTATTGTTAAAATCGCATACCTTCTTAGGTAAGGCGAGAAAAAATAAGGTAGAATAGCGGAATATTGAGATTTACAGCAGGTTGTATAGGTATGAAAGTTCTGGGTATCGAAACGTCATGTGATGAGACGGGTATCGCCATTTATGACACTGAAAACGGACTGTTAGCCCACCAGCTATATTCGCAAGTAAAGTTACACGCGGATTATGGCGGGGTTGTTCCAGAACTGGCTTCACGCGATCACGTACGCAAGGTATTACCGCTTATTAAGGAAGCGCTCACGGAAGCTCATTTGGCACGCGAGGATATTGATGCTATTGCTTACACCTGTGGTCCAGGGCTAGTAGGTGCCTTACTGGTTGGTAGTTGTATAGGGCGTAGCTTAGCATTTGCTTGGGATATTCCGGCAGTCGGTGTTCACCACATGGAAGGACATCTGCTGGCGCCAATGCTTGAAGATAAACAACCTGACTTTCCTTTTGTTGCTTTATTAGTTTCTGGCGGACACACCCAACTCGTGGATGTGAAGGGTATCGGGGAGTATGAGCTGCTTGGTGAATCAGTCGATGATGCTGCGGGTGAGGCCTTTGATAAGACTGCAAAGCTGATGGATTTAGATTATCCGGGTGGACCTCGACTCGCCAAGCTGGCTGAAAATGGGCGCTCTGATCGCTTTAAGTTTCCGCGTCCCATGACTGATCGCCCAGGCCTCGACTTTTCCTTTAGTGGTTTAAAAACCTTTACCGCCAACACCTTGGCCGACAGTCCGAGTGATGACCAGACGCGGGCTGATATAGCTCGGGCGTTCGAGGACGCCGTCGTCGACACCTTAGCGATAAAATGTAAGCGAGCACTGAAGCAAACAGGGCGTAAACGCTTGGTTGTTGCAGGTGGTGTGAGTGCCAATAAGCATCTGAGGGAGCAGCTTGAGCAGTTAATGAAGCAATTAAATGGTCAGGTGTATTACCCAAGAACTGAATTTTGCACCGATAATGGGGCTATGATTGCGCTTGCCGGAGCATTTCGTCTGCAAGCGGGTGAGCAAACGGGATTGGCAATAAAGACCTTCCCACGTTGGCCGCTCACTGACTTAGCCCCGCATGCTTAGCTCAGAGCTACTGATTGCGACGGAAGGACGTTTCTTTACCCGAGGTCAGCCGTGCAATATTAGCTTGGTGGCGCCACAGTATGAGTGCTGAAATCATAATCACCGGCACGGTATATTGTGGTTTAATCCAAAAAGCATAAAACGGTGCTAGACAAACTGTTACCAATGCGGCGAGAGAGGAAATGCGACTCAGCTTGAATACCAAAAGCCAGGTTGCAATAAGTAATAACGCCATTTCCCAAGCTACGGGAAACATCGACCCCAAAGCCGTCGCGACTGCTTTGCCGCCGCGAAAGTTAAAGTACAACGGAAAGATATGGCCGAGGCAGGCTGCAACGGCAATCAATCCTAAGAAAAAAGGAGAGATACCTAAAAAATAAGAGCCCCAAACAGGAATCATGCCTTTGAGTACGTCAAATAGCAGCGTCAGTATGGCTGGAAGTTTGCCGCCGACTCGGTAGACGTTAGTGGCTCCTGGGTTTCCTGAACCGGATAACCGCGGATCGGGCAACCTCCACAGTTTACAGATTAGCACTGCGCTACTGATCGAGCCCAGTAGGTAGGCAACGAGTATCATCAGTAAAGTCAGTGCACTCATAGGGTTCGATTCTTTCCAAGATTAGGTTAAGCTTTATAGATCTAGAATAAGCGGTTTTTAGTTGAATTACCAATGAGGAAATTTATGTCCCAGCAAGGTTTAGATGAGGTGCTCATTGAGGGGCTCGAAGTCGACGCAGTCATTGGCGTTTATGACTGGGAGCAGGGTATTCAACAAAAGCTGGTCATTGATCTTGTACTGGCTTGGGATTGCCAGCGTGCCAGTCAGTCAGATGAAATTAATGATGCGCTCGATTATGCGGCGGTGAGCCAGGCGGTTGAGCGCTGGATTCAAGCAAAGCCAAGAGCGCTCATCGAAACGGTTGCCGAGGGTATTGCCGAGTTGTTATTCAAAGACTTTGGTGTCACCGAAGTGCAGGTCAAAGTAAGTAAGCCCGGCGCAGTACCAACAGCAGCTAATGTGGCTGTAAAAATACAGCGCACCCGTGTAGACGGCCCATTCGGATAGTTGCGATGGCACGTGTATTTTTGGGTGTTGGTTCGAACTCGGACCGAGAGCGACATATTCTTAATGGTCTGATTGATATCAACGAGCACTTTAATTGGGTGCAGCGTTCTCGGGTCTATGAAAGTGAAGCGGTTGGTTTTGCAGGTCATGCGTTTTATAACCTTGTAGTTGAAGTAACCACAACGCTCGATGTCGAGTCGGTGTTACAACAATGCAAGACGATAGAGAAAGCTCATGGGCGTACACATGGCGATCCTAAGTTTAGTCCGCGTACGTTGGATATCGATGTATTGCTCTACGATGACCTGGTTCGCGAATCAGAACCTCAATTACCGCGTGCTGAAATCTTAGAAAATGCCTTCGTTTTATTGCCGTTAGCGGATATCGCACCGATGCGCAGACATCCGGTTATCGGCAAGACCTATCGTGCTCTGTGGCAAACTTATAACCGAACCCAACAGCTAGCCCCACTTAAAGACGAGCGTTGGCTGCCGTTTTAAACTAAGCCTCGTTTTATCGCCAACAAGCGCTCCTCATTCAGCGCTTGGCCTACCTCAGGCCCTTTAAGACCTCGTGCAACGATAGATGACGCATCAATCGCTCGTGCCTGATTTAAGGCACTTACAATACAGCCATCACTGATATTGGGTCGTGCGATATGGCGGATGTGCGCCAATTGCTCGATACGCTCGGGTTGGCGCCACATATCGGTGCCATTAGCAAGCTCCAATAGTTGTGCGGGACTGAGTGGTGAAGGTTGCAATAACCGCTCGCGGTTACCAAACACTGCTTGTGCTAACCGTTTATACTGATTGGGTAGTCGTAGCCTTTGGCTCAACAAATTGATTTCAAAGGTATCGCTTTGACGTAACATGAGCGTTGCAAATCGTGTATGAGTACACGGTGTGACTTGGCTAATTTGTTGTAAGTCGCTGAGCGATGAGGGCGATATTGTCAATTCAGGCATCACCTGAGACCATGCATCAATTTCGACCAAGAGCTCAATAAACGCCGCTGGCGCATGCGTGGAAAGCGCTTTTTCCCACTCTCGCCACACCCGCTCGGCAACCAGTGTCGTTAATTCGCCCGATTGAGCCATGGCTGTCATCAGGCGTTTGGTTTCCTGTGCGACCGTAAAGCCCAAGGGTTTAAACCGCGCATAAAAACGTGCCACACGGAGCACACGTAACGGATCTTCAACGAAAGCCGGAGATACGTGACGCAATAACTTACGTTCAATATCTTGCTGTCCGCCATAGGGATCAATCAGGTATCCGTGCTCGTCTTGAGCGATGGCATTAATGGTTAAATCTCGGCGTTCTAAGTCTTGGGAAAGCGTTATCGTGGTATCTGTATTAACTTGAAACCCCGTGTATCCTTGTCCTTGCTTACGCTCAGTACGCGCCAGTGCATATTCTTCCCGTGTCTGTGGGTGTAAGAACACAGGAAAATCCTTACCCACTTGTTGATAACCTAAAGCGAGCATTTGGTCAGGGGTTGCGCCCACCACAACATAATCTTTATCACCGACAGGACAGCCCAATAGCTGGTCTCGAACGGCTCCACCGACTAAATATATATCCAAGTACACCTCCATGCTTTAAGGTGATGATCGCGAATCACTAGTTTAAGCGCAAGTAACTCGTTACACTGAGGCTAAAAAAGTTTGGCATGACTATGTATCAACAGCATTTTGGATTAACCGCAGAACCGTTTTCGATCGCGCCCGACCCGCACTTTCTCTATCATAGCGAACGTCACCAAGAAGCGCTCGCGCATTTAGTGCAAGGGTTGCAGGGGAGCGGTGGTTTTATTCTATTAACCGGAGAAGTTGGCACGGGTAAAACCACGGTATCGCGTGCTTTACTTGAACAACTGCCCGAGTCGACAGAAATTGCTTTTATCCTAAATCCTATGCTCAACGAGGATGAATTACTGGCGACGTTATGTGATGAGTGGGGGATCCGCTATCAAAAAGGGCGTGCCACACGCAAAGTACTGACCGATAAAATCAGTCAATTTCTACTTGATGCTCATCAACAGGATCGTCAGTGTGTTGTGTTGATTGATGAAGCGCAACACTTAAAGCCCCAAGTACTCGAGCAGCTGCGGTTACTAACCAATTTAGAAACGACAAAAAACAAGTTACTACGGGTAATTTTAATCGGACAGCCTGAGCTACAAACCTTATTAAAACGGCAAGAGCTTCGACAGCTGGCACAGCGTATTACTGCTCGTTATCACTTGTTGCCATTAACCAACTACGATACAGAAAGATATATCGCTTATCGCTGTCAGATGGCGGGCGCCAACCGAGCGCTGTTTACTCAGCCTGCGGCGATGACGGCTCACAGACTAACGGGCGGAGTGCCCCGATTGTTAAATTTACTCTGTGATCGCGCGCTCTTAGTTGCTTACGCAGATGGTCAAATGCAAGTCGAGAAAGCGCATGTTAAACGCGCCTCACAAGAGCTTGGTCAATTTGATGAGCCTCAACAAAATGGCCATACATCGTCACGTTGGCCGTGGCTTTTACTGCCGGTCGCTGCAGTCATCATAGCCGCCATTATACGCTGGTGGCCGGCTGCCGAGGGTCAGGTGGAAGAACCTACCAGCAGCTATGACTATCAAAATGCGCAATTACTGGCGACTGCGTGGCAATTACCTCAACCGCCTCGGCAACAAGCTTTTTGTGATTGGGTACAGAATTATCAGCTCGCTTGCTTAAAAACCAATGCGGTCAGCGTGTCGCAATTACAGCAAATAAACTATCCGGCGTTATTGTTACGTGATGCTCAAACAGGCATCGTATTGAAGTCGATGGAGCCGGTTGATACCCAGGGGTGGACAGGAGAAGTCATCGGCTTGTATCAGCGACCCGATATTCGATACCAAGATGGGGCTACGGAATCTGAAGCTTTGACTCAATGGGTTAAGGAGCAATTGGCGCGTTATTTAAGCGATGCCCAACAGCGTTTGAATGCGCAAGCACAATTACAAGTGATTCAACGGCAAGCTGGACTGCCGATCACTGGCGAGTTAAATCAAGCTACGTTGGCGTGGTTGAGTGCACGTTATTTCGAATCCGGTCCGCGCATACAGGAGGTTAACTGATGTCTTCTATCTTAAAAGCGTTGAAGCAACAGCAGTCACCCATCGTGCGCACACAAAGCCAACTTAATAATGAGTTATTCGCAGCGCAAAAAAGTTCGGATTCGGGTACTGCGAAGTGGGCTATCGGTGCTTGTGTGGCTGCCATAGCCTGCAGTTTAATGGTTTTGTATCTACCTTTGGGTCAGCAAGACAACGCTGCAGCACAACAGGTCCAGCAAACAGAGGTCTATCGTTGGGGAGACGCGGCTGCTGTACCTAATATCGATTGGGCGGCAGCACCTGAGCCTAAGCCGGCTGAACCCGAGCCGATAATTGTTAATCCGAGAGGGCAAACGGCTCAGCAGCCAGCAAGCCAGCAAGATGCGTTGGCTACTGACGGCATTTCTGAGGATTTGCTGAGTCGCTTTGAACAGGCTGTGAAGGCAACGGCCGATGCTAAGCAAAATGACGTCGATAGTGTGATTCCCACGTTATCGAAGCTCAACCCTTCGCTACAGCGGCAAATTCGCGCGTTCACGTACGATGCACACATGTACGTTTCTGATGAGAGTCGTCGGTGGATAGAGCTTGATCAACAAAAACTAATGGTTGGCGATCAATTTCGCGACATGCAAGTTGTAAAGATCGAGCCACAACGAGTGGTTTTACGCAGACAGGGCAAGCTTTTCGCAGTCGAAGCGCTGGTTGATTGGAAAGGCGCCCAATGATTGACAATTGAGCGCGACCTTTTTACTCTTTAAATAACTGAATTAAACACCTGTTTGAAAATGTCTCGGACAGGTTCAACTTTGTATAAAGAGAGGTAGGTCATGGCCGATTATCGTGCGCCAAGAGATGACATGGATTTTGTCCTTCATGATGTATTTAATGTCACTGCGGATTGGCAAAAAAGCGATATGCTTGCGGAGATGATGGATCAAGACACGGCGTCAGCGATCCTTGATGAAGCCGCTAAGGTCGCAGAACAGCTTATCGCGCCGGTATCTCGTCAGGCGGATGAGGAAGGCGTGAGTTTTAACGGCGGTGAAGTCACGACGCCCGCAGCGTACAAGGAAAACTTCCGCCAATTAGCTGAAGGTGGCTGGGTCGGGGTTACCGCAAACCCCGATTTTGGTGGTATGGGGCTACCGAAATCACTCTCAGCTCAGTATGAAGAAATGCTGTGTTCGGCCGACGTCGCTTTTTCCCTTTACCCTGGGTTGACCTCTGGCGCCATCATGACGCTTGATTTGCATGGCAGCGATGACATCAAACAAACGTATTTAGAGAAAATGGTGCAAGGCGAGTGGACCGGCACCATGTGCTTAACTGAACCTCATGCGGGTACTGACTTAGGGATTATAAAAACTAAAGCCGAACCACAAGGTGACGATAGCTATCTGATTTCGGGAACCAAGATTTTCATTACCGGTGGTGAACATGATTTGGTTGATAATATCGTACACCTAGTGCTGGCAAAACTGCCTGACGCACCCGCTGGCACGAAAGGTATATCGCTTTTTGTAGTGCCGAAATTTTTAGTCAACGGCGATGGCTCAGTCGGTGAGCGTAATGCGGTCAGTTGTGGCTCCATTGAACATAAAATGGGTATCCATGGTTCAGCTACTTGCGTGATGAACTTTGACGGTGCACGCGGCTGGATGGTCGGTGAGCCTAACCGTGGTTTGGCTGCGATGTTTACCATGATGAACTATGAACGTCTGGGAGTGGGGATTCAGGGCCTTGGTACCGCAGAACGCTCTTATCAAAATGCGTTGGAGTATGCGAGAGAGCGTATTCAAGGACGTGGTGCAAAAGCGACACGTGATATGAGTGCAGCCGCTGATCCTTTATTGGTGCATGGCGACATCCGCCGCATGTTGTTAACCATGAAGTCACTCACCGAAGGTGGACGTGCGTTTTCAACCTGGGTCGGGCAACAACTTGACCGAGCAAAATACGGTGAGTCAGATGAAGTGAAGCAACAGGCGGACGCAATGGTGGCATTGCTAACTCCTGTTGCAAAAGCCTTTTTGACGGATACGGGGCTTGAGTCAACAATTCATGGGCAACAAATCTTCGGCGGTCACGGCTATGTGCGAGAGTGGGGGCAAGAGCAACTCATTCGTGACACCCGCATTGCACAAATTTATGAAGGCACCAATGGTATTCAGGCACTCGACTTACTCGGGCGCAAAGTGGTTGGTTCTAAAGGTCAGCTGCTACATCCATTTGTTGCCGAGATTAAAGCATTTATTGATAAAGCTGGCACCGACAATTGGAATGCTCAATTTAATCAACTCAAACAGGCCGTTGATGAACTAGAACGCGTGACCGGACAAATCATTGAGCGCACGCAAAATGACGAGAATCAAGTCAACTCCGTTGCGGTGGAGTATTTGCATTTGGTCGGTTATATTGCGTATGCATACTTATGGTTACGTATGGCATTGGTTGCAGAGACAAAGCAAGGCGAACGTCCTTATTTGGCGAGCAAAATTAAGACAGCACGGTTTTATTTTGCGCGGATATTGCCACGTATTTCGTCATTGATCAGTGCCATCGAAGACGGTAGTGAGAGCTTATATTTACATGACGACGAAGACTTCTAAACAAACAATTAGCTTTTATCGCGATAGTCGCCGCCCCCAAGGTTGGGGCGGCTTTTTTTTAGCGCTATGGATGGCGATTTATATTGGCGGAAAGGTTCCGTTGTGGCTGATAGCTATTGGCGCACTGGCGACGATGATGGTATTTATCTTTATCGTGGTTAAGTTCCGACCTAAGCAGGAGGCCGTGCGGTGGGATGGGCGAGAACTTGTTGAGCAGCGTTTTATCTTGCCACCGAAACATTATCTGCTGAATGAACCACCACGAATTGTGCGCCATGAAGCGGATATAGCAGCCGTCGAATTTAGTGACGGAGGTGGTAAACATGAAGTTTATATTATTTACGATGAAGCTCTTGAGCAGCAGCTTGAGGGAACAGACATTGTTATTAAGGATAACCGATAGCCTATAAAAAAGCGGCGCCTGAGGCGCCGCTTTTGTTTGCATCGATAGACGACTCGATCGATTAGTCGTCCAGCGAGAGTAGTGTCGCATTGCCACCGACAGCAGTGATGTTGTCGGAACGCGTTTTTTCAGTAATGAAACGCGTGAGGTAGTGTGGTCCACCTGCTTTCGGTCCAGTACCTGACATACCACGTCCGCCGAATGGTTGAACGCCGACAATCGCACCGATCTGGTTACGGTTGATGTAAACGTTACCGACATCAACACGGCTTGCGATGTCATACGCGAACGTTTCGTTACGGCTATGAATGCCAAAAGTAAGACCGTAACCTGTGCCGTTGATACTGTCGATTACATCATCCAACTCTTCAGTTTTGTAGCGGATGACATGAAGAATTGGACCAAAGTTTTCCTTAACTAACTGGCTAATGCTGTCGATTTCAATAGCCGTTGGCGCAACAAAAGTGCCGCCTTGAGTGTAATCAGGCATTGGCGCACGAGCAATCAGACGACCCGCTTGCTGGATATCTGAGATATGCTGCTCCAAGTTGGTTTTAGCGATACCGTCAATGACTGGACCGACATCGGTCTCGTGCAACAACGGGTCGCCCACTTCAAGTTCTTCCATCGCGCCGCGCAGCAAGTCAAAGATACGGTCAGCAATGTCATCTTGGACAAACAGTACACGCAGCGCTGAACAGCGCTGGCCTGCACTTTGGAATGCACTTGCGACAACATCAGTGACTACTTGCTCTGGTAGCGACGTTGAATCGATTAACATGGCATTCTGACCGCCTGTTTCGGCAATCAGAGGCACGATAGGGCCAGTACGCGCTGCTAAAGCGCGGTTGATTGCCTGTGCTGTATAGGTAGAGCCTGTGAAGCAAACACCGCCGATGTCTTCCTGAGAAGTCAGGAAACTACCGACTTCGGCACCACTACCTGGCATAAAGTGCAAGACATTGCCTGGCACACCGGCTTCTAGAGCAAGTTGTACTGCACGATATGCTATAAGCCCAGTTTGCTCAGCTGGTTTAGCGATAACAGAGTTACCGGTTACCAGTGCAGCGACGACTTGGCCAACGAAAATAGCGAGAGGGAAGTTCCACGGGCTGATGCAAATAAAGGTACCGCGACCTTCGAGTTTCAGTTTGTTGTCTTCGCCTGTTGGGCCTGGCAACTGAATCTCGCCGTCCATTAATTTACGCGCTTCTTTCGCGTAGTAGCGGCAGAAATCAACGGCCTCGCGGACTTCATCAATGCCGTCTTGCAAGCCTTTACCCGCTTCAACCGAGCATAGTGCAATTAACTCATTGCGGTTAGCTTCCATCAAGTCGGCAAATTTCTCTAGACAGGTCGCACGCTCGTCAACCGGCACCTCGCGCCATGCACGATAGGCCTTGTTGGCGCTTTGTAATGCTTTCTCTGCCAACTTTTTATCGCCCCAGTAAATACTACCGACCTGCTTAGCGGTTTCCTGCGGGCTTGTGATGCTTACTTGGTGGTCGGTCTCTACGGTCTTACCGTCAACAATTGGGCCACCTTGCCATTGTTTGTCGCGATACTGTTGTACTGCGGCAATGAAATCATCTGCTTGTGAGTGAATATTCATATTCAATCCTAATGAATTTTTGCGTTCCTCATACATTGCAGGAGGAAGTGGAATCTTGTCGTTAGCATAAACTTCGTGACGCATTGCTGTCTTCAGCGGATGTACAACCAATTCGTCGACTGGTGTATCAGCATCAAGTAGCTTATGAACGAATGACGAGTTAGCACCGTTCTCGAGTAAGCGGCGCACTAAGTAAGGTAATAGATCGCGATGAGGACCCACCGGCGCATATATGCGCACAACCATACCTGGCTTCTGCTTCATCAACGTATCGTATAAATTGTCACCCATGCCGTGCAGGCGTTGATACTCGATACGACGTTTATGCGTTTCATTCATGTGCTCAATAGCCATGATGGTTTGCGCATTATGGGTTGCAAACTGAGGGTAGATAGCACCATCGGTATCGTCGCTTAGTAAGTAACGTGCGCAGGCAATGTAAGAAAGGTCACTGTGAGCCTTGCGGGTGAACACTGGATAGCCTGTGACACCATTTTCTTGGCTCCACTTGATTTCGTTATCCCAATAGGCGCCTTTTACTAAACGTACAGGAATTTCGTCGCCGCACTCACGAGCAAGCGCGGTGATCCAACATAGCGTTGGTAATGCACGTTTAGAATATGCTTGCACTACTAAACCAAAACGCGGCCAGCCTTTACATACACCGCTCCGATATACTTTCTCAAAGAGCTCAAGCGATAACTCGTGGCGATCCGCTTCTTCGGCATCGATAGTCACGCCAACATCAGCTTCTTTCGCTAGTTTTACAAGGTCGGTTAGCGTCGTCGCTAACTCGGTCAACACGCGTTCATGGTTAGCTGCTTCATAACGTGGATGTAGTGCCGAAAGTTTGATAGAAATCGTTGGGCGCGGCGCATCTGGGTTATTGAAATTTTCATTCGTGATGGTTTTTATCGAGTTGACGTACTGTTGCTTATAGTATTCAGCATCGCTCATCGTCAAAGCGGCTTCGCCAAGCATATCGTAAGCGTGGGTATATCCTTTGCCGCGGTTCTCGCGACTTTCTTTTAACGCTTCTTCAATGGTACGGCCCAAAACAAACTGCTTACCCATAATTTGCATGGCGGCATACGTGGCTTTACGAACCACGGGCTTGCCCAGCTTGCGGATCATGCGACGGAAGGTGCCACGTGGCGTTTCCATCGCTTTGCCTGTCGGATTAATTACACTATTTGTTAGTGCTAATCCCCAGGTTCCCGAATTCACTAGCCATGAAGCACTTTGGCCCATATGCTTTTGCCAATCACCGCCTGACAATTTGTCTTGTATCAGGGCGTCTGCAGTGGCTGCATCGGGAATACGTAACAGAGCCTCGGCGAGACACATGAGGATAATTCCCTCTTTGGTGTCTAAGCTGTACTCTTGCAAAAACGAATCGACCATACCGTTGTCGGCTTGCTCTCGCACTTGCTCGACTAACTTAGCGGCGCTCTCCGTCACTGTACTAACCGCGTCATCATCTGACGGCACCAGCGGCAACAACTCACGCATATATGCATCTTCATCGACGATATAATTGTCGGTTATTGCTTGCTGCAAGGACTTCAGATCCTCTGCCTGATGGCTTCTGGATAGCACCTCACTCGCTTTGAACATAGCATCTCCTGTTTGGCCAGGCCGAAGCTCGGCGTGCTTCCCCAACGATGGGAATCGGGCGCAAGTATACGATTATTTTTGCGCCGGTAAAGACTTTCAAAGGCCACGTTGCATATTTTCTCGATGGCTGTCAATAAAGCCTTGAAAACAATGTTTATTGACCCTTTGGAAACAAGTCAGTACCTTTAGCACAAAGCTTCTAGCACTGGGTATCCCAACATGTCACAAGAAATTGAGCTCAAACTATTAATTGAGCCACAACAGCGTGAGAATACACTCAATGAATGTCGAACCGTGGCTCAAGAGCACGGGGCAGAATCGTCTTATCAGGCGCTCGAATTGGCGAACGCATACTTTGATACCAGCGATCTGCGATTACGACAGTATGATATGGGGTTACGTATTAGACAGTCAGGAGATCATCTAGAACAGACAATCAAGTTAGCCGGACGTGTATTAGGTGGTATGCACGAACGTCCCGAATACAATCTAGACGTGGACTCCATGGAGCCCGATATTACTCTTTTTGATGAGACCATCTGGCCGGATGACTTTCCAATTTACGATATTCAACGTGACCTGCAGGAACTTTTTAAAACAGACTTTACCCGACACAAGTGGCATATCCCCAGTGGAGAGGGGCAAATTGAGCTGGTTTTGGATATTGGCGAGATCCGTGCCGGTGATAAAACGGAGCGGATTGTCGAGATGGAATTGGAGTTGCAAGGTGGTGAACTCACTGATGTGTATCGGTTGGCAGAGCGCTTGGTAAAAAATGCCGGTGCACGTATGGGGTCTTTGAGCAAAGCCGCGCGCGGCTATCTGCTGGCGGGTAAAAGTGCGCTCGAACCGTTTGTGCAAACGCATTTCGTCGATATCAGTGCGGACTACACGCTTGCCGATGCGCTGTATAAATCTCTTGAATATGGTTTGCGTCACTGGCAGCACAATGAGGCTTGTTTAGAACATCACGCACATGTGCGTGCCGCGCAGGGTATGGCTGATGGGATTTACTTGTGCCGCTCAGTGCTTGACCAGTTACAAGGACTTAATATTGACTGTAGTGACTTGGCCGAACGCATGGCCGAGATCCATCAGTCGCTAAACTGGTTGAAACGATTTGAAGGACTCGCCGAATTGACCGCTGAGGATGGGGCTTATCATCGTGCTCTTAAGAAGCAATCCAGCTTATACGAACATTTACAAGATACTCAGCAACAAGTTATTCAACTCGCTGAGCTGGTTAATGTGGTGCGTTCCAATGACTACCAGCGCGTGTTGCTCGATCTGTCCCAGTTTTTAATGGTAAAACCAACCAATGAGGCGCTTGAGCAACCCTGTCAAAATTGGAGCACAGAGTTATTGCGTAATGACTGGAAAGATGTGCAAGCCGCTTTTGAAGAAGTTGAGGATATGACGGAGGAGCGTTATTTGAAGCTACTCCCTTCGCTACAACACAGTTTAATGCTCGGCACTTGTTTAGGTCAGCTTTATGATGCGCAGCAACGTGATAGCTTCCGTTCACCTTGGCTTGACCTAGCGCGGGGGATTCGAGAAATTAACGCGCTTCATATTCTGCATGAAATGGTAAAAAACAGTGATGATCTGGCCGATGAAAAATTATTGGAGTGGCAAAAAGTTCAACGTGAATCCTTACTGACTGCTTTAGAGTACTCACGAAAGGCGGCATTACGTCGTGAACCTTATTGGCAGCAATAGTTGGGTGAGCATGCAAAACCGATTAGAGAGCGTACCGGCAAAACAGTTTATTGAAGCCTCAGAGCCCGCATGGCAGCGTATTCAAGAACAGATCAGTTTGCCACAAAGCATGCTCAAACCGTTACGACATGGCGTGGCTGTATCCTCATTTATTGCCGAAGTCGCTGAGCGCTATCCAGAGGCGTTAGTGGCAGCTTGGCTAGATCCTATTTCGGCAAACGAGACTCGCGAGGCCTTTTTAAATCACATTGCGAGAGTAGAGTCCGAGAATGAACTGAAGGCTGCTGTGAGGCGATTCAGGCATGCTCACATGGCAGCGAGTGCGTTACTTGAATGGCAAGGTCAACGTAGCTTAGCTGAATCACTCGCCTTTTATTCGGAACTCGCTGATACATTGATTATCGAGTCATTACACTGGCTTGAACAACGCTTTTATCAACGTTTAGGGCGTCCGCTCGATACTGATGGCGAACTGCAGCATCTTTATGTGCTCGGTATGGGTAAGCTCGGCGGTCGCGAGCTTAACTTTTCATCTGATATCGATCTTATTTTTTATTATCCAGAGCAGGGCGAAACACAGGGCGGCTCGCGGTCGGTAGAAAACTCCGTATTTTTTACTCGATTAGCTCAGGCGTTAATCGCTGTTTTGGATGAAAACACGTTTGATGGTCAAGCGTTTCGTGTCGATATGCGGCTTCGACCTTTTGGACAGTCAGGCCCGCTGGTCACGAGCTTAGCTGCATTAGAACATTATTATCAGGAGCAGGGGCGCGACTGGGAGCGCTACGCGATGGTTAAGGCGCGTTTGCTGAATCGATTAGGCGATCAGCAACCAGATGCTTTTCAAGAACTGATTCGGCCCTTCGTTTATCGGCGTTATATTGACTTTGGTGCCATTGAGGCGCTACGCAAAATGAAGTTGCTGATCACGCAGGAAACGCGCCGACAAGGTGCTCAAGGTAATATCAAGTTGGCCGCAGGTGGTATACGGGAAGTTGAGTTCATCGCCCAAGCCCATCAACTGATTCGTGGTGGACGAGAAAAGTCGCTACAAACGCGCTCAATCTATCGTGCATACGAGGCAATGGTTAACCTCGATATCTTCCAAGGGTCAGTGGCAAAACGTCTACTGCAAGCCTATGAGTTGCTTCGTGAAGTTGAACATCGCCTGCAACAATTAGCTGATGAGCAAACGCAAAAGCTACCTCACGATGAATCAGCGCAAGAGAAACTTGCTTATCTCATGGGTGAGGAAGACTTTGCTCAGCTTGAACAACGCATTGTTCAAGCGATGGACTTTATTCACAATGAATTTAAGCAAGTGGTGGGTGAAGGATCTGAGTGCGACGAGGAAGAGCAAAGTCTGCAAGTGCTATGGCAAGATATGCTCGAAGACGACGCGGCACTGGAAATTATTGCTGCAGAAGGTGAGCAAGATGTTGACGGTATCTGGCGTTTAATCAAGCAGTTTCGTACCGAAGCTCGCAAGCGAAGTTCGGGGCCGCGAGGTCGAGCCGCATTAGCGCGTTTAATGCCATTGTTATTTCGGCAGATGATAGCGCAACCTCAATCGATGATGATTCTTGAGCGTGTGCTTACTGTTATTCGCGCCATTATGAGTAGAACAGCTTACATTGAGTTGTTGGCCGAAAACCCAGGCGCCCGAGTTCAACTTTGTCGTCTGTGTGCCGCTTCACCGTGGGTTTCGCAGCAATTGGCACTGCATCCTATTTTACTCGACGAGCTGATCGATCCGCAGCACTTGTACCAACTACCTGATTTGACTGATTACCCAAGCGTACTCAATGAGTTTCTGATACGCACGCCCGAAGATGATTTAGAATCACAAATGGATGCGTTACGGCAAGCGAAACAGGTGTTGCAGCTTAAAATTGCGGCTGCCGATATCACGGGTGGCTTAGAGCTTATGAAAGTAAGTGACCACTTGAGTTATTTGGCTCAGGCGGTGACCGCAGAAGTCGTGCATCTGGCTTGGCGACAAATGGCGCAGCGTCACGGCACACCGCCAGGACGTTCGATACAAGATACGGGGTTTGGGGTGTTGGCGTACGGCAAGCTCGGGGGATTGGAGCTTGGGTATGGTTCAGATCTTGATCTGGTCTTTGTGACTCACGCGCAGTACGAAGGCTATACTGATGGTGCCAAACCTATCGAAGTGCAACAATTTTACTTACGATTAGCGCAGCGTATTCTGCACTTATTTACCACGCGAACCGTGGCGGGTGTTTTATACGAGGTTGATTTACGTTTAAGACCTTCAGGCCAAGCGGGTTTATTAGTGACGCAGCTAGATTCGTTTATCCGTTACTTACGCGATGACGCGTGGACTTGGGAGTTACAGGCTGTGGTGCGTGCGCGGCCGATATACGGGACCGGTGCTTTGCAAGCTGACTTACAAGATATTCGTTGCGCCATTTTGTCGCGCTCGCGTGAAGTGAATCGCTTACGGGAAGATATTCTTGCGATGCGTAAAAAGATGCGCGCACATCTCTCAAGTGGGGGGACTCATTTCGATATCAAGCAAGATCCAGGCGGTATAGCGGATATTGAGTTTATTGCGCAATATTTAGTACTTAACTACGCGCATGATTATCCTCAATTGACCGAGTATTCGGATAATATTCGCATCCTAACTTGTGCTGAGCAATGTCATTTAATCGATCCTGTAGAGGCTCAAGATCTTATCAATGCGTATCAAATTTTTCGTTGTGAGAGCCATGCGTTGGCATTGCAGGGACAAGATGCATTGAGCCAACACGACCTAACCGCTGAGCGTGATGCAGTTCGTCGTGTTTGGTCTCGTTTACTGAGTGAAAACGCGAGCGCCATTTAGCTGTAGTAGCTCGGCATATCCTCGTGGGGGCGTGTTTTGAAGCGTCGATGAACCCATAAATATTGTTCGGGCGCTTTTAATACGGCCTGTTCAACCAGTTGGTTGATGAGCGTCGCGTCTTTGAGATCGTCGCCTACTGGGAAGTTGATAAGCTTAGGCTCGTAGTAAACATCATAGCCCGTTCCATCTTCACGTCGAACACAAAGACTGACAATAACGTTGCAGTTTTTGTGGTTGGCGAACAGCATGGTGCCGGTGGTTGTAGAAGCGTCAGGGACTGCGAAAAAGGGAGCGAATACGACGCGGCGACGGCCATAGTCTTGGTCCGGTAAGTAACCTGCTATTTCACCGTTCTTGATAGCATTGACCATGCCTTTTACATCGCGACGTTGGATCATATACTTGTTTGAACGCGCGCGCCCTTTAGTCTGCAAATATTCCATAACGGCATTGTTGTGAGGGCGGTATAGACCTACAGCAGGCTCAACAAAGCCGTGTAAACGTGCATGAACCTCTAAACTCAAGAAGTGGAACAAGAGCATTAATACGCCTTTACCGCCTTCTTGAGCATCTCTTAGGTTTTCTTCGCCATGGACGTGCAGCTTGCGTTTGATACGCCAATTCGGCCACCACCAAGCGATACCCACTTCGAAATAGGCGATTCCCGTATTTTCTAAGTTTTTCTTAACTAATCGCTCGATCTCATCGGCCGGTTTATCGGGAAATGCCAGTGTTAAGTTACGACGGGCAATGGCGACTCGACGCGGTAAGGCCTTCATCAACAATCGGCCCAAGCCTTTACCCATGGCGATTTGTAGACGATACGGTAACCATGAAACAGAATAAAGGAAAATAACACCGAGCCAAGTTAGCCAGAACTTAGGGTGTAAAAAATAGAGTTTAAACTTGGGTTGTTCGATCACGGACACAGTTCTTATTTTGGAACGAATAATACGTAGGTTAACACAAATCAAAAACGTGCAGTGAACCGACCATTCACTGCACGCTGAGTGTTGAAGCTTAACTGAGTGACTTATTCAGCCGCAGTGCTATCAACATTTTCAGAGAGGCTTTCATTGATGGCTTGCAAATCTTCAGCTTGCAATTCACCCACGGTTTGCTCAAGGTTGATGCGCTGACGAATATAACCGTAGCGGGCCTGCGCTAAATTACGGCGCGCATCAAACAAGTTACGAGTGCTGTTAAGTACATCGACAATGGTACGCGTACCCACTTCAAAGCCTGCTTCCGTCGCTTTAAGTGCACTCTCGGCTGAGGTCACAGCTTGCTGAAATGCACGGATACTCGCGATTGATGCGTTGACTTCATAGTAGGCATTACGGACTTGTCGCTCTACTGAGCGCTGAGTTTCCACCATTGACTGGCTGGCCGCAACGTAGTTGTCGCGAGCCTGAGCGACTTCTGATGAGGTACGGAAACCACTAAAGATTGGTACAGAGACACTTACACCGATAGAGCGTGAGTCAAGTCTAGGTAAGTCTGTGGTAGTACCGTCGATCGTGGTTTCACTGTCTTGAGTACTGTAGCTTGCTGTTAAGCCAACGGTCGGGTAGTGACCGGCTTGATTAACTTCGATTTGCTGCTCAGCGATCTCAACATTCACCATGCTTTGCATAAGGTTTAAATTATTCTCTTCGGCCTTTTTGACCCAACGTAATACTTCTGCTGGTTGTGGATCTGAAGGTGAGAAGGTATCCGTGTTTAGACCCGCGAGCGATTGTGGATACTGACCTGTGATTTCGCGAATATTTTCCATCGCAATTTCAACAGCGTTACGCGCTTGAATCTCGCGCGCGACGGCACTGTCATATTGAGCCTGTGCTTCGTGAACGTCAGTGATCGCGGTTAGACCAACCGAGAACCGTTGTTTAGTCTGTTCTAGCTGGCGCTCGATTGCTCGTTTTTCAGATTGAGCAAAGGCTAAGTCATCTTTTGCTTGCAGTGCACCAAAGTAGGCGTTTACCACGCGTAAGCGCAATGATTGTTCTGCGGCTTGAAATGCGACTTCAGCACGATACGCTTGTTTATTGGCGATATCTGACTGTTTCCACGTGCTCCAGTCAAAAATGTTCTGATTTAAGTTAACGCCAGCGCTCCAACCGTTTGAATCACGTTCAAAGGTGCCCAAACCTGGTTGGAATGATTCTGCTGAAGAATCACTTAAGCCGACTTCACCGGTGATCTGCGGCCAGAATGAGGAATTAGCGATGTCGACGTTTTTTTGTGCGGCATCACGCTCGGCGGCTGCACGGAGTAGAGCTGGATCGTTCTTCACAGCTAACTGGTATACGTCACGTAAATCTTCTGCGCTGGTAGTAAAACTCGCTGTGGCTAGCGCTAAGCCAACAGTAATGGACACTAGATGTTTTTTCATTGCTAACGTTGCCCTGTGCTGATGGTATTCGACAGTGTAATCAGTGTATGAGTCGCTTTTAATATTCAATAAGTTTACATACACGTTTGAATGATTACCAGTTTAAACTTAATTTGGCTTAACTTTAAGCGAAAGAAGGTTTCAGATCACGCTTAAGTGTAACAGAATGTATGTAAATAGATGAGCTGCTTCTTTTTAGCGTTAATTAGGGAGTCATGGTGAAACAGTTTAGTAAAGATGATGTTCAAATTGAAAGTAAAGATTCACTTTATAAGGGATTTTTGTCGGTCAACCAGTACAAACTTAAACATAAATTATTTGCTGGCGGGTGGGGCCCCTCGATTACGCGAGAAATGATGGAGCGCGGTGATGCGGTGGTGGTGATTCCCTATGACCCAATCACCCAGGAACTGGTGGTTTTAGAGCAGTTTCGTATGGGCGCGATGGCGAACGAGTATGGGCCTTGGTTACTCGAGTTTGTAGCAGGTATGTTTGATGGTGATGAAACACCTGAACAAGTAGCTCACCGTGAATTATTTGAAGAGGCTGGGTTGCGCGCTAAACAGTTAGTCAAAGCATTGAGTTACTATTCAAGCCCGGGTGGTACTGACGAGCGCTTAACTATCTATATTGCTGAAGTCGATGCTAGCCAAGCGGCTGAGCTAGCAGGAGTCGAATCAGAACATGAGGATATCCGCGTGCACGTCAAACCCTTCGAAAGCGTGATAGAATGGTTAGAGCAAGGGCGCATTAATAATGCGGCTAGCGTGATTGGTCTACAATGGCTTCAATTACATATTAATAAGCTACCATTTGCCAAATAATTAAGGTGTAAAGCGTCGACTATGAGAGATGAGCGGTACGTTGTTGATGTAGCTGAGTTACATCGTATTAATGAACGTAACTATGCTGGGTTGGTACGACTTGTACCGGACTCAGAACACCCACGTGTCATTCGTGCTGGCGCGCACCTAACTTTTGAAATTACTCAGTTGAGTGAGTCAAAATACACGAGTGATGTTCGCATTGCGCAAACGCGAGCGCATTGGTCAGCTGATTACTTACTGACACAGCTCGACGTGCGTTTATATCATGATGTTCGGATGGCAGAAGTGCTTTCTAGTCAGGGGGTGAGTCGGCTGCGTGTAAACTATCAGCAGCCCAATCCAGAAATGCGACATCCTGATGAAAAACACCAAGTGAATCAGTTCTTAGCTGATTGGTTGATGCTCATTAAAACGCGTGGACAAGTGCCGATGCTGCGCTTAGATAAATTTTTACCACACGACTTCAAATAGACCGATAATAGCGGTACATTGAATCCACAATAACAACCATATCAACGACAATGTGTCGCGCTGGTCCAAAAATTAGATCATAACCATGACAGATTATAAATCCGATTCGATCGAGGTCTTAAACGGCCTTGAGCCGGTCCAACGTCGACCGGGTATGTATACAGACACGTCGCGCCCTAACCATCTTGGTCAAGAAGTTATCGACAATAGTGTCGATGAAGCGCTCGCAGGACATGCTAAAACCATCACAGTGGTATTACACAAAGATCAGTCACTCGAAGTAACTGACGATGGTCGAGGTATGCCTGTCGATATTCACCCAGAGGAGAAAATCCCAGGGGTGGAGCTGATAATGAGTAAGCTTCACGCGGGTGGGAAATTCTCTAATAAGAACTATCAATTTTCAGGTGGTCTTCATGGCGTCGGTATTTCGGTTGTTAACGCGTTATCCAAACGTGTCGAAATAACGATTCGCCGCGACAGTCAAGTGTACGAAATGGCGTTTGAAAACGGAGACAAAGTTTCAGAACTGGAAGTCACCGGTACCTGTGGTAAACGTAATACGGGCACCCGTGTTCACTTTTGGCCCGATGAACAGTATTTCGATTCAAGTAAATTTTCAGTTTTGAAGCTGACCCATCTGCTACGTGCAAAAGCGGTTCTTTGTCCAGGATTGAACATTCGCTTTATCAATCATATCGACGGAGAGGAAACCAGCTGGTTATACGAAGATGGCTTAACGGACTACTTAAAAGAAGCGGTTGAAGAATACCCTACACTGCCTGAGGCGCCTTTTGATGGAAGTTTTGTCAGTAAAACTGAGGCGGCAGAATGGGCTGTTACTTGGTTGCCAGAAGGTGGGGAAGCGGTCACTGAAAGTTATGTGAACTTAATTCCCACTGCGCTAGGTGGCACGCACGTCAATGGCTTGCGACAAGGTTTGTTAGAAGCCATGCGAGAATTCTGTGAATTCCGCAACTTAACGCCACGCGGTGTTAAATTAACGCCTGATGATGTTTGGGAGCGGTGTAGTTATATTCTTTCACTGAAAATGGAAGACCCGCAATTTGCCGGACAGACGAAAGAGCGCTTGTCTTCTCGCCAGTCGGCGAGTTTTGTTTCAGGTGTCGTAAAAGATTCATTCAGTCTGTGGCTTAATGAGCATACCGAACAAGCTGAGGCACTTGCAGAACTGTGTATCTCAAACGCGCAGCGACGTTTAAAGGCCAGTAAGAAAGTTGTTCGTAAAAAAGTAACGTCTGGCCCAGCATTACCAGGCAAGTTGACAGACTGCTCAGGTCAAGATAGCGAACGTAGCGAGCTCTTTCTGGTCGAGGGTGACTCTGCGGGCGGCTCAGCAAAGCAGGCGCGCGATCGTGAGTTTCAAGCGGTGATGCCGTTACGAGGCAAAATTCTCAATACCTGGGAGGTCGATCCTGAGCAGATCCTTGCTTCCCAAGAAATACACGATATTTCAGTTGCTGTAGGGGTTGATCCGAACTCGGTAGATTTGGACAAGCTGAGATACAACAAGATTTGTATTCTTGCTGATGCTGACTCCGATGGTTTGCATATCGCGACCTTATTGTGCGCTTTGTTTGTAAAACACTTCCGACCTTTGGTCGAAAATGGACACATCTTTGTGGCAATGCCACCTCTGTATCGCATTGATGTCGGCAAAGACGTGTTTTATGCCCTCGATGAAGGCGAGAAACAGGGCATTCTTGATCGCATTGAGGCGGAGAAGCGCAAAGGAAAAGTCAACGTGCAGCGTTTTAAAGGATTGGGTGAAATGAACCCATTAACACTCCGTGAAACGACCATGGACCCCAATACCCGTCGACTCGTACAGCTCACTATTGACGATGCTGAGGCGATGGAAGAATTGATGGATATGTTATTAGCGAAAAAGCGTGCAGCCGATCGCCGTACTTGGCTAGAGAGCAAAGGCAATATGGCCGATTTGGCAGAACTATAAAAATGACCACTGCGCGAAATGAATTTAAATGGAGAACAGCTCAATGTCGAGTGAAGTAACCGAACGCACACCGCTGAGTAAGTTTACTGAGGATGCGTACCTCAACTACTCGATGTACGTCATTATGGACCGTGCGCTACCGCATATTGGCGATGGTCTAAAGCCGGTGCAACGTCGAATTATTTACGCAATGTCCGAGCTTGGGCTTTCGGCATTGGCTAAATATAAAAAGTCTGCTCGTACAGTGGGTGATGTACTTGGTAAGTTTCATCCTCATGGTGATAGCGCCTGTTATGAAGCAATGGTACTGATGGCACAACCATTTAGCTATCGTCACCCACTCGTTGATGGTCAGGGAAACTGGGGATCACCGGATGATCCTAAGTCGTTCGCTGCCATGCGTTACACTGAAGCTAAGTTATCGCGTTTTAGCGAGGTACTGTTGAGCGAGCTCGGGCAAGGCACGGTCGACTGGATTCCAAACTTTGATGGCACGATGCGCGAGCCGAAAATGCTACCGGCACGGCTACCGCATATTTTGCTTAACGGCGTTACTGGTATCGCTGTTGGGATGGCAACCGATATTCCGCCTCATAATGCCCGTGAAGTGGCTAATGCGTGTGCATTATTGATTGATAAGCCGAGCGCAGATTTAGATGAGGTGATGGAGCACCTACAAGGACCTGATTATCCCACCGACGCGGAAATTATTACACCTAAAACTGAGTTGAAGAAGCTCTATGAGTCGGGGCGCGGGACCGTAAAAATGCGTGCTAAGTATCACCTTGAAGAGGGTGAGATCGTGCTGACTGCATTACCACATCAAGCCTCGGGTGCGAAAGTATTAGAGCAGATTGCAGCGCAGATGCAGGCAAAAAAACTGCCCTTAGTTTCTGACTTACGTGATGAATCAGATCACGAAAACCCCACTCGGTTAGTCGTGGTACCGCGCTCGAATCGTGTTGACACAGAGCAACTGATGAAGCACTTGTTCGCCACCACAGATCTCGAGAAGCAGTACCGCGTAAATTTGAACATTTTGGGCTTAGATGGCCGGCCGCAAGTTAAGCCATTGGTCGGTATTTTAAGTGAATGGTTAGAGTTCCGTAAGCAAACGGTGACTCGTCGATTGCAGTATCGTCTCGACAAAGTAGAAGCGCGTCTACATATTTTGCAGGGTCTATTAATAGCGTTTTTGAATATTGACGAAGTCATTGAAATTATTCGTTATGAAGACGAGCCGAAAAAGGAACTAATCAAGCGTTTCGCGCTGACGGATACTCAGGCAGAAGCTATTCTGGAGTTGAAATTACGCCATTTAGCGCGCTTAGAAGAAATGAAGTTAAAGGGCGAGCAAGATGAGCTTGAAAAAGAACGTGAAAAGCTTTCTCAATTATTAAATTCAGACCGTCGTTTAAAAACACTTATTAAAAAGGAAATTCTTGCTGATGCCGAGAAGTATGGCGACGAACGTCGTTCGCCCCTTGTTGAACGCGCGGAAGCCAAAGCACTGAGCGAAACAGAGCTCACGCCTGCTGAAGCAGTGACCGTGGTGCTTTCTGCTAAAGGTTGGGTGCGTTGTGCCAAAGGGCATGATGTTGATGGTGAAAAACTGAGCTACAAGTCGGGCGACAGCTTCCAAGCGGCTGCTCAGGGCAAAAGCAACCTACCTGTCGTATTCCTTGATACATCGGGGCGCAGCTACTCTTGTGAAGCGCATTCGCTACCTTCAGCTAGAAGCCAAGGCGAACCGTTGACCGGCCGATTTAATATGGTCGCGGGAGAGACTGTGCACCATGCGTTGATGGCGAAAGATGAGCAATATTATTTACTAAGCTCTGATGCTGGCTATGGTTTTGTGTGTCAGTTTAAAGACCTTGTTTCTCGTAATAAAAATGGTAAGGCGATTTTAAGTCTGCCTACGGGGGCCAAGGTAATGCCGCCTGTAGAAGTAAAAGATACGGCCAAGGCCCATGTTATTGTGGTTTCAAATGAGGGCCGTATGTTGGTGTTCCCGATAGCTGATTTACCGCAGTTGGCAAAGGGGAAAGGTAATAAGATGATCAGTATTCCAGCGCTGCGTGCGCAGTCACGGGAGGAATATGTCGTTGCGACCAGTGTAGCGAGTCCTGATAGTACGGTAACACTCCACGCGGGACGTCGTAAGCTAACATTAAAACCAGCTGACCTGGCACATTATCGCGGCGAACGCGGACGCCGGGGCAATAAATTGCCACGAGGCTTGCAACGTGTTGACCGTATCGAGGTTGAAGCTACCGCAAATGAGCCTGATTCATCTGACTCTGTCAACGATAGTGATGAATAGCTTAAAGCGCACGCTTGGCTTTAACGAGATCGTTCATAGCATCGTTAAAAACGGTTACCCAGTAGGGACACAACTGTGTCCCTGCTAAACGCTTGAGTTCTGCTCGAGCCCGGCTAAATGGCCTTTTCAAGTGGTGTTTGTGCGCGCGCTCATGGGTCATTGCGTCAAAGGTATCAACAATGGCTAAGATTTTTGCGCCATCACATATTTGCGCCTGTGTCAGTCCGTTAGGATAACCGGTTCCGTCCACCCGTTCGTGGTGTTGCAATACCATATGTTTTGCTACTTGCCATTGTGGTAAATTTTCGAGCAGCTTGGCCGATAGATAAACGTGCGTTTTTAATGTCTCCGTTTGAACTTCACTGAGCGCGTCGGTCGCGTGCAGAATCGAGACCGGTAGAAAGGACATTCCAAAATCGTGAACGAAGCATGCAGCAGTGAGTTGTCTGTCATCAATGGGAGACCCTGCATGACGATTGATCAGTAATGCGAGTTTAAGTTGCCTCTTTGCCCGGCCTTGCCAATAACTTGAGCGTTGCTCAGCTTGATTGATGAGCGCTTCAAAAAGGTTTAAATCCGCCTCTGCGTTATCTTCCGCATTCGGGTTGTAGCTGGGTTGCTCATCCAGATCGGTGGTGATGACTAATTCGGGCGCTAATGTGGCTAGAATCTCTCGCAGAGATGCGTCAATATGCTGGTAATCGAGCTGTCGACACAGTGTGATGACGCGTTGGAAGCGTGATTCGGGAAACTCGACTCGCACGTGATTTTTACACGATTGAACAAAATCATGGACTTGGTCGATTAAGTTAAACACGATGTCGCCGATGATCGCGTTAAAAGTTAAGCGTTGAGTGCGTACATCATCAAGTAAGTTTTCGATTGCGCCTATCAACGGCACCATAGGGTCGAGTCCTATGATACCAAGATCACCCTTAATCGTGTGAATCGCACGATACAGTGTTTGTTGATGAGACTCGGAGTTTGGTGCAGACTCTAAAGCAATTACGCTGTTTTCCGCCTGTTGATGGAGTTCTTTAATCTCATCCATAAGCTCGATGTAAATATCGGTGGATATGTCGGGTCGAGTGAATAGCGCCATGACTTACCTAATAATTGACTGATCGGAGTTTTATTTTGAATAAACACGATATACTAGCCGAGCAAAACAACAAGGAGTAATGATGTTAGCTGCGATACGCTGGATATTTTTAGGGATCTTTGTCGTCCTGTTCGGAGTTATCGGCTGTATATTCTGTATATTGAGGCCATTTCATCGTAATAATACATACGTATGGGCACGTATTTTCGGTTCGGTTACACGTATATTGGGCGTGAAACTTGAGGTCAAGGTGCACCCTGATGTACCGCCTGGCGGACCTTACGTTTATATTTGCAACCACCAGAATAGTTGGGAAATTTTTACCATTGCAGCGATGTTGCCGCCGAACACAGTTACCGTCGGCAAAAAAAGCCTACGCTATATTCCGTTTTTTGGTCAGCTCTATTGGTTAGCGGGTAATATTCTAATCGACCGGAAAAATAAAGGTCGAGCTCATGGCACCATTGCGCAAACGGCGGATGCGATTAAACGCAGAGATATTTCGGTATGGATGTTTCCCGAGGGGACGCGGAGTTACGGGAGAGGGTTGCTACCCTTTAAAAATGGCGCGTTTCATACCGCCTATAAAGCACAGGTCAATATTGTGCCCGTGTGTGTTTCAAATTTACATAAAAAGATTAAAATGAACCGTTGGAATAATGGCGTACTAAAAATTGAGTTTTTAGAGCCGATTAATATCGCCAATTATTCAAAAGATTCATTGCGGCAATTATCGCGTGATACTCATGATGTGATGAAAAGCAAAATTGCGCAATTAGATGAACACGTCAGTGCAAACGATAAAGGAAATTTATGAGTTCAATGCTAGAAGTCTTGCTCGAGCAGAGTAATGAAACAATTGACGCTATGCTCGAGGATGGTGTCGATCCAAGTGAATACTATTTAATTGAGCATCATTTGGCGTCACAGGACTTTACTAAACTCGAGAAAGCGGCCGTCGAAATGGTCAAGGAAGGTTATCACGTTGACGACGCTGATGAGTTTGAGGATGAACAGGGTGAACGTTGGTTCGCGTTTGCAGCATCGACCGAAAGCACACTTGATAAAGATGTGCTTGCTCGCCAAGTTCGAGAAATATTGGTCGTCGCCGAGGAATGTGATGTGGAATATGACGGTTGGGGCACGTTCCTTGACGAAGACGAGGAAGACTTTGAGGACGAATAATTCGTCCTCAAATGAGTGCTTAAATACCTTGTTCGTTCATTTCTGAGCGGTACTTACTACCTAATTCTGATTTCTCTTGACTACTGAGTACCTTGCCTGCCTGCTGAAAAAATCCTTGCTCTTCGTCTTCGAGGTGGTGAAGCACTTTGTGTTGAAGACTTTTAAAGTGCTGCAACCATGTTGGCGAAGACATATCGGTCCGTTCCAACGTTTCAATTAGCTCGTCGATTTCGTGGTGTTCAGCAATACCGTGACGTGATAGCTCAACGGTACTATCTTGCTTTATCAGTGGTGAGTAGAAATACCTTTCTTCAGCGGTAGCATGTGCTTGAAGTTGCGCTTTCAAAACGTTGAATTGAGTGCGACGCTCTGCTTCATCACCCTGCGTGTCACTCAAATTATCCAACAATGCGCGCTGCTTATCATGATCGGTCTTGAGTTCGTCAAAGATACTCATTGCTCTCTCCTTATATAAAGCGGTTTATGTTCTACGAAGAGAGACAATAATTGGATGAAAAAAGGCGCCATAAAGGCGCCTTCAATTATGACCTCACCCTATTACAGAGAGGCTATCTTAGCGTGCTGCTGCTTGAGTTGAGCTAACGCTTCTTCAGCTTCTGCCAGCTTCTCACGTTCTTTAGCAATGACGGCCTCAGGTGCTTTACTTACGAAGTTTTCGTTACTGAGCTTGCCGCTTAGGCGCTTTTGCTCTTGCTCGGCTTTTTGCAGAGCTTTATCGAGGCGTTTTAACTCGGCTTCTTTGTCAATTAAGCCAGCCATAGGGATGTGCAACTGCATACTATCGACAAGGCTTGTCATACTCGCTGGCGGCTCATCGCCTTCATCCAAGTAGTCGATCTGCTCGAGCTTAGCTAGACTTTGCAAGAATGTTCTGTTGGTTTCAATACGCCCCCGCGCCATCTCATCATGATGAGATATTAGCAACGGTAATGGTTTGTTAGGCGATAAATCCATCTCACCACGGATATTTCGGATCGCCAAGATCACTCGTTTTAACCACTCCATATCCTGCATCGCTTGCTGATCGACATCGGCATTTGCCTGTGGGAACGGCTGCAACATAATCGTTTCGCCCTCAACCCCGGCCAACGGTTTGACACGATGCCAAATAGTCTCGGTGATATAAGGCAACACAGGATGCAGTAGTCGTAATAGTTGCTCGAGTACGGTGACCAAGGTACGGCGCGTGCCACGTTGCTCTGCTTCAGTACCATTGTTAAGTACGGGCTTGGTTAACTCTAAATACCAGTCGCAGAACTGGTTCCAAGTGAACTCGTAAGCAATCGCTGCGGCTTGGTCAAACCGATAGGTATCGAGTGCATGACGGAACTCTTTAACAGTGTGGTTGAAGCGCGCAATAATCCACTCATCTGCGAGCGATAAGTGATAGTCTTCACCCGACTGGCCGCAATCATGTTCTTCAGTGTTCATCAATACATAGCGGCTAGCGTTCCATAACTTATTACAGAAGTTACGATAACCCTCGAGACGTTTCATATCCCAGTTAATATCGCGACCCGTCGAAGCCAGCGCAGTCAGAGTAAAACGCAACGCATCGGTACCATGTGCAGCGATGCCTTCAGGGAACTGTTTGCGTGTTGCTTTAGCAATTTTCTCGCGCATTTTAGGTTGCATCAGATTAGCGGTACGCTTTTCGACTAATGCATCAGCGCTAATGCCGTCGATCATGTCTAATGGGTCCAGTACGTTACCTTTCGACTTAGACATTTTCTGGCCTTCTTCATCGCGAATAAGACCAGTGACATAGACCTTTTTGAAGGGGACCTGGGGCTGACCATTTTCATCTTTTAAGAAGTGCATGGTCATCATAATCATGCGCGCAACCCAGAAGAAAATAATATCAAAACCGGTGACCAGCACATCAGTCGGGTGGAACGTTTTTAAATCGTCAGTCTGCTCTGGCCAACCTAGCGTCGAGAAAGTCCAAAGCGCAGAGGAGAACCAGGTATCGAGGACATCATCATCTTGAGACAATTTGATGTCGCCTAGGTCGTTTTCTTTGCGCACCTCTTCCTCAGAGCGTCCAACATAGACGTTACCTTGTTCGTCGTACCATGCTGGAATGCGGTGTCCCCACCACAATTGACGTGAAATACACCAGTCCTGGATGTCACGCATCCAACTGAAGTACATATTCTCGTATTGTTTGGGTACGAACTCGATGCGACCATCTTCAACAGCTTCAGTCGCCTGTTTAGCTAATGATTCAACACGCACATACCACTGATCAGTCAAATGGGGTTCAATTGGTACGCCGCCGCGGTCGCCGTAAGGCACCTTGTTGGTATGCTTCTCAATCTTATCGAGGAGCTCGAGCGCTTCAAACGCTGCGATAATTTGTTTACGTGCTTCAAAGCGTTCAAGCCCTGCAAACTGTTGAGGCAGTTCACCCTTAAACTCACCAAGCGACTCAACCGCTTCGCCTTTGCTCGTATACAAACCCGCAGTACTTAAAACATGTGCCGTATCATCAAGCACCGCAATCATGCCCAGTTCGTTACGCTTACCGATTTCATAGTCATTAAAGTCGTGAGCAGGGGTGATCTTAACGCAGCCAGTACCGAATTCACGGTCGACGTAGTCATCGGCAATGATCGGAATTCTGCGACCAACGAGTGGCAACTCGATGTGCTTGCCGACTAAGTGTTTGTAACGCGCGTCTTCTGGGTGAACGGCAACACAGACATCGCCGAGCATCGTCTCGGGACGAGTCGTTGCGACGACTAAATAATCTTTACCATCTTCCGTTTTCTCTCCATCCGCTAGCGGATAACGCAGATGCCAGATGTGACCCTGCTGCTCTTTATTTTCAACTTCGAGATCGGAAATTGCCGTTTGTAACTTTGGATCCCAATTGACCAAGCGCTTACCACGGTAAATAAGACCTTCTTTGTGAAGCTTTACAAAGACCTCTAGCACTGCTTTAGACAGACCTTCATCCATCGTAAAACGCTCGCGATCCCAGTCGACAGAATCACCTAAACGACGCATTTGTGAGGTAATAGTGCCGCCAGACTCTTGCTTCCACTCCCAGACTTTGTCGATAAACGCTTCACGACCTAAATCGGCGCGACTTTTTCCTTCTGCTGCGAGTTGACGCTCAACAACCATTTGGGTTGCAATGCCCGCGTGGTCAGAGCCGACCTGCCATAATGTGTTTTTCCCGTCCATCCGCTGATAGCGGGTCAGGATATCCATAATGGTGTGTTGGAACGCGTGACCCATGTGCAAGCTACCTGTCACATTGGGGGGCGGGATCATAATTGAGTATGCATCACCTTCGCCAGAAGGCTTAAAATAGCCTTTGCTTTCCCACGTTTGATATAACGATTCTTCAATGTCTTTAGGAGAGTACGTCTTGTCCATAATGGCCTTAATTGTGCTTTGCTGTTAACGGCTCGGTGCGCATTTGGCATCCGCGAGCACGATAATGTTTGTATCGCTCTCGTGCGACGGCTTTTTCATCTTCGGGCGCCGGCACAAGGTCAAAAATATGTTGGCTGCGTTGTGCAATCTCTGGCACTTGGCTTGCCAAGTTAAACAGAGCCATGCCTGTACGCGGTTGTTGCTCTGACTGACGCCACGAGAGCGTCACCGGCGCACCGTTCGGCAAGGCTTCACCTACTAACGCATGGGGGATAAACCCATCGGCAGGCCGCTGCCATAACAGTTCATCGAACAGTTCGGCCTGCTGCTGATCCTCGCATACCACAAGCAATTTGCGATACTGACGAAAAAGATCGGCGATTTTATCGCAAATCAGGTTATTTTTCTCGTCTTCGTCGGTCGTTTGTACTAAAAAAAACGTTGCACTGGGCATAACTAGTCGTTTGCATCCACTTGTTGGCAGCGGTTGATCAAAAACTGGCTAAGCAAGGGGACAGGGCGGCCAGTCGAACCTTTATTAGCGCCACCACTCCAGGCGGTGCCCGCGATATCCATATGCGCCCAGTTATATTTGCGCGTAAACCGAGATAAGAAACAAGCGGCAGTAATGGTGCCGGCTTCTTTACCGCCAATGTTTTGCATGTCAGCGAAAGGGCTATCCAATTGCGATTGGTATTCGTCCCACAGTGGTAAACGCCATGCTTTATCGCCACTTTGCGACGCCGCATTTAAAATTTCGCTGGCTAATGGGTTGTGCTGACTTAACACTGCTGAGGCGTGTGAACCCAACGCCACTACGCAAGCGCCGGTTAAAGTCGCCAAGTCGATAACAAGCTCTGGCTCAAAGCGCTCAACATACGTGAGCGTATCGCATAAGACCAACCGGCCCTCAGCATCGGTATTCAGCACTTCAACGGTTTGGCCGCTCATGGTGGTGATAATGTCACCCGGTCGATATGCTTTACCATCGGGCATGTTTTCGCAGCCGGCCATCACACCAATCACGTTAATAGGTAACTGCATTTCAGCCAGCGCTTGCATCGCACCAAATACGCCGGCAGCGCCACCCATATCGTATTTCATTTCGTCCATATTGGCAGACGGTTTGATTGAAATACCACCTGAGTCAAAGGTCAGTCCTTTACCGACTAATACTATAGGCGCCTGGTCGTCAGCGGCTCCTTTATAGTGCATCAGTGTAAGTACTGACTCATGCTCAGAACCACGACCCACGGCTAGGTAAGCATTCATACCGAGCTCGGCCATTTCCTTCTCCTCAACCGTGGTTACTTCCAGTTGAGCGTATTTTTCTGCCAAGGCATGGGCTTGTTCGGCCAAATAGCGCGGCGTACAGATGTTAGGCGGCATATTGGCAACGTCACGACATTTATCCATACCTGCGGCAACGGCTAAACCGTGGTTAATCGCCTGCTCACCAATGGTTAATTCTTTGCGACTCGGTACGTTAAATGTGAGTTTGCGTAATGGCCGACGCGGTTCCTCTTTTTTGGTTTTCAGCTGATTAAAACTATAGATCGTTTGGTGAGCAGCTTCGACCGCCATACGTACTTTCCAATAAGTATCACGGCCTTTTACATGTAACTCACTTAAGAAACAAACCGCTTCCATTGAGCCCGTTTCGTTTAGTGTATTAATCGTCTTAGCTATAATCTGCTTATACTGACGTTCATCAAGCTCGCGCTCCTTACCACAACCGACTAGCAATACGCGTTCTGCGAGTACGTTAGGGACATGATGAAGTAAGAGCACTTGACCGGTCTTGCCTTCTAAGTCTCCTCGTCGTAAAAGGTTACTAAGATACCCTTCACTGACGTTATCAAGTTGTTCTGCGACACCGGATAATCTCCGCGGTTCGAAGACACCCACAACGATACACGCGGAACGTTGTTTTTCTGGGTTGCCACTTTTTACGCTGAACTCCATGGACTGTGCTCCTATTTCGGTAGGCCGCAAGGACTGCTATAGTTAGCCTAATAAACAAATTTGTTGTTAAAATAACAAGTTTACTTAAAAATCACAGCTATTCCAGTAAAAACCAACGTTATGAGTCGAGCAACGTGCGCATTTTTAAATATTTGATTGCTGAGACATTAAAGTCTCAAATCGCGGTATTGGTTGTACTGATGACGATATTTGTCAGTCAAAAGTTTGTTCGCGTACTGTCGGATGCGTCAGAAGGCGATATTCCTAGTTCTATTATTTTTCAGTTGTTATCACTGAATCTACCAGCATTACTGGCACTGATTATTCCATTGAGCTTATTTCTGGGCATTTTATTGGCACACGGACGCATCTATGCAGACAACGAAATGACGGTATTACATGCCTGTGGCGTCAGTGAGTGGTATGTGACTCGAGTGACACTGGTTGTTGCGGTGATACTGGCTTTATTGACTGCGGCGTTGACTATGTACGTTGTGCCTTGGTCGTTGGAGCAAGAGCAAAAAATTGAGGACAAGGCTCGCGCGGATAGTGGATTAACAGCCCTTATTCCGGGGCGCTTTCAACAGTCTAGTAATGGTAAAGCGGTCATTTTTATCCAAAGCCAAGATGATCAAGGTGATTTGCAGAATGTATTTGTGGCTCAGCATCAGGCAGAGCAAGGACGTATTCGATCGGGTAGCGTGGTAGTTTCAACCTCCGGCGAAGTGAATACTGAAAGCTCTGGCTCTCAGTGGTTAGAGCTACGCGACGGCAAACGCTTTGCAGGCGATGGTGAACATTACCAGTTGATGAGTTTCGAACAGTATAGGTTGCAAATCAAAGAGCAGCCTGTAGACGAACAGTTACGAGATCTAGAGGCTTATTCTGTCAATGAGTTGTGGCAGGAACAATCAAATGCGGCAGCGGCCGAGCTGCAATGGCGTATAGCAATACCTCTGGCGATGCCGTTATTGACGCTTATTGCTGTTCCGTTAAGCCGGGTCAATCCGAGACAAGGTAAATTCGCCCGAATGGCGCCGGCTATTTTAATTTATCTAGGGTATTTTCTTGTTCTAATGGCTGCCAAATCGGCGGTTCGTGATGGTGTTATCCCAACGTATATTGGTCTTTGGTGGATTCACGTTGCATTATTAGTTTTTGGCATTGCGCTATTGAGTCGTGCACGGCCTGTCGGGTTAAGGTTTTGGGCGCACCTTATGTTTTGGCGTCAGCGTAGTCGGGGGGTGTAATAATGTTTAGTATCTTAGACCGCTACATTGGTGCCACTGTTCTTAAAACCTCGCTAATGAGTCTAATCGTACTGACGGGACTTTCGGGGTTAATACGTTTTGTCGAGCAGCTCAAGTCGGTTGGACGAGGGAACTATGAAGTACTAGATGCTGCGCTTTTTGTGTTTTATAGCATTCCCCGTGATATTGAAGTGTTCTTCCCAATGGCCGCTTTGCTCGGTGGGTTAATTGGTATGGGCGTGCTGGCGAGTAATTCAGAACTGATTGTGATGCAGGCGGCTGGGCGTTCCAAATTGAATATCGCAGGAGCCGTTATGAAAACAGCGATCATTATGATGATTGCTGTGATTGCTATTGGCGAATGGGTTGCGCCGCCGATGGAAGCTAAAGGTCGACTAATCCGTGCACAAGAAATTTCCGGTGGTAGTCTTATCTCCGCTCAACGTGGCGTTTGGGCAAAAGATGGCGATGACTTTATTAATATCTCAGAAGTCGAGGATACCGGACGTTTGAATGGCGTGCTGATTTATGACTTTGACGGAAAGCAACAACTTGAAAAAGTAACCTATGCGCAAACGGCTGTTTATCGCAACGAAGCGTGGCGTTTAAACCAAGTCGTAGAAACACAGTTGACTGAACAAGAGGTGATTGAAAAACGGTTTGCATCGACCGTATGGCGCCCAAGTTTGACGCCCGATAAACTGGGTGTCGTGACTACTAAGCCTGAATCGTTATCTATCACTGGGTTAATCGACTACTTGACCTATCTCAAGGCCAATGAGCAATCAGCACAAAGGTACGAATTAGCGTTATGGCGGAAGTTGTTATCACCATTGACCGTAGCGGTGATGCTTTTGGTTGCTTTGTCCTTTATCTTCGGCCCGTTACGCGAGACAAGTATGGGCGCGCGAATTTTGCTGGGCGTTATTACTGGGTTTGCTTTTCACGTGAGCAATGAAATTTTCGGCCCCCTTGCTCAGGTATACCAAGTCCCTGCGGTGCTTGGGGCCTTACTTCCAAGTTTAGTATTCGCTAGCGCTGCTGTTTTTATTATGCAGCGCAAAAGCTAAAGTTCTTTCCAGTAAAAGAGTTGGTTCGCTTCTTTCGAGAGTGTAACCAGCTCTGTTTTCGCTGCATAGTCCTGCCAGGCTCGGCGGTTTTTGAAGTCAACTAACACCCACAAATGACCTAAGCCAAAACAACAGGTTAATAATCGCAGGGCGACTTGCTTGTGAGTCAAGCGAGAGCCATCACGTTGCTGCAGCTTTAAACGCCAAGCGCGCATACCCACCGTCTGACCGGAAGTTTTCCAGAAATAACCGAAGAATAGCGCCAGCACTGCTAATAAAAATAGACTGAGCCAAGGACCCTGGTCGATAAATTCCGCGTGATCCATTCCTTCTGGTAAGACGACCCAACCGAGGCTGGTAGCTATTGCGGCCGCTCCCAATGCCAACCCTGTGGCGAGCATGATCATTGCACAAGCGACTAAAAAGTCATAAATCCAAGCCGCCAAACGACGTAAAAAATTTGCTGATGGAAAACTAGCATGCAACTTTTGAGCTTCTGTAGGCATAATTTTATCCGTAACTACCTGATGAGCGCGCCAGTTTACCATGACCCGAACGCGGGCGCAGTAGGGCGGTTCGGTTAAGGAATGAGCAAACGAGCGCAAATCGGAAAAAATTCTGCAATATTTGCTTGATTAGAACAATGTCATGGGTATAATCCCACCCGTCGACCAAGACAACCTATCTTATGCCGAGGTGGCGGAATTGGTAGACGCAGTGGATTCAAAATCCACCGCTGGTAACAGCGTGGGGGTTCAAGTCCCCCCCTCGGCACCAAGCTTCTGTTTATGTTAGTTCATCGAATCCATCAATAGCTATTACGGATCTAATCCTGGAACTTCTTCAGGCAATTCTTTTGGATCGACACATTTCTCACTTAAGAACACTCGCCGCCAACCATCATCTTTGAAGTTATGAATTAAAACAGGCATGCGCAAACCGTAGCGGTATTTAGACTTTCTTAATTAAATATTCCAGTCTTGCTTGTATTTTCTAGTGTTGAAAAATTAATCTGTTGCTATACTCTTAATCATATTACTTAATTGAGAGTTAGTTATGCCACATGTAAAAGTGTTAGCTGCGGGTTTTGTCATACTGCTTTGCAGCGGATGCTCAACGACATCCGATTCACCCGATTATTTCAAAGCAGCCGTTTTAACGGGCTTGTCCCAAACAATTGAACGTCAGCAATATGAAGATAACCTGATGGCCAATCCACGCAGTTCCGACTTCAGTGGTGAAGCAGTCTCTGCAGGTGTCGAAGCATTTTCATTTTGCATGTGGTTTAGTTGCGATGAGGATAACTACCAGTTAAAAGAAGTACCGACCGATCGTGATGAGCATCGTATTAAATTTATAGAGCTCAATCCTAACGACCGATCGGTATTAGAGTTAGAAGAGTTTAAATAGGCTTACGACTTTTTCAGATCGAAGCGATCAAGTTGCATCACTTTAACCCATGCATTGATAAAGTCGTCGACGAACTTTTCTTTCGAGTCGTTAAGCGCATAGATCTCAGCAACGGCGCGTAACTCGGAGTTTGACCCAAAGATTAGGTCGACCGTCGTTGCGGTGTACTTTTGCTCTCCTGTAGCGCGGTCACGACCAATATACAGTGATTCGTCGTCTTTTGATGGCTCCCATTGGGTGTCCATGCTTAACAAGTTAACGAAGAAGTCGTTGTTGAGCGTGCCGGGTTTATCTGTAAAAACACCGTAATCGGTACCTTTATAATTAGCACCCAAGCTGCGTAAGCCGCCGAGTAGCACGGTCATTTCTGGCACGGTTAAGTCGAGCGTGTCGGCTTTATCCACCATCATTTGCGCAGGATTCAAACGACTCTCTTCGCTGTAGTAGTTTCGAAAAGCGTCTGCTGTGGGTTCCAAGAATTCAAATGACTGCACATCGGTCATCTCTTGAGTTGCATCAGCGCGTCCTGGAGCGAACGGTACAGTGACTTGATATCCTGCATCCGCCGCCGCTTTCTCGATCGCTGCAGCACCTGCTAGTACAATGGTATCTGCTAGAGATACTTGCTTATTACCAGAGAGCGATTTATTGAACTCAGCGCGAATGGCCTTAAGTTCATTAAGTACTCGTTTGAGCTCCTCAGGGTTGTTTGCTTCCCAATTGATCTGTGGCTCTAATGCAATACGTGCACCATTAGCACCACCACGCATATCTGTGGCACGGAAGCTTGAAGCCGCTGCCCAAGCAGTGCGAACAAGCTCTTGTACCGTCAAATCGCTTGCTAAAACCTGGTTTTTCAGTTCGGCGATTTCGCTGTCATTAATCAACGTGTAATTGATCTCAGGGATTGGATCTTGCCAAATCAAATCGTCTTTAGGTGCTAAGTTGCCTAAATAACGTGCTTTAGGTCCCATATCGCGGTGAGTTAACTTAAACCACGCTTTAGCAAAGGCGAGCTCAAACTCCTCAGGATTTTCCTGGAAACGTTTTGCTATTTTGCGGTACTCAGGGTCAAACTTAAGCGAAAGATCCGTGGTAAACATAATAGGTGCGTGGCGTTTACCCTCGACATGCGCATCGGGAACCATATTAGCGCCTTGACCGTCTTTCGGTATCCATTGAATTGCACCCGCTGGGCTGCGGGTTTGTTCCCACTCAAAGCCGAACAGGTTATCAAGGTATTGGGTGGTCCATGCGGTTGGGTTCACTGACCAAGCCCCCTCTAGACCACTGGTAATGGTATCTTCGGCATTACCTTTTCCACACTTGTTGTTCCAACCGAGACCTTGTTGCTCTACTGGCGCCGCAGCAGGTTCAGCGCCAAGGCATTCTTCTGGTTTGTGCGCTCCATGCGCTTTACCAAAGGTGTGACCACCAGCAATCAACGCCACGGTTTCTTCGTCGTTCATCGCCATACGACCAAAGGTATCACGGATGTCTTTAGCCGCCAGTAATGGATCAGGTTTGCCGTTAGGACCTTCAGGATTGACGTAGATAAGCCCCATTTGCACGGCTGCGAGTGGGTTCTCTAACTTGCGGTCACCCTTGTAGCGCTTATCACCTAGCCATTCTGTTTCGGGTCCCCAATACACAATATCGGGCTCCCAAGCATCCTCACGACCACCCGCGAAACCATAGGTTTTAAAGCCCATCGATTCGAGAGCCACGTTACCGGTGAGCACCATGAGGTCAGCCCAGGAAATATTACGACCGTATTTTTGTTTAACTGGCCATAGCAGGCGACGTGCTTTATCGAGACTGACGTTATCTGGCCAACTGTTTAGCGGCTCAAAGCGCTGTTGTGCACCGGCTGCACCACCGCGACCGTCTTGAACTCGATATGTCCCCGCACCGTGCCAAGCCATACGAATAAAGAAAGGGCCATAATGACCATAATCTGCAGGCCACCAATCTTGATCAGATGTCATTAGCGCTTCGATATCTTTTTTAACCGCTTCGAGATCAAGTGAATTAAAGGCTTTGGCGTAATCAAAGTCTGCGTCTAATGGGTTTGATTCAGGACTGTGTTGGCGAAGAGGTTCTAAGTTAAGTTTGTTTGGCCACCAGAAACTGTTTTCTTTTGCCTGCTCAGTTTGCTGCATGTTGTTGTGGTAGTCATGACCCTGCTGAGCCATCGCTTGACCTGATAGTGTGAGCGTTACTGCAGCCGACAAAATTGAGATACTAAAATGTTTTGTGATGTTCATTTTGTTAACCTCGTGTTAATTAATAATGGTTCATCGGGAAGTAATATAGACTAGTTTTATGAATTTATCTTGCTGTTATATATTCTAAAAAGCGATTAAGATAATCGTTTAATTAGCACATTTATTCTTTAGACGCGTGATCAAGTCGGTTTCTCTCAGCGCGTGTGTATTCCCGTTCAATATTTAGTATGCTATTTAAACTATTTAATTTGTTATGAGGTTCTAGTGGTCAAATTTCGACTCTCCGGAGTGGTGGGGGCTTTAGTCAGCGCACTCCCTATGCTAAGTGCTCAGGCGCACGATGGTATCGAACGTATTTTAGTCTCTGGGCATCAAGCCAATTTATTGGGGCAGTCGATGTCGGCCTCCGAGGGGGTCTTGGGGCAGCCCGAAATTGAAATTCGTCCGATGCTACGAACAGGCGAACTGATGGAGCTTATACCCGGCATGAGTGCGACTCAGCACAGTGGCAGTGGTAAAGCCAACCAATACTTTTTGCGTGGTTTTAATTTAGACCATGGTACTGATTTTGCTACCTATGTTGATGGCATGCCGGTTAATATGCGTAGCCACGGGCATGGCCAGGGTTACACGGATATTAACTTTTTAATCCCCGAAATTATTGCGCAAGTGACTTATCAAAAGGGCACTTATTACGGTGATGTCGGTGATTTTTCGGGAGCAGGAAGCGTGGGCTTTAGTACGCAAATGACCCGACGCAATGGTATCGCTTCAGTGACCCTAGGTGAGGATAATTACCAACGTGCGCTAATAGCTGACAGTGTCAATTCGGGAAGCCGGAATGCAACCTTGTATGCATTTGAGTATCAAACTTACGATGGACCGTGGTCAGATATCGACGAAGATGTTGATAAGCTTAACGGTGTTCTGAGGCATAGTATTCGTCTAGACGACGGTGTTTTGACACTCGGAGCCATGGGTTACCACAATGAGTGGAATAGTGCTGACCAAATTCCAGCTCGTGCAGTGCAGTCGGGGTTAATTAATGAACTTGGTTCGATCGATCCCACGCTCGGCGGTAAAACACATCGGTACAGCCTCAACGCTATTTATACAACAGCTGACTACGCGCTAAGTGCTTACGCCATTGACTACGGTTTGTCGCTCTTTTCTAACTTTACATACTACCTTGATGACCCAATCAATGGCGATCAATTTGAGCAGGTCGATGATCGAATGATTTATGGTGCCTCAGGTAGTTGGCATATTAATAATAATTTCACGGTTGGTTTTGATACGCGTTACGACGATATCGGTGAAGTGGGGCTGTATAAAAGTGAAGCACGCGAGCGTATCGGTGCAGTGCGCAGTGACCGCGTTGATGAATGGAGCGTTGGCTCGTATGTGACGCACGATTATCAATGGACAGGGCGTTTGCGTAGTACTGTGTCTCTGCGTTACGACTACTTTGATTTTGACGTCGCGAGCCGACTCCAACAAAACGTTTACGACGTGACATTGACGCACAACAACGGACAGGAATCTGATGCCTTGTGGTCATTAAAAGGCAGCCTTAATTATCTGCTACTTGATGATATGGAAGTGTACCTTTCAGCGGGTCAAGGCTTCCACTCGAACGATGCTCGTGGCACGGTAACGCGTATTGATCCTAATTCCGGCGATCGTGTTGACCCCGTTGATCCATTAGTTCGTGCATTAGGCTACGAGGTCGGCATGCGCTGGCGGCCAAGTAATCAGTTTAATAGCTCAGTTGCACTTTGGGCGCTTGAGCAGGACAGTGAGCTACTTTTCGTTGGGGATGCAGGTAATACTGAAGCAAGCCGGCCCTCATTCCGCCATGGTATCGAATTAGCCGCGTATTATAACGTCAATGACAACCTGAGTTTTGATCTTGAATACGCCTACACTGATGCTGAGTTTGATGATGCGCTTGCTGATAAATATATCCCCGGAGCGGTTGAGGATATTCTACAACTTGGTGCAACACATCGTTTTGGTGACAATTGGCTTTCGACTTTACGCGTGCGCTACATTGGTGAGCGTCCTCTGACAGAGGATAACAGCGTACGCTCGGATAGCTCGACCGTCGTCAACTTTTTGCTTGCTAAGCAATGGAAGAATTGGTCAGCACAGGTTCAGGTACTCAATCTATTAGACAGTAATGATCATGATATCGACTATTACTATGCCTCGCGTCTTCAAGGCGAGCCAACAACCGGCGTAGAGGATTTACATTATCATGTCATGGAACCCAGAACGGTGCGGTTCGAACTGAGTTATACCTTTTAAGTGTGACAGACTTATATAAGTGATGGGAAAAAATAAGGCGGCAAGGCCGCCTTATCTTTTTGACTATGATTAATCATTGAGGTGTGAATGATTCACCGCTGAAATGATTTCGGCAAAAGTCGATGCTGAGTGATAGATATTCACAGACTCTCCGGTAACCTGTGCAATCCGCAATGATGACACGACGCCACGAATCGAGCCTGCTTCGAATACCAATAAAAAGTCGCGGCCTGCTGATTTAAGTGTTGCAGCGGTATCGCCGATACGAGCTTTCTGCAACTGTTTATACTCAACTTGTGGCAATTCATCGAGCTTTCTCATCAAGTCACCGACAGTAAGGTCTGCCCAGGGCAACTGAGTAGACTGACTAACTTGCATCGCATGACGGCTATGAAACTCGCGCAGCGCAACCAAGCCAACAATTTGTTCGTTGCTGTTAACGACACAAGCGTAACGAACCTTCGCGGAATTCATTAGTTGTTCGGCGCGGTCAAGGCTGGTGTTTGACCGTAATAATAACGGATCATGACGCTCGAAGTCGTCGAATACATGTAGGGCATTGGCATGCCAATCACAATTAAACGGATCGCGAGCTTGCGAAGAGAGTGATACGGCATCACCATGAGATACTGATTTAAGTGATTTAAACTCAGTCATAACGTACTCCTTAATTCCAAAAAAATAGTTGTAAATACAGCGGAATTAAAGCGTTTTAGGTGGTGCTCTGAGTTGGGGACGAATAAATTCCACCTCGGCAACATACCGAATGATGGACTGAACTCGCTCATCAGCTAGTGAAACAGAGGGGGTAAAGCTCTGGCTTGTAATGGTAGGCGAGTGATCAGACTGCTCCGAACCGATATCGTTCGCGCCAGAGGTTTGAATAATGCCTTGGCAGTGTTCGGCGTGATAGACCGATAACTCATGGTTGGATGAGACACTCTGAACACTGTGCGCACTTAAAGAGGCCATCGCGGGTTGCGCGAGTAGCGTTATCGTGACAACAAGTAGAGCAAAAAATTTCCGATACATCTTAGCGTTCAGCTCTCAACTAATTTAACTTACAACTTGTGCAAACAATATGGATTCACTTAAGCAACTATCAAATCAATAATGCTTACACTGATAGGTTTATACCTATTTAGAGGAAAACACAAGGAATTAGTTCAATGCAACTTTCTTTATATCAAGTTGATGCCTTTACAGAAACCGTCTTTGGTGGTAACCCCGCGGCGGTAGTGCCGTTACTAGAGCAGCCAGTACCCGATGAAAAACTTCAGAGAATAGCAGAAGAGAATAACCTATCGGAAACCGCCTTTCTCTCATCAACGTTAGCGCATGACGAATTTGATTTACGTTGGTTTACGCCGGCAGCTGAGGTTGATCTTTGCGGCCATGCGACGTTAGCCGCCGCGTTTGTGGTATTTAATCATTTGCGTCCAGATATTTCGGAAGTACGTTTTAACACGCGTAGCGGTACTTTAATCGTCACGCACACCTCATCTGGAATGATGATGAACTTTCCTGCTACGCAACCCCAACCTATTGCACCCGATCCTTTTGTCAGCCGCGGTCTAGGCTGCGAACCGCAAGAGCTACTACTTGGCTTTGATCATATTGCAGTGTTGGAGAGTGTCGAACAGGTGCAAGCTTTATCACCTGACTATAACGAATTAAAGAAGCTTGATTCTCGTGGTGTGGTCGCCACCGCGGCTGATGGGGACGGGTTCGTAAGTCGGTGCTTTTTTCCAAAGTTAAACGTTAATGAGGATCCTGTGACAGGTTCTGCTCACTGCCAACTTGCGCCACTTTGGAGTAAGCGTCTACAAAAATCTTGCGTGACGGGAAAACAGCTATCAGCTCGAGGTGGGCGTGTTATTTGTGAGGTTGATGGTGATCGCGTGAAGCTTTTTGGACAGGCGGTTGAATATTTGCGAGGAACGATCACGATTTAGTGGTTGGACCATGCTTAAATAACACGTTATAACAGAGGGTATACATCCAGCGCATATTTTACATGAGGTTAAAATATGCGCTGATGATTTAGACTAATCACATGCGAATAAAGCAGTCTCGCTAATGTGGCAATAACAATAACTTAAATTCACAAGGAAAGCGCGATGAGAACCTATAAAACCTCACTGCTCTACCGAGCTATGCTAATTGCGGGCGTGGTCGCACTGGGCGGTTGTAACTTTAGTAATGAAGTTGCTGAATACCAAGCTCCTGAGCCACCACCCGAGCCCGATTATAGTAGCCCACTACCCGACCAAGAGCCTTTATCTACGTTTGACGATGATGATGAGCTCAGCGCAGATATTCGCTGGACTACCTACGGTGTTCCTTATGTCAAAGCTGACAACTTAGAGAGTTTAGGTTTTGGTGTCGGTTTTGCGTTTGCTAACGATAATATTTGTATTTTAGCTGACCAAATCGTTAAATTTAACTCACAACGTTCAATGTACTTTGGCCCTCATAATCCAATTGGCTCAAGTAACAATCAGAACTTGATTGACGATTTTGGGTTTCTCGCGCTGGGTATTCGCGAAAATGCCGAGCAAGGTTTCGATACACTCAGCGAAGAGTCACAAGCTCTACTCACCGGCTACGCCGCGGGCTATAACCAGTACCTTAATGAAACCGGCGTAAATAACATCGACCCAACGTGTGCTGGACAACCTTTTGTACAAGAGATTACGCCAGTTGATTTGCTTACTTATGCTCAGGGGGTCGCGTTACTACCTGGGGCGAGTAACTTTACTGGGGCTGTGTTTGTTGCGGCGCCACCTAATCAAAACTATATGCCACAACCTGTCGCTGCAAATCAGCAAGTGATGACGTTGGATCCTGTTCACATTGAAATGCCAGAGCCAAACCCAACTGAAATGGGATCAAATGGTTGGGCGATAGGGTCGGAATTATCGGCAACCGGTCACGGTATGGTGTTGGCGAACCCTCACTTTCCACATACTGGCAATCAGCGGTTTTGGCAGTTTGGAACGGAAATTCCAGGTGAGTTAAAAGTGGTTGGTGGCTCGCTATCAGGCATGCCGGGCATCGTCAATATCGGGTTTAACGATCACGTTGCGTGGACACATACATTCTCCACTGCGAATCGTTTCGTTGTTCATCAGTTGGCGTTGGATCCAGAAGATGAAACAGGCACCCATTACATGGTTGATGGTGAGTCTGTTCCTATGACGACAAAAACGCATCAAATCCAAGTGAATACTGGTAGCGGTTTAATTACACTAGAAAAAACCAGCTATCACAGTGAGTTCGGTACTATCATTAAGGTGCCGAATTCGCCATTAACTTGGGGTACAGACCCTTACGGAAAGGACGTTGCCTACGCCATTTATGATGCCAACCTGCCGAACTTTGAGATTTTTGATCATTGGTTAGCAATGAACCGTGCACGTAATATCGAGGAGTATCGTCAATCGTTTGTCGATTATACCGGTACGGTATTTAACAACGCCATGGCTGCCGATGAAGATGGTGACGTGTTCTTTACGGACGGCTCGTCTGTTCCTAACTTAAGTGATGACACCATCGCGCAATGGCAAGGTAATGCTGTGTTACAAGGGATCAGTTCGTCTGCGGGCTTCCCTGTGGTGCCAGGCACCTCAGCAAGTCATAAAGCCGATGGCAAGATGCCGTTCAGTAAAGCGCCACAATTGCTGCGCAACGACTTTGTACAAAATTCTAACGATAGCTTTTGGCTAACTAATCCTGACAACCCGATTGAAAACGTGTCGCCGCTGTGGGGACCGATTGGTAACCAACAGTCTTTGCGCTCACGCTTAGGGCAAAAGATGTTGGCTGAAGGTGGTTCGGTTGATGGGCTATTTAGTCGCGAAGATATTGCCAACAAACTGTTAAGTAACCGTGGTTTCTTGGCTGAAGCAATCCTCGATGACCTTGTAGCGCTGTGTACGGCACAAGGTGAAACCCCCGTTAATACGGCCGCTGGCGCTATGAGTGTTAAGCCGGGTTGTGATGTTCTTGCACAATGGGATGGCACGATGAATAAAGAGAGTGTCGGTGCGGTGTTGTTCCGAGAGTTTGCCTCGGAATGGTCGCGCAATCCGCAGTGGCAAGTACCTTACGATGCCTCGCAACCGCTTACAACCCCCAGCGGTTTGAAGAAATCAACAGCGGCCCTGACGCTATTAGGCAATGCTATGGCGCGTATTCAGTCGGTAGGTTTGTCGATTGACGCCCCGTTGGGCGAGGTTCAATTCGTTGAGCGCGCACTGCCCGATGGAACGCCGAGTGGAAACCGCCTGCCATGGGCGGGAGCCAATAACATTGAGGGTGGTTTCAATGTGTTCCGCGCGAATACAGGCTCAGATGGTACGATTTATCCGCGCTTGATTTATCCACAAGTGGAAGGATCAAACCTAGCGGCCAATGGTGCTGGCTATCATATTAGCTATGGCTCGAGTTGGATGTTCACTATGGAGTTCACAGAGGATGGCCCTCAGGCACAGGGTTTATTGAGTTACTCTCAGTCCCGCAACATCTTATCGGATCACTACCTCGATCAGACTCAGTTGTATTCGCAGGAGCCACAGTTGCGCCCGATTTGGTTTGATGATGCCGATATTGATGACAACGTTATCGAAGAGCGAACAATTACTCAGTCGCAGGCAAATTAAAGTGACACCACAAGACCCCAGCTTCGGCTGGGGTTTCTTTTTTCTGTCACTGACAATATCGCTTATAAAGCGTATACTGCATGCATAGTAGCCGATATTTACTTCCAACTTAAAAGAGATCTTATGTCAGAAACAGATTCGAACGACCAACACACCCCAACCTACGAGGTTGAAATACCAAGCAGGGAAGAGTTGCTTGAGTTGGTACAGAAGCAATCAAAGCCTGTTTCGTTTGATGAATTTGTAAGTCATTTCAAGCTCAGTGATGAACGCCAACAAGTGGGCATCAAACGTCGCTTGCGAGCGATGGAGCGTGACGGTCAGTTAGTGTATACAAAGGCCAATAGCTACGGGTTACCCGACCGCATGCAACTGATCAAAGGGCGTATCATCGGTCATCGCGAAGGTTTTGGTTTTTGTCAGCCTGAAGAAGGTGGCGGTGATATCTTTATTCCTCATCACCAAATGTACTCAGTGCTCCATGGTGATGTGGTACTGGTTAAAGTGTCAGGCCAAGATCGCAAAGGTAAGCGCGAAGGTCGTGTGGTACGAGTAATCGAACAGCGTGACAATAATATTGTTGGACGCTACTTTGTCGATCATGACATGGGCATTGTGGTGCCCGACGACAGTCGTATTAATCAAGACATCCTGATCCCCCCGCAGGCAAATGCGGGTGCACGTCATGGTCAGTTGGTAGTAGTGAAAATTACCCGACGACCGAATAAACGCACTAGTCCGATTGGTGAAATTACCGAAATTCTTGGCGACCATATGGCACCAGGAATGGAAATTGAAGTCGCTATTCGTGAGCATGACATTCCTAATGAATGGCCTGAAGGGTTAGATCAAGAACTTAATAAAATAGCTGATGAGGTGCCTAAGCAGGCGTATGAAGGTCGAATCGACTTACGCGACTTGCCACTGATTACTATCGACGGTGAAGACTCGCGTGACTTTGACGATGCTGTATTAGCGATGCCCGAAGATGGAGGCTGGCGCTTGTGGGTTGCCATCGCCGATGTATCTTACTACGTGAAGCCTAATACGGTGCTCGACCAAGAGGCGTGGAACCGCGGAAACTCGGTTTACTTTCCTAATAATGTGATTCCGATGTTACCGGAAAAGCTATCTAACGGTTTGTGTTCGCTCAACCCTAATGTCGACCGATTGTGTATGGTTGCAGAAATCGAAGTAGGGCCGCGCGGCAAGTTGAAGTCATCACGTTTTTATCCAGCCGTGATGAATAGTCACGCTCGTCTTACCTACACTAAGGTCAAACAAATTTTAGAGGGTGATGTTGAGCTACGCGAGCAATACAAAGATGTGTTGAGCAATGTCGAATCATTACATAGCTTATACAAGGCGCTGGCCTCCGTTCGCAAAAAGCGTTCTGCAATTGAGTTTGATACTCAAGAAGTGCGCTTTATATTCAACGCGCAACGTAAGATTGAACGGATTGAACCCGTGAAACGTAACGTGGCGCACAAAATTATCGAAGAATGCATGATCGCGGCCAATGTGGCAGCTGCTAAGTTGGTTGAGTCAGACGACGATATTAATGCGTTGTTCCGAGTCCATGAGCCGCCGGCAGACGAGCGTTTAACTAATTTTCGCAGTTTCTTGGGTGAATTAGGGCTTGAGCTGGGGGGAGGTGAAGAGCCTACGCCAACAGACTTTGGTAAACTATTGTCGGAAGTCGAAGAGCGACCCGATCGGGGGCTGATCGAGACAATGTTGTTGCGCTCTATGCAACAGGCGGTTTACCAGCCAGATAATGTTGGACACTTCGGTTTGGCGTTAAAGTCTTATTCACACTTTACGTCACCGATTAGACGTTACCCTGACTTGATTCTGCACCGTGCGATTAAAGCTATTTTGAAACGTCGCGGTGAGTACAAAGGTGCGTTAACAGGGGCATGGTCCTATGATGACACTGGCCTTGATGACTTGGGCGTACATTGCAGCCACACCGAACGACGTGCGGATGATGCGACGCGACAAGTAGATGAGTGGCTCAAATGCGAATTTATGCAAGACCACATTGGTTCAAGTTTCTCGGGTGTTATCGCCGCAGTGACAAACTTTGGTTTATTTGTGCGGCTTGACGAGTATCAAATCGATGGGCTAGTGCATATTAGTAATTTAGGCGACGACTACTATCAGTTTGATAACACCAAGAATATGCTGATTGGCGAAAATAGCCACCGCGTATTTAGGTTAGGCGATAAAGTGGATGTGCGGGTTAAACAAGTCAATTTGGATGACCGCAAGATTGACCTTGAGTTACTAAGTGCCGAGAGCCCCTCTGGCAAATCGCGTATGCCTAAAGGTCATAAAGATCAGCAACGTAACTCGAAAAAGGGTGATAAAAACAACCGTGGCAAACGCTCCAATAAGCGCAAGTCGTCAAACAAAAAGCCGTCAGGTCAAAAAAATAGCCGCGGTCAAGCAAGCAGTAAAGGACGTAATAAGTCATGAGTCAAAAGGTTACAGTGTTTGGGTTGCATGCCGTTCGTTCCGTGCTTAAGCAGCACCCGGAGCGACTCATTGAGCTATTTGTTTCTCGCGAACGACAAGATGCTTCAGTAGCGGAGGTCATCGGTCAAGCAGAGGCCATCGGCATTCGCCCACAATGGATTCCAAAGCAAGCGTTGGATAAACGCGCAGAGTTTGGTAACCATCAAGGGGTCGTTGCGACAATAAAAGCCACGCCACCATTGAACGAGAATGACTTTTCGAGCTTGATAGAAAAAGCGGGAGGGCAGCCGTTATTCTTAGTCTTGGATAATGTCACTGATCCACATAATTTAGGTGCATGCATGCGTACTGCAGATGCTGCTGGCGCGACTGCAGTCGTCGTACCTAAGGATAAGTCAGCACAAATTACACCGACGGTTAGGAAAGTGGCTTGTGGTGCAGTCGACAACATCCCATTAGTGGTGGTGACGAATTTGGCGCGTGCGCTACGCACCTTGCAAGAACTTAATGTGTGGGTGATTGGTACAGCTGGGGAAGCCGAAAAGTCACTTTATCAGATTGACTTTAAAGGTCCTGTGGCGTTGGTAATGGGTGCTGAAGGTAAAGGCATGCGTCGTTTAACGCGCGAAACCTGCGACGAATTGGCATCTATTCCGCTTGATGGTTCGGTGAGTAGCTTAAATGTGTCTGTTGCCAGTGGTGTTTGTCTTTTTGAAGCGGTGAGACAACGCAATGCCGATTAGTCGTCGTTTACTGCCTATTATTATTGCCTTGGCTCTTATCGGGTTACTTTTCCTTAGTTGGACGCCAAACTGGAATGAAACCACCTTTGTGCGCTCGACCAAGCCTTATGTCAGCATTAATTATGAATCGAAAACTGATGAAACAGTTGTAAATCAGGTTATTGAAGATTTGCGTAATCGGTTCGATGTGCGTCATGAATGGCACATCGAATCGCTCGAAAATGCTGAATACGCTATCCGTATCGAAGTGGCCAAAGTAGATGAATCGCTGACCTTGCAAGCCGATATTAGTCAATCGGGTAGCCCGCTTGATAGGGTTATCGTGCGGGGCCCTGAAGGTGTAAAAACTGAGTTAGCAGGACGCTTAGTATCGTTGGTTACCGACGAAGTGAGCGCTGCCCATCAAGCCTCTCATCCTGAAGCGAGCGATTATTAATCATTGCACTTTGCATGAAATTTAGTTAAACTCGCGCGGCTCAAATCAGCCGTTTTATCTTTTTATTTAGAGTATTCCTTGCTTCTATGTCAGTTTGGCTGAACTGAACAGAGGCTACTGAACCAAAAGGAAACAGTAATGCGTCATTACGAAATCGTATTTATGGTCCATCCAGACCAAAGCGAGCAAGTACCTGGCATGATCGAGCGTTATAGCGAAACGATCAAGCAAGGTGGTGGCCAGATCCATCGTCTAGAAGACTGGGGTCGCCGTCAACTAGCTTACCCAATCAACAAGCTTCATAAAGCGCACTACGTGTTGCTAAACATTGAAGCGAACGCAGAAGTTGTTGACGAGCTGGAAACAGCCTTCCGTTTCAACGACGCTGTTTTACGTAACCTTGTTATGCGTAAAAAAGAAGCGATCACTGAACCATCTCCTTTAACTAAAAAGGAAGAGCGTAAAGGTGATAGCGAAGCCGCTTAATTGAGGTTTTGCTCCTTTAGCAACTATGAATCGACTTCATTTAACTGGACACGTTTGTAAACCTGCTCGACTTGAAAAAAGTCCGTCAGGTATTGAGCACATCCAATTCTCTCTTGAGCACCGCTCAATGCAAGCAGAAGCAGGAATGAGCCGACAATCATTTGTTCGTTTACAAGTCATCATGAGTGGCGAAGGGCTTACGCACTGGTTGGATAAATTGACGGTGGGCAGTGAAGTACATACTGAAGGTTTCTTGCATCGTCACGAAGACAAGCAAGGGTTAGCCAAGCTAGTTCTTCACGCTCAGCATCTAGAAATGATTTAAGGAGGCCATAATGGCTCGTTTTTTCCGTCGCCGTAAATTCTGCCGTTTTAAGGCTGAAGGCGTAAAAGAGATCGATTACAAAGACATCGCTACGCTAAAAAACTACATCACTGAATCTGGCAAGATCGTTCCAAGCCGTATCACTGGAACTTCAGCTAAGTATCAGCGTCAGTTAGCACGTGCTATCAAACGTGCTCGTTATTTGTCTCTGCTTCCATACACTGATTCACATCAGTAAGTTAGCACGGACTCGGATACCAAGATTTAGAGGTAGCGAAAATGAATGTCATCTTATTAGATAAGATCGCTAACCTAGGTAGCTTAGGCGACCAGGTTGCTGTTAAGTCAGGTTACGCGCGTAACTTCTTGTTCCCACAAGGTAAAGCGGTTCCTGCAACTAAAGAAAACGTTGAACTTTTTGAGCAACGTCGTGCTGACTACGAAGCTAAATTGGCAGACCAATTAGCTGCAGCTCAAGCGCGCGCTGAGAAAGTAAATGCTTTGGAATCTGTTACTATCGCTTCTAAAGCGGGTGACGAAGGTAAACTATTTGGCTCTATCGGTACTCGCGATATCGCTGACGCAATCACTGCGGCAGGCGTTGAAGTGAAGAAGAGCGAAGTACTTATGCCTAACGGCACTTTGCGTGAAGTAGGTGAGTTCGAACTTGAACTGCACTTGCACGCAGACGTTTATGCAAATATCACTGTTAAAGTGGTTCCAACTGAGTAATTTTTGATTCAGTTGTGAAAAAAGCTGCCTTAGGGCAGCTTTTTTTTTGCCTGCTTGTAAACCTAGGCTCGCGTTAACTCGACTAACTCTATAAATTAGCTAATTAAACGTTTTTTCAGGGAGAGGACATTGTCAGACAGCAACGATATTGAGTTAGCTGCCAATGGCGATAAGCATGCGTTCAAGCGCTTATATGAGCGTCACGTACGCGGAGTCTATGGAATGGTTTTTAGGTTAACTGCTGATCGCTCACTGGCCGATGATTTAGTGCAGGAGATTTTTGTACAAGCCTGGCGTTCACTACCCAAGTTTGATGGTCGTGCAAAGTTTTCCACCTGGCTATTTAGTCTTGCTAATAATGTGGGCATTACAGAAATGCGCAAGCAGTCACGTTGGTTCAAACGTAATGAGCGAGCTGTTGAATATAATACGCAGGACGAAGCAGACAGTAGCGATATTGATTTAGGCGAGCTGGATAAGTTGATCATCCGCTTGCCTGAGCAAACACGCCAGGTTTTTGTTCTACATGCGTTACAGGACTACTCGCACCAGCAGATTGCAGACATGTTACATATTGCCGAAGGTACGAGTAAATCGCAGTTTTTTCGCGCTAAAAAAATGATGCAGGAGTGGTTATGAGCAACGAAAAAGAGCAACAGTTAGAAGCACTTATTGCGCGGCATCGTGAGACTCCTGACGCAATAGAGCCGAGTGATAATTTATGGCAGGGCATTGAACAGCGCTTAGAGCAGCAAGCGACTGAACGTCGAGACGAAGGCACGCGTACTTGGTGGGCAGCGGCCGGTGGGGCGCTCGCTGCGAGTCTGTTGGCGGTAGCTGTTTTAGTTGGCTACCAAGGTGCTCAGCCAGTAGGGGAGAGCAGAAATAATGAGTCGCCGTATTACGCGGCTGCGGCACAGATGATCAGCACCCAAGCGCAACAGGTTTCCGCGCTGCAAAGTGGTTACAAACTTGCTGGAATTGAGCAGAGCGATGAGCAATTAACTACACAGCTACAGCAGCTAGCTAAAGCGCGACAGTCGGTATTAGAAGCGTTAGCGTCTGGCCCTGGTAACGCACAGCAACTGGAATTATTGCGTTGGATTAACGAACAAGAACTGGCTTTGTTAGAGCAAAGCTATCAACAAAAGCCAGTATTGAAACAAATTTAAGTCTGGTGAACGAGGAGATTACTATGAAATTTTTAACTGCATTATTGATGGGTGCCGTTGCGCTATCAACAGTAAATGCTGTTGCACAAGAGCGTGTCGATGAAAAAATGGAAGTGCCGAAGGGTACTGAAGTCTTTGTTGATAATGAACGTGGGTCAATCGAGGTTATGGCAAGTGATGACAATGTCGTTCATGTTACTGGAACACTCGACAAACGTACTGAACAATTCATCTTTGAACTCCGTGGTTCAACATTGCATGTGCAAGTTAAAACCCCCGAGCAAAACGGATGGTTTGACGATGATGATGGCTCTAAACTAACGATATACATGCCGAAAACCAGTCACCTTGATGTAAAAGGTGTTTCGATGGATTTTGAAGTGTTTGATTTGGAAGCCGGCGTAGAGGCTAACCTAGTCAGTGGCGATGTCAAAGTCGAAAATGTTAAGGGCGGTGTTGAAGTGAGCACCGTAAGTGGTGATATCGATGCGCGTGCAATTGCTGGCTTGGTGCGGTTAGAGAGCGTGAGTGGTGATATAAGCGACAAGGATAGCGCTGCTAAAGTGGCGCATTATCAAGCCGTCAGCGGTGATATTAAAGTGCGTGCTGACCAGCTCGAGGAGTTTTACTTGCAGAACGTATCTGGGGATGTCAGTGGTGAGTTGCCGAAGCTTAAAAAGGGTAACTTAAAGAACGTCAGTGGTGATATTCATATCTCGCTTAACTTGGCAAATAACGGTGAGTTAAAAGCCTCATCGGTCAGCGGTGATATGGAGTTCATCTTCGCTTCAATGCCAGACGCCAGTTTTGATATCTCGACCAACGCCGGTGGTGATATTGTTAACCGTCTGAGTAATGATAAGCCGACGGAATCACGTTGGGGCACCTCATCGGAGCTAAACTTTGAAGTCGGAGCGGGAAGCGCGCGCGTTGGAATAACAACGGTTTCAGGAACTGTCGAAATCCGTCGCGATTAACGATATAGTAGCGACCATTAGGGAGTGTTCAGAGACCTCAACAATGGCCGAAAAAAATAAGCAAAGAGATAAGTCGATTGAGGCGCTGCGTTCAGCGCCTCATTCGATCGAAGCCGAACAATCTGTATTAGGTGGTTTGATGTTAGATAATGATGCTTGGGATAAAGTGTCTGGGCTCATTATCGCACAAGATTTTTATCACCGAGCGCATCGCCTGATTTTTACTGCCATGCAGTCCCTCGCTGATAGCAGTCAACCAATGGACTTAGTGACTGTTTCTGAGGAGCTAGAGGCGAATACTGAGCTCGACGCCGTGGGGGGCTTTGCGTACCTAGGTGAAATCTCGAAAAATACACCGAGTGCAGCCAATATTGTCGCTTATGCCAATATTGTTCGAGAGCGTGCGGTGCTCAGAGAAATGATTGCCGCAGCCAATGACATCGCTGAGTCAGGCTATGACACTCAAGGCCGAACTAGCCAACAGCTACTTGATGAAGCAGAAAGTAAAGTATTCCGTATTGCTGAAAAGCGCACCAGCGCGACCGAAGGGCCGAAAGGTGTTAGTGATATATTGGCCAAAACGATTGAGAAAATTGAAACCCTTAGCAACATCAAAAACCATAATGGTGTCACCGGGACTTCAACGGGCTTTCACGATTTAGATCAGATGACAGCAGGTTTACAGCCTTCCGACCTGATTATCGTAGCCGCTCGACCATCTATGGGTAAAACTACCTTTGCGATGAACCTGGCTGAAAATGTGGCGATGAATGAAGAAAAGCCAGTGTTGGTGTTCAGCTTAGAGATGCCATCTGAACAGATTATGATGCGTATGTTGGCTTCACTGAGTCGCGTTGACCAGAACCGCGTTAGAACAGGGCGTCTGGAAGATGACGATTGGGCTCGGATTGCATCGGTGATGAATATTCTGAACGATAAAAACAATCTTTATATTGATGATTCGTCTGGCTTAACACCGACTGAAGTGCGTTCACGGGCACGTCGTGTCGCACGAGACCATGGTGGCTTATCAATGATCATGGTCGACTACCTGCAGTTAATGACAGTTCCTGGGATGTCAGAAAACCGGACGCTAGAAATTGCGGAAATTTCTCGCTCACTCAAATCACTAGCGAAGGAATTAAGCGTGCCCGTTGTTGCGCTTTCGCAGCTTAACCGTTCACTCGAGCAACGCTCAGATAAACGTCCAGTAAACTCGGACTTACGAGAGTCAGGCTCGATTGAGCAGGATGCCGACGTCATTATGTTTATTTATCGTGACGAAGTTTATCACCCTGATAGCGCAGAAAAAGGCTTGGCTGAGATTATCATTGGTAAGCAGCGGAATGGGCCAATCGGTAAGGTTGAACTTAAATTCCATGGACATTTATCAAGATTCGACAACTTTGCACGTGCAGCGGACGATGAACGCTATTAGATGGGAAGTGAGAGCTTAGTATGAACTAGGCTCTCAACTTGTCGAAGCAAATTTCGATGTAAGCCTTACCTGCCACATGGTTGAAAGGCATAATGAGTTTAGCGCCTTCCGACTTGTGAGAAATAGTATGGTCTTTGCCAGATACAACAATAGGCGTGGCCATATCAAAATCAAACCCACGCTCAGCAAGCTCTTTTTTGGCTCCACCTGTGACCATATTGGTAATTTCGCCAACCATGTCACAGACTTCTTCATCCACTGAGTCGGGCAATTCCCCAAGCATTTTGTGCATGATTTCACATGCCAAATTCTCTTCGAAGGATATTGAGAATGAACCTTTAACCTGAGGCCCCACCATCCCGATAATGCCAGAGACGTCGCCCCGCGCATATTCATCCTTTTTAATTTGAGGCTTGCCTGGTTTGAGCTCCATCTGAGCCATCATCGAGAGCACGTTTTGGAGGGCGTTCAAAAATGGATTCACGAACTCTGCGTCCATAAATAATTACCTTTTATTCACCGCAATTAATTTCTTTTGTATCACGCTGCTCGTTGAGTGTAACGCCACGCGTTAATTCATCACTTTTCACATTAACAGTGTTAACTTGAGCCGGGTACGTCGAAAGCATAACACGGTTTGTTATTTTCCAATTACAAAAATCCGTTTTTGTGTGAGATTTTTCTTGATAGATCCACAGGTTTTGAAAGTCGGCTTCTAGACCAACCCAATCAAGATTAAGGGCACGACCCGAAGTATCCTTCATCACGAAGCGAGCTCGTATCCACTCTTTGACCCGCTGGTCAGCATCAGGCTGGTCAATTCTGAAAGGTTCATCGTAAAAACGGCCGATAGCGAGTTCAACGTCGTGTAGTGTGTATTGATGTACAACTTCGATATTGCCAGTATGGGCGTTCCAACTAACATCGGTTAAACCAAAAAAATATTTGTGCGCTGCTACCGGGGGTAGCAGCGCACAAGAGGCGATTAAACCGATAATAGAACGCGAAATATTACTCTTCAGCGTTTTTATCATCCGTGTCTAATTCCTCATTATAGCGCTCCATCATGCTGTCATCGCCATGGTCGCGCTTATACAGTTCAATGCGTGATGGGACAGCACGAGCAGGCCAATAGTTGTTTGAAGTATCGGTATCTGCTGTTTCCCAATACGGGTCTACCACTACCTGATCGATCTTTTTGTCACGAATCAGCAGTTTACTTACGTGCTCAGGTGAACGGCGCCAGATTTCCGCAGGGATGCGTACGTGCTCTTTAGTGCCATCAGCGAAATGAAGGTCTAGCAAAATAGGCATGACCAAGCCGCCTTTATTACTAAAGTCGAGTACATAGAAATTTTTGCCGTTTTTCAGCATCTCTTTCTGTTCGTCATCCAAGCCGTCGAGTAACTGTTTGTACTCGTTACGGTCAGCGTTGGTGACAGTGTACTCGTCATTCTCGTTGTAGAAGTCACGAAGGTGTTCTTGTTGAGCAATCTTCTTGACCATATCTTCATTGCGAATCGCAGTGATAGATTTTGGATCTTGCTGGTCAACTTCTTTCTTCCAAGCCTTTTCGACTTCTGGATCTTGAGTATTGACGGTTAGCAGGTTTACTTTGTCGAGCGAGATATCTACGTGGTCAGTGGTGTAGAACCAGCCACGAATAAACCAGTCGAGATCAACGCCTGAAGCATCTTCCAAGGTGCGGAAGAAATCTTCTGGGGTGGGGCGTTTGAATTTCCAGCGACGTGAGTATTCACGGAATGCAAAGTCAAACAATTCACGGCCAACAATGGTTTCACGCAAGATATTGAGCGCAGTAGCTGGCTTACCGTAGGCATTGTTGCCGAACTGCAGAATCGATTCTGAGTTGGTCATAATTGGCATTTGATTCTGGCTCGCCATGTAACCTGTGATATTACGTGCTTCGCCGCGCCATGAAGGGTAATCATCTTCCCAGGCTTGTTCAGCGAGGAATTGCAGATAGGTGTTTAACCCTTCATCCATCCATGTCCACTGACGCTCGTCAGAGTTAACGATCATCGGGAAGTAAGAGTGACCGATTTCATGGATGATGACAGAGATTAACCCGTATTTAGTGCGTTTTGAGTAGTACTTTTCGCCACTGTCTTCGTCAACGTATGGACGTGGACCATTAAAGGTAAGCATGGGATATTCCATACCACCAACAGGACCATTGACCGAGATAGCGACAGGGTATGGGTAAGCGAAACTGTATTTATTATAGTGTTCAATTGTGTGAATAATTGAAGCTGTCGAGTAGCGCTCCCAAAGAGGGTTACCTTCTTCAGGGTAGTAGGACATGGCTAAAACATCGCTTTCGCCATTATCAAAACCTTGTGCGTCCCAGATAAACTTACGTGATGAAGCCCACGCGAAATCACGAACATTGTCGGCTTTGAAAACCCAGGTTTTGGTTTCAGAAGTGCCTTCTTTTTCGTTCTCAAGCGCTTCTTCTTGAGTGACGATCTTAACTGGCTTATCAGCTGTTTCAGCTTGTTCTAGACGCTCTTGTTGTTCGTCGGTTAGCACGTCATCTGGGTTTTGCAAGGTACCTGTAGCCGCAACAATATGGTCTGCCGGTACGGTGATTGCAACCTCATAGTTACCAAATTCTAAGGTGAACTCGCCGCGTCCCATGAACTGCTTGTTTTGCCAGCCCTCGGCATCATAGTAGGCTGCCACACGTGGGAACCACTGTGCCATTTCGTATAGGTAGTTACCATCATCTTCAAAGTACTCGTAACCACCGCGACCGCCAAGTACATCGGCTTCGATGATATTAAATTTCCAGCCAATGTTGAATTCAATCGATTCACCTGACTTAAGCGGCTTATCTAAATCAATACGCATCATGGTGTCGTTAATGATGTAGTCCATCTGTTCGCCGCGAGGGTCCGAGACGTCAGTAATAGTATAGCCCGCTGGAAACTCTTCTTGAGTCATCATCGTTTCCATTTGGCTAAAGCTGACTTTCTTCATTCGCTCTGCGCTGGAAGCTGAAGCTTGCGGACCGATAGAGTCTTTCTTAAATCGGTTCTGGTCCAGCTGTACCCAAATGTAACGTAATGTATCGGGTGAGTTGTTAGTGTAGGTAATGGTGCTACGGGCATTGATGCTTTGATTTTCGTCATTCAAAGTAACTTGAATGTCGTAATCCGCTTGTTGCTGCCAATAACCGTGACCTGGGGCACCTGAGGCGGTTCTGTAAATGTTAGGAGAACGGTATTTGTCGTCATTCAACTGGCGAAACTTGTCGTCGAACGCTTGCGCATTGATGGCCTGAGAGACCGCCATGCTCGCGACAGCTACACCAAGGAGGTGAGTTAACTTCATTGGTATTTCCTGTTGTTATAGTAAGGACTAATGGCATTTAGCACATAAACCATGTGCTTCTATTGTTTGCTCTTTTACCAGGAATCCCTGATCTTCAGCCTGTGACTGTAGTTCAGAGTAAACTCCTTCAGAGTGAATTTCCTGTACATCACCACAGCGATCACAAATTAACATTTGTACCGGATGTTGGTGCTCAAAATGCGAGCAAAGAACAAAACTATTCGATGAAGTGATCTTATGAACAAAGCCTTGCTCTTGTAGAAAGTCGAGCGCTCGATATATTGTCGGCGGCTTTGCATTAGGAACGGAGCCTTTTAACATATCAAGGAGGTCGTAAGCGCCAACGGCTCCGCTCTGGGCTGCCAGTATGCGAAATACTTCTCTACGCGTCGATGTGAGTCGAGCGCCTCGTTGTTGGCACAGTTTTTCAGCCTTGGTAATTAAACGCTCTGTTTCGATAGTTCCCATATGTGACCTTTTCATCTGCTGGCTTCGATTTTAATTAGATTTGTTCGCCAAGCAATGCTCGACCCAATAATCGTCTCCAATAAAGTGTAAATCATATCATCCTATTACGGAACTAACGTGGTGTTCTGAATCGCGCAAAACAGGTATAATAACACCTCATACATCCCGTCGAGTCGTTACAGTTATTGCCGGTAAGGCACAGGAGTTTTCGTTGTCAAAGCTATACCCACATTTTGCCTCAGTCGCCCCGATGCTGGATTGGACGGATCGCCATTGTCGCTATTTTCACCGTCTATTGAGTCCGAGTACTTTGTTATATACCGACATGGTTACGACGGGAGCGATTATTTACGGGCAACAAGACTTCTTGGCTTACAATGACGAAGAGCATCCGGTTGCATTGCAGTTAGGTGGTGCCGATCCGGGGGCAATGTCGAAGTGTGCCGCGCAAGCTCAAGCAAGGGGCTACGATGAAGTCAATATTAATGTCGGGTGTCCGTCCGACCGGGTACAAAATGGCAGCTTTGGTGCATGCTTGATGGCGCAACCGAAATTAGTCAGTGATTGCATTAAAGCGATGAAATCCGAAGTAGACATTCCAGTGACGGTTAAGACCCGCCTCGGCATCGATGAGCACGACAGCGATGACTTTTTATATCAATTTCTGGACGCGTGCGTAGATGCGGGCGTTGACCAGTTAACGCTGCATGCGCGCAAGGCTTGGCTTAATGGGTTAAGTCCGAAGGAAAATCGAGAAATACCTCCGCTACAATATGACCGAGTTTATCGCGCTAAGCAACGGTACGGTGATTTACCCATTGCGATCAATGGTGGCATTAAGACGCTGGCCGAGAGCAAGGCGCACTTACAGCATGTTGATAGTGTTATGATAGGTCGTGAGGCCTACCAAAACCCTTGGCTATTAACTGAACTTGAGACGCTCTATACATCTCAGCCTGTAATCATAGAGCGCGACAACATCGCACGTCAGATGATCCCTTATATTCGTCAGCACATCGCTGAGGGAGGACGCGCATGGCATGTTGTTCGCCATATGTTGGGCTTATTTCAGGGCCAGCCTGGGGGCAAAAAATGGCGTCAGTATCTCAGTATAAAAGGTCCTCGCGCTAGTGATGCTGAAACGCTCATAGAAGGAGCACTTGAGTTCCGACAAAATAGTGCGTTGCGGCTCGCCGATATTCAGTAGTGATATTAGCTAAAAGTTAGCGTGTTTTGTAAAACTGTGTAATTTTTTCACCACCTCAAAAAACGGTGCTGAATTGAACGTTTAATAAAGTTATTTAAAAACAAACAGTTATAACTTTTTAAGAGTTGGCACAACCTTTGAAAGAGTAATAGCGACTTAATTAGTACGTTACCTTCAAAGGAGCACAACCATGAAAAAATTAATCATTACTTTGTCAGCTGTTGCCGCATTAAGCTCAGTACCTGCAATGGCGCAAGATAGCCAAGAGAGTAGCATCCGTAGCGCTATTCAAACTGAAATTAGCTCATTCTCTGAATCACTATGGCAAGCCTCTAAGGACGCGATGGTATCTACATTACAAGAGATAGAGACCGAATTGTTTAGCGAAGAGGCACTTGCTTCAGTTGAGTCCAATGACGACGCAGTTGAGTCGAACGACGACAACAAGAGCGAGTAACCACCATGGCCTATCTTACTCATTGGTGGTTAGTTTGGTTAATTGCACCGGTGTTAGGCACAGTTATCATCGGTGCAGTGACTGCCGCGAGTTCATCGCTAGTGCGTCAGGGTTAAAGTTTTGCTAATCTGCTAGTTCTTTGTTTTGGTTGTGTTAAGGAACTTGCATGTTAAAAAAGACAATTACAATGACAGCACTAGCGGTACTAGCCGCTACCGCAACATCTAGTTTTGCTGAAGAATATACCGCTAGCGAAAAAGCACGCAAGCTAGCGCAAGAAAATTTACTTATCGACACTCACATCGATGTTCCCTATCGTATTCATAACGAGTGGGAGGATGTGACGGTCGCGACCCAAGGTGGAGACTTTGATTACCCGAGAGCGGTAGAAGGCGGGTTAAATGCTCCATTCATGTCAATCTATATTCCTGCGCACTACGAGCAAAGTGGTGGCAGTATCCAACTTGCGAACGAGCTAATTGATGGTATGGAAGCGCTGGTCGGTCGAGCGCCTGACAAGTTTGCTATGGCTTATACGACAGAGCAAGTGAAAGAAAACACCGAAAAAGGCTTAATGTCTATTGCCTTGGGAATGGAGAACGGCACCCCCATCGAGGGCGATCTGGCCAATCTTGAGCACTTCTATAAGCGCGGCATTCGCTACATTACGTTGGCGCACTCACAGTCCAACCATATCTCGGACTCATCATACGATATCCGTCGCCAATGGGATGGTTTATCACCTTTTGGTAAGAAGCTCGTTAAAGCAATGAATGATATGGGCGTTATGGTCGATGTTTCACACATCTCTGATGATGCGTTTTATCAAGTTATTGAGATCAGTGAGGCGCCCGTTATCGCGTCACATTCGTCTTTACGCCAGTACACGCCAGGTTTTGAACGCAACATGAGTGACGACATGCTGAAAAAGCTTGGTAAAAATGGCGGTGTCATTCAAATCAACTTTGGGTCTTCGTTTGTTGCAAAGCAAGCCAACCGTTACCGCGATATGCTTAAAAAGCGTATTGAGGCAGTAAAAGAGCAATATGGTGAAGAGTCAGAGGAAGCAAAGCAGCGTATTGCTGAGATCGAAAAAAACAACCCATACCCCTATGCAACGCTGGATCAAGTACTGGACCATATTGACCATGTGAAAGCACTGATTGGTGTTGAGCACATTGGTATCGGCTCTGACTACGACGGTGTCGGTGATTCTTTACCTGTAGGTTTGAAAGACGTGTCGAGCTACCCTAATTTGGTGCAGGGGCTATTAGACCGAGGTTACACCGACGAAGAAATCAAAATGATTTTGGGTGGCAACTTGATGCGCGTCTGGCAGCAGGTGGAAGACCTCGCGAAGTAACTTGCGCCTTTGGCGCAAGTCACACCATGAAGTCGCGCCATAGGCGCGACCTACTTACTGCTAAATGTTGACAACCGGTCGCGAAGCTGTATAATTCGCGACCACATCAATTTTTATCTAAGTTTAGCGACTTGATTAATTGATGTTCCACAACAGTCCCGATAGGGGATTGAATGGTTGACGTAGATAATCGCACCCCCGGTATGTGCCAGGGAGGTTGCGTTTGTCTGTGCTCTTTTTTAAATGCTCTTTAATTTGAGGCTTTGATTTTTTATGGCTAATCAAAGAATTCGGATTCGATTGAAAGCGTTCGATCACCGTCTGATTGACCAGTCGACTGCAGAGATTGTTGATACTGCAAAACGCACTGGCGCGCAGGTACGTGGACCGATTCCACTGCCAACTCGGAAAGAACGCTTCACCGTGCTGATTTCTCCACACGTAAACAAAGATGCGCGTGACCAGTACGAAATCCGCACCCACAAGCGTCTGATCGACATCATGGACCCAACTGACAAAACTGTTGACGCATTAATGCGTTTAGATTTGGCAGCTGGCGTTGATGTACAGATCAGCTTGGGTTAAGTGGGCAGTAATAGGATTACACACGAGAGGTTTTAACAATGGCTATAGGTCTAGTCGGTCGTAAAGTAGGAATGACGCGTGTCTTCCAGGAAGACGGCGCTTCTGTTCCTGTTACTGTGATCGAAGTGCTGGCTAACCGCGTGACTCAGGTTAAAACTGAGGAAACTGACGGTTATCGTGCGCTTCAAGTAACCACAGGCGAAAAGAAAGCTAGCCGCGTAAACAAGCCTTCAGCAGGTCATTTTGCTAAGGCGGGTACTGAGGCAGGTCGTGGTCTTTGGGAATTCCGCCTAGAAGACGGCGAAGGCGACGATTTCGCAGTAGGTTCTGAGATTTCAGTAGAAGTATTCTCAGAAATCAAAAAAGTGGATGTTACAGGTACGTCTAAAGGTAAAGGCTTTGCTGGTACCGTTAAACGCTGGAACTTCCGCACTCAAGACGCTACCCACGGTAACTCATTATCACACCGTGCCCCTGGTTCAATTGGTCAAAACCAATCACCAGGTAAAGTTTTCAAAGGCAAGAAAATGGCCGGTCAAATGGGTAACGAGCGCGTGACAACTCAATCACTTGAGTTGGTTCGTGTAGACGCTGAACGCAACCTTTTATTGATTAAAGGTGCTGTCCCTGGCGCTACCGGTGGCGATGTGATCGTTAAACCTGCGGTCAAGGCGTAACGTCTGAGGAGAATGGTGATGGAATTAACATTGAAAGACGCAAAAGGCGCTCTTGAGGTTTCCGAAGCTACCTTTGGACGTGAGTTCAACGAAGCACTTGTCCACCAGGTAGTTGTTGCATATGCAGCGGGTGCTCGTCAGGGTACCAAAGCTCAGAAAACTCGTTCTGAAGTTGCTGGCGGTGGTAAGAAACCATGGCGTCAAAAAGGCACGGGTCGTGCACGTGCCGGTACTATCCGTAGCCCAATCTGGCGCTCAGGTGGTACTACTTTTGCGGCTAAACCGCAAAACCACGAACAGAAAGTTAACAAAAAAATGTACCGTGGTGCTGTAAAAAGCATCCTGTCAGAATTGATTCGTCAAGACCGTTTACAGGTTGTTGAGAACTTTGAGCTTGAAGCGCCAAAGACCAAACAACTCGTTGCGAAGTTGAAAGAATTGAACCTGAATGACGTTTTGATCGTGACTAAAGAAGTTGACGAGAACTTGTTCCTTGCGTCACGCAACTTGCACAAAGTTGACGTACGTGATGTACAAGGCATCGACCCAGTAAGCTTAATCGCGTTTGAAAACGTCCTGATGACTGCTGACGCAGTTAAGCAGCTTGAGGAGGTGTTGTCATGATGCGCGAAGAACGTTTACTTAATGTAATCTTGGCACCTCACGTTTCGGAAAAAAGCACCATGACTGCTGAAGGCTACAACACTGTAGTTTTCAAAGTAGCTAAAGATGCGACTAAGTCCGAAATCAAAGCAGCTGTCGAAAAACTTTTTGAAGTTGAAGTTAAAAACGTACGCACAGTGAACGTTAAGGGTAAATCTAAACGCACTGGTTTCCGCTTCGGTAAACGTAGCGACTGGAAAAAAGCGTATGTGGCCCTGAAAGAGGGTGCTGACATCGACTTCGTTGGCGGCGCTGAGTAACAGGAGGAATTATCATGGCTGTAGTTAAAAGTAAGCCTACGTCTCCGGGTCAACGCCACGTCGTAAAAGTCGTCGGTCAGGACCTGTACAAAGGCAAGCCTTTTGCTCCATTGCTGGACAAAAACAGCAAGAAGGGCGGTCGTAATAACAATGGACGTATCACTGTACGTCACATCGGCGGTGGTCATAAGCACCACTACCGTATTATCGACTTTAAGCGTAATAAAGACGGTATCCCTGGAAAGGTAGAGCGTATTGAATACGATCCGAACCGTTCAGCGAATATCGCATTGGTATTGTACGCAGACGGTGAGCGTCGCTACATTTTGGCTCCTAAGAACTTAAATGTGGGCGACCGCGTTGCTTCAGGTTCTGATGCGCCAATTAAAGCGGGTAACAGCTTACCTATGCGCAATATCCCAGTAGGTACTGTAGTACACGCAATCGAAATGCAACCAGGTAAAGGTGCACAGCTGGCTCGTTCAGCAGGTGCGTATGGCCAAATCCTGGCGCGTGATGGTGCATATGTCACTATCCGTTTGCGCTCTGGCGAAATGCGCCGTGTGCAGTCTGAAGGTCGAGCGACCATCGGTGAAGTGGGTAACGCAGAACACATGCTGCGTCAATTGGGTAAAGCGGGCGCGAAGCGCTGGCGTGGTGTTCGTCCTACCGTTCGTGGTGTGGCGATGAACCCAGTTGATCACCCTCACGGTGGTGGTGAAGGTCGTACTTCTGGTGGTCGTCACCCTGTGACACCTTGGGGTACTCCGACCAAGGGCTACAAAACCCGTAAGAACAAGCGTACTGATAAGTTCATCGTACGCCGTCGCAACAAATAAGAGTTGAGGATTTAACATGCCACGTTCTCTTAAAAAAGGTCCATTTATTGACCTTCACCTGCTAAATAAGGTGGAGAAAGCGTTGGAAGCCGGGGATAAGAAGCCAATTAAAACTTGGTCCCGTCGTTCAATGATTATTCCAGATATGATCGGCTTGACTATCGCTGTACACAACGGTCGTCAGCACGTACCGGTATTCGTTTCTGACGAAATGATCGGTCATAAGCTGGGTGAATTCGCACCAACCCGTACTTATCGCGGCCACGCCGCTGATAAGAAAGCGAAGAAACGGTAAGAGGTAGAAAGTGATGGAAGCTATTGCTAAACACCAATTCGCCCGCGTTTCTGCTCAGAAAGGCCGTTTGGTTGCTGACCAAATTCGCGGTTTGCCAGTTGAAAAAGCACTGGACATTCTTGCGTACAGCCCTAAAGCAGCCGCTGGCTTGGTTAAGAAAGTACTTGAGTCAGCGATCGCTAACGCGGAGCACAACGAAGGTGCGGACATCGATGAGCTGAAAGTGGCTCGCGTCTTCGTCGACGAAGGTCCGACCATGAAGCGTATCAAGCCACGTGCCAAAGGCCGTGCGGATCGTATCTTTAAGCGCACCAGCCACATTACTGTGGTCGTGTCGGATAGCTAGGAGATAAATTATGGGTCAGAAAGTACATCCTAATGGTATTCGCCTAGGTATCTCCAGACCATGGAATGCAACCTGGTATGCGAATACAAACGAATTTGCTGACAACTTGCACAGTGATCATCAGGTACGTAAGTTCCTGACTAAAGAACTGCGCAACGCATCAGTATCTCGTATCGTTATCGAGCGTCCAGCTAAGAGTGTTCGTGTGACTATTCATACTGCACGCCCTGGCGTTGTTATCGGTAAGAAAGGTGAAGACGTAGAAAAACTTCGCCAGCAGGTTCAGAAGTTGACTGGCGCTCCGTCGCAAATCAACATTTCTGAAGTGCGTAAGCCAGAATTGGACGCGCAACTTGTTGCTGATAATATCTCAGGTCAGTTGGAACGTCGTGTTATGTTCCGTCGTGCTATGAAGCGCGCTGTTCAAAACGCTATCCGTCTTGGTGCTAAAGGTATCAAGGTTGAGGTAAGTGGTCGTTTGGGCGGTGCAGAGATTGCACGTACTGAGTGGTACCGTGAAGGACGCGTTCCTCTGCACACACTTCGTGCAGACATCGATTACGCAACTTCTGAAGCGAATACCACTTACGGTATCATCGGCGTTAAAGTTTGGATTTTCCGTGGTGAAGTTCTTGGTGGACTTCCAACCGAGGAAAAACCAGCTCCAAAACGCGGCAAAAACCGTAAGTAAGGGGAGACGATATGTTACAACCAAAGCGTACAAAATTCCGCAAGGTTCACACAGGCCGTAACCGTGGTCTTGCGCAATCAGGTAACAAAGTCAGCTTCGGAAGCTTCGGACTAAAAGCAGTTGACCGTGGTCGTATGACTGCGCGTCAAATCGAAGCCGGCCGTCGTGCGATGACTCGTCACGTTAAGCGTCAAGGTAAAATCTGGATCCGCGTATTTCCAGACAAGCCTATTACCAAGAAGCCATTAGAAGTTCGTATGGGTAAAGGTAAAGGTAACGTCGAATACTGGGTAGCGCAGATTCAGCCAGGTCGCGTACTGTACGAAATGGACGGTGTTTCTGAAGAATTGGCACGTGAAGCGTTCCGCCTTGCGGCACGTAAACTGCCATTCAAAACCACTTTTGTTACTCGGACGGTAATGTGATGAAAGCAAGTGAACTTAAAGAAAAAACCGTTGAGCAGCTGCAAGAAGAATTGCTGAACTTGCGTCGTGAGCAGTTCAATCTGCGTATGCAAGCGGCAACAGGTCAGCTGAATCAGACTCACATGATGAAGCAAGTACGTCGCGATATCGCACGTATTAAAACCATCTTAAATGAGAAGGCAGGTGCGTAATGGCTGAAGAAAAACGTGTTCGTACACTGCAAGGCAAAGTTGTTAGCGACAAGATGGATAAAACCATCACTGTAGCGGTAGAGCGTCGTGTTAAGCACCCGATCTATGGCAAGTACATCTCGCGTACAACTAAAGTACACGCACATGATGAAGAGAATCAGTGCAAGATGGGCGATACCGTGATTGTTCGCGAATCACGCCCTCTTTCCAAGAACAAATCTTGGGCACTGCTTGAAATCGTTGAACGTGCTGAAATTGTCTAATTGCAGTTCGCAACAATAAATGTCAAAAGGCCTCCTTGCGGAGGCCTTTTTTTTGATCTAAATAAATTTAATCACGGTATAATTTATAGCAAAATAATAACTTAACCGTTTTTTTACCTAAAGTAAGGAGCACAACATGGCAAAAGGTTGGGTGCTAGCCGCCTCTATGCTAGCTGCGAGCCCGATCTATGCAGCACCGGTACAGCAGGATCAGCAGTCGGTACAGCAGGAGATTGAAGCGCTAAAGCAGAAACTGGCTGAGCTCGAAGAGCGTTTAGCTCAACAAGAGCAGGCCAAGGAGAAGATGAAAGAGCGTCATCAAGAAATGATGTCCAAAAAGGAGTATTCTCAGAAATCTAAACGCTCGCGTAGAATGCAAAGTGAAGAAGTCGCTGATTCAGGTGTACAAGCGCGCCTTGCTAAACTTGAGGACAAAGCAGAAGAGAACGAGAACTGGCCGATTAAAGTCCATGGCGCCGTTCGTTTTCAATATGAGTATAATAACTACGATCAAGACAACGAGAACCGTACGGGTGACCTCGACTTCGATATTTTCCGCTTGAACTTCGATGGTGAAATAGGCGACGTTATTCTGTCTGCCGAGTATCGTTGGTTCCAATATCAAGACGTCGTTAAACACGCATGGTTTGGCTATAACTTTACCGACAAGTGGCAGGGGCAAATTGGTGTCGTCAAAGTACCTTTCGGTAACATGCCATATAACTCTCACAGCTATTTCTTTAACTCAACGTTTTATATCGGTTTAGAGGACGAGCACGACAACGGTATCCGCTTCCTTTACCGCGGTGATGACTGGGACTTCGATATTGCTTATCACAAGTCGGATGAGCAAGGTGGGGTAGACGGTTCTGCTACTGACCGCACAGCACGTTATAACTACGATACGGTCGGTATTCGTCTGCCAGGTCAAGGCGTGTATGACGCACCTGGTTTGCCAATTGGTGAAAGCAACAGTTACGCATTGCGTGCCGCGCGTAAGTTTACTTTTAGTGATGAGGAAAACTTAGAAGTCGGTTTGTCTGCTCAGGGCAATAACTTCTACTCGGGTTCAGCTGCAGAAGGTTTTACAGCGGCGCAAGAATACGAAAACCAAAACGTCGGTAATCGTTTTGCTTGGGGTGTTCACGGAAACTATAACAATGGCCCTTGGAATGTTCAGTTGCAATATGCTGATTATGAATATGACCTTGAAGTAGAAAACCGTGGCGTTTATATGGGCGCGTACGCTTATTATGATGCGATCCCGACAGAAGCGAAAGTGTATACGGGTAACGTAGCTTATACACTACCTGTAAGCATTGGTCCTATTACATCACTCACATTCTACAACGACCACAGTATCATCACCGATAAGAAAGGTTATCAAGATGACACTTGGATGAATGTTTTGGGTGTTGCAGTTGCGGCAGGTGGTGGTTTCTACACTTACGTTGACTTTGTTAGAGCGAAAAACCAACCGTTCATTGGTGGCAATATCGCGACGGACGGCGGTGACGTAAATAATCGTTTTAACATCAATTTTGGTTATTACTTCTAATGCTTTACACTGTATAGGCTAATTAACCGAATGTAGGTCTTTAAAGTGGCGCTGAGGCGCCACTTTTTATTCAAGGAGATAAAAACACAAAACGGGAGAGCATATGTTCAGTTATAGTAAGCTGAGTTCCGCTATTTTTATAGCACTCGCTGCTTCTTCGTCAGCAGTTGCACAGGAACAGGGGCAACAAGAAGAAGCAGAAAATAATAAACAAATCGAAACCATTAATGTCACCGCTACCAAGCGGACTACCAATATCCAACAAACCCCTACTGCCGTTCAAGCGCTCAGTTCGCGCGATCTCAAAGAGCAAAACATTGGTAACTTTGATGACTACGCGCAGTATGTTCCGAATGTTTCCTCAAGTGGTCGTGGACCCGGTCAAAATGACGTGTTCATTCGCGGCATGTCCATTCAACCCATTTCTGTAATGCTATCAGGCGCGCAAGGCACGATGCCAAACGTGGCGCTCTACGTCGATGAACAACCGGTTACGGCGCCAGGACGTAACTTAGACGTATACGCTACTGACTTGCAACGTATTGAGGTATTGCCAGGGCCGCAAGGCACTTTGTTTGGCGCAAGCTCGCAAGCAGGGACTATTCGATACATCACTAACAAGCCTATTCTTGGCAGTTTTGAGGCCGGCTTCACCACGGGCTTCGAGACAATGCCAGAGGGTGAAATGAGCAGTTCAGCAGAGGGTTACATTAATATTCCTGTGTCGCGTGACTTTGCCGTTCGTGGCGCGTTCTACAATGTTAATCGCGGTGGTTATATCGACAACAAAGCGGGTGAATTTTCGATCGACCCGAATAACCCGAATTTCCGTGGGTTGAACCCCGCTATTGAGGGCTTGGTCGATGAGGGCACTGAGTTCACCAGTGCTTTCAATACGGATCTTGCTGAGGATGACTTCAACGATAGCTATTACAAGGGGTTCCGACTCAGTGCTAAATATCGCATCAACACGGACTGGGAACTGCTTGTTCAACACCAAGCACAGGACCTCGGTGCGGATGGGGTGTTTGACTACGATCCAGAAGTCGGTGACCTCGAAGTGGAGCGCTATTTCCCTGATGAACTCGAAGATAGTTTTGATCTAACGACATGGACGTTAGACGGGCGTCTCGGAGCGCTCGAGATCCTCTATACGGGCGGTTATTTAGATCGTGAGATCGAGCAATCTATTGACTACACCGGGTATAACACCTCAGGTTCGTATATTATTTACTATACCTGTGTTTACGGTGAGGACGGCATTGCAGAGAAGTGCGTAGACCCAACAAAAGGGTTTAAAGGGCACCAAGAACACGAACGTTTCACGCAAGAAGCGCGTATCAATTATGACTTCAACTCGCGTGCTCGCATTACAGCAGGTGTGTTCTATGACGATTACGAGATCAACACACAAGATGATTACGTGTACTTCGCTAACCCAGAAGCGCTCGGCTTTGTGCCTAACGCGCCTATCTCAGATGCTTACGCAAATAACCGTGATACACGGGCGCCAGGTATTGGCTTCTTTAACGATATCACGCGTACTGAAGAGCAGATCGCGTTATTTGGTGAGTTTACCTATGACCTGACAGAAAAGCTATCGGCAACAATCGGTTTGCGTTGGTACGATATGGAATCCGATTTTACGGGTCAGTCGAGCTTTGCCTCAAAAGGCGAGGACGGAGACGCTGGACGTGATTATGACTCAACAGCTGGGCACACTAATGAGCCACTCGAGCAGGACGATGTCATTCCTAAGTTCGCGCTGAGTTATCAATATACTCCAAGCACTCTATTCTTTGCCACGTATTCAGAAGGCTTTAGACCCGGCGGCTTTAACCGTGCAGGTGGTCAAGGTAGTGACGAAACCGGCTACGTTAATACGGTTTATGAATCGGATGAGGTGAAAAACTACGAGTTTGGTTGGAAAACGCTGCTGTTGGATAACACCTTGCGTTGGAATGGTAATGCCTATTTCGTTGAGTGGAACGACATGCAGATTACTCGGTTAGATACGGACATCTCGATTCTAACCTTCGTGGACAATGCTGCGGATTCAGAAATTCGTGGTTTAGAAACCGACATGACGTGGCGCTTGACCGACAACTTCACTCTAAATGGTGCGTTGTCGTACAACGACACTGAACTTGTGAGTACAGGTCAAGGTATCGTGCGGACCTTGCCAATCGGTTCGGAGCTACCTTTAACGCCGAAAATTCAGGCCAGTGTTCGCGGCCGCTATACTTGGACGCTTGAGAACAAGTGGGATGCATTTGCGCAGGTTGGCTGGATCTATGCTGATGACACCTATCCTTCAATCGTCGCAACGGAAGTTGAACAAGCGGGTGGTCGCCAAGACTCTTATAACATTGGCAATGCATCGATTGGTGTTATGAAGGACCAGTGGAGCGTCAAGCTATATGTTAAGAACCTGACCGATGAGCGTGCAGAGCTGTATACCAATACCCAGGATGATATTTTAAGAACAACAACGAATCGTCCTAGAACATTTGGTCTATCGGTTTCTTACTCATTTTATTAAGGTTTAATCTAATAAAGAGGTCGTGGCTGGCACGGCCTCTTTCTTTTGTTTAAGGGTCATCATGGATAAGATTAAGAAGTTACTCGCCGACGGCCAGTTTGGCGTTGCACTGGCTCAACTAGATGAACAACTCCCCAACGCTGAAGGTGATGAGCGAAAAGAAGCGTTGTATTACTCAGCGGTTGCTCTGCGCTACTTAGGACGACTAAATGAAGCGCATCAACGTTTAGATAAGTTACTTGATAGTTGGTCTGAGTTTGGTAGAGGCCACCAAGAGTTAGCTCATACGATGCGTGCGCTAGGACATCAGGAAGCTGCCCTAAACGCCTATTACCAGGCGTTAAAATTAAACCCTGCTTTATATGCGAGTTGGGATGCTACTGCAAGAATTGAGGCGCAACTCGGTAACCAGCGACAAGCCGAATTAAATGCTGAACAAGCCCAGTTTTTGCAAAAGCAACCCAAGCAAGTGGTCGGTGCGCTTAACTTGTTTCACGAGGGCAAACTATACAAAGCAGAACGTATTTGCCGCGCCTACCTACAACGTAACCCTCATCATATTGAGGCAATGCGCACATTAGCTCTGATAGGTGCTCAACTCGATGTGCTCAACGATGCCGAGTTTTTACTCGAGAGTGTATTGGTATTATCGCCCGAGTATAACCGAGCCCGTTACGATTACATCAAGGTACTGCAACGGCGACAAAAATTCACTAAAGCGTTAGAGCAAGCAACATTGCTGCGCCACAATGAGCCGAACAACCCATTATATAAGGCATTATACGCTAATCTTTGTAGTGCAATTGATAATCACGATGAGGCTTTAACACTGTATGATGAGTTGCTACGCGATAAGGTTGGCGATGTCGCTGGCGTCTATGTTGCTAAAGGTCACCTTCTGAAAACCTTAGGCGACACACAAGGCGCGGTTAAATGCTACCAGCAAGCCTACCAGCTACAGCCGATGTTTGGTGACGCGTTTTGGAGCCTTGCCAATTTGAAGACCTACCGCTTCGATGACTCTGAGTATCAACGGATGCAAACAGCAGTGAATGCGAGTGAGGCGCGCGTCGAGGATAAAGTCCACTTGAACTTTGCATTAGGTAAGGCGCTGGAGCAGCAGGGCGCGTATGACCAGAGTTTTAAATACTATCAGCGAGGCAATCAACTAAAACGCGAAACCAGTCACTACAAGCCAGAGGTATTGAGTCAACGTATTGAGGCACAAATTGAATATTTTGACGCCAACAAAATTGCTCACTTAGCGCAGTCGTCGATAAATCACTCTCAGCCCACGCCTATTTTTATAGTGGGTCTGCCGCGCTCCGGCTCAACATTGATAGAGCAGATCCTAGCGGCTCATTCGCAAATTGATGCAACACTTGAGCTTGCTAATATTCCGGCCATCGCACATGAGTTAAACGGGCGACAAGTTAATCGAGAAAAACCGCTTTACCCCAACGCTCTCGATGCGTTGTCGGAACAACAAATCGAGCAGCTCGCCCAGCGATACGTCAATGAAACCCAAGTCTATCGCGGTAATGCGCCGTTTTTCACTGATAAGATGCCAAACAACTTTCGTCACATCGGTTTAATTAAGCAACTCTTCCCCAATGCTAAGATTATCGATGCGCGGCGTAATCCCATGGATTGCTGTTGGAGTGCATACAAACAACTGTTTGCCGAGGGTCAGGAGTTTAGCTATAGCTTTGATATGCTTGCCGACTATTATAGGGATTATCTGAAAATGATGGCGCATTGGAACCAAGTATTTCCGGGCCAGATATACACGCTAATTCATGAACGTTTAGTAAATGCGCCAGAAGCACAAATCACTGAGCTGTTCAACTACCTCGGACTGGATGTTGAGCGCGCGTGTTTTTCACCGCATCAAAACAATCGCTCAGTTAAAACGGCGAGCTCAGAACAAGTAAGGCAACCGATTAGTACAAAAGGCATTGGACAATGGCGCAGCTTCGAGAAGTATTTGTCGCCATTGCAAGACGCTTTAGGCGATGTGTTAACTGAGTGGGAGCGCTAGCTCCCACCTTATTACTTCTTAGCCTCGTGCTGATAAGCGTCGTTCTCGTCGCGGTGGTCTTTGGTAGGACCAAACTTAGGCAGTTCGGTGTGTAATGCCGATTTTGCAAGAATATGCGCACTGATCGGGGCTGTTAAAAACAGGAAGATGGCAATCAGCAGCTCATTCAAGTTCAATGTTCCTTGCGCGGACGTTGAAATGATAGCCGCAATGACGATTCCACCAATCCCCATGGTGGTGTTCTTGGTCGGCGCGTGTAGTCTAGTAAAAAAATCTGGCAAAATCGCCAAACCGAGCGAGCCGACAAAAGCGAAGCTCGCACCTAAAAGAATGAAGAACGCAATTATCCATTGCACCCATTCTGGCAATTGACTTAGTGCTTCCATTTCCTCTCCTTACTCGATCAGGTCGCCACGCAGTAAAAACTTACCGGCTGCGATGGTACCGACGAAACCAAACATTGCGATCAACAAGGCCGCCTCAAAATAGGTTTGCGTATTTTGGTAGATCCCTAGCAATAACAAAAGCGCGAGAGAATTTATATAAACCGTATCCAGCGCTAAAATGCGATCGGGCAAATCAGGTCCTTTAGCCAAGCGCCAAAAGTTCATAATAATTGACAGGCTAAAGAGTACGAACGCAATGTGAATAACTGTCGTTAACATTGGAAAATCTCCTTCAGGCGACGCTCGTAACGGTGACGTATCACTTTTATTGTCTCCTCGGGGCTCTCATCAGAAAATGCGTGAATGAGTATACCGCGGCGACCACGCGTGATTTCGCAGGATACCGTCCCAGGGGTCAAGGTAATTGTGCTGGCGAGAATTGTTACGGGGAGTTCATCTACCATATCCAACGGAAACACGAATAATGCTGGTTTAATGTGTTTACGGCGGCCCAAGATCAATGCGGCAACTTTAAAGTTAGCCACGACGATGTCAAAGATTAAAATAACCAAATAAATCAACGCCAAATGTGGCTTTTTGATGGTTTTAAACTCAGGCCAAGCAGGGCGTAATAATAACGGTAGGAGTGTGGTTACTATCAAACCTAGAATCACAACACCTGGGGCAATGGAATTAAACAACAATAGCCAAATGGCTAACAGGCACAGTGTTAGAAACGGCGCTGGGAACAACTTACTCATATTGGCCCTCTCCATTGCGTTTTGGAATAATATTATTCGGGTATGTTTGGGTATCGAGCAATTGGTCTGCTACGGCATCGGTATAGTCTCGAATCGGATTAGCGAAAATCGTAAGTACCAATGATAAGGACAACAGTACGCCGATTGCGATACGTTTACCCATGGGCGCCGATTGATCATTGGGTTTACCTTGTAAGGTATGCCAGATCATCTTGCTACCGGTGCGGCTCATCATAATTAACATCACCAGTGTCGCTGCAAGCATAGTGCCCCATAACCAGAAGCCACTGGCTGAAACAGGGGCGGCCTGTAAGATCATTAGTTTACCAGCGAATCCACTCAATGGCGGTAAGCCAATAATTGCAATACTCGCAACAAGAAACATGACCGCGTAAGTATTGTGGTTAGCCATACGCTTACCTGTAACGATTCTTGAAGCCGTTTTGCCGCGTTCTAATGCCATTACATCAGCCAGCAGGAATAAGGCGCCCGTGATGACGGTTGAATGGATTAGATAGAATAGTGCAGTACTTATACCCGCCGCTGAACTGAAGCTATAGGTGGCTAATAAGGTGCCAACCGACACGATAACTAAATAAGCAACTAATAGCCTAAGATCTCGAGCACCTAACATACCAATAATGCCAAAAATCAGTGTTAGAATACCCAGTATCCAGAGCCAGTCTGCGGCAAGCCATGTAAGTTCGTTAGCTTCGGGCCCAAAGATAAGGGTATAAACACGAATGATGGAGTAAACACCCACTTTGGTCATGATAGCAAACAATGCGGCGACCACACCGGTAGTCGTTGAATAAGCTTGTGGCAACCAAAAATGCAGTGGCAAGATAGCTGCTTTGATACCAAACACCGCGAGTAGCATAAAGCCACCCGCTTTGGCGAGAGCAGCTTCATCACCCGAAAGGAGTGCGACTTTTTCGGCCATATCCGCCATATTCAGGGTTCCGGTCGTGGCGTAGAGCGTGCCGACACTGATGAGAAACAGTGCGGACCCTAATAGGTTGAGTAATACATAGTGTAATGTCGAGCGGACGCGGAATTTCCCGCCACCATGCATCATTAACCCATAAGAGGATATTAATAATACCTCAAAGAATACGAATAAGTTAAATAGGTCGCCGGTTGCAAACGCACCAATGATGCCCATCACTTGGAACTGGAACAGCGCATGAAAATGCGAACCTAAGTTATCTTCCGCGTAGCAACCATAGATCAGTACTGGTAGTGCAAGCACGGCCGTTAACAAAATCATTAGTGTACTGAGTTTATCAAGCACTAATACAATGCCGAACGGTGCTGGCCAATCGCCGAGTGCATAAACCAACATGCCATGTTGATTTACATGGGCGAGTAATAAAGCCGCGAACACCAGTGTTAAGATACTCGATGCTAAGCCAAGTGCACGGCGTTTAGGTTGCGGACGGTCGCCCCAAGGGAGCAACTGCAATAGCGCAGTAAATAACGGAATAAGTATTGGTAATATTGCTAGGTGTTGTTGCCACATTAGCGCGATGACTCCCCACTATCTTGTTCATTCACTTCATCTGTGCCGATTTCACCACGTGTACGCACAGCCAAAATGACCGAGTACGCGGTCATAGCAAAGCCGATGACGATGGCCGTAAGTACCAATGCTTGCGGTAACGGGTCCGCATACTCCGTGTTGGTGCCTAAAATGGGCGCGCCATTAATCGTGAGTCTGCCGGTCGAGAACAAAAATAAGTTAACGGCATAAGACAGCATCGTGATGCCGACAACCACAGGAAATGACCGACCTCGCAAGATGAGAAACACGCTGCAGGCTGTCAGTACACCGACGGTAACTGAGAATAACGCTTCCATTTAATTACCCTCCTGACGGGGACGATGACGTGTGGTCATTTTGCCGAAGTTACTGAGAATCATCATGGTGGCCCCGATTACGGTGAGAAATACACCTAAATCGAATAGTAACGCCGTGGCAAATTCAAATTTACCAACCACTGGCCAATTAAGATATGTGAACCAAGACGTAAGGAAAGGGCGGTCAAAGAACCAACTACCTACCCCGGTTAGGGCCGCAATCATCACACCAAAGGACATTAACGACTGGTAATTGACGTTAAAGCGCTCTTTCACCCAGTCGACACCGTTCGCTATGTACTGCAGGATCATTGCAGATGCAGCAATAAGACCCGCAATAAACCCGCCACCAGGCAAGTTGTGTCCGCGTAAGAAAATATAAACCGCGACGACCATTGCCATCGGTAGCACTAAATTGGCTACATTAGTGAGCATCAAAGGATGCTTGATACGATGCCAAGGGCGACCATCAATATCGCTAGAAGGCATGAATGGTTTGAGTTTATTCAGTAACTTGTGAATACCAGCAGCGGCAATCGCCAAGACGGTGATTTCGCCCAATGTATCAAAGCCACGAAAGTCGACTAAAATAACGTTAACCACGTTTGTTCCACCGCCGCCTGTCTTCGCGTTAGCGATGAAGAAGTCCGAAATCGTCTCAAAGTCGCTTGTCAGAATGCCATAGTTAAGCGTGGCAACAATGCCACCTATCAAGCTGGCAATAAGAATATCGCGAAACACCCGGTGCCCGGTTGATGCGCGAGCGGTTTTCTGGGGCATAAAAAATAGTGCGAGCACCATCAATATGATACTGACCACCTCTACGACTAACTGCGTCATCGCAAGATCGGGGGCGGAAAAATGTGCAAAGGACAGTGATACAATCAAGCCAACCACTGACAACATCATCAACATGATGAAACGGTGCCGATGAAGAATAGCCGTAGCAAAACCTGCGACCATTAATACAGACGCACCCACTATCGATACAAAATCAATAGGTTGCTGTGGTCGAGTGCCTTCGAGGCTAACAATATCGAACAATTGAGGTATTACTAGCACAATGACTGCGATTAACACTAACGCCATGTAACGTTGCAGTGAGCCTGTATCGATATAAGCAAATAAACGATTGGCACTATCACATACAGTCTGAACGATACGTTCAAAGTTGTGCTTAGCATCCTGACCTTCAAACTGACGGTTAAATGTGAAAAGCTGATCGCGTTGGCTGTAAATAACGATACCACCTACGATGGCAACTGCACTCATTAGGAGTGGAAGATTAAATCCGTGCCATAAACTCAGTTTTACATCAGTCGGAGCAAGTACCACACTACTGACGGCTTGATTTAAGATGCCAGATACGGACAGCATCGGAATTAGGCCGATGATGATACATAAAGCCGCCAACACCAGTACCGGAAGCGCCATCATTTTAGGCGGGTCGTGGGGGTGCTTGGGTAACTCTTTATAATCTCCGTTAAAGAACACATCATGAATAAAGCGGATTGAGTAAGCCACGGAGAGTGCAGCGCCTACAGTTGCGAGCATAGGAACAAACCAACTTAAACCACCAAACAAGTGCTGGTTAAGGGCTTGATCGAGAAACAATTCTTTCGACATAAAACCGTTGAACGGCGGAATACCGGCCATAGACGCCGTTACAACCATGGCGAGTGTCGCTGTTATCGGCATAAAACCAAGCAACCCCTGCAATTTACGCATGTCGCGTGTGCCCGTCTCATGATCAATTATTCCTGCTGTCATGAATAGACCCGCTTTGAAACAAGCGTGATTTATCACGTGAAATAGTGCGGCTATGACAGCGGCTTGGGAGCCGATACCAAGCAACATGCATATCAACCCCAAATGGCTGACAGTAGAAAACGCTAATAAGCCCTTCAAGTCGTGCTTTAATAGCGCAAAGTAGGCGCCCACGAGCATAGTGACAAGACCGATCAGGGTCACGGTGATAAACCAAAACTCAGTACCCGCTAATGCCGGGTGCATGCGGGCAAGCAAGAATATCCCCGCCTTAACCATGGTAGCAGAGTGTAAGTAGGCACTTACTGGGGTCGGTGCTGCCATGGCGTGTGGCAACCAAAATTGAAATGGGAACTGGGCTGATTTTGTAAATGCGCCTAATAGCACCAGGATAAGCGCCGGGACGTATAGCCTGTCGGCCTGAATCGCATCTTTAGCGGCAAAGATTTCGTTGAGCTGATAACTACCAGCAATGTCGCCAATAATGAGCAAGCCAGCCAGTAGAGCGAGTCCACCTGCGCCGGTTGTTGCAAGTGCCATACGCGCACCACGACGTGCGTCGCTTTTGTGATACCAGTAACCAATCAATAAGAACGACGAAATACTCGTGAGCTCCCAAAATGCCCACATCAGCAATACGTTATCGGCTGTGACAATACCCAGCATTGAGGCCATAAACAGGAGCAGGCACGCGTAGAATCGGCTGTCACTATCCTCGCTAGACAGGTAATAGTGCGCATAAAGTATGATAAGCACACCGATACCTAAAATCAGACTGACGAATAATAATGATAAGCCGTCCAGTCGAAAGGCCAAGTCGAAGTCGATATTAGGCAACCAATGTTGAATGGCGGTGGGTATCTCGCCGCTTAGCGTTTGTTGGGCGAGTGGCCATGCAACCAAAATACATGACAGTGGGATTGCGATGGTGGCAATTGTCTTTACGGAGCGACTCGTTCGTCGAAGCAGTAAAGGAATCAAAGCACCAATCAATGGCGCGAACACAATATAAAATAGGTTCATAAGCTAATACGTATGGCCTCGGTTGCTATTCCACAAAACTGTACAAGTCAAACATGAACAATGTTTTACGAATTTACCATTGTAAAGGATGAGTGCCAACTGATACTGGTGGAGATACGACGATTAACAAAAAAAGTAAGATAACCCTATCACTTCATATTTTTATCTGTTACAATTCGCCGCCCTTTTTATAAGGGAAAAACCAAAAGGCAGCACGACCCGAGAGGGTCTGTTTTTTTAACTAAGCGGGGCACTGAAATGATCCAAATGCAAACTACCCTGGACGTTGCCGATAACTCCGGCGCGCGCAGCGTACAATGTATTAAGGTTCTAGGTGGTTCGCACCGCCGCTACGCGAACATCGGTGATATCATCAAAGTTACTGTCAAGGAAGCAATTCCGCGCGGTAAGGTGAAGAAAGGCGATGTTGTGAATGCGGTGGTCGTTCGCACCAGAAAAGGCGTCCGTCGTCAAGACGGGTCGGTCATCCGTTTTGACCGCAACGCGGCTGTGTTGTTAAACAACAACCAACAGCCAATTGGTACTCGTATCTTCGGTCCGGTAACTCGTGAACTGCGTTCTGAGCAGTTTATGAAGATTATCTCGTTGGCACCAGAAGTTTTATAAGGAGTCCATTATGGCGGCAAAAATTAAACGTGATGACGAAGTAGTCGTCCTGGCCGGTAAGGACAAGGGCAAGCAAGGCAAAGTCCTTAAAGTTCTTACCGATAAGAATCGCGTGATTGTGGAAGGTGTTAACGTTGTCAAGAAGCATCAAAAGCCAAACCCGGCTTTAGGTGAATCAGGTGGCATCGTTGAACAAGAAGCACCAATCCATATTTCAAACGTAGCGATCCTTAACCCAGAGACAGGTAAAGCAGATCGTGTTGGATTCCGATTCGAAGACGGCAAAAAAGTCCGTTTCTTCAAATCGAACAACGCAATCATTTAATTCAATTTTGGAGTTTTACGATGGCGAAACTGCATGATTTTTATAAAGAATCGGTAGTTCCTGGACTGATGAAAGAGTTCAGCTACAACAGCGTCATGCAAGTCCCTCGGATTGAGAAAATCACCCTTAACATGGGTGTTGGTGAAGCTCTGGCTGACAAGAAAGTACTTGACAATGCAGTGGCAGACTTAGAGGCAATCTCTGGTCAAAAGCCAATTCGTACTGTAGCGCGCAAGTCTGTCGCCGGTTTCAAAATCCGTGAAGGCTTCCCGATTGGCTGTAAGGTAACTCTGCGCGGCGAGCGTATGTGGGACTTTTTGCAACGTCTAATCTCGATTGCAATTCCACGTATCCGTGACTTCCGTGGCCTCAACCCTAAGTCGTTTGATGGTCGTGGTAACTACAGCATGGGTGTTCGTGAGCAGATCATCTTTCCGGAAATCGACTATGACAAAGTCGACAAGGTACGTGGTCTGGATATCACCATTACCACTAATGCTGGCACAGATGACGAAGCTCGTGCTTTGCTAGCTGCCTTTAACTTCCCGTTCAGAAAGTAAGGTGTAGAGTTATGGCAAAACAGTCAATGAAAGCGCGTGACGCGAAGCGAGCAAAGCTTGCGTCAAAATACGCAGAAAAACGCAATGCACTGAAAGCGGTCATTAATGACCCGAAAGCATCAGACGAAGAGCGTTGGGAAGCCGTACTTAAATTGCAACAGCTCCCACGTGATGCCAGTCCGACACGTCAACGTAATCGTTGTCGTATCACTGGTCGTCCTCACGGTTTCCTCCGTAAGTTCGGCATGAGTCGAATCAAGGTGCGTGAGATGGCGATGCGCGGTGAAATTCCTGGCTTGAAAAAAGCTAGCTGGTAAGCCACGAATCACGGGAGAAAGCAAATATGAGCATGCAAGATCCAATTGCGGATATGTTCACACGCATTCGCAACGCTCAAGGTGCTAACAAAGTGTCAGTAAAGATGCCTTCATCTAAGCAAAAAGTGGCAATCGCCGAAGTGCTTAAGAAAGAAGGTTTCATTGTTGATTACCGCACTGAGAGTACTGCTAAACCTGAGCTTGAAATCGAACTTAAATACTTCGAAGGAAAGCCAGTTATTGAATCTATCGAGCGCGTTAGTCGCCCTGGTTTGCGTATTTACAAAAAACGCAACGAGTTGCCTAACGTGATGGGTGGTCTGGGTATCGCTGTTGTTTCAACATCGAAAGGCCTAATGACCGACCGTGCCGCTCGCCAAGCTGGTCTTGGTGGCGAAGTTATCGGTTACGTAGCGTAATTAGGAGGTAGGAGATGTCACGTGTTGCTAAAGCACCTATTGAGATTCCTGCTGGCGTTGAAGTTACGCTAAACGGTCAGGAAGTTACCATTAAGGGTGCCCAAGGCTCACTGAGTCACGTTGTTAACGACGCAGTAGAGCTTGTTCAAGAAGAGAACGAGCTGCGCACTGTCCCACGCGATGGAGTGGCTAACTCCACTGCACAAGCGGGTACTGCACGTGCGTTGTTAAACAATATGGTAGTTGGAGTAAGCAAAGGGTTCGAACGTAAGCTGCAATTGATGGGTGTTGGTTACCGTGCGCAAGCACAGGGTAAAAAACTAAACCTAACTTTGGGCTTCTCACACCCTGTAGAGTTCGAGATTCCAGAAGGAATCACAATCGAAACTCCTTCTCAAACTGAGGTTGTCGTTAAGGGCGCAAATAAGCAGCTTGTTGGACAAGTTGCCGCTAACATCCGCGCATATCGTAAACCTGAGCCTTACAAAGGCAAAGGTGTTCGTTATTCGGATGAGCAAGTGCGCCGTAAAGAAGCCAAGAAAAAGTAGGGTAATACGATGGACAAGAAAGCAGCTCGCTTACGTCGTGCTACTCGCGCACGTAAACAAATCAAAGAGTTGGGTGCAAACCGTCTGGTTGTACACCGTACGCCAAGACACATTTATGCACAGTTGATCGCACCTAACGGATCTGAAGTGCTAGCAGCCGCTTCGACGGTTGAAAAAGCGATCCGTGACCAAGTGGAAAAAACAGGTAATGCTGATGCCGCTAAGGTTGTGGGTAAAGTTATCGCTGAACGCGCGGTTGAGAAAGGTATCAAAGACGTTACTTTTGACCGCAGTGGTTTTAAATACCACGGTCGCGTTGCTGCATTAGCAGACGCTGCGCGTGAAGCTGGACTTCAGTTCTAGGAGACGAACATGGCAAATGTAGAAGCTCAAAACGGTGAACTGATTGAAAAGTTGATCACAGTTAATCGTGTAGCAAAAGTTGTTAAAGGTGGTCGTATCTTTAGCTTCACTGCACTGACTGTGGTTGGCGATGGCAAAGGCAAAGTCGGTTTCGGTTACGGCAAAGCACGTGAAGTGCCTGCTGCTATCCAGAAAGCGATGGAAAAAGCACGTCGCAACATGGTGACTGTGCAGCTTAAGGGTGAAACTTTACAGCACCCGGTTAAAGGCCGTCACTCAGGTTCACAGGTATATATGCAACCAGCGTCTGAAGGTACCGGTATCATCGCAGGTGGTGCGATGCGTGCGGTATTGGAAGTAGCAGGTGTACATAACGTGCTTTCAAAAGCATATGGTTCAACCAACCCAATCAACGTTGTTCGTGCAACTATCAAAGCATTGAACGACATGAAGTCGCCTGAGCAAGTTGCGGCTAAGCGTGGATTGCGCGTTGACGAGATACTGGGGTAGTGAACAATGGCGAAAAAGACATTAAAAGTAACACAGACGCGTAGCTCTATCGGTCGTTTACCGAAACATAAAGCTACACTACGTGGCTTGGGTCTCCGCCGTATTGGTCACACAGTAGAGTTGGAAGACACTGCTGCAGTCCGCGGTATGGTGAACCAAGTAATTTACATGGTTAAGGTGGAGGACTAAGCGATGAAACTTAATACTCTTGCTCCTGCACCGGGTGCAAAAAGCAGTAAGAAGCGCTTAGGTCGTGGTATTGGTTCTGGTCTCGGTAAGACTGGTGCTCGTGGTCATAAAGGTCAGAAGTCTCGTTCTGGCGGTACCGTGAAGCCAGGTTTCGAGGGCGGTCAAATGCCAATTCAGCGTCGTTTGCCAAAGTTTGGCTTTACTTCTCGTAAAGCGGCATTAACGGCTGAAGTAAACCTAGCTGAGATCGCAAAAGTTGACGGCGATGTCGTTGACTTGGCAGCGCTTAAAGCGGCTAACTTGATTCGTAAAGATGCATTGGCTGCAAAAGTCATTAAGTCTGGCGAAATCAGCCGTAAAGTAGCTGTAAAAGGTCTTAAAGTTACAAAAGGCGCTCGCGAAGCTATTGAAGCTGCTGGCGGAAACATCGAAGGATAGGTCTCATGGCTAAACCAGGATTGGAATCAAATCGAGCGCAAGGTGGCTTGTCGGAACTCAAGCGTCGCCTGTTGTTTGTGTTAGGAGCGATTATCGTCTTCCGAGCGGGCTCCTTTGTGCCTATTCCTGGTATTGATGCCGCCGTGTTAGCTCAGCTGTTTTCACAGCAAAAAGACACCATCGTTGCCATGTTTAACATGTTCAGCGGTGGTGCACTTGAGCGTGCATCCGTTTTTGCACTGGGAATTATGCCTTACATCTCTGCTTCGATTATTATGCAGTTGGCTACGGTGGTTCACCCACGCCTTGCGGAATTGAAGAAGGAGGGTGAAGCAGGACGTCGTAAGATCAGTCAGTATACTCGTTGGGGTACACTGATCCTTGCTACATTCCAGTCAATAGGGATCGCCACGGGCTTACCTAACTTGATGCCTGGTCTGGTTATAGACCCAGGCTTTCAGTTTTATTTCACCGCTGTGGTCAGTTTGGTTACAGGTACCATGTTCTTAATGTGGTTGGGTGAGCAAATTACTGAACGAGGCATCGGTAACGGTATCTCTATCCTGATTTTCGTGGGTATTGTTGCAGGCTTGCCTTCTGCTATCGGTCAGACAGCAGAACAGGCACGTCAAGGCGATTTAAATATATTACTCTTGTTGCTTATCGGCGTAATCGTGTTAGCGGTTACTTACTTTGTTGTTTTCGTAGAGCGTGGTCAACGTCGTATCGTTGTTAACTACGCGAAGCGTCAACAAGGACGTAAAGTATTCGCTGCGCAAAGCACACACTTACCATTGAAAGTTAATATGGCAGGTGTAATTCCACCGATTTTCGCATCAAGTATCATCCTGTTCCCAGGTACAATTGCGACTTGGTTTGGTTCAGGTGACGGTGTTGTTGCTGATGTGTTGCAACAAATTTCTATGACTTTATCTCCAGGTCAGCCACTTTATGTGTTACTATATGCGGCTGCGATTATTTTCTTCTGCTTTTTCTATACGGCGTTGGTTTTCAACCCGCGTGAAACTGCAGATAATCTGAAAAAATCTGGTGCGTTCATCCCGGGTATCCGCCCAGGTGAACAAACGTCTAGATACATCGATAAAGTAATGACTCGCTTGACGTTGGCAGGCGCGCTATACATTACCTTTGTATGTTTGGTTCCTGAGTTTATGATGATTGCTTGGAACGTTCAGTTCTATTTCGGTGGCACATCGCTACTGATTATCGTGGTAGTTATCATGGACTTTATGGCACAGGTACAGACGCATATGATGTCACATCAATACGATTCTGTACTTAAAAAAGCTAACCTGAAAGGCTACGGTCGCTAAGGTTAGGTAGAAACGGAGAGTAGCAATGAAAGTTCGTGCTTCCGTGAAGAAAATCTGCCGTAACTGCAAAATCATCAAGCGCAACGGTGTTGTGCGTGTGATTTGCACTGATGCAAAGCATAAGCAACGGCAAGGTTGATTCGAAGGAAAGGGCGGCGGCTTTAGGGTCGCCACCTTTAGTATTTGCAATTCGGCAATCGGTTGAGTATCCTAACGGGCTTTTCAACTGAAGCCTACAAAAAAAGGAGACGTGTTAGTGGCCCGTATCGCTGGCATTAACGTTCCTGACAATAAACACGCTGTGATTGCATTAACTGCAATCTACGGTATCGGTCGTACTCGCTCTAGCGCAATTTGCGAAGCAGCGGGCATTGCTGAAGATACCCAGATCGGTACATTGTCAGAAGAGAAATTAGACGTTCTTCGTGAAGCAGTAGCTAAGTATGCAGTCGAAGGTGACCTGCGTCGCGAAGTTTCAATGAACATCAAACGGTTGATGGATCTCGGATGTTTCCGTGGTCTTCGTCATCGTCGCAGCCTCCCTTTACGTGGACAGCGCACTAAGACAAATGCGCGCACTCGTAAAGGACCGCGCAAACCGATTAAGAAATAAGGGGGATTGAGTAATGGCTAAAGCACAAACTCGTTCTCGCAAGCGCGTTAAAAAGCAAGTCGCCGATGGCATGGCTCACGTGCATGCATCTTTCAACAACACCATCATCACCATCACAGACCGTCAAGGTAATGCGTTGGCATGGGCTACAGCTGGTGGATCAGGGTTCCGTGGTTCACGGAAATCAACCCCGTTCGCTGCGCAGGTAGCTGCTGAGCGTGCTGGTGAAATGGCGAAGGAATATGGTCTTAAGAACTTGGAAGTATTTGTAAACGGTCCAGGTCCAGGTCGTGAATCATCTATTCGCGCACTGAACGCCGTAGGATACCGCATCACGAATATTACCGATGTGACACCTATTCCTCACAACGGTTGTCGTCCGCCTAAGAAACGTCGCGTTTAAAGGCGTGAATCGATAGTTGGAGAAAGATCATGGCAAGATATTTGGGTCCTAAACTCAAGCTAAGCCGTCGCGAAGGAACAGATTTGTTCTTGAAAAGCGGCGTACGCGCAATCGATTCTAAATGTAAGATCGAAACTGCTCCTGGTCAGCATGGTGCCCGTCGTGGCCGTTTGTCTGATTACGGTGTTCAGTTGCGCGAGAAGCAAAAAGTACGTCGTATGTACGGCGTGTTAGAGAAGCAATTCCGTAACTACTACAAAGAAGCTGCTCGTCTTAAAGGCAATACCGGTGAAAACCTGTTGCAGTTGCTAGAACAGCGTTTGGATAACGTAGTTTATCGTATGGGTTTCGCGTCAACACGCGCTGAAGCTCGTCAGCTAGTCAGTCACAAGGCAGTTGTTGTTAACGGTCAAGTGGTTAACATTCCATCATTCATGGTTCGTCCTGAAGATGTAGTGTCTGTTCGTGAAAAAGCGAAGAAGCAAGCACGTATCAGTGCAGCGCTTGAGCTTTCTGAACAGCGTGAAAAGCCAGTTTGGTTAGAAGTTGACAGCAACAAAATGGAAGGTCAGTTTAAGCGTCTTCCAGAACGTAGTGATTTGTCTGCTGAAATTAACGAACAGTTGATCGTAGAGCTTTACTCTAAGTAAAGCTTAAGCATAGAGAGAGGACACAATGCAGGGTTCTGTTACCGAATTCCTAAAGCCGAGGTTAGTTGACATCGAGCAAATTAGCACGACTCACGCCAAGGTGACACTGGAGCCTCTAGAGCGTGGCTTTGGTTACACCCTAGGCAACGCTTTACGTCGTATTCTATTGTCGTCAATGCCAGGCTGTGCAGTGACTGAAGTAGAAATCGACGGCGTGCTGCACGAATACAGCAGCAAAGAAGGCGTGCAAGAAGATGTCATCGAAATTTTGTTGAACCTCAAAGGGCTGGCTGTCAGCTTAGAAGGTAAAGACGAAGCGACGTTGACCTTGAATAAATCCGGTGCAGGTCCTGTAACCGCAGGTGATTTCCAGCACGATGGTGATGTTGAAATCGTCAATCCTGAGCACGTAGTTTGTCACCTTACTGGCGACAACGAATTGAATATGCGTGTTAAGGTTGAACGTGGTCGTGGTTATGTTCCTGCGTCGGCTCGTCAGTCAGAAGATGACGAGGAGCGTCCGATCGGTCGTCTGTTAGTGGATGCCTCTTTCAGTCCAGTTGAGCGCATTGCGTACAGCGTTGACGCTGCACGTGTTGAACAGCGCACTGACTTGGACAAGCTGATTATTGAAATGGAAACCAATGGTACATTGGATCCAGAAGAAGCAATTCGCCGTGCTGCTACAATCCTAGCTGAACAGCTAGAAGCGTTCGTCGAACTTCGTGATATCAGCGAGCCGGAAGAGAAAGAAGAGAAGCCGGAATTTGATCCGATTCTCCTCCGTCCGGTAGATGACTTAGAATTGACTGTTCGTTCTGCAAACTGCTTGAAGGCAGAAGCAATTCAGTACATTGGTGACTTAGTACAACGTACCGAGGTTGAGCTGTTGAAAACGCCTAACCTTGGCAAGAAATCGCTTACTGAAATTAAAGACGTCTTGGCGTCTCGTGGTTTATCTCTTGGCATGCGCCTTGAGAATTGGCCACCAGCAAGCTTGATCGACAACGACTAAGTTGCCTTGGTAATTGATTTACTGAGAAGGGTATAGGTATGCGCCATCGTAAGAGTGGTCGTCAACTCAATCGTAACAGCAGCCATCGTCAAGCGATGTTCCGCAACATGGCAAGCTCGTTGGTGCGTCATGAGATCATCAAAACGACGTTGCCAAAAGCGAAAGAGTTGCGTCGCGTAGTCGAGCCGTTGATCACAATGGCTAAGCAAGACAGCGTTGCAAATCGCCGTTTAGCATTTGCACGTACACGTGATAAAGAAGTAGTGGGCAAGCTTTTCAATGAACTTGGTCCGCGTTATGAATCTCGCCCAGGCGGCTACACTCGCATTATGAAGTGTGGTTTCCGTGCAGGTGATAACGCACCAATGGCTTACATTGAATTGGTTGGCCGTCCAGAAGTTGAAGAAATCGAAGAAGCAGCGGAAACTGCGGAATAAGATGTATTCAGCTTGAATAAAAAGCCGGCTTTTAAGCCGGCTTTTTTAATGTGTGTATAAAGGACTATTTGTCTGCCCGGTTGCTTTCCTGCGCGCTGTAGACTTTAGCTATCTGTTGTTCTGTGAGGTAGCCATGTTCCTTAAACCATTCTAATTCAGCTCGCGTTATCCCTTGAGCTTTTGCCTCAACAATAAATCTATCCCATTGTTCCGGTTTCGGTGTTTTCTTTTGATTTGCTTCGTTGAAGTTGAAGAAGTCACGTACTGCAACAAAAGCTGATTTAGTGATTTGTGGTATTTCCTTAATGGAGGAAACCACTGCATCCAAAAAGCCATCCGGTGCGCTTTGAGCTGCTGACTTCACAACAGTTTCACTCATTTGTGGCTCACTTACTATGGCGACACGAACAATAGTGTTCAACTTTTCTGGTGCAAGTTGTGTGGCTGTGGTTACGATATCATCGATATAGCTAGGTTCCACATCGATAGCTTGTGCGATGGTTTCATCAAATGCTCGAGGTGCCACTAAGTGAGTAGTGGTTAACACGTCCGCCGTTAATGCTGGCTCTACTTGTATTACCGCGCGATTAATCAAAGGTATACGTGTTGGATAATGTTCATAAGCAGCAACTAAAATCTGATTAACGTGTTGTGGGTAGTGATTGACCAGAATGCGGACAGTACGAGTAATCGAAAAGTTGTAATTTAAGTGATCGTCGATAACAGCATTGTATTTATCGACAAGTTTCTTTTCTTGTTCAGTTAGCACCGTTAGATTCAAATCGGTGGCTTTGACCCCTACAATGGGGTTTGTCGGCTCTGTGTTATGAGCGTTTACTAAATTCGCATCTGCTGGTGCTATTAATAGACTCGCACTGAAAATACTCACGAGCGAAAGTCGCGTACAAAAGTGCATTATAGATCCCCCAGTTACTACTGAATAACATCCGTGTTTTTGATTGCTTATTGTGTTTGTGTGTTATTTATAGTTAAAAGTTCCCATGAATCAAACAATAAAGCAACAAAGATGGACAAAAAATCGCCATTTGAAATTAATTTAAAAAAAGTGCTTGCAAGTGCGAATAGGATCTCTATAATTCGCCGCCGTTGTCACAGAGAAAGACGCGAAAGCGGATGTGATGACGGTCAGCAAAACGAGTTGAAAAAAGTACTTGACGCGCTGGCAAAGGGATGTAGAATACGCATCCCTGCTTCGGGAACGAAGCAACGCTCTTTAACAAATTATCAAGCCAAGCAAACTGTGTGGGCACTTGCAAAAGTAAGCAACAAAAAATATTGCAACTTTTGAATGAGTGTCTAGCTACTGAGGTAGCAAGCACACGTAATTCATTGAGTTGATTGAACTACTTTTAATTGAAGAGTTTGATCATGGCTCAGATTGAACGCTGGCGGCAGGCCTAACACATGCAAGTCGAGCGGTAACAGAGAGAAGCTT
>NZ_MDGT01000003.1 GCF_001870515.1 Idiomarina sp. MD25a | reverse complement strand
AGTTCGTACCGAACTGAAACGACATAACAATACCGGACACCACACCCATACCGAAAACAACCGCGAACACTTGGGTCCAAAAGGCACCTAAACGCTCCCATTTCGGGTTGTTGGTTTTGAATGCAAGGCCGTAAATTAATGCAATATAAGATGCCAAACCGATAGTGAACACGGGAAATATGGCATGAAATGACACGACAAACGCGAATTGAATTCGCGAAAGCACGAGGGGGTCAAGATCTATCATCATAATACCTCACAGCGATGACTTTAAATAAACAACGAATCACTTAGACGTAACCACAAAAGCTCCTCTTAGCTGACCCGGTTGGAAATCAATCGCTTCATCTTTCGGGTAACGCGAGAGGATTTCTTTCTTCAATGCAGGTGCTAAATTGGCACCGTGACAGGCAACACATTGTGGCTGCATCACAATAGCCTTCATCCAAACTGTGTTGCCTTCTTTATCTACGTAAGAGGTTTCTGGAGGGTTTGCTTGAGTCGTCCTCCAGCGCGTCTCGAACTCACGAAGCACCTGTTTTTGCTCTTCTGTCGGTGAATTTGCAGGATTACGTACACGCAACGATGTGCGTCCAACGTTAAGCCCTGTTGTTTCAGTGACTTTACTGGCGATTTCGGGGGCTTCATGGTTGCAGACATCAACAGCTTTTATGTATCCATCTTTCTGGATAGTCGTCATCAATACACTTTTTAATTCCACCCCTAACAACATAGCTGCGGAACGAAAATCTTCATTCGATCGATCGTTTTCCTCTGCCCCATAGCTGATTATCGGAAGCAGCACTAACATCAAGATTAACATGCGCATAACCCACTCCACATCTAGATATATTAATTATGAATATATATATTCCATATTTGAATATGATAATACCTCTGCTGAAAATATCCAATAATAATTGATTATTTTTTAGGTCGCGCCTTTGGCGCGACACTTCGCTCTGTCCACATCAATTCACTCAAATCATTTGACATGTGTTTTTTCATATATATGATTTACCATATATATTAAATAGGAATTGACACGATGACCCCATTAAAGCTTTTTAAATGTCTAGCGGATGATACCCGTTTAAAGTCCGTGCTGATTGTAAGCACGCTTGAGGAAGCTTGCGTCTGCGATCTTATGGACGCGCTGGAGCTTGACCAGCCGAAGGTCTCGCGCCACCTTGCTGAACTGCGTAGGTGCGACATCGTGCTGGGTGAACGCCGCGGTAAGTGGGTGTATTACCAACTACATCCTGAACTACCCGATTGGGCAAAAGACATCATTACGCAGGCTGCACGCAATAATTTAGACTACTTTTCCGCGGCCATCAAAAAGCTTAAACAGGCGAAAGCCCAAGGCGCTAGCTGCTAACTAAAAAGGTTGCTTGTGAAAATACTCTACATCTGTACGCATAATCGTTGTCGCAGCATTTTATCTGAAGCGATCACCAACCACTTTGCCAGCGATCATATTCAGGCAAAAAGCGCTGGGAGCCAGCCTGCAGGCGAGGTACACCCTCTCTCACTGCGTTATTTGAACGAAGCCGGTATATCGACCGAAGGGCTGCAAAGCCAGTCTTGGGATGAATTCGAAGACTTCAAACCCGACGTCGTCATTACCGTCTGTGACTCGGCGGCAGGCGAGGCTTGCCCGGTTTGGTTCGGACAATCGATTAAAGTGCATTGGGGACTTGCCGACCCATCAAAGCTTGAAGGCTCAGAAGGAGAGATTGCCGCCGCTTTCCGTGACTGTATCGAAGAAATCAAATACCGCGTGAGTCAACTGCAAGGAATTGCCGTGCAATCACTTGAGCGCGAACAACTTAAAAACGCATTGAACCAACTAGGAGCACAGTAACCGATGTCTTCTGATGTCTCACTACCTAATATCGATAGTAACTTAATGGATAAACCGACACTCGAGAAGTGCCTACCTCAGCCCGCAGAACATGCGCCCCGAATTTTGCTGTTGTATGGTTCGCTTCGCAAGCGCTCGTTCAGCCGATTAGTGGTCGAGGAAGCGGCGCGCCTTCTTACCCACATGGGTGCCGACGTTAAGATATTTAATCCCGAGGGATTGCCCCAGACAGACACCGATGACGGCAGCCACCCAAAAGTCCAAGAGTTGCGCGACTTAATGATGTGGTCAGAAGGACAAGTGTGGTGCTCACCTGAGCGTCATGGCTCTATGACCAGCTTGTTCAAGAGCCAAATTGACTGGGTCCCGCTCAATCTTGGTGGTGTGCGCCCTACACAAGGTAAAACACTTGCGGTTATGCAAGTCTGTGGCGGCTCGCAATCATTTAATACGGTCAATCAACTTCGGGTTTTAGGTCGTTGGATGCGTATGGTCACAATTCCCAATCAATCGAGTGTACCAAAGGCGTTTCTTGAGTTTGATGATAACGACCGTATGAAGCCATCGCCTTATTACAACCGCATTGTGGACGTCATGGAAGAGCTCATGAAGTTCACCTTATTACTCAGAAACAACAAAGATTATTTCGTCGATCGATACTCTGAGCGAGTTGAGTCTGCCGAAGAAGTCAGTCAACGCGTTAACCAACGAGCGCTTTAAGGAGCTAGCATGGGTTTATTTGAACGTTATTTATCTGTTTGGGTGGCACTTGCCATCATCGCAGGTATCGCCCTGGGTATTGCTGTCCCAGGCGTTTTTACCGTTGTATCAGAGCTTGAGTATGCCCACGTTAACTTAGTTATCGCGGTGCTGATCTGGCTCATGATTTACCCGATCATGGTACAGGTCGACTTCTCATCCATTAAAGATGTCGGTAAAAAACCAAAAGGCTTGGTATTAACCTTGGTCATCAACTGGCTGATCAAGCCGTTTACCATGGCATTACTGGGGTGGCTGTTCTTTAAAGGGTTGTTTGCCGACTGGGTCGACCCGCAAACCGCATCCGAGTATATCGCCGGTATGATTCTACTGGGTGTTGCACCCTGTACAGCGATGGTGTTCATTTGGAGTCAACTGACAAAGGGTGACGCGAACTACACCTTAGTGCAGGTTTCTATCAACGACGTCATCATGATATTTGCATTTGCGCCTATCGCCGGCTTACTTTTGGGCGTAACGGATATCACAGTGCCGTGGGATACCTTGTTGCTGAGCGTTGTACTGTATGTGTTGATACCACTGATTGTTGGCGCATTAACGCGCAAGAAACTGGATAAAGCCAACGACCACACACGCCTGAACAACTTTCTCGCGACTATGAAGCCGTGGTCGATCGTGGGTCTACTCGCAACGGTTGTCCTATTGTTTGGTTTTCAATCCGAAACCATCATCGAAAAACCGCAGGCGATTGTACTCATAGCGATTCCGCTACTGATTCAAACCTACGGTATTTTCGCAGTGGCGTATTTCTTAGCGAAGAAAATGAAGTTGCCGCATAACGTAGCTGCGCCCGCCTGCATGATAGGCACTTCAAACTTTTTCGAACTCGCAGTGGCGGTTGCCATCTCATTGTTCGGCCTGCACTCAGGTGCGGCACTCGCCACCGTTGTGGGCGTATTAGTCGAAGTACCTGTCATGCTCTCATTGGTGTGGTTTGCTAACCGCACGCGGCATTGGTTTAACGACTAAAAACGATACGATGCCTGTATCGCAAATGACCGACCGGGCTGGCTATACTGCTCGGTCGGCGCATCTGCTGACAGTCCTGCGACACGTTGATAAGGCACATAATACTTATCGGTTACATTGAGTGCCGCCAAGTTCACCTGCCAATCGCCTAAGCGCACACCCGCCAAAACATCCATAGTGGTATAGCCTGCCGTTTCGATATAAGGTCCCGACTCGGCCGACGCACTCGGTACATCATCCATGGCAGCAACCGCATTAACAATACCCCGGATATGCCAGTTATCAGCAAAGTAACCAAAGGAGACATTACCTGATAGCGGCGATAACGAGGTCAATGCCTCTCCCGTCGCATCGTTCTCACCCGTTACGTAGGCAGCGGATGTATCGACACGCACGAAGTCAGTGAGCCAATGCGTCACACTCGCTTCAGCTCCCTTTATCGTCACTTCATCTTGATTCACATACTGATATTCAACCCGATCAACGCCTGGAATATAAGTGGGGCTCGTGCCGACAACCGCAGTCTCGATAAAATCATCAAAGCGACTGTAAAACGCGGCTAGGTTCCATCGCGTGGTGTCATTACTGAACTTTAATCCCGCTTCTAGGGCGCGACTGCTTTCTGGCTGTAAGTCGGGGTTAGGCAAGATAGCATAAAACGGCTCAATACCATGGCTCTGATAGGCTTGGTCATGCGGTGGGATCTTAAAGCCCTCGGCGTATTGCATATAGCCGCGTATGCCCGACTCAAAGGTATACACACCCGCTACTTTAGGTGAAAATGCCGTCTCGTTGATATCTGCAAGCTCAGACATATCGTACAGCGTGTTCTCATTTGGGCTCATCTCATAGTGGTCAACTCGCGCACCAACAATCAGTTTAAAGGCGGTCTCTTTAAACGTGATGTTATCCTGCAAAAACACACCTGTTAGCCATGTTTCGGCGCCGGGGAAGGCTTTCTGCGGCTCATTATCTTGCATTACTGTGCCATCGCTCGCGATACGTGTCTTGAATCGCGGTCGCTCGGTGTCGTAGTAATCAGCATCAAAGCCATACACGAGATCATGACGTGTTGAGGCGGCATCAAGTTGCTTTTGTGCTTGCCAACGCGCACCCATGATCCGTTGTTTAAAACCATATTCATTGTAATCGGTATACGCGCCCGCTTGGCTTGCTCCCGCGCTGACCTGGTCGCTGCCTTGCTCATAATCCGTCAAATACAACTGCCAATGCTGGGAGTCGGCGAATGCGTTGGGCTGATTACGCTGATAGTCCACCGAAAGCGCCGTTTGACGATTGTCGTCGTCGGTTTGATTGGTCTCCGCAAGAAACTGTTCAGTGTCTTGCTGGAAGTGGTCTAACGTAAATTTCAGTTCATCATCATCACCGACATCAAGCGCCCATTTAGCTAACATACTCTGACTGTCGTAATCATAACCAGGCAGTGATTCTTCATAGTTTTGCGTCTCCTCACCTTGTCGCGCGGACACCTGAATCATCGCACTCGAGCCATCAAACTGCCGCGCTCCACTAAAGCCGAGCTTTGTCTCATCGGTCAGACCATCAAAGCCAAAACTCAAGCGCGCTGCTTTGTCATTGCCGTTTAACACATCACTCGGATCGGGCGTTGATATTACAATCACGCCACCTAAGCCATCCGAACCGTAAAGTGGTGATGCGGCCGCTTTCGCTACTTCAATTTGCTGTACCTGGGCCACATCTAAGTAACCTCGCCCCACCAAATAACCGCCTCCGCCTGCGTAGGCATCGTTAAGTCGACGACCGTCTTTAATGTACACCACCCGATTACCACCGATTCCTCGAATCGATAAGGTTTGTGCCTGCCCTTGGGTTCCCGTCGACTGAATACTCGGGTCATAGCGGAACACATCCGCGAGACCATTACTCACTTGCATATCAATATCGTCTGCCGAAATAACGCTTACTGCGCCCGCGACATCCTCGAGCTTCTCCTCAGTACGCGAACCTGTGACCACTAAAATCTCATCAACGCTCTGGTCGGCTGCAGGTAAATTCACCTCTGCGGCATACACACCGCTGGTCATAGTTGTCGCGATGGCAGCGGCCAGTAGCGAAGGTTTAAAAGCATCGGTTTTCTTAATCCAAACGTTCACAAGCTTCTCCAATTTCTTTGAATGACAAAACAGGCATCGTGAAAACGCATTAGATCTAAACGAAAACTATTTGCATTTGCAACTAAAACTTACTATTTTATTTTACGCAATCGCAAATCAGAACGATAAGAGGCTCCTATGACGCGGTTTTACAGAATATTGAAACACTCGTTGCTTATATTGGCAGCATCCCTGCCCTTGCTCACTCACGCGCAAAACTCACCTCAAGGAGGAATAATTACCGCAGGTGGCACGTTAACCGACATCGTATTTGCCGTCGGGGGTGGCGACAAAGTGATTGGCGTGGATACCTCAAGCACCTCGCCGAGTGCCGTGCATACGCTCCCTAAAGTTGGTTATTACCGCAACCTGTCCGCCGAGGGCGTGCTCAGCTTTAATCCGAAGCAAGTATGGGTACTCGAAGGCGCTGGCAGTAAACGCGCATTAGCACAAATCGAAACGGCCGGTGTACCTGTTACAGAATTCGATAAGCCCACAACGCTATCTGAACTGTATACACTCATTCACCAAGTCGCCGACCAACTCGGTACACCGGATCGCGCTGAGCCCGTAATTAACAGCATTGAAGACAAGTTTCATCCCGTTTCGCGTGCGCAACCACTCAGTGGCCTTTTTGTCTTGCAAGTATCCGAGCGCGGTGTCGTCGCAGCGGGTCACGACAGCGTTCCCGATTTACTATTCAGCCAGTCGGACATTACCAATGTGGTAGACCACAAAGGCTTCAAAACCGTGTCGCGCGAGCATCTATTGGTAAACCAACCTGACTTTATCGTCGCCCCCTCGCACGTGGTCGATGCGGCAGGAGGACGTGAGCAATTCTGCCAAAACGCAACCTTACAGTTATTAAACGCGGGGCAATCCTGCCAGCTATTAGTGATGGACTCGTTACTCGCACTGGGAATGACCACCCGCATTGCCGAAGCACATGAGGCGCTTTTAGCGTATGTTAATGACCTTTGAGCGACGCCGCTGGCTAATTGCCGGCACCCTCGGGATCCTGGCAAGTAGTTGGCTGCTGTTATCGAGCGGCCCGGTGCTGAGTGATTGGCGGCTACCGCTGATGTGGTTGCCCGGCTTCGGCACGCCCATGAGTGAACTCGAACAAACTGTCGTCACACAATTACGTTTACCGCGTTTGGTTTTAGGACTCTTGGTGGGCGCCGTACTGGCACAAAGCGGCACAGCCATGCAAACCTTGTGTCGCAATCCACTGGCTGATCCGGGCCTCATCGGTATCTCTGGCGGCGCCGCAGTATTTGCCCTCGCAGTGATCGCATTGGGTGAACAAGTCGGTTTACAAGGCAGTGTTTGGGTCTCGTTAGCCGCCTTTCTAGGCGCCCTACTCACCACCTTTGTTGTCTATCGCTTGGCAGGCGGTAAAACAGGCGTCGATGTCGCCACCTTGCTACTTGCCGGTGTGGCAATTAACGCGCTAGCCGGCTCCTTACTCGGCTTATTAAGTTATTACGCTGATGACGATGCACTGCGACTGATGAGTTTTTGGCAAATGGGTTCACTCGCGGGTGCCAGTTGGCAGCAGTTGCCCTTAGGCGTGGTGCTCATGGGTGTCAGCTCAATCGCACTATTTATGTTGCGCAAGCCCATTAATACCCTACTGTTAGGTGAGCGCCAAGCACGTTACTTAGGAGTAAACACCGTGTCACTTAAGCGGCAATTAATTATTTGGGTGGCATTAGGCGTGGGCGGCGCAGTCGCATTAACCGGTATGATCGGCTTTGTCGGTTTAATTATACCCCACATTGCTCGCATGCTGGTGGGCGCTAATATTCGTTGGCTGATGCCTGTATCCATGTTGTTTGGTGCCGCAGTTTTGGTACTCACCGACTGGATCGCTAAAACCATCGTTGCGCCAGCTGAATTACCCATCGGGATAATCACCGCCGCAGTGGGCGCTCCTTTCTTCATCTATCTGCTCATCCAACAAAAACGGAGGCTTCATGCTGGATATTAAAACCACTCATGTTAACTATGGTCATAAACGATTATTGGGCGCGTTCGACCTATCCCTTGAAGCCGGCGAATTTGTTGCTGTGATTGGTGAAAATGGCGCAGGTAAATCCACCCTACTCAATACTTTGGCAGGCGAACTCGATTACCACGGCAGTATTCAGCTCAACGGCCGCGAACTCACAAGCTGGATACCGGCCCAATTAGCACCCGTTCGCGCGGTGATGGAGCAAAAACTCAGTGCGCCGTTTGGCCTCACCGTAGCAGAGCTGGTCGGTATGGGGCGATTTTGGTCTCATGAGCCTGATTATGCAGCGCACCAACGCGCACTGAACTGGCTCGAACGGCTGGATGCCGCAAAGTTTGCCGAGCGCACCATGGATACCTTGTCTGGCGGTGAGCAGCAACGAGCACATATCGCGCGTTGCTTGTGTCAGCTCGATGTCACGGTGCCCGGAGAGCAAATGCTGCTGCTCGATGAGCCGACTTCTGCGCTTGATGTCTATCACCAACATTCCGTGCTCGCAGAACTGCGTCGTTTTACTCAGCAAGGTAATTTAGTTGTCGCAGTGATGCACGATCTGAACTTAGCTTCGCTCTATGCGGACAATATTTTGCTGCTCGCCGACGGCGAACTTAAGCATTTTGCCAAACCCGAGGCGGTGTTTCGTACCGAAATACTTGAACAAACTTATCGCAGTCCGGTCTACATCAGTGAGCACCCGAGTATTCGCAAACCCATGATTTTTACCGAACCCAGACACCTATAACAACGAACTTTAAGAGGTTAAAAATGAACGAACGTCAACAAGCCGCGCAGCAAGCAAGGGCGCTTGCACAACGCAATAGCACCGCTGTGTTGTCGACTTTATCAAAGAAACTCGGTGGCATGCCGTTTGGCTCAGTATCGCCGGTGATGCTGACCGATGAGGGGCATATCGTGTTTTATGTCTCTGATATTGCCCAACATGCGCGCAACCTTAATCAAGACAATCGGTTGAGCGTCACACTTTACGACAGCACCGATAAAGGTGATCAAAATACCCAAGGGCGACTCACGCTCAGTGGTCATGCCCAAGTGATTGACAACAATGACTTGGCCGAACGCTACTACCAACGCTTTCCAAGTGCCGAAGGCTACAAAAAAGCACATGATTTTAAATTTTGGCAACTCAACGTAGAGCATATTCGCTTTATTGGCGGCTTTGGCGAGATATTTTGGCTGGAGCCGAACGAGTGGTTAGTATCCGCGCCCGAGTGGGATCATAAAGCGGCACTTGGCATGATCACACACATGAATGAGGATCATGCCGATGCCTGTGCACTTATCTTGCAGCAACAGTTAAACCAACACGCTCATGAGAAAGACAGAACGTTCGAAGCGGGCAGTGTCACTATGCGCAGTGTCTACCCAGACGGCTTTCACCTCAGTTACGATGAGCGCTCCTTTTTCATACCGTTTGAAGCGATTGCGGCTAATGGCCAACAAGTGCGCCAGCAACTCGTTAAAATGACCCATCAAGCACGGGCTGCATGATACGTAGAGCGTGCGCTGCGGCGCACGCACTGATGTTTGCAAGATCAAAGCGGCTCTTTGTGTTAGTCTTTTTAAACTTCTCAGCTTAATAGTAAAGAGTTAACACAAGGATTTGAGTCGTGGACAAACGAATAATGGGTATGCTCGGTGCGGCACTTTTATTTGTGGGTATGTTTTTACCTGTATTCAGCATGCCAACTATCGACGATATTACGTACTTTCAAAACGGTCGGTTTGATCGCATCATCGTCCTCTCAGCGTCGGTGTTTGCCATGTACTTTGCCTTTGCCCGCAACAGCAAGGGACTTGTAGCAGCAGGTGCTATGAGCTTAGTGTTTGCAGGCTACAGTTTTATCGATATGTACCTGCAAGTGCGCGATATGAAAGCAAGCATTAGAACCGAATCGGTTAACTACGAGTTTGAGGGCTCAATTGATACGATCCTCAATACCATTGAGCTGCAATGGGGCTGGTATGTGATCGCAGCCGGTGTTTTACTTATCCTTGTGGCAGGCTTCAAGCGTGATGCCGTCAACGAAAAAACGTCGGGTTAACGCATCTGCCCTAACCCGATCCGCTTTCCTTAGTGCTGCCTGCGATATCACCCAACCGCGGTGATATCGATGTAGAATCATTACCATACGCGCTAAACACCACGCTGGTGTAAATCAATGCCGCAATACTCAGTGCGATAGAGATACTACCGGTTATCCCTAACCATTTTGCCAAATGCGGATCGCGCCGTTGCGTGCGAAGATAATGCATTCGCATGCCGCCAATCACTAAGCCCGTCAACATGAGTCCAAAAACAGCGTAAATCACTTTGACCAACCACCCGCTCACTGAGCCTGTAGCGAAGTTACCAAAATGCAAAGGATCGGCGGTATCAGCAATACGAGCCACAATCGCTAATTCAGAGGCATACTGGGTACTCACCACCTCAGCCGTAACCGGGTCAAGGTACACACGGTTCGCTCTATCGCGCACCAGCGTCGCGCCATTTTGACCAACAAAGCCCATCACTTGATGATGTCGATGAGGATAGAAGAACCCGGTAATATCCATATCGGGACGCGCCTGCTGCGCCGCACTAACCAATTCAGTCAACGAGCGAGCCGATTGCGCGGTCTGCACGTCGTCGTGGGTTATCGTTGGCGCAGCGGGATAATGATCGATATCAACATCATACATAATACGTTCAGCCAAATACCAAGCGCCCGTTACCGCCATAACCGCAGTAAGCCACCACGCCCATAACCCGAGCCATTTATGCCATCCCGACCAATCGGTGCGTTTTTTCCACGCGAGCCCTTTAGGTGCAGAAAGAAAGCCGCGCCACCATTTTCGGTACACATAAAAGCTGGATATCAGTGACAGCAGGAGCAAAATACTGGTGGAAGTGACAATGTACTTACCGAGGGTACCCATTGATAAATACATATGAATATCACGCAAATAACGCGATAACTGTCCCCACTCACCCTCGCCGAGTATCTCGCCCGAGGCCGGATCAAAGAACACAAACCGAAAGCCCTGTGGCGTCATCAACCGTGCTTCACCCGCTAAATAGCCTTGCTGATGCACCTGCGCGCCGAGTAGATGACTGTCGGGATACGCGCCTGCAAGGTTAGACTCCAGTTCCGCCCAAGCAACTGTACCCTCACGCTCGGTCAGCGCGCGGTACTTGGCATCACTAACATACTGAATTTCATAACTCAGCGTCGCGAGCACACCCGTTGCGGTAATCAGCAGCAGAAGGCCGGCAAAAGCAAAGCCGGCCCATGAATGTAACGCAAACCATTGACGATTCGTCATCATAGCGATCCATTAAAAGCGGTATTTAACGCTCGCATAAATGCGACGTGGCTCACCCGGGAAGTGGCCCGTGCGGCTCAAGAAACCGCTGGATGCGTACTCTTTATCAAACAGGTTTTTAATATTGACCTGCACTAACCATGCATCAAATTCGGTCTGCCAGCTGATATCGAAAACCGTATAAGGCTTCACCCGTTGACCCGAAAAGCTTATCTGTTCACTCACGTAGTCCATACCGCCACTGATAGCTGAATCAATCATGGGTAAGTCATACCGTGTCCAAAGACCCAGCTGATGCATCGGCGCGTTCACAAAACGATCCCCCACCGAGTTAGTGATACTGTCATTCGGTGAAGCCTCAGCAACCCGCGCGTCGTTATAGGCATAATTCGCATTTACTACCCACTTATCCGTCAGGTCACCTAACACATCAATTTCAAAACCGCGGCTTTGAACTCGCCCTACATTACCCAGCACTGTACGGCCATCTTCGGTCACCTCGTCGGTCGCTTGTAAGATATTCTCGCGATTAATCTCATACACGGCGGTATTCACGCGGATAGCGTCATTCATAAACGTCCAACGCGCACCGATCTCAACGATATCCGATTGCTCGGGTTCAAACGGACCACCCACTTCGGGGTCTTGCTGACTAGCCGACTGTGGTAAAAAGCCCGTGCCATACAACGCATAAGCGCGCACCCAATCTGTGAGCTGGTATGTTGCGCCGACGCGATAGGTTAAATCACCATCATCAAAGGTCTCAGTACCCAATGTGTCTTCAAACTGGTCATAACGTAACCCGATCAACAGGTTCAGCTTTTCATTGAATGTGATTTGATCTTGAATATAGAAGCCATCACGCGTGGTTTCTGATTCACTCGGCGTGGCACTCGCAAGATCGGTCGAGTAAGGACCCGACGTGAGACCGTATTGAGGGTTCACCAATTCAAGATTAGGCACCTCGCCAGGATTGGCATTTGAACCAATAAATACACCCTCAGAGGTGTAGGTCTCGACCCCCATGAGCAAGGTATGCTCAATAGTGCCGAGTTCAAGCTCACCGACCAAATTCGCGGTAACACTAGTGGCATCGTTTTCGCGAAACTGATTACGGAACTGGCGTGTGCTGTAAACGGCTTCGGCTGGATTATCAACCGGCTCTAGATTTTCGTCGAGCAATCCACGCGGTTCATGGTAGTTTTGGCGCTCCGTATTTTCGTAATGGCGCACGGTTACATCACCCCGCCAATTTAACGAAAAGTCATGATCGATGCGCGCTTGGTATACCGTGGCTTCTAAGGTTTGGAAGTCACTGGATTCATTGTGATTCCACGCCCTATCGGTGACAAAGTTACCTTGATTATCAACCGGTACCCCGCGTAACCGCGCGCCTTGGTAGGTTTGTTGATAATCGGTCAACTGCAGCGTGACTTCACTCGCGGCGCCTAAGTCAAAGGCATAGCCTAGATCCAGTACTTTATTGGTTTGTTCTGTGTTGTAACGAAACGGCGATTCATTATCGTAATAGTACGCTGCACGATAACGTTGGCTTGCATCCTTTGTGACCGGTCCACTGAGTTGCACTGAGCCACGACGATATTGGTCGTTGCCCACGGCCAGTTCAATCGAGCGTTGTGCAGTAGCGGTTGGTTTTTTCGTAACATAGTTAATAATGCCACCGGGTTGTCCGCTACCAAACATGGCACCGCTTGGGCCTTTAAGCACCTGTATTTGCTCAATATTAAACAGCTGCGGTACTGCGAATCCGTTAAATGGGTCACCGCGTACACCGTCGTATAAGATCTCATCTTGGCGAAATCCGCGGAACGTGACGCCAGAGTAACTAAAACCGTTTACGCCACTGATACTGCGGTATAAGTCGGTAATCTGACGGGCCGCTTGGTCAGTGATGAGTTCTTCGGTCAGCACCTGAACACTCTGTGGGATCTCTTCAATCGGCGTGTTAGTGCGGGTCGCTACGCTGCTTTCATTTTGCCGATACAAGGTTTGGGCGCGACCCTGTACGTTGATACGTTCAATTTGCTCATCAGCAGAATCTTGTTTGGCCTGTTCACCGTTGTCTTGTGCGACAACGGGTAATGCAGTGAGCCCGGCGAGCGCCAGCGCAATATAACACGGTGTGTACTTCATTCTTATTTCCCCCAAGAAAAGTTCGCGACGGATCATAAATAAGAATGATTTGCATTACAGGTTGTAATTTAAAAGTTTGTTCAATTATTCTAAATACGTTAATTTTAGATTTTTAAACTTGTTAATAACCGACATGAAATGGCGAAGACACTCATACGCAATGTTGGCTTAAGCGGCGCGCTGGTCATCGGTTTAGGCTCTATCCTCGGCACTGGCGCCTATGTTAGTGTGGGGCTTAGCGCCGCCGTCGCAGGCGAATACTTAGTTTGGGCGATCCTGATCGCTGCCGTCACCGCCCTACTAAACGGTCTCTCGTCAGCACAATTAGCCAGCGCCCACCCAGTAAGCGGTGGCACCTATGAGTATGGTTATCATTTTTTAAATCCGCTCAGTGGCATCATCGCAGGCGTGTTATTTATTATCGCCAAAAGTGCCTCAGCAGCGACTGCTGCGCTTGCCGTTGCGTGGTATGTAGGACAGCAGTTTGGTCTCAGCGCAATAATGGTCAAGGCCGTGGCTGTCGCCCTATTGCTCGCTTTTACCCTGTTCGTTTTACTCGGTTTGCGGCGCACCCATTGGCTGAACACGCTGTTGGTCGCTATCAGTATTTTGGGTTTAGTGGTATTCGCTACCATTGCTATCCAGCAAACGGAACCCGCCGCACACGTTAGCCAAAGTCGCTCAGCTTGGTCGGTTTTTCATGCCGCAGCGCTGATGTTCGTCGCCTTTACAGGCTATGGGCGCATTGCCACCATGGGCGAGGAGATCACCGAACCGCGACGCAATATCCCGCGCGCTATTGTCACCACTTTAGCGGTGGTAACGGCACTTTATGTCATTGTGGGTTGGAGTATTTTATCCCTCGGTGGGATCACGGCGCTTGAGCAAAACAACTTTAACATCGCTAACCTTGTACCAGAATCGCCCTGGCAGTGGGTCATTATTCTCGCGGGCGTTGTTGCCATGAGCGGCGTAGTACTTAATTTGTTGCTCGGCGTCTCACGCGTGGTGCTCGCCATGGGCCGACGCGGTGATTTACCGCATGGTTTGGCTCAACTCAGTACATCCGGTCATTCGGCACCGGCGGCCACTTGGGTGACATTCGGTGTCATGGCCTTAATTGCACTATTCGGCGGTATCGAATCCGCATGGACCTTAAGCGCGCTGACGGTACTTATTTACTACGGTATTACTAACCTCGCGGCACTTAAAGTAAGTGCTGAAAAGCGCTTTATTCCTAAGTGGGTATCCGTGTTAGGACTCCTGCTATGTTGCTCGCTGGTAATGCTCGCGCTGGTTTTTTAAAAAGTCATTTTGGCTTACCACACTACCTGACTCAGCTTTTTTCAACGAAACACGGTTGACTAGTAAATTGTTCGTCAGAATGTAGTAGTTAGGGGTGACATCTGAGCCTGCAATGGCATAATAATTTTAACTTAAGGATAAGTTAAACATAACAGGATGTTACGTGAATACTGAAAACTATGGACAAACCGCGTCCTTTATTTGGACTGTGGCTGATCTGCTACGTGGTCATTTCAAACAATCTCAATATGGCCGCATTATTCTCCCCTTTACCTTATTACGCCGACTCGAGTGCGTAGTAGCACCAAATAAACAAGATGTGCTTGAAGCGGCGGACCGGTTGCGCGACAAATCGGATGCTGTCCGTGAACAGCTGTTACTCAGAGCATCGGGTAGACCATTTTATAACGCCTCACCGCTAACTCTGGCTACGCTCTCGGAGAGCCACACTGCCGAGGATTTGATATCCTACGTACAGTCATTTAGCCCTTCGGCGCGCGACATTTTTGAACACTTTAATTTTGAAGAATTTGTACTCAAATTGGCGGAAGCGGATTTGCTCTACCAGGTCACTCAGCAATTTGGTAAACAGATTGACCTTTCCCTCGATACCGTGTCGAACTATGGGATGGGGCTTATCTTTGAGGAGCTAATTCGCAAGTTTGCCGAGAGCTCAAATGAAACGGCAGGAGAACACTTTACTCCACGCGATGTAGTGCATGCCGCGACTTCACTATTGATGACTGGTCAGGAAAAAGTACTCACACCCAACAGCATCATCACCATCTATGATCCAACAGCGGGGACCGGCGGCTTCTTGTCTGAGAGTGATGAATACATTCAATCCATTAGCGAAAACGTCACCGTGCGACTGTTTGGGCAAGAGCTTAATCCTGAATCCTACGCGATCTGCAAAGCGGATATGATGATCAAAGATCAGGAAGTCGCCAATATTAAGTTAGGCAACACCTTATCCAATGACCAGTTAGCGCACGAATCCTTCAAATACATGCTAGCAAATCCTCCCTTTGGCGTTGATTGGAAGGCATCGCAACGGGTCGTCACCGAGGAGCATAAAGTACGTGGATTTGATGGTCGATTTGGCCCCGGCTTACCGCGTGTATCCGATGGTTCATTATTGTTCTTACTGCATTTAGTCAGCAAAATGCGCGACCCACGCGAAGGCGGCTCGCGTATTGGTATTATTCTTAACGGTAGTCCGCTATTCACCGGGTCGGCTGGCAGCGGCGAATCCGAGATCCGTCGTTACCTCTTGCAAAACGATTTAGTTGAAGCCATCGTCGCCTTGCCCACTGATATGTTCTTTAATACAGGTATCAGTACCTATATTTGGATTTTATCCAACGCTAAAAAACCGGAACGTAAAGGCAAAGTACAGCTAATTGATGGCAGCGAAACCTTTGCCAAAATGCGCAAATCACTCGGTAGCAAACGTAAATATCTCACTGACGATCATATTAACGAGCTGGTGCGGATATATGGTGCCATAAAAGAAACCAAAAATAGTAAAGTGTTTCCGAATGAGGCATTCGGCTATCGCCGTATCACGATTGAGCGCCCGTTGCGGCTTAATTTCCAGGCAAATGAAGAACGTGTCGCCCAGTTAGATGACGAAAAAGCACTGCAAAAGCTTAAAGCCGACGATTTTAACCAACTGAAGCAAGCGATTCAGCGCATAAACGCTGATACCCTATTCACCAATCGTGATGATTTCACCAAAGCACTGAACGACCAACTCAAAGCAAGCGATATAAAGCTAACCGCTGCACAACTAAAAGCAGTGCTTAACGCCTTGAGCAAGCGCGATAGCGACGCAGACATTTGCAGCGATAAAAAAGGCAACGCAGAAGCCGACTCTAGCCTACGTGACTACGAAAACGTGCCGCTAACAGACGACATCTACGAGTATTTTGAGCGCGAAGTTAAACCCCACGTGCCCGATGCCTGGATAGACGAAAGCAAGCGTGACGAGCAAGACAGTGAAGTCGGTATTGTCGGCTTTGAAATCCCGTTCAACCGGCATTTTTATGTATTCGAGCCCCCTCGCCCACTCGAGGAGATTGACGCAGACCTCAAACAATGCACGGATAAAATCAAGCAGATGATTGAGGAGTTGTCGGCGTGAGTGTAGCAAATTATCAAAGTACTTTACTTCGATTACTAAAAATGGTCTCAAAGGATTTGAGGATAGATTTTGACACTTAATACATATAAAGATACTGCCAGTTGCCAAATTTTAGGTATTGAGAGCCTTCCCTCCCATTGGTCTGAGAATAAACTTGGTTACTTATTTAATCTTGGCAAAGGTCTGACTGTTACCAAGCAGGACTTGTGTGATGAAGGGGTTCCTTGCCTAAATTACGGCGAAATTCACTCGAAATATGGTTTTGAAGTTAACCCAAATATTCATCGCCTAAAATGCGTTTCTCAATCTTACCTAAAATCAAATCCCAACGCGCTCATTCAAAATGGTGACTTTGTATTCGCCGACACGTCGGAGGATATAGAAGGATCTGGTAATTTTAGCCAGCTAATATCGACCAATCCGACCCTCGCAGGTTATCACACCATCATCGTTCGCCCAGTAGGTAACGTATTTCCTCGATTTTTCGCATACGTGTTTCACTCGGAGGAGTTCAGAAATCAAATCAGGCTGTTAGTTAAAGGTGTAAAAGTTTTAAGTATTAGCCAAAACATATTAAAAAGCACATCAGTGTGGCTTCCTACAAAAGGAGAGCAACAAAAAATAGCCCAGTTCCTCGACTACGAAACGGCAAAAATTGATGCACTGATTGATGAGCAAAAGCGGTTGATTGAATTGCTCAAAGAAAAGCGCCAGGCGGTTATTAGTCATGCGGTTACCAAAGGGCTTAACCCAGACGTTCCGATGAAAGACTCGGGTGTTGAATGGCTTGGGGAGGTGCCTGAGCATTGGACGATAGGAAAAATTAACCATCTCGTGTCATCTGTTTCTAATGGCACGACGGCGGCTCAGATAGATGAAAGCCTCGATACTCTTGCGATTACTAGAATTGAGACCATATCTACAGGTCAAATTAACTATGAGAAAGTTGGATATATTGAAAACACTAAGTGTATAGAACCTTTCCTACTGCAAAAAGGAGACATCCTATTCTCGCACATCAACTCACTAGCGATGATTGGTAACGTGGCTATCTATGAGGAAAGTCAACCCCTTGTGCATGGGATGAACCTACTCAGACTTAAACCAGAACGAAGCGTTGTTAATAGTTACTGGTTGCTTTACTTCTTGAAATCAAAAATAGTTAGACAAGCAGTTGAAAGTCGAGCAAAGCCTGCAATTAATCAGGCGAGCATCTCTACGGGGTCAATTAAAGAACTTGCAATACCTTTAATATCCCTAGAAGAACAAACCAAAATAGCTAGCTATATCAATTATGAAACCATGAGAATTGATCGACTCGACATGCAAACCAATAAGTCTATTCAACTCATGAAAGAACGCCGCTCCGCCCTAATATCAGCCGCCGTTACCGGCAAAATTGATGTGCGCGACTGGCAACCGCCTAAGGGTTCAGATAGAGTGGAATCACAATTAGAAAAAGTCAGTGCACACGGAGAGGCATAATGGCTGATACCAAGGAACGGCAGTTTCAGAGCGATATTCTGAACAGTTTAGCCAATGATGGCTGGTTAATCGGTAAGGCTGCGAATTATGATCGCACCAATGCGGTGTATACCGAAGACCTCATCGCGTTTGTAAAAGAAGCATACCCCGAGAGATGGACGCGTTTTTGTAAATCTAACCCTGGTAACCCGGAGAAGCTGTTGGTTCATGCGGCAGTTAAAGGCATGGAGCGCAAAGGTGCATTGCATGTATTACGTCAGGGTTTTAAGGCGATTGGTGGCACCATCAAGGTTTGTGCTTTTAGACCTGATCATGGCATGAACCCCGATACTGAACGTCGTTACCAAATGAATCGTTTACGGGTAGTCGAGGAAGTCTCCTATTCACCCCATGCGCGCGAAGGCGATAAGGGGTATAACCCACGTATTGATTTGGTATTTTTTGTAAACGGCATCCCGACTGCGACCATGGAACTCAAAAGCGAATTTAAGCAGACCGTGGCGCACGCCAAACGCCAATATATGCTGGATCGTCCTGTGCTCGATCCCGTAACACGTAAACCCGAACCCCTACTGGCCTTTAAACGAGGTGCACTTGTCCATTTTGCAGTCAGTCAGGATGAAGTCGCCATGACAACGCGCCTAGCGGGCGAAGATACCTTCTTTTTGCCATTTAATCAGGGCACGCTCGAAGGTGGCGCGGGTAATCCACGTGCGTCATCAGAAAATAGTTATGCGACCAGTTATTTATGGGAACGCGTGTTTAATAAAGCGGCATGGCTTAAAATTATTGGCCGCTTTATGCACCTAGAAGTTGAGCAAAAGCAGGCGTTTGATGGGCGCATTACCACCAAAGAAACAATGATCTTTCCGCGTTTTCATCAATGGGACGTGGTCAATAAACTGATCGATTCAACACGTACCGAAGGCCCTGGTAAAAAGTATTTGGTTCAGCACAGCGCAGGCTCAGGAAAGTCAAACTCCATCGCCTGGACGGCGCATCAGCTCTCATCTTTATACGATAACCAAGGTAACAAGCTGTTTAACTCAGTGGTTGTCATCACTGACCGCACTGTACTCGACGCTCAGTTGCAAAACACCATTCGCCAATTTGAGCAATCGGATGGTGTCGTACGTGCCATTACGCGCGATATCGGCAATAAAAGTAAGTCGGATCAGCTTGCTGAGGCACTGCAAGCTAATGTCCGGATTATCGTCGTAACGATTCAAACCTTTCCTGCACTTTATAGCGCATTGGATAAGTATCCAAAACTCAAAGCAGGTACCTATGCGATTATTGCCGATGAAGCACACTCATCACAAACCGGCTCTTCAGCCAATAAGTTAAAAGCCTTATTAGGCACAGAGCGACCTGAGGGTGAGGACATTAGTGCGGAAGAATTACTCGATGCAGCGGTACAAGCTCGCATGCCTAACGAACGTATCAGTTATTTTGCGTTTACTGCGACACCCAAAGGTAAAACCTTAGAGCTCTTTGGTGTGCCCGATGACCCACGCGCGCCGATAAGTGACGACAATAAACCGCGTCCCTTTCATGTCTACTCCATGCGTCAGGCGATCGAAGAAGGCTTTATCCTTGATGTATTAAAAAACTACACCACCTACGCCACCGCATGGAAAATTGCGCACCCCGAAGGCGAAGATAAAGAAGTCGACAGCAAAAAGGCGCGAATAAAACTGGCCAAATGGGTGCGTTTGCACCCTTATAACATCAATCAACGCGTTGAAATTATCGTTGAACACTTTCGCGCCAATGTACGTCATCTATTAAACGGCCAAGCCAAAGCCATGGTCGTGACAAGTAGTCGTCAGGAGGCTGTAAGGTATCAGTTGGCAATGAGCGACTATATTAAAGACAAAGGCTACGGCGATGTACATGCACTGGTTGCCTTTTCTGGTGAGGTGCCAGCTGATGAGTACATTCTTGATGATGTAACTGAGTTTAGTTCATCGCTCAACCCGGGCTTAAATGGCCGCGACCACGCCAAAGCCTTCGCTACCGAAGACTTTAATGTGATGATTGTTGCCAATAAGTATCAAACAGGGTTCGATCAACCGAAACTTTGTGCAATGTATGTTGATAAAAAACTACAAGGCGTTGAGTGCGTGCAGACGCTGTCGCGTTTGAATCGCACATTTGCGGGCAAGGACCAAACCTTTATCCTCGACTTTTTTAATAATGAGGAAGATATTCTCGAGTCGTTTAAGCCTTACTACACCACCGCCGAACTCGAGTCGGTGACCGACCCGCATATCTTGTTTGATATTATGAGCAAGCTCGATGATGAGCACATCTACGAATGGAGCGAAGTTGAGCAGTTTGCCAATGCTTTCTTCAACCCCAAAGCACCGGCATCACGTTTAAGCTACTTTACCGCCCCAGCCAAGCAGCGCTTTGCCGCGCGCTATCGACATGCGCGAGATACCTTAAAAGAAGCCAAAACGATGCTCACCCGTGCCAAAGCTCAAGGCGATAAAGTCACTCTTAATAGTGCCGAGGACTCGGTAAAAGCAGCTGGCGAGATGCTTGATCAACTCGAGCTATTCAGAAAAAATCTCAACAGCTTCGTGCGCATGTATGAGTTCTTATCACAGATTACACCATACAATGATCACGATCTCGAAGCCTTATGCGTCTACGCCAAAGAGTTAATCCGTTTAATAAAAACAGAGCGACTCGAAGACGATGACGACATTGATCTTTCGGGCGTGCAACTCACCCACTTCCGCACCACCAAACAAGCCGAGAAGCAATTACGACTTGAGGAAGAAGACGGCGGCTACCTTAAACCCATTACCGCAGTCGGTAGCGGAAAACCCCACGATCCAGAAAAGAAAAAGTTGCAAGAAATCATCGATGCACTTAACGATCTTTTCGGCAGTGAGGTTCAAGACGAGGATAAACTACAATACACAGAAAACATCGCTAACCGCATGGAGCGCGACGACGATCTCATGGCGCAAGTAAAGAAACACTCGGAACAAGAAGTCATGCACGGACTTTTGCCACAGCGTTTACTTGACCGCGTTGTTGAATCCATGTCGGACCACGAGAAACTATCCGTAGAAATACTCGAAAATCCAGCCGTACAGGATGGTTTTGCGCGATTGATATTAAAGATGTTAGTCGAGCGCAGTGCGAATGTTTAGTCGTTAAGGGGCTTAGTGCCCCTGTTGCTGCTTATTAAACACCCTGCCCGAGTGAATTAAACTGGTTAGTTTGATGAACGGCTTAATGATCAACTGAGCGCTGCCTACGATAAACAACCACGTCCCACTATCCACTAACGACTCGTTTAAAAAGAAGAAGCTACCGATTAAAAACCAGACTGCAATGAGCAAGTCGTTTAGCGCGCCTAATGCTTCATACCGGCGTTGAATAACGATATGCCGCTTTCCTAAGTCGAGATCTAACTCCGTGTTTTGGGTCATAGTATTCCTGTATGTCGTTGGAATTACATTTAAGCGTTTCATTAATATCCCACGGGCGTTGCTGTTGTCGCAAGTGATTGGGGGGGATGAATTATTGATAAGTATGGTTTGGTCCGCTTTGTGCCAGGAGCGGACGTTGAATCGCCGGTAGTTGGTTACATTACATCAAGATAGCAGCGAGTTAGCTTTGTAAATCATTTCACATCGATTACGAGATCTTGTGGTAATGCATACAATAAGGAACGCTTTATTAAGCCTTTGAAACTAATTCTATTAGCAATATCCTTTTTGATTATTTCAGCTTCACTAGCATCTAGACGAGGATCTAACATCAGCTGATCAATGACTTTATGCGCATCAAATTTATACCTAAATAATCCGTCGTTACATTTGTTAATGTCATGTTCAAAGTAAATCAGCCTGACCTCTTTTTCGTGTTTGAATGCAGGCCTTTTGGCACACAAAGAAGATGCCAAAGAATATGTTCTGGTTCCAGCCTGCTCACTAAAGATGTCAGACGCAAAGGCTTTTAATTTATGGCTTGGTAGGTATTTTACCTTTCCAATAAAACACTTTTCATGCCTAAGACCAATATCTTCTTGAGAATCTTCAGCTTGCGAATCATATAGACTGTTAAATAACTTTCTTACCGTTGTTCTAATCCGCACAGAGCGTTTGTCAGACGAATAGATTCTCCACATAGCATCAGAAGCTTTATTAAGTGTCCAACATTGCCCATAAAGTCCGCTTTGATGGCTAAAGCGATACGTTCTACCATTTTTGAAACGCACTTTTTATTTTAAAATAAAGTTTTCAAAAGGATCTTCCCACATGCTTGGTTTGACTAAGACATTTTCTGTTTTCTCAAATAGCTCATACAGCCTTGATAACGGCACAATTCTATAAATATATTTATTTAAATCGGATTCTTTGAAATTTAAGAAGTTAGGGGTCATATATACCTTTCGTATATCTAAATATTAAGACTTACGTGGCGTCATACGCCTGATTTTGCATGCAGTGTTCTTCATAGCTTTAATCACTTCGAACAAATATTCCTGTGTGACATCAAGGTGAATCCTAGCAAATTTTTGGTAGGTCAAATTTGAGTTCTTAGCAACGATTTTAAGCTGCTTTTGATGTGCTTTTTCATCAATGTGACCGGCATTATGAGCAATAATATTCCTAATATCTCGTGCTTCTATTACTTTATTCCAGTCTGCGGTGTCTGTAGGCACGTCTATATCAGCCACTTTTTTTAAGTATTTTTTGGCTCGTTCTATTCCTGTACCGCAGTAGTCCTTCAGGCTACAAGGTAAAGCTCTTTCAACATAGGAGCAATTGCAGAGTTGGTTGAGATAGTCCTCAAAAATCGATACTAGCATCAAGAGGAACGATTGCTTTTGGTATTGTGGAAACCCTTCTTGAAAATCTGCGCTGAGGTCATTGCGGTACTGATATCTATCCCAATAAGTCGATTCATCGATTTCCAGATCCACTGTATTGTATCTGGCTAACTCTTCCTCCCAATGACGTTGAGACAGTTCACAAAACACTCGAAACTTATCTAAGTCATACAAAAAATATGCGGACACTTGATCTGGCTTTTGCACCTTGGCCCCTAATGCTTAGCAGCTTATTAACCCGAATTGAACAGCATATATCGTAAGGTAAGTTAATTACAAATGTCTGTTGTTCGCTTCAAGCGGACAGAACGCAGTGTTCCAGCAGCGGATATTGAACACTTCCTCTGTAGGCTCTATCTAATCTAGTATGGAGTGCGCTAAGAGTCGACTCATTCTAAGTCACGTGGCGCAGCCATACAGGTTGAAGGTGATATACTCTGCAGTGTCAATGATAGTGATATTTTGTAGTTAAAAGCTATGCCAAGTATGATTGGCTTAACTATTTTTTAAATGATGTCTTCATAGCGCCAAGCGGTTATCCCCAATTGAGTTAAGGTTATTGGTCAAAAGAAAGGGCTCTTGAGTTATTTTGAAAAAAGGTGCAGCACTTTGAGCTTTCTAATGCTATATCTACTTCATTTTTATACAATCGACCTATGTCGCGATTCACATATTGAGTATCGTTCTCAGAGAAGCCCAGTGTTGTTGCTAAGCACATAACCTTCCCCTGGTTGATAAACCGCTCCTCCCCGAAGTTGGATAGTAATTGCATATTCATCCTATGATAGGCAAAGCCTAAGAAAATGATCCGTTCTGCGTGCGCCATATTGGAGACAATTCCTTGTCGAACAGTTGACTCTAACCCTTCAGATTCTGAAAAAGTTTTAATTGAGTCCGATGAGTTAATTATATCTATATAGTCCGCGGGCGCGCCGAACGGTCGCCTAGTGTTGTTGCTATTATGATCACTTTGCCATGGAAGGCGGCCTACGGTTCCATATGGGTGAATGATCTTGAGGTAATCGTTGAGCAACGCAGCACACTCTTGCTCATTCAAACGGAAGTACTGCATCATCGAGTGATACAGGAAATGCTCTACGCACCGGTCATAATTAAATATTATTAGAGTAATGTTGCGCAAACGTTCCTTTAGGTCGTCTTTTGAACAACCCTCGAATACTCTGCGAAAGAACTGGACATACCAAGTACTCTGCAGGTTAGGCATATTATCAGCAAAACCTGCCTCGTTTGGCTCGAAATATAATGAACTACTCCTCTCCGCTTTCAAAATGGACTCAATGATTCCTATTTTTCCACACTGTGCGAGCTCTGTATTGAGTGCATCAGAGTCTAGTAAATTGTCGATTGAGATAGCTAAAGGAAGATTTTTAACAATATGTTGACACGCTGAGTAAATTTTCTTTAACTTTTCTTCGTCGTTGGAATAAGTTTGCTTAAAACAGTCCCAAAGACTCAAGTTACCCTCCCTTTCTGAAGGCATAAAGGCATAATTAATATATAGCGTACGTGCAATCTCGTCTTTTAACGTATCCCCCGTTGGAAGTCCCACCTCATGACTTGCCCCAGCGCCAATTATGTAAACTGTGTTCAAAATTTTTCTTTCCCTCAATTACTTATTTCTTTGCAAAAGGAAGAGCGCTTAATGGTAATGCCTCTGTTTCCACGGTGTTTACCATATGAAACTACCCGAATATATCATTAAATACTAATGGCTATCTAAGTTGGTCTGTAGTGGCTAAGAACAACTAGGCAGAGGTTTATAGTTAATCAGGTACTTTTTCTCTTCTTAATTCAGGTCTGCGCTTACTAAGCGTAGGATGATTTTATTTTAAAAAACCGGGAGGTCCGCTATGTGCGATTAACGGATCCGCTTTTTCATGGGCACTTACCTACTTTCTGCTAATTCTCAGTAAGCTTATAAAGCTAATGAGAGCAGCCCAAAGTAGCCAGAACATTACAATAGACACCCAAACCGCAGGTGATGCCTGACTCACACCCCATTCGTTAAAAGTAATCTGACTCTCAGTAAAGAGCGATCCCATACCAAAAGACTGAAGTGGGATACTCGCCCATAGTAACGCTGTGAAAATGATAGGGAAGATATCTAATTTAAGGTAAACCATGAGCGCTACCAGCAAAGGCGGCAGATTTAAAACGATACCTATTTTTATAGTTCTTAGAAGAAAATATTTCACGCGTCTCTATCCTTTCAACATTCGAGTCGTTCACAGCACTCGCTTCAAAAAATAACGGCTTGCTGAAATTAAGGCTCCCTTACTTCCGCCCCAGTATACGTAAAATACGCAGGAATAAATTAATAATATCCATATAAAGCGCCGCTGCGCTATCAATCGCGTTATCGACGGTTTTAGGTATCTGGCACGCCCTGCCCCAGTCATAGCCTATGTAGCCGCAGAATATCAGTGCCACGATCCAGTCAAGTACTTCGTGGTGCACGCCAAATATAAACACTTCGATAAGCTCTACGACAATCACAAGCAAGAGCGCTACGGTGAGTGCACCGGAAATCTTTTTGAAGAAGGCAGGAAACAACGCGCCTAAGCACATCATGCCTATAGTGACCATACCGGTTACTCGGATGGCTTCAGCCACGACGTCGGGATCGTATTTACTGACAACGAGGTTAACGATTAAGCCAAAGGGAACAACCACAAAGTTATAGCCAATAAAGCTCACCAGTGGTTTTCTTGATTTGTTAAACAAGTAAACGCCATAAAAGCACGACGCAAAATAACCCAGAAAAAATAGCCACGGGTTAATACTAGAAATCGATTCCGTTTCGATATGGGTCACTATCCACCAATTTATGATGAAGCCCCAGCATAGCGTTAAACCGATAATTAAATGGTATCTAGCGTCACTGATAATCGGACAGGTCGTGCTTTTTCGATCAAATACATCACTTTCCATGTAACTTCCTACTGTTATTAACTCAATTCACTTCACCACTCCGCTAACTGCTGGATATCTTTAATTCTATCCCGCTGTAGCGCCAACGCTTCAAATACATCATCAAAGCTTTGGTTGTGGTGGCTTAAATTGGGGAGTGCCAGGTTGGCTTGGGTAAAAAATTCACTTTTATTTATCTGCCAGCCCTGCTGCCACCACGTCAGAATCAATTCTCGTGCGGTGCTCAGTCTTTCGCGACTGGGTAGTCTATCTAGTTTCTCTAAGTTGACCTGGGCTTGGCTGGGCAACAGGTTCCAAAGGTCATTATTGGGCCATCGGGCAAAGGGAAACGCATGATCAACAGCATAGCGGTTAGGCTTAATCGGTTTACCGGACCAACAACAATGCACCTTACCCTCTGCCAGCAATGTGTTGATGCGTTGACGCACCCGTGTTGTGGTTCGTGTGTCGTCTTTCCAGTCGAGCGCTACTAAATAATCGCTTCGGTTAAATGCCTTTTGCTTATTCGGCGCATAACTTGCCATAAGCGCCGCCCATTCATTCACCAGCGCAGGTTCAATCCAAACGCTGAAACGCGTTAATGAATCCCAAATGTGCTTGGGCACATAAAAGGTACCCAACGCGCTTAAAAACGGTAAATCTAAGGTGAGGTTTCGCTTTGGCTTTTGCGTGCGATTCAGCTCAACTGCAAACACAGCATCACCCGAGCCCGGGATGGTGGTGTATTTGGCGGGCATGTTTTTAATCGTTGAAGCAATATCTTTTAAGGCGCGGTACAAGGGCTGTACAATAGCCTCATCGCTATACTGAGCGCCAATCGTAAAATCCCCTGCACTGCGATCGCTGAGCAATTGCCAGCCGTGGGGTTTAACAAAGCCGAGCCCTTTACCGCTATGAGTGCTTTGATGCATACCGTAATGATCGACTAAGGGCTTATACAGTTTTAGCCAATACAATGCCACCAATCCCACGGGGAGCGCGATGTGGTCGTCTGTTTGATCTAGCACAGCGCCGGGATGACCTTCGGCAATGCGGAGCAGGCTTCGAAGCAACGCGACTTTATACGTTGATGTTTTATTGTCATTCACAACAATATTGCGGAGTAGCGGAAACGCCCCCGTGCCGTCATCGGGCAGCGTCAGCATGACCGTCTGCCAACTCACATCATCGCGGCCTAACTCATCAGATTGTTGTTCAGGAGTCAGTAATTCGAAGGTTAGGCCGTAACGACTCGCCAGTTGCGCCAGCTCGTCCGCCGAAACAGGATACATCGTGCGCTCGTCGTGACAGGCACCGTGACGTAACGAAATCACCAACTTACCGTTGGGCTTTAATAAGCTACTTAATTTGCGCAGGCTGCGCTCGCGGGTCGATGATGGGATATGCATCCACACCGCACTGAGTAAGATCAGGTCAAATTTGGTGTGCAGCGCAAAAACTTTAGTTAAATCGGGCAGGCTGTCGGCTAACCATCGTACGGCACTATTGACGGTATATTGCTGCGCAACTTCGCGGAGCTCGTGCGCAGGCTCTACCGCAACGACATTTAAACCGCGTGCAGCCAAGTAGCGCGCATCACGCCCTGAGCCCGCCCCCACGTCAAGCACCATGCCCTGCTCTGGCAGCGCATGTAGCCAGTCTTTATGGACCGACTCAAACGATACGCGATTATAGTTATCAGCGAGTGACTCGGCATGTTTGGAATAGTATGCGATGTTTTCGGACATGGTTTCTGCATTTATTATTATTGTTTATTGCGAAGCCATGTCTGTTAACGCCAAGCGATTAGAACGAGCGCTTGGCGGTCAACAAATACGGCGTAAACAATAATAATGCGACAATGCTGACAAATAAACCCGAATGTGAACTTGTCGTTAAAACAGTCAGCACGCCGTAATACGCCACATCAAATATCAAATAGCTGGCAAAAAGCGATTTAAACCAGGGGCTATTGCGCCAAGCACCGATAATCAATGCCAACTGTAGTGGTACAAACAGGATGAGCTTCCAACTCCAGGTCGCGATAAATACGCTCGACAGACTATTTGCCTGTTCACGCAGAGGCCCTAACAACGCCTCTTGGTAGTTCCGCGCGTATTGTAGGTCGAACATTATCCAGTAGAAAAAGGCAACGGTGTACGCGATATTTAACAATAAATACAGCGAGACCGACTTTTTAGGGGTATTTGCTTTTACAGACTTAGATTGTGGCTCGACTGCTGCGCGTGTTGCGACAACAACCACCGCCACTAGATATAAAACCTCAGTCGCTATGTACAGGCCCCCAGCAAATACACCGGCGTTCTTTTCACGGGCAAACGAATAATAGGTACTTGAGATATCGTCCGTTAGGCCAACGGCGTGCAAAAGACTGCTAAACATGAGTTCAGCGTTATACAAAAAATCAGAAACCCAATGCATTAGGTACACAACCCAGTCGGCTGCGTAGAGCGTCGCACCAACGCCAACGGCCACAGCCATACCTAACAAAGCAAACATACCGAGCGGCGGAATAAGGCGACCTGAGAGGGTCATGTGCATAGCAATCATATTTTGAATGTCTTTTAAGTTATTGTTTTGGCGAACTATACAGGTGTTTTATACGACTTGGCAAATCCCCGCCCTAACCGCTGTGCTATCGACGAAAAGACTTTCGCCATTGATTAGGACTTACACCACACCGTGTCTTAAACTTCTCTCTAAACGCCATGACAGAACTAAATCCAGTTTGTTCTACTATCTGTTCGATTGATAAATCTGTTGTTTCTAGAATATCTTGCGCAAGATTTAAACGCTCGGCAGCTAGCCATTCTCCAAATGACATGCCCGTTGCCTTATAGAACTTTCTAGTAAACGTACGTCGAGTCATCATGACCCGCTCCGCCAGCTCATCGAGTGTATATCTATGTGTGATGTCTGATCTAATACGCTCCATTAATTGATTAAGCCGCGCATCGGAGGTAGAGGTAGGAATAGGATGCTCAATAAACTGCGCTTGTCCGCCGTCGCGATAAGGTGGCACGACCATCCGCCGTGCCACTTTATTGGCTAGCGAGCTACCGTAATATTTTCGAAAGAGGTACAGGCAACAATCAATTCCCGCCGCAGTACCCGCTGACGTAATAATATTGCCGTCTTCAACATATAACGCATTGGTATCCAACTGAGCCGCCGGAAAGCGTTGATTAAAGTCGTGCTCTAACTCCCAGTGCGTCGCAACATGCTTACCCTTGAGCAAGCCGGCATACGCTAATACATAGCCACCCAAACACAAACCTACAACCCAAGCCCCCCGGTCGGCTGCGCTTTGAATCGCAGCGAGCGCCGGCGCGGGAGGTTGTTCTGTCAGACTACGCCAATAGGGTAAGATAACAATGTCCGCAGACTGCAAGGCGCTCAAATCCGCACTCGGATGAACCTGCATACCTGCACTGGACGTAATCAAGCCCTCTTCACCCGCCACTAACTCGAGATTAAATAGCGTTTCGCCGAGCGTGTCTTTACCAAACACAATACTCGGAACCGAGACATGAAACGGGCTAAAGTCATTAAATACCACCACTGCAACGGTGGGTATTGGCGTATTAATTTCCGACACTTTTCGTACCTGACTATTAGTGAGTAATAGTGACCGCTTCACCGTCTTCCGGCACATGCACCCAGTCACTTAATTGATTGGCAGTAACATAATCGCGCATTTGTTGAGTTGTAACCAGAGCGTGATTAACAGCCCCCATGTGGGTCGTCACAATATCTGCTTTAGGTAATAGCTGATGCGTTTTCAATACATCTTCTAAGCCCATGATAATGGGTCCAAAGCCTAGCACATGTGCCCAGCCCGTATTAAGAATCACCACATCGGGCTGTGCTTGCCGCATCGTATTTTCAACCGGTTTTACCCAAATCGTATCGCCCACTAAGTAAAGTGTCTTTTCATCGGGGTGTGAGAAAATGACACCTGTCACTTCACCGAGTATTTCTGCCATTTGCTCATGCTCAAACGCAGCCTCAGGCCCATGTTGGCAAAAGGTACGCTGAAACGAAATCCCACCAAAATCAGTGTCTTCAGAAAAAATCTCCAGATTATTGAAACCTTGGGAAGCTAATATCGCTTTATCTTGCTCATGTTGAACAAAAATAAGTTGCTCCTTAGGAATGGCATTAACGGCCGTCTCATCCCAATGATCCGGGTGGGTATGCGTTAATAAAACCGCATCAATATCAATGATTTCCTCAATCGATAGTGGCAGATCGACGCGTGGGTTATCAAGATGTGCATTAACGGTACCTTCAAAACCGGGATACGTACCCTTAGGGGCTAACATCGGATCGATTAAAATGCGTTTACCTGCATATTCAATTATCTGCGTTGCATTACGAATTTGAGTGATTTTCATCAGTGACTCCTATTAATGTCATTAACTTCAGAACAGCACTCAGTTTAATGCGACGAAATAATCCCAAAAGTGGCTATATGGACATATACACATAAAAATGGGCCATTTTATTCTTACTTAACTCGTTATCTGATGTTTGCACGTTTTAAAAATACTTTAGCCACGCCTTCTGACTGCGGCTTTTATATTGATTAAACCAGCGTGTTGGCCAATATAGCGCAATTGCGAGCGCTGCCGTGATCAACCATACCCAAGTGATTGAAGGCACGCTTAAATAGGTACCCGGCGCGACTGTAATAAATGAACTCGCGATGAGAATCGATGCGCTGTTTAATCGTTGGTTGAGACATAACTTAAAACTCGTACTTCAAATTAACAGAGAGTTGACGCGGTGCTCCGGGTCGGTAGTCAGAATGTTTGTTTTGCTGGCATCAAAGAATGCGCCATTCAACGTGAAACCACTCGCTCGCCATTTAAAGCCTAGTTCAATGGAGTCACTCTCTTCTGGGTCAAAGCCCCTACTCTGATAATCAGTACCACTGATGGGCAAAAAGCCCTCTGAATAGCTGCTGTAAAGTGAGAGTTCATCAAACAGTAAATAGCTTAAGGCAATTCGCGGACTCACTCTGCTATCGCTACTTTGTGTGAACGCCACTGAGACAAGTTCATTGGTTTTTTGGCTGTAATCATCATATCGCAGGCCCAATAACAGCCGCCAATCGGTGGCGATATCAATTTGATCTTGCAGGTAGACACCAAAACCTTTTTGGTTTTCATCGTTGGCATACATGGTGGGGGGTTCGGGCGCTACTTGGCCATAAACCGGGTCATGAATATTGAGCGTGCAAGACCCATCGGTAATACGCTGACGCGCCAACAATGTAAATAAGTCATAGGTGTACGCATCAACCCCCATCAACACATGATGAGTTAATCCCCCTATCGCAAAGTTACCACTCAGTTCAAAGCGTGCTGACAAATCCTCAGAGTCGTAATCGCGACGGCGTCGTTAACTGCGGAGGTATAATAACCCTCAAGTCGATACCGGTCGTCGGTACCCACGGTCGTTTGCAGGTACCCCTCAGTCGCATATTGTGGCTTTTTAGTGACAACATTAATGATGCCTCCGGGATCCGAACGACCATAAAGCGCTGAGCCAGGACCTTTTAACACCTCAACCAGCTCAATATTTGACGAGTCGCGATACCCGCCAAAACCGCGCCCCGCAGCAAAGCCATTAACAAGGTAGCCGGTTGGAACGTTTTCATTGCCCGGAAAGCCCCGCAAAGAATAACTATCCCACAGGTTGCCCCCGTCGTTTTGCAGCGCAATGGAGGGATCAAAAGTCAAAATGTTCCGAAACCGGGATAACTGCACGTCTTCAATTAACGTGCGATCTAGAACCGTGATCGCCTGCGGTATTTCAGCCATTGGCGTGTCGCCTCGATACGCTTGGCGATACTTGATTTCGATAACTTCTAAATCGTTTTCATCCGCCTGGCTCCATACAAGGGGTGAGTACAGAGATGAAACTGCTAGGGCCAGCATACTGAAACGAACTGCATTAGACATCATACACCTATCATTGATTATTTTTGTAATGTTATATTATTGCATTTGTTCTTTGGGTGTCTATGCAAACTGAGTAAGTTTGATCTTTTTCATGGTTTATCTCGTGTAAAAATAATAGACACTTGTAAAAAGATTGAGGTAAACCATGAGCCATACATTAAAAGTAAACGATGTTACCGAAGTCACTCACAACGTGAGACGGATTCGATTAGAAAAGCCGGACGATTATAATTTCACCCCAGGACAAGCCACCGAGGTCGCGATTGATAAAGAAGGTTGGCGCGATGAGAAACGCCCGTTTACTTTCACATCGCTCAATAGCGATCCGTGGCTTGAGTTTGTAATTAAGGTTTATCCCGATCATGACGGTGTGACCGAACAAATTGGCCAACTCCAGCAAGGCGATTCGCTGATTATTGAAGACCCATGGGGCGCCATTGAATACAAAGGCGAAGGCACATTTATCGCAGGCGGCGCAGGTGTTACGCCATTTATAGCGATTTTCCGCGATTTGGCACGCAAAGGTGATGTTGGCAATAACCGACTTATTTTCTCGAACAACAGCGAAAAGGACATTATTTTGAAAGAGGAGTTCGAGCAAATACTCGGTGATCAATTCATCAATGTCATCACCCATGAAAAGCCAAATGGCAATCACCTGTTTATCGATGGCCACATCGATAAAGCCTTTCTAAACGAGCATATCAACAATTTTAACCAGCACTTTTACGTGTGCGGCCCCGATGCCTTCAACGACGGCATAATGGACGCATTGAAAGAGCTAGGCGCCGATCCCGATGGCTTGGTGTTTGAGAAGTAGCTTGCGCCTTAGGCCGTAACTTGCGCCTCTGGCCTGTATATTTCGCCTTTGCTCCGTAACTTGCGCCTTTGGCGCAAGTCCCTAATCAATATAACTCCTCAAATAAATCCACGAAATCTTGTCATTTTTTACCCCCATCCGCATGGGGGTTGAACCGACATCACCATGTTGCAGCGTGTAAATGAGCTCGTCGACTAAAATGACAGTCGGGTGACCCAACTCACTTATGACCGCTGGTACCGGTTTACACAGATAATTCTGGAATGGTGAATTAATCTCGCAGCTCTTTATAAAGAGGCGTTTGATAAAGGTTTTTTGCTTAACCTCTACAAGTTCAATGATAAGACCGTCGTAAACCAGCGTAATAACAGTGTTCTTTACATCACTTTCATGACGATTCTCTTCTTGCCATTCAAACCGCTCTTCAGGCTCCCCCAATCCATTCACAATTTCAGCCTCGGTGCTACCAAAGGTATCGATATACTCGAAAACACCGTAAGGTAACGAGTCAGATTTATATCCAGCTGAAACGTTAACTATCCGATCAGATACCGTCTTTGGGTAGAGATTCTTTGTCTTAAGGTACTGCTGAGCAGTTACGCCCGATGCAGCGATAACCGATACGCTTATTAAGGCGCTCATGAGCAATGGTTTTAGGTTGCTATGCATATTATCGTCGTCCTTGATGGGCCTTGTAGCTTGCGCCCTTTTAAAATTCAGCAACTTGCGCCCTTTTAAAATTCAGTAGCTTGCGCCTTTGGCGCAAGTTGCAAACAGATGTGTCTGAACTGTATTTTTAGAAGGTGTAGCGGAAGCTGAATGAGACAACATCTGTGCTATCAAATTGCTCGTACATGGCTTCTATTGATGCGTTCTTGCCTAACTTGTAAGAGGCGCCGGTGCCAATGCCTGTTTCCCAGTCACCGCCGCTGAACGATGCACCACTACCACTGGCTGAAAACTCTAGACGACCATATGAAGGCTGTACGAATATGCCAAATGAATCATTTACATTGTACTGTCCGCGCACACTTGCGATTACAAGGTTATCAACTTCAACGTCCAAACCATAAGCGGAATCATCACCAACACCAAAACCAACGCGCAGCTCTGGCATGAAGGTAAAGTTACCGCGGTCGAACGTATAACCTAGTCCACCGTGCAGCGCGCCTAAGCTCAAGCTTTCTGACGAGTCAATATCATCTTGGAAACTCGTAAAACCACCTGAAACAGACCAGTCCGCGTTGGCACTCATTGAGGCCGTTAATAGCAAAGAACAACCCAATGTTTTAATTAAAGCTTTCATTTTTATTTTCCTACTCCGTTTTGTCTAAACGCCTAGAGTTGACCATTTATTTAAATAAAGTTCATTTTTGTTAGATTATTTTATAACATGCTTATATATTTTTTGTCAGTAAGGTAGCTCACGCCTTTGGCCCGTAGCTTGCGCTTTCGGCGCAAGAAAAACGATTTAAAACCTACATCTTCCAGCCCTGAGCCCATTTTTCTTCGTTTTTTAGTTCACGCCAATCAATTGAGTATTCGTTCTTTGAAAGCACTGACTCGATTACGCACGAAATGACATTACCTTCTTCATCGTACTCAACTTCTGATACCAAAAAATGCTTCTCGCGATTTATCGGCTTTACGGCGGTCCATTTGCTATTGTGAAGCTTGGCAGGATTAATTTGATTCATGTTGGCTCCGTGATAATTCAGTTGCCCTGCGCCAAAGGCGCAAGCGACGCGTGTTTGCGTGCTATCACGAAATATAAAAGTATGGGGACTATTACTTGAGGTGTGTTCTTGCGCTGAAAGCGCAAGCTACACGATTTGGAATTGGTGCCCGGGGCCGGACTTGAACCGGCACGCTGTTACCAGCGAGGGATTTTAAATCCCTTGTGTCTACCAATTCCACCACCCGGGCACTAAAAGTAAACCAAGTCATGGAGGCGGGTCCCGGAGTCGAACCGAGATCCACGGATTTGCAATCCGCTGCATAGCCATTCTGCCAACCCGCCGATGGTTTGGAGCGGGAAACGAGACTCGAACTCGCGACCCCAACCTTGGCAAGGTTGTGCTCTACCAACTGAGCTATTCCCGCATCGCCATCTGCCGTCGCATTCTACTGTTTAAATGAAATACGTCAACGACTTTTTGTGATTTTTGTGACTGTTTGGCTATTTTTAGCGCAAACCTATCAATTTCTAGTCAATTGTGACCCAGCAGCGCGTAAATATTCCCACATCGACCATAATGTAAGAACAAATGCGGTATAGAATAAAACGATTGAAATCCAGAATGTCCAGATGTTCGCGTCCCATAAAAGGCCAATTAACGCGACCATTTGCGCAATAGTTTTTAATTTACCCAAATTAGACACGGCCACTTTCTCACGATCGCCTCGCTGTGCCATCCATTCGCGCAGTGCACTGACAATCAGCTCGCGACAAATCATAGTGAGCGCTGGCACTGTGATGTACCACGTGTTGTAGTCTTCAACCAATACCACCAGAGCGGCTACAACCATGGCTTTATCAGCCACTGGGTCTAAAAATGCACCAAACTCAGTAAACTGGTTAAATTGACGAGCGATCCAGCCATCGAGCGCATCGGTAATTGCGGCGAGCCAAAAAATAAACGCCGACCAAAAACGAGCATCTTCAAACGGTAAATAAAACACAATCAAAAATACCGGGATTAATAAAATCCTAAAACTCGTCAAAATATTTGGGATATTCCACTTCATTATCCGCAATCCTTTTTTTAGCTCAGTGGCACGGTCGCCCTGCTCTCGCTATCGAAATGAGTAATATATTTTTTCAGCCAGTGCACGACTAATACCTGGGACATTGGCTAATTGGTCAATACTAGCGTTTTTTACCTCTTGTAATCCACCAAGATTTTTTAAAATCTTTTGCCGACGCTTAGCGCCAATGCCCTCGACCTCTTCTAAGCTCGATGTGCGTTTAACTTTATTACGCTTCTGACGATGCCCAGTTATGGCGAATCGGTGCGACTCATCGCGTATATGCTGGATTAAATGCAATGCGCTGGCATCCTTATTCAAAGGAATCGTTTCGTGGCTTCCTGCCATGATCAATGTCTCTAATCCAGGCTTACGCGACTCTCCTTTTGCGACACCTATCAGCATAGGCGCGTCTTTACCCCAGTCAGCGAAGTAGTTCTCGGCTTGCGCCAGTTGTCCTTTACCACCGTCGATAAACAAAATATCAGGAATATTGCCGTTTTCTTTGGCGTTGTCATAACGCTTAGCCAGTGCCTTCGCCATGGCGGCGTAATCATCGCCGGGCGTGATACCGGTAATATTATAGCGCCGATAATCCGATTTCTTGGGTCCGTTTTGGTCAAACACCACGCAGGATGCAACCGTTTGCTGCCCCATAGTGTGACTGATATCAAAGCATTCCATGCGCTGAATCGGAATCCCTAGTTCAAGCACTTGCTGAAGCGCCGATGTTCGACGATTCATGGTGCTTTGTTGATTCAGTTTACCTTCCAACGCATTAACGGCGTTTTTCTTAGCGAGCTGCTGGTATTGCTTGCGCTCTCCACGCACGTTGTGAAGTAAACGCACTTTACGGCCGACGGCCTCGCCGAGTACCTCACCTAGCACAGGATCGTGTTTGATCTCATCGGGTAGCACAATTTCGGCAGGGGTTTTACGCCCAGAGCTTTGATTTAGGTAGAACTGCAATAAGAAGGCTTGAAGGACTTCTTCATCCGATGTATCCGCCGGTACTTTAGGAAAATAACTGCGGCTACCTTGTAGGTGATTATCACGGATAAACAGCATTTGTACGGTGGTTACACCATTACCGCGCGCAAAACCTATGACGTCGAGCTCCTGTTGCGCGCCCGTCACTGAGTTACGTTCTTGGGTACGTCTTAGCATGGCAATTTGATCGCGGTAGCGTGCCGCGCGCTCAAAGTCGAGCGACTCACTGGCATTTTCCATGCGCGTTACAAGCTGATCAATGACCTGTTGGTTCTTGCCGTTGAGAAACTGCCGTGCCAGTTGCACTTGCTCATCGTATTCCTCATCAGTGCAGACGTTCACGCATGGCGCTAAGCACCTTTTCAGCTGATACTGTAAGCACGGACGGCTACGGGCTCGGTAATAGGCATCCTCACACTGACGAATAGGAAACAACTTTTGCATGAGTCGCAGACTCTCGCGCACCGCGGCTCCGTTAGGAAACGGACCAAAATACTCACCCTTTTGGCGCCGCGCACCGCGATGAAAACCTAATCGCGGATGCGTATGATCGGTCATAATAATGTAGGGATAGGACTTATCGTCGCGTAGTAAGACGTTATAACGCGGGCGATATTTTTTGATATAGGTATTCTCGAGAATAAGCGCTTCGGCTTCGGTATTGGTGACCGTGACATCCATGTCGGCAATTTGCTTAACTAAGACTTGTGTCTTCACGCGATCGACTTTCTCGCGGAAGTAGCTCGATACGCGTTTTCTTAAGTCTTTGGCTTTGCCGACATAGATGACATCGCCTGACTCATCATACATGCGATAAACGCCAGGCTGATGAGTCAGGTGTCTCAGAAAGTTTTCTGCATCAAATTGGTTGCTCATACACCTTCAAATTCTAATAGTTCAACGAGTCCCGCTCGTAATGCTAGATGGGACAATTGTACATCACTATTAATATTAAGCTTTGCAAAAATTCGATACCTAAATGTATTGATCGTTTTACTGCTGATGCACAAATGCTCCGCGATTTCACTTACACGCACGCCACGACCGATCATTTGCATGACTTGAAGTTCTCGGTCGCTGAGTTGCTCAACAATATTACGTCGTTTATCGCCATACGGGTTTTTGGCTAAGTATTCGGCAATCGGTGCCGCCACAAATACGGAGCCCTGACGTAGAGACGATATGGCAGTTACGAGCTCTTGGCTACTGCCAGACTCGAGCAAGTAGCCGTCGACTTCTTGCACGCCACACTGAAAATCCAACACGTCTTGATAGCGTTTCCCCCAGACAATGAGTTTGATGTCTTCGTGGCGGCGTTTTAGTCGACGCCAATTTTCTACTGTCGCATCGCCTGCTAAGGAGCAGCCCAACACCACGATTGAATTGGGGTGTTCATTTACCGCCAAGCGCAACTGCGGCATAGATTCAACCGTTTCGACTTCATCAGAAAAGTTTTGTTCGACTACAGTGCGCATCCCTGCGCTAACAATAGGGTTGTTGATTGCTAAAATAATTTTGGCCATTTTTGCATAATTCCTCTCAACAATTGATTGAACGTGGGTTTTGCTGATTAAAGCGAGAATAAATTTGAGCAAAAATGACTATTTAGCAAGTTGAAAATCGAATATTTTGTTAACTAAACTCACTCGATTTTCTGTGAAGTCTCAATTTGAAACTAAATTCGTTTCTGATCGAGTAACTGCCACAAATAACAGGCGAGATAAGACCTGTAGGGTGTCGCACGTTCGGGAATAATGACAACGTCGCGCTCTTTCAGCAACGCAATGGCTTTGCGCAGCGAACTATCCTGCATAGGAAAAAGATCCTCATGGGCAAAGTGAAACATCGCCAAAATCGATGCCGACCAAGGTCCTACGCCTTTTATCTGCTGAACTTCGCGTAAGAGATCGTCACAATCCAGTAGCGGCCACTGCTGCATTTTTTCGCGCGATTGTTGCCAATAGGCTTCAATAGCCCCCACTGCGACCGCCTTATTACGACTTAACCCACATTCTAATAAGTCATCGTAACCTAATTGTGCAATTCGCACGCCCTGCTCAGCCGCACGTGCTTCGACGCGTGAAATAATGGTTTTTGATGCCTGTAAGCTCAACATTTGCCGCATCACAATACGAGGCAATGCCTCGATCGGTGCCATGTCTGAAGGGGTTAACGGTTCAACATGGTCCTGCTCAAGCAGGACCAGTTCAAAACCTGGCTGGGTTGATAACAGGTGTTGCTTGACGTCGCTTGCTTTTTCACTCATGCAAACACCGTAAAGGTTTGGCGGCTAATCGCAAACAATTCGCCCTGCTCATCCCATAACCCGGCACGGCTATGCCCGTAGCCATCGGCGGCATATTCAATCGTCGCCAAGTAACGCCACCATGCGGTGGTTTGCTTTTCTGACAACCGCTTATCGGGAAACTCAATGGTCCAAGTGAGCGATGAAGCCGGTGCGGGCTTTTTCAAACGCGGCAATACGGCCGGTGGCCACGCATCCACTAAACCTAGAACAGCCGCAATGGTCATTTCGTGTTGTTCGTTTTTAAACCGTACCCAGCCGCCGAATTCTCGTTCGACTTGACCGCTAAACGGCATACCGCCGCGCAAAATACGATAGTCGAAATGTTTAGCAAACTCAGGCGTTACGGGCGAATCGGGAATACCCATACCGTGTTCGGGGGCAGCAAACTCAGGCGCAGGCTCTTGGTCTTCAAACACCTGCGACTCGCGTGCTTTACCTAAGCTTGCCAGTGCAAACAAGGTCACTTCGCCATTTTGAATAATTTGCGCACTGACCTGCACAACCGAGGACCCCTGACGCAATATGTTCAGCGATAAATCCGCACTCCCGGGCGCGGTTGGCGCTACAAAAGACACATTAAATGCGCGCATATGATAAGCCGCATCAAACTGCTTAAGAATAAAATCAGCGGCAATACCGGCGCTAAACCCACCAAAAAATGCGCGCCCTTGCGCCCACCCTTCAGGTAACTCAATACTTTGTTGATGTTTATCTTTTACAATCTGCGCTAGCGTTTCAAAAAACATATAAACCTCGTTAGGTTAACTACTCAACAAGCCCAGCACGACCAGTGCTAAGAAAGCGGCTGCTATTAAAAAGATATAAATAAAAGAGCAAATGACGAACTTAAAGAGCGTCATGGGCCATGACTGCTGATAAAACAGTTTCTGGGTAAACAGCAGGTACGCAACCATCCACATCAGCAGTATGTTCTCGGCGTAACTGGCAAGCTCATCAATCCATGGATAGTCGAATTGTGTACTCAACCAAGCCGCACTGGAATCCGTAATTGTCAGCATCATAAACGACAACAACAAAAAGGCATGGGTGTGCAACGCAACAGCCAAGTGCTCAATGTAATAATGCTTACTAAAGGGGTAACACAGTTTAAGCAATAGTGCCCAGAACGGGAGCATGAGCAACATCGCTTGAGGCGCGTTCCCCACTAGCCGCTCGATAAAAGCATCAGGATTCTGTTGCATTAACTTAAGTTTTTGCTCAAGCAGGTCTTCATCTTCGGCATCTAATAACGGAAACTCTTTTAAATCGAGATTGAGCGTTGCCGGCTCTTCATCCGATGGTGTTATATCCGCAGAGGGTTCCTTCTGTGTCGCCAAAACTGCGTCGGCTTTATCAATCTGCTGTTGAATTTCGGCTTGTTGCTCAGGCGATAGGTCTTGATTGACTTGTGGCGTAAAATCGACCAACGCACGCATTACCATGAACGAAATCAACGACATGAAGAAATACATACGTAACGGGGGCACGTATGAGGCATGCCGTCCTCGGACAAATTCAAGTGACAAGAAGCCTGGACGCATAAATAAGCCGCTGAGCGTTCGGTAAAACCGCGAGTCCCAATGACCCAATTCGCCCATTAAGTCGCCGACAACGGCAAATATACTGCGTAAGTAACGTTTATCCTGCTGACCACAACGATGACAATACTCACCTTGAAGGGGGGTATCACAGTTTTTGCATAAAATGTGGGTCGCGGGTGGTTGGCTCGCTTCCATGAGGCGCACTCCATCTCTTATTATTGCCTCAGTATATTCAGCAACGCAGGTGAAGTACAATAGTAGGCTAAAACGAAAAAAGCCCGCTCGATGAGCGGGCTTTTCGAAATTTGGCGGAGAGGGAGGGATTCGAACCCCCGGTGGGTGTGAACCCACGCCTGATTTCAAGTCAGGTGCATTCAACCGAGCTCTGCCACCTCTCCGTTGTCCTTGGGGCTTTCCCCTGAAGACGAGGCGAATATTAAAGACCTTCGCGGCGCTTGTAAAGTAAAAATTTAAATAAAGTCGTCAAATGTGGTTCGTTTGGCGATGATTTAATCAAAGCGATCACTTTTCGAGCTAACTCACGGTAATAAACCGAATTTCCTACCTAAGAAACTACTTTAAAGGTAGTATCAGTACCCATATACTAAGGGTATACAAGCATCATTTATAAAGAAACTTTTTAAAAAATTTTGAGTCTTAAAAACTAGCGTTAATCAACGGAGAAAACTATGAACGATCGTAGTCAGATGTATGTCGGTCAGCAGCAAATTGCCGGCTCAGTGAATAAGGTGTTACGTAACACCTATGCACTGCTTGCCATGACACTTGCTTTTAGTGCTGTGACGGCAACAATCAGCACCATGATGAATTTGCCTTATCCAGGCTTTTTCATCACCTTGATTCTTTATATTGGTTTGTTGTTTGGTATTCATAAAACCAAAGACAGTGCCATGGGTATCGTTTTGACCTTCGCCCTTACCGGGTTCTTGGGTTATACCTTAGGTCCACTCCTTAATATGGCGCTGCAAATGCCAGGTGGTGGCGAGATGGTTGCAACCGCTTTAGGTGGCACCGCATTGACGTTCTTTGCGACATCAGGTTATGTACTGAGTACTAAGAAGGACATGTCTAAGCTCGGCGGTTTAATCACTGCGGGTATCATCATGGTGGTTGTAGCGATGCTCGCTAACTTCTTCTTCCAGATGCCTGCGTTACAATTAGCACTGTCGGCTATCATGATCCCATTGATGGCGATGTTGATTATGTACCAAACCAGTGAAATTATTCACGGTGGCGAGCGTAACTACATATTAGCCACGGTGACTTTGTATGTTTCGCTTTATAACTTGTTCGTTAACTTGCTAACATTATTGATGGCATTTAACGGCGACGATTAAACATACACGATAGCGTGTTTAATTGAGCCCCGCCTTTTGCGGGGCTTTTTTTTACCAATAGACTCATTAAGCATCATGAACCTGACACTCATTATCAAAGCAGGTATGCACGCCGATGCACGACATCGCGCGGCGCTACGCTTTGCAGAACAAGCAATTAACGATGGCTATACGCTGACGGGCGTTTTCTTCTACGCCGATGCGGTGAGCCTTGCCAGCGCCGCTGCAGCCAACAACCCGTGCAGCCAAAGCTGGTGTGAGCTGGCAGGACAGCATCACTTCGACTTGGTGGTCTGTCATACGGCTGCAGAGCGTCAGGGTATTGAGCAATTTAACCCCGCCTTTGAACCTGCGGGACTCACTCAGTTGGTAAGTTGGATGAATACGGCGGATAAAGTGGTGACCTTATCATGAGTAAGAACTATGCCATTGTTCAATTAAGCCCTGAACTTGAATGCGCCCGTTCAGCGCTCGATTTAGTCTTATCGCTCGCCAGCTTAGATCAGTCAGTACAACTCATCATGCTGGATAATGCGTGGATGTCGTTACAGTCTGAGCTTCATAAACGCTACGGTATGTTAGAACTACTCGATGCCGAACCTGTCTTGATAGCTAGCGATTTTGAGCCCCAACTGGACAACGATGATATTGAATTCGAGTGGACAGCCAAACGCGATTTAAACGCCTTACTGCTTAATTTTGCGGAGGTGATCACATGCAACTGAATTGCACTCATTGGCTTCAAACGCGCCCCCTCATCAGTTGGCTTGAGCAACAGCACGCATTGCTCACTGAGCATACCGCGATCCTCCTGACCGCTGATTCTGCAAAGGACTTACCCGCGACGTGTCCCCAGGCTTTGCAATTGTGTAAAATAGTCATCCCAGCGCATGAGATGACTGTAGCACCGGTCGATTGGGTCGAGGTGATTAGCGATGCTCAATGGGTGGAGCTTATAACGCATACGCAACATTGGATTTGGTAGTATGATTGAATTTAACGGTAAGCAGTACGAAACCGACAAACACAACTATTTAGCTCACCTTGACGATTGGAGCGAGCCGCTCGCTCTGCATTTTGCTGAGCTTGAGAATATCGAGATGACGCCTGCTCATTGGGAAGTGGTGCATTTTGTGCAGGATTTTTATCGCGAATATGACACCAGCCCGGCCATGCGTGTGCTGGTAAAAGCGATGAAGAAGAAACTCGGCGAAGAAAAAGCAAACAGCCGATACCTCTACCGGCTGTTTCCTAAAGGGCCTGCTAAGCAGGCAACACGTATTGCGGGCTTACCCAAACCCGCGAAGTGTATTTAACCGATTACGCCTCAATGCGCTCGATACCACCCATGTACGGGCGTAATACTTCTGGAATCACAATTGAACCATCGGCTTGCTGATAGTTCTCGAGTAATGCTACTAATGTACGCCCTACTGCCAGACCTGAGCCATTTAACGTGTGCAATAACTCGGGCTTTTTCGCGCCTTTACGACGGAAACGTGCTTGCATACGACGCGCCTGGAAATCACCCATGTTTGAGCATGAGCTAATCTCACGATAGGTATTTTGCGCCGGTAACCAGACTTCGAGATCGTAGGTTTTAGTTGCACCAAAGCCCATGTCTCCAGTGCACAACAACACTTTACGGTACGCTAAACCAAGCTTTTGTAAGATGGTTTCAGCGTGCTGGGTGAGCTGCTCAAGCGCATCCATTGACTGCTCTGGGTGCGCGAGCCAAACCAACTCTACTTTATCAAACTGATGCTGACGAATCAGACCGCGCGTATCACGGCCGTGCGAACCGGCTTCACTACGGAAGCATGGTGTATGCGCGGTTAATTTAACGGGCAATTCAGCTTCATCGAAAATCTCATCACGCGCTAAGTTGGTCAACGGCACTTCAGCGGTCGGAATCAATGACAGTGGGATCTGCTCTTCTGTCTCACCCTGAATATGGAACAGGTCTTTACCAAATTTAGGTAACTGCCCCGTGCCATAAAGGCTGTCATGGTTTACTAAGTAAGGTACGTAGGTTTCAGCGTAACCATGGGCTTCTGTATGCGTATCCAACATGAACTGGGTCAATGCACGATGCAGACGCGCAATCTTGCCACGCATCACGACAAAGCGCGCGCCGGTTAATTTAGCTGCGGCTTCAAAATCCATACCTTTTGCCAAGGCTTCAGCCAATTCAACATGATCTTTGGGTTCAAAATCCAGTTGCGGAGGCTCACCCCACACGCTGATTTCTTGATTTTCCGATTCATCTTTACCCTCAGGCACGCCTTCAGCTGGCAAGTTGGGCACACCCATAATCAACGCGCCGAGTTTGTCTTGTACTTCACGTAGCTCTTCTTTTGCTGCATCAAGCTGTGAACCTAAATCACTCACCGCGTCTAACAACGGCTGGATATCCTCACCCGCCTGCTTTGCCTTACCAATCGCTTTCGAGCGACTGTTACGCTCAGCCTGCAACTGCTCAGTTTTTACTTGGATCGATTTGCGCTGTTCTTCGAGTGCTTGAATCTCATCGATGTTCAGCTCAAAGCCGCGTGTTTTTAAACGCTCAGCGGTTTGTTGCAGTTCCTCGCGGAAATATTTTGCATCTAGCATGGATATCCTACTTCACTTAATTCGGTTTAATGATAAAGAAATTATACAACGCCATGGCTGCTGCGACACCTAACACGCAGAGCCCCACGTTGAGTACGATATTTACTGAGGCTCGCCCCCACTCGCCTTGAGTCGCCAACTGCACCACTTCGACCGAGAACGTGGAAAACGTTGTGAAGGCTCCGAGCAAGCCAACGCCGACAAATAACCGCACGGACTCTGAGAGCCCTTGGTGTTGCACATGTGCGTATACAGCGCCTAATAAAAAAGAACCTATTATGTTAACGATCAACGTCGCAAAAGGGAACCGCCAACCCGTGCTTAACATCAATAAAGCCACGCCGTGCCGTGCACTTGCGCCAATCGCGCCACCCGCGGCGACCATTAACCATTGACTAAGGCTTGTCATCAGACTTTCCTCGTTGCCATTCGCTACGTTCGTCTTGTTGACGAAGCCAGAGCAGTTTGTCTTTAATTTTTATTTCTAAACCACGCGGTTCAGGCTGATAGAAGTATGCGTCTGCGAGCGCATCCGGTAAGTAGCGCTCTCCTGCCACATAGGCATTAGGATAATTATGAGCATAACGGTAATCTTCACCGTAGCCTTGCTCTTTATGAATCTTGGTCGGTGCATTACGCAAATGGTTCGGCACCTCAGCCGTTGGGTGAGCTTTTGCGGCCGCGACCGCAGCTTTAAACGCATTGTAAACGGCGTTACTTTTCGCAGCACTCGCACAATACACTACCGCTTGTGCAATCGCCCGTTCGCCCTCTGCGGGACCGACACGGTGAAACGTATCCCATGCATTTAAGGCAATCTGTAATGCACGCGGGTCGGCATTACCAATGTCTTCCGATGCAATGGCGAGTAGTCTTCTTGCGACAATCAAAGGGTCACCGCCCCCGACAAGAATACGTGCATACCAATACAGTGCGCCGTCGGGTGATGACCCACGCACTGACTTATGAAATGCCGATAAGATATCGTAGAAATGATCACCTTTATTATCAAAGGCCGCTTGCTGCTCGCCGACTGCGTGCAAGAGTAATTCAGTGTTAAGCTCAGCCTCGCCTTCGGATAAATAATCCGCTGCGACTTCAAGGTAGTTGAGCATGCGGCGTGCATCACCGCCCGCTAAGTCCAGCAGCCTGTCTTCCGCTTCTGGGGTGAGCCTGATGTGACGCGCGCCTAGACCACGTTCAGGATCTTGCAAGGTGCGCTTTAAAAGCGCCCGCAAATCTTCAGCCTTGATAGATTCAAGACGATACACGCGGGCACGTGACAATAGTGCATTGTTGAGCTCAAAACCGGGATTTTCAGTCGTTGCACCAACAAAGATTACCGTGCCATCTTCGATAAAAGGTAGGAAAGCATCTTGTTGGCTTTTATTAAACCGATGTACCTCATCGACAAACAGTAAGGTGCGGCGACCTTGTTGCTGAGCGCGCTGTTTTGCTTCATCAATGGCTTGACGAATCTCTTTTACACCTGAGGTAATGGCACTCAGGCGTGATACGGTCGCATCGGCGGAGGTCGCCATGAGTTCTGCCAGGGTGGTTTTGCCTGTTCCGGGCGGCCCCCACAAAATCATTGAGTGCAAACGTCCTTGCGCGACCGCTTGCCACAGGGGTTTACCTTCGGCAAGTAGATGTGTTTGACCTACATACTCGTCCAGCGACTGCGCACGCATTCGCGCAGCCAGTGGCCTAAAGTCATGTTCTTCTTCAAACGCCAGTTCACCGTTGGTCATCGACCTCGACACCTTCAGGGATATCAAATTGGAATAGGTCGGTCGGCAAGCTTTCGTTCATTACCACATCAGTGAGTGCGATAGTGGTGGTATCCCCTTGCTTTTGTTTAAGCACGATACGAGTCAACTTATCTCCGCTGAAGCTCAAGTTTAGCTCGCTACCGGTATTCTCGTTCACCACTTCAAACGCGCCCTCTGCACCGTCGTAAGTCACGTCAAACTGCTGCCAACGCTCTTTTGAGCCTTCCATCAACAATAACAATGGACTGTTTTCAACTGCATTACTCTGGGCATAAACAGTGACTTGCTCAACAAACGGGTTGTAGTACCAAACCGATTCACCATCTGCGATAAGTAAGGTGTCATCGGATGGATTACTACGCCAACGCAACATCGCAGGTCGTTGCAACGCCAGTTCACCGGTGAGGCTTTGTAATACCTCACCACTACTGCCGGTAACCGTTTGTTCAAAGCTGGCTTGCACACTCTCGAGTTGCTGCATTTTATCTTGCAACTGCTGTTTGGCTTGTTCTGTTGCCCAACTTAAGGGGCTCATTACCACACTCGCGATAAGCGCCAGTGCGATTCCATACTGCTTCATATTAATCCCTCGGTGGTCTCGGTGCGAGTACATCACGCTGGCCATTATTGCCAGCACTACTTACGACACCCGACATTTCCATTTGTTCGACGATACGCGCCGCGCGGTTATAACCAATTCTGAATTTACGTTGTACACTCGACACAGAAACACGCTGGGTCTCGGTCACGAAGGCAACCGCCTCATCATATAAAGGATCCGATTCAGCCTCGTCCATTTCTTGTTGCTCACCCGGTAATAACGCGTCTTCGCCTTGATCACCCGAAAGGATTTCCTCGAGGTAATTCGGTTTACCGCGTTTCTTCCAATCGGCAACCACCGCGTGTACTTCGTGGTCATCAACAAAGGCGCCGTGCACACGAACGGGTGAACCGCTGCCCGGAGGCAAATACAACATATCACCCTGCCCTAATAGCTGCTCCGCGCCCGGTTGATCGAGAATAGTGCGTGAGTCGACTTTTGACGATACTTGGAACGCAATACGCGTAGGAATATTGGCTTTAATCAACCCGGTAATAACATCCACCGATGGCCGCTGCGTTGCCAAAATTAAATGAATACCTGCAGCACGCGCTTTCTGCGCAATGCGCGCGATAAGCTCTTCGACTTTTTTACCGACAATCATCATCATATCGGCAAATTCATCGATGACTACGACGATATTCGGCAGTTTTTCGAGCTCAGGCGGCATTTCATCCATCGAATCACCCGGCTTCCAAATAGGATCTTTGAGCGGCTCACCCGCTTCTTTGGCGGCCATGACTTTGGCGTTATAGCCTTTAAGGTTTCGCACACCTAATGCTGACATAAGTTTATAACGGCGTTCCATTTCGCCGACACACCAACGCAACGCATTGGCAGCATCCTTCATATCTGTGACCACTTCCGTCAGTAGGTGTGGAATCCCCTCATACACTGAAAGCTCAAGCATTTTCGGGTCAATCATAATCAGACGAACATCTTCCGGCGTGCTCTTGTAGAGCAAGCTTAAGATCATCACATTCACACCGACTGATTTACCCGAACCTGTTGTACCTGCCACCAATAAGTGAGGCATCTTCGCCAAGTCAACAACCACAGGCGAACCCGCAATATTTTTACCAAGAATCATGGTCAGCGGCGACTGGCTGTTTTGAAACGCGTCGCGATGAATAACTTCACTGAGCTGAACCACTTCACGGTGTTTATTAGGTAACTCCAAACCGACGTAGGATTTACCCGGAATGACTTCAACCACGCGCACGGCGACGGCTGATAGAGTACGAGCAATATCCTTCGCTAAGTTAGAAATCTTCGATACTTTAACACCGGGGGCAAGGTCGAGTTCAAAGCGGGTGATCACGGGCCCTGGCTGCACGTTGGCAACGGTAACATCAACGCCAAAGTCTTTGAGAACGGTTTCAACCGTGCGTGACACTTGGTCAAGCTCTTCTTGAGTAATGGGGTTCTCTTGCTTATTCGGTCTATCGAGCAACTCAATCGAAGGTAATGGTGGTAACGCTTCCGCCTCGTTACTTTGGGTATCGCCCTGCCCTGCTTGCTCGACTGGCGATTCAGCTTGTGCTTTGGCTTCCGTTGCGGGTGCAGGTTCACTGCGCTTACGTGCTTCCGCCGCTTGTTTCGAAAACCGTGGCGCATCGCTGTCATCTACGACGGAATCCGGTTCGAACGGCGGTTCGTCTTCATTATCAATTTCGTGTTCATCTAATGCCGACAATGAAGGTAAGTTCAGTACAGGTTCTTGCTTAGCCTCTGCTTTTTGCTCTACTAATGTGGATTCATCCCAATCCGAGGTATCGAGCGTATCATCGTCGTCTTCGTTGTCATCAGTTGCTTTTTTAGCATCGCGATCATGGCCTTTTGTGCCATCCGACTGCCATACGGTGCGGATGCGTTCATAACACCACAGCGCGCCAGTAATGCATAACTCACCGAGCTTATCGGCGACCTGCAGCCAGCTAATTCCAGTCACCAAGGTGAGGCCCGTGGCTAAGAACGTCAGTAATAAGATGGTTGAGCCGACAAAATTTAAGTACGGCATCACCGAGGCTGCAATCACATCACCAAATACGCCACCGGCTGAAAAGTAATAAATGTCATCAAAGTTAATGGAAGAGAGTGCGGCTGCGCCAATGAGCGTGAGCATGGCACCGACGAGGCGCAAACTAACAGCTAGGTAGTCGAGCTCGAGTAATTGATGAGTTTTGCGAAACAGCATGTAACCCAAACCAGCAAAGGCAAAAGGAATTAAATATGCAACAAAACCAAACGAAAATAACAGTACATCAGCAAGCCACGCACCGACCGCTCCGCCGGCATTATTGATGGTGCCTTCGAAACCCGTCTGCGACCAACTCGGATCGGCTGGATTGAAACTTACGAGTGCGAGAAATAGAAAAATCGCGAGCGCACCGCTGATCAGTAGGCCAGCTTCTAATAATCGTTGTACACCTGTCATTGCTCGTCTTATGCTTCCTGTCATTGGGATCTTATTATAGTGGAGGCTCTCTGCCCCCGATTGTAGCGAATCTCGCTGCTAATGTTAGCCCTTTACTAGAACTTTATTCTCTTGTTTTACTTCTTCCATTACAACATAGGTGCGCGATTCGTCGACACCCGGCATCATCAGCAAGGTTTCACCGAGTAATTTGCGGTACGCGCGCATGTCAGGTACCCGCGCCTTGATGAGAAAATCAAAGTCCCCTGCAACTAAGTGACACTCCAGAATCTCTTCGGTTTTACGCGCCGCCTCACTGAATTCAGCGAAAGCGTCCGCCGATGTACGCGACAAGGTAATTTCGACAAACACCATCAAGTTAGCGCCGAGCTTGGCTGGGTTAATACGGGCATGGTAACTCTCTATAACACCCTCTCGTTCAAGCTTTTTTACCCTTTCTAAACAAGCCGTTGCGCTCAACCCCACTCGCTTCGCAAGTGCCACGTTGGCAATACGTCCATCGTCTTGCAGTATGCGTAAGATCTTACGGTCAATTCTGTCAATAGTGATTTCATCGGTGTTTTCTGGAAATCTCATGATTTTATCGCGTCATTTAATTAGTTAGCCCTAATATATCACTATAAACTAGGTTAAAAAAAGTGCGTAATCCAGTTTGTTTTCAGTCTATAATTGCGCCACGAAATTTACCAATCACATCAGCAGATAAAACGCACTCAATGCGTGTCAATTATAGAGGGTGAGTATGTTAATAGGTGTTCCTAAGGAAATTAAAAACCACGAGTATCGTATCGGTTTAACGCCTGCAGCTGTTCGCGAATATGTTGCGAATGGTCACGACGTTATCGTTGAAAACAACGGCGGTGCTGCGATTGGTTTTACTAACGAAGACTATCAAGCCGCCGGCGCTTCAATTGTTGAAACGCCAGAAGAGATCTTCGAGCGTGCTGATATGATTGTCAAAGTTAAGGAACCTCAGCCAAACGAATGTAAGATGTTACGTGAAGGCCAAATCCTTTACACCTTCTTGCACTTGGCACCTGATCCAACACAAACTAAATTATTGGCTGAATCAGGTTGTACTGCTATCGCATACGAGACAGTCACTGATAACCGCAATGGTCTTCCGCTTTTAGCACCTATGAGCGAAGTTGCGGGTCGCATGTCAATTCAAGCAGGCGCGCATTACCTTGAAAAAGCACACGGCGGCAGCGGCACATTGCTAGGTGGCGTTCCTGGCGTTGCGCCGGGCAAAGTACTCATCATCGGTGGTGGTGTTGTCGGAACTAACGCTGCGAAAATGGCGTTGGGCTTAGGCGCTGACGTCACCATTCTTGACCGCTCATTGCCGCGTCTACGCGAGATCGATGATATCTTCAATGGTCAAGTCACCACGATCTACTCAACTGTAGATGCTATCGACAAGTATTCACGTGAAGCTGATTTAGTTGTTGGCGCAGTGCTGATTCCAGGCGCAGCGGCACCTAAACTCTTGACGCGCGAGCACATCAAAAACATGAAGCCAGGTTCAGTGTTGGTAGATGTTGCGATTGACCAAGGTGGTTGTTTCGAAACTTCATACGCAACAACGCACCAAGATCCGGTATACGTGATTGATGATGTTGTTCACTACTGTGTTGCGAACATGCCAGGTGGTGTTGCACGCACTTCAACTATCGCGCTTAACAATGCAACCTTGCCTTACGGTATCGCGTTGGCTAACAAAGGCAACCAAGCCATGTTAGAAAACGAGCATCTGTTGCGTGGTTTGAACATGCACGGTGGTAAAATCACTTATAAAGCGGTCCACGATGACTTAGGCGAAGAATTAAGCCTCGACTACATCGATCCGCGTGAAGCGCTCTCTAAATAATTAGACAAGTAAGCGCAACTGAACAGAAAAGCTCACCTAAAATGGTGAGCTTTTTTTATGTTGTTCTTGTGCCTTTTCCTTGCAATCCATACAATCGACCCCATAGCTAAACATATAACTGAAACACATTCTGTAGTAGGAGCAACACCATGGCTGAAGCCAAGCATTGTAAACTTTTGATTTTGGGCTCTGGGCCTGCGGGCTATACCGCCGCAGTCTATGCTGCGCGCGCAAACCTTGACCCGGTATTGGTCACCGGTATGCAACAAGGTGGTCAGCTAACGACCACTACCGACGTTGAAAACTGGCCGGGCGATGCTGAAGGGTTAACCGGACCTGATTTAATGGTGCGCATGCAGCAGCACGCCGAGCGCTTTGACACAGAAATCGTGTTTGACCACATCAACAAAGTCGACTTCTCAGAGCGCCCTTTCCGCTTAAAAGGCGATGTAGGCGAATATACGGCTGACTCAGTGATTATCTCAACCGGCGCATCCGCCAAATATCTCGGTTTGGACTCAGAAGAGGCGTTTATGGGCAAAGGCGTTTCTGCTTGCGCGACCTGTGACGGCTTTTTCTATAAGAATCAAAAAGTATGTGTCGTCGGTGGCGGTAATACTGCGGTAGAAGAAGCACTCTACCTGTCAAATATTGCCAGTGAAGTGCATGTCATTCACCGCCGTGATACGTTCCGTTCTGAGAAGATCTTGTCGGATCGTCTGATGGAAAAAGCCGAGAACGGTAACGTGACCCTCCACTTGAACAAGACCTTAGACGAAGTCTTAGGTGATGACTCAGGCGTGACGGGTGTTCGTATCAAAGACACAAAAGACGGTAGCACGTCGGAGCTAGATGTCGCTGGTTGTTTTATTGCCATTGGTCATCAACCCAACACAGGCTTATTCGATGGCCAACTCGAAATGAACAACGGCTATATCGTCGTTCAAAGCGGCCTTGAAGGTAACGCAACTGCAACCAGCATTCCGGGCGTATTTGCCGCTGGCGATGTCATGGACCACGTGTATCGCCAAGCCATTACCTCGGCAGGCACGGGCTGCATGGCTGCACTGGATGCTGAACGTTATCTGGACGCATTAACTAAGTAATCCTATTGTGAGTCGCCGCCTATGATAGTCGAGCTGAGTTCTAGCTCAGTCAGCTTTCCGCCAGTGTCGATGGCACTGGCAGAGCCTAACGGCTTACTTGCGGTGGGCGGCGACCTCTCAGAGGCACGCTTGGTGAGTGCCTATCGCTCAGGTATTTTCCCGTGGTTTGCGGCCGACGATCCGATTTTATGGTGGTCCCCCAATCCGCGCGCTGTTTTTGTACCTGGCGATATCCATTGCTCGCGTTCGTTGAAGAAAGCCATGCGACGCCAACCTTGGCGAGTCACACTGAATCATGCCTTTGAGGAAGTGATTGATGAATGTGCAACAATACGCGCCGAGCACGAAGGCACTTGGATTACTGAACCTATGCGTGAGGCGTATATTGAGCTGCATAGAAAAGGACATGCCCATTCGGTCGAAGTGTGGCTCGACGAAGCCCTAGTGGGCGGCTTATATGGTGTCAGTGTCGGTCGTCTGTTTTGTGGCGAAAGTATGTTTCACCGTGCGACTAACGCGTCTAAAGTGGCTTTGCACTGTTTTGCGAATGCCTTTGTTGAGCACGGGGGTCAATTAATTGATTGCCAAATGGAAAATCCCCATTTAACGTCACTCGGCGCGGTGCCAATGGCCCGCGAGCATTTTCTAGAGCAATTATTTGCGTTACGCGATCGCCCACTAACTGACGACTTTTGGTCGTTAGGAGATATTAGTCGTTATTTATGAGTGTTAAACTCGGTATTACAGGCACCCGCCCTTGTGGTTATCTCAAGGATCAGGAAGAGCGTTTAATCGTTACCGTTGCCGACGAAGAGACACCTATGAATTCTCATTTGTATGAGCACTTAATGTCACATGGATTTCGTCGCAGCCATAACGATGTGTATCGTCCCCACTGTGAATTTTGCCAAGCCTGCGAATCGCTTCGTATACCGGTCAGCGATTTTAGTTTCAGCAAAAATCAAAAGCGGGTGTTAAATAAAAACCGCGATTTAGTGCTTTCAATTGTCGATAAGCCTCAACCTGACTACACCTCGCTCTTCTGTCGTTTTATTGAGCAACGTCACGCTGATGGCGCCATGTATCCGCCCGACCCAGAATCATTTTGGCTTTGGTGTGATGCCGATTGGATGAAGCCACAGTTTTTTGAGTGGCGAGACAGCGAGGGCAAGCTGACGATGGTGAGTATCGTTGATGTGCTCACGCGGTCAAGCTCAGCTATGTATACTTTTTTTGACCCTGAGCAACACAAACGCTCGTTGGGTACATACTCTATCTTGAGTTTAGTCGAGTGGACAGAGGCGCAAGGGCTGGATTATCTCTATCTTGGATACCAAATTGATAGCTGCGACAAGATGAACTATAAGGCCCGTTTTACACCAAATGAACGGCTTATTGGCAATCAATGGAAAAAAGCGGTAAAATCTAACACACAAAAATGAACCCTATGCGTACAATGTACGCTCATTAGTTAAATTCTAGAGGATTTTAATGGCGAAAGAAGACAGCATTGAAATGCAAGGTACGGTATTAGACACCTTGCCAAATACTATGTTTCGAGTTGAACTAGAGAACGGTCACGTGGTGACTGCACACATCTCTGGCAAAATGCGTAAGCACTACATCCGTATCTTAACGGGTGATACTGTAACCGTTCAGCTTACCCCTTACGACTTGAGTAAAGGACGCATCGTCTTCCGCGCCCGTTAATCACGATTCAATAAAAAAGGGGCTCAACGCCCCTTTTTTATTTCTGACTGCGTTTCACAGTTAGCTCTCAATCGCTTCGTTGGTGCTGTCGTAATCAAATTTCAGTTCATCGTTGTTATCCAGCGACACTTTCACTCGACCACCACGCGTCAAATGACCAAACAAGATTTCGTTTGCCAACGGTTTTTTCAGGTGTTCCTGAATAATGCGACCCATTGGACGTGCACCCATTTGCTTGTCGTAGCCTTTCTTCGCAAGCCAATCGATTGCTTTGGATTCAACCTCAAGAGACACCCCTTTACGGTCTAACTGTGCTTGCAACTCGGTGATAAACTTATCGACCACCTGCAAGATAACCTCTTCACTTAGATGGTTAAACCACACGATACCATCAAGACGGTTACGGAACTCCGGCGTAAAGGTGCGGTTGATTTCTGCCATCGCATCGTGACTGTGATCCTGTTGCTTAAAGCCAATTGACTTACGAACTGTTTCACGCACACCCGCGTTAGTCGTCATCACAATAATGACATTACGGAAATCCGCCTTACGACCGTTGTTATCCGTCAATGTGCCGTTGTCCATTACCTGCAACAAGATGTTGTAAACATCCGGATGGGCTTTCTCGATCTCATCAAGCAGCAGTACCGAATGAGGCTGTTTAATCACTGCGTCAGTTAACAACCCGCCTTGATCAAAACCGACATAGCCTGGAGGCGCACCAATCAAACGACTGACTGCGTGCCTTTCCATGTACTCCGACATATCGAAGCGAATCAGTTCAATGCCCATTGCTTTGGCAAGTTGCTGAGTCACCTCAGTTTTACCCACGCCTGTCGGACCTGCGAACAAGAACGACCCGATAGGGGTATGTTCATTGCCAAGCCCTGACCGCGACAAACGAATCGCAGAGCTCAGTTTGTCAATCGCTTCATCCTGACCAAACACCACCATCTTCAAGTTGCGATCGAGCTGCTTGAGAATGTCTTGGTCTGTGCGTGAAACCGACTGTTCTGGGATACGCGCGATCTTAGCAATAATCGCCTCGATATCTTGCACACCGACGGTTTTCTTACGCTTAGACGGAGGTAGCAAACGTTGTTGCGCGCCCGCCTCGTCCATCACATCAATCGCCTTATCAGGCAAATGACGCTCATTAATGTATTTTGCCGCTAGCTCAGCCGCTGCTTTGATCGCGGGCTGGGTGTAACGAATACCATGATGGTCTTCGTAGCGTTCTTTTAAACCCATCAAAATTTTCGTGGTATCTTCCACGCTCGGTTCACTAACATCCACTTTTTGGAATCGACGCACTAGCGCGCGATCTTTTTCAAAGATGTTTTTGAACTCGGTATAAGTTGTTGAACCAATACACTTGAGCTGGCCACTTGAAAGTAATGGTTTTAGCAAGTTAGAGGCATCTAGCACACCGCCACTGGCCGCGCCCGCGCCAATAATCGTGTGGATCTCGTCAATAAATAAGATGGCGTGTTCTTTTTCACCTAACTCTTTCAACAACTGTTTGAAGCGTTTTTCAAAGTCACCGCGGTACTTTGTGCCGGCCAATAAGCCGCCCATATCCAACGAGTAGATAACGGCTTCTTGCAGAATATCAGGGACTTGGTTGTTGACGATACGGTAAGCTAAGCCTTCGGCAATTGCCGTTTTACCTACACCGGCTTCGCCCACCAAAAGTGGGTTATTTTTGCGACGACGGCACAGAATTTGTGCGCAGCGCTCAAGCTCATCATCGCGTCCAATTAAGGGATCAATCTTCCCCTCTTTCGCCTGCACATTGAGGTTAGTACAGAAACGTTTAAGGTGGGTTTGCTGCTCTTCGCTTGCTGCAGCCATTTCCTCTTCATCGGCAATATGTTCATCCATCGGCTCGTCTTGCGAGCGGGCGATGCCATGCGAAATATAATTAACAATATCTAATCGAGTAATATCATGCTTGTTTAACAAGTAAACAGCTTGTGACTCTTGTTCACTGAAGATAGCCACCAACACGTTTGCGCCACTCACTTCGGCATTACCCGAGGACTGCACATGGAACACAGCACGTTGTAACACGCGCTGGAAACCTAACGTCGGTTGCGTATCGGCGCCATCATCTTGGTCATCAAAGGTCGGTGTGCTGCGATCAATGTAGCTAATGAGCTCTTCTTTCAGCTGCTCAAAATTGAGTCCGCAGGCACGCAGCACTTCAGCTGCGTCTGGATTATCGAGCAAAGCCACGAGCAAATGCTCAACCGTCATCAGTTCATGACGACGCTCACGCGCCAGTCTGAACGCATCGTTCAAGGTAAGTTCTAACGCCTTGTTTAACATACCACTCTCCTTACCGTACTACGGCTGTGCTCGAATCTTACTCATGCTCCATGGTACAGAGCAAAGGGTGCTGGTTTTCACGAGCGTACTGATTTACCTGCACCACTTTAGTTTCAGCAATCTCTGCTGAATACACACCACACACGGCTTTGCCTTTATAGTGCACTTGTAACATGGTGTCGGTCGCTTTTTCATTGTTCATACGAAAAAACTTTATCAACACCTCGATTACGAAGTCCATCGGTGTATAGTCATCATTATTCAATATGACCTTATACATCGAGGGTGGTTTCAGTTCGTGTTTACTGTCTTCCTCAACATCATATACGTGTTGATGATCAAACTGGCTCATGAATTAACAACCTATTATCACTATAGCTGATTTGCCTAATCGCGCTGGACAATTTTTGTTTAATTTTTTAACAAAAATGTCGATTTTTTCATCACATCTACTTGACTATTATACTCTGTGTCCTAGAGTAAAACATGGTGTTGGTTGATGGAATTTTCAACCACACCTGAGACAACCCAATCTAATAATAACAAAATTCTTTTCGATAGAAGAAGGAAGTAGATGTATGGCAACCGGAAAAGTCAAATGGTTCAACAACTCCAAAGGTTTTGGCTTTATTGAGAGTGAGGACCGCGAGGGTGACATTTTCGCTCATTACTCAACGATCGATATGGAAGGCTATCGCACGTTAAAAGCGGGTCAAACCGTAGAGTTTGAACTCGAGGAAGGTCCAAAAGGACTGCATGCCTCAAACATTGTTCCTCACGCGGACAAACAGTAAGAAAGCCTATTTGCAAAACGCCGCCCTGCGGCGTTTTGCAATTCTAGCCTCTTAAGGATTAATACCCCTTAAGAATCTATACCAAAGTAACGACGCAATTGATCACGCAAATTAGGCGGCGTGCCATGAATCGTTAGTTTATCTGTCTCCGGATCATATTCTACACGCTCGCCCAACTGCGTATGGTCAAATGCCACGCTCACACCGCCACCTTGGCCTTGAAATTTAACCAATTTTCGCAACGTGGACCGATCCGTAGGAAAGGACTCATCCAGTGCAGGTTTATCCTCGTGCGACAGCGCTTGCGTAAACTCTTCAAAGCTACGTTCGGTCGGCTGTGCTTGAGAGAAATGCTCCGACAAGTCTTTGACCTTGACGTCTTCACCCTGCTTCCATTGTTGGTCGCAATATTCATAAGCCACTGCATTAAGCGATTGACGTTGCTCCGGTGGCAGTTCTGCTTGCTTACCAAACTCTGTTACTGCATCCACCAAGCGTTTAGTTTGCGACTTAGCATCCAACCGCTCAGTACAGCCCAAGAAATCCAAGAAGAAGTCAGATACTTTGCGTCCAGCACGACCTTTGATGAAGGAAATATAGCGTTGGCTCTCGGGATCGGTTTGCCACTCAGTCAGGTCAATCCGCGCTGCGAGTTGCACTTTGCTAATGTCTAATTGCGATGATCGGTCAACAGCCAAGTTAGGGTTAATCGTCACGCCTACTTTTACTGGTAAAAATGCGACCAATAAATAATCAGTACTCAAATGTTGATATCGCGTCACCAATAAAAAGCCCGCTTCGAGCATTTGATAGTTTTGCAGCTGTTCTAACAATAATTTCGCTGCCCGTTGGCTCAACTCAACAAATTCTAACTCTTGTGCTTGCCACTGTTTAAGTAGTACCGGGAAATCACTGACTTCTTCCGCCTCGTCGGCCTCTGTTAAGAAGCTAGCGTAGCCTTTAGCTGGTTTACTGGTATAAACCGTGGTCAGTTCCTCGAGTAACTCGTGCAGTTGCTCATCATCAGATAAAGGTTCTGGCGCGAGACGCAAACCAATTTGGTCATCATGGCTGTAAAACTGGTGAATAATGCTATTTTCAATGGCCAGTTGCATAACTAGGACTATCCTTGCAAAATCGCTGTGTTAGACTATTTGGCAGATTGTAGCACGGGATAGACACAGAATGGGAAAGAACCAACGTCGCGATAAAATTGCACGACTGATAAGTTGGGGTCATTGGTTTACCTTCGCCAACATTATTTTGTGTCTCCTTATCGGCATTATCTATATTGATTCAACGCCGTCGCCGACCACGTTCATCAGTACCGTTTATCTCATTGTGAACTGGATCGGGCACTTCGCATTTCTGCCGTTCGTGTTCTTTATCATACTGATATTTCCGTTCTGCTTGCTTATTCCCTACTCCAAGGTGTTACGCAGCATTGCGGCGCTCATTAGCTCCCTTGGCATCGTCGCACTTATCTTTGATGCATTGTTTTTCCGCCACTACGGCTATCATCTAAACGCCTATTCACTTGCACAAATGGCGAAAGATGCCGAGGCCGCATTTACCGGCGCAAGTTTTGTCATCATTTTAATGATCATGTTGGGCTTTCTTATTCTGTTAGGCTTTGAACTGCTGCTCGCTAACTACACGTGGAAGCACCTTTCTGAACTCCAACATCGTCGCCTCGGCGCACCGGCCACCACGGTATTTGTATTGTGCTTTTTTGCTAGCCACAGTATTCACGTTTGGGCGGATGCTGAGCTCTATGACCCGATAACACAGCAAGATGATACATTCCCGCTCTCGTACCCGACGACAGCGAAAACGCTGATGTCGAAGCATGGCTTTATCGAAGTGGAAAATTATCAGGCGCAGCAACAAAAGCTGATGTCGGCAGAAAATATTCGCTTACGCTACCCGCATAATACGTTGCTGTGCTCAAAAACATCGCAAACCAAAGGCATTACACTGGTTGTATTTGATCGTTTGAATGCCGAACAGTCACAACGTGTCGGTGAAGCAGCCAACGACAACGGCCTGACTCAAGTGGATATTCAATTACTGGCACACCCCAGTCGTGAAGGCGGGTTGTTCCAACTGCTTTATGGTCTGCCCGACTTTTATCAAGAGACCATCGAGAATCAAAACATATCACCGGCTTACCTAAAACCATTAGCGGACTTTGGCATCGATGTGAGCTGGCATACATCGCCTAATTGGTCACAAGAACTCGGACTTACTCAGTTTAAAGCCGACTGGCATGCTGAGCCACTGAGTAGTTTTTATCCACGCAACGAGAACCAGGTCAACGTTGTGCTGCTGAGCCATGAAGATATCGATCGCCTACCCGCGATACTCGGAAGCTTAGGCCAACAACGTGTGCTGCTCTCGAGCCTCGCCCCCAGTAACACTGAGGGTCTTCTCGGACAGCAGCAGTTTAAACCTGAAAATATGCGTGTCACCTTGTGGGAAAAAGATTTCGCATTGCCACAACAAAGTATTGGCGGGTTAATGGATCTCATGCCAACCGCCCTATCTCGTGTCATGTCATGTGCTGGTGGTACTCAGAGCTTTAGCAATGGTGAAGACCTGATGAATGGCGGTGAGCGCTGGCCTCTAGTAGAAACCTACAGTCCGTATATCGTTATTTATGACCAAGCGTTGATTACCGTGCTCGATAACAACGGCCAGTATAATATCTATCGTCGCGATGACTTCAGCCGCCTCGACGGCGCCGAACCGACGGTTCCTGTGTTAATTGATGCACTCAAAGATCTCAAACGCTTCAGCGGCCGCGCTAGAGACTGATTAAAATAACAGCGAACAGACGCGCTAAGTGCATTTGTGCCTTGCACTTAGCTCATAAATCAGTAACATAGCTCTCCTCGGTCGGCGTGTAGCGCAGCCTGGTAGCGCACTGTCATGGGGTGTCAGGGGTCGGAGGTTCAAATCCTCTCACGCCGACCAATTCTTCTCTTTTCCCTGCTTAATTACTCTATCAATTCCACATCAGGTAATTCAGAGCGAAACCACGCTCGTACGTCATTCAGTTGTTGTATCGGAAAGCTGTAGTCAATTTGATACATTGGATTATAAGGAAACTGTAAAATGGCAAAGTCCTTATCTAAAGGCCCTACTGCAACCCGTTTCAATTTATCGATTGGGATTTGCTCCATACCCACACGTAAGTAATCACCGCGCACCTCGAGTAAATACAGCATGTTTTTGATCGTTTCTGGACGCTGAGCTTTAAGAAAAATGCTGTAAAGCGGCAACATGCTTAAACCGATAATTCCTCCTAAATAAGTCCAGTCGTTATGTAAATACATGATGCTAGCACCGAGCAATAAAGTACTAGCAGAGATAAAAAAGCGAATGACTCGCTCCTTTTTACTAAATGGAAATTTATATTGTTTCATGACTTATTGTTTTTATTCGCTTAATTAAGTTCGGCGTTAATGTACCTTTTTTACCGCAATAAGGCATCCGTCCCACCCCACTTTTTGATACAATGGCGGCAAAATTTTTGCTAATGGATGTTCAAATGTCTTCATGCTGCGGTGGCGGAGTGTCTAATACACAAGCGCAAATGGATAGCGCACAGAAACGCTTACTATGGACTGTATTGGTGCTCAATGGTGTGATGTTTTTCGTTGAGTTCATTGCCGGTTGGATAGCCGAGTCCAGCGGCTTAATTGCTGACTCATTGGACATGCTTGCCGATACGCTGGTTTATGCAGTGAGTTTGTATGCGGTGGGTAAGGCAATTAAATACAAAGCGAATGCGGCTATTTTTAATGGCATATTACAAACAGCTCTCGCGTTGTTGGTGCTCGGTGATGTTGCACAGCGGTTGATTTGGGGCAGCGAACCCAATTCCAACATGATGCTATGGATAGCCGGCTTAGCATTACTGGTGAATGTTATTTGTTTTGCCTTGCTGTACAGCTCACGTAATGGCGATATCAACATTCGCGCCAGTTGGATTTGCTCGCGTAACGATATGCTCATGAATGCCGGTGTCATTCTTTCTGCATGGATGGTAAGCGCCATTAATAAAGCGTGGCCAGACTTGTTGATAGCAACAATCATCGCGATCATTGTGCTACGTTCGGCGCTACGCATTATCAAAGACGCTCATGCCGTCAAAGCGGGCGAAAAAACCGATATTTCGACGTGTTGTGGTTAATAGCCTAAGTTGTTAGTACTTGGAGGCATCCTGCACTGCCTGTGGCAATAATGGCAGTGCATAGGTGCGATAAGCTCGGATGTTAAGCCATTTCGCCAAACCAAGATAACTAATAATAATCACCGCGCTTATCACTGAGTGGTGCCAGCTCGGTAGAATTAGAAGTGCCGCCACAACGGACAACAGGGCGCACTGACGCAGCAGAAAGCTGCCCCTGCGATACAGTTTGGCGCGAAACTTAGCCACGGTAATGGCGCGGTGTGCGGTGCGGGGATTTACACCGTCTAATTCGGGTTGCTTATACCAGCCTACGAAATCAATCATAACTCACTTAATATTGATTAATTTGTACACAGTATACCACAACTCACGCGCACAGCTCTATTCGTATGATTTATGACCGCTATTTCACAAGACCTTTAGGCTCGATTGCCGCGTTCGATTATCTAGTAATCAATACGATCAGGCACCAAGATCTGCAGTGCATGCTTTTCAACCTTGATATCTAACTCATCCGCTGAGTAAGGTTCTCCATCGACGACGTAGTCTAAGCGCTCACCATCACGGCGTGCTAGGTGAATACGCTTTATGCGTGTGTGATGGGTATTCATCCCCACTTGGTCTTCGGTAATGCTGGCGTACAAGAGCTCGATTAAGCTTTTTACCGGTGAACTCTCACCCTGCTCTGAATCGAGCCACGTTACATCCAGTTTGCCATCGTCGATCACGGGCTCACCATCGCCCTGTGCCAACAAGGTTGTCATCGGTGCCGCATTGGCAACAATCAAACTAGCTGTTTCCCACGTTTCGGTTTCACCCTCATCAATGGTTACTTGCAACTGCAGTTGTTTATCTTCACTCAGTGCGCGCCATAAACCTTGAATATACGCTAACTGACCTAGCTTATCTTTGGCGCTGCGATCTGCCTGCTCAATCATTTGCTGTTCGAAGCCCACGCCAGCGCACAAAAGCATCAATTGCTCATTGACCCAGCCACAGTCGATTTGCCTACAGCGACCCTCAATAATCGTTTCGCAGGCGACATCCACTGGGCTCAGTTTACTACTGAGTCCCCATAGCACCTGGCTCAAGGAATTTGCTGTGCCCATGGGTACGATCGCCATCTTACAATCATGGCCGATGAGCGCTTGTGCCACTTCAGTCAGTGTACCATCGCCGCCACAAGCAATGACCAACTCAGCGCCCTGCTCAAGCGCCTCACGTGCACATTCGGTACCGTTTTTATCTTCTTTCGTTTCAATCACTGTTAACTCGAAATACGGTGTGAGCGTATCCTTAAGCGGCTGTGCATATTCACTCCATTTACCGCCACCGGATACCGGATTAGCGACAATGTACGCACGCTTAATCATCAACTCTTGGTGTTCATCGATAAACTGTTGCAGTGCCTTCTTTTGTTGATGATTTAATCGCGCAACTTTACGCGCACCTTGGATTTTCTTCATCACGTCATCGATGTTTTTCGTATTACTGTGCGCCAGTAAATAGGCGGCCGCCATAAACACTGAACGTCCACGCCCCAAGGCGCAATGAATTAATACATTGTGGCCTTGCCGTTGTTGCTCGTGGATCCACTGCAAAGCTTGATGAATTTGTTCGTGAGACGGCGCCAAATGGTCAAGCACCGGAACGTTTAAGTAATTCACCTCGGCGCGTTCAGCCGACCAGTCAAGCGCATCAAATTCAGCCGTGACATCGAGTACCGCATTAATCGGCACGTCTTTGATCGCCTTCAGGTCGCCGCTGAATAAGCGTCTTCCTACATAGATTCCATCCGCGACCTTTTGAAACACTGGTAAATCATCTTGCCGACGTGCGATGGCGTTATAAACGCGTACACCAATCAGGAACGGGATCAATGACCAACGTATGTACCAAGGAATACGTCCGTTCGCTTTCTTACGAAACAATCGAGCGGTGTTCAACCAATAAGCAGAGGCGATTAGCGCTAAGGCGATACAGGTCCAACCGAAGGCAATTTTTAATGGCCAGGTGGGAAGTATATAGGTCAGCACTAGCGCGACGAGCGCGCCACATAAATAATAATAAGGTATCGCCTTTGAGCCCATAAGTATCCTATCTTGGTTGCCATTGTAGTTGCGCTATCATGCAGCGCGCGGAGCCTCCGCCCTGCTCTATCGTTGGCAGGTTGCATATTAGCATACGCGCTTTTTGCTCAATTTGATCCCTTTGTTGCCGGGTTAATGCCTTTGCCGCCGTTTGTGATAAAACCAATATCGGCCCTTCTCGTCCCACGAGCTCCAAGGCATTACCAGCAAAGGATTCTATTTGTGAGCCCGTGAGTTCAATCACACATCGATCACCATACGCTAAGCGCTGTGCCAAGTCATCACGATAAGCCGGTGCGACCAGTTCCGGCGCATACATGGCGATATGCTCACCCACATTCATGAGCACATTGGTGTGGTAAATGGGTATGCCCTCGCGGTCATGCGCGTCAATCACCACAGGATTACAATCGATGTGCTTACTTAGCTCTGCTAACACGACATCGCTCATTCGCTGCGAACGCACCGCGTAAACATCGTGACTCAGTGGATCAAACACCAGCGCGCCGGTTCCCTCAAGACTTAACCCTTGCGACTCAAAGCCGGTCAGATCAACGGTACGGGTGATCACGTAGTCCTGTCCTAAGCTTTGAATAATGTCGACACGTCGCTCTAACCGGCGGTTAGCGCAGTGCATGGGGTACAATACGAGTGTGCCATCCGCATGACTGGTAAACCAATTGTTGGGAAATACCGAGTCCGGTGTGTCGGTCGTGGTATCGTCAAAAACCTCAACACGAACCCCTTGCTGATTAAGCTGCGCTACCATGGCATCGAACTCTTCACGTGCATAGCGACTCACAGCGGCTTCGACACGCGCATCATCGAGCTGCTGAAAACGATTATCTGCCGCGGTCTGCTCATTACTGCGAAAATGATGTGGGCGCACCATGGCCACTCGACTGCATAATTGACTCACTACGTTAACTTCCTTTTCATCAAAAACAGCAAGCCGCTATTCTACTGGTGTTGGTTAAGCTTGCGCAATGCGAGTGACTCAGGCTTACACACGATGTCGGCTATATCTCCGTGTCAGTAAATTAAACTAAGCTACACTATGCAAAAAAGTAAATAAGGCTAAACACTGTGAATGAACTATCCATCGAGTGGCCAATCCATTTAACACATTTAGGTGGTACTTGGCAGGTGACAGGCTCGTGCCACTTATGGCATTTAAACGCTCAACAAACGGTGATGATCGACTGCGGCGCATTTCAGGGTAGCGCGCAAGAGGATGACTTAACGCCGTATGTCGATGTCGATAGTTTGGCGGCTGTGTTTATTACTCATGCACACCTCGATCATGTCGGCCGGTTACCGCAGTTGCTCGCGCTGGGTTATCGTGGCCCGATTTACTGTACGGCAGCCACACTTGCATTAATGCAATTGGTACTGGGCGACTCTCTGCAACTCGCAGGTATCCGCGACGAAAGCGCACTCGCGGCATTTAACACATTGCTCGCGCGGCATGTGGTTGTTTGTGAATATGGTCAAACGGTGGATGTTCTACCCTCACTTAGCATCACGTTCGAAGAGGCAGGACACATACTGGGTTCGTCTTATCTCTGTTTTGATATTAAGCCGTTGCATAAACGTGTTGTCTTTTCCGGCGACTTAGGCTGCCGTAACTCACCGCTAATCAACGATCCAACACCGCTTAAACGCGCTGATTTACTTGTTTTAGAGAGCACTTATGGGGATCGGTCGCATGGTGACCGCAGTCATCGAGCACAACAACTCGAGTCGATTATAAAACGTGCTGTTGTCGATGGCGGCGCCATTTTAATTCCTGCATTTAGCATTGGCCGCACGCAAGAGCTGCTCTATGAGTTTGAACAAATTTGGCACCAACACGCGTCTTCAAAGGACACCGATTTTCCCGAGATTGTCATCGATTCGCCAATGGCGAACAAAGTAACTGACATCTACCAGCACCATGAAGCCCTATGGGATGCAACCAGCCGGTCTCGCCAAGCTCATGGACGACATCCGTTAGACTTTAGCCACGCACACCCAGTGGATGAGCATAGCTTGCACCTCGCTTTGGTTAACCGTCTCAAATCGACGGCTGAGCCGGTCATTGTGATTGCAGGCTCAGGGATGTGTACCGGAGGACGCATTATTAACTATCTTGATGCGTTGATAGAAGATCCTCGCACGGATATATTGTTTGTTGGTTACCAAGCGAAAGGGACGCTGGGTGAGCAGATTCAACGAGCGGCTACGGGTGATGTAGTGACGATTAACCAGCAAAAAAGAAAAGTAAATGCTCAGGTATATTCGCTAACCGGTTACTCCGCCCATGCTGATCAGGACGAATTACTCGCTTTTATTGGCAATGCTGAATTTCCCGTCCAAGCCGTTCGCTTGGTACACGGTTCTGCGCCAGCACAACATACCTTGGCTGAAAAAATACGTCAGCAGTTTAGCATTCCGGTAACGATAACTGTTGCGACGGAGAAACCATAACGCGCCAATAACCGCCTCGTGGACTACCCACGCGTTCGAGCTTACCTTGTTGTTTGAGTCGGGCAAATTGCTTCTCTACAGCTCTCGAACTCAAACCCAACAGTTCGGCAATACGTTGCGCGCTAATCCCCCGTTCTTTATTGACTAAAAACAGTACTTTGCGGGCTGTCGGCCATTTTTCCGAACCTTTTACCGAACATACATCCGAAAACTTATCCGAACTTTTTTGCACTTCATCCACTGTTTGCTCACTGCAGATAGCCAGCTTTTGCGTGAGTTCATTCAAGCTCGTTCGGAGAACTCCAGTCAGCCACAGGATATACGCTTCGGCTCGCTCATTACGTTCGGTTTGTCGCGCTTCTGCCAGTTCGTCGATTGATGCTAGCCAACTTTGCTCAATATTGAGCCATTGAAAAAGTGGGTGCCAAGAACGCATCAATAGGGTGAGCCAAAATCGTGTGATACAACCATTCGCTTCGGCAAACGGTTGCCAACTTTCAAAGACATTAAAAAACAGTGCAGCGCGATACAGGGGATGACAATGATCGGCGTTGAGTTCGGTAAATAATTCGCTGAGTGTTCGTGCGATACCCGTGGCGGGTGGTGAAGCATAAATATTACGGCCGTGATGATAAATAGCGACTGAAGTACCGCGGTACTGACCTGCACGCATGCTCAAGTTCAACATCAACTGCCGATGTGCTTTTTTTAATGCTTGTTCGTTTAGCGGGTCCCAGTGCTCGATATGGTCATAAAGTGCCGAGAGATTAATACGATGAGCATTTAGGTTTTCACATTCAATACTGGCTGTCTGCTTTTCGTTAAGCCACGTTTGAGCCGTTACACTGTCGACCTCAACCGATTCAAATTGAGCGATAATCCCCCCTGCCTGTTCGGCAAGGTTTAAAAGCTCAGAACGGGTTGACCACTCAAGTTGAGGCCACATGTTTTATTCCTTTTATTATTTGCCTGGCGAGACCTCCACACTGTTCCGTCCAGACTCTTTGACTTGGTATAACGCGTTGTCAGCGCGTTTAACCAAACTGTTACGACTTTCAGCACGCGACAGTTGGGCTACGCCAAAGCTTGCCGTGACTTGACCAACTTTGTCAAATTGTAGATTCGCTAATCGCCGTCGTAATCGCTCAGCCAGTTGACCCGCACTTTCAAGATCAGTTTCTGGGGCTATGATTAAAAACTCTTCGCCGCCCCAACGGCCAAACACATCGCTACTGCGTAACCACTTGTCCAGCGCCTCACTGATAAGTTTAAGTACATGATCACCCACATCATGACCGTAGTCGTCATTAACACGTTTAAAGTGATCGATGTCTAATAGAATAACGGAAAGGTCTCTACCATGACGCTCACACCGTTTTACTTCTTCTTCTAAAGTTTGTTCCATATGATAACGGTTCCAAACTTGCGTGAGCGCATCGGTGTGCACCAGATGCTCCAGACGCTCATTCGCTTCCGTTAGTTCTTGATTCAACTTTTCAATTTGGAAAGCAGACGCTCCGATGGCGAGATCTTCTGCGAGCGTTTTAGCCGCTTCCACCTGAATCTCTGTCCATACAGGTGCATAGCCATCCACGTCTTGCTGCCATTGCTTGAACGAGTTTCGCGGCGAAAGTACTTGCCGCCCTTGGTACTCACGTACATCCCCTTTTTCTAGACTACCCGCCCAACGAAATACTTCGGTTTCTTGTTGGCGGAAAAATACCAACCAACCTTGGTTACGTTTATCAACGGGCATTGAAACCGCAAGCACACCGCAATAAGGAAGCTCAGGAATCGCTTGCCTCAGTTCAGATAAGCGACAGTCGCGTTCGGTAAACAGCCCAGTAACACCATGGTTCTCGTTCAGCCAGACCCTAACTTTTTGTAGCGTTGATACATCAATTTCGTCGCCGACCACGCGATGAGTTTGAGTCGTTATCAACGCCACCGCAGTGGCTTCAAACAGTTTCAACCAATAGTCACCCTCGTCTTCTAAAAGATGCTGCGGCGATTTGATTTCGCGTTTACGATCAAGAAGCGCTTTGCGACTTTCTTCAACGCGATCAAAGAAACGGTCGGCTTCAAATTGTTTATGGAGCATCAAACGCTGCTCGGCCAGTTTTACTAACGAATGAATGTTGAGTCGAGTCGAATACGACAATTGCTGCGCTGACACGCCATGACAGGAAACCAACCCCCAAAGCTGGCTCTGATCAAACACAGCGACCGACATTGAGCGCTGTAATCCCATATTTTTCATATACTCTGTATGAATGGGCGATTTGCCACGGAGTGTTCCTAGCGACAAGTCGAGCCGCGTTGGTGAGAGTGACTCAGCGTAACGGATCATCGCATCCTCGGTGTCTACATCAGCGATATAACGAATCGGATTAACCCGATACAGTTCACGCACTTGGCTTGGAATATCGCTCGCCGGAAAACTCAGCCCAATGTACTTTTCAATATCCTCACACGTGGTGTGCTCGCAGACCACTCGACCGTTCCAGTCACCATCAAATTTGTATACCAGAACGCGTTCATAGCCGCTTAGTTCGGCAATGGCATGACACAGCTTTTGCATCGTTTGCTCGACGCTTTTAGCGTTTGAAATATCGAGTAGTGCTCTATCAAAGTAACATGAACGCTTCAAATCCGACGTTGCACTATCAGGCTCAGTCTCAATCACCAACCAAGATTGACTAAAGTAAACTCGGGAAAAAAAGTCATGTTGACCGTCTGACCATGCCACAATCTCGTGCTCTGAACCATTCTTTAATCGTTGTCTTGCGTCGTTGAACTGACTGACGAAATCATCCGACATGCACTCATCCAAGCGCTTTGCCATTAAATCATCAACAGAACGACGCAATATTGCTTCACTGTTCTCGCTTACCGCAACAATGTGATCGCCTTTTATATCGATAGCGAGCAAGCAACCAATAGCCTGCACGCACTGTGGTGCATGCACGGGCTCTTTGGCACAGTTTTCCATGGCCTGTTGATATGAAACCGAGTTACTGTCGGGCACGAACACCACCTAGATAATTAATGAGCTACTCTTGAGCTGACACGTTGCGCGACTTGCTCCGCAACTTCTGTGAACGAGCGAAATGCGCTGAGAGCAGCGTTTGTCATTTCCTGCAGTTGTGCATCAGTAAGTGACAGACGCTCGAACGCACGAATGAATCGTTGCCAATTACCCTGCTGATAAAAACCAAAGTAATTTGTCGCTTTGTCATCAAGCTGCAAGACATGTTCCAGTCTCTGCTTAAGTATACGTCCACCCTGTGTGCTACCTTCGATGACATAGGCATATCCGAGCGCTTGGTAAACCGATAAAGCTTGCTCATGGTGTATCTGCGGCGGCGGTGTAAATCCCCCTAACGCATGAATATCACTGACAATATGGCTCGTGCGGGGCTGATAGTGATAATCCCCCGACCGCTCAACCTGCTTTGGTAACCAGGTTTGCAAACACACCTCATATTGATCTAACCAGTGATAGAGGCCATTGAGCGCATGCAAATAATCATCCACGCTCACATCAACGCGCATTAAAGGCTGCATTAGCCCCGTCCGCTCCGCCGCTCGGTGAGCGTTTTCGGTTGCTTGCTTCATATGTAACAGTGCAGAGTGTTTTTTCATGACTTATCTAACGGTTTTGCCGATATTATCGATCACCTTAAACCAAAATAAATTTAGAACAGTCGCTCAAGCCTGAACGTATCGCCTCAACCTGCTCTTCCGAGTGAAAACGACTCATTTTTTGACCCCATATGGGTGCAGGCCAAAACGGATCCGTAGGAAAACGAACAACATGATGGACGTGCAGCTGGCTAACGACATTCCCTATCGCAGCGATATTTAATTTACATTCCGGGTACTGTCGTAACAACCACTCGCTCAACGCTTGGCTTTCTTTCCACAGGTTAAACTGCTCACTCTCTGATAACTGGGTAATTTCGCTCACATCGTTTTGCTCGGGCACCAGTAAAAACCAAACACAGTCGGCTGCTTTCATTAGGCGCAGTTGTGATAATGGCCCTCGCGCCAGCAAAATCGAATCGTTAGCTAAACGAGTATCGAGTACAAAATCGGTCATGCCATGCGCTCCAAAAACAGCTCAAAGTCGCGCACGACGACATCAAGGCGGTTGATGAGTCGATGATCATCGTCAATTAGATGCAACTCCGCGGCAATGCGCTGACAAAACTTAACACTGTTTTGCCACTTAACAATATCGTCTTGCCAACCATGAACCACAGTGACAGGTCCGGTTGGGCGCACCGTATCAAAGTCGACTTTACCACCCATATAGAGCGCTGGAGCCATCAAAAAGCACCCTCTGACTTTGCGATGCTGACTATTCGCCAATGCAACGTATCCGCCCATACTCGAGCCAACTAAAATAACCTGCTCCCCCTCATCCTCATTTAGATATTGAGTCAAGCGGTCCGCACGTTCATCTGGGTCCAGTTGATCTTGGTAGTCAATGCTGTCTACCGCAAAGTTTCGACTTTTTGCAACCTTCGCGAGCGCCTCGATTTTATGCCCCCAAGGGCCACTTTCTTTGCCGTGATTGAAAACGATCTTTGTCATTTTCGCCCCTATAACTTACATTTAAAAATATATTGATTTTTTGTTAGAAAAAATCAACGATAGATATGACTCTAACATGTAGAGAACCAATTTATGATGGGTACTAAGCTAAAAGTGTCTTCAATTCTGTTTATGTTGTGTGCCTCGTCATGGGCGTTTGCCGACCAGCATGATGATATTATTTGGGGCGTTAATGTATCTCCCCCCTTCCATATTTGGCAAGGCGAATACGAGCACGAGGGCTTTTGCGATACATTAGTTGACACCTTTGAACGCGAATTACCGGCGCTTTCTCAAAGCACGCGCAAATTGCCCTCACGCCGCATCACCATGTTAATGCGAAAAAACCAACACTTGTGCTTTCCATGCTTAATTAAAGGCAGTGATTACAACAAAGACTTTATTTTCTCGGATGTAACACATGCGTACCCGCCGCACGGCGTGATCACGACCGCGTCAAATGCTCAACAGTTAATTAAAGCATTCGGTGAGCCGTTGTCATTTACTGCCTTGGCGCAAAGCAATTACCGTTTCGCACAACCCATTGAACGTCGTTATGGTGAATTACAGCCTATCGTTGAAGATTACTTAATACCGTCCGACCACTTCCAAGAGGTATCGGGTGAAGGTGCGCACATGAACTTAATGGCGATGATTGCCACGGGTCGAATTGATTACACGCTCGATTATAAGATGCTGATGACCTACTTCCAACGCACGGAAGGTCAAACAAACCCAGATTTTGAACCGCTCGTATTTATTCCGATCAAAGAAAACAGCGACTCAGTAATACTTGGTGCTGTCGGTTGCAGTAATAACCAGTGGGGACAGCATGCAATTAACAATATGAACCGCGTTATTGAACAAGTGAAAAGCGACTCAGATTTTCGCCAGTCTTTAGATCTTTGGCTCGGCGCTGATCGCCCACGACCCGAGTTCAATAATAGGCATTAACCTTTAGATATCCATACTATGCCACTGAATCAACCACCTCATCTTGTCGATTATAATGTGTATCAAAGTGATTGCTTTTTGCAGCGATGCGCTTACCACTTTGCAGCGGCTACTGAACAAGACGAACGGGTTAAATTAGGGGCACTACTCGGCAGTGCTCAACACATTGAACGTTGTTATGCAGCCAATCATTATCCACCCGAATTATTTACCCATGACCGTTATGGCGAGCGAATCAATCACATAGCTTACCACGGCAGTTATCATGAACTGATGCAGATTGCGGCGGAACAAAAGCTTCATAACGGTGTTTGGCGATTATCGGCTCCTTATTCTCACGTTGAACGAACGATTCGTTATTATTTGAATAGCCAACTTGAGGCGGGTCATGGATGTCCTATTACCATGACGTTTGCCGCCATTCCTGTACTTCAACAAAGTCCTTTATATCCGCAATTGCGTGAACAACTTTTGCAACCACTTTACGATCGACGCGACATTCCGTTTTATGAGAAGTCGGCTTTGACTGTGGGTATGGGGATGACGGAGAAACAAGGTGGCTCGGACGTGCGTAGTAATACCACTCAAGCGACACCACAGGGTGCAGCAGGTGAAGGTGAAGTCTACTTATTGAACGGCCACAAGTGGTTCTTATCGGCGCCCATGAGCGACTTGTTTTTGATGCTCGCACAAACTAAGCACGGGCTCGGCTGCTTTTCGGTGCCTCGTTGGCGTGAAGACGGGACCCGCAATGGAATACATATTCAGCAGCTCAAGCAAAAGATGGGCAATCAATCGAACGCTTCATGCGAAGTCGAATTAGTTGATGTTGAAGGGCGTTTGCTTGGAGCCGAAGGTAAAGGTGTACGCACCATTATTGATATGGTCGCAATGACACGGTTTGACTGCATGATAGGCTCGTCTGCCCTGCTACGGCAATCGCTTGTGCAAGCGCTGCATCATTGTCATTACCGAAGCGCATTTGGAGCACGACTCATTGAGCAACCATTAATGGTTAATCTCCTATGCGATATGGCTATCGAAAGTGATTGTGCGCTACTTTGGACGCTTACGGTTGCTCAGTGGCTCGATAGCAGCGACACCAACGCCAAGCGCTTAGCACGCTTGCTCGTTCCTGTCGGAAAATATTGGATATGTAAACGCGCGCCTCAGGTAACCTACGAGGCAATGGAAGTAATAGGCGGCATGGGGGTAATGGAAAATACACCTATGCCACGACTCTACCGAGAAGCGCCGATTAATGCGATTTGGGAGGGTTCTGGTAACATCCAATGTTTAGACGTGCTGCGTGCCTGCGAAAAAGATTCCGAACTGCTGACAACGTGGTTTGATTTTATTGCGCGTAGCCGTGGTCAATACAATCGCTATGACGCAGCTGTTGAACGTTTACAGCAAGAACTTGATAAGTACCCGCCATCGCCGTTTAATGCGCGTCGTCTAGTTGATGAAATTGCGCTGTTAACGCAGGCTGCACTCGCTATCCAGCATATGCAGCCGGAGCGCAGCCGCCTGGTCTGTGATAACCTGTTACATCGGTCAGGGCGTAATTTAGGTACCTTGGTCGGTAATTTTGATACGGCACACCAGTGGGTTAAGGATAGTTTCACCGTTGGTTAACACAGGTTCTCTCGATGCTGCCTATGAAGCAGCCCTGTATCGGCTTGATATCATGGGACGCCGATTTACGCTCTCGACATTGCACGCGCAAGCATATGCTGAGCGTGTATTAAACGCCGCGCATTGTCATTCATTGACAATCATTACGGTTGATAATCCAGGTAGTCAACGCTGTGATCGCGTTACATTCAATCAGCAACACTATCAACTGACGCAGCAATTGCGTCATCTTGGCATCCACTTTTTTCCGACTTCAGCACTCGCCCCTCAATGCGACTGGCCGGTAGAACATGGTGTTGCTATTAAAGACTTGCCACTCGCTTCGGCTTATCCGCTTAATCAACGCTATCAACAAAACGCTTTTGTACGTATTAATCGAGAGCAAGGCATCGCGCTGCATTGGACAAGTTCATAAAAAATATTCAATCCTAAATACGATCTTGTTCGTAGAAATTGTTAATAGAAATTTTACTCAAAACACGACACCAAATATTCCAATTTGGTATAGCGTATCTAACGAATGTCACAAGTGACTTCGAGTGAGTCGAACTATAATTTTGATATTCGCAATAGAAAGTGGCGTTCTGCTGGAGGCCTTATGAAATCATCAGACTGGAATACAATGAGTGTGGCACATCACACACGTATGCGAGGCCGTAAAATTTGGGCAGCAAGTATCTACAGTGGAGTAAGTATCGCACTCATCAGTGCCATTATTGTTGTCGCTGACTGGCTTAACACCCTATTCAGCGAATCACAAACATTCCTGAGTCAACATCCGAAACTGTACACTGTCAGTATTATCGTGATGTTGACCGCAGGAACAATGCTTGTTGTCGAACGAAGTCTAGCTAAAAAGCAACGTTACAGCGAATGGCGAGACGATTAAGCGTGTTCAAAACGCGCTCGCAAATAGTGGATAATATCGTCGGATTCGTACATCCACTGCGCTTTACCGCCCTCTTGAGTAATGCGTAAGCACGGCACTTTCACTCGACCACCCTGCTCACTGAGTTCGGCGCGGTGGTTTTCGTTATGCTGGGCATCGCGTAGCTCAATAGGTAAGTTTAACCGTGCCATTTCTTTTCGAACCTTGATACAGAATGGACAAGTTTTGAATTGATACAAACTTAACTGGTTACATTCTTGTTCAACACGCGCTTGCGCACCCCGGTCACGTTCAATACCTTTCGGCGTTGTTAATTTTTCCATTATCAACATAAAGGGTGTGAGGATTAAACGCACCAACCTGAAAAAATAACGAATTAAAATACGCACCGTACTGCCTCGCTTTTGGTAGCATCTCAATGGGTTGCACAGGGTAGCATAATTAGCTTATCGTCGATAGCGGCGCGAAACTAGCGCGACTGTTCAAGTGCCCGTCCCAGTGCCTGAAAGTAATCTAGCCAACACTCGGCGACTGCATTGGCTTCATCTTGCTTTGGGTAAAGCCCGAGCTCAGCGGTTTTACTTTTCAGGGTGCCAGCCACGAGAAAATGATTCTTCAACGACTGCTGCTGAACAATGCGTTCAAAACACCGTGCAGCGACCTCTTCAGGCATCGAAAAGTAATAGCTTCCTTGAGCTTTATCAAACGCAATGCAGCGCTTCATCAGTGAACTAGCTGCCTGACCATCCGCTGATAAAAATAATCGCTGAAATCCTAATACGAGTCGCTCATTTAAGGTGTGGGCGCGCACAGATTCATTGAGCAACCATGCTTTACTAGCAAACCGACCCGGTCGAGTGGATGAGCTGAATAGGTGTGATGCAATATAGTGGTCGAAGGCATGAAACCACTCGTGCGCTAAACTACCTCCCCCAGCATTTTTGGCCAAAGCCAAAAGGCGTCGTGAGGGAATATAATGTGCACTTGCACCGAGACGACCACCGATTCCATAGTTGATCGACAAACTTCCCCGTAGCGATATCACCGATTCATTAACGCCCAGTATCATCTGTAAGTCACACAGGGCATCGAAAAATAAATTGGCCGCGGCTTGCTGTTCTTGCGCAGTTACCCAACGTCCAATTCGCACGGAATTGAACCCAAACAATTTTACGATATCGGCAAAGCTGACATCCGCTCCGCCTCGATGGGCCGGACCATTTCTAAAATATTCGCGCATGCCAGTATTCTATCACGGCCATCACTGCTTGTACTGCGTGGGGCAATAACCTCGTCCATAATCGAACCCGCGAATTTTTCGGTGTTTAGTAGTCCTTCCCGACACTCTCGCTCGCCAGTTTTTAAATGCCGTTCGCTTCAGATGCTTACGCATTAACTTAATCACTTGAGATTCGTTAAGACCGTATATTTCTTCAATCGCTTCAAATGGCGTGCGGTCTTCCCACGCCATTTCAATGACGCGCGATATATCCGCTTCACTGAGTGCTATCTTCATCATACTACTCCGCTTGAGTCTAACACCCAGATACGTATCAGAGTGCCTCTTGGATGCCTGGCTGCCAGACGCTGCATTGTACTTGTGCGATATGCTCTGCCTGTAACAACAGCATTACCACGCGTGACTGTCCGATGCCGCCACCGATGGTGAAAGGCAGGTCGCCAGCAACCAACCGCTGGTGCCACGGCAATGCTAATCGATGTGTTTGCTCGGTCAGTTCAAGCTGACGTTTAAGTGCTTTAGCATCCACCCGAATGCCCATTGAGCTCAGTTCTATCGCCTGTTTTAATTTGGGACTCCAAACTAAGAGGTCACCATTTAGCCCAGTACCGTAATGTTCGCACTGGGTGCTCCAGTCGTCATAATCCGGTGCGCGTTCATCGTGTTTATTGCCATCGCCCAGGGTCGCGCCGATGCCATGAATAAATACCGCACCATACTTCTCTGCGATTTTATCCTCTCGTTGTTTTGCGGTTAACTCCGGATACTCAGCACGGAGTGTTTCACTGCTAATAAAGACAATGTGCTTCGGCAGTATCGACAACCCGCCGTAAATCGCGCGGAATCGTGTTTCAGTCGCTCTCAGTGCGGTATAAATCTTTTCGACTTGCTGTTTTAAGAACTCAACACTGCGCTGCTTTTCGGCGATGACTTTCTCCCAATCCCACTGATCAACGAATACCGAGTGGGTTGCATCTAACTTTTCTTCATCAGGACGCAATGCTGTCATATTTACCACAATCCCTTGCCCAACCGGTGCAGCGTAGTCAGCAAGTACTTGGCGCTTCCACTTCGCTAATGAGTGGACGACCTGATATTGCTTCTCAGGCAACGCAGACACCTTCACCGATACAGGTCGCTCAGTACCAGAAAGATCATCCTGCAACCCGGTCCCCTGTTCGGTCAGCAAAGGCCCCTCGCATTTCACTAACTCCATTTGCTGACAGAGATGCGAGAGAAACTCGCGCTTGATGAATTCAATTTGTTGTTGCTTTTTAAAATAGCCTTCCCACATAACGTGCTCCTAAACAGATAACTGATTTATGCCTGTTAAGTAAGAAAAGCATGCTTTAGGCAAGCTATTCAACAGTGTTTAACTATTTATTGAAACTTTAAAAATGATATCTTATATTTTCATTATTAATTTAAAAATATTTTAAATAATTACCTTATATTTCATGAAAAACTATAAATTAGACAATCTCGATAAATTTATCTTAGAAACGCTGTTAAATGATGCGCGTGTTTCCTACGCAACCATGGCCGCTCAGCAAAAGGTCAGTACCGCGACAGTCCATGTCCGGGTTGAAAAAATGCGTAAGTTAGGATTAATTACGGGCACGCGTCTTATCGTCGATACGAAGAAGCTTGGTTACGACGTCTGCTGTTTTATCGGTATCACGTTAACCACTGCCGGCGACTATCCCATAGCGATTGACAAGCTTACTCACGTTGAAGCGATAACCGAAGCACACTACACCACGGGGCATTACAATATCTTCGCTAAATTAATGACGCGATCGATTGAGGATTTGCAAGACATCTTAATCAACCGTATTCAAGTAATTAAAGAGGTACAAGCGACAGACACTTGGATATCGTTGCAGCAGCCCATCGCTCGACAGGTAAAACCCTAGTGGTATGTCGTTAGTAGCATTTGATTTGCCGTTAAACGAAACTCATCCAACGCGCTATGGTTTTCTGCTAGTCTGTTACTAACAATAACAACTAGGAGTATAACAAATGCTGAAAAAAGCACTGACGACTTGCTTGGCGGGTGTCGCATTACTCAGCTCTGCTGTGAGTGTGGCGCAAACCGACCCAGTTAAGTTGGATTACTACCTTCCTCAAGATGTGCAATACAACCCATCGGTTCCGACCCCTGAAGAGGCACTAGGCTATCAAGTGGGTGAATGGCATGTGCGCCATGATCAAATCGTACAATATATGTATCAGTTGGCAGAGTCATCTGATCGCATCACTATTGAAGAAACTGGACGTACTCATGAACAGCGTCCCTTGTTGCTGTTAACCATCACATCGCCCGACAATCAAAAAAACATCGATGCGGTGCGGGAAAAGCATTTAGCGGCCGCCGATCCTAATCGTGAGGCGGACGACGATACGCCGTTAGTTCTCTATATGGGCTACAGCATTCACGGTGATGAGTCCAGTGGCTCAAATGCTGCTCTGCTGTTTGCTTATTATTTAGCTGCGGCTCAAAACCCAGCGCTCGATAAGGCATTACAAGACACTGTCGTACTGCTGGATCCATCGCTCAACCCCGACGGGCTGGCGCGTTTTGCGCAATGGGCAAACCAACATCGCAGCAAAAATCTCGTTGCCGATCCGCAGTCTCGTGAACACGTCCAGCCATTTGTCCGTGGTCGTGTAAACCACTATTGGTTCGATCTCAATCGCGACTGGTTATTGCTACAACATCCAGAGTCACGGGCACGTATCGCCAACTTCCAGAAATGGAAACCCAACGTTCTGACTGACTTTCACGAAATGGGTACGAACAGCACATTTTTCTTTCAACCAGGTATCCCTTCGCGCAAGAATCCGTTAACACCGGATGAGAACGTGCGTCTTACTGAGATTTTGGCGGCTGCCCATGCCGACTCGTTAGATAATCTTGGTAACCTTTACTACACCGAGGAATCCTTCGATGACTTCTACTACGGTAAAGGTTCGACCTATCCGGATATTCAGGGTGCCGTCGGTGTGTTATTCGAACAAGCATCGAGTCGCGGTCACCTGCAAGATTCAGTCAATGGTGAAGTCAGCTTCCCGTTTACCATTCGTAATCAGTTCATCACATCGCTGAGCACGCTCTATGGCGCTCATGCGAACAAAAAACGTTTTATCGATTTCCAAGAACGTGTTTATGACGACGCGATGGAAGCGGGTGATGACGCTAATTTTGATGGCTACTTAATCGGAGCAAGCGATGTAAACCGTCTTAGCGGACTCGTTGAATTGCTTAAACAACATGGTATCGACGGTTATCGTGTAGAACGTGATGTTGAAACTAACAACAAGCAGTTTAAAGCAGGCTTGAGTTACTTCATCCCTGCCGAGCAAGCGCAATACGGTCTGATTCAAGCCATCTTCAGCACTCGAAAAGACTTCCCAGACAATACGTTTTATGACGTATCTGGCTGGACCCTACCCATGGCATTTAACGTGCAGTTCAGCACCTATCGTGGACGTATTAATCTGGATGATACTGCGTGGAACGCCCCACAGCGTAATGCTGTATCCATTAATGCCAACGCCTATGCGCTTGCATTTGATTGGCATGACTATAAAGCACCTGCGATGCTGCAAGCATTGTTAGAACAAGATGTTCACGCCCGTCAAAGCTTTAAGCCTTTGCATTTACCAACAACGAATGGTCAAACGGCTAACTTATCGGCCGGCTCGGTGGTCGTCACTCGCGCTTACCAAAATCAAAATTGGTCAAATGTAGTCGCGGCGGTTAAAAATATCGCTGAGCAACAAAATGTTACCGTTTACTCGGTAAAAACCGGTCTCACGCCGAAAGGTATTGATTTAGGTAGTCGCAATATTCAACCGGTAAAAGAACCGAGCGTAATGATGCTAACGGGCGATGGTGTGAACCTTTATGAAGCGGGTGAAGCATGGTATTACCTCGATCGCCACGTCGGTCTTCCATTATCGATGGTCGATACCGACCGTATCAGTCGCGTTGACTTGAACCGCTACAGCCACATCATTTTGGTGGATGGTAGCTACTACACCCTTTCTGAAGGCGAAATAGCGCGATTAACTGACTGGGTGCGTCAAGGCGGTGTATTAATTGGCCAACAAGGTGGCGCTGAATGGATGAGTCGCAATGGCTTACTCTATACTCAGTTTGTTGAAGACAAGGCGTTTAGTGATGCGTTTTCAACCGCAGGCCTTACTTATAAAGACCGCGATAGTTACTATGCACAACGCCGTATCGCAGGCGCTATTTTCCAGATGGACATTGATCCGCAAAACCCATTAATGTTTGGCTTCCCTAATCGCAGCATGCCCGTGTTTAAGGACGAGTTGAATGCAATGGAGTCTCCACAAAGTCCGTTTGTCAGTGTCGCTCATTACAGTGACCAGCCGCTACTGAGTGGTTATGCGGACAAGCGTAACCAAGCGGTGTTAGCCGGTAAAACGAATATTGCCGCCCACCGCTTCGGTGAAGGCCGTGTCATAGGCTTTGCCGACAACGTTAATTTCCGTGCGTTTTTCTGGGGCACGGCCAAGCTACTGAGTAACGCGATTTATCTAGCTCCGGCTATTGAGACCTATGCTGATCCAGTGAAGGACAAAGCGGCCGCCGATGAGGCAGCTGCCGCTCACTAATTACTTAGGTTTTAAAGCGCCAACTATAAGCCGTCATATGAAAAATATGACGGCTTTTTTTCTATTTACTTGATCCATTGGCCTGATTTACGACTAACGTAATAGTGAACCTTTAATAAAATAAGGAGACATTATGTTACGTTGGGTTCTGATTTTTCTGGTCATTGCCGTCGTGGCAGCGGTGTTTGGATTTGGTGGTATTGCCGGTGCGGCCGCTGAAATCGCGAAGATTATCTTTTACATCTTCATTATTCTTTTCGCTATTTCTATTATCATGGGACTGCTTGGGAAACGGCGTCGATAACTAATATGACGTCTATTAGACGTTAGTCGCATGCCTGTTGGGGTTGAATTTGCGCTACAATGGGTAGCGAAACTCAAAATCAACCACAACAAGAGGCTTCATCCATGAATGCAATATTCGTGATGCTATTGGGTCTAGCTGCGATGTTCTTGGGCTACGTATTTTATTCAAAATTCGTAGCCGAGAAGATCTACAAGCTAGACCCAAATTTCAAAACACCTGCTCATGAATTTGAAGACGGTGTGGACTTCGTTCCGACCAACAAGTACGTACTTTGGGGTCACCATTTTACTTCAGTAGCTGGCGCAGCACCGATTATCGGTCCTGCCATTGCAGTTATTTGGGGTTGGGTACCTGCATTTCTATGGGTTATTTTCGGTACTATTTTCTTCGCAGGCGTACACGACGCAGGTGCGATTTGGGCAAGTAACCGAAACAAAGCTAAATCAATGGGTAACTTAACAGGTGATGTGGTCAGCAAGCGCGCACAGACGCTGTTCATGATCGTTATCTTCCTTGTGCTGCTCATGGTCAACGCGGTGTTTGCCACGGCGATCTCTGGCCTCTTGGTTAAATTTCCAAGTTCTGTCATTCCTGTTTGGGGCGCTATTTTCGTTGCCTTAATCATTGGTCAGATTATTTTCCGTAAATGGATGGGGCTCGGTACCGTCTCAATTTTAGGCGTTGTTGCACTCTATTTACTGATTTGGGCGGGTCCTTCCGCGCCATTATCATTGCCGGAAACGGTAGGTGGTCTGACAGACAATGCCAGCTGGGTTCTAATTTTATTCGGTTATGCCGCAATCGCCTCGTTGCTTCCCGTTTGGATGCTGTTACAACCGCGTGACTATATCAACGGTCTGCAATTGTTTATTGGCTTGATTCTGCTCTATACAGCGGTGCTATTATTAGGCCCAGACATGACAGCGCCGGCATTTAACACCAACTTGCCGGAAGACACACCATCAATGCTGCCGTTATTGTTTGTTACCATTGCTTGTGGCGCTATCTCAGGTTTCCACGGTTTGGTGGCGTCAGGTACAACGTCCAAGCAGCTTGATAAAGAAACCGATTTGCGTTTTGTGGGTTACTTTGGTGCGATTGGCGAAGGTTCGCTTTCGCTCGCTACGATTATCGCTGCGTGCGCTGGCTTTGCAACGCTTGCTGACTGGGAAGCAGTATATAGCTCATTTGGCCAAGGTGGCGTCGCTGCGTTCGTTGAAGGTGGCGCGAATATTATCAGCCAAGGTGTGGGGCTTGATAACGAAATCGCAGAAACGTTACTAACGGTGATGGCGGTCCTGTTTGCTGGCACCACCATGGATACTGGCTTGCGTCTACAGCGTTATATTTTCCAAGAATGGGGGAATATCTACAACATCTCTTGGATGCAAAAGGCGCTACCCGCTACGTTACTCGCGGTTATCTCATGTGTCGCGCTTGCCTTTGGTGCAGGTTCAGATGGTTCAGGTGGCTTAGCGATTTGGCCGCTGTTTGGTACCACTAACCAATTACTTGCAGGCTTGACCTTAATGGTTATCACAGTCATGTTGGTACGCCTAGGCCGTCCAATGTATGTGACGTTATTGCCGTTGATTTTCTTGCTGATCATGACAGTGTTTGCGCTGTTTATTCAGTTAAAAGGTTTCTACATGGAAGAGAACTGGTTCTTGTTCGGTTTAGATATTGTGGTACTCGTTGCCGCCGTTTGGATCGCACTCGAAGCCACATCGGCCCTGTCGAACCTTAAGAAAGAACAAAAGTCTTAATTATAGACTTTGAGGAGTAAGACCATGCGCAACATGAATATAAAATCGATTCAACAATGGTTTAGTCGTGCGGGTGAGTTAGTCAACGAGTTTTACAACGCACCCTACCGATCTGCGATTGCGCGCGCCAAGCGCGATGAGGATGATTTGTTCATGATGCTGGTCTTCTCCGAAATGATGGGGGTACCTAACCCCGCATCTTATTATACTCTAGAGCTCCAGCCGTTAATGCTGGAGCGCTTTCATGATTGGCATCAACGCATGGGAATGGAACACTCGCCTCTCGATCATTTCCGGTGCTGTTAGCCTGCGACTTTGAGGTGTCTTTATGAAGTCGATTCTCGACCGTAAGGTAGTTTTGGTCGGCGGTAAAGGCGGTGTTGGAAAAACCACAGTTTCTGCATCTCTTGCCCTCCTTGCAGCTCAGCAAGGTAAAAATGTACTCGTTGTTTCAACGGATCCTGCACACAGCTTGGCGGATGCTTTTGGCGTTAAAGTCGGTGATAAATTCACGCCCATTAGCGATCGTGTTACGGCACTTGAAATCGATCCCGACCGTGAAGTCAGTGCGCACATTGACCGTGTAACGCAGCAAATGAAACGCTTTACCAACCCGGATTTATTTCCTGAAGTAGAGCGCCAAATGCGCTTATCGAAGCAATCCCCTGGGGCTCAAGAAGCCGCTTTACTCGAGCGTATTGCAAAGCTGATCGATCAGTCTGAGCGTGACTATGATTTATTGATTTTTGATACGGCGCCAACCGGTCACACCTTGCGTTTACTGACTTTACCCGAGGCCATGGCAGCGTGGACACAAGGTATGTTGCGTTCGCAGAACCGCTCAGAGGAGTTTGAGGGTGTGCTTAAGCATCTATCGCCAAAGTCCGGCAAAGATGTTCATAACCCAATGGCCAACCCTGACCAACATGCCAGCGATGGTTTATCTGAGCGTAGTAAAGCGGTCAGCGAGCAACTATTGAACCGCCAGCGTTTGTTTCAACGCACGCGACGCGTGCTACAGGACGCTAATCACACGGCAATCGTATTTGTGATGACACCAGAGCGCTTGCCGATACAAGAAACTGAACGAGCAATGAAAGCATTGCGGGCTGAGCACTTACCTATCGGTGGTATTTTTGTCAATCGCGTGCTCCCTGAAGACGCCGATGGTGCTTTTCTTGCCAAACGACGCGTTCAAGAAGCTGCGTATCTTGAGGAGATTGATAAAACTTTTGCTCAACACGAACTGGTTAGGCTGCCCTTGTTATCTGAAGATCCGCAAGGATTAGCGGCACTCAGTTCGTTTTCATCGCTGCTTTCGTCTGTGCTGGGCACTAGCGAATAATCGGAATACGTGCGCGACGTTTGGTCGTGAAAGTCTTTAAAGAATAAATAGGACCCCTGCGCATTTTGTTTCATGCTGATCGGCACGGTATATGTTTCAGCAAAGCGTTGAAATTCAATTTCCATTGAAAAATGTTCAACGGTCACTGAAGTCGCAGGCGAAAATTCATTTTTATTTTTTAGTGCAATGCGCTGCAGTAAGTCAGTTTTTGGTAGATAAGTAATGCGCGCTTCGATTTCATCGGCGAATTCAGAAAAGTCGTCCAGTTTAGGCTTGAAAGAAAACTGCCAAACGGACTGACCATTTTCAACTGATTCGCCGATAAACTCGAGTGAATCAACCTGTATTAAATCGGCGAGTGATTGGCTAGGCCCCTCTTCCTTTGCACGCGCCTTTGCTTCGGTGACACGCATTTCACGATATTCTTCAAGTCGCCCTTTGCTCGGCGTTTTTTGATTTTCACTGACGAGCTGCCAACGATAACCGTCTTCGTTGGCTCCTAAATACTCTTCGACTCGAGTTGTATCACCGACTTTCGATTCGCGATGGTAATTAAACTCAACACCACGCTGAGCGCGCAGGTTCTCAATGGTTTTGATCAGTTGTGCCTCTTTGTCATTATATTCAGCATCAGTCGCTTGGGCTGTTGCCAACAAGGGGACTAAAGTTAGTAATAAAACGAATAGTTTATGATTCATTATTCTCTCGTTAATAATCAAAAATGAAAAATCCACGTAGTATAGTCATATTGTGTACCACACTCACCCGAAAAGGAGAAACCAGATGAAAGCCGTTGGCGTGAAACAATCACTCCCCATCACCGAACAAGAGGCGCTTGTAGATATCGAGCTCCCTAAGCCAAGTGTGGGTGACAACGAACTACTCATAAAAGTAACCGCCGTCGCTGTTAATCCCGTGGATACCAAGATCCGCATGCGTATAGGACAAGCCGATGATTATAAAGTTCTTGGGTGGGACGCTGTAGGTATTGTCGAAAATAAAGGGAAACACGTAAGTGGCTTCGAGATCGGTGATCGTGTGTTCTATGCTGGTGACATTAGCAAGCCAGGATGTAATGCGGAGTATCATTGCGTTGACTACCGCATTGTCGGTCACGCCCCAGAATCTCTCGATGACCTTGCAGCGGCGGCACTCCCGTTAACTTCACTCACCGCTTGGGAGCTCAGTTTTGACCGTTTACAAGTGAACGTTCCATCAGTTCACGCCGAGCGGTGTGTGCTTATATTTGGCGGTGCTGGCGGCGTCGGTTCTATTATGATCCAGCTACTCAAGCAGTTAACCGATGTCACCGTGATTGCTACTGCGTCGCGAGACGAAACGCAAGCATGGGTAAAACAACTCGGCGCCGATTATGTGATTAATCATCATGGCGATATCAAACAACAGCTCGAAGGCTTGCCACAACCTACCGATATTGCCCTGTTGACCCACAGCGGTGACTACTTTGAAACGGCGACCGAGGTGATCGCTCCACAAGGACGCATCGGCATCATTGATGACCCAGACCAAGCTTTAGATATTCGACTGCTTAAGCAGAAAAGCATCAGCTTGCATTGGGAGTTTATGTATACCCGTTCATTATTTGAAACCGCAGATATCAGCGCACAGCGTGATATTTTGAATCAAATATCAGATCTTATTAATAGTGGTCAAATCCGCTCAACCGAAGGTACGCGGCTAAACGCTATGTCAGCGAGCACACTGAAACAAGCGCACCAACTGCTTGAATCGGGAAAAGCTATCGGCAAGATCGTGCTACCCGTCGCATATTAAATTTACAAACATACAAGTATGTATGTATAATTAAAACGTTAAATGATAATAGTTATGACTAGAGGTCGTTCATGAAAAAGCGGAATACTCCTATTGCAGCGGTGCTCGCTGTTGCCCTCACCTCCGCTACCCTTTACGGGTGTAGTGATGAGCAGCAAGCGGCTGCTCAAGGTGGACAACAACAAGCTGTACCGGTTGAAGCGTTAACCATAAAGACGCAGTCTGTCGAAATTCAAAATGAATTGCCCGGCCGTACCTCTGCCTATCGCGTGGCCGAAGTACGTCCGCAGGTGAGTGGCGTGCTGCTTGAGCGTAAGTTTGTCGAGGGCACCAAAGTCGAAAAAGGTCAGCAACTGTACCAAATCGACCCGGCCATTTATCAGGCTGAGGTAGCCAGCGCGCAGGCCGACTTTGAAAGCGCTAAAGCTGCGTTAAAAGTATCAGAGCTGCGTCAAAAACGCTTAAAAGAGCTACTTGCTGACAACGCTGTGAGCCAAGATGAATTTGATTCGGCTGAAGCAACATATTTACAAAACAAAGCCGCACTTGCGCTAGCAGAAGCTCAGCTTAAACGCGCCAAAATCAACTTGGAATACACCAAAGTTAAAGCGCCTATAACCGGGATTGTTGGACGTTCCAACGTTACCGAAGGTGCCTTACTGACCGCTTCACAAAGCACGCCATTGGTGACCATCAATCAGCTTGATCCAATATACGTGGATATTAACCAATCAAGCCGCGAATTCCTTGAATTAAAGGCAGAGATCGAATCGGGTCGTATTGAGGCGAATAAAAATGGTAATGCCCCTGTCTCACTGAGTTTGAACGGTTTAGATTATCAAACTCAAGGTGAGTTGTTGTTCTCTGAGGTTAGTGTTGACCAAGACACTGGCGCTATTTTGCTGCGCGCTGAATTCCCAAACCCTGAAAATAATTTATATCCAGGTATGTTTGTGCGCGCTAAAGTCAGTGAAGGTACACTGAACAACGCTATTTTGATTCCACAAGAGGCGGTTACACGCGACGTGCGCGGCCGTCCTTATGTCATGCTGATTAACGATGAAAATAAAGTCGAGCAACGTATGGTGACCACCGCACGTGCTATCGATAACGAGTGGTTAATTAGCGACGGGCTCAACGCCGGTGACCGAATTGTCACCGCCGGCCTTCAGAAAATTAGACCCGGTGCACAAGTGACTGTGTCACAAGGTCAACAGCCAGCTTCCAAATAAGGGAATGACATAATGGCCAAGTTTTTTATTAATCGACCCATATTTGCTTGGGTGATTGCAATATTGGTAATGCTCGCAGGGACGATCTCGTTGATCCAACTCCCTATTGCGCAATATCCAACCATTGCACCACCAGCAGTAGAAATTCAGGTCAACTACCCAGGCGCCAATGCCGAAACCGTCTCAAACACGGTGACTAAGGTGATTGAGCAGAATATGACAGGCGTTGATAACCTGCTGTATTTCTCGTCACAGAGTAACGCCGGTAGTGCTACGGTAAGCTTAACCTTTGCCTCGGGTACCGACCCGGATATTGCACAGGTTCAAGTGCAAAATAAGCTTTCGCAGGCCACACCGCAGCTGCCTCAAGAAGTACAGCAACAAGGTATTACTGTCAGTAAATCCAGCAGTTCTTTCTTGATGGTTTTAGCCATGGTGGCTGAAGATGACCGTTATGAACAAACAGACCTGAGCGATTACCTCGCCTCCAATGTCCAAGATGCCGTGTCTCGGACCGAGGGTGTGGGTAACGTGCAAATCTTTGGTGCGCCTTATGCAATGCGTATTTGGGTTAAACCCGATGCGTTAGTTAACTACAACATGACTATCGCAGAATTACAGTCTGCGATTCGTGCGCAAAACGCTCAGGTAGCCGCGGGTCAATTAGGTGGCGCCCCTGCTGTGGAAGGACAACGCTTAAACGCAACGATCATTGCGCAGACGCGAATGTCTGAACCTGACCAGTTTGAAAACATATTGCTTAAAGTGCTACCTGACGGCTCGCAAGTGCGTTTGAAAGATGTGGCGCGTGTTGAACTCGGCGCAGAAAATTATGCCATTCAAGCCAACTATAACGGTAAGCCGGCGACGGGCTTAGCGATCCAGTTACAAACCGGGGCTAATGCGTTGGCAACTGCTGAAGCCGTTAAACAAACGGTTGATGAACTAGAGCCCTACTTCCCTGATGGAATGAAAATGGTGACCGCGTATGACACGACCCCATTTATTAAAATTTCAATCAGTGAAGTCGCTCGAGTGCTAATTGAGGCCATTATTCTCGTATTTGTGCTGATGTTTGTATTCTTGCAGAACTTAAGGGCAACCCTCATCCCTACCCTTGCGATTCCAGTGGTTATTTTAGGTACCATGGGCGTTATGGCTATCGCGGGCTTCTCAATTAATACCTTGACCATGTTCGGCATGGTGCTATCGATAGGTCTCTTAGTTGATGACGCTATCGTTGTGGTCGAAAACGTCGAACGACTCATGTCTGAGGAAGGCCTTTCCCCGAAAGAAGCAACGATCAAATCAATGGGCCAAATCACTGGTGCCTTGGTGGCGATCGGTGTCGTCATGGCTGCAGTGTTTGCGCCGATGGCGTTTTTCCCAGGCGCTACGGGAGCGGTTTATCGTCAATTCTCATTGACCATCATCACATCAATGGGTCTATCGGTACTGGTCGCTATCATTTTCTCACCGGCGTTATGTGCAACCTTGCTCAAACCTGTGAAGAAGAAAGAGAATGGCGGTTGGGGACCATTAGGCTGGTTTAACCGCACGTTACAAAAGGCCACCATCAAATACCGCGACAGTGTGCATGGCATTCTACGCCGTAGTATCCGTGTTGGTGTTCTTTATCTTGGCTTAGTCGCCGTGCTGGCGTTTTTGTTCACTCGCCTACCGTCGGCATTCTTACCGGATGAAGACCGTGGTGTATTCCTCACCCAAATGCAATTACCGGTTGGCTCTACAATGGAGCAGTCGGTTGCTGTGATGGACCGCATCGAAAATTACTACCTTAACGAAGAAGACGCAGTACAGTCTGTTTTCTCTGTGGTTGGTTTTAGTTTCTCGGGTCGTAGTCAAAACAATGGTATTGCGTTCGTACGTTTGAAAGACTGGAGTGAACGTAACGAAAGCCAAGGCGTGACGGATGTGATTGGTCGTGCATTTGGTTTCTTTGCCAGCGTTAAAGAAGCCATGATTTTTGCGTTCAACCTACCTCCGATTCCTGAGTTGGGGACGGCAACAGGTTTCAACCTGTACTTGCAGGATCGCGGTAACTTAGGTCACCAAGCGTTATTGGATGCGCGTAATCAACTGCTCGGCATGGCGGCACAAAATCCGATGTTGGAACAGGTGCGTCCAAATGGCTTGGAAGATGCGCCGCAGCTTAAAATTGATGTGGATTATGAGAAAGCCACTGCGCTAGGCCTCACCATTGAGAATATCAACAATACGCTCAGTGCGGCTTGGGGTTCATCTTATATCAATGACTTTATTGACCGTGGTCGCGTTAAGCGCGTTTACCTGCAAGGTGAAGCCGATGCGCGCATGTTGCCGGAAGATGTAAGTGAATGGTATGTGCGCAACAACCAAGGCGACATGGTACCGTTCAGCTCTTTTGCTAGCTGGGAATGGACCTATGGTCCACAGCGTATTGAGAGCTACAACGGGGTCTCGGCAATGGAAATCCAAGGCCAAGCAGCGGCAGGCTACTCGTCTGGTGAAGCCATGATGGCGATGGAGCAATTGATTAGTAAACTCCCCAATGGCATTGGCTATGAATGGACGGGTACCTCTTTGCAGGAGCAGCAGTCGGGTGACTTTGCCCCTATTCTGTATACGATTTCAATTTTTGTCGTATTCCTGTGCTTAGCCGCACTGTACGAGAGTTGGTCTATTCCATTCTCTGTCATGTTGGTGGTGCCGTTGGGTATTCTGGGTGCCGTTATCGCAACGATGTTGCGCGGTATTCAAAACGACGTTTACTTCCAAGTTGGCTTGTTGACGACGGTTGGTGTTTCAGCACGTAACGCGATTTTGATTGTTGAGTTCGCCAAAGACTTACAAGAGCAAGGCAAAGACTTGTTGGAGGCGACACTTGAAGCCGTTCGCTTACGTCTGCGTCCGATACTTATGACATCACTCGCATTTATATTCGGTGTCATGCCGTTGGCGCTCAGCTCGGGCGCGGGTGCTGCAAGCCGTAATGCCATCGGTACAAGTGTCATCGGGGGTATGCTGGGTGGTACGATACTGGCCATCTTCTTCGTACCGTTATTCTTCTACACTGTTCGCAAGGTGTTCCCACCTAAGCAGCAGGAAGAGTAATAATCCTAAGGCACAAAAAAGCCCAGTTGTTTAGCAACTGGGCTTTTTTTATAAGTAAACACTATGACTTATCGTTGCGGTCAGACAAATCTTTATATTCACCATCAATAACTGAGCCTTCACTATCACGCTCAGTATAATGGCGTTCCGCGTTCTGCTGAGCTTGCCGTTGTTGTTCAAACTGCTGCTTCGCCTGCTTCCGCATTTGCCACATTTGCTTTATCGCATGGCGTTGCTTCCACATCACAGGTATCAACAACACAAACCCCACTGCAAGCACGATTAAGCCAAAGGCAATCGAGAAGCCGATAATGGCGAGTAGCATGATGATACCGAGTATTCGGCCCAAGATACTACCGCCCGAATTTGCTTGGCGGACATAGATTCGGTTTTTGTACTGATTCATAGGTACTCCTCAATCCTCTACTAATTAGGACAACACCGTTAACAATCCGTTCCGCCTGCAAACAGATTACTTACGCTGCTCTTCGGTTTTTTTGCGTACTGCTTCGAATTCGTTACCTTCGGCCCATTGCGGCCAGTCGCGAGAATTCGCCAGCGAACGTCCTAGCTGATAAAACGCAGATAAATCTTGTTGCGTACCACGTAAGTCCCACTCTGGGTCATATTCATCGGCCGGCTTGTGATAAGCCTCAGCAACGTATTTAGCACGTTGTTCCTCAGTCCACTCTTTACCTTTCGTAATGTGGTCATTACCACCTTCAGCATACAACATGGGTACGCCTTTTTTCGCTAAGTTAAAGTGATCTGAACGATAGAAGAAGCCCGCTTCAGGTGTTGGGTTGGGTGTTAAATAACGATTTTGTTCCTCAATAAATGGCTTCACATACTCATCCATTTCTGAGTTACCGTAACCAATCACCACGAGATCTTTCATCGGTCCGTAAACGTTCATTACATCCATATTGATGCCACCAACTGCTTTTGCAAGGGGGAATAATGGATGATCGGCATACCAAGCTGAACCTAATAAGCCGCTTTCCTCAGCTCCGACCGCAGCAAACACAATAGAACGCTCCGGCGCTGGCTGCTGTGCAAACTTCTCGGCTATCGCCAATAAGCCGGCTGTACCTGATGCATTATCCTGCGCACCATTGTAAATAGGATCATCTTCACGTACTGGGTCGGTACCAAGGTGATCGTGGTGCGCCATGTAAATCACGTGTTCTTCTGGGTATTTAGTACCCTCGATGTAACCTACAACGTTATTGGTGTCTAAGAACTCAAATTTGTTCTTAACCGATACCGAAGCTTGCGCATTAAGTGGCATCGCTTCAAAATCTTCGCTCAGCGCTTTTTTACGCGCTTCTTCAAGTGTCATGCCTTGTTTGGCAAATAGACCTTCTGCGCTGTCTTTAGTGATCCAACCCTCGACTTTGGCGCGGTTCATATTGTTGTTCTCACGTTTCAGATCGAAACGTACAGGCGAGCCCCCAGCGACAACACCCCAACCGTATCCCGCGGGACCTGTTTCATGAATGATTAACGCGCCGGCAGCACCTTGACGAGCGGCCTCTTCATATTTATACGTCCAACGGCCGTAGTACGTCATCGCATTGCCGTTAAACAGCTCAGGATCTTGCGTCGCATAACCGGGGTCATTGACGAACATCACCACGGTTTTGCCTTCAACGTCGAGTCCCTCATAATCATTCCAATCATATTCAGGCGCGACGATACCGTAACCCACAAACACCATTTCGCTATCACTGAGGTCCACTTCTTCAGTAACCTGCATAGTCCACGCCATCATCTCAGTACGATACTTCATAGTCTCTGGCGCGTTATCACCGCTGAACGTCATGTCACTGACCTTGTACGGCATGATTTTTACCAACGGAAACGGCTGACGATAGCTATCGTTTTCTTTATCGATTGGCTTTAGCCCCCACTCGCGGAAGTGGTTTTCGATAAAAGATACGACTTTCTCTTCCCCTGCTGAGGCAGGCTCACGCCCCTCAAACTCGTCAGAAGAAATGGTTTTAAGATAATCGCGAAAGTTTGGATTAAATGCTGAACCTTTCAGGTCAGCGGGCTGTTTGTCAGCGCTGGTTTGTTCCGTTGCTGTCTTATCTTGTGACTGCTGCGGACCACACGCCGTGAGCACGGCTAATGCGACCGCACTGATGATAAGTGGTTTCATCGCTTCTCCCCTTTTAGTTATTATGACACTGCTCGTTGTCGTTGAGCGGCGGATTCACACGCACGTGATCACCGATTCGGATATCGTGCTTTGCTAAAAAACCTGCATTGAGTTCCAGTACATCATGATAGGGTTTACCCGGTGCGTAACTACGACACTGACGCGGATCATCACTGCCACACGGCATCATGGTGAAGGTTTTTACAATACTGCCGTCCTTTGCTAAGTAGGCTATATCGAGCGGAATGAGGGTTTGATACATCCAAAAGCCCGACCCCCCGGGTCGCTGGTTCGGGTATCGAAATAACATACCCGAGTATTCCCCCAGTTCAGTGCGCTGCATCAGACCTCGCGCTTGCTGCGCCACACTATCGGCGAACTCGACTTGAATGGGTTGGTCAACGCCATCCAGACACACATAGCCTTGGTCAAAATCTTGTGGTGCAGGTACCGACCACTGTTGCGCAAGCGCACTAAAACTAAATGCACTTGCCACACCTAACAACATTAACTTTTTCATCACTCACATTCCTTTAATGAAGTCTCTTGATTGTGTCCTATCCCAGGGTAAATCGCAATGTCGGCACTAGCTAGAACACGACAGTGATGTAACCTGCTCGTTACTGTTTGGCGGTTGCTGCCAATGGCTCAGTTCATCGGCACTTAGCGACTGTCCAGTAAGTGCCGCAAGGTAACTCTGTGCGGCTGTCCATTCGCCCTGCTCTGCCTGAGCAATCACCTGCGCTAAATGATGGTTACGCAACGATACACGCGGGTTGGTCGTTGCCATGACTTCGAGTTGTGGTTGTTGGTCGTTATCGGCCATGTAACACTCATACCACTCTTTAAATAGAGCATCGTCTGGCATGGCGCGATCACCTTTTATTATATCCTGCAACATAATAAAGCTATCTTGGAAGTCCCATTCAAAACGTTGTATCAAGCCCATCCACTCTCCGACCCGTTTAAACGCAACTGAGTCATCACCGTGCGTAAGACCTAAGCGTTTTCTCATTCGCCCAAGATAACGTTGTTGTAAGAAGTCTTCGTACTCATTTAAAACCGGCGCCAATGCATCGACCGGAAATATCAGTGACAGCGCTTGGCTCAGGCGTTGCAAATTCCATAACCCAACACTCGGTTGTCGTAGAAAGCTATAGCGGCCGCGGTGGTCGGTGTGATTAAAAATTTGTTGCGGAATAAACGTATCAAACACCGTATAAGGACCAAAATCAAAGGTTTCACCACATATACTCATATTGTCCGTATTCATCACACCATGGATAAAACCAAACGCTTGCCAGTCAGCAATCATTTCAGCGGTTGCCTTAACCACCGCGCGGAATTGCTCAATCGGCTCAGCGTCGGTTAACTGTGGCCAGCAACGCTGCATTACATGTTGCCAAAGCTGCTTTTGTTCAGTGACCAAGCGTTGGCTGTAACAGTACTCAAAGTGACCAAATCGTACATGCGTTTTCGCAACGCGCGTCAAAATGGCACCGGGCTCCAAGCGTTCACGCTGTACCCCCTGCTGTGAACTGACTAGCGCCAAAGCACGCGTTGTAGCAATCCCCCAATGATTCAGTGTTTCACTGGCAAAATACTCACGTAAACTGGAGCGAAGAACAGCACGACCATCGCCGCCACGGCTATAAGCGGTGGGTCCTGCACCTTTTAAGTGTAAATCCCACGTTTGTGCTTGTTCATCCTCTATTTCTCCCAGTAGGACACCGCGCCCATCACCTAAATCCGGATTGAACACACCGAACTGGTGACCCACGTACTTTTGCGCGTGCCCCGATGTCGGTGTATTGCCTAAACACCACTCGCGGAGGACATTGATATCCGCAGCTTTGACACCGAGTTGATTGGCGAGAGGCTGATTGAACAGCGCCAGTCGCGGCCCTTCCAGCGGCACAATGTTATGCGCACTGACCAAATTAGGGAATGTTTTGGCGTACTCTTGCTTTAGCACCAGGCTCATAAAACTCCTCTGAAGTGCAGTGGCACTTGCGCTTTAAAGTTTAAATGCGCTATCGTTTTACACATCCTTTTATCATGCATCATACCATTGCTGGGTTAACTCAATGCAACTATCAACGCTTAAACGCGTTACTGCCATTGGCGGCGGACACGGCTTAGGTCGGGTACTTTCATCACTACGCTTTTTAAAGCATCGTTTAGTTGGTGTGGTTACTACCACCGATAACGGGGGTGCCACGGGCTTATTACGTCAGTCCCATGACTGCATTGCGTGGGGCGATATACGCAATTGTTTATCCCAGTTGGTAGAGCAGCCTCTCGCGGCGCAGGTGCTTAATTATCGTTTTAGTGGTGATGACCCGCTGGCCGGTCATAATTTTGGTAATTTACTGCTTCATACTTTAGACCAAGTCAGTGCTCGCCCTTCTGATGGTATTCATCTATTGAGTCGATTACTCAACGTCGATACACGTTTACTGCCAATGTCCGAATGTCCGACCGATTTAATCGCGCTCACTCATGATGATATTGAGTGTCATGGGGAAATATTGATTGATAATTTGCCACACCTGCCTCGCTCATTAAAACTCACTAATGATGCCATTGCGACACCTGAAGTGTTACAACACATTAAGAAAAGCGAATTAGTGATTTTGGGTCCAGGGAGCTTTCTTACGTCGGTATTGCCCCCGTTGCTGGTGCCCAAAATTGGAGCAGCGCTGGCGTCAACCAAAGCGCGTGTCGTGTTTATTGACAATTTGGTGCATGAAAAAGGACCTGCTGGCACCATGAGTGTGGGTGATAAGCTTAAGTTTATTGAACAACACGTCGGTGCGCCGATTATTGATGCTGTGCTCACCAACTTCGCAGATACATCGGTCAGTATCCCTCAGTTGGGCGAGCTTAAGTCAGATCACGAAGTGCATTATCGTCATGATACACACGTCCTACTGACTCAACTCGAACAACTTTTAGGTCAACTTAAGACAGCCGCCTAGCCACCGTCTGCCGAAATGCGCGAAGCGACCGCGCCTTGCTGATCTTTATATTTAGCATCCGCGCGCTTGTTGTATGGGCGCGCACAAGGACTGCTTAACTGTTCAAAGCTGATAGCACCGATTTTCATTCCCGGACGCAGCGCTAGTGGCAGTTTACCGCCGTTATAAAACTCCAGTACGATTTGACCTTTCCAACCCGGATCAATCCGGTGTGCGGTGACGTGCACCATGAGCCCTAGCCGAGCAAGCGAGGAGCGCCCATCAAGCCAGCCAACCATATCATCAGGTAAATGAATCGACTCATGAGTTACGGCCAACGCAAATTCGCCTGGATGAATAAAGAACGCTTGATCGGGCTTTAAGTTTATCTCGTCGCTCATCACTTCGTGAATCGCAGCCTCGATATCTGCACGTGAACCACTTATGTCAATATAAGCAGCCGCATGATCTTGTAAGACACGAAACTCGCTTCCAAGATGAATATCGAGTGTAACACCCGAGATATTTTGTTGACTCGGCGTCGGTTCGATGCCGATACGACCATCTGCCAAGGCTTGTTCTATTTCGTGATCCGTTAAGCGCATACCATCCCCTTTTTTATTTATCTTACACCGATTGTTGTTTCAGGTGATAGAGTTCCGCTACCACACGTTGAGCGGTGTGCTGTTGTAGCTCGGACAGTTCGAGTGACGCGTGCTTTTTTGAAGCATCGAGCTGTGCACCAAACTCGGGCGTGAGTGGCCATTGACCTAAATTGGCAACGGCGTGACGGGTCGCTAGTTGCTCTCCTCCACCTTGCCCAAATAAGTGTGACGCTGTGCCACAATGACCGCACTCAAAATAACTCATATTTTCTAATACACCAATCAATGGTATCTCAAGACGTTCAAACATGCTGACACCTTTTTCAGCATCTTTAAGTGCGACATTCTGAGGCGTTGTCACCACGACTGCGCCTGTGACCGGTAACTGTTGTGCCATGGTCAACTGAATATCGCCTGTACCCGGTGGCATATCGACTATCAAATAATCTAGTAGACCCCAGTCCGTATCATTAAATAGTTGCTGTAAGGCACGACTTGCCATCGGTCCGCGCCAAATTGTGGCATCGTTATCATCGACCAAGTAGCCAATCGAGTTGGCCACTAAACCTTCATACTGAATTGGCTGCAGTTTATCATTTTTCACCTCCAGCTTATGCTCAGGCTGACCCAACATCGTGGGTATAGAGGGGCCATAGATATCAGCATCAAGCAGCCCAACGCGCGCGCCCATACGACTCAAAGCAAGCGCCAACGAAACACTCACCGACGACTTGCCGACGCCACCTTTACCCGATGATACGACAATGACATTGCCGGTTTTCATCGGTCGATCCGGTTTACTATTCGACAAACGTTGAACCCGACAATCAACGGTCCACGTCCATGTGCTTAAATCGGGGTCATCATTGATAACGTCCAACAAAGAGGTTTGTTCTATCGCGAAAGGAAACGTTAGCGTGGCTGTACGCGCGTCACTGTCGATACTGAGCCAATCCGATGGTATGCCGTGTTCGCAGGCAGGATGGGCTAAATCAGACAGTAAGGCTGCCAGTTGTTCATTTTTTGCTGAAAACGACTTCATCAGCCACCTCTTGGCTCTGTGTATCATGTGTATCCTATGATAATATTTAGCATTATCTAATCATAACACTGATGGAAGCTAATTCTCGCATGAGCCACACTGATCGTAAAATTTTGGTGACAAACGCGTTACCCTACGCGAACGGTCCAATTCATATTGGCCACCTTTTAGGCTATATCCAGGCGGATATTTGGGTTCGTTTTCAAAAGCTACGTGGTCATGAGTGCCACTATATGTGCGCTGATGATGCCCACGGCACCCCAATTATGCTTAAAGCTCAACAGCTGGGCATTACCCCTGAACAAATGATAGGCGATATGCAGCGCTCGCATGAGGCTGATTTTGCAGGCTTTAACATTGGTTTTGACGATTACTACACGACCCACAGTGAAGAAAACAAAGTGTTGGCAGAAACAATCTACCAACGCTTAGACGACGCCGGTCATATCAAGACTGAAGTGATAGAACAGTTATATGACCCCGAGAAGCAAATGTTTCTACCTGACCGCTTCGTAAAGGGTGACTGTCCAGAGTGCGGTGCTGAAGATCAGTATGGTGATAACTGTGACGTCTGCGGCGCAACCTATGCGCCTACCGATTTGAAAAATCCACGCTCGGTGGTATCGGGAGCAACACCCGAGTTACGTCAATCAGAGCATTACTTTTTTGACCTACCCGCATTTGGCGACATGCTAAAGAGCTGGACACGCTCGGGCTCTTTGCAAGGTGAAATGGCCAATAAATTGAATGAGTGGTTCGAACAAGGCTTGCAACGCTGGGATATCTCGCGCGATGCGCCGTACTTTGGCTTCAAAATCCCAGGCACCGAAGACAAATACTTCTATGTTTGGTTGGATGCCCCGATTGGTTACATGAGTAGCTTTAAGCACTACTGTGATACAACGGGTAACGCCAATTGGGACGACTATTGGCAAGCCGATAGTAACGCCGAAGTCTATCACTTCATTGGCAAGGACATTATCTACTTTCATAGTTTGTTCTGGCCCGCCATGCTGAAAGGTGCGCAGTTCCGTCAACCGACCAACGTGTGGGCACACGGTTTTATCACGGTTAACGGCACCAAGATGTCGAAATCTAAAGGTACATTCATTAAAGCACGCACTTACCTTGACCACTTAAACCCTGAGTATTTGCGTTACTACTTTGCAGCCAAACTGACCAGTCGCATTGACGATTTAGATTTAAATTTGACTGATTTCGCTCAGCGCGTGAATTCCGATCTGGTTGGTAAAGTGATTAATATCGCCAGCCGTTGCGCCGGCTTTATCACCAAAAAGTTCGACGGTAAGCTCTCTGATTCAGTGGCCGACTCTGCATTGTTAGAAGACTTTCAGCAGGCAGGTGCTGAAATTGCCGATCTGTATGAGCAGCGCGAATTTTCTAAAGCGATGCGAGAAATCATGACTTTGGCTGATCGCGCAAATCAATACATTGCAGATAAAGAACCATGGCAACTGATTAAAAACCCAGATGCAGCCAGTGAGGTGCATGAAATTTGCTCGCTTGGCATCAATTTGTTCCGCGTTCTGATGGTTTACCTCACTCCTGTGGTACCTGAGCTCTCTAAATCAGTTCAGCATTTCTTAAATGACCAGTTTACCTGGGATAGCCACAAGCAAGTGTTAACCAACCACCCTATTGATAAGTTCAAGGCGTTAATGCAACGCGTAGAAATGAAGGACATTGAGCAGATGTTAGAGGACTCAAAAGAGCAGCAAGCGGCCACGGAGACACCCGCGGTCAAGGCCGAGGTTAACGATGAGCTCAGCAAAGAGCCTATCGCAGAAACTATTAACTTTGATGAGTTTGCTAAAGTTGATTTGCGCGTGGCACTCATTGTTAATGCTGAACACGTTGAAGGGGCTGACAAACTGCTCAAGCTGACTTTAGATTTAGGTGGCGAGCAGCGCCAAGTGTTTGCCGGCATCAAGTCCGCTTACGCACCTGAGAAACTGATTGGTCAACACACCGTTATGGTTGCCAACTTGGCACCGCGTAAAATGCGCTTTGGTATGTCAGAAGGTATGGTATTAGCAGCAGGCCCTGGTAAAGATGAAATTTATATCTTAAACCCACATGAGGGCGCTAAACCTGGTATGCGTGTTATGTAAGTCATCAGGTTACGACACATCGATAAGCTTACATCCGTGTTCGTAACCTGACTCACCGGCATCGTCCACTCTTACGACGATGCCGGTGGCGCGTAAGTCGGCCGTGCTGCCCGCAGCTCTTACAATTACATCAAAATGCGTTCCAACATCGAGCCGCTCAGGCAAAATCAGTAGTACACCATGCGCACTTAAGTCACAACACTCCCCCGTTAATGTCTTATTATTTACCTCAACAGAGGCGGGCGTTTTAACAGGTACTCGACGGTCACTGCGTTTGTCATCATCGTGCATTGTGTCGTTCCTAAAGTTTTGAAATTTACATTCAGAAATAGCACACACTGGCCGATAAGAAAATAACAATGCTTCATGATGGTGGGAAAATAGTGGCTTTTAATAATCAAAATTCTATTGTGCGCGCGTCTTTTAACTTAGGTCAGCCTATTAAACATAGCTTATACGGTTATGAAGGTGTCATTGTAGACGTCGACGCCGCCTTCAGCTTGAGCGATGACTGGTACCAACGCCAAGTGTTGTCAGGGGCTAATAAAGACCAACCGTGGTATCTCATTTTAGTAAAAAACTCATCGATTCAGACCTATGTGGCGGAGAGTTGCTTACGTGAAGTCGAGAGTCAGCCCCGAGTAAACCAATCCTTGCTGCGTCAGATTAGCGACCCTGCATTAGCTGGATTACAAAAACACAGTTGATCCATTGCCCTACTATGAGCCTAAATGTACCATGAGGGTAACGTACTTATAAGGGACATAAGGTTATGGTAGAAGAAACTATTTTCACCAAAATTATTAATCGCGAGATTCCTGCGGATATCGTGTACGAAGACGATCACGCACTCGCGTTTAAGGACATCAATCCTCAAGCGCCCGTGCACCTGCTTATTATTCCCAAAAAAGCGATCGCCACCATCAATGATATTGATGAGAAAGATGCGGGACTGGTCGGTCACTTGTACGTGGTTGCAGGTAAACTAGCGGTGCAGTATGGCTTCGCTAAAGACGGTTATCGCTGTGTAATGAACTGTAACGAACACGGCGGCCAATCGGTGTATCATATCCATCTACACTTATTGGCGGGCAAACCCTTAGGTTGGCCCCCCTATACTGATCAGCCAAAGCAAGTTTGAGTTAAGGTCGATAGCGTGGGTCAAGAATTTGATCCACGCGCCATAAGTTCTTCTCTTTAACTAATACAATATCTCGACGGTCTTTCACCATCTCACCATCATACGAGCCATCAAAAACCAATGTGACACGTTGTTCGTCGTCACGATTCAAGTACTGCTTAAATGAAGATGGGTCGATAGAAATTTCGACGCGATCAAAGTAGCGGTTTAACACATAACGTTGTACGGCGCTGACAGAACCGTAGTGCTCTATTAACTGAGACAGTCGTTCAGAAGCAAAGTGCTTTGCCGCATCTAAATCATCCTCGCGATAAATCGCATAGTAAAAACTCAATGCGGCATGCATTTTGCTCTGGGTTTCGTGACTGGTCTCTTGCCCCATACTATTGGTGTAGCTGGTTTCTTTGGCAGGCTCACAGCCTGCCAATGCGCTTAATATCATTACGACAAAAGCAGCCGAGCAAAGCTTTGGGTTAAACTTTGTATTAATCATTAATCGCTGCCTTATTGCCCCATTACAATGCCTTCGCGACGCGGATCCGCGCCACCTTGTAACTGCCCGGTAGGTAACACCGTAATGCCATGAATACCACTATTTAAATCAATGACTTTGACATCATGACCGCGCTTTTCTAAAACTTCTTTTAGGGTTGCAATATCTCGCCCCTTCTCCAGCGCCGTATAATCATTGCGATTAGTCACGTGACCTAAATCAATGGCTTGTTGCATGTCCAAGTTCCAATCAATTAGCCCCACAACGGTTTGGGTGACATAGTTGATAATTCGACTGCCGCCGGGCGAGCCCAGCGCATGCACAACGCGGTCGCCCGCTTCGTTGAGTACGATGGTGGGTGACATTGAACTACGTGGACGCTTACCCGGTTGTACACGGTTTGCTATTTTACGCCCAGCCTCGTCCATCGGCGTCAGCGAGAAGTCGGTAAGTTGGTTATTTAAGATAAATCCACCCGCCATGACGGTTGAGCCAAAGCCCATCTCGATGCTGGTGGTCATGGAAATGACGTTACCTTCGCTGTCAACAATCGACATATGGCTGGTGTTAGGTCGTTCATAAGCGATGTCTTGCTCATACTCAGGTTTTAAATATAGACCCGGCTTCGCTTTGCCCATATCACGCTCATCGATTTGCTTGGCGCGTTTAGCGAGATAGTCGTTGTTCAACATACCCTGCATTGGAACGGATACAAAATCTGGATCCGCAATCCATTGATTACGATCGGCAAAAGCCAACCGAGAGGCTTGAGTAAAGTGATGAGCAAATTGTTCGCCGTTCACTTTCCATGACGAAACATCATAATTCTGCAAGATACCCAGTGTTTGCAACGTCGTCAGGCCTCCAGAGCTCGGTGGACCCATACCACAGACCTGATATTGACGGTACGCATCACACACCGGTTCTCGGATTACCGCTTGATACTCAGCCAAGTCCTTGGTACTTAACACGCCGGGTGCTATCGGGCTATTACGTACCGCATCAACAATTTTCTGCGCTAATGGACCTTGGTAAAACGCATCCGCTCCCTGCGTAGCAATCAAGCTCAGACTATCAGCATAATCCTTGTTGACCAAAGTCGTGCCGGCTTCAATCGGCTGTCCATCAGGAAATAGATAATCTGAAATCGTTGGCATTTTCTTAACGCCAGGATTGATCTCGCTTTCAACCAACTTAGCTAATCGAGGAGAGACTTCAAATCCTTGCTCGGCCAAGTTAATCGCATCATCAAACAACGGCTGCCAATCTAACTTGCCCCACTTTTGGTGGGCCAATTCCAAGCCTCGCACTACACCGGGCGTTCCCACAGAACGTCCGCCTACCACCGCTTCAATCCACGGTGGTGCGTTACCGTCCTGGTCAAGAAATAGCGCTTCAGTCGCTTCCATCGGTGCTGTCTCACGCGCATCAATGGTATACAGTTTTTGTTGCTCGTTATCCCAATAAAGAATAAACGCGCCGCCACCGATACCGGACGACTGCGGTTCTGTTAAACCAAGCATTGCTTGTACTGCAATTGCTGCATCAACGGCACTACCGCCTTCCTTTAACACCTTATAACCTGCCTCTACGGCATGAGGGTTGGCGGCAGTCACCATAAAATTATCCGTTACGACTGCTTCTTTATCTGCAAAACCCGTCGCCACTTCTGGCTCGCGCGCTTCTTGCTTTGACTCAGAATCTTGTGATGCCGCGGTCGCGCTAGCACTTGTTTGAGCAGGAGAGCAAGCCGCGAGTAATGCCGCAGCGATAGACGATAAAATCCAATGCGAGGTATTAATTGACTTCATGATAGCCCTAACATCTGGTACAAGTAGTGGTCTCTATCATACGGAGCAACAGGAGAACAGGCAAACGCTTATGAACAAAACCCAATCACTCACCAGCGGAGCAATGGCGGCAGCGGTATTAATTTTAATATCATTGGTCATTCAATGGCTGCCCTACCACGCAATGTTGACATATAACAGTGCTCAACTGGGTGAAAGTATCTGGACTCTAGTCAGCGCTCCGTTAGTACATTTAGATTGGAATCACTGGCTATTTAACATGGCGGGACTGGCACTAATTGTTGGCATTTTTAATGACCAATTCGATATGCGTCAGTTATTCAATAACTATCTGCTCATCAGTGTAGTAAGCGGTGGTCTGCTATGGCTGTGGCCGGAGACGATAGAATATGTCGGATTATCGGGGGTACTGCATGGTTTGTTGTTGGTATGCCTCGTCAATGCGGCAATCAAGCAGCCTTGGTACGCAGCAGTCATTGTGATTTTACTGGGTAAGGTAATTGCCGAGCTAGCAGGCTTCAGACCTGACCATTTTGTCGGTCCGGATGTCGCCTTGATTCACGCAGCCGGCATGATTGCTGGCGGTGTCACTTGGTTCCTGCAACGGCGCCGTTTAGCCGACGCCGTAAACAGGCAGAAAACACAGCAGGATTAATCCTGCTGTAAGTTTTCCTCAAACAGCTTGTAGATACGACGGTATTCGTTTAACCAACTCTCCGGCTGACGGAAGCCGTGCGGCTCCACTGGATAAATCGCGGTTTCCCAGTCGGTCTTTTTCAACTCAATCAAACGTTGCACAAGGCGCACGCTGTCTTGGAAGAATACGTTGTCATCCACCATCGGTGAGTTAATTAACAAGGCGTCCTCTAAACCGTCCGCATAGTAAATGGGTGAACTGCGGCGATAAGCAATCGCATCATCCTGCGGTAGGTTAAGAATATTGGACGTATAACCCGTGTTGTAATGTGCCCAGTCGGTCACTGGACGCAGCGCCGACCCCGCTTGGAATAAACCAGGTTCTTTAAATAGCGCCATAAAGGTTAAGAAGCCACCATACGAGCCACCATAAGTACCCATGCGCTCGCCATCAACGTTTGCATTGGTTTGTAGCCAATCCGTTACATCGACCAAATCTTCAACTTCAGGCGTGCCCATTTGGCGATAGATAGCGGTGCGCCAATCACGTCCGTAACCTTTCGAACCTCGGTAATCGAGATCAGCAACGACATAACCTTGCTTATTAAGGAAGCTATGGAACATAAATTCACGGAAATAACCGGACCAGCCCATATGCGCGTTTTGTAGGTAACCCGCGCCGTGAATAAATACCACTGCTGGGTACTCTTGCGCACGATCGGCATCAAAACCTTCCGGTTTGTATACCCGTGTATAAATCGGCTCATCTACGTGGGATGAAGCAATTGGCACGATCTCCGGCGCGGTCCAGTCGATACTTAAGAATTTCTCAGATACTGTGTGAGTGAGGCGCTGTGCCTCATCTGTCGCATCAGCATTCTTGACATAAAGCTCAGGCGGCATCAAAGGCGTCGAATACGTGAGTAATAACCGTTCACTCGTTGGACTTAATTCATAGCCCGTCATTCCACCTAAGTCTGTGAGCTGTTCGGGCTCACTTGAGCCATCTACTGCTACACGGTAAATCTCATAAATACCGGGGTGGGGTTGATTGGCTTGAAAGTACAACTGACTGCTATCAGCCGATAGTGTCGGTGTTTCAACCACGTATTGGCCTTCAGTTAACTGCGTGGTTTGTTGATCAAGATCACGCGCGTATAGGTGTGAGTAGCCGTCCGCCTCGGACATAAACCAAAGCGTATCTTCATCGACCCAGCCAAACTCATTGTGTGTGTAATTAATCCATGCATCGTCGTGTAAGCGATCTTGCTGCTCTAACTGTTTGGCGCCGAAGTCGACGGTCGCAATCCAACGATCCTTGTTGTCCCAAGCTTCGAGCATGACGGCCACTTCCGAACCTTCTTGGTTCCACTGAATCGCACCGTTTTCCCAGCCCCAGTCCGCCATCAACTGAATAGCACGTGGTTCTTTTTTGCTTTCGTATGACTGCCCTTCCGCCTTGGCATTCTCAGCTTTTACCGCGGCCAATACGTCTTCGTTCCAGCCGTCGAGTGTATTGTAGGTCAAACTCGTTTGAGTATGCTTCTGCAGATCCAGCAACACTAACTGATGTTGCTGAGGTTTGGCATCAGCGACACGGCGACGCACTTTCTCCGGCTCAATGCGGCCATCTTCAGTGATGTAGTTCGGCATGATATCACCGTCATCGCGCCAACTCTGTGGCTCGGACATAGCAACCAACAGGTAACGTCCGTTCGGCGACAGGCGTCCATCGACCCATTGCATACGTTTATCAAGATAAAACGCCTGCGGCGCTAATGTGTCATTTTGTTGTTGTAACTGCTGCTGATATTCAAACTGTTCGGCACGATTTTTACGCTCTTTCTGTACGAACTGAATCAGCTTCTGTTCTTCCTTAGCGATATAGTCAGCCGGCGCTTCATTAGCTTGTGGTTCATCAGCGAACTGTATATCAGCCATTTGCTGTGACAAACCTGAACGTACGTCGATACGGAAGAACTGCTGACCTTGTTGATAGCTTAGCGAACCATCCGCCATTGCTTGAAGGTTGTGCTGACGTTCGCTATCACGTGTGAGTTGCTTCACCTCACCATTACCAAAACGAACAAACACATTACCTTTATAGGTGTATGCTAACCAGTCACCCGCCACGGACGATTCTTTTTCGTCAGCGATATATAGGTGTTGCTCAGAGAGTGGCACAGCCTGGGGATTACCTTGTCCACCCTTGATTATCATTAAGTCGCGAACTTCGCTACCCTCGCGTTTTTGGTAGAACAAGATATCTTGCCCGTCTAAGCTCCAAAACGCGTTTTCAGGAAAGCGCCCCATCCAGTCGGGATCAGCCATGATTTGCTCAAGGGTAAGTTCAGCGACGCCCTCAGCCGAAGCCAGTGGGTCTGCTTTTAAAGTCGCGGGTGTGGGCGCTTTATGAGTGGTTGTAGATTGCGCAACCGTGCTTTGAGTGGATGCGCAAGACGCAGTGACGAGCGCCGCGCTCAGTGCGATCACCAAACGGGATTTTTGCATACTGATTTCCTTTATTGTGCGTCGGGTTGATTTTCCGGTAAGGCTTGTTGAACCGCATCCAGCTTTAATAAATTGCTGTGTACACGCAATAGATTTGGATAGTCGTCTAGCGGCACGTTAAACCGAACTGCGTTGTAGACTTGCGGCAACAAACAAATATCTGCCAATGTTACCGAATTTCCAAAGCAATAATCACCTGCATAATCGGCAAGACGCTGTTCAAATGCGGTAAAGCTCTTCTTGACCCAGTGGTGGATCCACTCAACTTTCTGTTCATCACTGCATTTAAGCGTGCCCGTCAAATATTGCAATACACGCAAGTTGGTTACGGGTTGCAGCTCACACGCTAGATCATAGGCGAGCGCACGCACTTGCGCTTTGGCAACATGTTCCGCGGGTAACAAAGGATTATCGGGGTAACAATCATCGAGATATTCGAGAATGGCTAGCGACTGGTTGAGTTTTACGTCACCGTCAATCAATGTCGGGACGAGTTCAGAAGGGTTTAGTTTCCGGTACGCTTCACTATGTTGCTCACCGCCATCTTTGACTAGGTGAACCGGATGATAAGTATAGTCGCACTGTTTAAATGCGAGTCCTAAGCGCACACGAAAACTGGCGCTTGAGCGCCAGTATCCGTAAAGTTCCATCATTATTGCGGTCCTTTGTATTGCACCACTTTTTGGTCGATAGCGCCGAAGATCGACTCGCCATCGGCATTTTTCATTTCAAAATGGATGGTATCACCAAAGTCCATAAACTTTGTTGTGGGCTGACCGTCACGAATAGTTTCGATCATACGCACTTCTGCGATACAGCTATACCCTACGCCACCTTCGGCGATCGCGGTCCCATGATCGGTGCCCTGCTTATTGGATACTGTACCTGAACCAATGATTGCACCGGCACCCAAATGGCGAGTTTTTGCTGCGTGAGCAACCAACTGCGCGAAGTTAAATGTCATGTCTTCGCCCGCGTTAGGTTTACCGAAAGGCTTTCCGTTATATTGTGATAACAGCGGTAAATGCACTTTGCTGTCTTGCCATGCGTCACCCAACTCGTCCGGCGTGACGGCAACCGGCGAAAATGCAGATGAGGGTTTGCTCTGGAAAAAGCCGAAGCCTTTACCCAGCTCACCCGGAATCAGGCCACGTAAAGATACATCATTGACCAACATCAATAATTTAATGTGTTGGCTGGCATCTTTGGCTTCAATCCCCATAGGGACGTCGTCAGTGATGACTGCGATTTCGCCTTCGAAATCGATGCCCCATTCATTGCTTGCCATCTCAATATCATCGTGAGGCGCGAGAAAATCATCTGAGCCCCCTTGATACATCAAAGGATCTTCCCAAAAGCTCGGTGGCATTTCAGCACCGCGCGCTTTACGTACCAATTCAACGTGATTCACATAAGCGCTGCCATCAGCCCACTGATAAGCCCGTGGTAGCGGTGACTCACATAAATGCTGCTCAAATGTCACAGACCCTTCAACATCACCTTGATTCAGTGATTGATAAACCGCGTCAGCTTTTGGCGCAAGCTCGTCCCAGTTATCAACGAGCTCTTGCATACAACTCGCGATGGCTGGAATGGCTACTGCTTTGGTTAAGTCACGGCTGACGACCATCAGCTGGCCATCGCGCGTACCATTTCGATAAGTTGCTAGTTTCATATTATTCTACTTCTCCTTCCAACTGAACACGTAGTCTGGATTCTCAACACTCATTGCCGCATCGGATGCCTCTAATGCATCACGCGTGTCGAGCATGACTGCGACTTCATCGGTGAATTTCTTTTTATGTTCTAGACCCGCTTTAAAGGCTTTTGGGTGTGGCCCGTGCGTAAAACCTGCCGGATGAAAGGTCACCATACCACGATCAATGTTATCTCGACTAAAGAAGTCGCCTTCGTGATAGAACAACACTTCGTCATAATCATCGTTATTATGATAAAACGGAACTTTAAGCGCGCCTGGGTCACTTTCGATTGGACGCGGAACAAAAGTACACACGACGAAGCGCTCAGCAACAAACGTAGTGTGCGCTGACGGCGGTAAATGATAGCGATGGCTCATCAGCGGGCGAATATCACGCCAATTGAGTCGAACCGGTGCCAAATCGCCATGCCAACCCACCGCATCCAGCGGATTAAACGGGTAGGTAATCACCGAAACCTGCTGGTGACGTTTGACGAAGGTTTGCGTCTGCTCTTCGCTATATTGTGCCTTAAAGGCATCATCAATCGCCGGTGTATCCAGTACCGCCGGATCGAAAATCGCGTGGTTACCGACCAGTCCTTTTTCAGGTAACTGATACGCACCATTCGTCGCTTCGATCATCAACAGCTGCATAGGCTCTTCGGGCGCAATGCGCCAGCTCGTTGAGCGTGGAATGAGAAAGTAGTCGCCTTTAACTAGCTTGATATGCCCGTAATCGCAAAATACATGGCCACTGCCCTCATGAACAAACAATAAGTCATCACCATCGGCATTACGCACCAGGTAGTTCATCTTGCTTTGGCAGTGCCATAAACGAAACTTACAGTTAGCGTTCTCGAGCAGATTATTTACCAACCACGGGTTTTCTTGGTCTAGGTCTTTCAGTTGATTAAAGTCGAAGGCGCGCGGACGCAACGGCCCTTGCCAATCCGACCAACCTGTCGGTGCGTGCTGATGATGGAAATGAGTCGCAGGGCCGAAGAATCCACTTCGACCCGCTTCACGTTCATACATCGCCTGCTCAGGAAAGTCAGCATGAGCCTGCCGTGAATGCGCGCCTTCCTGTTTGGGAAAGCTGATCCACTTACGCATCGCTCAACACTCCTCGACGGATTTGGTCTTCTTCGATACTTTCGAATAAAGCTTTGAAGTTACCTTCACCAAAACCTTCGTTACCTTTACGCTGAATAATTTCAAAGAACACAGGACCAATCACGGTTTGGGTAAAGATTTGCAGCAAGATGCCATCTTTCATCGGCGCGCCGTCGATCAAAATGCGCTGATCACGAAGTGCTTCAACATCTTCTTCATGACCTTCTACGCGCTCATTGATTTTCTCGTAGTAAGTATCTGGCGTGTCCATGAACTCCATGCCGATACTGCGCAAATCTTTTACCGTTTTATAGATATTGTCACTGGTTAATGCAATGTGTTGAATGCCTTCACCGTTATACTCGCGCAGGTATTCCTCGATTTGCGATTTGTCGTCGTGCGATTCGTTAATCGGGATACGAATTTTGCCGCACGGCGCAGTCATTGCACGGCTTAACAAGCCTGTGAGTTTGCCTTCGATATCGAAATAGCGGATCTCACGGAAGTTACCGATACGCTCGTAGAAGCCAGCCCAAGTATCCATATTGCCGCGGAATACGTTGTGGGTAAGGTGGTCAATTTCATATAGACCTGCGGCATGTGACGACATTTTTTCTTGCCAGTCAGGATAGAATTCAAAGTGGTCAGTATAAACGGCCATATCCTGATAGTTATCGATAAAGTACAGTGCACTCTCGCCAATACCGTATACCGCGGGGATGTCTTCAATCACGCCTTGGTCTGCTGGGAATGCTTTCGCACCATTATCTAACGCATGCTCGAGCGCTTTTTTTGCATCCGCGACACGCCATGCCATACCACATACACTCGGGCCGTGCTTTCTAGCGAATTCCTCTGCTTGTCCACCTACTTGTGAATTGATCACGAACTGAATATCGTTTTGCTTATAAAGCCACGCTTCTTTGCTTTTATGCTTAGCCACTTCGGTGAAGCCCAACTTATCAAACAAGTCTTTAAGGGCTGCAATACCTTTAGCATCAGGTGCAGTGTATTCAACAAACTCAAAACCGTCGGTGTTAAGTGGATTATAATTAATGTCGCTCATAACTACTTCCTTCTGTGTTCGATTACATCGGTGTTTTTGTTATATGTAATCGTTACTTTAGGGGGCTTGGCTAAAATGAGCGAGTAAAGCGTGAAAACTACAGAAGGCAGGATGGCTCTAAAGTTTGTAACCTTTTATTTACAAAAAAGGAGAACGCGTTAAGACGCGCTCTCCTCATGGACTCAGATGAATACTCTGTAAAGTTTAATATACAACTTGTCGCGAGGTGTTATAAAAAGTTTACAACGGATTAAGACTGGCTTTTCTTACGCTGCTTACCAATCCCGTAATCGCGTAACTTATTCGCGACTGCTGTATGCGAAAGACCCAACCGGCGCGCCAATTGCCGCGTACTTGGAAAGCTCGGATAAAGGCGTTTAAGCACGGTACTCTCGAATCGACGCACCGCCTCATCCAAACTGATATCTTCAATTTCAATGGCTAACGGATCATCGTCTACTTGCGCTTCGGGTAACTTAACATCATTTGCCTCGAGCACGTCGCCGTCGAGCATAGACACCGAACGGAACATCGTATTTTCCAACTGCCGCACGTTACCTGGCCATTGATAACTCTTAATGCGATCTTTTGCTGAACGACTCAGTCTGACCAAGCTGCGTCCGAGCGATTTACACGCTTGCGAAATAAAGTGTTCAGCCAGTAGCACTGTATCCGCTTTCCGTTCTCGGAGTGGTGGTACATTCAACGCGAGCACGTTGAGTCGGTAATATAAATCCTCCCGGAAAGCCCCCGCCTCAACCAGCTCATAAAGATGATTTTGTGCAGTACATATGACTCGTACATCGACGCTAACTTCTTGCTCCTCGCCGATACGACGGAACACACCGTGCTCTAAAAAGCGCAATAGCTTGGCCTGCAGATTAATCGACATCTCCCCGACTGAGTCCAGTAACACGGTACCGCCAGCGGCTTGCTCTAACACGCCGGTCTTTTTAGCACTGTGTTCTGACAAGCTGCCTGCGCCGTGGCCAAACAATTCACTTTCGGCAACATTATCAGGTAATGCCGCGCAATTAATCGCCAAAAACGGTTTATCGGCGCGCGCTGATGCTTGATGGCATGCCTTTGCTAGCAATTCTTTGCCAACTCCGGTCTCACCCTCAATTAAAAGTGGCGCATCGAGCTCTGCCATGCGCTGTGCTTCTTTGATCACTTTCTTGAATGCCGCGTTTTCAGTCAATAACCGATCAAAGGCAGAGTCGTTTTTATTATTCTGCCACTGAGCGACGTTTGGCTCGGTCTTACACGTTAACACGGCGCCCGCAAATGACCGGCTGCTATCCTCGCCCGTCACCCAAATAGGTAGAATCTGTGCGTAGTACTCGGCATTGTTAATTACAACCGCCTCAAAAACCGGTTCCTTTGGCTGTTTGTCGAGCCAACGCGCGAGCCCAAATCCAGTGATAAATTGTGATAAATACTCACCATTAAGGGTGTCCTTCGGCGCACCTAATAGCTGTGCGGCGGCATCATTAATGATATCGATGCGCCCTTTGATATCGATGGAAATCACCGGATCAGGCAAAGTACTCAAGAGTAAATCAAATTCAAAATGCTCACGCTCAAAAGGCATGTATGGGATGGTTTTCACATCGATAACATTTGGAATTCGACGTATTTGTGGCATTAAGTGGCTGAAGTCTTCAAACGCGAGTTCAGGAAAGTTTAGGTAAATCTTTCCGCGCGGATCAATTTCAATACCTCTTAAATCGATTTCTTGATCGCGAAGTATCTGCAATACATCAAGGCATATGCCCAAACGGTCATCGCAGGTTATCTCTAGTCTCATGTCATTCGTTCAGGTTGAGAGAACTGTAAAGTATATCGTACAGGATATTCAAGCGTGGATACAGGAAAACCCTAGCCGTTGAGCTAGGGTTTTCGACGTTCTATCGAACTATTTGACAAATCTTAAGCTTATTTTAAGATTTCGTCCGTTTTCGCAGCCATGACAAAGTCGTTTTTGTGTAAGCCATTAATTGCGTGGGTCCACCAGGTCACTGTCGCCTTACCCCACTCAGTGATAATTTCTGGATGGTGCTTCTCGGCCTCAGCGATTTCACCGACTTTGTTGGTGAATTCTAATGCTTGGCGGAAGTTTTTGAATTTAAACTCGCGACGTAGCATCATCACACCATCATCGCTCACCGGCGTCCACTCGGGGATCTCACGCATCAGCGATGCCAGCTCATCATCACTGACCTTAGGTGCGTCTGCGTTACACGCTTCACAATGTTCTTGATTCAATGCAGCCATATTAATACTCCTGTTAATTATTATGCCGCGTCTTTAGGCGGGAATTTTGGTTCAAAGAGTCCCAGTTCCATAGCTTCGCGTACTAACGCCATGATATCCATGTCTGAAATCTCAAATAATTCATCGACACTGTTGATGGTGTAGTACACGGGCTGAATAATATCGATCCGATATGGGGTTCGCAGTGCGTCCAATGCTTTCAATGGATGGCGTTCAGGCTTCTCACTGTTCACCGCATATTCGGTTTCCGCCGGTGAGGATAAAATACCGCCACCGTAGATGCGGATGCCCTCGTCCGTTTGTAATAAACCGAATTCGACAGTAAACCAGTATAGGCGTGCTAAGTAAACGCGTTCTTTCGGTGTCGCCGCATAACCCAGTTTGCCATATTGATGCGTAAAGTGGGCAAATGCAGGGTTAGTCAGCAATGGACAATGTCCAAAAATTTCATGAAAGATATCGGGTTCTTGCAAGTAGTCAAACTCTTCCCGTGTGCGAATAAACGTGGCGACTGGGAATTGCTTATTAGCCAATAACCGAAAGAATTCGTCAAATGGAATCAGTGCCGGCACCGCAGCAACCTGCCAACCAGTTTCACGCTCAAGCACTTCATTAAGTTCGTGCAATTGCGGTATACGATCTTTTGGCAAGTCGAGTAGATCTAATCCTTTCATGTACTCATCACACGCTTTGCCTGGAATGCACTTAAGTTGACGATCGACTAAGTCGTGCCAAACCTGATTCTCCTCATCAGTCCAATGGATGATTCCCTCGGCATCGGGCTGTTTGGATACGTAATTACTCTCTTTACCCATGATTATGCCTCTTCTTGCTGTTCTAATTTAAGTGTAGATTAATAATTAAAGTCTGTATGGCTATGCCGAATCACGCCAGCGGCTGGCAACACTATCAAGCGCTTGCTTAAGATCAGCGATGATATCGTTAGCATCCTCTAAACCCACGGCAATACGCAGTAACGTATCGCTAATGCCCGCGGCTTGACGCGCCTCAGGTGTATACGGTGAATGCGTCATGGAGGCTGGATGTTGAATCAAGGTCTCGGCATCACCTAAACTCACTGCGAGTGCAATCATGTCCAGCGCATCCAAAAATGCCCGCGCGCCCTGCTCGTCGCTATGCAGTTCAAACGCAATCACAGCGCCTGCGCGTTGCATCTGCGTACCTACCAAATCGTGTTTGGGGTGGTTTTCTAATCCGGGGTAATAGATTTTTTTGACCAATTCATGCTGCTGCAAGAAACTGACAACTTTCTCGGCGTTATCGCAATGTCGTTGCATGCGAACGTCGAGTGTTTTGAGGCCTCGTAAAATGAGCCATGCATCATGGGGACTCATCGTCGCGCCCATATCTTTCAACGTTGTCATTTTAATATCAGCGATGGTTTCCTCGTCACCACATACAATGCCCGCCACCACATCACCATGACCGTTTAAAAATTTCGTGGCGCTATGAATCACAATATCTGCGCCCAGCGACTTAGGTTGCTGCAACAGAGGCGTCATAAAGGTATTATCAACGATTAGTTTGGCTGCACTGCCACCCATCGCTGTTTTGATTGCGGCAATATCGAGTAGCTTTAGATGTGGGTTTGCGGGCGTCTCAATAAACACAAACCGCGTGTTTTCGCGCAAATGCGCGGTGATTTGGTCTGGGTCAGCCATATCAATAAACTCGGCCTCGATACCAAAACGCTCAAATAACTCGCTGAACAATGCGAAGCTACAGCCGTAAATCGCGTCGGAGACCAACACGTGATCACCTGAACGCACGAGCGCCATGGTGGTCGCCGCAATCGCTCCCATGCCGGTCGCGCTTGCAGCGGCCGCTGAAAAGCCCTCGAGCCCGGCGACGCGAGTTTCTAATTGGGTGATCGTCGGATTACCAAGACGGCTGTATATATAGCCTGGTTCTTCACCGGCAAATCGAGCGCTCCCTTGAGCAGAATGACTAAATTTAAATGTCGATGTTTGATACAACGGAGCGACCAATGCACCCTCAGGATCCTGCGGCGCTTTACCGCCGTGGATGACTTGCGTGGCTAGTTGATGATGTTCCGTTGACTGCTTACCTTCGCTCATTATTCCGTCCCAAAGTCACGACCAAAAAATATTCATTTGTCATATTTTTGTTATGGAACAAGAGTGCATTCAGACGCTATCAAAAGGCAATGCTTCAGCCGCCGACATTTATGCAAGCGGCTGTAACGCTATTTTTCCACTTAACTGGTCTAACCAGCTATAATGAATGGCTGTTTTGGGATGGCGCGTGATCGGGTTTAGTTTTAAACATTGTTGGAAACTGTTTTGCCAAATCCTTAACCAACAGCTTTTGCATTGATAGTAAGCTTGGTTTTTGCGTGTGAACGTAGGGTAAGGGTCTGACCAAACGTATCGTTTGCAAACCTAAACGTGCCGTTAGCAATCCCGCGCCTACGCCCTGAGCCGCACGTGCCGAGAGACGTGCAACCAACTCGGTGCTTAACCATTGGCTGCCCATATCAACGATAAGCTCACTCACTCCCGCATAAGCTAAGTTTGTCAGTATATGACGCCATAATTTAATGCGGCTCCAATAGCCAAGTTTCACACCGTAGAGTTGGGACAGTTCGCTGATCATACGTTGGTTGCGCCAAAGCAACAGTAGCATATCAGCCAGGCTGCTTGGACTGATAGCGACCAACGCGGCTGCTTCCAAAGACCACTTACGGATCCGACGCACAGCAGTTTGATCAACTTTAGCTAAAATATCTTGTTCAAAACGTGTCGTAACTTCAGTATCAGTCCAATGCGATTGACGTTGTTGTTGCCATTGTTGTTCTAAGTCGGGTCGTTGCAATGCCCGAATGTGTGATTGCTCATCAAATTGACTTTGCATCCGCCAACGCTGCTTCAGCTTTCTTAATAGCCACCACTCGCGAATAAAAAAGCCAAAGAGCGTCAAACACAGCATCACACTTATCACGAGCCACAAGGAACCAAGCCAGAATGAAGCTTGAAAGGCGGAATAGATGCCAAGTACGGTCTCCGTAAGCACCCCGATCAATACGGCTACTATTGTTACCAGTGCCAATTTTCGCAGTTTATTACTGTCTTTTCGCTGTGTTGATACCGCAATCGTTTTAGCCGCATCCGCATTCATATCTGCGGTCTCGTCCTCAACCGTATCAACGGGCTCGTCAATAGCATAAAACTTTAATTGGCTGTCCTGCTTCACTTCAACTTATCTCCTAACAGAAACTCGAGTAGCTGATCGAGCCGAATGTGCGGTAGGGGCGAATCAGCAGCACTAAAGTGCGGCACGAATTGTGGAAACTCAAAGCCCTGCTGCCATTGATCGGCGTTGGGTAACTGCGTTGGCACCGTTGGCGCGCCAATACGTACTTTTTGATTGTCTTTTAGGTAACCATCTAACACCACGGTACCGTCGCTTAAACGCCCTGCTTTGCTAGTTGCAATCCCGGCCACAGCGAATAGCTCATGCTCGATCCGTTCAAACTGAAAGTGCTGACGTGAACGACGTAACATTTCAGCCAACAATTGATTTAGTGCCTGTTGCCCATCCGGTCCCACATGGTCGACTTTGGAAGCCACCAACGCTACTTTATCAATAGCAGGTGAAATTATCCGCCTTAACAGCGCGTTCTCGCCATATTCGAAACTATTTAACAGACCCGTTAGCGTTTCTATCAGCTCATCAAAGCGCGCCTTCCCTTGTTCGAGCGCGGTGAGCACGTCTACCAGAATGACTTGTCGATTAAATCCTTGAAAGTGATTCTTATAAAACGGTTTGATGACCTGTTCCTTATAACGCTCAAATACGCGCTTTAAATGTTCAAATTGCGTAGCATTTTGATCGCTGAATGGCCAAGGGAAAAACGCCAACACAGGCGCTCCTTCAAGTTGTCCTGGAAGCAAATGACGACCCGGTTGCAGGTTGTAAAAGCCCGCTGCTTGAGCTGATTTTAAAGCTTGCTGATAACCCTGTGCCAGCTCTCGCAGGGTCGTATCAGATACCGATTCATTTTTAAGTTGCGATTGAGCGTGCTGATACCATGACGCAAAATGGTTGGCGCGCTCACCTTGTTGATTCAATTGATTCTGCTGAGCAGACCAAGCGCCGTAATGGCTTTGCAATAACGGTAAGTCTAATAACCATTCACCGGGGTAGTCGACTAACTCAACTACGAGTCGACGCTCATCCATTAGATGTTTAGCAAGACCCGAACGTGGCTGGTATTTAATTTCAAAACGAATTTCACTGACATCACGAGTGGACGACGGCCAACTCGGATGTGCCGAAGTAAGCACTTTCACCGCCTCTTCATACGCGAACCGTGGCGTCGACCAATCACGGTTTTCTATCAGACGACTCCCTAGCAAACGGCCAGAATGCTTAACTTGCCAGAACGCTAACTGCTTCGCATCGTAACCGTTCAACACCTGCTCAAGCATACCGGTAATGAGTGCCGTTTTGCCCGCACCGCTGAGGCCTGTAACCGCCAGTCTAATATGACGATCAAACCCGCGATTAATGAGATCGCGGGTTTGTTGTTGAGTCTTTTTCAGTGAAATCACAGCTGTTTTAGTTCACGATTCAAATTGTACTGTGCCGAAGTCACGTATTTTTCCATCCGTTGCACTTGCTCATCCAACGATTTCAATTCTTGCTCCATTTCTACGACAGCTTGGCTTGCGGGTTTACCACCACCATACACACGTGTCTTGATGTGCATATCATGGTGCCCTTCCGAGCGTGGCTTTTTATCTAAAATTAACCAACCCGCGATATAAAGTATTAAAAAGAAACCTTGAGAGAAAATAAGACCGGTGAAAAAAATCAACCGTACAACCCAAGTTTCGATATTTAAGTAGTCGGCAAGGCCGGCGCAAACGCCGGCGATCTTACCTGTTTCTGGATTACGTTGGAGCTGACGTTTGCGTTCAGTAGCACTCATTTGTGTTCCCTCCAGCTAGGTGAGTCAGCATCTAAGATGCGTTCAAGCGTTTGCACGCGTTCACGCATTTTCTCTACTCGCTCACTCATTTGATTCAGTTGGCTGCGTTCCTCTTCACTGATACCTTGGCTTGCATTACGCTTGCTCTTGTAATGAAGAATCAACCAAATGGGGGCAACAATCACCAAAAATATGATAATCGGCGCCATCAAAAACTCTAGAAAGTCCATATTGCTTCGTCCTAAAGGCTAAGTTATTGACTGTTCTCGTTCTTTTTTGCGTTCATGCGCGCTTTTAAAGCCTCGAGTTCATCAGTCACTTTACTCTCATTTTCGAGCTCTGCAAATTCATCGCGCAAAGTGCGTTTGCCCATATCGTAAGCATCAACTTGAGCTTCAATATCGTCAATTTTAGCTTCATAGCGATCGAACTTCATCATCGCTTCGTCTACTTTGCCACTATCAACTTGTTTGCGCACTTGCAAACGGCTTGAAGCGGTTTTCTCGCGCATTAGGATCGTCTTTTGACGCGCTTTTGCATCGGCCAACTTTTCCTGCAATTGTGAGATTTCATCGTTAAGTTTCGATAAGCTCTCATCAACTCGCTCTAACTCTTGCTGTAATGAGTCAACCGCTTGCTGCGCTTTTTGCTTCTCAATTAACGCCTGTTTTGCCAGGTCCTCGCGCTCTTTAGAGAGTGCCAACTCAGCTTTGTTTTCCCAATCCAATACTTCGTGCTCAACGCGTTGTTGTTGACGTTGTACGTCTTTCTTCTCAGCAATCAAGCGCGCTGATGTTGATCGAACTTCAACTAACGTGTCTTCCATTTCTTGAATGATGAGACGAACCATTTTTTGTGGATCTTCTGCCTTATCAAGCAGTGAGTTGATATTTGAGTTAACAATATCGCTAAAGCGTGAAAAGATACCCATAACTAATACCCCGTAGTGTTAAATACAAATTGGGTCTTACGACCGTGCCAAGATCTATTCAATATCCACGCCAACTTGTATTTAGTTTCTAATTTATTGTTTTTGCTTGTTTTTTTTGCTTAATACAATTTTTAGCACTTGCCTTTTTATGTAAATTTGACTAATAATTAGCAAAAATAACTATAAAAATGGAAAAATAATCAAATGAGTCGAAGCCGCCCTTCCGATAATCTTATTGGTCAGTCAAATAGTTTTATCGAAGTCCTCGAGCACGTGTCTCAGGTTGCCCCTTTGAGCAAGCCTATCCTCATTATTGGTGAACGCGGGACAGGTAAAGAGCTGATTGCCGCACGATGCCACTATCTGTCTCAGCGTTGGGACCAAAAATACGTCACGCTGAATTGTGCCTCGTTAAACGATAATTTGCTAGAGAGCGAGCTCTTCGGTCATGAATCAGGAGCCTTTACTGGAGCCTCAAAACGTCATGAAGGACGCTTTGAGCGTGCCGATGGCGGCAGCTTATTTTTGGATGAGCTCGCCAACACCTCGATGCTAGTACAAGAAAAGCTATTGCGAGTTATCGAATACGGTGAGTTTGAGCGTGTGGGTGGCACCCGTCCCATCAAAGTGGACACCCGACTTATTGCCGCGACCAACGAAGATTTACCAAGCCTGGCGGCGGCTGGAAAATTCCGACATGACTTACTCGACCGTTTAGCCTTTGATGTGATTACCTTGCCGCCTCTACGCCATCGCCGCGAAGATATCATGATATTAGCCGAGCACTTTGCGATTAATATGGCGCGCGAATTAGAATATGAACTATTCAGCGGCTTTAGTGAGCGCGCTAAACGCGCGCTATTGGACTATGACTGGCCTGGTAACGTGCGTGAGCTAAAGAATGTAATCGAACGCAGTGTCTATCGAACGGGCAATGGTCATATTCCAGTAACCGAAATTATCTTCGATGCCTTTGATAGTCCATTCCGTCCACAAAGCCATACGCCGCTTCGTGAGACAAGCAGCACACCTGTCACACAACCAGAACCAAGCCACGGCTCAAACGATGATGAAACGCACGCTGACCAGGATGTAAGCGACACGGCGCCGCATCGAATTAATTTAGAAAACCCCATCGACTTGAAAGAACAATCGCAACAATTTGAGATTCAATTGCTGACCGAAGCCCTGAAATTATGTCAATATAACCAGAAGCGCACGGCAAAGCATTTAGGTTTAACTTATCATCAATTGCGTGGCTATCTGAAAAAGTACCAATTGCTCGAGGGAACGCAATAATACAATGTCTAAACAGTCGATTTTAGTCACTGCTTTTACTGGCTTCTTTTTATTAAGTTGCAGTGAGCAGACAGATGTCCCGGAACCGTTGCAAAACGGGCTTATATATTGCTCTGAGGGAAACCCCGAGAGCTTCAATCCGCAGCGGGTCACTTCAGGTACTACCGTCGACGCCACCGCCTCACAATTATACGACCGATTAATCGATTACGATGCAGAGCAGCAAGCTTTCGTCAGCGCTTTAGCAACAGACTGGCAAGCACTCGACAATGGCCAGCGCTACCGCTTTAAGTTGCGCCGAGGGGTTACTTTTCATAGTACCGATTATTTTACGCCTACACGTACTTTTAATGCAGACGATGTGGTGTTTAGCTTTCGTCGCTGGCTTGATACCGAAGCACCATACCATTCAGTCGGCGGAGGCTTTTATCCTTTCTTCGCAGCGACCGGGCTCGATCAACTTATCAGTGATGTTGAGAAAGTCGACACCTACACTGTAGATATCGTGCTTACCCATCCAGATAGTTCATTTTTAGCGAATCTAGCCACCGACTTTGCGATAATTTTATCGAAAGAGTATGCCGATCAATTAACTGCGAACGATCAACAAGCACTCATTGATAAGCAGCCAATTGGCACCGGCCCATTTAAGTTCGTGGCGTTTAAAAAGGATTACCATATTCGTTACCAGCGCCATGAAAACTACTGGCGCCAAGGACCAGAGATTGAACGATTAGTTTTTTCCATCACACCTAACGCAAATAAGCGGATGCTTAAGCTGGTGACCGGCGAGTGTGATGTGATTCCGTATCCTTTGGTGAGTGAGTTAAAATCGCTCAACCGGGAAGAAATTGAAGTGCGCTCTGAAGTAAGTCCGAACGTTTCGTTTTGGGCATTTAACACGCAACGTCCACCTTTTGACGATCCGCAAGTACGCCAAGCACTCAGTTACGCGATCAACCGCAAGGCGATTATTGATACCATATATTATGGTAACGCTGAACTTGCCGAATCAATTCTTCCGCCCACTTCATGGGCGTCTACCGATGCCGAGCTTGAGTATCAATATAACCCAGAGAAAGCGCGTAAAATGCTCCGTGAAGCGGGCATTCAACCAGGATTCAAAATGGACATTTGGGCGATTCCGGTTCAGCGGGTCTATAACCCTAATGCTCGCCGAATGGCTGAACTGATGCAGTCTGATTTAGCCGAAGTTGGCGTTGATGTGCGCATTATAAGTTATGAATGGAATACCTTTAGACGACGTCTAAGCCGTTCCGAACATGATTCTGTACTTATCGGCTGGTATGCAGATAACGCCGATCCAGATAACTTTTTCCGCCCGTTGCTAAGCTGTGCTGCGGTCGCCAGTGGCAGTAACCGCGCCAACTGGTGCCACACCGGTTTTGACCAAATTCTGTATCAAGCCATCTCAACCACTGATAACGCAGAACGAAAGCAGTTATACCACGCTGCCCAACAGTTGTTGATGCAACAACAGCCTTTGTTGCCGATAGCCCACTCAATGCGCTATCAGGCACAACGCGAATATGTAAAGGGTGTTGAACTGCCCCCTTACGGCGGAATTAGTTTCCGCTTAGCAGGTAAGGAGCAACCCGCCCAATGACACGTTACCTGATGACTCGCCTGTTTTATTTTTTCCTCGCACTATTAGTGCTGAGTGTCGTGACCTTTGCTCTCAATTGGCTTTTCCCTGGTGATCCGCTTACCAATATGAGCGGGATACGCGAGGGGCAAACGGCTTATGAGGCTGCTTTAACCAGTCGCAGTTTTGACAGTACTATTATCCAGCAATACTTGAATTACCTCGAGCACATTGTTCGACTTGATTGGGGGCTATCACTCTCAACGGGCACGGGTGTTTGGCAGGATGCAGCCACCTACTTGGTTGTTAGTGCTGAACTTTTACTGTTAAGTTTCTTGGTCGCTGTAGTTGTTGGCATGCCATTGGGTATGCTCGCCGCCAACTACTTCCGCCACAATATCGATAAATTCATTTTGACCAGTGCCATGACGGGATACTCAATACCTGTATTCTGGCTGGCTCAGTTGCTTATTTTATTGTTTGCGGTGCAAATCGAGTGGTTACCCATCACCGGACAGATCAATCCATTGTATGCTATCGATTCTGTTACGGGCTCGGTCATCATTGATATTCTGCTGAGCGATAGTCAATATAAACTCGCTGCATTACAGGACGCCACTTTGCATTTGATACTTCCTGTGCTGACATTATCTAGCTTACCATCCATGTTGTTACTGAGAATTACCCGCAACCAAACCATTGAAGTACTGCAAAAACCTTATGTAAAAGCAGCACGAGCGCGCGGATTGAGTCAACAGCGCCTGCTGTTTAGGCATGCTTTGCCCAACGTTTTACAGGACGTTCTGCCACAAATGACGTTTATTTTTGGTTTAATGATGGCGAACTTGGTGATTGTTGAACATATTTTTAACTGGCCTGGAGCGGGCGCATGGTTGCTAAAAGCAATTATTGAGCGTGATTATCCCATTATTCAGATGGTGCTATTTACACTAATGGCACTGATACTAGTGCTTAACTTACTTGTTGAAGTTTACCGTGGCTGGCGTTTCCCAATGACTCGAGAAGAGCGATATGGCGGATATTGAACTGTATTATCAAGAGCGCAATCCATCGCCTCTGCAGTTGGTGTGGTTTGCCTTTAAACGTCGGCTAGCTCCGATGATCTCACTGTGGCTGCTCGGTAGCCTATTGTTACTGGTTATTTTAGCCCCAGTAATCACTCCTTATTCCGCGAACGTTCAGTTTGTCGATGCCATTTCCTTACCGCCAAGCTGGACGCATGACGGTAATATGCAGTTTTTGTTTGGTACTGACGACTTAGGCAGAGATATGCTATCGCGACTACTGATTGGAGGACGCTTCAGCTTTGGCCTACCTATCGTCATTGTTATCTTAGCTTCAACCGTGGGTATCTTCATCGGCGCCATGGTGGGCGCAGATACCCAATCTAAGTTGCGCATCTTAGGTCGTACACTGGACCGGTTACTAACAATCCCCTCGTTTTTGTTAGCTTTAGTGTTGATCGCCATACTGGGGGCCGGTTTAGGTAATGCAATTATCGCAATTACATTGTCGTTGATTCCCCAATTCATCTATGTAACACGCAACGCGGTTTACCAAGAGTGGCAAAAAGATTATGTCACCGCATCACGTTTGAACGGTTGCAGTAACACGTACTTGATGTATCGCGTCATTCTACCCAACATCACCCCAAGCTTGGTTATGCAACTGACGGTCGCATTGTCTGTCGCAATTATGGATATTGCCGCGCTCAGCTTCTTAGGTCTAGGCGTGCAAAGCCCAACACCTGAATGGGGTAGTATGTTGGCACGCAGCTTGGACGAGGTATATTTGTCGCCTTGGAGTATGGTGCTTCCTGGGATATCACTATTTGTCACCATAATGGCCATTAATGTCGTCGGTGACAGCTTACGCCGTGCCATCAAACAACGCATGGATACCTGATATGGACCTATTAGATATTCGCAATCTGACTATCGAGATGGACGGCCCTCATGGCCGAGTGCGTGTTCTCGATAAGGTCAGCCTGCAGCTTAAAGAGGGTGAAGTGCACTCATTGGTCGGCGAGTCCGGCTCGGGTAAAAGTTTGCTCGCAAAAGCAGTGATTGGTGTATTGAATCCACTATGGGACGTCACCGCTGACCGCTTATGGTGGAACGGAAAAGATCTGCTAGCGATGACGCCAAAGCAGCGCCGTGCAATTACTGGGCGTGACATGGCGATGATTTTCCAAGATCCCCTCGCCTATCTCGATCCAAATTCGACGGTAGCAGAACAAATCACTGAAGCTATTCCTGCGGGCGACGTGACCGGCACGTTTATGCACCGCCGCATTGATCGCAAAACACGCGTAGCGCAGTTGCTACACCGCGTCGGCATTCGTGACCATGACGCAATTATGCAAAGCTATCCCTATGAGTTATCGGAAGGCGTTGCACAAAAGGTAAGTATCGCTATAGCGATAGCTCACCGTCCTAAGTTATTGATTGCCGATGAACCCACGACCGCGATGGAGCCATCCACTAAGGACCAGATCCAACGTCTACTAGGTAAACTAGCAGTCAGTCAGAACATGTCGGTACTTTTAATTACGCAAGACGTGGCGTCGATCTTACCCGCCACGCAGCGAGTTTCTTTGCTCTACTGCGGACAAATGATGGAGCATGGTGATACTGAAACTATTTTAAATCGCCCTGCTCATCCTTACACCGATGCAATGATAAAGATGAGCCTGCAAGCGCACGCTGAACTGGACCCAAAATCTAAATTACCGAGTTTACCGGGTGCGGTTCCCACATTGCGTCATATGCCCATCGGTTGCCGGCTTGGCCCCAGATGTCCTTACGCACAAAAGCAATGCGTTAAGGCGCCACTGGTACGCCATCGTGAAGAGCAAAGTTATTACTGTCATTTTCCGCTAAATGAGCCAGAATCATGAGCCACTTACTAGAAGCTGTCGACTTATTTAAGACCTTTAGGCCTCGCAGAGCTTGGCCTTGGAGTAAAAAGTCAGTGGCGTTAGAACCTACGTCTTTTACCCTTGAGGCAGGCCAAACCCTGGCCATTATGGGTGAAACAGGTTCTGGTAAATCAACGCTTTCTAAGATTATCGCAGGCGTTGAGGCACCGACTGGCGGCGAACTTTATTTAAATGGTCAAAAACTTAACTACGCTCAATCTAAGCGTCGGTGCCAAAACATTCGCATGGTTTTTCAAGACAGCGATAAGTCTCTAAACCAACAGCTAACGGTTGGACAACAACTGGAAGAGCCGCTTTTATTTAATCGCGATATGCCCAGTAGTGAACGAAAACAGCTGATTAATAGTACGTTACGTAAGGTGGGGTTGTTGGCGGAACACGCGGCCTTTTATCCGCACATGTTGTCGACCGGACAAAAGCAGCGGGTGGCAATAGCGCGCGCCATTATCCTTGACCCGCAAATCGTCGTAGCTGACGAAGCATTGGTCGCACTGGACCCATCTGTTAGAGCACAAATTATTAACTTAATGCTCGATCTTCAAAAAGATATGGGTATTTCATACATTATCGTGACACATTCGCCACAAATCGTGAAACATATTGCTGACAAGATCTTAATTTTATATCGTGGTAAAATGATCGCGTTTAATGAAACAGAACGTTTATTAACAGAGAAGCAACAACCTTACATTGAAGCGTTGTTGCACGAACACTTAACGAATCATTCTCAAATAACCGGTAACTCGAGCGCTAAGGTTACCGAATAACAAGACAGGAGTTTAATGTGGAAACAGGTACTCTGATATCGCTAGCGCTGTACTTTATGGTCATGCTAGGCATTGGCTTATATGCTTATAAAAAATCAACGGATTCTGTATCAGGCTATATGCTAGGTGGTCGTGGATTGGGACCGGCTGTGACAGCGCTGTCTGCAGGTGCGTCTGACATGAGTGGTTGGATGTTGATGGGTCTACCCGGAGCGATTTATGTTGCCGGCGTATCGCAACTATGGATTGCTGTGGGTTTGGTCATTGGCGCTTATCTCAACTACGTCATTGTCGCGCCACGACTGCGTACGTACACTGAAGTTGCAGATGATGCGATTACCATTCCGGATTATTTTGCTAACCGTTTTAATGATAAAGGACGTGCATTACGTATATTCTCGTCAGTCGTTATCATTATCTTCTTCACCCTTTACACGTCAGCGAGTCTGGTTGCAGGGGGTAAGCTATTCGATAGCTCCTTTGGCATGGACTACACCACCGGCTTGTGGGTAACCGCCGGTGTTGTCTGTGCATACACCTTATTTGGTGGCTTCCTCGCAGTCAGTATGACCGACTTTGTGCAAGGCTGTATCATGTTTGTCGCACTGGTACTGGTGCCTATTGTCGCCTTTGCTGAGCTCGGTGGTTACAGTGATGTGGTCGGTCAAGTCAAAGATATTAATCCGCAGTTCCTCGACTTCTTTATGGATGGTTCGACTGGCGAGAGTCTTGCGGCACTCGGCATAATATCCCTGCTCGCCTGGGGTCTGGGGTACTTTGGTCAACCCCACATTATCGTGCGCTTTATGGCGATCCGCTCAGTCAGTGACATCAAGAACGCGCGTCGCATTGGTATTAGCTGGATGTTCGTTTCAATCATCGGTGCAATGGCGACAGGCTTTGTTGGTATTGCCTATGTCGCGGAAACTCAAATGACACTGAACGATGCGGAAACGATTTTTATCATTTTCTCACAGTTCTTGTTCCACCCACTCATTAGTGGCTTCCTGTTAGCAGCGATTCTTGCGGCTATCATGAGTACCATCTCTTCGCAGCTGCTAGTAAGCTCAAGTTCACTCACCGAAGATTTCTATAAAGCGTTCCTACGTAAAGATGCTTCGGAGAAAGAGTTGGTAGCTGTAGGCCGTATCTCGGTACTCGTGGTTTCATTGGTTGCTATTTGGCTGGCTTGGAATCCGGAGAACACCATTCTTTCGTTAGTGTCTAACGCATGGGCAGGCTTTGGTGCCGCATTTGGTCCAGTCGTTATCCTCAGCTTGTTCTGGCGCCGCATGAACCGTCATGGTGCCCTAGCAGGTATGCTTCTCGGTGCAATCACAGTACTTGTTTGGATTTATGGTCCAACCGTTGGCGGTGAGCACCTCAGCGCATACGTGTATGAGATCGTACCGGGATTCATCATCTCAACCATCGCTATTATTGTCGGTAGTTTGGTAACCGCAGAGCCGGATCAAAACCTCCGTGATAAGTTCGATGAGATGGAAAAAATCATGGACGACCATTACCACACTGCGAAGTAAAACGCTGTATTGATACATTGCAGTCAGATACTAAAAAGCCACCTTAACGGTGGCTTTTTTTATAGTGTTGATAAAACAAAGGTTCAACCTCGGCGTTCTGCGAACAGCTGAATTTCTTCCATAATCAAACTTTCCATACGTTTGGTGGTTTCGTAACCGATTTCAATACCTTCGTTACCTCGATCAAACTCCATAATACCGATATGACCTAATTTAGGTTGAATCAGTATGTCAGGTGGATCCCCTGCCATACGTGCTTTGGTGATACGCTCCTGCATAATGTCGATAGCACCTGACATCACGCTAAACATCCCTGGTGGCTTATTTGGATTCGCTTTAAAACGATCTTTCAGGTTATCGATGTAGTGCGTACTGCTCGACAAGAAATTTTCAAAAAAACCGTGCTCCCCATCTGAGCGCTTTTGCTCCATTTGTTCTTTTTGAACCTGTTCAGCTTCCGTTTGTGGTGGAATTTTGCGACCTCGTTGTTCGACAGCGCGTGAATTTAACTGCGAGTTGAGGTGTACCGCAATTACAAAATCGGCTCCCAGCGCTCGACAAAGCGATACGGGAACGGGGTTTACAAGGCCCCCGTCGATCAGCCAGCGACCATCAAAGGCCGTCGGAGCCAAAACACCTGGCATGGCACATGAAGCGCGCGACGCATCATATAAGTCACCTTTTCGCAACCAGATTTCTCGACCACTGTATAAATCAGTGGCAACCGCACCATAGGTGATTGGCAAATCTTCTATCTTTTTAGCGCCAAATTGCTCCCGCGCCACATTAAATACTTTTTCGCCACCAATTAGGCCACCTTGGTTAAAACCAAAATCAAGAAGGTTCCAAACTTCCCAGCGACCCATGTTGAGCACCCAGTCTTCGATTTCCTCCAAACGACCGGATGCGTAGCCTGCGCCGACAAGCGAACCGATAGAGGTGCCTGCCACCATATTAATATGCACACCCATTTCTTCTAACGCTTTTATAACACCGATGTGAGACCAACCGCGAGCTGCGCCCGATCCAAGTGCGAGCGCTACTTTCACTTCTGACATTTAGCGACTTCCCAATGATTAACAATGTGAGTAAACTGTACAAACTATCATCTAGGATAGAGTATTTATAAGCTCGGAGTCTACTCAGTGTTCTTTTACGTTGCACGGCAACCCATCTTAACTCACGACAAGCATTTATACGGTTATGAACTGCTATTTAGAGATGGTCCTAATAACGCGTTTCCTAATGTAACCTCTGATGAGGCAACATTACGTCTTGTTGATGGTGGTGAGTTCAATACTGGGATCCGCGAGCTAACGGATAATCATCACGCGTTCGTAAACTTTTCCGAGCAAGCGATTATCGATCATTTGCCTCGTTTACTGCCCTGTAAAGGCACGGTTGTTGAATTACTCGAAACTGTTTCGCCTTCAGACTGTGTATTCGAAGCAGTTAAGGAACTTAAATCCGAAGGCTATCAAATTGCACTCGATGACTTTGAGTATTCAGAACAATGGCAACGGTTTTTACCGTACATTGATATCATCAAAGTCGACTTCCAAGCATTATCGATTGCTCAGATTCGTCAAGTACTTAAACAACTACGCGCGTTTAACGGCCAATATCTTGCCGAAAAAATAGAAACGCCGGACGAGTTTTCGCAAGCGCGCGAGTTAGGCTTTAGCCTATTCCAAGGTTATTTTTTCGCGCGTCCAGAAATGATGCAACGACGCGCATTAAGCTCATCTCAAACCGTGTGTATGCGCTTGCTAGAACTCACCAGTGATGCCAACTACCAGGTTGATGCTATCGCTGATTTAATAGAGCAAGATGTTGGATTGACCTATAAGCTGCTCAGGTTTGTTAACTCAGCATTTTTTAAACGCCAATCAGAAATTCACTCGATCCAGCAAGCTATTGTTAGGCTCGGTCAGGCGGAACTACGTAAGTTTACCGCGTTAATAGCGACGGCAACCCTCGCAGAGGGAAAACCTGATGAGCTCATAAAGCTCTCTTTTGTTCGCGCTCGATTTATGGAGCAGTTAGCGCTACACAATAAAAACTACGGTGCAGACGCTGCAAGTGCATTCCTTACTGGATTGTTATCAAAGCTAGATGCCATGATGGACAACGATTTGAACGCCATCCTCTCAGGCGTCGCCATTGCAGCTGAAATTAAACGTCCGCTTATCGAAGGTAAAGGACCGCTGAGCTTCTTCTTAAAAGCTTGTGAAGCTCTAGAAACAACAGACTGGGCTAAACTTGAGCTGATTGCTGAACGGTTGAGAGTAGAGTCAAAGACACTCGTACTTTATTATCAACAGGCTCAAGCCTGGGCTCGAGAAATTGGGAGACAGTAACTATTAAGGACGTCAACATGCGCTCATCGGAATGGCTATCACGCTACGCTCCTACCCCACACCGCAACGGCGATACACGCTCAGCCTTTCAACGCGATAAAGCGCGTATTCTTCACTCAGCTGCATTTCGTCGACTACAAGCAAAAACCCAAGTGATGTATATCGGAATGCACGACTTCCCGCGTACGCGATTGACACACTCATTAGAGGCGAGTCAGATCGGTTCGAGTTTAGTGGCTCATTTAAGCCAGCAGCAGCCGCAAATCAGTAAGACATTGGGTTTATCCAAGTCATTAATCGAATCGCTTTGTCTTGCTCACGATATCGGTCACCCACCGTTTGGACACGGTGGCGAAATCGCACTTAACTATATGATGCGTCATCATGGCGGATTTGAAGGTAACGGACAGACATTTAGGATTGTCACTCAAATTGAAGCATATACACCCAACGCGGGTATGAATTTAACTCGTCGTACGCTTCTTGGTTTGCTCAAGTATCCAGTCTTGATGTCGTCGGCGCGACGCGAGATTTTGCCCGATGATGTCACTCATTTCCGTCATCTACCGACCCGTCAATGGCTACCGGCAAAAGCGCTCTACGATGATGATACAGCCGCATTAGATTGGTTGCTTGACCCGCTTTGTGAAAGCGACCGCGCTCGCTTTGGCCAATTTAGCGACATGCCAACCACCGACCGTCATGGTCGCAGCGCATTTAAAAGCGTGGATGCGTCCATTATGGAGATTGCGGATGATATCGCATATGGTGTGCATGATCTTGAGGACGCGATTGTCGTGGGCTTGATAAACCGTGAGTTATGGCTAGAGCAAATGTTCCCAAAACTGCAAGAGCTCGCGTCTTCGTTGGCAGATTTTGATGCAGTGGAACTGACTGATCATTTGTTCTCAAGTCATCATTATGAGCGCAAAGCGGCCATCGGTAGTTTAGTCAATCGCATACTTACCTCGACCCAATTAGTGTGCCAGGATGAGCAATTTGAATCTGACTTGTTAGCCTATAAAGCGCAGCTCGCGGAAACAGAACAGCAGCTATTGAATGCTTTGAAGCACTTCATTTTTACTTTCGTAATAAGAAAACCTGAGATGCAAGTGCAGGAGTTCAAAGGCCAGCAAATTGTAATGGAACTGTTCGATGCATTATCGGTAGAGCCCGAGCGCTTATTGCCTGAAAATACTGCTGCACGTTACCAGACAGCTAAGCGACAAGGCCTAAATGCGGCACGTGTCATTTCTGACTATCTTTCCGGAATGACCGACGCTTACGCGGCTAAACTGCATCAAGACTTGTTTTCCGTTCAACCGCCGCGTATATAGCTGTTACGGACATGGACACACCGATACAAAAAAAGCGCCTTTTAGGCGCTTTTTTCTTAATCTACAGCGATTAGCTCAATGACAAATCATCATCGGTATCAGCTTTAGCTTTTGCCTTGCCTTTATCATTTGCGTCGGTAGCAGGCGCTTCCTCTTTATTTTTCTTAGCCGGTTTAACGAGTAAGAGCTCACGTAACTGAGCCTCGATCTCTTCAGCAATGGCAGGGTTCTCTTGCAAGAACTTCATCGCATTCGCCTTACCTTGACCGATTTTATCGCCTTTATAGCTGTACCAAGCACCCGCTTTATCGACAAGCTTATGCTTCACACCTAAGTCGACCAACTCGCCTTCTTTAGAGATGCCACGCCCATACATAATTTGGAAGTTCGCTTCTTTAAACGGTGGAGCTACTTTGTTTTTGACGACTTTAACGCGCGTTTCATTGCCGACCACTTCGTCACCTTCTTTAAGCGCGCCGGTACGACGTATATCTAAACGCACAGAAGAGTAGAACTTCAATGCATTACCGCCCGTTGTGGTTTCAGGGTTACCAAACATCACGCCGATCTTCATACGTATTTGGTTGATGAAGATACATAAGCTGTTCGACTTTTTGATATTAGAGGTCAGCTTACGCAGTGCTTGCGACATCAAACGGGCTTGCAAGCCAACGTGGCTGTCGCCCATTTCGCCCTCAATCTCTGCCTTAGGTGTCAACGCTGCAACTGAGTCAACAATCACCACATCAACGGCACCTGAACGGACTAACATGTCACAAATTTCTAGCGCTTGTTCACCTGTATCCGGTTGAGAAACTAGCAAGTCATCTACACGTACGCCAAGCGCCTCTGCGTAAATCGGATCTAATGCATGCTCAGCATCGACGAATGCACACGTTTTACCTGCTTTTTGCGCTTCAGCAATGACTTGTAAAGTCAGCGTTGTTTTACCACTCGATTCTGGACCGTAGATTTCAACTACTCGTCCAAATGGCAAACCACCGATACCTAAGGCGACATCTAGGCCTAGCGAACCGGTTGATACCGATGCGATGTCCATCGTTTGGTTGTCACCCAAACGCATAATAGAACCTTTACCAAACTGACGTTCGATTTGGCTTAAGGCGGCGTCCAGTGCTTTTGAACGATCGTTGCTCATGCTATGCTCCAATTTGTTTCGTTAACACCTGTGAGTATACTGTATAAATTCACAGTATCAAGTTTATTTCTTCAATTTTTCTATTAGTCGCTTCAGTACGAAGTCTATCGTCGCTAACCGCACTTCACTGCGGTCCCCTGCAAACACTTGTTGATAACTATCGCAACAGGTTTCATCACTGATCGCCATCCACACCAGTCCGACAGGCTTTTCATCAGTGCCACCGCCAGGTCCCGCAATGCCGCTAACGGCGATCGCCCAATCACTCTGGCATTGCGCAATCGCACCGCGAGCCATTTGCTCAACGCAAGCGCTCGAAACTGCACCCTGCTGCTCGAGTACTTCACTCGACACGCCAAGTAGACGCTGCTTTAACGCGTTAGTGTAGGTGATAAGGCCGCCATTAAACCAGTTAGAACTACCCGCAATTTCTGTAAGAAGGTAGCCTATTCCACCGCCGGTACACGATTCTGCTGTAGCCACGGTTTGCTGACGTTGATTTAACTGTTCTGCTAACGCATTTGCGCGTTTAATCAGTTGCGCCCAGTTTCCGCCACTTGTTACCATAGACGCAGTCCTCGTTGAATAAAGATAACAATAGTATGCCAGTCTCACCGACCTCTGAACAGAGCATTCAGGCGCACACGCCGATGATGCAACAGTACTTAAGAATCAAAGCAGAACACCCCGATATGTTGCTGTTTTATCGCATGGGGGATTTTTACGAACTGTTTTATGATGATGCCAAGCGAGCGGCGCAACTATTAGATATCTCATTAACTAAACGCGGCGCCAGCAATGGCGAACCGATCCCAATGGCCGGTGTACCTTACCATGCGGTTGAAAACTATTTAGCCCGATTAGTTACCCGCGGTGAGTCGGTTGCTATTTGTGAACAAATAGGCGATCCCGCCACAAGTAAAGGTCCTGTTGAACGTAAAGTTGTACGTATTTTAACGCCGGGCACCATTACGGATGAATCATTACTCAACGATAAGCAACAAAATCTGTTGTCAGCCATTTGCGAGAGCAAAGCTGGCTTTTCGCTTGCTACGTTAGAATTAAGCAGTGGCCGCTTTTGGCTCAGTCAGCCGCAATCTCGCGAGCAGTTAGCCGCCGAACTACAACGTTTACAGCCGGCTGAATTACTGTATCCCGAGGGCATGAACTTAACGCAGCTACCACTTGCGCACTGTCGTTGTCGTAAACGCTCGCCTTGGGAGTTTGATACAGATACCGCTTTCAAACTACTCACGCAGCAATTTGCAACGCATCACCTTGAGGGATTTGGCTTTAGTGAGCAAGATCCAATACTCGGCAGTGCCGGTGCCGTCATGCATTACGTACAAGATACACAACGCGCTGCGTTACCCCATATTCGTTCGATAATGCGCGAACCGACCGATGACGCGATTATTCTAGATGCCGCGACGCGCCGAAATCTCGAATTGAATCAGAGTACTCAAGGCGAGTCGACACACCTCACTGCGGTACTGGACGAAACCGTCTGTGCTATGGGAAGCCGTAACTTCCAGCGCTGGCTGCAGCGACCGCTTCGCGATCACGCAATATTAAACCAACGTTACGATGCCGTTTCCGCGCTACAAGCTGAGGATCGCTATCTCAACCTACGCGAACAACTTAAAGCGATTACCGATATTGAACGTATAGTTGCACGTATTGGCTTGCGAAGTGCGCGACCACGTGACTTTGCCAGACTGCGCGATAGTTTGGCACGGCTACCAGAACTTAAACGAGACTGCACCGCTAACGCACTTAATTACCTCAATGAGCGAATAGCGTCTTTTGACAAATTATTAGACTTGCTGACCCGAGCGATCATTGAACAACCCCCTGTTCTTATTCGCGACGGTGGTGTTATTGCCCCTGGGTATGATGCCGAGCTTGATGAACTGCGCGATCTTGCTACGGGGGCAACGGATTACTTAACCGCCCTTGAGCGTCGTGAGCGCGAAAAAACTGGCATTGGCTCGTTAAAAGTCGGCTACAACAAGGTGCACGGGTACTTTATAGAAACCTCAAAAAGTGATGGTCATCAAGTCCCTGCCGAGTATCAGCGCCGGCAAACATTGAAAAACGCTGAACGCTATATTATTCCTGAATTAAAAGCGCATGAGGACAAAGTGCTAACGGCACAGGCGAAATCGTTGGCACGTGAAAAAGCGCTATATGACGCGCTTTTCGATCATTGTCTGCCATTTGTTGAGGCGCTACAACAAACCGCCTCGGCCATTGCCGAACTAGACACGCTGTGTGCGTTTGCAACCCTCGCAATTGAACAAAACTATTGTCGCCCCGCTCTCGTCCAGCAAAGCGGTGTGCTGACGTTAACTCAAGCTCGTCACCCCGTGATTGAGCGTTTGAGTGATGAACCTTTTATACCCAACGATCTGACCATGTCGCATCGCCGTCGCCTGCTGATGATCACGGGCCCTAATATGGGCGGTAAATCGACCTATATGCGACAGGCCGCACTGATCGTAATTTTGGCTCACATGGGTTGTTTTGTGCCTGCCCAAACTGCTGAAATTGGTTATGTTGACCGTATATTCACACGTATTGGCGCATCAGACGACATCGCATCAGGTCGCTCGACGTTTATGGTCGAAATGACAGAGACCGCTAACATATTACATAACGCCACAGCGGATAGCTTGGTGCTGATGGACGAGATAGGTCGTGGCACGTCAACATACGACGGTTTATCGTTAGCTTGGTCAGTGGCTGAACAACTCGCGTCACAGCTCAATTGTCTCACATTATTCGCAACACACTATTTTGAGCTCACAGAGCTTGCCGAACGGCTTGATAACAGCTGTAATATTCACGTTGAAGCGCAAGAACACAACGATCATATTGTATTTCTGCATAGCGTGAGCGAGGGCGCAGCGAATCGCAGCTTTGGGTTGCAAGTAGCAAAATTAGCAGGCGTGCCTGACGTTGTGATTGAGCGGGCTAAACAAAAGTTAGCGCAGCTAGAAACCGAGCCCAAAAGTCAGCAAATGGAAATGCCTCTACCGGAGACAACACCCACTAAGCCAACTCAAGACCCATTAAGGGAGGAGCTTGAAGCGCTTAACTTGGACCAAATGACTCCAATGCAAGCGCTTATTTGGCTTAATGAAAAACGTAAAAAGATTTAACGCGCGGTAAATAAGGCTTCTAGCGTCAGTCCTTGCTGACGCAGGAAGTCGCGTAACTTCCGTAAAGCTTCCACCTGTATCTGCCGCACACGCTCGCGCGTTAAACCAATTTCATGACCGACGTCCTCAAGCGTTGATGGCTCATAACCAAGTAACCCAAACCGACGCGCCAACACTTCTTTTTGCTTTGGATTAAGCGCTTCAAGCCACTCGGTAATGCGTTCTTTTAAGTCACCGTCTTGCAACACGCCTTCGGGGCCGTCATCAGCCTCATCAGTCAGAATATCAAGCAGTGCCTTATCATTTTCACCCCCGATCGGGGTATCAACAGAAGTCACACGTTCATTAAGTCTCAACATTTTAGTGATGTCTTCGACCGGCTTATTTAAACTGGCTGCGATATCTTCAGCGGTCGGCTCATGATCGAGCTTATGAGCGAGCTCGCGCGCAGCACGTAAATACACATTGAGTTCTTTAACCACATGGATGGGCAACCGAATCGTTCGCGTCTGATTCATTATCGCCCGTTCAATGGTTTGTCGGATCCACCATGTGGCGTAGGTTGAAAAACGAAAACCGCGCTCGGGGTCAAATTTTTCAACGGCACGGATCAGCCCAAGGTTGCCCTCTTCAACCAAATCCAAAAGTGCTAAGCCTCGGTTGCAATAGCGCCGTGCTATTTTAACGACTAAGCGTAAATTACTTTCAATCATTCGCTTGCGAGCAGCCGCATCACCTTTAAGGGCGCGCCTTGAGTAAAATATTTCTTGCTCTGCCGTTAATAAGGGGGAGAAACCTATCTCACTGAGATAAATTTGTGTGGCATCCATTTTGCGTTGATATTGACCCGAATGAACTAATGCTTCTTCAAGCGCTTGTTCCTCTTCCGAGCTATCACGTACATCGTCAGATAATGCTTCGGACTCTATTTCCTCGTCCTCCAACACATCTGATTCTTTCATGTCATCTTCTACTTCGCTTTTAAGCTTACTACTCATGACGTTCCCCTTGCACTACTCTGCATACAGACCTCAACGTGTATCAGTCAAGGCCGAGCAGCTTACTTACCTATTTCGGTAGGTAGTGTCTCGGGTTGACTGACTTGCCGCGATAACGCACTTCAAAGTGCAACATAACGCGCGTGGTTCCTGAATCACCCATTTCTGCAATTGGCTGTCCGACATCGACCCACTGTTGCTCATTTACCAGAATTTTTTCATTGTGTGCGTAGGCAGTAATAAAATCATCGTTATGTTTCAAAATGATTAAGTTACCGTAACCACGAAGGCCGTTTCCTACATACACCACTTTTCCAGCAGCAGCGGCATTTACTACATCACCCTTTTGACCTGCAAAATCAAGTCCTTTATTACCTCGTTCAGCTAACGAAAAGTCACGAATCACATCGTTACTGACGGGCCAACGCCATTGGATGTCCTTGTTGCTTACGGACATCGAGCTTGGGCGTGTGGCGACCACTTGCGCTGTCTTTTTACTTGGCTTAGCCGTCACACGCTCTTTAACATTTGTTTTAGACTTTTGTTTTTCAATCGTTTTTTTGCTGTATGTATTTTGAACATACTCTTTCGTATTGGGCTTGGCAACGGTTTGACTTATATCTTTTTGCTTCTCTGAAGATGGTTTTTTAGAACTTGTAGTTTTTTGAGTCGCAGCTTTTAAGCGTAACGTTTGTCCTGGGAAGATAGTGTAGGGTTCGGCGAGCCCATTGATGCGTGCCAGTCTGTTCACATCCATACTGGCACGGAAAGCAATTGAATAGAGCGTCTCGCCGCTTTGGACTTGATATTGATGTGCCTGAGCAAGGCTATCGGCTTCGTAATCTTGATACGTTTTACCCGTATAGAGTGTCTCAACAGGGGCCGGTGTCGAACGTGACGAGCAGCCTGCAACAAGCAAAGTCGCGCCAACAATACTCAAAGCCAACACCCTACGCGGAGCCATCGATAACCTGTCCTTATTAAACGAATTTAATTACCAAGACTACAAGAACCGCGATAATAACGGTAGCCCAACCAATACGATCAACATAGGTGCGCAATTTAACCGCCATGACAGGGCCGCCCCAACGAAGTAACCAAGCCACTAAGTAGAACCGTAATCCCCGACTGACCGCTGAGGCGAGCAAAAAAGGCAAAAACGCCATACTCAACATTCCGGCACTCACCGTAAATAGTTTATAAGGAATAGGTGAAAAGCCAGCCAGGAAAACAACCCAGATACCATAATGCTCGAACCAACTCACAATGGTTGCTAATTTATCCTGATACCCCATCAATTCGACAAATGGCAGAACCGCTGCTTCATAGGCCCACATACCGAGCACAAATCCAACACAGCCACCCAATACCGAGGTTAGTGTTGTTATACCTGCAAATCTAAATGCCCGTTTAGGTTGTGTCATCGCCATGGGTGCCAACATGACATCCGGCGGGATAGGAAAGAAAATCGCTTCTGAGAAACTCAGCGCGGCCAAAATCCATTGCGCATGTGCGTGTTGCGACCAGCGTAACACGGCATCGTACATCCTTGAAAAAAGCTTCACTGAACTGCCCCTTTCACTAAAGGAACAAATCGCACATCACCAATGCGTTGCTGTTCATACTCATCACCAAAACGCCTGACTACAGTCAGGCTTTGCTTTGACTCACCGACCGGAATAATTAACACGCCGCCATCAGCAAGCTGCTCGAGTAATGCATGGGGTAACTCACTCGCGGCTGCGGTGACAATAATACCATCAAATGGCGCTTTACTTTTCCAACCTTCCCAACCGTCACCGTGGCGCATCGCAACATTATGAATATCGAGACTACGTAACCGACGCTTTGCTTGGTATTGCAATTGAGCGATGCGCTCGACACTGAATACTTGATCGACTAACTGTGCCAATATTGCGGTCTGATAACCCGACCCGGTACCAATTTCTAACACATGCTGACAATGATGCTGGATCAGCAACTGCGTCATCGTTGCTACCATCAATGGCTGCGATATCGTTTGTCCATTGCCGATGGGTAACGCTGTATTTTCATACGCTTTGTGCGCGAGCGATTCGGGCATAAACCGCTCTCGCGGCGTGGTTTGAATCACTTCGAGCACGCGTTGGTTAGTAATACCGGCTTGGGTCAAAGTTTGCACCAGCCGCTTAGCCATCCCTGAATGATTTTTATTGAGCATCGTCCCGTTCCGCTAACCATTGATCTAACGTGTCTTGATGACGCTTAGCTGTCATGTCCAGACTTAATGGTGTGATCGATACATAGCCCTCATGAATGGCGGCAAAGTCAGTGTCTGGCGCATCATCTAAATGATGACCGATAGGCCCATACCAAAAGATCTCACGACCAAAAGGATCGCGGTCACGCACCATGGTTTCTGCGCGGTGTCGGCGGCCTAACCGCGTTACTCGTGTACCCTTAATGTCATGATAAGGTCCGTAAGGAACATTAACATTGAGCACGGTATCCAGTTGCAGTGGCTTCGACTCCATACTTTCAACCAACTCGGCTACCACTTGCGCTGCTGTATCGTAGTAGTCATGTCCGCGTCCGCCCATCGATACGGCAATGGCAGGCAGACCTTTAAACCGCCCTTCCATTGCAGCAGCCACTGTACCTGAGTAAAACACATCGTCGCCCATATTAGGTCCGTCATTAATACCTGAAACCACTAAATCAACCTCTTCGGCAAACGGCGAGTTGGTGCCAATATGGACACAATCAGTCGGCGTGCCATTGAGCGAGTAAAAGCCATTATCGAGCTGTTGCAAACGCAGTGGATTATGCAGGGTCAGTGAATTACTCGCACCACTACAATTTCTATCCGGTGCTATCACGCGGACCTCAGCAATGGATTTTAAGGCTTGGTACAGCGCGTGAATACCGGGCGCATGAACGCCGTCATCATTACTCAACAGAATCTTCATCATTTTCAGTCACCGATAAATCAATAAGTTCACTAATACACGCAGTTGCAAAACTGCCTTTCGGTAGTTCAAAACAGATCATTGCATCACTCCCCTCCCAATTTAATTCTGGGTTAACGGGTTCTAGACGCATAGCACGGCGGCTTGCTTTAACCTTTTTTGACGCTAAACAGTCAATAATATCAGCCCACTGACGTACGCAATCGGCTTCAAATTGTTCCACTTTGCCGGAAGTGAGCGGTTTAGATACCCAGCCAGGTTGCCCCCCCGTTAACTGAATATCGCCACTCGCAAGACGCTGTTTTAGCTCATCATCCCACTGCTCAACATGAAAAACCGAATGTGAGCCGGATAACATAACGCAATCACCTTCGAGTGTCTCAAAACCATACTGCTGATACCGTAACGAAACAATTTGGTTGAAAAAGAATGATCGCACTGAAGACAGTAGCCGACTTTGCTCTGGCTTTTTCACACGTTTGTTACTGCCACCTGCTCGCAGCCATTCAAATCCGCGCGTTAAGTTATTCTGATCATGACCGAATCGTTGCGGGCCAAAATAATTCAAGGTCCCATCCCTGACGAGCGTGTTCCAGTTCTGTTCAAACAATCCCCTGTCTGCCACATCACGTAATCGGATCTTAAATTGATTCGCCTCATGCAAGCCGAGCTTGAGCTTCTTTTGTCGCCGAATCACCTTGAGGACTTGGAATTCTTCATTGTTGAGCTGTTGCCAATCCAACGTATCTTGCCCCGGCAACTGCACCGAAAACCATTGTTCAGTAACTGCGTTACGATCTTTTAAACCCGCATAACTCACATTTTTAGGTGACGTATCCGCAAAGCGAGCGAGTTGGCGTGCAACGAACTGTGTGTTGGCCCCCCGTTTACGAATCCACAACCACTGATGTTCACCTTCTCCATCGTCAGCGACATCAAGCCGTTCGGTCACGACGAAGTCTTCAGGGTAACGTTTGAACTGCGCGTGCGTGCGTTTTGAATTGAGCCTAACTGGGTTAATTGCCGCATCTAACTGACTCATGACTGACCCGCCATTAATACCACTGCATGGCACGCTATACCTTCATTCCGACCCACAAAACCTAGCTTTTCCGTTGTTGTCGCTTTCACATTCACCTCATCACTCGCCACATCCAGTAAATCCGCGACACGTTGTCTCATTGCGTCAATGTGGGGTGCCATTTTAGGCTGCTGAGCCACGATAGTAACGTCGATATTCCCGACAGCAAATTTGCGCGAGGCAGCCAATTGCATAATGTGAGTCAGTAGCTCACCGCTGTCTGCGCCCGCAAATTGGTCATCGGTGTCGGGAAAGTGACGACCAATATCACCTAGCCCCAATGCGCCTAGCACTGCATCACTAATAGCGTGTAGTACAACATCACCGTCTGAGTGTGCCAAAAGACCATCAGAGTGAGGCACTTCGACACCACCTAGCATTAAAGGCTTATTCTCTGCGCCCCAGCGGTGCACGTCGTAGCCATGACCAACACGAATATTCAGCATGAGTGATTAATCTCTTCGTTTAAATAGTAACTGACCAACTCGACATCCTCTGGGAAGGTCACTTTGATATTCTTATAGGATCCCATTACCAAGTGAGGGTGATAACCTGCAAACTCCATCGCTGAAGCCTCATCGGTAAGGTCTGGATGAGCGACGCCCATCTTCGTAATAGCCGCTATCAAAGGCTTAATCGCAAACACCTGAGGCGTTTGCGCTTGCCACAATAGCTCACGGGAAACTGTGCCGCTGATGGTCGAACGATTAGGTTGAGCACGCTTTAAAGTATCGCGTACTGGTAAAGCCACAATAGCGCCTTGATCCTGTGACGTGCCCTGCTCAATCACATCGTATAGGACGCTCAAAGGCAAGCATGGTCTTGCTGCATCGTGCACTAGCGCATGACTAAAACCCTGTTGCTCGGCCGCGATTAATCCAGCAAGAACGGATTCAGCACGGGTTTTGCCACCGCTTACGGTTTCCACTTGCCGCGGCCAATCAGGGTACAGTGCGATTGCAGCTGGATTAACGGCAACAAAAACACGTTGCACTTGGGGAGCGCGCTGAATCGCAGCGAGCGAGTGTGATAGTAACGGTTGTGAGTGGATCTGAATAAATTGCTTGGGTTGCTCGCTTTGCATCCGGCTCCCGGTACCCGCTGCAGGAACGATGGCCGCGAGCTTAATCCCCGACGAAGATGACATATTACTGCTCAAGCCTCCTCGGGTGGACAAGACGGAAAAATACTTCTTCTTTTTTTATCATACCGAGTTCGTTGCGCGCGCGCTCTTCTAGCGCGTCTTCACCCTCACGTAAGTCTTTAATATCCGCGTAAAGCACTTCGTTACGACGGGCTAGATTGTCGTTAGCTTTGCGTTGATGCTGCACTTCTTGTTGTAAACGCCAATAGTCTGGCAAGCTGTTCTTACCAAACCAAAGACGATATTGTAGCGCTGCTAATACGCTAACCAGCAAAATGATGACAATTCGCATAAAATGCTCTGGAAAACCTGTATTAGTGCCATTATGAAGTCTAAAACTGAGTATGCAAAGCCATTGAGGTGTTTTTTTGGAATATATCTATGCTGCAGTGATTGTTTTCTTTGCCACAACCTTACAAGGCATCAGTGGCTTTGGCTCAGGTCTCGTCAGTGTGCCTTTGCTAGCGCTATTTTTGCCTATGACGACCATCACACCGACACTATCTATCGTAAATGTGGTGTTAAGTTCAATTATCTATTACAAAAATCGACATGCGGCTCATCCCCGACAATGGCTTTGGTTACTCGGGGCTGGCTTTATTTTTTCCATTGTTGGTAGCTTACTATTGGTCGAGGTCAACGAACGTGCAATCCAATGGCTGCTAGGAATACTCATCTTAACGGTGGTCGCGGTGTTGGCCAGTGGTCGCAGTCTACCGACCTTTAATTACCGTTCTGGTCATGCCGGAGTCGGCGCTACATCAGGCATACTAAACGGACTCATGACGTTAGGTGGCCCGCCAGTCATCTTATTTCTTGCCAATGCAAAAGTTGATAAAACAACTTTTCGAGCCACTTTGGCGCTGTTCTTTTTAGTCATTGCCATTGCTAACGTACTGACCTTTAGCACACAAGGTGTCTACCAGCGCTCGCACCTCACACTCCTCCTGGCGATGGTACCTTGCGCGATGCTGGGCGCTCTGTTTGGACATTATCTTCAACAGTTTGTCGTTGAACAGCAGTTTAAACGACTGACATTGGGATTAATGTTACTATCAGGCTTATCCGTTTTATTTCAGGCAATATGGAGTAATTAAGTCGAGATGTTACCCGCTGAACTTTTAGTTGTTTTGCTGAATCTTTCGATTCTATTGGTGTGTTATCTGCACGTTTTTCCGCGAGTTGCGGGTAAATCTTTGGGTAAACTAGCCATCGCGAGCGGTAGCGCTATCATCCTTTCACTTATCATCGTAGGGTCAAAATACATGGGACTTGGGTATCCTTTTTTGTTACTGGGTGGTTCGCTTAACTGGTTCTGGTACACCCTCATTACTTACGCGTTGATGGAAATCCCAATCGCCATTTGGTATCTGAAACGAAACCCTTCTTAGCTAAATTACGTAGATTTCGTGATAAACTAGCGTCGATTTTAACGTAAAGGAGTTTGATATGGCCGCTTTTGGCACCGTTTTCATGCCTGAAATGAGTATTACAGAATACTGTGATGGGCAGTGGCATCCCCCTAAAATAAGTGCAGCCGATAGTTTGTCATTGCACCCCGGAGCACACGCTTTACACTATGCCAGTACCTGTTTTGAAGGGTTGAAAGCGTTTAAACATGCCGATGGCTCAGTTCATATTTTTAGACTCGATCAAAATATAAAACGCATGCGTCAGAGCAGTAAATTGCTGGCTTTACCCGAGGTCGATGCTGAATTACTCGAGCAAATGATCGTCGACATCGTCAAACACTTTAAAAATGAAGTCCCCACCCCGCCTGGTTCCATGTATATACGCCCAACGCATATCGGCACCGAGCCAGCGATTGGTAAAGCGGCCAGCCCAGCAACCCAGTCGCTGCTGTATGTGTTGTTGTCACCTGTGGGTGACTATTTTGCGGGTGGCACGCGTCCATTAAAACTACTTATCGAAACGGATGGCATGCGCTGTGCTCCGCACATGGGCATGATCAAAAGTGGTGGCAACTATGCCAGTGCATTAAATCCGATCATGCAAGCACGCGCCCAATACGATGCTGACCAAGTACTGTTTTGCCCAAACGGGGATGTGCAAGAAACAGGCGCTGCCAACTTCATACTCATCGACGGTGATGAGGTTATTACCAAAGATTTGGATAGCAGCTTTTTACATGGTATTACCCGCGACTCCATTCTGACACTTGCCAAAGACATGGGTATGACGGTCACTGAGCGTACTTTATCGGTTGATGAGCTCCTCGAGCGCGCTCAAAAGCCAACTACCGAAGCGGCGCTATCGGGTACAGCAGCAGTACTGACCCCGGTTGGATCGCTGATTCACAACGAGCAAACTATCACCATCGGCAACGGCGAAGAAGGTCCTAAAACGCAATTATTGCGCCGTGCGCTAAATGAGATTCAATGGGGTGAACGGGCCGACTCATTTGGCTGGTTGACCACCATCTAAGCCACCACCACGCTCAACAAAAGTTTCTAATAGCACTACGGGTTGCCCATCATCGGGCAACTCAATCATACCTTGTTTTACAAACCCCAGTTTATCTAATAAATTGAGAGAAGCCTGATTAGTTGGGTTACAAATAGCATTAATACGATTTAACGCAGTATGCGCTGCCACTCGATGCATTAACGATACAGCGGCTTCAATCGCATAGCCATGCCCTGTGAATGCTTGAGATAATGCATAACCGATATCAGGGTCATCGAGAAAATCGCGCTTTAACAACCCCATTAATCCTATCGGTTTATCATCCTGCTTACGCACCATCAACATCAAGCCCAAGTCATGCTGTCGATACTGCAATTGGGGGCCTGTTTCGATATAGTTGATAGCGTTATCAATGGTTCTGACCTGCTTATCAGCGATTTGTTTAATGAATTCAGGCTCATTGAGTAATGTTAATATAAACTCCGCATCAGTCTCTTTAAGCGGTCTAACCACAAGCCTTTCTGTTTGCCAAGTCGATATCAGTTTCATAGCGCGTCCTTAAAGATGGGATATAAGCATAATGCAATCTTGCAACTTTAGATATTTAGACTATTATCTAAATATCTAAAGAAATGGTAATGTCTTCATAATGAAACAACAACTGGTGTTCAAAGCGCTTGCCGACGGCACGCGCCGAGATATTCTCCGAGTATTGCGCTCTGGCTCAAAAAGTGCGGGTGAGCTGAGTGAGGAGTTTTCAATTACTAAGGCTTCGCTATCCCATCATTTAGCATTATTGCTGAATGCCGAGTTAGTGCGCCGCGAGCGCCGCGGACAACAGCTCATATACTCGCTTAATAGTTCGATCGCCGAAGAGGTCATGGCGATCTTGTTTGGTCTATTTTCTCACAAGGAGGACTCATGACCTTTACGCTCTCTTGGAAACATCGCTGGATAAGCTGGTTATTCATCGTACTCAGTGCCGTTTTTGTGGGTGCGGTTTATAACCAGCTACCACAAGAAATACCCAGTCATTGGAACTTCGCCGGGGAAATTGATGATTATCAGTCCAAACCTCTTGGCGCTTGGCTGATGACACTGCTCATGGTCGGGCTATGGGCACTCATGGAATGCCTTCACGTGCTATCCCCAAAAGGCTACAAAATAGATAGTTTCCGCACGACTGTCGGCTTAATTACCAACTTGATGCTAGGTTTTCTTCTACTTACTCAGGTTGTCCAATTGAGTGTTGCCCTCGGTGCAGACCTCGAGTTACCAACAATCATTGTTGTCGGTGTGGGCGTCTTATTTATCTGTTTGGGTAATTACTTAGGTAAGCTGCGGAAGAACTTCTTTATTGGTATTCGTACGCCTTGGACCTTGGCCAGTGATGAAGTCTGGTACAAAACCCACCGCTTGGGAAGTTACTGTTTTATCATTATTGGCGCGGTATTAGTATCGAGGGCTTGGTGGACTATCCCACAAGGTCTATTTATCGCACTTATTATAGCGCTTGCACTTGTACCCACAGTTTACTCGTTCGTTATATACCGACGCCTACATCGAAATGACAACGAAGACTAAACGTCTTTATTTTTGTCTTCGTACATACGTTCATCCGCTACGTGTAAGAGTTCTTCTAGCGAGCGCCCCTCGGTTGGGAACTCTGCACGACCAACACTGGCGTGAATGGTTAACTCGCCCCTCTCGAACACAAAAGGATGCTCGCGTAGGTGTTCAACGATGGCTCTTACACCATCTGTTTTGCCAACTTCACTCGACTTGAGAGGACGTAACACGACAAACTCATCACCACCGATGCGACCGGCTTCTTTGGCGTTCACGTAAGTATTCAATATAGACGCCACATGCATGAGAAAACGGTCGCCAACGGCATGTCCGTATTGGTCGTTGATCGGCTTAAATTTATTCAAGTCAATATAGATCACCTCTAAAGGTGTATCATTGCGCAGGGCTAACGCCTTAAAGCGTTGTGTTAAGGCTCGACGATTTAACAACCCTGTCAGCACATCCGTCCGCGCTTGCTGATGCAACGCACGATAACTGCGGCTCAGTAGCGCGATGACGGCGGCGAGTACAATGACCCCGGCATAACCGAAAAAGCGCAGCCAACCCATGCCACTGACTTCTGTATTCGTGCGTTTTGCACGCGCATGGACCTGCCAAGTTTCATTAAACACATCAAGTTCAGTCGTCGCATCCGCCGTGTTTAAAATATCAGGATTGCCGAGAAAAACCTCCTCACCCAGCTTTTCGACCGAAGCGCGACTTAGCGCAATCTCGTAGTCCGCAGCACTCCCTTCACGAACGCGTCGCATGATTTCTGATATATCAACCAATAGCCGTACCGAACCCCAGTAAAATCCTGAGAAAGTGAAGTGTCGGGTATAGATTGGTAATGTCACATCCAACGCCAGAGCACCATTCTCTAACAAACGTGGGGCGGAAACTTGATAGTTTTCAAATAACTGTGCAACGGGGGATGTGAGATCGTATTGCTTGGGTGCTTGGCTTGTCCATAACGTCATAGCCGGCGTTATTGGATAGGCAAACAATAAGTCTTGGTTACGCCAAACCGATACTCGTTTGACCACAGGACTCTCTTTAAGAATAGACACCGCGAGTAAGCGCGTGTTAACCGGTTCAGTGACAGGCTGCACAGAGAAATAGGAAGAAAATGCAAAGGCTGCACGAGACGCTTCACCAAACAATTGCTCCATTTGAGAGCGAATACCGACTAATTCAGTCGTTGCTCGGTTACTTTTAAGCTGCTGATACTGCGATGAGGTTAAATGAATAACCCACTCAACACAGGCGATGCCGACCAAAAATACAACGACTAACAAACCATGAAGAAAATTAAGTTGTAATCCTTTAAACCTATCTAGCAACAGCAAATATCCTTAATCACAATCAGTTAGGCTACCTAATATCGTTCATTGTATCGTGAATTCATAATTAATCCATCCACATTCGCAACAGGTTTTGATAGCTTTTAGAGAGCAGAAGGTATTGTTCACTGCGTCCCTCGGTCTCAAACTCGTGCATGACGGCTTGCTGCATATCAAACAGTAAGGCGCGTTGCTGAGCATCTCTCACCCAACTCTGACACCAACCAACTAACGCAGTGCGTTGACCTGCTGTCACAGGCTCTACCTGATGCAAAAAGTGACTTGGATAGATCAGCACATCGCCGGCATCTAAGCGCCAGCTTCGCTCACCACTATGTTCGTCTATCGTTAATGCACCACCTTGATACTCGTCAAGCGCAGATAACGAGAGTGTAAAAGAGATATCGGTGCGCGCTTGATTCATGAGTGCGTCATCCACATGAACACCGTAACTTTGCTCATTTTGATAGCGATTGATCATGCTTCGTGCAATTGTTTTCGGACGTAAAGCAGCCTCCACCCAGGGGTTTCTCAGCATGCGCTGAAGCGTAAAATCAACCAGTCCTTGCGCTTTTTGGTCAACACTCAATTGCTGATTGTTTTTAACAGATTTAGCCCCTGCCCCCGCGGATAATTTGCCATCAGTGAAGGTATGCTGAGCAAGTTTCTCATTAATCACATCGATGGTCGGTTTATCGATGACTTGCTGTAAGTGGATAATCATATCAAGAACACACCTTTTATTTGCGAATAGTTATCATTTTTGAGATTATAACTGAAATAACATTGAGCAAAAACAAGGATTCCATGATGAGAGAAAAACGCAAGAGTTGGATTGCGGTGAGTTCGGCGATTGGTGCCTCGATGGTCATCAGTCAAGGTGCCGTTGCGGCAACCAGCCCACATACCAGCCTAGCCCCCGCTACATTACTCACTGCGCCGGGCCCAATGATGGAAGGCGAAGGTGAAGGCGCTGTCAGCGTAGATTTAACCACCAATGATTCAGCGTTTTTAGCGCAACTCGGTTTAATACGTGGTCATCTGTGGGTCGGCATGAAGCTATATGAACAAGGTCATTTAGAGATGGCAAAGACCCATATGAAACACCCCGGTGATGAGCTCTACGCGGGCTTAGTAAGTGCATTCGAAGCACGCGACCTACCGGGCTTCGCAAAACCGTTAAGCGATTTAGCCGATAGCGTCAATAATGATGCCGATAAGGCTGTCGTCATGGAAAACTATGCCGCATTGAAAGACGCTATTGCGGCTAACGAACCTTTGGCATCAATGACCGCAGCCGAAGTACTAAAAAGTATCGCCAGCATGTTACTCACCTCAGCCGATGAGTACGCCATTGGTATCAAACAAAACCAGGTGGTCAATGTGCATGAGTTTCAAGACGCATATGGATTTCAGCAAATCGCGTTGAGCCGTCTCGATGCGTTGTCTGAAGCACAACGAGCAGGTGCCGAAGAGGCTATCGCAGAAACGCGTAAGGTTATTCAGGGACTTGACGAGCTTTGGCCAACCACGACACCTGAGGGTGAGCTCGAAGGTGATGCAAGCCTGATTTACGGTGCGGCGTCACGCATCGAAATGGAAGCCAATGGCATTTAACGCGCGATTTTGAGTGCCACTTTAAATTGACGCCAGTCTAGAGTGGCTACCAGCAATAGTTCGCGTAAGGTGAGCGTTCGGGGGTTAATTCGCCCCCGATGATTCCATTGATGACCGCAACAGGCAGCTGTCATAATACGTTTTGTCGGCTTCAGCAACGTCAAATCAGATGAGTCACCCTCACCACTAAAGCTAAACCACCCCTGATAGTTTAAATGCACACGATGATGCTTACTATCGACGCGGTCAATACTATCAAGCACAATCGTCTTAAACTCACTCGTTTCGTAGCGCACGGGAACCACGAGCCCGAGTGCCGCATGCTGTTTAAACCACGCATGTTGCTTTTGCGCTGTGCCTGTCCCCGTTGGACATGTTGTTGCCTGAGGCGCTTGCCAACTGGCGTTCTGTGCATCGAGTTGTAACGGACTGTGCTGTGCCGCTTGCAATGAACCGTGTGCGGCATGGCGCACGTAAAATGGAAGGCTCGCTAGACGTCGGCGCAATAAGCCGGCATCTAACTCTTCTTGTGAGAGTTGTATTAATGTTCTTTCATACAAAGCTGAGCAGAGCTCAGCGATATCGCTGTGCTCTGCTATCGGCTGAAAAATGTCGGCTTGCGAATTATCCAGCTTTGACTTCTTGTCGACCGCGGTATGGCGCTTTGCCATCCAACTCACCTTCAATGCGTAGCAATTGATTGTATTTGGCTACACGATCCGAACGGCAAAGCGAGCCGGTTTTAATTTGACCGGCGGCTGTGCCAACTGCTAAATCTGCAATGGTTGCATCTTCAGTCTCACCCGAACGGTGACTGATAACCGCAGTGTAACCTGCTTTACGCGCCATCTCGATCGCTGCCAAGGTTTCTGTCAGACTACCAATCTGATTAAATTTAATCAAAATTGAATTTGCGATCCCCTTGTCGATACCTTCTTGCAAGATACGTGTGTTAGTCACAAACAGGTCATCACCTACCAACTGCACACGGTCACCTAGCTTTTCAGTCAACACTTTCCAACCATCCCAATCGGACTCATCTAAACCGTCTTCAATGGAAATAATCGGATAACGATCACATAACTCAGCAAGATAGCTGGCGAATCCTTCGGCATCAAAGGACTTGCCTTCTCCGCTCAGATTGTACTGACCCTCTTTGTAGAACTCAGATGCAGCACAGTCCAATGCAAGCGTTACGTCATCACCCATGCGGTAGCCTGCTTTTTCAACTGCTTCGACGATCACTTGTAGAGCTTCTTCGTTAGAGCCTAAGTTCGGCGCGAAACCACCTTCATCGCCCACTGCAGTGCTCAAACCACGCTGCTGAAGCACTTTTTTCAGCGCATGGAAAATTTCAGCCCCCATACGCAAGCCTTCTTTAAAGCTTGATGCGCCAACCGGCTGAATCATGAACTCTTGAATATCGACATTATTGTCCGCGTGTTCACCACCGTTAAGGATGTTCATCATCGGTAGTGGCATGCTGTATGTCTCAGGCGTATTGTTGAGTTCAGCAATGTGCTGGTACAACGGCATATTTTTATAGGCTGCAGCTGCTTTAGCGACGGCCAAAGAAACGGCCAAAATAGCGTTAGCGCCGAGTTTTTCTTTATTGTCGGTACCATCTAAGCGCAACATGATTTCGTCAATCGCGTTTTGGTTAACCGCTTCGGCTCCGTTTAATGCCTCTGCAATGGCGCCATTAATATTCGCAACCGCTTGCTCAACACCCTTACCTAAGTAACGGTTTTTATCGCCGTCGCGTAACTCAAGTGCCTCACGCGAACCTGTTGAAGCACCGCTGGGTGCGGCAGCACGACCCATGTGGCCTGACTCTAAATAAACGTCCGCTTCTACCGTTGGGTTACCACGCGAATCCATAATTTCACGCGCAACAATACGGGTAATTGTGCTCATTATAAAATCCTTATTAATTAACCTAAACGCTCTTTATTAAACTGACCGGCGGCCTCGATAAAGCCTTTAAATAAGCCATGACCGTCGCGCGGTGTCGAAGTAAATTCCGGGTGGAACTGAACCGCGATAAACCAGCGGTGTTCAGGAATCTCAACCACTTCAACAAGACGCTTATCATGCGAGAAGCCCGAAAACTTTAAGCCAGCTTTTTCTAACGCTTCGATGTAGTTATTGTTGACTTCGTAGCGATGGCGGTGACGCTCTTCGATCACTTCAGCGCCATACATTTTGCTTGCTTTAGAACCTTTCTCTAAATGACACTGCTGAGCGCCTAAACGCATCGTGCCACCTAAGTCAGAACTCTCATCGCGTAGCTCTTTTTGACCGTTGGCGTCCATCCATTCAGTAATCAAACCCACCACCGGTTGTTTACAATCCGGTTCAAACTCAGTGCTATTTGCGTCTTTCAGGCCAGCCACATTACGTGCGTATTCGATAAGCGCGACTTGCATACCTAAGCAAATACCTAAATACGGAATATTATTTTCACGCGCATACTGCGCGGCTTTTAACTTGCCATCGATACCCCGATCACCAAAACCACCCGGCACTAAAATAGCGTCGACATCTGCTAATTTACTGGTGCCTTTGGTTTCGATGTCTTGTGCATCAATATAGCGAATATTAACCGTAAGCCGGTTTTTTAAACCTGCGTGTGCGAGGGCTTCATTAACCGATTTATACGCATCCGGTAACTCAACATACTTACCGACAAAACCGACGGTCACTTCGCCGTTAGGATTCGATTCTTGATACAGTACTTGCTCCCATTCGCTTAAGTCAGCCTCTGGGCAATCAAGACGGAAGCGATGCGTCACGATCTCATCGAGTCCTTGCGACTTCAGCATCGACGGGATCTTATAGATACTATCGACATCACGCAGACCAATGACGGCTTTTTCCTCGACATTAGTGAAAAGCGCGATTTTTGAACGCTCTGAAGGTGGCAGCGAACGGTCCGAACGACAAACTAAAACATCCGGCTGAATACCAATCGAGCGCAGCTCTTTCACAGAGTGTTGCGTAGGCTTGGTTTTTACCTCGCCCGCAGCGCCTAAGAAAGGCACTAACGTCAAATGCATAAACAAGGTGTGATCACGGCCGACTTCGGTGCCAAGTTGGCGAATCGCTTCTAAGAAAGGTTGTGATTCGATATCACCCACGGTACCACCGATTTCGATAATCGCGATATCCGAGCCTTTACCGCCCTCAATAATGCGACGCTTAATTTCATTGGTGATATGTGGGATGACCTGAATGGTCGCGCCGAGAAATTCACCTTTACGCTCACGACGGATAATATCCTCGTATACGCGCCCCGCGGTAAAGTTATTATGACTGGTCATGCGGGTACGGATGAAACGCTCATAATGACCCAAGTCGAGGTCTGTTTCTGCGCCATCGACGGTGACGAAAACTTCACCGTGTTGGATCGGGCTCATCGTGCCTGGATCGACGTTAATGTAAGGGTCGAGCTTTAGAATGGTGACATTCAGGCCCCGTGCTTCAAGAATCGCAGCCAGTGAAGCTGCAGCAATACCTTTCCCCAGCGAGGATACAACGCCGCCGGTTACGAAAATATAATTTGTCGCCATGTGTTACCCAGTTGGTCAGGTCAATGTAGGGATTTCTTAAGACGGGAAAATAGTATACCTAAGCGCACCCATTTCTACAAATAAAAGCATCACTTTTGCGCCGATTTTACCTCTTGCCAAAGTGCTTCAAGTTGTTCCAGACTCAGTTCATCCGCTGCTTGCTCACGTGCGCTTAGCATTGCTTCAATCGCTTGAAAGCGCTGCACAAATTTATTGTTGGCTCTCTGAAGCGCACGTTCTGGGTTCACCTGCTTATGGCGTGCAAGGTTAATCACCGCAAATAACAAATCACCGATTTCTTCTTCCAGGTGGTCATCGTTTTCGGCAGTGCGAACTTCATCGATCTCTTCGTAAACCTTTGCATAAATGGGTTCTTCTTCCGTCCAGTCGAAGCCGACAGAAGCCGCTCGCTTTTGAAGCTTAGCGGCTTTTAGCACACTCGGTAACTGACTCGGAATATCTTTAAAGACAGTTTCTGCTTGCTGGCTTTTACGCTCCTGCTGTTTAATCGCTTCCCACTGCTGCTTTATCTCGGCATCAGATAAAGCACCGTCGGTTTGCTCAAATACATGAGGATGGCGGCGTATCAGCTTATCAGCGGTATGCTGGGCAATAGCCTCAAAATCAAAGCTTCCCTCTTCCTCACCGAGTTGCGCATAAAACACGACTTGAAACAGTAAGTCACCGAGTTCATCTTTCATCGCTGCGCGATCGCCCCCATTGATCGCATCGACCACCTCATAGGTTTCTTCGATGGTATAGGGTAGCAACGACTCAAAGGTCTGTTTGAGATCCCACGGACAGCCGTGTTGCTTGTCGCGTAGCTGCTGCATAACCTGTTTGAGCGCCGCGATACCCACTGCTTGCATAGTTGTTAACTCCTTTGAACTTGTTCAATGCCGGGTAATTGGCGTAAATGCTGAATGATTTTTTGCAACGCCTGATTATTTTTAACCGCTAACTTCAGCCAAATGGTCGCCGACTGCGACTGCGCGTCTGACTCACTATCCATTTGCAGCACCGCTGCTTTTTCGTTGGCCAGAACACTGGTGATGTCGTGCAATAAGCCATTTCTGTCCAACGCTGAAATACGAACCGACGCGCGATACTCTTTCTGCGTGCGAGCAGACCAAGACACTTCAATGCCCCGTTCAGGGTGCTGTGAAAGCAGGTGCTGTAATTGATCGCAGTCCTGCCGATGAACCGACACACCGCGCCCTTGGGTTATAAATCCGCGAATCGGTTCACCGGGGATCGGTTGGCAACAGCGTGCAAACTGCATCATTAGGTTACCAATTCCTTCGATGGTCACTTCGGAGGTGCCACCGACGGGCTTAGTCGACTGTGCGGTGCGCTTTTTAATCCGAGCGAGCTGCTGCTCTTCCGTCGGTGCCGGCTTAATAAAGTTGACCACTTGATGAAGTCTAATATCGCCTGCGCCAATAGCTGCTAGCAGGTCATCTAAATGGCTCACATTAAAGCGTTCAAGCGCCTTATTGGCAGCACTTAAACTCAAACCGTACTTGCTTAGCTCCTGCTCGAGCAGTTCTTTACCCGCTTGTAAATTCTTGTCGCGATCCTGCTTCTTAAAGTAAGTATGTACTTTGCTGCGCGCGCGTGAAGAATGCAGATAGCCCATCTGCGGATTTAACCAATCACGACGCGGTTGCGCGCTTTTCTGAGTCAGTATTTCGACTTTATCACCGTTTTGCAGTTGGTACGTGAAAGGTACGATGCGGCCATCAATTTTCGCACCGACACAGCGGTGACCGACCTGACTATGGATATAATAGGCAAAATCCAACGGTGTAGAGCCCGCAGGAAGGTCAATGACCTCACCTTTCGGCGTGAACACATAGACCCGATCTTCAAATACCTGAGAACGTATCTCTTCGACTAACGAGTCGCTCCCAGCCATATCTTCATGCCAAGCCAGTAGCTTACGCAGCCATGCGATCTTTTCTTCGAAGCCATGCCGTTTACCTGCTTGCGCGCCTTCCTTATACATCCAGTGCGCGGCAACCCCGAGTTCTGCATCATCGTGCATTTCATGACTACGAATTTGAATTTCGACATTTTTGTTGTCGGGGCCGATCACCACCGTATGGATCGATTGGTAGCCATTTGGCTTTGGCGTTGCCACATAATCATCAAACTCTGAGGATAGATGGCGCCAACGTGAGTGCACAACGCCTAAAGCGGCGTAACAGTCTTTCAACGAATGCGTCAAAATTCGTACAGCGCGAATATCAAATAACTGCTCGAAGCTGAGGTGCTTCTTCTGCATTTTGCGCCAAATCGAAAAGATGTGTTTAGGACGACCGTAAACATCTGCGGCTATCCCCTGCTCCTGCAACGAATGTTGCAAGTCCTCGACAAAGTCATGGATATAACTTTCTCGATCTAAACGCCGCTCATCTAACTGCTGTGCGATGCTTTTGTAAGTTTTGGGATGCAGATAACGAAAAGCGATATCTTCCAACTCCCATTTCAACTGACCGATACCCAAACGGTTGGCCAAGGGCGCGTATATTTCTGCGCATTCCTTGGCCGCTAATACACGCGTTTCCTCATCGGCATTTTTCACCTCGCGCAGAAAGCAGATACGCTCGGCGAGCTTAATAAGCACCGCGCGAACATCTTCAACCATAGACAACAGCATACGCCGCACGTTATCGATTTGCGCACCATCCGGTTGACCATGTTGAAAGGACTGTAGCTCAGAAATATTCTGCATTTGCTGGACGTTGCGCAGTAACACTTGCAATGAACGTTCGATCGGCAAGTCTTCAATATCAAGCATCACCTTATCGACCAGCGGAGCGTACAATGCTGCAAGCAACGACTCAGTATCAAGATTGAGTGGAGCCAAAATCTCCACCATCTCCTTGCCTTTGAGTAAGGCATCAGCGTGGTCCGAATAGCGCTTGGCGAGCATGTTCGCGGTTTCTTCCAGTGTGTTGACATCTTTGACACTGACTAACCAGTGTTGTGCCGCGTCCTGATACTGCGGATCATCAACATGTGTACTGCGAACATGGACCATGACTTTATACTACCTTTTTGAAGCTCACCATTGTTTCAATGTGATGCGTTTGAACAAACATGTCAACTAAACTGATATGCGTCATCTCATAGCCGTTATCCAATAGCCAACGACTGTCTCGAGCCAGTGTATTCGGCGAACAGGAAACGTACACAATTTGCTCAGGCTGTTTATCTGATTCGAGTTGTGCAATGCGCTGACAAACTGTTTCTGCGCCGGCCCGTGCGGGATCGAGAAGGATACGTTGGTAGCCCTTTTCTAATAAGCGGCTCACTTGTTCGGTACTGAGATCAAAAGTCTGTGCGTGAACATTACTGAGGTTTGCAGCCGCCGCGTTAGCAGCTAATTGCGTGGTCATTGCTGATACCCCTTCCACGGCGGTTACCGACTTTGCACGTCGCGCGAGCGGCAAAGTAAAATTGCCAATCCCCGCGAACAGATCAAGGATTTCATCCTCGGCCTGTGGCGCTAACCAGTTAACGGCCTGCCTAACCATTTGCTGATTAACTCGGGCGTTTACCTGAATGAAATCCCCAGGCATGAATACCAGTCGATCGCCATCAATGGTCTCATCGAAACAGACCGCATTTTTGCTCAAGGCTTTCAGCTGTTGGCCATCATCCAACCAAACGGCACATTCATTTGTTGTAGAGAACTCTTCAAGCTGTTGAGTCTGAACCGAACTTAAAGGTTGAGTAATGCGCAAACATAGTTGTGTAGAGGGTGCTTTAATTAGCTCTACATGGCCGATCTTAGGACCCAGTTGCACATTATCTAGCATTTTGCGAAAGTCGCTTATTAGACCATTAAGTTCACTGTCTAAAACTGCGCATTGAGGAATATCAACAACCTGTTTACTCGCGCGTGCCCGAAAGCCCAACCGCCACGGTTGTTTGGTAGCACGTTGGTAAATCGCCAGGCGTGCCTTTCGACGATATTGCCAATCATCGGCGATTAACGTGTCATGCCAAGGTAATTCGTCTCGCACCCCTGCCATTTTTGCGAACAATTCGGTGACCACTTGCTGTTTATGACGCCGCTGGTGTGTTTCATTAATATGCTGTAAATCACATCCACCACAGTCTTCATAGTAGGGACATGGCGCCTGACGCCTTTCCTCGGAAGCGTTTTGGCGTGCAAGCAATTCGGTATTTTGTTGTCCGGTCACCTTAAATTGAGCGGTCTCGCCCGGTAGCACTTGTGGAACAAAATAAACCCGATTTTTGCCCTGCTTTGATATCCTGACCACACCGCGTCCCTGATGGTCGAGCGCATCTGCAGTACCCGTTAATACATAATTCGATGAGGATTTTTTGCGGCCTTTGGGCTTAAAAAACTGCGCCATTGTTTAACTACTCGTTTCTAAAATCACTGTTGCGATAGCGAACCCACTATCATCACTAATGCTCAAGTGTGCATGGGCGATGCCGTATTGCTCACACCACTGCAGAGCTTGCTGATAAAATACCCACTCGGGTCGCCCCAGCGCATTATTGCGTACTTCCATATGTTGAAACGAAAGCCCTTGCGCAATGCCTGTACCGAATGCTTTGGCGCACGCTTCTTTTGCTGCGAATCGTTTAGCTAAGTAATCCGCTGGAGCACGGTGCTGCGCCCAAATGTCTTGTTCATATTCGGTTAATACGCGTTTTACCAGGCCATTGCCGCGCGCCAGCGATGTCTCCACACGCGCAACAGCAATCATATCAGTGCCCATGCCAAATATAGCCATTAGCGAGCCCGCTCAAGAATTGCTTTCATGTCGCGTACAGCGCGGTCTAATCCCACCAGTACGGCACGTGCAATAATAGAGTGCCCAATATTCAATTCAACCACTTGCGGAATTTGTGCAATTTCAAGCGTATTGTGATAATGCAGACCGTGACCCACATTCACCTGCAAGCCCTGTTTATCTGCGTAAGCTGCGGCCTCTGCTAATAACTGAAACTCGTGTTCACGTTGCGCATGCGTTTCCGCCTCCGCGTATGCGCCAGTATGTAGTTCGACAATAGGCGCACCACACGCTTTTGCCGCATCAATTTGCGCATGGTTAGGGTCGATAAATAACGAGACTAAAATGCCGGCATCGGCAAGCTGCTTAACAGCTGCGGTTATACGTTGTTGTTGGCCCACGACATCCAACCCGCCCTCGGTTGTGAGCTCTTCGCGTTTCTCAGGAACTAAACAACTATAAGTCGGCTGTGTATCAATCGCGATACCGATCATTTCGTCGGTGCACGCCATCTCTAAGTTCATAGGCACATTAAGCGTCTGGCGTAGCATAGCTACATCGCGATCGGTGATGTGACGACGATCTTCGCGCAGGTGTATGGTAATTCCATCAGCCCCCGCTTGCTCGGCAATGGCTGCGGCAGTCACCGGATCGGGGTAGCTGACACCACGCGCGTTACGTACGGTGGCGACGTGATCAATATTGACACCTAAACGGATATTTTTCATCGTTTCTCCTAACGTTTAAACAAGGCGCGCGCACGTAACGGTTTATCGCCGATAAATGGCGCTAACGCATGACGCATAATACGTTTTAAATTGTATCGTTGCGACTCAGTGAGTGGATCATTGAGCCAATCGCTTTGCCCCAATGCAATGGCTTCATCGCGGCTGACAGTGACACAGTCGCTATCGTGATAATCCACGCTAAATCCGCTGTAACTGCGAAAATAGAGTGTTTCGGGGAGTTCATTACGTTGCTCGAGTTGCGGCCACTCAAATACACTGCCAAGTTCATCCAGCAACTGCCACTCGAACCAACGTAATGTTGTTTCGATAGGTTGTTTATCAGCGAGACGCTGTAATAGCTGGGGATAGCATTCGAATAAACTCGGTACCGCAACGTGCTGCGGTAGCACGCGTTGTAATAGTTCGTTGATATAAAAACCACTATAGAGAAAGTCACTACGGAGTTCGTAGTTTTGGGACACCGCCTCAGCGTGAGTCAGCGTTTTTAACTCACCACGCCCGCCCCATTGCACATTAAGAGGAATAAAAGGTTGTAACACACCTTTCCAACTTGAGGTTTTACGCTTAGCGCCTTTGGCCAACAAGCGAACACGACCATCCTCCAGACTAAAACAGTCTACAAGGAGGCTGGTCTCTTGGTAATCCCAGCGATGTAACACAAACGCTGGTTGCATCGTTCGCTAGTCCTCTCGATAACCTAAACTCTTCAGCGCGCGCTCGTCATCTGACCAACCTGATTTCACTTTCACCCAGAGCTTCAATAACACTTTGTTGTTCAACAAACGTTCAAGATCTTTACGCGCTTCGGTACCGATCGTTTTTAACTTTTGGCCCTTCTCACCGATGACCATACGCTTTTGCGCATCACGCTCGACCAAGATTAGCGCATGAATATGATGAGTGCCGCGTTCGGATTGACCGAACTGTTCGATCTCAACCGTGGTTTCATAGGGCAACTCTTCACCGGTAAAACGCATCAATTTTTCGCGAATAATTTCAGCGGTCATGAAGCGTACCGAGCGGTCGGTTACATAATCGGCTGGGTAAAAGTGATAGCCGCTTTGCAAAAAGCCTTTAACAATATCGCGCAAGGGTTCTAGGTTATCGCCTGTTTTTGCCGAGACAGGAATAATTTCTTTTACGCTGAGTTGCTGACTTAACCATTGTAGGTGTGGCAACAACTTATTTTTGTCTTTTATTTGATCAACTTTATTCACCACGAGGACAATCGGCGTCTGAGTATTTTTTAGCTTTTCCAGCACCATGACATCATCGTCATTCCAGCGCGTGTTCTCGACCACAAACAAAATCAAGTCGACGTCTTTGAGCGCCGATGATGCGGTTTGATTCATTACACGGTTAATCGCCCGAGGTTCTTCGAGGTGCATCCCTGGCGTATCAACATAAACCGTTTGATAATCACCCTCGGTATCAACACCTAAAATACGGTGCCGCGTTGTCTGTGGTTTGTTCGACGTAATACTGACCTTTTGACCCAGGATACGGTTCAGCATGGTCGATTTACCGACATTGGGTCGACCAACAATAGCGACAAAGCCGCACTGCTTATTCTCATCAATTTGCCCAGCGCCACCTAAGGCGTTATTGAGCATGTCATCTAGATTCATCAAGATACCTGTAACTGTTCTAATGCGGACGTTGCCGCTGCTTGCTCAGCTTTTCTACGGCTAGTTCCCGTGCCTAACAGAGGTTCGGGAAGCCCTTCTATGGTGCAAGTCACGGTAAACTGTTGGTTATGCGCTTGACCCTGTGTAGCCACTACATCATATTCAGGTAAAGGACGTTGACGTGCCTGCAACCATTCCTGTAAGCGCGTTTTCGGATCTTTTTGGCTGGCGCCCGGTTTAATGGTTTCTAACTGTTCATCAAACCAGCCCAACACGACTTGTTTGACAGTATCCATATCACTATCAAGGAAAATCGCGCCGATGATGGCTTCCATCGCATCAGCTAAAATAGATTCACGACGATAACCGCCGCTCTTTAATTCACCTTGGCCCAGAGACAAGTAATCACCTAAACCTTTTTTCTTGCCCAGTCGTGCGAGCGAACGCCCACAAACAATGGCGGCACGCATACGGCTCAAATCACCTTCTGCGACTTTGGGAAACCGACTAAATAACGCCTCAGCGATAACCACGCCGAGAATAGAATCACCCAAAAACTCAAGGCGTTCGTTATGGTTGGCATGTGCACTGCGATGCGTTAATGCTTGCTTTAGTAAACTTTGACGTTCGAATCGATAGCCAATTATTTGTTCTAACTGAGTTAACGGTGGTTTTGGTAAACTCACTCAATACTCCCTAAACGCTCAAATCTTATTCCTGTAGGCACCCATTGCGGCAAAATACTCTCGCTACTGCGATCCATTTCAAAGCTCATCCACATAAATACCGCTTTACCAACGAGGTTTTCTTCCGGGACAAAGCCCCAGTAACGACTATCCTCAGAGTTGTCTCGGTTATCGCCCATGGCAAAATAATGGCCTTCTGGCACGACAAATTCTGTTGGCTGCGTACCTGCTTGTTTAAAGTAATAAGGCACCCGCGGACTCACGCGTGAATCCAATAAGATCTGGTGCTTCACCGATCCCATATGCGCCTCATAGGTTGTTAATGCGCTTCCTCCAGAATAGTACACGGGCGCGTTATCAACCATAACATTTTCGACACGAATGGCGTTGCAGTTTTCGTCTGCTTTGCACTTTGGTTCAATGTAGAGGCTCTTATCGCGGTAGATGATACGATCGCCGGGAAGACCAATAATGCGCTTGATATAATCAATACTCGGTTCAAGAGGATATTTGAACACCGCAATATCGCCCCGTTCGGGTTTACCCGTTTCGACGATTTCCTTTTGAAATACGGGGTCATGCAAGCCATAGGCGTATTTCTCTACCAAAATGAAGTCACCTTTCAACAAGGTGGGCATCATCGAGCCAGACGGTATTTGAAAAGGTTCATACAAGAACGTACGTACCACTAAAATAATTGCAAGAATAGGAAAGACCGATTGGCCAAACTCAGTTACCGAATTCTGCGGCTCCCCTGCCGCCCGCTTCTTCTTTAATACCAGTGCATCAAATAACCATAGAGCGCCGGCAATTAACGTCACCACGGTTAGGATAATCGAAAAATAGTTGGCCATCAGCCTGCTTCCCTTATTGTTTTCTCTTTAGCGCTACTTACCTACTTTTAACACAGCTAAAAACGCTTCCTGCGGCACTTCTACATTACCGAGGTTTTTCATGCGTTTTTTACCTTCTTTTTGCTTCTGTAGTAGTTTTTTCTTACGGCTAATGTCACCGCCATAACATTTTGCAGTTACATTTTTACGCAGCTGTTTAACGGTCGAACGCGCAATAACATGAGTCCCGATCGTGGCTTGGATGGCGATATCAAATTGCTGACGCGGAATCAGTTCGCGCATTTTATCCACTAGCATGCGACCACGTGATTCAGCATGATCACGATGTACGATCAACGCCAACGCATCGACACGGTCACCGTTTATCAAAATATCAACACGCACCATATCCGCTGCTTGGAATTTCTTAAAGTGATAATCCAATGATGCATAACCACGGCTGGTTGACTTAAGGCGATCAAAAAAGTCCATCACCACTTCTGCCATCGGCATTTCGTAGGTCACTGCAACTTGCTTGCCGTGATAATTCATCGCCGTTTGCATACCGCGTTTCTCAACACACAAGGTGATGACGTTTCCGACAAATTCCTGCGGCACTAAAATATTCGCTTCGACGATCGGTTCAAAAATCGTTTCAATATCGTTAACGGGCGGTAAATTAACCGGATTATCGACTTTCACAATATCGCCCGACTTGGTTTCTACTTCGTAGACGACAGTCGGTGCCGTGGTGATCAGGTCAATGTCATATTCGCGCTCAAGCCGCTCTTGGATAATTTCCATATGCAACATACCCAAGAAACCACAGCGAAAGCCAAATCCTAACGCGGCGGAGTTCTCCGGCTCGTAAAATAACGATGCGTCATTTAACGATAGCTTCCCTAGGGCATCGCGGAAGGCTTCATAGTCATCTGAACTAATTGGGAACATGCCGGCGTAAACCTGTGGCTTCACCTTTTTAAAGCCGGGAACCGGAGCTTTCGCCGGGTTGCGCGTAGTAGTCAAGGTATCACCGACAGGAGCGCCCAAGATATCTTTAATACCGGCAATTACGAACCCAACTTCACCCGTGTGAAGCACACCCGTTTCATGGGGTTTGGGATTGAAAAAGCCGACTTTATCAATTTGATGAGACTGCCCTGTCGACATCACGGTCATTTTATCGCCAGCACGTAATGTACCGTTTTTAACACGCACCAAAGACACCACGCCTTGATAGTTATCAAACCATGAATCGATAATCAGCGCTTGTAACGCGTCATCTTCATTGCCTTTGGGAGGAGGAATTTGTTTAACGATGCGTTCGAGCACTTCTTCGATTCCGATACCCGTTTTTGCTGAACATTGCACCGCATCGACCGCTTCGATACCTACGATATCTTCTATTTCTTGAGCCACGCCCATCGCATCGGCTTGCGGCAAATCAATTTTGTTGAGCACCGGAACCACTTCGAGATCCATATCGATGGCGGTGTAGCAATTCGCCAAGGTTTGTGCCTCCACACCTTGTGCGGCATCCACCACCAACAAGGCACCTTCACACCCCGCCAACGAACGCGAGACCTCATAGGAGAAGTCAACGTGTCCTGGTGTATCAATGAAGTTTAACTGATAGGTTTCACCATCTTTTGCTGTGTAATGCAAGGTAACACTTTGGGCTTTTATCGTAATACCACGCTCACGTTCCAAGTCCATCGAATCGAGTACTTGTTCCGCCATTTCACGATCAGTCAGACCGCCACAATGTTGGATGAGTCGATCTGATAAAGTCGACTTACCATGGTCAATATGCGCAATAATAGAAAAGTTTCTGATATTACTTTGCTTAAACGCCTTATCCGGCATTGATACACCTCTACAAAAAATCAGCGAGCAACTGTGGCTCGAAGCGAATTCAAAACTGGCCTGATCATACCGATGTTAGCGGCAAGACTAAAGATATTTATCGGTTTTCACAGGCTAGGTTGCGCGGGCGTGCTAACAACGAGCAACTGATTTACGCGCACATCACGAAGACGGAACCACAAACGCAAAGCGACAAAGCTTAGAGCAAAACCTGCAAATGAGAGCAGAATGGTATAGCCCTCGGTGATCGAGGTGAAGGACGTTAACACACTTGCAAGCAACAATAAGGTGAGGACCGGCAATCCATAAAGTAACAACGCGAAGCGTGTCACCTGTTGCTCAGGAATCGACAACTCAACATACTCCCCTACCGACACCGGTGATTCGGTCTTTACCACAAACGTGGAGTGTCTATCTGAAAATACCTTGCTCAAAATACCTGCACCGCAGGTTTTGTTCTGCTCACAACCAGAGCACGCACTCTTTAGTTGAGTCGAGACCGTCACTCGCCGACCATCAACTGCTACCACTTGCGCAAGCTCTTTCATCTCTTACTGCACCTCTGCCACAATCCGCTTTGCCGTTTGTATGGGTATTTGTCCAACCACCGTAATTATCACATCATTGCGAGGTTCAGTATACAAGTTTTGGCTACCGATCACGCTCATTGAGCCGGCTTGCTCCGTTGCTCGTGGCGCGATATACACTGAATATTCGGTCAGACCATCAGTAAATAGATAGTGATCAACCGGTGTCTCATCGACGGCCAACTGATGATGTTTTTGCTCGACTAGCTTAAACCCTTTAGGCTGCCAAGTTGGACGCACATTGCTTTGCATTTGCTGGTTTAGTGTAGACATTTGAATTAAAGGCGGCATCGACAAGCGCTTTAACTCTTCGAGAAGCGGGCTTGGATCTTGCCGTAGCGCTAAGCTGGTCATCTGAACCTGCTCAATAGGAATACCTTCTTCATTCATCATCATCACTTTAAGCGGCATGCCTGAGTCGCGATCCACCCACACCGAGAAGCCAAAGCGATTATCATGTTTGCTGATCAGTCGAATGTGTTGCGCTTTTCTGTCAAGCACCCTCGCACCACCTACCGCTACCACACGATAGTAGTCTTTAATGAGCTCAAACTTTTGACTGAATGCAGGTGGAATAAGATAGTTAATTGAACGCGCACGCAGCGAGTAATCCCGTGCTGCGGGATGAAAGTGTGAAACCTTATCGCCAATCCGAAGCACTCTGAATCCAGGTCCATTCATCTGAACGATGAGTTCAAGCTGTTCACCGCTCGCCTCAACAGCATGCAGCCAATGGTAAGGCTCAATACGATCACCTAATACATAAACGAGTGATGCTTCAAAGTTCTGCTCGTTCAGTGCATCTGACATGAAGTTATACCAACGCTCACCATCACTCTGCGCAACTTGTTCCGTCTCCTGTTGCGCAAACGCTGGCGAAGCAAAAAGCAACGCCAGCGCAAGTGATACAAGCCAAACACCCGGTTTCATAACCATTCCTTAATTACTGCGGAGATTGCGGGTCCTGTTGTTTACCTGCCTCAGCTTGGTCCTCATTATTTGCCGCCTCAGTACTCAACATCATTAACTGTTGCTGGTGATCGATCATATACGATTGCGCTTGGCGACGCATGGACTGCTCGAGCGCTTGCTGCGTCGTCGATGCAGACGGAGTCGAGTTCGGACTAAAGCTCACAGGTTGGCGCGCACCCATCGGATTGGTCAAAATGGATGGCTGTTCGACACCCGATGCATCCGTAGGTGTTTGATAAGTCTGCACCGTAACCAATGCCACCGCTGCAACACCCGCTGCCACAGCGACTTTTGCAATCGGATTAAACCAACGCATGGCCGCTTTGCGAGCGGCTGCAGAGCGCGAACTACCGTGTGCTTGCACTACATTGTCTGAATCTACCTCATTGCTTGTAGCAGGCATTGCATCGATTTCAGCAGCTACTGCAGCACTGATATCTAGCGGACCGTTGTGATTAAGTTCGCCTTTCATAGCGCTCTTAATGACACCGTACCGATACCATCTATCGCTTTGCTCTGCATCTTCCAACTGAGCATCAAAATCTGCCTGTTCGATAGCATCGAGTTCACTATCAAACAACGCCGACCAAGATTCTTGGCGATCGTTCGCTGACTCTGACTTGTCGTTGGACAAATGGGCTTTAGACATAAAGATTCCTCTATCAATTACCGTTCTAGCAACGGCTTTAATTGGCTATCGATGGCTTCTCGCGCCCGAAAGATACGCGATCGTACCGTACCAATTGGGCAGTCCATTTCGACAGCGATTTCCTCGTACCCTAAACCTTCTATTTCGCGCAACGTAATAGCACGTTTAAGGTCTTCTGGTAACTCATCAATAGCACGTAGCACAACGGTTTGAATTTCATCCGTTAACAACTGATGCTCGGGGCTTCCGGCATCTTTAAGTGCCCCGCTACCTTCATAATACTCTGCATCTTCTGCATCCACATCGGAGGCAGGCGGCTTGCGCCCTTGTGAAACCAAATGGTTTTTCGCCGAATTCACAGCGATTCGGTATAGCCAAGTATAGAAAGCGCTCTCGCCTCTAAAGTTGGGTAGCGCACGGTAGGCTTTAATAAATGCCTCTTGCGCCACGTCTGCTACGTCACCTTGTTGTTTCACATAACGGGAGATCAAGCTCATGACTTTGTGTTGGTATTTTTTTACCAACAAGTCGAATGCGCGGTTGTCACCTTTTTGTACACGTTCGACCAGCTGTTGGTCCGTCATTTTTTCGCTCATTCGAGCCTTTTCTCCCTTGCTAATCACTACATAGCACTGGCGGCTCATGTATTCGTTAGGTCTGACCGCCGTGCTCGTAAAAAGTTCGCAAAAATTTTCAGTTTGCGTAAAATCGAGCAAAATCCTTAATGAGTACTTTATGGAACCTGCAGCAAATTATCAATCAGATGTTCTTGTTATTGGTTCGGGTGCAGCGGGTCTTACGACCGCCCTGCAGCTAGCAGACCACCATTCAGTGATTATTGTTAGCAAAGGACCGCTGACCGAAGGCTCCACGTATTATGCCCAAGGCGGTATCGCTGCTGTTTTCGATGAGTCTGATAGTATCGAAAGCCACGTCGAAGATACCCTCATTGCCGGCGCAGGTTTGTGTGAGCGCGAGACCGTTGAGTTTACCACACGTCATGCCCGAGAAGCCTTACAATGGCTCATTGATGAGGGCGTAGGCTTTGACCAGGTCGAATCCAAAGCAGATTCTCCTACCTATCACCTGAACCAGGAAGGTGGACATAGCCATCGACGTATACTGCACGCCGCCGATGCGACCGGCAAAGCCGTTCAAACAACTTTGCAAGGCAAGGTATTGGCTCATCCCAATATCAGGGTATTAGAACGATTTAATGCTGTCGATCTTATAACGGGTCGACGCTTGCAACGTGAGTCGGGTTGCTATGGAGCCTATCTATGGAACCGCAAGCTTGAGCGGGTAGAAACTGCCGCAGCACGTTTTGTGGTGCTTGCCACGGGTGGTTCGAGTAAAGTGTATCAATACACTAGCAACCCTGATATTGCCAGTGGTGATGGCATCGCCATGGCATGGCGTGCGGGCTGTAGCGTGACTAACATGGAGTTCAATCAGTTCCATCCAACCTGTCTTTATCATCCGAACGCACAAAGCTTTCTATTAACCGAAGCGTTGCGCGGAGAAGGCGCCGTATTGCGGCGTCCGGACGGTAGCCGATTTATGGATAGTTTCCACGAAAGCGCTGAATTAGCCCCTCGTGATGTGGTCGCACGCGCGATTGACTACGAGATGAAGCGCTTAGGTGCCGACTGCATGTACCTAGATATCTCGCACAAAAGCGAAGCGTTTTTGCGTCAACATTTTCCAACGATCTTCGACAAGTGTCTCTCTCTTGGCATCGATATGAGTAAGCAGCCCATCCCGGTCGTGCCCGCAGCGCATTACACCTGTGGCGGTATTACCACCAACCTCAATGCGCAAACCGATTTAGCCAGACTTTATGCGGTAGGAGAAGTGGCATACACCGGCTTGCACGGTGCCAACCGAATGGCGAGTAACTCGCTACTCGAATGCTTAGTGTTTGCGCGCGCTGCCGCCCAGCATATTCTTCAACAAAGTCACGAGACGCCGATTGTTGATCGCCTCCCAGCTTGGGATGACAGTCAGGTCAGTGACTCCGATGAGGAGGTCGTTATCCAGCATAACTGGCACGAGCTACGGTTATTTATGTGGGACTATGTTGGGATTGTTAGAACCACCAAGCGACTAGAGCGAGCCTTGCACCGAATACAGTTACTGCAGCAGGAGATACACGACTACTACAGTAACTTTAAGGTCAGCAATAACTTGCTTGAATTACGCAATCTAGTGCAGGTTGCAGAGCTGATTGTCCACAGCGCGCTCGCTCGTAAAGAGAGCCGTGGTTTGCATTACACGCTGGATTACCCCGATCTGGATCCAAACGCAAAACCGACTCACCTAGTACCGCAGCATCTATAGTTGGCAGGTAAGGCAGCGCCGGAGCTTACACCAAAGCGCCGGCGTGAGCTGGTTGCGCTGAATGCAAAAATAAAGACTTTGACGCGGCTTCGATAAGTTTCCGTTACTCAGCCTAACGAGTAACCACGTATTCAACACGCATTGCCAAAAAAAACGACCATGCCACGGCTCACCATCAACCCACCACTGCAACCTGTCTTGACTCAGTGACAGCGCTCTGGTGCCAGACTGCAAGTGGATCATCGCGTTATACTTTAACCCGCGCCAGCATCAAATCAACCATGCGTTGCAATTCCGTGTCCGGACATTCTTTATGTCCCATGAACCAAGCAAACAAATCGGGATCGTCACAGGTCACTAGACGACGAAATACCGCTTTATCTTCCTCACTCAAGTGATCGTAAGCTTCATCCACAAAGGGTTCGAACAGCACATCAAGCTCGAGCATACCGCGACGACACGCCCACTTGAGGCGACGCTTATCTTTTAATGCTTCCTCGGATTGCTTTAACGTGAACATTTTTACTCCCAGCCTTGAATTCAATTTCAATAGCCTCATATTAGCATGACATGGCAATTAAAGGAGCCTTTTAAATGAGCAAAGTCATGTCAGAACACGCTTCCGCAAGCGAGACATTATTGTGCCCGTTGGACAGTTATGGCCTTCTCGCAGTGAGTGGCGATGACGCCCGTAGTTTTTTGCAAGGTCAGCTTACCGCTAACATCAACAGCTTGAAACCGGGAGCGCATTGCTATTCAGCGCATTGCGAACCAACCGGTAAGACCTTGAGTGTGTTTTGGCTATATTGCTACTCCGATAACGAATTTTGGCTTATTTTAAAGCACTCCGCGATCGCCGCCTCATTGGCTCAATTCGAAAAGTACGGCGTATTTAATAAGGTTTCATTTGAAGATAAAACCAAAGACATTCATTTAGTGGGTGCAATCAATCCGAATGATACGTTGGCTGTCCCGCAGAAGAATGAATTACTAGCGCAAGTCAAGGTGGGCAGCGATCCAAGCCAGTACGTGCTAATATATAAAGCAGAAATTGCCAGCGATTCTGACGAAAAGTTATGGGATGCCCTTGAAATTGAACGGGTGCGCCCTCAACTCATCAGTGAACTTGCAAAACAATTTGTGCCGCAAATGCTTAATGTACAAGTATGGGACGGCATTGATTTTAAGAAAGGTTGTTATATCGGCCAAGAGACTGTTGCCCGAATGCGTTACTTGGGTAAACAAAAGCGCGCACTCTTTCGTGTGAGTGGTTCTGCACACAGCCCAATTAAGGCGGGTGCGGAAGTTGAGCGAAAGGTGGGCGACAATTGGCGTCGAGGAGGTACGATAATTTTGGCAGTGAATCGTACCGACACCCAAGTAGATGGCTTAGCGGTGCTACCGATTGATATTGAGATGGGTACTCCGCTCCGTTTGCGAGGTGACGACGATAGTCTCTTGGAAATACACACACTGCCGTATCAATTAGGTTAACTATTATGAGCGAAGCAATTGCCCCGAATAAAGTGGTCGCCATCCATTACACTGTGAAAACAGCTGAAGGCCAAACATTGGATCAGTCTAAGGAAGGCAATCCACTAAGCTTTATCCATGGCCGAGGCATGCTGATCCCAGGTTTAGAAAATGCATTGGAAGGTAAAGAAGTCGGCGAAAAATTTACTGCCGAAATTGGTCCTGAAGAAGCATACGGCGAACGTCATGAAGGCTTGATTCAAACAGTTCCACGTAACTTGTTTGGTGAAAACGATGTTCAACCCGGTATGCAGTTCCGTGCTAGCACTGACCAAGGTGACCAATCAGTGATCATCGTTGAAGTTAACGATGACGAAGTGACTGTCGATGGTAACCACCCATTAGCAGGTGTAAACTTGAACTTTGACGTTGAAGTTGTTGAAGTACGTGACGCAACTGAGCAAGAGCTTGAGCACGGTCACGTTCACGCAGATGGTGAAGACCACTAATCACTCGATGATTAATGGTTTATTGAATTGAGGGGCGATTATTCGCCCCTTAATTTTTGCTCTCGATTAATGAGTGCTCGCTTTCGATGCACTCCCGCCGAAAAACCTCTTAGTTCACCTTTTATGCCTATCACACGGTGACACGGAATGACGATAATGAACGGATTTCGCGCGACCGCATTAGCAACTGCGCGTACGCTTTTAGGTCGTCCAATACGCTCAGCAATACATTTATATGACAGCGTTTCACCGGGCCGCACTTTGGTCAGTGTTGACAACACTTGCTGTTGAAACTCAGTTGTTTTCACACGCAGTGGTAAGCTGAATTTCTGACGCGAGCCTGCGAAATATTCTTCGAGTTGCGATTGCGTTTGCACCAATACAGGGTGCTTATGGTTGACGACCGACTGGCTTAAATCAGGCACATTCTTTTGGTCCTTATAATAAAGACCTGTCAAGTGCGCCTCATTTGCCATAGCCACCATGTGGCCAAGCGGTGTGTCAAACTCTAGATGGTACATTCACTCTCCAACAGATAATGTTTAATAAAATTGAATAGTAAAGAGCGTTTCCTTGTCTCTATTTTCTATTTTATTAAATGGTAGACCAAAAAAAAGCCACCCGGCAAGGGTGGCTGTTAGATTATTTTGGACTTAATCTGCTTTAGGACGCATATGCGGGAATAAGAGAACATCTCGAATGGTCGATGAATCGGTTAACAACATCACCAAACGATCGATACCAATGCCTTCACCCGCTGTTGGCGGCATGCCGTGTTCAAGCGCTGTGACATAGTCTTCGTCGTAGAACATTGCTTCATCATCACCCGCTTCTTTGGCTTCCACTTGATCGCGGAAACGTTGCGCCTGATCTTCCGCATCATTTAGCTCCGAGAAACCATTCGCTAGTTCACGTCCGCCTGCAAAGAACTCAAAGCGATCGGTCACAAATGGATTGTCGTCATTACGACGTGCCAAAGGTGACACCTCGGCTGGATACGCAGTGATGAACGTTGGTTGGATCAAGCGGTGTTCAGCAACGGTTTCGAAAATCTCGATCTGGATTTTTCCTAGACCCCAAGCCGAATTCACATCCACACCGACTTGCTCTGCAATAGCGGTTGCCTGTTCACGGTCGTTAAGCTGCTCCTCGGTAACTTCAGGCATATACTTGATAATCGCCTCTAACACCGTCATGCGCTCGAAGCGCTGGCCGAAGTCGTAGTTCACGCCACCGCTCTCAAATGTGGTTGAACCCAATACGTCTTGAGCAATACCACGTAGCATATCCTCCGTCATATCCATCAAGTCGAAATAATCTGCGTAGCCCCAGTAAAACTCCAACATGGTGAACTCGGGATTGTGACGCGTCGACAGCCCCTCATTACGGAAGTTACGGTTAATTTCAAACACTTTCTCGAATCCGCCGACAACGAGACGTTTGAGATAAAGTTCCGGAGCAATTCTAAGGAACAACTCCATATCTAACGCGTTATGATGAGTTGAAAATGGGCGTGCAGAAGCACCGCCTGGGATGGTTTGCATCATTGGCGTCTCAACTTCAAGGAACTGATGTTCGTTTAGGTAGCGACGAATATAATCAATGACACGAGAACGCACCAAGAACGTGTTACGTGATTCTTCATTAGTAATCAAATCAAGGTAACGTTGGCGATAGCGTGTCTCTTGATCCGCTAAACCATGAAACTTATCAGGTAAAGGACGTAACGCCTTAGTCAACAGACGTACGTCATCAACCAAAACACTCAGTTCGCCTGTCCCTGTTTTGAACAGCACGCCACTGGCGCCAACGATGTCGCCTAAGTCCCACTTTTTAAACTCACTGTTATAGAAGCCTTCTGGCAAGTTATCACGAGCTACGTAGAGCTGAATTTTACCCGACATATCTTGAATCGTTGCAAAACTCGCCTTACCCATAATACGGCGAGTCATCATACGACCCGCAACTTTAACGCGAACGCCCTGCTGCTCAAGCGACTCTTTGTCGGCTTCGTCATACTCAGCGTGAAGATCTTTTGCCAGTGAATCACGGCGAAAGTCATTTGGAAAGGCAACGCCCTTCTCGCGTAACGCCGCTAACTTCGCTTTTCGTTGCGCGATTTGTTCGTTTACATCAACTTCTGGCGTTTGCGACTTATCTGTCATAATCTTGCTTCCTCTTCGAATACGTTTCTATCGCGACTTAACTTGACTACAGACCGCTTTTTAAGCTGGCTTCGATAAATGGGTCGAGCGCACCATCTAACACCGCCTGTGTGTTTCTATTCTCGACGCCGGTGCGCAAATCTTTGATGCGCGCATCATCGAGCACATACGAACGAATTTGACTGCCCCAGCCGATATCCGCTTTTGAATCTTCCAGCGCTTGTTTATCTTCGTTCTGTTTTTGAATCTCTAACTCGTACAACTTCGCTTTCAATTGCTTCATCGCAGAGTCTTTATTTTTATGTTGCGAGCGATCACTTTGGCACTGCACCACAATACCGGTGGGTTCGTGCGTAATGCGCACCGCTGAATCCGTTCGGTTGACGTGCTGACCACCAGCGCCAGAGGCTCGATAGGTATCGATACGCAAGTCCGACGGATTGATTTCTATTTCAATATCATCATCGACTTCGGGATAGATAAACACTGAAGCGAAGGACGTATGACGGCGGTTACCGGAGTCAAAAGGCGACTTACGCACTAAACGATGGACACCGGTTTCGGTACGTAACCAACCATACGCATATTCACCGGCAATTCGCACCGTTGCCGATTTGATACCGGCGACCTCGCCTTCAGAAAGCTCAGTGATTTCCGTTTTAAATTCATGCGCTTCAGCCCAGCGCAAATACATACGCAGCAGCATGTTAGCCCAATCTTGTGCTTCCGTACCCCCCGAACCTGACTGAATATCCACGTAACAGTCGGCTGAATCGTTATCGCGAGAAAACATACGACGAAACTCAAGCGCTTCAAGCTGAGTCAATAGCTCCTGCAGCTCTTCTTCGGCTTCATTAAAGGTTGTTTCATCCTCGGCTTCCACAGCCAAGTCAACTAACCCTTCGATATCCTCTAAGCCTTGCTCTAAGTTATCGAGTGTTTCAATCACTTGTTCAAGTGCAGCACGCTCTTTCCCCAAACTTTGGGCTTTGGGCGGATCATCCCACACTTCGGGTTGTTCGAGCTCTCGGGTGACTTCTTCTAAACGCTCCTTTTTATGAGCGTAGTCAAAGATACCCCCTGAGCGCCTCACTGCGTGAGCGCATCTCTTTAATGGCGTTGTAAGTGGCGTTTGTCTCAAACATCACGTGACCCTTAGTTGTTTAATTGGCATAAACGGGTATTTTACCGCAAAGCGCGCAGTTGCTCCACCAACAACTGCACCGAAGTGCGTCCTCGAAAGTGATTCAGTTGTGGTTTATAGACAAGCTCGACCCACTGACACTGATGATTGGGCCACTGCTCAATATCACAATAAAACGATATGGCATCGAAAATACCGCCTTGGGGGCTTTGAACGACGAGCTTAAGATGCTTTTCACCCACAATACGCTGCTGCAGTATACGAAATTCGCCATCAAACATGGGTTCAGGAAACTTTTGTCCCCAAGGCCCTAAACGTTCGAGTTGCTGAATAAACTCAATGTTCAATTGCTCATCGGATAGTTCACCATCAGACCATATAATCGGTTGTACAACCTCATCCGTTAGCCAGTCGGCAGCCGCTTGTGACACCGCCGCCTGAAAGGTGTTCAGTTGTACCTCGGTTAAGGACAGTCCAGCAGCCATCGCATGACCACCAAAACGTTCAATCACTTCAGGGTATTGAGTGTCTACACGTTCAAGCAGGTCGCGAATATGTACTCCATCAATTGATCGCGCGGAGCCTTTTAAGTGAGTATCACTTTCTTTGGCAAACACGATCACCGGACGATGAGTTCGCTCTTTAACACGCCCTGCGACAATACCAATCACACCGCTATGCCACTGTTCATTGTACAGCACGATGACGTTGGGCAACTGACCTTGGTTATCGAGCTGGAGTTGGCTCACAATAGACTCAGCCTCAGCTTTCATATCTGCCTCGATTTCGCGTCGCTGCTTATTCAAATCACACAACGTTTGAGCAAGCTGTTGCGCGCGCTCTGACGAGGCTAACAAACATTCGATACCGAGGCTGATATCATCAAGTCGCCCCGCGGCATTAATACGAGGACCGATGGCAAATCCTAAGTCACTCGCTTGTAACTTTGCAATATCGCGCCCACTTTGCTCAATTAATGCACGAATACCCGCGCGACACTGTCCGGCTCTAATACGATTGAGGCCTTGTTGAACCAAAATACGGTTATTTTTATCGAGTGGCACCACGTCCGCGACCGTACCCAACGCGACCAAGTCAAGAAAATCGGCTAAGTTAGGTGTCGGTTGCCCCGCTTCACGCAGCCGCGCACGTAGCGCCGCCAATAGATAAAACGCGACGCCTACACCCGCTAACGCTTTACTCGGAAACTCGCAGCCTGGTTGATTAGGATTCACTATTGCAGCCGCTTGCGGTAATGTCGCAGGCGCTAAATGGTGGTCGGTAATCACCAACGTGATGCCTAATTCAGCGGCGCGTGTTGCCGCATCATGTGCGGCAATACCATTGTCGACCGTGAGTATCAGTCCCACCTGTTGCTCAGCTAGCTGCTCGACAATCGTCGCAGAGAGCCCATATCCCTCAGTCATCCGATTTGGCACGCGGTAGCTTACTCTATGAAATCCCATTTCAGGTAAGGCAGACATTAATAGTGCCGTACTGGTTGCACCATCGGCGTCGAAGTCACCGCAGATGACGATAGCTTGGTTCTGTTCTCGCGCTTGCAACAGAGCGTCACAGGCGGCATGAATATTCCGTAACTGCGAATAGTGGGCCATTCCGCGCAAATTGAGATCCAGTTGATTGGCTTCCGTTATTCCACGGTGCGCTAATATCTTCCGTATAACTTCTGGCCACTCACTTGGTAACTGTTCAACCGACGCGCTGGAATACCGTTTGACTGCTTTTAACGCCATAACTAACGGGTAGCTTGGATTTCATTAATAATCGCGTCTGGCGTTCTTAAGCCAGCCAGCATGCGTCCATCCGGCAGAATAAGTGCAGGCGTACCCGTCACTCCTAACATCTGTCCGAGGCGATAATGTTGAGCCACAGGGTTATCACATAACGTGGTTGCACTGATCGCTTGCTCGTTAAACAACGATGATAACGCTTCTGAGCCATCCTTTGCGCACCATGCTTGTTGCAATTCACGTCCACCTTTTGAGCCTAGACCACCGCGCGGAAATGCCAGGTATTGAACAGTGATACCTTTATCCAAGTAGCTTCCCAAATTATTGTGAAGTCTTTGACAATAGCCACAGGTCGTATCTGTGAAAATAGTCACCACATGTTGTTCCTTTGACGACTTGTAGGTAATCATTTCATCTTGATGCTCGGCGACTTTAGCCTTACGTAACGTTTGCAGCGCTTGCTCAGTTTTGTTTTCTGGAGCGCCTTTAGACAGTTTGTATAGGCTACCCGCCAATAAGTGCTCGCCATCTTCGGACAGATAAACAATACCTTGGTTAGTTGAAAGCTCAAAAACACCATCGATGCCTGACGGTTTAATGCTCATCACTTCAATGCCCAACTGTTCGAGCTTACTGGTATCCGGTTGTTGCTCGGCCCATGCACTAGCCGAAAAAAACAGCAGTGAAACTGCAACGGTTTTAACTCTAAGACCCAACTTCATACTGACCTCAATTAACCTCTTGGATGAAACGCCGCATGCATTTGTTGCAAGCGTTCTTTTGCTACTTGTGTATAAATTTGTGTTGTCGATAAATCACTATGCCCCAATAACATCTGCAGTACACGTAAATCAGCACCGTGATTGAGCAGGTGTGTTGCAAACGCATGGCGAAGCGTGTGGGGTGACAAATGAGCACTGATGTGAGCCTGCTCAGCGTAGGCTTTAATGCGATACCAGAACGCTTGTCGAGTTAATAATGTACCTCGCTGTGTAATAAACACCCACCCAGAACTACGTTCACTGAGCGCGGGGCGACCGTGTTTCAAATAGCGCGATAACCACTCAACTGACTCCTCCCCAAGAGGAACCAACCGTTCTTTATCACCTTTACCAATGACCCGAACCAAACCTTGCTGCAACGACACCTGCTCGTACTGTAGCCGCACTAACTCCGTAACCCTCAATCCAGTGGCGTATAATACCTCAAGCATCGCTCTATCACGCAACCCAATAGGCATCTCAACATTGGGGGCGTCTAACAATGCCAATACATCCGCTTCGGTTAAAGAGTGCGGGACCGGTGGACTCATCTTGGGACGTTTTAGCTTGGCTATGGGATCATTGCTGAACCAGCTCTGTTTAAGTGCGAAAGGTGTCAACTTTTTCATCGCACTTAAAAACCGAGATGTGCTTCGAGGCGACATACCCTGTGTACGCCGCCATAGCAAGTAATCCTGCACAGACGTTGTAGTAACCTGTGTTAACCCAAGCTTGTGTTCCGCTAAGAACTCACAGAACTTTTTCAAATCACTACGATAGGCCGCTTGCGTGTTTTCACTAACACCATGGGCAAGCCACAAATGTTCAACAAACTGCTCGATACGCTCTGCGTCTTGCGGGTGAATTTTCATGCCCATTCTTTCACTGACAACTTGATAGCTGTCAGCTTACATGAGCGACTGGTGATCTTCTATACCCATCGATTGCAAAACATCATATAAGCGCGATGGGTTGTTACGGCGAGGTGGGTTAGCTTTTGTGAGTTGAGCGCGTTGCCGGCGTTTACGCGTTTGCCAATCTAAATTAGCAATCAACTCAATAGGGAGTCGGTTACTCGACGCATCGATCACCAGCGGCTGCGGCTTTAATGCGTCATAAAGACGTTGTTGGGAAAGTTCGGCTGCGTGAGTATATACGCCCGTAGGGATTTTATAATCAGCATCAGCACCGAGTGGTCTAGGTTTAGCGGCACCAATCAGGCGCTGCCAATCAGGCTCTACCCGTTGTGCTCCATCAATAGACGGCTGTTCGTTAAGTGTCGAAACCCAGTAGGCAAAGGTCGCAGCGAAACCACCATTAAGTGCTTGGTTGGCAAACGACTCTACTTTTTCGACAAAAGGATCGAGCTGTAATTCTCGTACCGCCTGCATCAGATACTCCGCTGATTGACACATACGTGTTATCGGCGGAGTACGAGAAATAATGAGTTTTTTTAGTTAACCCTTTACAACCGAGTTCAGGTTGCTATCATACGCGCTCTTCTGATGGAGGGGTTCCCGAGCGGTCAAAGGGATCAGACTGTAAATCTGACGGCTCAGCCTTCGCAGGTTCGAATCCTGCCCCCTCCACCATTTTTTCTTAGTTGTCTTGCATAGCCAAAATCACTTTTCCAAACGTTCTATTCTCACGTACGTAGTCCATTGCTTCATTAACATCATTAGCCGCAACGACTCTGTCCAGTATGGGTGTGATGCGCTTCGCACTAAACGCTTCACCGAATTCATCCCACAGTTCTCGTAAGATACTTCCCTTACGTTCAGCTGACAGTGCTCTTAACGTTGAACCAATAATACGCTGGCGTTTTATCAGCATGCGTCCAAAATCAACCTGACCTTCGCGTCCGCCCATCAATCCGATGAGAATGATGCGACCTTCGGTATTTAAAAAGCCTTGGTCACGCGCAATCGAGTCACCCCCAATCGGATTTAAGATGACATCCACGCCCTCACTACTAAGTTGCTGCCAATCACGCTCATGATGCCGATTGACCGTCACTTGCGAACCCAGTTTGCGACAGAACTGCTGCTTCTCATCTGTGCCCACAACGGCCACAGACTCAATACCTTTTTCCTTACATAATTGAATCAACGACGTTCCTACGCCACCCGCTGCCGCATGAATCAATACACGCTCGTTTGATTTTACGCGGGCAAGTTGGAACACATTCAAAAATGCCGTTGCAAACGTCTCCAGCCAACCCGCTCCTTGCTCCTGTGACCAACCGTTCGGTAAGGGTAATACTTGCTGCTGGTCAACAACGACTTGTTCAGCGTAACCTCCGGCGGCTAGCAAGGCACATACCTTATCGCCCACACTGAAAGCGTCGACGTCGCTACCGACTTCAATGATCGTTCCACTGCATTCAAGACCAGGAATGTCAGATGCACCCGGCGGTGCAGGATAAGCGCCTGCAACTTGCATTAAATCGGCACGATTCATGCCTGCGTGACTAATCGCTATCCTTACTTGATGACTGTCTAACGCTTTTGATTGTTCAACTTCTGCCCATTCGATGCGTCCATCTTTAATCCTTGCTGCTTTCATAACGAATCCATTTTTAACTTTTATTCAAAATATTATCTACTTAGCGCTATTCCAAGCTTAACATAGCCCATATTTAACAGTATGCTGATATCAACTTATCCTAAGCAATGTACGGTATGAACGAAGCACTGGATTTATCAGACAAACGCGTCTTGATTATTGAAGATCAAAAGGCCTTTCAAGTCATGTTGAAAGGTTTGCTGATTAATTTAGGTGCCAAAGAAGTTGATGCTAAACGCACTGGCGAGGCGGGAATTGCAGCCTACGCGCGGCGCCCCTACGATATTTTATTGGTTGATTATAACTTAGGCCGCGGCAAAAACGGTCGCCAGGTGTTAGAAGAGCTCCGCCAACGCGGCATGCTTAAGCCTGAAACACTGTTTTTTATAATTACAGGTGATAACACTCGCCCGATGGTATTGAGCGCGCTCGAGCTGCAACCGGACGACTACCTCACAAAACCCTTTTCACATCGTGTTTTACGCGCTCGTTTGTTGCGTGCATACAAACGTAGAATGTGGCTAAGAGATGTCTTTAAATCACTCTACAGCAAAGACTATGAACAGTGTATCGAGGCCTGTCAGAAGCATATCAATGCGCAAAGCCGTTACGCCGCCTATTGTCAAAAGTTGCAGATTGAATTATTTAATAAAACCGGTCAGTTAGACGCCGCCGATAAAGCTATTGAGCAGTTGCTTGAAGAGGGTGGTCAAAGTTGGGCGCGCCTTAAACAAGCTGAGACACGATTGCTACAACAACGCCCCGACGACGCCCTTGAACTTGTCGCCGCGGTCGTAAAAAAAATGCCCAATGCCATTGAAGCACATGACCTGAAAACCCGCTGTTTTCTGAGTAAAGAAGCTATGGATGAGGCGTTAGATAGTGCCCGAATCGCGATTACCATGGCACCTTTTTCAATCGAAAGACAGACGTTACTCGCGCGTATCGCACGAGACTCTGAAAACTACGAAATAGCTAAACAAGCAATGAATAACGTGCTACAAATTGCACGTACCTCAGTTCATCGCAATGTGCAGCATCTATGCAATTACCTACGCGCCATTTTAGACGCTGCAGAGCATGCTGAAACTCGGCAACAGATTGCTAAATATCAAACCGAAGCGACAATGGAGCTACAGCGGGCTCGCTTTGATGAAAACCTCGTCTATTCGGATATTTCTTTTGAAACCATTGAATCCATTCTGTTGTCACGCATCGATGCATTTAACGGGCGCTTACGTGAAGCGCAAAGTCGATTAAATCAAATTTTTGGGGATGATTTAGCGGCCGGTAACAGCTTACCCGAGGAGGTAAGTTTTGATGTGATTGCTATTTTAATGGATTTAGGCGAGTTTGAAAAAGCCGATGATATCGTTCAACAATATCAACAACTCTTCACTATTGATGAGTACACCCAGCGCCTGATGCGTGACCGAGTATCGCGCTCAGAGCAACGCCGCACGCAATTTAGGCAAATGCATGAACGGGGCATTCAAGAGTATGAAGATCGCCGCTACAAAGAGGCGCTTAATAGCTTCAGAGAAGCTTTAAAGATGGCGCCTTTGAATAGTGGTGCGGCACTCAACTTTATTCAAGCAGCAGTCAGATACTGTGCAGAAGCCAACTCGGATAATGAAATTGGCTTTCTGAAAAAGGAATGTCTCTCCTGCTTGCGCACTCTGCAGGGGATGACACTTTCGACATCCCATGCAGCACGCTATGAACAATTAATTAAGCAAACAGCTCGTTTCAATCTTAGTTAACCTTGAGTCAGTTTACCTTGTTGATAGTCACGAATTGCTTGTTCAATTTCTTGCGGCGTATTCATTACGAACGGGCCGTATTGACTAATTGATTCGCCCAGCGCATCGCCCATTAAAATCATCGCGCCACTGTCTTGCTCAGCAGTTACATTTAAAGTGGCGGCTTGCCTATCCAGAACGGCTAACTCACCACGTTCGATGCGTTCGCCATCGATCAAAAGAGCGCCCTGATAAACATACATCAGTTGAGTTGTGTGCTGAGCCAGCGCTAATTGTTCACTGCCCTTTTCGTTTAAGCGCAGATCAGCGATGAAAAACCTCTGCTCCGGCAATGAAACGGGACCCTGTTTGTCACCGTAGTGTCCCGCAATTAGACGAAGAAGACCGCTTTGCAACTCAACCTCAGGAATAGTATTTGCTTTGTAATCAAACCATTCCGGCTCATCCATCTTATATTTCGCGGGCAGATTAATCCATAGTTGAAAGCCCCACATCAAACCGTCCGTTTGCTTGGGCATTTCCGCATGGATAATACCACGCGCTGCTTTCATCCATTGCACACCGCCGGCACCAACGAGACCTTGATTTCCCACCGAGTCTTCATGCGCCATTTGTCCGGCTAACATATAAGTCAGTGTACAGAAACCGCGGTGAGGATGAGGCGGAAAACCGGCAATATAATCATCGGGATCATCTGAACGAAATTCATCGAGCATCAAAAAGGGATCCTGATGTTTAAAAGCCGGTTGATTAATGATACGTGACAACTTTACGCCCGCACCATCTTGCGCGGCTACCCCTTTTACGCGTTTAACGATACCCATACGTAATTCCTTAAAATGATAACTCAGGACCCACTGGCACGATCTGAGTGGGGTTAATAGTTTTATGGCTGCCGTAGTAGTGGCGCTTAATATGATCCATCACTACTGTCTCTGCAACGCCTGGATAGTGGAATAAACGGCTTAAATAGTCACGCATGCGTGGATAGTCACTAATGCGGTATTTGTTAGCTTTGAAGTGGCCAAAATAGACGGCATCAAAACGCACTAGCGTGGTGAACAAACGCCAATCCGCTTCAGTGAGTTGGTCGCCCACTAAATAATCGCGTCCTTCTAACCGCTCCTCAACCCAATTTAAGGCGTCAAAAAGCGCTTCGAATGCCTCTTCATAGGCGCTCTGTTCAGTCGCAAAGCCACATTTATAAACACCGTTATTTATACCGTGATAAACCCGCTCGTTGACTTCATCAATTTCTTGTTGCAGCGCTTCGGGATAAAAATCCAGGTCATTGCCCGTTAAATCATTAAACGCGGAGTTAAAAATACGTATGATTTCGGCTGATTCATTATTGACGATGGTTTCTTGTTGCTTATCCCACAACACAGGCACCGTCACTCGACCAGAATAGTTAGGATCGGCTTTCAAGTATAGCTGGTAGAGAAAGTCAGACTGATAGAGCGGATCGTTAAGCGGAGCGGTTGAAAACTCCCAACCGTTTTCCAGCATTAAAGGATGAACCACAGACACGTCAATGTGAGACTCTAGCCCTTTAAGCTTTCTAAAAATCAGTGCACGATGTGCCCAAGGACACGCATAAGATACGAATAAATGGTAGCGACCCGACTCAGGCGAAAACTGACCACTAGGCTCGATGCTGTTACGAAACTGTGACTCACTTCTAACGAAGCGTCCACCATGTTTTTTGGTGTCATACCATTTGTCGTGCCACTTACCGTCGACTAATAAACCCATATCTAATCTCCAATCTATTGAATACACTCATACTAGATCAGATTTTTTAGGATTATTAGCGCATAATTTCCGTAATTACGTTCAATTTTTTAGAAGATTAGTCACCACATCTGCAGCAACCTGACTCGCAGATTGGTCAAGTTGTTGGTGAATGCTATCAAATTGTTCAAGAAGCGCTTGGTTATCCGACCGCAGCAATTGCTCCATGTTGGCAACTATCCGTTCGACACTGGCATCACTTTGAGCGAGTTCCGGTACAATAGCACGCCCCGCTAAGAGGTTCGGTAACGAGAAGAAAGGTGCATGAAAAAGCCGCTTAATAACTTGGTAAGACAGCCAAGCGAAGCGATAGGCAACCACCATCGGGCGCTTAATCAAAAGAGCCTCAAGCGCTACTGTACCTGATGTTAATAGCAGGTAGTCACAAGCGCTCATCACCTCACGGCTTCGCCCAAGAAGGATCTGCACATCCGCTTGCATACCACTTTCTGCTATTAGCGAACTCAATTCATCGGCGCGAGCTTGATTCACCATAGGCGCGACAAACTGCAACTCAGGATGATTGGCTTTAAGCGTTTTACAGACTTGCAAAAAAACCGGCGCCATGCGCGCTAATTCACCTTTGCGACTGCCGGGGAGTAAGCCAATATAGGTGCCCGATTCGGCTAGACCTAAATCATTCCTAGCCGCAACTTTATCGCTTTGACGAGGAATAGCGTCCGCTAGCGGATGACCCACGAAGGTCGCAGGTAAATCGTGTTGATCATAGAACTGCTTTTCGAAGGGCAATAAGCACAACACATGGTCAACGGCTTCTTTTATCCCCTTGATTCTTCCTTTGCGCCAGGCCCAGACCGATGGGCTAACGTAGTGAACGGTTTTAATACCCGTTGCTTTAAGTCGCTTTTCAACCGTGAGATTAAAATCAGGGGCGTCGATACCAATAAAGACGTCAGGTTGCTGTTGCTTAAGAAACTCGACTAACTGTCTGCGGTGTTTTAATAGCTTAGGTAAGTGGCGCACCACTTCGGCCAAACCCATAATCGACAAGTCTTCCATCGGGAAAAACGAGCTGAGCCCCTCACGTTCCATGAGAGGCCCTCCCACACCGATGAACTCAACATGTTGATAGCGCGACTTCAAGGCGGCCATCAGGCCTGATCCGAGTATATCGCCTGAGTGTTCACCTGCGACTAACGCAACTTTGACAGACGTTTGCGCGTTTTCCATTAGGGTCGAATAATGCCACGTTGCGAATGTTTAACGAACTTAACAAAGTCCACTAACTTGGGCTCTTCAAGCGCTTCTATCTGTTGTATCGCTTCTTCAACAGTTAGACTCGAACGATATAACAGCTTGTAAGCGCGACGAATGTTACGGATTTCTTGTTCACTGAACTGTCGACGCTTTAAACCTTCAGAGTTTATGGTGCGAGGACGCGCATTATGACCTTGCGCCATCACAAACGGTGGAATGTCCTGTACAACGATCGAGTTGACCGCCGCAAATGCGTGCGAGCCAATATGACAAAATTGGTGAACGCCGGTCAAACCGCCCAAAATGACTTGGTTGCCCACATGAACGTGACCTGCCAGGGTGACTAAGTTGGCGAAAATATTATCGTCTCCGATAATACAGTCGTGCGCGACATGCACGTATGCCATCAGCAAGTTACGATCGCCAATACGCGTAATACCCTCGTCTTGGATAGTGCCACGATGAATCGTCACCGACTCACGAATGACGTTATCGTCACCAATCTCTAAACGTGTGGGTTCACCCGCATATTTTTTATCTTGGCAATCTTCGCCCACGCTTGCGAACTGATAAATGGTATTACGGGCGCCGATTTTCGTCGGTCCTTTGATGACTACATGCGAGCGAATATCACAATCATCACCAATTTCTACGTTGGGTCCAATAATCGTCCAAGGTCCAACAGAAACGTTACTTCCCAGTTTAGCCGACGAATCGATAATAGCAGTTTCGTGGATCACTAGACTTCCCTTCTCGCGCAAATAATTTCGGCGCTTGCTGCTAATTCACCGTCAACTTCAGCGCGACCGGAAAACTTCCAAATCCCACGACGTTCTTTCTCGAAAGTGACATAAAAATGGATAGTATCGCCTGGCACAACTTGGCGTTTAAAACGCGCGTTATCGATACCTGCAAATAAATATAAATCATTTGCAGTAGATTTTTGCTCTGTAATTCGGAAGCCCAACAAACCAGCCGCTTGTGCTAGACCTTCGAGTAACAAAACACCTGGGAAAATAGGATTACCCGGAAAATGACCGTTAAACATGGGCTCGTTAAAGCTCACATTCTTAATCGCGTGAATGTCTTTCTTGCAGTCACAAGAAATGACCCGGTCAATCAATAAAAATGGATACCGGTGTGGTAGTAAGTCGAGTACACCTTGAATATCAAATCCAGAGTCAGTGGCTTTCAACATCCTCTCCCTTTACTTAATTTTTTGCAGTTCTTGCTCGATGCCTTTAACGCGCTTAAAAAGGTCATCCAGCTGACGATAACGCGCCCCATTTCTCCGCCATTCACGGTGATGAGTAGCAGGAATACCTGACGCATAAACGCCGGGCTCAGTAATTTCTTTTATCACCATTGCAAATCCCATGATTTGCACGTCATCGCAAATACTGATGTGTCCGTTAATCGCTGAAGCACCACCGATCATGCAGCGCTTACCAATCCGGCAACTTCCTGCCAAAACGGTACAGCCCGCAATGGCGGTATTTTCATCAATAAACACGTTATGAGCAATTTGACACTGGTTGTCAATAATACAGCCGTTGCTGATTATCGTATCGTCGAGCGCACCTCTATCAACCGTCGTGCTAGCACCAATTTCTACATCATCGCCGATAATAACTCGACCAATTTGAGGTATTTTCAGCCAGCGCCCATTTTCAGGAGCCCAACCGAATCCATCGGCACCAATCACCGCGCCCGAGTGAATATTGCACTGAGCTCCAATGACACAGCGATGATAGATATTAACGCCTGACCAAATTTTTGTATCTGCACCTACCGTTACTTCGGGGCCGATATGAGTGTGTGCACCAATCGCAACGTTATCGCCAATGACCGCACCCGCTTCGATCACAACGTACTCGCCTAAAGCCACGTTGTTACCTAATTTTGCAGAAGCGTGCACCTTAGCCGTTTCGGCAACGCCCTCAGCAGGCGCTGGCGTGGTATCTAAGCGCTGGGCTACTTTAGCAAATGCCGCGTAGGGGTTATTCACCACGATAGCATTAATCGCCGGCATGTCTTCGGCATCTTTAGGTGCGAGGATAACGGCACCGGCTCGGCTGGTTTCAAGCTGGCTTTTGTAACGGCTATTAGCTAAAAAAGCAATTTGCGCTGCTGATGCAGACTGTAAAGTCCCAACTCCAGTAACAACAAGGTTCGCGTCGCCGCGAACCTCACCATCAACATACTCTGCTAACTGCTTTAAAGAGTATTCTGTCATTGATTAGTTACCCGAGTTAGCACTCATACGCTCGACAACCTTAGCAGAAAGGTCATTATCAGACTTCATGAACGCGACTGCGTTGCTTTGTAAAACGAGGTCGTAATCACCTGATTCAGCTACAGCGTTGATTGCATTCTGCACTTTGCCTAATAGCTCATCGCGCTCTTCAGCTTGACGACGACGTGTGTCTTCTTGCAACGCTTTACTCTTCAATTGTGCTTCAGCGACTAACTGTTCAAGTTCGCGGTTCAATTGCGTTTTTTCATCAGCAGACATGACCGATGCATCACGTTCTTGCTTTTGACGCAGTTCCTGAATCTTTTGCTCTAATTGACGCATTTCCTCGAAACGATCTTGAAACTCGGTTTGCAACTGCTGTGAAATTTGCTCACGTTGTGGCAATTGTTGAAACACTTGCATCATATCGACAACGCCGATCTTCTGTTGAGCACTTGCTGCGCCAGCAAACATTGCACTTGATACAGCTAAAGCTGCAACGGTTGTTTTAAATAGCTTTTTCAAAATTAACTCCTCAAAAAAATTTGTTGTTCTTATAGTGCGATTGTCTCGCGTTGAACTGTCAACATCGCTACTCTATCAGAATGTCGTACCGATGTTGAACGAGAATATCTGGGTTTCATCGCCTTCCACTTCTTTAAGCGCTCGACCTAATGAGAAGGTCAACGGACCCATAGGCGATATCCACTGTACGGAAATACCTGCCGACACTCGGAAATCACCGGGATCACTGTAGTCACTCAGTGGCTGGCTCTGACCTATTAAATCTAAGCCCTTATACTTATCGTAGTCAAACTCAGTATCCCACACGGTGCCCACATCGACGAACACACTTGTACGGACACTGTTACGCATGCCCTCGTCAATAAACGGTGTTGGCACGATAAGTTCAACACCACCAACTACTTTCGCGTTACCACCTACCGCAAATCGACTAACAGTAATTGATTCAGCGTTAGAACCTGCTGGATAACCACCCGGTAGCCCGGTCCAATCTGGCGGCGTCGCGATCTGATCTGCATAGCTATATATCGCGCGCGGCCCCACTGTGTTCGGCTCAAAGCCACGCAAATCGCCTTGACCGCCAACACGGAATGACTCCCAGAAAGGCAACAAATAGTCATTGCCCGCATCGTCCTCGCCGTAACCATTACCATAGCCGACATTGAAACGGGTTAGTAGCGTCCACTGCTGATCGTCTGACAAAGGCCAGTAATATTTAAAGTCGTAACCGAGACGGAAATACTGAATATCACTGAACGGTGCCGAGATTTCAAACGACGCCCGCTGAGACGAACCTGAGCTCGGGAACGTACCGCGGTTTAACGTGACTCGTGACCACCCCGCGGTAAAGTCGTAAATATCGAAGCCAACGCCTGAATCTGGGCTTTGCGGATCCAAGAATGCTTGATAGAACTTACGAATCTGCTCGTAACCATCAACGTTAGTTACTTCTTGACGCTTATAACCTACACCAAAGCTAAAGCTATTGATTTCATCGACAGGGAAGCCAACATTGGTGCTTACGCCATACGTGCGTTGGTTGTAACGAATCAAGTTTTCAGCTCGTCCGGCATCGAACTCGCTGAGGAACAATTGACCCGATAAAGAAACACCATTGGTGGTAAAGTACGGGTCAGTATAGGAAACACTAAAGTTCTTCTGGAAACGGCTAGTCGAGACATTGATACCCGCACGGTTACCCGTACCTAAGAAGTTACTTTGCTGTATACCAGCATTCAGTTGTAGACCTGAGTAGTCGCCGTAGCCGATACCGGCATTAAACGAGCCCGATGGTTGCTCTTTAACTTTATAGGTAACATCAACTTGGTCAGGCTGGCCATCAACTTTCTCGGTTGAGGTCTCAACCGTTTCAAAGAAACCGAGGCGTTCTAGACGAACTTTACCTTGTTCAATCTTGTTATCCGACAACCAAGCCCCTTCAAGTTGACGCATTTCGCGACGTAACACTTGATCTTCAGTGGTCGAGTTGCCTTCAAAGCCAATACGACGAACATAAACACGGTTACCTGGGTTGACCGAGAAAGTCAGCTTAACCGTCTTGTCCTCATCGTTACGTTCAGGCAACGCTTTTACTTCAGGGTAAGCATATCCATACCCCCCGTAAAAGCGGCTGACCAGATCTTCGATGTAGGTTACTTGAGCGGCATTATAAAGCGCACCCTCTTTAATCGTAGTTAAGCGATTAACAATGTCTTCGTGCCCTTTCAGATCACCAATCACATCGGTTTCGCTAACGTAATACTTTTCGCCCTCGCTGACATTAATCGTAATGTAAACGCCGGCTTTATCGGGCGTAACGGAAACCTGAACAGATTCCACTTGGAACTGCAGATAACCGCGATCGCGGTAGTAGGACTCGAGCGTTTCTAAGTCACCACTCAACTGTTCTTTTTGGTAACGTTTCTCACCGATGATATTCCACCAAGGTAAGTCATCACGTAACTCAAATGTATCTAGCAGTAACTCGTCGGGAAACGCTTTGTTACCCACGATATTGATCTGAGCAATCTCTGCGGCATCACCCTCTTCGAAGTTCATGCGCAACTCAACGCGGTTACGTGGCAACTCAATGACTTCGAGATCAACTTGGGCGTTATATTTACCGACACTTTGATAGAAATCTTCAAGACCCTTTTCGATACCGGAGATGGTTGTGCGATCGAGTGGCTCACCTTCAACGATATTATTGTCTTGTAGACTCTGTTCTAACTGCTCGTCCTTAATATCGTTGTTACCCTCGAATGTAATTTGAGCAATCGTAGGACGCTCACTTACACGGAAAGTTAGCGTTCCGTTATCACGTACCGCTTCGATATAATCAAAGTGAGTAGAAGAATAAAGTGACTTGATCGCGCTGCGGATCTGCAGCTCAGACACTTCATCGCCAACTCGAACAGGAATGTAGGTCAATGCAGCACCCAGTGCCACACGTTGTAGACCTTTAACTTCGATATCTTGGACAACAAATTCATCTTGTGCTTGCGCTGCGGGCGAAACCGCCGCCGCAACCATGGCACTCACTAACAGCTTTTTAAACGTCATTATAACTAGCTACTTATTGTTGACTTTGAATTAGAATGCGAAGCGCATGATGTCATTACTTATGGCGATTATCATCAATGCAAAGACTAACGCACCACCAATCCGATAACAGATGTCTTGAACTTTGTCCGACACCGGCTTTCCTCTCACCCACTCAGCAATAAAGAACGCTAAGTGACCCCCATCTAACATGGGTAAAGGCACCAGATTGATTATCCCTAAATTTACACTTAATAGCGCAAGAAAGCTGAGAAAGTAAACGAACCCACTACTTGCGCTTACGCCAGCGCCTTCAGCAATGCTTAAAGGGCCAGCAAGGTTTTTTACGGACACATCGCCCGTGATTAATTTTCCAATCATTTTGACACTGACAACCATGAGCTCCCATGTCTGCTCAGCGCCTTTAACTAAACCACCGACAATACCATACTGATGGTTGAACACATAGCCCTCAGGCAACTCTCCTACCTCTGGGGCGATGCCTAGGTAACCTATGACATCAGAACCTCGTTCGCGTTCACCGGGAATAACAGTTATTTTCTGTTCTATACCTTGGCGTTCTATCGTCAAGGTTAAACTCACACCCGCCGATTCAGCGATCGTTCCAGTGAGCTGCTGCCAGCTTTGCAGCGGTTGACCATTGAGCTCGATCACTTTATCGCCCGCTTTCAAACCCGCCTGTTGCGCTGGTGAGTCATCAACAACCTGCGCCAACGTAGTCGATACGTTGGGCCGAAATACTTGAATTCCCAAACTGCCAAAGGTGGTTTCGGTTTCCGGATCAAACTGCCAATCTTTAATGTTTAAGGTTTTTTGCTGTAACTGACCATCAGGGCTACGCACCGTTATTGAAAGTTGGTCGTTACCGATCGCACTCATCAAACCGAGTTGCACTTGTTGCCAGTCATACGCCTCGACACTGTCAACTTTAACAATCTCGCTGCCTTCGACAAAATTCGCCTGTGCCGCAATGGAGCCTGGCTGAACCTCACCAATGATCGGCTTTACCGTGGGGACGCCAATGCCAAACATCAGCCATAATACGGCTATGGCGAGGATAAAATTCGAAATCGGTCCAGCGGCTACAATCGCAAAGCGCTTATAAACCGACTGTGCATTGAAGGATACATGTTTATCTTGCTCACTGACGTCATCAACGCGTTCATCAAGCATCCGGACATAACCACCTAAAGGGATGATACCCACTTGATAACGCGTACCATCACGCGCCACTCGAGACCAGATGGCTTTACCAAAACCCACCGAGTAGGTGAGCACTTTGACCCCGCAACGACGGGCGACCCAAAAATGTCCAAACTCGTGAAACGAAACCAAAATACCTAAGGTGACCACAAATGACGCGGCATACCATAACCAATCAAGCATAAACAACTTGCTCCACGCGTTGTGACGCAGCTCTACGAGCCTGCGAGTCAATAGCCATGAGTGCTTCTACGGAATCCACTTTAATACATTCTAAGCTCTGTAACGCTGAATCACATACCTCGGCAATATCTGTAAAGCGAATCTGGCCTTGCAAAAACGCAGCGACCGCTACTTCATTCGCTGCATTTAAAGTGGTCGTAGCAGACTGACCAGCCCAGCAGCTATCTATAGCCAATTTAAGACACGGATACCGATTGAAGTCGACGGGCATGAAACTCAGCTCGCCTAGCGCCATAAAATCGAGCCCTTTAACACCACTGCGAATACGCTCAGGGAAGCCCAATACATGAGCGATAGGCGTGCGCATGTCCGGCTCCCCCATTTGAGCGATCACCGAACCATCAATATATTGCACCATCGAGTGAATCACGCTCTGTGGGTGAATCACGATATCCAATTGCTCCCGTTGACAATTAAATAGCCAGCGCGCCTCAATATACTCAAGTCCTTTATTTAACATGGTTGCGGAATCAACAGATATCTTCTGCCCCATCGACCAGTTAGGGTGATTGCATGCTTGCTCGGGTGTTTGTTGTGACAACGTCTGAATCGGTGTGTGACGGAAAGGACCACCTGAACCAGTTAGCAATAGTTTATCAATACCATGATCCGTCAACTGCATATGCCCCACTTGCTGTTGAGCAAGATCGGGGAGGCATTGGAATATCGCATTATGCTCGGAATCAACAGGGAGAATTTGCGCCCCGCTGTTACGCGCAGCATTGATGAATAGCTCACCACTGACAACCAAGGCTTCCTTATTGGCAAGCAACACACGTTTACCTTGGTTTATTGCTGCAAGCGTAGGCGCTAGGCCTGCCGCTCCCACAATAGCAGCCATCACGACATCGACTTCGGCGCATCCACTCACTTCAGTTAATGCCTGTTCACCTGCAAGCACTTCTGTTTTGGCATCAACAGGCAATTGGCTGCGTAATCGTTCAGCGGCTCCTGAGTCAACCATAACTGCATATTGAGGCTTGTAACGGCACACAATCTCCAGCATCGCATTCACGTTGCCATTGGCCGTCACAGCGAACAATGAATAGCTGTCAGGATGTCGGGCGACAACATCCAAAGTATTCTGACCGATAGACCCTGTCGCGCCTAGAATTGTAATCGACTGAATCATACTTACCGTAAAAACTCCAAGTACGCGAGGGTAAATACGGGTACAGCCGCGGTTAGACTGTCGATGCGATCCAAAATACCGCCATGACCCGGAAGAATCGAGCCACTGTCTTTGACACCCGCACTGCGTTTAAACATGCTTTCGTTCAAGTCACCAAAAACCGACGCGACCACCGTAAATAGGCCTGTGAGGTAATAGCCTGTAAATTGGTCGGCTGGGATTTGTGTCCAATGTGAAACCACCATCATGACAATGAATGCCAGCGTTACACCACCGCACAACCCTTCCATCGTTTTACCTGGACTCACAGCCGGCATCATTTTATTGCGACCGTAACGAACCCCCGCGAAGTAGGCACCCACGTCAGCCGCCCAAACCAACAACAAAATGAATAGCACCACCCAACCGCCAAAGTACGGTTGCACATCAATGTTGATTGAGCGCACTGTAACCAACGCTGCCCAAGTCGGCACAAAAATCAGCATGCCAAAAATGCCGACGATTGATCGTGTGCGCGACCACATCCGACGACTCGATGGGTAGTTAACTACGAGTGCTAATGCACACACCCACCAAACACCACCTGCCGCGATGGTGGCATAAATGATGTTATTCAGCGTTCCTGCTTGCCAGAGATGTTCAAAAGGCACCGCTAGGCTTAGCGCACCAATGATAATGCCAATCCCCGCGGTGTAAGCGATGCGCGAGCGAGTTTTAGTCAGTCCCATCAGTGGCGCCCACTCCCAAGCACCCAGCATAAGCACGGCTTGGATGAATAAAGAGAAACCCCACAGCGGCAATAAGAACACTGCATAGAGTGCGACAGGTATTAAAATAACGGCTGTCAAAATTCGTTGTTTAAGCAAAAATTCAGTCCTCTACACGCGCATTCATTGTTTCGACGAGTTTATCGAGTTGTTCACTCGTGAGGCCATAACGGCGTTCACGGCGAGCAAACTCGGCAACCGCATTTGCAAATGCCTGATCGTCAAAGTCGGGCCATAATATCGGGGTAAAGTAAAATTCTGCATACGCTATTTGCCATAGCAAGAAATTACTGACCCTCTGCTCTCCGCCTGTACGAATGAGCAAATCAGGTTTTGCCTGGTCCGCTAAACATAAATAACGTTCGAATGTACGCTCATCAATATCCGATGGCGTCAGCTCATTTCGAGCAACCGCCTCTGCAAGTTGCCTTGATGCCTGAGCAATGTCCCACTGACCACCGTAGTTAGCTGCCACATTCAGGATCATACCTTGGCAGTCAGATGTCATCGCCTCAGCCTTATCAATGTGCTTGCGCAAGCGGCTGGAAAATTGTGACTTATCGCCAATAATCCGAAGCTTTATATCATTTTGTTTGAGTTTATCAGCTTCTTTCTTTAACACATTGACGAAAAGTTCCATTAACAATGAAACTTCTGTTGCTGGTCGATTCCAATTTTCACTGCTAAAAGCAAACAAGGTAAGTGACTCGATTCCGTTACGACGCGCAAAGCTCACGGTGTTCCTAACCGCTTCAGCGCCCTTCTTATGTCCGAAGGTTCGACGTTTACCCTGTTGTTTTGCCCAACGCCCGTTACCGTCCATGATGATGGCGACATGCTTGGGCATGACCTGTTGTATTGTTGGAGATTGCTTCATGCTGTCCGCCAATAATTAAAACGCCGCATAGTTACTACACGGCGTCATCTAGAGCACGAAATGGAATTAAACTTCCATCAAGTCCTGTTCTTTTGCTTTAAGCGACTCGTCGATCTTCTTTACATACGTGTCGGTAAGCTTTTGGACATCGTCCTCTGCCGAGTGTTCCTCGTCCTCGGTGATTTCTTTCTCTTTCAAAAGCTCTTTCAAGTCATTATTCGCATCACGACGGATATTACGGACCGCTACGCGCGCTTGTTCGGCCTCTGCTCGTACGATCTTGACCAAGTCACGGCGGCGCTCTTCGGTCAAAGGAGGTAGTGGGATACGAATAACAGCACCGGCCGACGCAGGGTTTAAACCCAAGTCAGAGGTTAAAATTGCTTTTTCGACAGCTTGAGCAGAAGACTTGTCAAACACCGTCAATGCCAGTGTCCGTGAATCTTCCGTGGTTATGTTAGCGAGCTGCTTAAGCGGTGTATCCACACCGTAATAGTTCACCATAACACTATCAAGGATGCTTGGATGAGCACGCCCTGTGCGTACTTTAGACATTTGACTGCGAAGCGATTCTACGCTTTTTTCCATACGCTCTTTTGCGTCTTTAATAATATCGTTAATCACTGTATTTACCCTTTCTATTTCGATTATTCAGCGTCTTTGCTAATTAGTGTACCTTCTTCTTCGCCTAGAATCACGGATCTCAATGCACCCGGTTTGTTCATGTTAAAGACACGAATCGGTAATTCATGATCACGTGCCAGTGTAAAGGCGGCAAGGTCCATCACTTTTAACTGCTGCTGAAGCACATCTTGATAATTAATATGGCGATACAACGTAGCATCGGGATTACTGACGGGATCGTCAGAGTATACACCATCAACCTTAGTACCTTTTAGTACAATGTCAGCTTCGATCTCAATGCCGCGTAAGCACGCCGCAGAGTCGGTAGTAAAAAATGGGTTGCCGGTACCCGCTGAGAAAATAACGACACGCCCTGATTTAAGTAAGCTAATGGCTTCGGCCCAGTTATAGCTGTCGCACACGCCAGTCAGTTCAATCGCTGACATCAAACGCGCATTGACAAAAGCGCGGTGCAGCGCATCACGCATTGCTAAACCATTCATTACTGTTGCAAGCATTCCCATGTGGTCACCAACCACTCGGTTCATTCCGGCTTTTGCGAGGCCTTCGCCGCGGAATAAATTACCACCACCGATGACGAGTCCGACCTGAACCCCGAGTTCAACCAGCTCTTTAATTTCTTGAGCCATGCGATCCAGAACTTTTGCGTCGATGCCAAAAGGCTCATCGCCCATTAACGCTTCACCGCTGAGTTTTAAAAGAATACGTCGATATGTTGGTTTTGGGTGGGTACTCATGCTTGCCTCTCAATATCCATTTTTCTAAAAAAAACCGCGTCCTGAACGCTCAAGACGCGGTTTCTATTACTCACATTGGGGTTGTGGACCCTGGCACAAAGAATTAACCCTTGCTTGCCGCCGCCACTTGAGCTTGTACTTCAGAAGCAAAATCTTCTTCTTTACGCTCAATACCTTCGCCCACTTCAAAGCGTACGAATGTAACTACGTCTGCACCCGCTTGCTTAAGCAATTCGCCAACAGTCATTGAAGGGTCTTTTACGAACGGCTGACCAGTCAGGCTGATCTCGCCAGTAAATTTACGCATACGACCTTCGACCATTTTCTCAGCGATTTCTTTTGGCTTACCGCTTTGCATTGCGATATCAACCTGAATAGCGCGTTCTTTTTCAACGACTTCAGCGTCAACATCTTCAGGCTTAACGAACTGAGGACTGCTCGCAGCAACATGCATACACAAGTCGCGCGCTAAGTCTTCGTCACCGCCATTTAATGCAACAGCTACACCAATACGTGCACCGTGAGTATAAGTAGCAACAGTGTTGCCTTCTTCAATCGTCTTAACACGACGTACGTTCATGTTTTCGCCGATTTTAGCAACAAGGTCTTCACGGGTTTTTTCAACAGTTTCGCCGCCGATGTCAGTTGCTTTCAACTGTTCGACATCGTTTTCTTTGCTAGCGAACGCTGCGTTGATAACTTTCTCGCCAAATGCCAAGAAACTATCATCGCGTGCGACGAAGTCAGTTTCGCAGTTAAGCTCAACGAGTGTCGCTTGATTGCCTTCAGACTTAACCAAGATAACGCCTTCAGCCGCAACACGACCGGCTTTCTTAGCCGCTTTTGCTTGACCGCTTTTACGCATTAGCTCGATTGCAGCTTCCATGTCGCCGTCAACTTCTTGCAATGCTTTCTTGCAGTCCATCATACCAGCGCCTGTGCGCTCGCGAAGTTCTTTTACCTGAGCAGCAGTAATTGCCATGGTTAGATCCTCAATTATTCGGTAGCTTCAACAAAATCGTCAGCGTCTTTAGCTTCTACTGGCGCTGATTTAGCTTCTTTGATCGCGTCTGCTGCAGCATTCAAATACAATTGTACTGCGCGGATTGCGTCATCGTTACCTGGGATAACGTAGTCAACGCCATCTGGATCTGAGTTAGTATCAACAACAGAAACAACTGGAATACCTAAGTTGTTTGCTTCTTTAATCGCAATGTGCTCGTGATCAGCGTCGATTACGAACAATACGTCAGGCAAGCCGCCCATGTTTTTGATACCGCCAAGGCCTTTTTCAAGCTTTTCCATTTCGCGGGTGTTAACCAACGCTTCTTTCTTGGTTAGCTTGTCGAAAGTACCGTCTTGGCTCATAGTTTCAAGATCTTTCAAACGCTTGATTGATTGACGAACTGTTTTCCAGTTAGTCAACATACCACCTAACCAACGGTGATTTACGAAGTACTGACCACAGCTCAATGCTGCTTCCTTGACAGGCTCAGCAGCTGCGCGCTTAGTACCAACGAACAAGATTTTACCTTTGTTTGAAGCAACGTGTTGCATATAGCTCAACGCATCGTTGAACATAGGCACCGTTTTTTCAAGGTTGATGATGTGGATCTTGTTGCGAGCGCCAAAAATGAATGGCTTCATTTTTGGATTCCAGAAACGAGTTTGGTGACCGAAGTGGACACCTGCTTTCAGCATGTCACGCATTGACACGTTTGCCATAATACTTTTCCTTTTATAGGGGTTAAGCCTCCATATACCCCATAGCACGACCCGCTTGGGCACCCCGTGATATGTGTCGATATATGTGTGGTTTAAATTTAAAGTGAATTTTTGCTTTCAAAAAGCGCGCATTTTATACCACATCCTGCGTTACGGCGCAATCACAATAGACTAAAAAGGCAGGCGCCGATCCGCATCACAACATGGCTAAGCGGCGCTTAAATTGGTAGACTGCGTATACGATTAAAAAAGTAGCTAATTTAAGAGACCGTATTTAATGAGTATATCGATAAAAACGCCAGAAGAAATCGAGAAGATGCGCGCTGCGGGTCGCTTAGCCGCCAGTGTATTAGAAATGATTGGTGAGTACGTGAAGCCGGGGGTCACAACCGAAGAGTTGGATCAGATCTGTCACGACTACATTGTTGCGCACAATGCGTACCCCGCACCCCTTAATTATCACGGCTTCCCAAAATCGATTTGTACTTCGGTAAACCATTGTGTGTGCCACGGTATCCCTGGCCCTAAAAAATTAAAAGAAGGCGACATCATGAATATCGATGTCACCGTTAAGCTTGATGGCTATCACGGCGACACATCAAAGATGTTTATCGTGGGCAAACCGTCTATTTTGGCTGATCGCCTTGTTCGCACAACACAAGAGTCGCTTTATAAAGCGATTAAGATGGTCAAGCCCGGTATTCGTTTGGGTGATTTCGCCGAGGTGATTCAAAAGTTTGCTGAGCAACACAACTACTCTATTGTGAGGGAGTACTGCGGTCACGGTATCGGCGCAGTATTCCATGAAGAGCCACAAGTACTCCATTATGGCAAAGCGGGTACCGGCGAGGTGTTAGAACCCGGTATGTGTTTTACCATTGAGCCTATGCTTAATGCAGGTAAACGCCATACTAAATTAATGAAAGATGGATGGACAGTGCTCACTAAAGATCGCAGCCTGAGCGCGCAATGGGAACATACATTACTAGTGACCGAAGATGGTGTCGAAGTATTAACATTACGCGAAGAGGAAACCGATTTGCCACGTGTAATTAAACATAGCGAATAACACGATGAACACTGAGCAAGCGGACTTTTATGCACACTGGCCGACCTCAGACATGCCGTTTGAGGCCAGTGCCTATCGCGAGCTCATTGCTCATTATCATCGGTGGTCTGAGGGGCATTTTGTCACAGCTGATATCGATGAATTGATCCACCATCGTGCACAGTTTTTTGATCAACTATTAGCTGAGCTTTGGCAACGTTTTGAGTTCACCGATGAACCCATGGCGCTGATTGCCGTGGGTGGCTATGGTCGGCATACATTGCATCCGGGCTCCGATATCGACTTATTGATATTGGTCGATTGTGAAGACACGCTCAGTCGCTGCGCGGTGTCCGAATTTGTCACATTTTTGTGGGATTTACACCTTGATGTCGGCCATTCTGTGCGCACCGTATCACAATGCTTGAGCGCTGCCGCAGAAGACATCACCACTGCAACAAACCTAATCGAAAGCCGTCCTGTCACTGGTGATGAAGCGCTCATCCGCGACTACGAGCACCAACTACTCGCTCAGTTCCCTTGGTCAAGTCGCGATTTCTATCAAGCAAAACTCGATGAACAAAAGCAACGTCACCAACAATACCACGGTACGTCTTACAATCTTGAGCCTAATATTAAATCGAGCCCTGGCGGACTGCGCGACATTCAAACCATCGGCTGGATTGCCAAACGTCATTTCCAAACTCATTCGGACGAGAGCTTGGTCGAATTTGGTTACATGACCGCCGATGAATTCGTTGAGTTACGCGAATGCATGAATTGGCTCTGGCGTATTCGTTTTGCCTTGCACCTCGAGGTGGGCAAACGTGAAGACCGTCTGCTGTTTGATTTTCAACCCGGTGTTGCAGTGCGTTTGGGTTACGGTAACGAGGGTAAACATTCGGTAGAGCTGATGATGAAGGATTACTTTAAAGTGGTACTTCGTGTCAGCGAGTTAAATCAAATGTTGCTGCAGTTTTTTCAGCAAGCCATCCTCAATCCGCAAGATCTGCATCATACCGTCGATATTGATGAGCATTTTGCCATTAATCAGCACTTACTCAGTGCTCGCCATGATGAGGTGTTCGAAGACCATAGCCAACTTATTCGAGCATTTGTCATTATCGCTGAAAACCCAGAGATTGAAGGTATCCACTCGCATACTATTCGCCAGTTACGCAATTCACGTGCACAGCTAAGTGAGCCACTAAGCTATGACCCCGATTGCCGCTTTTGGTTCAAGCGACTGATTGAGCATCCAGCAGGTTGTGGACGTGCCTTTGCCTTAATGCACCATCATGGCGTCATAGCAAGCTACTTACCTCAATGGCAACAAATTGTCGGACAAATGCAATTTGATCTGTTTCATGCTTACACGGTCGATGAACATACGTTTCGTTTAGTACGCAACTTATACCGTTTCTCCGATCCAGAGTATGCGGGACAGTTTCCCCTGTGTGAGGAACGTGTCGCGCAAATGGCACGCCGACACTGCTTATATCTAGCTGGAATCTTCCACGACATTGCCAAAGGTCGCGGTGGTGATCACTCTGAACTCGGTGCGATGGATGCCAGCAACTTTTGCCTGCAGCATCGCTACAGTCAATCGGATAGCGATTTAATTAGTTGGCTAGTCGAGCACCATTTAACCATGTCGGTCACTGCACAAAAACGCGATATTCACGATCCAGAAGTAATTCAGGAATTCGCCAATATTGTTGATACGGTCGAACGGCTCGACTTTCTCTATTGCCTCACCGTAGCTGATATTCGCGCGACTAACCATTCGCTGTGGAATAACTGGAAAGCAACCTTACTCGAGGAGCTGTATAACGCTACTCGTTATTTATTAGAACAAAACAGTAGTAAACCAACGCTCGACGTGCGTGATAAAATCCAGCAAAATAAAGCCAACGCAATGGCTTTGTTGCTGAGCGGCGGTTATCAAAAAGAAGCCATTCTTGCGCTTTGGGGGCGCTTTACTGCAGACTATTTTTTCCGTCACACCGCGGAGCAAATTAGTTGGCACTCCCAGCATATTTTGCAACTTAAAGATGATGAACTTCCATTAATTTTAATTGGTGATGAAAACAACTACGGTACAACCGAGCTGTTCGTCTATCACCACGACGAGGGGCATCTTTTTGCTGCCGTGGCGGGCGTGCTTGACAGCCAACAGTTGAATATCTTAGACGCGCAAATCTTGGCAACTCGAGATGGTTTTGTGATGGATACTTTCGTGTTGTTGCAGCGAAATGGTAAACCCTTGACCGAGGCACGTCGCATTGAAGAGGTCAAACAACACTTACTCGACGTGTTACACAAGCGTCGTAAAGTACCAAAAAATAATCGGCCGCTATCACGTCGGTTGAAGAATTTTAGCGTTAAGACTCAAGTGAATTTCTTGCCTGCGAAACACCGTGGGCGCACCACTTTCGAATTGGTGGCGCTGGATAGACCGGGGTTAGTTGCTCGCTTGGCTGCTATTTTACAGCGTTTAGATGTTAGTTTATTGGCTGCCAAAATCACGACTATCGGTGAACAAGCAGAAGATTTATTTATTGTTTCTTCGAATCGTGGAGAGGCGCTTTCAGACGAGCAGAAATTGACGCTTAAACAACAAATTATTAAAGATTTAGATGGATAACGAGGCAAACATGTCGTTCGAAAAGTATAAAAAGTTAATTAATGATGCCTTTGAGCAGCGTGACCAAATTTCTCCCCGTACCGACGATGATGAACTACGCGAAGTCGTTCGCTACATCATTGATGAAATCGATCGCGGTGAATTGCGTGTGGCGGAAAAAGTAGCCGGCGAATGGATCGTCCACCAATGGCTAAAAAAGGCGGTGTTGTTATCATTCAGACTGAACGACAACGATCTTATCGAAGGCGGCGAAACCCGTTTTTGGGACAAAGTGCCAGCGAAATTCGCCGACTACGACAGCGCTCGATTCCGCGCTGAGGGTATGCGTGTTGTCCCCCCCGCCATGGTTCGTAAGGGTGCCTTTATTGGTCGCAATGTCGTTGTCATGCCAAGTTACGTGAATATTGGCGCTTATGTCGGCGACGGCAGCATGGTAGATACTTGGGCAACGGTGGGTTCTTGTGCACAAATTGGTAAAAATGTACATTTATCCGGCGGCGTAGGTATTGGCGGAGTTCTTGAACCATTACAAGCCAATCCCACCATTATTGAGGATAACTGCTTCATCGGTGCGCGTTCAGAAATCGTCGAAGGCGTTATTGTTGAGGAAGGTGCAGTTATTTCAATGGGCGTTTATATCGGTCAAAGCACGCGTATCTACGACCGTGAGAACGACAAAATTATTTACGGACGTGTGCCTGCAGGCGCTGTTGTTGTACCTGGCGCATTACCTTCGGCTGATGGTTCACACAGCCTTTACGCTGCGATCATTGTGAAACGTGTCGATGCTAAAACACGCGCAAAGGTTGGTATTAATGCACTCTTGCGCAGCGCAGAATAACATCTATTTGTACTAACTAAGCGCCCGTTACTGATGAAACGGGCGTTTTAGTATGTCTGGAATCTCAATCTCAATACTCAGCTGTTCGGCTGTCACTGGGTGTCGAAATTCGATTGCGGTGGCTGCCAATAATAAGCGGTGACAGTCAAAGTGATCTCGGAAAAAACGATTGTGTCGCCCTTCCCCATGCCGTGTATCGCCAATAATTGGATGTCTAATGTGCGACATATGCCGACGTAACTGATGCTTACGCCCTGTTTTAGGCATGAGTTTCACCAATGAGTAGCGGCTCGTATCATGTTTTTTACTGACCTTGAAAGGAAGCTCTACGCGGTCAATACACATGTATTCTGTGACAGCATCCTGAGCTGGCTTATCGGCTTGTGCCTGTTTATCAGCAATTTTATCGTGCTCTTCTTTTAGCGCATAATCGATAATGCCAGCATCATCGACATAACCCCGTACAACGGCGTGATAGGTTTTTTTAATATCACGCTCGGCAAACTGTTCGTTAAGCGCACGTGCTATCTCCGAAGACAGCGCGAACACCAATACCCCAGATGTAGGTCGGTCAAGTCGGTGCACAGGAAAAACATGTTGCCCGAGTTGGTCTCGGAGCATTTGCATAGCGAACTGTTTTGCGTCCGAGGCGATCCAACTACGATGCACCAATAAACCGCTGGGCTTGTCGATTACCACGAGGTATTCGTCTTGATAGACGATAGTCAATAGCTCGGAGTCAGACATCGTCTTGCAGCGGATCTGAGCCGCTTAACAGGACATCAAATTCACGAATTAATTCGATGAGTTGCTCATGTTGTTCGATCGCATTGCGATAAGAGTGTGCTGCCATCGGACTGACCGCGATCGAGTCAGGTAACGGTTGCTTTGCATCGATCAATGACCACATTCGCGGTATCATGATGAATTGCAGCCATTGATGAAACTCGAGGGTATCCATGGCGAAAGGTTGCTGGCTATCCAGCGCGTCGACTGGCGGCTGGTCGGATTGCCAGAGGCCCAAGCTGTTCAATTCTCGCTCAATACGATCGAGTAGCCGAGCCGCTTTTTGATACTGCTCCATCGGAGACTCCATTACCACATTAGGTTTGATAACCGATATAATGGCGACAATACTGATTGAAAATTGAATGAAATTCAAGCGCGGAGAAGTTTAGTGACTGATAAGATAGCAACCATTGGTGAGTTTTTAGCAGCAGGTAACACCGAGTTTCAGGTCTTCGATCTAGGTCGTCGACTCAGCGAAATTTCATTGGAGACGTTTGCTGCGATTGAACATCAACAGCAGCCTCACCCATTTCCGCTTGCTCATCACGCGCACTTGGCTATTCTGTTTCGTCATAAAAGTGAACCTCAGCAGGACTATCTTTGGTTCTTAAAGTTTCCACTCGATGAGCGCGGACTTTTGAACCTTGCAGCGCGCGACCAATATCTTGAATATGTTGTATCCGCATTAGGTCAGCAAATCACTGATGCGCTAACCGAAGAGCAAGAGGAGCAGCTAAAGCATAACCCCTACTTGTTCACTCCGAGCGAAACTCAACGCGCAGCGCTACACGCACGTATCTCAACTCAGCGACAAGCGGCGCCGAGTCAATACTTTGATACTACATTTGAGTACTTGATGGGTAAGCACTCTGATTGGCAGCATATCGGCGTACAAGGATTGCATGATTGTGCCGCTCGTTTGATGAATCTGCCTGAATTGGCAACCGCGATTACTGAGCGTTACACAGATTATGCGCCCACAGTACAACGCTATCTCGCGGAAGCGTTAGAGCAACATTCAATACCCGCAAAGTTACGCGACTTCTACCTGAATGAATTGACGGAAGCAAACGAAACACGGGCTTTGTACGCCCTTCGCGCGCTAGCGAGCACAAGCAACGATAAGCGCCTACAAAAAGTATTACTGACGTTGTTAAAGCAACCCGTCGATGCCAATACTTTAACAGTATTAGGCGCTCGTTTGTGGCCCGCTCTACAACATAATGAGTTGCTTGAGTGCTACCTTGAGCGCATTGCTGAGCTTGAACAGCCATGGTTTCAAGCGCTATTTGAAGACGCTGCGTCATTGCCAGAATTACGCCCTTTAGTACTGCGTAAAATAGCCCAAAATGATATATCAGCAGAGGTAAAACAGCAGCTACTTCAACTTAAGGCTCGGCAAACATCATGATTACTCTATTCGATGTCCTGTTGTTTTTATTATTGTTATGTGTTGCTTGGTTATTCTGGCAACATCGACGTCAAACAGAGCACGCTTATCAACACGCGCTTTGGTATTGCAAGCAACAACGGCTGCAAATGTTAGATTTAGAAAAGGTCAGCACGCGCTGGTCTTTTAAAGGTCGTCAACCGGGCTGGCGAAGCTGTTTTATTATGGGCTTTAGCAGCGATGGTACTTCACGTTATGAAGGAACCTTGACCTTGCATAACAGCCAATTGATCGCCGTCGACCTGCCGCCTTTTCGTGAGCCTAGTTAGTCGACGGCGAGGGTAAGCAGTGCGCCAGGTACGTCATGAACGTCGAGCGCGTGCTGCTGAGAAAACCCACAATGCTTGAAAAACTGATGCTGTTGCTGGTCAGAAATAAATACCGCTAACTGCTTAACGTTACCGCGTTCGACACTTTCCTGCAGCGCAGCTTGACATAATAGCCGTCCGATTCCTTGCTGCTGATACTGTTCGGCGACGCCAATGAAAGAAATCAAATAACAAGGCTGGTCTTTAAGCAAGGACTTAATTTGGCGTTCTTTTTCCAATACATAACGTGTGCTTACCCAACCTGCTGTGAGTAACATCGAAATGTACCAATTCCAACGACTGGTTGGTCCAAACTGCTGTTCAACTTTTGACAGACACACTACGCCTAGTAGCGCATCGTCGTGCATGGCCGCGATAATGGGCTGTTCATTGTCCCATTGAGCGATCAGCTCTTCGCGGATCGCTGCTCGTAAACGCTTTTCATAATCCGCTTTATCGACTTGGAAGATACGCTGCATCAGCGCATCGTTTTGGTAGGTTTGAAACAATAAGGACGCTACGCTATTGAGCTGGCATACATCCAGTTCTACAAGCTCAACGTCCTGTGTTGATACGGCAACTTCGGTTGGCATAGCAGCTCTCCTTTTAAGTAGTGCGCTATCACCAACCTACTCCGATTACATTACCTTGTCGAGTGCCATCTGACCCGTACCAATCAACGCGCCATTTTTGAAAACAATCGGAGTACACTCATCTTTTGTGGTCATACCGTCTGCGTGGACACGCTGCGTGCGGTAAAAAAGGACTTGGTACTCATTATCGTCCTCAATCCAACGTTCACTGAAATCAGGCGTGCCGAGATTGTTACGAACTGATTCAAAATCCGCGTTTAAGGCAAGTTTAGCGATCGCCTGACGGTTGCCCCGCTCATCGTGAATTTGATCATACTGCGGATCGTCTTTATCCCAACTAGGCTCACTGACAACAATGCATCCCGATAGTGACAGCGTCATCATCCCCGCAAGTCCAATCAATGCAAGCTTTCTGAATTCCATTATCAATCTCCGATTTTTAGTTATTTTATAAATTGTGCTAATTGGCGCACTCACGACAATTAAAGCAAAAAGCAGGCCAAAGCTGTAACACTATGTTTTTATTGGTTATATAATTTTCCTAACGGTATTTAAGCCCTAATAATTAGTCATTTTCACCACAATATGGCTGACAATGTGACAAAAAGGTAGCGAGATCGACCGCTAAGGTTTGGTGCTGTAGCTTTCCTAACCATTCAAGTGCGACCTCTCCTGTGGAGTTATCGACCGAGACCAGACAATCGTCGTGCTCATGTAAAATACCGATAAAAATCGTGATAGGCTGCTTCAATTTGCGCTTCATCAATATGTGACCCGTCAGATTTTGCAGCAACCGATCGGCATCTTCGAGGCATTGCGGCATCAGCAATTCAAAACTTATTGGTTGGGTTGTCTCATCGTGGGTAAAGATGAGACTAAGGTCACCACTAAACCAATCGCCAAATAATCGTTTCACGCTGTCATGAAACGATATACCTAATGCCGACTCGAGCGCAGTAAAATCTTGTGACTCATCACGTCTTATAGGTCGCCAAATAACCTGTTCTTCACCCATCCGTTGTTGATATATCTCAGCATCCCATTCTTCAACCCACTCGGTTTTGGGCTCTGGGATGACTTCGATGTAACGCTCTAATAAACCGCTCACGGCGCGCTCAGTGGATACAGGGTTCATCTGGTGCATTTCCTTTTAACAGCGTAAAATAGTGTCGTTTATTTAGTTTACCATGGAGTGCATCAATGCAAAAAAGCGACCCGCTCGCTCACTTGAATCTGGGTAAAGCGACTGATTACCCGACCACTTACGATCCGAGCCAGTTACATGCTGTTGCTCGCGAACTGAATCGCACACCCATAGGGATAACTCAACCGCTCCCGTTCAATGGTCAAGACGACTGGACCGGGTATGAAGTTTCTTGGTTGAACACTAAAGGCTTACCGCAAGTCGCTATTGCTGAATTTTCTGTGCCCTGTGATAGCCCTAACTTAATTGAGTCAAAGTCATTTAAACTTTATTTGAATAGCTTTAACGAGAGCCGGTTTGAAGATTGGCAAACCGTTGCGGATATCATGCAGCACGATTTGTCCGCCTGCGCCGGTGCCGAGGTCATGGTGAGTCTTAGCTCATTGAATGAATATACTCACACCCCAATCGCCGACTTTCCGGGTGAATGCATTGACGCGCAAGACATAGAAATTGACACCTATGACTATCAGCCGAATTTACTTGAAGTCGATCCACAAGTTGTCGAGTCGGTGAACTTACATAGCCATTTACTCAAATCAAACTGTTTGATCACTAATCAGCCGGATTGGGGGTCAGTGTTTATCCATGGCACGGGGCCACGCATTGATAAAGCCAGTTTATTGCGTTATTTGATCAGCTTTCGTCGCCATAATGAGTTTCACGAGCAGTGTGTGGAACGCATTTTTATGGATTTACACCGCTTGGGCTTTACGCAACTGACTGTTTTCGCCCGTTACACGCGTCGAGGTGGTCTGGATATTAATCCGTTCCGTTCTAATTTTGAAAAGGCGCCACCCTTAGGGCAGCGCCTTGCGAGGCAGTAGGCTTAGCTGGCATTCGGGTGTGGAATTTGTAGCCACTGTAAGAAGCGCGCTTTCTGCTTAGCAGAAGGTTGCTCTACCGGCTCAATTTTCGCACCTGCATGTTGCTCCTCACCCAGCACTAATTCAGCGGTATGAAGTTGGTCACGACGGAAGAATGTGACTTCGACTGTGTCGCCAACTTCGCGCTCTTGGAGTGCTTCGTCGAAGCGTCCGCCTGCAGCGCGCTTGCCATCATACGCAACCACCACATCGCCTGGAGTAAAGCCGGCCTCCCAAGCAGGCGAACCTCGCTCTACTTGAACCAGTTCAATACCCTCAGCTGCTGCTTTACCATGCCAACCGGCCCACGGTTTTTGTTCATCAGCTGAAGCAAATGTGAGTTTCATACCGACAGTATTCAACAATTCGTCAAACTGAATATTAGCAGCCGGCGAATTAACATGTTCATCCCACCATTGCTGCCACGACTGGCCAGTCAACTCATCTAAAATAGCGACGACATCGTCGCTATTAAACCCTTCTTCATCGGCATCAAAGCGCTGATAAAGTGCATTATGAACATCGCGATAAGTCACTTCACCATCGGTGCGTTCAATTAACGCCAGATCTAACAACCATGACACCATCGCGCCTTCTGAGTAAATGTTCACTGAGAAGTTGTGAGCGCGATCACCGTATTGGTCACTCCACGCTTCAAACGAAGCTTCTGCTACCGACATAATTTCGCGCCCGGGTTTACCGTAGTAACGCTCAATGCTCGAAGCCACACGTTCGAAATATTCATCCGTTGTCATAATATCCGCTTGCATCAACAAGTGGTTTTGGAAATAACTTGTTGAGCCTTCAGCCAGCCAGAAAAGATCCGTGTAATTTTCTTTCTGATAATCATAAGGAACCAAAGCCTCGGGGCGATACGCTTTAACGTTCCAAGTGTGGATCAGTTCGTGAGAGGCGGTTGATAAGAAGCTAAGGTAATCATCTCGGCTTGCATAACTGTACCGTGGTCGCTGGATGATGGTCGAGTTGCGATGTTCGGTCGCACCACCGGCACCTGACGTTGCGTGGATCATAAAGACATAACGCTGATAGGGGTGACCTTGCCAAATATTTTGCGACTGTTGCACCAGTTTTTCTAAATCGTCGACGGTTTTTTCAGCATCGTAATTACCTTCGCCCCAAAAGACGACTTCGTAGTTACGATCGTCCACAGTAAACTTATAAAGCTCATTGATTCCGGTCTCGATCGGCGAGTCAACTAGGATATCCCAGTTATCCGCAACAAACGTATGCGCACCTTGGTTTTCCATGCCTGATACACTGCGCCACCCTTCTTTCACATCAAGACTAACCGTAACGGGCTCAGCACGGTAAGCATCAGCATACATAAACACCGCAGAGGCATCCAAATACGCGTGCGAGTCATCGATATGGCGGCTACGACGTCCTAGCTGATTCGCATAAATTTGATAGTTAACTTTGACATCATCCCCTTGTGCCGACTCAGGCAAATGAATGCGCCACGTGCTTTTATCAATTTTTTCCCAGTTTAACGTCTCACCCTCTTCTGAAGTGGCAGCAAAATCACGCACGCCATTGGCGAGATTTAATATACGATAATAGCCAGTACGCCAAGCAGGCATCTTGACGTCGATATAATTGCTTTCAACATCGGGAAACACAATATCCACTTGACCGGTATGATGAGTCGGTTCGGTCAAATCAATGTGATAGTCAACATCAGCCCAAACCGATGTTGATGCGCAAACGGCGAGCGCTAATAAAGATTTCTTAAACACGTTAACTCCTTATGATGAGTTCTCTTGTTCTAGTTTTTAATAGTAGATAAGCGAGCTAAGCGTAGCATGATGTGGCGTTAAGCGGGAGTCTGTGCGATTAGAGGGCAGTTTTTACCGTTTAATGAGATACGCAAAAATAAATTTTTACCTGCTTTCATCGAATATTTACAATCCTATGGTATACAATGAACGTATGACCAGAAAAGATACCCTGTGCGAGAGTGAGTTTTGAATCAATCGAATTCGGCCGAAGAAAAACTAGCAATTCTTGAAAAGCGACTCAACCAAACCATCCAGTCGCGCAAACAGCTCGAAGACGAATACCAACACGATTGGACTCACTTTTCAAACATGCTCACACAACTCTCTTATGCATGCGGGGGCTTAGACCAAAACCTCGATAGTTCGCTGACAAAGTTACGTGGTTTGCTACAACGAAACAGTGGCATGGAGCAATTAAAGCCCGTTATGGCTGAATCCGAAACTCACATTCAGTCGGTTACTCATCATGTACAACGTAATTTAAAGGCATCTCATGAAGCCACGATCGAGGCCATTGCCTGGTTAAAAAAACAACCAGCGCTGAGTCAAGAAAGTCGCGCAGAGCTACAACGCATTATTGACTCAACCCAGTCTCAACATGTGTCGATCATCCATTATATGCCACTGCTGATCAGTCTATTAAAATACTGCCAGCGTTTAGGCCATAATATCGTTGAACAACCCAAGCAAGATTACAGCCAAGAGCAAAAAATCGTAGTTAAACTGATTGCCCAGTTAGAGTTTACCGGCTCGACGGAGAAACAACTTGTTGCGCTCACACGACAGCTTAAAGGAAAGTTGAGTACCAGCGAGTTACTAACGGCTATGGTCAGTTTGCTTGAGACCATTATCGACGGTGTCAATTTAGAACGTCAGTCTGCTCAAAATTTCTTACTTGAGATCTCACAGACCTTAGGGGCCGTTCAAGGCACATTAAGCCAGAGTGTGCAGGAGCGTAGCCACTACGAAAAAGATAACTCGATGCTTAATCAGCAACTCAAATCAAATGTTGATCAATTAAACGCTTCTGTACAGGGAGCACAGCATCTAGAAACACTTAAACAAGAAGTGGCAGGCCACTTGAGTCGCCTCAATGAAACACTGCAAGAGAAATTGGCGCTGGAGAATAAGGAAAGACAGCAGTTTGAACGTACAACATCAAAACTGACAAGCAAGCTGACCCACTTCGAGCAGCAAGTGCACCACTACAAACAAAAATTGGCGGAGCAAAAATTTAAAAGTTTACAGGACAGTCTTACTAAACTGCCTAATCGAGCAGCGCTCGAAGAGCGTATGAGTGTTGAAGAACAACGCTTCAAGCGTACACGAGAACCGTTGAGTATTGCCGTATTAGATATCGACTTTTTTAAACGGATCAACGACAATTTTGGCCATAGCGCAGGCGATAAAACGTTACAAGTGATTGCAAGTATGTTAAGAAAGGCAGTCAATGAAGCAGATTTTGTGTGTCGTTACGGTGGCGAAGAGTTCGTAATACTCTTCCCCAATACATCGATTAGCGACGCGCAAGCACGTTTAGAGAAAGCGTGCGATCGTATCCGTAATATCCCTTTCAAATTTAGATCAGAAGATATTAGGATCACCGTATCGGTTGGGATCGCTGAGTTACAGCAAGTCAACCAATCGTTAACCTCATTATTTGATGCAGCCGACAAAGCACTATACGAGGCTAAGAGAACCGGCAGGAATAAAATTGTGCTCGCCAGCGCTGTATCAGATTGAGGCAAATTGTTTAGGAGTAAGAAATAAGTAATGAAAGCAAGTATCTCACCTCAGGGAAGTATGTCCCTGCTATCACAATTAGAAATCGAACGATTAAAAGCATCATCCAACAGTCAACTATATAAGCTTTTTCGTAACTGCTGTTTAGCCGTACTGAACGCCGGTAGTCACACCGATAGCTCGGCAGATATTTATGACAGTTATAAAGACTTTGAAGTTAACATTATTCGTCGTGAGCGCGGCATTAAACTAGAACTCATTGAACCACCCGAAGAAGCCTTTGTTGATGGCGAAGTCATTGTCGGTATACGCGAGCTGCTTGAGTCTGTGCTACGCGACATTTTGTTCACCGGTGAGCGCTATTCAGAAACCGATTTAGAACAAGCTGATAGCGCAACGTTAACACATGTCGTGTTTGATATTTTACGTAACGCACGGACGTTACGCCCGCAAGAAGAGCCCAACATGGTGGTTTGCTGGGGCGGGCATTCAATTAACGAAACCGAGTATAAGTACACCAAAGAAGTCGGTTATCACGTGGGTTTGCGTGGACTGAACATCTGTACTGGCTGTGGTCCAGGCGCTATGAAAGGGCCAATGAAGGGTGCAACCATCGGACACGCCAAGCAACGTGTTGAAGGCGGTCGTTATTTAGGTTTAACAGAACCGGGGATTATCGCAGCCGAGCCTCCTAACCCGATCGTTAATGAGCTTGTTATATTACCCGACATCGAGAAGCGTCTAGAGGCGTTTGTTCGCTGTGCTCATGGTATTGTTATTTTCCCAGGTGGCGCAGGTACTGCGGAGGAGCTGCTGTATTTGTTGGGTATCTTAATGCACCCTGACAATCAGCGCCAAAGCCTACCGGTTATTTTAACCGGCCCTGAGTCATCACGAGATTATTTCGAAGCACTTGACGAATTCATCGGCGCAACCATTGGTGATGAGGCGCGTCAACTTTACAAAATAATTATTGATGATCCAGCCGCTGTCGCTCAGCACATGCATGCCGGTATGGCCGCAGTTAAACAATACCGCCGTGATTCAGGCGATGCGTATTATTTCAACTGGACCTTGAAAATCAACGAAGAGTTTCAACGCCCTTTCAGTCCGACTCATGAAAATGTTGCAGCGTTGAACCTTCATCCGGATCAACCCAAAGAGCGTCTGGCGGCAGACTTACGTCGTGCCTTCTCAGCTATCGTTGCGGGCAATGTAAAAGACGAAGGTATTCGTCAGATACGCAAACACGGTGTGTTTAGTATTCACGGTGAACAAAGTCTGATGAAACGCCTAGACGAATTATTAAGAGCCTTTGTAGAACAAGGTCGCATGAAGCTTCCAGGCTCTGTCTACCACCCGTGTTACAAAGTCATAACGGATTAATTTAATGCGCAAGCTGGCTTTGGTATTTATTGTCGGAATTGTCGGTTATATCGCTGTGTTGGGCTTGGTAAAAGTCTTTTATCAAGCTGACCCAGCCGATATGAAATGGCAAGAACGAGAAACTTACAATGCAATGCAAATTGGTCAGCTCGAATTAGGTATGTCTAAAGATCAGGTGATCCGTATGCTCGGTTCACCTGATATCAATGAAGCTAAAGAAACCTCACAAGGTGACCTCCATGTGTTGTTCTACCGCACGCACCATGTGACTTCTGATGGCATCACCACGAAAGATGAGTGCACCGCGCTCTTGTTCGAAGATAATCAATTGACGGCGTGGGGGTCTGGCGCTTACGACAGTTATAAAGGCACCCAATGAGTCGTCTAGAAGCCTTTTTAACTTCGTTTCGTCCTACACTTAACCACCCTACTGCCGTTGATCTCTACGCTCACTGTAAAAACCTTGAATATGAGCTCAGCGAATATCAGTGGCCAGATTATTTTGTCCTTTGGTCAAGTGAGCACCGCGTGCAGAAAATGGCTTACAGCCTTGCGTTACAAAGCGCAATCAATATGTTTCAGGTGGCTGATAAGCTAGGACTTGCGACCTCGTTCCGCCGTTTGCTGATGACAGCAACGATGATTCGTTCGTTACCTGCACCGCTAAAAAACGTCAACCGACTGCAATCCCCCCTACTTAAAGCATGTTTAGATGAATCTGCCACATCGCACCACTATGCCTATTATCTTGTTGATTGGTCTTTAAGGCTCGCACAGTACCAACTCGGCTTGGATGGTAAAGGTATTTTGAGCAAACTACTAACAGGCAAACGACACCCTTACTACTGGCCGCTGGCTGAGGCGCTGCCGCCATCCATGCCCGATCGCATTGATGGAGACACGTTAGCGCGTGTTGTGGATCAGAAGCGACACAGCCCCTTGTACAAGCGTGAAGCATTAAAACCACCCAAAACGCTGTTGAAGGCGATTAAGCGTTACGCTACGCAAAGTGGCGCATTGGCACCTATTATTAAAGCTATTGAGCATCAACCGGCGCTGCATGAAGCGTTAATCAGGAGTGCAAGTGAGCATGCCCAAACAGCGCCATTTAAGTCGACTAAGCATGCCTATTTGTATTTGGGTGCGCAGCGTGCGTCACATATTTTGGCTTCAGCAAGTTTACAGCAGCATATCGATAGTCATCGCGTGCCGCTACATGAAACGCTAATGCAACGTCTATCATTACTTGTCGAGTTGTGGCATCAACTCAAATACCATACCAATGTCGCCTGGCCCTTGCGCGAAAAACTGGTTGCGCAAATCATTGCTATCGATCTGATTCACCATCCTGCGCTTGCGACCGCTACCCAATGGCCACAACTACAGCCTGACACCCCGTTGAGTGCGTTTGGTCTGCTGGGCGTCAAACCCGAACCGGCGCAACAGAAGCACAGTGAGACGTTAATACAGCGCTGGGGCTTATCGGAGCAGGTCAATCAATTGGTCAGTTTCCAAACCGAGATAACCAACAAACAGCAGGCGGTATTCTTACTCGGCTGCATTCTACTGCAGGAAATATTCGATCCACATCACGCGCTACCTAAACGTTGGTCGAACGTGCAATCGAAGCTGATCCAACAGTTCGACATCAGCTCGGAAAAGTGGCACACAATTAAACGTGATGCCGTCGCTAAGTGCCACAGTTTCAGCCCGCTCGATGTCAACATTAGTGTAGTGAATGATTACAATCACTCAAGCTAATATTCTACCTGCTAGTCCATCTGCGGTTGTAGTGCTAGACTTTCGACATCCGTAAAATCCTAATTTAATGTAGTAGCTAGGCATAAGGAACGAACATGAGCAGAAAAATCACGGTGATTCCAGGCGATGGTATTGGTCCCGATATCGTCAAATCGGCACTCGCCATTCTTGAAAAAGCAGGCTGTGACTTCGACTATGAATTTGTCGACGCAGGTCTTACAGCGCTTGAGAAAACGGGTGAGTTGTTGCCACAAGCTACATTGGACGCCATTGCTAAAAACGGCGTTACCTTAAAAGGCCCATTAACAACCCCTGTCGGCGAAGGCTTCACTTCGATTAATGTGAGTTTGCGTAAGCGCTTTGGTCTGTACGCGAATTTACGCCCAGTGAAGTCATTCAAAGGTACTCAAGCACGTTATGACAATATCGATATTATCACGGTGCGAGAGAATACTGAGGGCATGTATTCAGGTTTAGGTCAAAAAGTCAGCGAAGACGGCTCTGAAGCGGAAGCAATGAGCAAAATCACGCGTGCTGGCGCTGAACGTATCGTGCGTTTTGCATATGACCTCGCTCGCCGCGAAGGTCGTAAGAAAGTGACAGCGGTACACAAGGCAAATATCTTAAAATCAACTTCAGGACTGTTCCTAAAAGTCGCCCGCGAAATCGCTGATGAATATCCGGATATTGAATCAGCCGAGATGATTGTTGATGCAGCATGCATGCGTTTGGTCATGAACCCAGAAGACTTCGACGTGTTGGTCACCACTAATTTATTCGGCGATATTCTATCAGACCTTTGTGCAGGTCTGGTCGGCGGTCTTGGTATGGCGCCTGGTGCTAACATCGGCAAAGATTGTGCAATTTTCGAAGCCGTGCACGGTTCGGCGCCGGATATCGCAGGTAAAAATCTAGCCAACCCAAGCTCGGTCATTTTAGCCGCGGTGCAAATGCTTGAGTATTTAGAAATGCCTGAGCCGGCAGAGAAAATTACCCGTGCCTTGGCTGAGGTTATCGAATCCGGTGATCGTACAACGCGTGACTTAGGTGGTAGTCATGGTACTACTGACTTCACCGATGCTATTATCGAACGTTTATAATCGATGAATGTAACCGTGCAATAGCGCTCAGGAGGCGTAGGTCGCGCGAAATGCGCGACTTACGCATAAAGCATCGATTTGTCAGCTTTAGTTAAAGCCAGCGTAGGTGTACCGTGATTTCCTCTCTGTCATGATACAAATGTTTGGCTTGAATTTCGAAACTCCGTTCACCCTGCTCTTGCAATTGCTCGGTTATTTGTTCCAAATACTGCTTTACAGAGGCGTAGCGTTGACGCATCGGTAGCTTTAAATTAAATATTGCTTCTTTGCAGTATTCTTCTAACAGCCAGGCTGTCATTAGTTCACCTACCCGCGCAGGCTTTTCGACCATATCGCACACAAGCCAAGTGACATTGCGACGCTTGGGACGATACTTAAAACCGTCCTCACGAATGTGCTCTACCTGACCCGTTTCCATTAGGCTGTCCGCCATTGGGCCATTATCGACGGCTTGTACCATCATGCCACGACGTACTAGTTGATATGTCCAACCGCCCGGTGCGGCACCGAGGTCGACTGCACGCATACCGGCTTGAATTCGCTGCTCACGTTCCTCTTCTGGCACGAAAACATGAAATGCTTCGTCTAACTTCAACGTAGAACGACTCGGCCCATTAGATGGCATACGTAAACGCAAAATCCCTTCTTCATAAGGACTCTGATTGAAGCTGTAGGAATACCCCAATAAAGCGTACGCCTTATTAACAAAAAACACATGTAAAAACGGACGCTTCGCGAGTGGCTTCTTGCTCAGCAAATCGACAGCGCGTAAGCCCTGGCGTAACGGGACAGCAAACTTACGACAAAACTTAGCGATAGCGTTCGCTTCATTGCTATCAGGTGTTTCTACACGTAACGCCCCCGCTAGCCCGAACCACTCTTTATGAGGTTCTAACGCTTCTTTTACGACACTGACACGATCCTCAATACCTGCAAGCTGAGCACTTGCTAAAAGAACAAAAAACGTGCGGGTGAAGATGAGTTCTTTTAATGGTAATTTTTTGGCTAAATGATCCGCTTCCTCTGCTTGGCAATGATAAACCACATAGGCTTGATCGGCCTGTGTTTGGCAATACCCATATACACCGAGTGCGGCTGCTTTTTCTTGGATCTCTGCCGCACAATCCCCTTCAAAACCTGCACGACACAGCAATACCAATCCATTCATGCTTTAACTGCTCCAACTAATAAGCAAATCCAACCCAAAATAAATAACAAACCACCGAGCGGTGTTATCGGACCAAACCATTTGATGCTGGTCAGCGCCAGCGCATATAAACTTCCTGAGAATAATACCACACCCAGCGCCCAGAAGATGCCCGCGGCCGCGACCCATGGTGAGGGGGCAAACCGAAGCCATAATCCCGCCAGCAATAACGCGAGTGTATGATAGAACTGATAGGTCACACCGGTCTGAAATACCGTCAGTAACTGTTCACTCAATCGACTCTTTAACCCATGTGCCGCGAATGCCCCGAGTGCAACCGCTACCGCACCATATAGTGCTGCAATAATTATCAATAACTGACTCATCATTTTAAAAACTCCTCAGTAAGTCGGCTCGCCTGAAGCCATAAGCGCTCACGTAAATGACGTTTAGCGGCAGTCGGTTCAAACCCATGATCAGCGCCCTCAAGCCATTGAATCTGCCAATGTGACGGCAATATTAACGCGCTATTGCGAACCTGTTTTGCAAATGGATCGCGCGTCCCCTCGATAATTAATCCGGGACTACGTGCATACCCCAACTCGTCTAAGCGAGAGCGCTCGGGCTTAGCCGGTGGATTAAATGGAAAGCCCAGCGCGATTTGACCCTGCGCTTCAAATTCATCCGCCAGTCGTAACATGACCCGACTTCCCAGTGACTTCCCTGCAAACCAAGTAGGTTTACCGTCTTGCTGCAACGCCGATAACCACATCTGCATTTGCTCTACTAAACGTTCCATCCTATCCGGCGGACGCTTAACTCCAGTTGCTCGGACTTTTTGCCAGTATGGAAAGTCAGGGCGTACGATCTCAAAACCAAGCGCTTGCCACTGGTCAGTAAAAAATTGCATGAAAGGGGTATCGGGGCCACCCCCCGAGCCATGAAAAAAGACGATGCGTTGCGTGTTGCGCTCACCCGCGACTTGATAGGTCGTTCCCTTTAAATGCTTCATTCTGATTCTAACTCGAAGGCGCGTTCTTCTTCGTGCACCAATTGCATGATCCAGTTGCGAAAGGTGGCGATCTTACCGATTTCTGACTGATTGTCACGGCAGACAAGATAAAATGCCTTATTACGTCGCAGCGCCTGAGGAAAAATACGTATCAAGTGTCCGCTATCAATTTCTGGTTTAGCTAAAACGTGATTCGCCAAGGCAATGCCCTGCCCATGCACCGCTGCCTGTAATGCGAGACTTGAGTGGCTAAATACGGGTCCACCATCTTTTATCGGCTTTCTCTCGCCCACCATCTCAAACCAGTCGTTCCATGCATTACGCGTTTCATCATGTAACAGCGTATGTTTGAGTAGATCTGCGGGAGTTTTTACGTTCATGCGTTCTGCCAGAATCGGTGAACACACAGGCCATAAGTACTCTTTGTGCAAGCGATAGCTTTTTATCCCAGGCCACCGCCCATCGCCGTAATAGATGGCGACATCGACATCATCGGTGAGTGAACCGGTAATTTCATCCACGGCTTTGATACGAATATCCATATCTGGGTGCGCCTCGCGGAAACTGCTCAAGCGGGGCACGAACCACAAAATAGCAAAGCTCGGTGGCACTGAGACGGTCAAGGCACCCTTCTCAGAGACCAGTCTTAACTTGTCAGTCGCCTGTATCAATTGCGCAAAAATATCTCTTAACTGCAGGTAATACGCCTGCCCTTCTTCGGTCAGCAACAGCGTTCGATTACGCCGAATAAACAACTTAATTTGCAAAAATTCTTCCAGCGCTTTGACTTGATGACTCACCGCAGCTTGGGTTACGAATAGTTCTTCTGCTGCTTTAGTAAAGCTCAAATGGCGTGCTGCAGCTTCGAAAGATTTAAGCGCATTCAGCGGCGGCAGTTTTCGCATGTTATTTATCCCCGCCCATCGCGCCACTGAACTTATTAACCGCATCGATATACTTATCGCGAGGCAGTTCGTGTGCCATTAAGCCCAAAAATTCAGTAAGGTGGGTCAGAATCACGCTGACATTTAACTGCTCGCCGTTATCGAACTTCAGCTTAAATGAGTGCCATAAAGGTGAGTAGTCGACCTCAGTAACATCAGCCCAGCGTTGCGTGCGAGGTTGAGACCATGCCTGCGTGTAACTCAGCTCTGATTGCTTCAAATTGATTTGTTTAAAGAAGATCTCGCCAGATAGCTTAAACGCGAAAACAACGCTCGCAAGGGCAACGATAGATGTGAGTAGTTGCGATAGTAAATCGCTTGGCCACTCTAAATAGGCTAACGCTAAAATGCACAGTGCGAGCCAAATCGCACAGATAGGAATGGTTTTAAACAGTAATGGATACGTCATTTTCATAGTTAAGCGTCTCTATTAGCAATCGAGCAACGAGTACTATAACAGAGACGCTCAGCTATGAGCCACATGGGGTTCGGTTTAGCGTTTAATTATAAACGCACACCACCGTCAATCTCCACAACGCGACCACTGAAAAAGTCGTTTTCAATGATATAACGCGCGCTATGAGCGATCTCAGTCGGCTGACCCCAACGTTTTAGAGGTACCATGGATAAAGCACGTTCTACCGCTTCTGGCTTCATTTGGGCAGTCATCGGTGTTTCGATAAAGCCTGGCGCGATAGCACCACAACGAATACCATAACGACCGAGTTCACGCGCCCAAGTTACCGTCATTGCTACAACACCGGCTTTGGTGGCGGCATAGTTGGTTTGGCCAATATTACCCGCGCGTGCGACGCTTGAGATATTGATGATGACACCTTTCTTACCGGCTTTAACCATTTGCGCTGCCGCTTCACGACCACACAGGAAGGTACCGGTAAGGTTAACATCCAACACCGACTGGAATTGTTGCAGTGGCATCTTCTGCTTGATTTCGCCATCTTTGAACTTAATCAATAACCCGTCACGCAATAGACCGGCGTTATTAACTAAGACATCAATGCCACCAAACTCTTGTTGAATTTGCTCAAATACCGTCTCGACTGATTCCTCATCGGTAATATCGACTTCATAGCCGATCACTTTTTTAGCACCCAACTTTTCACAGGCTTCTTGTGCATCACCTAATACATCACCGTTAATATCAATTAACGCCAGTTGTGCGCCTTGCTTGGCAAAATCTTCTGCCATCGCCAAGCCTAAGCCTTGTGCGCCACCTGTGATTACAATTACGCTATCTTTTACTTGCATGAACTGCCTCTTTATTTTTTCGAGATCGGTGTCAAATAGTTAAAAATACTTGAGAAGTCTTGTCGACCATGGCCTTGCTGCGACCACCCATGATAGAGGTTACGGGTTAAAGCGCCCATCGGCGTAGCGGCACCCGACTTTAACGCGGTTTGCTGTGCAAGACCCAAGTCTTTACTCATCAGATCGACCATAAAGCCGCCCTGATAATCATTACTCGATGGTACACCTTCCATCACGTCAGGGCACGGATTATAGACTTCTAATGTCCAGTTGCGACCTGAACTTTGCAACATGATTTCACTCAATACTTTCGGATCAAGACCATTGGCTTTACCAAGTTGCAATGCCTCAGAAGTACCTACCATCAGTACTGAAAGCAGCATATTATTGCATATTTTGGCGATTTGACCCGCACCGACATCACCCGCGCGGAACACATTTTTGCCCATGTCATTGAGTACGGTGCGTGCACGATCCACATTGCCCTCAGTGCCACCGCAGATGAACGTTAAGGTCCCCGCTTTCGCGCCACCGACACCACCTGAAACCGGTGCATCAATAAAGGCAATACCCGCTTGTTGTAATTGTTCACCCACATAGATCGCAGCTTCCGAAGAGATGGTACTACAATCAATGACCAACTGCTTATCCGTCAATACGTGTACAAGTCCCTCATCACCTAAGTAGACCGACTCGACATGATGGTCGGCCGGTAACATGCTGACGACAAACTCCACACCTTCAATCGCTTCGCGAGGGCTTGCACAGGCTCGGGCACCCGCAGCTTCAACCTGTGCTAGAGCGTCTTTCGATAGATCAAACGCATTTACATTGTGACCTGCTTTAGCCAAGTTCATGGCCATCGGTCCACCCATGTTGCCTAATCCGATAAATGCGACATTCGCCATGTTCGACTCCTTCTTGTTGTCGATAGTTATTATTTTTTCATCAACACTTGCTCAAGCGCTGCTAATGGATGTGTACGCTCGCCCCACGGTGGGTCGAAAAACCCGTCGATGGCCTCTTCCGTCACATCGCCTACGCTTGCAAACTGCCACTGCGGCTGTTTGTCTTTGTCGATGAGTAATGCACGAATACCCTCGGCGAAATCGCCGCGCACGGCGCAATTGCACGATAATGTAAGCTCGAATCTAAAGCAGTCTGCTAATGACAGATCCGCACCATGATGGGTTTGTTGCCATACTAAGTGAGGCGTGATTGGGCAACCATGACTGAGGTTTTTTTGCGCCTTCTGGAACCACTTATCGTCTTGTTGCTCGGCCAAAACTCGTTGGGTCGCTTCAGTCACACTACTTGCAGACATACATTGTTGTATGGTCTCAAGATGGGGTTCAACCTGAGGACTGGGTAGCGCAGTATCATCCTGTTCAGCAAGACGCTCGAGTGTATCGGTTACTTTTTGATGATTCAGTGCGCCCGTATCACCCCATTCAATAGCCTGTAGTGCTTCGATGACTTGAGCTTTATGTTCGTGACCGACGAACTGATCAGCAAGATTTAGGAAAAGAGCGTCAGACGCATTCATAGTCGCGCCAGTCATACCTAAAAACGCGCCACATCCCTCCGGCATCCGATTCAAGAAGTAGGTTGCCCCCACATCGGGGTATAAACCAATGGTAACTTCCGGCATCGCCAGCAATGAGCGCTCTGTTACGATGCGGTGACTGGCACCATTCATTAGACCCATACCACCGCCCATCACAATACCATCACCCCAGCAGATGATCGGCTTTGGATAGGTCTGAATGGCATAGTCTAATTGATATTCCGTAGTGAAGAAGTTCTCGACTTCTTCAACTAATTGGCCGGGCTGTGCTTGCATCGCTTTGTACATAGCAACGATGTCGCCACCGGCACAAAACGCTTTTTCACCTGCGCCTTGCAGCCAAACACAAGCCACCTGAGGATCATCAGCCCAGGCTTGTAATTGCGGCAGCAGTGTTTCTGCCATTGCCAAGCTGAGCGCGTTGAGTGATTTTTCAGAGTTTAGCGTAGCAACGCCGATGACTTTGTCACCGGCGTTGATTGTTTCAAGAATTACGGGAGTTTGCATGCCGACTCCTTACAAAATTTGGCGGTCGCTATCAGCTAGAATGCGACGTGCAATGATCAGTCGCATCACTTCGTTGGTTCCCTCAAGAATTTGATGAACGCGCACATCACGAACATGGCGCTCAAGCGGATATTCTTTGATATAGCCGTAGCCACCATGGATTTGTAGTGCTTCATTACACACTTGGAAACCGATATCCGTGGCAAAGCGTTTAGCCATCGCACAATAGGTTGTCTTATCGGGATCATTGTTATCCACTTTCGAAGCAGCTAATCGAACCATTTGACGTGCTGCAACAAGCTCAGTCGCCATGTCCGCCAGTTTAAACTGAAGCGCTTGGAATGCTGCTAACGGTTTACCAAACTGACTGCGTTCGTGCATATACGCAGACGCCGTCTCTAATGCCGCCTGCGCAGTACCTACGGAACAGACCGCGATATTGATACGGCCACCATCCAGTCCCATCATCGCGAACTTGAAGCCCTCACCTTCATCACCCAACAAGTTCTTGGCGGGAATGCGCACATCCTCAAAGGTCACAAGACGGGTGGGTTGAGCGTTCCAACCCATTTTATCTTCTTTTTTGCCATAGCTGATGCCTTTTGCATCGGCTGGCACGACAAAGGCAGAAATACCTTTAGGGCCCGCCTCTCCAGTGCGAGCCATGACCACCATCACATCTGTTGAGCCGGCACCTGAAATAAACATTTTAGAACCGTTGAGAACGTACTCATCGCCTTCTTTTTTAGCGCTGGTGCGCAAACTCGCTGCATCTGAGCCAGAGCCTGGCTCAGTTAAACAGTAAGAACCGAGCTTTTCACCGGTTACTAACTCTGGTACCCACTCGTCGATGACATCTTGTTGACCGAATGAACCAATCATCCAGGTCACCATATTATGAATGGTCATCATCGCGGTGGTGGCTGTACAACCACCCGCTAATTGTTCGAAAATAAGTGCTGAGTCTAAACGACTCATGCCAAAACCACCCGCCTCTTCTGGGGTATACATTCCCATAAAGCCCATCTCACCGGCCTTACGGAAAACCTCGATGGGGAAATGAGCTTCTTCATCCCAGCGCGCTGCGTTAGGTGCAAGTTCTTTATCCGCAAACGCTTTGGCAGTATCGACAAAGGCTTGTTGGTCTTCAGTTAATTCAAAGTTCATGCTAACTACCTTTAACTTATCAATTACTTCAGGTGAATAGACATATTAGGTCCACTCGCCTCAATATCACTCTCAAACCAACGCGCAGTCACGGTTTTGGTTTCGGTGTAGAAGCGGATCGCTTGCTTACCATAAGCATGCAAGTCACCAAAGAATGAACGTTTCCAGCCAGTGAACGAGAAGAACGGCAATGGCACCGGGATAGGAATATTGATACCGACCTGACCGACAGTGACTTCGTGTTGGTATTTGCGCGCTGCCGCACCATTCGAAGTGAAGATTGACGTGCCGTTACCATACGGGTTGTTGTTCACCAACGTCAGTGCATCGTCTAGATCCTCGACTTCCATCATGCTAAGCACGGGACCAAAGACTTCTTTTTTATAGATATCCATATCGGCGGTGACTTCAGAGAATACCGTTGGACCAACCCAGTTGCCGTCCGGCAAGCCTTCCACGGTGCAACCACGACCATCGACAAGTAGCTTGGCCCCTTCATTTTCACCGTCGGTGATCATTTGTTCAATACGCTCTTTAGCTTGTGGACTAATGACAGGCCCGTAAGCTGCGTTCTCATCGTTCCAAGCGCCTGGACGAACTTTTGCAATCGCTTCAGCGACTTCGGGGATCCACTCTTTCGCCGCGCCGACAAATACTGCGACTGAAATTGCCATACAACGTTGGCCTGCCGCTCCGACAGAAGCACCGACGAGGTTGTTAATGACTTGCTGCTTGTTAGCATCAGGCATGATGACACAATGGTTTTTAGCGCCCGCGAACGCTTGTACGCGTTTACCGTTCTCAGTACCACGGCGATAAATGTATTCGGCGACAGGTACTGAACCAACAAACGATAACGCATGAATTTCAGGATGGTCTAAAACGAAATCAACTTGGTCTTTACCACCGTGAATCACCTGCAGTACGCCTTTAGGCGCGCCCGCTTGCTCAAATAGCTCAACTAAGCGTGTTGGCGTCAATGGATCTTGTTCTGAAGGTTTTAAGATGAAAGTGTTACCGCAGGCAATAGCCATCGGGAACATCCATAATGGGATCATCGCGGGAAAGTTAAACGGCGTGATACCCGCACAAATACCGAGCGGCTGAATGTAGCTGTAGGAGTCGATAGAGCGTGCTACGTTTTCGACCGTCTCACCCATCATCAATGATGGAATGTTCGCGGCTTGCTCAACCACTTCGATGCCGCGCCATACATCACCTTTGGCATCTTCAAAGGTTTTTCCAGTCTCTTGCGCTAAGATTTCTGCAATTTCTTCTTGGTGTTCTTTAAGCAATGCCTGATAACGCATCATGACACGAGCACGCTCAGAAACAGGCACTTCTTTCCACGTTTTAAAGGCTTCTCGTGCACTCGCAACAGCAGCTTCCATCTCGTCTTGAGTCGCGCATGGAGCTTCGGCAATCACTTCTTGGGTCGCTGGATTGGTTACCGGAATCCAAGACTCAGTTTTTGAAGCGCGAAACTCTCCGTCGATATACAGAGGCACTTTTTTAGACATAACTCACCTTCTTGTTGTGTTATTTTATAAACCAAATTTTCATAATCCTTAAAAGAGACGCATACCGTGCCACTTTTAATTCTTATTACGTTACTCTGGGCGGCAAGCTTCTCGCTCATTGGCGAATACCTTGCCGGCCAAGTTGATGGCTATTGGGTCGTATTTATCCGCATGCTACTGGCTTTGTTTACTATCTTGCCATTATTCAAATGGCGTCAGCTCAAAGCCTATTCGGTTAAAACACTAACCCAACTTGCCGGAATTGGTGCCGTACAAATCGGCTTAATGTACTTGTTTTTGTATCACGCATTTCTTTATTTGAGTGTCGCCGAGGTACTATTGTTCACGATATTCACCCCGCTTTACATTACACTCATCGACGAAATCATTTTAGGGCGCCGCCGCTTACCATTCACTTGGTGGCTCGCAGCCGCCATCTCAGTCTTAGGCGCTGCCATCATTCGTTACCAGGGGCTAAGCGCTGATTTCATGATTGGCTTTGCTTTGATTCAAGCCGCCAATTTATGCTTCGCTGCCGGCCAGGTGGCATACAAACGCCTAGACCTCGGCTCAACGCAAAATCAAATTCAACAATTCGCCGCATTTTTTGCCGGCGCTAGCCTCGTCTCTGGCTTAGGCGTTTTACTGTTTGGCAATCACCAAATGCTACCTACCACACCCTTACAATGGGGCATTTTGTTGTGGCTCGGCATTGTCGCCTCCGGACTTGGCTATCTCGGCTGGAACCTAGCCAGCAAATGGGTCAACACCGGACAGCTCGCGGCTATGAATAATGCCTTAATTCCCGCTGGGATTCTCGTTAACGTGTTGTTTTGGCAACACGATACCGACTGGTTAAGATGGTTGCTGGGCGCGAGCTTAATTGTTATTGCTGTTATTTTGGCTTCGCGCCAGCAACGTAACCTAAGCCGTTGACTACATCATTTCAACGGCGAGTGCGACGGCTTCACCACCACCAATGCATAGTGAGGTAATACCTCGTTTCTCGCCGCGTTGCTTCAATGCGTGTAACAAGGTAACCAGCAAACGGGCGCCACTGGCACCAATCGGATGTCCCAGCGCACACGCACCGCCATGGACATTAACGCGGTTAGCATCAAGCTTCATTTCGTTGATTGCTAACATGGTGACCATGGCGAACGCTTCGTTGATTTCCCATAAATCGACGTCATCTTTACTCCAACCGACTTGGTTCAACAACGCGTCCATCGCGCCAATGGGCGCCACAGTAAACTCAGCAGGCGCCTGAGAATGAGTTGCATGCCCTTTAACGCGAGCAAGCGGTTTCAAACCGCGCTTAGCAGCCTCACTCTCGCGCATCAATACAAGCGCCGCAGCCCCATCCGAGATTGAGCTTGAGTTGGCAGCTGTAATAGTGCCGTCTTTCTTAAACGCTGGACGTAGTTGTGGAATCTTATCGAGTCGTGCTTTACCCGGCTGCTCATCCGTATCTACGGTGACATCACCCTTGCGCGTTGAATAAGTCAACGGCGTAATCTCACCTTTGAAGTAACCTTTTTCAATGGCGGCCTGCGCTTTCTCTAACGAGTTAATCGCAAAGTTATCCATCGCATCGCGGTCGAGACCGTATTTATCAGCCGTGTCCTGAGCATAACAACCCATCGCCTTGCCTTCATAGGCATCTTCAAGACCATCAAGCATCATGTGGTCAAACAATTGACCATGTCCCATACGGTACCCATTGCGGCCTTTATCAAGTAAGTAAGGCGCACGCGACATACTCTCCATACCGCCTGCTACGACAACATCCGCTGAGCCTGCACGAATTAGGTCCGTTGCAAACATCGCCGCTTTTAAGCCCGAGCCACAGACTTTATTAATGGTCGTGGCACCTGTACTTTGCGGTAAACCAGCATATAACATCGCCTGACGTGCGGGCGCTTGGCCTAACCCCGCCGGCAGTACGTTACCCATAATGACCTCAGAAACATCGGTTTCTTTGAGGCCGCTATTTCCTAACGCAGCTTTAATCGCAGTAGCCCCTAAATTAGGAGCACTGACTTCACTCAGGCTACCTTGGAAGCCCCCCATTGCTGTCCTGTTTGCGGCAACAATTACGACCGAATCGTTTGACATCTTTCCTCCAATACCACTTTACGTTAACGTAAACTTCCTCTAAGCTTAGATCTTAGGTCAACTAAAAAGCAAGTCTGATGAGTAACAAAATCACTTATACGATCGGCGAATTGGCAAAACAATTTGACATTACGACCCGTTCTATCCGCTTCTACGAAGACGAAGGGTTGCTGTCGCCTCGTCGTCAAGGTCAACATCGAATTTACAATAATAAAGATCGCGTCCGTCTAAAACTTATTTTACGTGGCAAGCGGTTAGGTTTCTCGTTAGCTGAAACCCGACGTTTATTTGAGTTATATGACGCAGACAATAGTTCGGCTGCACAGTTAGAAAAGGTACTTGAGTTAATCGCCGAGAAAAAGGCATCACTCAAGCAACAAATGGAAGATATCAACGTATTACTGACTGAGCTCTCGGGTCTTGAGCAACGTTGCCAAGACGAACTTGAGTCAGTGCGAACGACAACCAAGAAAGTAGTCTCATCTCAGGAGTCATTATGATTACGCAATTTAATTCTTTTAACTTTGGCTTAGGCGAAACCGCGGACATGCTGCGTGAAGCAGTCAACGCATTTGCACGCGATGAAATCGCACCTCGTGCAGCTGAAATTGATGAAGCCAATGAGTTTCCAAGTGATTTATGGCGTAAACTCGGTGATATGGGTCTACTTGGTTTGACAGTTGACGAACAGTATGGCGGCTCAGGTATGGGTTACCTTGAACACGTCATCGCGATGGAAGAAATAAGTCGCGCATCAGCCTCTGTCGGCTTAAGTTACGGCGCTCATTCGAACCTGTGCGTTAACCAAATCGCGCGCAACGGCAACGAAGAACAGAAACAAAAATACTTACCTAAGCTCTGTACCGGCGAACATGTAGGCGCGCTCGCGATGAGCGAACCTAATGCGGGCTCGGACGTGGTCAGCATGAAATTGAAAGCCGAGAAGAAAGGCGACAAGTACGTACTAAACGGCAATAAAATGTGGATTACTAACGGTCCCGATGCCGACGTTTTTGTGATTTACGCTAAAACTGATGCCGAGAAGGCTTCGCGTGGTATCACCGCGTTTATCGTTGAGAAAAATACCCCAGGATTTAGCCAAGCCCAAAAGCTCGACAAACTTGGAATGCGCGGCTCAAATACTTGTGAGTTGGTGTTCGAGGACGCCGAGGTACCTGCGGAAAATATTCTCGGCGAACTTAATGGTGGCGTTGAAGTATTGATGAGTGGCTTAGATTACGAGCGCGCTGTACTCGCGGCAGGTCCGTTGGGCATCATGCAAGCGTGTCTAGATGCCGTCGTTCCCTATATCCACGACCGTAACCAGTTTGGCAAAGCGATTGGTGAGTTCCAATTGGTACAGGGTAAGGTCGCGGACATGTACACGCGCACTAACGCAGCACGTGCTTACGTTTACGCGGTGGCGCAATCGTGCGACCGTGGTGAAACCACGCGCAAAGACGCAGCGGGCGCAATACTTTATGCAGCCGAGCTAGCGACTCAACTTGCTCTTGATGCGATTCAATTGCTCGGTGGTAACGGCTACATTAACGAATACCCGACTGGACGTCTGTTACGTGATGCGAAACTTTATGAAATTGGTGCCGGTACGTCAGAAATCCGCCGTATGCTGATTGGTCGTGAGTTGTTCAACGAGTCCAAATAAAAGGAGACGCTGTGGCTATTCTTGCAAGCAAAGTCAACACCCGCGACGAGCAGTTCAAAGCGAACTATGAATCGATGCAAGCGGTCGTTGATGACGTGAACGCTAAAGTCGAACAAATTAAACAAGGCGGCGGTCCTAAATATCAAGAGCGTCACTTGTCGCGCGGTAAACTGTTACCGCGCCAACGTATTAATAAGCTGCTTGACGCCGGTTCAGCGTTTTTAGAAATCGGTCAGTTCGCTGCATGGGATGTGTACGACGATTACGTGCCGGCAGCCGGCGTCGTGGCGGGTATTGGTCGCGTCGAAGGCGTTGAGTGCATGATCGTCGCTAACGACGCAACGGTAAAAGGCGGTACTTATTATCCCTTAACCGTTAAAAAGCATCTGCGCGCGCAAGAAATTGCCGAACGATGCCATTTGCCGTGTATTTATTTAGTCGACTCAGGCGGTGCCAACCTACCTCGTCAAGATGACGTATTTCCAGATAAAGACCACTTTGGTCGCATCTTCTTTAATCAAGCCAACATGTCAGCTAAGGGCATTCCGCAGATCGCGGTTGTCATGGGTCTATGTACAGCTGGCGGTGCTTATGTTCCTGCCATGGCAGACGAGAGCGTGATTGTAAAAGAGCAAGGCACTATTTTTCTTGCCGGCCCGCCGTTAGTTAAAGCGGCAACGGGCGAGGAAGTCAGCGCCGAAGAACTCGGTGGTGCCGATGTACACACGCGGGTTTCTGGTGTTGCCGATCACTTTGCCCATAATGACGAGCATGCTCTGGCATTAGCGCGCCGTTCAGTGGCACGATTAAACCGCCCCGCGCCCACTCAGTTAGATCAACGCGAAAGCAAGCCGCCGCGTTATGATGCAAAAGAACTCTATGGCATCGTTGGCATCGATTTACGTAAGCCTTACGATGTTCACGAAGTGATTGCGCGTGTCGTGGATGACTCTGATTTTGATGAGTTTAAAGCGAACTACGGCACCACGCTGGTGACGGGCTTTGCGCGTATTCACGGGTACCCCGTCGGTATCGTGGCAAATAACGGTATTTTATTCTCCGAAAGTGCACAAAAAGGTGCTCATTTCATTGAATTGTGCGCGCAGCGTAAAATTCCTCTCGTGTTCTTGCAAAACATCACCGGTTTTATGGTCGGTAAAAAATATGAAGCCGAGGGTATCGCTAAGCACGGCGCTAAAATGGTAATGGCTGTATCCTGCGCCAAAGTACCTAAGTTCACCGTGCTCATTGGCGGTAGCTATGGTGCTGGTAACTACGGTATGTGCGGACGTGCCTACGATCCGACCCTGATGTTTATGTGGCCAAACGCACGTATTTCGGTAATGGGTGGTGAACAGGCTGCCGGTGTAATGGCTCAAGTCACCAAGGACAACCTTGCGCGTAAAGGCGAAAAACTGAGTGCGGAAGATGAAGCCAAGCTGAAACAACCGATTGTTGAACAATACGAAAAGCAAGGTCACCCCTACTATGCTTCGGGCCGTTTGTGGGATGACGGTATTATCGACCCTGCACAAACCCGCGATGTGTTGGGCCTTAGCATTGCCGCTTCACTTAACGCACCGATTGAAGACAGCCAGTTCGGCGTATTCCGGATGTAAGGAGAGCAATCATGAGTGAATACACTGAATTTTCTATCGATTCTCGTGGTGTCGCATGGCTTACCCTGAATCGTCCAGAAGTGCACAATGCCTTCGACGATAAAATGATCGCTGAGCTCGTTGCCGCATTAACTGAAGTTGAGGAGTCTGAACAGGCGCGCGTTTTAGTATTGCGTTCCAATGGCAAAAACTTTTCCGCGGGCGCCGACTTAAACTGGATGCGCTCCATGGCGGATAAGGATTATCAAGAAAATATCGATGATGCCGCTGGTCTCGATCGCTTAATGAGCCAACTTGATCAGTTAAGCAAACCCACCATCGCACTCGTGCAAGGCGCTGCGTTTGGTGGCGCTGTTGGCTTAGCCGCCTGTTGCGACATGGTTCTAGCACAACCCAAAAGCAGTTTTTGCCTGAGCGAAGTCAAAATCGGCCTCATCCCCGCAGTGATAAGCCCTTATGTCGTACGTGTTATGGGTGAGCGGCAAGCGCGTCGTTATATGCTGACCGCCGAACGTTTCTTTGCCGAAAAAGCCTTGCAAGCAGGATTAGTCACTGAAATTGTTGAAGAATTTGAAGACACCTTGCCATCACTTCTTGAGGCTCTATTAAACAATTCACCACAAGCCTTGGGCGCATGTAAACGCCTTATTCGTGGCGTCGCACACCAACCTACTAGTGACCCGGTGCGCCGATTTACTATCGAAGAAATTGCAAAAATCCGCGTATCAGATGAAGGTCAAGAAGGCCTCACTGCATTTCTAGAAAAACGCGCGCCGCAGTGGCAAAGCAAAAGTTAACGGGATTATTTATGATTCAATCACTTCTTATTGCAAACCGTGGTGAAATCGCTTGCCGTGTTATCGAAACGGCACGCCAAATGGGTATCCGCACCATTGCGGTATACTCGGCTGCGGACGCACAGGCACGGCATACGCAACTTGCTGACGAAGCCTATTACATTGGTCCGGCACCGAGCAACGAAAGTTACTTAAAGGCAGACACGATTATCGACGTCGCAAAATCTGCCGGTGCCGATGCTATCCATCCAGGTTACGGTTTTTTATCTGAGAATGAATCGTTTGCTGAACTCTGTCAGCAGAATGATATTATTTTTGTCGGTCCACCGGTTTCGGCGATTGCTGCAATGGGGTCTAAAAGTGCCGCTAAAGCCATTATGGAAGAAGCGGGTGTACCTTTAGTTCCGGGTTATCATGGTAGCGAACAAGACGAAGACACGCTATTTTCCAAAGCGAAAGAGGTTGGCTTCCCGCTGCTTTTAAAAGCCGCTTATGGCGGTGGTGGTAAAGGCATGCGCGTGGTCGAATCGGAGCAGGATTTTAAATCTGCACTGAGTTCGGCAAAACGTGAAGCGAAATCATCGTTTGGCAATGACAAAGTCTTGTTTGAGCGCTTTATCCGTAATCCACGCCACGTAGAGATCCAAGTATTCTGCGACCAGCATGGCAACGCCGTATACCTTGCAGAACGAGATTGTTCGGTACAACGCCGTCACCAAAAAGTCATTGAAGAGGCGCCTGCGCCGGCGCTATCGGAAACAACCCGTCAAGCGATGGGTGAAGCTGCCGTCAAAGCAGCAAAAGCTATTGACTACGTGGGTGCAGGTACGGTTGAGTTTTTATACGACGCCAGTGGCGAGTTTTTCTTCATGGAAATGAATACTCGCTTACAAGTCGAACACCCCGTAACAGAGATGATTACCGGCTTAGACTTAGTTGAATGGCAGCTCATGGTCGCCTCTGGGGACAGCTTACCGTTGACGCAAGACGCCGTCACCGTTAACGGTCATGCTTTCGAAGCGCGTATTTATGCAGAAGACCCTGCCAACGACTTTTTACCGAGCACGGGCACGATCCGTCACCTTCGTACCCCAGCAGTCAATGCCGGCGTGCGTATCGATACGGGTGTCGAGCAAGGTGATGAAATCTCGAGTTTTTACGATCCGATGATCGCCAAATTGATTGTTTGGGATACTGACCGAGATCGCGCCTTACTGAAATTACAACGCGCTTTGAAGCAATACCGTGTCACGGGCTTACATACAAATATTGAGTTTTTACACCGGTTAGCAAGCCATCCAGCATTTATGCGCATGGATCTCACGACTGAATTTATCCAGCAGTATGAACAATCGTTGTTCCCAGAGTCGACCCAAGATCTTGCTTGGGTACGCACTGAAGCGGCAGTATTTGATGTATTACAACGTCAAACGCAAATTACCACCAACAATAGTCCGTGGAATCGTGCTGATGCACTGCGTTTGAACGAAGCCGCCGTACACGTGGTTGAATTCAGTGACGGCGAAGAACTGAATCGTGTTGAGCTCGAGCAAACAGATAATGGCTTTAACGTGACGATTGGCGAAGAGCGCTTTGCCATCCAAGCGAGTATCCGAGATGATCAGCTCAACGTTGTTGTGAACGGTCATCGCTATCAGCGCTACATTGCGACCTGTGATGACACACTCACTGTATTTACCGAACAAGGTCCAGTGACACTGCATCGCCATAAGGTGGCTGATACCTTGGTCGATGACAACGCCGGGGGAGGCTTGGTCGCGCCGATGAATGGCACAATCACAGATGTTTTGGTGAGCAAAGGCGACCACGTTGAGAAAGACCAAGCCCTTGTCATCATGGAAGCAATGAAGATGGAGTACACCATTAAAGCGCATTGCGCAGGTGAAGTAACGGACGTATTTTTTGCCTCTGGTGACTTAGTGAGTGATGGTGACGAACTCGTTGCTATTGCCGAGAAGGAGTAAGCATGTTTAAACGCAGCGCTATGCCGGATGAAGTTAATATCGTCGAAGTCGGTCCACGCGATGGCTTACAAAATGAAGTGGCGGTTCCGACCGCCGCTAAAATAGAGCTGATTAATGCCCTGTCTAAAACGGGCCTAAAATATATAGAAAGCGCTAGTTTTGTCAGCCCGAAGTGGGTGCCACAGATGGCCGACAGTGGCGAGATCATGGAACAGATAGAACGTCACTCTGGGATTACTTACTCCGCTCTGACACCCAATCTAAAAGGATTGGAGAACGCGCTCGCGGTGAATACTGATGAGGTTGCCGTTTTTGGTGCCGCATCAGAACAATTTAGTCAGCGTAATATTAACTGTTCTATCGACGAGTCACTGGAACGCTTTCGTCCGGTAATCACCCAAGCACGACAAGCGAATGTACGCGTACGCGGCTACGTCTCCTGCGTTCTAGGCTGTCCTTATCAAGGCGATGTACCACTAAAAGATGTCGCACATGTGGCGCAGCAATTGATCGAAATGGGCTGTTACGAAGTGTCCCTCGGCGACACGATTGGTGTAGGTACACCGCTACAAGCGGCTGAAATGGTTAAAGCCGTGCTTGAGGTAGTGCCGGCGGATCAGTTGGCGTTGCACTTTCACAATACGTACGGGCAGGCCTTGGCTAATATTCTTGCCTGTTTGGAACTCGGCGTGAATACCGTTGATAGTGCGGTGGCAGGCTTAGGCGGTTGCCCTTACGCAAAAGGCGCCAGCGGTAATGTGGCGACCGAGGATGTGGTATACATGTTAAACGGAATGGGTATTAAAACGGGCGTCGAGCTTGATGCACTCGTCCGTGCAGGTGCTGATATTTGTCAGCACCTTGGACATGGCCCTCGCTCTCAAGTGGCACTCGCAGAACTGGCAAAAAAAGGATAATTAACATGGCAGCAGAACGACTTTGGCAACCCAGTGCGGATCAAATCGCTGAAGCGCGCATGAGCGATTTCCTGCAACAGATAAACGTGCATAATGACGCGGGTCTTGCGAATTATCACGAACTCTATCAGTGGTCGATTAATAACAACGAAGCATTTTGGTCGCTGATTTGGGATTACTTTGATGTGATTGGCGACAAGGGCGACGTCATTGTTCAAGATAAAGACAAGCTTCCAGGTGCCAAGTGGTTTCCAGAGGCTGAGTTGAACTTTGCGGAAAACCTACTGCGCCATAAAGATAACCACAGCGCACTGGTATTTCGCGGCGAGAACGGTGAGCGCCAAGAGCTCAGTTATGAAGATCTCTACTTGCAAGTTGCTCGTGCTGCACATGCACTAAAAACGCAAGGTGTATCGAGTGGCGATCGTGTCGCTGGAATGATGCCCAATTGCATTGAAACCATCGTAATGATGCTTGCCACAACGAGCTTGGGTGCAATTTGGTCATCCTGTTCACCGGATTTTGGTGTGCAAGGTGTACTCGACCGTTTTGGCCAGATTGAACCGAAAGTCCTGATCACAGTCGATGGCTACTTTTATAACCAAAAGAATCTCAATATAAAGGATAAAGTAAGCGAAATTGTAGACAACTTGCCGACTGTTGAGCATTTGGTACTTGTTAACTTTAGCGGTCAGTCAGAGGTGGTCGATGACGCTCGCATGGTGCGTTACGAGGATTTCCTAGATAATGATGCTAGCCATATTGATTTTGTAAGAAAGCCGTTCAACCATCCGGTCTATATTATGTTTTCTTCAGGTACCACAGGCGTGCCTAAATGTATTGTTCACGGTGCTGGCGGCACGTTATTACAACATTACAAAGAACACGGCTTGCATACTGACTTAGGTCGTGAAGATACGCTGTTCTACTTTACAACCTGTGGCTGGATGATGTGGAACTGGCTGGTCAGTGGGCTCGCGTTAGGTGCTAAGTTAGTCTTGTTTGATGGTTCACCATTCGCTCCTAAACCGGAAGTACTTTGGGATATTGCCGATGAAGAACACATCAGCGTGTTCGGTACCAGTGCAAAATATTTATCTGCGCTAGAAAAAGCCGATGTCAAACCGCGTCAATCCCATGAATTAAAGGCATTGCGGAGCATATTGACGACTGGCTCTGTCTTGCCTCCAGAAAGTTTTGACTACGTCTACCGCGATATTAAAACTGACCTCTGCCTATCATCAATTTCAGGCGGAACCGACATTGTTTCGTGCTTCGCCCTAGGCTGCCCTATCCTGCCGGTTTATCGCGGTGAGTTACAATGTCGAGGACTCGGTTTAGCGGTCGATGTGTACAATGATCAAGGCGAAGCTGTTAAACAACAAAAAGGCGAGTTGGTGTGCGAGAACTCATTTCCCAATATGCCCGTTGGATTTTGGGGTGATGACGATGGCCAACGCTATTTTAACGCCTACTTTGCACGCTTCGATAACATCTGGGCACACGGCGACTTTGCCGAGTTAACCGAACATGACGGCGTAATTATTTACGGTCGGTCGGATGCAGTACTTAACCCAGGTGGTGTACGCATTGGCACAGCCGAGATTTACCGCCAAGTTGAGAAGGTGGACGTTGTGCTAGAGAGCATTGCTATCGGTCAACAATGGGACGACGATGAGCGCGTCGTACTATTTGTGCGTCTCCGTGAGGGTGCGCAGCTTGACGATGCTTTGGTAAAAACGATCAAGCAAACGATTCGCGCAAACGCTACCCCTAGACACGTGCCTGCGGTTATATTACAAGTGAACGATATTCCAAGAACCATTAGTGGTAAGATCGTTGAACTTGCGGTTCGTAACGTTGTGCATGGGCAACCCGTACAGAATACCGATGCGTTGGCGAACCCCGATGCCTTGAACGAGTTTAAGGATCGTCCAGAGCTCAGTCGTTAAGAGAGTCTAATTCATGCGTTTAAAGCTTTTTGCAGGTGCTAAGCAAGCCCTCATTACCGTCGTTACAGGGATACTGATCTCGCTTATAGCGTTTTCATATGTACGCTATTTAGAAAACCAAGACGCTCATGAGGCACTTGAAAACGAAGCTTATAACGTACAGCGCGAAATTAGGCAAAACTTGGTGGCGCATCTATTCGCCACCGAGTTATTTGCTCGTGAATTAAAGCAGAGCCAACAAAGTCTTGATCAACGTTGGAACGATGATGCCAGTATTATCTCACTGTATTATCAAAGTATTACCGCAATGGTTTGGTTGTCGCCTGAGTTAATCATTGAAAAATACTACCCCCCGAATCGGCAGGCACAACTACTCGGAACGCCTTTCAAACAATCAGAGCTTATCGATGTGTTACCGCAATCTCAGGGGAATCAGCACGCGATGATAGGTAGTGCGGGTAACCTCGGCAGGATCGGTAGCGATATCGTTATGTTCTCGCGCATTGATGGTGCCGAGCGGCAAGGCTTTTTAGGCTTAGTTATTAGCCTGCAGGACTTGCTGAACGATGTTATTCGCCAAAATATCAGTGAAGGTTATCAAGTCGCGATAAGTCGCGATGGTCAAACGCTTTACCAGTTTGCTGGTGATGTATCGTTGCGCGAACAGTGGTCAGTGAATCGAACGTTACAACTATTAGGGTCAAAATGGCAGCTACATGTATGGATGACCCCGGCGCGTTTAGCGGACGAACGCGAAGGCTTTGCGCTGACCTTACTCTTCACTGGTTTATTTATTACCGCCATGCTGACTTTGGTGTTTTACATCGTAGCGCAAAGTCGTTATAAAGCTCAGCAACTCGCCGATGCCAATATTGAACTGTATTCCGAAATCGACGAACGTGAGCGTGTAGAAAAAGAAATTGCTTACCTCGCCGAGCACGACTCATTAACTCGGCTTATTAATCGCAATGCACTTATGCGAATATTGACCGAGTGGCTCAATGACCCATCAGAAAATGGGCTTACCGCCATTTTATTTGTTGACCTGGATCGCTTTAAAGAGGTCAACGATGCACTGGGTCATACCGTAGGTGATGAGCTGATTAAACGGGTCGCTCGTCGAATTAAAAAGTTAGCCCCAAAAGACGCGGTATTAGCGCGTTCAGGTGGTGACGAATTTTTACTCGCGCTGCCACGTTCATCATCTCGCGAACAGGTACTTACTCTAGCTGAACAGATGCTACAGGCCTTGGATGCCCATTTTTATGTCGATGAATATGAGTTATTTATTAGTGCGTCCATCGGCATTGCATTCGCAGAAGACGCTGACAACAACCCTGAGTATCTGATTAGAAATGCCGACACAGCGCTCTATCAAGCAAAAGATAACGGTCGCAACACATATCATATATATAGCCAAGCAGTGCATCGCGACTTAGCCAAAAAGCTTGAAATGGTAAAACAATTACGTCATGCCGTAGAGCAAGAGTCACTTGAGGTTTACTATCAACCTAAGGTCGAACTGCTAGGCCATAGAATTATCGGTCTTGAGGCGCTGGTGCGTTGGGTAAAAGAGGACGGTACGGTTATCGGACCTGACCAGTTTATTCCAGTCGCTGAGGACACAGGGCTCATTATTCCTTTGTCTGAATTCGTTATGCGAACGGCATGTCAGCAACTCAGACGTTGGCACGAAATGGGTTTCGCCGACCTTACCATGGCAATCAATATCTCAGGCAAACAATTGCATTTACCGGATCTAGTCGACACTATCGTTGATAATGTCAGCGAAGCGCGTTTGTCACCGCGCTTTATCGAGCTCGAGCTCACAGAACAGGTATTTATCGAAAATATTCAATCGCATACCAACTTTATGCACTCGGTACGTGAACATGGTATGTCGTTGGCGATTGACGACTTCGGTGTCGGCTATTCATCGTTGTCATATCTGAAGAACTTCCCAGTGACTTCACTGAAAATTGATCGCTCATTTGTTCGCGATTTACCCGATAACGAAGACGATGCTGTCATCGTACAAACGATTATTAATCTAGCCAAAAACTTAAACATCCAGTTGGTCGCAGAAGGTATTGAGACCAGTGAACAAGTCGAGTTTTTATTAAGCCGAGACTGCGGTGTCGGACAAGGTTACTTATTTAGTCGCCCTATCCCCGCAGAAGAAATTACACAGCTATTGCAAAACTATCAGGGGTTGATGCCAATTGACATCAGCTCGTGATTACGGAGGTTAACGTGGAACGCGAAAGTATGGACTTTGATGTCGTCATCGTGGGCGCCGGTCCTTCAGGACTGGCCGCAGCATGCCGACTAGGACAACTTGCTCAAGAAAAAGAGCAAGAATTGATGATCTGTGTTGTCGAGAAAGGTGCCGACATCGGTGCCCACATATTGTCGGGCGCAGTATTTGAACCACGCGCGATGAATGAGCTCTTCCCTGACTGGAAAGAGCGAGGTGCCCCACTCAATACAGCCGTCACCAAAGATGAAATACTGCTTTTGAAAGATGCTCAGAATAGCCGTGAATTGCCCCATGTAGCAGTGCCAAAAACGTTCCATAACGAGGGTAATTATATCGTCAGTATGGGAAATGTTTGTCGCTGGCTAGCAGAGCAAGCCGAGAGCCTAGGTATCGAGATATTCCCTGGTTTTGCGGCGAGTGAACTGATAAAAAATGACGACGGTAGTATCGGTGGTGTCATTACTGGCGATATGGGCGTGGCCAAAGATGGTTCAGAAAAAGACGGTTACATGCCGGGCATGGAGTTAAGAGCTAAATATACACTCTTTGCCGAAGGTTGCCGCGGCCATTTAGGTAAACAGTTGTTGCAACAGTTTGAGCTCGACAAGGACGCCACACCACAACATTACGGTATCGGCTTCAAGGAGATCTGGGACGTACCTGCTGAACAACATAAACCTGGTAAAGTTGTTCACACCGCGGGGTGGCCATTGGACGAAAATGGTTCTGGCGGTGGCTATTTGTATCATGCCGATGACGGGCAGGTTTATGTCGGCTTAATTATCGATTTGAACTACAAAAATCCATATTTAAATCCGTTTCAAGAGTTTCAACGCTTTAAAACTCACCCCGCAATTAAGTCGGTGCTTGAAAATGGCAAGCGTGTAACTTATGGCGCGCGTGCCATCGCTAAAGGTGGTTATTATTCATTACCTAAGATGACCTTCCCAGGCGGAATTTTATTAGGTTGTAATGCCGGTACCCTTAACTTCTCAAAGATAAAAGGGAATCATACTGCGATGAAATCGGGTATGTTGGCTGCTGAAACTGTTTTTGATGCAATTTCTCAAGGCAAGCAACACAGCGACCTTGAGACATATAAAAAGGCATTCGAACATTCTTGGGTATTTGATGAGTTATATCGCTCACGTAATTTCGGTGGCGCAGTGCACAAACTCGGCACCCTCTTAGGTGGCGCATATAATACACTTGATCAAAATTATTTTGGCGGAAAACTACCCTTCAAATTTAAAGAGTGGACGCCTGATTATAAATGCACAGAGAAAGCTAATAATTATCAACCGATCGATTACCCTAAACCGGATAATAAAATCACGTTTGATCGCTTATCCTCTGTCTTTTTGTCTAATACCAACCATGCAGAAGACCAACCGTGTCACCTGCAGTTAAAAGATGCTGATATTCCACTCACCGTGAATTTGCCTGAATACGCTGAACCCGCTCAACGTTATTGTCCGGCGGGTGTATATGAAGTTGTCGAGGAAGATGGCAAAGATGTATTTAAAATAAATGCGCAAAATTGTATTCATTGCAAAACCTGTGACATAAAAGATCCCAGTCAGAATATTACTTGGGTCGTTCCGGAAGGTGGTGGCGGCCCAACTTATCCGAATATGTAAATTGTGCGTAAAAAAGGCGAGCCTAGCTCGCCTTTTTGATATTTATAAATAAATCGCTAATCCAATTGTAATATATCTCGTATTTAGCCTTTACTTATAGAATTGCGGGTGAGATTTGTTTTATAAAATCACTGCCAATTATTAATTACTGGAGAAGACCTATGAGCGAATTTATTAATATAATTACGCACGAACGTCGATTAAATGCCGCTCTTAAAGAGTTGGATTTAAATGAGCTACATGAAGTTCAAAAGAAACTCGACAATGTTATCAGTAAGCGTGAAGAAGAGGCCCTTGAGCAAGAGAAAGCGCTCGAAGAAAAACGTCAGAAAATTGCAGAATTAAAACGTAATATGCAAGAAGCTGGGATTGATATTTCTGACATTTTAGAAGATGAAATTGGTGGTGATAAATTGGCCTCACCAAAACGCAAACGTGCGCCGAAACCACCTAAGTACGAATTTAAAGATGAAAATGGCGAATCTAAAACTTGGACAGGCCAGGGTCGCATGCCTAAAGCATTGCAAAACGCACTTGACAATGGTCGTTCATTAGAGGAATTTTTGATAAAGTAATCAAAATACTCAAATGGGAGACGTTCGTTGTTTTATCGAGCATTATTAGCAGCAAGTTGCTGCAGTACATTACTCATGGGATGTTCTTCTTTTCAATGGCCACAGAGTTTGGCTATGACGGACGAGACAACCAACGTTTCCTCAAGCGAAGTGACGCTGCATCAACAATCGTTAAATGCAGCGTCGCCTTTTAAGTTGCTGAGTATTGTGACAGGTGATAGCTGTCAAGTAGGCTTCAATCAGCCTGCCGCGTCAGCAAAGGAAGCACAGCAAGCGTTACGGGAAGATGCCGCAAGGTTCGGTGCAACACACGTATTTTCGATGCAGTGCTTTAATATTCCGACTGACGCGAGCTCACGATGCTACACGTCAGTCAGTTGTTTTGGTCAAGCAGCAGCGCCTAAACAATAGTCACCGCCGATTCATTAACTTAATTTAATTCTTTAAAATCAAGTGTGATATCGCCAACACCGACTTCTGCCTTAATACGGTAATCTCCGGTGCTGGTGAGCTCACTCTCAGAGGTCATTAATACACGTTCGCTATTTGAGTCACCTCGAACCGAACCGCGAATACGGGTATCGCCAATGCCAGCCTCAGCTTTAACCTTATCGACATTGTCTCCGTGCAATACCAAATCTATTTCTCCAACACCCACCTCAAACGACGCATTGGTGGTGTATAACTCTCCTGACATCTCACCGACACCTAGATCAGCGTCAACACTATGCATTTTAGGCAATGTAATGCGCCAAGTGACTTCAACTTCTTCATCATCAGGCTCAATACTGAGTTCCAATTCATTACCGTGTTGGTCAGTTTCTAAATGCACGCTATTAATATCACCACCACCGTAGAAGAAGCTATCATCATTAGCTTCTATAACCAGCTCAACTTCAACTACCTGCGAGTTTATGTCGCCTTTCACAAACTTAACAGTGCCGACGGCCGCCTCAACGCTCAACTCTGTGTCTGCTGATACGTTAAATGTATGTGAACGCTTAACAACGTCTTGTGCGCACGCTGCTGAAGTCACGGTTAATCCACCCACCAAGCAAATCGCAATTGGCCAAACTTTATTTTTCATCATGTTGCTTCCCTTTCTATGTTATTTTTGTAGCTAACGTGCCTAACAGCTAGGTCACGTCCAACTAAACAGTTATGTTGTAGACAAGATTGAGCAAAGCGCGTGCCAATGTAATTTTTTCTTTTAAATACAATAAGTTAAATTAACTTAACCGCGCTGCCGCAGCATTTTGAATTTACCCAATCGCTAAAATTTAGTTAAATCCGCTAACAGTTAAGAGAAATGACAAATAAACCAACGTCGCAAACCATTGCCCACATACACACACCTTTCCCTGAAAAGTTTAGTGTGCCGCGCCAACCCGGTCTCGCCGCCCACGCTGAGGGAATCATCAAGCCTTACGGCGATTACGACTATCTCGCTGCGTTTAGCGGAATCGAACAACACAGTCATCTTTGGTTGCTGTTTGAATTTCACCATAACGTGGAATCACAGTGGCAAGCTCAAGTAAGACCCCCGCGTCTCGGCGGAAACCAAAAGATTGGCGTTTTTGCCACGCGCTCTCCTTTTCGACCGAGCAACATAGGCTTATCCGCGGTTAAGCTGTTAGCAGTTAATCACGAACCTTATTTTCATTTAGTCGTCGCCGGCGCCGATTTAGTTGACAACACCCCCATTATTGACATCAAACCTTATATTCCCTATTGCGATGCCATCAGTGATGCCAAGAGTTCGCTGGCACCCACAGCGCCTCAACCTAGCTTGGCCGTAGTATTTAGTGAGCAAGCAAGTTACTTTATGGAGCACAACACGACTAGCTATCCACATCTACGCGAGTTAATCAGTGAATTACTCGGTTTTGACGTTCGACCCGCTTATAAAAAACAAAAAGTTGACCCTAAGATGTATGCCAGCCGGCTTTATGATTTAGATATTCACTGGCAAGTACGTGACAACCGTGTGGCAGTCGAAAAAATTGTCCGCTATTGTCCGTAAAAGGCTTTGTCGCTTGCAGATAGGCTGTTAAACTTCCCTCCGATTTTGTTCAACTGACATAGAGATTGTTCGACCATGCGCAGCAGTCAATATTTACTATCTACTTTAAAAGAAACGCCCTCTGATGCTGAGATTGTCAGCCATCAGCTAATGCTGCGAGCCGGCATGATCAGAAAAGTGGCATCGGGACTCTACACATGGACCCCGACAGGTCTTCGTGTATTAAAGAAAGTTGAGCGTGTTGTACGTGAGGAAATGGAGCGTATCAACGCCTTAGAGATTTTAATGCCGATGGTGCAGCCCGCTGACTTGTGGCAAGAGTCTGGGCGTTGGGAAGACTACGGTCCGGAACTGTTGCGTATTAAAGACCGTCATGAGCGTGATTTCTTGTTAGGCCCGACTCACGAGGAGATTATTAGCGAGTTGGTGCGTAAAGAAGTCAGTAGTTATAAGCAGTTGCCACTGACACTGTTCCAAATCCAAACCAAATTCCGTGACGAGATCCGTCCACGCTTTGGTGTCATGCGTGCCCGCGAGTTTATGATGAAGGACGCATACTCATTCCACTTAACGGATGAGTCACTGCAGCAAGCCTATGATGAAATGTACGACGCCTATTGCCGTATCTTCCAACGCTTAGGTTTAGACTTTAGACCCGTCATTGCTGATACAGGCTCGATTGGTGGTCACGCATCGCATGAGTTTCATGTCCTAGCAGGCTCTGGTGAGGACGCTATCGCGTTCTCTGACGGCTCTGATTATGCTGCCAACGTTGAGATGGCGGAGGCATTAGCCCCCACCAATGAGCGCGCTAATCCAAGCCAAGATAAACAAGTCAATGACGTTACCGGTCACGAAGTCAGTGCATTTTTACAACCATTAGCTGTCGATGCTCAGCAAGCAGTCCAGTGTGCTTTGGTCAAGGCCAGTGACGAAGTCGAAGCCGAAGCCGTTATGTTAGTCTGGCGCGCCGACCACGAGCTTAATACCATTAAAGCTGAAAAACTGGCGCAGGTTGCAACGCCGCTAGAAATGCTAGATAGCGATAAGTTGATGGGTTGCGGTGAGGCCTTCATCGGTCCTGTTAATGCATCAATGCCCGTGGTTGTCGATCGCAGTGCAGCCGTATTGGCAGACTTTGCTTGTGGCGCGAATAAACAGGGTCAATGGTTGACTGGCGTTAATTGGGTACGCGATGCGAGCATTTCTGCTATCGAAGATATTCGTAACGTTGTTGCAGGCGACCCTAGTCCATGTGGTCAAGGCACACTGCAGATTGCGCGCGGCATCGAAGTCGGCCATATTTTCCAATTAGGTAAAAAATACAGCAATGCGATGAAGGTGGGTGTGTTGTCAGAAACAGGCAAGCACGAAACGTTAACCATGGGCTGTTATGGTATCGGTGTTTCTCGTGTTGTGGCTGCAGCTATCGAACAATTCCACGATGACCGCGGTATCAACTGGCCGACTGAGCTAGCACCGTTTGAGGTTGCCATTGTACCGATGAACATGCATAAGTCGGCGCGTGTACAAAAAGTCGCTAATGAACTTTATCAACAGCTTCGAGATGCCGGTTTTGATGTGCTATTTGATGATCGTAAAGAGCGTCCTGGTGTTATGTTCACTGACATGGAATTGATCGGCGTACCGCATCAAATCGTCATTGGTGAACGTAACCTCGATGAAGAAATGGTCGAGTATCAATCACGTAGTGACCGTGATAAACAAAAAATGCCGATTGCAAACGTGCTGGAATTTTTAAATCAAACCTTGCGCAACGCATAATCGCATACAAAAAACCCCGCCAATGCGGGGTTTTTTATAAGCTTAGCTTTCCTGTCCTGCCAATGGCTCAACATAATGCAAATGCATATCCCACGGAAAGTGAATCCAAGTTTCTTGTTCAAGATCAGCGACATAATCGTCTACTAACTCAATACCCGCAGGCTTAGCGTAAACGGTGATAAACTTTGCCTTAGGCAAGCGTTTACGTAAAAACTTCAAGGTATTCCCCGTATCAACAAGATCGTCGACAACCAAGAAACCCTCTCCATCTTCAGTGGCTGATACGTCTTTCAATAACGCCAACTCATCTTTTTGCTGATCGTGTGCATAGGAACTCACAGCCACACAGTCAACAGTACGCAAATTTAATTCGCGTGCAATAATCGCCGCTGGAACTAAGCCACCACGACTCACCGCGATTACACCTTTATATTGTTCAGCAGGTAACTGGCGGTGTGCCAACTCTCTTGTAGCGCGATGTAGTTCTTCCCAAGAAACAAAAAACTCTCTATTTGAGTGCCAACCCATAATCTGTTACCCCAACCAAATGAATTTACTAATAAACAATAATGCCAATAATACCACGCTAACGGTTAACTCTTTAGTTTTGCCAGCAAGAAGCTTAATGACGACGTAACTGATAAATCCAAGCGCAATACCATCTGCGATAGAAAACGTGAGTGGTGTCATAAGTAGGACCACCATCACCGGTGCCGCTTCGGTAATGTCATTCCAATCGACATCCTGCAAAGTAAACAACATCAATACTGCGACATAAATAATTGCACCGGCTGTTGCGTACGGTGGAATCATGCCGGCTAACGGCGAGAAAAACATCGCCAAAAGAAACAAAATGCCCACGACCACTGCTGCAAGTCCGGTTTTACCGCCTGAGGCGACACCTGCCGCCGATTCGACATAACTGGTGGTGGTGGACGTACCCATCATTGAACCCGCGACTGTAGCCGTGCTGTCCGCCATCAAAGCCCGCTCTAAACGAGGAAGACGACCATCCTTTTTCGCCAGTCCCGCCTTTTGAGCAACCGCCAATAACGTACCTGAGGTATCGAACAAGTCGACAAACAAGAACGCAAAAATAACCGATAGCATACCTAAATCAAACGCAGCTTCGATATTCATCTGCATGAAAGTCGGTGCTAAGCTCGGCGGCATTGAGGCTATACCAGTAAAATCTACGTAACCTAAAACCCATGCAATTAAGGTAATGGCAAGAATACTCATCAACGCGGCACCTTGCACACCTCGCGCAGCCAGTCCGATAATCGTAAAGAAACCAAACGCCGCGAGAATAACCGATGGGTCGCCTAAGTGACCGAGTGTCACGATGGTAGCGTCATTAGCCACCACAATATTTGCGTTTTTTAATCCAATAAGCGCTAGAAAGGCACCAATACCGGCAGCAATCGCTCGACGTAAGGTCATTGGAATAGATTGGATAATCCATTCTCGCACGCGGAAGACGGATAATAAGAAGAAGGTAATGCCGGAGAAAAATACCGCACCGAGTGCAGTCTGCCAATCATAGCCCATTCCGCCAACAACGGAGTAAGTAAAGAACGCATTGAGGCCCATACCGGGCGCTAAGGCGACTGGGTAATTCGCCCAAAACCCCATCACAAAGCAACCTATTGCGGCGGCTAAACACGTCGCGACAAAAACTGCGCCATAATCCATGCCGGCTTCACTCAGAATCGATGGATTGACAAAAATAATATATGCCATGGTTAGGAAGGTTGTCGCACCACCAATGACTTCCTTTTTAACCGAGCTCCCGCGACTATAAAAACCAAACCATTTATCTAACCAAGCCGCTACTGCTTGCATGAAATTCCCACCCTATTTGTGTCACAAATGCGATTTTTGGATTGAGCTTAAAAGCCGCGTATTCTATCCTATCGGGCAACAATTATGAATGCAGTAAAAGGAATGAATGATGCCAACCGTATATTTTGTTGATGCCGATGGTGGCCAACACGAGGCCGAAGTTGATGTGGGTACCAATGTAATGGAAGCCGCAACTGAAAATTTCATCGACGGAATTGTCGGTGAATGTGGTGGTGTTTTATCCTGCGCTACTTGTCATGTTTATGTCGACAAAGCCTGGTTAAGCAAACTACCCGAAGCGTCCGAGCAGGAAGAAGACATGCTCGATATGGCCATAGAACCGGAAGACAACAGCCGCCTGAGCTGTCAGATCGAAATGACCGAAGAGCTAGACGGTCTTGTCGTTCACTTGCCTAAACGTCAATTTTAATCGACGGCCTCAATGCGCACGACCACCTCATCGTGGTAACCGGTAATGACCGAAATCATTCCAGACCACGCGTGGTCGAGCGCTTCATCCCCGGAGTCGATACGCAAAGGGCGACCTTCTAAACCGTTCAATTTATTTTTCGTTGCAACGATCCAGAGATTTTCACGCCCAACCGCCTCTAACACACGTGGGCTTAATTGCTGATTACCGCGTCCAATGACGTGCCCTTGCCCACCGATCACCGTCACCAACAGCTTGACCTGCCCAGGTGGAATCTGCGTCACACGCTGATAGAGCTCAGCTTCGGTGAGATCCTGTGCCAACACATCGCCATCGTGGACCCAGTCAACACCGAGCAATGTATTGCTCAGCCCCATTTCTTCCATAATGGCGTTAATGGTAGAACCGGACCCTACAATCAAATACTCATCGTCCAGACGTTCTTCGATCTCAGCAGCTAAGTCTGCCAACACGAGTTCATCGCTCTCTTTACCGCCCATTTTAACGGCTTGAATATATTGCAGCTCGTCAGGCACTAACATCTCGCCGAAGCGTTTGGCTTTTACCGTGCCTTGGCGAAATAAATGCTCGTCAATGTCCATCACATCGGCATAGCGAACACTGGATAATCCGCCGCTAACCATATTCTCGATAACGCGTGCGGCTGCCTTTGGACTAATACTGTAAACGCCTGAGTGAATCTTCACCCCAGCCGGAATGCCAAGCACCAACTGCTCCGAATGAATCACGGTATAGACATCACGGGCAGTGCCGTCACCGCCCGCAAATACAATCAAGTCAGGGTTGTGTTGTTGGATTGCTTTAATTGCTGCTTGTGTATCAGTCGCTTCAGTTTGTTGTGCTTGAGGTTGATACACCACCTCATGCGCGAATCCAAGGCTTGCAAGGACATCCGCCCCCATTGCGCCCGCCGCAGTCACAAACTGAAGTTCGTCAGTAAGATGTTGCAGTTGTTGTAATGCCGTCGTTACTCGTTGATTGGCTTTTGGAGAGGCCCCTAAAGCAAGCGCTTTTTCACGCGTTTGCTCACCATCACTACCTTTGAGCGCTACCGCTCCACCGATCCCCGCAAAGGGGTTAATCACTAATCCAATCGAGAAACGACGGCTGTACTGCATGCGTTATTTAAGCTCCATTTTCATCCGCAGACTCTTCGATAGCTTCGCCTGCATCTTCAACATCTTGCCCCATACCTTCAATGGTAGAGCAACTTGCAAGACCAATGACCGCAATCAACATAGCAAAATAGCGTTTCATAATTCCTCCTCGATGTTAACGTGCCAACGCCTCAGCCGGAGGCCAGGATCGTTGGTAATAACGACATAATGCTTGAGCAAAAACTTTCGCTCTTGTCGGTAATGAAGTACGCATAAAATCGAAAAGTTGATCGCTTACTCTCGCAGCAAAAGCCTCGCGGTCGACTTCGATGCCCGATAAATTATCCACGCTGACTTGGAATGGCACATCTGCACACAACGAAAATAATTGTTCGAGCGCTTGAGGTTTTACTTCAACTTTTTCAAACTGCTGTTGCTGCGCGTGATCACGACCATCAGGAATATACCAATAACCGTAATCAAAAATATGTCGCCGCACCTTACCCGCAAGGCACCAGTGCGCGACCTCGTGCAATGCAGATGCATAAAAGCCGTGCGCAAAAACGACCTGATGATAGGTTTCGCCCTCTGCTGCGGGGCGATAGTAGGGTTCATCGTCACCCCGTACTAAAACGGTCTGTTCAGTATCTGCAAAACACTGATTAAAAATATCGATTAACTGTTGATAGTGACGTGACTGATGCTCACAGCTGGGTCCGCTGTACGTCTGCATTCTGACCTCTATCACGTAAAAAATGATCCACTAAAACCAATGCCATCATCGCCTCAACAATAGGAACCGCACGAATGCCAACACAGGGATCGTGACGTCCTTTAGTGACAATATCAACAGGTTCACCCTCGGTTGTGATTGTTTTACCTGGAATACTAATGCTCGAGGTGGGCTTAAATGCCACTTCCGCAGTCACCGTTTGTCCTGTTGAAATCCCGCCGAGTACGCCGCCGGCATGATTGGATTGAAATCCTGCTGTGGTCATTTCATCACGATGCTCGCTACCACGCTGCGTCACCACGTCAAAGCCATCGCCCACCGCAACCGCTTTTGCCGCATTAATGCTCATCAATGCCTTGGCTATATCTGCATCTAAACGATCAAATACTGGCTCTCCCCAGCCAACAGGAACGCCCTGAGCTTCTACATAAATGCGTGCACCAACCGAATCGCCTTGCTTTTTCAACTCGCGTATCAACGCGTCCATCGGCTCAACCGCATCGGGATTAGCGCAGAAAAACGCGTTTTCGTTAACCGCAGACCATGCTTTTATCGGCGCCTGCACGGAGCCCATTTGCGTCAACGCGGCACGAATACTGATCCCTTGCTGTGCCAATACTTTGGCTGCGATAGCGCCCGCTGCGACACGCATTGCAGTCTCGCGTGCTGACGAACGGCCGCCGCCTCGATAATCGCGGATACCGTATTTTTTTAGGTAGGTATAGTCGGCATGACCTGGGCGAAACTGTTGTTTGATGGCGCTGTAGTCTTGACTTCGTTGATCTTGATTACGAATAACCAACCCAATCGGTGTCCCCGTAGTGCGACCTTCAAACACACCCGATAAAATCTCAACCTGATCAGGTTCTTGCCGTTGCGTGGTGTAGCGGCTAGTGCCAGGACGACGCCGGTCAAGTGCTTGTTGTATATCTTCATGACTGAGCTCGATACCTGCTGGACATCCGTCAATTACAGCGCCTAGCCCCACACCATGACTTTCACCAAAAGTCGTTACGGTAAATAATGTACCCCACGTATTCCCGGCCATGACTCGCTCCTACGAATTTCCGTAACACGCACGGTGATGTTCAAGTTGTGCTTTATTAAGCACAAAGACACCGTGTCCACCGCGCTCAAACTCCAACCAGATAAAGCCGGTCTCAGGATACTTCTCATCCAGTGCTGTCATTGAATTACCGACCTCACAGAATAACAAACCATTATCCGTTAAATGATCGGCGGCCTCGAGTAACATAGTGTCCACCAAACTTAAGCCATCATCACCGGCGGCTAAACCGAGCTCTGGTTCATGCTTAAACTCATCCGGTAAATCCGACATATCTTCGGCATCAACGTAGGGCGGATTGGTAACAATTAAGTCATATTGTTGACCTTGCAGCCCAGCAAACACATCGGATTGAATAGGAAACACTTGCGCATCGAGTCCATGCTCAGCAATATTGTATTCTGCTACCGCCAACGCATCAGTCGATATATCCGTGGCATCCACTTCGGCCTCTGGAAACGCATAGGCACACGCAATCGCAATACACCCACTGCCGGTACACATGTCTAATACTCGTTCAGGAGCCTGCGTCAACCACGGTTGAAAGCCTTGTTCGATAAGTTCGGCAAAAGGCGAACGCGGAACCAAAACGCGCTCATCCACGTAGAACGGTAAGCCTGCAAACCAAGCTTGTTTCAAGATGTAAGCAGCTGGCGTGCGCTCAGCAATCCGACGACCGAGTAACGCTACATAATTCTGCTTCTCTTGGGTGGTCAAACGGCAGTGGCGCATATCAATAAGTTCATCAGGCGTTAATGACACCACATGTCCGAGCAGCGCTCGCGCTTCTTCCACGGCGTTGGCGTACCCATGCCCGAAATAGACGCCGGCGCTGGCCATTTGACTGACACTCCAGCGTAAAATGTCATCAATCGTGTGTAATTCATTAATAGCTTGCTGAGTCGCTTCTGAATCCAAACTTATCCCCTGATAGTAAATCGGTTATACTTAACTGCTGTATAAGATACCTTAAGCGGCGCTAGGAATCATCCACCATGGCTTCAAAATACAAATTGAGTGATAAAAAAAATAGCGACCATGATGCTGTATTCGATGCAGATGATCGCAGTCTGTTTAGGCAAGCGATGGCAGGTATTCAACCCTTAGAAAGCGATGAGGTTGCGCCGCTATCAGCACGAGAGAAAATAAAGCAAAAGCACCACAAACGTCAGAAGCGAGCAGTGAAAGATGTTCAAGACGTTGTACGAGATACATTTTCTGATAACTTCGAAGGCTATTTAGGCGATGACAAAGTAGCGTATACAGCCCCAGGTGAAAGCAGCTACTTAGCAAAACAATTACGCCGCGGTGACTACGCTCCAGAAATGTTACTTGATTTGCACGGTCTAACCGTTGCACAGGCTAAACACGAATTGGCCGCGATGTTGTCGGCTTGCGAGAAAGAGTTAATACAGTGCTGTTCGGTCATGCACGGCCATGGCACTGGAATACTGAAAAAACAATTGCCTCATTGGCTTATCCAACATCCTGCCGTGCGCGCCTTTCACCAAGCACCTAAAACCTTTGGCGGCGATGCAGCGGTACTGATACTGCTAAAAGCGCCTGAATAACTATTCGCAGTGTTCCGGCTGCATGAGCTGTTGCAGCTTCCCGGTGCCGGTAGCCGAGTCAAAGTCAATTTCAGCGATCGCTGCCGTTGAGAAGATCGGCGGTTGTTGGGTCTTGTCAATTTCGGCCACTAAATAGCTTACTAATGGCATGTGCGTCACCACCAAAGCCGATTGCACTCCCGATACCGCGATTTCGGCGGCGAGCTCAGTGACGGTCTCGTGCACCCGTTTCTCAGGTGTTAAACAATCCAAGACCTTAACTTGCTGGCAATTTAATCGCTCATTCATGACTTTTTGCGTTTCTCGCGCACGCTGATAGGGGCTGGTATAGCACTGCTCAACAACTTCGCATTGTCGTTTCAGCCATTCGCTCGCATGTCGTACTTCGGTAATCCCCTCGTCAGTGAGACGACGTTCACTATCCGGCCAAGGATCAGACATCGGTTCGGCTTGCCCATGACGCATGATATAAAGCTTCATCCCAACTCCTACTTCGCTTAGTCGCTCGTTCGTCGTTTCGCATCGGGCCGCCCACCCGTCACTTTATCGGCGCGCCCTTCTTGTTTTGCTCGTTCCGCCCGTTTTTTACGTATCGCTTTTGGATCCGCGATGAGTGGACGATAAATCTCAATACGATCACCATCCCGCGGCTGCGCATCGAGTTTTGTTGCCTTACTCCAAATTCCTACTTTCTGTTTCTCAAGGTCAATATCAGTGAATTGTTCCAGTATACCCGACCGTTCAATACAGGTTTTTACGTCGGTGCCCTCAGCCACACTCACTGTTAAGATCGCTTGTCGCTCTGGTGTCGCGTAGGCAACTTCAATCACCATCATCGCCATAGCTAACCGTACACCTGCTTGGCGCGCTGAGCAAAGGCATCAACCATACGCGCGGTCACCTCACTAAATACCTTACCAAAAGCCATACCCAATAATCGGTTTGAAAATTCAAAGCTTAGGTCAAATTGAATTTTACACGCGTTATCGGCGAGCGGAATAAACTGCCACCCTCCGCTCAGTGACTCAAACGGACCGTCTTCAAGCGACATATCGATGCGCTCAGGTTTAAATAAACGGTTGCGCGTAGTGAACCGTTTTTTAATACCCGCCTTACTAATATCGAGGCTAGCAACCTTAAAGTCCGAGTTAGATTCATGTACTTGAGAGCCAACACAACCCGGTACAAAGTCTGGGTATGACTCAATGTCATTGACCAAGTCAAACATCTGCTCAGCGCTGTATGAGACCAGCGTGCTTTTTGATATGCTAGGCATGAATCCTCTGTCGCTTACTTCGTTTAGCGCAATGATAACTCAAACACGTATTCATTGAAGCCCTTAAAATGAATTTTCTTTTAGTTTTTCATGGGTATAATAGTTGCCATGAGTAAGAAAAAATCACAATCAAATAGTTCGACCATCGCACTGAATAAAAAAGCACGTCATGAATATTTTCTTGAAGAAAAATTTGAGGCGGGCATCAGCCTACAAGGCTGGGAAGTAAAAAGTATTCGTGAAGGAAAGGTCAATATTCGCGACAGCTACGTCATAATGAAAAACGGCGAAGCGTATTTACTGGGTGCGGAAATTCAGCCGCTCACGCAGGCGTCGAGTCATGTCTATTGTGAACCGGATCGTTCGCGTAAGCTGCTGTTAAAAAAGAAAGAATTAGACAAACTCATTGGTGCGTCTGAACGTGAAGGGTTCGCGGTCGTTGCGACAGCCATGTATTGGAAGCACTGCTGGGTCAAACTGGAGTGTTATCTGGCTAAAGGCAAGAAGTCTCACGACAAGCGCGATACTGTTAAAGAGCGTGACTGGCAACGTCAGAAATCACGTATTCTCAAGCACTCGGTGCGTTAGCCCAAAGAACAATCAGCGGTTATCCGGTAGCTCAATACGCCACTGGTTATGCGCGGGCTGACCCTCAACATGATCAGCCCAATAGCGTATTTGTAGTGCCGTAACAGGCTGGATAACCACATAAACGCGGTCTGACACTCCAATTAATTTTACTCGCCAAGGTACTTCAGAACCCATTAAGTAACCTGAGAACTCCTGAATTGTAGGAGAGCGTTGCATTCGCTCAGATTGGAGTTGCCAAGCAGCAACAATCATTCTCATATACTCAGCGCTAAGAGCGTTCTGTAGCCAGTTTTGCCGTTGTACGGTAATCGTCATAGCGCCAGCGGGTAGCACTAAACTCAATAGCGCTACTAACATGATGCTCACCATGAAACCTCGGTTAAGGGTGCTCATTGCCTATATTGACGCGTTGAAGCTTAAGCAATAGGGCTAGTAAGCGTTCATCTTCATCGGGCAAGCGTTGCAATTGCGTGCGAGCTCTCATCAAAGTCGCTGTTGTTTGTCGCAGTTCTGTCAACGCTAAATTGTGCCACACATCGGCCTCGTGAGGATTAAGTTGCACAGACTTTTGGTACGCCTCACGCGCAGCCTCTAACCGGTGTTGTCGAAGATGAATATTGCCAAGTAAGCGCCAACTCGCTGCACTTCCTGCACCATTCTGATGTAATGCATTGAGTTGCTGCTCCGCCGATAACAGGTCACCCTGCTCGTACCATGCTTTAGCATTACCCAGCTGATATTGCGCGTACTGAGGCGACTGTGGTGTGCTCGTGCATGCGCTCAAACACAATACGAGTAGCCCAATGCTTTTTTTCATTTTGACTCCTTGCCTCTAAATGGAGCTTTGCTCCAACCCAAGATTCGAGTGGATACGGGCTCAATGCACACAGTTCGACCACTGTATGCGCCTGCTTCTGAATGTAAGTTTTATTCGGTGTTAGTAAACGCTTCACATTAATTATGATGCCTGTCCTATCAAGCGCTACCACATCAATTGGGAAACGCATACCAAAGGTATGTACAGCGCGACAGCCTGGAAACCAAATTGCACTCAGTGGAGTCAACTCGGTTAGTGCTGTAACACCGCGTAAACGTGAAAAATAGCCTGTTAGATAATGCGTGTCGGGCCAAATGATAGTGCTCGTCACTAGTATCCCCCTTGGTACAACTGAATAAAGATGGGTCCCAAAATCACTAAAAAATTCACCGGAAAAAAACAACTAAGTAACGGTAGCAGTAATTTTACGGGCGCCTCTTGAGCCTTCTTTTCAGCTTGATTAAGCTGTTCATCGCGCAGTTGCTCAGAGAAAAACATCAACGCATCGATTAGACTATTGCCTTGTTGGTAACCTCGGTTTAACAGCTTGCACCATTCACTCAAAACGTTAACGCGGTATAAATCGGCTAAACTAAATAATGCGCTGCCTAGGTCAGTACCACGCCTAATCTGTTGTCCAATATAATGTATCTCTCGCGCTAAATAGCCCGTACTCGACGCATTGGAAACTCGGTCAAGTGCAGGAATTAAAGGTAACCCTGATGCCAACATCATCCCAAGCAAATCACAGAAGTCGGGCAGTTCACGATAAATGTGCGCTTGTTTACTACGAAATTGCCGTTGACCGCGCTGGATAATTAAGGCGGTGACCAACATTAACAACATCAATAACCAGCCTAATTGCAGCACAGCACTCACAAGCGCCAGCAGCGCAATTACACAACTGACATTAATGACACGACAATGAAAGTTGGTGTTTTTTTGCTCTAAGTCGAACCAACGTCGCAGTAAAATCTGTGTCCGTAGAGGAATTTTCTGGTACACGCGTTCACAGACGCGCTCCCAGCGTTCAGCTAGCCGAAAAATTCTCGCTAGCCAAATCAATAAACCACTTAAAAGACAGCAAAGCACGAATAAACAAAAAACTATAATAACGAGTTGCATTAAAAATCGTCTGTATTGAGAATGCGCTTAACCATCATTGCGCCGATTAAAGTCAAAATCACGGCCGCACCGAGTGCCACCTGACCGATCAGGGTTCCAGTCAAATAAGCAGTATGAGTCGGTTTCATCCAATTGAGCAGAAGAAACAATGCCAATGGCATACTAATTAAGACCCACGCCTGCATGCGCCCTTGCGCTGATAATGCTTGTTGTCGGTCCCTTACCTTTTGTTGTTGACCCAAGTTTTCCGCAAGCCTCCGCAACACTTGTGACTGCTGCCCACCATTGCGGTATCCCAATATTAAGGCTTGGACCACGAGCGTAATGCTAAAAATAGGTACCCGCTGTTGCCAGTTGGCAAGCGCACTGGGCAAGTCATCGCCTAACTTAATTTGGCGGATGATTTCGTTCACCTCCTGTCCTAGCGGTGCCTCAAACTCGTCAAAAAGTGTAGTGACCGCATTCACCATACTCATCCCTGACTTCAATTGATTAGATAGATTCATTAGCAACATCGGTAACTGTCGTTGCAACGCGCGGTAGCGTTTATTCCGTAACCAACGGTAGATCATTGGCGGTGATATTAAGCAAACAGCCAAAGTGACGCCAGCCGACCGCCCTCCCAATGTAATGCCCATCAGTAGTGGTAAGATGCAACTGGTAATCAAATACCCCCTGATTAGCCACTTAACGGGTAAGAAAACGAAAAACTCTTGTAGCGAGCGTTGCGTGTGATGCGCCAACGTGCCCTCAATCGCTTGTATGCGATTGCGATTAAGTTGACGCATCCAGATCAACCAAATAGCAATAGTCAGGAGCACGCTCACAATAACCGCAATTAACATCGGTTTATCCCATCAATGTTTGTGCTAATTGCTCTTGGAGTTCGGGCGGTTGCGAGGCAGCAAACCTTGCCGGCATGCCTTGGCTTACCAGACTGCCCTCGCCTCGGTGCCGGGAAAACAAGGTTCCGATCTGTAATGTTTCTCCATCAATACCCGTGACTTCATCAATACTGGTAACAACGCGCTGGCCACTGCTCAACCGGGCGGTTTGCACAATTAAATCAACTGCACTAGCGATTTGCTGACGAATAGCGAAGATCGGTAAATCCATTGAACCCATTAAGACCATAATCTCGAGACGACGCACAGCATCTCGCGCTGTATTTGCATGCACCGTGCTTAATGAACCCGCATGACCTGTATTCATTGCTTGCAGCATATCGAGTGCCTCAGCACCACGACACTCACCCACGACAATACGGTCAGGGCGCATCCGCAATGAGTTGATAACTAAATCACGAATGTGTATCGCACCTTTACCCTCTTGGTTTTTCGGACGCGCCTCGAGTGACACCAAGTTTTTGTGCTGTAGTCTAAGCTCAGCAGCGTCTTCAATGGTAACAATACGTTCATCACTCGGGATAAACGATGACAAGGTGTTTAATAAAGTTGTCTTACCGCTACCTGTGCCGCCCGAAATAATAATATTCTGGCGACACTCAACAGCGAGTTTCAGGAATTCCGCTGCTTGGGGGGTTAATGAGCCAAATCTAATTAAATCGTCGATGACCAGGGGTTTAGATGAAAACTTACGAATCGTAATACAACTGCCTTTTACCGCGAGTGGCTGCAGTACCGCATTGACTCGAGACCCATCAGGTAGCCGAGCGTCCACCATCGGAGACGAATCATCAACATGCCGACCTAATGGTAATACAATACGCTCAATAACTCGCCGCAAACTGGACTCGTCGCTAAATGTTAGACCAGAGTTCGCTAGTCGCCCTGAGCGCTCGACGAAAACTTGATCGTAACGGTTGACCATGATCTCCGATACCGACTCATCGCGAAGCAACGTCTCAATCGGTCCCAATCCAAGTACTTCGTCAATAACATCAGCGACGGCATCTTCAGATACCTGTGACTGATGATGGTTGAGATCAAGTAAATAGCGTTTAGCATGTTCGCGTAATTCAGCCGCGGGCAAATCCTGTACGCCCGACTGTCGCTGTTGCAGATGAGTCTTAAGCGCTTGTCGTAGCTGTTGTTTATCCATACTCACTCCTTGAGTCCAATGCAGCCTGCTTGTAAGTACCATTGCTGAGCTTGTTCACGATAGCGTTGTTTCAGTGCTTGACGTTGATGGTCGTATGCCACAATTTCACTGGTAACAAAAATAAGTAATTCAGTATGCTGATTCCGTTGCCCACGCTGCTTAAACACTTCTCCAGCAATAGGTAACTGTTTTAAGCCCGGAAGCCCAGCTTCAGATTCACTACTGTCGGTACTGAGCAAACCGGATAAAACGACTGTCTCACCATGTTGAGCACTCAACACGGCTTCTGTGCGTCGCGTAAGAATACCGGGTACACCATTCACTTCGACTGCTGGGTCAATGTTTGATACTTCGGCGCTCAATTTAGCTGTGATTTTATTTTCCGCGGCAACCACAGGGTCAATGGTTAATCGGACGCCGTATTCACGAAAACTAACATCTTGCATACCTTGCCCAACGACCTGAGGAATGGGGATTTCGCCACCTGCAAGAAAAGATGCAGGTTGCCCACTTTGAGTCGTTAATACGGGCGTTGCCAATAGTTTTGCAGCACCTTGTTGCTCAAGTAACTGAATATTCGACATCAGCAGAGGACTCCATTCGACGCCGCCTTGACGCCCCAACTGCCAGTTCGGTCCTGCTATTTGGGAGTCCCATTGAATACCCAATTGCTGCACAAACTGCTGCTTAATTTCTAAGATAGTCACCTTAAGCCGTAACATCGGATGTTCAACCTGAGTCGATGTAGTTCTATCGATAATATTTGGATAAGGTTCTATCAACTTTTTAAGCGTCGCTCTTTTGGATTCAGGTAACGCCCCCGCCAACTCAATTTGCTGGCCCTGACGCTTAATGCTAAAGCTCTGATAGTCCCGCTGCCAAGCCTTCAAGCGTGCCAGAACATTGGTTGGCACAGTGTGCAACACAGTAATCACCACTCGTCTGTCGTCGGGTCCAATCAACCACATATCCGTGGTACCAGGCATTAATCCACGTACCAGTAAGGTATCTTGAGAAACAAGCTTAGCTTGCGCTAGGGATTCATTGGCTATCATCACCTGAGTACTCGGCGTGATACTCACCCGCTCGCTCTGTCCAACCGTAATGACAAGCTTTTCAACCGTTGTAGCGATGCATGGCTGTGCAATGACAGCAAGCAACATGATGAGTAGATGTCTCAACATTGTGGATTCGCTCCTACCAATCTAAAATCGCCGACCGACGCACCTGAGTTTGCCAGGGGCGACTTTTCTCCCCTGCTGCTCTCACCCACCATTGCATACCCTCGCCGATCATTTGCCCAAGTTGCAGCCGTTGCTGAGCAGAGACAGCTAAAGTGACCGATAATCCGCTTCCATTTTCCGCTCCATTGATGGAAAGCACCCGAATATTTTCAACAACCTGCAGCGTCTCCCGTAACTGATTTCTGCTCACTAAGTCGACGCGATCATCAGGCTGCAATTGGCCGTTGTGAACCTGCATCACGTCAACGGGCAACGTGATTGCCCAATACCCAGCAGGTAAGGTATCAGCCATACGCTTTTGATAACTAAGCTCAAATTGCGTCTCTTCGACAGGTGTTCCGGCCGTTACCGAATGCTTTAGAGGTAAATCTAAAATGCTGCCGACATAGTCCTCAGTCATCCATGTCGGATTAACAAGGTGAGCAGGATATTGCCGAAGTGAGAGCATTGAAGTGTCAACCAACGTACCTGCTGCTAAATCTTGACTGAACACCACAATAGCCTGTTCGGGGGGCGTTTCTGCCCTCAATCGCTTGGCGGTTTCGTAATTAAGATAAGAGCGCAGCAGCCACAAAGTGAAAGCCGTCAACACGACACTGAGCAGCAATAAAATAATCCATTGCCTTTTTGCCTTCACATTCCACTCCCTGGTACAAAGCTGATTAAGTTCAATACGGTTTTAAAATGTAGGGACAATAACTGTCCAAGCTGTTTAAGTTGCTCAACTATCGACTGCCCCCACTCAGTACCAAATAAAAATACAAAGCACATGAATAGTAGAATAAGTGACTCAGTCAGCGCTTGTCCTGTTGCGTTTTTAACCATATCAACACCGTCCATTGGCGATAGTTATAGATGCTAAGCAAGCTACTTAATGCAGGAATATGGATAAGTTCTTGAGTGTCATCGACCGATATTCGTTGACGTTTTAGCTGACTCAAGCGGAACTCCAGTTGCCGTCGTAGGGCAACACGACCGACTGGTTCGATGAATAGCCAATATTGATACGCATGTTGACGCCCGTAGCCATAAGGCTCTAATCCAATATTGACAGGTGGAGGCGTGGTCACCTTTGCCGTCGCATCAATCGATGAAAGCCACCAAGCCTCATCATCGCCCTGATGCAAAAACCAGATCTTGTGTTCAACTTCACATACCCAAAGCTTTAACTCGACCGTAAGCGGACAGTTTGGAAACTTTTGTGCCAGTATCTGCCAATCGGGTTGCACCGGCTTGAGCAAGCGCATCATCTTGTGCGTGGGGTCAGGCTCCATCCACGACCACATTAGCAAAGCCACTGGAATATCCGCGAACATGTTTCTTCCTCCTCTGGAACAATCTCGTCATCGATATAACCCCAAATTAGTGACTCACTAGAGAATTCCCGCGCAAACGGCAAAATAGCAATAACGTCCCTCACGGTATTGAGCCATCCCATATCTAGCACCCGATTAATTACCCAGCCCGCGGGTCGGTCGCGCAACTCCGCATCTTCTTTGGCAGCCCAGTCATTGCGTAATTGAGCCATTTTCCATAGTGGTGTTTGCTGTTTTGTTCGCATGAGGTTATCGACATCTAAATCGTTCTTTACCAACTTATCGAGCGGCCCCAACAAGCGATGACTTACTTTGGCTGACGCGTAGTCACTCGAACGCTGCAGTTTCTCTGAATCCACAGGGTCGGCAAAAATACGTTGGCGTTGCTCTATTAGCGTTGTCTCACTGGTTTTGACAGCTGGCACTAATACGTCGGCGAGAGAAAGAATCAGAATGACCCACAGTCCTGCAACAATCAAAGACTCGACTAACACGTGCCCCTGACAAACCGAAGATTTAGGTCGATTTTTCATAGGCTTGAATACCGAGTACAGTTTTTTCCACGAGCGATAACGGCGCGATACGGGTTTGCCATAGTGCGTTAAATAAATTTTCTCGCTCTCGCTCACCATCCGAGCGCGGAAATAAGCTGTTGGGACGAGAAAAGAAGACTTCCGCTTTTGCTACGGCTTGTTGCTCCGATTCAGGGTCAGTGATTTTCACCACAATTTTATCGGCTCCCAGACGTGCAGTATGTTGCAAGCGCACGAAGCGAAACGCAGGCTGCTTAACTTTTAAGCGCGGCATCGACTTCCAACCGAGCCATGTGGCCCATGGGTTTATCCATTCAGATTCGCCATAAATCGACGCCCAACGTTTAACCCGAACGTACTGTGCAGACGCTCCCCAGGCCAGTGGGAGCCGCTCTTTCATGCTGCCGAACGCCCAGTATTTACGCCAATGCGCTGAGACAGTATCGATGGCGTGCCAATTCCATTCACCATTCCAACGCGTTACCAAGTCGCTACCTCCGGCTCGACGAATTTTTAGTGCATAGGTATCGAGCCAATTGTAGGTTCGCTTTTTAGAAAACGGATCGCGGCTTTTCAGCACGAGCGTTTTAAAAAACGCTGACTGTTCTTTGTCACGGGTTGACTCGACTTGAGTTAGCCGCCACCAAAGCGCTGGAAAAGGAACAATACCGCCACCATGAAAGGCATCCCACTCAAGTGTCTCATCGTGTGCCGCCACCACATCTTTCAAGGAAAATGGGATTTCTGCAATTAAGGTATGTTGTAACACGGTCTGTAATGCAGAAATGGCCTGAATGATGGCAACATGAAGCATCACCACTGCCGACAAACCACGCTCCGTGCCCAGCTTAATACCTTTCAAGGCGCGCTTCAGCGTCAACATAGGTCCCGTCAATACAGGCACCAAGGACAAAACGGTGGAACTGTTATTCAGTAATGACAGCATCATATTAAACCAGCTATGTAAGCCAACCCACTGAGCAAGGGCGACTTGGTTGCCTATTAAGGCGCGGTTTAACAACGCTGCAAAATTGAGCTGACGCGCCATTAGCACGCCAGCACTCATTGCCGCATTATCAGCAACGCTCTGTAAGTAGAATTGCCGCCGCGCATGTTGGCCTAACTGCGTCACGGAGAGTAGCGCGAGGCAAAGTAATATCGAAAAAGCCAAATAAAGTGGTAGCGCCATGCCGCGGCTAATAGCAACCCGCTTCATTGCTCTTCCGTTTTGTTGGGTTCATCGTAGTTACCCAAGTTAATATTTTTCTTGGCTACTGTTGAGGCGGTTCGGGCTGACTGACGTGCTTGGTTGATTTCCGCCGAAGCACTTTGTCCGGTCATCTCTTTAGCGAGCCCAGCGACTTGATTACGTAAGCTCTGACCGAACATCGAATACACGCCGATGGCCGCCACCGCGATCAACGCCACTATAATAATATACTCGGTCATCCCCTGACCGCGCTGCTTAAATTTCGATGATGCTTTATAGTGAAACTGGCACATACCTGTTCCTCAAATTGAAAAGGGAACAGGCAGTATAGAAAGGAAATTCCAGACTCGCCCTGCCTAGCAGGGCTGATCTAAGATTAACTTACTCGATATTAAGATATTTATGCATCTGCACCGACAAGCGCCAGTTACGCTCAATACAGATTTTCATCGCTAATTCAGTAGCACGCGGGCGTTGGCTGATAGGCTGCAGGCAAATCACTACATCCGATTTAAGCTTTTGTCCTTGCAACAATCTGTCTAAAGCATCTATATGTTTTTGCATAGCTACCGGATGCTTGATCTCATCGGCACGACTCAGGCAATCGCTGCGCACTAAATACCCCCCCGGCATATCGAGCTTGGGCGATACTGTCACCCAGGTATCGGCCGTAATGAGCAACTCATAAGTACCGCTAGTTTCTATCTGTAATCGCATACCTTGGGCTTCCAGCGCCTCACCGAGCGCTCGCAAATCATACATTGCAGGCTCACCGCCGGTAATCACGACGTGCTTAGCACGATAGCCGCGTTGCTTTATCAGTTCGACAATATCAGCACTGGACATCTCCGCCCACTCGGACGTTGCCTCAGGCTTTGCCATCATCGTTGCAACTGACACTTGGTCTTCTTGCTTTACGTCCCACGTGTGTTGCGTATCACACCAAGGGCAACCAACAGGACACCCCTGTAAGCGGATAAAAATGGAAGGCACACCCGTAAAGGTCCCCTCACCCTGCAGAGTTTCAAAAATTTCGTTAATGCGGTAAGTCATGATTTTCGCTAAAATGATTGGGAGCTTAATTATACGGGGAGTCAGCGAATGTCGCAAAAGGTGGTTGTCATTTATTCAGGTGGAATGGATTCATTTACAGTACTGAATAAAGCATTAGAGCAAGGTCATGAAGTATCGGCATTGTCCTTTAATTATGGTCAACGCCATGTGCGCGAGCTAGACGTGGCAGCTAAAGTTTGCGAAGCACTCAATATTGCTCACAAAATCGTTGATATAACCGCAATTAACACCTTGTTAGCGGGTAGTTCTCTGACTGACGATATCGAGATTCCGGAAGGTCATTACGAAGAGTCTTCAATGAAGTCGACTGTAGTGCCCAACCGCAATATGATTTTGTTGTCATTAGCGATCGGTTACGCCGTCTCTGAGGGCGCCAATGCGGTTTATTACGGAGCCCACTCAGGCGATCACGCAATTTATCCCGATTGCCGCCCCGAATTTGTACGCCAGATGAACGTGGTCAGTCAGTTAGCAAACTACGAACCTGTAGAAGTGGTTGCGCCTTACCTTGATGTTGATAAAAATGCCATTCTCGCTGACGGCTTGCGTATGGAACTGAACTACGCAGATACGTGGACCTGCTACAACGGACGCGATAAAGCCTGTGGTAAATGCGGTGCCTGTGTCGAGCGGTTAGAGGCCTTTGCCGCCAATGGCGTCACCGACCCCCTTCCCTACGAAGCTTAATTAACCGCTGATACGCTCGAGCCAGCGTTGCACTTCCTGCCAACGGTTCGAGCGTTGTAGCTCATCCATACGCTCGTAATTAGCAGCGCCCAACATCGCTTGTAACCGCTGACGACTGCGAGCCGAGGTATCAGGTAACGGCTGTTGCAGTAGTTCAAAGGCCGCATCGCGATCATTACATACCAGTATCATGTCGCAACCCGCCTCCAGTGCTGCCAGTGCACGCTGACGCATATCGCCAACCACTGTCGCACCTTGCATCGACAAATCATCGCTAAAAATCAGCCCGTTAAAGCCCAGTTGTTCGCGCAGTATGGTTTGTAACCAATAATGAGAAAATCCCGCTGGCTGCGGATCAACCTGATCGTAAATCACATGCGCAGGCATCATGCCTGCAAGTCGATCGGCCAACATGTCAAAAACAGGTAGATCGGTATTAAAAATGGCTTCTTTTGAGCGGCTGTCAACTGGCACTGCAAAGTGTGAGTCCGCTGCTACCGAGCCGTGTCCGGGAAAATGCTTACCTGTTGCGCCCATACCTGCTTCATGCATGCCCTCAATAAATGCTTGCGCAACATGCGCGACCTTCTGAACGTCGCTCGCAAAGGCACGGTCACCAATCACTTCGCTACATCCATTAATATCCAATACCGGCGCAAAACTGATATCAACCCCTACGGCTCTAACTTCTCTCGCCATAAGCCATCCCAAGTCTTGCGCCGCCGCAAGCTGTTCATCTTGCGGCAGTTCAGCAATACGTGCCATAGCTGGGATAGCACTGAAACCATCGCGAAACCGTTGTACTCGCCCACCCTCATGGTCAACAGCGACTAACAGTGGTGTTTCAGACGCCTCACGCGCAGCCGCAACAAGGCTTTCCACTTGTTCAATACTGACAAAGTTGCGGGTGAACAATATCAGTCCGTTAACATCCGGATGCGCTAATAGTTGCTTATCTTCGGCGGTTAACTCAGTACCCGCGATATCGATCATTACCTGTGCCATGCCATCATCTCATTTCTTCATAGTAATAAGCGCTAGTTTGCCAGAGGTGGCTGAATTGTACAGCTTGACCGATGTAAAAAATAAGCATGTAATAAGGTGATTAACACACTGTTAACAATGGTGATTCAAATGAAGACAGTACGTACGCTCTTGTCACTTTCAATGTGCGCTGTGCTTGCAGCCTGCGGCGGTTCATCTTCGAGCAGTCGCGATAATAGCGCGGGTAGCGGCGATGGTTTTGCCACGTGTTCTGTCGCTGATCAAAACCAACGCTTCTTCGAATACATGCAAGAAGATTATTTTTGGAACGACAGCCTACCGCAAACCATTGACCCTGAGGCCTATGACGATGTTTATCAACTACTTGACGAATTGCGTGCGCCAGAAGATCGATACAGTTATATTTTGACCCAAGATGAATATGACGCCATGTTTGTCTCAGCTGAATACGCAGGCTTTGGCTTTTCTCAGCAACAGATTAGTGCTGAACGTGTGAAACTACGTTTCGTCTACCAAGACTCACCCGCATGGGACGCTGGCATGCGCCGTGCAGACGAAATTATTGCGATTGATGGCGTTGCTGTTTCACAACTACTCGCGGATGGCAGCTACAGCGGTGCGTTAGGCCCTTCCGAGCCAGGTGTCACAAGGGATATTACCTGGCGTACCCCGACGGGGAACGAGCAAACCGCGACTATCACCAAGGATGAAGTGGCAACCAACACAGTAATGGGTCAAACGATTTGGCAGATTGATGGACAAAACGTCGGCTACTTTACGCTTGATGCATTTATCAATCGAACAGGTGATGACCTCAATCAAGTATTCAACGAACTGGATGCCAACAACGTCAACCGTTTAGTGATTGATCTGCGATACAACGGCGGTGGGTTAATTCGTTATGCTAACCAACTTGCCACCCAGACCGCAGGTACGCATGTACAGGGAAAAACCTTCATTCAATATCGCTTCAATGATAATAACTCGGCGCAAAATGAAACCGTGGCCTTTAGTTTGGTTGATGGCATTCGTCAGCTCGATCTTGATAATGTGATTGTACTCACCACAGGAGCGAGTTGCTCGTCCTCTGAGCTGGTGATTAACTCATTACGACCGCACGTTAATGTGACCACGATCGGTGAAACCAGTTGTGGTAAACCTGTAGGCCAACAGCCGCAAGAGCTATGCGATAAGGTTACCTTTGCTATTAATTTTGAAACTGTGAACTCGGAGGGGCAAGGTCAGTACTACGATGGTCTATCACCTGACTGCCAGGTAAATGATGCGATTGTCGCTGATTGGGGCGAGTTTGCCGATCCGCTAACCGGTGCTGCACGCGATTTCATTGTCAACGGTCAGTGTCCAATTAGTACGGCCGCTATGGAGCGAATATCAACACCGAGTTACAAAAACGCGCCTATCTTTACCATGAAAGATAAGCGCGCCACATTACAGTAAATACCACGTCCAGAGCCGTGCGTTAATCACGCACGGCTTGTTTGCGTAAATCACCCTTCGTGGTATAGAACTGATTGTTCTCAATAATACCAGGGGCAAAGCTATCGACACCGATCGCTGTCATGCGAAGTTTTTCGGTATGAGCGAGCTTATCGGCTTCTTCTGCACTGATAATATTAAGCTCTTTCGCCTTATCGGCTAACGCCTGACCATTTAAGTTACCCGATAGTTCACCGCGTTTTTCAGCCTTACGAAGCTTCTTATAGACGTCTTTCATATCCAACATTGCTAAGAATGCTTTCTCCATATGGCCTGTCATATCGTTCTCGTCATCTTTCCAGTAGCACAAGAACGTATGACGATCACGAGTGATACCCGGCTTCATCATGTCAGTACTAATATCTTGTAATAACTCATCCGACGGCTGGGCAAAGTGATTACCGAGTGGGAACACCATTGCTCGCATGAGTACCGCCACTGAGCGTTTAGGAAAGTTACGGAAGAATCCGTCAAATGCGTAACCAATCTTATGCAGGTGGCTTTGCACCGCATAATGCACATAAGGTAAGTCAGCTGCTTGCCGTCCTTCGTCCTCGAAACGCTTCAACACCGCCGACGCCATATACAGGTGACTCAAAACATCACCTAAACGCGCAGAGATCATTTCTTTACGTTTCAAGTCACCACCGAGCATTAACATCGATACATCCGCAGCCATCGCTAAGCCACGACTAAAGCGTGTTAGGTGCTGATAGTAACGACCGGTTTCGCCACTTACCGGTGTCTCATTAAAGCGCGAACTTGTAAGACCCATCCAAAGACTGCTGAACACATTACTGACTGCGAAGCCAACATGTTTCATCAGCAGGCCATCGAATGCCAGTAAGCCTTGCTCTTCATCTGGGTTCGAAGCGGCTTTCATTTCTTCTAAAACATACGGGTGGCAGCGTGTTGCACCCTGACCAAAAATCATCAGGTTACGGGTTAGAATATTCGCGCCCTCGACCGTAATCGAGACCGGGGTCGCCATGTAGTTGTGACCCAGGTAATTGTGTGGACCTAACTGAATGCCTTTACCTGCATGAATATCCATCGCATGTTCGATGACCTCACGACCCATTTCAGTCATGTGGTACTTCGTCATAGCCGTAACAACAGAAGGCGATTTACCCTGACATAACGCAGATACGGTGAGTCGGCGCATCGATTCTAAGGTGTAGTTTGTCCCACCAATTTTGCCCATAGCGCTCTGCACACCTTCGAACACACCAATCGGTAAACCGAACTGTTGACGCACATAGGCGTAAGCGCCTGTCATACGCTGTGTAACGTGACCTGAGGCCGCTGCCAATGCGGGCAATGAAATACCACGGCCAGCAGATAGACACTCAACCAACATGCGCCAGCCTTTACCCGCATAATCTGCACCGCCAATGATCCACTCTAAAGGAATGAAAACATCTTCACCGTAGGTGGTACCATTTAAAAAGGCTTGATTCAGTGGGAAGTGGCGGTCACCAGTAACTACGCCCTTATGCGATGTCGGGATTAATGCGCAGGTAATACCCAGCTCTTTTTTATCGCCTAACAAACTTTCAGGGTCGTACAACTTGAATGCCAAGCCCAACACCGTCGCAGAGGGCGCCAGCGTGATATAACGTTTTGACCAATTCAAGCGAATACCAACGACTTCCTTGCCCTCGTGTTCACCTTTACAGATAATGCCCTCATCAGGAATAGCACCTGCATCAGAGCCCGCTTCGGGGCCCGTTAATGCAAAACACGGGATGTCCGTACCGTCCGCCAAACGCGGCAGCCAATAGTTTTTCTGTTCATCCGTACCGTAATGCGTTAACAGCTCGCCTGGACCGAGTGAGTTAGGCACCATCACCGATACTGCAGCACTGATAGACCGTGATGCGATACGCGAAACAATATATGAGTTAGCTGCTGGAGAGAAATCTAAACCACCATATTCCTTACCAATAATCATGGCAAAGAAATGTTCCTTGCGTAAAAAGTCCCAAACAGGTTTAGGTAAATCTCTATCTTGTTGAACGATTTTAAAATCATCCAACATATCCAATAGCTCAGCCAACTGATTATCGACGAACGCTTGCTCTTCGCTGGTCAACTTCGGCTCAGGCGTTTCCAGTAGTTTCTGCCAATCTGGACGTCCACTGAACAACTCGCCATCCCACCAGATATCACCCGCTTCCATTGCCTCACGTTCGGTATCTGACAAGGGCGGAAGAATACGCTTAAATAATTTAAACACCGGCTTAGTAATTAAGCTGCGACGAATATCACCCACTGCGAGTACAATGACCAACAGCACGATAATTAATATCAAGATTTCCATTCAACTCTCCAAACAATGGGGCTTACAGTCAGTCTAGAACAACCTAGCAGTGCTGTCTGCCTTTAAGGACGTTCAAGTCCACCTGCTATAAATACGATCAAATGTTCAATGACGGTTTTAATATTCACTTCATGATTAAACTCAGCTCGGGCGATCTCAATCAGTGCCTGCCCAGATACCTGCGCAAACACAGTCGCACCAAGTACAAAGTGCAAGCGCCAAAACATTTCTTCATCAGAAAGCTCAGGATTGGCTCGGTGCAGCAGCGCCAAAAGGTGCTGTAAAACATTGCCGAAAGCAGACTGGGTATAGCGCCGTAAATGGCCCTGAGTTTCTGAGTAAGCAAAACCGAGTAGCCGAAGAAAGCGCTCGGTGCCGCGTTTATGAATACCGTTCAACGAAAATAATGGCAGCTTGAAGGCTTCAAACACCTGCAATGTTGTTAGCGCTGATTCATCATCAAGAGCACGTAACTCCTCATCCAGCGCAGGCATGAACACATCCATGTAGCGTGCTACCACAGCCTGAATAAGTGCTTTCTTAGAACCAAAGTGATAGTTAACGGATGCTAAATTAACATCCGCTTCTTGGGTAATTTGGCGTAAAGACGTTTGTTCAAACCCCTCTTTCGCAAACAGTCGCTCGGCGGTATCGAGTATCCGCTTCTGTGTTGAGGGCTTGTTAGACGACGCCCGCACTGATGACGGGGCGTCGCTAGCATGACTTTTAAGATTAGACATGATTAGAAACACACATTTTAAACATGCGTTTAATTTAATCGATGTCGTTTCAGCGATCAAGTGTTCGCTGAAATATTATGACAAGTTACCACATCGGTGAGTAATTTACAGGTACCCAGTCGTAGGCATCGCCTTCGCTTTTCACTTGGCCCATACCAGGAAATGGTAAATGCGCGCCCGCTACATAATAACCCTCTTTTGCTGCGTCAGCATAAGCTTTGATGCGTCGCTCTCGCGCCTCATCTTGATTACTATCAAAGGCGATCGTGACACGCGGCTGATCAAATTGAACTTCTGCCACATGCATAACATCGCCCCAAAAAACTAAGCTTTGATCACCTGCATCGAGTCGATACATCGTGTGTCCTGGCGTATGGCCATAGGCTTCAACACTTTTTATATTCGCGGCGAGCGTTTCGCCCGCAACAAAGGGTTTAAACTGATCCGCTTCAACATACGGATTTAGTGCAGCCATAGCCCCTTTAAAGCCACCTTGTTGCGCCTCTGGAACTTGCTCCATTTGCTGTTGCGAAAGCCAATAATCCCCGTCATGCTTGTCCGCTCTGATTGTTGCATTAGTAAATACGCGCTTACCATCATTTACTAAGCCTCCGATATGATCAGAGTGCATGTGGGTAATATAAACCTCATCGATATCGTCAGCAGAATAGCCTGCTGCTTCGATGTTGCGGACCAAGTTACCTAATGAATCGCCAAACATTGAGCCGGCGCCTGTATCAATTAACACAAGCGATTCGCCATCATTAACTAGGTAAGCGTTAACCGATGTTTCGAGCGGTGAATGACGATAAAATTCGGCGAGTTTGTCACGCACCTTGTCTGCATCCATTTGTAACAACTGATGCACCGGTAATTTTGTCGTACCATCAGATATAGCCGTTACCTCGACATCACCTAACATCATACGATAGTAACCCGGTGCCGAAGTCTTTTGCTGAGGGGCACCAGCAATAGCACTGGCACTCAATGTTGCTGCTAAGGTTAGCGTCAAAAGTGAACGTTTAAACATGGGTCATTGTCCTCTATAGAATGAACTCAACCTAACCATACGTCTAAAAACAGCATTATGACCAGTCCAATCATCAATCCGCCACTGGCTTTCGAATGCTCACCGTCGCGGTGAGTTTCAGGAATGATTTCATGACTAATAACGTAAATCATTGCACCCGCGGAAAGTAGCAGCCCCCACGGTAACAACCATTCTGTTAAGCCAACAAAAACCCCGCCTAATAAACCACCTAAGGGCTCAACTAAACCGGTCAGTGCACCGATTAAAAATGCTTTAAACCGCGAGTAGTTAAGTGCCAATAATGCCAAAGAAACTGCAAGCCCCTCTGGCACATTTTGTAAACCTATACCCGAGGCAATGGCCAGCGTCGCATCCCAATCCTCACCCGCAGCAGTGATACCGACGGCTAAACCTTCCGGGATGTTATGAATCGTGATCGCTATAATAAATAGCCATAAGCGGCTTAAGCGGGAGTTAATCGGGCCCTCAGCGCCTTTAACGAAATGTTCATGAGGCACCGTCTTATCGATAAAAGCAATTAATAATGCCCCCGCTAAGATGCCTGTTACAGCCATCAACGGAGGAATAATTCCATCACCATAGAGGTCGCCAGCAATCTCTAGGGCAGGCACTATCAAGGAAAAGAATGCAGCAGCCAACATCACCCCAGCCGCAAAACCAAGCAAGATGTTAGTATGTCGCTGACTCGGCTGCCAGCCGATGAGCACAACACTGGAACCCAGCGCCGTCATTAAGCCACTGGCACCACTTACAAGAAAGGCAAGCAACCACGGATCCATAGTTTATCCCTACGTTTTAATACAAAGCTATTAGTGTCGCCAATAATGCCGATGGAACAGTATCAGTACGGTCATTATTTCTAATCGGCCTGCCAACATGGCAAACACGAGTAACAATTTGGCACCGCTGTCCAAGCTTGCAAAGCTTCCTGAAGGGCCAATGACCTCGCCCAAACCTGGGCCTACGTTACTTACGGCAGAAGCCGCACCCGAGATCGCAGTTAAAAAATCTAAATCAAACAGCGATAAGCCAAGGGCAATGAATGCAACAAGGATAAAATACATAAAGCAAAAGGCGACCATCGAGCCGAGCAACGCATCATTTACACGACGATCTTGATAACTTTGCACGCGTACAAGGTTAGGATGTATCAGCTGGTTAAATTGCTTTTTAAGGAGTAATTGCGAGAGCTGGAAACGAAAAATTTTCATACCGCCGGCAGTAGAGCCCGTGCAGCCACCGACAAACATGAGATAGAAGAACACCATGAGTGCCCAGTTGCCCCACTGTCCGTAGTCTTCGCTGGCATAGCCTGTGGTAGTCACCACAGAAACAACATTAAATGCCGTATGAATAAGCGCATCAAATACGTCGCGTCCGCGCGTGCCATGGACCAATGTGATAAAAGTAATCGCAAGCAGCAGAAAAATAAGAAACGCACGCACTTGAGAGTCTTGATATAGCGGCCCTACATCGCCCTTAAGTGCACGAATGTATAGAACGAATGGCAAAGCACCGGCGACCATAAACACCGTGCCGGTAATCATCAAGAATGGCGTATCGGCAAAATGTCCGAAAGAAGCGTCATAGTTCGAAAAGCCGGCCGTTGCAATGGTAGTCATACCGTGCACAATCGCATCGAAGGTTTGCATCCCGCCTAACCAATATAGCACCATCACCAGAATAGTGAGCAAAATGTATACTCGCCCAATCGCAAATACCATATTGCTCGAGCGCGGCATAAACTTACCCGATATGTCCGAGGACTCCGCTTGGAACAGGCGCATCCCCCCGACTTGTAGAAAAGGCAAAATCGCCATCGCCATGACGATAATCCCGATCCCACCTAACCACTGCAGCATGCCACGCCATAACAGCACAGCCCTGGGCAGATCGTCGAGCCCAGTAATCACCGTGGCCCCTGTGGTAGTAATCGCTGACATTGATTCGAACCATGCGTCAGCAAAGCTCAAATAAGGTTGGGCGAAGATAAACGGTAAAGCAGAAAAAAGGCTTGCTGAAAGCCAACATAAGGTTGTCAGCAGAAACACCTGTCGTGCCCGCAGCTTCGACTCGCCTGACTTTTGCAAGAACAACGCTGTCCCTGCGACAAAGCCTATCACTGCAAGGGTTAAGTAGGTCCACTGTTCCTTTTCGCTATTGGCGACCGCAACTGCAAAAGGAATGAGCATCGCCAACGATAGTAGAGCTAACAAGCCGCCCACTGCGCGCGACAGAATTTTTGCCGCATCAACGCCGGTTAATTTAGTTGGCGCCTGCATATGTGACGGCTTTAGCATAGCTAGGTGTTAGTTAGCCGTATCAAGCGGAGCAAATGATTTGATCAAATCATCAACGGCTTTCATTTGCTGTAAGTAAGGTTCGAGCTTCGCCAGTGGCAGCGCACAGGGTCCATCACACTTAGCTTCATCTGGGTTCGGATGCGCTTCAATAAATAGCCCAGCTAAACCCAGAGCCATACCAGAACGCGCTAATTCAGCCGCTTGCGCCCGACGACCATCGGCTGAATCAGCCCTACCACCTGGACGCTGCAATGCGTGGGTCGCATCAAAAACGACAGGGGCGAGTGACTTCATATCGTCCATACCCAACATATCTACGATCAGATTGTTGTAACCAAAGCAACTGCCTCGTTCACATAATAAAATGCGTTCGTTTCCTGCTTCGTTGAACTTCTTGATGATATGTTTCATTTCGTGCGGTGCAAGAAATTGCGGCTTTTTGACATTCACCACCGCGCCCGTTTCTGCCATTGCAACAACCAGATCGGTCTGACGCGCCAGAAACGCCGGCAACTGAATGATATCAGCAACTTCGGCCACAGGTTTTGCCTGATAGGGCTCGTGTACGTCCGTAATAATGGGCACATCAAACGCCTGCTTGACCGCTTCAAATATCTTTAAACCCTCGTCTAAACCAGGGCCTCGGAACGAGTGAATGGAAGACCGATTCGCTTTATCAAAAGAGGCTTTAAATACGTAGGGAATCCCCAGCGCCTCGGTGACTGTCACAAAATGTTCTGCAGTGCGTAGCGCAAGGTCCCTTGACTCCAACACATTAAGTCCGCCAAACAATACAAACGGACGCTGGTTATCAAAGGTAATGTTGCCCATATTAACGGATTGCATGAAATAGCTCCTTAACTACCCACAACACGCAGGATTTGACCTGCAAGATAAGCCATATAAGTACCTAAAGCGTAACCCATCACAGCGAGTAATACACCCACAGGCGCAAGCGATGGATGAAACGCAGAAGCGACGACCGGTGCTGAGGCTGCACCACCAACGTTGGCTTGACTACCAACGGCCATGTAGAACACAGGCGCCTTTATCAGTTTCGCCACCAGTAGCATCAAGCCAGCATGAATTATCATCCAAATTGCGCCAATTAAGAAGTATTTTGGCGCGTCAACGATCGCGGTGACGTCCATATGCAAACCAATACTGGCGACTAGAATGTAAACAAATACCGAACCTATTTTAGAGGCACCTGCCGCTTCCAACGAGCGCGCACGAGTAAACGATAAGGCAATCCCCCCGGCTGTTGCCAAGACAATAACCCAGAAGAATAAGCTGTCGAGACTAAAGCGACTTAAGTACGGTGCATGCTCGCCAATAGCCGGCGCTATCCAGTCTGCCAATAAATGCGCGAAACCAGCAACACCAAAACCAACAGCTAAAATAAGCATTAAGTCACGTAAGCTTGGGTTGCGTACGTGCTCGGCTTCATATTTTTCAACTTTAGCGCGAATCGCATCAATAGCTGATGTATCGGCTCCTGTGCGCTGATCGATTTTCTTCGCATTGGCTGCCATATATAGCAATACGGCCATCCATAAATTAGCAACGATAATGTCGACCGTCACCATAGCAGAGAAGATACCACCACCCACTTCATAGACTTCTTTCATTGCCGCCTGGTTCGCACCGCCGCCAATCCAGCTACCGGCAATTGTTGTCATGCCGCGCCAAACAGCGTCAGGTCCTGCTCCGCCTATCAACTCTGGAAACACCAAGGAAACCAACAACAAAGCAATCGGACCACCGATGACAATTCCAAAGGTACCCGTTAAAAATAGAATCAATGCTTTTGAACCTAAGCCCATGACCGCTTTAAGGTCTAAGCTTAGGGTCAGTAATACCATACAAGCAGGCAGTAAATAATCCATGGTGATGTCAGTCACCGCAGTTGCATTGCCATCGACGATATTAAATGTATTGAGTAACGACGGAATGAAGTAGCACAGCAATAACGCAGGCACAAACTTATAGAATTTTTCAAACGCAGGATGTTTACTCGAATGTGTATAAAAAACTAACCCTAGAATGGCCAATAACAGGCCAATAATCACACCATCATTGGTGATCAAAGCGGTCGTTTCTGCAACCTGGGGTGCAGCTGCCAGCATCTGGATACTCCTTATTTCTTAATCATTATTGTTAACGGTATTGCTAATGAACAATATGCGACGGTCCAGCATAGTTCTCAAGTTGCAGCTTCAGCAACTGAGCGCTCGGATCGTCTGGGCACTGCTCAACAAAAAACTGATAATCATCAGCCGCAATGTGTTGACACCCTAGCTCTTCATATAAGTATCCACGATCGCGAATCTCATACGGGTCGTTGGGTCGTAACACGAGCAGCATCTCAATACAACGTAGCGCCTTTTCGAAACGCGCCTCAGCCATAAAACATTGTTTTAATTCCGTTAGATACGCTTCAATTAATCCTGACTGCGGCGTTGCTTCTGCCCATTCCCAACAAAACTGAGCGTCGCCATCCATTAGGTGGTCAAAACGATGAACGATATCTTCGTAACGCACCGATTGACCTGTGTGTGGATCGAAGAAATGCGCATGCCCTTGCGTTTCATACTTAAGTAGCGGATAGCCAGGAAAATCAATCAGTTGAACGTGTAATCCATGACGATGAGCAGCTGCGTGTAATAGCATTGCGAGCACTAACGGGACACCCGTACGTTGGACGCACACCTCGTGGACCAAAATACGGTGCGACTTCACCCAAGATTCAGGCGCATCGCTATATCCTAATTCACGATAAAAATAATGCCCCAGTTGCGCCATTTTATCCGCTGCGGAGGCGTGTTCATCAAAGCCATCAAAGTCATCAACCTGCTGCCAGAATTCGGCAATATCAGCGACCTTACGGTAGCCAAGCTGACGACTTATTTCCCAAATAATATCTAATGTTGGTAGCCATTCTTGTTCACTGAGTTCAAGAAAAGAATACGACATGGTCACCTAAAGTTAAACGAGTTTGTAGATAAGTTATGCAGCGCTTAAGCAAACAATATGGGCATTTTTGAGTAAGCGACATGGAATAAAAACAATAACCAAGCCACTGCGCCTAAAAAGCCGACCCAACGCATACCCGCGTTAGCAGACTTAAATGCAATTAAGCCAAAAACAATATAACCCACTAGGCCAATCACTTTGTTCGATAGCCATTCACCACTGATCGGTGCTCCACCTACAATGATAATCATCGCAATTGCGCTAAGTAAAAGAAACGTATCGTTAATGTGGGGAACAATCTTAACCCACTTTTTCTGTAACTGTTGAGGGGATTTAAGCACCCAAAAAAAACGCAGCATAAACAACGCTACGGAAATCACCACGAATAATACGTGCAGATGTTTAAATGCGATATACAAAACCAGTTCTCCTCACAATTCTATCGTGCTGGGATTCGAGCAAGGCACTAGCTCGCTATCGCGACACCAATGTGCTTAATCACCTTATCCAAAAAGTCGGGAGAGTAATAACGCCCGCGCTCATCTTGCAAACGCGTAATCATATCACTTTCCGCTAACCCCTGGGTACGCCAATCGGCAATTTGTTCTGATACTAGGATAACCTGCGTGGATTCAGCAATGGAGTTACCCTTTTTCCCCTCGGGCAAGCCCAATCCGTCCCAGCGCTCCAAGCGCTCCATCAAGGCTGTATAAGCAAACTGAGTTGCTTGTTCCTGTCCGTTTTTAAGGCCTCGCAATGAGGTTGCTATACGCTGCTGACAACTGGTTTCATGAGCGGCTGCATTAGGTTCTATGCATGCTAATAACGGCTTCGCTCGTGCATACAAGGTCACCGCACAACTCACATCGATGGCTGTCGATTCATCGAATAGCGCCCTGCCAAGTCGATACGCGATGGCCTCCGAGCCTGCTACATCCTCACTCGTAAAATGACTGGTTTGTAAGTGCACCAGTTGATCAGCAATGCCTGCCATCAAAACATCGGTATCCTCGATACAAACCACATTGTCTTGCGCCTTCTGTACATTTTCTGCAAACAGCTTCAAAACATGATGATCATCATCGGTCAACGCTCGCGACATACCACCAATAAATAGCACCGAGCCCTGTGGCCGGCAGTGGCTACGACAATACATCAAGACAAAGTCACCACCATAGTAGTGGCTGTTGTTTTGTATCACGCTATCAAGTTCCGCAAGCGCCGGAGCAGGTAAGACCGAGCGTAATGTTTGCCCCATTGCCACTTGACTATCTTCGCCGTTAGCAGCCACCACTCGGTAAGCACGACCATCATCCGTAGCCGTGGCATAGAGCGTTTGGCGTGCGCCGCCAATCACCCAACTCAGTTGCTGTACGATACCGTCAACAAACTGTTGCATCGGCTGCAGTGTGTATAGGTTAGCCGATGCTTCAATGATTTTTTCGAGCCCCTGACGACTTTGGTCAACTGACATAATATCGCGGTAAGAACGCAAAGACGACATCACCGCAGTAAACAGCTTTTGCGCCGTCAGTTCGGTTTTAGATTTATAATCGTTGATATCATAGTTGACGATAACCGTTCGCTCTGGCGCTTGCCCAGGCTGACCGGTTCGAAGAATAATTCGGGTATAATGATTGTCGGCGTCTTCGCGGATATAGCGCGCCACTTTAAGTCCTGCATCATCGGACTCCATCACCACATCAAGCAACAAAATGGCAGCGTCAGGATGTTGATCAACCAACTGCCGCGCTTCTTCACCCGAAAAAGCACTGTGAAACTCAAGACCTCGGCCCAGAAACTCAAAATCGCTTAATGCCAACTTTGTCACCGCATGAACCTCGGGTTCATCATCAACAATCAGCACTTTCCATTTGTCTTTTAGTAGTGCCGGTTGCGCCTGTTGCGGCTCATCAGCAAACATGAACTGATTGCTCATAATGCTCTCTCTCTTTATTTCACTTTCTGTCCGCCAGTGATTCGTTCGACATTACCATAATCTCGCCATATGTTAACGTTTTTATAACCGAATTCACGTAATAAAGTTATAACAGCCTGCGCCTGTTGCCAACCATGTTCTAGAAGAAGCCAGCCACCGGGTTGAAGATGCGGGTAACCTCCTGCTGCAATATGATTCAGATCAGCCAAACCTGACTGCCCCGCGACTAAGGCCGAGCGAGGCTCAAATCTCACATCGCCTTGATGCAAGTGCTCGTCATCATCAGCGATGTAAGGTGGGTTACTGACAATCAAGTCAAATGCGGGCGCATCATTTAGTGCTTGAAACCAGTTACTTTGAAGCACCTCAACCTCTAGTTCAAGCCGTTCTGCGTTACCCTTAGCAAGTTCAACGGCCTGCGCCGACTGATCAACTGCAGTGATATGCCAGTTAGGGCGCTCACTTTTTAATGCCAAGGCAATAGCACCGGTGCCTGTGCCCAAGTCGAGCACACGCGCCTGCTGCGGCAGTGAGAGTGATAGTGCAGTCTCAACTAAGCACTCAGTATCGGGTCTCGGTATCAACGTACTTTCGTTAACGGCTAGTGGTAGTGACCAGAACTCACGTTCACCAACAATGTACGCAACGGGTTCACCACTGCATCGGCGTTCGACCCACGATTGAAGTTGTTGAAACTGTGACTGACTCAAACAACGCTCGGGCCATGTCATAAAATAGCTGACGGGCTTGTCGAGCAGATAGGATAAAAGCACACGACTATCAAGCGCGGCGTCGGTTAGCTCGGCGTTGCTCGCTAGCTGTTGACGCGCCCAGTCGAGCGCGTCTTTGATACTCAGGCTCATTAATTATCTTGTGACAAAGCTGCGAGCTGATCGGCTTGATGTTCGGTAATGATAGGGTCGAGTAACAAATCCAACCCACCCTCAAGGACCTCGTCCAAGCGATACAGCGTGAGGTTAATACGGTGGTCAGTCACTCGGCTTTGTGGATAGTTATAAGTACGAATACGCTCTGAACGATCGCCACTGCCCACTAAGCTACGTCGTGTACTTGCTTCTTCCTGAGCGCGTTTTTCATCTTCCATGCGTTGCAATCGCGACTGTAATACCGACATCGCCTTAGCTCGGTTTTTGTGCTGCGAGCGCTCTTCCTGACACTCGACGACCACCCCCGATGGCAAGTGCGTAATGCGAATCGCTGAATCCGTTCGGTTAACGTGCTGACCACCTGCGCCTGAAGCACGGTAGGTATCGACTCGCAAATCGGCTGGGTTGATTTCAATCGCTTCAGCCTCTGGAATTTCAGGTAACACAGCCACAGTGCACGCTGAAGTATGAATGCGGCCTTGCGACTCGGTTTCTGGCACGCGCTGCACACGATGCCCACCCGATTCGAATTTCATACGACCATACACGCCATCGCCACTCAACTGAGCAATGACCTCTTTGTAACCACCGTGTTCACCCTCGTTTGCGCTCACAGTGCTTACGCGCCAACCGTGTTGTTCCGCATAGCGGCTATACATTCTAAATAAATCGCCGGCAAATATGGCGGCTTCGTCACCACCCGCGCCCGCTCGAATTTCAAGATAACACGCGCGATCATCGTTAGGGTCTTTAGGCAGCAATAGAACCTGCAGCGAATTTTCAAGCGACTCTACGCGTTGTTTGGCATCAGTAATCTCTTCATCCGCCATTTCTCGCATTTCTGGATCGTCATCATCTGCCATTTCATTGGCTGCGGATAAGTCAGATTGCGCTTGGCGATAAGCATTGAACGCGCTGACTACTTCTTCTAACTGCGAGTATTCTTTTGACAATGAGCGGAACTTATCCTGATCTGAAATAATATCAGGCTCGCCGAGCAAGGCTTGTACTTCCTCGTATCGCTCGATTAGCCCCTCAAGCTTTCGCTCTATTGATGGATTCATGCTTAGTTGGTTTCCTTATTCTGTTTATCATCCTCAAGCCACAATTGTTGTAACACCGATAATGTGGTTTGGTCACCCTGCTCGCCCGCTTGCTTTAAGAGCTGTGTAGGTCGATGAGCGAGCTGTTGACTGAGCTTGTGACTGAGAACTTGCATGACTTGCTCGGCCGGCTTGCCCTGCTGCAACATAGCCAATGCTTTTTCGAGTTGGACTTGTGCAATTTTTTGCGTGTGTTGCCGATAATCTCTAATTAAAGTGACACTATCAAGGGAGCGTAACCAATCTAAAAACTGACTAGCCTCTCGAGCAATGATTTTGCGAGCTTGCTGCGCTGCTTGCTCGCGGTTCTTAATATTTTCACTGATTATATTTTGTAAATCGTCTACCGTATAGAGGTATGCGTCATCCAATTCGTTTACTTGCTCTTCAATGTCGCGCGGAACCGCTAAGTCAATCAACAAAATCGGTTTATGCCGGCGCTGCTTTAACGCCTTTTCAACGCGGCCTTTACCGATAATAGGCAAAGTACTCGCCGTCGAACTGACAACGATGTCGGCGCTCGGCAATAACTCACCGAGTTGGCTCAGACTGTGTGCCTCGGCCCCCACGCGTTGAGCAAGCTCTGTCGCACGCTGCAAAGTACGGTTCGCCACACTCAGCGAGCTGACACCTTGCTGCACAAGGTGTTGCGCGACGAGCTCAGAGGTATCCCCGGCACCGACCAGCAACACATTGGAGTGCTTTAAGTCACCAAAAATATGTTTTGCTAAACTCACCGCTGCAAATGCGACTGACACGGCATTTTGACCCACCTCGGTTTCATTCCGAACGGCTTTAGCCACGCGAAAAGTATTTTGAAAGAGCCGTTCTAGAATTCCACCGACCACACTGAAGTGTTTCGCTTGTTGATAGGCTTGTTTCACCTGCCCTACAATTTGCGGTTCACCTAATACTAACGAGTCTAAGCCGCTAGCGACACTCATTAAGTGTGCTACAGCATCTTCTTGGGTATGAAAATAATGGTGTTGCTCCAACTCGCTCGGACGAATGCCGTGAAATTGCGACAGCCAATGAAGTAACGGTTGATGTTCAGCATGACCATGGCAGTAAAGTTCAGTGCGATTACAGGTGGAAACGATGACAGCTTCTTCAATACCCGGTAACTGCTTTATTTCGGACAAAGCCTGTTCTAGTTGCACGGGGCCAAAAGCCACGCGCTCGCGCAATTCGACAGGTGCCGTTCTGTGATTAATACCTAATATTGAAATGGTCATTCGGAGTCGCGGTTTACTCTAACAGAGGGTTGAAAACGCTGACGCGATTGTACGTGATTGCAGGGATTATTGAAAGTCACAGACAATTCTGGTGAACTACGCAGAGCTAAACGATCAATCCAGTTTAATTCATAAAGGCGAACTCACCTGTGCTGTTAAAATTATCTCGTTGGACATTGTTGATGCTAGTCTGTGGCCTAGCTATAACGGGCTGTAGCATCCCTGAACCACCCCAGCAGAGTGTTGCAACTAATATCTCGAACCAACAAGTAGAGGCGCACCAACAACGCTTGCAACGAATAAATAGATGGCAGCTATCGGGTCGTTTTGCCTTGACAGAACTTGAATCGAATAATAAGGATAGCGCCTATTTGCGCTGGCGTTCAACGCCCACCGAGCAAGACGTAGTGATTACTCACCCGCTAAAAGGGGAACTCGCTCACCTAAATATAAGCGCCACACGAGCGTTGATCAAAGTCGACGGCAAGCGGATAGAAAGCCATTCCGCAGAAACTTTACTATATCGTTATACGGGTATGCGCTTGCCTGTCGAAGAATTGCCAGATTGGTTACTAGGCCGACTCGACCCGAGATTTACTCAATTCACGTTTGATCAACGAGGACGTTTGATTAGTGCCCGTTACCAGGCGCCTAAAGGAGAACAATGGCAGTTAACTTGGTTCTATCAATCACAGCAACTGTTACCCGAACAGGTGCATGCCGAGAACCCGCAGCTGAAACTTAAAATCCAAGCGCAGTCCTGGCAAACCCAGCCTTCATTAATTCAACTGGCAAACTAGAGCATCACAATGACCGATACGCAAAACTCACCGCTGACTTTGCCAGCTCCAGCAAAACTTAATTTATTTTTACATATTACGGGACGTCGTGATGATGGCTATCACAACCTCGAAACCGTGTTTCAATTTATTGATATTGAAGATACTTTAACCTTTGAGCCACTCGCAGAACCATGTATTGAGCTTGTCGATACCGACAGTAACATTAATGTCACTGATAACCTGGTGTTTCGCGCCGCACAACGCTTAATGCGCGAGTGCCAGCAACAGCAGCAGCCTCATTTTGGCGTCCGCATCACGCTTGATAAACGGTTACCGCAAGGTGCAGGACTGGGCGGTGGGTCGTCGGATGCCGCGACCACACTGGTCGGGTTAAACCACATCTGGGGACACCCCTTCACCACCTCACAATTATTGCCTATCGCTGCCGAGCTCGGTGCCGATGTGCCGATTTTCGTTCATGGACACAGCGCTTTCGCTACAGGTATTGGTGATCAGTTTACCGACGTTGAACCTGACCAAAGCTATTATTTAGTGGTCAAACCTCAAGTCAATATCTCAACCGCTGCGTTATTCGCTGATACTGACCTTAAACGCGACTGCAAGCCTTTACCACCCTCGCAATGGCACTGGCACAACACTGCCAATGTATTCGAACCCGTGGTGCTCAAGCACTATCCCGCAGTTGCCAAGCTGCACGCGCAGTTGCTAAACTATGGTCCGACTCGGCTTACTGGCACAGGTGCTTGCTTATTCACTCGTTTCGCGAATCAGCAACAAGCTATTGCTGCACAGGCGCTACTTTCGCTACCCGAAAGTTATGTTGTGCAGGGCCAGAACCGTTCATCGCTTATCCGGACATTAACCCAAATTTAGTCGAGGTTTGTTGTGCCTGACATGAAACTCTTCGCTGGTAACGCCACGCCAGAACTTGCGCAGAAGATCGCTGACCGCTTATATATCAAACTCGGAGACGCCTCTGTAGGTCGTTTTAGTGACGGTGAGATCAGTGTCGCCATCAATGAAAACGTCCGCGGTGCGGACGTTTTTTTATTGCAATCAACATGTGCCCCAACCAATGACAACCTAATGGAACTCATCGTTATGGTTGATGCGCTGCGTCGTGCGTCTGCTGGCCGTATCACTGCAGTCATGCCTTATTTTGGCTATGCACGCCAAGATCGTCGTGTTCGTTCTGCACGTGTTCCCATTACCGCTAAAGTCGTTGCTGACTTTCTTTCAAGTGTCGGTGTTGACCGCGTCTTGACGGTCGACTTGCATGCCGAACAAATCCAAGGTTTCTTCGATGTGCCTGTTGATAACGTTTTTGGCACACCTGTTCTGCTTGAACATATGCGTAACCAGAAGTTCGATAACCCTGTCGTCGTATCACCCGATATTGGTGGCGTTGTGCGTGCCCGTGCATTCGCTAAATTAATGGACGATACTGACCTTGCGATTATTGATAAGCGCCGTCCTTCAGCCAACGTTTCTCAAGTCATGCACATCATCGGTGACATTAAAGATCGTGACTGTATTATTGTCGACGATATGATCGATACGGGCGGTACCTTGTGTAAAGCGGCTGAAGCCCTGAAACAGCATGGTGCAAAACGTGTATTCGCATACGCCACTCACCCGGTCTTTTCTGGTAATGCTGTGAACAACATCAAAGACTCCTCGATCGATGAGCTCATCGTAACCGACAGTATTCCGTTGAGTGAAGAGATGAAAGCCACCGGTAAGGTACATCAGTTGACATTATCAGGCATGCTTTCTGAAGCGCTTCGTCGCGTGAGTAATGAAGAGTCTATCTCGGCAATGTTTGATTACTAACCGACTTAGTTAGGACTGTTGTCTTAGCCCACTAACAGTGGTATTATTCCGCGCCCTTAGAAACCGGCTTTTGAGTCGGTTTCTAAGTTTTGGGTCAAAACTTGGTCGCGAGTTTTGACATTTTTAAATCATAAACAGATGAGAGCCCAATCACATGGCTAAATTAGACTTCAATATCAAAGCTACCGTTCGTACGGACAAGGGGAAAGGTGCGAGCCGCCGCCTGCGTCATGCGGACAAAGTACCTGCAATTCTTTACGGTGGTAAAGATGAGCCAATCGCACTTGAACTAGACCACAACAAAGTGAATAACATGGCTGACTACGAAGCCTTCTATTCACACATCCTAACGCTTGAGATTGATGGTAAAAAACACCAAGCAATCTTAAAGGACATGCAACGTCACCCGTACAAGCCTAAGTTAACTCACTTAGACTTCCAACGTGTTGAGAAAGGTCACAAGTTGCACACTAACTTGCCACTTCACTTCTTAAACGAAGAAACCGCTAAAGGCGTTAAAGATGAAGGCGGTGTTGTTGTTCACCACGTGAACGACGTAGAAATCATGGTCTTACCAAAAGACTTACCAGAGTACTTAGAAGTTGACATCGCTAACTTGTCTGTGGGCGACACTATCCACTTAAGTGACCTTAACTTGCCACAAGGCGTTGAGTTAGTTGAGTTGACTAAAGGTGAAGACCACGACCAAGCCGTTGTTTCAATCACTGCGCCTCGCGTAGAGAAAGAAGAAACGGAAGAAGAAGCGCCAGCAGCTGACGAAGTACCCGCAGCGAACGAAAAAGACGCTGACGAGTAATAGCGTTAGGTACCCCCAATGGGAACAGACGTTAAGTTGCTTGTGGGCCTGGGAAATCCAGGCCCCGAATACGAAAAAACCCGCCATAACGCGGGTTTTTGGTTAGTTGAGGCCTATTGCCGTCGTCACGGTGTAACCCTCACTGCCGATACAAAAACGAAAGCATTGATTGGTCGACATCAAACCGCCACTCGTGACCTCCGCATTGTATTACCACAGACCTTTATGAATAAAAGCGGCTATTCAATTGCAGCGATGGCGCGCTTTTATAAAATTGCACCCGAACAGATCCTCGTCGCTTACGATGAACTTGATCTTGATCCCGGTGTAGCAAAATTCAAACGAGGGGGTGGCGCAGGCGGTCATAACGGTATTAAAGATACTATCGCCCAGTTGGGCACTCAGGACTTTATGCGTTTGAGAGTCGGTATTGGTCACCCAGGACACCGTTCACAAGTGACCGGGTTCGTATTGGGCAAGCCATCCGCGCCCGAACGCGCGCTCCTCGACGAGTGTATCGATGAAGCCAGTCGTGCTATTGATATTTTAATCGATGAAGGTTGGGGCCCTGCGTTACAGCAGTTGCACAGCTTTCGTGCCAGTAAATAGAGGTTTATCTCATGGGATTTCGCTGTGGTATTGTTGGTTTACCAAACGTCGGAAAATCCACGTTATTTAATGCTTTGACCAAAGCAGGTATCGAAGCGGCTAACTTTCCTTTCTGTACCATCGAACCTAATACTGGTGTTGTTGCGGTTCCCGATCCACGCCTTGATGTGCTCGAAAGTATTGTGAACCCACAAAAAGTGATTCCCACTACGATGGAATTTGTGGATATCGCGGGCTTAGTTAAGGGGGCATCAAAAGGCGAAGGTCTTGGCAACCAATTCTTGGCCAACATCCGCGAAACCGACGCGATTGGTCACGTTGTACGTTGTTTCGAAGACGACAATATTGTACACGTCAGCGGCGGCATTAATCCTGCTGACGATATCGACACCATCAATACTGAATTGGCTCTAGCAGACTTAGACTCGGTGGATAAGTCGCTTCACCGTCTGGGCAAAAAGGCTAAAGGCGGTGATGCACAAGCGAAAGCAGAAATTGCCGTATTAGAGAAGCTCAAGCCAGCGTTAGATGAAGGCGAAATGGCGCGTTCTGTTAACTTAACAGACGACGAAAAAGCGGTTATTCGTTCATATAACTTATTAACGCTTAAGCCAACGATGTACATTGCTAACGTTAATGAAGATGGTTTTGAGAATAACCCTCATCTAGAAACCGTGCGTCAAATCGCAGCAAAAGAAAACGCTGTCGTGGTGCCAGTATGTGCGGCTATCGAATCGGAAATTGCTGAACTTGATGACGACGATAAAGCGGCCTTCTTAGAAGAGCTTGGCCAAGCAGAACCCGGACTCAATCGTGTGATTCGCGGTGGTTACCAGCTGCTTAATTTGCAAACCTATTTCACAGCGGGTGTTAAAGAAGTCCGCGCGTGGACGGTAAAAATTGGTGCCAGTGCACCGCAAGCTGCAGGACGCATTCATACTGACTTTGAAAAGGGCTTTATCCGCGCCGAAGTAGTCGGCTACGATGATTACGTTGAGTATAACGGTGAGCAAGGTGCAAAAGATGCCGGTAAATGGCGTCTTGAAGGTAAAGAATATATCGTTAAAGACGGTGATGTCATTCACTTCCGCTTCAACGTATAAAGCTTTATACGACAAAAAACCGGCATTCACTGCCGGTTTTTTTGTGCTCAACTCAATGTCTAACTATTCCACAATATCTTGATGCATCGGTGCCAATAATGCGAGCAACTCATTTTGCGCCGATACAGGGACATTCTCCTGTTCCATTGCGGCAATTAAATGCTCCACTAGTGCATTAAAATCAGCGTTATTAATCCCTAAGTTGTTATGTGAAACGGCCATACTTTCGCCCGTATATTCGCAAGGACCGCCGCTGACATTGCACACTTGTTCGCTGATCAGTTTATGCAGGCGTAGAATATCAACGTCAGCAAAATAATGCGCAATACGCTCATCATCAGCTACTCCAAGTAGCATTTCTTCGACGATAGTTTCGATACCGCTTCGTTCGCCTAACTGTTGATATAGCTCTGACGATTGTGCCTGTATCGCCCCAGACATCATACTACCTAGCAACAATAGTGCTGCACTCACCCAAATTTTCATATGAACTCCTTAAAAGCTTGCCTGAACCGAAAGGTACCAACCGGTTTGTGACGCTAATCCAGCGATAGACCCCAAATCTGCATATGCGCCAACCAAGGACACATGCTTCGATGGAAAATAAGCAACAAAAATATCCTTCCAGTCGTCTTCTTTAGCAAAGCTTAGTAAATCCGGTTTTTGACGGTACTCAACGCCTACCGCCCAGTAACGGTCGAGAAAAACAGCAACAGACGCTTCTCCCACCCACTCGCGGCTATTCTCTTTATCACCACCAAAGCCAAGTAACCCCAGTTGATTCGCTTCTGTATTGCGCAACGTAACATTGGCCACCCAGGTACGTGAAAACGGCCCCGCAAGCCAAGCTTTGGCGGCACTCACATAGTAATCCATTGAAGAGTCGTCGGTTGCACCCACCGCCTGAGGTAAGGCAAAGGTCTGATTGCTTTTATGTTGGATGCCGGCACTAACTTGCGGCATAACGCCATACACCAAGTCACCGCTGAGTCGCGCTTTAACGCCCCAAATAGATTGTTCGAGTTCGCCACCGATAGTTTCTAAGTCGAACTGCTGGCGTGCATAGGAAATTTCAACTCGGTTATTCCAGTTAAAGCTAGCGCCCTGCACACTTAAACTAAAATCATCAACTTGTACTTCCGTCATCTGTACAGTCGCACCCCACTCACCTTCATCGGCGTAACTGCTGAGGGTTGCCCATGGCACGATACCACCGCCGCCACTCCCCTCGATAGTGCTCGCGCCGCCAGTCGCCAATAGCCGCGACCCCGGCGATTCAAATTGTTGCGCCAGCGCAGGCTGAACGGCACTCAGCAAGAGTGCGGATAAGCCATAAAAAATGCGTTTAGGCATGCTCTTTTTCCTTCAATAGTCGTAAATGTAATTCTTCAAATGAAATCGGCTTACTAAAATAATAGCCCTGCAGCACATCACAATGATTCGCTAACAGCCAATGCCAGCTGGCTTCGTCCTCAACCCCTTCCGCGACAACACGTAAGTTCAACTCATGCGCAAGTTGAATGGTCGAACGCACAATGGACTGATCGTCGGGTTGGGTCATTAAATGCTGAATAAAGGCTCTGTCAATTTTTAGCTCATTGATGGGTAAACGACGTATCTGGGATAGCGAGGAATACCCCGTGCCATAGTCATCGATAGAAATCTCATAGCCGAGCTCACTTAGCATTTTTAAGCAAGCAATCGACTTTTCAGGTTCATTCATCAACGCACTTTCCGTTACTTCGAGTATCAAATAGCGTTGCATATTGCGTTGACTGAGCGCGACTAAATCATTGGCGAGTTTGTCACTGACTAAGTCGACCGCTGAAATATTAATACTAAGCTTAATATCATCCTGAGCTGCTCGTAATTGATTCACCCATTGTTCGGCCTGTTCTACAACCCAATGGGTTATTTCAGTAATCATGCCTGACTGTTCCGCCAGCGGAATAAATTCATCCGGACCGACCCAGCCGAGTTGCTCATCTTGCCAGCGGATGAGCATCTCCGCCGCTACGGTGCGTCCGTTAATCGCTGACACTTTAGGTTGCGCAACGAGATTAAAACCGCCTTGCGCAATCGCCTTAGGTAGTTGCTCGACGATCGCAAGCCGACGTAAGTGCGCTTCATCAAACCCTTCTTGATAGAAAGCATTGAACTGATTGTGTTCTTTGGCATGTTTAACCGAAACCTGGGCACGACGGATGAGGCTATCCAGCTCAGTCGCTTGATTAGGGAATTGTACTGCCCCACAGTTGAATTTAAGTTCAAACTGGCTACCACCAACCAAAAACGGCTTATCGAGTCGCTCACCCAACTGTTTCAATTGATGAGCTAACTCAGATTCCGTCGCACTGTGCGTCACTAAGGCAAACTCATCGCCGCCAAAGCGCGCCAATAGATGACTCTGTTGACCATCCATTAATAACCGTTCAGCTATTTGTTTTAACACTTCGTCGCCCATGCGTTGACCGACACTATCATTTAAACGACGAAAATTTCGGATGTTAATGAGGATCAACCACCCAGGTGACGTTGTGTCACCGAGTTTTTGATTCAATAGTCGTTGCAACTCACGTCGGTTAGGCAGCTCAGTTAACTGATCATGCGTGGCTTGGAAACGAACTTTACGCTCACGCAAAGCGATAGCAGAACGCATCGACTCAAACGTATCAGCCAACTGACCGAACTCATCTTTCCGTGACTGCAGGTTGGTCGGCGAATAGTCACCGGATTTTAGCTTACTGGCAGCCTCAGATAACAACGCAACCGGCGTAGAAATAGTCTTCGCGACAAATAGTGCGACAATTAAGGTAATCGCCAGCGCAATGGCCCCGATTAATAAAATTTGTACAAGTAACTCATCAAACTGCCGCATGGCTTCAGCGCGGGAGGTGGTCAAAGAAACGTGCACCACATTGCCCCCAACCGTATTGAGAGTGCTTTCTTGGAGCGCCAAACCACTTCGTTCCACCCAGTTATCGTAAATTTGCTGTTCGGACGATAACGCCTGTGCAAACTCCTCACGAAGCTCGGCAGGTAGGCTTGAAGCCAATAACTGGTTCTGTTGCTCCAGCCATAATGTAATATCTGCGTTCGCTAATTCTTTGAGCTGCTCGGTAAGTTTATTATTTACCTCGAAACCGAGTGTCGCCCACGCTATTAAATTGGGTGCTGTGACGGGCACCGTCACCACTTGATAAAGCTGCCCTTCTGAGACAAGCAAGGCCTTACCCCCTTGCTCACCGCTCACCAACAGCTGTAAGTTCAAGTCATGTGTTGAAGCAATTTCATCACCATCAGGTGCCTGCAATGCAATAAGATCGGTACCAATGCGTTCGCCGTGGTTAATCAGCGCAGATACGATGGTATCGCGATCTTCACTGGCAACCGCGCGTTTAAAACCAAAGTCATCAGTGAGTACTTCGGCAGCGCGGCGTAGCTGCTCCGCTCGACCATCCATTAACTCGCGGAAGACCCGTTCACTGACCGTTAACTCACGCTGAAGGGTGCGTTCGACCTGATTTGATGTGGTAACTAAAACGGCCAGTACGGCACCGCTTAATGCTACCGCAATGAGAATGCCAAAAATGACCGCGAGTCGAACTTTAAACTGTTTAAACATCAAGCTCCTAAGCGATTAAAGCGTTTTTCTAATCGCGATTTTTCTTTTTTTTCTTGCGCTGGCGGCGCAACATCTAACATGATATCGCTTTCCTGCACTGGAAGCCTGAGTTCAATTAACTCGGCAGCATCTAGATTATCACCCATCCAAGGATGCCAAACACGAAGTGTTATCGCTTGCGACTGTTCACTGAGCGCATTATTGATGTCAATACTGACTTGTCCAGACTCGTCTGTCACGAACCCTTGTAGCTCATCATTAATCACAACGTAGCCGATCATACCGTCATGAATGTTACAGCCAAGAGTAACCACGCCTGATTTGTCAAACGTTACTTTAGGGCGCTCTTGGTCAGAGTACAGCTTTAACTCGAAGGGTTTCGCTTCCGAAAAGGAGTACACGTGGTGGCGAATATTATCACTATTCGGAAAAACCACCGTGCTGCCTTGCTGAATTGAGGATACCTTTGGTACGAACTGTTTATCGACCTGGTCAATAACGACATCGCCTTGTGCGCCGTGGGCCTCCACTAGCGCGGCCTTACTAATCAACACAACGGCACTGTTAATCGGGTTACCGTTTTTGTCGAGAATTCGAAATACTTGCGCTTTCGCCAGTGAAGTCACAAAACATGCAATGATAAGCAGGCTGAGTGCTATCTTTTTTATCATGGGTCGCCTTATCATTAAGAAGTTAAAACCATATAGAACAAACGTTCACATTATTAGCTTAATACAAGCCTCTACTTTTTAGTACTGATCTTTAGCAGTGTAAGCTCGTATTTCAAATTAACCAAATTCTTTGGCTTAGGAGCAACAGGTTATGAGTCACGAGACAAGGACTGAATCAGATAGCATGGGACAAATTGAGGTCCCTAAAAGCGCCCTCTATGGTGCTCAAACACAACGTGCGGTTAATAATTTCCCCATCAGTGGACTCACACTCCCAACCGAACTCATCAAAGCCATCGCTCGCATTAAATGGTCCGCCGCGGCGGCTAACCAGCAGTGTGCTGACCTCGACGAAGAAAAAGCCACCGCCATTCAGGCGGCTGCACAACAAATTATCGATGGTCAGCACACCGATCAGTTCCCAATTGATGTCTTTCAGACAGGGTCAGGAACAAGCTCGAATATGAATGTGAACGAGGTCATTGCTCATATTGCACAACAGCAAGGCGTCGATGTTCATCCGAATGATGATGTCAATCGTAGCCAATCGAGCAACGATACGATTCCAACAGCGATTCAAATCGCAAGCGTAATGGCGGTCGAACAAAAACTGCAGCCAGCGCTCAAGCACTTGATTGACACCATCAGAAAAAAAGCGGTTGAATTACGTGATGTGGTAAAAACTGGTCGCACCCACTTAATGGATGCGATGCCATTGACCATGGCTCAGGAGTTGAATGCGTGGGCTGGTCAGCTCGAATTAACAGCCCAGCAGTTACCGCAGTTGTGTGAACACTCGCAAGTACTGCCCCAAGGTGGGACAGCAATTGGTACTGGCATTAACGCACCTGAGCAGTTCGCCGATTTATTTGCGCGTTCACTCAGCGAGCAAACGGGGATTGCTTTCAAAGCATCGCGTAATCCCTTTACTGGCATAGCGGGGCAAGAACTCAATGTGCAGTTGCATGGGCAACTGAATACCCTCGCAACCACGCTACTAAAAATAAGTAATGATTTACGCTGGATGAACAGTGGACCTTTAGCTGGTTTAGGCGAAATCCAACTGACTCCCTTACAACCAGGCAGCAGCATTATGCCCGGAAAAGTTAACCCGGTAATACCTGAGGCAGTCGCTATGGTGGCGGCACAGGTCAATGGTCACCACACCACCATCACAACTGCTGCACAACAAGGTAATTTCCAACTCAATGTCATGTTACCGGTTATCGGATACAACTTAATGCAGTCACTTGGTCTGCTCACGCAGAGCTGCCAAGTACTAGCTGATAAAGCGGTGGCAGGATTCGAGGTAAACCACGATAATCTCGAAAAGGCATTAGCCAAAAACCCTATCTTAGTGACCGCGTTAAATCCAGTGATCGGTTATAGCAAAGCAGCCGACATTGCCAAACGCGCGTATAAAGAGAAGCGTCCTATCATCGACGTCGCTGAAGAAATGACCGACATGGATCGTGAACAGCTCGCTCAATTACTTGACCCGAAAAGTTTAACACAATCTGACTGAAGGATTTTATTATGTCGAATGTCATCATTACCGGTGCCAATCGTGGCATCGGTTTTGAGTTAGCAAAGCAATACTCAGAAGCAGGCTATTCGGTCACCGCTGTGTGCCGCAATAACTCAAAACAACTGACCGAACTCGATGTCGACATCATTGAGGGGATTGATGTCACTAAAACCGCCGATCTCATGCGTATGAAAGAAAGTCTTGGTGATACCCGCGTCGACATATTGATTAATAATGCCGGGCTACTCAACCATGATGAGCTCGGCGAGCTCGATTCACGTATGTTGCGAGCGCAGTATGAAGTTAACGCCATCGCGCCGCTAAGAGTTACCGAATCACTGCTCGACAACCTTGAGAGCGGTAGTAAAGTCGCTCTAATTACCAGTCGTATGGGCTCCATTAGCGATAATGGCTCCGGCAGCCGCTATGGTTATCGAATGTCAAAAGCAGCGCTCAATGCCGCAGGTAAGTCTTTAGCGCTTGATCTTAAAGATAAAGCAATAGCCGTCGTATTATTACACCCAGGCTATGTGCAAACTGAAATGGTCGGGGGCCGCGGTGATATTTCGCCAGCAACAGCGGCTGAACGACTCATGCAACGTATTGATGAGCTTACGATAGAAACCTCAGGCAGTTTCTTCCACAGTAATGGTGACGAACTACCATGGTAAATAGGTGTTTTTGTGGCTCTTCCGTTCAGTTTTCAATCGAATCAGTGTTTTTTTAACCAATCAAACCAAATTAAGTGATTTTTTCTTAAAAAGAGGTTGACGGTAAGCCAAGCGATTTGCATAATACGCGCCGCACTCACAGAGAGGCGCAACACAAAGATTAGGCTACGTAGCTCAGCTGGTTAGAGCACAGCACTCATAATGCTGGGGTCGCAGGTTCGAATCCCGCCGTAGCCACCAATCTTAAAAATGTGCGGACGTGGTGGAATTGGTAGACACGCTGGATTTAGGTTCCAGTGCCTCACGGCGTGAGAGTTCAAGTCTCTCCGTCCGCACCAACTCTCTGAACCAACACTATGTTGGGGCATAGCCAAGCGGTAAGGCAGCGGGTTTTGATCCCGCGATTCCCAGGTTCGATCCCTGGTGCCCCAGCCAACGCGTTGCTTGAGTTCGTCCATATGTTGTTGGGGCATAGCCAAGTGGTAAGGCAGCGGGTTTTGATCCCGCGATTCCCAGGTTCGAATCCTGGTGCCCCAGCCAACATGACCACTTGCGGTGGTGGCGGAATTGGTAGACGCGCTAGCTTCAGGTGCTAGTGTCCGCAAGGACGTGAGGGTTCAAGTCCCTCCCTCCGCACCAAGTTGTTAGGACACTCGGCATAAAAAACCACCTTTACGGTGGCTTTTTTGTTTCTGGCCCCTGATATTCTCTAAGCTATTAAGTTAATCCCATCGCTTGCTTAATGATTGCCTGCTTAATTACGCCCTTTTGTGCCAGCTTCAAACTTGCGGCAACCATGCCCTGTTTCAGCGGATTAGCATCTTCAAAATGCCAGTGAATCATATCCATTGCACGCATCATTTGCGCATTAGCTCTTCGACGCTGACGTTGATAGCGCTGCGTATCACCTTGTTGTTCAATAAAACAGCGAATATCAGCAAAACCTAAGTTGACGCCCTGCCCCGCCAACGGATGAATACTGTGGGCTGCATCGCCCATGAGTACTACGGGCCCTACGCAATAACGTAATGCATGTTTTCGCTGTAATGGAAATTGCCCCGATGCATAGGCATCAAAAGCGCCAATGAAAGGCTCAAATAGCGGCTTCAGATCGGTCGGCTGATGCGTATTGCTCGGTCGATAATTAATTAAACAGGCTTCATTACGACCTAGCGGGAGTAATGCAAACGGTCCGCCAGGCTTAAATATTTCCCACGTTGCTGAGGGTATAGGCTGCTCGGTTATCACATTGACCAATTCACACGTTTGCCCATAGTCCCAACCGCGATAGCCAATACCGGCGGCGCGCGCAATTTGCGAGTGAGCGCCATCACAACCAAGTAAGCCAGTAAACTGGACCGACGCACCGCCCACAAGAGTCGCCTTGCGGTTGGCTAAATCGATTTCAGCAATGGCATCGTTAGCCTGTATCTGTGCAGTTTCACAACGTGTTAAACAACACCATAACGCCCGTTGTAACGCATTATTTTCAACCATCACGCCCAGTTGATCGCGATTCACATCGTTCGCGTTAAAGTCAGCGCGAGTGCCGTTTATTGACGATACCGACAGCGTGGTATACGGCCGTACCCGGTCATTATCAATGCAGTCTGCGACACCCAACTGAGATAGCCAACGCCAGTGATGATCATTAACTGAAGAAATGCGTATGTCCCAGCGTTCTGCTTTTTTCGGCACTTCAGCGTTATCTACAAGTAACACGCGGTAGCCCTGTTGAGCCAACGCTAGGCCTGCCGCTGCACCGACCATTCCAGCGCCGTTAATTAAATAATCTACGGAGATTGTCACCGCTGTAACTCCTGTAGCTAGCATTGATTGTTTCGATTGCCGCTATTTTTAACATAAAAGCGCGCCGTTTTCCGTTACTATATGCATTATTGGATTATCAACTTGCGCTAGCTCAATGCATTCAAACGCCGTATCAACCCGAAATGTCGTCATCGCGTCTTGCTTCATTCTCTCAGCAGAAGCAAGTTTTGCTGGTGTGAGCGCATTAGTGAAGCACTTGAGCGACGACCAATCATTTGCGCAACTGGTGTTTTTTCGTAACGTCATGGCCTTTATCGTGTTACTACCGTGGCTCTTACGTAAAGGTCCAAGTGCACTCAGAACGGAAAAATTGGGTCTACACCTTTTACGCGGCACCGCCGGTGTCGCTGCCATGTATCTGTTCTTTTTTGCGATAGCCACAATCCCACTCGCCCAAGCAACACTAGTACTGTTGCTGTCGCCCTTTTTAATTCCCATTATTGGTCGAGTTTGGCTAAAAGAATATGTCGCGCGGCAAACTTGGTTAGCTATATTATTAGGCTTTGTCGGTGTGTTCATTTTCTTAAGCCCCTGGCAAGCGAGTATATCGCCCATCGTCGGGGTTGCGTTTATCGCAGCGGTTTTTGCTGCATTCACTAAAACCGTGATTAGAAAAATGTCGGTCACTGAATCGACCAGTAAGATTGTCTTTTATTTTTCTACCTATGCCACCATTGCCAGCGCTATCCCCTTAATTTGGTTATGGCAGCCCATGCCTTACGAAGACTGGCTGGGCGTTATTGCCATGGGCTCGCTTGCGGTCTACGGGCAACTCGCAATGACTAAAGCATTTTCTATCGCTCCGCCTGCAAAAGTGGGTGTCTTCACGTATACTTCTGTGATGTTTGCGGCCTTACTCGGCTATCTATTCTTCGACGAAGTGGTCGCTTGGCATATGTTTTGGGGCGCTATCATCATTATTATTGCTGGCTACTTCGCAATACGCACTCGCCGTAAAAGTTAACACGGTATGGTTGGCTTTTACCCAATATAACAGGTAAAATACGCGCCCAATTTGAAGTTTCCAAATTCCAGCAATTGATTGAGTCACCATGAGCAAAAAGTTATACGTAAAAACCTGGGGTTGTCAGATGAACGAGTACGATTCGACCAAGATGGCCGATCTACTCAACTCGACACACGGCTATGAATTGACCGAAGAAGCCGAACAGGCTGACCTTATCCTGCTAAACACGTGCTCGATCCGTGAAAAAGCTCAAGAGAAGGTGTTTCATCAGCTCGGACGCTGGAAGCATTTAAAACAAGCCAACCCCGACTTGTTAATTGGTGTGGGCGGTTGTGTCGCATCGCAAGAAGGTGACGCGATTCGCGCCCGTGCGCCGTTCGTTGATATTGTGTTTGGTCCACAAACCTTGCACCGCTTACCCGAAATGGTAAAGCAGGTCGGTTCAGACCACCAACCCATGATCGACATCTCATTCCCAGAAATCGAGAAGTTTGATCGCCTACCCGATCCAAAAGCCGAGGGCGCGAGTGCCTTTGTTTCGATCATGGAAGGTTGTTCAAAGTATTGCTCATTTTGCGTCGTGCCTTACACGCGTGGTGAAGAGGTCAGCCGCCCTGTCGATGACGTGATCTATGAAATCGCACAGCTAGCGGAGCAAGGCGTGCGTGAGGTCAACCTACTCGGTCAAAATGTTAACGCGTATCGTGGCGAGCATTTTGATGGTTCTATATGCCGCTTCGCCGAGTTATTGCATCTTGTCGCTGCCATTGATGGTATTGATCGTATTCGTTACACCACCTCGCATCCGGTCGAATTTACGGACGATATTATCGAGGCTTACACGACAATTCCTGAACTGGTCAGTCATTTACACTTACCGGTACAGAGTGGTTCGGACCGCGTGTTAACGATGATGAAACGTGGCCATACCGCGTTAGAGTACAAATCAAAAATTCGCGCCCTAAAGAAAGCGCGTCCTGATATTGCGATGTCATCGGACTTTATTATTGGTTTCCCCGGCGAAACCGATGCAGATTTCCAAGCGACGATGGATCTTATTCAAGCGATTGACTTTGATATGAGCTTCAGTTTTATCTACAGTGCGCGTCCTGGTACGCCTGCTGCGGATATACCTGACGACGTCACTGAAGCGACTAAGAAACAACGTTTACAGTTGCTTCAACAACGACTCAACCAGCAATCAATGGCGCATGCACGCCGGATGTTGGATACTGAACAACGTATTCTAGTGACTGGGCCATCGAAAAAGAATCCAATGGAATTAACCGGCCGTACCGAAAATAACCGGGTTGTAAATTTCGTTGGGCAACCCCATATGATTGGTAAGTTTGTCGATGTCAAAATCACCGAAGTATTACCTAACTCACTGAGAGGTGAGTTAATTCGTGAAGAAGCCGATATGGGCCTTCGGATTGACACCGCGCCAGAAACGATTCTGCAACGCAACAAGGCGGAAGAACCCGATCCATTAGGTGTTGCTCGAGTCGTACCTTAGTACTAGCAAAGAAGAGGATTCGATTGAATCAACGTACCGAAACTATTGAATTTGAACTAGAGCCGACGGATTTACGTCGGCTCTCTAATCTCTGTGGTCCATTTGACGAGAACCTTAAACACATCGAGCGCCGCTTGGGTGTGGAAATTACCCACCGCGGTCATCATTTTCGTTTAATTGGGCACGCGCACACCGTTGCTGCAGTTCAGAATATTCTGCGCGACCTCTATGTCGAGACTGCCACCGTCAAAGGCCAAGATGGTCATGTCGAACCGCAGCAGGTTCATTTGGCTATTCAGCAAGCCAAAGTACTTGAGCAAGACGACACGGATCCGGCGGCAGAGAAAATGACGCATATCAAGACCAAACGAGGTCTTATCAAGCCACGCAACCATAACCAAGCGGGCTATGTGCGCTCGATTCTCGCACACGACGTTAATTTTGGTATTGGGCCGGCAGGTACCGGTAAAACCTATCTTGCTGTTGCCTGCGCCGTTGACGCGCTCGAACGCCAAGAGATCCGTCGTATTTTGCTGACACGGCCAGCGGTAGAAGCCGGTGAAAAACTGGGCTTTCTACCAGGGGATTTAGCCCAAAAGGTCGATCCTTATTTACGTCCTTTATACGATGCTCTATTTGAAATGCTTGGCTTTGAGAAAGTCGAAAAGCTGATTGAACGTAATGTGATTGAGGTCGCACCTTTAGCATACATGCGTGGGCGCACACTCAATGATGCCTTTATTATCCTCGATGAAAGCCAAAACACGACGATGGAACAAATGAAGATGTTCCTCACCCGTATTGGCTTTAATTCTAAGGCGGTAATCACCGGTGATATTACCCAAATCGACTTACCGCGGGGACAACGGTCTGGTTTACGCCACGCGATTGAAGTGCTCAGTAAAGTGCCCGATATCAGTTTTACCTTCTTCCAAGCTGGCGATGTTGTTCGTCACCCGGTGGTACAACGTATTGTGCAAGCGTACGAGGACTTTGATACAGGACAAGAGCACCGTGAACGTTCAAGCTGATTATCAAGTTGCCTGCGAGACAACGAATGAGCTCCCTCAACAAGCGGATATCGAGCGTTGGGTAGCGACTGCGTTGACACTCGCTGGCTATGACAATACTGAAGCCGAATTAACGGTTCGCGTCGTTGACCCAGCTGAGGGACGCAGTCTGAATCACGAATTTCGTGGTAAGGATTATGCGACCAACGTCTTGTCTTTTCCGTTTGAAGCGCCTATCGAAATGCCAATTCCCCTACTCGGTGACTTGGTAATCTGCGCACAGGTAGTAGAGCGTGAGGCGGATGAGCAGCAGAAACCGCTCATGCATCACTGGACGCATATGGTGATACACGGTACTCTGCACCTCTTAGGGTACGATCACATAGAAGATGCTGAAGCCGAGCACATGGAACGCATTGAGAAAGATGCACTGGCACGGCTCGATATTCCTGATCCTTACCAAATTAATCATTAACACGGAGCAACACTCTGAATGAGCGACGACAATCCCCACTCAGCCAGCGGCTCTTCGCAGAAATCTTGGGCAGCTAAACTGTTACAGGTATTCGCTGGAGAGCCGAAAAGCCGAGAAGAACTTGTCGATTTAATTCAGGACGCCGAAGAGCGCGACCTGATCGATAACGATACGAAGGAAATGATAGAAGGCGTGCTTGATGTCGCTGAACTCAAAGTACGTGACATTATGATTCCTCGCTCGCAGATGGTGACTATCGATATCCATCAAGGCGTCGAGGAGTTTCTGCCTATCGTGATCGAATCACAGCACAGTCGTTACCCCGTCGTTACCGACAACAAAGACCATGTCGAAGGGATTCTACTGGCAAAAGACTTACTCAGTTACGGCTTTAACTTTACCGACGAAAGTTTCTCGTTGTCCGAGGTGATGCGACCTGCGGTCATCGTTCCTGAGAGCAAGCGCGTGGATGTGCTGCTCAAAGAGTTTCGGTCAAACCGCTACCATATGGCGATTGTCGTCGATGAATATGGCGGTGTATCAGGTCTTGTTACTATCGAAGATATTTTGGAAGAAATTGTCGGTGAGATCGAAGACGAAACCGACCACAATGATGATGATAAAGCCGATATAAAACGTTTGAGTGCATCAAAATATTCAGTCAAAGCATTGACTACGATTGAAGATTTTAACGATCATTTCAATAGTGACTTCGCAGACGATGAAATTGATACCGTTGGCGGCTTAGTGGCCCATGGCTTTGGTCACCTCCCCCAGCCTGGCGAAGAAATTAACTTAGACGGCTTTACGTTTAAGGTAACCAGTGCTGATAAGCGTCGAATCCAGCAGCTTCAAGTCACGCCTCCTGCGCCGACTCAAAATACTGAGGAATCTCAGGGGTGATGCAAAGATTGCGTGATGCGCTCTACACTAATGGGTGGCTAAGACACATCGTGTTAATGCTACTCGGCGCATCACTCACCTTCGCTTATTCGCCTTTCACACTCTCTTTCCTGCCGCTCGTGGTGCTACCTTGCGTGGTATTAATCATTAATCCACTCAATCCCAAGCAAGCCTTTAGAGCAGGATTTTTCTTTGGCTTAGGCTGGCTCGGTGCCGGTCTTAGCTGGATATTAGTAAGTATTGATACCTATGGTGGAATGCCGCTAATTGCAGATATTGCTGTTTTAGCGCTCCTCATCATCTACTTATCATTATTCCCAGCGCTTGCCTTTTATGGCTGGCGTAAACTGAGTCATAAAACACCCTATGCGTACTTTAGTTTGGTGTTGTTTTGGTTTGTTTGCGAATGGCTAAGAGGTTGGCTGTTTACTGGGTTCCCATGGCTACAGCTGGGTTATACACAAACCGATGCATGGCTGGGCGGTTTAGCCTCTAGCATTGGCCAACAAGGCATTACCGCCGTACTGTGGTTTATTGCATTGTCTATTGGTGCAGCGTTAAAAGGCTCATTGCAGAACCGTATATACACCGCGCTGTTATTGCTGATATTTTTAACCGCCAGTTACCTATTACCTCAGCTACAGCCATTGCATCGTACCGGTGACACAACCTCAGTTATGCTGGTGCAAGGCAATATTTCTCAAAGCCTTAAGTGGCAAGCCGATCAGCAATGGCCCAACATGTTACGCTACCTCGATCTCACGCGTCCTAATTATCAGCATGATATTATTGTCTGGCCGGAGTCAGCCATCACGGCACTTGAGCCCTACGCCGATGACGTATTGAGCACCATCGATCAATCAGCGGCAATGAACGGAGCCGCCCTCATATCGGGTATTATTGATTATCAAATCACCCGTGACGAATTCTATAACACTATGATCGTGTTAGGTGATGAATCAGGGATGGATGGGTTTGATACGCCTTACCAATACGGCAGTAGCAATCGTTATCAAAAACATCACCTTTTACCTATCGGGGAATTTGTGCCGTTTGAAGACCTCCTTCGCCCTGTCGCCCCGCTATTTAACTTACCGATGTCATCGTTTCAACGCGGTGAGTATACGCAACCGAACTTGCTAGCCAACGGCCACCGCTTAGCGGCGGCGATTTGCTACGAAATTGTGTTTTCCGATCAGGTTCGCGCAAATGTGAACAACAACACCGACTATCTGATCACTGTCAGCAATGACACGTGGTTTGGTGACTCCCATGGTCCTTGGCAGCATATGCAAATCGCCCGTATGCGTGCAATGGAACTCGGTCGGCCACTCATCCGTTCGACCAATAACGGCGTCAGTGGCATGGCTGATGAATTCGGTCGTATTATTGCTATCGCGCCGCAATTTAAAGCAACCACGGTGTCCGCGGAGCTTCCTGTGGTACGTGGTACAACGTGGTTTCAGCGTTTAGGTAACTGGCCTGCGTGCCTGCTCGCTGGATTATCATTGCTACCTTTAATCAGGCTATTTAATCGCGCTGACCGTGGTCAGTCGCAGGAAAAATCAGTACAATAATCGTGTTAATTGGGTAAATAGGAAAAGTAGTCATGGAAAACATTCTCGATGCCATTCTCTTTGCAGTTCTGGTTGCCTCTGGTGGACTCGGCCTCACCAGCTTAGCAATGTTCTTTTTAGCAACGCCAACAGATGATACTGAAGTTCGCCAACGCCAACGTTTTGAATTTACATTCTTCGGCGTAGCTGGTTTAGTCATCATGTTTGTAATGTGGTACGCCATTAGCTAATTCGAAGGCGGCTGTGCCGCCTCACTATGCAGTAACCAATATCGGATATAAAACGACCTATGCAAGAACAATATAACCCGTCCGCGATAGAACAAGCCATTCAGCAACGTTGGCAAGAAAATAAAGTGTTTGAAGTCACCGAACAGCCAGAGAAAGAAAAATTCTACTGTCTGTCGATGTTCCCATACCCAAGTGGCAAGCTCCATATGGGTCATGTGCGTAACTATACGCTGGGTGATGTGGTTTCTCGCTATCAACGCATGCAAGGCAAGAATGTTCTTCAGCCGATGGGTTGGGATGCATTTGGTCTACCGGCAGAAAACGCCGCTATTCAAAACAACACCGCGCCAGCCAAGTGGACTTACCAAAATATCGAGTATATGCGTGAGCAACTTAAGCGCTTAGGTTTTGGCTATGATTGGCAACGCGAAGTCGCCACTTGCTCACCCGAGTACTACCGTTGGGAGCAATGGTTCTTTACGAAGTTATATGAAAAAGGCTTGGTTTATAAAAAGAATGCTACCGTTAACTGGGATCCCGTTGACCAAACCGTGTTAGCTAACGAACAAGTGATCGATGGGCGCGGTTGGCGCAGCGGTGCTAAAGTTGAACAAAAAGAAATTCCACAGTGGTTTATTAAAATTACTGATTATGCGGATGAGTTGCTTGACGATTTAGACCAACTGGATGGTTGGCCTGAACAAGTTAAGGCGATGCAGCGTAACTGGATTGGTCGTTCTGAAGGCTTAGAGATTGAATTTAAAGTAGCTAACAGCGATCAGTCACTGAGTGTCTACACCACTCGCCCTGACACGATTTATGGTGTTACTTACATGGGGTTAGCCGCACAACATCCGCTCGCGCGTGAAGCTGCAAAAAATAATCCTAAACTTGCCGACTTTATCGAGCAATGTAAAAACAGCAAAGTGGCTGAAGCAGATATCGCTACGATGGAAAAACTCGGTATGGATACGGGGATCCGAGCGGTTCACCCAATGACCGGCGAAGAGATTCCCGTGTGGGTCGCTAACTTTGTTTTAATGGATTACGGTTCAGGTGCCGTTATGGCAGTACCAGGTCACGATCAGCGTGATTGGGAATTCGCGACCAAGTATGAACTGCCTATCGTTCCAGTTATCGAGCCGTTTAGTGGCGAAGGTGATATTAAAGCCGCGGCGATTACCGAAAAAGGTAAAGTGATTAACTCGGATGACTACAACGGTATGTCGTCACAGCAAGCCTTCGACGCGATTGCTGATTTACTGGAGCAACGTGGCGTGGGACAGCGTAGTGTGAATTACCGATTGCGCGACTGGGGCGTTTCTCGTCAACGGTACTGGGGGACACCTATCCCAATGCTGAATCTTGCCGATGGCGAATCAGTGCCTGTGCCAGAAGACCAACTACCGGTCCGCTTGCCAGAAGACGTCACCATGGACGGCGTTACATCGCCGATTAAAGCCGACCCTGAGTGGCGTAAAACTGAGTATCAAGGTCAGCCTGCAGAACATGAAACCGATACTTTCGACACCTTTATGGAGTCGTCATGGTATTACGCGCGCTATTGCAGCGCGCAGACCGATGACGCTATGCTCGATCCAGAAAAGGCCAACTACTGGCTTCCAGTGGATCAGTATATCGGCGGTATTGAGCACGCCATTTTGCACCTGTTGTATGCACGTTTCTTCCACAAATTGCTACGTGACACGGGTCTCGTTGAATCGGATGAGCCGTTTAAGCGTTTGCTTTGCCAAGGTATGGTGCTCGCTGATAGCTTCTATCGCGAAGACGACAAAGGCGGTAAACAATGGATTTCTCCACTCGACGTTGAGCTTGATAAGGACGAAAAAGGAGCGGTAACCTCGGCCCGTCACAAAAACGATGGCCAACCTGTCGAGATTGCGGGCATGAGCAAGATGTCGAAGTCGAAAAATAATGGGATCGACCCGCAAACCATGGTTGAGCGTTACGGCGCCGATACGGTTCGTTTATTTATGATGTTTGCCGCGCCACCTGAAATGACCTTGGAGTGGTCGGATTCAGGTGTCGAAGGTGCTCAACGTTTCTTGCGTCGTGTATGGAAATTAACCTATGACTTCATCGAGGCGGGGGGCTATCATCAGAATGATGTTGAGCTCAACAAAGATCAGAAGGCACTGCGCCGCGAGCTTCACAAGACCATAGCCAAAGTGAGTGATGACATGGGTCGTCGCCAACACTTTAACACCGCAATTGCGGCAATCATGGAGCTACTTAATCACCTACAAAAGGCGCCTGTTGAGACTGAGGCCGACCGTGTCGTGATGGGTGAAGCGATTGATGCCATGATTCGTATGCTAGCACCAATTACGCCGCATATTTGCGAGCATTTATGGGAGCAACTCGGTCATCAAGATAGTCTAATTTTTGCAGACTGGCCTAACGTAGATGACAGTGCGCTGGTCGAAGACGAAAAACTCATTGTGGTACAGGTCAATGGTAAAGTACGTGCCAAACTGACCGTCGCTGCCAACGCAAGCGAAGAAGAAGTGCAGTCACTCGTGCTTGCTGATGAGTCAGTGCAAAAATACACGGATGGCAAAACTATCCGCAAGAAGATCTATGTGCCTGGCAAAATCTTTAATATCGTGGTGAGCTAAAATGAATCCGATGCAAAGGATCACTGCCCTACTATTGAGCCTGCTTTTTTTGAGCGGGCTCAACGGTTGTAGTTTCCAGTTGAGAGATAGTTATCAATTGCCGACTAACCTACAAGCCGTGCGCCTCGATAGTATCGATTCATTAGAGCTCGAAGCCAGTCTAACGCAGCGACTACTCACCGCGGGTATTCAGGTAGTCGATGCCAGTACAAGCGCGTCGACCACCATCATCCGTGTGCTATCGGATCAACTCGAACGACGCACACTATCGTTGTTTGAAAGTGGTCAGGTGGCTGAATATGAACTGATATATCAAATTAATTATCAGGTCATCCGTGAAGGTAAAACCGAGTATGATGGACAAGTCGAGGTCGCACGTGACTACCAAGACGACCCCAACTTTGCGCTTGCCAAAACACGAGAACGTGAGCTATTAGTGTCAGAAATGCGGGATGAGGCGACTCGTCGCTTAGTACGTCAACTGATCTCAGAATTCTCGGACTAATCATGCAAGCCATTTTTCCTGAACAGCTCGCAAGCAGTTTGCAACAACGCATTCCGCCTGTCATTTTGCTGTTTGGGGACGAGCTTCTGTTGCAGCACGATTGCGACGAAATAATCCGTCATACGCTCAATCAACACTTATCAAGTGCTCCCGAGTACCAACGTTGGCGTGCCGATGCGGAGTTTGATTGGGGTCAACTGTCCCAGCAGCAACAATCAATGAGCCTATTTGGTAGCTTCACAGTACTCGATATCGAATTGCCCGAAGCTAAGCCAGGTAAACCGGGTTCAGATGCGCTAGTCGACTACGTTAAACAACCGAATCCTGACCAGTTGCTCATTTTAAAAGGCCCTCGGCTCAAAAAAGAACAGCTCAATAGTCGCTGGTTTAAAGCGCTCGCGGCAGCAGCATTGCAAGTTAAAATTTTCACCCCCAAACGTAGTCAGTTACCACGTTTTATTATGCAACGCGCACAGCGCCATCAGCTGCAGTTGTCACAGAAAGCGGCTGAACTGCTAAGTAACTGGTTTGAAGGCAATCTCTTTGCACTCGAACAAGAGTTTATCAAATGGTCACTACTACCTAATCCTCCGCAAATAGACGAAGAGCAAATCTATGAGCGTGTCGCAGATAGTAGTCAATTTGATGTGTTCGGATTGCAAGACAGCATTGCTGCACAAGATTTGAGTCAGGCTATTCACCGTTTGGAACGGTTACTTGATAACGATATTGAGCTTAATATCCTTAACTGGATGTTACAGCGCGAAGTGCAGGTTATCAGCCAATTGCATGTCAATGCGCAGCATGGATTAGACCACCAAGCCGTATTTAAACAATTTGCGGTGTGGAGCTCGCAACAGTCTGCCTACTCAGCGCGTGCTAGCGCGCACAGTGATAATTCCATCAAACAAATGATTGCGTTGGCAGAGCGCATTGAGCGTGCGATAAAAGGAGACCGCGACGAGCCGCTTGATGTTCTGCTTTATCATCTCGTTGTGTTATTGTCCTCGCCCCAATTACCAGCGTCCATCAGTCAACAATTAGGTGTATTTAGTCATGCTGAGAGCGATTTTTGGCGGCACTTTTGATCCCATTCATCGAGGTCATTTAACGGCTGCAGCCGATCTAATCAAAGAGCTCGGTTACGTCACCATTCATTTAATGCCTAATGCAGTTCCACCTCATCGATCACAACCGCAAGCCAATGGTCAGCACCGTCTCGCCATGATCGAATGTGCCATTGAACAGCATCCACACATGCGTGCCGAACCGTTTGAGCTCAATCAACAGGGTCCCTCCTATACTGCTAAAACGTTACGGGCAATGCAAAAGCTGTATCCTGACGATACCCTTGCATTCGTTATGGGCATGGATTCATTACTTAGCTTTGACCAATGGTTCGAATGGCAATCCATCCTTGCAACAGCTCATTTAATTGTATTACCACGACCCGGCTATTCGCTTGCTGAGGCCAACTCAACCATTAACCAATTACTTAGTGAGCGAAGAGTGACCTGTACGACTGAACTCAATCGCTATGCACATGGTCGTATTTATATTGCCAATACGACGCTCACTGATGTGTCATCAACAGCGGTGCGAGATGCGCTGGCGTCAGGTTCAGATACTGAGATCAGTGCTGCGGTCATGGCCTATATTCAGCGTCATCAGTTGTATTCAAGCCCATTGTGATGCTGTTTATAGCGCGATAATCTGGTACACTCTAACTTTTGTCAAAGTCGATGGGAGTAATAGAACTTGCAAGTTGAACAACTGCGCGAATTTGTCATTGATAAAGTCGATGATCTAAAAGGACGAGACATCCAAGTCCTTGATGTGCATGGTAAAACAGATGTTGCCGATTATATGATTATTTGTTCGGGCAACTCTAAGACACATGTTAAGAGTATTGCTGAGTATGTTGCCACTCAAGCAAAGCACGCTGGTATTCCACCATTGGGTGTCGAAGGTGGTGAACAAAGCGAGTGGGTACTGGTCGATTTAGGTGACGTGGTTCTACATGTAATGCAGGAATCTATGCGCGATTTCTACCAGCTTGAGAAGCTCTGGAGCCAGTAAGTGCAAATTCAAATGCTCGCCGTTGGCAATAAAATGCCAGCTTGGGTTAGCAGCGGCTTTGAAGAATATCAAAAGCGATTTCCCCGGGACATGAGTCTCGATCTCGTAGAGATTACACCTCAAAAACGGGGAAAAAAAGCTGAGCTGGGAAAGATTAAAAACCAAGAAGGTGAAGCCTTATTGGCAGCGGTGCCAAAAGGTAACCGCATTGTGACACTCGAAGTGCATGGTCGACCCTGGACAACACCACAATTAGCCAAACAAATGGCTGGTTGGCAAATGGATGGACGCAATGTATCGTTATTGATCGGTGGGCCAGAAGGACTGTCAGATGCGTGTTTAGCAGCGGCTGAACAGCGCTGGTCTCTCTCTCCTTTGACGCTGCCCCATCCCATTGTCCGCGTGATTGTTGCAGAAAGTTTATATCGTGCCTGGAGCCTTAATAATAACCATCCGTATCATCGGGAATAACAATAAGAAGGTAGTGAAGCTAAATGCGCACCCGCACGCCAATCAGAGACCATGATGCTGAGTCTAGTCTATTTGCTGGACGCGTGATCTTTGCGATTGTCGTCATTATCGGTTTTTTCACGGTGATTCTTGGTAACCTCTACCACCTTCAAGTAGACGAATACAACGACTTACAAACGCGCTCGAATGATAATCGCATTAAATTAGTGCCCATCGCGCCCAATCGCGGCTTGATTTACGACCGCAATGGCACATTACTGGCTGAAAACCTGCCTGTATACAGCTTGGAAGTGATTCCTGAGGAAGTCACGAACCTCAACCAACAGGTCACCGACATCGCTCAGCTGCTGGATATCGAGCCCGAGGCTATCGAAGATTTTGAACGTAATGTCAAAACTCAACGCCGCTTTAATCACGTGACCGTGCTCGATGAAATGAATGAGCAGCAAATAGCGCGTTTTGCGGCTAAACAACACAAATTTCCAGGTTTTTCTATTGAAGCCAGGTTGGTTCGCCACTATCCCTTCAACGACCTATTAACACACGTGGTGGGTTATGTAGCCAAGATTAATCGCCGCGACGTGCAGCGTCTTGACGAGCAAGGACGCCTTCCCAATTATGCGGCGAGTCGTACTATCGGTAAATTGGGTATTGAAAAATACTACGAAGAACAACTCCACGGTGAGGTGGGTTACCGCAGTGTAGAAGTAAATAACCGCGGGCGCGTGGTACGTACCCTAAATACTGAGCCACCGAAACCCGGTTCAGATATCGTGCTTGAACTTGATATCGAACTACAACGCAAAGCGACTGAAATCTTGGGTGAAAATCGCGGTTCCATTATCTTAATGGACGCCAAAACAGGCGGCATTCTTGCCATGGCAAGTACGCCAAGTTACAACCCCAATTGGTTTGTTAGCGGCATCTCAGTCGATCGCTATCGTTCATTACTGAATTCCCGACACAGTCCTTTGCTGAATCGTGCAACCCAGGGCGGCTATCCGCCCGCCTCTACTATAAAGCCACAGCTCGGATTATTAGGCCTACAATCGGGTGAAATTACACCAACGACCCGTATTTGGGATCCAGGCTGGTTCGAAATCAAAGGCGTCGATCGTCGTTATCGTGATTGGCTTGCCTGGGGTCATGGCTGGGTCAATGTCAGTAAGGCGATTACCGAGAGCTGCGATACGTTCTACTACGATTTAGCACTGAAACTCGGGGTGGATAAGATTTCTGACTTCATGCATCAATTTGGTTTTGGCGAAAAAACCGGTATCGATATTGCAGAAGAGATCCCTGCCATTATGCCTAACAGCGGCTGGAAACGCGCTCGTTATGGCGAACCGTGGTACGCCGGTGAAACGCTCTCAGTTGGCATCGGTCAGAGTTACTGGACTGCGACACCAATGCAACTGGTTGCCGCAACAGGCGTGATGGCTAACTACGGTGAATTTGTGGTACCTCGGTTACTTAAAGGTTACGGCACGCTATCTGAACTGGACGCTGTCGAACCCGAATATAAACCACCCGTTGCAGTCGATAAACCAAGCTATTGGCAGGTCGTGCACGACGCGATGGTGTCCGTTACATCCGATGTACACGGCACCGCTCATTCGGCGTTCCGCAAAGCGCCCTATTCCTCTGCAGGGAAAACCGGCACAGCGCAGGTCGTCAACTTAGGCGAAGATGAAGAATATGTTGCCGAAGAAGTCGCGGAAAAATATCGCGATAATGCAATGTATGTCGGTTATGCGCCAGCCGAGTCGCCCGAGGTCGTCATCGCTGTCGCCATTGAAAACGTGGTCGGTGGCGGCGGAAGTATCGCTGCACCGGCGGCACGCAGACTGCTAGATACTTGGCATAAACGCTATCATCCAGAGCAATATGAGGAGGTCGAGAATGCTAACGACTGAAGAACGTCAGCGCCACCCGTTGCTCAAAAAGCTACACTTGGATGGTCCGTTATTGCTAGGCTTACTGACCCTCTGCATTGCCAGCCTGTTTATTGTCTACTCAGCCAGTGGGCAAAACATGGATATGGTGATTCGACAAGCGATTCGCATCGGTGCCGCGCTAGCGACTCTATTTGTGGTAGCTCAGCTTCCGCCGCGATTCTACGAGCGTATCTCGCCGCTAATTTACGGATTAGGCGTGTTGCTACTGATCGCCGTATTACTCATTGGCGAAGTGGGCAAAGGTGCTCAGCGTTGGCTTGATCTGGGGCCAGTAACGATTCAGCCCTCCGAAATCATGAAATTAGCGATGCCGCTGATGATTGCATGGTTTATCAATCAACGCGCATTACCGCCACGTTTTCTACGTATTCTTGCAGCGCTCACTCTAGTTTTGCTACCGACGCTATTAATTGCAAAGCAACCTGACCTGGGTACCTCATTACTGGTTGCTAGCGCAGGACTTTTTGTCATCTTTTTTGCTGGCCTCAGTTGGCGTCTTATCGTATTTGCTGTAATGCTGGTGCTGGCCTTCCTGCCCGTGCTATGGATTTATCTAATGCACGATTATCAACGTCAGCGGGTACTCACTTTTTTAAATCCAGAACTCGATCCACTTGGCTCTGGTTACCATATTATACAGTCGAAAATAGCCATTGGCTCAGGCGGTATCGACGGTAAGGGTTGGCTGCAAGGCACTCAATCACAACTCGAGTTTTTGCCTGAACGTCACACCGATTTTATCTTCTCAGTCATTAGCGAAGAATTTGGCCTGATTGGTGTCACACTGCTACTGGCGCTATATACCTTCATTATTATTCGCGGCTTAATCATTGCTTTACGCACTCAAGATATGTTCGGTAAGTTACTCGCCGCCTCGCTCACGCTGACCTTTTTTGTATATGTTTTTGTAAATATTGGTATGGTCTCTGGATTACTTCCAGTTGTCGGGGTACCGTTACCTCTAATTAGTTACGGAGGCACATCGATGGTGACTTTGATGGCAGGCTTTGGAATTATTATGTCGGCCGCAACCCATCATCGCCTCATTATCCGAGACGGTTATCAATAATAATAACTAAGGTGCAGTATGATTAAATCAGCGATAATGACCTCAGCCCTTCTTTGGACAGCTTTCAGCGCGCCGTTAGCTAATGCACAAACTCAGTCAACCGATGCCGAAGCACAGCAACGTATCGATACGTTTATTAGCCAGCAAAGCAAAGAGCTAGGTATTGAGCAGCAACAACTTAAACAATGGTTAGCGCAAGCTAAAGTTAATGAAGATGTTTTAGCCGCGATTCAAAGACCTTGGGAAGCTAAACCTTGGTATCAGTATTATCCGATCTTCCTCACTGATAAACGCCGCGCAGCAGGTGTTCGTTTTTGGCAAGCTCATCAGGATGAGCTGGAGCGTGCAGCACAACAATTTGGTGTTCCCGAACGTATTATTGTTGCGATTATCGGTATCGAGACCTTTTATGGTGAATACCTAGGAAAATACTCAGTATTGGATACCCTATATACCCTTGGCTTTTACTATCCACCACGGAGTTCATTCTTCTCATCGGAGCTCGCTGAGTATTTTAGTCTCGCAGCGGAACAAGGTTGGGATATTACCCAGCCAGTCGGCTCTTATGCTGGCGCTATGGGCTATGGTCAGTTTATTTCATCGAGTTACCGTCATTATGCGGTCGACTTCGATGGCGATGGCAAGCGCGACTTAATTAACAACACCACTGACGCCATTGGTAGCGTGGCAAATTATTTTGCCGAGCATCGCTGGCAAGCGGGTGCACCAGTCGCCTACCAACCCAAACAAGATCAAGATTGGGCGGCAGTTGCCTCTAAAGGCATGAAACCCGATACCACGATTGCTCAGTTGCGCGGTCAAGGCTATCAAATTGATAAACAATACGCGGGCGACCTTGCGGTTAAAGTACTCGCTTTTGAAACCGAAAATGGTCAAGAGTATTGGCTGGGGTTTGACAATTTTTATAGCATCACGCGCTACAACCACAGCCCACTCTACGCAATGGTGGCCTATCAACTGAGCGAACAAATTGCATCGGCCTATGAAAACAGTGATGACTAAAACGACCTGTAGTTTAGGTGCCTTACTCACCAGCTTAACGATGTTGTTACTCGGCTGCACTTCGCAGCCCTCAGGCCGCTATCAGCAAGCACATGATAGCGCGCCGACTCGCATGCCGACTGCAGCTGAGTTGCAAAGCGCGACCCCGATTCAAGAACCGTTAAGCAGGCAAGGTAATCAAGACTATCAAGTTAACGGTATTTTTTACGATGTAATGGACACGGCCAAAGGGTATTCAGAGCGTGGTATTGCATCATGGTACGGCAATAAATTTCATGGTCACCTGACCTCAAACGGCGAATATTATGACATGTATAGTATGACCGCTGCGCATACCCGCTTGCCGCTGCCCACGTACGTGCGCGTCACCAATTTAGATAATCAAAAGCAAGTGATTGTGCGGGTGAATGACCGTGGTCCGTTTCACTCTGAGCGCTTGATTGACTTATCTTTTGCTGCCGCCTACAAGTTGGACATGATCGGTAACGGTACGGCCCCCGTCAAAGTCGAGGCGATAGAGTTTTTATCACCTGCCGTTGAACATCGCTATTATGTGCAGCTATTCGCCAGTGAAGATGCCGAGAAAATCGCGTCATTGCGTGAACAATTGCCCGAAAGTTGGCAATCTCATGCAACTACTCAGTCAAAAGAGAGTCTACATAAGTTACTTTTAGGGCCCCTGCCTCAAGTTGAAGCCAATAAATGGCTGCAGCAGGTGAGAACGGAAGGTTTTCCTAACGCATTTAGAGTTAAAATTACCGCGAATACTGCGGAAGCAACTGACTCGAACCGTCAAAATTGATATAATCCACATTACAAAAGATGTTAAAGCGATAACCATGAAGATAGCTAAAAAGATGATAAAACCACTCGTTACACTCGTTGCTGTGTTTTCCTTTGGTGTTGCAAGTGCTCAGTCGCTTGTGCCAAACCCACCCCAGGTCAATGCTAAAGCGTACATTCTTATTGACCATAAAACAGGTAAAGTACTTGCTGAGGGGAACGCCGATGAGAGCTTGCCGCCTGCAAGTCTGACTAAGATGATGACGAGCTATATTATCGGCAAGGAAATCCAGGCCGGTCGTATTAACAATTCAGACATGGTCACCATCAGCGAGAACGCATGGGCGAAGAACTTTCCTGAATCATCAAAGATGTTCATTGAGGTGGGTACCGAAGTCAGCGTATCAGACCTCAATCACGGCATCATCATTTCATCGGGTAACGATGCCTGTGTTGCGATGGCAGAATACATTGCCGGCAGCGAGGGTGCTTTTGCTGACTTGATGAACACTTATGCCCAAGAAATCGGCATGACTCATAGTCATTTTGCCAACAGTCATGGTCTGCCCGATCCAGAACAATATGTATCGGCACGCGATATGAGTAAGTTGGCCAGTGCGTTAATTAATGAGACGCCAGAAGAGTATGAAATATACGCGCAAAAGTCTTATACTTATAACAACATTAAGCAATATAACCGTAATGCCCTGCTGTGGGACCGAAGCATGAATGTCGATGGCATTAAAACCGGTCACACCAGTGAAGCAGGTTATAGTTTGGTCACCTCAGCGGTTGAGGGCGATACACGACTTATTTCAGTGGTTATCGGCACGAGCAGCGAACAAGCGCGTAAGATTGAAAGCAAAAAATTGCTTAACTACGGCTTCCGTTACTATGAAACCGTCACTGCTTATGAGGCGGGTGAGAGCTTCGTATCTCAGCGCATCTGGGGGGGTGATAAAGATCAAGTTGAGTTAGGTATTAGTGAAGATGTGGTTATCACATTACCGCGTGGCCAACGCGATAAATTGAAAGCTAATTTTGAACTCAATCAAGAGTTAGAAGCGCCATTGCAGAAAGGCGAGCATGTCGGCACCGTTTACCTTCAGCTTGAGGGCGAAGATGTCGCATCGTTCCCGCTCGTTACTTTACAAAGTGTCGAGGAAGGCGGTTTCTTCAAACAAGCAATGGACTATATTAAACGTAAGTTCTCTGAGGAATAAGCAATCAATATGCAAAAAACACGTTTTGATCAGCTAGTCGACTTTCCATGTCACTTTACTTTTAAAGTGATGGGCGTAGCCACTGCTACGCTTCCTGATCAAGTCGTTGAAGTATTACAGCAGCACGCACCGGGGGACTATAGTCCTTCGGTGAAGCCGAGTAGTAAAGGTAATTACCATTCTGTGTCGGTGTCTGTTCGTGTCGAGAGCCAAGAACATATCGAAACCCTCTATCGTTCGCTCGCCGACATCGATGATGTCCGCTATGTGCTATAACTGCTCGTAATAACGCAACGCTAGCCGCCACAATCGCATCTCGTTATAATAGGCCGATGATGGATAAAATTATTATTCGCGACTTAGGTCGTCAGGCATATGAGCCTATCTGGCGTGCCATGCAATCATTCACCGACACACGCGATGATTCGACGCCAGACGAACTTTGGATTGTCGAGCACTCACCGGTGTTTACGCAAGGCCAAGCAGGTAAAGAGGAACACTTACTTGCGCCAGGTGATATTCCTGTCGTTCCTGTGGATCGGGGTGGGCAAGTGACCTACCACGGCCCTGGACAACTGGTGGTTTATTTTATGCTCAATATCCGACGCTTGAGCTTAGGTGTTCGTCAGCTCGTAAACGAGATCGAGAATACCATTGTCGACGTATTAAAAGATTACGATATTGAAGCCGCACCACGCCGCGACGCGCCGGGTGTATACGTGAATGGTGATAAAGTCTGTTCACTCGGTTTACGGATTCGTAAAGGGTGCTCCTTTCACGGTTTGGCACTTAACGTCAATATGGATATGGAGCCCTTCAGCCGTATCAACCCGTGCGGGTTAACCGGCATTAAAATGATTCAAACGGCGGACTTAGGCGGTCCGCAAAGCTTCGATGAAGCAGCAGAGAGGGTAACGCAACGCTTTATTAGTCGCGTTGGCTACCGAAATACTCAATCGGAAACAGGACTTGCAGAAGCTTATGTCAAAGCCAGTTAGAGTGGAACCCGGCGTCAAAATGCGCGATGCCGACAAAATGGCCCTTATTCCTGTTCAGATCGTTCCGACTGAACGCGATCAGATGTTGCGCAAACCTTCGTGGTTGAAGGTCAAGCTACCTTCCAACACACAGCGCATTGACGAAATTAAACAGGCCATGCGCAGTCACGGTTTACACTCAGTATGTGAGGAGGCTTCTTGCCCAAACCTACCTGAGTGTTTTAATCACGGTACAGCAAGCTTTATGATCCTGGGTGATATCTGTACGCGCCGCTGTCCATTCTGCGATGTCGCCCATGGGCGTCCGTTGCCGCCTGATCCAGAAGAGGCTGTAAAACTCGGCAAGACCATCCATGACATGGGTGTGAAATATGTCGTTATTACCTCTGTTGATCGCGATGATTTGCGTGATGGTGGTGCGCAACACTTTGCCGATTGTGTCCGCGAAATCCGTAAATACACGCCGGAAATTCAAGTCGAGATATTGGTGCCTGACTTCCGCGGGCGTATGAAAGTAGCGCTAGATATTTTATCGGATGAGGCACCTGATGTATTCAATCACAACTTAGAGACAGTGCCGCGTTTATATAAAGCCGCGCGTCCTGGCGCAAACTACCAGTGGTCACTGGACTTGCTGAAGAAATACAAGGAAGCGCGTCCGGATGTGCGCACGAAGTCGGGTCTCATGGTTGGCTTAGGTGAAACTAAAGAAGAGATCTTAGAGGTGATGCGCGATTTACGTGCTCATGATTGCGATATGCTGACGATTGGTCAATATCTACAACCAAGCCGTCATCATATTCCGGTCGCACGTTACGTTCACCCTGACGAGTTCGAGGAACTGCGTGTTGCAGGCGTGGAGATGGGCTTTAGCCATATCGCGAGTGGACCATTAGTGCGTTCATCGTACCATGCCGATCTACAAGCAGCGGGTGAAACCGTACGATGAGCACACTACTTTGGTGTTTATTAATCGCAGGTGTCTTGCCGGTTCTGGCTAAGGCGCCTGTGGTGTTTTTTCAGAATCGCGAAAGCCGCTATGACAACCACCACCCGCGCGCTCAACAATCCCGCCTCACAGGTGTTGGTGCGCGCGCTGTGGCGGCACATTATAATGCTTACGAGGCATTTCCGCTCTACGCAGCCGCTGTACTCGCTAACTTGGCCAGCGAGCAAATCAGTCCGCATGCCATAGCACTTGCGGTCAGCTTCATTGTACTTCGCATCGCTTACAACATCCTTTATTTGCTTAATTGGGATAAGCTACGCTCATTGGTGTGGTTTTTCGCGTTCTTGTGCCCTATCTTGATGTTGGCTCAATTGGCTGTCATGCAATAAAAAGGGCTTTTGTAGTCGCTGATATAGTTCGGGCCAGACACCCGATTGATGGCGTTCCATTAAGGTTTCTTGCGCAACAGGCTTCCATGCAAAGCGTCCCGCTACAGCCTCGCAAGTCTGCGCAGCATATAATCCGACACGCTCTAAGTTATTTGAAGACCCCAACTGCCACTGGTCGGCACCCAATGGATGTGCCAGCATGCGCCAATCGCTTACCTGTTCGCGCCACGGCAGTCGATGCCATAATGCCCGTAATTCATCGCTTGTCATGCGTTGCTTTTCCGTAACCACGATATTGACCGGCTGGCTGGCATAGCGTCCTAAGCAAAAATCTCTCGCATACGGCATACGCATGGCATACTCATCAGCAAAACCGAGCCAATGTGCCCATTCATGCTTAATCACATCACTGTCGGCTCGTTGTCCAAGTACCATCACTTTAGGGCGTGTATAAGAGCGTCCTGCCTCGGCAAAAATAATGGTTCTCACGGCGCTGGATAAGTATGCCTCATCACATTGCGCTTGTTGATTATCCGCCACTGAACAGTGTTGTTCGGGTTTACGCTGCCAAGCAAAGCACACAGGGTTATCACTGAATTCGCCTTGCGTACTACTGACCGCGTTAAGCAGTGCAACATAACGCGCTTTGCTCGCGTTTGAACGTGCGATGACAGGCACAACGATAGTACACAACTGTTTATTTTGCGCGGCGATAAGTTTGCGCGCTCGAGCGGATAGTTCAGACTCACCAAAGCGCTCATACCAATCTGACCAAGCGACCACCGGATCGTGTAATGCCAAATCGGCTAACTGCTGCTGAGCGCTCTCGTCGCCTTGTTTGGCAGCGATATTGAGCCAACGTCTATTGTGTTGCGGAAATTCGGACTGTAGTTGCTTAATGGCGTTTTGCGAACCATTTTGGGCGGCACGTTGCCACCATATTAACGCATCACTGGCGCGTTGCTTGTGCCAATAAAGTTCACCCACTTCAAACTGGGCACTAGCGTCTCCTTTAAGCGCCGCGGACCAACGCAATTGTGTTGAGGTGGGATAAGTATCTTGAGCAATAAGGGTCACCGCCAGAGTGACCACTATTAGAACACAGAAGGTTTTCATTGCAGTTGTTTGCGGGTTTGCTCCAATTCAATATCAGCATAACGATGCTCAACAAATTCATGCACATTGGTCGTTAGTGCCAACTTAAAGTAATTTGCTGCTTTACTCCACTGTTGCTGACGCTGACTGTATTTACCGAGGTAAAAGTAAGCCTCGCACAGACGTTCGGCTAGGGTTTCATCCCCTCGTAACTGGGTTGTAAGCTGTTGCAAAAACTCGCTCTCACTGAGTTCTCCCAAGTACAACTCAATAATCCGATTTGCCCAATCTTCTTCGTCAATGCCTTGCTGGTTACGTGCAAGTGCGTTAAGTGCTTCATTGGGTGACTCACGATATTGCGCCAAGAACAACCAAATCACGCGATAAGGGTCACTGGGATCGTTGTTAAGGTGTTGCTGGAAGTCATTGACTGCAAACTTTACTCGATTGTCGTAGTACTCAGCGATACCGCGATTAAGCAATGCATACGGGTGGTCAGGGTCCAGTTCAAGTGCAGAATCAAGTGCCTCAAAAGCAAAGTCAAACTCACCTAACTCGGTGTACTGTATACCTAGATAGTTATAAGCATCAGCTAAACGCGGCTGAATCTCAATCGCTCGCATGAAATCCATGCGCGATAAGGTGCGTAAACCGAGCGCGTCATACAGCGCTCCGCGACGATAATAAGCGAAAGCCAACTCTTCGTCAGATAACGAGTCGTCGCTAACCATCTGATTAATACGCGCGATCTCGATTTCATAGCGAAATTCAGCTTGCTCGGGTTCAGCTAACACCACATTGGGTGTCGGTGCTGCGACTTGCTTTGCTTGATTCGCCGGCTGGGTTGCACATCCTGTTAGGGTCATAGCAAGCAACGCTGCCAAAGAAAGTAATCGCATAGAAAATACCCTTAAGAATTTACTCCATTAGAGCAAAAAAAGCCCCGTTGAGCTAGCTCAACAGGGCTTTTACTGAATAAAGATTAACGATTAATCTTCGCTTTTCTCTTCAGTTTGCTCGGTTGCTTGTTCGTTGCTGGCTTCAGCGGGCTTTTCAGCCGCTTCTTTCATGCTCAAACGAACACGGCCTTGACGGTCAATTTCAAGCACTTTAACTGGCACTGTGTCACCGACTTTCAAGTAGTCATTGACATCATTCACACGTTCTTCAGCGATTTGTGAAATGTGTACCAAGCCATCTTTACCCGGTAATACCGTAACGAACGCACCGAAGTCCACGATACGTGCAACTTTACCTTGATAGATTTTGCCTACTTCAATTTCAGCAGTCAGCTCTTTAATACGCTTAATGGCTGCGTCGGCATCATTTTGGTCGCTAGCAGCGATCTTAATAGTACCGTCATCACCAATTTCAATGTTGGTATTGGTTGACTCAGTCAACTCACGGATAACCGCGCCACCTTTACCAATCACGTCTTTGATCTTATCTTGATCAATCTTGATGGTCGTGAAGCGAGGTGCGTAAGTAGACAGCTCATCACGGTGTTCACCAATCGCCTCATCCATCACAGATAAGATGTGCAAACGTGCTGCTTTAGCTTGGCCTAGCGCGCTTTCCATGATGTCGCGAGTGATACCATCAATTTTGATATCCATCTGCAACGCGGTAATACCTTCGTTGTTACCGGCTACTTTAAAGTCCATGTCACCTAAGTGATCTTCATCACCTAAAATGTCAGACAAGACAACGTGCTTATCGCCCTCTTTAACAAGCCCCATAGCGATACCCGCTACTGAAGACTTGATTGGAACGCCTGCATCCATCAATGCTAACGAAGAACCACACACTGATGCCATTGAACTAGAACCATTTGATTCTGTGATTTCAGACACCACACGAACGGTATATGGGAACTCTTCGTGGCTCGGCATAACCGCTTGAATACCACGCTTAGCAAGACGACCATGACCAATCTCACGGCGTTTAGGCGCACCGACCATACCGGTCTCACCCACACAGTAAGGAGGGAAGTTATAATGCAGCAAGAAACGACTCGTTGACGTGCCAGTCAATTCGTCAATCATCTGCGCGTCACGGTCAGTGCCGAGCGTCGCTGTAACTAACGCCTGAGTTTCTCCACGCGTAAACAAGGCTGAACCGTGAGTACGTGGCAACACGCCTGTTGCTACACTGATAGCACGCACCATGTCTGGGTCACGGCCGTCAATACGCTTTTCGCCCGCTAAGATGCGGCTACGCACGATATCTTTTTCGACGTCGTGGAAGATTTTGCCCGCTTCATCAGTATCGGCTTCTTCGTTTTCAGCAACGAGTTGCTCAATCATCGCTTGCTTAACTTCAGCGATCTTGCCGTAGCGCTCAGCTTTGTCAGTAATACGATAGGCTTCACCAATGCCCGCTTCGGCGAGTGATTTCACTTTCTCAACCAAAGTGGCGTCTTTTTGCGGTGCCTGCCAATCCCATTTTTCTTTACCCGCTTCTTGAGCAAATTCATTGATCGCATCGACCACAACTTGCATCGACTCATGACCAAACATCACTGCGCCAAGCATGGTGTCTTCTGATAAAAGGTTGGCTTCTGATTCAACCATCAAGACCGCTTGTTGCGTACCGGCAACCATCAAATCGAGCTTTGATTCAGCGAGTTCATCTTGAGTTGGGTTAAGTACATATTCGTCGTTGATTACACCAACGCGTGCAGCACCAATTGGACCGTTAAATGGCACGCCAGAGATAGCGAGTGCTGCCGAGGTACCAATCATTGCTACGAGATCTGGGCTTACTTGTGGGTTTACCGAAACAACGGTAGCGACCACTTGTACTTCGTTCATGAACCCTTCAGGGAACAATGGACGAATCGGGCGATCGATCAGACGTGATGTCAATGTCTCGTTTTCGCTAGGACGGCCTTCACGTTTAAAGAAACCACCTGGGATTTTACCCGCTGCATAGGTCTTTTCTTGATAGTTAACCGTTAGCGGGAAAAAGTCTTGTCCTTCACGCGCTTCTTTCTTAGCTACTACGCTGACAAGTACGGTTGTATCGTCCATGCTGGCCATGACAGCCGCAGTCGCTTGACGAGCTACAACGCCCGTTTCCAATGTAACTGTGTGTTGACCATACTGAAATTGTTTAGTTATTGGATTCACGTTTTGCTTTCCTTTACCTAACTGAATGTGAACACCCGGATTGGTGTTCGTTTTCTATCTATTTTCAATCGTCACATAGTATAAGGCATAGATGACAGAATTAAGACCCCTTAACAAAAAATAAGCATAAAAAAAGGGCCCCAAAGGGCCCTTTTTTCGAAATCTTTTGACTTAGCGACGGATGCCAAGCTTTTCAACAACCGCGACATAACGGCTTTGATCTTTCTTTTTAAGGTAATCTAGCAATTTACGACGCTGACTTACCATACGCAACAATCCACGACGTGAGTGGTGGTCTTTCTTGTGCGCTTTAAAGTGGCCTTGCAATTCCGCCAAGTTTTTAGTCAACAAAGCGATTTGCACTTCAGGAGAACCCGTATCGTTCTCGCCTTGACCAAATTCTTTTACGATTTCTGCTTTTTGCTCAACAGTTAGTGACATAATAACTCCTTAAGTTTTAAATGACCCGCTTCCGATCACTAATTCAGCAGCGGAGAGAGCGCGTATTATAAGGCGCTCAGCGAATATTTCAATGACTATTTCAAATCGGACAACTGAAAACCGCAATATTCCAGTGCAAGCACACGCTTGGGCCACAGTTTGCCATCTTTACGTAGCGCTACAACACCCACAAACACCGGTTCACCGTCATTATTTTCGGCACACAAACGGCATTCATCGCCCACTGCCATTGTATCCAGTGTACGATTAAACACCGGCTGCCCGTGCATGACATCACGTGCCTCAGACTGACTAATCGTCTGCGTGGGCAAGGCACTCAGTAAGGTATCAACAGGTTGAAGGCAGGCTAATCGCTGTTCATCCGACAACGTTTCAAGGGCATCAAGTGACCATTGCTGGTCATCCGTCAAATTCGCTACGTGGGTGCGATGCAAATCGCGTACATGAGCGCCGCAGCCGAGCGCTTGACCCATGTCATCCACTAACGTACGAATATAAGTCCCTTTTGAACAGGCGACTTGCAAGGTCACAAAGTCACCATCACGATGCAGCAGCTCAATTCCATGAATACTTATCGTGCGCGTTTTACGCGGCACTTCAATACCCCGCCGAGCGTAATAATAAAGTGGCTTACCTTCGTACTTCAGCGCCGAATAGATGGACGGAGTCTGAGTTTGTTCACCGATAAATTGTTCGATGATTTCATCCAACTGCGCATCGGACACCTGAACCGGGTTTTGTTCAACCACCTCGCCTTCGGCGTCACTGGTGCTGGTGCGAACACCAAGTTGCGCCTCAACCCGATAGGCTTTATCCGCATCTAACAAATACTGCGAAAACTTAGTCGCTTCGCCGAGGCAAACCGGCAATAACCCGGTAGCTAGCGGATCAAGCGCACCGGTATGGCCGACTTTCTGTGCTTCGTATAACCGTTTAATCACTTGGATTGCACGGTTAGATGTCATTTCTTTGGGTTTATCGAGTAACAGTACGCCGTTTATTGGCCGACCCTTACGCGGACGTGCCTGACCCATTTATTCACCCTCAGATCCGTTCTTATCCCGCTTACGCGCTTCATCCACCAAACGACTCATTCGAATGCCCTCGTTAAGCGAGCCATCGTGCTGAAACTTAAGTTCTGGAACCACACGCGCTTTGATGCGTTTGCCTAACAATGAGCGAATAAAGCCTGCCGCTTGGTTTAATACTTTAAGACCGGCTTTGACCTGGTCATCGTCATCATGCAAAAAGGTGACGAAAACTTTGGCATACGCCAAGTCCCGCGAGACTTCAACATCAGATACAGTCACCATGCTGACACGCGGGTCTTTTACTTCGCGTTGCAAAATCATCGCGATTTCGCGCTGTAGCTGATGGCGAACACGTTCTGTACGACTAAATTCTTGTGCCATAACCCTTCCAAACTGAAACCGCGGACAGGACGCCCGCGGTTTTATCATAATCGAAAACAAGCCATCGAGGTTTACAGTGTACGTTCGACCTGTACAGTCTCAAACACCTCGATCTGGTCGCCTTCTTTAACATCGTTGTAGTTCTTAACGCCGATACCACATTCCATACCATTACGGACTTCTTGTACGTCATCTTTAAAGCGGCGTAGTGATTCCAGCTCACCTTCATAGATAACAACATTGTCACGCAAGACACGGATAGGCGCTGAACGCTTAACGATACCTTCAGTGACCATACAACCTGCAATAGCACCGAGTTTCGGAGATTTAAACACATCACGGACTTCTGCAAGACCGATGATTTGTTGTTTAAACTCAGGGCGTAACATACCCGTCATTGCCTGCTTAACTTCGTCGATCAAGTCATAGATAACGCTGTAATAGCGTAAATCTACATTTTCTTGCTCGACCAGCTTCTTCGCAGCTGCTTCCGCACGTACGTTAAAGCCAACAACGATAGCGTTCGATGCGCTTGCCAGTGAAATATCGGTTTCGGTGATACCACCGACGCCACTACCAATGATGTTCACTTTGACTTCGTCTGTCGATAACTTCACCAGCGCGTCAGAGATAGCTTCCAACGACCCTTGTACGTCTGATTTCAATACAATATTGAGTTCAGATACGTCACCTTCGGCCATGTTGGCGAACATATTCTCAAGTTTGGCTTTCTGCTGCTTCGCAAGCTTAACTTCACGGTATTTGCCTTGACGGTAGTTAGCAACTTCACGTGCTTTACGCTCGTCTTTAACAACCGTTGCTTCATCACCCGCTTGAGGGACACCCGACAAACCGAGAATCTCTACAGGAATAGAAGGACCCGCCTCTTTAATCTCTTTACCTGTCTCGTCGCGCATCGCACGAATACGACCATATTCGAGACCACAAAGAACAATGTCGCCCTGACGCAGCAAGCCGCGCTGTACCAATACTGTCGCAACGGGACCGCGACCACGGTCTAAGCGTGATTCGACCACGATACCCGATGCCATACCTGTTTTTTCTGCTTTCAAGTCAAGTACTTCTGACTGCAACAAGATAGCTTCAAGTAGTTCATCAATACCCATGCCACTGTGCGCTGAGACAGGAACGAACATCACATCACCACCCCAGTCCTCAGGGATAACATCATGTTGTGCCAGCTCGTTTTTCACACGGTCAGGGTCAGCTTCTTCTTTATCCATCTTGTTGATGGCAACCACGATAGGTACACCGGCCGCTTTAGCGTGTTGCACCGCTTCCTTGGTTTGCGGCATGACACCATCGTCAGCAGCGACTACAAGAATAACAACGTCTGTCGCACCTGCACCACGTGCACGCATCGAAGTAAACGCCGCGTGACCTGGAGTATCCAAGAAGGTGATCATGCCATGGTCGGTCTCAACGTGATACGCACCAATATGCTGGGTAATACCACCCGCCTCACCCGACGCAACTTTCGCCTTACGGATGTAATCAAGCAATGAGGTTTTACCATGGTCAACGTGACCCATTACAGTAACAACCGGCGCGCGTGGCTCTTCTTCGCCACCTTCAGAACGATCCGATAGCACCTCTTCCTCAAGCGCGTTGTCTTTAACAACAACCGGCTTGTGACCTAACTCTTCAACCACTAATGCAGCTGTTTCTTGGTCGAGAATCTGGTTAATCGTCACCATCTCGCCCATCTTCATCATGGTTTTGATCAGCTCACTCGCCTTGACCGCCATACGGCTTGCCAGTTCGCCTACGGTGATGGTCTCACCAATTTTAACTTCGCGCTCAACAGGTTGTGCTGGCTTATTAAAGCCCTGTTGCAAGCTTGAGCCACGGCGACCACCTTTGCGGCGTTTCTCACGACGCGGGGTGCGCTCATCAGCTTCTTCATCTTTACGACGACGCTTTTTGTTACGACGACGTGACTTACGCTCTTCGTCATAATCTTGAGCATCTTCAGCTTCTTGGGCAGTCGAAGAGGTGGTAAAGTGAACTTCTTCTTGTTCCGCTTTTTTACGCTCTTTCTCTTCTTCTTCCCAACGCTTGGCATTTTCTTCAGCTAAACGACGTGCTTCTTCCGCTTGCTTTTCAGCTTCTTTCTCAGCTTTTTTGCGCGCTTCTTCTTCTTGCTGCATACGTAGTTTATCTGCTTCTTGCTTGGCTTTATCGGCCGCTTCACGTTCCTCCGGCGTCATTGCCGCACGACGTTCTGCTTCCGCTTTCTGTTTAGCTTTTTCTTTCTCTTTACGAGCCGCTTTCTCTTTTTCTTCAGCCTCGCGTGCTGCTTTAGCTTTGGCTTCAGCCTCCGCTTGTTGGCGTTTTTCTTCTTCCGCCTTGGCTTTGGCTTCTTCTTCGCGACGCTTCGCCTCTTCCGCTTCCTTCTCTGCGGCAAGACGCTCTTGCTCTTCGCGCTCTTGCTCTTCAGCAGCTGAACGTTTTACATATGTACGCTTTTTGCGCACTTCGACTTGTACTGATTTGGCATCACGACCACCACCGACACTCAGCGTACTCTTAGTTTTACGCTTAAGGGTCATTTTGCTGGGCTCAGATGAGCCACCGCCGCCATGCTGCTTATTCAAATGTGCCAATAGTTTTTGTTTCTCATCTTCTGTCACGCCATCATCAGGCGTTTTTTTAATGCCCGCTTCAGCAAACTGCTGAATCAGACGATCAACTGTTGTACCGACATCTTTGGCCAGCTTTTCGAGCGTTACTTCTTCCATAGTCTGTTGTACCTCCGCTGATCGTGGTTATTCGCTGAACCAGCAAATATTGCGGGCTTTCATGATTAAGTCGCCAGCTTGCTGTTCATCCAGCTCTTCGATTCCGGCTAAGTCATCAATGCCTTGCTCCGCGAGCTCCTCCAATGAGGTCACACCGCGACTGGCAAGAACGTACGCCAAGTGGCGGTCCATTCCTTCAAGCCCAAGTAATGATTCGTCCGGCTCTGCTGACTCAAGAGACTCTTCGTCAGCCAGTGCTTTAGTTGTTAAATAAGCACGTGCGCGTCCACGTAATTCTTCAACAATATCTTCATCCATCCCTTCAATTTCAAGGAACTCGGCTACAGGAACGTAAGCCACTTCCTCGAGTGAAGAGAAACCTTCGTCTACAAGTACCGCAGCGAAATCTTCGTCGATATCGAGACTGGTAATAAATAAGTTTAATAAACGATTAGTTTCCGCTTCGTTTTTCTCGTTGAAATCATCAACGGTCATTACGTTGAGTGTCCAACCACTCAGCTGGCTTGCTAAACGTACATTCTGTCCGCTTTTACCAATCGCTTGCGCTAGGTTATCAGCTGCAACAGCGATATCCATGGTGTGGGCATCTTCATCGACTACGATTGAAGCCACTTCTGCAGGCGCCATTGCGTTAATAACGAATTGTGCAGGGTTATCATCCCAAAGAACGATATCAACACGTTCACCACCGAGCTCACCTGATACTGCTTGAACACGTGCACCGCGCATACCTACACATGCGCCCACGGGGTCAATGCGACGGTCATTGCTTTTCACAGCAATTTTAGCACGTGATCCCGGATCGCGAGCAGCGCCTTTAAGCTCGATCATTTCCTCGCCAATTTCCGGTACTTCGATACGGAACAGTTCCATCAAGAATTCCGGACGTGAACGTGTAACGAACAACTGCGCACCACGCGCTTCTGGGCGCACATCGTAAAGCAAACCACGTACTCGGTCACCCGGGCGCACAGATTCGCGCGGCAACATTTCTTCACGATACACAATCGCCTCAGCATTGTTACCTAAGTCTAGGATAACATGTTCACGGTTAGCACGTTTGACCGTGCCCGTAACCAGCTCACCAACTTGGTCGCGATACTCGTCAACCACTTGCGCACGCTCAGCTTCACGCACTTTCTGTACAATTACTTGCTTGGCGGTTTGTGTAGTGATGCGATCAAACTGAATCGACTCGATTTGCTCTTCTACATAATCGCCCAGTTGTAACTCTGGGTTTTCATATTGTGCCGCAGACAAGCTAATTTCACGATATGGATTTTCTAATCCAGTATCCGTATCTTCAACAACTAACCAACGACGGAACGTATCAAATTCACCGGTAGCACGGTCAATATCAATACGTACGTCAATATCACCGTCATACTTCTTTTTAGTTGCATGTGCTAACGCTGATTCTAACGCTTCAAAAATTTTCTCTCGAGGTACTGCCTTCTCGTTGGAAACAGCCTCAGCTACCAACAGGATTTCTTTACTCATGATTCTGCCTCACCAACGCAAATCGTTAATCAAATGACGGTACTAAGTGGGCCTTCTTTATTTCGTGCATGCCCACCGTCAACGACTCTTGACCAACGCTGAGTTGCAGTTGGTCATCTTCAATTCCTTCCAGAACCGCTTGAAACTTCCGTTTATTTTGCTTTGCTACGGTTAGCTCGAACGCTACCGTTTCACCAATATAAGGCTGCATTTGTGCAATCGAGAAGAACGGACGTTCCATCCCCGGAGAAGAAACTTCCAGGTTATATTCCGTATTAATCGGATCTTCTACATCGAGTACCGAGCTGACTTGATAACTGACATCGGCACAGTCATCAACACTGATACCTTCTTCTTTATCAATGTAGATACGTAACGTTGAAAACTTGCCCGCACGAACAAATTCGACGCCCCATAATTCAAATCCCAAAGCCTCTACAGCTGGGCGAAGCATGTCCGATAAACGCTCTTCTATACGTGCCAAATTGCCTCCTAAAACAAAAAAAGGGCGCGAGCGCCCAGTGTTGTGACTATCCTTAAGATAGCTAAGGCCACATAGCAAAAAGCCCCGAGCTTCTGCGGGGCTTTTTAAACACTGGACCCTTTGTCTATTTCAAACACTCAACTAGAGCATTCGAAATTGGTTGCGGGGGCAGGATTTGAACCTACGACCTTCGGGTTATGAGCCCGACGAGCTACCAGACTGCTCCACCCCGCGTCCGAAACTTGCTTGATATTATAGGGATTTTTGCACTCATTTCAAGCACTGAGTGCGATTAATATTGGTGCGGATGGCGGGACTTGAACCCGCACGCCCGAAAGCACTACCCCCTCAAGATAGCGTGTCTACCAATTCCACCACATCCGCGTAAACCCTATGCCAACTCAACTAAAATTAGTTTGTCGGCGGAACCTGCTGCCCGTCCTGCTCTTCAACAGGCGGTGTTTGCTGCTCTGGCGCGCTCAAGTCAGAGAAATCTTCTGCAGTATCAGAGGTTGCAGTTGATAAATTACCTAAAATCAACGCCAAAACAAAAAAGATAACAGCCAAAATTGCAGTAGTACGACTCAAAAAGTTACCTGAACCCGATGAACCAAACACCGTGTTTGATGCACCTGAGCCGAATGAGGCACCCATATCCGCGCCTTTACCCTGCTGTATCATGATGAAGCCAACAAGAACAATGGCTACAATAAGAAACATCACCATTAATACTTCAAACATAAACTCTATCCCTTGGCTGCCCGACAGATTGCACTGAACTCATCGCCTTTAAGGCTAGCGCCACCAATCAAGCCACCATTTATATCTGCTTCTGAAAACAATGATTCAGCGTTATTTGCTTTCACTGAACCACCGTATAAAAGTGGAACCTTCGCCCCTACTTGTTGGTAGTTTTCCACTAACCAACCACGAATTTTTGCATGTACTTCTTGCGCTTGTGCTGGTGATGCAGTTTCGCCTGTCCCAATCGCCCAAACAGGCTCATAGGCAACCACCACACGCGCCATTTGTTTAGCACTTAAGCTAGCCAAGCTGTTTTCAAGCTGCGCTTTAATCACTGACCATGTTTTATCAGCTTCACGTTGCGATTTATCTTCGCCTACGCATACGACCGCGGTCAAACCTGCTTGCGTAACAGCCGCAGCTTTCGCCGCTACAACTTGATCGCTTTCTTGCTGCTCGGCGCGACGCTCGGAGTGCCCGAGTAATACATATTCAACGCCTAATTCTTGCAGCATAGCTACCGATATTTCACCGGTATGAGCGCCACTTTCATGCTCGCTCACATTTTGTGCACCTAACGCTATTTCATCGTAATAGATGTGCCCCGCCATTTCGGCAAGTAACGTAAAAGGTGGACAAATGACTACCTTCACACCGTTAAAGTCGGCTTGATTGTCACGCAGAACTTCACTCATTGTGCGAGTAAGTGCTCGGTTACCGTTCATTTTCCAATTGGCAATAACCAGTGATGCGTTAGACATTGAAGCTCCTCTCTTTAAGGCGCGGGAATATTAGCTGATGCGAACCAAAGTTACAAGTACCAATTTCATTCCCGCGCACTGACTGCCTAATTTGTAGCCGCTTCGACCTCATGGGCAATTTGTTGTGCAAACGTCTTAACAATGCGTTTATCAGCACCTTCAACCATGACCCGAATCACTGGCTCAGTACCAGACTTACGCAATAAAACACGTCCATTACCGGCAAGCGCTGCTTCCACTTCGGCTACGACGGCTTTCACTTGTTCGGTTTCGAGCGGATCAGCACCCGGTGTATAACGAACGTTAACGAGCGTTTGAGGTAGCTTTTTAAAGCCTTCCAGCAGCGATTCAATATCGCGCTCTTCGGCCACCATGGCCGCTAACACTTGTAGACCCGCTAAGATGCCATCACCCGTAGTATGAAAATTACGATTGATGATATGCCCCGAATTCTCGCCACCAAGCGCCCAGTCGTGTTCTTTCAGTTGCTCAATGACGTAACGATCGCCCACTTTGGCTCGAATAAAAGGAATGTTAAGCGATTCACAGGCTTGCTCTAACGCAAAGTTACTCATTAAAGTGCCAACCACTCCGCCCTTTAACGTGCCCATACGCGATGCGTTAGTCATCAGCACGTACAGTATTTCGTCACCATCAAGAATACGGCCTTTATCACTCACCATCATGATACGGTCGCCATCGCCATCCAAGGCGATACCAATATCGGCCTTTTGCTTCAATACTTCTTGTTGCAAGCTATCTAAATGTGTTGCACCACAGCCTTCGTTGATATTGAGTCCGTCAGGACGGGTACCCACTTCAGTGACTTTGGCGCCCAGTTCGCGAAATACATTGGGTGCAATATGGTAAGTCGCGCCATTTGCACAATCGACGACAATATGCATGCCAGTCAGCGATAGGTGGCTTGGGAATACGCTTTTGCAAAACTCGATATAACGCCCTGCCGCGTCATTAATACGATTCGCTCGACCCAAATGTTCGGACGCGACGCAATCCATTGGTTCATCAATTAAGGACTCGATATCCAATTCGACTTGGTCAGGTAGTTTGTGTCCGTTGTCTGCAAAAAACTTGATGCCGTTATCATAATACGGATTATGAGACGCGCTGATAACAATACCAGCGGCTGCCCGAAAGGTACGTGTCAGATAGGCGATACCAGGCGTCGGCATCGGCCCAAGAAAATCAACATTAACCCCGGCAGCTGACAACCCGGCCTCGAGCGCTGACTCAAGCATATAACCACTAATTCGGGTATCCTTACCCACTAGTACTTTACGTGTGCCTTTGGCCGCCAGCACTTTACCCGCAGCCCAGCCAAGTTTTACAGCAAACTCAGGCGTTATGGGATGTTGTCCCACTAAGCCACGCACACCATCCGTACCAAAGTATTTCCTTTCTGTCACAAAAAATCTCCTTCCAGCGTTGCTGATACGATACGCATCGCATCGACTGTTTCTGCCACATCATGCACACGAATCATGCGCGCACCTTTATAGGCCGCTATTGTGGCCGCTGCAATACTTCCTGACAAGCGTTCATCAACAGTTTTGCCTGTCACGTGTCCAATCATAGATTTACGTGATACACCAATGAGCAGTGGGCAACGTAATTCATGAAAGGCTTGTAGCCGTTGCAACATTTGATAATTATGTCGTTGCGACTTGCCGAAACCAAAGCCTGGGTCGAGCCAAATTCGACTCGGTTCAATACCGCCTCGTTCACATTGCTGAATGCGATCTTCAAGAAATGTTTTAACTTCGCACACAACGTCTTCGTAGCGCGGATCATGCTGCATGGTGCGAGGTTCACCTTGCATGTGCATTAAACACACTTCGACATTACTCGCCGCCACCGCTTCAATAGCACCTGGTTCACGCAACGCATTAACATCATTGATCATGTCTACGCCTGTTTCGATAGCCGCGCTCATAACCGTCGGCTTGACGGTGTCGACAGATACCTTCACATCCAACCGTTGTTTAATAGCCTTCAGCACTGGAATTACGCGGTCGAGTTCTTCAGCTTCAGCAACTGCCTCCGCGCCAGGCCGTGTCGACTCGCCGCCAATATCCAGCCAAGTAGCGCCAGCCTCGATCATCGACTCAGCACGTCGTAGTGCATCATCAACATTATTGTAATGGCCACCATCACTAAACGAGTCTGGTGTAATGTTCAAAATACCCATTACACTCAGCGGTCGAGCAAGCTTACCCATGGTCTATTCCTCGCATTATTTATTCTCAAGCTACTGACAAAAAAAAGCCACCCAATTGGTGGCTTTTTACTGCTTAATTGTTACGACGTGGCGTCGCCGGGCTTGTCCACATTAATAGGACGCTCCGGTCGCTCTTCCTGCTCAGATTTCTCGGCAGTGCCTCCGCTGGTACCATTGCCATTGTCGTCTTGGTCGTCCCAACCTTTAGGTGGACGCACATCACGACGGTTCATCAAGTCATCAATCTGCTCTGCATCGATGGTCTCGTATTTCACCAAGGCATCTTTCATCGCGTGTAAAATATCAACATTTTCCTCTAAGATTTTCTTAGCACGTTGATAATTTTGATCAATAACTGATTTAACTTCTTCATCAATGGCACGCGCTGTATCGTCGGACATATGTTTATGCTGGGTGACTTGGCGCCCTAAGAAGACCTCATTTTCGTCTTCGGCATAAAGCAAAGGACCCATTTTTTCTGACAAGCCCCATTGCGTAACCATTTTACGCGCGATTTCTGTTGCACGTTCAATGTCATTCGAAGCACCAGTGGTAACTTTATCCACACCATAAATAATTTGCTCTGCGAGACGGCCACCAAACAAGCTCGAGATCATGCTCTCTAGATGTTGCTTAGAGTGACTGACACGATCTTGCTCGGGCAAGTACATCGTAACGCCTAAAGCACGCCCTCGCGGAATAATCGACACTTTATAAACCGGATCATGCTCGGGTACCAAACGACCAACGATTGCATGACCTGCTTCGTGATAGGCGGTCATCGCTTTCTCATCATCCGTCATCACCATCGAACGTCGCTCTGCGCCCATCATGATCTTATCTTTCGCTTTATCAAACTCTTCCATCGAAACAACGCGTTTGTTGCCTCGTGCGGCGAAAAGTGCAGCTTCGTTAACTAAATTGGCTAAGTCAGCACCCGAAAAGCCAGGCGTACCGCGAGCTATCAAGTCTGCACGCACGTCGTCACCTAACGGGACTTTACGCATGTGAACTTTAATAATCTGCTCACGTCCACGCACGTCTGGTAAGCCCACCATAACTTGACGGTCAAACCGACCTGGACGTAATAACGCAGGATCGAGCACATCAGGACGGTTAGTTGCTGCAATAACGATAATGCCCTCGTTACCTTCAAAGCCATCCATTTCAACGAGCATTTGGTTAAGTGTTTGCTCACGCTCGTCGTGACCACCGCCCAGACCTGCGCCGCGCTGACGACCTACCGCATCGATTTCATCAATAAAGATGATACAAGGAGCCGATTTCTTAGCTTGCTCGAACATGTCGCGAACACGTGAAGCGCCCACACCCACAAACATCTCAACGAAGTCAGAACCGGAGATGCTAAAGAAAGGTACTTTTGCTTCACCAGAAATTGCTTTTGCAAGCAACGTCTTACCTGTACCTGGTGGACCTACCATCAATACGCCTTTGGGAATTTTACCGCCCAAGCGCTGAAATTTTGATGGGTCTTTAAGATAATCAACCAGTTCAGTGACCTCTTCTTTTGCCTCATCACAACCCGCTACATCTCGGAATGTTGTTTTGATTTGGTCTTCGCTCATCAAACGCGCTTTGCTCTTACCAAACGACATCGCACCGCGACCACCGCCGCCTTGCATTTGACGCATAAAGAAGATCCACACGCCGATCAACAACAACATCGGGAACCAAGAAATGAAAATCGAGGTAAGAATGCTTGGCTCTTCAGGTGGCGTGCCCGAGAACTCAACATTTTTAGCCGCTAACTGGTCCACAATTTTAGGATCGGATTGGGTTGGAATGACTGTCTTATACGACTGGCCATTTCGAGTCATCACCGTGATGGTACGGCCATCTTCACCAAAATCGGCGCGCCGTACATTACCGTTGTCCACCTGCTTTAGAAACTCGCTATACGCCATGCGAGACCCAGCGTTTTCGCCAGGGCTAAAGCTCTGAAAAACGCTCATCAACACAACGGCTATGACGAGCCACAAGATGAGATTTTTTGCCATATCGCTCAAAGCCTATTACCTCTAGTGTATTTAAATAATCAATCTTTCATATCAGGGTACTACAACTTGTAGTCTGTCGCTACCAAGTAAACCTCGCGTGACCGTGATCGCGAAGAACTCGGCTTACGCGTCTTAACGGTTTTAAATGCCGCCCTGACATCCTTAAGAAACTCTTCAAAACCCTGTCCGTGAAACACTTTGACCGCAAAACTACCGCCAGGTTTCAGTACTTGATGACACATATCTAGCGCCAACTCCACTAAATACATAGCTCTTGGCTGATCGACATTATCATTACCGCTCATGTTGGGTGCCATATCAGACAACACTACATCTACGTTTTTTCCACCAATTCGGCTCAATAGTGCGTCTAAAACAGCTTGCTCACGAAAGTCACCTTGCAAAAAATCGACCCCTGCGATTGGGTCCATCGGTAAAATATCACAAGCGATAATTTGTCCGTCACCGTTAAAATAATCGGCCACGTATTGCGACCAGCCGCCAGGGGCCGCACCCAGGTCAACAACAGTTTGCCCTTTTTTAATCAATTTATCACGCTGTTGAATTTCTTCTATCTTAAATACGGCGCGTGAACGTAATCCACGTTTCTGTGCCTTTTGCACAAAAGGATCATCGAAATGTTCTTTTAACCAACGTTGGCTGCTGACGCTGCGCTTTTTACCCATTAATACTATCCAGACTGTCTGATTAAACTAGCGTGTACCCATTAGATGGCGTTACAATACATATAATTCAAGCTTAAATTACAGGATTATTATCATATGTCGTTAACCAATAAGCAAAAACAGTTTTTAAAAGGCGAAGCACATCCACTCAAACCTGTCGTTTTACTCGGTACTAATGGGTTAACTGAGGGTGTCGTTGCAGAAATCGAACAGGCGTTAGAAGACCACGAGCTGATTAAGGTAAAAGTGCCAGAGGAAGAGCGCGAGTTGCGCAAGCAAATGATGGCCGCGATTGTACGTGAAACCGGTGCAGAACAAGTTCAAGTGATTGGTAAAACACAGATCTTGTTCCGCCCCGCCAAAGAGCCTCGGATGCGTTTACCTAGAGCCTAGTTATAATCATAGGCTGGTGAATCAGGGCATGAGACACGTCTCATTGCCCGCGCCACGCATCCCATTGCCACCTCCGTTTTAACCCACCCCTCCTGAGCTAAAAAATATACATTTAATAGTTCGTTACGATGCGACTCCGAATTCTCTAACTGATGCTTTTTCAAAGTGGGCTCTACCATCTGCATCGCTTTCCAATAAAAACGATAATCTTGTTCACAGGTCAATGAACTCAAACTTTCTGAGAGTTCTGGTGTTGTTTTCGGGTACAGCAGCTTGACGCCCGGCGCGAATAGCCAGTCAATCGAGATCCCTTCATTCATCAGCTTTGTGATAAGTAACTTATGAGGAATGACCTGACGATAGCGCCAATTTTTGTAATCGTGATAACTCACACCTAACCACTCTACAACGCCTTTAATCGTTTGCGTTCGAGCAATCGGCTTGAGTCGTTCCATCAACTCCCTGATAGTCGGCTCACCCCAAGCGTAATTTGGGGCGAATACAGCGTTTCTTTCCATGAAACCTCCACAACATATTATTAACACAGCATTAATACTTTCTAAAAAATCAAAGTGTTTTGCAACCTCTAAGCATAAAAAAACCCAGTTTTAAAAAACTGGGTTTTTGTTAGATGCCGATGTAGGAGATTAAATGTATTTAACTTCGACAACCTCGTACTCAACCTCACCGTTGGGCGTTGTAACCGTAGCAATGTCGTCAATTTCTTTGCCGATAAGCGCGCGAGCTATCGGTGAATTAACCGATATCAAATTAGATTTGATATCTGCCTCATCGTCACCAACGATTTGGTAAGTCACTTCTTCATCAGTTTTGGTGTTGTACACTGTCACGGTTGAGCCAAAAATGACTTTACCGTTGTTAGGCACTTTAGTGACATCAATAATCTGCGCATTAGACAGCTTTGATTCGATTTCTTGAATACGCCCTTCACAAAAGCCCTGTTGCTCCCGTGCAGCGTGATATTCTGCATTCTCCTTCAAATCACCATGCTCACGCGCATCAGCAATCGCTTCCACAATACGCGGACGGTCTTCTGTTTTAAGTCTTTTGAGTTCTTGGCGCAGCTGCTCTGCGCCACGTTCCGTCATTGGAATCTGGTTCATACTAATGCAACCCTTTTATGTAATTCTTGTACCGAACTGACACGCGCACGGTCATCTGCCGTGTTCGCTTTCACGGTCGCGAATGCTGCGTTCAGCGTCGTGGTATAAATTACTTTGTTTAACAATGCCTCGCGACGAATATAAACCGAATCCTCGATGGCTTGACGGCCCTCGACGGTATTAATGATGTAACTATATTCGCCATTTTTAATCGCATCCACGATGTTCGGGCGACCCTCTTGTAGTTTATTGACTACCGAGCAGTCAATGCCCTCTTCTGCTAACATTTTAGCAGTACCGCGGGTCGCTTCCAATTTAAACCCGAGCGCCAACAAGCCACGTGCAAGATCCATTAAACGTCGCTTGTCACTATCACGGACAGAAATCAGCGCCTTACCTTTCTTAGCAAGCGCAGCGCCTGCACCGAGGTTGGCTTTGGCGTAAGCTTCTTCAAAGCTTTCACCGACGCCCATTACCTCACCAGTCGAGCGCATTTCCGGTCCGCGAATCGGATCAACACCTTGGAACTTAGCAAAAGGAATGACAACTTCCTTTACTGAATAATAAGGTGGAATGACTTCGCTCGTGTAACCTTGCTGTTTCAATGATTGACCCACCATTACACGGGCAGCGACTTTAGCAAGCGGTACACCCGTCGCCTTCGAAACAAAAGGTACGGTTCGCGCTGCGCGAGGGTTCACTTCGATGAGATAAATTTCATCATCTTTAACTGCGAACTGGGCATTCATTAAGCCTTTTACATTCAGCTCAAACGCGAGCTTACGGATTTGTTCGCGTAACTGTGCTTGAATGATGTCACTTAATGAGTAAGGTGGTAGTGAGCATGCTGAATCACCGGAGTGAACACCTGCTTCTTCGATATGCTGCATGATACCGCCAATCAACACATCCTCGCCGTCGCAAATAGCGTCAACATCAACTTCGATAGCATTGTCCAAGAAACGATCGAGCAATACCGGTGCATCATTCGATACTTTCACCGCATCCGTAAGATAACGCGTCAAGTCTTGCTCATCATAGACAATTTCCATCGCTCGACCACCCAGTACATATGAGGGACGCACAACGAGCGGATAACCAATACGTTTGGCTTCAGTTAACGCTTCTGAAATACCAGTAACCGTCGAGTTTTCTGGTTGCTTCAGCTTCAAACGGTTAACCGCAGCTTGGAAACGTTCGCGATCTTCCGAGCGGTCAATCGCATCAGGCGATGTACCAATAATCGGCACACCGTTCGCCTCAAGCGCACGCGCAAGTTTAAGCGGCGTCTGACCACCGTATTGCACAATAACACCTTTAGGCTGTTCGATACGCACGATCTCCAACACATCTTCTAAGGTGATCGGCTCAAAGTATAACCGGTCAGAAGTGTCATAATCAGTTGATACGGTTTCTGGGTTACAGTTAACCATGATGGTTTCGTAACCATCTTCACGTAATGCCAGTGCCGCATGAACACAGCAGTAATCAAATTCGATACCTTGGCCAATGCGATTAGGACCGCCACCAATCACCATGATTTTGTCGCGATCCGAGACGTCTGCTTCGCATTCATCATCATAGCTTGAGTACATATAAGCAGTGCTCGAGGCAAACTCAGCCGCACAGGTATCCACGCGTTTATAAACGGGATGGATTCCTAGCTTGTGGCGACGTTTACGAACCTCTGATTCGCTAACATGCAATACATCAGCAATACGTTCATCCGAGAAACCGCGACGCTTGAGTGCACGCATGACATGTTCATTCATGCCTGCAAGTCCCAATGCATCCAGCTCTTCTTCAAGCTTGATAAGCTCTTCAATCTGAATCAGATACCATTCGTCAATACGCGTTAATTCAAACACTTCGCGCACGGTCATGCCTAAGCGGAATGCATCACCAATGTACCAAATTCGCTCCGCACCCGGCTCTTTCAGCTCACGGATAACTTTGCCGCGCGCTTCATCGCTACTTAAATCAACCATGCTATCAAAGCCATTGGCGCCCAGTTCAAGGCCGCGCAATGCTTTTTGCATCGATTCTTGGAAGTTACGACCAATCGCCATCACCTCACCCACCGATTTCATCTGAGTGGTTAAGCGATCGTTACAGTTAGCGAACTTCTCAAAGTTAAAACGAGGGATCTTAGTCACAACGTAATCTAACGCTGGTTCAAACGATGCTGGGGTCACACCGCCGGTAATTTCGTTCTCGAGTTCATCCAGCGTATAGCCCACCGCAAGTTTGGCGGCGACTTTCGCAATTGGGAAGCCTGTTGCTTTCGAGGCGAGCGCTGACGAACGTGACACGCGCGGATTCATTTCAATGATCACCATGCGGCCGGTGTCAGGGTTCAAGCCGAACTGTACGTTTGAACCACCGGTCTCAACACCAATTTCACGCAATACCGCCATTGCCGCATCACGCATCAACTGAAACTCTTTGTCAGTCAATGTTTGAGCCGGTGCAACGGTGATCGAATCACCGGTGTGGATACCCATTGGATCAAAGTTTTCAATGGTACATACGATAATGCAGTTGTCGCTTTTATCACGGACCACTTCCATTTCGTATTCTTTCCAACCTAACAGCGATTCATCAATCAGTAGTTCGTTAGTAGGCGATAAATCCAGGCCGCGTCGACAAATTTCCTCAAATTCTTCACGGTTGTAAGCGATACCACCACCGCTCCCCCCCATAGTAAACGATGGGCGGATAATGCATGGGAAGCCAAGACGGTCAAGTACGTCAAACGCCTCTTCCATGCTGTGGGCCATTTCAGCATTCGGCGTCTCTAAACCAATCTTTTTCATCGCTTTATCGAAGCGGTCACGGTTTTCCGCTTTGTCGATAGCATCGGCATTGGCGCCAATCATTTCGACTTTAAAGCGGTCTAATACACCATGACGATCAAGATCAAGCGCACAGTTCAGTGCAGTTTGACCGCCCATGGTTGGCAAAATCGCATCGGGGCGCTCACGCTCAATAATTTTTTCGACCACTTCCCAGTGAATCGGCTCGATATAGGTTGCATCAGCCATTTCTGGGTCAGTCATGATCGTCGCCGGGTTCGAGTTCACCAAAATCACTCGGTACCCCTCTTCGCGCAGCGCCTTACATGCCTGTGCACCCGAGTAATCAAACTCACAGGCTTGACCGATGACTATCGGTCCTGCACCAAGAATCAGAATGCTTTTTATGTCAGTACGTTTTGGCATAGTTTCGTTCTATCCTTTGCTGCACTAGTTTAAGCGCGTGCTTGCATTAATTCGATAAAGTGATCAAAGAGCGCATCTGCATCATGTGGGCCTGGGCTCGCCTCCGGATGCCCCTGAAAGCTAAATGCGGGCTTATCGGTTCTGCGCATGCCTTGCAGGGTGCCATCGAACAATGACACGTGAGTCACCTCAATATTATCCGGCAAGCTCGTTTCGTCTACCGCAAAACCGTGGTTTTGACTGGTAATCATCACGCGCTTAGTGCGAACGTCTTGTACCGGATGGTTTGCACCATGGTGGCCAAACTTCATTTTGCTCGATTTAGCGCCACTGGCGATACCAAGTAATTGGTGACCCAAACAGATACCAAAAATAGGGATGTCTTTATCGAGTAACGTTCTAATTGCTTCAATCGCGTAATCGCAAGGTTCTGGGTCACCCGGTCCATTGGATAAGAATACCCCGTCTGGGTTTAACGCCATCACCTCATCAGCTGAAGTTTGAGCCGGGACCACCGTGATGCGACAGCCGCGATCCGCGAGCAGTCTTAGAATATTCTGTTTGCAACCATAGTCGTATGCGACGACATGGAATTTATCTTGCGCAGGTGAGGTATGTCCTTCGCCAAGTTGCCAACTCCCCTCGGTCCAAGCATGCGTTTCTTTGCAAGACACAACTTTAGCCAAATCCATGCCTTTAAGACCTGGGAACTCGCGGGCTAATTTCAATGCTTTTTCTTCGTCGATGGCTCCGGCCATAATGCAACCATTTTGCGCACCTTTTTCGCGCAAAATTCGCGTCAGCTTACGCGTGTCAATATCAGCAATACCCACTACATTGTGACGTTGCAAATATTCTGTCAAAGTCTCTTGCTTACGAAAGCTACTGGCTTTTAAAGCGTTATCACGAATGATCAAGCCTTTCGCCCACACTTCGGGGGATTCTTCATCTTCGTTGTTGGTGCCAGTATTGCCAATGTGGGGGTATGTCAGGGTGACGAGTTGTTCAGTGTATGAGGGGTCAGTTAGAATTTCTTGGTAGCCTGTCATGGCTGTGTTAAAGACGACTTCTCCAACAGCGGAACCTTCGGCTCCAATCGCTGTGCCATGAAAGATGGTGCCGTCGGCTAACACCAGTATGGCTCGGTTAGCGGATTGACTCGCTAAAATACTCAAGGGCAACCTCCGTACATAAAAAAACGGGTGAATCAATACAAAGTTGACTTCCCCGTTTAAGGTCCTTACCGCGCGTTCTTTGCTCACTGAAATTAGCAGATGACTAACATCAGGCAAATTGACCGTATTGTACGTCTTTTTTTACGTAGCGTCCAGCGCTGTTTTTAATCAAACAGTTGCGCAAGTTGCTTTTTTAAATCCAGCACATCAGCCATTCGATAGCACTCGCCTGGCGCCTGAGCCGTTAGCCACTTTGCCGCGCGCAACGCGCCCTCAGCAAAAATGCGACGGTCACTCACGCGGTGTGACAATTCGATACGCTCTCCAGCTTGCGCCAACCAAACTTGATGCTCACCGACAATATCGGCAGCGCGTAATACACTGAATCCTATACCCTGTTCGCTACGCTCACCATCACCCCGAATGCCATCATTAACGATCTCAAACCTAACTTTTCTACCGAGTGCTGCCGCCTCGCCTAGTGCTAAAGCAGTGCCTGATGGCCCATCCTTTTTGTGTCGATGGTGCGCTTCGAAAATTTCGATATCTGCGTCTTTAAACGCGCCTGCTGCGATGCGCGTTAGTTGCTCCATCAGTGCCACACCCAAACTGGTGTTACGCGCATGTAGTGTGGCTACTTTCTGCGCTGTATCCTGAAGTAGGTGCTGTTGCGCGGCATCGAGTCCGGTGGTGCAAACGACAATCGGGCATTGATGGGTTTGTGCATAAGCCAAGTTTTCTTCCAGCGCGTTGGGTAGGCTAAAGTCAATTAATACGTCAGGCGCATCACTCGCCTCTGCTACATGACGAAAGTGAGTTTCACCCACGGGGCTACCGAGCGAACGACTCTGCTTGCTTACGAAAGCATGCGACACATCAAAACCATAAGCCTCGGCATATTTAATAATTTGTTGTCCCATACGCCCACTGGCGCCCAATACACCTAATTTCATGCGCTTTCTCTAGCTTCCTTATAAGTGCTGTTATCCTGCAATAAGTTTTCGCTACGCGCAACTACGCGTGCCACCATCATATCGCCGGTGACATTAGTCATGGTGCGCGCCATGTCGATGATGCGGTCAATTGCGGCAATAAAAGCGATTCCCTCGAGCGGTAAGCCAACGGCATTTAACGTGACCGTTAACATCACTAATGCAGTACCCGGTACCCCCGCTGTTCCAACCGACGCCAAGGTCGCTGTCATCATGATTAAGCCATAGTCCATCCAATCGAGCGGAATGCCATACAGGTTAGCAATAAAAATGCTTGCCACGGCGGGATAAATTCCGCCACAACCGTCCATATTAATAGTGGCTCCGAGTGGCAACACAAAACTCGCGTAATCTTTCGACACGCCCAAGCGTTCAGTGACGGCACGGTGTGCCGCCGGCAAGGAACCAAATGAACTACAGGTTGTAAAGGCAACGACTTGTGCATCAAACACGGCTCGGAAAAATTGCCAAGTACTCATGCCTCCCATGGTGCGGATAAAGCCACCGTAAACCACCACAATGTGGATCAGCACCGCTAAATAGATCACGCCAACGAATTTGGCCAAAGGCAATAAACTTGCAATGCCGTATTCACCGATCACCCACGCCATTAAGCCTAAAACGCCAAGCGGTGTAAGTTGTAAGACCATGCGAGTGACCTGGTACATCAACTCAGCACCCGATTTAATCACTCGACGTACCGGTTCGGCAGGTTCGCCCAACTTCTGTATTGCAACACCGATGATCGCTGCAAAAACAACAATTTGAAGCACATTGCCTTCACTTAGCGCAGCAAATGGATTAGTTGGTACAAAGTTAAGTAGTACTTGTGAGACGCTCGGAATGACTTTTTCGGTTTGTTCTGTTGCGGTGAGCGCTTGAGCCGGGCTCATATCGATAAGCGTACCCAGAGTCAGGCCGATAGCGCTGGCGATAATGGCCGTCAGCATGAACATGCCAATCGTTTTAGCCCCTAAACGTCCTAGCTTTTGGCCATCGTTTAAATCGGTAATTGCACTGACGATGGCGCAAAATATAAGCGGTGCCACCAGCATCTTGATTGCACGAATAAACAGGTCGCCCAACGGCTTAAGTGCTTGTCCAACCTCTGGAAACAATGCACCTATCAACGCACCTAAAACAAATGCACCCAGTACGCGTTGCCAAAATGGAATATTAAACCAGAATTTAAACATAGAACGTCCGCGTTGAGAAAAATGCGGATAATCTAGCGCTAATCAGTCGGCCAGCGAAAGAAAATTTTTGACTAGCATATAACTAAAAGACCAAGCCAAAGCGAATTTGGCTTGGTCTTATCAATCACGAAGAAGGCTTCTCACAAGTCGGGTTGTGACCTTGTTGATGGGCTTGTTGTACTCGCGCGCTTAGGCTCGGCGCATAATCTTCTATGGCATCAATCCGCGTTTGCGGTGATGGGTGCGTTGATAGTAATTCTGGCGGAGCGCCTTTCGATTGCTTAGCCATGTTACGCCACAGATCAGCGGCTTCAATCGGTTTAAAACCTGCATCCGCCATATAGTCGAGTCCCAACTGGTCGGCTTCAGACTCATGCGTTCGACTGTAAGGCAACAAAATACCTACTTGCGCACCAATCCCCAGTGCACTCATCAGTAACGCTGCGTTTTCGCTCTCCAGCTCTTGATTGGCAAAAATGGCGCCGAGTTGCAAGCCTGCACCAACAGCCATATTGCTCGATACCCGCTCATTACTATGTTGCGCAATCACGTGACCAATCTCATGACCAATCACGGCGGCCAACTGATGTTGGTTTTCTGCAACATCTAATAACCCACGATAAACGCCGATGTTGTTACCCGGCAACGCGAAGGCATTTACGGTATCTTGATCGAATACAGTGATTTCCCAATCAGCCTTGCTATAAGGCTCAGGTAACACATCAATCAATGCATGACTGACACACTGGACATACGCATTGATAGCAGGGTCGTCACTAATTGGCGTCTCGGCTTTCATCTGTTCATAAGACTGCTCACCCATCTGGTTTAGCTGACCTTCAGGTAAAAAAGCTAACTGAGAACGCCCTGTGGGCGACTTTGAACAACTGACAACTGCAACAGTCGCAAGTGTCAAAGCCGCTATTTTCCAAGCCCGCATAATGCCTCCTTAGGGCAAAACAATTGATACTACTTACTAACGATATTAGCCTTAGCTACGCAAGTCATCAAAAAATTGTTTAACACCGTCAAAGAAGCCTTTTTCTTTCGGTCTGAACTTGGCCGCTTCATCACCTTGCCCCATCGAACTCTCAAGTTCATCGAGCAACTCACGTTGACGTGAGGATAAATTGACCGGCGTTTCGATAACCACTTTACAAATCAGATCGCCGACAGCCCCCGTACGAACTGACTTAACGCCCTTACCACGTAAGCGGAAATGTTTGCCCGTTTGAGTCTCTTTAGGCACTTTCAGTTTGACCTTACCTTCTAAGGTCGGAACCTCAATTTCGCCACCCAGTGCCGCTTTGGTAAAGCTCACCGGTACTTCGCAATATAAATTGTTACCATCCCGCGCAAAAATAGGATGTTCACGTACATGCACCTGAACGTATAAGTCGCCTGCTGGCGCACCTTTTTCTCCAGCTTCACCTTCGTTCGCTAAACGAATACGATCACCGGTATCCACGCCTGCAGGAATTTTAACCGATAGCTTTTTGGTTTTTTCAACGCGACCCTGACCATGGCAGGTATTACATGGGTCTTTGATGATAGATCCCGTACCACGGCAATGCGGACACGCCTGCTGCACAGCAAAGAAGCCCTGACGCATTTGAATCTGACCAGAGCCGTGACAGTGACCACAGGTTTCTGGTCGTGTGCCTTTTTTCGCACCTGAACCATCGCAGTCACCACACTCGACCATGGTCGGAATCTGCAATTCGACTTCTTTGCCCTTCACCGCATCTTCTAGCGACATTTCTAGGTTGTAACGTAAGTCCGCACCGCGCTGAGGACGCGCTTGCTGGCGGCGGCCGCCACCAAAAATATCACCAAATACATCGCCAAAGATATCAGCAAAATCGGCACCACCGCCACCGAAACCACCGGCGCCAGCCCCGCCACCTTGGCGCGCCTGTTGAAACGCTTCGTGCCCATATTGATCATACATCTGGCGTTTTTGTGGATCCGATAACACTTCGTAAGCCTGTTTAATTTCTTTAAACTTGGCTTCTAGTTCCTTATCACCTTTTGTGCGGTCGGGGTGATATTTCATCGCCATCCGCTTGTAGGCTTTCTTAATATCTCTCTCATCGGCGTCTTTGCCAACACCTAAAATCTGATAATAATCCTGCGCCATAATCGTAATCTTCTTTTGTGATTTAACACCTGTCTAAAATAAATACACGGGCATTACCTTTCGGCAACACCCGTGTTGATATCGAAGTTGCCTAGTTAAGCTTACTTCTTATCGTCGTCTTTCACTTCCTCAAACTCAGCGTCAACAACGTCGTCATCTTTAGATGACTGCGCTTGCTCTGCACCTGCTTCTGCACCACCTTGTTGTGCTTGCTGTTGCTGAGCTGCTTCCATCAGTTTTTGTGAAGCTTCCATTAACGCTTGAGATTTCGCTTCAATGGCCTCTTTGTCGCCATCTTTTGAAGCTTGCTCAAGTTCGTCGCAGGCGGTTTCGATAGCTTTCTTGTCATCTTCTGACAAGGCTTCACCGACTTCTTTCAACTGATTACGCGTTGCGTGTACTAAGCCGTCCGCTTGGTTACGCGCTTGCACTAACTCTTCAAACTTCTTGTCATCTTCAGCGTGCGCTTCCGCGTCTTTAACCATTTTTTCGACTTCGTCCTCATCAAGACCCGATGAAGCTTTGATGGTGATCTTCTGCTCTTTACCCGTGTCTTTGTCTTTCGCTGACACGTGCAGGATACCGTCGGCATCGATATCAAAGGTCACTTCGATTTGCGGAACACCACGTGCCGCTGCACGAATACCTTCTAAGTTAAACTGCCCTAACGACTTGTTATCGCTTGAACGTTTACGCTCACCCTGCAACACATGAATCGTTACAGCCGACTGATTGTCTTCAGCAGTCGAGAATGTTTGCGACTCTTTCGTTGGAATCGTAGTGTTTTTCTCGATCAGCTTGGTCATCACGCCGCCCATGGTTTCGATACCTAATGACAGCGGACAAACGTCAAGCAGCAATACGTCTTTCACATCGCCTTGTAAAACACCCGCTTGAACAGCTGCACCCAATGCAACCGCTTCATCAGGGTTAACGTCACGGCGAGGCTCTTTGCCAAAGAAGTCAGTCACAGCCTGTTGAACTTTAGGCATACGTGTTTGACCACCGACCATAATGATGTCTTTAACATCGCTCACTGACATATCAGCATCAGCCAACGCTTGCTTCAATGGCTCTAGCGACTTCTTAATCAAGTCTTCAACCAACGATTCTAATTTAGCGCGTGTTACTTTGATCGCTAAGTGCTTAGGGCCGGTGTTATCAGCCGTGATATATGGCAAGTTGACTTCCGTTTGTTGCGCAGAAGACAGCTCGATTTTCGCTTTTTCAGCGGCTTCTTTCAGACGTTGCATCGCCAACGGATCTTTACGTAAATCGATGCCTTGATCTTTCTCGAACTGCTCAACCAAATAGTTGATCAAACGGTTATCAAAGTCTTCACCACCTAAGTGCGTGTCACCGTTCGTCGCCAGTACTTCAAAGGTATGCTCGCCTTCGACTTCATCGATTTCGATGATCGAGATATCGAACGTACCGCCACCTAAGTCATAAACAGCGATAACGTTGTCGCCTGACTTCTTGTCCATGCCGTAAGCCAGTGCAGCAGCGGTTGGCTCGTTGATGATACGCTTAACTTCTAAGCCTGCGATTTTACCAGCGTCTTTTGTTGCCTGACGCTGCGCATCGTTGAAGTATGCAGGCACAGTGATAACCGCTTCGGTGACTTTCTCACCCAAGAACTCTTCTGCAGTTTTCTTCATTTTCTTCAATACTTCAGCAGAAATTTGCGGTGGCGCTTTTTTATCACCATCGATTTCTACCCACGCATCGCCATTGTCAGCTTTGACAATGTTATAAGGCATGATGCCGATATCGCGCTGAACTTCATCATCTTGGAAACGACGACCAATCAAACGCTTTATCGCAAATAAGGTTTTATTTGGGTTAGTGACTGCTTGGCGTTTCGCCGGTGCACCTACCAAAGTTTCGCCATCGTCGGTAAACGCGACGACAGATGGGGTTGTACGATCCCCTTCACCGTTTTCAATAACACGAGGTTTGCCGCCGTCTAAAACCGCGACACATGAGTTTGTTGTACCCAAGTCAATGCCGATGATTTTACCCATAATTAATCTCCACTACTTCTATTCTGTTCAAACCGCTCTGGTTTGAGCGTTAATGATTTCGATAACTGTTATTTGGGGGCTGTATCTAAAATTACAAGCCCTAACGCATAATTTCTCTTACAAATTATGCTTTTGTATCCACGCCGCCGTTACTATTGCGTGCCACCATCACCATGGCAGGGCGGAGTAAACGTCCGTTTAACTCATACCCCTTCTGCATAACGGCAATAATGGTATTATTTTTATGCTCTGCCGACTCTTGCATCGACATCGCTTGGTGCAGGTCTGGATTAAACACCTCGCCTTCTTCGCCTACCGCTTTAACACCAAACTTCTCGAGTGTTGAGGTCAAGCTTTTATAAGTCAGCTCGATACCTTCTAAAAAGTTTTTCAACTCAGCATTATCGGTGTCGGCGGCTTGCATCGCGCGCTCGAGATTATCGACACTGGTGAGTAGTTCGTTGGCAAACTTCTCTAACGCAAATTTATGTGCTTTCTCTACATCCTGACTTGCGCGGCGACGTACGTTTTCCATTTCAGCTTGGGTCCGCAAAACCGACTCTTTTTGTTCGTTAACTTTAGCTTCCGCCTTGGTCAACGCGAGCTCGAGTTCAGCGATACGGTCCGCCTGGTTGTCAGCTGCCGCTGCGGTTTGCTGCTGCGTTTCCGGCTGCTCATCGCTACCTAACGCTTGTTCAGCAGCTTTCTCGGCTGCTTCCTTCGCGGCTTCTTGTTGAGCGGCTTCTTGTGCTTGTTGCTCAAAGTTTTCGGTTGTTTGCTTCGATTGCTTATCACTCATAACCCATACTCTTTAAATGTCCAATGAACGTATGCGTTGTTATGTGGGGATAGTCGGATTAAGATTCAAGACCTTTATTTCGCTTGATAAAAATTAAAGCAACACGTAGCGTTAACTAACGACTTGAGGACAGCGGTAAGCCCTATGACACAACCCGCATTTAAGCGCGTCGCGCTTTTAGGAAAAATTAATGATACAGGCACTCGCCATACGCTTGAGGCGCTTATCAGTGCCTTGTGCGAAAGTCAGTATGAGGTCTGTTTAGAGGAACGTTGCGCAACCCAAGTGCGACCGGGCAGTTGTATCGATACAGGCTCGCTCGAAAAACTCGGTAAGTGGGCCGACATTGCCGTGGTAGTGGGGGGAGATGGCAATATGCTTGGTGCCGCTCGCGCTTTGTGTGACCATGATGTGGCGGTTATTGGAGTGAATCGCGGTAACCTTGGCTTCTTGACCGATTTAGCGCCAGAGGACGCAGTGAGCGCACTGATGGATGTACTGGCAGGCGACTATGTAAGAGAAGAACGATTTTTACTCTCTGCCTCGGTAAAAGGTGAATCAATCAAGCAACAAGGTGTGGCGGTGAACGAGATTGTGCTCCACTCAGACAAAGTGGCACACATGATCGAATTTGAGCTGTACGTGGATGATCAGTTTGTCTTCTCGCAACGCTCTGATGGCGTTATTGTCGCCACACCAACCGGCTCTACAGCGTATTCACTTTCGGGTGGCGGTCCCATTCTACACCCCAACTTGAACGCCATTACGTTAGTACCTATGTTTCCACATACGCTGAGTAGCCGCCCTATTGTGCTCGACGCAAACTCACAAGTGCGACTGCGAGCGGCTAAAGATAACGACCATCTACAAATTAGTTGTGACGGCCACGGCCGACTTGATGTGATGCCCGGAGACGAAGTCATTATCGAAAAACACCCGCACACGCTGACTATGGTGCATCCAACAACGCATAGCTACTACCACGTACTGCGAAATAAGCTAGGCTGGGGCAGTCGTCTTTTCTAGCTGACTAAAAAAAAGTCACTCGCTGCATTGCATTTGAACAATAATACTGTATAACTACTGTATATACTGTATAGGTAAACAGTGTTACTGTTATTTTTATTGTGAGGAGCCCAGCCATGTTGACTGAGTTACACATTCGCAATTTTGCAATCGTCAAGCAGTTAGATATTGAGTTTAAAAATGGTATGACCGCCATTACCGGCGAGACCGGTGCGGGTAAATCAATCGCGCTTGATGCGCTCGGGCTATGCCTAGGTGGACGTGCCGATGCCAATTGGGTAAGACCTGGTTGCGATAAAACGGATATCAGTGCCCGTTTCACTATTACCCACGAGAGCCCCGCTCACCGCTGGCTTATCGACAATGAGCTCGACGATGATTTAGAGTGTGTTTTACGTCGCACCATTAGTAAAGATGGGCGCTCACGCGCTTGGGTCAATGGCGCCCCCGTCACCCTGACACAACAGCGTACTTTGGCGCCGACGTTGGTCAATATTCATGGCCAACATGAGCACCAGCTGCTAGTAAAGGAAGAACACCAACGCGAGTTACTCGATCAGTTCGCACAACACGATGAACTGATTACAGAGGTGCAAAGCTGCTATGGAAACTGGGCGAGCACCGAAAAGCGCTTCCGCCAACATCAGCAGCGTAAAGAAGAGTTAGCAGCGCAGAAGCAACTGTTAAGTTACCAAGTTAAAGAGCTGAATGAATTTAATATCGCTGACGGTGAATTTGAACAACTGGAAAGTGATCATAAACGGCTGACTCATGTTCGCGCATTGACTGAAAACAGCGCCTTTGCTTTAAATGCGCTCTATGACGGAGAGCACAATAATGTGTCAGGACTCATTCAAGCAGCGCATGGTCGGTTAGAAGAATCTGCCGAGCTCGATGAACAGATTCAACCAATTTTGGCATTACTTGAACAAGCTAAAGTCCACATCGAGGAAACCGCTTTGGAACTGCGTAATTATCAAGAGCAGCTTGATATTGATCCCGAGCAACTTGAAGTCACTGAGCAACGCATGAGTCAAGCTATTGCCCTCGCTAAAAAACATCATGTTGCTCCGATCGACTTGTATCAACATCATCAACAGTTACAGCAACAGTTAGATGAACTCGAACGCGCCGAGGAAGACAACGAACAGTTGGTCGAACAGCGTCAAGCATTACGTAGTCAGTATCGGCAAGCCGCGCTTAAGTTATCGACTAGCCGAAAACAAGCAGCTGATCACCTCAGTGGAGAAATTTCCCGTGCCATGCATAAGTTAAACATGCCCCATGGTGAATTTGTCATTCAAGTCGATCACGACGATAAAGCCACGGCAACACGCTGGGGCACCGATGAAATTTGTTTTACCGTCACCACCAACCCTGGGCAGCCTCTGCAAGCACTGAGTAAAGTTGCATCAGGCGGGGAACTATCGCGTATTAGCCTTGCCATACAGGTCATGTGTGCCAATCAGAATACGGTACCTACCATGATGTTTGACGAAGTCGATGTAGGCGTCAGTGGCCCTACCGCAGCAGTTGTGGGTTCCATGTTACGTAGTTTAGGCGAGCAGTGCCAAATTATCTGTGTAACTCACTTACCACAAGTCGCTGCAAAGGGACATCATCAAATGCAGGTACTAAAGCAAACCGATGGCGCACAAACAGAAACACAAGTTTGGCAGCTTAATGAAGAACAACGAATCGATGAACTGGCTCGCCTATTAGGCGGCGATAGCATTACCGAAAAGACTAAAGATAACGCGCGTGAGTTACTTATTCATTAAGTTTTCCTGCGCCAACGCTAGCTAACTCGGTTTTGTTTGTTTATCATCGGTGACAACATTTAACGGTAAGAGTAGTTAATGAAACAAATCGGAAAAACTTTGGCCGCTGTAGCGGTCGTCGCAGGTCTATCAGGTTGCTCTGTATTAAATGACTGGGTGTATCGTATTGATATTCCTCAAGGCAACTATCTCGAACAGCGCGATGTCGATAAATTACGTATCGGTATGACACAAGAGCAAGTGGCTTTCGTTTTGGGTCGCCCTGTAGCGGAGAACAGTTTTAACAGTGATCGTTGGGTTTATGTATATGATATGAATCCAAACGAGGGCAAGCCGTTTCGAAAAGAGTTAGTTCTTGATTTTAACGAAGGGCAACTTGCAAGTTTATCGGGTGATTTTGATAAACCAGAAAACTTCGACACGCCGCTCGACCAGTAACGGTTTACAGCCCTATGACGCAACCGCTCAGAGAAGAGCTCGGTGAAGTTGTAAAGAGCCCCAAAGATGCACGGACCTTTCGTGCCATAAGACTGCAAAATGGACTGTCAGTTTTATGTGTGCAGATTCCGAACAGTAAAAAGGCGTCTGCAGCACTGGCTGTCAGAGCGGGTCATTTCAATGATCCGCTTGAGACCCAGGGTCTTGCCCACTTTCTCGAGCATATGCTCTTTTTAGGCAACAGCCAGTACCCTGACCCCAACGAATTCCCAGAGTTTTTAAGTGCCTATGGCGGCCAACAAAATGCGTGGACAGGGTCTGAATTCTGTAACTTCTTTTTTGATTGTCAAACGCGTGCCCTATCCCGCGCACTCGATTACTTTTCTGCTATGTTTACAGCACCGCTGTTTGATGAGTCATTAATACAAAAAGAACGTCAATCCATCGATTCCGAGTTTCGTTTAAAAGAAAAGGATGAATTACGCCGTCTGTATCAAGTGCATAAGTCGACGTGTAACCCCCAGCATCCCTTTAGCAAGTTCTCAGTGGGTAATTTAGATACGCTAGTCGAAAATAGTAGCCAAACATTACAAGAGCAACTACGCGAATTTTTCGATACCTATTTTAATGCCAACAATATGCGTTTAACGATTGTCGGTGCTCAATCAGTTGATGAGTTAGCCCAGCTTGCCGATCAGCACTTTGCCAAGCTTCCGAGCGGCATCGCAAACAATCCGCAACAATTAGAGGCTTTACCACTTTACTTACCCACGCAAATGGGTGTTTATATTCAGGTCAAACCGGTCAATCCAGCACGACGGTTGATTATTACTCTACCGTTGCCGGGCATCGATGATGATTACAATAACAAGACCACCAGTTTTATTGCTCACATTCTTGGCTACGAAGGTCCTCATAGCTTATACGCCGCGTTAAGAGCACAAGGTTGGGTAAATAGCCTTTCGGCGGGCGGCGGCATGAGTGGTAGTGGCTACAAAGATTTCAATATTAATATTCAACTGACCGAGGACGGTGTGGACAACGCGCTCAAGGTCGCGCAAACAGTCTTCAACTACATCCGTAAAATTAAAAATGAAGGTCTCGAAACTTGGCGGTATGAGGAGAAACGGTTAACTTCAGAGCTTTCTTTTCATTTTCAGGAAAGTCCACCGGCAGGCGAGCTAGCGCCGCAACTTTCGGTCAATGCGCATCATTACCCCATGCACGACGTTGTTTACGGCGATTACCGTATGGATGGGCTCTCGATTCAACGAGCGAGACACACGCTTGATCTCATGGTTCCCGAGCGAGCGCGTATTACGTTAATCCATTGTGATGTGACAACTGATCAGCAAACCGAGCTGTACCATACGCCATACAGCATTCGAGCTTTGTCGACAGATGAGCTGGCAATACTTAAGGCTTCGCGCGTGCTCATTGATACGCGCCTTCCAGCACAAAACCCTTACATCACCGATCATGTTGAGCCCTATCCATTGGAGCGTAAAGCCAACGAGCCTAGCGCTGTGATTAAGAAAGATGCGGTCACCATTTGGCATTTTCAGGACCCCGACTTCAGGGTGCCTAAGGGTCATATTTATCTCAATCTAGAATCGCCGACCGTTAATCAATCGGCCACGCATTTTGCGGTCGCGCGGCTTTGGTCTGAACTGCTCATCGACTCATTGAATGAAGCTTTGTACGATGCAGAAGTTGCTGGATTACACTTTAACATTTACCCGACTCAGTCAGGCATGACAATCCATACAATGGGTTTATCCGCAGGCCAGCTTCCACTACTTAAACAATTGATGAAACAAGCGTGGAAGGTAAAATTTCAACGTAATCGTTTTACTGCCGTTGCGCAGCAATTACAACAAAATTGGCAATCAGCGCACAAAAACCAACCACTGAATCGGCTATTTGCCGAGCTCAACTTAACGCTACAACCACGCCTGTTTGCCCTACACGATATGGCGGAGGGGCTGGGCCGCTTAAATTATAAAACGTTTTCTCAAATGAGCAGTGAGTTGTTTAAGTCAATGACTGTTTCGGCGCTCATTCACGGTGATTGGAAAGCAAAGACTGCTTGCGAGCTACATCAGTTGATTAGTGAAAGCGCAGAAGGACGTTTAACCGCGCAGCCACCGCAACTCAGCCCAACGCGACTTGAGCAAGGCGAAGTGCGCAAGCAAACGATCGCCCAAACGACAGACGATAACGCTACATTAGTATATTTCCAAGGCGATAATGATAGCCCTGAACAGCAAATAACATGGATGTTGGCGCAGCAACTATTAAATGCAGGCCTATTTGACGAACTGCGCACTCAGCGTCAACTGGGGTATGTCGTGGGCAGTCAATACTTCCCCGTGCGCCGTCTCCCTGGCTTTATGGTATTTATACAATCACCTACTCACGAGCCAGACCAGCTACATCAACACATCCTCTCCGTGCTCGCTGATAAAGTAGCACAATTGGATGATCTTTTGACTTTACAGCGTTGGAAACATGCGAAACATACCCTTGCAGAGCAGCTCACTGTCAATGACCGCAGCTTACGCACGCGTAGCCAAAGATTCTGGGCAGCGATTCAAATGGGTGAAACTAACTTCGATCGCAACCATGAAATGTGCCAAGCGTTGGAACAATTACAACTTTCTGATTGGCTTAATGAGACCAGACGCTTAATTATTGAACAACCAAGACAGATTGTATTGTTATCCTGCCAGCAGTAAGGGTTATAATAGCTTTGACAGATTTTTGTCTTTAAGTTAGCGTAACACTCAGTTAACAAATTATAAGAGCTGTAGAGCAGCCATTAATCAGGTCCTTAAGTTGCGTGCCTCATTCATCACCTTAGCTTGCCTTGTTTATTTCGCATTGGCTACTTTTAGTCCGCATTCTCTTGCGCATGACACGCCTCACGCGACCGCGCAACTCGACGAGCCCATTATTGACATTGAGTCTGGCCCGCTCGGCTTTCTGTGGTTAGCCACCCCGGAAGCGATTTATCGTTTTGACGGCTCCAGCTTACGTAAAATTGATCTGATCGACGTCGTTACCGGCAAAAGTGTCCCCAAAATCCATGGCTTAACGAATAACCAAAATCAGTCCCTACTCATTGGCAGCAGTCTCGGTATTTATTCCTTGCCATTCAGATCACATGATCTAAAGGCCGCTCTCATATTGCACAGTGAACACCTTCTTGATACAGGTATTCAACATATCACCGCCATTGCAGGCTCACCGCTTATCGCACAAAACCAAAATTCGTTATTAATCGAGCATCAAGGGGAGTTGTTGCCACAGCCCTTGCAGTACGATGATGAAGCCGTCCAATCCATTCGTTTTATCAAGCCAATTAATGACTGGATCTGGCTAGCCGAGGGGCGCGACATCTATGTGTGGGACGGGTTGGGCAGTAACCTATTCAAGCTCACTATCGAAAACCCGATTACCGCAAAGCTTCCCGAGGGACGCTTAATTGATATAGAGCCTACCGATAATGGGATGTATTTGCTTTATAGCGACTTCATCGTTCAACTCGATAGCAGCTACCGCTTAGTACATAGGCAACCGTTAGACGTACTAGATATCAAAGGTGCTGTGCGACAACTTAGTCTTGCGCAGAACCAAGAGTTGACCTTATTAACATCCTCTAATTTATATCGACTCGAAGCGTCCGCAGACGGCGCCATAGTTGCCAACTCATTTAATCCCTCTAAGCATATTACGGGCCCTTGGCAACAGTATTACACCGCCCACGGATTTAATGTGCTCATCAATAATCGCGGTGAACTTGAGGTGATCAATGCGCCCGATCCCTCTCAGGCTAAATTGTGGCTGAATGCCGAGGTAAGCTCATCAGGTGCGGTATACATAGACTATTCAAGACCTGCATTTAACCTTACACAACCGCAAACATTCGAATACCGTATTGACCCCATTCAAACGGCTTGGCAAAAAACCTTTCAGCCGCTTCAAGCGGTCAAGATTAAGAACTTAACAGACGGTGAATACACCTTGGTAGTGCGAGCAACGCTGCCCGTTCAAGATACCGAGGTGATCAGTCAACAAAGCTTTATTGTCGATACAGCCGGCTTTAGTTCAATGCACTACAGTTATGCAGGCTTAGTCCTCTTGCTAACCGGACTTGTCATTGGTTACTACTTCATCGCTGCCAAGCTAAAAGCCTACCGGAAACTCCAGGATGCTCACTCATCATTGCATCACTTGTTGGAAGGCACGAAACAACAAATGTGGACTTGGCATATACCTAAGAACGAAGTCGAACGCGTGCACATTTGGACACATTGCACTCAGTTTCCGCTCGATGGGGTGCGCTTCGGTCGGGATCAACATGAAGAAAGTAACATTCACCCCGAGGATATTCGCCAACTCGTTAAAACGCTAGAGCGCGTAAAATCAGGTGAATTAGCTCATTATCAGAGCACCTACCGACTACAAAACGATCAGAAGTGGCTGTGGGTTTTAGAGCGTGGTGAAGTGGCACAAACGGATCTGGACGGCGTGCCAATCAAAATTCAGGGTGTACTTAGTGATATTTCTGACATCATAAACAGTGATGAACGACTTGATATGTTAGCCACATCACTGACGAATATTTCTGATGGCATCTGCATATTTGATCGCTTTTTCAGGAAACGTGAAATCAATACCGCTTATGAGCGCATTACTGGCTACGAACGCGCTCAAGTTATCGGCCAAGCATTCACCTTAGCCCACTATGATAGGGACTTCACAGATCAGATAAAACATACCGTACTCCGCCAAGGACGCTGGTCGGGGGAAGTCACCGATTTTAAAGCCGATGGTTCGGAATTACTGCTTGAACTCACACTCGATGCGGTGCGTACAGATAATGGTGATATCAAACTAATCGTCGCCAGTTTTTCCGATATTACCGAGCGCCGTAATACAGAAAATGAGCTCCGTCGGCTATCCAATACTGATAGCTTAACAGGCTTACCGAACCGCTCCTACTTCCAAGTCAGTCATTCTAACCTGGTACGCAAACGTGTTTCTCACGCCTTGTTATTATTTGATTTGGACGATTTTAAACGAATTAATGATTCATTGGGCCACGAAGTCGGCGATGAACTTTTATGCCGAGTCGCTGACCGTTTAGCAGAGTTAGGAAGGCGGCAAGACACCCTGTACCGCCTTGGTGGCGATGAATTTGGTATTCTGGTTGAGGACAATACCGATATTAATGTCATCAGCTCCATTGCCCAACAAGTAAATACTGAAATAGCTAAACCTTACAGTGTAAAAGGGCATGAGATTGCGTTAGGTAGCTCAATTGGCATTGTGCTTTATCCGCACGATGCGCATACCTCTCAGGAATTACTGCAAAAGGCAGATACAGCGATGTACCATGCCAAGCAACGAGGGGGTAACTGTTACCAATTCTTTAACGCATCGATGAACGAAAACGCGATCCAAAGGCTAGTATTAGAAAGCCAAGTGCGTCATGCCATTCGCACCGAACAAGTCGAAGTGTTTTATCAACCGAAAATGGAAATTGCCACGGGGCATATCTCTGGTATTGAAGCGCTTGCGCGAATCCGCGATGAATACGGACAATTCATTAGCCCATCACAGTTTATTCCACTGTGCGAAGAAACTGGTCTGATTATTCCGCTCAGTGAACAAGTGTTACGCACTGCCTGTCGCGATATGCGTCAGCTACTCACGTTACAAGGTGCGCCTCGCAGTGTCGCGATTAATCTATCTGCACGCCAGTTTACGCAGTCAAGTTTGGCCCTGTTCATTGAGCAGGTGTTGCAAGAAGAAAACATGCATCCCCGTCACATCGAGTTTGAGATTACGGAAGGTATGGTGATGAGCGATCCTGAACGCGCGATTGCGATGCTAGAAAACCTCGCTGATATGGGCGTACAACTTGCACTTGATGACTTTGGCACAGGGTATTCCTCGCTCGCTTACCTTAAACGCTTCCCAATGCATACGCTTAAAATCGATAAGGAATTTGTTGACGACATTACCTTCGATGAACGCGATCGTAAGATGGTCGAATCGATAATCGGCATGGCTCATAATTTAGGATTGAAGGTTGTCGCTGAAGGCGTTGAACAAAAAGCTCAATTGGACATTTTGGAACGATTACAATGCGAGTATATACAAGGATTCTACTTCGCAAAACCGATGAGCGCCGAAGCGCTCATCGAATTCATTACTAAACAGCAGCCTGCTTACTCATAAAAGCGCTTACCCTGCTCAGCCATTTGCTTCAGTAGCGGAGCGGGTTGGTAACGATCACCGCGTTGCTCTGCTAAGCGCTCCATACGCTTCACAATACTGCCAATACCCTCGGCATCCATATAGCGGAACGGACCGCCTCGGAATGGTGGGAAACCAATACCAAACACCGAACCAATGTCACCGTCACGGGCACTGCGAATGATGCCCTCTTGCAGGCAATAAGCCGCTTCGTTAAGCATTGGCAAAACACACAGCTCAGCAATTTCATCCCCTTCATGCTTCGCCTGCGGTTCGATATTCAGTAAACCGTACACCGACTTATCAACCGGCTTGCCTTTCACACCTTTGCCATATTGATAGAAACCTTTGTTGTTCTTCTTACCCTTACGACCGTCATCAATCAGTTTGTCGAAAGCCGCAGGTGCCTCAAAGCGTGTACCGAGTTCCTTTACAAGAATCGGCGCAACTTTCGCGGCGACATCGATTCCTACCTCATCCAATAACGTAATTGGACCGACTGGAAAGCCAAATTTAACCAAAGACTTGTCAATATGCTCAATCGGCTCACCCGCGATCAACAAACGCGCCGCTTCGTTCATGTAAGGCGCTAAGATACGGTTAACAAAGAAACCGGCACCATCTTTGACAACGATAGGTGTTTTGCCTTGCTTTTTAGCCAACGCGACCGTGGTAGCAATGGTTTCCTTTGACGTATTTTCGTGGGTAATAATTTCCGCGAGTGGCATTTTATCGACAGGCGAAAAGTAATGCAGACCGATGACGCGATCGGGGTGTTGAGCGCCCTCGGCGATCTGTGTGATCGGCAACGAGCTGGTATTGGTCGCGAAAATGACGCCATCCTTACCATTGTTTTCGACATCAGCGACCATTTTCTTCTTCAGTTCGAGATCTTCGAACACGGCTTCAATCACCACATCAACACGGTCAAACCCGGAGTAATCAAGCGAACCGCTCAGCGAGAGCATAGTTTTCTCTAACTCTGCACGACGCATATGACGGCGTTTAACTTTCTTATTCAAACGCTCGTAACTGTAATGCAGTGCGTGAGTAATACCCTCAGGACTAATATCCTTGATGCGCGCTGGGATACCGGCTTTGGCCGCAGTAACAAAGGCAATTCCACCGCCCATTAAACCGCCGCCTAAAACACCCACACGCTTAATATCCGCTGGCTTAACACCATCCGCGCCGGTCTCTTTTTTCATTTCCGTTGTGGCAAAGAAAATCTGTCTAAGCTGATAAGACTCAGGGGTCATCGCGAGTTCCCCAAAAGCCCGCGCCTCATAGTCAAGACCCGCATCGCGACCTTTTTCAACGCCTGTTTTGACCGCCTTAATGATCTTATCGATGGCGGGATAATTGCCCTTCGCTTTAGCCTGCGCCTGCTCACCTGCCTTTTTATAAATGATGCCACGACCATAAGCGGTTGCCTCAAGCAACTTGCTCATGCCTTTTAGGTTCGCTTTTGAAGGCTTGGCCTTTGCCTTTTTAGCCTGTTTCACAGCAGCTTCTAGCAAGATTGATTGCGGTACAACCTCATCGACTAAGCCCGCCTTGAGTGCCTGCTTAGCGCGCAACTGTTTACCCGTTAGGATCATGGTGAGACCTTGCTGCACGCCTACTAATGCAGGTAGCCGCTGTGTTCCACCTGAACCGGGTAGTAAGCCGAGTTGAACCTCAGGTAACCCCAATGCTGTTTTATCACTGTCAGTACAGACTCGCACATGACACGCCATTGCTAACTCAAGTCCACCACCTAAGCAGGCGCCATGGATAGCGGCAACAACCGGAACATTAAGCTGTTCGATACGATCAAACATCGCCTGACCTTTGCGAGCCAAACTCTCTGTATCAGCTGCGGTTTCACAGTCATTAATCATGTTAATGTCGGCACCCGCGATAAAAGAGTCAGGCTTACCGCTTATAAATACGACACCTTTCAGCTCACTATTATCTTCAAGGCGGTTCATCAAACGACCTACCTCATCGGCAAAGCTATCTTTTAAAGTATTCATGCGTTCGCCGGGAACATCGATGGTAATCACCGCAATACCATCATCTCGGATATCTAGATGAAATGCGTTATTGTCTGTCATTATTCGCTCTCCAAAATCATCGCTGCGCCCAAGCCGCCCGCTGCGCAGGCTGTTGTCAGTGCAGTTCCACCGCCACGACGACGCAATTCATACAACATTTGTGTAATCATCCGTGTGCCCGTTGCTGCAAAGGGGTGTCCATAAGCAATCGAGCCACCCAATACATTGAATTTATCCGGGTCAACTTCACCAATTGCCGCATCACGTCCCAATTTTTCTTGCGCAAACTTCTTACTCGAAAACATTTTCAAGTTGGTCAGCGTTTGCGCCGCAAAGGCTTCATGCATATCGATCAACGTCAAATCATTGAGCGTCATACCCGCACGGTCTAGGGCGATAGGCGTCGCATAGCTCGGCCCCATCAACATGTCCTGCTCGACTTCAAGTGCAGCAAATGCGTAGCTACGCAGGTAACCTAAAATCGGGTAACCCAGCGCTTTGGCACGGCTTTCCGTCATCATCAATACCGCCGAAGCACCATCGGTCAGCGGTGTTGAATTAGCTGCTGTCACTGTGCCATGTTTTTTATCAAACACGGGTTTGAGTTTGCCGAGTTTCTCTAAAGAAGAATCGCCACGAATGTTGTTATCTCTATCAATGTGCTTTTTATAAGGCTCTGGATAAGCGGTCATAACCTCATCATCAAGGTAGCCTGCTTCCCAAGCTTCGTGCGCGCGGCGGTGAGAGTTCACCGTTAATTGGTCTTGGTCTTCGCGTGAGATATGATGGCTTTTTGCCATTTGCTCCGCAGTTTGCCCCATACTCAAACCGGTTGAGTATTCCGCCACTGCGGGGGGCACGGGAAGTAGATCTTTAAGACCTAGTCGACGTAATATCGCGATTCGCTGACCTAAGCTCTTGGCCTTATTCAAGTCAACCAATGCACGGCCTAGTTTTCGGCTCACGCCAATCGGTAACACCGACGATGAATCAGCGCCGCCGGCAATACCGATATCGACATGCCCTGCCATCATGGCTTCGGCGATATTAACCGCTGACTGGAAACTCGTCGCACAGGCTCGGGTTACACTGTAAGCATCTGTTGACACCGGAAGCTCCGTGCCGAGCACGATCTCACGGGCAATATTAGGTGCAGCTGGCATCTGTACCACCTGTCCAAATACCAATTGCTGTACCAATTTACCGTCAATTCCCGTACGATTGATAAGCTCTTGGACGACCATTTTGCCGAGATCGACAGCGGGGATGCCATGAAAGTCTGTTGCCTGGCGTGCGAAAGGTGTTCTTAGTCCCGCAACAAAAGCAATGCGGTCCCCTTTCGGTGTTAGCAACCGTTCAGTTGCAGACATATGATTTCTCCATTAAAAATTAAGCGTCAAATACTGGTCTGACCACACAAGATGTTACAAATTCTAGCTGTTTAATCTACAGATTAAAACCTTGGTTTTCGTTAAAGTAGAGAACATCATTGAAAATAGCATGCTCAGGCTGCATAACAATACAGCTGAGCACAAATCATTCGCAAAATAGATAGTATAAGCGGGAGCATCATGGCTGCTGAACAATTCAAACAACTGCAAGCATTTCTAGATAGTCAGGTATTGGGACAGCCCGAGTTCACCAAGAACTTGTTAATCGCGGTACTCGCAGACGGCCACCTACTTGTAGAGGGCCCACCAGGACTTGCTAAAACCCGTGCTGTACAAGCGTTGGCGAAAGGTATCGAGGGTGACTTTCACCGCGTTCAATTTACCCCGGACCTACTCCCTGCCGACTTAACCGGTACAGATATTTATCGACCTGAAACAGGTGCCTTTGATTTTCAACAAGGTCCGTTGTTTCATAACCTTATTCTCGCCGATGAGATCAACCGGGCGCCGGCTAAAGTGCAGTCCGCGCTGCTTGAAGCGATGGCCGAGCGGCAAATTACCGTGGGTCAACGTAGCTATCCGTTATCCGACCTATTTATGGTGTTAGCAACACAAAACCCGCTTGAGCAGGAAGGTACCTATCCTCTGCCTGAGGCACAATTAGACCGCTTTCTGATGCATCTAAACCTCGATTATCCCGATGCCGATACTGAATTGAAAATTTTACGTCTGACACGTGGCGAGGCAATTGATGGTCAAGCAACGATGCCCACGCCGCTGACGCAAGAACAACTTTTTCAAGCCCGCACCCAGGTAATGCAGCTATTCTTGGATGAGGCCGTTGAGCAGTATCTGGTACAGCTGGTCATGGCTACGCGCGTACCGACCAATTACGATGAAACACTTGCCAGTTGGTTAACCTATGGTGCGAGTCCTCGAGCCACAATAGCACTTGAGCGCTGTGCGCGTGCCAACGCATGGCTGAATGATCGCGACTTTGTCACCCCTGATGACGTCCGCGAAGTGTTCTTTAATACGTTACGTCATCGCATCATTATTAGTTATCAAGCCGAGGCCGACGGCATTAGCTCAGACACTGTGCTTGAACGTATTCTCGAACTTGTTCCATCGCCGTAACAATGATGCAAAGTTTAACCACTGAACAATGGCTAGAAAGACTGCATACCGATGGTTTGCAGCCCAGTATGCAAGAGCTGATGTACTATCGTACGAAGCTCCCCGCCTTTGCTCGCCATCAACGTCAACTACCCGCCTCTTCTCAGGCGGGCGCGTTAATGAGCAAAACACGTGGGCGCGGGATGGAGTTTGATGAAGTGCGTCATTATCAGCCAGGCGATGATGTTCGCTCAATCGATTGGCGTGTTACCGCACGAACGGGTAAAGCGCATACAAAGCTCTACCGAGAGGAAAAAGATCGTCCCGTTTACATTGTGGTCGACTTAGCGTTAACTCAGCTATTTGGTAGCCGCCTACTGTTTAAGTCCGTACAAGCCTGCCACCTTGCGTCCGCACTTGCATGGCAGACGCTTCAGCGAGGCGACAAAGTCGGCGGTATCGTAAGCAATGGATGGCTACAGAACGAGTACAAACCCAGTTTACAACATAAGTCAGTGATGCACTTCTTGCGTGGACTTACGGAGATTCATCAAGATAGTTTGGCGCGCTGGCGTCAGCAGACGCCCCCGCATGCCGCCCCGCTCGTCAAAAGTATCGAACATTTAACGCAACTAGTGAAGCCCGGTAGTCTCATCAACGTTATCAGTGACTTTGAGCACGTAAGTAACACGACACTGGAACAATTAGCTCGGTTGAACACTCGAAGTTCTGTGCGCACCTTTAAACTATTCGATCCGATGGAGCAGCAGTTGCCAGAAGGCTACTCGAGTCAACCCCTAAGCGTGCACGACGGTGAACGACAGGCGATGGTTAATTTAAATAATGTGCGCCAACGCCGTGATTACCACCAACGCGCTGTCAGCGAGCTGGAGCAGTTATCAGAACGCTTTAAACAGTATCGTCTACCCATGACGCAGGTGAGTTCTGCAATCGCTCTTGAGCAACAATGGCCCGAATTACGGTGATGACATGTCCGGTTTAATACAGCAACAAGCAGATATCAGTCAGTTAAAAGATATTGTTGAACCTCAAGGCGCCTCCTTTTTACCACTGGCAACGCCTGTATGGGTTATTTTAATTGTGCTTTTGGTCGTTATTTGCGTTACCACGATTTATATTTGGCGTGCGCGGCAACAACGCAAGCCGTTGCGTTATGCGCAACAAACACTCAGGCAACTTGAACACCCGACAGTCAAAGACATCACTTTCATTGCTAAGCGAGTCGCGTTGGTCTATTTCCCACGTCGTAAAATAGCCCAGTTGAGCGGACGCGCTTGGCTAGAGTTTTTAGGTGCTACCGAACAACAACACAGTGAACTGTTACGTAACGCTGATCGCGTGTTATTCCAGCCAGGACACAGCGAATGGGTAGATCAATACCAACAGTTAGTGGACGACTGGCTTAGCCAGTCGCCAAGGAGGTTAACTCGTCATGTTTGAATTTGCCTGGCCATGGCTATTTTTACTCATTCCACTGCCGTTGTTCGTACGTTATTTTTTACCCAAGGCGCAACAACAAGCATCTGCAATCCGTATTCCTAATCTTCATGGATTAAGTGACGGACACCGGGATGCGCGAGCACGGCCATTCATGTGGGCACTATTGTGGTTGTGCTGGCTATTGATCGTCGCTAGCGTTGCACGTCCTCAATGGTTGGGTGAGCCATTACCGGTGCGCAATGAAGGCCGTGAAATTATGTTAGCTGTTGATTTGTCCGGCTCCATGGAAATCGCCGACATGACACTGAATGGACGTAATGTTGATCGCTTGGAAATGGTCAAAGCCGTTTTAGGTGACTTTATTCAGCGGCGCACAGGCGACCGCCTCGGGCTCATTTTATTCGCCGATACTGCGTTCCTACAAACCCCGATAACCTACGACCGAAAAACCGTACAGAAAATGCTCAACGAATCTGTGCTTGGCCTTGTCGGCGAACGAACCGCTATTGGTGATGCCATTGCACTGGCAGTAAAGCGATTTAAAGGTAAAGAAGAAACCAATCGCGTACTAGTGCTTCTGACCGACGGACAAAACACAGCAGGTAACTTAACCCCGGAACAGGCCTTAGAGCTGGCTAAAGCCTATGATGTAAGAATTTATCCGATCGCTGTAGGTGCTGAAGAGGTCGTTGTAGATAGTGTATTCGGCCAACGTAAAGTCAATCCATCGCGCGATCTCGATGTGCCTTTAATGCAGAATTTGGCGGAAGAAACCGGGGGTGAATACTTTCGTGCGCGCAGTACTGCGGAACTCGAACGCATTTATCAATTACTGGACGAGTTGGAGCCCGTTCGAGGCGCAGAGCAGCAGTTACGTCCAAGACAAGCGCTGTTTTTCTGGCCATTATCAGGCGCGCTCATATTACTCACGGTGTTAAGTGTAATGCACTATCGACCATGGAGAAGTCAACATGGCTGATTTTCACTTTTTACGTCCAGCTTGGTTGTTCGCGCTACTACCTCTGGCATTTCTATATTGGCGCATTTTGTTTATGCGCAAGCACCAATCGGGTTGGCATCAGTGGCTTCCTAAACACCTGTCCAATGTACTGGTCGACAGCGCTGGACAAGTCACCTTTTGGTCAGCGCATCGACTGGGGCTTTTTTGGCTAGTCGCGATAGTGGCGCTCAGTGGTCCCACATGGGAGCGCTTACCTCAACCCGTTTACCAACTCGATAGCGGACAAGTCGTGGTACTCGACATGTCTCCGTCATTACTCGCCGAGGATGTTAATCCTAATCGGCTGACTCGAGTACGCTTTAAAGCCATGGACCTGGTTCGGTCTGGCCTCGATGGCGATACCGGATTAGTCGCTTACTCGGCTGATGCATTTACTATCAGCCCATTGACCGAAGACAATAATAACCTGTTAACGTTAATTCCCTCATTGGCGCCTGATATCATGCCGGCACCCGGTAATAATCCGTTACGCGCCCTTAAACATGCTAATCAACTACTCACCAATGCAGGCTATGCTCAGGGTGACATATATTGGATCACCGATGGTGTAGATAGCCAGGACATGGCGGATGTGAGCAATTATTTGCGCTCCACTGAACACCGTGTTTCGATTCTTGGCGTCGGCACATCCGATGGCGCCCCCATACGTAAAGAGGACGGCGCACTGGCAAAAGATAAGTATGGGCAAGTTGTAGTGGCTAAGCTCTATCCCGATCGCCTAGCGGACCTAGCTCAGCTGACGGGTGGCGTCTACGTCACCTCGACTTCAACTAACCAAGATATCGAGCAATTGACCGCGTTAGAACCGCTGTCACGTAAAGGCAAAGAAGGTGACAGTCAGCAACAAGGCGATCAATGGCTTGATATCGGTCCATTCCTTGCTCTACTACTTATCCCAATGGTTTTATTCAGTTGGCGGAAAGGCGGCACGCTAGGCAGCTTTTTTATCGGAATGATATTGATGTCCCTATCTACGCTACCGAATACAGCATTGGCACAAGAGCAAGTGGAAAGCCCAGGCTGGTGGTTGAATAACGAGCAGCAAGCGCAGCAGCTGCTGGAGTCAGGTAATTGGCGTGAAGCGGCAGAACGTTCACAAGCGCCCATGCGTAAAGGGGCCGCTTTGTATCGTAAGGGGGACTATGCAGCCGCCGCCGAGCAATATGCGCAAGTTGACACCCCTGAGGGTTGGTACAATCGAGGAAACAGTTTAGCACGGCAAGAACAATACCAAGCAGCCATTGACGCATATGACCAAGCTTTGCTTAAGCGTCCAAACTGGGAGGCAGCACAAGCTAACCGTCATTTGATGGAGCAATTATTGCAGCAACAACAGCAAAAGCAAGGTCAGAAACAAGGCGATAACAACAAGGGTGAGCAGGAGAAAGACGATAGCCAAGAAGGGCAAGGGCAAAATGACTCGGGACAGCAACAGGGCCAACAACAAGGTGATCAACAAAACCAGCAGCAAGGTCAGCAGTCCAATCCTCAATCCCAAGATGACCAGCAGCCGGAGACAAATAGCCAAAAGCAAAAGCAAGAGCAAGAGCAACAAAAGGAAGCTGAGGCGTCTCGAGAAGAATCTGAGCAGCAACAGCAGCAGAACGATCCTGCTCGACAGCAACGAAGTCAGCAGACCGAATTTAGCGATGACATTGATCCCGAGCGGGCGCGTCAACTGGAGCAATGGATGAATCGAGTGCCAGACGATCCGAGTCTATTATTACGTAGAAAAATGTATTTAGAGAGTCAACGTAGACAACAGCAAGGCGTGCGTGATCCAGAAGGAGTAGAGCAAAAATGGTAAGTCGTTGGTATCACTTATGTATCACATTAGTGTTGGTATTCGTATCGATCAGCGCTGATGCAGCGGTGACTAAAATCACCAGCACAGTCGACAAAAACCCCGTGATCGCAAAAGAGTCGTTTGTATTGACTGTGACGTTCAACGATGACGTGCCTAACTCAGCCTTTCAGCCAGATATTTTGTTGAACAACTTTGTTGTCGGTCGTACCAGCGTGAGTCGTCAAACATCGATTGTTAACGGCGACTTAAAAAAGCTGACGCAATTCACCACGGTACTCGTGGCCAAAGACCCTGGCGATTACCAAATACCGAGCATTAGCCTTGATGGAGCCAGCTCTGATCCCATTACCATGACGGTGGTCGAGCCGGGTTCTGATGCAGCTAAACGCAGTGATAAAGTGGCCTTTGTGGATGTATCGCTAGATACCTCAAAAGTATTTCTACAACAGCCCATTCACTACATAGTAAGACTTTACTTAGCCGCTGACCTTAATAAAGGTAACCTCGTCCCACCGCAAATGGACAATGCAGATATACGCCAAATTGGCAAAGATGAGGAATTTAGTGAAATGAACCACGGTCGTCGCTACCGTGTTTATCAGCGTACTTATCAAATTACTCCCAATCAATCCGGCTCGTTTGAAATCGAGGGTGCCCGATTTGATGGCGAGGTTTATGCATCGGGTCAACGCTCTATTTTTTCTTCGTTTTCAAACACCCAACCGGTCAGCGCCATTGCCGAAACAAAGACTGTTGAAGTCAAACCCATACCACAGAACTGGACAGGTCATTGGCTACCCAGTGACTTAGTGACTATCAGTCAAACCGTTAATCCCAAACAAGATGAATACAAAGTGGGTGACCCCATTTCGGTCTCACTGATGCTGACTGCCGTGGGGGTTAAACCTGAGCAGCTACCCGATATTAGTTACGATTATCCAAATAGCGTGCGTATATACCCTGATAAAGAGAATACCGACCAATTTGTACGCAATGGTATTAATATCGCCCAAAAAACGATTGAGTACGCGATTGTCCCGCAAAAACCGGGGGAAATAACGTTACCGGGCATTGAAGTGCCTTGGTTCAATACGAAAACTCAACAACGCGCGATAGCAACAACGGATGACCTGACTTTTAATGTAGCAGGCTCGCCAATAGTCCAACCGAAACCAGCCCAATCAACGCAACAACCCGCGGAGACTGTGCAAGAAAACACGCCAACACGCAGCCAAGAAGCGTCTCAAGCGACCACTGATGACCATTGGAATTATTGGGTTTGGGTTGTGGTCGCCTTAATTATCGCGTTAGTGGTGAGCGTAGGTATCAACATCATGCTTTATAAGCGTCGTAATAAGGCAAGTCACCTGCAACAAGCCCAAGACACGGTCATACAGCCGATAACAAAGAATGAAGCTTGGCGTCAGTTTCAGCAAGCCTGTGCGAGTAGCCAGCCTCAACGCGCTGAGCAAGCCTTAAAACGTTGGGCGCATCAACGTTATGGACAACGTGTTACCACCCTTAGCGATGTGGCTCGTCTGCTGGATGTAACAACTGAAAGCCATGTAGTGAGTGAGCTTAATCAACTTCAAGCAGCCCTGTACAGTGCACAACAAAGCAAGCAATGGTCACGCGGCAAGCAACTGTATCAAGCCGTTAGAACAGCTCAGCAACAACAGGCTAGCACGAAATCAAATACATCGCCTTTACCACCGATGTACCCGATGGACTCATAGTTCAAATTCGTCGCCGACTCGACAAAAAAAAACCTGACATCATCATGTCAGGTTTTTTTGCTTTCGTCGTTAACAACGACGCTATGATTAGTCGTTAGACTGCAGACGCGTAATAGAAGCCTGCTCGACTAAAGTTTCGATAAACGCTTGTAACATTAACTGTGACTGGCGATTTTGCAGTTGTTCAACAATCTGCTGGTTCGCTTCGGTTCCTTCAATACTCGCTGCATTCACTTGTGTTAATGCAACCACCGCTGCGTCCCCGTTTGGCATTTCGATGGTCGTTAATGCTGCTGATCCATCGGCGGTTGGTGCCTCAGAGAACAATGCACGCAGAACAGCACGTGGATGACTTTGGTTATCCATACCAACAGCGTCTAAGGTCAAGTAATCCGCCTCAGGCTCGCCTTGCTCACTCCACTGTTGCTTCCATGCTTCTGCCTGCTCAAGCGCTAACGCTTGGGCTTTTTTCACGCGCAATTGCTGAACGATTTGATCTCTCACCTGCTCCAGTGGTTTAACCGCTTGCGGATTATGCGCTAACACACGCACCACAAGTGACCGGTCATCAGCCGTCTCAATAACATCACTGTTCAACTTCTCTTCGATCAAGTCGCGATTAAAGATACGATTCAGTGTGGCTTCGTCGCTTAACGCGGTTGGTGCGTTTTGGCGAGTAAAGAGATCGGACGTACGTACACTGGCACCAATCGCTTCAGCGGCCGGCTCTAAGGTATCTGGTTGTTCGAAGCTAACTTCCGCAAGTTTTTGTTGTAACTCAAAATACTTATCATCAACTTGCTGAGATTTCAGTTTCTGACGAATCTCACCTGCGACTTGTTCAAATGGCGTAACCTCACCTGCGCGTAAATCAAGTAATTTAATAATGTGAAAACCAAACGATGTCTCGACAATCTCCGATACATCGCCCACATTTTCTAGCGCGAAAGCTGCATTATCAAAGTCTTCATCCATCGAACCTTTGGTGATCCAGTCTAAATCGCCACCCTGCTCAGCAGAAAAAGTATCATCTGAATATTTCTTTGCCACATCAGCAAAGTCTGCACCACTGTTTAATTCAGCTAGCGCTTCTTCTGCTTTAGCCTTCGCATTATCAGTACCATTTTCAATCAGAATATGGGCTACGCGACGCTCTTCGTCAGTACGGTATTGATCAATCGAGCCATCGTAGTATTCACGGACTTGCTCGTCACTGACCTCGACCTGATTATAAAGCGCTGCTTTTGAAAGCTGTACGAAAGCAACTTTCAATTGCTCAGGTGTCTGGAATTGTTGCTGGTTGTCGTTGTAATAGTTTTCAATATCGCTATCACTGAGCTCGACCTGATCAACAAAGTTACCATTCTCAGCAATGATGTATGCACCACTACGAGTTTGCTTCTGCAGGCGTTGTAAAGCCAGTGCTTCGGCCGGTAACGCGAACTCGGTTGAGCCAATTGCTTGGGCAATTTGGCTTCTGATCAAATCATCACGCAACACCGCGGCAAATTGCTCGGGTGTGTAACCTGCATTACGCAACGCCATCAAGTAAATATCGTTATCAAACTGACCGGCGGAACGGAACGCTGGAATATCACGAATCTCTTGCTTTACACGTTCAGCAGAAACACGCATACCATGGTCACGTGCATACTGGACTAGCAACTCTTGCTGTATAAGCTGCTCCAATACATTAGCACGCACTGACTGCATGTAGCCGGGTTGCGAGCTGACCGCTTCGAACATATCACCAAACTGCTCCTGCAGACGACTACGTTCATTTTCGTAAGCTCGCTCTAACGCTTGCTGACTAATTTCGGCATCGTTAACTTCTGCCACAGTGGTCGTGGCACCACCGGTAACGTAGCTGCCCACGCCAGCCAAGGCAAAGGTCAATATAATCAGGACCAGAACGGCTTTCGCAGTAAAGCTCTGCGACCCTTCTCTTATCCGCTCTAACATAATCAGGACTTCCTTCAATCGCTCATTTTAACGGTGCAGTATTATATCTAAACCGCTATAAATCGCATCCTTTAAAGCAAAAAATAACCCGAAGCGTCGGCTTCGGGTTACTCGTATTAACAAATAAAAAGCGCTTTAAAAAGCGCCTTGAATTAGTTTACTGCGTCTTTCAGAGCTTTACCGGCTTTGAAAGAAGGTACTTTAGCCGCAGCGATTTGAATAGTCTCACCCGTTTGTGGGTTACGACCAGTGCGCGCAGAACGCTCGCGAACGCTGAAAGTACCGAAGCCAACCAATGCAACTTGGTCGTCCTTTTTCAATGCTTCAGTTACTGCGTCGATCATTGAATCCAATGCACGACCCGCAGCAGCTTTAGAGATATCTGCACCTGCAGCGATTTTATCAATTAACTGAGACTTGTTCACAGTATCATCCCCTTCGATTGTTATTATCAAATTTCCGTGGTTCCATTCGGATTTTTAAATGGTCCGAATTTGTTATATCAAGCTTAGTTACTATCTTCAACACCATTTTCCGAACGATGTGACCATAGAAGCTACCCGGTAACTGATTACAACACCGGTATAAGCTTTAAACCTTAGGCTACCACAGTCGTAACAATTGAAAACCCTTTTTTGCTAAATTTTTAACGAAAAAATGCGGTCTGTAGAGCAATTCCCCTGCTCGAGACCGCATTTGTCCGTTTCTATACCAAAAAACTGAGTTAAAAATTAAGCATTTGTTGGGTTACGTTCCAATGCCACCTCAAGTACCTCGTCAATCCATTTTACGGGTTGAATCTTGAGATCTTGCTTCACGTTATCTGCGATTTCTTTCAAATCGCGCTCATTGTCTTTTGGAATCAACACATGCTTGATACCGCCGCGGTGCGCAGCTAAAAGCTTTTCTTTCAAACCACCAATAGCCAGCACTTCGCCACGCAATGTAATCTCACCGGTCATAGCCACTTCAGAACGGACCGGGATTTTAGTCAACGATGACACTAACGCCGTCACCATAGCGATACCTGCGCTTGGGCCGTCTTTCGGCGTCGCGCCTTCCGGCACGTGCACATGAATATCACGCTTCTCGTGAAAGTCTTCCGCAATGCCCAGTTTATCAGCACGGCTTCTCACCACCGTGAGTGCGGTCTGAATGGATTCTTGCATGACATCGCCAAGCGACCCCGTCGAAGTAATCTTGCCTTTACCCGCGACATTGGTCGCTTCAATTGTCAGCAAGTCACCGCCCACTTCTGTCCATGCGAGACCCGTGACCTGACCAATTTGGTTAGCCTCTTCCGCTTTACCATAATCAAAGCGCTGAACACCTAAGAAATCGCTTAGATTGTCTTGGTTGATAGTCACTTGAGTAATGGACTTATCCAACAAAATGGTCTTAACCGCTTTACGGCATAAACGCGAAAGCTCACGCTCTAAGTTACGTACACCTGCTTCACGCGTGTAATAACGGATGATGCCGAGAATCGCGCTATCTTCAACGTCAATTTCTTTCTTTTTCAGTCCATTACGGTCGATTTGTTTAGGTAACAAGTGACGTTTAGCAATGTTGAGCTTTTCATCTTCGGTATAACCCGATAAACGAATGACCTCCATGCGATCCAGTAACGGCGCCGGAATATTCATGCTATTCGATGTCGCAACAAACATCACGTCGGATAAGTCATAATCGACTTCCATATAATGATCGTTGAAATTAACGTTCTGCTCGGGATCCAAGACTTCCAACAAGGCTGACGCTGGATCACCACGCATGTCGGATGACATCTTGTCGATTTCATCGAGCAAGAACAGCGGGTTACGTACGCCCACTTTTGACATCTTTTGAATTAATTTGCCTGGCATAGAACCAATATAAGTTCGACGGTGGCCACGTATCTCAGCCTCATCACGCACACCGCCCAGCGCCATGCGTACGTACTTACGACCCGTTGCTTTGGCAATCGACTGACCCAATGACGTTTTACCAACGCCCGGTGGACCCACCAAACAAAGAATAGCGCCCTTTACTTTGGATGTACGTTGTTGAACAGCAAGATACTCGATAATACGTTCTTTGACTTTCTCAAGACCGTAGTGGTCTTCATCCAAAATACGCTCAGCATTACCCAAATCTTTCTTTATACGTGACTTCTTCTTCCACGGGATGGACACCATCCAATCAATGTAGCCACGCACAACGGTCGCTTCTGCAGACATCGGCGACATCATTTTCAGTTTAGAAAGCTCCGCCTCGACTTTTTCACGGGCCTCCGCAGGCATGTGCGCATCGTCGATTTTTTGCTGTAATTGCTCAAACTCGTCGACACCACCTTCACTTTCGCCAAGCTCTTTCTGAATGGCTTTCATTTGCTCATTCAGATAGTACTCACGCTGGCTTTTCTCCATTTGTTTTTTAACCCGACTGCGAATACGCTTTTCGACTTGTAAAATGTCGATTTCGCTTTCCATTAACGCCATCAAGTATTCAAGACGTTCGCGTACGTCGGTTATTTCTAGGATATGTTGCTTATCAGCAAGTTTCAGTGGCATATGTGCAGCCATGGTGTCAGCCAAGCGATCACACTCATCGATTCCCGACAGCGAAGTTAATACCTCGGGCGGAATTTTCTTATTGAGTTTCACATAGCCTTCAAACTGATTCATTGCCGAACGAACCAACACTTCTTCTTCTTTTTCTGGCAAGCTTTCCGATGCTAAATAATGAATGCTCGCCTGAAAGTATTCGTCGCTGTCTTTGAGTTGATCAAGCTCAGCGCGTTGCTGACCTTCAACCAATACTTTGACGGTGCCGTCGGGTAGCTTCAGTAATTGTAAAATACTCGCTACCGTGCCCACACGATAAATGTCCTCTTCCGTCGGCTCATCAACCGATGCATCTTTCTGGGCTGCTAAAAACACACGTTTATCAGCATCCATTGCAGCCTCTAAACAACGGATAGATTTTTCGCGACCCACGAATAGTGGAATCACCATATGGGGGTAAACCACTACGTCACGTAATGGGAGAACAGGCATATCTAGTTGCTCTGTACGTTCTTCGCTCATCAAATTCTCCTGACCTTAGTTCTGTCTTTAATATGTGGTCTATATGGCAAAGTTCAACGGTTTGCATAAAAAAAGGGCCAAAACGGCCCTTTTTGTCAACTTTGGGCTGAACACACCCGCTTATTCGCCTGATGCGTGTTTTTCATCCGATTGATTTGAATAAATCAAAATGGGGTCTGATTCGCCAGCCACCACTGATTCATCCACTACAACCTTAGATACGCCTTCGATTGAGGGAAGATCATACATAGTGCTTAATAACACGCCTTCTACGATCGAACGTAGACCACGCGCACCGGTTTTACGGTTCATCGCTTTCTTAGCGATAGCACGTAATGCATCTTCACGGAACTCAAGCTCCACGTCTTCCATTTCAAACAATGCGGAATATTGCTTTGTAAGGGCGTTTTTCGGCTCACGTAAAATCTCAACGAGCGCATCTTCGCTCAGTTCATCCAGCGTTGCCACCACAGGCAAGCGACCAATAAACTCAGGAATCAAGCCGTAGCGAACCAAATCCTCAGGCTCAACTTGGCTGATAATTTCACTTTGAGCCGCACTGTTGGGGCTTTTGACTTGTGCGCCAAAACCAATACCCGTGCCTGTTGCTAAACGTTGCTCGATGACACGCTCAAGGCCGGCAAAGGCACCACCACAAACAAACAAGATTTTTGACGTATCCACCTGCAAAAATTCTTGCTGTGGATGTTTACGCCCGCCTTGCGGTGGGACCGAGGCAACGGTGCCTTCAATTAACTTCAACAAGGCCTGTTGCACCCCTTCACCACTGACATCGCGTGTAATCGAAGGGTTCTCAGACTTGCGAGAAATTTTATCGATTTCATCAATGTAAACGATACCGCGCTCTGCTTTCTCGACGTCATAGTCACATTTTTGCAGTAGCTTTTGGATGATATTCTCAACATCTTCACCGACATAACCCGCTTCTGTCAGCGTAGTCGCATCGGCCATGGTGAATGGCACATCCAAAAACCGCGCCATCGTCTCAGCAAGAAACGTTTTACCTGAACCCGTTGGACCTATCAGCAAAATATTACTCTTACCGAGTTCAACGTCATCTTTACCCTTACCTGCGTTGCGTAAACGTTTATAGTGGTTATACACCGCTACTGACAACACTTTTTTAGCACGCTCTTGACCGATGACGTAGTCGTCCAAGTGCTTACGGATTTCTTTTGGCACAGGCAGCTTATCGTGATCGGGGGCTGCGGCGATATTCTGAATTTCTTCCTTCAAAATATCGTTACATAAATCGACGCACTCATCACAAATAAACACCGAAGGCCCAGCGATCAGCTTTTTCACTTCGTGCTGGCTTTTGCCGCAAAAAGTACAATACAGCGGCTTATCACCGTCGCCTTGCGTTTTATCGGTCATTCGACTCTCCTACTACTCTTCGCCGCGCTTATTCAAAATGCCGTCAACTAAGCCATAGTCGACCGCTTCAGGCGCAGTCAAGAAATGGTCACGATCAGTGTCACGTGCCACCTTCTCATAATCTTGTCCAGTATTCTCAGCTAACATACGGTTTAGGCGCTCTTTCAGATCCAAGATTTGTTTTGCATGAATCTCGAAATCTGATGCTTGTCCTTGGAAACCGCCCAGTGGCTGGTGAATCATTACGCGCGAATTTGGCAAGCAGTAACGTTTACCTTGCGCACCACCGGCTAACAAGAATGCGCCCATGCTGGCTGCTTGGCCCATACACACAGTACTGACATCAGGCTTGATAAAGCGCATCGTGTCATAAATCGCCATGCCTGCTGTTACTACACCGCCCGGTGAATTGATGTAGAGGTAAATGTCTTTATCAGGATTGTCTGATTCCAAAAATAATAATTGGGCAACAATCAAATTAGCCATGTGGTCTTCGACCTGTCCACAGCAAAAAATGACACGCTCTTTTAACAGTCGCGAGTAAATATCGTAGGAACGTTCACCTTTTGAGGTTTGCTCCACGACCATCGGGACGAGCTGTGCCATGGGATCCTGAATATCGTTAGACATGAATGATAAAGCTCCTAATAAGAAAAAGGCTCGTATGAGTTACATACGAGCCATTAAACCAAGCACAGACGGAGCTCGTCAAGGGCTCCGTCGATTTATCCTAACGGATAGATTATTGCTTAGGGTTCATGATGTCATCGAAGCTCGCTTTCTTCTCTGTCACTTTTGCTTGCTCAAGTACAAACTCGACCGCTTGCTCTTCAAGTGCAACGTTGCGAATCTGCTGCATCATGTCGTTGTTTGACTTGTAGTACTCGATAACTTCTTGCGGATCTTCGTATGCTGAAGCGGCATTAGCGATGATGGTATCAACGCGCTCGTCTTCTGCTTTCATTTCGTTAGTACGAATAACTTCGCCTAATAAAAGACCCACTTTAACGCGTTCTTTCGCTTGCTCTTCGAACAGCTCAGCTGGTAAGTCAGGCATTTGCTCTGCATTGCCGCCAAAACGTTGTGCTGCCTGCTTACGCAATGCGTCGATTTCTTGATCGATCATCGCTTTTGGCAGTTCAACTTCGTTTTGCTCAACGATGCCTTTCAATACTTGCTCTTTTACCTTGCTTTTAACCGTGTTGCTCAGCTCACGTTCCATATTTTTACGAACTTCAGCTTTCAGCGCGTCAACACCGCCTTCTTTAACGCCGAACAAAGCAACGAACTCGTCGTTGAGTTCTGGCAACTCGCGCTCTTCAACTTTCTTCGCGGTTACAGCAAACTGTGCTTCTTTGCCTTTCAGGTTTTCCGCATGGTAGTCCTCAGGGAAAGTCACCTCGATGGTTTTCTCTTCGCCTGCTTTAATACCTTTAATTTGGTCTTCAAAACCAGGGATCATGCGGCCTTCACCCAGTTCAAGCGCAAAGTCAGACGCTTTACCGCCTTCAAACTCTTCACCATCAATCGAGCCAACGAAGTCCATAGTGACACGATCGCCATCTTTTGACTTACGCTTAACTTCTTTCCAGCCCGCGTGTTGCTTACGCAATGTCTCTAGCATGCTATCGACATCCGCGTCAGTGACTTCAACGGCTGGCTTTTCAATCTCGATTTTGTCGAGGTTTTTAACCTCAACTTCTGGGTATACTTCAAAAGTTGCAGTAAACTCTAGGTCTTGACCTGGTTCGTTAACTTTAGGCTCGATCGCCGGCGCACCTGCAGGGTTAATTTTTTCCTGCATGATTGCTTCGTAGTATTTGCTCTGCATTACGCCAGAAGCGGCACGAGAGCGTGCTTCGCGACCAAATAGCTTCTGCAATACGTGTGGAGGAATTTTTCCCTTACGGAATCCATTCACACGGCGGTGACGGTATTCTTCTTTTAATAAACGTTTTACTTCGTTATCAATAACGTCCGCCGGTACCGTAATCGTCACACGACGTTCTAAACCTTGTGTTGTCTCTACAGAAACCTGCATTGCCTTTTTACCTCGGTTTCAATCAGTGAAGTGTTGCCTGCCCTTAAAAACTAACTTAGTTCACACCAGTTGAATGTAATCCAAGCCACTTTAACGCAAACAACGGCGTTATCCTTTAAAAATGACGCAGCATTATAGCGAGTCGAAGGCGATTAGTCGAGAGTGAATTCTGAAGTGCTGACGCAGACAGGAACAATGATTAGTATTTATTCAGTTGAAGCGTGGTCGGCGAGACTGGATTCGAACCAGCGACCCCTTGGACCCAAACCAAGTGCGCTACCAAACTGCGCTACTCGCCGATTTTAATAAAGGATTTAGAAGAGAAGAAGTGGGGTGGATGATGGGACTTGAACCCACGACAACCGGAATCACAATCCGGGGCTCTACCAACTGAGCTACACCCACCACTGTATTGAATCTTCATGGCGCGTTCTGGCGCACCCGGCAGGATTCGAACCTGCGACCGACGGCTTAGAAGGCCGTTGCTCTATCCAGCTGAGCTACGGGCGCAATCGAACATTCCTGCTACCCTAAAGTCAAAATGGTCGGCGAGACTGGATTCGAACCAGCGACCCCTTGGACCCAAACCAAGTGCGCTACCAAACTGCGCTACTCGCCGATTTTGACTTGTGGCGGTGACAGACAATGCTGCCTGACAACGGGGGCGAATATTACCCATAAGTTTCCCATGCGTCAAACTTTTTTTGGCAAAAACGGGTTGTTTGGCTACTTTTGCGCCAAGCTGACCATTATTCCGACAATCAGTGACATTTCACCTTAAATAACGGTAAACTACTAAGCCATTCAAAGCTTTTTCAATTCTAATTTCATTGACAAGCAAGGGTCCCTATATGCCTGCACAGCTAATTGATGGTAAAGCAATCGCTGCAAACATCAGAGCATCCGTAAAAACACAAATTGACGAACGTCTCAGCGCCGGTAAACGCGCACCTGGGTTAGCGGTCGTTTTAGTTGGACAAGATCCCGCATCAGAAGTTTACGTGGGCAATAAACGACGCGCCTGCGAGCAAGTCGGTATTCGCTCTTTCGACTATGATATGCCCAGTGATACATCGCAGGCAGCACTTGAGCAACTGATTGATGAGCTTAACGACAACCCAGATATCGATGGTATCTTGTTACAACTTCCATTGCCGGCAGGATTAGATGCTACCCCGATTCTTGAGCGCATTCACCCGCACAAAGATGTCGATGGCTTCCACCCCTACAATGTCGGTCGTCTAGCACAGCGTATTCCTGCGCTGCGCCCATGTACGCCGAAAGGCATCATCACACTACTCGATAGCACTCAGATTGATTTACATGGACTCAATGCTGTGGTGGTGGGCGCTTCAAACATTGTCGGCCGGCCAATGAGTTTAGAATTATTATTAGCAGGCGCAACTACAACGGTGTGCCATCGTTTTACTAACGACCTCGAAAAACACGTACGCCGCGCTGACATTGTGGTGGTGGCGGTCGGTAAACCCGAGTTTATTCCAGGCGAATGGATTAAAGAAGGAGCGATTGTTATCGACGTCGGCATGAACCGCCTTAACGATGGCCGATTAACTGGCGATGTCGAGTTTGAAGTCGCAGCGCAACGAGCCGGTTGGATTACTCCAGTACCGGGTGGTGTTGGCCCCATGACGGTCGCCTCACTCATTGAGAATACACTTCAAGCTTGCGTTGAGTACCACGATCACGCCTAGTACCTCGGCAGGATATTTAACGGTAGCCGCTAAGCATGCGATGTTCAGCGGTTGCCGTTAACGGCCAAAAGCTATCTCCTGTGACTTGCTGAGCTAATTGACAACGCGCTGACAAAGGCGCCAGCGACGCTAATACTCGATCGGCTAAGGGCACGTTAAGCTCGAGACACCAAGTCACCTCGATTTTCAAAGTGGTAGCAGCGACAAATGCATCCTCATTTTCAGCCGCGCGGCGACGTGCCCAATAGTGGTCGACTGGAATCTCTTCAATCCATTGCTGCGCTTCACTATCGTAATAACGCTCTTTAAATTGACTGAACATCTCATCGGTCGGCTGTATCACTTCAATGCTTGCAAACTTTAAGCCGTGCAATTGCTGAGCAGCAACCGATTTAAGTATGTTTTGCCAACTCTCAATGTCTTTATCTTTAGGTACCAAACTTGCCATGGTTGCCGCGAGAATGACACGCATCGGTCGTTTCTCGCCGTGGTTAATGGCGCCCACCCGAGCAGCGTACTGACTTGCGACAAACAGTGTTTGTTGTGCCCACCAAAGGTAAAGCAGCTGCGCCAGCAATAAACCAAACAGCAACATTAACGGCAGCACAATGACCGCCTCGACTAAACTTTGGCCCCGCTGTTGTTGTGGTTTTTTACGGCGTCCCCATAACACGAATCGTAACCTCATCGCCCTGCTGTTCAAATGGTAAATGTTGGCCAAGCATCAGTTTCGGCTGCACCCCCTTAAGTTGAGTACGCATCAGTAATTGCTCTGTATAAAAGGGATCCGGCACAAAGCGCCACGCAGTTGCGAACGGCCAAGTAGGAATCACATAGCGCCCTTGTCTCGCCAATTGTGCTTCGGTCAGCGCAAACTGACCGAAGCGTCTATAATGCTCACGTTGCGCCTGAATCAACATGATTAACTGCTGTTGCCACTGTAAACGTGTTTCGAGGTTTTCCTGCCAACGCCAAAAGGCGAGCGATACCTGCCATAAACCAGCAAGTACCGCAGCAGCGAGTATCACTTCCCAAAGACTAAAACCTTGATGACGCATTAGCCTTGGAAGGTAACTGTAAAGTCGCCATCGGCATATGAAGTTAACGCTGAAATATCGGTATAGTCACGGACGAGTCTTTGACCCTCCTCCGAACTTCCAACATTGGTTAATCTAATAATATACTTAGTTGCATCTACAGTATCAGGGCCAATCATAATATCACCCCCCCAAGGGTTCTTACCCACACCATCGGCCCAATCGGCAGGGACCGCACCAATATTGCTCAGCTCCGTCATACTGATGCCGGTAAACTCACCACTAGCTGGCTTCCACATCTGCGCCCCCGCTTGTAACGTGGTAATTACGTTTTTTGCCTCCGACACGCGCGCATTACCAACAGCCCAGTCTCGAAGCACTAACGTGCCGAGTGACGCAATAGCTATAATGCTAAGCACCGCCAAAACCTCAATAAAAGTGAATCCTTTAACTTTCGTTCGCATCTCCATCGCTCCTTGCAAAGATTAAATCGACGTCATCACGCGCATCATGGTGTTGCCAACCGCACTCAATAGTAATAACAACAAGCCCGTAATCAGCAGATAACACAACGCAATCCATAGGCGTTGTTGATAAGCGACACTGCGTTGAATATCAACGTAGCTTCGCTGCGCTACTTTAATCAGCGCCTCCCGTTGACCACTGAACTGTTGTCGATGGCTTATCCGAAATAATTGCCGTGGTAGCAATAAACCGGTATCGAGCACCACCGCTAGACTCACCCGCCCCTGTGCCAGACGCTGTTGCATCCGTTGTAAGTGCCAACGCGCATAGGGTGACGCCACACGAATCAGCACAGCAAAAATAGTATCGAGTGCAACGCGATGATGCATGAGAAGTGCGACCAAACGTGTCAGCCACAACGCATTGAGCGCACGGAATTGAGAAAACATCCCATAGCGTTCCACTCGTGTGCGGTGAATACCCACCCAATTGTGCGCTAACCAACGCCAACAAAACATTGCACCCACGAGACACATCGTCATCCACCACCACCCATCAGCAACAAGCCGACCGAACGCGATCACCCCCTCCGTAACTGGGTCGTTTTGCTGTGTAGCGGTATAACTGAGAAGCTTGGGTAAATAACTCTTTGCTGCGTAGGCATAGGCGAGCAATACCGTCAGTAGAATAGATACGGGGTACATCAATTGTTTATAAAACGTCCAACGTAGCCGCTGTAATTCGATCGTCACATCACGGTAATCGTTAAGTAGATCGGTTAAGCAGTTGTATTGCTGACCAATGAGGAAGAGTTCTAATAAATCTCGTTTAAGTTCACCCTGTAAGGCGTGCGCGATGGTTTGTCCGCGTCTCAGACCAATTTGCAATCGCTCAGCTAATTTTTGCTCTGGCCGCAATTTAAAATAGGCCGCTTGAGTACACATCGCTTCAGCTGCTTCGCGAGGGCCACTGCCATCCTCGAGCCAAACGCAGTAGTCTTCTACCCATTGCCACTGGCGCTGCTTACCCATTCGGTTCATTTTGCCTGCGGTCCTTCATCTGAGTAATGGTATTCGCGTGGCGCTTCCGCAATGACCTGCGCCGCTCCCCGTTTAGCTAGGCTCCGCCAACCGCAACGTTTAAGATGTTCACGCCAACCCACGTAATCGTGACTCAACGCAAATTGCCGAGCGACCTGGTCGAACACTACATACTCAGCAACCAACCTTGGCTGACCCTGTTGATACGTTAAGCGTTGTGCAATGATTCCTCGCAACACGCCTGGCGTGAGTAGTTGTTCTAGCGCACAACCGAGATCACGGAGTCGCTCTAGCGCCGATAACGCATCGCTAGCATGCAGCGTAGCGGTCACTAGATGACCGGTTAACGCAGCTCGAATGGCCGCGGCGGCCGTTGAATTATCACGAATTTCGCTGACCGAAATCACGTCAGGGTCTTCCCGCAGCGCAATTTTAATTGCATTTGCAAACCCCTCTTCTTCGCGCGTTGAGTCTATCCAACGTTGCTCAACGTTGGGTTGTTTGAGCTCGACAGGATCTTCGAGCGAAATAATCTTTGCCGACTCACTGAAGCGTTGATGAATAGCTGCCAATGTGGTTGTTTTGCCCTGTCCGGTAGGCCCGACAATGAGCAATAAGCCACTATTTTGTTGAAGCATGCAATCGACGCCTTTGATAATGTCTGGCTCAAAACCCAAAGACTCTAGCGACAAAGCACTCGATATCTCAGTCGCCAATAGCCGTAACGTAACAGCAAACCCATCGCTTAGCGGTGATTTCTGTAGCCGCACTTTTATTTCCGACAATTGACTATCAGCACGACTCAACGGCACCAATAAGCTCGCGCTATCGGTACTTTGTTCATTAAACACTTGGTTATAGTCATGACTGCGCGTATTGAGCGCTGCGGCAATCGCCTCGGTCATTGCCTCACGGTTACGTTGGTGATGGTCGACTAATACCCCTTTTACTCGATAGCAGGTTCTACAAAAGTGCTTACTGAATCTTAAATGAATATCGGATGCTCCTTTAGCCAACCCCTCAGCAACTAAATCCGAAAGTAATTGCTGAGCATGCGTTTGATCGGTCGCTTCGGCTTGCTGCTCGGCTTGCGGACGTCCTGTACGATAGGTCAGTATGGCGGCCCGAATCACACGCGCGTCAGCGACTGCACACTGCACTGGCTGCTGAGTGTAGTCGCGTAAAAGTTTTTCCAAGTTTTCGCGCTCGAGTACTGCTTGCCTAAATGCCTGCGGCGAACAGACTAAAAGTCCTGATTCCGTCGCTAACACCGCCTTATCATCACACCCTTCTTGATGCCACTGATTCAGCAGCATCTCACAGTATTGAAAGATAACAGGATGAATCGTACAGCCATAAAGCGCTTTGGCATCGAGCTGTGGAATACCTTCCATGATCAAAAGCACCTCCTTTGTGAGTCATGTTCTGCGTCAATCAGCGATCCCCAATACCAGTGGGTCGCATCACGCTGTAATTGCCAATCGTGGTTGGCTACACGAATACAATTACTCGGTTCAACCCCCTTTTTACGTACTGTCGGTTGTAAGAGCCGCTGTTGATGAGCGATCTCCACTTGTTTTTTAAGCCAATTTAATTGCAACTCCGCAAGGGCTAACTCGCGCTTTTTGTGTTCCATTGCCGCTTGCCAATCTTGATAAGCTTGCAGCTCCGCTTGCCATTGCTGTGTCACATTTGGCTTAGATTCAGCTTCAATGTCGTGTTGCTGCGCGAGCACTGGAAATGAACACAACACAACAAAACTAAGTGGGCTGAACCAACGGATAGTCCAGCGTCCATTGCACAGACCAGTAGCCATGTTGGTACCTCATTGATAAGGAAGAAAGTATCAGTTCAGGGTGTATTGCCAGCCACGCCGCTAATTGTTGGAGGTGTCGATAAGACATCATGTCGTAGGTAAGTTGCCATTGCGTAGCACCTTTGGTAACAATTTGCGCGTCATAAAACTGTTGGCGATAGTCATCTAATAGGTCATTGCTGGATAGCAGCTGACTGTTCTGCGATACCTGATAAGCTTTTAACGGCGCGGGTAATGTCTCTTGGCGTATAGCAGAGCGTGGCGACGTATTCGATATCGCCGCCTGCTGCCATGTCAGACGAATACCCGAGCGCGCCACTTCGATCTGCACCAACTGTTGCCGCTCAAAATACGGACGACTCATCAGTTGCCCGAGTTTATCGATCACCAGCACATGATCGAGCTGTTTGACGACCTTAGGCTCAATCTGGCTCGAGTCATGTTGCGGCGCGTCAAACAGCGTTATGAAGCCAACAAGCGCTGCCAACACAACGATTGCAGTAAAACTCACTGTCCACTTGATCAATGAGGAAACACGTTTCGCCATGCGCTCCGCGGGCGCCAATCGAATGAAGCTTTCTGAACATTGTTTTTCCTGCATTACCAATCCCGGCCAATCATCAGGTGCAGGTTGGCACGAACACCAATACCAATACTCTGGGCTCTGAGACTTCGGATATTCAGTTTGCCAAACACCGACGCGCTTAATTAAGCTTTCCACTTCGCCCTGTTCGATTGCAGCCAGCCGTTCGCCTTGCCAAACGACTAACCGAGCCGGCTTTATGTCTGCAATAATCCAGCCGAAAATACGTTCCTGCGGCCAATCATTGCGCGCACAAAATAAAATATCGAGGCCGGGTTGGTGACTTAAACTCAGCCACCACTGCTGCATGAAGAACACCAAACCACAGTAGGGATAGTTCCACTGCGCAACGGTCGCTAACAATTGCTTATGTGATGGCTTCTTATTGCCCAGTCGCAAGCGAAAACTTTGCGTAACCCAATCACTCATTCGCGACTCCTACAATGCGCGGAGTAATGAGTAGTAGCGTTTCACTATTCTGTTGCTTTTGTTGCTGCCCACCACCCAGTAGCCAGCTCACCCCCGAACGGGTTCGGCCTGCTTCGGTTTGTTGATTTCGAAAGCCCGTCAGCAACAAAGTTTCTGAGTGACCAACCAAAGCCTTTAAGAAAAAGTGTTTGCGAGCGGTATGGGGAGTCTGAATCATGTTATCGCCAGACTGCACCACACTCATGCCCTGCAACGCACTCATTTGAGAAGATAAATGTAACAAGACATCTCTTTCTAGAATGTTCGGCAGTACAAATAGTCGGAATCCCGTTGTCACGCGGCCCGGTTTGAGTCGCTGCTGTTGTCCCACATAAGGCGTACTACTCACTTCCGATTCAGCCAAATAAGCTTGCTCTTCTTCAACCAAAAGTTGAGCGATTTGGTGGTTTAATGTCAGTAAACGCGGGTGGTGGCTCACTTTGACATGACCCTGCTTTTGCAACGCCTGCACTAACACTTCAACTGAATTACGCGAACCATTTAATGGGCTCAGAATAAAGCGTCCCGCGGCCTGTTGCAGCCAATTTTCTGAACCATTTTGAGAGGTTAACCAAGGTGCGCCCTGACTGTTTCGTCTGACACTCGACCAATCAACGGTGTATTGCTCGTTATCGCTAAAGCGAATTTCGACCACTTGGACATCTAATGCAACTTGTCGAGTTAAACTATTGTTCAACTGTGCAATGTAACTATCCACTTGCTTAATCACACTCGGTGTATCTTTCACCAGTAAGGCGCTGGCATTTGCGTTGAGGGCGACCTCGCCACTATCAGACAACATTAGCGTGATAGCGGCTTTCAGCTCATCCCAAGCCGGTTTATCGCCTGACTTAAAACCCAGCTGTCCTGCCGCGTCGTTAGACGATCGCTGAGAACCTTGTTCATTCAGCGAAAACTGTGTCATACCGGCTAGAAACGCTAAATCATAACGCTTTACTTGATATCGCTTTAGATGAACCGCATAGGGTTCATACTCAATAAACAGCTGCTGTCCATTACTGAGCCAAGCAAGCCATTCGCCGACTGTGCCAGTAAAATGACTCGATATCAGCGTATCGGGCTGAATTTCCGGATCGAGTAAAACCGCAACATTGAGCGGTGTGAAAACAGTTTGTAACGCTTGTAACAACGGGACTTTACTAAGTTGCGTTTGTAACGGTTGGCTGTACCAAATCGGCTTATCTATCGAACTTTTTGCCAAAGCAGGTACGTAAAACTGGTCGCTCTTTACCACGATCTCTGGTGGTTCTGGGGCAAGTTGATAGCCGTATTCGCTCGCTAAATGCTGATGCTGTTGTTCGGCTAGGGCGTCAGCCTCTGCGATAAGGGCAGCCGGGTCATAACTGCACGCTACGCAGAGCAGACCGCCGAGCAACGTGGATACAACACGCAAATAACTCACAACGGCGATTCCTGATAGCGCACCACGGCGCCTTGATTGGCGTAGAGCACGAGTTGCAGACCAAATGGCTTAAGTAGACGGGTAAAAAAGCCTTGCCAATTGTCCGCCTCAAGCAAGTAATCCGTTGGCCATTGATGATGATGCGACGCCTGCCAATCGACAACCTTAATCGCTAAATGTTGCTTTAATAGCTTTATAACCTGCGGCTCGAGTAGCCCAGCTCTAACCATCGCAGCAACGCCCTGGCTTTGTGATTGCCACTGCATCGGCTGATCAAACTCAGCGGGACCTAAATCAAGTGATAGGCAATCTTGCGCCATACTGATGGGTGCCACGCCACTCGTCAGTGCGGCAATCAGCACTAAATAGCAGGTTAGTTTTTGCAGGATCATGACCTTTACTCAGTTGGGTTAATTCAATACCCCAAACTTTATAAAGCGCATAAAAAAGGGGCGATACCCGATCGCCCCTTCGTTTAGTCAGTGATGGATTATTTTTTATCGATGACCCACTTGCCACCCTTGTAGTGAGCCTTCCAACCGGTCTGCTTTTTATGGACCTCGGTCACCACGTATTGCTCTTTGTTTTTCCGCGAGAAGCGAACGATAGCCTCGTTACCCTCGTCATCTTCCTGTGGCGCTTCGGCAAGATACTTAAACTTGTCAGGCAAACGGTCTTTAAACCGCGCAAGCTCCTTGACCTTAACCGCTCGCGTCTCACGCGACTTAGGAAAGGTGTTCGCTGATAAGAAAATACCTGAAGCGCCATCACGTAACACAAAGTACGCGTCCGAATCCTCGCACGGAAGCTCAGGCAACGGTACGGGATCTTCTTTCGGTGGTGCGGGCTCACCATTGCGTAATAGCTTACGCGTGTTTTTACACTCATCATTGGTACAGTCGAAGTATTTACCAAACCGTCCAGTCTTAAGCTGCATCTCCGAACCGCATTTGTCACACTCAATGGTCGGCCCATCATAGCCCTTAATACGAAACTCACCTTGCTCAATGAGGTAGCCATCACAGGTGGGGTTATTACCACACACATGTAACTTGCGCTTCTCATCAATGAGGTAACTATCCATTGCTGTACCGCATTTAGCGCAACGCTTTTTGGCTCGCAGTGCTTCAGTCTCGCGCTCATCCTCGTCAGTGACCTTCACCGCCTCTTCGCCTGGCGTTAAGTTGAGCGTTTGAGTACAGCGTTCCTTCGGCGGCAAGTTGTAACCTGAACAACCCAAGAAAACACCCGTTGATGCCGTGCGAATGCCCATTTCACGACCACATTTAGGACACTCAATATCGGTCATGACCATTTGGTTGCCGCGCATACCGCCTTCATTCGGGTCGCGCTCGGCTTGTTCGAGATTTGCTTTAAAGTCCTCGTAAAACTTATCGAGCGTTTCTTTCCAATTACGTTTGCCTGCGGCAATGTCATCGAGCGCCTGCTCCATCTCCGCGGTAAAGTTGTAATTCATTAACTCGGTAAAGTTTTCAATGAGTCGATCGTTAACGATTTCACCCATTTTTTCGGCGAAAAAGCGGCGATTATCGACCTTGACGTATCCGCGGTCCTGAATCGTTGAGATAATCGATGCATAGGTCGAAGGGCGACCAATGCCACGCTTCTCGAGCTCTTTTACCAACGATGCCTCACTGTAGCGCGCAGGTGGCTTGGTGAAGTGTTGTTGCGGATCTAATTGGTTGAGTGCAAGGATTTCACCTTTACCGATATCAGGTAAGGTCATATCTCCGTCTTTCTTCGACGATGACGGCGGTAGCACCTTGGTCCAACCCGCAAAACGCATCACGCGACCACGAGCTTTAAGCTCAAACTCACCCGCTTGCGCAATCAGTGTCGTGCTATCGTATTTTGCCGGTACCATTTGGCAAGCCACAAACTGACGCCAAATCAATTCGTACAGGCGCTGAGCATCACGATCCATGCTCCCCAACTTATCGGCCTTGATATTCACATCCGAAGGACGAATCGCCTCGTGCGCTTCTTGTGCACCCTCTTTTGAACCATAGCGATTCGGTTGTTTCGGCAAGTAATTAGCGCCAAAGCTCTTTTCTATGTAATCACGACACGCGCTCACTGCATCCGCACTCAAATTAGTTGAGTCGGTACGCATGTAGGTAATGTGACCCGCTTCATACAAGCGCTGTGCCAAGGTCATGGTTTTCTTTACACCAAAACCTAAACGCGTACTGGCTGACTGCTGCAACGTCGAAGTGATAAACGGAGCCGATGGCTTGCTCGACGTGGGTTTGTCTTCGCGTGCAATAACTTCGTATTCGGCGTCTTTTAACTGTGCCAATGCCGCGTCAGTCTGTTCTTTGTTCGCCGGTCTGAAGCTCTCTCCGGCTTGCTTCACGACCTGCATGCGCAGATCGTCTTTAGCTTGTGTGGCTAAATCCGCGTGTACATCCCAATACTCTTCCGGAACAAAGGCTTTAATCTCACGCTCGCGTTCGACCACCAAGCGAACGGCAACGGACTGCACGCGTCCGGCAGATAGCCCGCGGGCAATTTTCTTCCATAACAAAGGCGATACCATGAAACCCACAACACGGTCTAAAAATCGACGTGTTTGTTGTGCATTGACGCGATCCAAGTTGAGTTGTGCTGGGTGCGAGAAAGCATCTTGGATCGCATTTTTGGTAATTTCGTTAAAAACCACACGTTGATATCGGTCGTTTTCGCCACCCAACAGTTCACGCAAGTGCCAGGCGATCGCTTCCCCTTCGCGGTCCAAATCCGTTGCGAGGATAACTTTGTCCGACTTTTTCGCGAGCTGAGTGAGTTCCTTGACTACTTTTTCCTTACCGGGCAACACTTCATAGTGCGCATCCCAATCATGCTCGGGATCGATCCCCATTCGCGCAACCAAACGTTTAAAGTCTCGTTGCTGTTGGTACGCCGCTTTGTCCTCCGGCGACATTTTGCGGACTTCCGCCGCCGATTTGCTCGGTACCTTTTCTACCGCCTTGGTAGGAAGGTCGCGCACATGCCCTACGCTGGATTTCACGATAAAATCGTTACCCAGGTATTTATTAATTGTTTTGGCTTTTGCCGGGGACTCGACAATAACGAGCGATTTCGCCATAGAGTTTAGCTTCTCTTTTCTTTAACTGTCAGACGATATAGGTTCATAACCACTGAAATACAAGTGGCAACCCGATGATTCTGCCTTTTTTAAGATATATCGGTTATTTTCTTAAGAAACAACCATAACCTGTGCATTTGATAAAAATTCGCACAATTTAGATAAACAGTCAGACTCTCATAATTTTCAGTAAGCCCACGAAAATAAAGGCTTACAAGCCGTTATTAACAACGTATAATAATTCTAATTCGATCATATCAGGCTAAACAGTAGCCCCCCCGAAAGGAGCGCGAATACGTGACTATGCAACACTTTGAAGTGAATTATGACGGCCTTGTCGGTCCGACTCACAATTACGCTGGTTTGTCATTCGGCAACGTTGCCTCGCTAGCCAACGCAAAGGCTGTTTCTAGCCCTAAAAGCGCCGCCCTACAAGGGCTAATGAAGATGAAAGCGCTACACGACATGGGCATGAAGCAAGGTGTTTTGGCGCCACAAGAACGTCCAGATATTTATGCGTTGCGACGCCTGGGCTTCACAGGTACCGATGGCGAAGTATTATATAAAGCGGCAACCGAAGCACCGGCTATTTTCCAAGCGGTATGCTCAGCATCAAGCATGTGGACCGCCAACGCAGCGACTGTATCACCCAGTGCCGATACAGCAAATGGCAAAGTGCATTTTACACCGGCTAACTTAACGAATAAGTTTCACCGCTCACTCGAGCCAGTAACCAGTGGCAATATTCTTAAAGCCATGTTTGCACATGAACGTTATTTCGAGCATCACACTCACCTGCCTGATAACGAGCACTTTGGCGATGAAGGCGCAGCAAACCACACGCGTTTATGTGAACAATACGGTCATGCCGGTGTTGAAATCTTTACTTACGGTCGTTGCGCATTTGATAGTACCCAACCTGCACCGCAAAAGTTCCCTGCGCGGCAAACGTTGGAAGCATCTCAAGCCATCGCTCGCTTGCATGGTCTAACTGATGACAACACCGTTTATCTGCAGCAAAACCCCGATGTTATCGACCAAGGCGTGTTTCATAACGACGTTATTGCCGTGGGTAACCAAAACGTATTGTTCTATCACGAGCAGGCATTCCGTAATACCGAGCAGAAATTCGCTGAAATCCAACAAAAGTTTGGCGATACCCCAGTGCACTTCATCGAAGTTAAAACCGATGAGGTGAGCGTACAGGACGCTGTATCAACTTATTTGTTTAACACCCAGTTGATTACACCGCCGGATGGCATCATGACCCTCATTGCACCGACCGAGTGTCAAGAAAACCCGCGTGTAAAAGCTTATCTTGAGTCACTGGTGCAGCGCGATAACCCTATCAAGCGCGTTGAGTTCTTTGACGTTAAACAAAGTATGCGTAACGGTGGTGGACCTGCCTGTTTACGTCTACGAGTAGCGCTCAACGACGAAGAGCTTAAAGCCGCTAATCCGAACTGTTTGATGAGCGATGAGCTGTATCAACGCTTAACTCAGTGGGTTGATAAACACTATCGCGAAGAGCTTGCCGTTGACGACTTACGTGACCCTGCGTTGCTCGAAGAGTCGCGTTCTGCGCTTGATGAGTTAACGCAAATCTTAAAACTCGGTTCGGTATACCCGTTCCAACAAGACTAAGTCGAAAAGATGACATAAAAAAGGGGCGCTCAAAGCGCCCCTTTTTGGTAACCGACCTGGTTAATCATTGTCGTTATGTAGCTCGAGGTTAGCATCACCACCACCATCGCGCTGTGCTTTCGCCATATCATTGCGAGCAGCATCAAGTTCATCCAAATAGTCTTGGTTAATATCGCCCGTAATGTATTCACCGCTGAATACTGATGTTTCAAAACGTTGAACGTTGGTGTTCTCTTCTCCAACGGCCGCTACAAGATCGTCTAAGTCCTGATAAATAAGCCCATCAGCACCGATCATCTCGCAAATTTCGTTACTTTCACGACCATGACCAATCAATTCATTAGCGCTTGGCATGTCGATACCGTAAACGTTAGGGAAGCGAATTTCAGGCGCCGCTGAGGCAAAATAAACGCGCTTAGCACCCGCTTCCCGTGCCATCTCGATAATTTGCTCAGAAGTGGTGCCTCGAACTATAGAGTCATCGACCAATAACACGTTTTTGCCCTTAAACTCAGCACTGATCGCATTCAGTTTACGACGCACTGACTTACGGCGCTGTGTTTGACCCGGCATGATAAAGGTACGACCAATATAGCGATTTTTAACGAAGCCTTGGCGGTACGGGAGGTCGAGTACGCTAGCAATCTCTAACGCGATATCACAACTGGTTTCAGGGATTGGAATCACTACATCAATATCGAGATCGGCGTAGTCACGTTTGAGTTTTTCGCCCAATTTACGTCCCATGTTCACGCGTGATGCATACACAGAAATACCATCAATAAACGAGTCAGGACGCGCAAAATAGACATACTCAAAAATACAAGGGCAGTGTTTTGGCTTATCCGCACACTGACGCGAGAAAAGTTGACCATCGTTGGTGATATAAATCGCCTCACCTGGCTCTACGTCGCGTACATATTTGAAGCCCGTACCATCGATCGCCACACTCTCTGAGGCAACAATATATTCGTCACCTTCAGCCGTCTCACGCTTACCGAGTGCAAGTGGACGAATGCCCCACGGGTCGCGAAAAGCAACCAAGCCATGGCCTAGGATCATCGATACAACGGCATAAGCACCACGCACTTTACGATGTACTGCGGTAATCGTTCTAAACACGTCATCTGCACTGAGTTCAAGACTTTCATTTTTATCGAGCTCGTTGGCAAATACGTTCAATAATATCTCAGAATCCGACGTTGTATTAATATGGCGACGCGCGGTTTTAAATAAGTGAGCATGCACATCCGAAGCATTCGTTAGGTTACCATTGTGCGCCATGGCAATGCCGAAGGGTGAATTAACATAGAACGGTTGTGCCTCAGCAGAACTTGAGCTGCCCGCTGTCGGATAACGCACGTGACCAATACCGACATTGCCGGCGAGACGATGCATATGACGTGTATGAAATACATCACGCACCAAACCATTGGCCTTGCGTAAGCGCAATGTATTGTACTCATCCACCGTCATGATGCCGGCAGCATCCTGTCCGCGGTGTTGGAGCATGGTTAAGCCGTCATACAGCGCTTGATTGACCGGCTGTTTGCCGACGATACCAACGATACCACACATAACTTTACGACCCTCTTAGACTGATTGCGGGACTAAAAAACTTGAACTGCTTTCTAGATATTCAAAAAACCACTGAATAAACACGCCAAAATGCGGTATCAATACCGACTCCCGCCACCACTCACTATTCGAGAGGGTGGTAAATGAGTCCATGAAGAACAACAATGCACTCACGATTAATACACCTCGAAGCGCACCAAACACTAAACCAAGCACTCGATCTGTACCAGACAGTCCAGTATGTTGAACGAGTTTCGAAAGGATGTAGTTGAGGATGGCGCCGATTATCAGCGTAGCAACAAATAAGGCGGCAATAGCGGCCGCATTTCGGACAAGCGGATCTTGGATTTCAGTAAAATATACGGCTAAATCTTTGTAGAACTGACTCGATATAACAAAGGCAGCTATCCATATCACTAAAGATACAGCTTCCTTAACAAAGCCTCGAATCAAACTCACCAAGGTTGAAATGGTGATAATGATGATGATTGCGTAATCTATCCAGAGCATAAGCACTCAGTCGCACTGAAAAAGTGTGCAGATTTTAACAGAATCGAATTAAAAATGCGGCTTTTTTTATTTCTTTACGGTTTATAGCTTAATACCTTGCCTTGTAGACCGGTCAACTCTTTAAGCGCACTCAGTTGCTGTTCCAGCGCTTGCTTAGATGTGTCAGGACCAACCATGAGCTTAGTCAATTGACCTTGGCTTCCACCTGGCTCGATAAATACCGCAAAACCTTTATCTTGCAACTGCTTTTGTAATGCCAACACGCTGTCGCGATTACTAAAAGCACCGAGCTGGATAACGTAAGCATCGCCGCTCAGTGTCACTGATTTCATTTCACGTTGCGGTGCTTTCACTTGCTTTTGCGCGTCAACTGTTGGCGCATCATCCGCTGTCACTTCATCGTTCTGCTGCTCACTCGCCGCAACGGGCTGAGGCTCAAACTCGGTCGGTGCCTGCAGCGAAGCACTCTGTTCTGGTTTCAAGGGGATCGTTTCGAAGTCTTCAACCGCTTCCGTTTTTTTACCATCCAAAACATCTGGTAAGATGATAACCGCGAGCGCGACCAAAATGAGGGAGCCCACAATTCTGTTTTGCAACCGACTTGCCAAGTTGAACTCCTATTCGTTAGACGAATTAATTTTTGCGAAAATATGCCCTACAGTGTAAAACGAGCCAAACGCGAAAACCAGTGCGTTTTTCTGCTGTGCGCGCTCTACGGCAAAATCAAAAGCCGCTTCAACACCCTCAAAGCAGCTTACTTGGGCTTTATTAAGCGCCTCACAAGCAGCCAGTTGCTCGGCCGTATTGCCGCGCGGTTCATGCAAGGTGCCTAACGCCCATTCAGTAATATGGGGCGTTAACGCTTCAAACACGCTATTGGCATCTTTGTCTTTCAGCATTCCCACGACAGCTATGATCTCGGGATGCGGCGTGCGCGCTAATTGCTGCGCCACGTAATTTGCCGCATGACCATTGTGAGCAACGTCAAGCAACACATCAACCTGCTGATAACGTAATCGCTGCATACGCCCCATCAGCGACGCTTTAGCTAAACCGAGTTTAATGGCATCTGCACTGACCGCCAGCGGTAAGCATTCTAACGCCGCTAACGTTGTTACAGCGTTCACTAGAGGTAGCTTCGGCAACGGTAACTCAAACAAGTTAACGTTCAAGCCGTAATAATGCCAGTGCTCATCGTATCGCTTACTTGAAAAATCACGCCCCACTTGCTTCAGATCCGCACTGATTGATGAGGCATGGGCAGCTATACTCTTCGGTGGATAGCTATCGCCACAGATTAACGGTGTATTTGCGCGTGCGATTCCGGCCTTTTCAAAACCTATTTTTTCTCGGTTATCACCGAGAAATTGCACATGATCAATGCCGATACTGGTGATAACAGCTACATCAGCGTCCACGACATTCACAGCATCTAGCCGACCACCTAAACCCACCTCAAGAATGGCCACATCGAGTTCAGCACGTTGCATTAACCAAAGCGCCGCCAATGTGCCCATCTCGAAATAAGTCAACGAGGTTCCTTGGCGGGCGTCATTAATCGCAGCAAAAGCGGCGGCATGGTCCGCCTCGGATAAGAGTGCGTCATTGATTTGCACGCGCTCCCGGTAATCCACTAGATGGGGCGATGTGTAAACACCCACTTTATAGCCGGCTTGCTGCAGCACTGAGGATAACATCGCTACGGTACTGCCTTTGCCGTTGGTACCCGCGACAGTAATAGTAAAACGAGCGGGTTGTGCGATTGCGGCACGATCGCGCACTTGATGCGAGCGCTCTAGGCCAAGGTCAATTTCGGTTGGATGTATTTTTTCAAGGTAGGTCAGCCAGTCCGACAGCGAGCTATTCGCTGTCGGGGCTATCATGTGCTCGCTCATCACAAATCAGCTGCTTCCATTTCGCTTTGTGCCGGGCTTTCTAGGTTTTGGAATTTAGCTAACAAACGTGCCACCGTTGAACGCATCTCGCGACGATCAACAATCATATCAATGGCGCCATGTTCTAGTAGGAACTCAGCACGCTGAAAACCCTCAGGCAAGGTTTGGCGTACCGTCTGTTCAATGACACGAGGACCAGCAAAGCCAATCAATGCTTTAGGCTCAGCAATATGGATATCGCCGAGCATTGCCAAACTTGCACTCACTCCACCCATGGTCGGATCGGTCAGAATAGAGATGTACGGCAGACCTGCTTCGCTCATTTTAGCCAAGGCTGCAGAGGTTTTTGCCATTTGCATCAACGACATCAAAGCCTCTTGCATACGCGCACCACCGGATGCCGAGAAGCACACCAATGGTAGATTGTGTTCTAAGCACAGCTCAGCGGCTTGCACGAACTTAGCGCCTACTACGGAGGCCATCGAGCCCCCCATAAAGTTGAAGTCAAACGCTACAGCGACCACGGGAACGCCTAATACCGTTCCGCGTTGTGCAATCAATGCATCTTTTTCGCCACTACTTTTCTGGGCTGCTGCAATGCGGTCCTTGTACTTTTTCGAGTCTTTAAACTTTAGGATATCTTTAGGTTCAAGATCCGCCGCTATTTCTGAGACGCCTGCCTCATCTAAAAAGATGCGTAACCGTTCGCGGCCCGTCAAGCGCATGTGATGACCACATTTAGGGCACACATTTAAACTACGGTCTAAGTCGTTGCGATACAAAATAGCATCACACGCAGCACACTTGCTCCACACACCTTCGGGAACATTGCGACGTTTGTTGACTTTAGGTTTAGCAAGAATACGTTCAATCCAGCTCATAATGGTCCGCTTAATCAGCTTTAATAAAAAATTTTGAATAGATTACATGGTAGCACAAATGGGTCAAGCAAAGAGGTCGTAACAGTCGCTGTTTTTTATCACTCTGTAAACCAAAGCGGACCGGGTTCAGCTTTAGGTAGCTGCCATTCGTCTGGATAATCCACTTCGACCAAGTACAGACCGCCTGGCTTGGCAGTCGCCGCTGCTTTGGTGCGGTCTTTTCCGGCTAGTAGCTCACCGAGCCAAGTGGGATCTTGTTGATGACGACCAATAACAATGAGGCTACCCACGATATTACGCACCATATGATGCAAGAACGCGTTGGCTTTAATATCAACGATAATGAAATCACCACGGCGATGGACATTGAGGTGGGTTACTTCGCGATGAGCCGAATGTGACTGACATTGCGCGGCACGAAAAGCACTAAAGTCATGCTCACCCAATAATGCTGGCGTCGCTGCTTGCATAGCGGCTACATCCAACGGATGATGATAGTGACTCACGCCATGACTATGGATGCCGGGTCGTAACGAGTTGTTGGCGATGATATAACGGTAACGACGCGCAGTCGCACTAAATCGCGCGCTAAAACTGTCGTCCACTGGCTGTGCCCACCGTACAGCAATATCAGGCGGCAAGTGACTATTGACGCCAAGCGTCCAAGCAGCCGCTCGGCGCGAGGTCGACACATCAAAATGCACCACTTGGTTAGTTGCATGAACCCCTGCATCAGTGCGTCCTGCGCAAACAGTTTCCACGGGTTCATCGGCCACTTTACTGAGCGCCGCCTCAAGACGCTGCTGAACTGAATCGACTTCTCGCTGACGTTGCCATCCATAATACGCGCGTCCGTCGTACTCCAGTCCCAATGCAATTCGCATACAACTCCCTTACGAACCTAATTATTCCGATTGCAGACGCTTCAATAACGTACGTGCTTCATCGGCAACGTCATCATCGCCCTCTGATAAACCCGCAAGTATTTGTTCAGCGTCCTCTTTTTCATCCATATCAATATAAGCACGCGCTAAATCGAGCTGCCCTAAACGCTCTTCGTCAGCTTCATTTATCTCATCATGAGACGTTTCCACGCTATCTTCGTCAGCTAATACACGACCGACATTTTCCGAGGTGTAATTATCGGTTTCTTCCTCGCTATCCGCCTCTTCCATCAAATCGTCAATATCAACATATTCGCTATCTGAAGCGGTCTGTTCGGTATCAGGTTCCGATTCAGGCTCTGCATCAGAAGCAGAATCCAAGTCCGAATTTACTAGATCGCTATCACCAAACAACGAATCAAGCGCTTCATCCGCCGCTTGTTCAGAGCGTTCGAGTTCTTCGTCGTCTATTTCATCCGCATCTGAATCATCATCCTCGGTTAACTCACTGAGCGACTCTTCCAACTCTTCCGATTCAGACAACAACCGATCCATCTCCTCCTCAGAGACATCGTCGATATCCTGCTCGTCGTCTTGTTCATCGGGTTCTATACCCAGTTGCGCCAAGGCATCATCAAGCGGGTTATCATGCTCGCCGTCATCGAACTCCGCTTCTTCATCAGAGACTTCCTCAGACTCGTCATCCGCTTCGCCTTCTGAGGCCTCAGCGGCTGCCTGTTCGTCAAAGATATCATCACTCACCAACTCATCCGCTTCATCATCGGCAGTGTCCTGCTCATCCGACTCCGCTTCTGATGACTCCTGCTGGCTATCAGTTTCCGCCTCAGCTTTCTCGCTCGGCGTAGAAGTTTGTTCCGAGTCTTGCGTTGGTTCGGGCTCGTTCGGTGACTCGACTTCTGTCTGTTGCTCAGATTCAGGTTCCGACTCTGGCTGTTCATCAGCCTCATCTTCTAAGTCAAGGTCAAGTGCAGGCGCTTCATCACTATCCGCTTCACCAAATAACTTATCGAGTTCATCTTGCGATAATTCTGAACTTTCCTCTTCTGACTCGCTTTCTGGTGCGTGCTCTACTTCAGACTCTGGCTCAGGCGTCGGTTCATCGTGTTGTTCGGGCTCTTCGTCAGGTAAAACCTGTTGGTCCAACTCATCAACATCATCGTCATCGGTTACTTCTGAAGCTGACGCTTCTTCATCATCGCTGTCGAGCTGAATACTGAAGTCATCTTCTTGGTCGGTGTTTTGGTTCGATAACTCAGCTTCTAAATCACTAAGGTCATCGCCCTCTTCATCATCGTCCTCAAGCTCATTACTATCATCAAGGTCGAACAGTCCATCACTGTCCTCGACACTCGTGACCGAGCCACCCATGAGCTCGCGGTCAAGTTGCTCGGCGGCCTGTTCTTCAGTGAGTTCTTGCTGCTTTTCTTCAGCATCCGATGCATCTGTCTCGCTTTTCTTACGACGGAAGAAGAATAGATAAATCAGCGCAAAAATGAGTAACGCCGGAACAATGGATAATAAAGCAATATTGAGCGGGCTCTGAAGCCACTCAAGCATACCCGAACTCTGCTGCTGTTGTTGTTGACTCAATAATGCTTGTTGCTGCTCGAGTAACTGATCAAATTGGGCTTCTAGGCCGTCCGTCTGTTTCAGTTGTTCGGATAAGGTAGAAATACGTTCGGCAAGTTCATCCAAGCGTTGCTGGATAGATTCATTTTCAGCATACACTTGTTCGACAGCTTTCATCGAATCATCAACCCGCGCCTGCAGGTCGGCAAAATTATTCTGTTGACGCGATTCAACTTGTTGAATCGCTTGTTCAGCTTTCTCTCGCGCTTGTTCTAATAGCTGTTGTTGCTCAACCCTTGTCTGTTGTGCTTGCTGTTCAATCTCCGATAAGCGCTGCTGTTTGTCTTGCAATGATTCGTCGGCCATAACCTGTCGGCGAGCCGCCTCAGGATTGACCATTTTGATTTCTTGCAAGCTGGGTATGCGCAAGTAGAAGCCATCAAGCATACGGTTCATGTTGCCGTCGACAAACGCGCGCGGATTCGCTTGCACGATCGCTGCCATCGTTTGATAAACCGTAACACTCGAATGAGGACGGTACTCAGAGGCTATTGACCACAACGTGTCACTGGACTGAATTGGCCCATAACGCTCTTGCCCCATGCGCACATCAGTGGACTCGGCACCTTTGGGTCCCTTAATAATAGTGCCATCTTGCACTAATGCGTGGGCAGACAACGGAACAAATGACAAGGCAACCAGTGTGCTCGACACAAAGAAGCCTCGTTTTAAATGCCTAATCAATTGCATAATCCCTTTATTATCATTTGTTTGGGAATCACTCATGTTCGATCTCTTGCCCACGGTTCACTAGTCTATTTAACGGCGATTAACGTTAAAACTTTACGCTAATCCACAAGACTATTACTAGTACTTACCAGTATTCTTTGATTAGTAGTTCAGCAATCTGAATCGAGTTAGTCGCTGCACCCTTACGAATATTGTCTGAAACCACCCATAAGTTGAGTCCTTGGGGATGGCTAATATCTTCGCGTATACGACCAACAAATACGTCATCCTTGCCGGCAGCGTCACTGACTTGGGTTGGAAACTCTTGACGATCTTCGCACAAGGTAACACCCGGTGCATCTCGCAATAATTCCTTTGCATATTCAGCAGTGATCGGCTGTCGCGTCTCAATATGAATAGCTTCAGCGTGGCCGAAGAAAACAGGCACGCGAACCGCTGTCGGATTTACACGGATGCTCTGATCATTAAGAATTTTTTGCGTTTCCCACACCATTTTCATTTCTTCTTTGGTGTAATCATTATCTTGGAACACGTCAATTTGTGGGATGCAATTAAACGCGATCTGACGACTAAACTGACTAATAGTAGGTTCTTTAGCATTCAACAGTTCAGCGGTTTGTTTCGCTAATTCTTCCATCGCTTCTTTGCCCGCACCTGAAACCGATTGATAGGTCGCCACATTGATTCGCTCAATACCGACCGCTTCATGTAAAGGTTTTAGGGCCACCATCATCTGGATGGTCGAACAGTTCGGGTTGGCAATAATATTGCGATTTCTAAAGTCAGCCAATGCCCAGCCATTAACTTCTGGCACCACTAATGGAATATCGGGTTCGTAGCGGAACTCAGACGTATTGTCTATTACCACACAGCCCGCTTCTGCAGCTTTGGGCGCGAATACTTTTGAAATGGCGCCGCCTGCTGAAAAGAAGCCAATGTCTGCCTCACTCCAATCAAAGGTCTCGGCATCGATGACTTCAATATCTTCACCCTTAAAACTGACCGTTGCGCCGACTGAGCGAGAACTTGCCAATGGATACAGCTGCGCGACGGGAAAGTCACGTTGCTGCAAAATTTCAATCATTTGTTGACCAACGAGCCCTGTCGCTCCTAGCACTGCGACGCGAAAACCTTCTGCCATATTTACTCCTAAAGCTTAACAAACTTGGTATGCATTAAAGCCAAGCTGTCTAAATCGTATAACCTGTGCGGCATTATGACACGCAATAGGCTGATTGTTGAGTTGTCGACGAGGATTATCTTTACGGTAATTCTTTCGCAGATGATCAAAACCTGACGCCGTTAAGCCATCAGTACGCATGATACGGTCGTCTTCGTCAATCGAATACAGTGACAAAACCAAATCCGCTAAATCGGGCAAGCGTTGAATGCTGACAGCCCCCAAAGTACGCCAATCAAGTTGCGGTAACACATCACTTAATTGCATTGAAAAAGCGATATCAAAGTACCGACACAATGCCGCCGTGACTTGATAGGCGCCGCCCACTTTGCCCTCCAAGCTATGCCCAGCAATATGAGGCGTCGCAATAGCAAGGTGGGGTAAGATAGCCGCGTTAACCGAAGGCTCGCCCTCAAACACATCAAACACCAACGTCGGGCATTCGCCTTGCTCACAGCGGTCAATGACTGCCTGATTGTCCACCACTGCACCACGGCAGGCATTAATGAGTAACTGCCCAGGATGCAACGACTGAAGCGCTTCAATATCAATCAAATGATGTGTCGGATTTGAGCCATCACGTATCAACGGGACATGTAAACTAATAATGTCAGACGTCAGTACGCGCTGCCAGTGCGCATGCGCCCGACTGTCGCCCTGTGCCGCCAGGGGCGGGTCGTAGTAATGTACATTCATGCCCAAGGCAGCTAGGCGCTGACCCGCGGCACTGCCCGTATGACCCGCACCAACAATCGCCACATCTAAATCAAGCACTTCGTGCAGTCGCTGTTGCTGACGTAACACGCGTAACACAGCCGCCAAAACATATTCACCGACAGAGTCAGCATTACAGCCAGGGGCATTAGTCCAGTATATATTGCGCGCCGCAAGCGCTTGCGTATCTAAGTGCTCTTTACCAATGGTTGCGGTAGCGACAAACTTCAGCTGTGGCGCTTGCTGCAGTAATGCAGCATCGACTTGCGTGATGGAGCGCACCAGCAGTGCATCAGCGGTATGCAGTAATTCGGGAGGCGGTGTCCGTTCACTGTAACAAGTGAGGTGTCCTACGTTGCCCAATAGTTCGGGCAACGCAGGAATATTTTGATCGGCAACGATATGGATACGCTGGGACCGATTCAAAATCGATTAGTCTTGATATTCGCGCAGTACCAATGATGCATTGGTACCACCAAAACCAAAGCTGTTTGACATAACAGTGCGTAGCTTCGCCTCAGTCGGTTCGCGCACGATATTCATGCCCTCAGCAGCTTCATCAAGGTTATCAATGTTGATGCTTGGCGTAACAAAACCATTTTTCATCATCAATAATGAATAGATGGCCTCATGCACACCGGCTGCGCCTAGGGCGTGACCTGTCATTGCTTTGGTTGCACTAATAAATGGCGTCTTTTCAGGGAACACCTCACGAATCGCTTCTAATTCCTTAACATCCCCCACCGGCGTGCTGGTACCGTGCGTATTCAAGTAATCGATCGGTGTGTCGACGGTTTCCATCGCCATCTTCATGCAGCGAATAGCACCTTCGCCCGACGGAGCCACCATATCGTAGCCGTCAGAAGTCGCACCATAACCGACGATTTCAGCATAGATTTTTGCGCCACGTGCTTTAGCCGCTTCAAGCTCCTCAATCACCAAAATACCGCCGCCACCGGCTGGAACGAAACCATCACGGTCGCGATCGTAAGTGCGTGAAGCTTTTTCTGGTGTGTCATTATACTTGGTGCTCAGCGCGCCCATGGCGTCAAATTCCATACCGAGCGTCCAGTGCAGTTCCTCACCGCCACCTGCAAATACGCGATCTTGCTTACCAAACTGGATAAGTTCAAGTGCATGACCGATACAGTGCGCAGAAGTCGCGCATGCTGAACTGATGGAGTAGTTGGTGCCTTTGATTTTAAACGGTGTCGCCAAACAGGCCGAGGTCGTCGATGCCATGCAGCGCGGCACCATGTAAGGTCCTACGCGTTTAACACCGCGCTCGCGAAGCGTATCTGCAGCAGCAACTTGATGCTCACCCGATGCGCCGCCCGAGCCCACGACAAGACCTGTACGTGGATTAGACACTTCCTCTTCGCTCAAACCTGCGTCTTCGATGGCTTGATGCATCGCGATGTAGGCGTAAGCTGCCGAGTCACCCATGAAACGTAAAGCTTTACGATCGATGTGGTCTTTAACGTCTAAACGTACAGGTCCCCAAACTTGGCAACGTAGCCCCATTTCGGCAAAGGATTCTGAACGCTCGATGCCCGATTTACCGGTGCGTAGCGATTCAAGGACTTCTTTCTGATTGGTTCCGATACTCGATACAATGCCGAGTCCGGTAATCACAGCTCTTCTCATTACTTATTCCTGTATTGGCGATGGGCCGATAAATTAAAATTTTTCTTATGTTGTATGGTAACGAACAACGGGTCAACAGGTGGTCTGCTTTGTTTAAAATTTTTCTTGCCAACCCCAGCGTCGTCAATGACTCGCTCTAAACTCATCAACTATTCGATTGAAAGTTGTTATTATAGCGATCATTGAGTAAGAATTCATGGTGTTAAGCATGCCAAATCATGCAAAAATTCAATTTAATGAAGCCGGCGTCCCCGTCTCGCAAGCATTTGACGACATTTACTTTTCTGTCGACAGTGGTATCGATGAAAGCCGATACGTATTTCTTAGGCACAATGGATTACCGGAACGCTGGGCTAGCTTGCCAGTTCATTATGACTTTGTTGTGACAGAAACGGGTTTTGGCACGGGCCTGAACTTCTTACTCACGTGGCTCAATTTTAGCGCTCATGCGCAACCTTGTACACGTCTGCACTTTGTGACTGTAGAGAAGTATCCGCTGAGTAAACAACAGTTAGCGCAAGCCCTCGCTACATTGCCCGAGGTTGCCGAAGTGGCTGATGAGTTAATCGCTCACTACCCTGCGACGGAGGCTGGTTGTCATCGCTTGATTTTCGACCAGGGTCGAGTGGTGTTGGATTTATGGATTGGCGATGTCGAGACAATCTTAGAAGAATGGCAAAGTTGTTTAACAGCGCGGGTTGATGCTTGGTTCCTTGATGGTTTTGCGCCAGCAAAGAATCCAGCTATGTGGCAGTCAGCCTTGTTCGAAACCATGGCACAAAGCGCCCATCGCGATACGACCTTTGCCACCTTTACCGCCGCCGGTGTGGTCAAGCGCGGACTCGGTGAAGCCGGATTCACAATTAATAAAGTTAAAGGCTTTGGTCGTAAGCGTGAAATGCTCTGCGGTCACTTTCCCAGCCAAACGGTAAAAGCCAGTCGCAATTTAACTCCGATTACCGTGGTCGGTGGTGGTATCGCGAGCGCCTGTTTGACGCAGGCATTGCACCAACGCAGTATTCCCTGCCGCGTAATCAGCCAGGGTAAAGCTGATGGCGCATCAGGTAATCCACAAGGTGCCGTATATCCGCTCCTTCACGCCGAGCGTACGCCATTGAGTCGTTTCTACTTGCAAGCAACATCAACCGCGCTGAGCTACTACACGCCTTGGCGTGAGCGTTATTGGTTTGCCTCAGGCGTGCTGCAACCCGCGTTTAATCCTGCCCGTATCGAACGCATGCATAAAGTCACAGCGTGTGACTACAGCGAAGCGACAGTACGGCCTCTCACATCAGAGCAAAGTTCGTCAGCCGCCCACCTTGCGATAGAACAACCTAGTTTGCTGTATCCTAATGCGGGCTGGCTTAATCCTGCGGCCTTCGTACGCACCCTGTTTGAACAACATCAGCCCGAGTGGATTAGCGATACCGTTAAGCGTATTAGTACCGCTCAAGACACCGCTTCAAGTCCGAGCTGGAGCATCTTAGGCACAGATGCTGAGTATACAACAGCGCGGGTTGTGTTAGCGGGCGGTCATCACTCCGCTGACCTTATCGATACGCCACTCAAAATAAAACCGGTCAAAGGACAGATATCGATGGTACGTGCATCGGCTGAAACGGCGCAATTAACCACGGTGCTATGCTACAAAGGCTATATGGTGCCTGCACAACAGGGAGAACACTGTATCGGCGCAACGTTTGAACGCGATCAAGCCGATCTGAATAGCTCATCAACGGCCGATGAGGCCAACTGTGAATCGCTGGCTAATTGCGCTCAACAAGCTTGGAGCAAAGATTTAACGGTAACAGGGCATCGCGTTAGCGTACGGGCAACTACACCTGACCATCAACCAGCAGCAGGGCTGTTGCAGCCAGGGTTGATGCTGTTTTGCGGTTTAGGATCGCGCGGTTTAACTTCGGCTCCAGTGCTCGCCGAGTTACTTGCCGAACAATTGAGTGGCGGCGTAGTACCGTTAACAAAAGACGCGCGGTCGCGTTTACAACCACAACGCCTGATCACATAAATTAAACGCTACGAACCACGGTGTCGAGCTGCTCAACTAGATTATTAACGTGCGTCTGGTCTGCGGGTGCGAGCTCATGTTTCGCTTGCTCCACGGCGGCTTGTAAATTGGGGATAATTGCCTGCGCATCGGTTTCATCGTTCATTTCCATGCGGGCAACGACGAGGTCAAAATGGCCTCGTAAATAGCCACTCGCAAATAACTCGTCATCGGTTCCGTCGACATACACCTGATCGAAGACACTTTCTAACTGCTCTATTACCGCATTAAACGACATCAAATCACCTTTTTTCGCATTACTGAGACGTTATTTTAACGATGTTTTTGCTACAATGCACCCATCGAAACTATCCAACGAGGTTGTTATGTCGTTGCAAATCGGCCTGTTTTATGGCTCAACTACCTGCTATACAGAAATTGCCGCTGAAAAAATTCAGCAAGCCATTGGCGAAGACATTGTCTCGATATTTGATATTAAAGACACGCCGCTAAAAGAGGCAGAGCAGTTCGATATCCTTATTTTTGGTATATCGACATGGGACTTTGGTGAGCTTCAAGAAGATTGGGAAAGTCACTGGGACGATATTACGCCACTCAATTTACAAGGTAAAATCGTCGCGCTTTATGGCATGGGTGATCAAGAGGGCTATACCGACTGGTTTCAGGATGCGCTCGGCATGTTGCACGATGCCATAGCTGACAAAGACTGCAAGCGCATCGGCTTTTGGCCTAATCAAGGCTATGACTTTGCAGCCTCTAAGGCGCTCACCGACGATGAGCAGTACTTCGTCGGTTTATCCCTTGACGAAGACACACAGTACGACTTATCTGAAGAACGTATCGAGCAATGGACAACACAGATTCTCGAAGAAATAGCTGATCAACTATAACAACAAGAAGGAAGCCAACATGCGGAATTTTATTCGCGTTGTATGGGTCAGTATTGCGTTGTTACAAGCAAGCATAGCAACAGCCGCCACTGAACCGACCCCGAGTGTTGCAGAGTTCACACAATCGATGGAAAAGGCAGAAGGCTTTTTTGATCTTTATCACGATAGCCAACACGGCAAATATTATCTTTTTGTGCCTTACACCGAAAACTCATTTATTTTTCAGACCAGCTTGCCGTGGGGATTGGGCTCGAATGATGTCGGCCTTGATCGCGGTCAACTGGGACAAACTCAACTGGCTCACTTTAAAGTGCAAGGCCAACGGGTGTTATTAGTTGCTGAGAATACCCAATACCGAGCGGGTGATAAAAACCCAGCAGAGCATGCCAGTGTGCAGCAAGCCTTTGCCGATAGCACACTGTTTGGGTTTGATGCTGTCGCATCAAATGCGGACGGTGTATTAATAGATTACACGCCATTCTTAATGACTGATGTTCATGGGGTAAGTGAGCGCTTACAACAGACGGACCAAGGCCAATATAGTATCGATAATAGCCGCTCCGTTGTTTATCCCGATCGCTCTAAGAGCTTTCCTGATAACACCGAGCTAGAGGCAACGGTTACTTTTGTAGGCCAAGGTAAAGGGCACTACGTGAACGCCATTTTACCTAATGCCGATGCGCTGACCTTGCATTTGCATCACTCGTTTATCCGCTTACCCGATAACAATTATCGTCCGCGTGTCTTTGCTCCTAATAGTGGCTTCTGGGCGCAAACCTATTACGACTATTCGGCTCCTTTGGGCGAATCTATTTCACAACGTGTCATTCCGCGTCATCGTTTAGCCAAAAAAGATCCTATTGCCTCAAGTAGTGCCCCACAACAACCTATCACCTACTATCTTGATCCGGGCGCGCCAGAGCCCGTGAAATCGGCCTTACTTGAAGGCGCCTCATGGTGGGCACAAGCATTTGCAGCAGCTGGCTACGAAAACGCGTTTCAAGTAAAAATGTTGCCCGCTGACGCTGACCCTATGGACGTGCGTTACAACGTGATTCAGTGGGTGCATCGAGCCACGCGAGGTTGGTCGTATGGTTCCTCAGTCATCGATCCGCGCACAGGTGAAATCATCAAAGGCCATGTCACGTTGGGTTCTTTGCGCGTGCGTCAAGATATGAAAATTGCTGAAGGGTTAATAGGCCCTTTCAATAAAGAAAATAGCGAAGCACTAAAAGAAAAAATCGAGCAAATGGCATTGGCGCGGATTCGCCAGTTGAGCGCCCACGAAGTCGGACACACACTGGGAATCGCACATAATTTTGCGGCGAGTAGTGACAATCGTGCATCAGTGATGGACTACCCACATCCACTTGTGACGCTTACAACAGACGGTGAAGTCAGTCTTAACGATGCTTATGACACTGGGATTGGTGAATGGGATAAGCAAGTTATCGCTTACGGTTATAGCGATTTCGGTGGTATGCCAAGTGAGCAAGAGCAACTTGACCGCATTTTACAGCAAAATAAGTCGCTCGGTTTAAGCTTCATTTCCGATCGCGACGCCCGCCCTGTCAGTGGCGCCCACCCGACAGCGCATTTATGGGATAATGGTAGTGATGCGGTGACCGAACTCGAACGTCTACTCAACGTGCGTAAACAAGTGCTCAGTAACTTTGGCCAGCATCAGCTATCTTCTGACGCTGCGCTCAGTGACTTGCAAGAAGTGTTCGTACCGATTTATCTATTGCATCGTTATCAAACCGAAGCCGCAGTAAAGTGGTTAGGGGGCGTAAACTATCAATATTACATCAATGACCAAAAGCCAAACGATTACGGCCCAGTCAGTCCAGCCGCGCAGAAGCGCGCGCTCGATCTACTGATTGAAACCGTACGCGCAGATACCGTTCGCGTGCCACAGAGCATCCAAAAATTGTTAGTACCGCTGGCTTACGGTTATTCTGATAATCGTGAACGATTCGGCGGTCGAACCGGATTAATACCGGATCCTGTGAGCATGGCGGCAAGTGCTTCGGGCTTTAGTTTATCGCTGATTTTCAATCCACAGCGTCTGAACCGGTTAAGTCAGCAACACGCGATGAAGAGTGAAGTCCCTTCACCTGTTGCTGTGGTGAATACGCTATTTAATACGCTACTTGAAGACTGGCAGGCTCAGCCTGACGACCCTGTTAGTCAACGCGTGCTTGTGACGGCAGCCAATGCACTTGTCGAAACCATGCAAAATGAGAGCGTCGCGCCCGAGGTTCGCCTTGCATTACGTAAAGCCACGGCAACGCTCGTGGGCAAGCTAAAGGGTCATGTAGTTGTCGAAGCCCTCGGCGAACAGCTAGAGCATTACTTAACTGAAGGTGAGTGGCCTGCGGGGTATGCGCCAGCGGCTTTACCACCCGGCTCTCCAATCTAACCACTCGGTCGTTGGACAAAAAAAACGGCGCACGAAAATGCGCCGTTTTTTATCTCATCGATATTAACTTTCGAAGTTAAACTCATCCAATTCTTCTTTCGTTTTGCCATGAGGTGTCGGTTGACGGGTCTCTGGGTCAATATGAACGAAAACAATATCGTCAGCAGTACAAATATTTTGCTTGGTGTGTTTATTTCTAACCACGCAAGTAATGTTAAGTGACGTGCGACCTGCCGATTTAACTTGCAAACCAAACTCTACCACATCACCTTGGAAAGCTGAGGTTTCGAAAGTAATCGCGCCAATGTGTTTAGTCACCAAACTCTTAGCACCCAATTGGCAACTGGCAAAGATATAGGCCTCTTCGTCAATCCACTCGAGGATACGACCACCGAATAAAGAACCAGCAAAGTTAAGGTCATTAGGCATGACCAAACGGCGAGATAAAAAGCGCATAGCGACTCCTCAACAGTTTAAGTTCGTTTCAGAGTCGCTAGTATAACCTATTATTGCTTCAGCGTTTGTTGAAAAAAGTTGGCAATGAGTTGGTAACGGTGAATGCGCGTGTTCTTGCCATTAAGCGAGTGCTTCTTACCCGGGTAATTCATCATTTGGAATGGCTGTGCGTTATCCTGCAACTGCTTATATAGCTTTGTGCTATGAGTGAATAGCACATTATCATCAGCCATGCCGTGATAAATCATCAAATCACCGCTCAAACCGTCCGTATAGGGAAATACCGACGCTTTCTCGTACGCGTCACCTTGCTGGGGCATCCCCATATAGCGCTCGGTGTAGTGCGTGTCGTATAGACGCCAGTCCGTCACAGGCGCGCCTGAGACGCCAGCGGCAAAATACTCAGGCGCTTTAAACATCGCCATCAAGGTCATATAACCGCCGTAGCTGTGACCGTGAATACCGATGCGCTCTGGGTCTACATAATCCAAGCTACGTAAGAACTCGACACCGCGTATTTGATCAGCAATTTCAGGAGTACCCATATTTTTGTAAATCGGCGCTTCAAATGCTTTGCCACGGTTAAACGAGCCTCGATTATCCACACTAAATACCACGTAACCTTGCTGCGCCATATACTGTACTAAGTAGTTACCCCACCCCTTAGTCACGACCTGAGCACCGGGGCCGCCGTACACATAGACCATCACTGGGTAGTGTTTAGTTGAGTCAAAGTTCGCTGGTTTAGTCAGTTGGTAGTATAAGGTTTGCCCATCATCGGCCTCCAAGGTACCAAATTCTGGATACAACCAGTCGCGCCAGTATGGTTTAAGCGGATGTTGCTCATCGATTTTGTTTTCTTTAAGCCAAGTCAGGCGCTTACCCGTCGGGCCATTCAAACTGATCTGCGGTGGCTGTTGATAGGACTCGAATGTATCAACATATGAACTACCATCAGCAGCAAACTGAATATGGTGCATCCCTTCGCGTTCAGTAATACGACTTGGCGTAGCCGGTGATGTCGTATTTAATTGGTTACGATATAAATGCAGCTCGAGCGGTGACTTCTCGCGCCCGGTAAAATAAAACACGCCCGTTTTTTCATCGATCGCAGCGAGCTCGTCAACCTGCCAATCACCCGAAGTCAATTGACGAATTAAACCACCGTCGACGCGATACAGATAAAGGTGTTTGTAGCCACTGCGCTCTGATCCCCAGATGAAATGTTTATTGTCGTCAAGAAAGTACAAGTCATCGTTGAGGTTAATCCAGCTATCACTGGTCTCAGTCAAAATAACTTCATCACTTTGGTTGTTGGCGTCGACGATATGTAAATCAAGCTTTTGTTGATCACGGCTCTGCCACTGATAACTAAAGTGCTGACTGTCTTTGAGCCACTTCACTCGAGCTAAGTAACCGTCACCTAATGCCTCCAGACCCAGCCAATCAATAGACGACTCAAGGTTCTTCTGGTCTTTGATATCAACGTTCACTACGCCAAGGTCGACATTCACGTTTGGAGTGCCCGCAAAAGGATAACGTTGCTCGATCATGTCAATATGGTCAGCATAGATCTCACTACGCACGGCAATGTCAACGGGCGACTCGTCCACTCGCGTCAAGGCAATTTTTTTTTCGTCAGGCGCCCACCAGTAGCCTGTCATGCGATCAATTTCTTCTTGAGCAACAAACTCGGCCATACCGTACTTTATCGTATCGCCTCCTGTACTCGTTACGGCTTGCTCTTGACCCGTTTCTAACGAATATACATAAAGGTTCTGCTCACGAATGTACGAAACATAATGGCCTTGAGGCGAGAGCTTAGCATCGGTTTCAAACGCTTCGGTTTGAGTGATTTGGCGCGCTTCTCCGGTCGCCAACGAGTAGTAGTAGACGTCGCCCGCGAGAGGGAATAGCAACGCGTCCGACTGCGCCGACCACTGGTAGCTCACAATACCTGAACCACTTAAACGTAAACGCTCACGACGCGCCTTTTCCTCATCGGATAACACTTCTTCGCCGGCAAACACGTCATCCGCATTCACCAAACGTTGATGTTTTTCAGTCGCTAAATCGTAAGACCAGAGATCGTAATGGCTGGCATCATCAGCACGACCTTTTAAATAGGTTAAACGTTGACCGTCGGGTGAGAAGCGCAACGCGCGCATTGAGTCGCCGGATAGCGAAGGTGAGCTAAAAATTCGCTCAATGGATAGTTCTTTACTTGCGGCATGTGGTTGCATGACCGCTGAGGCTAGTATCACACCAGCCGTTAATAATGAAAAACGCAACATCATTGGTTTCCTGTCTTATTTTTTAACCGGACAAGAATACCAAAGATGCTGCGCGATGTTCAGCCTCTGCGGTCAATAAACAGGGTTAGAAGGTCACTGACACGCCGACTTTAAAGTTACGACCCGCCATCGGCGCATCATCTTTCAAAAACGAGCTATGCACGCGACCTAGTTGATTAGTCAAGTTTTCACCTTTCAAGTAAACAGTCGCACCATACTGTGCTAACCAATTGGGATAAAAACTTGCGCGCGCATTTAACAAGCCAAAACCGTCAGTTTCAGTTTCGTTAGCTGCAATCTTGTCTTGCGTTAAGTAGCGCGTATAACCAATAGCACCATCCCAATTTGTTGCTTGATAACGTACTTCAGTACCTACGCGTTGCGCTGGGATGCGTGGTAAATCGCCCCCATCGCGCAATTCGGCACGGGTATAATCGCTAAAGCCATGTAATGACCAAGCATCGGTTAAACGATAATCAGCTTCCAACTCATAACCGTAGAGGTTAACGTCTGCCTGTGAAAATTGCACAACCATTAAACCCTCTTCGTCATGCTCATGGTCGTGGTCATGCGCTTCTTCACCCACATGTTCATCATGGCCCTCATCGGTATGAATCGCTGTTGAACTAATACCCGTGAAACGTTCATAGATGAAGTCATCGACGCGGTTATAAAACACATTCGCTTGTAAGTGAAAACGTTCTGTTTCGTAGTGATAACCGAGATCAATATTATTTGAGGTTTCAAGCGCCATATCCGCATTTTCTTGATGCAAATGGTACTCACCATTACCTTCGTCATGCAGCTCGTATAATGTGCCTAATTCATAAGTACGTGTTGCGAAGTGCTCACCGTTCGAGAATACTTCAGTCGCACTCGGGGCGCGCTCCGAATGCGATAGATTGATTGAGAATGAGCTTGCATCATCAATGTGATACATGTAACCCGCCGAGAGCGATGTCGCATTGAAGGTGTCTAACGCCAATTCGGTGCTGCTCAAGTCAGTTCGCTCTTGGCGAATACCTAAGTCAACATGGTGATCGCCAATCTCACGCTCGACAACCCAGAAAACACCTTGACTGCGACGTTGCGTGTCGGGGGTGAACGCTTCTTCACCCGTCGCTGTTTTATCAGAAATATCCCATTGAAAACCAACAGCGCCGGTCCATCCAGCTAACGGTGCGTGCTTAGCTATCACGCACACTTCTTTTTGTTGGTTCTTGAACTGAGTGCCAACGGTTGCGCCTTCAATTTCACTGTGTTGATAGTCAGTGATAGCTGCGCGCATTTCCACCGCTTCAAAACCTGCAAAGGGATCACGCAGTTCACCTGCTATCTGCCAACGTTGCTGCTCTAAATCAGCAAAAGGACCCGCCTCTTCAGCGTGTTCGTGTCCCTCGTCATGTCCTTCCTCTTCATGACCTTCGTCCTCGTGGTGGTGATGCTCATGACCCGGAATGCCATACTCTTGATAAAGGCCCTGATAAGAGATACCAAAGTAGCCTTTATCGAACTGATAAGAAGCACCCACAGTGCCACCTTTCGAATCGACAAAGCTGTTTTCAACCTCGTCTAACACTTCACCTTCATCATTCATAAAGTCAGGTGTGTCATAGTTATCCGACAAACGGCGATGCGCATCCACATACAGCGCCCATTCGCCGTTGCCCATCGTCATATCATACGAACCGCTGCGTCCATTGTTAACGCTGTCATAACTGGCATTAACGCCACCTTCGATACCATAAACCGGCTCTGATGGGATACGTTGGTCAACCACGTTGACTACACCACCGATCGCGCCACTACCATATAATAGCGTTGCTGGGCCACGCATTACTTCGATTTGTTCTGCGGTACTGGTCTCTGTAGTAACCGCATGGTCGGGGCTGCCGCGCGATACATCACCGGTATCCAAACCATTTTGTGTCACTTTTACGCGCGGCCCACCCAAACCACGAATAATCGGACTACCCGCCACGGTCGCGAAATGCGTGTTATTAATGCCTGGCTCAAGCGCAAGGGTTTCGCCTAAGCTATGCGCCTGCTTCTGCTTTAAGTCATCGCCAGAAATAATATTGACTGGCTGTGTGCTCTCGAGCGCCGTTTTATTCAATGGGCTCGCTTGGATAACAATGGTCTCATCCACTTTCTTTGACCGCGCTTGATCGTTGCCTTGCTGTTGCGCTTGAGCAAGAGCGCAGGCAGGAAGTGCTGCCAAAACAGCTAATGTAATTGCATTTAACGACTTCATAGACATACCTACTGTTGTTTTTACTCAGGGAGAGCTTCTAACGTTTAATGTGATAATATAACATTACATAACTAGTTTACGTTTTGCAACACTCTTGTTCATCGAGTTGGTAGTGATCCTGTACGACGTGGGGTACACTGTGGTTGATGTAATAACAAAGACAACTATGGGAATTTAACTGATGAAAGTAACACGCTTGCTCATCCCCACGCTGTTAGCTGCGTCGCTAGCAGCATGTGGTGGTCAGGATACAACCACTTCTCAAGCACCTGAAGTCAGTGCGCAAAAACAAAACATCAAAGCGCATCTTGAGTTCTTGGCAAGTGACGACCTACGTGGTCGTGAGACGGGTAGCCGCGGTCATGAAATCGCCGCTAAATATATCGCCTCTGAGTTTAAGCAAATGGGCTTACAACCAGCAGGGGAAGATGGCACCTATTTCCAACGTATCCCGTTTAGAATCAGCACGTTGGTACCTAACAGTGCCAAAATGTCATATACCGTTGACGGTGAAACAACAGAACTTACGTTCGGTAAACAATTCATTACAGGTCCAAGTCACTATAGCCAGTTAAGCGAAGTCACTGCGCCGTTAGTGTTTGTTGGCTACGGTATGGAAGCACCTGAATTTGGCTTAGACGATTATGCAGGTCTTGATGTTGAAGGCAAAATCGTTGTTATGCTGACAGGTCGTCCAGCAGACTTACCGAGCGAAGAAGGTGCGCATCTAGCTAATATCAAAGGTGATATCGCACGCGAAAAAGGCGCTGTCGGTATCATTACATTGCACACGCCAGAGCGTGAAAAAGTGCGCGAGTTCGAAACCAGTGTTTACTACACCAAAACGCCTCGTATGACCTGGATTGGTCCAAATGGCTTGCCGCAAGGTGAAGAACAGCAATTAATGGGTTCTGCCTATGTAAATATTGATGCGGGTAAAGCGATGTTTAAAGGTGCTGAACAGCCGCTGGAAGCTATCTTTAAGCAGATCGAAGAAGATCCAAACGCTTCACCAAAAGGCTTCCCGCTAAACGGCTCTGTATCTTTAGCTAAAGAGTCTAATCACGAAGAAACCACCAGCCCTAACGTGGCGGCGGTGTTGCCGGGTACTGATGAGAAGTTAAAAGACGAGTACGTGGTATACACAGCTCACGCAGACCATATTGGTGTCGTTAAAGACTTAAGCAGCGATGACACCATCAATAACGGCTTGATGGATAACGCATCAGGTGTGTCGGTGATGTTGGAAACAGCACGTATGTTTGTTGAGTCGGGTCAAGAAAACAAACGCTCTATCATGTTCTTGGCAGTGACCGCAGAAGAAAAAGGTCTATTGGGTGCTGACTACTTCGCTAATAACCCAACCGTACCACTTAATAGCATCGTCGCTAACGTGAATTTGGATATGCCGGTACTGCTGTATGATTTTGCTGACGTCATTGCGTTTGGCGCATCACACTCAACACTGGGTGATACTGTTTCGAAAGCAGCCGCTAAGTTCAATATTGAGCAAAGCCCTGATCCAATGCCTGAGCAAGCGATCTTTACCCGTTCAGATCACTACACGTTGGTTAAAAAAGGTATCCCCGCGGTATTCTTAATGACCGGCTTTACTTCTCGCACTGAAGGTGAAGATGGCGGTGAAGTGTGGGGTAAATTCTTCGCTGAGAACTACCACCGTCCAAGTGATGACCTTCACAACCTAGAAGTGAACTACGAATCAGCAACGCGCTTTACTGATATTAACTACGAAATCGGTAAAGAAATCGCCAATGATCCACAGCGTCCACATTGGTTAGAAGACTCTTACTTTGGTAAGCAGTTTAAAGACTAAAACAGTCGCCTAAATGAAAAAAGCCTCGCAAATGCGAGGCTTTTTTGTATCCAGTGATCGAGACGTTATGCGTCCTCACCCAAATAGCGTTTACGTTTACGGGTCTTTAAACGACTGATATCGACCAACACCAAACCGTCGATTGAGTCGCTAAAATCAGGGTCCACACCAAACTCTAAGAACTGCACACCACCTTGCTCGCATAAGTCAGAATACTGCTTATACAACGTCGGTACACTCGCGCCCAAGCTACCCAAATACGATTTTAACGCTTTAAAGTCGTCGTCATAGCTATCTCCATTGATCTCAAAGCCGGGATGTTCAGTCACCCGAAACGCATGATTAGCAACGGCCAAGCACTGCTGAGCCGGAAAATAATGCCGATAGAAGGCTACCAGCGCTTGCTTGGCAGGCTCTGGCAACGTATTGCTAATGCTCACCGAGCCAAATAAATAACGATACTCAGGATGCTGCTTTAACAGTGCACCGATCCCCATCCACAGGTATTCTAGGCTTCGTTTGCCCCAATAGCGCGGCTGTACGAATGAACGGCCTAATTCCAAACCCTCGGCAAAAATATCATCCATGCCCCGTTCAAATTGGTAAAAATGACGGCTATAAAGTCCCTTAGGACCTACCTTCTGGATGATTTTCGCGCACTCACCGAGTCTGTAAGCCCCTGCAATTTCAAGATCTTCTGTGTCCCAAACGATAAGGTGCATATAATACAAGTCATGGTCATCCAAATCGCGGCGCTGCCATGTACCCTCACCTACCGCACGAAACGCCACTTCTCGCAAACGCCCAATTTCGCGTAGTAATGGCGAGCTACCATCGAAGCGGTAGCAATAAATCGCTTTACCACAAGGCGTGTCACCTAAATGTTCACACGCCTCTATCGCTTGCTTCAGTGCTTGTCTAGGCTCAGGCCGTGCAATCGGTGTTAAAGTCGGCAAGATAGTCGGTTTAGCCGTACCTACACGATACAAGTGCTTCTTAAACAGCTTCACTTGCTGTTTCATGGCAAGGTGTTGATGCTGCGTAATGGTCTTATGAGGAATCAACTGGCCAATACGACAACTGACCTGCTTGGTTTGCTGGCGAAACATCTCCTTCACCAACAATAGCGTCGCTAACGGCTTGTACACCATTGATGCCGTATAAAATAGTGCCGAGTTGTGTGCTTCCAGGCGGATCGGCAATATATCCGACTGCGTGGCTTTAGCTAACTTTAAAAACCCCGCTTGCCACTGTGTATCGCGCACACCTTGTGGCTGCAATCGAGACACCTCACCCGAAGGAAAAACAATCACCACCCCCTCGTCATGTAAGTGCCGATGAATGGCTTTAACATCGTCACGACTCGTACGCCCGTTAAAGACCCGCACCGGCAACAACATGCTTTGCAGCGGTGGTAGTTTCATCAGCAAATCATTGGCAACAATTTTTACGTCGCTACGCACTTCACTGACCATTTTTAATAAGGCGAGACCATCGAGCGAACCAATCGGATGGTTGGCAATGATTACCACCCGTCCAGTGGTCGGAATATTATCCAGCTCTGCACTACGGTAGGAGTAAGTAAAGTTGAAGTAATCAAGGACTTGCTCAACAAAGTCAATGCCTTGTAGGTTGGGATAACGCTGACTGAAGTCTTTAATATCGCTTTCGTGAAGTAAATTTTTAAGAAGCCAAGTGGTGGGTTTATATAGCCAAGGCTTGTTCTCAAGCTTGGGAAGTCGTTCTTTTACGACTTGTTCAACGTTTAACATATCAGATGCCTCCATGTGCGACATGGTAAAAGGCTAACGTTGAATTATGACGAATTGATGAATTAACAAACACAAAAAAGGTGGACCGTAGCCCACCTTTAAACTAACGCGTTAGCGCTTCGTATTTAACGCTTTAAGTAATGCGCAGACAAGCAAGTCACTGGCGCTGCAGTTGGCTTACCATGCTGCCAGTCGCCTCCCTCAACGCCGCTACCAGCGATATCGACATGCACATAACTGAGCGGTTTATCGCTATCGATACCGTGTGCATCCAGTCCCGACACGCCGACTAAGAATGCCATCGGGAATTGGTGTCCGCGTGCAGTGGTCGCCGAAGGCCCATTGTTGGACGACAAGAGGTCATCGCACAGGGTGTGTCCCTTCACAAAGTCAAAGTCTTCACGACGTGACCATGAAATCTCTGCTGGGTCGCCGTAGACTTCGCCCACATCAAACAGTTGCTGCGCAAGTTGACCACGGCGCGCAGGACCATTCGGTACTAGCGCTGTGTATGGCCCTTTTGCTAACGCAGCGTGGCCCGTTAACGTCGCTACAGTGTATAGCTCACTTGGTAAATCACTTGCCGCCGCTTCCTCACGCAAGTGCGAAAGTAAATCGGCCATCACGAGGCGCCCTTCAGCATCGGTGTTACCAATACGTACCCGCTTGCCGCTATGTCCAGTAATGATTTCGTCGGCAACAAAAGCATCAGAACCGATGCTGTTACGGACCGCCCCAATTTCAGCGATCACATGTAAGTTAGCCGGCTCAAGTTCAGCGACGGTTTTCACAAATCCAGCCACTGCAGCCGCACCACCTTTGTCACGGCTCATGCCCGCCATGTGCCCACCGACTTTAAGGTCGGCGCCACCCGTATCGTAAACAATCCCTTTACCCGCAAACATCACTTGACGCTCTGGCTGGCTACCTTTGTATTCTAAACGGATAACACACGGACGATGGCGCTCAACACTCACTGATGCACGCCCTACAGCGGCTGCAAGCGGATATTCGTGCTCGAGCTGCTGGAAATCATCGATCACAGTCACTTTAACCGCCGTGTGCGCAAACGCATTGCGGCAGTATTCGGCAAAGCGCGGTGGTGCCATGCGTTCAGGCTCAGTGCCAGCCAAATCACGAGCAACACGTTTGCCCGCTTCAATCGCCATAGCCCATTCGGCATCCAAGGAGCCCACTAAAGTCACATCATGGGTCGGTTCGATTTCATCCTCGCCATGATACTCGCGCGCTTCGAGCGGCTGATAGAGCGCTTGGCAGAAGCCTAAATAAGCGGCGAGGAAAGCCTGCTGATAACGTTCGTCTTCAACGTTCACACCGTTGAGCAAAATGACCGGATGACGTGCGCCTGCATCTTGCGCGATTTTTGCAGCTTTATGCGCAGCATCAAAGACTTGACGAACATCGTCATAGTCTCGGTTTAAAGGTCCTGTTGGTGCAACCACCATGCGGTTGCCAGGCACATCATTTGCACTGATAAGCAGTGCCTCTTTACCCACGCGTTGGTCTGTGCCCTGAGCAGCACGAATCGTTTCGCTCAACTGCGTGTTTTCAATATGTGCAAAATGACCGATAACAATCAGCGCATCGGTCTGTTCGTTATCAATGGCTTGCTGAAGTTCATCAACACAATGCAAGGTTGCAAATGCCATAATTTCCTCTCTTTTTTATGAACGTCGCCACTGCGTGCCGTTTGCACCATCTTCAAGCACAATCCCCATCTCAGTAAGACGGTCACGGGCTTCGTCGGCAGCGGCCCAATCTTTTTCGGCTCTTGCTTTATTACGCTGGACAATCAATGCCTCGATCAACGCAACTTCATCATCAGCGCCACCTTGCAGGAAACTCTCCGGTGACTGCTGTAAAAGTCCCAGTACATCAGCGAGTTCAATCAATACATGAGCAAGCTGTGCAGCACGCCCAGCATCATTATCACGTGCCTTGTTAATTTCACGCACCAATTCAAATAACACGCTCATGGCTTCGGGTGCGTTGAAATCATCATTCATCGCATCGGTAAACTGGTTCCAGTACGGTAAACGCAGATTCTCGTCGGGCTGCTTTGGTGTAAGCCCGCGCAACGCAGTGTAGAGTCGTTCAAGTGCCGCATGCGCTTGCTCTAGGTTATCTTGCGTGTAGTTCAGTTGCGAACGATAGTGGCTTGATAGCAAGAAGTAGCGCACAGTTTCAGCATCGTAAGCGTTTAATACGTCACGTATGGTAAAGAAGTTGCCCAATGACTTCGACATCTTCACGTCATCCACCTGCACCATACCACTATGCATCCAATAATTTACATAGTTGGTTTGATTCGCACAGCAGCTTTGTGCAATTTCATTTTCATGGTGTGGAAACGTTAAATCCGACCCACCACCGTGAATATCAAAGGTTTCACCTAAGTGCGCTTTATTCATCGCTGAACACTCAATGTGCCAGCCTGGACGTCCTTCACCCCAAGGTGAATCCCAGCTCGGCTCGCCCGCCTTTGCCTTTTTCCATAACACAAAATCCAGCGGGTCCAGTTTACTGGCTTCCACGTCAACACGCGCGCCTGCTTGCAACTGTTCCAAATTTTGGCGACTTAAACGACCGTAATCATCAAAGGTCGATACATCAAACAGCACATCGCCATTGTCCGCTTGATACGCGTAGCCTTGAGTTACCAGCGATTCAATCATACGAATAATGTCATCCATATGCTGCGTAACGCGCGGCTCAACATCGGGCTCCAGCAAGTTTAAGGCGGCAAAATCACGATGCATCTCATCAATGTAACGTTGGGTCAGTGCATCAAAAGGCTCACCATTTTCAGCTGCTCGCTTAATAATTTTGTCATCCAAATCGGTAATGTTGCGAACATAAGTCACGTCGTAACCAATTTTTCTTAAATAACGGACCACCACGTCAAATGCTACATAGGTGCGTGCATGACCAATATGACACAAATCGTATGTGGTCACGCCACACACGTACATACCCACACGGCCTGCTTCTCTTGGTGTAAAGGTTTCTTTCTCGCGGGTCAGGGTATTAAACAGTGTCAGTGCCATAGTATCTCCGTAATTTGGCTTTAATCGACAAAACGAACAAACCGATTCAGTTTTTATGATTCAACCACTAATGATACCACTGAACGGTCGGCTCTGGTACACTAGCGACCGATTAGTCGTAGTATTAAGGAACCCAAAATGCAGGTTGTTTTACATACCAATTATGGTGACATCACCTTAGCCATGCACACTGAGACCGCACCTAAAACGGTCGAAAACTTTCTTCAGTATGCACGCGACGGTTTTTATGAAAACACGCTATTTCACCGTGTAATCGATAACTTCATGGTACAAGGTGGCGGTTTTGAGCCCGGCATGTCGCAAAAAGACACTCGAGGCACTATCGAAAACGAAGCCAAAACAGCAAAGCCGAACCTGACTGGTACAGTCGCTATGGCACGCACCCCCGATCCACATTCAGCCTCGTCACAGTTCTTTATCAATGTGAACGACAACCACTTCCTTAATTTCCAAAACGAAACACCCAACGGCTTTGGTTATTGTGTATTTGCTGAAGTGGTTGACGGCATGGACGTAGTCAACAATATCAAAGGCGTTAAAACATCAACGGCCGGCTTCCACGCCGACGTTCCAGTTGAAGACGTCGTTATCACAAGCGTTACCGTCCAAGAGGACGCATGACCACAGCGTTTATTGCTGACCTTCACTTGAGCCCTGAACGCCCGGATATCACCGCGGCGTTCGAGGCTTTTTGTGAGCGCAATGTCTGTTTAGATAAACTCTATATCCTCGGTGATCTGTTTGAGGCTTGGTTAGGTGACGACGACCCCAGTGAGTTTGCTGTGCACATTAAGTCGTTACTCAAGCAATTGGTAGACCACGGCGTGCAAGTGTATTTTATGCCCGGCAACCGCGATTTTATGCTGGGTAAAAAATTCGCACGGGAAGTGGGACTGACGCTGCTCAAAGATGAAACAGTTATCGAACTCAATGGTGTACGCACGCTATTAATGCACGGTGATACGCTCTGTACGGCGGACCATGATTACTTGCGCTACCGCGCTGTCATTCAACACCCTATCACTCGCTTTTTACTTGCACGCTTACCGCTCAAAACCCGCATGGGTATTGCCAAGAAACTGCGTGCCAACTCGGGGACCCAACGAGAACTGTCGCATCAACGTTTGCAGCAGATGGATGCTCAGCACACTGCTGTCGTTAAGGCGATGAATAATCACCAAGTTCAACAACTTATCCACGGTCATACACACCGCGCGGCAATACACTGTTTTGAACTCGCGCCCGAACGCCCTGCTAAACGTATTGTTTTAGGCGACTGGTACGACGCACAAAAAATTCAGCAACAAACGAGCTACGTCGGTATCTATATGACATAAAAAAAGAGCCCGAAGGCTCTTTTTTGTTGTTTGGTGGTAATTTTATCATGACCATTAAGACATGAAACGCGGACCAAAACCGTTAGTCCATAATATCGCTGTAGCGACCATCAAAATCACCATCAAGATCAAACCTGCAGTGACTACCGAGCTGGCGTATAAGAAGCCCCGCTCCTCAGGAATATGCATGAGTACTGGAATACCTGCGTACAGCAAATACACCGAATAACCCACACCGGCTAAAAATACCAGTGATACGAACCACAGCTCCGGATACAGCGCACTAATGCCCGACATGATAACTGGGGTCGCCGTGTATGCCGCGAGCTCGAGTGACTGTGTAAAGGTCGGATCGGCACCAAAAGTTTTCGCCATCCAAAATACTAGATAAGCTAACGCAAACGCGGCGGCAAGAATGCCAACATACATAGCAACCGCAAGCATAATCCCGCTGCCTTGAGTCAGTGATATCGACTCGCGCGCACCAATACTCCACCCCACGTGAACCGATGAGTAGTAAGCGGCTAAGCAAGGTAGTAGCGCAACGAACAATAAATGCGTGAATGAGTGGCTAAAGCTCTCATGGCGTGCATCAATTGTTTTCCATTCTTCCATTGGGTGAGCATACAAACCCCAAATATGATTAAGTAACATAATCGCTTCCCCTTGTGTTAAGGCGCTGTGCCTCGAAACTTGCATCGAAAAAACGCACCATACCTTGTTGTTATTGTTGCGTTGTTATTATTGCCTAACCTTTTATTGTTGAGCTAAATAGTTAGACGCTTGATATGGCTAAAAATTCAACGCTTTACACTAATATCAAGAACATTTCTCATACTGTCAAGATCGCACTGATATTTTTTAATACGTTTTTTTAACAAAAATCGATCCAGCTCAAGTTGAGGTTTTCGTTTCCCCTGTAAGCACGTAAAATATCCCTTTATTTAGAAACGAAGTATAGTCATCAACATGCCACACATGAGTTCCGATATAGCCGAGTTGCTCGAACCAATTAACGACTTTCTACCGTGCTCCACACCTCAAGCATGGATCGACAAGGCCAAAGAACCTGAGCAACTGCCGGTGCTTCTGCGTGATCACATGGTATGTGAGCTTAAAGCCGCCCAAAGCGCTATGCTATTAATCCGCCGTTACGCGGTCGATGAAGCCAGTGGCCAGGCGTTGTTGGCATGGCTAAAGCCTTATGAGGACTACACCTACCGCCTTGTGGGTGACTGGCAAGCACTGGCTGACCATAACAAGCTCAATAAGCGTATGGTGCCAAAAGCTAACAAACCCTATAGCGAAGAGTTGATTGATAAAATGGTGCTGTTGATAAAAGAGGAGTTACATCACTTTTATCAAGTTCTTGAAATCGCGCACTCAATGAATATTGAGTATGACAAAATCACCTCAAGCCGTTATGCGCGTGGACTGCTCAGTCACGTGCGTACTTACGAACCTGCCGCACTGATCGACAAGTTAATTTGTGGTGCTTATATCGAGGCACGTTCATGCGAGCGCTTTGCCGCACTTGCACCTCACCTACCTCAACCACTGACCGATTTTTATATCTCTTTGTTACGCTCTGAAGCACGTCATTACCAAGATTATTTAACCTTGGCGCAGCAAATTGCCGATGAGGATATCAGTGAGCGAATTGCTTTCTTCGCAAATATTGAGGCGGAATTAATAAAGTCGCCGGATGGCGACTTTAAGTTTCATAGTGGAATGCCCGTTTAATCGATTTAAATGAAACGGGTTGTCGCGCCTAAGGCGCGACCTACAGTTCTTCCAGTTTCTTGCCGGCTTCTTTGTCGTAGAAGACTTCTTCGTCGAAGTCGCCTTCCGACTTGGCAACAACGCAGCTGACCATGGCATCCCCTGTCACATTGACCGCAGTACGGGTCATATCCAGTAAGCGGTCAACACCGATGATTAAACCAATACCTTCAACAGGTAGACCCACCTGCTGTAGAACCATCGCGAGCATGATTAAGCCAACGCCCGGCACACCTGCCGTACCCACCGATGCGAGTGTTGCGGTCAAAATCACCATCAGATAATCAGCGACCGACAGGTCAAGACCATACACTTGGGCGATGAATACCGTCGCCACCCCCTGCATGATGGCAGTACCATCCATGTTAATGGTTGCCCCAAGCGGCACGGTAAACGAGCCGACAGAGTTACTGACGCCTAAACGCTTAGTCACGGTTTCAAGCGTAATCGGCATGGTTGCATTGCTACTAGCAGTGCTAAAACCAAAGAGTTGTGCATCACGCATTTTGCGAATAAAGATGCCCGGTTTAACACGCGCCAGCAAGCCTAATAAGAATGGATGAATAATAAACCCATGAATCAGTAGCACGATGAGCACTAAGAAGAAGTACTTCGCCAGACTGGATATCATGCCCAGTCCGGTTTCGGTGAAGAGCTTAGCCATCAAAGCGAAAACACCATAAGGCGCAATGCTCATCAAAATCACCACTAGCTTCATGATGACTTCATTAAAGTCCTCAAACAGTCCCTTGATGCGCTCCCCAGGCTTGCCTACCAATGCCATCGCGATACCCAGTAATAAGGCAAACACGATAATCTGCAGCATATTACCTTCCGCCATCGCGGTGATTGGGTTATCCGGGAATAGATCAATAATCACCTGCGACAACGATGGTGCCTCAGAAGGCTCAAAAGTCGCGTCACTTGCACGTTCGACACCACTACCGGGTTGAATCAAAATCGCCGAGAAAATAGCAATTGAGATCGCAATCGCTGTGGTAATTAAATACATACCGACAGCTTTTCCACCTAAACGACCGAGTTTACTTGGATCGCTTAATGAGCACGTACCCACTACCAAAGAAACCAACACCAGCGGAACAACTAACATCTTCAACGATGTGATAAATATTTGACCAATGACATTGAACAAACCATTGGTCAAATAACTATCGACCCATGCCGAATCACCCGCAAAGTAGCGTAACGCCATACCCAGCACGATACCTGCCACCATACCGATGACAATTCGGGTCGTCAGACTTAATTTTTTCTTATCGCTCATAAGCGTCCTTTTTGTTGTCTATCGGACTAAAAAAACCGCCATAGCCTAGCAGAAAAGCTAATTAAGGGGTAGTTGCCTTGCGCTGAATGCATGGCAACTACCGAGCAGCTACACGTCGCTACGCGTAAACGAAGATTTTAAAGTATTCACTAACGTCGCGGCGCCTTTTGCAAAACGTTCGCTAAGCGGCTTTTTAATACTATATTCGACTTTTAAAATGCGGTGTGCATCCAGTTGCTTCAACAACCATGCATCACTGGTCACAATTTCATCAACAAGCCCTAACTCAAGCGCTTCAGTTCCTGTCCATACTTCGCCGGTAGCCACTTTCTCGATGTCTAAGTCAGCACGATGCTGAGCGACATGCTCTTTAAACTGACGATGAATAGCTTCCAAATCTTGCTTAAACTTACGTCGACCTTCATCCGTGTTTTCACCTAACACGGTCAATGTCCGTTTATATTCACCTGCGGTGATCTGCTCAATATCAATATCGTGATTCTTCAACCATTTATTGACGTTGGGCAGTTGTGCAACGACGCCAATCGAACCAATAAACGCAAAAGGGGCCGATAAGATTTTGTTGCCAACACAGGCCATCATATAGCCACCGCTTGCAGCCACTTTATCAACCGCGATGGTGACTTTTAAGCCATGGTCAATGAGTCGTTGTAATTGTGCAGCACCCAACCCATAACCGTGAACCACACCGCCGCCACTTTCTAGACGGACTAGGACTTCATCTTGATCGGTAGCCATGCTAACAATGGCATTCACTTCACGCTTGAGGCTGTCAACTTCCTTAGCATCCACCGAGCCTTTAAAATCAATCACAAAAAGTTTTGATTCTGGGCTACGCTCACCTTTACGCGCCTTTTTAAGTGCCTTTTGCGCCTTCTTCTGTGCCTTGCCGTCAAGTAGCTCAATGCGCAAATGGTCGCGCATCTCATTCAATTCTTTTGATAAGTCAGTTACATCTAACTCACCTTTACCTCGCTTTTGCTTCTGCGCAGTCTGTGCCACTACACCCAACACGATAACTAACGCTAATACAATGACAGCTGCTTTTATTATAAAGCCACCAATATCGGCAAGAAACTCCATACCTTCTCCTATATCCAAAACAAAAGGCCAGCAAATCTGCTGGCCTTTATTATACGCAAATGGCTGCGTTCAGTTTAGTCAGTCACCAATCAGTGGCTTACTGTACCACTTCTTCATTAGTCACTGGTAATTGCAACATACCCGAACCAAACCAACTAAAGATTTGCATTTGCATTTCTTGCGTTGAAGCAGGCGAAGCAGCAGGACTCACGATCGAGCCATGGTCGGCTTCTGGGAAACGCACTGCGCCTGACACCGGCTCACCATCTTCTGAGGTGACGGTCGCTGATACGCTCGGCAAGCCCATCAAACGAATAAGCGGCTCAGTACCTGCAAGCGGTTTGCCTTCAACCGCATTCGGAATCACCGTATCACCCACTGCTTCAATGAGATGAATGGGTGAATCATTAGCAACGACTGCTGACGCATAGTTGACCGGATCCGCTGAATCCAGAACTGATTGCGCTGCAAAAGCAAACTGCTCAAAAGTCGCGTTGATTTGAGCTAGTTGCGCTTCAGGTGCTTGCGCGATAAAACCGTCATAAACCTGAGTCAGTAGCTCATCGAACCCTTCGCCACCAGGCACAATACCCGCCTGTTCTGCTTGAGCGTTCACCGCAGCTGCAAACTCTTCACTGCCAGAATAAAGCAATTGGCTCTTAATAGTCTTCTCAAACGCTGGCGAAGCCAGCAGGAAGTTCGCTACGCTGCCGCCTGGCATCGCAAGTGATGTCGCTTGCACAGCAAATTGACCATTCAGCGCACTGAGCGGCGACTGTTCTGCAAACGGTGTATTGGTGATACCGGTAAAACCAACACCCGCGATAGCACCTAGCGAATGACCAACAAAGAACACTTTTTGACCATTGATTTGTGCGCCATCATTAGCTTGGAAGTAGTTCAAGCTGACACGAAGCCCCATTAAATCAGCAATCGACTGACGTACGTTGTCACGCGCTGCTAACAAGTTAGACAAATTCATGTACGCCGTAACGTTGTCCGATGCGTTGATTTCATCAGTGCCATCATTGTTTAAATCAAAACCACGGTCACCGTGCATTGGGTGATCAATTGCTACGGTGGCAAAACCCGCCGCTGCCAATGAACCTGCAATACCGGCCGCGTTAGATTTATCACCCGTAATGCCATGTTGGAAAATCACTACAGGCCAACCACCGGCAGGCACGCCGTCTAAGGTCTCCATACCGCGACTCTGACGAATCTGATTAACCACGGCTAGGTCAGGAATAGTGACGAACGCCGGTACATCAACATCGCCTTGCTTCGCTGGCACTGGGTTAAATTTCGTCAGGTGACGTTCTTCATCAACACCTGGGAAATCAAAACAAGCGTTAGGCGGCAACAGCAAACTTGGATCTTCAATGGCACCGGCAGGAATACCCGCCCCTGCTGGATCAATCACGCCTTGCTGAATCGCACCTAAAATAGACGCAGGACTGTCACACTGCGCACGCCAGCGACCGTTAACCGGTGCTTGCGGGTTAGCCTGTGACGGTAATGGTGAATAGTAAGGTAAAGTGACCTGACCACCGTAAACGCGAGCAGCTGCCGCGATTTGCAGGGTTTGTTGATCCTCGATGCCTTGACCTTGAAGCAATTGCGCAAGCGAGATGCCTTGATCCTGCGCGACAAGCACAGGCGGATTTTGCGCAGCAATTTGTTGTGCCAATAACTGCTTGGTCACGCCCAATACATCGCCGACCGACTGAGTCGTGAAGTTTGATGTGTAAACAACACTTTCCGTATCAACGCCGAATTGCGCTAACGCGCCTTCGTAACTATTAATCAGACGCTGTAATGACACCGCGGAAGCGTCACCAGAAACAGGTTTTTCATCCGCGTTGCGTTTCATCAAAGTGTAGGTTTGTGAGGCTTTTACGTCACGACCTAACGAGTCTTGGATGTTGCTGGTCAGTGCTACAATATACCCTGTTTTAGGTTTAAGCGGACGTAATGGCACGATAGCCACGGTATTATTATCGACCGCTTTCACCGTAAAGTCAGTACCATGCTCGAGCTCACCTACCACAGCGCACGCTGCTGCCGGACTCGCTGCGGCACAGGATTCAGATACAGCGCTGCCGCCTTGTACGGTTTCAAAAATACGAATCGAGCCTTGCGCTTCTAAACTTGCTGGAGTAACCGTCACGCGGTCACCATTTCCGTCAACCGGTAAGGAAAAGTCGAAAGTTAATGTTGAGTGTGTACCCCAGCCATCTAGCCCATTCAACGCCACCTGTGGGTTGCTAATCTCTGATGGGTCTGCAACTGGAATATTCAAGGTGCCGTCAACTGTACCGCTCAGTAGGATGTTACTGGGTACAGGGATAACACTGTTAGACGGATCAAAAGCGACACGTGTCGCTGCTACACTGACTTCTTGCTCAGAAACCGGTGCACTGTCACCGCTACCACAGCCGACAAGTGCCAATGCACTGCCTATCGCCAATGGGAGTAATAATTTTTTCATGTGGATTCCCCAGTCCTTTTTTGCATTATTGTTATTCGCTTTCAGCTTAACGATTTTTATACACCTGTATGAATCAATATGAAAGGTTTTTTCCAGAAATTCTATTCGTTTGCTGAGAAGTTACTCGAATATACGTACAATAGCTTAACGATCTACAAACAGTCCAATGGAATCAAGTAAATATGCAAATCAAAAAGGTACATGACTATCAGGCGCCCGCCGATCTGCTGGCAGGTAAGACGATTCTTGTTACAGGCGCAGGCGAAGGTATCGGGCGCCAAGCCGCATTGAGCTTCGCGCAACATGGTGCCACAGTGATCTTGCTGGGTCGTACAACGGCTAAGTTGGAGGCGGTGTACGATGAAATTGAGGCAGCCGGTTATACGCAAGCCGCTATCGTGCCGCTTGATTTAAAAGGTGCCACGGCACAGCATTACAAAGACATGGCGTCTACCATCGAACAGCAATTTGGCCATCTCGACGGCGTGTTGCACAACGCAGGTATTCTTTCGATTCTGTCACCCTTTACTCATATTGACGAAAACGATTGGAATGACGCGCTGCAAATCAATGTCACCGGCCCAATGCTGATGACTCAGGCGTTAATGCCGGTGTTAGAAAAGGCCCCCTCTGCTTCGCTCGTGTTCACGTCCTCTGGGGTTGGACGCAAGGGCCGTGCCTATTGGGGCAGCTACGCGGTATCAAAGTTTGCTACTGAGGGCTTAGCACAGGTAATCGCTGATGAATATGAGACGACATCGGTGCGTACTAACGTCATTAATCCTGGTGCGACGCGCACTAAGATGCGCTCGAAAGCCTACCCAGCAGAAGATCCAAAAACACTCAAAACGGCGTTAGATATTATGCCGACTTATTTGTATCTCATGGGCGATGATAGTAAAAATGAGAATAATCTGTGCTTTGATGCGCAGTAATTCAACCTGAGGTTTATATGATTGCTTCGATAGCAAAAGGCTCAACTGCATTACTTATCTTATCCAGCGGTGCTACGTTCGCGCAAACCACGACATCGGAACCGCCGGAGGTTGAAGTAGTCACCTCGATTGAGTCCCAACAGTGGATAGGAATAAGCCCAGTCAGTCGTAACACCATCTGGGTATCAGGCGTCGATGGACGTGTTGCGCGATCGACAGACGCGGGCGTCAGTTGGCAGTACTCACAACCCGGTCCTGGCGACTTGCAATTCCGCGACATCGAAGCAATCGATGACCGTCGCGCCTATGCATTAAGTATTGGTGATAATGGTCAATCGCGTATTTATTTTACCGAAAATGGTGGCGCCGACTGGCGTTTACGCTACGGTGCTTCTAACGATACCTTTTTAAACTGTATGGCAGTTTCGCCACAAGGCGAGGCTTGGGTCGCGGGAGACAGCGTAGGTGACGAATGGCGCATGGTTCGCAGTCCCAGCGGACGCAACTGGATAAAAACCAACAGCGCAGTCAGCCAAAAGCCACAAAGCAATGAAGGAGGTTTTGCCTCAAGTGGTAGCTGTGTTCGTTATCATAATGATACTTGGATGATGGGCACCGGCAACGCAGATATCGCAAGAGTACTCATCAAAGCGCGTTTTGGTATCCGATTTGATGTCATCGAGACCCCCATGCAGTCAGGTCCAGGCGCTGGCATATTCGCGGTCTATCCTGATGACGAAGATAACTTCTATATTGCAGGCGGCCACCTTGAATCGGAACAAAATGACACCCCCCGTTTATGGCAGTATAAATCGGGTGAGTTTACTGCGTTACCAGAACCGCCTTTGTCAGGCGCTCTCTACAGTCTCGATAAAGTCGAGCATAAGGGAACCTGGTTACTTACCTCTAACCCTTCAGGTGCTGCCGCATTTCACGTGCAAAGCCAAACATGGCACAAACTTAGCGATGCCAACATTTGGAACGTCCAATGCCATGGAGATGCCGCATGTTGGCTCGCCGGGAAAGAAGGCTACTTGGCTAAACTGGTGTGGAAGCCAGCGCAAGCCCCCCAGACAAATGTTGTACCTTAGTAAAGCCTAATCGCGTGAGCGCATCGGCCATGACGCCGCTGCGCTGACCTGAACGGCAAACACATACTAAAGGCGACGATTTTAACTGCGGATGCTCATGAATAAACTGAATCGCCTCTGTGAGCGGTACGTTAATAACCTCAGCATGAGCTGGCAAATCGTCAACCACATGTTCTTGACGCTCACGTACATCAATAATCGTTATGTCTTCGCGCTGCCACAGCGCGTTAACATCTTCGACCACCTCAGCGGCACACGCTTGCATCGTCTCCGCGAGGACTAGCTGGTGCTCGGCGTCTTTGCGTGGACAAACAAGGGTCTCCTCACTGATACAGTGTTTAATATCCTGAATGGACTGATGCGCACCTAAAAAGGCAAAGTCAACCCGCAGTCGTTCCATTGCCTTAACCGGCTCACTCAGTAAAAAGGTCGGTAAATGTTCACCCAATTTAAATAAGCGCCGTTGGCCCACCGATAAACAACCTTTAACGCCACAGTCACACTCTGCTGGCACAGCATCACAACCCGCCACAGCACTTTCTGGCCAGCCCCAAGCGTCCGTGGCTTGCTCGGTATTAATCAGCATAGCACGCAACATCGAAGCTGCTTGTTGAACATCAGCATCATCCGAACTGACTAAGACACCTTTAACATCGTAATGTTGGCACTGAACGAGGTTTTCTAATCGACCTGCTAAGGCAGGGTGAGGGTCAATAATGGCGACTTCACGAGCGTCTCGGTCAATGAGTACATAGCAACAATGGTCATCATACTTAAGTTGCACAACACCATCGAGCTGCGCATCGTAGTCATTATTAGTATCCGCAACAATCAGACAAGACTGCTGCAACGCCTCTGCTACACGCTGAATACGTTCACAGGCCTTATCGATGGTGTCTTGCGTTGTTGCAGGACCAAACGACATCCGAATCGCTGACTCACTTTGCCAATCGCTTAAACCCATAGCGTCTAAGACGAAGCTGCGTGTCACTTTCGAACTACACGCAGAGCCTGAGCTCACTCGAATATGACTCGCATCTAAGACATCCATGATGTCCTTAGACGAAACGCCTTTAACCGAAAAGTTAAGCGTAGTAGGAAGCGACACTGCAAAGTCGTGATTAAACACAATACTTGGAAATGCCTTGCGTAACGCAGCGGCCAATTGCTCGCGATAACGTGCAAGTGTCGGTGAGTCTGCAAATACGCTTTGCTTATCATCGAGCATAAGTTCAAAGAGCGCATGCAGTGCAGCGATTCCGGGTAAATTTTCAGTACCTGACCGATACCCCGATTCCTGCCCGCCACCAATAATGAGTGGTGTGAATGGCGCTGAATCGCGCACCGCCATAAACCCGATACCTTTCGGACCGTACAACTTATGTCCACTGAAGGGCGCATAATCAATCGAAATATCGTCGAGCGCTAATGGCAACTTACCGAGAGCTTGGACGCAATCGACCATCCAAGGAACTGCCGGCGCATGGGCTCGAATAGTTTGCTCAAGTGCGCTCAGATCCTGTTTTACACCCGTTTCATTATTCGCCGCCATGGTACATATCATTGCAGCCTGTCCAACATGCTCAGCAATAAAATCATGGTCGAGAATCCCCTGCTCATTGACAGGTATCGCTTTCAACTCAGCGTTAAGCCCTAACAATTGGTTCCAATGTTGCAACGCCTGTGGAACCGCTTTATGTTCGGTAGCGCCATACAGGAGGTAACGACGTGGCGATTGTGGGTTATCGACAGCCGATCGAATAGCCGAAACAACGGCGGTCTGGATGCCTTCGGTGGCACCACTAGTAAAAATAAGCTTACCAGACGAAGCGCCAATGACCCGGCGGGCCAACTGACGGGTTGTATCGAGGATGTAGCGCGCTTTGAGCCCAGTAACATGGCTACTACTCGGGTTGCCGAATATAGTTTCCATGGTATGCGACACCGCTTCTGCAATTTGCGGAAGTACGGGGGTCGTCGCATTACAATCAAGATAGAGTTCTTTACTGTCACTCTGTAGTGCAAACGGTTTCACGTGGGGCCCTCCTTCGAAACAACAGAGGCGCTTTACGCGCCTCTAATCACTTTATGTTATAACGATATAACTGTTGAGGGTCAACGAATTTCGTTCTCTTTCCATTGTGCCTCTTTGCGCATACGATCCTTTCGCTTATCGCACGGTTCATCACAGTCGCACGCTTTCTCCATGCCTAATGCACCGATACCACCGCAACTGCCTGAAATAGATTTTTTCTGCATGATATAGCCCACAGCCATCGCTAAAACGACGACTACAAAAAGAGCAAATACCAGTAAAAATGTTTGCATGAGTACTCCTTTTCAGTCCTTAACTCTTCGCTTGCAGCAAGGGTTCAAACTGTGGACTGACAAACTCCTGAAAACCGTCATCGGTCTTAAACACGAGCATCACCGCCAGCTTATGTTGCTGAGCAAACGCTTTAGCGCGTTCAGGCCCCATCACCATCAATGCTGTTGCATAGGCGTCTGCTGACATACAGTCATTAGCATAAACGCTTACAGACACGAGTTTATGTTGAATAGGCTCGCCGGTTCTTGGGTCAATAATATGAGAAAGTCGACGACCTTCCTCAACATAAAAGTTTCGATAGTCACCAGAGGTGGCTAACGCGCCCTCTTTAAATGAGACAACTTCTTGCACAGCTCGTTCCGTAGAAACGGGCTTTTCTATCGCGAGGCGCCATGGTTCATTATCAGGCTTACCACCCGAGGCTGCAATTTCACCACCAATTTCAACGAGATACTGGTTGATACCAAGATCTTCCAATAAACTCGCCACCCGATCGACACCATAACCTTTTGCGATGGTCGATAAGTCAACATAAACCTTAGGATGCGACTTACTTAATTGATGGTTATTGATGGCTAACTTTTGGTAACCCACATAAGCTTCAATTTCATCGAGTTGCTCAGCCGTTGGAATCTCTTCCGGTCGATTTTGCGGACCGAACCCCCACAAATTAACGAGAGGTCCGACGGTGACATCAAGTACGCCATCTGTTTCGTTAGCAATTTCAATCGCGCGTGACACCACGCGTTCCAGCGCGCGAGAGATAACTACGGGCTCGGTAGAGTAGTGTTGGTTAAACTTCGATAACTCAGACTCTGGGTCGTAGGTCGACATTTGTGCGTTGACCTGCTCCAACACCGTGTCCACACGACGCTGAATCTCTTCTTTGCCGTAGCGAGGATCCTTACTAAACACAGTAATGTGATAGCTGGTTCCCATCGTCGCGCCCTGCATTTTAATAACACGCGGCGCATCAGAGCAAGAAACCAAAAAGGCTAGCCCCAAAAGGGCTAGCCACAGTTTGCTTGCTAATGCATGTTTCACTGTAGAAACGTTCATTAATTAGCCACCGAAATCATCCAACATAATGTTTTCATCTTCTACGCCCAACTCTTTGAGCATATTGATGACCGCAGCGTTCATTACTGGTGGACCACACATGTAGAATTCACAGTCTTCAGGCGCATCATGGTCTTTCAGATAGCGCTCATAAAGCACGTTGTGGATGAAGCCGGTATCGCCATCCCAATCGTCCTCAGGCTGCGGATCAGACAATGCGACGTGCCATTCGAAGTTATCATTTTCTTCTTGCAGCATGTCAAAGTCTTCGGTGTAGAACATCTCACGTTTCGAACGCGCACCGTACCAGAACGAGATCTTACGATCGGTGTTCAAGCGACGTAATTGGTCAAAGATGTGCGAACGCATTGGCGCCATACCCGCGCCACCACCTACGAAGACCATTTCGGCTTCAGTTTCTTTCGCGAAGAACTCACCAAATGGACCTGAAATAGTCACTTTGTCACCTGCCTTCAAGCTGAAGATGTATGATGACATCTTACCTGCAGGCAAACTCAAGTCATTTGGCGGCGGCGTTGCACAACGTACGTTAAGCATGATGATACCCTTCTCATCAGGGTAGTTTGCCATTGAGTATGCACGTACCACTTCTTCATCGACTTTAGACTCAACGTCTAAGAAGCCAAAGCGTTCCCAATCGCCACGGTATTCCGGAGCGATATCAAAGTCCTTGTACTTCACGTGGTGCGGCGGGCATTCGATTTGAATATAACCACCGGCACGGAACGGTACTTCTTCGCCTTCTGGCAACTGTACAACGAACTCTTTGATAAAGGTCGCCACGTTGTCGTTCGATTTAACAACACAGTCCCATTTACGAATACCAAAGACTTCCTCTGGCAATTCAATTTTCATGTCTTGCTTAACGTTAACTTGGCAAGACAAGCGCACGCCTTCACGCGCTTCTTTCTTAGTAATGTGATCGAGCTCGGTCGGAAGAATATCACCACCGCCGTCTTTAATGGTCACGCGACACTGGCCGCATGAACCACCACCACCACACGCAGACGAAACGAAGATGCCGGCATTGGCAAGTGCGCCCAACAGTTTAGTACCAGGTTGGGTCACGATCTTTTTGTCTTCGTCGTCGTTAATCAGGATTTCCACATCACCCTGAGGTACCAATTTTGATTTAGCGAACATAATGATCGCGACCAAAACCAGTACGATGATGGTGAACATCGCTACACTGAGTGAAATCAGTTGAATATCCATCGATTCGTACCTTTAACTTTTATCGATTCAACATACTGGTTATAGAGATACGCCGGAAAACGACATAAAGCCCAAACCAATCAGACCCACTGACATAAACGTCGCACCTAGACCGCGTAAGCCATCAGGTACATCTGCATACTTCAGTTTTTCACGTACAGCTGCCAGGGCAACAATAGCCAGAGCCCAGCCAGCACCACTGCCGATTCCGTACACTACGGATTCGCCAAAGTTATAATCACGTTCAACCATGAATGATACACCACCGAAGATTGCACAGTTAACCGTGATCAACGGTAGGAAGATGCCCAGCGCGTTGTACAAGGCTGGCACAAACTTATCCAAGGTCATTTCAAGGATCTGAACAAGCGCTGCGATTACACCGATAAAGGTCAAAAATCGTAAGAAGCTTAAGTCCGCATCCGGGAAACCCGCCCAATCGAGCGCTCCAGGCGCTAGAATGTTGTGATAAATCAAGTTGTTTGCGGGTACTGAAATACCCAGAACAACGATAACCGCTACACCCAGACCAAAGGCTGTTTTTACTTTCTTAGATACCGCCAAAAACGTACACATACCTAAGAAGAACGACAGTGCTAAGTTCTCGATGAACACGGCACGAATAAACAGGTTAATATACTGTTCCATTGTGCTTACTCCTTAGGTTCGACTTGTTCGGTGCGGAAAGTACGCAGTACCCAAATAAATCCGCCAATGATAAAGAACGCACTCGGTGGCATTAACAACAAGCCTACCGGCTCGTACCAACCACCCTCTGAAACCAGAGGTAGAATCTGTACGTCGAACAAGCTGCCCGAACCAAATAGTTCACGCACGAATCCAACAACCAGCAACACCACTGAGTAACCTAAACCATTACCCAAGCCGTCTAAGAACGACATACCCGGTGAGCTCTTCATTGCATAAGCTTCCGCACGACCCATCACGATACAGTTAGTAATGATCAGACCAACGAATACCGAAAGCTCACGAGAAATCTCATAAGCATATGCGCGCAATACCTGGTCGACCACGATTACCAAACTCGCGATGATGGTCATCTGTACGATGATACGTACGCTCGAAGGAATGTGGTTTCGAATAATTGAGATAAATAGGTTCGAGAACGCAACAACCGCGGTCAAAGCAATACACATAACCAGTGTATTGCTCATTTTCGATGTTACCGCCAACGCTGAACAGACACCCAAGATCTGTAGCGCAATTGGGTTGTTTGCAAATATCGGTCCGAATAATACGGACTTCATTTCTTTTGCATTAGCCATTGGTCAGCTCTCCTTTGCGCAATTTGTCGAGTAACGGACCGTAGGCGTCGTTGCCCATCCAAAACTGAATCAGTGCGTCTACACCGTTACTGGTTAGGGTTGCACCCGATAGCGCGTCCACTTCGTGTTCGCCAGAGGCCCCGCCTTTCACTAAGTCAAACTGGACTTTACCGTCATCGCCGTAAAGTTCTTTACCTTGCCAAGTTTTGACCCACGCAGGGTTGGTGATTTCGCCACCGAGACCGGGCGTTTCCGAGTGCTCGTAGAATGTGACGCCTTTAACGGTGTTAAAGTCGTCTTCGAGCGCGATTAAGCCATACATGGTGCCCCAGAGGCCCTGACCACGAATGTGAAGGACTGCACCATTGGTTGCGCCATCTTCACCTTTAATCAAGTAAACCTCAGTCATGTCTTCGCGCGAACCTAAGCCGGCAGGATCCTCAGATTTAGCCAACTTAGTACTACGCTCCGGATCACCTGCCGCTTTGCGGTTGTCAAAATCCGCAGGATTAATGTCCTGCATGACTTGGTAATCTTCTAAGCTAACAACCAGTGGTTGAATGCGCTCTTTATAGATTGCTGGAACATCCATTCCTTTTTCATAGATACCTGCAGCATCTAGAATGTTTTCCTGCATTGCCAATGCGGCGTTGCGCTCTTGCATTGGTTTTAAACCGATCGCGGCACCAGAGACAACGATAGAGCAAACCAAACACAGCGCCAGCACTACACCGACCGTTTTGCCTAAACTTTCATTCTTCTTAGACATTACGTGCTAACCTCCGTTTAATGTTGGCTTGCGCTACGAAGTAGTCAAACAATGGTGCAAAGACGTTCGAGAACAAGATAGCGAGCATGATGCCTTCAGGGAAGGCTGGGTTGACGACTCGAATCATCACCGTCATGAAGCCAATCAAGAAACCGTAAGCGAACTTACCTTTGTTGGTAAATGAAGCCGATACCGGGTCGGTTGCCATAAACATCATACCAAAGGCGAAACCACCCAAGACTAAATGCCAGTACCACTGCATCGCAAACATTGGATTCGTGTCGCTACCAATCAAGTTGAGTAGGCTCGAGAACACGACCATACCCAAGAACACACCACTTACGATGCGCCATGAGGCGATACGGAAGTAAATCAGTGCAAGGCCACCGATCAGGATCATCAGGGTAGACACTTCACCCACTGAACCTTGGATGTTCCCTAAGAAAGCGTCCCACCAAAGTGCGGTGTTGCTGTAGTCGATTTGACCCATCGCCGCTTTACCTAAGTTAGTGGCACCAGAGAAGCCATCAACAGCTGTCCAGATAGAGTCACCTGACATACTCGCTGGATATGCAAAGTACAAGAATGCACGACCCGTCAACGCAGGGTTCAAGAAGTTACGGCCTGTACCACCAAAGATCTCTTTACCAATCACGACACCGAAAGTGATACCGAGAGCAACTTGCCAAAGTGGCGTAGTTGCAGGCAAAATCAATGAGAACAGTACCGAGGTAACAAAGAAGCCTTCATTCACTTCGTGCTTACGTATCGAAGCAAAGAGTACTTCCCAGAAACCACCGACAATAAAGGTAACAGCATAGATAGGTAGGTACCAACAGGCGCCATACCACATCTTGGTACCCCAGCCAGCGTCGCCGCCGAAGTCACCACCTAACAAGTGGAATAGCCCAACCTGCCAAGCGTCACCTAATTGATAACCTTCAGCCAACGCCATCGCAGCTTGGTTACCTACGTTATACATACCCCAGAACATCGCAGGGAATGTCATCATCCATACCAAGATCATGATGCGCTTCAAATCGATCCGGTCACGAACGTGAGTCGTCGATTTAGTCACCGTGCCTGGTGTATACAGAATAGTGGCTACCGCTTCGTAAAGCGCGTACCACTTCTCGTATTTGCCGCCTTTTTCAAATTGCGGCTCAATACGCTCGAGTGTTTCTTTCAAGCTCATGGTTAGCCTTCTTTCTCAATCTTAGTGAGACAGTCTCGCAACACTGGTCCGTATTCATACTTTCCAGGGCATACGTAGGTACACAATGCCAGATCTTCCTCATCCAGCTCCAAGCAGCCAAGTTGCTGACCTTCATCAGTATCGCCTGATAACAAGTCACGCAATAATAGCGTTGGTACGATATCCAGCGGCATCACGCGTTCGTAGTTACCAATGGGTACCATTGAGCGCGCAGACCCATTCAATGAAGTGGTCATGCTGAATAGCTTCTTCGGATTGAAGTGGCCCGCATAAGCACGCGTGACCGAGTGTAAATCTGAACCAGGGCGGATCCAGCCAAACAACTCTTTGTGATTGCCCTCTGGAATAACGCTCACCTGATTGTGGAAACGACCCAACCAACGATGTGCATCATCTGCTGTGTGACCGTTCAATACTGAACCAGAGATAACACGGTTGTTGTCGCCTGCAAGCTCACCGTCAGTAAGCTCGATTAAATCAGCTCCCAAACGCGTGCGAAGCAAGCGAGGTTCTTTTACACCTTCGCCACCTAATGCAACAAAGCGTTCGGTAAAAATCTCACCGGTTGTGAACAGCTTGCCATAAGCAATGACATCTTGATAACCGATGTGCCAAGCAGGACGCTGCAAGCTCACTGGATTCAAGAAATGCATATGAGTACCCACCAAACCGGCTGGGTGTGGTCCTGAAAATGACTCTAACTGCACGTTAGTATCGCCTACATCCACTTCTGCATCGGCTGCTTTGACCACAAACATTTTGCCTTCAGTGAGGTTAGAAAGTACTTTCAAACCATCGATGAATGCTTGTTTATGCTCATTAATATAGACAGTCGGATCGCCAGACAATGGATTCGTGTCCATTGCGTTGATGAAGATTGCGGTAGCTTCGGCGTCTAGAGCAGGCGCTTTACTGAATGGGCGCGTTCTCAATGCTGGCCATTGGCCGGATTCTACCAGAATCTCTTGCACTTTTTCGCGACCCAAGCCGTCAAGCTTAGCGCTGTCAAACGACTCAAAGGTCACCTGCTCATCGCCATCAAGCTCAACTACAACTGCCTGCAGCACACGGCGAGCACCACGAAGGATGTCTTTCACCTTACCTGCACCCGGGGCAGTGTATTTCACGCCTGGATTCTTTTTATCTTCGAAAATCACCTGACCTTTTTTTACACGATCGTCCACTTTCACGTGCATGGTCGGGCGCATACCGACATACTCTTCACCCAAGGTAGCGACCGTCGTCACGGCCTTACCGTCGGATAGTTGCTGCTGGGGAGCACCCTTAATTGGGATATCCAGCCCTTTTTTGATCGTAATCATATGCGTTTGCACTACTCGTTAGGGAAGATTCATCACAACCAGCTATAATAACTGGAAACCTGAGAAATCAATAAGTTACTGATAAGGGCTCACTTCTAGTAAAACCGATATCAGTGACTAGAAAACGTAATCCACACTTATCGTCTGGATTTTAACACTTTTTACACTCCGCTTACCAGTTTACTTTGGGATTTACATCAGCGTCGTAATCTACGTTGTCAAAACCAAAGCCAAACAAGTGCAAGAAGTCTTGGTGATAGCCCGCATAGTCAGCCAGCTCATGGAAATTGTCTTGGGTCACCTGATCCCATAATGCCTCAACTTTGGCCTGAGTTTTTTCGTTGGTTTCGTAACCATTCATATACAGTCGGCCCGCTTCATCTAGGCTCGGGTTCTCCTCGTAAAGGCCTTCGGTAAACAGGCGATAAATCTGCTCAATACAGCCCTCGTGAGTGCCCTCTTCTTTCATTACGCGATAAATGAGCGAAATATAGAGCGGCATCACCGGGATAGCAGAGCTTGCCTGAGTCACTAACGCTTTTAACGAAGACACATAGGCAGACAGATCAATATCACTATACTGCTCACGAAGTGCCGCTGCTGCGCGGTCTAAATCTTCTTTAGCACGGCCAATGGTGGCATGACCATAAATCGGCCACGTTAATTTCTTACCGATATAAGTGTAGGCAGTCGTTTGGCAGCCCTCAGCAAGTACGCCTGCATCGTGTAACTGTTTAATCCAACGCTCCCAATCTTCGCCCCCCATCACTTTCACGGTGTTGGCAATTTCTTCATCATTGGCAGGCTCGAGCGAAATATCATGCACCTCATCTTTGTCAGTGTGATAAGTCTTTGTGGTATAAGCCTGACCCACGGGTTTCAGCGTTGAACTGTAAACTTCACCTGACTCTGGATCTTTACGTTTTGGCGACGCCAAACTGTAGACAACCAGATCAATTTTACCCATATTTTGCTTGATGTAGTCGATGGTTTGTTGCTTGATTTCATCAGAAAACGCATCGCCATTAATACTGTGATATTGCAGACCTGCTTGTTCAGCTTCTTGATGAAAAGCAGCCGTATTATACCAACCCGCAGTGCCCGTACGCTTTTCGCTAGGCTCTTTCTCAAAACACACACCGAGCGTATGTGCACCGCTGCCAAAGGCCGCAGTAATTCGTGACGCCAACCCATATCCTGTTGAGCAACCCACGACCAAGACATTTTTCGGGCCGTCTGCGACGGGACCTTGTTGCTTAACAAACTCAACTTGACGGTGAACATTTTCAGCACAACCCACAGGATGTGCGTTGGTGCAAATAAATCCACGAATTTTTGGTTTAATGATCATAGTGATTCCCTAGTTTAAATTTTTCACCATTGTACGGGTTCTAATATCAACAACATATCTTACCTGCTTGGGGCTAGCTGCCACCCCCCATGCAATTGGGCGAATCAGGCGCTTGACCTTGTGCCTGCCACTCTTGTTCAGTATACGTATGCAGCGCTAAGGCATGAATCTGGCTCAACACCTCAGCCAACACTCGATTAACGGAACGATGACGTTGAATCAACCGCTTACCTTCAAACTCATCACTCACAATGGTTACTTTAAAGTGTGACTGCGCTTCAGCACCTGCTGCATGCATATAACTTTCATCTTTAACATCTAATAATTTGGGTCGAAATGCACTTTTCAGTGCATCCTCAATCATCGGCTTAATTTGACTCATTAATACGTCGCTCCTTCGTCAACTGCACTTAAGCACACGCGTTCGGATCCTGCCAAGGTGGCTACAGCCGGAAATACTTGCTCCGCCACTGCACCTGCGGATTTTGATGCAGACATCGCTAAGCGATAGCGTGATGCGCTTACCGAACCATCAACCTGATATAAAATAAAGGGCTGGTCACCAACCACTTCATAAAGCGCCTTCAACCCCTCTTCGCGATAAGGTGGAAAAGCACTCACGTCTCCTGTCAGTCGCCACCCATTGAGCTCAGACTCTGATGCAAGTAGGGCTTCGTTGGTACGGTCGCGGCAGAAGCTTACCTCAATCACCGCACGACTTAAACGCCATTCAGCATTAGGTAGTTGTTTTAAATCGAGCTGCGCAATTGGGTTGTCTTGTGTTATTGAAGATGAAGTGGACGGACTGCACGCGCTGAGTAAAAGACCACTCAACGCCATTAATAAAGAAACCAAACGAATCATCGATGCTCGGTGCACAGATACACTCCTGTCAGATATGTCTTGCAGGAGTATAGCAACTGCAGCCATAGACTTCAGCCGCATTCGAACTCAGTATGAGTCGATTCTAACTACTTTTTAATCTGTTGTTCAATATTGGTTAAGCTTTTTAACCAGGCGCGGTCAAGCGCGCGAACTAAACCGTCATAACCATCATTATTCAGGCTAACTCGCTGTTCGAAGGAGCCCCTCAGCCCGGCTTCTGAACCATTGTTGAAGTGCCAGTATCCGGCGACCACCGCTTCACCTTGGGTGTTCCCATAAAACTGCATCAAACTGACCTGTAGTCTTTTTTCGCATTGGTCAGTAAGCCGCCGCTGAAGACTGTTTTGTAGTTGCGATGCTAAACCACCTATCCAACGGTTATTGCGCGCTTCAACCATGAGTAGTTCGGTTTCTTGCACCATCACGCCATCGCGTCCAATACCGGTGTCAATCGCAATCTGCCGCGCCTGCTCATCGCAGTAACCCGTGGACGCTTGGTTTAAATGCGGCAACCGATAATAGTTAACATCCGCCGAAGGCGCGGCACCGCAAGCCGCCAATAGCAGTAAGCTACTCACGGCCAAGACCATCAATTTAATCGTTCGCTTTAGGCTCTGGATCATCTTCTGCTTCCGTATTGAATAACAAGGCATTGGGCTTACGTCGTAAGGTTTCCACCAGTGGTTTCAAATCGCGGGACGTCGCCTCAAGGTTTTGCAATGTGCGCTCTAGCTGGGCCCGACTCGATGAGCCCGACTCAAAATCCGCCAAAATGCCGTTCAAGCGTTTCACTGATTGCTCTAGCGATTGCGGTAACGACTGCCACCCCGGTTGTTCTACAATAATTTTTACCTGTTCGGTCAACGCTTTGATTTGTTCAGCGGTGTCATCTGTCGAAGCCATCGCTTCTGTAAACTGATTAACACTTTGATTCAGTGGTAAATTATTCAACGTATCTAAAATTGAGTTCAGCTTCTCTTCTAGCCTACTGAAGTTGCTCACGATTGTCGGCATCACTGGATACCCCGCAAAGGTATCTTGTTGTATCGCCTCCTCATCGGGATAGAAACGCAAATCCACATACAGCGTGTTGGTAAAAATATTCGAGGCGCGGATTGAGGCACGCAGACCTTGCTCAAAAAAGCGGTTCAAGTGCTCCCGCCAACGCGCTAAGTTGGTTGAGGCAACCAACCCTTCAAGACGATCGGGCTCGTAACGTATGAGCACAGGAATCAAACGTAAAGGCTGACCGCGATTACCATCCGGTTGCCAACGGAAAGGCACTTCGACCACAGTACCCACTCGAATGCCTTTAAACATGACAGGCGAACCAGCAGCTAATCCGTCTACTGACTCATCCAATAGCAGAACATAATCGATACCGCGTGAGTAACCTTGCTGTTCCGCCTCCTCTTCACTGGCAAAGAGCTCAAACTCTGCCATCGCTTGCATGGGCTCGCCTAGGGGCTGACCATTCGGTACGCCAAAACTGATGCCCGCCCCTAACAACGACTCGACTGACCCGACTGAAACATCGACACCGTCGGGTTTCCAGCGAAACGATACACCTCGTTGCAACCAAAACCGCGTATTTTCCGTCAGTAACTCATCGTACGGCGATTTAATAAACACCTGATAAGTCGTTGCACGCGCCTCAACTGAAAAGTCCACTTGCTCAACTGTACCGACCGTAACACCTCGATATTGGACACTATCGCCTACCACAATGTTGGCCGCGCTATCACTCCTCAACACGATACGTTTGCCGTTGGTGTCGGCATCGGTGACTGGCGGCTGTTCAAGTGCTGTAAAATGATCACGTGGCTGTTTCGACTCACCCGGCTCTAGCTGCACGTAAGCGCCCGAAAGTAATGTATTCAGGCCGGAAATACCACGTCGTCCGATACGCGGCTTTACCACCCAAAACTGCGAGTCATCAACCAACATACTGCCGGTATCTGCGTTCATTTCAATATGTAACTCTGCAGTTTCGAAGTTATCCGATAAGGTAATTTGTGTCACTTGTCCGACATCAACATTGCGCACCCGTACCGCGGTCTTGCCCGCTTGTAGCCCTTCAGCATCTTTTATTTCCACAATTATTTGTGGACCACTTTGATCGCGCTCTTGCCACACCATCCAGCCTGCAACGAGTGCAGCTAAGATCGGTACCAGCCAAATCGGTGAAGCGAGTTTACCTGTCCAATGCGTCATTCAGTTGGTTTCCTTGCCCAGAATTGTCGGGTATCAAAGCTCATTGCAGCTAACATGGTCAGTATGACAGTACTGGCAAAAGCAATCGCAGCGTGACCGGGATAAACCGACATCAATGCGCCATTCCTCACTAAAGCAACCAGTACCGCCACGACGAATATATCGATCATCGACCAACGGCCAATCCAGTCAGTTACACGATACAACCATAGCGCGCTTTTCGGGCGCTTTGAAGTATCCTGCTGCGCCAAAATAGCCAATGTCGCCAAAATCAGAATTTTAGCAATTGGAATGACCAGACTCGCGACAAATACAATAATCGCAATCGGTATATCGCCGCTCTGCCACAACGATAATACGCCGCCGACGATAGTTTGTGGCTGTGCTGAACCCAGGGCTACGGTTTCCATAATCGGTAACAGTTGAGCGGGGATGAGCATCAAGGCGGCTGCGAGCAACAATGCAAACGTGAGTGAGGTGCGACCCAATCGAGCTGTCCAAAGCGGTTCGTGACAACGCCAGCATTCGGCGTGTGTCGGCTGATTCGCGGCATAACAAACTGGACACCCCACCACATGGTGTTCGTGGGCGCTTTGACCGACCATGCTACGGTAGTTTGCGGCTTCTTCATCAGCGGGCCACAATGGATGTCGCTTCATCCGCTCAACTACGACCAGCAGTAGAGAAACAAAACCGCCAAACGCAATTACACCGTAACCAAAATCGATAGTCGCATAGCCCGCTAGCTTAATGAAACTGATAAGTGCACCAATTAAAAATACATCGGCCATCATCCATACGCGAATGTATTTAATGGCGCGAACCAGCCAGCGTCCAAATCGATAATTCACACGTTCACGCCACAGTAGAATAGTCGCAGAAGCGAGCAAGAACAGCGCAGGCAAAACGACGACCGACAATAATACGACAATAGCAAGCCACTGCTCATGAAACGCCGCCAACTTGCGACTGCTATCTAATAAGGTCATTTGCTGACCTTGGCCAGACACACTGTAACCAACGAAATTCATCTCTGTCGCAGGAATGAGCAGAATCAAGGCAGCAATAATCAGCGCAATTGTATGGCTCACACTGAGCGTGTGGCCACCTAAAAAGTGGCCACAGCGCTGGCAACGACTTGACGCACGGTCACTGACCCAATTGATTTGGTCGCAATCGGGACAGACACGTACATCGTCAACGTTACTCGTTACCCTCATCGGCATTTTTCTCCGGTGTTATCATTGCGATAACGACCCAGCCTGGTGCAGGCTTGAGTTCTCTTTCGGTAGTGAAGATATGGATCTTCTTCTGTTCATCCAGAGCAAACATCGGTACTGCACGCGCACCATACTGTTGTTGATACTCCTCAAAACCAAAGTTTTCAGTAATCGGCGTTGACTTAACTTTGGCACCTTGGAAGTGCAAGCTCGCCAATTTAGAGTAAGTAATGCTATCGCCAAATAAATTGAGCGTATTTTTATAGTTTTCTGATAACTGATGACTGGCTCTAAAGTCCGATTCACCGCTATTCAAACCATGCACTTTTGAGCTGCCAAACCAATCTTGATAATACACCGAAACCAGCGGATTTAACTGCTTATAAGGCGACATCACCAATAAACGGCCAATACCGGTCAAGTCGATATTATTCGAAGCATGCTCCGACGCGGGATTACCAAAGTAAACAGGTAAGTTATCCATCCGCGCAAGACGGATATTCTCCCAGTTGGTATCAGCCAACCGGACAGGGATTTCATGTTCTTTAAGAACCGATGCCACCGCACGAGCCATCTGGTTGGCACCAAAAATCAAGAATCCACGCGCCGGCGGTTCAATTAATCCAAGCAGTCGCGCTAGCGGTTTAGCGGTTAAGCTTTGTAACACCACCGTTGTCATGATGACTAAGAACACCAAGGGCACGATAGCCGATGCATCAGTCCATCCCGACTGTTCCATCTTCAACGCAAACAAAGCCGATACCGCCGCGGCAACAATACCTCTGGGCGCGATCCATGACAGTAGCAACTTATCCTTAAAGCGCAACTCAGTGCCGATAGCAGACAACCAAACACTTAATGGGCGCACAAGGAACATAATTACCGCAAGTAAGATGATAGAGGGCACACCCAAAGCATCAAAGTCAGCAAAATCGAGTCGCGCTGCCAACAGAATAAACAATGCCGAGATCAACAGCACTGAGAGGGTTTCCTTGAATTCCAAAATCTCATCAAGATTAAGATTTTTGGTATTCGCCATCGCCATCCCCATAACGGTGACGGTCAGTAGGCCTGATTCATGTTGGATTGCGTTCGACAACGCAAATACGCCCAAAACGATGGTCAGGGTTGCGACATTCTGTAAGTAATGCGGAAACCAACCTCGGCCTAGCGCGAGGCCGAGCAGCTTAGCCGCCGCCCAACCAAAGAAGAAACCGATGCCGATGGTTTTCGCAAAAGCCTGTAAGGCATGCAACATGGCTACGTCTTGGCTGGCAATAATAAATTCATAAACTAAGACCGCAAGTAATGCACCCAGCGGATCAATAATAATCCCCTCCCAGCGCAAGATGTTCGCCAACTTATTAATCGGTCGAATTGAGCGGATCATTGGCTGAATAACCGTCGGCCCGGTCACCACCACCAATGCGCCGAACAGCGATGCGATTTCCCAACGCCAATCCATAATAAAGTGCGTCGCGACACTGATGGTTACCCATGTAACCACCATACCGATGCTGACTAAGTTGGTCACCATGCGGCCATGACCGCGTATTTCGTCAAACTTAAGCGTCAAGCTCCCCTCAAACAGGATGACCGCAACAGCCAGGGAAACCACGGGGAATAGCAAATGGTCGAACAACTGATCGGGTTGCAACCAACCTAACGTAGGTCCCACCAAGAGGCCACAGACTAGCAACGGCAAAATCGCCGGCAGTTTAATGCGCCAGGCTAACCATTGGCAGCAAATCGACAACACACCGATAAGCGCTAACATGGATAAGTCAGACATAGGGTCTCCAGTAAAGTATGAGCTTATGCTCTGTTATTTTATTTGACATTGACCGCCACTCAAATGAGAATGGCTATCATTAAATTTTAATTTTGATACACTTAAGTAATTAACCTACGCGAATTATTGGTAAGAGGTTTGAATATGGCAATAAAAATTACTCCCCTCAAGCTTGCAATGGCAACCATTATCGGTGCAGCCACACTCGCAGGCTCATTCGCGCAAGCGGCTGAAGTTAATATTTATTCATCGCGGAAGCAAGCATTGATCAAGCCTCTGCTCGATAAATTTACTGAACAAACAGGTATTGAAGTTAACCTGCTGACCGGTAATTCAGACGCATTGCTATCTCGTTTAACGGCCGAAGGTGAAAATACCCCAGCGGACTTATTTCTAACCGTTGACGCCGGCGCGCTGCATCGTGCCGTTACCGCCGATGTGTTTCAAGCGATTGATTCTGAGTTCGCCCACAAAACCGTGCCAGCACATTTTCGCGACAGCGATGACCAATGGGTTGGTTTGAGCTTGCGTGCTCGTCCGATTTTTTATTCGCCAGACCGTGTTGATCCAAGCAAGCTCGAAAATTATATGAGTCTAGCAGACGACCAATGGCAAGACCGTATTTGTATTCGCTCGTCGAATAACATCTATAACCAGTCATTAGTCGCTGCCTTACTCGACCACTACGGCGAACAAAAAATCATGGATTGGGCTAAGGATTTAGTCGACAATTTCGCCCGTACGCCCGTCGGCGGCGATCGTGACCAAATTAAAGGGGTCGCATACGGCGTGTGTGATATCGCCGTAGCGAACACTTACTATTTTGGTCATATGCTGAATTCTGACCAAGCTGAAGAACGCGAAGCAGCTGAAAAAGTTAAGATTTTCTGGCCTGCGCAAAATGGCAATGGCACCCACGTCAATGTGTCGGGTATTGGCATCACTAAACATGCAAAGCATGTCGATGAAGCCACACAATTAATCGAATTTCTGCTCTCAGAAGCCTCACAAAAATGGTATGCTGAGGCCAATTATGAGTACCCTGTACGTGAAGGCGTTGAGTGGAGTGAGACCCTCAAGCAATGGGGTGACTTCAAACAAGACGATATTTCGATGGATATTTTAGGTGAGAATAACGCAGAAGCCGTCCGTTTAATGAACTCGGCAGGCTGGCGTTAATTCCGCACTAAGCGTTAAGGAGCAGCTATGACCCGCGGCCCGCTCGTGTTGTTCGGCGTTGCGGCATTGGTAGGGCTACCACTTATTGTGGTGGCCTTATCTTTGTTAAATCCTAATTGGGATATTTTAAATCACCTTTGGCAAACGGTGATACCCGAGTACATTTCTCATTCACTGATACTACTGGTATCGGTGGGGTTTGGCGTGACTATCCTCGGCGTCAGCACCGCATGGTGCGTAAGCCAATACGATTTCCCGGGTTGGCGCTGGGTGAGTTGGGGGCTACTACTTCCCTTAGCCATGCCCGCGTATATCTCAGCTTATACTTATACTGGCCTACTGGATTACGCCGGTCCCGTACAGCAAGCATTACGCGATACCTTCGACCTCAGCATTGGTGAGTATTGGTTTCCCAGTATTCGGAGCATCGAAGGCGCTATATTCGTATTAAGCTTAGTGCTTTACCCATACGTTTATCTGATTACTCGCGCAGCCTTCATGCAGCAATCAACCGCCGCATTTGAAAGTGCACGGACATTAGGCGCAGGTCCTGTCCGGAGCTTCTTTCGTATCGCACTCCCATTAGCACGACCCGCTATCGCAACCGGCGTCACGCTCGCGTTGATGGAAACACTCGCCGACTACGGCACCATGGAATACTTTGGTGTTACCGTATTTACTACAGGTATTTTCCGTACGTGGTACGGTATGGGTGACGCTCAAGGTGCGTTGCAATTGGCGTCGATTCTCCTGCTGTTTGTTATTGTACTCATTCTAATTGAGCGCTATTCAAGGCGTCAGGCTAAGTTTTATCAGCGCCGCAGCCAAAATAATAACTTCAGAAAACCGTTACGTGGCAAAGCGGCGTGGCTTGCATCGGCAGTGTGTTGGCTCCCCATTGTGCTCGGCTTTGCCATTCCCGCAAGTCAATTACTGATGTGGTCGATCGAACGTGCTGATATCTGGACCCAGGCGTCATTTTGGACGCTGACACTCAATACGCTCTGGCTGGGCTTGTTAGCCGCTACCATCACGGTTGCGTTAGCGCTCTGGCTCGCCTATGGTCGCCGTCGCCATCCAACCCGAGCAATCCGCACGGCAATAACAACCGCGGGGCTTGGCTATGCGATTCCAGGTATTGTCATTGCCGTTGGCATTTTGATTCCACTCGCGTGGCTTGATCACCGTATTATCGATTTCAGTAAATCGCTATTCGGTGTGAACCCTGGTCTGTTGTTAAGCGGCACCGTCGTTGCGTTAGTATTTGCTTATACGGTGCGCTTTTTGTCTATTTCTTTGCAGACGATAAGCTCGGGTTTAGAACAAATCACCCCCCAAATGGATGATAGCGCACGTACGTTGGGCGCGAGTTCACGTCGCATCATGACTCGGATACACTTGCCGTTACTTAAAAGCTCAATTCTAGCCGCACTGATATTGGTGTTGGTTGATGTGATGAAAGAACTACCTGCAACCTTGGTGTTGCGACCCTTTAATTTTAATACCTTAGCGGTCAAAGCCTTCGAAATGGCCTCGGATGAACGACTTGCTGATGCGGGACCTCCTGCACTGATGATTGTCCTGGTGGGTTTAATTCCAGTATTGATGTTGTCACGTGCCTTGCGCACTCAAACGATTAAAACGGGAGACTAAATGAAGCCGTTAGTAGAACTTGATTCAGTGTCCATTGAGTTAGGTAAGGAACGTATAGTTGAGCAACTCTCGTTCTCACTGAATGAGGGCGATATTGGCTGTTTATTGGGGCCTAGCGGCTGTGGTAAAACGACGTTACTACGCACCATTGCCGGTTTTTCTGAGGTCACCAGTGGTGCTATACGTCTCTATGGTGAGGAAGTCGCTTCAACGAAAGTGCAAATGCCCACCGAGCAACGTCAAATAGGCATGATGTTCCAAGATTTTGCCTTGTTTCCGCACCTTACTGTGGAAGAAAATATCGCCTTTGGCATCAATAATTGGTCGAAAGCCGAACAAAAGCAGCGCGTAAAGCAACTGCTTCAACGGGTCGATCTGACCGGCTATCAAAATCGTTATCCGCATGAGTTATCTGGCGGGCAACAACAACGAATCGCACTTGCCCGTGCATTGGCACCCAAGCCAAAACTCATGCTGTTAGACGAGCCTTTTTCGAGTCTCGATGCAGAACTGCGCGAACTGTTAGCGCAAGATGTGCGTAACTTATTAAAAGAAGAAGGTATTACTGCGCTGTTAGTGACTCACGATCAGCAAGAAGCCTTTGCCATGGCAGATAAAGCCGGTGTCATGTACGCGGGTCAATTATTGCAGTGGAATACCCCCTATGAGTTGTATCATCAGCCCGAGCATGAGCTAGTAGCAGACTTTATAGGTCGCGGCGTATTACTTAATGGCCAGATAAAATCGAATCAACTGCATAGCGCTTTGGGCGTTATCGACCATGAGGTCCTCTGCGATCAAGACGATCACGACGTCACTTTTCTCGTACGCCCAGATGATGTGCTTATTGTCTCCACCGCTCACCCCCACCGCCTGCAGGCTCAAGTCGTTGGGCGTGGCTTTCGCGGTTCTCATTATTTATATACGCTTGCCTTAGACAACCATGAACATGTACTCGCAGTAGGTCCCTCACACCAACCTTTGCAGTCAGGTCAAATGGTAGGGATAAATGTTGACTTCGACCATTTAGTGGTGTTTGATTCCAATATATGTCAATTACCTGACTAAGCGCTCAACAATCAATCACTTATGTGATTTGGGCGCTTATTATTGGAGCGCTTTATGAACTTTTTAATCGATGCTTGGGATTTTAACCAGCACCCTGCGCAAGCGATCAACAACGACGACACTGTTAAGTCTCGCCCCGGCTGTTGGTTTCACTTTCAGCGTGACGTGGAAGGTATCAATGAATGGCTGAAAGCCGCTGATATTCCCGAACCTATTATTGACGCCATGCTTGAAGAAGATACGCGTCCACGCTTTCAGCGACTCAAAGACGGCTTTGTACTGTTATTGCGAGGCGTAAACCTCAATGAAGGGGCTCAACCTGAAGATATGATGAGCTTGCGCATCCTCTATTATAAAGAGACCGTGTACACGTTTCGCAAGCATCATTTTAAAGCGGTAGCTCATATACGCGATGACCTGCAAAACCAACAAGGGCCTGAAAGCTTAAATGACTTTTTGGTGCACCTTGTCGAGCAGTTAAACCAGAAGATCGAAGATGTCATTGACGATATTGAGCTCAACGTCGAACAAATGGAGACGGAAGGCTTTGATAACACAGCAGAGCAGCAAAAGAAGCTGACCGTAATGCATCGTCGCTTACTGCGCTTAAACCGCTTTATTCGCCCACAACTAGCCGCACTGGATAAGTTTACTAGTGAGAGCGAAAAATGGGTCGATGCGGAGTTGCATCAGTGGCTACTGAATGAGCGCGATACCACCCAGCGGTTACTGGAGCAAATCGACCTGATGCTTGAACAGGTATGGATGCAGCGCGAGCAAATACAACAAGCGGTCGCCGAAAAGATGAACCGTAATACTTACTGGCTCTCAGTCATCGCAGGCGTATTTTTGCCATTAAGTTTTTTAACTGGGGTGTTTGGTATCAACATTGGTGGCATGCCAGGCGTCGAGAACACCAGTGCCTTTGAGATTTTTTGCTGGATTTTACTGGGTATCGCGGTGGTCGAATTTCTCTTACTCAGACGTCTGCGGTTTTGGTAAACCCAGTCAATAAAGCAACAAAAAACGCGGCTAACCCTGCCGCGTTTTTTATGGTTGAATGAGACTAATCTTACTTCATGCCTTGCAAGTAAAGCGCCTCACCCAAGCGATCCATCAGGTTCAATTGGATACGCAGCCAATAGGCGTGGTCTTCTTCCGTATCACGTAAAATCCCCACCAACATATCACGCGTGACATAGTCATCCACTTGCTCGCAATAATCGATCACTTCGCGCAAGGTTTTGGCGTTGTTGTATTCCAGCTGTAGGTCATTTTCTAACATTTCGCGCACGTCCGAGCCGATATTGTGAGGCTCGCGGTTGGACATATTAGGTTTACCTTCCAAAAATAGAATACGACGAATCAATAGGTCAGCATGGCCCCGTTCGTCATCAATCTCATGATTGATACGTTCGTACAACTTCATCAATCCCATGTCTTCATACTGGCGCGAATGGGATGTGTATTGATCAATAGAGGTCAGTTCGAAAGCGAGTAAACGGTTTAACTGCTCGACGACTTTGTTCTCTGCTTTCATTCTAGTCCTCCTCTTTTAACATCGACTGAAGGTATACTTCTGTACCTAAGCGCGACATTAAATCGATTTGTGTTTCTAACCAGTCTAAATGCTCTTCTTGCTTATCAAGAATCTTATTTAGCGCATCGCGACTGACGTAATCTTGATGGCTCTCACAGACTTTAACGGCGTCACGAATGGCATTGATGTCGTTGAACTGAACCTTATGGTCCATTTCTAACATTTCACGTGGATCTTCACCGATATAAAGTTTGCCAAGCTCTTGTAAGTTCGGCATGCCCTCTAAAAACAGCAACCGCTCAATGAGCACGTCCGCGTGCTTCATTTCTTCGATAGATGCTTTATAAACAACATTGTTGAGGGACTCAAAACCCCAGTCTCGAAACATGCGCGCATGTAAGAAGTACTGGTTAATAGCGGTCAATTTGAGCGTCAGCACCTTATTAAGCTGCTGAATGACTTTTGCGTCACCTTTCATGCGGGATGTGCTCCTTAAGCTGGTTCTAAAATTAGAAACTCAGTTAAGTGTAGCACACCGTAGTAGGAATTTTAGTGCCTGGAAGCACATGATCGTTACGTTTTTCTAAAGCCTCATTCAAGACTTCTTTAGCGCATTGCTTACAGCAACCACACTGCGAAGCGACACCGTACTGCTGACGGAGCTCCCGCATACTAGACACCTCGCCAGCAGCAACTGACTTAGCAATGGTTTTATCCGAAACGCCTTTGCATAAACAAACGTACACTGAACATCACCTCGTAATTAACTCATAATGAGTGTAATGCTAATGCGAACGATTTTCAACAATAATGGGTAAAAAAGCCGCGACTCGCGCGGCTCATGTCTATCGTCAGTCTATTTAACTGGTTAACGCGGGTGTGAATCCCGTGCTTATCAGATAAACCGTGTAAGCAACGTAAAGGACTAAGAACGTCACGCCATGAACCCGGTTGATACGACCTAAACGATTGACCCGCAAAGAAAACAGCAACAACAATAGCGTGAGACCGGCCATTGCGACCCAGTCACGCGACAGCACCAACGGTTCTAGATCAATCGGATGAATCGCACCTGCAATACCCACGACCGCTAGGGTATTGAACATATTCGAACCAATCACGTTACCCAACGCCAAATCATGCTCGTTTTTGCGCGTCGCAGCAATAGCAGACGCCAACTCCGGTAACGAGGTTCCGATAGCCACGACCGTTAAGCCAATAACCAGATCACTGACGCCCAATGCGGTTGCTATATTAACAGCACCCCAAACCAGTGCTCTGGAGCTCACGACCAATAACACTAAACCGATAACCAACCAGATAACAGCAGGCTTCATCGACATCGGATTAGCGTCGACTTCCTGCGTAAACTCTGCGGCTAAACTATCGTCGCTACTGTTTTTGCCCAGCCAGATTGACCAACCCATGTAGACCGCGAAGATAGCTAAAAGGACCCAAGCTTCAATGGCGGTTATTTGGTAATCCCACAGAAAGGCAGCCGTTAATAAAGTAATCGCAATCAGCACGGGTAACTCACGTTTAATCACCCCCGACTGTACTGCAATCGGTGCCAACACGGCCGTTAAGCCCAACACTAGAGCGATATTAGTGATATTGGAACCGTACGCATTACCTAGCGCGAGCGCAGGGTTACCTTGTGATGATGCCAACGCCGAGACCACCATCTCTGGTGCTGAAGTACCGAAGCCAATGATCACCATGCCGATAACAAGCGGTGCCATACCTAAGTTTTTGGCAACTGCGGCAGCACCTTCGACAAAGCGATCAGCACTCCAGACTAAGACAATTAAACCCAAAACAACTGCGACAATAGAAAGTGTCATTAAATACCCGTTAAATTGACTTACAAATGCTCTATTCTAACGGTATTTCAACTGACTTTCCTAGCTTCATTTTGCTGCTTTACCACGGTTTGAATCATCTCAACACTATCCGGGTCGTCTATGGTCGAAGGAACCGCCACGGTGTCGCCCTGTAATACTTGTCGAATCAACCGGCGAAGAATTTTACCTGAGCGTGTCTTAGGTAGCTTAGGCACGATGTAGAGCGTTTTTAAGCACGCTATCGCACCGATCGTCTCGCGAATTTGTGCAATGAGCTGCGCTTGCAGTTCCTCTGTCGTGATCTGCGCATCGTTTTTTAAAATCACCAGCCCCACCGGTAACTCCCCCTTCAGCTCATCGGGTTGACCGACTACCGCACATTCGGCAACGGCTGAATGTTGCGCCAGGACTTCTTCCATTTCACCGGTCGACAGGCGGTGACCCGCGACATTAATCACGTCATCAGTACGGCCCATAATGAATAAGTAGCCGTCGTCGTCCATGTAACCACCGTCACCACTGCAGTAATAACCTGGAAACGCTTTCAGATAGCTATCCTGTAAACGTTGTTCATCGCCCCACACAGTCGGTAAACAGCCCGGCGGCAGCGGCAGACGCAAGCACACGGAGCCTTCTTCATTAGCGCCTAATGGCTGACCTTGCGGGTCGAGTATGGCAAATTCATAACCCGGCACAGGCAGGCTTGAAGAGCCCGGCTTGACAGGGGTAGCGCCTACTCCCACGGGGTTAGCGCACATTGGCCAACCACTCTCGGTCTGCCACCAATGGTCATACACCGGACGATCGGTCAGATGCTCAGTCCACTCGAGCGTAGCGGGGTCGAGCCGCTCACCGGCCATGTAAATGCGCTTTAACGAACTAATATCGTAGTTGGCTAAATGCTCACCTTGAGGGTCTTCTTTTTTAATGGCGCGAAACGCCGTAGGTGCCGAAAACACAGCCGATGCTTGGTAGTCTTGGATAATTCGCCAAAACGCACCCGCGTCGGGTGTATTAATGGGTTTGCCCTCATAGAGTACTGAGCTGCAACCGAACAGCAAAGGACCATATACAATATAGGAATGGCCAACTACCCAGCCGACGTCCGACGCAGTGAATAGGGTTTCCCCAGGCGACATACCGTAAACGTAATTCATGGAGAAATTGAGCGCTACGGCATAGCCACCATGATCACGTACCACCCCTTTTGGACGTCCCGTGGTTCCCGATGTGTATAGAATATACAGTGGATGAGTGGCATTGACTGGCACCGCATCAACCCCAGGTGCGTCTTTTATTGCGCTTGCCCAGTCAATATCGCGAGGTGACTGCATCGACGCTTGGCTTTGTGAACGTTGATACACAATCACATGTTGTGGCGGGTGTTCAGCTTCGTGCAATGCTTTATCGACAATAGGTTTATAGTCGAGCACGCGTTGCCCCTCGATACCGCATGAGGCGGTAATCAGCAATGCAGGCTCCGCATCATCAATTCGGATTGCAAGTTCGTGTGCCGCAAAACCACCAAACACAACGGAGTGAATCGCGCCCAGTCGCGCACACGCCAGCATCGCAATGGCTGCCTGTGGGATCATCGGCATGTAAATAACCACGCGGTCGCCTTTACTCACACCCGCCGCTTGGATCATACCCGCGCAGCGCGCCACTTCGTCGCGCAACTGATTAAATGTCCACTGCTGTTTGGTTTGCGTAACGGGGGAGTCGTAGTACAGGGCAACTTGTTCGCCTCGCCCCGCCTCTATCTGCGCATCAAGTGCTTGATAGCTAATATTGCACTCACCATCGGGGAACCAATCGGCTAACCCATTGGTTTTTAAATTAGCCGCCTGCTGGGGCGCTTTAAACCAATGTAAACGATGCGCCTGCTCGAGCCAGAATCCCTCTGGATCTTGCTGAGCATCAGAATAAAGTTGGTGATAGGCCTGCATATACATACTCCGCAACCAAATAGATTTGGTTTAAGCATATGCAAGCCAATAGAAATTAAACATTCGACTTAGGTCGAAGCTTGATCTGGCGGACGTCGCGCATTTTGCGCGACATCAACCATCGCCACATCGGACATCCCCACCGGCGGACGTCGCGCATTTTGCGCGACATCCACCATCGCGACATCGAACACCCCACCCGGCGTAGGTCGCGCATTTTGCGCGACAACAACCATCGCACCTTGCGCCCAAGGCGCAAGCTACGCCACATCGGACATCCCCACCGGCGTACGTCGCGCATTTTGCGCGACATCCACCATCGTCCTTGCGCCCAAGGCGCAAGCTACGATTAATCGTCGATCTCGGCCTCGTAGACAAGCACGTAGCTTTGTTCTTGCCACTGGCCTTCCACTTCAACCACAACACCTTCAGCTAAAGCATCAACAAACGCTTGTAGCGTGACCTCTTCATCGTTGATTTTTAGTTCGCTGTCAGTGGTTAAACGCGCTTCGATGCCATTAACCGTAAAGGCTTCGCCATTGACGTCAGTCACCTCACCTTCATATTCGGTATAGCCCTGGCGATCGTCCCCCTCGTCGTCACCGTCATCGGCATCATCTTGGTCTTCGAGGTCGACCTCGACTTTGTGCGCAATCAGTTGGTCACCGTCCCACTCGCCTTCAACCTCAACGCGCAACTCAGTATCGCCGTCGAACAAGGCAATGAATTCATCGAGCGAAATCCGTGAATCATCGGTTTTAAAACGCGTCTCGTCATTAATAATGACTTCAACTCCAGCAAGGCTGAAACCCGACTCCGAAATATCATTGGGTACGCCCTTAATCTCACCGTCACGATCCTCTTCATCTAAACGCTTGATCTTCAGAGCAATCGCTTGACCCTGTTGGTCTTCACGTGCAATGACACGTAATACGTCGTTAACGGCAATATCGTCGAACGTGAATTGGCGCAAATCAGCATCCGAATCATCTTTATAACGGGTTTGCGAGGTGGTTAAGAATTCAATACCGTTTACGGTAATCAATCCGTTATCCGCATCAATTTCACTGACAGCACCCTCGGTACGCCCTACCGCACGGTACTCTTGAAATTCTATTTCTTCAGCAATCCAAGATTCGCCATCATTACGTGCTTCAACTTTGATACGAACACCGTTACTTAGGTCGGCCTCTTCACCCTCATCAAATTCAGTATCGTCATCAAGGGCAACTTGGTAACCTTTAATGATAAAGGTACCCGCCGCAGCATCATAGTTACCGACAACACCGGCGACTTCGAGCTCATCAACATCGTCGTCCAAGCGACTATCTTTTTGCTCAATAGAATCAGCAATCAACGTATCTGTGGTTGAGTCATACTGACTTCCTTCAACTTTAATGGCTAAGCCATCTTGCAAATCGTCAGCCGTCATCTCTTCGAAGTTCGCCTGCGAATAGTCGATGGTGAGCTCGCCCAACATGAACGTTTGCGCGTCCGTATCGAGCCCAGCTACGTTGCCTTTTACTTTTAGCTCATCCTCGTCGCTCTCAAGCTCCACCAAGGTCGCGTAAAATTCACCGTCTTCGTTTAAATAACCACTGATTTCAACAAAGTTGCCTACGGCGAGCGTACTGTCGGTTACTCCTACAAATTCCGTGACATCATCAAAGTTAATGGTTTGACCTAATACCGTAAACGCTTGGTTATCGATATCGATGAAGTCTACGCGACCCTGAATTTCTTCTTCATATTCGATTTCACTGGCTTCAGGTGTTTCATTACCAGAGCGTGTGGCTTTCATTTTCACCACCATACCGACCTTTAAGTCACTCTCGGTGCCAGATTGAGCATTATCGAGCGCAATGGTGGCGTTGTCAGAACGATAACGTTCACCGTTTACGTAAACACTACCAAAACCCGTGATGACCCCTTCGGTCACAATTGTAGATGATGCGGTTTCATTACCGCCGCCATTATCACCGGTCGTTGAATCGGTGCTTGAGTCAGATCCGCCACAAGCGGCGAGCGCACTACTCAGCGCGATAACGAGTAAGGAACGTTTAAACATAGCTATCTCCTAACAGAATGAAACTTCAATTTGAAACACTTTGTTACAATAGACAATATGCTTTCTGCTAAATAGTCTCTTTACTATTTCTAAACAAAAATTCAATACCGTGGCGCAAAATGCGCGACATCCGACACCCCACCGTAGGTCGCGCATCCTGCGCGACATCAACCATCGCACCTTGCGCCCAAGGCGCAAGCTACCGTAACATGGCGGCAGATATTCGTTTACAAGATGCACATAAATGACCAACATTGAATTAAATAATGTCAGCGTAAAACTCGGTGATAACTTAATTTTAGATTCCGTTACACTCGCGCTGCCAGAAGGGCAGTATCAGCTAACAGGTAAAAACGGAGCAGGAAAGTCTACCTTTTTACAGCTTCTCAGTGGGTTAATCATGCCCAGCTCGGGCTCGTTGAACGTTGACGATCGCCCCGATCTCGTTGCCGATAGTATTCAAATCCCCGACAACATGACCATAACTACTGTGTTTTCGCTATACGACAAGTATCAACGTTGCGACACCACACAACGCAATCAATTGGTTGACGCTTTCCAGTTCTCAGATTGTTTAACGGCAACGGTAGGCAAGCTTTCGCAAGGAAATCAGCAAAAGCTCAAATTGATACTGGCACTCTCAGGCAACGGGCACTGGCTATTACTTGATGAGCCGTTTAACGGCTTAGATTCCACTAGTGCCGCCACTTTGAATCATATATTGGCCGAAACAAACCGACCTTTAATTGTCATTGATCACAGTGAGCAGCTCACCAACTTGCGTCCAAGGCGCAAGCTACATATCGGCGACCAATCCATTGCATTGGTGTAGGTCGCGCCTTACGCGACGATGATAATGACACAGGGACCCGGCGAACATGTACCGCACATGTGAAAAACATCAACTGCGCGCTTTTTCAGAAAGTAACCGCACACTAATAAAAGTCGCCGCAGTATTCACGCTCATGATCCAACCTGTGTTGCTCATACTCGGGCCACTTCCGGGTTACCTTTTATACACATTTAACATCGGTAACCCTGGTTTTTGGCTGGCCGCATTGATAATCATCGGACTCAGCAGCCTATCATTCATCATCTATAACACGATTGTAAAACCAAGGCACACGGCCTGGGTAATTCACGTGGCTGGTTATAGGCATTTTTGCATCGGCTATTGTCGCGGTCAGTTGCTGTTCGCGGCTCCAACGTTGCTACTGCTCGCACTGGGACTCGCTAAAACTGAGTCGTTGGGCAAAGCACTGGTGTTCATGCTATTGATCATTGCTGTTCACGTACTCGCTTACAGCTATGCCGCTACACGCCGCTTTGAGAAGTTGAGTAGGCCTGTCAATCGCCACCCACGCCTACATATGATGTTACAGATAGTATCCCCCGCAGGCATGCACTATTTAGCCTATTTGATCGCCTTAGCCATGCTGTCATTGATATGGTTTACTGAAAGCACTCTATTTAATACCGTCCTTGCGGGGAGCATTACCTTTCTCACCACCACCCTTGCAGTAACCCAGTTCAAGATAGTCAAACATCAGCTGACGGGCTACCGGAGCTTTTTGTGGTTGATAGAGCCTGGTCTCGTACGGACCTTAAGCCGCGCATTGATTCTATGGTTGTTATTCCTGCTCACGCTGCCGCTTGGCATCATCGCCGTCCTTTGGTAGGTCGCGCATTTTGCGCGACATCGGATACCGCCCTTGCGCCAAAGGCGCAAGCTACGCGGGCATAAAAAAACCGCCGTAAAGGCGGTTTTTTTGGATATGGCGGAGAGAGAGGGATTCGAACCCTCGATACGTTGCCGTATACACACTTTCCAGGCGTGCTCCTTCAGCCACTCGGACACCTCTCCATAGGGCGCGTATACTAGGTGTTTTAGCCTTGTAAATCAAGAGCGAAAACACCGAGTGACTAAATCTACGCCGTTTTAAAACGTTTGACACGCTCACTTAAATTGCGTGCAAGCTCGTTGAGCTGACGGCTCGACTCACTCACTTGCTCAGAGCCCGCCGCAGTCTCCTCAGTAGCTTCCGTAATCTTATGAAAGTTCTGATTGATTTCTTCTGCTACCGAGCTTTGTTCTTCGGCTGCTGTGGCAATTTGCGCATTCATATCGGTCATTTGCTTAACCACATGGTTAACAGTATCTAACGATTTACCCGCTCGACGCGCTTGTTCAACACTATTGCCTGCTTGCTCTTGACCTCGTTGCATCACATCGACCGCCTGCGACGCGCTCGAGCGCATCGTTTCAATCAATTGCTGAATACTTTGAGTTGACTCTTGAGTACGGTTAGCGAGCGCTCGCACCTCATCAGCAACAACCGAGAACCCTCGGCCATGCTCGCCCGCTCGTGCTGCCTCAATGGCTGCGTTCAACGCCAGTAAGTTGGTTTGATCGGCAATGCCCTCAATCACTTCAAGTACCTTGTCGATTTCAGCCGTGTTATCGCTCAATTCAACGATAACTGCGCCGGCGCTTTCCACTTCTTCTGCCAGCTTTTCAATCGAACGAATCGTCGCTGCAACTTCAGTGCTACCGGCCTGCGTCTCGCGATCAGTTTGGTCAGCTAATTGCGCCGCTTCATTCGTGTGTGAAGCGACTTCAGACACGGTTTGCGACATTTGGTTAATCGCTGTCGCACCTTGAGTTGTCTCGTCCTGCTGACGGATAACCATCTTAGTATTATTTTCACTGGTTTCGCTAAGCTCGCCAGAGGCGTTCAGAAGCTGGTCAGAAGTTTCATCAACTTCTTTAACCAACGCACGCAATTGACGAACCATACGATTGACCTGTGCCATCATGCTGCCTTCAAACTTAGAACGCGTCTCAACCGTCAAGTCGCCCGCTGCGATGGTTTCCAGTACCTCGACAACCGCTTCCGGTTCGCCGCCTAAAGTATGAGTTAACCGACGCACAATGTAATAACTAATTGCTGCAGCCACCAAAGCGGATATTAAGGTCACACACCACATCAACACCGCAAATCCATTACTGCGTTCAAGTACCCCATCAACACCTTGTGCAATTGTTTGCTCTTGATAGTCAATAAAGGCATTAATACGCACCAGCCATTCAGCGTAAGCAGGCGATAAGTCACTAAGAACATAGTCTTGAGCCTGTTGCCGTTGACCCTGCGATAACAGTTGATAGACACGCTCTGAAGTCGCTAATGCCTCGGTACGTATCTCACCGATGCGCGCTAACAGCTGCTTCTCTTTCGAGTTCACAAACTGAGGATCACTGATGATGCTGTCCATACCCTTTTGTGCCGTCGCATAATCCGCTTGTAGCTCATCAATCAACGCTCGGTATTCCGAGCGCGATGAGCTCTGTTCAGTAAGTACCAGGTCGCGTAAGGCGATCGCCCTATCGTGCACACTCCCACGGAAGTTAATCGCGTAGCGCTGTTTCTCGCTGCCTACTTCATTTACCTTTCTTAATGTTTGGTCAATTTGCCCAACTTGATAGGTACCCACAATGGTGACACCGATAATCAGTAGGATGATAAAAGCAAAACCTGCATAGAGTCGCTGCGCGATGGTCATAGATAATCCTGTTAAAACGATTGTTCAATTAAATCGAATACTAATACATCGATTATGAAGAGCTAGATCAACATTATCGAAATTTATTCAGCAGAATCGAGCGGAAGGGTTTCGGTCGCACCGACCGGCATTATCCGAAACTCACTATCAGTTAAGCCGGCATCGGTGCGTGCTTGCTTAATATCATTGAGGGTTTGTGGGATGCCCTCTGCAGCGAGCTGAAAAGCGCCCCAATGCATCGTAATGCTGCGCTTAGCGCCGATGTCTCGATGAATCAAAGTTGCTTGTTGGGGGTCAACGTGAGGCATTTTCATAAACCAACGTGGCAAATAGGCGCCCACCGGCATTAACGCAAGGTCAATATTATCAAATACGTTACCAATCTCTTTAAATTGAATTGGGTTATAACCTGTGTCGCCGCCAAACCATATACGCCAATCGCCGATATCAATGACATAACTCGACCACAACGTTTCAAAGCGATCCCACAAGCTGCGCCCAGACCAATGCTGACTCGGCGTTGCATGCACCCGTAATTGTTCGCTGTTTGCCGCGCCCTGCCACCAATCAAGTTCAGTCACATTCTGTTCAGCAATACCTTGCTCGAGGAACCACGATTTAAGCGCCAGCGGCACATAATAATGAGTCGAATTACCCAGCGCTTCAATCGTATCGGCATCTAAATGATCATAATGATCATGAGAAATAATCACCGCATCGATCGGTGGTAAATCGGATAATTTAAGGGGCAGTTCGGTTAGTCGCTGCGGCCCCATAAAACTGACTGGAGACGCGCGTTCACTAAAAATAGGATCCGTGAGCACGGCTTTACCTTGGTATTGTAGCAAAAAGGTCGAGTGTCCAACCCAAGTCACTTGACGTTGTTTAGGGTCAGGACGGGTGATACGCGCTAAATTGGTTTGTACAAACGGAATCGCATCAACCTGCTGCGACTGATTTGCCCATTCTGTATCGCCAAACCAGCGCATATACCAATAATCAAAAAAACCACTTTGCTTTTCCGGTCCGTGGAGATTTTTAAAGCCCTCCTCGGTGTGGTGAGGGGGAGCGTTGGAACTCAGCGCTATCTTATCGCTGTTACTACAAGCCACTACAACTAAGGCCAAAATACTCAGCAAAATAATCTTCACGGACGCTCCTTTCGCGCAGAAATACAATCCAACAACCAAGCAAATAGGCGGCGCTCACTGGATAAATAAAACAAGTACTCTGGGTGCCACTGCACGCCCATGATTGCTCGTGTCGAGTGCTCCGTGGCTTGGATAAATTCATCCAAATCCCAGCCCACCGCTCGCATACCTTCACCGGGACGAGTAACCACCTGATAGTGCAAGCTGTTGACACGCAGTTTACCTTTTCGGGTCACCGCTCTAATGGCCGAGTGCGAGCTAAGCCACACTTGTTTAGTTGGTAATAACCCCGGCCGATTGTAGGTTCTTTTACGCAAAGAGCGAATATTTTGGTTCAGTTCACCGCCTAAAACTACGTTAATCAGTTGCGCGCCACGACAAATGCCCAACATTGGCGTGTTGGTTTTCAGTGCCCATTGTATCCACTCAATCTCCAACGCATCTCGCGCAGGATCATAGTCGCCATCGGGCTTAGCAGGTTGCCCATAGTGGTTAGGACTAATGTCGTCACCACCGCCAATAATCAATGCATCGACAGCGCCGTCACGCGATACGCGGTGACGAGTACTTACTCGGATTGCACGTGCGCCGAGCAGCCGTAGTGTTATTTGCGTGCACCACCAAGATGGCGACCAGCGACGCGCATTCCCAGTTACCACCACGCGCGGTCGTGCAACCATGACGATATCCTATCTATCCAGGCAGATTCATCAACACCGACGAGTGGACGATCCGCTGATAAAAATGCGTTTTTCCAATAATCCAGTGCCTCAATGTCATTAGCGAGCTGTTCAACCACCCACCAGCCATGCCAGGCATTGTCGAGTTGCCATCCTGGTCGCTCGATATGGCAGTTCGGTAAGCGGAAATGAAATGTCGGTCGCGCACCGACTTTAGCATCTCCAACCGCTTTACTGACCGTATCCGGACGGCAGTGCGCGAATAACGGCAGCATATCAAGTGCACGGTTTCGCGAAGCATTAAAACGCAGGTAGTCGTCGATCAATCGCCCCTCACTGACTTCTGACTGTTTACATAATTGTCGAATGTAGGCTTCTGGATATTTATCAATATAAGGGCTCAATTTACGCGTGGTATCAACCTTAAGTGCTTTGAACAACCACCACTGTAAAAGCGAGAATGCTTGTATATAACGTAATACGTCGGTGCTGTCTTCACTTGCCACTTGGGGATTGATATGCACACCGTAGGCCGCTATCCAAGATTCGTCTGTACCTTTAGCACCCGCCTCCCTTAATGCCTCAACAATTGGAAACAAGCATTCGCACTGCTGTAAAGTCATCGGTGGGCAAACGATTTCCATCGGAACCATACGCTCTGCCAAAGCATGTAGCTCCTCCAGCCAAATACGTTCAGGCGTACCACTGGTCGGCTGCTCGCGAGCGATCCGTTTGAGGTAGCTCCAATCTAATTCAATATGAAAAGTACCGAGTTGCTCATGTTGGATGCTGCGCTCGGCGAGGGATATATGATCGACCTGACCTTTGAGGTGGGATTGCAACACATTGAGTGTTTGCTGCACTGATAAACCATTGAATTCTATCTCGAAGCCAATGGTACGCAGCTGACCAGAGTCAGTCTCTGGCCGCTGCAATGACTTAAAATGATTAATCGTCGTCTGCGTCATCCTCGAACTCGATTGAGAACTCGCCCGCGGGCCCAGGGAATACGACAGGACTCTCGAATCCGTCAGGGCTTACGCTAGCAACTCCAAAAATGTAATTATCAATCACTACGTTCTCAAGCGTATATTCGTTCACATCACCCACGTAGCGACTCCACTGCCATTGTGGCTCAGAAGTTAGACGCCAGTACACTTTATAACCCATGATATTCTCATCGCCACGAGCGTCGCTCCAGGTGAGTGTGGTCGAAGGTTGCACTGCACCACGAATATCCACATTCTGCGGCGGTTCTGGTGCCCAGCTCATACCCGCTAATGACACCGCATTCAGCGCAGTCAATTTTGCCGCATAATCAAAGTCAACGCCCTTGATGGTATCGCCATACTCAATACCGTTTTCGGTACGCAAGTCTTGATGTTGGCGATTATAGTTCTCATTGGTTTCCATAATGCGCACACCCGGATAGCCCAAGTCATTAAACGGGCGATGGTGTCCACCGCGACCAAAACGGTCTAATCGATAGATAATCATAGTATCGAGGTTCGGGATATAGCGATCCGCCATAGTATCGATGTAGCGGGCTAAGTTACGCGATGGCGAATCATTTTCTCCACCGTAAAAACGGCGCATGGTAGCTTCTCGGTCTGTTTCATCCATGCGTGTGCCTTCGGCAAAAATACGCGCGGTGGTATTGTTGATAACGCCATTGATACCTTCAATGTTACCAATCATGTCGTTGTTCAATACCGCCATGATGCGCCATTTATTCTGCTTTGCTTTGTTGGCTAAAATTTTACCGCCAAACAGGCCTTGTTCTTCACCAGACAGTGCAGCATATACAATTGAACCATCAAAGTTATACTGGCTCAGCACGCGCGCGGCTTCGAGCGTCCCCGCCACACCTGAGGCATTATCATTGGCACCCGGTGCATCTGAGGTTGAATCCATCACATCACTGACACGCGAATCAATATCACCCGACATCATGACATAACGATCAGGGTCTGTTGTACCGCGTTGAATTGCGATGACGCTTTTGACTTCAGTCGCATTGGGAATACGTTCCTCACCTTCGATGATGTCAGAAACATACATCACCTCGAGACAACCACCGCAATCCTCAGATATACGTTTGAATTCTTCATAAACCCAACGACGCGCTGCGCCAATGCCACGAGTATCAGATTCAGTTTCAGAAAGGGTATGACGTGTACCAAAGCTAACGAGCTTGCGGATATCTTGCTCAATGCGTTCCGCTTTAACCGCTTCGGCAATATCGTGAAGTTTTTCTTGATCAGTGTAAGTGACCGCATCTTGCGCGACAGCGCTGGTCGCGCCCATGATGCCAATCCCTAATAATAACGTGGACAGTTTTTTCATACTTTTTCTCACTGCAATCGTTGATGAGTAATTTCGATTATGGCGAGTGGTGTGAGAATTGCAACGAGCCGAAGATTAAATCACAGTTTTGCAAGTTGTATAACGAAACATGCTATTTGGCACGATACCCAATTAACAATTTGCGTAAAGTTGTGTCATAGCGGTAAATAGTCCATTCACGTCCTGATAAGTATCATTACCACTTCAATCATAAGAACCTCTTTATTGCGCTAAATTTCGCTTTAACTTTTGTGTTAAGTGACGAGGATAATGCAAGTCGACGCAGCGACTATTGGGGGCATAATCAGTGGGTGCTGCCTTTAAAATCTCGCGTAAACGTTGACCATTCATGGTAGCGCAACAATCGCGTATATCACGTAATATTAAGGCGACTTCAGCCCAATCTGTATAACGTTCAGAGGCTCGTCTAATACGAGGGTGTTGAGTCAACCTATCGGTTTTACCGATAATCAATTCCTCGTATAGCTTTTCTCCAGGACGAAGACCGGTGATATTAATCGCAATGTCGCCACCGGGATTTTCTTCATCTTTTACTGAGAGCCCCGATAAGCGCACCATCTGAGTGGCTAAGTCATAGATTTTGATCGGCTCGCCCATATCCAGCACAAAAACATCGCCGTTATCGCCCATTGCTCCGGCTTGGATAACTAACTGAGCGGCCTCAGGAATCGTCATAAAGAAACGGGTAATATCTCTGTGTGTCAGCGTTATGGGTCCGCCCTGTCTGATTTGCTCACTGAATTTAGGCACTACAGAACCCGAGGAGCCCAGTACGTTACCAAACCGCACCATACAGAAGGCTGTGCTTTTACATCGTTTAGCCAAGCCTTGAAGTACTAGTTCTGCCATGCGTTTAGTCGCGCCCATCACATTGGTAGGACGAACCGCTTTATCGGTTGAAATGAGCACGAACTTTTCAATGCCCGCTTCCATTGCCGCCTCAGCAGCACACAGTGTGCCCAGTACGTTATTCTTGACCGCTTGCACAATATTCATTTCAACCATCGGCACGTGCTTATATGCTGCAGCGTGATAAATAGTATTCACCCGGTGGGTACTCAATATCGAACGTAATGTGATCTCTTCCTGCACTGAGCCCACAAATGGGTAAATCTCTAATTGAGGGTGCTTTTCACGCAGCTCCTGATCGATGTAGTACAATGCCGGCTCCGACCACTCAAACAAAATCAGTGCTTTAGGCTCTTGAAGCGCAACTTGCCGACATAGTTCGGAACCAATTGAGCCACCCGCTCCGGTAACCATAACCACTTTATCTTTTACATTTTCGGTCAACAGGCCAATGTCTGGGGCTACGCAGTCACGCCCCAGTAGGTCTTCTATATTTACTTCGCGAAATTCATCAATTTGCGCATCCCCTGCGACAATATCCGCCATTCCTGGAATCGTTTGCACAGTCACAGAAAGATGCGCGAGTTGATCGAGCGCGCGACGTCTCACGCTCCTTGGCGCGCTTGGAAACGCCAAAAGAATACGATCAACTTTAAAATGCTCGACCAACTCGGCAACTTTTTCTTGAGGGTAAACAGTTAGGTTTTGAATCACCGCGCCTTGCAGTGTCTTATCGTCATCGATAAAGCCTACGGACTTAAATTCATTTCCATTGTTAAGTGCCTGAGCCAGCTGTCTTCCAGCTTCTCCAGCACCATAAATTAAAACCTTGGATCTTGGCTTGGCTTGGGCTTGTCTAAATATGACGCGAGCCCCAAAACGGGACATCGCAGTAAAAATGAAAGCCGTCAAACTGTAGATAACGATTTCAGACAGGTTAAGGTCTGCAGCGAACGCGAAATTGAATACCACTAAAGCTGCAGTAGATGCTACTACACCAAAAACCACGGAAATAAGTACGTGAGACCCAATATATCGCGTTACTGCTCGGTACAAACCCAAGCGATAAAAAATCACCACTGTGGTCAGTGCCACAATCGCAGTAAATACACCTTGATTAATACTCTGAATCGTAAACAGTTGACGGCTCTCAACACTGATAGCAAACCACAGTGCTAGTGAAATCCCTAATACATCCGCTGTAGCCGCCACTATACGTTTCAAATTTCTGGGCCAAGCCAGAATTTTCAAAAACATAATGCGTAAAATCCCTTTTAACCGATAAATCCATTTAGTCGGCGCGCAGACAGTCTACGAGTCGACAAGCGACAAAATAAACACTAAAACTCCTTATTCTCTACATTACGGCGATTTGACGTCAATTTACGGCGCAAGTTTGAATGGTAGCTTGCTCAAGCTCGCTTGATTAATAGACTTCTTGCGTATAAATCACTCGATCATTGCCTCGGTACTGGCCAATCACGGCTTGTGCATCTGGATTTTGGTTTCCATTTTGTTGCCACTCAAACTTTAAAAAATCGGGTACGTTTAATTTAAACAGCGCAACGCCCTCGCTATCAGAGGTTAAGTTAAACTGTTCACGCTCAACACCATCTTCAATTTGAGCCTTCCCAGAGCCTGCAAAACCTAACTCAATATCAATACCATCAGCATCCACATCAGCGTTAACCACCGAAAAGTTACCTGCTATGGCAGTACAGTCATCCAACCGGTTCAAAACGAATTGGCTACCCGACCAGTATTCAGCAAGCCATTCGATAGGTAGACTTTCTTGCACCGGTCCAATCACGTTGCCAAGCCGAATTCGACCGTAATATTGCTGCGTTTCTCCAATAGAATAACTTTCACCTACCGTAGTACTCTCAATTACGGTAAACGGGCCTGCAGTTTCATTGTCATCGACTTGAAAGCCAACGCTAAGTGAGAAGGGTCCATCAGGCCCTTGCTTCGCTCGTGCAAAGTTAAGTTGTGGTTGATATAAGGCTTTCCCCTTCGTCCAACCAATGTCACCTGTCACCGATAGCCGTCCAGCAACCTTCTGCTGATTATCCAAGTTATCCGCAGACAGTTGAAACAAAGCGCCACCTTTGGCTAACTCACCATGGTAGTTTTGCGTCACATCGCCTTGTTTGTTCCGCGCACTTACATTGATACTGGCGGAAAAATCTTGTCCCATATAAGTAAAACCACCCACTTCACAGGCTTCCCATATGCCCGTTTCGGCATTATTTATCGCAAAATGATGAGGAATAAAGCGGCCTAATCGCCCTTCACCGTTCACGTTACCCGCACCTAAGTAGTCACCGTCGGCAATACTCAAAGTCGCATCGATGACGCCAACCTCAGAGTAGTGCGCTTGTGCGATAAAGTTATTGGCTAACTTCGCATTACGCTCAATCGTTAACTCACCCATAACCGGATCTATCGAAGGACGCTGAACATTGCTTACCCCCGTTAACGCGAGTGCTTCAGACACCTGCTCACGACCAAAGTTAGGCGTGACATCACCTTGTTTATTCAATGACTGCAAAGTTACGTCAAAGATGTCACCGGCCTTCGCCAAAATGTCCGTACTGGCATATGTGGCGGCGGGCTGTGGAGTGACATCAAGCTGGTAGGGTTTCACAACAAACGCATTGGAGGCACCATATAAGGTTAGTGATTGCCCATATACGCGCACCTGCTTTTCCGCCGTTAAACGAATACGGCCCACATCGCTATAATTGACTTCAAGGTCAAAAGCCTGACCGTTAAGCTCCACACCCACGTTGGTGTAGTCATTATCCTGTAAAATCTGTTGATTAACGTTAATGCCCTGTTGGCACTGATTTGGATCAACACAGCTAAAGCTCATGGGAATCGCGTCTGTTTGGGCCGCAAGGGTCTCACAGGCGTTTGTGCTGGTGTTACGCTTAACAATACGCAAGCGAGCATCAAAAGGCTCGCCAGCACGCTGCGTCGCGATGGTGTCAAACTTAAATCCAACATCGCTAAACGTCACCTGACAGTTCGCATTAGGTTGGCCGTCTAAATCGATACAGTGCACCGGAATATTGCTATCAACATCTAACTCCACAACGCCTGCTTGCGTTGTGCTAAAACGGGTAGTCCCCTCGCCTGCAATAAGCGCTAACGGCTGCTGTTGCCAACCTTGCGTAGGCATTAAGCGGACACTCTCGGCATCTTCGATCACTTGGCTGCACGCCGAATTAGCGCACGCCTTAACGCGTACTTCCGCCCCCTCGCACGTCAGTGCTTGGTTGGCGAACCGTAACTCATAATGATCGATCTGAGGTGAGGCGCCGCACTGCCCGAAGTTCTGTCGTTCGGCAACATAATCATCTTCAATGCCTTGAGTTAAGCCGTCGGAGCGATAATTAATGGTATTGCGTGGATTTTGGTCGTTATAGATACGCAAGTTATCGATGACTCCGCGCGGGCTGTGAACACCGACCGGTGACTCGCCCAGAACCAGATATAAATTCTCAGAGTTCATCAACTCTAAGCGCTGCGATCCCCAAAATCCGCTCTCATTGTTAAACGTGATGGTCTGCGATTGTCCACTGAAAGGCTCACGTACAGTAAACACCATACTGGTCGAGCCCGGCTGAGCGTTTTGGTCCCACGCGACCGAAACATAAACCCAATCATCCTCCGATACATTAATCTGCAACGAGTCGGTTTCAATACTCGCACCACCCCACCAACAACTCCAAAACCAACCATTACATTGGTTCGTGCGATATTGAATTTGAAACTCACCCGCCTCGGTCGTCATAACTTCAAGACGACGGTTGTCGGAATCACTAAAATCGATGAGCGAGAATAGCGTCCGCGTCTTATTGCCTTTATAAGCATTTTTACCAGGTTGGTACCAAAACGACACCGCACCGGATTCACCGAGTCGGGCATGGGTCAGTAAGTTGACGTTATTATTGTGGAAGTACAGTCCTTGGCATGAAGGACCATTGTCGAGCGTTACGAACTGGGGCTTGGCACCTCCCATATTACCGTTCTTATCACACTCAAAGAACTTGTTACCGTTCCAAAAGCCGGTGCCATAGTTGCATAAGCGGTCTTCTTCAAACCCATAAAGCGAGACCGGATAACGATTATTGTCAAAAGTACCCGCATATCCGTTCACTGGAAGATAACGAGCAGCATAAGCTTCTGAGAGAGAAGAGAAAAAACACAAACAGCTTAGCGCACAACTCATTAGAGCAAACCGCTGAAGCCACGCGGGAACTAAAGACATGGGTAAATCCTTTTACCTTTAAATTGTTGAGTCTGTGCAGTCCTTGCACAGGTTTATCTTATCTTACTTTTTAAAAACCTCAACCCAGCAACATTACCGACTTGCCACAGCCCCCGCACGACAAACCTGCTCGCGCTGTATGGCGACTTGTTGTACAGAATCAGCAAAGTCGTAAGTTTTAAGTACCCGTTGATAGCGGGTTAAATACTGACAATGAAAACCCGCGTGTGGCGGCAGCCATTGCTGAGGCCCCTGCGCGCCTTTACTCCGGTTAGTACTGTTATCGACCGCAAATAAGTTAACTGGATCGTTAGCAAAACGCTGGCGCTTAGCATCACTCCACGTATCCGCACCATTATCCCATGCCCACTTTAACGGCACCAAATGATCAATATCTAAATCTCTGGATGATAAAAACGTCCGATCGGTATAGGGGTCTAACCACCGTCCCCGTGTCACTCGACAGCCATCCTGGCTATAGGTGACAGAACGAGTGGACAACTGTTGCAGTAGCTCGTGACGCGTATTCATGCAGTCGTTGTCGTCATCCAGCCAACGACCAAAGGCAGAGCGTTCGTAACTTTTTTCTGATGCCTGATGAGTGCGTTCATTAGGATGATGACCTTTAGGTAACCGCCCACCGTCGGCTAAACACGCGCGTAACGTATCATAAGCGGTGAAATTTTTAGTGCGATTATAATAAGGGCTTGAGGGATCGTGACATATTCCAGAGCGTGATTGCTTAACGAGCGTATCACTAAATAAAGCAGCTGAACTGACCGATGCAAAGCCGCCGCAGCACGCAATGACGGCTACGATAAAAAAGGGAACAACACGCATGGAGTAACTCCAAAGCCGAGTGATGCTCCCCTTTTACGCTAACTCATTTGTAAGTTCAAGCTTACAAAACACCGCGGATACCTGATTTACAGAGTAACCTCTGTCAATTGTCCCTCATCATCGAGTTGGTACAAAAACAGCCAACGATTCTGTACTAAAGGTTTGAAGCTTGGACTTGCCTCAAGCGCTTGTTTAATCTGCGTCTCACTGGCATCAATGATAACTTGTAACCGACAAGGTCGATGCCGCCACTGTTCACCGTCCCATACCGACTGCAGCGATAAGCCAATACGTAAATCGCCACTGTTCCCCTCAAACACGCCGACATTCTGTGCCACTCGGTTGTGCAGCAACTTATTACCACTACCTAAACGCGCTGGCGCAGTTACCGAGGTGAAGTATTGCCAATTAATCCAATGCGCGACCACGCCTGGCGCACTGATTAACGCCGCCAAAATGCTCGCATCCGGATCGTGCTGGGCATCGTAATCGTGCAGAAAAGCACGACCTTGAAGGTCAACTGTAGCGCTGCGCGCGCGCGGCGCCAGCACCATCATAAAATTATCAGCCAAGCCCCACTCCGGTCGCACTTCAGCCCAATCCCGAGTCTTCTTGAACAAATCTGCCAACCGGTTAAGCCCCGAACGCGTCTGCGGATACTGCTTGTGCTCACGTACGGTGGCACTGGCTTGCTCAAAGGCGCGCGCAACATACTCAGGAAATTCATCACTTAAGGGCAGGATGCGGTCAGTGACGGTTTCATGCAGCCCAGCATAAAACTGCGTATCCTTCGGTATCTTAATCCCCCGCTCCGCTAAAGCGGTGCGAATGTCCGCTTGATTCAATAACTGACACATGAGTCGCGCATTAATCGCACCACTTTGACCACCACAGGCACCGCAGTTCATCGCCGCCCGCTGCGGATTGTTCTCATGATGAGAGCTATGCCCCACCCACACAAAACACTCGCCAAACTGCTTTATACCCAAGCTAGTAAGCGTCCCAGCTAACGCATCGACCAATTCACTTTTAACCGCGGCCACATCAACATCTAGCTGAGCCTTTGGAGTATCCGTTGATTCCACCTCGTCATGCGCTGTGAATAAGCCGATCCCTTTAGCTAAACCCAAGACCTCAACGGCATTGAGACTCGATGTAGGCGTGTCGAGCAACTCACCGATCGCAGTAATGGTGGCACCGGGTAACGCCACGTCCTTCTCCTCTACCCATATTTGAGGATTAAGTAAGCCAGGCAACTGCGGACGTTTACCCTGCTGCGACTTAAACCCTATCGGCAAGCCGAAAAAGCCCGCCACACCCAAGCTTTTTATTCCACTTTGAGTGTCCAGCGCACGCCGCAGTGGCTCAGAGCGCACATCAATACAAAAAGCGGCTTGCACAGTGGGACGTTGCTCAACGTCGGGTGCAGTCTTAGACGCTAAGCGATAGCCTTGCAGTTGCTCGCGTTCATAGGCGCGCTGGCATTGCCAGAGAATCTTCTGAGACTGTTCGACGCGTTCACAATCGCGTTGGCAACGTGCCGCCTGCTGGGCAAAACGTTGACTCAAACGGTTGAATAAATCACTCGAGGTGTCTTTTGCCCATTGCCACAACACATAGTCCCAGGCTAATCGAATGCCCAACAACGAAAGCACCGGCTCAATATTATTGTGTGGTGCCGCCGGATCCCAGTCGCGATACCTAAGTGCTGAGGACCAACCGAGCACATCAATCAGCAGCGAAAATAAATAATAATTGAGTGCATCTTCGCTGTAATGTTGCAACCAATCATCGGACAGTACCTGGTAAAGTTCACTAATGTCGTCGGGCAGGCGGTCAAAATAATGGGGCAGTTGACGCTCTCCCATCAATGTTGCGATACCTTTATCTTCGCGTACCACCGTTAACCAGCCGAGGTATAGACCATTATCGGGTTGCGCTTCATCAACAAAGCGTTCCGGAAACTCAGTATGCAAACCACAAAACTGACTAATTTGCAGCACTACTTCATCTTTCCACAGCATTTTGCGCTGACGCGCTTGCAACTGGTCGACAATATCCGTGACGTTAAACCAACGCGGTAAACGTTGTGGCTCTGAAAGTTGCTTTATTGCATCGGTCGGTAGCAACATATCATCGAGTTGCCCTTGCTGAAGTTGCTGACGATAGAACGCCCGCTCCATCACTAGGTCAATATCCGATACATACTTCCAAATCGCCGAAACACGCTCCACCGGCTGGTCGGTAAAAAACCAACATGGATTAACCGCTATCGATTCAGCTAACGGCCACATGGGGGCGACGCGCGCACACTGCTGTCGCGCCAACTGGATAAACTCACTCATGATGCCGACTCCTTTTCTTGCACTGACTCATAGCGATGGCGATCTTCCGGTCGCGGCCACAACCATAAAGCAAGGCGCGTGAACCACTCATCAATATATAATCCGGCATTCAAGCGAATAAACCAGCGTTGACTTACTTGATGCGCGACATGTTGCTCCAACCACCAGTACAAAGCGACTAGTACAATAAACCAAGCCGCTACCGCTAAGTCGAGCATGATGTGAACGCGCCCATCTTGCATCAACTGCGCAGCAGACAGTGTTAAGCCGGTATAAATGGCAACCCAAACGACAGCGATAAGCACGCTCTTAAACCAGCTAAACTTGTGAGCCTGGGACATCAACAAAGTAATTGATAAGCTCAGTAGCACTGCCGCAGTCGGTTTAAAGTGACCAAAGCTCAACCAGAGTGCCAAGTTAATTAACACCAGACTGAAGATAAACCACGCCAACGTTATCCAACTATTGCGAACTAGTACATTATGAATAGGACGCACCGTTCCTGACGATAAAAACGCATAGGCTTTGTACAACGAGTGCGCAACCAAGTGCAGTAAAGCAAGGCTGTAATAACCCAAGGCAATTTCGAGTAACATTAAGCCCATTTGTGCGCAGGTCGACCACGCCAATCGAATTTTAATACTGATGCGCGTCGACATGATTAAAATAGCCAAACCACAAGAAACAGCACTTAAGATCCCGAGCAACCAACGTGCAGATTCGGCCTCCGTAAGCAGTGGTGCAAAACTTAGCAACAAGAAGCCACCTAAATTGACAATGCCCGCGTGCAGTAAAGACGATACTGAGGTAGGCGATTCAACAACCTGCATCAACCAACCATGAAAGGGCATTTGCGCACAGCTCAGTAACGCGGCAATCACTAAAGTTAACATGGCGCCTGTCGGCACCGTGTTAGTGCTGTAATAATGGGCTAACGTTCCGGTGATAGTGGCATCGCCCGACCATAGATAAAACTGAATAAAGCTGACAACAAGCAGTACTTCCGTAAGCCGCGCGGTGATCATACGTTTGTGTGTTGCAAGCACCGCTCGCGCTCGCTCAGGATAAAACAGCAGTAAACGGTGTAAGCACACACTGATGCTTATCCAACTTAACAAGAACAAAATAAAATGGTTGGCTACCAATGTAACAACTACACTAACTAGACAGCCCAACATCCAGCCCATCGCACGAGGGCGACTGGGCTCAAGTGCAAAGTTCCGCCACGTGTAGCGTAGTACCACCCAACTTAATAAAGCGACCATGACGACTAAGGTCACTCGCAATTCATCTATCTGAATCCAGTTCAACGTGGTTGCTCCCATCGTTTACCCTAATTAACTGTGGGCTAGTATCTCGACTTGCGATAATTAAGTAAAATAGATATATATTATAATACTATTCTTTTTTTAAGAACGATTAACCCAGCTATGAATTATCGTCATCTCTATTATTTTTGGTCTGTCGCCAAAACCGGTCATTTAACGCAAGCAGCGCAACAGCTGCATGTCTCTCAATCCGCGCTATCAAGCCAGATCAAGCAATTAGAGGAGTGGTTGGGTCAGACGTTATTTGAACGTGAAGGGCGTCGGCTAAAGCTGACTCAAGCAGGCTACATCGCCAAACAATACGCCGATCGCATTTTTGCAGAAGGACAAAGCTTGGTCGAGCAACTAAAACAAGGTAAGACCAGTCAAGCAAACGTGGTGCGTATCGGTCATGCGTCGACCATGTCGAGAAACTTTGTTGAACAGTTTATAGCGCCGCTGATGAGTGCTACGCCGCAACCGTTCCGTTTGCACTCAATGTCGACTCACCAGTTGCTCACTGAGCTTGCTGAACACCGTATTGATATTGCGCTGGCAAATACCGATGTGGCGGGTCAAGACGAAGACATTTGGCAAAGTCGTTTGCTCGCTCGTCAACCCGTCTCTATTATCGGTATCCCCGGTTTACCGATTCAATCATTGGCTGACCCCGCACTGTGCAACCGCGCATGGGTGTTGCCGCCGACCAGCGCGCCATTACGCTCGGGTTTCGATATGTTAGCTACACAGTATCAGTGGTCACCGCAAGTGATTGCCGAGGCGGATGATATGGCGATGTTGCGCTTGTTGGCACGAGACGGTGGTGCACTGGCTGTAATCCCAGATGTTGTGGTCAAAGATGAGCTAGATAGCCGGCGGCTGCAAAGGTATGTGACATTGCCCAACTTGTTTGAGCAGTTTTACGCAATTACTATTAAACAGCCTTTCCAGCACCCTTGGCTCAGCCGCTTGCTTGCGCGTTACGATTAGCGTGAACGCGAGCGTTCAAACTCGGTACGCAGAGCCTCCACTTCGGCTTTGCTGAGCAGTTGCTGCACACTGCGCGGCTGCGCACGACGATGCCAGCGCGTTTGAGCCCTGCGCTTTAAGGTTTCGTCGAGTTGTCGATTTATTGCCGCCCAATCGATCGTCATGACCTGCTCCTCATTAAATAAAGTGCCACCGACGGCTCTGAGTTATTCGGGGGGTCACCCAAGCCGTCCGATGACGTATAAACAGTATGCCGTGCGGCCTTATTCAACAAGGTGTAAAAGCGTAAAAGGTTCGTAAAGGTGAGTACTTACAAACTTGTAAAGTTAACTTAAGTATAAAGGGTGCGACAATTTGTCACATGGTCAAGCACGGTTCAGTTTGTAAACTGTGCTGCAAGTTAATGTGTTCACCATCGGACTATAAAACATGCAGAAACTCTTTCCACTTGCGCGTACTAGTTTTCTAGTTTGCACCGCTCTAAACACCCTTTCAATTCATGCTGAGACCCCGCAAGACACCACAGAAGTTATTGAAGTCAAGGGCCATCAAAGTCAACGTACTTTGGGTGATTTATCTCAACAGCTGCGCGAGCAAGGCGTCGACTTTTCTGCAGCGGGCGGCGTATCGGCCTTGCCCGTTATCAACGGCATGATGGGTGACCGTGTTAAAGTGATTATCGATGGCGCCGAGTTAACCGCTGCTTGCGCTAATCAAATGAACCCACCACTTTCCTATATATCAGCGAATCAAGTCGCGGCAACGCAAGTTATTGCCGGTATAACACCGGTGCGTAGCGGAGGTGACAACATTGCAGGTGTTATCAATTTAGAACAAATGCGTACTCAGTTTAGCGATACCGAGCAGCTCTCTTGGCAGCAAGGTTATTTCGCAGGCGAGTATCAAAGTAACGGCGACAAATGGTTAGCTGGCGCAGGCGCCCAGTGGGCGAGCAAAAGTTGGTCAATTGACTATCAAGGTGCCTACGAGGAATCCAACAGCTATGAAGACGGTCATGGTAATACCGTGCTCGATACGCTTTATCAAGCGCAAAACCATGCTCTCACCACGGCTTGGCGCGATGAACGGCAGCAATTTACCACCAAGCTCACGGCGCAAGCCATTCCTTATCAGGGTTTTCCCAACCAATATATGGACATGACCGATAACCAAAGTCTGGGGGCGCATGTTAAGTACCAACGAAACTTGGCTCAAGGCGCTCGCTTCACGAGCTACTTTAATTGGCAATCAGTCGAGCATGAGATGGGTTTCTTCACGGACGAAAAGCCCGGCATGATGCCGATGGTTACCGATGCCAGTGATCGCAGTTATAAACTACATTGGACGCTCCCGGTTTCGTTAATCGGGAGTCATGCAAGCGATATTACTTTAGGTCACGAATTATTCGATTACCAACTCGATGACTATTGGCCTGCCTTGACTGGCTCAATGATGATGGGACCCAACCCCTATATCAATATTAATGACGGCGAACGTCAGCGCGTCGCTTTATTTGCCGATTCAGATACGCAACTTACCAACGATTGGTGGATTAATGCAGGTGTACGTATCGAGCATGTACGCACCGATGCGGGAAAAGTACAGCCATACAACGATAGTCCAATGATGGGTATGCTTAATCCTGATGCAGCTGCAGCAACAACCTTTAATCAAGCCGAGCGCAAACAGACGGACACTTTAGTCGATTATACCGTCGCCGTTAAACATAGAATAAACGCCCAACAAAGCCTCGAATTGGGTATCGCACAAAAGAATCGTGCGCCCAATTTATATGAGCGATACAGTTGGGGACGTGGAACCATGGCAACCACTATGATTGGTTGGTTCGGTGATGGCAATGGTTATGTCGGACGTATCGATTTGAAGCCAGAAACAGCGCAAACCCTCAGTGCAACTTATCAATTAGAAAACGCTCACGATGATTGGCAACTTTCGCTAAGTCCGTTTTATACGCGAGTAGATGACTACGTTGATGCTGAGGTGATCGGCACATTTAATCGCGGTACATCCCTCGTAACGGCGCGCAATATTCTACAGATGACCAATGTTGACGCCACACTAAAAGGTATCGATGCCCAATATAACCAGCGTTGGAGTCAACTCTTGGGGGTTGACGAGTGGCGGCTGAGTGCGTCCGCAAAATACACCCATGGCGAACAACACAACGGGCGTCCACTCTATCAGATTCAACCACTGACCCTGCGCGTCGCGCTCAGTCAGCAATGGGGGGCATGGGAACAAACCGTTGCAATTGAACACGTCGCAGAAAAAGATCGCGTCGATCCGCAGCGTTTGGAAAACCGCACTGAGGCCTATGAACTCATCAACTGGCAACTCAGTTACACCGCTGCACAGTGGCAGGTCAATATGGGTATCACCAATGTATTGGATGAGTTTTACCGACAGCCACTCGGCGGCGTCAATATTGCGGCGCAAAAAGCGGCTGCCAACGACGGGTTTGATAATATTGCCGGTGCAGGACGTTCAATAAACTTTGGCGTCCGTTATACATTTTGAGTAAGCTTGCTTTGAGTGTATTTAATGAGGCGGTAACATGATTTTGCTTATCTGTATGGCGGTGTTTCGCAAACGCCGCCTCACAGTCATTTGGATGTTTGCCCTGCTCCTGCTCGAAATAGTCGCGCTCAACTTGCTTATCGCGTTTAACGGCGCCGCAAGTAACCCTTTCAGCGCAGTACTGTTGATTCCAGTCGTGATGGCGTGCGTTTGGCTACCTCACTCTGCAGCAGTGGCGGTTGTTGGCTTAAGCATCGCAGCGCAGTGGACCCAGTGGCAGTTTACTCAGTTCGATGCCAGTCACGCCATGCTTGCTCATGCACAGGGCATGCTGCTTGGCTTCACGATTACCAGTGTGCTGATCATGACGGTGGTATTTTATTTGCGTCATCGGCTTAATCAACAAGAGCATCAACTACAAGCGCTGCGCGAAAAGCAATTACGTAACGAGCAGCTATTGGCAATAGGTACCGCCGCCGCACAACTTACACACGAATTAGCAACCCCGACACAGGCAGCACAGTGGCTTCTCGAGGAAGCACTGGAAAAAACACAGCCCACTCCCGATTGGTTAAATGACCTCAGTCAACAGTTTTCTCGCATCCAAAATAAGCTCGAGCATTGGCGCCATGTCACGGATGACGTACGTCATCAGCGCACTGTCAGTATCAATGCACTTGCCCTCGCGACGGAGATTCAACATGTAATGCAGTTGGCGCGTCCTGAAGTCGCCATCAGCTGGCGGGTCGAGCGTCAGCTCGAGTCGGTCAACATCAACGCTGACCGCACGCTGTTACCCGCGCTAAGCAATGTCATTGTCAATGCCTGCGATGCGCAAAAGCAAATCAGTGACGCGCCCGTTGTAGTGTCTATTATGACCCAACAAAACGGTTTTTGTATTGAAGTCCGCAATGCCGGTCATTCAGATAATTTGAATCAACTCGGACAACGACTCATGCAAAGCGATGAAGGTCATGGCGCAGGAGCTGTTATCAGTAATGCCACTTTAGAAAAGTTTGGCGGAACGCTACGCTGGACTCACGCAAATAATGAGGTAGTCACTTGGATAACGCTTCCCTTATCATCATAGATGACGACACAAGCTATCGTAGCGTATTGCAACGTCGGCTCACTCAAAAAACCGACTTTTCGGTAGCAGCATTTGCCTCCACGGAAGAGGCGCTCAGCGCGCCCAAATCAGCGCATTGTCACGGGATCATTTTAGATATGATGTTGACTGATGAATCGGGGCTTGATGCCATCGCTCAACTCAAGCGGCACTTTACCCCAAACCATCTGATCATGCTCACTGGCTACGCAAGTATAGCGACTACGGTCGAAGCAATGCGACGCGGCGCAACCGACTACCTGGCCAAGCCGGTTGCCCTCAACACCCTGCTTCAAAGGCTTATTCCGACACAAAATTTCGTTGCCACAGAATCACCCGAAACAACACTGACGCCAGCCCAACTCGAATGGGAACATATTCAACGCACCCTGCTCGACCACCACGGCAATATCAGTGCAACGGCTAAAGCGCTAGGTATGCACCGGCGAACTCTACAACGCAAATTACAAAAGATGTCACCTCGCGGATAAAATACAAACAATATACGCTAGACATTTACAGCATATGTTTTATATTTGTTAACAAGACATTCAAAAAAGTATTCTTCTTATTATATAGAAAGAATCAGGGGTGCAGTTTATGCCATCGTCTCGGGCCACGACACTCATGCAAACGGGTTTGATGAACTCTGTCTCCGAGCGCGCATTCGACAATATCGCTTATATCGCGAAACTTATATTCAATACCGATATCGTTTTAATAAGCCTGGTCGATGACGACCAACAGTGGTTTAAAGCGAAAATTGGCCTCTCGCTATGTGAGACGCCTATCGATATATCCATTTGCCAGTTCACCATTCAAAGCGATGAACCCTTTATCATCAATGACGCATTAACCGACAGTCGGTTTTCTAACAACCCCTTGGTAACGGGTTATCCATTTATACGTTTCTACTGCGGTATTGCGCTACATGCACCCAATGGACAGCGTATTGGCACCCTGTGTCTGATTCACGGCTCGCCACGGACAATAAGCAGTCATGAGCTCAAGATTCAACGTCATCTCGTACACATGATCGAGTACGAATTCATGCGCCGAGGTCGTGCTCCGTTGCCCGATGCCGTGCAACCCAGCCGGCTAAATGAAGTGATTATCAAAGCACAGCATTTATTGCTGACAACCCATAACGATCAACTCACCTTTGATATTCTACTCGATGACATCCTAAAACTAACCTCGAGCGCGTTTGGGTTAATCGGTGAGGTCCTCTACGATGAGGAGCAGCAACCCTACCTCAAGGTTCACAGCTTGACTAACATCGCTTGGAACGCGGAGACCAATGCACTATTTGAGCGCAATAAAGGTAATGGCTTAGAGTTTAGAAACCTCAATAACTTGCTGTGTAAACCCCTGATTAGCGGCGAAGTATTGATTACCGATAATGCAGCAGAAGATAATCGGTCGGGTGGCACGCCCTACGGTCACCCACCTATCCAGAATTATGTCGGGATCCCCGTATACTCCGGTGAGACAATGGTCGGCTTAATCGGCCTAGCAAATCGCATTAATAAATACACGCCCGCTTTCGTTGACTCTTTGCATGCGCTGACCTCGGTCGTGGGTGTATTGATCGAGCGTAACCGCATGGTGAATGAGCGCAAACAATTTACCGTCAACCTGCAGCATGCGGCCTTTCATGATGAGTTGACAGGTTTGCCCAACCGGCGTCAGCTCGATCGAGATATTAAAACGCTCACCCATGCACAAACCCCATCGCAGTTTTCTATCTGTTACATTGACTTAGATGGATTCAAGCCAATTAATGATAATTATGGTCACGAAGTCGGCGATAAATTGCTGAAGTTAGTCGCGGCGCGTATTAAACATACCATTTATTCCAAAGACTCAGTCGCCCGTATTAGTGGTGACGAATTTGTCGTTTTGTTGAACCGCTCCGCTAACAAAGATGACTATCAACAGATTATCAACGCTATCGCACAACCCTATTCAATCGATGACATTATGATCATGGTGTCGGCGAGTATGGGGGTTGCGGTATACCCTAATGATACACCTAACGCCGAACAGCTCATCCGATTCGCAGATCAATCAATGTATCAAGCAAAAAGTGAGGGTAAGAATCAGGTCAGTATTCATGATGCCAAACAAGCTTCAGAGCGCGAACATAAGATAGAGTTTATAAAAGAGCTCCTTTATGCCATCGACGAGCGGCAGATAGAGTTTGCCTACCAACCCAAATTTAATATGCACAGCAACCAAATAGTGGGTGTCGAAATGCTCAGTCGCTGGCGTCACAAAACCCGAGGTCTATTGATGCCTGGGGCGTTTATTCCGCAAATTCAAGGCTCTCAAGCCGCTATAGCGCTCGACCATCACGTGCTGAATGAAGCACATCACTTGGCAGCAATGTGGCGCCGTTCAGGCCACAAAATCAATGTCAGTGTTAATATTAGTGGTGATTACTTCAACAGCGATTTGTTTAAACGTCGATTAGAAGCCATGTCGGAATCAAATACTGGGCGCGATAATGGTATTACGCTCGAGATTTTAGAAACCACCACAATCGATGACCTCGATGAAGCGGTCGACATACTGAAGCGCTGCCACCTCTGTGGTTATCGCACCGCACTCGACGACTTCGGCACACACTACTCTTCTCTCACTTATTTTAGACGTTTGCCCGTTGATGAAATCAAGATTGATCGTAGCTTTATCACGAACCTAAAAACGAATACCAACGATGAAGCGATTGTCGAAAGCATCATTTATTTGTGCGGTCGCTTTAATCGTGAAGTGGTCGCCGAGGGCGTGGAGACCCAAGAGCAAGCCGATCATTTGCTATCGCTGGGATGCCATTTAATTCAAGGCTATTTAATTTCGCCCCCCGTCTCACTAGAAGAATTAAGCTATAACGCCATATTGTCATAAAAGCTTCATCTAAATCCTTATAATGAATGGCCGATACACAAAGAATCTTCAGTTCTTTGAGTTCATTGCTATGCGCCGCTCACCCTCAAACTATGGATTTTCAATGTCGATTAAGCAGAAGTTATACTTACTCGGTACAGGCGTTATTGTTGCCTTGCTGGTGTTAATGGGGATTTTTCTTTTCTCACAAGCTCAGATAGCATCGATCAATAAGGCCGATCAGCAACAATCACGACTCAGTCGCCTGATCAGTGAACTACGCATAGCCGAGAAAAACTTCTTACTCGATAGTGACCTTAAGTACAGTCAGTCAGCTCAGCAGCAAATTGCGCGTATTGAGAGCACCTTAAAAGAACTGAAGCAAACCGTCACTTACCCTGAAGTGTTAACATTACTTGATCGCATCGATGATGCCGTTACCGTTTATCAACAGCGTTTTATTGCGCTTGAGCAAGCGATGGTAGATCGGGGGCTCACACGCAAACTCGGCGCCTACGGAGCACTCCGCGATGCGACACACCAACTTGAGGCGGTACTTGATAAGCGTAACGATAATGCAACCTTAGTGACTTTACTGCAACTTAGGCGCGCAGAAAAAGACTTTATGCTGCGCTGGGAAGATAGTTACGTCGATAAAGTCGCGCGCATTGCTGACCAACTTAGCAACCAATTGGCGGGTTCCGCGAATGACCAAAACAAAGTTAAAGGTTACTTGGTTGAATTTAATCGTTTCGCTGATCTCTCGAAGGCCATCGGTTACACGCTCACTGATGGGCTCAAGGGCGACCTCAGAACACAAGGAACTGAGCTGAATGATATACTTAGTAGCTTAAGCAAGGTACTCAATGACCAGCTTTCGCAACAACAGGGGCAAGCCACTTGGCTGCCTATTATCATTACCTTATTAGTTATCGCGCTCATGATTGTGATGCTGTACTGGGTAACACGCTCGATCAACAAGCCATTACAGACGCTCAAAGCTCAGCTGAGTCAAATCCAAGAGAATAATGACTTGTCACTGCAACTGGATAAACATCAAAACGATGAGTTTGGCGCTGCCGTTGATCACGTCAACCAACTACTCACTTATTTTAGAGGCGTGATAGAAAGCATTCGTCGAACCAGTGTTAGCGTGGGCGACTTATCTCAACAGCTATCCGGCACCGTGTCGCATTCTTCTCGTAAAACCGAGCAACAAAATGCGGAAATCGAACAGGTGGCTGCGGCGGTTGATGAGGTGGGCTCAACGGCACATACCATTGCCCAAGACGCCGAGGGGACAGCGCAACAAGTGGACGAAATTGCTCAACAGGCCTCAACGGGTCGTAACGTCATCAACTCCGCCGTTGAGAAAGTCAACTTCCTTGCGGAACGTCTGGCAAATAGCAACCAACACGCGTCTGAACTTGCCAAACGCAGCCAAGGCATCAGCGATATTGTTGCCGTTATTAATGGTATCGCCGAGCAAACTAACCTGCTAGCGCTAAACGCAGCGATTGAGGCAGCCCGTGCGGGTGAGCAAGGACGCGGATTTGCCGTTGTTGCAGACGAGGTACGTAATTTAGCGCAGCGTACGCAAAAATCTATCAATGAAATTGAGCAAATTGCCACCCAACTTTCAGAGCAAACAACGGTTATCGTACAGTCATTGGAAGAGTGCAATGAACTAGGTGACGAAAGCCGCCAGGAAGCAGCGCGTTCTGGCGACCTATTTACTGAAATTAATGAACAGTTAATTAAAGTAAACGACCGTTCAGCTTCGATTGCCACAGCTGTCGAGCAACAGTCAAAGGTCGTTGATGACACCTCGCAAAATGTCGTGCGAATTAAAGACGCAACCAATGACATTTTGGCGGATGCACGCACCAATGCAGAGACAGCCGAGCAACTAAGCCGCTTCGCGCGCGAGTTAGGCGATTCCGTTGCACAATTTAAATGCGATTCGGGTCGCTAGGTATTCCTCATTTTTCATTAATATAGCCAAATACATTTGATAATTGTTCTTATTAGCAATATCATTAAGGCAATGTTAATGAATGATGGAATGCCCTATGACGCAACGGCAATGGTTTAAAATTCACGGATGGTGTTCGCTCCCCATATGGATCGTATTTTGTTTCGTCTGTATCACGGGCACCATCGCGGTATTTAGCCACGAGTTAACTTGGCTATTTAACGAAAACGCACGTGCCTTAAACCCCAATGATTTAGCGCCAATCGCCATGTCAGAGCGCGTCGCTGCGGTTAAAGCCCTGTACCCATCCGCGCACATAACAACCGTCATGACGTTCGAGTCGTACCTGACCAACGCGGTGATGTTCTCTGCCGACTCCGTTCCAGCGGGCATTGCTTACGTCAACCAATACACAGGCCAAGTGCAGGAAGTCAATCAAGGTATTACCTTTATCAACTTCATGCGATCTCTGCACGGCTGGCTACTATTCCCTTGGCAAAGTAGCTATAGCGTCGGCTACTATCTGGTATCGGCGATGTCCTTTGTGATGATGGGTGCCTTAGTCAGCGGCCTGGTTATCTACAAACGTTTTTGGCGCGCCTACACTCAACCTAAGATTCGTGTGAAACAAGGTAAAAAGTCGATCCTCTCCGACTTACACAAACACGCAGGTGCGTGGTCTATCTGGTTTATCATGATCATGAGTTTGACGGGCCTGTGGTACTTCACGCAACAAGTACTCTGGCATGCGGATATCGATATCGAGCCTCATGCACCGACAGTAAATATCAGTGATGTTCCGCGTGGTGAAGCCCCGGCCGAACCCACGGTCAGCTTTGACCAAGCCATGCAAATCGCGCAAGCACAGTTCAGTGACCTACAACCCAGTTATATCATGATGCCAGAGCACAATCGCGATATGTATAAGATTATGGGCGGTGGAGACTTCATTTTTTATGATCAATATTCCTACCGCTTAGCCATCAACCCATGGACAGGTGACGTTGCACAGGCTGACTCTCCCGCCAATATGTCACCATTGCAAACCGTCCTGCATGTCGTCGATCCATTGCATTATGGCACTATCGGCGGGATCTGGACCAAAGCGATTTGGTTTGTATTCGGTCTCATTTTGTCAGCGATGTCGATCACAGGGTTTATGATTTGGAGCTCAAAAATAGTACAGGCAGCGCGCGCTAAAAAAGCGGCTAAGCGTGAGCAAAAGCTGTCAGAGCAAGGAGCATAATATGGCACGTTTGAAGAATACATTTTGGCATCGTAACAAATTCAAGTTATCGGGTCTGATACTGATATTGCCCATCTATTTTCTGTACGAATCGCTACAGCCACCGGAGTTTCCCCAAGTATGGGAGTCAAAGTCAGTGGGGCAGCTTGAGCTTGCGTTGCAGCCAATCAACAATGAACCACCTTACGCGCACCATGAAGATTGGGTTAAAGATTTCTCGGTATGGGTCAATGATGGCGCTGTCAAAAATATCCGCCAAGCCTATATCAATATCGGCCCGCGCCCATTGCCATTGAACCAATTGGAACAAGACGATGTGGGTATTCTACACGGCAGTGATAGTTTGCAACATGTACACGCCATCGCACCCCAAAAATATTCACCGTCTGATCAGGTGTGGCTGACATTGCAGAACTGGGATGGTAGTCAACATGTTCAATCGTGGTCGTTACCGCCGCAATGGGTTCCCGCGAGTTAATGTAAATTACACTAGCCAATTTCAATGCTTTTGATTACTCTACCACTATAACTCGTTGGTGGAGTCATCCATTTGCGCATTGATCGTGTATTTCGAAAGCTCGCAAACACGCTGCCCTTTATGATGGCGTTTATCGATACTGAGCGGCGCTATCAGTTCGTTAACGAGCGCTATGAACAGTTTTTTGGCGTCAAATTTGCCGATCTTAAAGGCAAGTTAGTGGCCGAAGTATTGGGTCCCGAGTCTTACGAGCGTATCTCTAAAATCCATTCCAAAGTGCTCGCGGGTGAAGACGTTTCACTGCGGGAAAAAGTGACGCTCCGTAATGGGCGTGTGTTACAGCTTGAAATTAAGTATGTCCCAAACCAAAACCAACGTACGGGGCAAATTAACGGATTTTTCGCCATTATTAACGACGTCACTCATTACGCATCGGCATCCGAAGTATTGCGCGCCGTCCATGATGTGATGAACCGACAATCAATGGGGTTATCCACCGATCGCATTACCAAACTACTCAAGCTCGGCTGTGAATACTTAAATACCGATATCGGTATTGTAAGCCGCGTGGTTGATAATGAGTACACCGTTAAATACGCGTGGTCCACCGGTGATCCTATTCCCCCCGGGACACAGTTTGAACTCGGTAACACCTATTGCTCGGTCACCTTGGCGGCGAGTGACGTTATTGCCACACGTCACGCCTCAACGAGTAAGGAATTCAGCGGACATCCTTGCTATGCCGCCTTTCAATTAGAGACCTATCTCGGTCTACCGATCCGTATCAATGGAAAAGTATGGGGCACGCTCAACTTTTCTAGCCAAACTTCGCGCGGCGCACCGTTTACCGACCTCGATAAAGAGCTCATGGGGCTGCTCTGCTCGGCGATAGAAACGTTGATTATCAACAACTCAAAGACCGATCGCCTCGAGCGGCTCGCCTATACTGATTTTCTCACAGGGCTCAGTAACCGCTTATTCATTAATGAGTTCTTTGAGCGTTTGGTCTATCAAAATCGTGAACGGTTGAATCAATACTACTGCGCATTAGTCGATATTGACCACTTTAAACAGCTCAACGATCAATTTGGTCACGACGCCGGGGATACTGTACTGCAAGCCGTCGCACTTGAGTTCACCGACAGCCTGCGTAATGATGATGTGTGCGCCCGCGTTGGCGGCGAGGAATTCATGTTACTTATCCACGCGGAAGACAAAGCTGATATTGCACGTGTCGTTGATCGCCTCCGCCAAGACATAGAAAAGTTAAAAATAGAACATGATGACGAAATCATTACCACGACGGTATCGATTGGTGTGACTAAATTACAAGAGCAAGACAGCTTTAACCTTGCTTATAAACGGGCTGATAAAGCGCTATACCAAAGTAAATCAGACGGTCGCAACTGTACGCGCTGGAACTAACCTTAAATTTTTCTTAAAAGCGGTGATCTAAAGTCATCTCCCATGACTAAACTAGTACTCAATCGTTCTTAAAAATCGTAAGTTCAACAAGCTTTTTTAAAGTTGTTCAAAAAAAAATCGAACAATAAGAAGCGCTTTAACTGAGTATAACAAGATGGCAAAACTAACCTCTTCCTCTATCGTAGATATTCTCGGTGCCATTATCGCCGATGAACTTGGACGTCTGCGCATGGGCGATGAACAGCTCTGGAAAGGTCGCCAGTGGCAACCTAACACCCAAATAGTCTTTGCCAGCAAAGCAACCGGTGATGCACAGGAAGTCATCGTAGACTCGTTTGAATGGATGTCCATTGCCAGCCGTGTGGTCGAATTTTTTCAGCTCGACAGCAGTGGGTTAGAAGATTATCTGTTGCGTTTTTCAACCTTGCAACAATGGGCAGAAGTGATAGAAACGAGTCGGGAAGATCATCGACTCGATATTACGTTTTGCTCCTCAGGTTCGGTAGCACAGGTGTCACATCACCGCCATGATTGGATGGCGCTGCTCGCCGAAGCACAATTTTTTATTGATTTTATTAAGCGTCATGATGTCGAAATTCAGCGCGTCGTTAGTTTTGTCCCACCTCACCATATCTACGGCTTTATTTTTTCAGTACTCGTACCCGAGCTACTCGAAATTCCGGTCGTGAGAGGCCTAAAGGCGTTCTCAATAACCCAAGCCCAGCAGCTAAAAAACAATGATCTGCTGATTGGATTTCCCGCCGCTTTTGAACAGTTTGTACAGATGGACACGGTCTTTCCTCAGGCCGCCAATGCCATCTGCTCAACAGGGCCCTGTGCACCTGCAGTACTGAACGCACTGACTCGTAATGGACTCAACAGTGTATTTGAGGTGTATGGTAGTACCGAAACCGCTGGCGTTGGTATTCGCAATGCTCCTAATCAGCCTTACCAACTATTGCCGCGTTGGATCAAGCAAGGCAAAGAACAATTAATGGATAATCTCTCGCGCGAACTCATTGACTTACCTGATAGCATCCAGTGGCATGGTCCTGGTCTATTTGAGCCGCTAAAACGCAATGACGATACGCTTTCAATCTGCGGTAAGTCAGTCCACCCGGAAACTATCGCTGGAGTAATCCGCCAACATCCCAATATCAGTGATGCACGCGTGCGCCTTAATCATGCTGAAGAAAGCCACTCCCTAAAAGCACTGCTGATAGCCGACCCAGAACAACGCTCAGGTCAGTCAGAAACCTTGATCGCACAAGTACGCACGTGGCTTGCCGATAAGCTTGAACCGCATGAGCTACCTAAACGTTTCGCTGTGCGTGACTCTATTCCAACCAACGAGCTCGGTAAGGAAATCGACTGGGACTCGCAGCCTGATTTAATGCGCCGTTAATAGGCACTGATGGCTTGTTGCGATTGACACAGTTCGACAAGCCAATCTCTCAAAACTTGAATAGAACTGCGATTGGAAAGCGTACTCGGCACCACGAAATAGAAGCTATCGCCCGTTTTAAGTCCATGCATCGGTAACCTGACTAACTCTTGCTCACGCTCCCGCTGGGTCGTCATAAACTCATTCAATAGCGCGATACCGTGGCTATGTTTAGCAGCTTCAGCTGCCAGTAATAAATGACTAAAATGATGCACCTTGGCATTGTTAGGTAAGCGCTTCCCGCCTTGTTTAAACCACATTTTCCAATCATAGCCAGGCGTTGCATGGGCAAACGTATAAGTGGCTGAGAGTAATGGAAAGGCGAGTAAAGCACTTGGATCGCGCAGTTCGTCTAGCCGCGCCCGAATGTCGTAAGAGCAATACGGATATAAATATTCGTCGTATAAATGGGTCACTTCAAAACCGCTCTTAGGGGGCTGGGTGGTTATAAAGCAATCCGCTAACGCGCGTTCGAATCCACCATCTTCGGTGAGCATGGTGAGTGTTAAATCAACATTTGGGTAGCGTTGCCGGAAACGATCAACCGCTGGGATTAACCACTTAACCGCTAATGAACCATAAGAAGCAAGACGCACAAATCCTGCATCACCGTGCTGAAGTTGCGAAAACTCACGCTCTATTTGCGCGAGCGGCTCCTCGATATTTTGGTAAAAAGCTTCACCCGCTGCGGTGAGCAATAATTGCCGCCCTTTACGAATAAACAAAGCTTGCCCTAACCGCTCCTCTAACAGTTTAATTTGGTGACTCACGGCGCTTTGCGATACGAATAACTCTTCAGCGGCTTTAGAAAAGCTGCCACGGCGAGCTACCATGGCAAAATAATGGATCGCTCTAAAAGGTACACTCATACATTAGTATCTAAATTACTCATAGTTATTAGATTTTAATATCATTTTTAATAATATCAAACAGGTTTTATCCTAACCCCATCTTCAACAAATCATCAGGGGGTTCATCATGGATAAAGCGTTAATTGCTGCAGTGTTATGGTTAGTGTTAGGCAATAATGTGGCGATTCTATCGGACTCACTGATTAAGATGTTGGACAGCTTCGATGCGCCATTTCAATTTGTCTTATTACGGCAAGTCAGTGCAGTGCTCATCCTTCTGCCATTTATCAAACTGCGTGGCGAAAGCTTGGCACCCAAAGGTTTGCGTTGGCATGCAGCGCGCGCGCACATTTGGCTGTTCGGCACCGCTTTGATGGTACTGTCACTCACCACTCTGCCGCTTGCTACTGCCAATGCGTTATTTTACGCAGCGCCCATGCTGACGGTCGTCATCGCACGCATGGCATTTAAAGAGCGCGTTACATGGCACAGTACAGTCACTGTCGGGCTGGGCATGCTAGGCGTGCTCATTATTGTGAACCCAACTGAATTTAACCCATTTGCCGTCGCGGCGTTACTGGTGGCGGGTAGCTTGGCCGTTAATAACCTACTGATCAAGAAGCTGCCGCGCGAGCACGGTATTTTACAGACCTTGTTCCTAACCAACCTGCTGGGACTTCCAGTTGGCATTGCGATGGCAATTTGGGAAGGTGCAGTGTTTGAATGGCAACGTATGTTATTTGCCACTGGCTCAACACTGTTTATTATGATTTATGCTGCTACCTGTATTTACGCTTATCGGGCGGTCGATAGCGCAAAAGTCACCAGCGCCGAATATACAGGTCTGATTGGCGCCGTTGCGATTGGTATGGTGTTTTTTGCTGAACAGCCGGGGCTTAACTTTTATATCGGCTCAGCGATGATTGTTGCGCCACTGATATGGCAAAGCTGGGCGTTACAGAAAAAACCAGCGACTTCTTAACCGAAGTCGCCGGTACACCTGCTATTCATAAAGCTTGGCGACCACCGTCATGTTCCATTCGCCCAACTGTTGCTCTTGCGCCTCATTAAACACCGTGCGTGCTGCTGAGGTCATGGGCGCGACTTGGTCGGCTGCTTGCAAACAGTAGCCCAGATCTTTTTCAATCAAATCAACTGGAAACTGAGGATCATACGCTTCGCTTACCATGGATTTGCGCACGATACCTGCGGTTTTGCTCCATACCGGTGTCGTCGAAACCGCCTCGAGGATCGCATCCGGGTCTTGCCCTTGGCGGTTGAGCATGCCAATCAACTCTGCAATCGTCGTTACCTGAATACCCATTAAGGTATTAGTCACTAATTTGGCAAGCGCGCCGGAGCCCATCTCACCGGTGTGGTTCACTTTTTTACCCATCAGTGATAACACCGGCTCGGCACGTTTTACCAAATGGACATCACCGCCCACTAAATAAACTAACTCTGCATTCTGTGCCTGCGGACGCGAGCCTGATACGGGCGCCTCAATTAGCTGTTTACCGCGTTGTTGAGCGTGCTGTGCCAGCTCTTTTACCCAATCCACTGACAAGGTCGAGCTCTCAATCGCAATCGCATCGTTGTCCATGCCCTTAAAAGCGCCGGTTTGCTCATCCAACCAAACCGCTGCCGATGCATCATCATCGCGCACCATCGCAATCACGAGTTCGGCACCTTGTGCTGCCTCAGCCGGTGTATTAGCCCATTGCGCGCCTTGTTCAAGCAACGGCTCAGCTCGGGATTCAGTGCGGTTCCAAACCGTCAGAGAATGTCCGGCATCAATGAGATGCTGCGCCATGCGAATACCCATCGCACCCAAACCTAAAAATGCAATCTGTGTCATATTTACACCTTAATATTTGCCAAAACGAGCTAAGTAGTGTCAGTGTACTACGTATAATGAACAATTTTGATTAGCCATTAGTATCGAATGGTCTACAAATTAAGGAAGTCACCCAGTTATGAAACGTATTTTCCAGTTCCTCCTCAAAGGGTTAGCCATTCTGCTACCGATTATCGTGACCATCATGTTAGCGCGTTGGTTGCTGGTCACAGTAGAGACCTGGTTGAGCCCGATTTGGAAAGCATTGTTAGGCGAGAGCTATTACTTTCCGGGGCTCGCGTTTGCTAGCTTTCTATTACTTGCAGTGCTCATTGGTTTCACCTCACAGTGGTCGTTTTTGCAGTCCATTTGGCAATTACCAGGTAAGTTGATGAACAAGTTGCCCCTCCTGCGCAACCTATACGGCACCATTAACGATGTGTTCGATATGATGCAGGGCAAAGACTTTGCCGATGAGTCCGTCGTGCTAGTGACGATGCCGGGCAGTAAAATGCAACTGATCGGTATCGTCACCAAACGCAGTGATAAAAAAGCAAAAGACAAAAACGATAAGTTAGTGAATATCATGCCAGACGACCATGTCGCCGTATTCCTGCCAATGGCCTACAACGTCGGTGGTTACATGATTATGGTGCCAAAAGATTGCGTTCAATCGATCGATATGAAGCCGGCTGATGCTCTGCAATTGACAATCAGCGCAGGACTTGGCAAGAGCCAAGGCAACTTCAAATCAGATGACAATGACTAAACGGGCCGTTGATTGGCTTTGTCTCGGTACATCGCCTGATCGGCGCGAATAAGGATATCCTTAACGCTACTTTCAGGCGCATTGAAGACCGCGACGCCAATACTGAGCGACGGACGGATACTTGCTTTGCCCCATATTAACGTGCGCTGTTCGATTTTCTGTCGTAACGACTCAGCTAACCGTTGCGCGCTTTCCTCGCTTTTAATGCGATGCATAATGACAACAAACTCATCGCCACCTAACCGTGCGACGATATCAGTCATTCGCACGCCGCTGAGGATTTCATTAGCGACCAATCTCAGTAATTGATCACCTGCCTCGTGCCCATAAGTATCATTGACTTCTTTAAAGCCATTGAGATCAATATTTACAACAGCAAAGGCTTGTCGCCCCTGATTAAGCTCCGTTAACTTATCTAAATGAGCCATAATAAAACGGCGGTTATATAAGCCAGTTAGCTCATCTTCATGAGCAAACCTACGCACCACACGATAAGATCGCCAGAGCGCGAAAACGGCCGCAAATATTAGAAAGCCAATCACTAGCAAACCAATACGCAGTGCCATTAATTGCCGAGACAAAGTGACCGGAATCTCTGTATCAAACTGAGCACCAACGACCCACTCACCATTGGGGATATTAATGACCGAAGTGAAGTCGGTGCCTTCAAAAATCTGCTGGTCACCGAAAAACACCGCGCCCTCCATCCCTTCGGCATCAACACCTCGAATGGCTACAGGTTCATCACTCAAGTCGGCAAACCCTGAAACCTCCATCAGCGAAGGATAATCGATAACTATACTGATACTCCCCCAGTAATCGTTGTTCACCGGATAGTCATTAAAAACAGGAAAACGCGCTATTACAGCCTTACCACCCTGAACAAGCTCGAGTGGACCAGATAAGAACACGTCTTGTAATTCACGTGCTTTTAAGACGGTGCGATATTGGTTGGGGGTTGACCTGAAATCAAGACCTATTGCACGCTCATTACCTTGTGGAGGGTAGTTCAGTAAAATAACATCATTAGGTGCAATACCCACGTTACGCACATGAGTTGACTTGCTCATCAACTTTTCACCTAACTCTGTCCAATTCTGTATGGCAAGTTGCGGGTCGATTGTGATCACAGTGGCTAAGCTGTCAGCCAAAAAGACGTCGCGAAATAACTCGGCCTCTAACTTTGACTTTGCCAAAGACACGACTTCGCGAAGTCGTTCGTTCTGCTTGGTAAGTTCGCGTTCTTTAAGCAAACCAACCACTGTACTCGTGGCTTGATAGATGACCACAGAGTAAATTAGAAAAACAATAACACCGATTACATACTGCTTTTTCTTCACATCGACACCCATCGCTGGATTTAAAACAATTTAATATTTTTGAATCATACGTTCAAAAATAGCGAAAGGTCACCGTTATAACAAAAATTATGGTGTGTAGTAAAATGTTGCTTTATTGTTAACAAAGTGGCATCTGTCAGTTTTTACGACTCACGCACGGTATTTTCCTTTGAACGTTATTGACTGACCGACTTGTTCTTAAACACGATATAGCCTATTAACGTCAGCAACTGCACAATGATATAGCCAGCCATTGTGGGAAACGAGCCATCTGCAAGCACCACCATGCCAAAAATGATTAGAGGGAAACAGACAATAAATAGTTCAAATAAAGCGCGTTTTACCCATGTGCTCTTTTCCTGTTCAGACATAAAACCTCCAGTACGCTAAGCGCTTCAATAACCTTTAAAAAAGCCCGCAATCTCTTTTCCTTTTGCGTGCTCACTTTGCGCTAAAAACAGTTGGTAGAGATTATGTTTGATGAGCTTGCGTCGAAGCAAGAATAAATTGACAGAAATATAAGCGGTCAGCGTGAATAAGGTGAGACCAACGAGCAACGTTGCTAATGTAAGCAGAGGAAGATGATAAGCGCTTAACAACAGCGTAAAAAACACCGCGCCGGATACTAAGCTAATTTCCCATTTAATGGCGCTGAGCGCTACTATTAAAACTTTTAAGTTCAACATACGACATTATTGTTGTTTTTATTTAACGATTTAAATTTGTAAGCACTGAGCAAATGTCTGAACGATCACTTCAAACAGTGTTTACATTAAAATAACAATCATCCATATTGTAGGAATCAGATTACAAAATCAAGGATGTCCAATGAATAAAATCATGTTTGTATTGGCACTGATCGCCAGTCTATCAGCGTGTGAGAATCATCAAGCTGAACCCTATCAAAAAGACCGCTCGGTCGAATCTCGGGATGAATACAACGGCCTTGAAGGTATGGAGCAGTATCAGAAAGATGAAATTGAGCGGATGAAAACCGATAAGTCCGAGGCCTGCCAACAAGCACAAATCGATCTCGCCAAAGCAGAAAGTGAAGGCGATACAAAACGCATCAAGCGTTTAAAAGCACTGGTAGAGGACGTGTGCAACTAACAATTGGCGCTTGCTTCGCGTTAATCCGGCTGATACAACAAGGCTCTACTCAGTCAATAGTGGAGCCATTGTGAATTTAACTCGTCTCGTCGCCCGATTAAAAGCTGACCGTCCGTATTCTCGCAATGCCGGAGATTGGATCATTGCCGCCGAAAGCGACCGTGGCCGGATTATAAATTCTGCGGCGGTAAGGCGTCTACAACAAAAAACACAAGTATTCCCACTTGAGCGCAATGCCGCGGTGCGGAGTCGTTTAACGCACTCTCTCGAAGTACAACAAAACGGCCGCTATATAACACGTGAGATCGGCGAGCGGCTTAAACAAGCGCGCCACTTTGAGACGTTAGAAGAACAAGGCACCTCTCCCCATGAACTGTTTCGGGTCATGGAGAGCTGTGTCGAAATGGCGTGCATCATGCATGACATTGGCAACCCACCTTTTGGTCATTTTGGCGAGGCGGCAATTAGTAGCTGGTTTGCGACGCATAATAATGAACTATTTGCCGGTTTCAATGAGCCGGATGCCGCCGATATTAAAAGTGAATTGCAGAGTTTCGAAGGCAACGCGCAAGCGATTCGTTTAATTCACTCATTGATGAGTCTCAACCTAACCTACACACAGGTCGCGGCGGTATTAAAATACACGCGATTAGCGAGTCGCCCTAAGCCCAGTAAAAGCGACCCATTAAGTTATTTGGGTAAAAAGCCAGGCTATTATCTGGCCGAGCAATCACTGATCAACGATCTCTATCAAGTACTGGATCTCCCACATGGGCACCGTCACTTCCTAAGCTACATTATGGAGGCGGCTGACGATATTTCTTACGGCATCGCGGATCTCGAAGATGCCGTCGAAAAACACGTTCTTAACCGCGAACAAGTTGCCGAAGGCATTCGAGAGCAGTTTAGCCGCTTAGGCGGCGACCCCGACAAAGCCGAACTTCTGTACAGCGGTAAAGCGATTTCAGTGAACGATATTTTAGCCAAAGCAAGCTACTACGCGGCAAAAGATAGCATTGATACAGACAATCAGTTTTTTATCTGGCTACGCGTCTATGTTCACCATATTTTGGTCAATCACGCTGCACAGCGCTTTATCGACAATTTTGATGCTGTGGTTGATGGTCACTTTAATGAAGCCTTACTCGAAGATGACAGCCCTGCCCACCGACTTAGCGAAGCGCTGCAAAACCTCGCCTTCAAACGAGTATTTAATCAACCCGAAGTCGAGCAACAGGAGCTGCGCGGTCACACCATTATTCTCGGCTTACTCGATATCTATGCCCCGTTACTCAAACTCTCTACTAAAGACTTTCGAGGACTGGTACGTGAAGAGGCTAAAATACAACGCGCTTATCCACTAGCAAGCCGTTTATGTCATAAACTATCAGGTAAACACGTGCGCGCTTATCTCAAAGCAACCGATGCCAACATTTCGCCACTTTGGGAACGCTACTATCGCTGTCGCTTAATTCAAGATTATATTAGCGGAATGACCGACCAGTTTGCTTATGATGAATATCGCTCACTGCGCGTTATCGATTAGATGGAGAAAGAAAATGAAACCCCTCATTAAGTCAGCACTTATCGCGCTACCATTATTCCTCGCCTCTGTTGCAGCACATGCAGATTACCGAGTCGATACCAAACTTTACCAAGCGGGCCAGCTTGTCGGAGCGCCCTCAATGGTGGTCAAGGCGAACCAGCCCGCTACCGTCAGCGTCAATTCCACTTACGATATTGAACTGATGCTCGAACCTTATGACAGCCAACAAGTCCGCGTGACAGCGACTGTTAACTTGCACGGTATTCCGATGCGCCCCACCCTGTTGGTCGAATTGGGTAAACCCAATACGCTCACTATTGGTGATAGACGCATGGAAGTAGTGGTCAACAAATCCCAGTAGCTGCAAACGTTGGCGTCGCGCATAACGCGCGACCTACCATGAGCCGTACATCGGATTAGGTAAAATAACGACATCCTTGCCAAAGCGAGGCAATAAGGCGCTCGGATCCGCAGACGCTTGTGTAGTTTTCGCAATATCTTCAATATTGTCGCCTACTTGCATCACGATGTTATGCGGCTGTGACCATTCGGTCGCAGGCGTCACAGAGGGGCTATAACAGTCGACATCGCCGCTAGATAGTTGCTGGCGACGTAAATCTTTGTCATTCACAATCGCTTGCCCATCAACCGCCTCTTTATCCGCTTGGCTGCGCCCCATCAAGCACGTATTGTCGGCATTAATGGGCAGGCCCACAGCCATTAAATTTTGCCAAGTGTAACTATCTAACTGCTTATCTCGGTTAGTCACTAGGGCTACTTTACCACCCGCACTCACCACTGACGTAATAAAGTCACTCGCTCCTGGCACCAGTTTCGCCTGTTTACTTTTGACCCACTGATTCCAGCTCGCTGTCGAATACGATTGTCCCGTTTGACTCAGCATGGCCTGATAACCGCTGTTATCCAATACTGTCTCATCGACATCCATCACCACAACCCAGTTTGTCGGTAGCTCACGCTGCATAAGCTGTAACGCTGCATCTCGGTATATAGCTTGAGTGATGAGTGGGTATTCTTTACTTTGCGTTTGCCACTTTACTGAAGGAGGCAAAACGGTCGATGCCGAGCTTTCCTCGTGGTTTGGTTTTGTACTACAGGCACCCAATAAAGTTAGACTTAAAGTGGTTACCAAGGCCGTTACAGTTAGTCGCACAACATTCTCCTTTTAGAAAAGCGAGGTCGCATTATCCACCGAGCAAAAATCTAGCGCAATACAACACGGTTACGTCCAGCCTTCTTGGCGCTGTAAAGATTTTCGTCAGCACGCTTTAATATCGCCTCAGCGGTATCGTTTTTCGCCCGCACTGTGGCACCCAAGCTGATGGTGACTTTAACGTGTTTATTCTGGACTTTACTTTGACCTCGTTGTTGCTTGCCTTCATTGCCACGCTTGGGGCGGCTGGCATCACGTATCGACAGCGGATAACTCGCCACTGCCTTGCGTACCTCTTCGAGCTGCGTCTTTAACCGCGCCTGCTCGTTATGGGCAAAGACTAAGGTGAACTCTTCCCCACCATAGCGATAAGCTTTTAGTCCTTTTTGCTCAGCAAGAATTCGCCCGAGCAGACGCAACACCTGGTCACCAACATCATGACCATACTTATCATTAAATTTTTTAAAATGATCAACATCGAGCATACATACTGCACTGCGTCGCTTAAGGTGTTGCAGTTGACTCATTAAGGCTCTTCTCTGCGGTAGGCCAGTTAATTCGTCAATATAAGCTAAACGCAACAGTTGGTCTGCTAAAGCGACAATCAATCCCGTCGCTGCCACAATCACAGTCCAACTCAACGCATCTGGCGCAGAGCCAGTTAACAACAGCGCCATCATGACCAACCACGCTGCCCATTGCGCCCACCGATAGGCGGCTGATACTTGATACATCAGGAACGTTGCCCAAGTTCCCGCAATCGCCAAGACAAACAACCCGTAGGCTAACTGCGGGTAGTCATCACGCAAAGTAGCGGTCATTAACCAATGCGAAGGATTCAAAGCAGCGATGCCCGCCCCTAACGGTGGCCATAACAGACCGAGTGGCAAACCAAGTAATAAAATGAATAGGCCTTTACCTGACCATGTTCTTAACGACGGTACCGGGGCGAAACTCAACCACAAGCTCGATAATACCCACCAAATGGGCAGAGCATTGACTGTGTCACTTTGCTCGGCTAGATAAAAAGCGCCGGCATTACCCGCCAGCCACGGTGCCCAGTGCGTCCATCGCCACTGTCGAAAAAACAAAGTAAGTAGTAAAAACACACCAATAGCACCGCTCACAACTTGAACGGTGGAGAGGGGCAACGCAGGTAACCAGTGCGGAAATAAACAACCAACAAATAACCAAACTAATGCGGGTAAAACGGCCAGCAACGCCAATGTGCACTCCCCTCAGCGGCTTGTTATGAGTTTTTCAATTATTGTACGTTTATTCAGGAGTTATTACCAACACACGCGACCCTGCTTAGTGGTGTAAACTTCTTTCAATATGGCGCATCACGCGCGAAATACGACTAGGCAGCTGCGGGCCTTTACGCGTCACACAGTAGATGGGTTCAGCCACAGGCTGTGGTAATCGATGAATATTGAAAGACTCGCCGCCTTGCGATTGCTCCACCGCAAACTCCGGTAACACAGTAAAACCCAAACCTCGTTTAACTGGCTCAAGAATTAAATTAATTTGATTTGAGAAACCGCGTTTTTTAAATTCACTCATATGAGAGAACTCATTAAAATTTTGGCTCAGTAACAAGTTTCCATGATGATAACCGTCGGGGTGATCAATAAAACCTAAACCTTGCAATGTTGAGAAATCAATATCGTGAGTGATTGGCGGCGTAATTAACAGCAATTGCTCTTGACTCAGTTGCGTAAATTGGAGTCCCTCAGTTACCGGAGCTTGGGTCATCAGTCCTATATCCACTTGTTTGTCAGTAACACGAGCCTCAATGTCCGCATTAGGCGCAAAGCGATAATCGATGACTAAATCTGGAACATCCATTTGTAACGTCAGCAAAGCATCGTATAACTTCAACCCCACACTCCCAGGCGACATAACCCTGACCTCTCCACGGTCATCGGGGTCCTCTGATATCCACTGTGGCAAAGATTCCAGTTGCTCTACCAAGTCCGACGCCGTCAGTAGTAAACGCTGCCCTGCCTCCGTTAACTCAAATGCGTGATGATGCCGCACAATAAGCGAGATCTCTAGCTGCTGCTCGAGCTTCTTGATGTGTTGGCTCACCCCCGACTGCGTCATAAACAATAGTTCAGCAGTGCGCGTGAAGTGTTGTGTATTCGCCAAGGTCACAAACGTACGTAACCAAATTGGATTAACCATAACAATATGTAATCAACTTAATGAAAAACAATAATTTCACATAATGACAGGTTGTTTTGTAACCTACAAGCGTCAAAAACACAGGAGGTAGCAATGAGCAACGTATTTCCCAGAACTTTCTCGCACATTGGATTATCTGTTCCGGATCTCGATAAAGCGGTAAAGTTTTACACTGAAGTACTCGGCTGGTATCTAATAATGAAGCCCACGGAAATTACCGAAGACCAGAGTCCGATTGGTGAAATGTGTACCGACGTATTTGGAAAAGGATGGCAGCGATTCCGTATTGCCCACCTATCAACGGGTGATCGTATAGGCGTAGAGATTTTTGAGTTTGATAACCAGCAAAACCCAGAGGACAACTTCGAGTACTGGAAAACCGGTATTTTTCACTTCTGCGTACAAGATCCCAATTTAGAGGAGCTTGCAGAACGTATCGTTGAGGCTGGCGGTAAAAAACGGATGGAGAAGCCCCGCTACTATTATCCAGGCGAAAAGCCTTACCGTATGATTTATATGGAAGACCCGTTTGGCAACATCTTAGAAATTTATAGTCACAGCTATGAATTAACCTACAGCGATGGCGCTTACTAAGGCGCCAAGCTGGCTAATTGACTGTCCGCGGATTTAAGTTGTGCCAGTTGTTGTTTAAACCCCTCGAGCGCAGCGCCTTGCAGCCGCGCTTGAGCGGGTGCTTTTATATCTAACGGATTAATCGCACGACCATTATGGTGTACTTCGTAATGCAAATGTCGACCTGCTGACAAACCCGTCTTACCCAAATAGCCGATGACATCGCCCTGCTTTACATGATTACCCGGCTTCAGATCATCAGCGAAATCATTCAGATGCGCGTATAAGGTCTCATAACCATCACCATGATCGATGACCACCGCATTACCAAAGCTACCATAGCGGTTCGCACGCTTAACCACACCGCGACCAGCTGCCATTATCGGGGTGCCTATCGGTGCGCTAAAATCAATTCCTTTATGCATGCGATCATAGCCCAGTACAGGATGATGACGGTTACCATAATAAGATGAAAGTCGCGCGCCATTGAGCGGCGTTTTCAACAAAAAGCTTTGTGCCAAACGCCCATCGGGAAAATAGAATGCACCTTTGTAGCGCACCAAGCGATAATCTTCGCCCGAGTTGGTAAAGCGTAAATAGGTTAACAGAAGCGGGTTTTGCAAATGACTGAACAATGACTTAAATGAAGTCACTTCAGTTCGCTCAAAGCGCACTTCCATCAGATCGCCGGGCTGCACCTGACGCTGAAAATCAACGAAATGCGAGAGTGCCATCACCGAACTATTGATCACTCCGTTAGGGATACCATTGTGCTCAGCATCTTGATAAAGACTATTGTGAATAACCAAGTCGTGTTCTTCGGCGAGTTGCTCGGTGGGCACATGCAATAGCTCAACGTGCCAATCACCCTCAACGTAAGTCGCTTGCACCAACTCACCATATTCCCGTGCTAAGCGAATGCGGTGCTGACCCGGTTTGGGATGACTGATCTCAATGTTCACTCCGGTTTGCAACTGACCCAGATCGATAATAGGTTCAGCGCTCATCGCTAATAAAGCAACCTGACGTTGAGAAAGACCTTGGCCACCCAGTAATGTGGTTAGGTTTTGTCCGTTCTGTAACTTTACGATACGCCCGGTGCGCGAAGAGCGAATATAACGGCGCTCTAAACCGCTCAGCTCACCGTGGTCGGCTTCAAGCTCTGCACTGAAAGGCGTGAGTGGTTGGGGCACCAATGCGGTATTCTGTGTTGGGCTATCGAGTAACCAAACGCCAATAATCGTAACGAGTAGTACCGTTAGAATCAGTCTAATATTCAACGGTCACCCTCTCCAAACGGCGCAAATCCACATTGTGGGTATAAAAATCAACCACGTGTTACAACTCTCATCAGCTTGATGGGCGCAACAAAATAGCATTATTAGTAGAGAGGTACAAGGCGCACACGCCTTGCCATACAACGCTTACATAGTTTTACACGGTTAGTTAACCACATCGATTTATTATATTTAATTTCATTAGCAGTACTATTTATGACGTTAACTGACACGACAATCACTTTCAGAACAGTTATTCATCATACTTTGTTGAGTTTTTGCTTATAGTAGTGGCTCATAATTAAACATGAGACTAGGACGACCATGCTAATTTTAAGTAGACGCGCCGGGGAAACACTTATTATTAACGAAAATGTTAAAATTACCGTTGTGAGTTCCACCGACACGCAAGTCAGTCTAGGTATCGAAGCGCCCCGTGAGATCGATATTCACCGCGAGGAAGTTTATCAACGGATTCAAGCTGAAAAGCAAAAAGAGTCATAGCTTGACTTGCTATTCGTGGCATCTAGTCGCTAGAGGAGCAATCACGTGATGAGCTCACCAACCTTGTCAACCTCTTCAGATCTAGAAAACATTCTTAACCACTTAGATGCTGTAGTTTATGTATCTGATATAGATACATACGAACTTCTCTACATGAACCGATATGCGATCGCGAGTATTGCGGGTGAGACGGACTTTACTGCGATCAAAGGTAAACGCTGTTATCAAGTATTGCAAAAAGACCAGTCTGGTCCTTGTAGCTTTTGCACCAGCGGGCAGTTGCCAAGCAATGGCGAAAGCTATGTTTGGGAGTTTAAAAACACCCGAAACAATCGTTGGTATCAATGCCATGATCGACTGATAAATTGGCATGATAATCGTCTAGTTCGGCTCGAAGTAGCAGCCGACATCACTGAAAGAAAAGAAGCCGAAGAAGCACTCCAACAAGCCCTGAAACAGCTCAAATGGCTAGCAGACACCGACGGGTTAACGCACCTATATAATCGTCGTGCCTTCTACAAAAATGCAGAAAAGCTGCGTTTAAGTCTACCTACCAACACGTTATTAAGCTTAGTATTACTGGATATCGATTACTTTAAACGAGTGAACGATACATACGGCCATGAAGCAGGTGATAAAGTCCTCAAGCATCATCGCTCATGCGTGATGCCGATCGCGCGTTATACCGGGCCAAAGCCTCTGGCCGCGACACCCTATGTGAAGGCTAACAAGGTCAATTAGTAAAATACGCGACCCACACAAAAATGTCTGTTATGTTGTTATCTGAATGTTAGATACAATTGGGCATATATGACTGAATACGAACTTTCACACGCGTTGCATCGCATCGCGCTGGGCGACAGCTCTGCGTTTGAGCGATTTTATCAAGCTACGTCTCCCAAGCTAATGAGCGTGAGCTACGCGATCCTTCGGGAACGCTCGCTCGCTGAAGAAGCGCTTCAAGATACTTACTTAAAAATCTGGCATGCCGCCTCGGATTATCGCAGTGATGCGGGTTCGGTCATGTGCTGGATAACCAGTATGGTGCGCTACCGCGCAATCGATATGCTGCGGCACGCACATCGTCAACCATTAACCAGCAAGGATATCGAGCAATTACTCGATCAGCGCGCTAGCGAGAACTTACCAACAGCAGCACCCGATGCCGATAAGCTGGAAAATTGCATGTCGGATCTAGACGGCTCACAGCGACAGTCTATTCACCTCGCCTTTTTATATGGCTTGAGCCACCGCGAAGTCAGCGATTATCTAGGTGAAGCCCTAGGCTCAATCAAAAGTTGGATACGCCGAGGCTTGGATAGTTTGAAGAGGTGTTTGCAATCATGAATTACCAAAACGATACACTTATCGATACCCTCGCTCACCGCTATGTTATCGGTCTCATGCGAGGCCAAGCACGGGTTCGCTTTCGTTATCTCATTAGCCAGCAACCACGTATTGCTCAGCAAGTGACGCTTTGGGAACAGCATCTTAACGGACTTACCGAGCAACTGAGCCCGATGAGACCCCGACCTCAAGTTTGGCGAAAAATACAGCAAACATTATTTAAGCCATCTCAAAATAGCGCTCCTTTTTGGCGTCTATTTGGCGGTTTAGCGGCAGTCACCGCCGCGGTATTGATGATCGTGGTTGTGCAACTGCAAACTCAAACGCCCGAGGCGCCTCCGAGTGAACGTATCGCGCTGATTCAAAGCGAACAGCAACGTACGTTGTGGGTACTCAATGTGAAGCCCGACAAAATTCAAGCCACTGCTCAAGCCAATGTTGAATCGCGTGATGATAGAGACTATGAACTTTGGATGTTGCCGAAGGATGGAAGCGCCCCTGTGTCACTCGGTTTGTTACCCGAGTCAACACAACCAACGGCATTGAATCCACCGGCTGAATTTCAGTTAGCTCGCGTCGGAGCGCTTGCAGTCAGCCTAGAGCCGACAGGCGGTTCCACGACCGGAGCGCCTACGGGGCCGGTACTCTACACAACAGATATTATAACTTTGTAAAAAAAATTTAGATTTTTTGCATCCAAAACCCGCTCTGGTTCGGATAGGTGATGAATACCTATAAAAACCAGAGAGGGTTGTTATGAAAAACACAGCATTTAAACACTCAGCGCTTGCCGGCGCTGTCGCTCTAACCGTATCGGCCGTAGGTGTGGTAACCACCCTAGATGCGAATGCGTCGAGCCACCGCGAGGCACCGAATATTTCGCGCTTTCCTGCGCTTGATTCCACTGACTTTTATCTGTTTAACAGTTATGAACCAGGGCGCGAAGATTACATCACTGCCATAGCCAACTATGTACCCTTACAGGATGCTTATGGCGGTCCAAACTACTTTGCCATGGATCCAGCCGCCGTCTACGCGATCCACTTTGATAGTGACGGTGATGCCCAAGAGGATCTGACCTTTGAGTTCCGCTTCGACCATACCCTGCCTAATGGGGGCGTTAAGCTGCCAGTGGGCGATAAAAATGTCAGCGTACCGCTTAAGTTCATCGGACAAGTTTCGGCAATGGACCAAAGCGCACTCAACTTTAACGAGCAGTACAGCGTTAATGTCGTTAGCGGTGGCCAAATGTCTGGGATGTCCTCGCCAGTAACCACGACGGGCGGCGCTGAAGCGTTCACCAAGCCCATCGCGTTTGTCGGTGAAAAAACCTTTGGCAGTACTTCTGGCTACGCTGATTATGCCAACCAATATGTTTACGAGATCAATATCCCCAATTGTTCTGCGCCCGGTCGTTTATTTGTTGGTCAACGTAAAGACCCATTCGTAGTCAACCTGGGCGAAACCTTTGACTTGGTCAACTATGTACCCATCGAAGCCGACGCCTTTCCGGGCGGTATCGAACAAAGTGATGCCAATGATGACCTCGCAGACAAAAATGTGAATACTATCGCACTTGAGCTACCGAAAAGTTGTGTGACTGGCGATGGTAACGGCGTTGTAGGAGCGTGGACAACCGCCCATGTACCCCAAGCGCGTCTACAGAACCCGAATGCGAACTTCGAAAAACCCGAAGTGAACGGCGGTGCGTTAGTGCAAGTCTCACGTTTAAGTGCACCTCTGGTAAATGAGCTCGTTATTGGGATAGACGATAAAGACACCTTTAACTCAGCGCACCCCAGTGAAGATGGTCAGTTTGCCGACTATGTGACACACCCGACGTTACCCGTCATTTTAGATGTATTGTTCAACGAGCCGGTGAACGCCACTTTAGGTACCAACATCGATTCACTTGCACCGAGCAATTATCCGCGTACCGATCTCGTGGCCGCGTTCTTGACTGGTTTTGAAGGGGTTAACCAACAGTCCACCGTCACCGCTTCCGAGATGTTGCGTTTGAATACTGCTATTCCAGCGACACCGGCCGACCAACAGTCCGCCTTTGGCGTAGCTGGTGATGATTTAGCAGGTTTCCCGAACGGACGTCGCCCAGGTGATGATGTAGTTGATATTGCTTTGCGTGTCGTCATGGGAGCGCTTTGCCACGACATCCCAGTCAACGGTGAGCCCACCAACCTCGGATTCTGTACGCCCGATCAGGCACCCGTGGGTAACGTACCGTTTACCGATGGCGCGCCAATCGACGCGAGCTACGTGGATACGCAATTCCCTTACTTGAAAACCCCCATTGCAGGTTCGCCGAACCAGTAAGCTAAGGAGGGATACATGATGAAAAAATTACATACACTCTCGATCGCAGCCGCAACGGTGCTTCTCGCCAGTTGCGGTGGCGACAGTGACGAAAACTTGCCGCCAGCAGCGCGTGACGCTAACTACATGGTCGAGGCGGATACCACTTTAATGGAGCAGTTAAAGGGCTTCGACGGCAACGGCGACGAATTGACCTATTCGTTGGCTTCAGAAGTCGACGTCGGTGAGCTTTCTGTCAGCCCAGATGGTTCTTTTAACTACACGCCGCCAATGGAGTATACCGGCACCGCGATGTTCAGTTACAGCGTCTCCGACGGTGAGTTCAGTGATACCGGTGATGTCATGATTACGGTTGAAGCACAAACCGTGTCGACTGCAGCGTATGTGCGCGATGCATTTAATCAAGATGAGCGCGCACAGCCACTATCGGTCAATGGCCGTGAGTTTACTGGCGATGTGGCAGACACAGCAGAGTTCGCCGATCTGGTATCGGAGGGACAACAATGATGTTAGGCGCATTGATTTTGATGTCGGGCCTTTTCAGCGCACCATCGGATCAAAGCGACGTACTGTGGCAGCCTCAGGCTGCCACAGTACCTACCGATATCACACAAGCTGAAACGGCTTACCAACAGCATCCTAATGAACTCCGTTTAGCTGCTGAATTATTAAGTAAATACCTAAGAGAAGCGCGTGTTGAACAGGGACACTATTATCTTAATCAGGCGAATGAATTTATCACTAAGGTAGGCGCTAATCACCGCCAGCGCGACTGGCTTATCGCGGTAGCGGATACGCTTCAATACCAACATGACTTTGCCCAAGCTCGTACGATCCTCAACCGAGTACTTGAGCAATCGCCTCGCGATGCGCAAGCTCAGCTGATGTTGGCGCGCATTGCACTCACCTTAAACGAAACAGACAATGCCAAACAGCATTGCACCGACTTAATGGGCAGCGCCGCGTTGGGCGTTGTTTCAACCTGCCTACTTGAAGTCCAAGGGCGAGCGGGAAACCTGCAAAGCGCTTACACACGGCTAAAACAATTACACGAACAACAACCCATGCAGGCACAATCTGCGATAGCGCATTGGCGGTTACAAATCTTAACCGAACAAGCTTTGTTGCTAGATGATTTTCAAGCGGCACAACGATGGACCGCAGCCATGCCAACGCCACTCAATGTGGTTGATAAGAAGAGGCGCTTAGACAGCTACTTATGGGATACCGATACGCAAGTGCCCGCAGCGCTCATGCTTGACTGTCAGCAAACTCCTGTCGACAGCATCACTATCCGCCTCGCTTGGGCCGAAAAGCGTAATCAACAAGGTCATTGCTGGCAAGACTACGCACGCGAGCGCATGCAGCTGCGCGTCATGCGTGGAGAAAAGCTGCACAGCGCCGACATTGCCTACTACTTTACCTATGTTGAGCCCGATGCCGAGCAAGCTATTTATTGGGCGCAACAAAACATTGAGGTTGCACAGGAGCCCTTCGATTACCGTTTACTCTCTGCAGCTAAAGCACTTCAACCTCATCAGGAGTCAGCACCATGAATACACTTCGCTTAGCTTTGTTTTGCCTTGTTCTATTAGTGGGTGTGACGCCAGCGAGTCAGGCACATACGTTTAGCACTTCATTTATTAATCTTAAAGCCCGAGCTGACGGCATACAGGTTCGATGGCAATTGACTTTCCATGATCTGCTCGCATTGAATCAGAGCTGGATGCCTGAAGACCGCATCAGTGGAGAGTTGCTTAATCAAAACCTAGACAAGCTTCAGCACTTCGCTCAGCGCATGGTGTTAGTCAGTAGTGGAGAAGCAACTTGTGAGTTGAAGCTAAATAATGGCTCGCCGTGGTCAACCATCACCTTTGCACGCGAACAATACATCGTGCTGTCGATGACCAGTGACTGCCAACCAGATAGTTTCTCGAAACTTGTCGTTGACGGTGTCTGGCAAGAGCTTCCTGATCACAAAATCATCGTTGAAGGTGACGTGCTCGGTAACGTCCCGCGCCACGTGCTCGACCAAAACACCCCACAATTCACACCGTAGCGTGCGCATTTTGCGCACGAACAGATCCATATGTCGCGCCCAAGGCGCGACCTACCACACGGGGTGATGCCCCCACGCGACGTAGCGTGCGCATTTTGCGCACGATCAGATCCATATGTCGCGCCCAAGGCGCGACCTACCACACGGGGGTGATGCCCCACACGCGACGTAGCGTGCGCATTTTGCGCACGACCAGATCCATATGTCGCGCCCAAGGCGCGACCTACCACACGGGGTGTGTACATGATTAACAATTGTATAGTCATATCAACTGAAATCGATTAGCATTTAGCTTTGACGTAAATTTAAAAGTGACTATGCAAATAAAACGGACGATTTCAGCTTCGGTCATTATCAACGTCGCGGTGGCAACGTTATTTGGCGCAATAGCAACGCTGGTACAGCCACACTTTCTGCCACCGAGCCAACTCCCACTACTGTCCGCTACATGTGTTATTGCCGGCTTCCTTGTCAGTGCGATCTACTTTGGTTACGTACTACAAAAGTATTGGATAACTCGAACAGCCGGTTTTGTGCTCTTCGGCTTCGGCATCATCTTATTATTCTCAGAATCAATTACACTGGCCCTGTCGAACGGCATGCCCCCCCTCACCATGCGGCTATTTATCCTAATGGCGGGGGCGACATTTTGTGTATTCAAAGTGGCTGGGCTTTATCGTATATTGGGTTTAGCCACCAGCCTGTTTGGGCTTGTGGTCGGCTTATTCGACCTCTATTGCTTGTTCACCATGAACGCCAGCTTAGCGAGCCAATCCAATGTATTCGAAATCTCTCTGTGTGCTTTTGTTATCACCGTCGTATCCGCAACCCTATTAGCCATGGAATGGTCTGACGAATACAACTACACGATGCTATCGCCAACCAGTTGGTTGACGCTTTCACTCACGCAGTTTTTCCTAGCCTGCTTATGGACCTATGTATCAACGCGTCAAATTAACAAAATTCTTGAGATGGGCGACTTTGTTACCATGAGCGACCCGATTCTCATTGCGGCGCAAACCAGTCTCATGGTGTACTTCGCAGGGTTTGTATTCGCAGTAGTTCTGACCTTCGCTTTCTTTACCAATACTCGCTTACGTGCAGAAAAAGACAAACTCAGTTATATCGCTCAACACGACGGTACCACTGACTTGTATAGGCGCTCGTACCTTGAATGTTACATCCAAAATCACCTAAACAATCACGGTCACTCTGGTTGGGTTATTTTTATCGACCTTGATGGCTTTAAGCCGATTAACGATAGTTTAGGTCAAAGCACGGGGAACCTCGTACTCAAAACCATTGCACGTCGATTACTCGATAACAAGCCCGAGTTTGTCAAAGTGGCGCGTTTTAGTAGTGACGAATTCATTGTGTTTATAAAGACAGTAAAAGACTTTGATATCGAAGATTATTGCCGCCAGATACTGGCAACGGTCCGTGAAAAGATCGGTGTCGACGAGTTCTCTCTGCATGTGACAGCCAGTTTAGGCGTTTACCGCATCGAAAATCGTCAAACCAATGCCGAGGATGCCATCCAACGAGCCGACGTCGCGATGAGCTTTGCCAAGCAGCTCGGTGGTAATCATTATGTGCTGTATCAAGAAGCGATGGCGCGACACTATCACGAGGCACTGTGCCTTCGTAATCGCTTACAAATTGCGCTCGATAATAATCAACTCGATGTTCATTATCAGCCGATTGTTGATGCTAAGACAGGTGCGATAAAAGGTGTTGAAGCGCTCGCTCGTTGGCCCCAGTCAGATGGTAGTTTTATTTCACCCGGCCAGTTTATTCCAGTGGCCGAGCAAACCGGGCAAATAACTCAACTCAGTCAGTTTGTTATGACAAAAGCGATTCGTGATATGGCACCACTATGCAAAAAGTATGAAATTAACTTGTCGCTCAACCTCTCGGTACAGCAGTTTCATCAAACCGATATCGCACAAGACCTTATTCAGCTTTGCCAAACGTATCACTTTGCTCCCGCTGACTTATGTGCAGAACTCACCGAGAGTGTCGTTGCAAAAGATATTAAGCTCGTAAAACAAAAACTCACCACGTTGAATGAGGCCGGCATCCAGGTCGCTATCGATGACTTTGGTACAGGCTATAGTAGCTTGTCTTACTTGAGCGATTTGCCTATCGACATTCTAAAAATCGATAAGTCCTTTACCGATCAAGTTTCGCAAGACAATACAGAGTACCCGTTGGTTGATTCAATTATCTTTATGGCGCAACAGCTTGATAAAACCATTGTGGTAGAAGGTATTGAAGACGAAATCCAACATCACTACTTCAGCACGCGTGGTTGTCATTACTTACAAGGTTTCAAGTTTTATAAACCGATGCCGTTGGTAAATTTAGCGTGCGCGCTTGGCGAACGGAGCGCGTGACTTGAAAGTCCTGATTATTGCTATCGCACAATTATTGGGTACGTCGCTGTGGTTTAGCGCCAACAGCGCCGCACCTGATTTAATGAGTGCCTGGCAGTTAACGCCGAGTGATATTGGTTGGTTGACCAATGCGGTTCAATTCGGGTTTATTATCGGCACCCTCATGCTCGCCTTTTCAGGTCTCGCCGATCGTTTTCATGCCAGTCACATATTTGTCGTCGGTGCACTCGCAGGTGCCTGTTTTAACGCCTTGTTTGCGTGGTCAAGCGATGGACTCGCTATTGCAATTATATTCCGGTTTTTCGTGGGATTATCACTCGCTTGTATTTACCCCATGGGAATGAAGCTAATCGTTGGCTGGGCGCCAGAGCGCACCGGCGCAGCCCTTGCTTTATTAGTTGCAATGCTAACCTTAGGTACCGCATTACCGCATGGGTTAAAGGCGCTGGGTGCAAGTTTTAACTGGCAATGGATAGTCAGTACCTCATCTCTACTTGCTGTAGTCGCAGCAATACTCATTGCGCTTTTAGGCGATGGGCCACACGCTATCTCCGGTAAGCCCGTGAGTAAAAAACGGCTGGCGATACTGGGCATTTTTGGGCGACCTCGGTTTAGGGCCGCGGCACTTGGCTACTTTGGGCACATGTGGGAGCTTTATGCGTTTTGGACGATAATTCCTTTGCTAGTGAGTGAAACGCTGTTAGGAGCGCAATCAACCTCGGCAACCATTTCATCTATCAGTTTTTTTATCATTGCTGCCGGTGCGGTCGGCTGTATAGTCGGCGGTTGGGCATCCAATAAAGTAGGTAGTCAGGCCGTGGCGCTTACTACGTTGGGCATATCAGGAATATCGATCGTTGCCTTTGTAGTGCTTGCCGAGCAGCTGGGCTCATACGCGCTGTGGGCTTTACTGCTTATCTGGGGCGCCAGCGTTATTGCCGATTCGCCACAATTTTCAGCATTATCTGCAAAAAGTTGCCCAGCGGATCAAGTGGGGGGCGCATTGGCTATTCAAAACGCCATTGGCTTTGCAATCACCATCGTATCGATTGCCTTTATTACTCGGCTATTTGAAAGCATTCAGCTCAACGCTGTCTGGCTTCTCCTGCCGGGCCCCATTCTCGGCATAATCGGCTATCTCTGGAGCATACGCCATGGGCGCACGGGACACACCTGATGTCGCGCCAAGGCGCGGTCTATGCCATAGCGTGGGAAATAGGACGGGACAGCTGTCGATAAAGGGCTGGGGCGCAGCTCAACAAAAGCAATACCGAAAAACCTAAAAGACTCCAACCCAGCGATTGAGCGGTCACCAAGGGGGCATAAAATTCGTCAGCGAACCAACTGTTCAAACTCATCAGCGCCGCACCGCCTAACAGCAGTCCCAATAGGGCTTTAGGCAGCAGCGATTGGACAATGCTAACAAGTACATCATTTATCTGCGCGCCGACCGCTTGCATAATCGCATAGCGACGGCTGCGCTCAATCAAATAAGCCATCAAATGCTGATACACCCCTGTTGCTGCTAAGCCACAGACTAGCACGGTCAACACAAGCACTAGCTTAGCCAGTTTAAACCACTGTTCATCTTGCATTTGCAATAACTCACCTACAGAAGCTTGTTGACTCACCTTAAAGACGCCCTCACTGGCGTCTGACTTGCCATCTAACCAAGCCCGTAACAGCGCAACATTATCACCACGCGCAATAAAACTAAGCTGATAAGGGGCAATAACGCTACTCACCGCCAAGTTGTAGACCACGGGTGAGGCTCTCTGATTCAAGCTTTCGTGGGGTAAATCTTCGATAACGCCCCGAATAATAATGGGTGCTCCTTCAGACAACCGAAAACTATGGGCGTTTTTAATATAAATACGCTGGCCAACGGCTTCGTTAGGGTTGTCGAACCCCAAAGCCAGCGCTGCCGATCGATTAATGACCACTCGGTTACCTTGCTCAGGATCCCGGTAGCCTGTTAAAACGTTCGCGCCTAGCAGCGACAAATAGCTTTTAGATACCGCCATGATTTGCATAGTGCTCGCACTCGGAGAGTTGGGGTTTTCTAAGTCAACTTTAATAGCACTCAAATCGGACTCAACCACCGACTTCATTGAAAATGCCGTTTCAAAATCTAAACTCGCTGTATCTTTAAGCCACTCATCAAGCACAATAACCTGAGACGACTCTGTCACCGCCTTAGCATAAGTAATTTGCTGTACTTCGCTATCCATTGGCACCGATGATAAACGCGCATCTTGAGTCAACCACAACGCGACCGTTGCTGTAATCGCAATGAACGAGAATCCGACCTGAACAACCATATTGCCGTTATCAAGCAACTGCTGAAAGCGGCTCTTGCCGTGACCTCTGGCGCGCGAGAATGCCGCCTTTTTATTCATAATCGCAAACGGCACACTACCCAACAACGTGACAACCAATATAATCAATACTGCACTGAGTGCTGCCGCAGCTATACTCATGGTCGCTGATACCTCGCCTACCAACGCCATTTGATCAGCTAACCACGCAATTAACCAGTGACTGCCAGCCACGCCCAATACGGCGGCAACACTGCCTAAAATAGAGTTCTCGACTAATATCAGTTTGAATAAATCCTGATGGCTTGCGCCAACCGCCTGACGCGTCTGAAACTCATTCAGGCGTTGCAAATAAAGCGAGAAATTAGAGGTCATCAGGTTAAACAGCGTGAGGACAAAAAATGCGATGGCCAAACCGAATAGCATCCACCATTGTCGTTGTACCTCATTGCGTTGATGAGGAAAAAACTGCACTCCTGCAACCACTTTAGGAAGCCAACTGCCCGAACTTGAGTGCGAAACAAACGAGTATTTGTCACTTTGTTCATCAGTTTCTGGACGAACAGGCTTCACTTGGTCAATCGTGTAACCAGGTTTCAGTTCCGCGATGCCGAACGAGCTATTTGCAGTTTTTATCAGTTCTTTAGTAAAAAATGCCCGCTGTTCATCACTTACTCGGTCGTCGTTACCAAATTTAACGACGAAAGTTTGCTTAATTTGAGGAATAAGCATGATCGCATCGAATTGACGTCCAGAGAACAACGAGAAGTCCTTGGGCAAAACACCCACCACGGGATAACTTACACCCGTATCGGGAAAGCTCATCACCAGATCATCAATCGCTCGAGATGAATTCTCGTCAGCCCAAAACTCATGTGAAATAATCATTTCCGAGCCTTGAAGCTTGGTAAAGGACGTTGGTAAATGGTCGGCAAAGGTGTCGATGAAATTACGCGAGACAAATAATAACCGAGGTGAGTCAAAGCGTTCACCCTCCGGGCTCACCATTACATGGTGAACACCGGTAGAAATGTGCATCAATTTCTCAATTGCCGGTGAGTGCTCAAATAACGCGAGCTGTTCAGACGTCATCGGTTTAAACGTTTGCGTCTGAGTTTCTAAACCGAGGGTTACTAAATTCGGCTCATCGGGCATCCACGGCTCACGGTCAGCGAATAAAGTGGGTGCGGTCGCAATCAAACCGATGAGAAAAGCGCAGCATAAGCTAAACCCGGTTATTAACACCGCACTTTGCATCAGGTGCAAACGCCATTGCCTTAGCGTGTATTTTATCAGAAATGGGGTCATAGGTATTCGATTCCGCAGGAGCGTGCGCCTTAGGCGCACGCGACACACCTGATGTCGCGCCCAAAGCGAGCTACAGTTGAATTATCGACGCGCGCTCCCAGTTGGCTGGATCGCTGAGCACAAATTCGGTACCCACAGCGACGCTGTCGGCGAGTTGAATATAGTCTTTGGAAGCCTCTAACACGGGCACCTCAACCACACTGTATTGGTCTCCCTGTTGGTGCTGATAAAGCATCAGCGGATCACCTTCTCGGTAGTGCGCAGGGCGAGGAAGCACGTGCGCGTTATCGCGTCGAACAATAGCAATATCGCCACGCACATCAATGTTACTGCGCGCTACTTTGGGAAGTTCATTTTGTAACGCAACATCCACTTGAACTTGATTTTGGCTCGCATTCGGCGCCACACGCATGACCTCACCAGTGACTCGGTGTCCACGCACACTCAGCGTCACCGGCATACCCAACTGCACGCTCGATGCATCTGCAGCGTTTACATTAAGTTCCGCAAATAAACTATCGTTACTCGAAACAATCCCCAGCGAGGTTCCTTGGGCAATCCACTGACCCAAAGCAAGACTACTCTCCTGACTTTCCAATACGCCTTGCATACCCGCACGCACGTTGAGTGCATCTTGCTTTTCACGACTAATCTCTAATAAATAACGTGCTTGTTGGACTTGTAACTCGCCAGACGAGAGTTTCGCTGCCAAGGCAGTCTCTGCGCTTTCAACTCGTTTAGTGGCTAATTCCAGTTTAATTTCGAGTTGCCGTAACTGCATTTGCGCCTTACGCAAATCTAACTTAGATACGATGGCGTTTCGGGCAAGCTCTTCTTGTGCTTCGAGCTCCGCGCGCTTAGTCGAGATCTCAGCCTCAAGTAGACGCCGCTCATTATCTAAAGATAAACGCTGGTCTAATAAATCCGAACGCAACGCGGCAAGTTCTGCTTCAGCCTTTTGTAAATCAAGCTGTGCTTTTTGCACCGCACTATCCACCTCTGGGTTAGACAATACCAGTACAATAGAATCAGTATTTACCTGCTCACCAGGACGCTTGCGAATCTCCATCACGGTACCCGCCGAACGACCAATCAATGTGCGTTGTTGTTGCGGTCGTAGTTCACCATAGGCTGAGATGACTTTACTAAAAGGTTGCGCCTTGACCTTTGCGATAGTTACACCAGAAGATTGCTGACGACTCGGCATCAACATGTCCGACATCGCAAACGCCGTAGCAGCGAGCACGCCAAATAACACGACAATTATTAATAGCCAACGATGTTTAACCCACAGCGATTGATCTTGAGGTATATCCACTATCTATCCAGTTTGTTGTTTTATTGTTATTCTACATTTTAATCTTTAATTAACAAGACACGGTATACCGATTTTGTTAGCCAGTTCATTGGAGAATAAAGTGAAGAAGCATTTTTACGTTGCACTCTTTGCCTTGCTACTTGGGACGCTCTCAAGCGCTAGCACTCACCTCAGTATCGATTCCGCATGGCATCCTTTTATCGCTGATTTCGCAACTAAAATGACGGGAAAAGTTCAACTTACAGTACCTACAGACTGGGAGCTTTTTAGCCCAGGTCAGCAGCGAAGACTTGCATCGGATAGCCGATGATGGTAGTCAGTGCCTGACTGCGCTTAATGCGAATATGAGTTCGGATAATCAACTTGCTCGAGCACACCTGATCTGATCGTTTTGGATCGAAGCGGTCCGAGTTTCGCTCGAGGTCATTATATTTCAATGAGTAAAACGAGTCTCTCAAGTCATCAGGCTGACTATCAGTATATCTGTCATGAGTTAGCACATCATTGGACACCCTTTGCCAATGCGATGTCTCACGACTATTGGATGATGGAATCCTTTGCTGAGTACATCTCGGCACAACAACTCAAACGCCGCTTTGGCGAGCAGCTCCTCAATAAAATAGGTGAGATCACGTCTGCTACCACACAAGCCTGGTTCACAAAGCAATTAGGTCAAGGGGAAAGAAAATAATGAATACCAAGTTCTGCGCGACTCCCTGCCACTAAATATTCCCCCCTAACCATTACAAAAATCAAAAAAAACTATTGAACAATCTTTACGGAATATTTACATTAGCAAAAAACTCAAATAACAACTTGTTAATAAATACCTATAGCTCGTTTCAATAACCCCGAGGGATGAACAATGAACAAATGGATCTTGGCGCCTACGCTCGCCGCAATTCTTGCTACTTCTGGTTGTATGTCTAACGGTTCTGGCGATGAGCAAGCCGCTACGATGAACCGTGTTGATGCCATTGCTGCTTTATCTACAAACATTGAAGAAGTTGGCTTTAATCGTGTCGAAATCAGCCCAGGCGTCGATGAAGTGTTAAATATCTGTGCGTCAATTTTAGAGCGCCAATACAGCGTCATGGATGAATACCGCACGCAAGCGGAAAATCATGCCGATGTGCAGGCCTTCTTATTTGCTCACCAAGGTAAAACGCCCGAACAATTACAATTGGCGATTACCGAGTTTGACGCGGGTGCAACCACCGAAGACGAGAAAATCGGTCCCAAAATCACCGCGTATCAAGCAGCGATTGATGAAGTTTCCGAGCAAAATACGCAACTCGGTATTGAACTCGCCGCACAACTTATTAAGTTAGGTTACCTGACAACCCAATACAGCGGAGAAATTGCCAAAGCTACAGCCGCTAATTGGTTAGGCGGTATGATGATGGCCGATGAGGAGCGCACCGCAGACAACGATGTTGCACTTGCATTGCTACGCGCCAAAGATCAGCTCAGTCTCGCATCCGATGCCAATGAATTGATTTCTCTTGAACAAGAGACCATCGAAGCCATCGATGGTTTGCAAGCAGAACTCGAAGCAAAAGGCTAGGCGTGCGTTTTTCTGCGCCAGCGCTAGCGGTCGTTTCACTGCTAGCGCTCAATCCGTCGGTTTACGCGCAAGAGCAACCGCAATGGGTCAATGAACTGCCCCACTCTGATAATCAAAATTATCGCGCGGTCGCAACAGCCGAGACACAAACAAAAGCGATGCAAGCCGCTTTAGCGGCTATTGCACAGCAAGTCGCGGTGTCCGTTCGTAGTGAATCGCTGAGTCTCTATAAGAAACAGTCAACCGAACAGTCCACACAAACCCAAACCCGTTTTACCCTTAACGTGGCCGGACAGTCGGTTCCTTTGCAGTTTAACGATATCAGTCCCGAGCAAAGCTATCGCCATGCCGATGGCTCAGTCAGCGTAAAAGTGGCTGTGAGCAAACAGGCCGTTAGTAACTTCTTACAAAACCAAATTGCACAGTATCGCTCGTTGCGTTTTCCTTCAGACGCCAGTGCATCTCAGCAATTGCTTTGGAGCCTGCGGTATAAAGAACCATTAAAAACGGCTAACGCATACGCGCTCGCACTTGAACAGATTGATCCGACACAATCGAATAACCCCTTCACGAATCAGTTGAGCTTGTTGACTCAAGCAGAACAATCTCTCGGACTCCGTATTGTTGCCAGTCGCAACTTAAACGCGTTGGTTGGCGTCATTCAACGACACACACCGACGCATAGTGAGCCTAACCTATGGTTGCAACTGGAACAAAAGTCGCAACAACGCGCTCAGGGCAGCCTTTATTTGCACCGCCAGCAACTTATCGCATCGGTGACCGAGCCGAGCTCGCCGTTTCGGCAATTGCACCAGCAAGTGATCGAAGTGATTGGCAAAGGCGCAACGCCAGATGCGGCGGCCGCGGATGCACAGAACCAACTTAAATCAAAAGTCGAACAGCCTGTTTCAAATTGGCTGTTTGACGCTAGCTCAGAATAGGAATAACCATGAAGAACACCTTTAAAATCGCTTTATCACTGGCTGCCGCCGCCGTACTATCAGCCTGCCAAACCACTCAACCGGCGCAGCAGACACAGTCAGGTCAAGTGAGCAATCGCGCCTCTAACGCAGTCATAGCTAAGAGTGCCTATCGCTTTGAAGATAAAGACATCAAAGTCCCTGCTTACTTTGATACGCAAGGACTCGCAAACTGCAGCTTCGACCGAAGCAATGAAAACGACAGTTGCCCACTGAAAAAGCCCATCGTGCGTATGTACTTTAGCGGTACCGACGTCGGTGGCGAGGGTCAAGGCGTCGACGCGCTACGCCAGTACGACGATAGCCAATTACTGAAAATGCTGGAGAACCAGTTTGCGGGGATTAATCGCTTCCGCATCGTTACCCGCGACGACAGTGTCATCGCCGAAGAGAAGCAGCTACAACTCGAACAACAAGGCGCCAGTACTGTGGCACGGACCGCCGCCAACCGCCGTGTTTTACAACCCGACTATGTCGTTAAACTCGATACACTGCGTACCGTTAAAAACGAAGGCAGTATCACAGGCTGGATGGACTACACCTTAGAGCTGACTGCCGCGACCATCGACCCCTATACCCGCGAGATGTTGTCATACCCTAACCTCGGCAAAATTCGAGTCAAATCCGAAGATGTGCGTGATCGCAGCGAGCTGAAATACGTCATGGCCAACAACCGTTATGTGAGTGGTTACCGCTACTTTGATAGTGCCCATGTCAACGCCGTGATCAACGATATGGCATCGCGTGGTATTGATATCTTACTTACACGCATGCTGTCGGAAATGCCCGCGACTGCGCAGGTGTTAGGCATTAAAGGTAACCAGATCAGCCTTGACCGCGGTCAGAACGCGGGCGTTTTACCAAATGAAACCATGGTTATTTTCCAATACAGCGCAGGCTTTGTCGAACCTATCGGGGTGGCGAATGTGAACCCATCGCGCAGTAGCGCCATGGGTGAAATGACGCTATGGAAAGATTCGTCATTAGCGGACACTATCTCAGCACAGGCGCAAGCAGGCATATACCGTCCAACCAATAGCGCTAAGATTTTTGCTGTATCGGTCGGTACCCCAGCTAACTTCTTGGAGAACCGTACATGATCAAAGCGTTTGGAGTTAAACCTGCGCTGCTCTCTGTCATGCTGGGGCTAACTTCTACGAGCGCCCTAGCGCAAGATCTAAACATCTTGTTAAGCGGTGAGATTCAAGCAGATCGCTGCGCATACGGGCGCGGCGCCAGCGCCATCGAACAAGCAAAAACTGAAGCACTATCAGACATCGCACGGGCACTGCAATCGGGCAAAGTACTGAGTATCGCCGATACCTATGAGGAAATGGACACCACCAGCACCACGTGGTTACAACAACTCAGTGATATGGCGCAATCGGGCTACGACCTGCGCGGCCTAAAAACCAACACGTCAAAGCCCCGCCTAGAAGGTACAGATACCTGTGTAACGGTCAGCGTCGCTCAACAAGCACTCGGCACAGCAACGACTGACGAAGGTAGCTGGAACGATGCGCAGACCACCGTATCGGTCACGGTCGTTGGTGAGGGCTGGCCTGATAGCCAACAAGGCTTGAGTGCTCGCGAAGCGGCTGAACTCGACGCCTTACGTCGTGCTATTTCTCAAGTCGTCGGCGTTTGGCTTACCGAACAACGCACGCAATACTCCAATACCGTAAGTCATACCAACGACACCAGCGATAACTTTGCGATCAACGACTTTGTGGCTCGCCAGTTGCAAACCAAATCCTCAGGCGTGGTCAAGCAATGGCAGCTGATCGACTCAAAAGCTATCGCCAATGAGGGGGTGGAAGTCACACTCCGTGCCGATGTTGAAAAGCAGAAACTAGAAATCGCTACGTCGCACATCATGCAACAAATCGGCTCGCCACGTGTTGCCGTCAATGCACCGGCCCCACTTGATAGTGAGTTAAAACGCTGGCTCTCAAGTCAGGGCGTTGAACTCAGCGATAATGCCAACCTTATCCTTAATGCTAAACCTCGCATGATAGAACGTGACGGTACAGCGCGCCTCGATTTGCGTGTGGAAGTCACAGATCAGGCAGGTAACATCTACGGCGAATGGCAAAACGATCCCACACTGATTGCATTGCCCAACGGCCAAGATGCTCTATACGACTTAATTGACGTGCACCTATCACTCGATGCTCAACAACAAGCATTACGCCAACAGCTGGGCGATGCATTCATGCGTGTCGTACAAGAAGGCGGGCTCGTGCATGATGTGTATATCAACAGCCGCTATCTAGCCAAACCCGAACGCCTATCAAGCGTCATTTCTACGCTGGGTGGCGCGCAAGATGTCAGCATCTCCAACGACGGCAAATTTTATAAAGCCCAACTGCGCTTTAGTGGCAAAACCGGCGACCTGGTTGCCGCGCTACAACAATCTTTGCAGCCTATTACGGCCGCTGAATTACCGAAGGCGGTTATCGCCAATGAATTTACCATTCGATTTAACTAGTAAGACGATAAAGGACAGATTATGAAACGCACCTTACTTGGCCTAGCTATTGTTGCAGGCATCAGCGGCGCCGCCCAAGCACAAGATTTTGACTTAACCGATATGACTCCTGCACGCCCAGGACAGGAAGTAGAGAGTACATCCACAGTCACTGAGGGCAATATCGTCGTCGGTAATAATGAGAAAGAAGCAGTCGCTGTTGCGCACCAACAACTGGTTGATAACAGCGAAGACGGCATTCGCTTAATTCAGGTCGGCAGTGGCACAGGCATTCTGTCGATTGGTAGCGCGTTCTACCAAACTTACGACAACATGAACGCCACCTTGCTATCGAAACGCGCGGCATACAACCAAGCTGCACTCATCGCTAAACGTCAGTTGGTTTCAAACGGCAAAGGTGTCGATGTTACCTGTAACAATCTCGCTGAACTGACAATTGATACCATCGATACAGGCACCGATTCAGTGGCTAACGAAACCTCAGGCATGAAAGAGCGCTGTATCGAATCAGTCAACGGTTCGCTCGCCGGCTACGTAACCTACGACGTTTACGACGACGTAGATAGTAACCAAGTCCGGATCAGCCTAATCTCAACACCTAAAACGCGCTCTCAAGTGCGTGAAAATGCCGGTGCAGCGATTGTTACCAGCGATCCTAACGCGCTTTTCAAACAAATCGTTACCGATATCAACACCGGTGTTTTACCACCGATGGGCGCTAAGATCCTCACTCATGCCGATACAGGCGAAGTCATTCTGATGGGTTATGGCTCAGCGATTGTTCGTGATAACGATAATCCTCGTGTCGCAAAACGTCTGAAAGATGTCGCTAAACGTCAGTCAGAAACACGTGCGCGAGCAGCATTATTGGGCACCATGAAAGGTGAGGAAGTATATTGGCAAGGCGGCTTTGACGAAGAGCAGTTAGAAAGCACACAACAGTTTGAGTACACCGATCCCAATCTACAAGATCCGACACGGGTGAAAAAGTTAGATAATGATCGCACTCAGTTCATGAATCAACTTAAAGCAAGCGATGAGTATCAGGCAATCGCACGCGGTACATTACCGGCAGGCGTGCAAACCCGTAACTTTGTTAGCGCTGATGGTCACTGGCAATATACCGTAGCCGTTCACTCGCCTACTTTCGAAGCTATCGCGAAAGAGGCACAACGTGAAATGCAGGGTCGCGGTAGCGCTCAAAAAGACAGTTCGGGTCGCGCGATTAACATCTACGGCGGTGACAACGACAAAGCAGCCAACCCACAAGGCGCATCAGGTAAGGTATCTGAGGACGATAACTTATAATGGCGCGCTGCTTGGTTAAAACCACACTATTCGCATTTTGCGGATGGGTTGCCTTGGGCAGCTCATCCGTGACTGCGAATGAGCTCACTTTGCTAAACCGTTATCAGCAGCAAACCACTGAACAAGGTGTCGCTGTCAAGGCGGAGTCTGACCTACCAGCACAAGTCGATCAGAAAGCCTGTCGTTTACTGTTGAGCAAACCGCAACGGTTGGCATTAAGAACGGAACTGAGCGATACACTCGGATTTGAGATTACCGACGGCGTGAGCTTTTTTGCCGGACGCATCGATAATGAAAAGCTCTGGACGGCAGAAGGCTGGCAGCACTGTAGTGGCGAAGTCATCATCGAAAATAAGTCACTTAATCTTGCAGCTCTGGCTGTACGCGCAGCTTGGCAAATGCGCGGCGAACTAGAGCAAGCACAGTTAAAACAGCTGCTGCAACTGAGCTTAAGTGAGCCCTATAGTAGTGCCGATGCGGTGACCCTTATCGCACACCTAGCGCCTGAGCCACGTCAATTTGCCTATTTACAACAAAACTTACAGGCTGACCAACTTACGCTTGATGTCGCTAAGCAATCCGCCGCACAACTGTATTTTAAGCAACAAGATTACGCACAAACCATTGCTATCGCATCCACATGTAAAAGTATCGACTGTCAGCGTTTGCGCTTACAAGCCGAGCAACAGAAGGAAAAGCAAGATGCCGAAAAGGCCTTTGACTTGGACAGCTACTTTAATCCTTAGTAGTTTTGCGTTTTCCGCATTGGCACAAGATGCAAACACTGAAGACGAAGCCTTCGCGCAGTTCGCTGCACAACAGCGAGCCGAATTTGAGCAGTTTGAGCGTGAGCATTGGCAAGCTTTTGAACAGTTTGCCAAACAATGGCGCGAAGCGGAGTCTGCTTACAAAAAACAATTGGCGCAGGTGTGGGAAGAACCACAACTCACCGACAAAACACGCTTTATTCAATACAATGAGGATGCCTCAGAGCGAACCGTCGTTGACTATGAGCGCAACACTGTCACCGTTGAAGTGCAAGGTCGTTTGACTAAGGCACAACTCCAGCAAAGACTACAACAGCGACTTAACCAACTCAGCACGACCACTGTAACTAACGCATTAAAATCGGATCCCGTTATCAAGCAGTTACCGCAGGCGGTGCAACAAACAATAGAAGTTGAGGACAGAACGCCCATTTTAGACGCTCAGCCAAACGTTGATAGCACCGCCCAAACCACTCAAGAAGCGACAGCCAAGACCAGTAAAATAACCGTTAAGTTACCGCCTAACAGTCAACAGTCACGTATCAAGCGCGTGTTACCAACAGTTGAGGTTTATGCACAAAAACATGGCTTATCGCCCGCTTTGATATTAGCGATCATTCACACAGAATCCAGCTTTAACCCAATGGCACGATCGCATATTCCGGCCTTTGGTTTGATGCAAATTGTGCCAACATCCGCGGGCAAGGATATCAGTGATTTTTTGTACGGTGAGCAGCAACTCTTCAGCCCCGCCTACCTATTCGATCCCGATAATAATATTCAGGCGGGCAGTGTCTACTATTACCTGCTTAATCGCCGCTATTTTAAAGCGGTTCGCAACAATGAAGTACGCGAGCTTTTATCAATCGCGGCCTATAACACCGGGCCGGGTAACGTAGCCCGCACCTTTGGTAACGACTACTCCCTAACCCAAGCCAGTGCAGCAGCAAATAAAATGAGCCGCGAGCAAGCTTATCAACACTTAATGACTTACTTGCCCGCACAAGAAACGAAAAACTACCTGCGCAAAATTACGCAGCGTCAAACTAATTACCAACAAATGATGGAAGCTTTCTAATGAAAAAAACTCTACTTGTACTTAGCTTATCAGCGCTATTGGCCGCCTGCTCATCACAGCCGCAACAACCCACTGCGCAACAAATGCAACAGCAAGCACAGCAACAAACAAATAGCGATATGCAAAAAGTGACCGGCAACCCAAACGATACCGCGCCCAGCTGGGTATTTAACCCGAAATCAGACAAGGGCTTGGCGGCTTCATCATGCGTCGATTGGTCAGGTAATATGGCGGTCGATAAACCACAAGCGATTGCAGCAGCACGCGCCGACCTGACCCAGCAGATCCAGGTTAAAGCCAGCGTATTGGATAAACTCTACAACCGCAAAGTACAGGCCGAGGGCGGCAGTTCAGTAGGCGCTACGTTTGAGCAAGTGTCTAAGCAGGTGGCGAGCGAAACGTTAGTGGGCAGCACGCCAGAAGAGATGGCAATGGCACGTATTGATGGCAAAAAATACCTGTGTGCTTTGGTTGTTCTGGACGAAACTCGCGACACCTTTGATGCGATTATCGACGCCTCAAAACGCACCATCGATCCACAATCAAAAGAAGCACTCTACGAAGAGTTCCGCGCCCAAAAAGCCATGAAAGAACTCGAAGCAGAACTGTAAGTCGCGCCTTTGGCGCGACAACCCATGCATCGCATCAACGACCGACGTAAGTCGCGCCTTTGGCGCGACAACCCGTCATCCGCGCGACAACCCATGCTTTCTTTTTTCGCAAAAAAATGCACAATACTGGGCATCTGCTCAAAATAACGGATGCCCATCATGGCAAAGCAACAAAGCATCGTGCTCGAAGCCCCCACCGAGTCCAATAAAGTACTACTGCACTCTTGCTGCGCCCCGTGCGCTGGAGACGTCATGCAGCGCATGGTTGATGCGGGCATCGACATCACAATCTTCTTTTACAACCCCAATATTCATCCCGAAAAAGAATATTTAATTCGTAAAGAAGAAAACATCCGCTTCGCCGAGAAATTGGGCATCCCGTTTATCGACGCCGACTACGACAGCCAAAATTGGTTCGAGCGCGTGCGAGGGTTAGAGTGGGAGCCCGAGCGTGGAGAGCGTTGCACTGTCTGCTTTGATATGCGGTTTGAACGCACCGCCCTGTATGCTCATGAGCATGGCTTTGACGTGATCACCAGTTGCTTAGGTATCTCACGCTGGAAAAATATGCAGCAAATTAATGATTGTGGCGAGCGCGCAGCGGCCCGTTATGATGATGTTACCTACTGGACTTTCAATTGGCGCAAACAAGGCGGCTCGAGTCGGATGGTAGAGCTGGCAAAGCGCGAGCGCTTTTACCAGCAAGAATACTGCGGCTGCATTTATTCACTTCGCGATACTAACCGCTGGCGAGTGAAAAACGACCGTAAACGCATCGAAATCGGCGTCCAGTATTACGGGTAGGTCGCGCCGCCCGTCGACGTAAGTCGCGCCTTTGGCGCGACAACAAATGTCACCCCGTGCGCAAAATGCGCACGCTACGTTACCGCTTCAACTCGCCCGAAGACGATTCGATGTGGGCACGTACAAACCATTGGAACTGCTCTAAATCACCCAACTGGCCTGTCAGCATATCTTCCGATACCGGATCAATCTCGCTCAGCTCATCGATTGCTTTACGATGGTCACCGTTGACGCCATTGTAGACTTTATCAAGCTCAGATAAATGCTCAGCGACTAAGCCCTTACCAATCGAATAATCTTTCCATGAGCGCTTTCTCACAACCGCTTCTGGCGTTCCTTCTGGCACACCGCCTAAGGTCGCGATTCGCTCTGCAATGGTGTCTGTCATTTCACGTACCGCATCAACCTGCGGATCAAGCATCTCATGCACACCGATGAAATTTGGACCCACCACGTTCCAATGAACATGCTTTAAAGTAAGCTGAAGGTCGATAAGCGCAACCAAGCGGTCATCGAGCAAAGCGATAGCCTTTTGAGCGGCATCCTCTTTTAAACCAGGTGCAGTAAATCCAGCGACTTTTGCATTCTCAGTATTGCTCATTATTCCTCCTTCCTTTAAATTCCATTCACCTATACCTACGACACCATCCGCTCATTGGATCGGTCGCGTAGCGTGCGCCTTTGGCGCACGGGCGATATCTGACTCGACGTTGCACACAATTATTGCTTTTAATTAATCTCACTTTAGATAATAATCACAGGGAAACGTTATAAATATATTAAAAAAATAAACAAGGTTTGGTAAAACATGAAGTATGCACTCATATGTCTATCGCTTTTTATAAGCTCCGCAATCAGCGCAAACGAACTAATTATTGTTAACTCAGTCCACCAAGCGTCAGCAAAGTACAAAGCCGTCGATCTCTATAACTATATAAAATCTGTTGAGCCCGATGCGTTGCTCACTGAGGGTAGTGAATCAATGTTTAATGACGATGGAAGTATTTCTGAAGATACATCGGGACTTGAAGTTGAGGCATACCGGCTTTTAGAAAATAACGGCAACACACCCATCATCAACGTATCAATGGAAAACCGCAACGAGAGAATGAGAGAAATAGACTACGGCAACACCTTAACCCAAACATTTCAGTTGCTACAAAAAAAATTTCAGGCTGATGAGTTAAAAAATCCGGCCTTGTTTAACGAGATAATGAATTCGTTTTTTGGTCGACGGAGCTGCATGATGGACTCATCATTGGCAGAGATAAATTCCGAAACCTGCGTCACTGCATTCGAAAAAAATAATGATGCAATCTTTAATAAAATGACATCGCTATTAGAACAAACACCGTCGCTATCAAGCGAATTAAACCAATGGAAAAAAATCGTCGACTTTCATAATGAAAGACACACAGCGCTTGTGAAAAATGTGAACGAACATGTGTGCAAAGATACGCAAAAGACATATGTACTCGTTTTAGGAGCCATGCATTTTTCCGAAGTGAAACGCATGTTGAGCGAATCAAGCTGTGATTTTTCAATTGCTACATATTCAGAAGCATAATGTAGCGTGCGCCTTTGGCGCACGGGGCGATATCGAACACCGGCGTAACGTGCGCATCTTGCGCACGGGCGGTATCGACCACCGGCGTAACGTGCGCCTTGGGCGCACGGGCGCATCTGACGTCGCGCCAAAGGCGCGACCTACTTCTTCTCCATTTCTTGGATCTTTTTCCACAGTTCATCGGCTTGTTGGCTAATATGCGAGCTATCTCGGATATTGCCATTACGCTGCATTTCCATCGCCTTTTGCTGTAACTGCTGGAGCTCTTTGCGCATTTTTTTAGTTGGATTTGATTTAAATAGACCGAACATCGCACACCTCGAATCAAGAACCTCACCTAACTACGTATGCCGATCATAAAAAGTTCGACACGCCGTGCGATATCGGTCGTCGCGCACAATGCGCGACCTACGGAATGACGAAGGTGTCAACCACCGGCGTAACGTGCGCCTTTGGCGCACGGGGCGATATCTAATGTCGCGCACAATGCGCGACCTACGGGGTGGCGGTGGTATCGACCACCGGCGTAACGTGCGCCTTTGGCGCACGGGCCAACCACATCGTCGCGCACAATGCGCGACCTTCGTACACGATTATAAAATGCTGTAATGCGGTTTTTGGTCTTAAATAGCCGGTATGAAAAATGTTCGCCGCTATTTCGAAGACGGTTATTATTTTTTTATTACCGTCGCTACTCAAGGTCGTAAGCCCCACCTGACGCGCCAGCCCGTCATTCAAGCGCTGCGTAATGCTGTGCGCACGACCATGGTATCCCACCCTTTTGATATTCAGGCGTGGGTTGTATTGCCCGATCATATGCATCTATTGATTGGTGTTGCCGACCAAAAAGTCGATCTGCGCGTTAGAAAGATTAAAGCGCTCACCACTCGCGCTCTACCCGAATTTTCTTATAAAAATTCACAAAAAAATTTTTCCAAACGACGCCGACGGCAAGGAAGCCTTTGGCACAATCGATTCTACGATCGCATCATTCGTAATGAACAAGAGCTCTACATGTATACGCTGTATTGCTGCTTTAATCCTGTCAAACATGGCTACGTTAACAATGCATTGGAATGGCCGTACTCCACCCTCAATGCCTATTTAAAACAAGGTCGCTACCCAGCATCATGGCGACACATCACCGATGCATGGGTAGACGACAATTTCGCCGATTACGACATGTGGTAGCGTGCGCCTTGGGCGCACGGCGCGGTACCCAGCGTCGCGCTAAAGGCGCGACCTACTTCACTGATTCGATGAAATCGATATTACCCGTAACAACGCCAACACCCTGTTTAATGATATTTGCCTGTTCTGGCGGAACAATGTCGTGCTTATTCCATAAGTAAATCTGTGTGTTATGTTGGGCCAGTCGAGCTGCAAGCCGATCGGGGTAACCCCAAATAAACTTAGCCATGTTAGGAGGCACCAATACAACCGTATTTTTACATGAATCAGGGATAACGCCCGCCCATCCAACCAGCAAGTAATCTGTGCCACAGTTTTTCACTGTATTCACTGAAAATGTTTGCAGCGACGGAGTCTCGTTAGCAAACCACTCATTACCCTTGGCAGACGTAATGACAACTGTTTTGTTATTTTTTTCGCTTATAAAACGACTTAACGCTAGAAACGCCTCCTCGTTATTAGTCTTTAGATTCAACCAAAACGTTTGGTTAGGAAACCGTTCATAAAACGCATCAAGCCGATCGATACGAAAACCTTTTCCACGAAAGGGAAATGTTCGACCATAATCCGCCGTATAGCCGTAACCCGCATCAATCGATTCTAATTGATCAACGTTTAAATCACTTACAAGACGATTCCCGTTCGTTGCACAACTAAGATTCCAATCGTGAAATACAACCAATTCATTATCATTTATCAGGTGAACGTTTAAATGAATAATATCCGCACCAGCAGCAACCGATGCCGACGCTGCTTGCAGAGTATTTTCCACCGTTGTCAGACCCGCTTCAGATAGCGACTTTGCTGTGCACAACGCGTCGCTTAATTTTTCGTAATCAACCTGACTACCACCGCCACGATATGCAACCACCTGACCGTCGCCGTTTACTTGGGGCGCTAAAAAATAGGCGTTACCAATACCTAACAACACAAGCGCAACGAGACTTAATAAAATTATTTTTAGTTTCAAACTATTATTTCCATTTGTTATTAGAATTTTTTAATAGTATCCCATGTCGCGCACAATGCGCGACCTACGGACGAAATAAAAACTTTTATTTAAATACGAATCGTTTTCATTTATTATTCGCTCATGAATACACATTCAGGAGTGGACAGGGATATGACGATTCAAAAAACAGTATTGGCATCAAGCATTCTCGTTGCATTAGCAAGCAACTATGCTGTAGCTGAAGAGCAGCAAACGAAAAAAGAAAAAGAAGACATGATGGAGACAATTGAAGTGAGCTCACGTGGGCTGATTTCATACGTCAGTGCGACCGGATCCAAGTCCGATACACCTATCATCGAAACTCCCCTCTCAGTTTCCGTATTGACGGAGGCGCGTATTGAAGACTTAGGCGCCGTCACCGTTCAGGACGCCATTGGTTATGTGGCAGGACTTTACAATGGCCCATACGGCGTTGATACGCGAGGCGACTGGGCACAAATACGTGGGGTCTCGCCGGTCCAGTACTTAGATGGCTTAAAGTCACTCTTTGGCTACTACAACAACGTCCGCATTAATCCTTATTCACTCAGCCAAATTGAAATTTTAAAAGGCCCGAGCTCTGTACTCTACGGTCAGGGCTCAACCGGTGGTATTATCAACCTGGTAAGTAAACGTCCCCAAGCCGAGACTCAAGGCGAGCTTTGGGGTCAACTCGGTAATTACTCTCGCAAGCAAGTCGCTGGAGACATTACAGGCGCACTTAATTCCGATGCCTCACTCACAGGCCGTTTAGTTGGACTTTATCGTGACAGCGACACACAAACCGATTATGTTCCGGATAATAGCCTCGTATTAAATCCATCCCTCACTTGGCACGCATCAGACGAAACTAAAGTCACTTTAATTGCCAATATTCAACGAAATGAATCAGGCTCAAGCACGCAGTTCTTCCCTTGGCAAGGCACCCTGTTTCCCAATGAGTTTGGTCAAATTGATAGCTCAACCTTTGTTTCAGAGCCGGGCTTCGATAAATACGACACCGAACAAGACGCATTGACTGCAATCATCGAACATGACATCAACTTGAACTGGCATATTCGATTAGCCAGTCGTTACAGCGAGAGCAACGCCGAATACAACACAATGTACGGCTGGCCCCCCAAATTTGCAGAAGATAACCGTACTGTCGACCGAGTCTCGTACCTCTCACGAGCCAATGCGCGTGCCTGGACATCGGATCTTCAACTTCACGGATCCATCACAACAGGCCTCATCGAGCACGATTTAGTGTTTGGTCTCGATTTCCAAGATGCCTACACCGATAACGACTACGCTTACGGTGCTAATAACACACTTGACGTGTACGACCCGGTCTACGGTGAAGCCACGGGCTTACCCACCGAGGCGGATATCACTGATTTTGCGTCAACTAAGAATTACCAACTTGGTTTATACGTACAAGATAACATGCGCATTGACGACAAATGGCTCGTTTCAGCCGCGTTACGTCGTGATCGCGCAACCACCAATCCTGAAAACAGCGCCGCCAATGAGCAATATGCTACGACGGGTCGTTTAGGATTAATGTACCTGTTTGACGGTGGTATTTCGCCTTACGTAAGCTACAGCGAATCGTTCCAACCAGTGTTCGGTCGCGATGCGTATAACAACCCATTCGTACCTATCGAAGGTAAGCAATGGGAGGCGGGAGTGAAATACCAGCCGCAAGGCACGGAGCATTTAATTACCGCATCGGTCTATCGTATCAAGCAAGAAAACCTACAGGTACAAGTCAACGATCCCGAGGCACCTAATCCAAGTGGTCAAGTGCAAATGGGTGAAGTGGAAATTGAAGGTGTCGAACTCGAAGCGCAGTTAGCCTGGGACTTTATGGATGTTTATGCGAGCTACGCCTACAACGATGCCGCCGATATTCTAACAGCCACACCCGATCATCAGGCATCTGTTTGGGCAACATACCGCCCAGATAGCTGGGGTGGCTTTAAAATCGGTGCAGGCGCACGATATGTGGGTCATACCTCGGGGGGTTTTGGCGTTTATAACGGCAACAACGTGTTGCTCGAAACCCCAACTTACACGCTTGTTGATGCGATGATCGGCTACGACTGGGACCAATACTCGGTCAGTGTCGATATCGACAACCTGACCGACAAAACGGTACTCACATCATGCCTAAGTCGTGGCGACTGTTTCTACGGTCAACAACGTACCATCATGGCCAATTTCCGGTATAAATTTTAACAATCGCGCGATGCCGTGCGCATTGTGCGCACGGTCCGGATCTGATGTCGCGCCAAAGGCGCGACCTACGAACAGCTAATCCCATCTAAAGGGAGTTTATAACCTCTGGTAACACTGCCATAGCGATAGACGGAACTCATAATCAGGTTGTGGTTTTGTACCTCTAGATTAAAGTCTTTCAACGGTTCAATTTCGCCTATCTTTTTTAACTCATAACGATTTAATGCAAGCGCGCACTTTAAGTAAATAACTTGTTTAGCGTCGGGGTCTGGTTTTCCATAAGGCGTAAATACGTAATAAGAGTGCTTATCTATGACTTTTTCGTAATGGTGGGGCTCATTATCAGTCGCCACTCCATAGTATAAATTACCACCAAAAAGCACTAAGAACAGCCCAATCGCCAGTATGTAAGCACTAACGATAAACTTAAAGCCGCGGTATCTAGCCGGCGAACACTGAAGAATTGTCTTACCTTTCGTGGCCAATATATAAATACCAAAGCCAACAATTATCAACTTAATGATGCGTACTACATCCCCTACATATGCCATGAACAGCGGCGAATCGTAATTCATCCCCCAAAGGGGTCCGCTGTCTTCGATGGTTTCGAAGAGGGGAAGAAAAATGCAGATCAAGACAATAATCATGTAAAGCAAAACAGAACCTTTTGAGTAGCGTGCGCCTTGCCCGCACGATCTTATCTACGTGTCGCACTCAAGGCGCGATCTACAGCTCTATAATGCCTTGTTCGATATAGACAACTGTTGCGGCCTTACTGCCTACATGAAAATTAGAGTAGCTAACCTGTCCAGTCTCCTGCATCAACGCATAATTTTCAGACTCATGAATAACTGAATAATTCTCTGTGTCGTCTTTAATCTTTTTAAATGCTTTTAGGGCAGCGTCCTTTTCGCCGTAGCGAATTTGCTTGGAAGTAACCAAAATTTGGTTCACCTGCTTGTCATACATAAAACTGATGATAAAAGTGCCTAAATCACTCGTGTTTACATATTGCTCAACAAATGACACGTTTGGACTTTTGATTTTAGATGAGGCTAAGTCATTGTAGCCTAACCAGTATGAATTCCAATTTTCGGTTTTAAAAATATAATCGATTCGACCATAAATCTTCTTCTCGACTTCTACACTCGGTTCAATTTCCAAGACTTTTACAATTTGCTTGATCAACTTTTTTTCCGCCTCAGATGCAGTCGAGTATTCATCAATAGCGAATGCACGAGGAGTGATAAGCAAGGCTGAAATAATTAAAAACCAACGAAACATGTCAGATCCCCCAAAATAAAAACCACAATCTTAACATAGTTTTAATATTTTTATCACCCCTTACACCGCAGTAGCGTGCGCATCTTGCGCACGGGCGATATCCATTATCGTGCAGAATGCGCGACCTACCGCAGCCTCTGGCGCAAGCTTCAAAACGCCGGTTTGTTTTTTAATACCAGAACAATTACCGTAATAAAAACAACTATAAAAAATAAGGACTTTCTCAGTGTCTTTTGTTAAAGAGTCGTACCTTCTTTTATTCGCTATTCTCGCCTCAATAGTTTGCTTGATAAATATTGTGGACATTACGCTTTTCTTGTTTTGGTCAAACACCGATTTTGACTGGGTCTATTTAGGTAAGAAACTAGTTTTCGCCCTCGTCACAGGTTATGCCGCATGGCAGCTTTTGGTCATGCGTAGCAAGCAAAAGAGGTAACGTGCGCATCTTGCGCACGGGGAAATCCATTGTCGCGCCAAAGGCGCGACCTACGTCGGGTTAAACGTTCAACATCACCGTAGCGTGCGCATTATGCGCACGGGCGGTATCGACCGTCGCGCCAAAGGCGCGACCTACCGGGGTAATCGGTCGAACACGGGGATTTCGAAGTTGGGCTTATCCCAATGCGCGCGGCTGGATGAGAAAATATGTGCGGTCGGACGGATATCGAGATCTGTGTCTAGGCTACCGGCTGGAACCACGAGCAAACCCGCGATTTGTGTGTTCGGCACGGCCGATCCGCAGTGCTTACAAAAGCTTTTATGATGCCGCGTACCGGTTAATGTGAAAGAGGTGACTGCGTCGGCGCCAGAATGCCAAAAAAGACGAGCCGATTGAGAGAACAAATTAGCAGCATGCGCCGAGCCACTATCTTTTTGGCAGTGCTGACAATGGCACAAGTAAAAGCTATCAAACGCGCCTTGGACCTCGAATTTCACGGCCCCACATAAACAAGAACCTTGATGTTTATCCATTTATATCTCCCACATCAACGTAACGTGCGCATTGTGCGCACGGGTGCATCCATCGTCGCGCAGAATGCGCGACCTACCGCACCGACGTAGCGTGCGCATCGTGCGCACGGACAGATCCATTGTCGCGCAGAATGCGCGACCTACCGCACCGACGTAGCGTGCGCATTGTGCGCACGGACAGATCCATTGTCGCGCAGAATGCGCGACCTACCGCACGGGCGATATCCCACGTCGCGCAGGATGCGCGACTTACCGCAGGATGCGCTACTTACCGCACGATGCGCCGCCTATTGGCAGTTTGTAAACTTGCTCGACGCCGTCAGGGGTGTCACTCGAACTGAGCACCACAGTGTTGTCGACGACCGTCAGATCAAAGTTTTTGAGCCACTCCACCGATCCTATTGGCTCTAATTTATAGCGGTTCAGTGCTAATGGGCACTTCAAATAAACATGTAACTCGCCGCCCAATGCGCCGGAGTCAGCGTTGTGAACGTAAAATGTTTGATCATCTATCGTTTTTTCGTAATGAAAAAAATCATTCGAGGGTGATATTAAAAATGACACTAGCCCCCAAAATAAAACCACTAATTGCAGCGCCGCGAGTATATAAAACGTACTAAAGAAGGTGACTTTAAAAGTGCTACGGTTAAACGCATCAGCAATAGCTCGCTGTTGATAAAACAACAAATAGGCGGCCGTAGCAACGCTCACAATTTTAAGAACGAGAATAATATTCCCGAGATTTGCCATCACCAACGGTGATTCGAACTTTAATCCCCAAAGCGTTGCTGGACTCAGGCTCTCTAAAAGGGGAATAACAACACATAAGACAACAATAATTATGTAGCGATTATTTTTTAACACAACAGCTCCCTTCCCATCACAGCATCGCGTGTCGCGCCAAAGGCGCGACCTACCCGACGTAGCGTGCGCAGTTTGCGCACGATGATCGAGCTTAACTTACCACAAAAGCCAAAAATATTAACCTATTGTAAATTAAACGTTAATTCGGTATAAATAGAGGGTTCACTCAAGCACTGATGCTAATTTTAGGTGCCAAAATAACTACAAAAGGAACTGACGATGAAAAATATATTCGTATTCAACTCGATGCTAACGCCCAAAATCATCACGTTTGTCTACTGGCTTATGCTTTTAGGCTGTTTGATTTCCGGTATAGGTTCAATGTTCACCCAATATGGCGGTGGCTTTTTCGCCGGATTAGGTATCATTATTTTCGGTGCTATTGGTGCGAGGATCTGGTGCGAATTGCTTATCGTGTTATTTAAAATCCACGAAAACCTTCAAAAAATGGCTAATAAATCAGAATAAGCACGGGCAAATCCATTGTCGCGCACGGACAGCTTCTCAGGTCGCGCCACCGGCGCGACCTACCCATCGCGTTAAAGCGCGGAGTTCGTTTTCGAGGGGACGGTCTTCCCCAAGCAAGGGATGCTCACTCACGATGTTGTCGACATAATCCTGCAGCGGTGGCTTAATCTCAGTATTGGGCGAAACCAAGCAGCGCAGCTTTACACCATGAGTGGCGGCTAACAGCGACGCGGCAACAACCTGCTGCGTTAAGTCCAAAACGCGACGGCAATCACGCGCAGCAATCGTCCCCATACTCACCTTATCTTGGTTATGACACTCCGTAGAACGCGAGAACACACTCGCCGGCATCGTTAACTTCAATGCCTCCGCAGTCCATGCCGAACAACCAATTTGCACCGCTTTAAATCCATGACTAATCTCCAAGTCATCCCCCTGAGCGGCGGATAAATTAGGCGGCAATCCATTATTCGACTTAGTATCCAACAAAAGCGCCATCTGCCGATCGTGCAGATCCGCTAAATTCGCCACCTGCGTCTTAAGCGTATCCATCGCCATGGCAATGTGGCCGCCGTAAAAGTGCCCACCATGATGAATACGCTGATTCTCAACATCCACAATCGGGTTATCGTTGGCACTGTTTAACTCATTATCGATAGTCTGCTTCAAAAAGGGTAGGCAATCTCTCACTACACCAATGATATGAGGAGCACAGCGCAGAGAGTATCTATCCTGAAGCCGTGTCTGCGTAGGTTTAAGAGCCTGTTCGACCCCCAAATCGTCGGCAATCCAACGTGCAACTTGCTGCTGGCCTTGATGAGGTTTAACCGCATGCAACGCCGCATCAAAGTGATACGGGTTACCCGCCACAGCCACCGTCATCAAGCTGGTAATGCGACTCGAAATAGACGTAAGATAATCCGCACGCGCGAACGTTAAACACGCTAACGCGGTCATCACAGCCGTACCATTCATCAGCGCAAGTGCCTCTTTCGGACGTAACTGATAAGTGTCCAGTCCCAACGCATCAAAGGCCTTTGCACTGTTCATGACCTCGCCGTTAAACAGCACATCACGCTCACCAATCAAGGCACCCGCAATATAAGACAATGGCGTGAGGTCGCCACTCGCACCCACGCTGCCCTCTTCAGGAATCATCGGTAACATGTTCTCGTTAAGCATCAGCGTGAGACGCTCAAGCAACGCATAGCTCACCCCCGAGTAGCCACGGCATAACGAACAGAGTCGAACGGCAAGTATCGCGCGGGTTTCTTCAGCCGAAAAGTGGGCGCCCAAACCACAGCCATGAAAACGTGTTAAATTAATCGGTAACTGGTTAACTTGATGCTCAGCCACCGAAGTCGTCACGCTATCGCCATAACCGGTTGTAATGCCATAAACCTCGCCTTCGTTACTTAAGACGCTATCAACAAGGCGTGCACCTCGCTCGATACGCTGCACAAAATCAGCATCACTGGATAATAACGCCTTCTTATTTTGCTGACTCAATTCAACAATATCAGTGAGCGATAAGTCAGAACCATCAAATACAACGCTATCCTTCATTAACTGGGTAACCTATTAAGTCAGCGTTCGGATCCCAGTCAGTCTCTTTGCCCATGTCGTTAAGTGGCACATGGCTGGCAACCGTAAACGTCCGTGGAACCTCAATACGCGCAAGTTGATTCATCAGCTCCTCACGCACCTGCGCAATAATCTCGTCTACCGGCATCGCGTCGGCATCTTGGCTAGGCACCATGAGCGCCTTCAAACTGGTGCCACTATCGTGCTCATGCAGCCTGACCCGCGCCGTTTTAACCAGACGATGTTCAGCAATAGCAGCGGCAACCCGCTTGGGATAAACATTGTAGCCATTTACCTGAACCGCATGATCGATACGCGCCAGCGGCCTAAAGTGACTTTCATCCAGCCAATCGACCTCATCGGGGAGCGCAACTGCAGCTTGCATTGCAATATCGGTGAGGTGCTCGGCATCTTCTTTCTGCCACCGCGGTAATAGTTCATACCAGCCACCGCGCTCCCCTCGAACGCCCAAGCCAGAAGTCTCACTGCTACCGTATACTTCAATCACCTCAGTTAACCCGTGTTGCTGCAAGCGTTGTAAAACCTCTACAGCGACGGGACCGCTTGAACACACCGCGTTAACGCCTTCAGCAAATTCAGTCTGAGCCTGCGCCAACTGTTGATACCAGCCTGGAAAGCCAACAATCAAATCGCCCCCAGACAACGCCTGACGCTGCGTTAGAGAGAATGCCTTTAGCCCTCTCATCACGGGCACGTCGAGTATCTCTGGCAATAAAACCGAAAAAATAAATCCATAAATATGGTGCGGAGGAACCGCACTAATCACTCGGGTGACGGGTACGTCGATATTGGCGAAGTAGTGGGCGAAATATTCAGCCTCAAGTACGAGATTATCCCAACGCTGAACACACTTTTTTGCCTTGCCCGTCGAGCCCGAAGTCGAGAATGTAATGTCTTTACTGCCCTGCGTTCGACTAGCGGTAACAACCTCGGCCCATTGTGCCAAACTGGAAACTCGCAGCAAATAATCCTCTACTCCGCTGCTATCGAGTTGGAAGAACTCAACCACGCGGCTGGCAATCGAAATCCATTCGAACGAATCGACTTCTACCTCATTGCTCTCGCCCCGCGCACGCGAGCGCGTAGTAATCATCGTATCGGGGTGCCATTGACGCCCTTTCCAAAGCTGTTCATCCGAAGGGCGTAACGTTGCCAACTCATCGGCGATCAACGCGCCGATGATGGCAATAATTGAGTCTTGTGATAAGCACTTCATTAAAGGCGCTTAACAAAAACCCAGTAAGTATCGCCGGTTAGTGCTTTTTTCATATGCACTTTCACTTTGGTCGGCTTCATTTCGTAGTCAAAGGTATACTCAAACATGGTGTTTAAATCACCGTTTTTAACACCTTCGTCAAACTTACCTTTGAATTCTTTACTGTTAGTGCAAGGTGCAACGTCAGTAAAAAAGTTCTTTCCAACAACCGCTTCAGGATCGCGACCCGTGATGTCACCTTCCGCTGCGTTGTATTTAATAATCTTGCCGTTCTCGTCCAGTTGTATAGCACCAAACGCCACATCATCAAACTGGTCTTTGTTCATCGAAGCCAGCTTATTTTCGATATCATTAGATCCAAACTGTACAATTTCCATCAAACCCTCCAAATTAAACGATTGTTCAAGAGGGGTTATCCGTTTTTAACAGTTTTGGATCAGGATTAATAAAAAAATAACACAAGTTGTATAGTAGCGTGCGTCTCTGGCGCACGGAAAATCCTCACAAGTAACCCTATTCGGTTACTTTGTCAAATGTAACCCAGTAAGGTTACTACGCTGAATAACCCATGCATTCGGGGTGACGATTGTTGCACAGCGCCTTCTATAGCCGCTGCATCAATGCCAACAGCTCGCTTATGACTAAGTCAGGCTCATCAAACTGCACAAAATGGCCACTTTTTTCGGTCAAAACCGACTTCCCCTGCGGGAAAGCATTCGCCCAGGCTTACCATAACTCACCCCACATTTTTCGACCTTGCTCGGTGAAAAACAAGTTGGGAGGGTTCTCCATTGTTCTCACCGAAGCAATCACCGTGACCGGAATATCCTTAATTTCGGGGTAATCGGGTAACGGACGCTTACTCCAAAAGTCCAAATATTGATTCGACATGCCGCCTTTCATATCGGCGAGCTTTATTTCAGCAATTTCTTGATTGCCCTTTTCTAAATCGATAGCGCGTAGAATATCCACATCATGCTCAGACGACGGGTCGAGCATCATCAACGCTTTTATCTGCTCGGGATAAGCCGCCGCAAAGTCTCGGGCAACACTCCCGCCGTACGAGTGCGCGATAAATATAACTGGCTGTTTAACATCGAGCTCGGTCAACAGAATACTCGCATGGTCGGCATAATCCCGAGAAGTAAAGTGCTGTTTAATGGCAGTTGATTGGCCATTACCCACCCGCGAATGGCGAATCACTTTGGCGTGCTCCGACATTTGCTTAAACACCGGCTCCCAATCCGACATACCCGCACTGCCACCCGCCTCCAGCAGAATAATCTCATTGCCCTTTCCGGCTATCTCATACTCGAGAGCGTACCCTTTAACCTTCACAAAATCGGGGCTAGCTAAAGCCGCTGCGGAAAATATCAGACCAAAACACAAGCCAACTAACTTCATGATGCTTCCTTAAAAACGTGTTTATTGTTGAGGGCGTTTATTGCAGTGTGTATTTACAGGGAAGAATATCAGGCTTGTGGTGTGGTGTCTGGTTTTGGGTGGGGGTATGAGGGCCGCTTTGTGCCACGAGCGGACCGTGGTATCACCTGACCTCGGCGCTTCAATTAACTTACGCGAGTACCGTAGTGGGAGTTATTTTGACGCGATAAATATCGCTAGTTTGTTCGATACTCACGCTCCAGTTCATAACTTTAGCGATGCGTTTAACTAAATACTGACCGTGACCCAAGCCCTGATAGTAAGGACGCTCTGAGGACTCCCCCAAACTATTTTCAAAAACAATCGCCCCACCATCACTTTGATGAATCTTGAGACCGCTAGCATCGCCATGGTAAAAACCGTTACTTATCAGGTTCTGACACAACAAGCTGATTAAATGTTGATTACCGTATACTCTAAGTTGGGGTGGAAGATCGACATGACAGTCAAAAACAAGGTCCGCGTGCACACGATGAACTCCTAAAATGGCCTCCTCAAGCAGCGGCACAAAAACCAATTCAGTAAAGTTGAGGTTTTCCTTGCGAGCCAGAGCAAGTAACACATTGATTGTTTGTTGGAGTTCACTCGTTGCCTGCTGCAAAAGCTTCATCGTGTCAGGTTGTAGGTCGTCATCACGAGTGAGTGTCAGAGTGTTTTTGATTAACGTAATCGGTGTACGCAATTCATGGCTAACGTCGCGCGTAAAGTCTTTTTCACGTTGCAAAGCGCTCTGCAATTCAGAGTAGGTGTGATAAAAAGCATCCGCTAATTGGCCAATTTCGTCCTCACGAGATAAACGTTTAATCGACGCGTCAGCATTGTCACGTTGCCGAAGAACCTGTTCCGTCAGGTTGCGAATAGGCTGAGCTATTCGGTTCGCGATAACCCAAGTAGCAAGCAAAGCCAATACGATAGCAACCAGCGCCAAACCCGTGTTAAATAAATTTAACACGTCATTAAACCTGGAAAAAGGTAAGGCCTCAGTTGCATCTAACAGTTTCCATACTGGGACACCTTGCGCGTCTTTGGTTGGATAGCTATAAACCGTCTGCTCTACGCATTCATAGACAGTTATCTTCGTATCATGGAGTAAAGACGTTGAGTTGCACGCTGGCAAGTCTACTTCGGAATACACTGTCGTTATCATTTCGGGTGGGTCAGTCTCTAACAAGACTGACGCTGTAACGGCTTCAGATGTGGTGATCGCGAGATAGCTCAGACGCATGTAGACGAAGCTAATGATGACAACCAAAACGCCAAATGAGATGAATAACTTGGCTCTTATGCTATTAGCTTTCATCTTAATCCAGTCCTTTGAGTTGGTAGCCCACATTACTGATGGTAAACAGAAGCTGTCGCCCGCTCACATGCTCTAACACCTTACGCAAAGAATAGATATGGGACTTCAATGCATTACTTTCAGGTGGATCTGCGCCCCAAATAGCACTTATCAGGTTGGAGCGACTCACTGGATAAGGATGGGCAACGAGCAACTCGCTCAAAAGCTTTAAGCCGATGCCCTTCAGTGGTATTGGTGTCTGCTGCCAGTGTGCGGTCATCGCACGCATATCGACTCGCAAACCACCTTCGATTAATAAGCTGTCCCGGTGGAGTTCGGGGCGTCGAGAGAGCGCCTCGCAGCGCAGTGCTAGTTCACGTAAATCATATGGTTTCGTCAGGTAATCATCGGCACCATGACCAAAGCCTTTGGCTTTATCTTCAAAGGCATCACGCGCAGTTACCATTAATATGGGCTGATTGCGTTGGGCTTGTTCTTTGATAGCCTGACAGACGGCTAGGCCATCTGTGTCAGGAAGATTCAAATCAAGTAAGATTACGTTAAATTGCGCGTTTAATGCTAGTTTTATTCCTAACTGTCCAGAGGAGGCAAAATCCACGTTCCAACCCAACCCTTCGAGAAACTCGACGACCTGTCTGGCAATCGCTAAGTTATCCTCGATAAGTAAAATTGAACGTTCTTTGGGCATGGTGTACTCCTCTTAAAGACTTTCTTATTATGAGCCTTCGGCGGCAAGATTCAAAATAGCATTCGCTATCTCTTCTGGATACTCACTATGAATCGAGTGACCCCATTTGTCGGAACGAATATGCTGACCAGCCCGAATTAAACTAAATAGCTCGTTATGCATTTGCATCCATAATTCTTTGCCAACTTCAGTCTCCTCAATAAACATTGGCTCAGGATGGAGCTGCGTTGAAGTATAAAGTGTCACACGCAGATCAGCAGGTAACGGTATCAAGTTATCATCAGTGCTATCGAGTTCTTGCATGAGCACCTTATAGTGCGGCAATAGATGTGAGGGCATGTATTTTGCCATCACCTTGTCATCGCGCGCGACGCGCTCAGAATCCAGTTTTCGATAACGCACGCGTTGAACTTTAACTGTTGGTTCAATAAGCACCACGCCAAGTACCTGCGAGCTAGCCTCGCGCATAGCTTCGGTCACAATTAAACCTCCGTAGGAGTGACCTACCACAATAACTTGACGCTGTTCACTCTCACGCTGAATCTTTTTTATTAATGAACTAACGTCTTGCTGAATAGTTGTCGGCTGAGTGTTTGCAGAGGCCCGGCTAAGGCGAGTTGGATTGATGACTTTGATATTGGCCGGTAGCTGTTCGATGACTGGGTTCCAAACTCCTCCGTCGATACCGAACCCAGATTCAAAAATAACAGTTACTTCTTCTGCCGCAACCGAGTAAGTCGGGATTAGTAAAAACAAACAATAAATAATTTTATGTAGACGCATGAATTGCTCCTTTGTGTAATTTCAAATGAAATTATCAGAGCAAAGGTGAAATAGCGGTCAAAAAAGGTCGCTACTATCTGATAAAGCCGGATATTAGTAGTCGCATTTTCTTGCTGAAAACACAGAGGTTAGAGCTATTATTTAGCATGCGGCAGGGCAGAGCAATCCAACGTCTGCTCATCGCTCACAGCGGACGTTTACATAAAGTTTCTAATAGTCTCAGGCTATTTAGCTTTTTTGACGATAAAAAATTGATAGCCAAACTCTGCCAAATAGTTTTTGTAGATAGCAATTTCAGCCGCTATATCAGTAAATGCTTCTGACTTTGGTCGTTCCGGCATTAACTCAGCTAGTCGCTGCTCCAGCGATTCATAATAGTTACGCCATCCCTTATCATCGAGAGTAAACGTATCGATGAGTTCGTAGCCTGCCTTTTCAATTTGCGATTTGCGAGTGTCAATTGTTTGCATGTCCGGATACTCGGTCGTCCAAAATTCAGTAGCAGCTTCACTGCGCTTGTCGGCAAGCCAAACTAAGTCATTAAATACCATGAACCCACCGGGCTTTAACAGACGCTTCCAGGATGCTAACGCTTTCTCAACTCCCATCACGTAAATCGATGTCTCACACCAAATCGCGTCGAAAGACTCATCGGGTAGTGCGATATCGGTCATGCTCATATTAAGTAACGACACTTGGTCCTTTAACCCGTTGACACTTAACTGTTCAGTTAACCTATCTAATGCCGATGGTTCATTATCAATTGCCGTGATTTGAGCATCTATTGCTTTCGCTAGCACTAATGTGGCAGCTCCTTTCCCGCAACCAATCTCTAGTAAATTATGTGGTTTGCTGGGTAGCATCTTAAGAGCATGCAACGTATCTTCATCAGTACCTGGCCCCCAACGCTCTAACCCGTCAAATACTTCAAAAAAATCTTGCATATATTGTTCGTGTGCATTCATATCTTTAGACAACCATTTGAGTCTGAGCGCCTCTTTTTCAGAGTAGCCCTGTGTTTGTAACCATTTTAAGTGGGCATCTGGCGCAATTCTCATTAACGACTGATGCCACGATTTTGAGCTGCTCTTTCCTAACAGAGCTGCCAATAAACTTTTTGCTTGTTGCTTTTGCTCGATGTCATCACTAAGCCGCTGGTAACGCTTCTCCAGCACGCAAGGGTCAAGTTTTTTATCGACGAACGCTTTGCACTCCTGCAAACTTAGTCCACCTGCCTGCAGGTTTTGAATAAGGCAAATGCGTTGAGCGTCTTCGTCGCTATAGACACGGTATCCATTTCGCTGACGCTGTCCCTTTATCAGACCGAGTTTTTCGTAATATAGAAGCGCTGAGCGAGAAAGCCTCACTATTTCGCCTAATTCTGAAATGCGATACATAAACCAACCAAAGTTTAAGCTAGATATTTGACTTTAAACTATGAAGCAATAGACAGGTCAAGTTAAAGAACTTGTGTATTGCATTAATGAGCAAGTGAAAGAAACGTTGCGTGCTTTGGTGATACTGTCCGTCATGAGCGATGAACGGATCCTTGGGCTTGTTAATATTTCTAATGGCGAACACTACACTTCTAGCCTTTCTGTTGTATTGTGTATTTAAGTCGTTTAATGTCGATTCCTTAATGAAAAAAGTTAAGTATTTTCCGTAGGTTGAGTGCAATAAAGGAAATTACAAACGTACTAAAGGTACACAAACATCTACATGGAGGGTTTTATGACAAAAACAGCTTTAGAAAAGCATAGTTATTTTTTAGCCCTTGTGTTCGCGCTTTTGGGGATAGTTGGCATAGTAGATTATTTATACAAATACTCATTCCACACTGAAGACTTATTAAAGGGACTTGGTTTCTTGCTCATGGCACCTTTTGCCTATTTTTATCCCAGCATTGATGGCGTCAAGAAAGCATCGACTAGCACTCATGCTGTACTCTGGTCAAAGTACCTTTCTTACGTTGGGATTGCACTTGCCACTGCTGGATTTATATTCCAGTGGCTGTAACCCCTAACAACTCACTCAAGCTAACCAGCCATGCAGCTTAGACTCAGTTCTGCCAAATAAGCGAGACTCTTCTGGGATCTCTTAAGGCATTAACGCCGGCTCCTGGCACCCAGCGGATTCTGGCTGTTACATCCTTGACTCAGCAAGTCGTCGCACATACAGCTCCCAACAGTCTCCGTCTGCCCTTCCTACCAAAACACGCGCACCCAAAGCACGCCAACTAGACTAGGCACTCCATCATTGACCGGGTTACCTTAACTGTTTAAGGTCAATATCATAGTAAAGTTGGATGCATTAAAAACACCATTAAAAGCAATAACTGAAAGGATCCCCTCTTATGTTCGAAATTGTATTACTAACGGCTCTAGCCATCGTCTCGGTGTTTGTGTCCTATTTTCTTTTGTTCGATAAAACACCTTTCAAACAAAAGAAAAAATCAGACTGAATGGTCTTGGAGGATTACTCACAGTACAGTAACTCCCTACTCCAAAAGGGAAAGTGACACCCAAATGAACATCACATATACCCAAGGCACTGTTGCCGATATTATTGAAATCGATGCTGCGATACCTGAGTTTGATAATAAAAACTCCAAGGAGAAAATTGAGCAGCGGTTGGCAGGCAAGGAGGCGCTGATTTTGGTGGCGTTAGAGGGCGCAAAAAAGGTGGGTTATAAGCTGGGGTATGCGCTTTCGGATACTGAGTTTTATAGCTGGCTGGGCGCGGTTCATCCGAGTTATCGCGGTYRTRGTATTGCCAAGCAGTTGCTTAAGCAGCAAGAGGCGTGGGTAAAGAATAGAGGGTTTAAATCGATTCGGGTGAAGTCGATGAATAGATTCCCGGCAATGCTGCAGTTATTAATTTCGCAGGGCTATATTATTTGTGGTTACGATGACAAAGGGAGTCCGGAGGAGAGCAAGATACATTTTATAAAAGGGTGATATCGATGTCGCGCCAAAGGCGCGACCTACCACGCCCCGAACCTACCACACCCGTGTAGCGTGCGCATTTTGCGCACGGGCAGATACCAACCGCCCCACCCGCGCATCCTGCGCACGGGCGAACAGCTCTCGCGCAACAAACCATTCAAAAATATACATGAAAATGAAATAAAGACCGTGTAGTTTCGATACCGGTCAACAATGCGATACATGGGGGTATGCTCGTGGCTGGCAAGTATTGGTCGTTAATGGGCGCCGAATCCTCAATCACGGTGGCTATTCTGGCACAACCTATATTAGAGATGTCGACACAGGACTATCGGTTATCGTACTGACTAACCGCGAAGATACATCAAATGCCCTGTATCCACTCTCGCTCGGTTGGGAAGCCGCACACGCCGTTGACACTTCCATCACAAGCGACGGCTACAGGTGCTGGGAGTAAGCTTAATAATCACATGGCGATTGTTGCAAAGCACCTTTTAAAGCCGCTACGGAAAGCAAAAGACCAAAAAACAAGCCGATTGACTTCATGTATTTAATCTTCAAGGTTTTATTTAACGCGTCTTGCAACTTGCAGGACGCGTGAATTACGGCTAGGTTTTTATTGTGGAGTTAGACTTTCACAATAAAAATTAAAAGGAATTTTTTATTAAGATGCTTAAATATATTCATCATTTTGTATTATCAATTAAAAACCATCGAGTACGTTTGAAGCTGTCAGGTGTTTTCAAGTTAGGTACTTATGTATCATTCTTTGTGGTTTCATCTATGCTCTTTTCCAGTTCTACTTTTGCAAAAACAGTTTGCAATACTCAAGTGGTAAAGGAAGAAGGCTCACCAACTCTTAGTCCTGGGCTGATTGATGCAATGTATGAAGCAATTAACACAAACGCGTTTGATCTTGACGAACCGTATACTTTGATAAGTAAGAAGCATTTCTGTACGGGAGGAGGTAAGTCTAGTATAGGAGCCGAAAATTCTTTTGAAACGTTTAACGATATTCCAAACCCTGACCCAACACCAAAAGAGGGTGACAAGCAAACAGTCACACAGACTAGAGCCGATGGGACCAGAACGTGGAGTTATACTTATATAAATGGAGGTTGGGTATTGACGGGATACAAATACACCCCTATGCCTGATGCTGATAGTTTGCCAGACGAGCCATAACCAGATTAGAATGTTTTAGGATCTTAAGATATTTCTGATGATTCTAGAATATATATGCTCAATTAACAGCTAAATAGCTGTAAGCTGGATTAGCGTGATGACTAAGGAATAATAATTTTTTGAGCGTTGCAGCTTTACGCTCTTCGGCATACATTTTTTTAAGACGTTTATTTTCGTCCTCAAGCTCTTCTAAACGCTTCATCATTGATGGTTCCATGCCGCCAAACTTAGCGCGCCATATATAAAATTAAGCTGAGCTAATGCTGTATTCACGGCATAGCTCTGGAACGGGTACACCGTTCTCGTTTTGTTTCAGAATCGCTAAGATCTGACTGTCTGTGTATCGTGATTTGCGCATAGAAAACTCCTTCGTTTTAGTTTAACGGAATTTTCTACTTATAACTGCTCCGATTTTTCGGGGGGATTACAGGGGGATTACAGGAGCTCTTAAGGCATTAACGTCCGCTATTGGCACAAACCGGAAGTCCCGCGAACAGCGGACACTTTAAGATTTATGGTTGATAACTATGATAGGAAGAAACTAGATAAGGTTTGCGAGTTGTCCCTGGTCGTTAAATCAATCACAGTCTAAATTTAGTATTGAAGTAATCTAAAAAGGCTTTGATTCTTGAAGACAGGCTGGTGTTGCGATAGTAAACGGCATTGACTCTTTCTCGTGGGTTGTTAAGTTGCTGTTCGTTCGTTAACACCCTAACCAAACGTCCTTCGCGAATATCGTCGGCCACCATAAAGTTAGATAGGCAGGCAATCCCATTTCCTTCAAGTGACAGCTGACGCATAAGCTCGCCGCTGGTTACTGCAATATCAGGTTTAAAAAACTGCCCCCCGTCGACAGGCCATACATTGAGCCGTTCGCTGTGCATGAAGCCAATTTTAGTATGTGAATTCAAAGCAATCTTATCACGCGGTATTCCATTGCGTTTTAAATAAGACGGACTCGCGACCATATGAAGCTTGGAATATCCCAACGGAGTTGCGTTTAACGAGGAGTCCTCTAGTGAACCAATGCGAATGGCTAAATCAACTTTCCGCTCGATGAGATCAATAAACCCTTCCGACGCCGTCAATTCAAGTTGAATATCTGGATACAATTCTCGAAAGCCTTTTACGTGAGGTGCAACTTGATGAATAAGGAAAGGAGTCGCTGCATCTACTCTAAGCTTGCCGTAAGGCTTAGTTTTTCCCTCGATAAGTTTTTGCTCAGCATATTCTAACTTTTCGACAGCTGGGCGCGCGTGCTCTATATATATTCTCCCCTCACTTGTTAGTTCTATTTTCCGGGTTGTTCTTGTGAATAAGTTCTCTCCCAAACTTCTTTCAAGCCGTTTCACTGCTCGAGAGCATTTGGCAACTTCAACACCGAGTACCCGCGCGGCCTCGCTGAAACTTCCCGAGTTAGCGACTGCAAGAAAAATTTCAATATCACTAGATTTAGCTTTCATAAGTCACTTTATTGCAAAAAGAACAAAAATATTTTTCAAATATTGCTGTTTTTACATTCAAAAGCAAGTCTCAAAATAGTCCTCATCAAAAACTGAGGAGGAAAACTAATGCCTATTGCATTACTTGCTTTAACTTTGAGTGCCTTTGCGATCGGCACCACTGAATTTGTGATTGTTGGGTTAGTCCCAACAATAGCAGAAAGTCTCGGAGTTTCTCTGCCATCAGCTGGCTTGCTGGTAAGTTTATATGCTGTTGGAGTTGCAGTCGGTGCGCCTGTACTCACTGCTTTAACGGGCAAACTGAACCGGAAGACTGTTTTACTCTGGTTGATGGCCTTATTCATCGGCGGAAATTTGCTTGCATGGCAAGCTCCGTCTTATGAGAGTTTAATAGCAGCACGGTTGCTAACGGGCTTAGCTCACGGCGTATTTTTCTCGATTGGCTCGACTATCGCAACAAGTCTTGTACCAAAAGAAAAGGAAGCAAGTGCAATAGCTATTATGTTTACAGGTCTTACAGTAGCGCTCGTCACAGGTGTTCCGCTTGGTACGTGGATCGGCCAGACATTTGGTTGGAGAGCGACGTTCTTGGTTGTTAGTTTGTTAGGAGTAATCGCGTGGATAGGAAGTGCAGCCCTTATCCCCAGAAATCTCAAACAAGCTAAACCCGCTAAACTTGGCGAGCAACTAAGGGTACTTACACATCCAAGACTTCTCTTGGTTTATAGTATTACTGCACTCGGGTATGGCGGTACCTTTACCGCGTTCACCTATTTAGCCTCAATTTTAGAAGACGTATCGGGCTTCAGCGCTGGGGCTGTTAGTTTGCTGATTCTTGCTTACGGCGCTTCTGTAGCTGTGGGTAACATTTACGGAGGAAAACTTGCAGACAAGTTAGGTCCTGTAAAGGCTCTGACATTAATATTTGGTGGCCTTGCCCTGATTCTCGGTGCCTTTTATTTCACCGCTCATGCCTCTTGGGCGGCATTGGTGACCATACTGGTATGGGGCGGTTTCGCTTTCGGCAATGTTCCTGGGTTACAAGTCTATGTGGTTCAGTTAGCAGAGAAGCACACACCGAATGCGGTAGATGTTGCATCAGGTCTTAATATCGCAGCGTTTAATGTCGGTATAGCTATCGGTGCATGGCTCGGCGGACACGTCGTTGCAGGCATGTCGCTAATGGATACATCTTGGATCGGTGCTTTGATTGTTTTAGTGGCACTCGTTCTTACCCGAATTTCTGGGCATCTAGATAATGCTCAAAGGGCGTAGCCGAATATAGCGATTAAACGTAATTGAGCCGGACATCGATTACAATTAAAGGTGGGCCCTCGGCCCGCCTACAAGGATAAAGATGTTTTATGGATATGCTGGAACTTAGTGAGTGCAGACATTGCTCCTACCGTTCGAGTGATTAACTCAACTACAAAACCTGCGCACAGAGAGTCATCTATCTCTTGTAAATGAAGTGCCCTCTGCTTGTTTGGGGGTATTCAAATAGTTTCCTACGTGCTCGCGTTCATACTCTGGGGAAGCATCAAAGAATAAGTTCAAAAGGTTCATATGCCCTGAACCAAAGATCACTAAAATTCTATCACCGGGCTTGGCCGGCAATCGTTGGATATTTCGGAAGATCCGAAGGTTTCTACTGAACCAGCGGCCAGTTTCAAAGTCGGCACCAAAGTAGTCATTTTCTTCAGCTTCAAACTTAAAGTGCCCAATCAAGTAGTTGCCAAGTGACTTTTTGATATTTTTTTCGCTATTCAGCCGAAGTAATTCGGCCGCAATACCTTGTGACTTGTACAATGGCTTTCCTGAGCTATATCTGAGCTCACTATCTGGGTTACTTTTGTAATACTTACCAAATTCAGCAACTTTAGCCTCATCATTGAGTACTTCGCTAACTGTGGAATACATTCGCCCCCATGTATCGGCAGCAAATATCGAATTATGTCCAAGCTTTTTGGCGAGCCTAAATCCGAGTTGATAAACCTCGTTTCGGGGAAATTGATTGAGTTCTGCATTTCTTATAGATAAGTAGGCCTCGTATTCCTCGGTGAGCTTTTTTTGCTCTGCAAACTTATGCTCGACAACAATATGTGTAGGATTAAAACCCTCAAGTTGCTCTGCGATAGCCTCGAGTTGTTTTTGGTATTCGCTCGATAAAACATCAATTTTCTCGTCGTCTTCCACTTTCACGACATCAAGGTTCGGAAACTGAAAATGAAAAGTACCTAAAGTTACTACTTTTATAGTTTCCTCGTTCTTATCAGGTGTTTGTCCAAAACTTAACGTAGAAGTTAGTAGCAACGAAACAGCTATAATAAATTTGTAAAACATGTGGGTTACAGCTTAATTAGTGATGACAGGATTCTATATATTGGGCTTACTCACGCAATACTAAAAATGTAACTAGTCATAACAGGCGCTGTTTTTTTTCAAAGAAAGAGCTGCCCAAATCCCCCTAAACGTCTGGTATTGGCACACAGCGGACTTTGGCTGTTTCAGCATTAACTCAACAAGTCTTTGCACCAACAGCTTGTAATAGCTGTCGCGCCAAAGGCGCGACCTACCGCTTGCAACAACCTGATCTCTCCCCAAGCCATGACATCGATGAGATTTCCATTAAAATAACAGACACCATTCGCGGTATGCACAAAGTAGCGGAGTAAGTGAAACCCAAATGAACATCACATATACCCAAGGCACTGTTGCCGATGTTATTGAAATCGATGCTGCGATACCTGAGTTTGATAATAAAAACTCCAAGGAGAAAATTGAGCAGCGGTTGGCAGGCAAGGAGGCGCTGATTTTGGTGGCGTCAGAGGGCGCAAAAAAGGTGGGTTATAAGCTGGGGTATGCGCTTTCGGATACTGAGTTTTATAGCTGGCTGGGCGCGGTTCATCCGAGTTATCGCGGTCGTAGTATTGCCAAGCAGTTGCTTAAGCAGCAAGAGGCGTGGGTAAAGAATAAAGGGTTTAAATCGATTCGGGTGAAGTCGATGAATAGATTCCCGGCAATGCTGCAGTTATTAATTTCGCAGGGCTATGTTATCTGTGGTTACGATGACAAAGGGAGCCCGGAAACAAGTAAGATACATTTTATAAAAGGGTGATATCGATGTCGCGCCAAAGGCGCGACCTACCACACCCGTGTAGCGTGCGCATCCTGCGCACGGGCAGACATCCTCCATGTAACGTGCGCATGTTGCGCACGGGCAGACAATCCCCGTGTAACGTGCGCATTTTGCGCACGCACCAGCATCCAATATCCCACAACACAACCCGCTATGTGCTTAACGACGAACAGCACACTATGGGTTTTAATAAACAGGCTTCGTGATAGCCGAAAGTCCTTCTCACAGCGAAGCCTTGAGCCCCTTTGTAATTTCGTAATCCCTGTATATCCTCAAGCAAAGGGGCTCTTTTTTTAACCTAATCCCAGTGCGAGTCGCGCAACAATCCCCACTAACAGCACAAGTCCAAAACTCGCGAGTGTTCCCAGTAACACGTATTCATTGAGCTGGGTATTTTTGCCACCATTCTCGCCGTATCGAAGCACCGATTTCGCCGCAATAATAAAGCCAATGGCGGTGTACTGGTTCACAAAAATCAACGTCAGCACCACAACCCGCTCAATATAACCAATCAGCTGTCCGGCTTTGGGGATCTGCGTATCTTCGTTCTTTAACGAGTAAGGTAAGAGCAGCTGACTAATTAAAATCGAGGTCGGCTTTATAGCCAACAGATAAGCGCCAGCGATAATAAAATAATCAACGGTCAGCAAGCCCGAGAAGTTACTCAGGCTATCAAATAGCCATACCCATACACACACAATCACAGCAAGATGCGCCAACTGATCAACGATGAGTACCTTAACGGCTTGAGCGTGCTGGTGACTCTTACGACGCAGCCAAGATTTTGCCAGATCAACAAGCAGGTGCCCTACTGCGATCGAGCCCACCGCTAACCACAAGCGCTCATAAGTGAGCTGTATCACATCTATCGCTAGCAAAATCAGTAGCGCAACAGCCATCAATCCAGCATGAATCAGCATGTGCTTAATGTGTGCTTTAATTACAGTCGCCTTAGGATAGGCTACAACACCCGATTCACCACGTTCGCCAAAACGCTTACCGCGAACCATCGCCCTGCTCTGTAAGTAAAAGTCACCCAAAATATGGCAAAGGAGTAAGGTCGCTAAGATGAGATAATCATTCATTACTGCCTCCTGCGTGTTGCTTAATCAACGTTTCGGCATAGTTCAGGTAAGCAGTGATAGCCACGTAGCCACTGGCATTAAGTAACTTGGTCGTATTCACTCGGCCTTTGCCCAACCGATCACCCAGTGACTGGTGGGATTCACCCGGATGGGATAAATAACAAGCCAGCACCAATGCCTCGGTCTTGGTGAGCGACGACAGATGCGCATCCAGTACCATAATGGTTGTGCCCAAGTGGAAAGCTAATTCGTCGTGCGAGGAGTCAAACCGAAGCAACTCCGACTTCATTTCTTCTAACTGATGTCCAGAGCGAACAAAAGCATCGCCCGTCGAGCTCTTCACGTTATTACGCAGCGTATCAATCTCACCCACCGCGATACTCTGACGCACATCCACCTGCTCCGCCAATAGATTCAAACGAATCAAGGTAGCAACATGAAAGGCATATTCGGGTTGCTGCAATACGACCTGAAACTCGTCACCCCGAAAAATATCAAACCTCAGGTCATAACGACCCGCAAGCTCATTGAGTACCTTATTCAGTTGCGCTAACAGCTGCTCGTATTTTGCTTTCTCGAACTTCTGTGACCCAACCACATCGCCCGTGATCACTGCCGCAAGAGGCGTAGCCATACCCCACCTACTGGTTAAAATTTAACACATGCTTTAAAAGTAACCCTATTTGGTTACTTTTGCAAATGTAACTGGATAGGGTTACTAAGAAGCGTGATTAAGTTGGAGTATCAGTGTAGTGAAAAAGTGCGACCTACCCCACCAAACTCGCATAGGGTACGCATTCAAATACATTCGCGATGGCATGCTCTTTGGCAAGGGTCAGTGAAGGCGCGTGGCGTTCAAATGAAATTTCTATATGTTGATTATCGAGGATACAGATAAGCGTATCGTGGCAGGTAGTGTGGTACAAGTGCTGCACCACACTTTTGGGATCGCTGACATTGGCCAAGCGAAAGGTAAGCGTAAATTCATAGGTGGGTAAATTTTGCATGGTTAAGACTTGTAGCCTTGCGGGTTTTGTTGCTGCCACCGCCAGGTGTCTTGCATCATGCGTTCGAGTCCATGCTCGGCAGCCCAGTTTAAGCTGTGCTTAGCTAGGCTCGGTTCGGCAAAACAAGCCGCGATATCGCCGGGACGCCGGTGTACAATTTTGTAAGGCACCGATTGCCCAGAAGCCTGTTCAAATGCCTTAATTACCTCGAGCACCGTTGAGCCTGTTCCGGTACCTAAGTTAAAAGTATGGTAACCGCGTGCGCAATCCAGATAGTCGAGTGCCGAGAGATGACCTCTCGCCAAGTCACAGACATGAATATAGTCGCGGACACCGGTGCCGTCGCGTGTAGGATAATCATCGCCATAAACACTCAGCTGTTCTAGCCGTCCGACGGCAACTTGAGCAATGTACGGCACAAGATTATTAGGGATCCCGTTCGGATCTTCACCAATCAGGCCACTCTCGTGAGCACCAACTGGATTAAAATAGCGCAGTGTCGCAATTCGCCAACGCTCATCCGACGCCGCCACATCCTTTAAAATACGCTCCACCAAATACTTCGATGTTCCGTAGGGATTGGTTGTCGCGCCAATAGGCGCACTCTCGGTAATCGGCGTATGCGCTGGATCACCATATACCGTCGCTGACGACGAAAAAACCAGCCTGCGAACATCATACTTCGCCATCGTTTTGAGCAACGTGTGCGTACCCACAACGTTGGTATCGTAGTACTCAACGGGCTTAGCAACGCTCTCGCCCACTGCTTTTAAACCGGCAAAGTGGATCACGCTAGTAATGGGATAGAAACGAAACACATCGTCCATTGCCTTGGCATCACAGACATCCGCCTCAACAAACATGACATTGCGCTGAGTAATGCGCTCGACGCGCTTAAGCGCCTCGTGTGAACTATTAGAAAGGTTATCAACAACGACAACATCCCTGTCGTTATTTAATAACTCAACCAATGTATGGGAGCCGATATAACCGGCGCCCCCAGTGATGAGTATCATTTGTAAGTCCTTTTACAAATTGGGGTTGGTTTTATCTTACTCGGTCACCACTGCCGCTTCCGGTAACAGTCATCAGAATGTATTTAAAGTAAGAAGCAATATCTAACGATGCCAGCATCTTTTGATCAGTCTTAGCCAAAAGCCGAGGCGTAGACATATCAATCTCATTAACCTGTGCCAGCCCAGTAATACCAGGGCGCGCTTTAAGCACACCACGAGTTCGGCGTTCTTCTATAAGCTCTTCTTGATTAAATAAACATGGCCGCGGTCCTACCAAACTCATCTCGCCCTTTAGAACATTCCACAACTGAGGCAGCTCATCGAGTTTGGTTCGGCGTAAGAAGTGACCAAACTTGGTAATTGAGGATGCACTCGCAAGATGACTCGCAACAGACGCAGTATCTTTTCGCATCGTGCGGAATTTAACTAAAGTGAACGGGCGACTGTTTCGGCCAACACGTTCTTGCATAAACAAAGGCGAACCGGTATCAAAAAGTCCGACAACGTATAGCACGACAAGTATGGGGAAACCGACCGTAAGACCGAGAAATGAAAAAATAAAATCAAACAACCGAGTCACGCGCCATCTCCTTTAGAACGGTCTCTAGATTCACCTTGGGCTTCCAACCCAAGGTATTTTTTGTATGTTCTATATCCACCTGTAACGAGCCTAGTAAACGGTCAGCTATTGCTCGTTTACCCAACAGACGGGCTCCCAATGAGAGTATCGAGGGTGGAAAAGGCAATAACCGCGGCTTTTTACCATAAGCTCGGGTCATCGCCGATAACAGTTCAGAGGTAGATACGTCAGCGTCATCGCTGACCATAAACGTCTGGTTCGCCGCTTCCGGCATTTTTATGCACGTTACAATTAAATCGACTAAATTATTGATTGCAACAAAACTCCGCCGATTTCTTAGCGACCCCAAGGGGAGAGGTAAGTTGCGATTTGCTAATCCCATTAATGACGCAAAATTAGCTTTGACGCCAGGCCCATAAACCAGTGGTGGACGGATAATAACGACCTCCACCCCCGTCCTTTCGGCTATTTCCCTCAAACCAATTTCAGCGTTAGCTTTTGAGACACCATATGCGTCCTCGGGCTGTAAGGGGGAATCATGTTTTAAAGCCTCACGACGTGTTGTTGACTCGCCTAACGCTTTAATCGAGCTGATATAAATGAATCTTTTTACACCACTATGGGCAGCTTGCTCCGCGAGTCGCAACGTTGGATAGGTATTAGACGTTAAGTATGCGTCTAACGGGTCTACTTCATCCTCGTTCATTACATGCGCTCTTGCCGCGCAATGCACTAAGGTATGAACTCGGGTAAGCGGATTAGAAACATCAAACGAGGAGTCGTTTAGATCTAGAAAATACTCCGCTACGGCTGACTCCTCGTTATGATGCCGAGTAAAACTCAGTACCGACTGATTTTTCTCCATCAAACCATGTACCAGTGCACGACCAACGAAACCGCTTGCTCCGGTTATGCCAACGTATTTACGTGAATCATCCATGATTCTTTTCCCCGACAAATGCGATGATGTCGTTAGCCATATCTTCCATAATATGTTTACGCGAATATTTTTTAACAAACTCAGCACGAGGTTGCTCAATCAACGAAAGTCTATCGAGTGCCTTAAATGCGCCGACTGAGTCTCCCGGTTCGAAGACTTCAGCATTCGAAACATTTTGGTTAATAAAATCTTTTGCAAAACCTCCAACCCCCGCCAAAATTGGTTTTCCTAACGCAGCGTACTCGAATATTTTAGACGGCAGCACCTTTTTAAATGCTTCATAATCATTGAGGTGAAGGAATAAAACGTCTGCACTTTTATAAGCATCTATGAGCTCATCTCTCGAAACGGGCGGTAATAGCTGAACATTACTTAATCCCTCACAATCTTCTCGCAGTTGCTCCGCTCGCCCGCCGGCACCAATAATACTAATCCGTGCTTTTTCACTAACGCGCTTCGAGAACTCTGGAATGATTTTATGCAACCCCTGCCCCTCACCAATATTTCCTGCATATAAAATATGAAGAGGTTTACTTGTTAGCGGACGCTCAGATAGCGGAGCCGCATCTATAAATTCACGATCAATGCCGTTAGTAAACCATCGGTAAGCAGTATGGGGATACCGGCTCGAAAAATAGTCTGCAAAGCCACCAGAAACTAAGTTAATCCTGTTTGCTGCTTTAAATGTGTAGTTTTCTATTACTCTAAGAGCGGGAAAAGTAGCTAATTTGAGTGGACCAGACAGAACTTCATTCAACGTATCAACAAATATATCTCGAATATCAAGATACAGAGGCACTCCCTTTTTTCGAGCTATACGAGCGCCCAGAAAGGCGGTAAGAAGTCTTGATGATGTTGCAAATACAGCAACGTATTGCTCATTTTTCACAATTTTTGAGGCTTGAGTATAGAATGAAAAAAACGCTTTCGCTTGATCGACCATCCCACTTTCGTGTCCAGGTAACGCGACTCTGTGCACAGTGACGTTATCATCTTGCTCGTGCTCTGGAGCTGAAGCATTGAATCCTGCGTAGCGATTTGGGAGCGTAGTAATCACCTCCAGTTCAAGATCGTGCTGCCGTAATTTATCAATTAACGCAGTGCACCTAAAAGACCCAGCACATAAGTCGGGCTGAAAATAAAAAGATAAAACAAGTAACTTCAATTTTTTATCCAACACTGATTTTAGTTGTGAGAAAACTGGACTGAATCGGTATAACTAGACGTTTATTGGGTGTGGATTTGCCAAATTCGGGGTGCCAAGTCGAAGCTTCAACAAGTACGCTCGATCTGGACTCGAATGTCACTTTTTCTTGAGCTGGACCTATAAGTTCAACAGTATAACTATCGATGAGTCTTACATTGATATCTGGGTGTAGATGAAAATGAACTCGTGCGCTTGAAAAGTTCGCGGTAAGCTCATCCTCAATAAGAACTTGGCTATCGCTAACGGTGCACCGCCTTAGGTGCTTAAGGCCTTTTACTATTCGGCAGTAACCATCATGCTCTGCTTCAGCAGATACCTCAGCATCTTCTTCCCACGAGTGATAACCGTATACATTTGCACGACGAGCCACACGGAATCCGCCCCAAACCTCCGAGGAGTTTTCTTTATTGACCACAATCGTATTGTGCGCATCAGTTCCTCGTTGCCGTGCACGTTCTCTGCTAGAACCATATTCGGATGTACCAGAGTTGACGATAAAACGTTGGTTACCAACGGATAGTTCAATACTCAAAGTATCAGCATGGGCATGACCGGGTAGATAATCTGGACCAACCTGCGCATGATCAAAAAACAGCGTGAAAGGTCCCTTCACCAATCGACTATAGCCAGAATCATGCAAGCACTTCGAAGATCGCCTTAAAACGTTGTTACTGTTAAAGCCAAGTAAAGCTGCATAGTTAAAGATTTGCTTTGGAGCCGCGCTGATCCCAAATGCAGAATCGTTGAAGAAGCAAATATCGCCGTCGGGGTGCACCATGGTTTTCAGCCATTCCAACGCGTTCTCAATGGTCGAACGCCACTCATCTTTGTGATGAGTTACCAGTGCATTTTTACAGCTATAGGCAAGGTTGAATAAGTCGAGTAGATCCCACAGCAATATGCAGTGATACATCGGGCTAAGTTCGAAATGTCCTCCGTCTGAGAGGAACTGCTCTTCTATCTGGCTATTTAATAAATCTAACCCTTTAACAAGCAACCTTTCGGCTCTTTTGTCACTAAAAAAAGCACCGACAAAGCAAAGTGCTTTTGCATTAGCAAATAAATGATTGCCAAGAATATGGAATTCTAACTGTCGATTAAGTGCTTGTGCCTGCTCTAAGATACTGAATAGGATGACATCGTCATAAATCTCATTTCTTTGACACCATTTAATCCAGTTAACTAGTCTGAGCGAGGTTGGATAAGGCTCCCATCCATTTCCATGCATTGCCGGATTTTCTTCAATCCATTGAAGTATCAATGACTTTTGAATATCAACGCGTTCTTCTGAACCGCCTGCATTTAAGTCATCAAAGTAGTGAAGGTTATATAACCAAAGCTTATCGGCTGCGGGGTCGTTCCAATCATGTGCAGAGTTAACAACACCTGTCTTATTAAGAAACTCGACACGTCGACCTGGCCACAGACTTTGTTTCAAAACCTTGGGAGCATCAAACGGCCACTTTGAAACGACTAGCGGTTGGAGCCTCCTTAGACGCCCTTTTCTAATAGGTAAGAAACGGTACCGCAACCGATAGCTGACTTGGCACCAACGCAAATACTTCAACGTATTGAAGTATAAAGACACTTTTTTTAACAGCATGCGATCTATCTACAAACGCATACTGATAAAATCACAAATTCGCTTACACGCATGCCCATCGCCATACGGGTTATTGGCTTTGGACATTTGCTCATAGAACGCGGGCTCGCCAATTAAACGAGAGACGTTCTCGACAATAGCACTTTTCACCGTACCAACGAGCTTTACGGTTCCGGCATCAACCGCCTCGGGGCGTTCCGTGGTGTCTCGCATTACCAGTACTGGCTTGCCAAGCCCGGGAGCTTCCTCTTGCACGCCGCCACTGTCGGTTAGCACTACGTGAGAGTGCATCATTAAATAGACAAAAGGTTCATAACCGAGTGGCTTAATGAGGTGTACGTTTTTAAGGCCTTTAAGTAACCGATTAACAGGTTCTTGCACATTCGGATTAAGGTGCACGGGGTAAATAAAGTGTGAGTCAGGGTGCTTGTTAGCCAGTTCACGTAGTGCTTCGCAGATTTGCTCAAAGCCGTCGCCAAAGTTTTCACGGCGATGCCCTGTAACGAGCACATAGCGCTCAGATTCTAAATCAACGGTTAAGCCTGCATCACTGAGCTGAGACAACACCGACTGTTTGAGCGTACTCGATTGCGTGAGCTTTTCAGTCACCCAATGGAGTGCATCAATAACAGTATTGCCGGTCACTATAATATTGTTTTCGTCAACGAGTTCGCTGAGCAGTGCGTTTTGGTTTCTGACGGTCGGTGCAAAATGCCATTGGGCAAGTCGCCCCGTGAGCTGACGGTTCGCTTCCTCTGGCCAAGGCGAATATAAATTATTGGTTCGCAGACCGGCTTCAACGTGCCCGACAGGTATTTTCGAGTAAAAAGCCGCCAAAGAAGCGGCTAACGTGGTTGCAGTATCGCCGTGAACAAGCACCACATCAGGTTGCGCTCGCTCTAATACTCCGCGCATACCCAGTAATACTCTAGAGGTTACATCATATAAATCTTGTCCTTGTTTCATAATATCAAGATCAAAATCGGGCGTGATTTCAAATAACGATAGCACCTGATCAAGCATCTCTCGATGTTGAGCCGTCACTGCAACAGAGACCTTGTAACGGTCATCTGCCTGAAATGCCTTGACCAATGGCGCCATTTTTATAGCTTCAGGACGCGTGCCAAAGACCAACATGACATGCTTCATTGGGTCACCCCACAAAAGTCTAATGTTGGCGCAGCCACCTCAAGTGATTTGAACTCGTTATGTGCAACAAGATAAACGACCAAGTCAGCACACTTAACGGCGTCTTGATAATGAGTCAGACGAATTAAACTGTGCTCAGTTAAGTTAGGCTCAACGGCTATGGCATCATATCCAGAGAGGATAAGAGACTGGTATACCTCAAGCGCAGGTGATTCGCGTAAATCGTCAATGTTCGGTTTAAAAGCTAGCCCCATACATGCAACTGAGGGTTTGCGATTCAGCTTACTTTCGAGTTTGTCTAAGCTGGCTTTGATTCGTTGACTAACCCACTCAGTTTTATAGTCATTAATTTCACGAGCGGCGCGAATAATGCGAGCATCCTCTCCGCCTTCGTGCACGATAAACCAAGGGTCAACCGCAATGCAGTGACCACCCACACCCGTACCCGGCTGGAGAATATAAACGCGAGGGTGACGGTTGGCTAAACGAATCAGCTCCCACACATCAATCTCGAATTTGTCACACAGAATAGAAAGCTCGTTGGCGAAAGCAATGTTGACATCACGAAAGCTGTTTTCGGTAAGCTTCGCCATTTCTGCTGTGCGCGCATCGGTTTCAAGCACATCACCAGTAACAAAGCTACGATAAAAATCAGCAACTACTTTACCTGCTTCTGGCGTAATGCCACCCACGATGCGATCGTTTTCGACCAACTCGCGCATAATATGCCCGGGCAACACACGCTCAGGGCAATGAGCAATATAGATCTGGTCCACATCAATGCCCGACTCTTTCAGCACGTCAGCAACTTTTTCTGTGGTGCCAACAGGTGACGTTGACTCCAAGATAACCATATCGCCCTTTTTAACCACGGGCGCAATCGCTTTAGAAGCGGCTACAACGTAATCAATATTAGGAACAAAGCCTTCATGAAATGGCGTGGGCACAGCCAAGACAAATACATCAGCCATAGCAGGTTGAGTAGAAGCTTTGAGATTACCGTCTGATACGGCACGCTTTACATAAGAATCAAGATCCGGTTCGACAATATGAATTTTGCCTTGATTAACCGTATCCACCACATCCTGTGATACATCAACACCTTGTACGTTGTAGCCACAGTGCGCCAACAACGCAGCAGTTGGCAAACCAATGTAGCCAAGGCCAACGACGCAAATATCCTTTTGCATGTCTTTTTATAATCCTTTAATTTTTTGAACCCAAAAACTTTATTATTTAAGTTAATTAAAGCGTTTTTAACTACTTCAAGTGATTACAACCAATGAAAAATACTTTTTCAGGGGCAGTATCTATCTTAATTTTTAACTTACCAGAGTTTGTTAAAATTGGTCGTTCTACGGCATAGAGAGAATAGTTCAAATCGACATTAGAGAAGTCAATCTTTTTAATTAAATGACTACAATCTTGCTGGGTTTTAGGCACTACATACAAAAAAATTGAACCAGGCATATCTTGCATGACTTGTATCGAGTGTACATCTTCAAATATCCTATGATGGCGGCCAAAGATAAGTGCAGTTAATTGTATTTTATTATTATCTTTGTCGAGCACATACTCTGAAGCACGACCTTCGTCAAACATAAAGGAATCGATAAGCGTTGACTGAGACTCAGACACTCTCCTAATTCGATCACCTGTGCAATATCTTATGAATGGAAATGCGTAATTGTGGAAAGATGTAGCTACCAACTCGTTTTCAACACACTCAGTCAGCCCATAGCTTGAGCTCGCTTTGTACTCGTATGAATTCTTTTCAACCTCTTGTGCGATACAAGCTCTTTCACTGTGGCCATAAAAACAAAAACACCTACTTCCAAGAGTAGATTCAATCTCGTAACGGATATGTGGTGGTGCGAATTCAGAACACAGCAGCACTCCGCTAACCCGATTCCTCAGTATATCGATGTATTGATGAGCATTTCTTATCTCGGTAACAACTTCATGAATTAAGCTTGGGTAACCGTGTAATATAAACATCTGGTTAGGATTAAGCTTAAATATTTCTAATAAGCATTCAACTTGCTGGCCAATACTCTTATAAGTATTTATGAAATAAGCATCTCGAATGACGTCGTACTCCACATCATTACTCAGGTTGACCTGACCGACAAAGCAAATACGCGTCGTGTTCCATTTCAACCCCCAACGTTTGAAAAAATAATGAAGATTCGCCCATTCAACACCTAACTGATTACTACTAATCGAAAATGAGAGTGGGGTACCTGATGTCCCTCCAGTATTTACGCTCAATGCCGACCTTACATTCTTACATCCAACTCGATTAAGAGAAGCATCTTGCAGCATGGACTTTGTTACAACTGGCAATCCTCGAATATCCTTAAGCCTTTCAATTGTATCTAGGGATAAACCTTTCGATTTATATAACTCGCCATAAAACTTAGAGTGTTGTAACGCATACGATGCTATCTTTTTTGCTTCCGATAACTGCCAATGACCCACCTCATTGGCTGTTAGCTTATCCAAAAAATAAATTCGCCTGACTTCCTCTCGATAGCTTTTAGCTATTCCTGGCCGTAACGAATAAGGGACCCTTTTTAAAATATTTCCAAGTAATGGAGAACGAAGAACCCTACGACTATTATTCTTAAGATAAAAAGCGAGTTTACTCACTTTGCTCCAATCCTTACCATTAGATTAATCAATAACGTACGAAAACGATTCCAAATATCTTTGACTGCGATATAGTATCGCGAGTCCTTGGTTCGATAAATCGGAAGCAACTTGGTTTTCACCCGATGTATTTTGAAAAAAGCATCGTAATCATCTATTTTTATCTTTTCAAAATCACTAAAGCCGATTGCTTTGTTAAACTCTTCAAAAGAGTACCTACCCAAATATTCAGTCTTAGAATCCTGCTTCTCGTACAAGTGCAATACTGGCCCAAGCTCAGATGTAAGCTCAAACATAAGCTGCAGACTACAATACCGAGGAAATCGAAGCTTACTTGAAAAGAAATAATTCTCTTTAAAATACCAGTTCCCTAAACTGTAGATGATTATCCCGTGTTTGTATCTTTCGACTGGCTGAACACAGTGAGGGTGGCAGCCAACGATATAATCACACCCTAAGTCGACAAGAGAATGAGCGAGAGAACGTTGAAATGGTAGTGGTATTACTTCTAGCTCATAACACCAGTGCATTAGAACAATGAACTTTGAGTGTGGATATTGCTTTTTCTTTTCCGTAAACTCTTTCAAAACCCAAGAGTGGCTGAGAGGATTTACACCTGGTCGGTTACAACTTGCGTTAGTACATTCAATGACATTCCAACCGAATGAAATTAAAATATAATCATCGTTAAACACTGACAAACGCCTAACTTGGGAGGCCTCCGACAGGTTGTCACCTGCCCCTACCGTTATATGTCCCTTTTCTTCGATTGCACTCTTAGTTCTATTTATTGTGCCAACATCGTCAATATGGTTATTAGCCAAATTAAATATCAAAAATGAATCATTAAATATGCTGTCCAATAATTCAAAACTATTGAATACCAACTTACGATTTTTATACAAATCAAACTCGTCTGACTCAGCTAGTCCGCCTTCGAAATTTAAAATTATAAGTTGTTCTTTAAAATCAGTGTGATGATGATCGTAATTATATTTATCGATACTAGCCACGTCACCGACAAAAAAAATAGAGTTTGTTCCTTTAGAGGGAACAACGAGATCCGCTTCCATCGAATTCAATCAAAAATCTCCGAAATTTTACGTAAAAATAAATCACGCACACGACAGGATTCATAACTAGATAAAAAGTAGTCCCTTGCTGCATGACCCATTCTACGTCGCTCAGTAATATCCATTAATTCAAACTTTCGTATAGTTTCAGCCAATTGTTCTAGGTCATCGACTTCCACAAGAAAACCAGTTGTTCCATCGACTATAATCTCCGGAACACTTCTCCATTTAGTAGCGATAACAGGTAAACCAACAGAATACGCTTCTAAGATGACACCCGGGTGCCCTTCTCCAAAATGTCTAGTCGGAAGGATAAGACAGGACATTTCAACTAGAAACTCATGAATTGAGTCAGGTCCAATAATCCCCAAATACTTACAGTTGGGCCGCTCATTAATTTCCTCAATTAAATCATTTTCAACAACAGGTCCGGCAAAAAAAAACTCCGTTTCGCGATATCGTTTTGCAACTTCAATTATCTCTCCAACACCTTTTGAACGTTTTATTGCTCCGACGAAAGCAAACTTATTTTTATTAGTATGCTGACAGGTATAAGAGCTAATAGGTCTAGAGTTAGGCAATCTCACAATCTTTCGATCAGGATACATACTTTCAAAGAAGCTTGACACCAAATCCGTCTCAAAAAAAGTAATACCTGAGTTACTAATTGTTAGCCTGACTAGAAAACGCTTTACAAAACCATAAGACAAATAAGTCTGATTGAATACACCACCAAACATTCGCAATGCGAACTTTTTTCGGAATAACTTACAAATAAATAAAAATAATGGACCAAAATAAAGTGCACCATTGGCGCTAACGTTAAGAACAGTAATCTCGCTATTCATACAGTACGTAATACTTCTAAATAAATATCGAAATTTATCCAATACACTAACCTTTTTTATTTTAGAAGTGTCTGTGACATAGAGTTGAATATGTGGATTTGACTCTAACCCGATAACTAATTGTTCGAACAATACAGTGGTACCACCAATCGGACCTGGTCTTGCTCCTATTAAATGCAACTTCAACTGTTATTTCCTTATCAGACTTAAAACTTCAAATAATTAAAAATTCTCGAGCTATCACTACACCAGCATAGGTAGCCAACAAAACCCGGCTACTCCTCTTCTAGATTCATCGGTTATGACGGGTCTTGGCAGATTGTAAAGTTAACATGAAGGTTCTAGGGGGAGCCGATTATCAAAGGCAAAATCAAAAGGCATCTTAGTTCCCTCACTCAACATAAAGCAGTTGTTAAACTACTTAAACTCCACTCGCTAAATTCGAAAAGGGATGAGCTACTTTAGTCGAAGCTCGAAGCAATAGTTAAAAGACTCTTAAATTAACACAACTAAATTAATCAGTGCTATATCACAACCAACTTTTCGTAAATATTATAAAATGCACAAGTTGGGAAAACGTTCTTACTAAAATAGCACAATTTACTTACCATCCAATTTAAAATATCAACATGAAAAATATAATTTATAATAAGTTATTTTATTTTTATCCGCTTAAGCGATTCAAAAATCGAGTGTTAATTCACACATATAATTTAATTAAATTTTAGGAAGCTACCAAACTAAACTTTTCCCTAAACTATACAACTCACTATATAATTTTTTTTCTTCTAATTTACTCTTCAGCCTATCCACAGTTAACGACCAGTCGTTAGTAATAACAACTAAATCTTTATATCTCGAACTATAATCGCCAACGAATTCAGTCATTATTGGAATAACACCTGAGCAAACGTATTCGGCAAATTTAATTGGTGATGCGGTTTGATTAACTATGTTATCGTCTCGCAAAAGAAATCCAAAGTCTGCTTCTCTCAAGCGACTCGGAACCTCAGCTCGAGATAAAGACGCTACGAAAAAATTCGATAACGAATATTTTTCGAGTATACTTAGAGCCTTATGTTGATCTCCAGTGAAAACTCTAAACTCAGTGTTAGACGACTCAACTTGTTTGTACATTAAGCAGGCTTTCTCAAAGCATTGCCACTTCGAAATAGACCCTAAGTAACAAAAAATAATTTTATTTTTAGCATTCTCTTTAGGTTTTAAATATAAAAAGGACTTATCGCATTTGCAGGCCTCTACATATATGCTTCGAACGTAAAATCGATTATTCAAGTAGTTCTTCATATTTTCGGAAACACAAAGTACCTTATCCGCCTTATTAAACGCAAAACGCTCTAGGATACTCAAAAATTTTCTACGAACTCTTGATCTATTTCTTAAAAAACTCTCTTCCGAGACGATTCCTCTAAAGTCATAATAAATTCTAAATTTTTTTCTTGTTATCAAGCGCCAAATGTAAACTTTTACGAAGTCTAAAAGCTCTCTACAATACACCGATGAACCCGACTTAACTGTTCGAAATTTACTCAATTTTTCGTCTTCCAGACTATTTACTTGACGCTTTCTAATTATCATCTTGCTATTAATAAAACGCCTAACGACTTGTGAATCGATAACTGCTGGAGATAGATTTTTAGGGACTATGACATAGTCAATCTTCAACTTCATAACACAAATGCCTCAACTTGTTAGCTGAAATTCCTTTTAATCCAAAAGGGCTCTAAATCTTGATTATAACTAAATATCTTATTGAACTCAGCACCATCAACTGAAGGCTTGTTAATCGGCTAAAGAACTAAAATCGGCTAATCTTAATTTAAAGTGCAATACACTGTATGGCTACATAAAGACAAGGAGTGAATATTAACGAACACGAATAGTTAAAATTTTAAAGCAGTAAAGGTTAAACTAGATATCTAATCTCTATTTCTCAACTCCGCAACATCATAACCATGAATTAACAACGACGAGGAGCCTTTATTTGATATTATTCTAGCCGGAACACCGCCTAGGGTATAAGAACCTTCGCTAAAATTTTTGCTAACCACAGCGTTAGCACCAATAGCGACATTATCGCCCAGCTGAATATCTCCATAAACCTTTGCCCCAGGCCCTATATAACAATTATTCCCTATTATTGGAGCTTTCGACCTTTCCCCTCCTTCAGTCCCTATATTAACTCAGACATGTATCCAAGAATTAGCACCTATTCTTGCGCCGCCATTTACAACTATCGTTCCTCCATGAGCTATGGATAGCCCAGGACCAAAAACGTTAGGAGGAATTGAAAACCCAAGCTTTCGACTTAACCTTTGATACTTTAACTTGACAAACGCTGTATAAAACATGTTCTTTTTACAATTTATGCAATATTCCATACGTCTAAGATATCGTTGAAAACGCCAGACGTCGTTGAATTAACAGGATTTAGCAGAATTATCTACATTAAGTGATTTCTTGTCTGCACAAAGAAACGCTTTATAATCTTTTTTTGAAGTTATCATGTCATTATTAACCACATCAGATTAGCACTTGGCTAGTGTTACACCCTAGCCACTTACAGAAATACTATATGCTGCACAAACAAGTACCGCATTCACGTATCCCTTCGTTCACTCTGTAAGAGCACCAATTTAAGCCTGTCAGGCTGAGAATAACAGGCTGAGAATAACAGGTTGAATATAAATGTGGTTTAATCCTAATTAAATCCCCCCCCAATTTATACCTATAAACTTGCCTGATTAGGGAATAAGAAATTACTTGCTGGAAAACATCGAGGATACCTTTTTATCGAATTATACGGTATAGTCTGACTCGAAGTTTATAAAGAATAGACATCGGGTAAACATAGACTTAAGAAAAAGGAGAAGTTCGCTCTCTTACATTTAAACTTAGCTTTGTAATTTTTCATTTATATACTAGCCAATCAACAAGCTGTTGTATGGCTCAAGCCAACATTAAAAGCTCTTACTTTTTTCTTCATTAGAATTATAATATTAAACAGACGTGCACTATACTCGATATAGGTTAAGAATTGACTTTGCAATATCATCCCACGTTTCTAAATTCACTGGAGCATTTGGAGTCGGCGCATTCAAAGATTTTATAATTGCCATTCTAATACTCCTTAAATTGTCTGGACGTACCAAGTGAACTCTCTCTTTCACTTTAGAGTTAATAGGGTATGTTCGAGAACAAACTAAATTACACCCAAATGCAGCTGCCTCCAATACAGTAAGCGGTTCAACTTCACTGATGCTAGGTAAACAGAAAACTTTAGACTCCTGATATAATCTTATTAAATCGATCGAGTTGAAAGGACGTTCGCCAACGATGTGAACGTTCGCTAGTTGCGACGCCATATCCAAGCTCTTTTTCACATAGCTCGAATTCTTATGGGGTCCAACCAAGAATAGTTCCGCATTAATCCCCTTCATCGCCCTTATTAACTTAAGCTGGTTTTTACGCTCACAAATCTCTCCAACACACAATACTTGTTTCTTTTTTTCTACTTTGATGGAGCTATTGTTATCGACATTATTTAGCAAGTCATCGAAGCCATTTCCAATAACTCGAAGTCTCTCCTTGGGAACTCTAAAGTAGGATTGAATTAAATTTTTTTCCATTGTGTTAAGACATATAACAGAGTCAAATTTAACCATCTGAATATTAATCTTCGCTAGTTGAGGCTTAATTGATGGGACTCGACGCATCATAAGCTGCTCTACTTTATATCTGAATTTAGAAAGTCCAAATCTATTAAAGACAGGTGACACAACCAGTTTTATACCAGCTTCTCGAGCCTGCTGTATCAGGACGGGATTAAGCGAATCAAGCCCGAAAAAATGCAGAACGTCATAGCCTGATAATGATTCCTGAGCAAAGGAATGATAGTCAACCGCAACACCCAGCCTCTCTAATGATTCCTTTGTTTTCTGTATTTGCTTTAATAATCCGCCTTTTCCTATACCTACATGCGGATATGAAACGAAAAGAACTTTCATTTTAAAAATGTTACCTATAAATTAAGATAAGAAATAAAGATATTCAATCAAGCAACTAATTAAAACATCGACCACTGTAAATAAAAAAACGTTAATTAACATAAATAATTCAATTTTTTTTACTCTTATCGTATCCCTTAATCGATAGCTTCCGTATTCTATTCGAATATTCAGGAGAGCAGAATGGAAGAGAGAGGATAACGACGACAAAAACGGCTAGGGGCCTGAAATCCGAAACCGGTATAGTGTTCATATAGACTGTGAACATGATAATGCAAAACAGTGCAAACCGAATAAAACGACGATTAAATCCGTAGAACGAAGCTTTTAACAAGGGCATAATCAACAATGCAAAACTGCAGAAATATATTGTTGCAAGAGGGATACTCAGCTCGATCATAAATTGGATAAATGTATTATGAGAATTCGGAAGATAAGAACTTTCAGAAAAAACACCACTCGCAGAGCCAAGTGGGTTAATTGAAAGAATTCTCAACCCCTCTTCAATTCGTTCAAATCGACCAGTTCCACCTGATTCCGCTATATTATCTCCTATAGATAGCACTCGTTCATAGAGTTCCTCAAAAGCAAAAATAGTCGATATCGTTCCAGTCATAATAAGAGCTTTTATAAAGTTACTTTGCCTCGAACTAAATAGGTACCAAACTAGTATGAGAGTAGAAATAATAAAAGCAGTACGTGAGAATGTCGCAACGATCAAAACGTAACCCAACACAACAATTATGAACTGGAACTTGCTCGGCCGAGTAGCTATTGTTAAGAGTAAATATGTTGACCAAAAAATTAAAACATGAAATGCATGGAAGTTAGGATCAACACCAGACCATATAAAACGCTCGATACCAAAATACACTTGCGTAACATTCTTAAATTCTAAATCTGTTCCTACAACGCGACTGTCGAGGAAAGTAGTTCCATCGTATAAGTAGTGAAAAGCCGTGAACAAAAATAGCATCACCAATGTAATTCCCAATATATTCTTAAAATACAATGTAAATGGACTATATTTCGAAGAGCGCAGTAGTATATAAGAAAAAATAAAATGAACACCCGTAAAGATAAAAATTTCAACATCGTTGATAGAATGATTATAGATAAGCGCGATTATTATACCGCAAGCCACATTCACTCCAGCGAACAAAATAATCTGTTTGCTCATTCGTACTGACTTTATAGAATATTTAGAAAAATATGCGAGTGCAATTGAACAAAAAATAAAAATATAAGGACTAGTGCTAGAGAGACCTGATAATGGCGTTAGTAAAGAGAAATTCAACACAATGAACGCAATTGTGCTATCTATTCTAGATAGAAAAAACGTTACCGCCATAGTAGAAATTAGCACTAAAGCGCTAGGGCCAACTAACGAAGAAAGCAAAATTAATGCGACCCAAACAATCAAAAGTAAGTCTATTGTAATATCTTTATTAATTAACATAGCCTTACCTTTCCCTTTTTAAGAAAACTGAATCTACATAGATACCATATACAAAAAAAATTAAAATAAGCTCTTCGCTGAGACATAACATTTCGACATGAAGACCTAACACATTATTATTCTATATATCGATAAAAAATTAAATTTGTACTAATTACAACTCAAAATAACTAAAAAATTCGTCGACTAATATAAAAGAATACTTTGTTAAAAATATTCTTAAGCCCTTTTAAAATATATTCATAGTAAATTAATTTGATTTTTTAAGAGCTGTCTCCAAAAGCTCATTTAACCTGACATTAAACTGATCCAACAAAATTCTTCGGCGTTCGGTATTATATTCGGACAAAGTACTACTTAAGTTTAAAGCACTATCGCCCCACAGTATGTTAAATAAATATTCCGCACCTAGTGATTCGAATTCAGAAAATGACATAGACAAATTAGTTAGACCTATTTGTCTGTAAAATCGCTCAGTTTTGGGATGAGCATAAAGAGATACCACAGGAACCGAGTAGCAATACGCAACAATACCTGTATGTAACTTAGTAGTAATTAATAGAGCGCTTTCTTTTATTTTGTTAACGAATTCATCTAAATCATTGTCATAATAACAAACATTAATATTACGCATTTCTGACATTAGACGATGCTTAAACCTTTTTTGTGCGGGCGACCGAGAGTCAATTAATAGCTGAAAACGACATTTACAATAGAAGCGACCTAGCAATGCTGCCAGTTCGATAATAGCATCTTCTTGAGATGTGCTTGATAACTGCCCAACGTGAAGCGATATTACTGAAGCATCACGTTTTGGAATAGAAAACTCGCTTTCCAAAGAAATATCACTTAAAACGATATCAGGGCAAAGTTTTGCGGTTACTCCAGACAATTTTTTACAATAATCTATGGACTCTTGATCCCTAACCCATATTGATTGCGCATTTCGTAAGATATTTCTTACCAAATACATTCCTGCACTTGAATTAAAAGGTCCAACTCCAGTAGCAAATATGTAATAAGGAATCTTATTCAATCTGCAAAATCTAGCAATTGAATTATATCGCAACAACTTCTTTAAGTTATCCCGGTTAGGCCTATTACATCCGATAAACCTACCAAATGGTAGTTTATAAAGAAACGAATTCTCTTCGACTCGATCAAACCACCAACGACTACCTTCTTTATAATCGATCAACCTTGGTGGCTCGCTTAAATAGCCGCCCCCGCCAAAGACAACGAAATCAACATTAGATAAGCCACTTAACTTGTCTATTACGCGCACTGTACTTTTAGAGTCAAGCTTGATCTTATCCGTTAAATTTTTTGCTCCAAATGGAACAACGTAATCGGCATATGAAAAATAGCCTTCGATATTTTGGTTTATACGTTTAATCAGCGTGTTTAATAGGAGCTCATCACCAAAGTTAGCTACATGAAATGAACCAACGATTCCTATTTTAACTCTTTTCATTTTTATTACCCTAGTAAAATAGAAAATAAGTTTGTTATTGTAAAAGCAAGAATTAGCATTAGGGCTTTCACTTTTTTAAACACCGTATTAAAGCAATATAAAGCGATAGCGGCAAAAATTGCTGAACTTATATATAGGTGCATTAATATATCTATATCAAAAGTAACTAAACTTATTTCATAACCTAAAGCTATAAATGCACAGCCTGGAGCGGATAACAAACTTAGTGAATTATGTTTAGAAATTGAAGATAGAAAAGTGTAACAAAAATATATCAATATTAAATTGAATGAAAATGAGAGTAAGTGATAGAAACTCTTCATATCCAAGACGTATTGAGGCCCGATCCATAATTTAATAATATAAGGATATAAAACAGGGGATAAAACGTTCGATATGAAGATAAAAGATATCAAGATCAATGTAATTCTCAATGCTAATTTTGAAATTTGGTCATTTGAATTTGAACTATACATTTTAGATAACTGGGGTTTAATGCTTGCTAGCATTAACATTGAAAGCATCACAACAATACTAATCAGCTGATGTGTAACAATAATGCTAGTGGATCTAATGCTATCGAAGCTATTTACAAAAACAACCACCACATAAGAGGTACATAATGAAAATGAAAATGTAAAAAGAACAACGCGACTACTATACTGGATGCCTTCTCTTAGATAACTAAACGAAAAGGAAGCGTTTTTAACATCAGCTTTACTAGAGTTAAGGATTCTACGGATTAATATAACGGGGAGCAATTTTAACACAGCAAACCATAAGTATAGCCATAATGTTAAGTCACTACTATCGACAGCAATTAGCGTAATTATCAGACCCAAAGCGTAGACTATATAGCTTACTAGATCGACAATAGCCAAGGTTGAATATTTCTGTCTTGATGTCAGGATTGCTCGCTGATAGCTATATCTCGTGAAAATAACGCAGGTAAGTAATACAATTATATAGTGGCTCAATTTTATTTGATTGCTATCAAATATGATATAATACAGTCCGCCGAAAAGCATCAATAGCAATGCTAGGAATCCATAAGACACAGAACATGTTTTAATTATTATATTCGCTATCTCTGCTCTTTCACCTAATGAAGGCATCTTACGATTTATGTATGAATTCAGGCCTAGTTGAAATATCCAAGTGAGACTTGCCAAAGATAAAAGAGCTTTCCATTCTGTGAATATGTCCTCACCCGCACTGTTTATAATCATAGGCGTAAGTAACAAACCTACTAAGATACGAAATAAAGGTGCAACTGTAGTGAATATAGCGTTACGTATAAGCATGTTACTTTAACATTTCAGTTTTAAAAAGTTTAAATTAGTTATTAACATTTTTTGTGAACTTTGATAGCTTATTTTTTTCCACACTTGACCTTTTTCTTTAATTTTGACGCGAGAAAAAATGTTATTAACAACACGAGCAATTTCATGTTATAACTTTATTTTTATTATTGTGATTAATACTCGTTAAACATGGTAGTTTATCAAATAGCCGTCCGAAAATTTATACTCTTATCGCTTGGGACATATACTTATTCTTTCTTCCAGTAATGTAATTTGGCCGCTATTGTTAGTAACCATTTTTCTGTAACGCGGAACACGCAAGTTTAAGTGCACTTTTATTATTGAGATTTTCCCAGACAAATGCTTCTGTTTGAACGATTCGATTTGTAGTGGTCAACAGGACCCGAACACCTTTTTAGTCAGTTTTCTGGATTTTTCTGGAGGCTATCCATCGTTAAATTGATGCGATCGTTCCAAGTTGCAATAGTTCATAAGGAAATAACTAAAAACGCGTTTTGCGTCTATTGCTTAACGGTAGCCAGTCTTTAGGATGTATTCAGGATTTAAACTTCTAAAAACACGCTCTAATGTACTGTTGTCCAAACAATTACCTCGACGGTTCATACGCTGTACAATTTGATAGCGCTACAACCACTCATGGAACTTACGCGCATTATATTAGGAGCTTTGCTCGATATTGAATGTCACGCCTTTTGGCTTTTTACTCATCTCGTAGGCCATATCAAGGGTCCGTGCGGCAACCTCAGCTTCCAGCCGTAGCTAAATTGACTAGCCAATGTTTAGGCGTGCAAACAAATCGATGACAACCGAGCAATAATGCCAACTAAGCCCTGTCTAAATGGGGGTGATTTCGTCGCACCAAACTTTATTCTGTGCTCAAACATCAATCTCACGAGCTAACTGTTTTGGAATGTCGGGGCGTTCGACATTCGCTGACTTATAAGCATGAGAGCCTAGCTGTTTAGTTGTTATCCCACCTGCTTTTTCAAAAGAAGGCGCCTTTTCACGATTAACCGTTGCCGGTTTACCCGTGTTTGCAATCCTGTTGAAGTTAACAACTTGGGCAGCTGTGAACTCTGGTTTTATTTGGTTGTCGGGGCACCAGACCAATTATTCGGATACGTTACGCACCAGCTTATAATCGGTCACATCACTTTGATTTATACTCGTACCCATAACCATACCCGTAGCCATAGCCGTAGTAGCTGCTGCGGGTGCGACGTACTTTGTTGAGCAAGGTACCTTTAATAGTCACACCGTTTTGGGCAAAGCGCTTAATGGTTTGCTCGACTTCTTTTACTGAGTTTTGTTCAAAGCCGGTGACCAACAAGTTAGTGCCCGCGTAGCGGCCGATAATGGCGGCATCGGTTACGGCTAGGATGGGTGGTGTGTCACACAGAACGTAGTCATACTTCTCGGTAACAAAGTCAAACAGCTCCTCTAGGCGTGCTTGCATAAGCAACTCCGATGGGTTTGGCGGGGCTACACCCCGGTTCACCATATCCACGCCTTTGTAAGGTGTTTGTTTTATCAGGGTATCGCGATCAACTTTGCCAGCTAGGTAATCAGAGAGACCCTCTTTGTTGTTGAGGTCCATCATGTTGTGTAGATAACCTCGACGTAAATCGACATCAATGATCAGTACTCGTTTGCCCGCTTGTGCCAATACCATGGCGAGGTTCGCGGTAATAAAGGATTTACCTACCGCGGGGCTCGGGCCCGATATCATCAGTATATTGTTTTTAGCTTCGAGCATGGCAAAGTGCAGACTGGTGCGTAGCCCACGCAGCGCCTCGATACTCAAGTCAGTGGGTTCAGATTGCGCCAGTAAAGGTAAATGTTCCTCGTCTTTGCCCTTTTTACGGCGTTTAAGGTGCTTTTCCAGTTTGGCTTCGAGTTTTTCTTGTGTTTCGGAGCGCGGAACGCTCGCGTATACAGGAATCCCTACATCTTCGAGCTGCTCGGGCGATTCAATCCCGCGATTAAAGGCGGCACGCACAAACACTAAGCCGACAGCGAACATTCCACCCAGCATGGTCGCTAAAACTACGATCAGTGGCTTCTTCGGTGCAACTGGCTGCGGCTGGATCACGGCTTCGTCGAGTATGCGCACGTTACCCACGGTGCCCGCTTTCATCACGTTGAGCTCTTGCATGCGGTTCAGCAGTTGCAGATAAATTTCTTGGTTAACCTCTACATCGCGGGTTAAACGCAGGACTTCCTGTTGAGTTTCGGGCAGTTCTTCGATGTCTGCCATAAGCTCAGCTTGTTCGCTTTGTAAGCGTTGCTTTTGTTCGAGTAGTGCTTGGTACTGCGGGTGCTGTTGGGTATACAGGCGCGCCAGCTCAGCCTCTTTAAAACTGAGTTCATTTAAGCGCTTTTCGTATTCTACTACCTGCTCTAATAGCCCCTGAGTTTCTAGGCTGAGATCCACCGACTGGCTTTTAAGACGGTATTGGTTGAGCTTTTCTTCTGCTGCGGTGAGTTCGGCTTTTAAGTTGGGTAGTTGCTTCTCGATAAAATCAAGGCTGTTTTGTGCCTCTGCCGCGTTACGGCGGATGTTTTGCAGCATGTATTCTTTAGCAATGGCGTCTAATACCTGCTGTGCCAATGGTGCGTTGGTGTGTTGAATACTGGCTGAAAGAATGCCTGACTGTTTGCCTTGTTCACTCACGGATAGCTGTGTTGTCCAGTTGTTGATAGCGCTTAGGCGGCTGGTTTTGACGAGCGTAAAGCTGTTGGTGTTTGGGGTGGCGACATCGGTGATGTTTAACAGCCAATCACCGGATTGTGCGGTTTGACCGACTTTGCCCGAAAGAACAACATTGTCGTCGTAGATGAGCTCAAATGTCGCGCCAAAGGCGCGACCTACGTCATTGGAACCCATGCCGTCAACAACCAAGGTCAACGCTTTGCCGGTGGCGTGGGCGGGTACGCGCAGCTCGGCGATTTTAATTTGGTCTTTTTGCTCGGCGCGGCGGGCAAGAAAGTTACCAATGACCGGCGCGTAGTCTGGCTTAGCGATAGTCGTTAGGTCGAGCTGGTCGACCACAGCGCCGATGACCATGCGCGATTTCATAATTTGAATTTCGGTTTCTGCCTCGCTCTCCTGCGCAAACATTTCGGCCATGTCACCGCCCAGTGCGGGCATGCCGCTGGACTTTTTCTCTACTTGCAGTAAGGCATCGGCTTTGTACACCGGGGTAGCAAGTAAGGCGTAGGCGACGCCACAGAGCATTGCCACCACGGTGATGCCGATGATGGTCCATTTAGCATCCAGTAGGAGTCCAAACAAGCGACCGAGATCGATCTCGTCTTCGTTGCTGTCTGGTGTCTGGGCTTGTGGTTGTGGTTTGTTGTTTACGTCAGTCATGGTTTGTCGGGTTGTCCAATCTTGGTTGCTCGTGCCAAAGGCACGAGGTACGGGTCATAGTCTCTCTGCCCACAGGGTGGTGGCTTGCTCAAGCTCGCCCAGTACCTGTTGATGAAAGTCTTTTGACTTTTTATACGGGTCGGCGATGTCCTTGCCGCCGGCTTGCCATTGTCCAAGTAGCATGATTTTGCCACGGGCTTCGGGGTAGCGTTGGCTGAGTATCTCTTTTTGTTTTTGCTCAAGTACGAGCACCAGATCGTGATCGGCTATCAGGTGACGATCTGCCTGCCGAGCGCTGTGTGATTGTAAGTTCACGCCAGTGGCTTCGGCGACTTCGCGCGCGGTTTTATCTATGTCGTGGCCGCTGAGTTTGGCAGCATCGGTGGCGATCCCGGCGCTGCTGATATGTTTGTCGGGTCGCGCTTGCTGCAGCAGCTGTTCTGCTATGGGGCTGCGGCAGATGTTGCCGGTGCAAATGATTAGTATCTTGTCGAACATCGTTTTTTTTCCTTGCGCCAAAGGCGCAAGTTACGTCGGTGTCTGGTTTTTGCTACGTCGGTGTTTTGGCGGTACGCATGTGCTTAGTTTTGGATGTCGTCGCGGGCGCGGGCGATGCTATATAGGCCCGTTACTGACGGCAGTATTTGGCTGATTACGCGGTTCCAGCGTGCTACTGGAGCGGCGGTGACATACACAATATCGCGTGGTTGCAGTTCAAATTGCTCGGCGAGCACGAGTGCGGTGGCGTTGCTCGCATCGAGTTGGAATACCTGTGCGAGGTAACCTGAATCCGGCTGCGACTGGCGGATCACGAAAATGCCTGACGCATCCGCCGTGTTGTTATATAAGCCGCCGGCATCACTCAGTGCCTCGGCGAGGGTTTTGCCGTAGCGCCCTACCGGGTAGCTCTGTGGCTTGGTGACTTCACCTAATACAAACACTTTACGATGGTCGTTACGCGCCACGTTAATAATGTCGCCGGCTTTTAAAATAATGTTTTCCTGGGTATCACCGCGTTGGTATAGGTCGCGCAATGAGTAAACCTGCTCCTTGCTACCACGGGTAAGTGTCACTTCGGTCCAGTCCGCTGCTGGGGTGAGTCCGCCACTTTGCGAGACCGCCTCGATTAATGTCATGGGCACATTGCTAATGGGCAAGGTGCCTGGCTTTTTCACTTCGCCCGTGACGTAAACACGTTGACTTCTAAACGCCGCTACGGTGACATCCACTTGTGGTTTTTCGATATAGGTTGCCAAGCGTTCGGTGATTAAATCGCGGATCTCGGTGACACGCTTGCCCGCTACGTGAATTTTACCCACGTAAGGGTAAAAAATAGTGCCGTCGTTATGCACCCAGTTGCCTGCCTCGGCGGGTGCACGCATCGAGCCCGCCGGAATAGTGAGTTCGGGATGATCCCACACGGTGATATTGAGAATGTCGCCGCGCCCAACGACATAATCGTATTGGTTTCGCGCTTGTTCGAGTGAGGGGTTTGCTTTGGGCTCGGGGAGCGCTTGATGCGCATCCAACTGAGTAATCAACATCGGGCTAATAGCATGGATCTCGACCAAATCACTCCAGTCTGCTTCTTTAAAAGCCTCGCCGCTGGCGTAATCGCTATCCCCGAGCAGGCTACTGCCGGAAGGGTCAGGGATGTGAGCCCCGGGTGACCAAGCACAGCTACTTATCAACAGGCTGGCTACTGCAACTGTTAAAAAACGTTTCATAATTAATATTGTTGACTCAAATAACTAGTTAAAATGGGATTATTGCTCGTTATAAAACGGGTTTCGGCTATCGGTCATGCCATACAAACTGACAGGACGGCCAAGCATTTGCCCGCCATCACGGCTAATGGGCTGCCAGCCTACCGCGGCACGACTTTGACTCGGCTTCACCGAGAACAGGTCGAATGGGATACTGATATACACGCCTTTGGTAAACGAACCCTCACCATATTCTTGGCTCGAGACATTGGTCACCGCGGCGTAAGCACCTACAATGGTGCCGGAATCAAACTTATGCTCGTAAGACAGTTGTGCACCTTCATCGCCCGCCAAAAAGCGGCCAACGGCGAGTTTGAACAATTCGTTAGGGAACCGGCTCGGCTGGTAATAGGCAGTGATATGCCCTGTCCATACGCGATAGTCGGCTAAGCCCAAGGCACTATCCGGGCTGCGCTGTTGTACTCGGTTAATATCAACGCCCCAAGCAAAGTCACTGGCAAAGTCGCGGTTTAATACGCTCACCCCGACACCTGCGAACATGCGTTCTAAATACCCCGCATAAGCAGCGCCATACCAGTTTTGAGTGAGCTTTGCGGTGTAGCGACTGTATAAACGCTCCACCCAGATGTCTTGCGCGTCATAGTACTTTCGCACTTCGGTTCTTACGCGCGGTAAATCACTTTCATAGGCATCAACGAAGTAGTTAAATTCATCGTAGTTATTGACGATGTTGATGCCCCACTCCGATTTAAATTGCCACCGCGGTGTAAGATTAAAGGTAAGCGCTGGATTCACCGAGAGCTGATAAAAATAGAGCTTTTCGGCACTGCCAATGGACTGTTTAAGTCGTGGCGCGACATCTAAATCCCAGTTTGGAAACGCCTGTTGCTTGCGCCAAAGCCACTCGCCTTGCTGTATTGCATCGCTGCTGTTGTGGCTTTTAACCGTGCGACTTAGCGGCTGATTAAAACGTTCTCCGAGCAGAGTAGCTTTAAATTCATCGGCGTTCACGGTATCGGTTCTCACCGCCATGCCATGGTTCACACTGACCCATTCATAACTTTTTATTTCGTTGGGCGCGATGTTTGCCAAAATGCGTGTGCTACGCTCGATACGTTCCTGATGCGAGCGAAAATCACTGTGATCGTTGTGAAATAATGTGAGCCGATGTTGGTTCTGCTGCACCGCGTTTAACTCAACGCCCACTTCGTTTTGCAAGCGCTCACTTAATAACGAAAGCTCATTGGCTTTATCCGTACCGATTGTCTGCTGATGCTTATCATCAGGTACGTGATACGCGCGTGGTTTTGGGCTTTGTTGCGGCATCGGGTTATGGGATAAATCCGCCTTCACCGAGATGTTAAACATCAGGGTGTTACCCCGCTGATAGCTCAGCCCTAAGGTCAGGTTTTCTCTCACCGCGTATTTGGCGCCCCAGTTCCACGGGCTATCGGCTTTTACTGGCGGCTTGGTGAGCGTCGAGTCTATCGGGTTCTCAAAACGCTCATTGGTATAATCGTTGCCGTCATATTCAAGCTGTAAGCTCAGCGGTGCGTGCGGTGTTTGATACTCCAGGCCTATAAACACTGCGGTTTTCCCACTAAACCAGTCATCGATCTCGAACTGGCCGCCGGTTCCCTTTGTGGTGTCGGTACGTTGGCAAAATCTATCGGCAACATGGCACAGCGGATTATTGATATTGCCGCGTTGTGCCAAATAGCCCCAACCGATTCCGCCGGTGATATCGAGGTGTCCCCAGTTGTTGTGATCACCCAGTGCAAACTGCTTACTTGCCACCAGATACTCACCCGCGAACAATCCCGTGCCCCCCATATCGCGCCAACCTAGCGCAATTTCTGGACGCCACTGGGTTTCTTGTAGCAATCGCAGTTTCACGTCTACGCCTTTATCCTTTAGGCTCTGACTACTGAAATTGGGGTCGAGGCTGTATTTCTCGTAACGAATATCGGTGTACCGAGCGGTTGCCTCGAGCCACGGAAACACTTGTAAGTTAACGGACATGCGTCGAAACGCATCGTTATCAGCATAGGTTAGACTGAGCGTTCCTTGCGGCTGCATGCGCGCTGTCGGCATTTGCATCAGCCCCACGCCACCATAATCCGACTGGCTTTGCGCATGCGCGGTTAAGCTCGCGCTCAAGGTGATTAACGCGATGGCGATCTTGTTTAAACCTGACATGGACTACTAGTTTGGTTCAACTCTTTTCCAGGTTGCCAATAACGCAATAGCTCTACAGCTTTATTATTTATATCCGAAAAGCCAGAGGGTAATTCAGACTGTGGAATTCCCCTAAAAAACAAACTGCCCGGCTGCTGGCGAATCTTCCATGCATTCGCTGGCGTAATTGCAATAACACGCCCTTGCAGATCAATTTCGAAAAGGTTGCCATCAGTAAAACTCACGGTATTCTCTAGCGCATCAGCCAATAACTTATATCGGTAAGGCTTTCGCCCAGCGTTGTTAAATAGCCCTACGTAAGTTACGTACTTAGGCACGCTCAACAGTGCCAATGTATAATGGCTGTACTTATTTGTGAGCGCCCAATTCTGCCTGGCGTTTCCGAGCAAATTATCTGGCTCTATTCCATGTTGAATCGTTGCGAAAAGGGGCCAATGGCTAATACGCTCTTTTAGTTTAAGCGCCTGATCTAGCGATTCATTTGCACCTTGTCGCTCGTAAATACCAGCTATTAGCTCTAACTGAACGAGTAGCGCCTTGCGCTTTAGCAATAGCTTTTTTTGCAACCGAGGCACACATACACGTGCACTCGGCCAGTAAAATTGGTGAGACCCCGGAATTTGCGCAACCAAATTATGGAGCCGAGGCTCACCTGAAAAAGTTATGTGGTTTAAAGGTTCGTGCTGTTTACCGTCTATAAAAACACTTGCTGTTATGGTACTTATTTCTTGCCCACTGCCGGGTGAACTACATACAGCGACGCACAGTAAACCAACGTGTATCAGACGTTTAAAAGACGACGGCATTTAGTAGCGAGCCTCACTTATAAGGATGCGATTATCAGTACTGGGGGTCAATTGCTGTTCACTACGCACCACAACGCCGTCGTTTAAACTTATCCAATAGAAGTTGTTCCAAGTTGAGAGCGATTCGTTGGTCATCTCATCCGACTGAAAAGGACTCAGTACACTTACTTGCTCTTCTAACAGTCGGGTTCTAATGTCGCCTCTTAAAGGCGTTTGCACACGCTCTTCACCTCTCCAGTTGAGTTCATGTCGGCTATGCACCCGACTCACTCGCGCATTTGACGTCTCTATATCCTGATAGGAGCGCCACATGGTGGGGCATGTGTTGGTAGCCGCAGCCACGTTTTGTATCCAGCAGCCAAGAGGATCGGTTGTTTGCTTAGCTGTGTAGATTAAGTTTTGCCCGAGCCCTTGAGTCCGGATGATTCGACCGTACCGGGTGGTCAATGCCTCTGACTGCGTGACCCAACGCTTGACCGTGTAGGTCGGTGTTTCATCAAGTTCGGATAACACCATAGTGGCGGTGGCATTTTCTCCCAACTTTGCATAAATCGCTGCGCCGGGTAGCTGCTTCAGCTGCTCTGGTTCAAGACGGTGCTGCTCTGCTGAGTTTAGCCAGTACGCAACTGTCGCATTCGCGCCTTGAAAACCCGAGGACAACCAGTCGTCACCCACTGACTGACAGGCAGACATAGCTAGTAGCGCGATAATGGCTACCGCGCTATTCTTTAGTTTGTTCACGATTTAATTGTTAGTCGAGGTTGCCGTGCTTGTAGAGGTTGTTGAACCGTCGTCTTGATTATTCTCAACAGCGACAGCCGCCGCCGCTACCGCTGCAGTTGCGGCGGCTACAGTACCCACGGTTAAACCACCCGCTGCGGCACCGGTTGCTGCAGAACCCGCTGCACCAGCCGATGTAGCGCCTGCAGACCCCGATGCAGTTCCGGAGGCAGAACCCGAAGCTGTAGAACCCGATGATGTTGAAGATGTGGTGCTTTCTTTATCCTGCGCTAATGCTGGAGCGCACACCAGTAAAGAAGTTAATGCGAGTGAGATGAACGTTTTCATAGGTGATTCCTTCACACTGTGTGTCATTGGATTAAGCCTCGACAAGGCTTAACGTGTAATTCCGTGACTAAAAAGTAAACGTTTTTAAAGAATAGATTAGATTATCATGAAATGCAATTTGGGCACGCTACCGCCCTTGGGTTGAGGTTCCCAATAACCTGAGCGAGTTGAATTCCGTTTTTCGCTACGACTTAAAAGTTTTATTTTCATCATCCATGAATTGCGCGCTATTACACCAAATCGATGTCAGTTAAGCAACAACAAATTTGTTACAAAACAGCTAACCGATTAGAAAATAAACAGCTGAACTAGCACTCCACTACGGCTGCGCCAGCCCCTCTTTATAACTCGGGTATAACAGACTGTATCCGGTACTGCGGAGTAAGCGGTTACTACAGCGTTTAGAACCGCGCGGCCCTGGGCCTGGCTCCACTGGACCGTTGAGTTCAACGCCCTCTTGCTCGGCAAGGTACTGATACACTTGGTATTGTTTGGTAGGCTGATCGTCCGACACCAAAAATAGGCGGTGACGATGTTGCGGAAAGCGCACTAAATGAAAGATAAAGCTCGCGACATCATCCTGGTGAATACGGTTGGTCCAGCTGTCGCGTAAGGTGGCTTTACCCTGCTGCAATTGTTTACGCATAAAGTCGCGCCCTTCGCCGTAAATGCCGCTGCAACGCAAAATCGTCGACGGCACGGGTAAGTCGCGGATCAGGTGTTCGGCTTGCAACAGCATTTGTCCGGAGTCGGAATCGGGCGCGGTGGGCGAGGACTCATCTACCCACTCACCTTCACTCTGGCCATATACACCCGAGCTGGAGACGTAAATCACATAGGGCGAGTAACTGAGCTCACTGATGACTTGTTGCAAGTGGCGGCACGGCACCACATAGCCCTGCCGATAGCCTTCTTTAGAGTACTCGCTGGGCGTTAGGGTAACCACCACCAGATCGATTTTGCGGTCGCTAAACAAGGCGCGCAGATCTTGTTCATTGCTGGCATCGGCGGCCACCGTCTCAACACCGTTGATGAGTGGTTTGTTGTCGGGATTACGACACGCACCCACCACCCGATGGTTGTCGGCAACCATCAGTCGGGCGGTGCGTTGGGCGATATCGCCATAACCTAATAAGAGTATATTCATAGTGCTTATGTTACTGATTATCGGCTTGGCTGTCCAAATAATCGAGGATGCCCTCTGCGGCGGTACGGCCCTCGGCTATCGCTGTGACAACGAGGTCCGCACCGCGTACCATGTCCCCCCCGGAAAAAATCTTTGGATTACTGGTTTGCATCGCGAATAGGCCCATTTGATCGGGCTCCGCTGTGGCCAGTACCGTGCCCCACTCACTCAGGTTTACTTGGTGCGCGTTTAACCACTCCGGTGGATTCGGTTGATAGCCAAAGGCAATCAGCACGGCGGTTGCTGGCATTACGAACTCAGAGTCTGGCACCGGTTGTGGTCGGCGACGACCTTCTTCATCAGCAGGACCTAACTCAGTTCTGACCATTTTGACGCCGTTGACGCGGCCATCATCCCCCGCCACCACGGCGAGCGGTTGTACGTTAAATTCAAACTCGACCCCTTCCTCGCGAGCGTTTTGTACTTCGCGGCGCGAGCCGGGCATGTTTTGTTCATCGCGGCGATAGGCACACACCACCGATTCGGCGCCTTGACGAATGGAGGTGCGCACGCAGTCCATCGCGGTATCACCGCCGCCGAGCACGACGACTTTTTCGCCTTCGAGGTTAATCAACGGGTAATCAGGCATTTCGGTATCCAGTAAGCGCTGGGTGTTACCAATTAAAAACGGCAGTGCAGGATACACGCCAGGCGTGTTCAGCCCTTCTAACCGTCCATCGAGCGCCTTGTAGGTGCCTAATCCTAAAAACACCGCGTCGTTGTCTGCCATTAAGGTATCAAAGTCGACATCTTTGCCCACTTCTACGCCGAGTTTGAACTCAATACCCATGTCGCTGAAGATCTCACGACGTAACTTCAGTACCTGTTTATCGAGCTTAAATGGCGGAATGCCGTAGGTCAGGAGCCCACCGATTTCGGGGTAACGGTCATACACCACGGGCTTAACACCGTTACGTACCAGCACATCGGCACAGGCAAGCCCAGCGGGGCCGGCACCAATAATGGCGACTTTTTCGGGGCGTGCTTCGACATCACTTAAGTCGGGGCGCCAGCCTTGTGCAAATGCCTGATCGACCATTTGCTTTTCGATACTGCCAATGGTGACGGCACCAAAGTCATCGTTGAGGGTACATGCGCCCTCACACAATCGGTCTTGCGGACACACACGACCGCAGACTTCGGGCAGGCTGTTGGTTTTGTGCATCAGCTCTGCGGCTTCAAACACGCGACCTTGGTTAGCCAGCTCCAACCACTGTGGAATATAGTTGTGTACTGGGCACTTCCACTCACAATAGGGGTTACCACAGTCGAGGCAGCGGTCGGCTTGACCTTGCAGTTGCACATCCGACATCGGTTCATAGATTTCTTTAAATTCGATACGGCGCGATTCCACCGGATGTTTAGGTGGGTCGATGCGCTGTACGTCTAAAAATTGATATACATTCTTGTTCATTACATCACCTGCACACGGAGTTCGGCAGTCGAGCGGGCACGATGGCCGAGCAACGACGCAATATCGGCGGACTTAGGTTTCACGATGACAAACTGCTGTACGATGTCATCAAACTCGGTCAGTAGCTGTCTGGAGTACTGACTGCCAGTGGCTTCGTGATGTTCATTAATCAGACCGCGCAGATGTTCCTTGATAATGGGTTTATCCACTGCAACCGCCTCGACCAGTTCGCCGTTCAGGCGTCGATGCAGGTCACCGTCGATGTTACGTAAGTAGGCAAACCCACCGGTCATACCAGCACCAAAGTTAATGCCGCACTGACCGAGTACCACCACGATACCGCCGGTCATGTATTCACAGCCGTGGTCGCCGATGCCTTCTACCACTGCGGTGGCACCTGAGTTACGAACGCCAAAGCGCTCACCCGCGCAGCCTGCCGCATAGAGTTTACCGCCCGTAGCACCGTACAAACAGGTGTTACCCATAATGGTGGATACCTCACTGGCATAGCTCACGCCGGTACGCGGCTTAATCACGATACTGCCGCCCGCCATGCCTTTACCGACGTAGTCGTTGGCATCGCCGGTGAGGTGCAGTTTAAGTCCGCCGGCATTAAAGGCACCAAAGCTTTGACCTGCGGTGCCCATAAAGCCGAGCTGGATAGGTGCTACCGCCATGCCTTGGTTGCCGTGCTTCTGTGCGATATAGCCACTGACCATAGCGCCCACCGAACGATCATCGTTGCGAATAGTGAGTGACCAACTGCCACCTTGGCGGTTATCAATCGCCTCACGCGTGAGTTCGAGTAAACGCTGATTGAGTCGACCCGGGTCATAGGGCGGGTTCTTCTCGACGCAATACTTGGCATGCTCCGAAGGTGTACCCGCTGCCGCGAGCAAGGGTCCAAGATCCATCGTGTGCTGGCGTTGGGTTTCGCCGGGTAAGCGCTCTAGTAAGTCAACCCGTCCAATGGCGTCGGTAATGCTGTTTAAGCCCAGTTTTGCGAGCCACTCACGAACTTCTTCGGCGATAAATTCGAACAACGTAATAACCCGCTCAGGTAAGCCTCGGAAGAACTCTTTACGCAAGGTTTCGTCTTGAGTGGCAACGCCGGTGGCGCAGTTGTTCAGGTGGCAGATACGTAAGTACTTACAACCTAATGCCACCATCGGCGCGGTACCAAAACCAAAACTTTCAGCACCGAAGATCGCGGCTTTCACCACATCAAGTCCGGTTTTGAGTCCACCATCCACTTGTAAGCGGATTTTATGGCGCAGGTTGTTCTCGACCAAGGCTTGATGTACTTCGGCAAGGCCTAGCTCCCACGGTGAGCCGGCATACTTAACCGAGGTCAGTGGACTGGCACCGGTCCCGCCATCGTAGCCCGACACCGTGATTAAATCTGCGTAGGCTTTGGCCACACCGGTGGCGATGGTGCCAATACCTGGGGTGGAGACCAGTTTCACAGACACTAAGGCGTTTGGATTCACTTGTTTGAGATCGAAGATCAGCTGCGCGAGATCTTCAATCGAGTAAATATCATGATGCGGTGGCGGTGATATCAAGGTGGTGCCCGGTACCGCAAAGCGCAGTTGGGCAATTTCTGCGGTGACTTTTTCGCCGGGCAATTGCCCGCCTTCACCGGGCTTCGCGCCCTGCGCCACTTTAATTTGTATGACATCGGCATTCACTAGGTAATGCGGTGTCACCCCAAAGCGACCCGATGCCACCTGCTTGATGCGTGAGTTTTTAATGCTGTTAAAGCGTTTCGGGTCTTCGCCGCCTTCGCCCGAGTTAGAATGCCCGCCAATGCGGTTCATTGCCTCGGCGAGGGCTTCATGCGCTTCGGCACTGAGTGCGCCAATAGACATGGCGGCCGTATCAAAGCGCGGGAATAAGGCTTCCTTCGGCTCGACATCGTTGATATCAATCGGTGTCGCAGCGCTTGGATTGAGCTTCAGTAAATCGCGAATATGCGCCACTGGACGCTCATTTACATAGCGCTGGTACACGGCGTAGTCGGCTTGCTTACCGCTTGCCACTGCGCCTTGCAATGAGGTGACCACATCGGGGTTGTAGGCGTGGTATTCGCCGCCGTGTACGTATTTGAGCAAGCCGCCATGAGGCAATGGCTTACGTTTGAGCCAGCATTGCTGGAAGATACGTTGTAGATCGGTTTGTACATCGGCAAAGCTCGTGCCGTTAATGCGTGCCGGTGCGTTGGCAAAACAGGCATCGAGAATATCTTGATTAAGCCCCACTGCCTCAAACAGTGAAGATCCACGATAACCAGCGATACTGGCAATACCCATTTTAGAGAGGATTTTAAGCAGACCTTTATTCAAACCTTGGCGGTAATTCATTACCGCCTGTTTGACATCCATTGCCAACTTGCCTTGATGTACCAATTGCTCCACGCTCTCATAGGCAAGGAACGGGTACACCGCGGTCGCACCTAGACCGAGTAGCACCGCCATATGGTGCGGATCACGCGCTGATCCAGTCTCGACAATAATATTGGAGTCACAGCGTAACTGTGCCTTCACTAACGCCTGTTGCACCGCGCCCACCGCCATTGGTGCGGGGATCACCACCTCGCCTTTGCTAAATTCACGGTCGCTGAGGATCACCATGACTCGGTGCTTATTCTTCACCACATCAATCGCGGCCTCGACCAAGTCGGCAAGCGCCTGTTCGAGGCTTTTTTCGGTTGGGGTAAATGCCAGACTCAGGGTGGCATGACCATAGTGATGTTCATCGAGCTCGCGCAGTTGCTTGAGGTCGGTGTACATTAAAATCGGTGACTCAAACACCACACGATCGGCATCACCGGACGCCTCGCTAAACACGTTGTGCTCGCGGCCGATGATGGTTTCTAGCGACATCACATGACGTTCGCGAATCGGGTCAATGGCGGGGTTGGTCACTTGCGCGAATTGCTGGCGGAAGTAGTCGTATAGCAAGCGCGGTTGTTTTGATAAAACCGCCGTTGGCGTGTCGTCACCCATCGAGCCCACCGCTTCTTGCGCGTCTTTGGCAAGCACGGCAACCACTTGTTGCAGTTCCTCGCGGGTATATAAAAAGGCTTTGTGCAACACCCGCATTTGGTTGTCGTCGTACAAGCGCTGACCGATTTTATCGGCACTGCAGCGGTCAAAGGGCACCAAGCGACGGCGGTGCTCGGTCAGCCATTGGCGATATGGCTGACGGCTTTTTAGATCATCCTCTATCTCGACATTATGCCAAATACGTCCAGTGTAGGTATCCACCGCCATCATTTGACCAGGACCGAGGCGACCTTTTTCTTGTACGTCGTGTTCTTCGTAATCCCAAATACCGACTTCTGAGGCAATGGTGAGAATGCCACTTTTGGTCAGGACATAACGGGCTGGACGCAAACCGTTGCGATCGAGACTACAGGCAACGTGGCGGCCATTGCTCATGACCACACCAGCCGGTCCGTCCCACGGCTCCATGTGCAATGCGTTGAACTCATAGAAGGCACGCATCTCATCGCTCATAGTACTGTCGCCCTGCCATGCAGGCGGGATCAGCAAGCGCATGGCGCGGAACAGATCCATGCCACCCGCGAGCAATAGCTCAAGCATGTTGTCAAGTGAGGCACTGTCGGAGCCTTCTTGACCCACCAAAGGGGCCGCTTGCTGTAAATCGGGTAGCAACGGGCTATGGAATTTGTAGATACGCGCTTGCGCCCACTGGCGGTTACCCCGAATGGTGTTGATCTCGCCGTTATGAGCGAGAAAACGAAACGGTTGTGCTAAGCGCCAACGTGGTTGGGTATTGGTCGAAAAGCGTTGATGAAACACGCAGATTGAGGTTTTCAGTGCTTTGTTTGCCAAGTCGGGGTAGTAGCGTGGTAAATCCCCCGCCATCATTAAGCCTTTGTAGACTAACAATAGGCTCGACATCGAACAGATATAGAGTTCATCGGCACTGAATACGCCTTGCTCGACTTTTTGCTCGACCCGACGCCGCGCCATGTACAGGCGACGTTCAATATCTTTTTTGCGCCATCCGGTCGGTGCGCTGATTAACACTTGTTCGATCTTAGGTTCGGCGGCTTTTGCGCCTTCGCCTAATACGGAATCATCGACTGGGACTTTACGCCAGCCCACCACACTAAGGGTTTCTTTTTGTAGTTCTTGCTCTATGAGGTGGCGTGCGGATTCGCGTTTATCGGAGTTACGGGCAAAAAACACCATGCCGACGGCAAATTTTTTGCCGAGGTTCCAACCTTGTTGCTCTGCGTATTCACGAAAAAATTGTTCTGGAATTTGTAGCAACAAGCCGCAGCCGTCACCGGTCTTACCGTCGGCACCGATACCGCCTCGGTGCTGCATACGGTCGAGACCTTGTACAGCGGTGCTGATGAGATCATGGCGAGCATCACCTTCGATGCTCGCAATTAGGCCGAACCCGCAATTATCACGGACGTCATCGGCATGATACAGGCGCATGACATCTCCACGAATAGTTATTCAGTGGAACTACATTATCATGCAGAAATTAACTTGTATATTTGCTTTTTATGCTACTTTTTGAATGCCAGCATACGGTCAAGCGGTATCATCGCCTCTTTCGCCAGCTGCGGATCGACATGAATTTCATGTTGTTCTCCGCCGTGCTCAAGGGCTTCAGCAATCGCCACCAAGCCGTTCATTGCCATCCACGGACAGTGGGCACAACTACGACAGGTCGCTCCGTTACCGGCTGTAGGCGCCTCTAAGAACGTCTTGTTAGGTTGCAACTGCTGCATCTTATAAAAGATGCCGCGGTCAGTTGCCACGATAAAGGTATCGTTCGGCAAGGTTTGGCTGGCTTTAATTAACTGTGAGGTTGAACCCACGGCGTCGGCCATGTCGACAATGTTTTGCGGTGACTCTGGGTGTACCAAAATCGCAGCTTCAGGATGCAGCTTTTTCATGTCGCGCAAAGCTTTGGCTTTAAACTCGTCGTGTACCACGCACGCGCCCTGCCACATCACCATGTCGGCACCGGTTTGTTTTTGAATGTAGCCACCGAGGTGACGATCCGGTCCCCAGACGATTTTCTCGCCTTGGCTATCGAGGTGTTCGACTAATTCGAGTGCCATGCTTGAGGTCACGACCCAATCGGCACGCGCTTTAACCGCGGCTGAAGTGTTGGCATAGACCACCACGGTGCGGTCTGGATACTGGTCGCAAAACTCGGCAAACTTATCGGGTGGGCAACCTAAGTCGAGCGAGCACTCGGCTTTGAGCGTTGGCATCAACACCGTTTTTTCTGGCGTTAAGATCTTCGCGGTTTCGCCCATAAAGCGCACACCGGCAACAATCAGAGTGTCGGCATCATGGTCACGACCAAAACGCGCCATCTCTAATGAGTCGGCAACACACCCGCCTGTCTCCTCGGCAAGCGCCTGGATTTCGGGATCAGTGTAATAATGCGCCACCAACACTGCGTTTTTCTCCTGCAGTAATTGCTTAATGCGCGCTTTGTACTCCGCCTTTTGCTCATCCGTTAAGGGTTTGGGCTTAGGAGGAAATGCGTAATCTAAATTATCGACCGTTTGAATAGCTGACATGGTGTTACTTCGTTTGGATGTTCGTTTAATCTACGTATGTGTGATTATATCGGATTTCAAGGGTGGCGGCTAATATGTTGGGTGCGCTCGCTAGTTAACAGCAAGCGGCGCATCACTTTCAAGTAGCTTAATAAAATCATCAGTCGTTCTTACCTTAAGGTCAATTTTCAACCAGTCAGCCATATTTAAGACAGGGCGATTTAAATCGCTGCCTTGCTCTATCGCATCGCTCATATCTTGAGCAAGTTTGCGCTGCGCGAGGCGTTGTTTAGCTATCTGCTCAAGCGATGTTGTCTCGAACGCATCCGTATTTTCCTTGATCTGCCGAACTCGTAAGTCAAAAACCTCTTTTACCCGCTGAGTACGTCTTTCGAGCTTAGTCGAAAAAAGATCCAACTGATCAAGCAACCAAACAACAACTGAAGACGAAATTCCTGTAACAACAACCATCATTGCTTCCGACAAAATATCGCCCATCGGCATTTTGCTGACGAAGCCAAGTATCGTCTCTTCAAAAGAGTAGCCAACATAGGTTGTGATAGTTGTAGCTAACAGCTTGGTAATAGCATCACCTTTTTGTGCTGGGCTCGAGTCGCTGCACAAGATCTTGATAGACTGCATGATGGCTGAGAAGCCTTCCATCACGATCTTAAGTCCTTTCTTCAAAACACCGACAAACATATCTACGATGGCATTCACAATATTACGGCAAAAATTTAACAGTGCGTCTTTTATAACGTCGAACCCCATGGCAGCTACATTACGCTTAACGTAATCAAAAGCTCGGTTTAGTCGATATTTAAGAGAAGATAACGCCGAATGACTGTCTGTTCCAGACTCGATACCATTGGTAAAGATGTCCTTAAACTCAAACATTATCGGTTTGATTATCAAAAGTACGACTTCACCAATGCCGCGGTTTTCTAATTCCTTTTTTCCTTGCTCAGTTGCACTTCCCAAGACTCCCTTTGCAAGTTTGCTGTCTTTAGTTAAATTTCCCAGGACGGCTTTATTAGCTTCTGCATCTGAAGCTTTACGAGCCACTTTCTCCCGCCGCTTGGCATTTTCCAATGTTTGTTTAGTCGGCAAATCTGCTAACTCTTGTTGCTGCTTTTTGCTTAGCTTACCTTTGTTTTGTTTGCTGAGTAACTCGGCGCGTTTAACCTCTACATCAGCAGAAAACTCTGTCCACGTTTTTGCGCCTTTTTGAGTATTCAGTTGAGCCGAAATTTCATCATAGTTAGTATCGAGGTTAGCAACACGTTTAATATCTTCTTTTGTTAGCGCCTTGCTAGCCCCGTATTCATCAAAAAGATATTTTAACGGGAGGTTATGGTCAGTATTTGAAATATATCTGGATGTTTTCTTATCGGCTGAACGAAGCTCTTCGACCCGCTTACTATTGGCTCGATGAAGCCTTCTTTGTTGACCCTTTTCGTTTACTTCTAATTCACTATGAGTTTGACTACTACCGCTATAACGTTCCTGTTTATGAGCACTCAATGCCGTTTTGTCTTCTAGACCCGAGCGCTCATAAGCGCCCTTATCATCCCTATTGGCCTGTGTCGATGCGTTTAGGTTTTCTTTATCGAGCCTGTGGTCTTGTTCAACTTTGCTTTCTTCATGATAATCAAACTGCTCCACTTCACTAACCAGTCGACTTGCAGTAATGCCCTTTTCTTTTAAGCCAAGCTTTTTTATCCCTACAAGTCCATCACAAATACTTAGAAAAACGGGCTTTATTATGCTGGATGCGCCACTCTGCTCTTGCTCTATCTGCTGATGAATTTGCTCCATCACGTCCAGTGAGTTGCGCTGTTCGAAAATCTCTGTTTTTAATAGTAGTCGACTCGCTTCAAGCGGAGACGCTTCGCTCAACTGATCCAACAACGTATCTGAATCAAATTGCGTTTGTTTTAGTGAAGCACCTGTATCCATACTCTTTAACTCGCTTGGTTAAACTTATCATTGAGCACTTTGTATAGTTTTTCAGCGCGTTCCGTGTCAGCTTCTAGCACATCGCCTTGTTCAGTTAAGTAACCTAGGTTAGCCATTTGTTTGAGCACTACCGAAAGGTTAAATAGTGCCAAGAACTCTTCGATATGAATGGTGGGTAGCAACCTAAAGTCTAACCTTAAACTAAACAAATTATTCTGCTCACTCATTTGATAAACGCGTTGCGATTGAACACCCCATTCAAAACGCTGTAATAGTTTTTCGTAATTGAGTATCAGCGAATCGAAATAACCAACCACAGCATCTATCGATTTTAGGACAACACCGAGCTGGGTCAGCTGGGTATTCATCTTTTCGATTTCTTCGTCTATTCGTGCCGCTTCCTCTCTAACTTTAGCCAATGATTCTTTTGCTTTCTTACGCGAAAAAATTCCAAGCGTTAAAATCATCCCAACTGTTTCAAGAAAGCTCATATTATCAAAATCGATCAGCATCAATTCATGCTGTTCACGCAGCTCCACATGCTGCTTTATCTCAAGAATACTATCGTCGAACAACTCTTCGAATGGTTGACCTTGTATTATCACATTCTTCAGTCGTCTCGCGATATTCTTAAAGCGCTCGAAATGCACTTCGTATATATCTAATTTATACTGGTTAATTCTGCTTACGCGTTGTTCAATAGATTTCCCGATTTGCTCAACCTGTTTCTGATAGTGTTCGCAAGCCGTTTCGTATTTTTCTGTCGTCTTGCGATACAGCTCTTCAGCTTCTATCGCGTACTTCTTTCCAGTAACGGCGTTCCACGCTTTACTACAAGCTCGTCTGACAAAACTCATAAGCAATTCCTTTATGCTTTAGTTAAGTAATTCGTAGCCTTTTTCGACTAAGCTGTTCATTTGCTCTACCCAACTTTGCAACTCATCAACCTCTGATTGCCCAAAGCCGAAGGCATTGGCTAAATATTGCATGAATTCAGATTCACTCATGCAGACTTCACCGTCCGCCAATAAAATGCCGTAGAGCTCAATTAGTAAAATCTTCTTGTGCTTGTCAGAGGACTTGCTCAACACTTTTACTATCGAATCGATTTTGTCCTGCTTTTGGAGTGTATAGCCAGTCAAATCACACTCATGCACAAAGGAGTTAAACACCATGGACTCGACATCTTTGTGTTCACCGTTTAGCCCCATTGAATAATGCGCTAACTCAAGAAAATTTTTTCTTTCTCCAATGTTTAGTTCTGACAGGAACATCGCTTTCCTCCCTAATAGCTCGTATGCTGTTTGCTAACCTGTTTTCCCGCATCGTCATACTCAAACTCAGTTTGCGATTCAACTTCGCCAGTTTCATCGTAGAGATACTCAAAAATGGGCTGCCCTGCTGAATTCAACTCTAGGCCACGTTGTGGTTTACCAGATGCACTGTAGAACATTTGGTACTTCAGCAAATCACCAGCATAAGTATCACTGCTTCGCTTGATATTATTCTCATAGTAAATCTGTGTGATTTGACCTGAATACTTGTCTTCAACACGAGTGACTTTACAGTCACCTAAGCATTTAACGAACTCTTCGTTCTCAATAGTCAGATCTTGATGACGTGCGAGTTCATTACTCAGTTCAACTAAGTTACTTACTCGCAAAGTTTGAATGAGACTTGTGAGCTGTTCGAGGTTTGCTAGGTTCTCTTGCTTATTTTTAAACAAGTAGGCTGCTTGACGTTTATTCAAAGACGCAAATGATTCATTGATTGCATCGATAGCAGTTTGAGAATATTGCTCAGTGGTAGTTTGAAGCTGAGTGGCAGTTGACTTTAGACTCTTATCAAAGTCGTTCAACTGGTTCTTAAGCGTAACGTCAAGCTCAATTACTTTTTTAGTAATATTTTCTTCGAATCGCTCCAAAGATTCTTCAAAGTCTCTTATTCGCGCTGCTTCGCTGCTTAATTGTACTTCTAAACTTGAGCTCTTTCTAAGTAAAAGAATGTTTATAACCAGAGATATAAATCCAAATAGCAGAACCGCTATAATCACGTGGCTAGGGGTGATGTCCATATGACCTCGATTTCATTTGAGTTATTATTATATTTGAGCGGTATTTTCGTAAATAATAAAACTACGAAAGCCTAAATAGATTAGAGCGCATTCAAAAAGTAAGGTCAAATAAACCGAGACAAATAAGGGGGATAATAAAAGAAGTGGTGGGTTGTGCAGGATTCGAACCTGCGACCAATTGATTAAAAGTCAACTGCTCTACCAACTGAGCTAACAACCCATTTTCGGATATCTTTCCTTGCGCTGAAAGCGCAAGCTACGGACAACCCATCATGTGCTTGCGCAAAATGCGCAAGTTACAATCAAGCGAAGCGTACGTAGGAAAGAAGTGGTGGGTTGTGCAGGATTCGAACCTGCGACCAATTGATTAAAAGTCAACTGCTCTACCAACTGAGCTAACAACCCACTTTCTAGTACTGCCTTCCGTTGCCATTTGTCCTTGGCAACGGCGGCATAGTTTACTTAAATAACGCTGTGATGCAACTGATAATTTCAGTTTTTTGTCTGACTGCTTACTATTCGATCAGTTGTTGGACCGATGTTACAGGTTTGACAGGCGTTGCTTCGCCAAATTCGCTTCAGTACTGTCCGAGTATTCGGTCAATACTTGCTGATAAAACGTCTTGGCGTCGGCAGTTTTGCCTTGCTCTGCAGCGATAACACCCAACTTCAATAAGCAATCTGCTCGCTTGTTGCTGTCTGGGTAGTTGTCTACCACTTGCTTAAAGTGGTCATGCGCTTTCTGATATTCTTGCTGGGCATACAATAACTGACCTAACCAGTAATGGGCGTTCGGCACATAGGTTGAGTTAGGAAAGTTCTGCAAGAACGATTCAAACGCCGGAATCGCGGCATCGTAGCGCTTATCTTCAAGCACTAAGGCGATAGCTTTATCGTACGCGTCGTTTTCGCTCATATTGGCACTGTAGCCGCTATTACTGCTATTTGATGCGGTACTGCTACCTGAGTTGCTTGACGTCGGGACCGTCTGCATGTCATCCATGCTGTACGATGACCCACCGCCTTGTTGTTTAAACTGACTAAAGCGACGGTCAATTTCTTGGTAGATCTCGCGCTGACGTTCCAACAGCTGCTCCAGACGATATTCGTGCTCTTCGGTGATACCCCGAAGCTCAGCGACGTCTTGTTGCAGTGAAGATAACGTATTAAGCATTTCGAGCTGAGCGCCCTGGCGCGCATCAAGCATACGCTCGATAGTGGCTAGACGTTGCTCAAGTGAACTGGCTGATTGGTTTAGGCTGGACACTGGTGCCTGCGCCATAGCGGCAGCAGGCATCAGTAGACAGATAGCCAATAATGATTTTTTCATGAACTATCCGTTTTATTTAGTTAAACGTCGAAATGGCTATTAGTACACCAATACTGCGCGACGGTTTTTCGCGTACGCACGTTCGTTCGAAGCGTTCACTAATGGCTTCTCTTCGCCATAAGAAACGGTTGAGATTTGTGAATCTTGTACACCTAAGTTAACTAGGTAATCTTCAACCGCTTTAGCACGACGCTCGCCCAATGCGATGTTGTACTCTGGCGTACCACGTTCGTCGGCATGACCTTCGATAACGATGGTAACGTTAGGGTTTTTAACTAAGTAATCAGCGTGTGCTGCTAGCAACTCCGCATACTCAGATTGAACTGAAGAACGGTCAAATGCAAAGTAGATGATGTGCTCTTTGCGCAGCGCTTCCATCTGTTCTTCGCGAACTTCTTCAGGCGTCTTAGCACGGTCAGCTGAACCGACTTGTACACCTGACTGATCGCCAGACTCAGAAGTTTGGTTCGTTTCTTGACCTGCACCCATACCTGAATCAGTGCTTGAGTTAGAGCTACACGCGGCTAAAGTTGCCATTGGAACGGCAATCGCCAGAGCTTTTAATAATTTGTTGAGCTGCATCCTAATGATCCTTATCGTTATCCAGTTGATCAAACCGTTCGGTTTACTAAATTAATTTTGATTAAAACTCGCGCAATTCTGCACAAGCTTACACTACTTTTATAGCACTTTTACAAGCACTTACATAAATGGCGACCACGATGGTGACTTCACTTCGCCGCTACTAGCCGGCAAACGCGCTTTAAAACGACCGTCTGTCGACACTAACGCTAACACTTGTTTATTGTTATGCGTAGTGCTGTAGATCACCATACTGCCATTAGGTGCCACACTTGGTGATTCGTCCAACGCCGTGCGAGTGAGTACTTGCATCGTACCCCGCGGGAATTCCTGCCGCGCGATGTGATAGTTACCGTTAGTGCGGTTAACTAAAATCATCGATTCGCCCGAAGGCATGACCGTGCCACCTAAGTTTTGCTCGCCTTCAAAAGTTAAGCGACGCACCTCACCTGAAGATAAATTTACGCTATATAATTGCGGTCTTCCACCTCTTTCTGAAGTGAAGACGATCGATTTACCATCAGGCGTCCAACTTGGCTCAGTATCAATCGTACGATTCCGCGTTAAGCGTTGCAAGTTTTTAGTCTTAAGATCCATAACATACAACTCAGGATTGCCATCTTTTGACAATACCATCGCCATTTTCTCGCCGTTCGGAGAGAACACTGGGCTGCCGTTAATGCCAGGGAACGAGGTCACCTTCTCACGTCGAGTGGTGTAAATATCTTGTACGAAAATTTCTGGCTTTTTGTTCTCAAAGCTTACATACGCCAATTTATTACCATCAGGCGACCATGAAGGCGACATTAAAGGTTCAGGGCTACGCAGCAAGACCTTTTCATTTGCACCGTCATAATCCGCGACCAACAATTTGTAGGGATACTGGTCTTCTTGATTAACGGTGACATAAGCGATGCGAGTCATGAACGCACCCGGCTCACCGGTCAATGCTTCGTAAACGACATCAGAAATGCGATGCGAGTATTGACGGAACTGATTGCCATCAATCACTGAACTACGGGCATCTAAAATATGGTCGTTGCTTTGCACCAACTGGCCATTCTTTAGCATCTGCGCGTTGCCGCCGGTGATTTGCCCGCGTAGCACATCCACCAGCTGAAACTTAACCATGTAACGGTCAACGGAGTAAGGTTCTACGGTGCCCATTAGTACCGCTTCAACCCCCATCTTCGCCCATGCCGAGTAATCCAACTCTTCATCATTCACCGGATACTGTGGCATTGCCGATTGTGGGATCGGATTAAACTTACCGCTGCGGGTTAAATCCGCTGCGATAACGTCTGTAAGGTTACCCGGCGCTTCACCGTCACCTAACCATTTAAATGGAACGACCGCAATCGGACGCGCACTGTCGATACCTTCGGTGATGACAATTTCTAACACCCCGGCTCGAGCGGTCGACGTGACTGCCATAACTAAGATACATAAATTCAAAAACAGCTTTTTCATGGTTCACCTTACGTTTATAACTGCGGTTTAACCGTTAGTTTAATGGTACTCATCTGTTGGTAGACTTCGGGATCTTCTGACACCGGTAGCGTGGTGGCTTTTAATACCGCATTCTCGGCTGAACGACATACCGCAGGATCACCCGCCCCGGTGGTCACCGACTTGACGAAGCCACTCGGCGCCAAGCTAATCGTCAGCTCACAAGATTTCCCAGACATCGAATCATCTACGTTCCAGTTGCGCTGAATGGTCTGTTGGATCAGCGCTTGGTATTTTTCAAGTTCGCTCAACACCTGGCGGCGACGTGCGGCCGAGCGGCGTTGACGCTCTTCTTCCATTTCTTTTTGCAACTGAGCTTCACGTTCTGCTGCCAAACGACGCTGACGCTCTTCTTCTTCGCGTCTTTTTCGCTCGGCCTCGCGCTGCTTACGCTCTTCCTCAGCTTTGCGTGCCGCTTCTTCGGCTTCACGCTCAGCTTTAGCACGACGCTCTGCAGCCTGTTTTGCTGCTTGTTCTTCTTTGCGACGTTGCTCAGCCAGTTGTTCAGCTTCTTTTTTAGCTTGTTGAGCACGCTTACGTGCCTCGGCCGCTTCTTGCTCTTCTTGCTTTTGCTGCTCAGCAATCTGCTCTAAGCGCTGTTGCTCACGTTCACGTGCTTGACGTGCTTCTGCCGCTTTGCGCTCAAGTTCTTGAATGCGCTGTTGCTCGGCGCGGCGTTCAGCTGCCTTCTGGTCTTTAATGCGTTGCACTTGGCGCTCGACAGCGGCTTTATCCACCGACACTGCGTTGACGATTTCTTCTGGCTGCGGATTCATCTCGCTTTGATCGAGATTCACTTGCATAGGCGTAGGCTCAGGCGAAGTGAATTCAAAGCTCACCAACAATACCGCCGCTATCGCCGCGTGAATGCCTATCGAGTAGACTAAGGGTAACTTAAAACTCTCTGCTGACTTTGCCACAACTAATTATCCGCTGAATCTGTCATAAGCCCAACTGACGGCACCCCTGCGCGTTGCAGTAACACCATCAATTGCACAATTTGATTATACGAAACCGCCCCGTCACCGTTCACCATCACCGGTGTCTCTGGCTCAACTTGTAAATGCGCCGCTACTAGCGTCGCAACTTCGTCGGCGCTAATCGGCACATCGGGATCGGTCCCCTGATTCAGGTAGTAATTACCTTCAGCATCAACCGAGGCAACCAACGGTGGATTAGTATCTTTAGCCAACGGCTCTGCGGTGGCCTTCGGCAGCTCGACCTTGACCCCTTGGGTGATCAGTGGTGCGGTAACCATAAAGATAATAAGTAACACCAACATAACGTCGATGTATGGCACCACGTTGATTTCCGCGACCGGCTTACGGCGCTTACGTGGCATCACCATCATAGCGCGTCACCTTTTACATTCTTGCCATTAGACAACGTTTGACGTTGTAAAATTGCAACGAACTCGTCAATAAAGTTCATGTATTGGTTATCGACTTTCTCGACACGGTTGGTAAAGCGGTTGTACGCAATAACTGCTGGAATTGCAGCAAAAAGACCCATCGCTGTTGCAATCAATGCTTCTGCGATACCCGGCGCGACCATCGCTAGGGTCGCCTGTTTAACAGCACCGAGCGCGATGAATGCGTTCATGATACCCCATACGGTACCGAACAAACCGATATAGGGGCTGATAGACCCGATGGTTGCGAGAATACCGAGGTTGGAATCGAGTTTTTCCAGTTCGCGGGCGTGTGCCACGCGCATGGCCCGGAAGGCACCTTCTACACGGGTTTGTGCATCGGCGTTATCGTGGTTACTGAGCCGAGCGAATTCTTTAAAGCCGGCGTGGAACAGTAGCTCCATACCGCGACTGTTTTTCGCCCGTGCTGAAATTTCTTGATATAAGCGAGCGAGGTCAACCCCTGACCAAAAGCGGTCTTCGAATTTGAGTGCATCGCTGTGGGCTTGTCCAATGACCTTTTTACGTTGGAATATGAGTACCCAGCCCCACACGGACATTGCCAATAGCATGAGCATCACCAATTTAACCAGTAAACTGGCCTGCAAAAACAAATCAATAAAGGACAATTCTGCTTCCACGCTAACTAACCTCTGCTTTTATCGCTTGTAAGATACTATCGGGTATTGCGACCGCTTTCATCGCATCTTTGTCGACACATGCGGCTTTCACCCGTGCCTGACAATGTAAGGTGCCATCGGCGCCCACAACTTGCTGAGTAAACACTAAGGATGCTTTCTTGACCTGTTCGACCACGACGGTCACCGTCAGTTCAGCATTAAACCTTGCCGCTGCTTGCAAGTCGAGATCGACATGACGCACCACGAAGGCTCTATTGTGATCTAACCAGCTATCCTGTTCAATCCCTAAAGACCTTAACCATTCTGTCCTAGCTCGCTCAATAAACTTGAGATAATTCGCATAATAAACGATACCACCTGCATCGGTATCCTCGTAATAGACCCGTATGGGCCAGCTAAAGACCGCCTCTTGCATAAAAATTCCTTGAGAAATAACTCTTTCGTCCCAATACTATGTAAAAGATTGAAAAAGTCACGCTGATTAAATTATCAACAGACTTTTATTTATGACAAATTTGAAACAATCAATTTTCAACGCACTGTTTTGTATACAATTTTTTGTTTTGTTGCTTTTTTGTTGCGCTATTTTCGAACAATCTACAATTTCTTCATATTAGTTTTTCTAATCTGAAGATGTAATTTTTCTAGCTTGATGATGCCTCATTCGGGCGTATAATAGCCCCTAAATCGAGATGAGGAGATTGGTTGTCACTTCTTCTTAGATTGTTACTTACTTTTTTTGATTACTTAAAGTAGGTTCCCTGGATTTTTAACTTCCTTCTTGTTGTTCTGTTTGCCCGTTCCATTTGGTTCGGGCTTTTTTTTACTCAATTTTTACCCTTTCAATGCCTTTTTACTCTTCTGCGTTGGGATTTAAACCAAAGTGGCGGTATGCCCGCGGTGTGGCGATACGACCGCGTGGAGTACGCTGTAAGAAACCTTGTTGAATCAAATAAGGTTCGAGCACATCCTCGATGGTGTCCTTTTCTTCACCGATGGCTGCGGCCAGGTTGTCTAAACCCACAGGGCCGCCTAAAAACTTCTCCATAATCGCGAGCAGCAGTTTTCTATCCATGTAGTCAAAACCGGCTTGGTCGACATCCACCATGGTCAGTGCGGCACTGGCTATATCTTGATTCACTTTACCATCGGCTTTTACTTCGGCGTAGTCTCGTACTCGCCGTAACAGTCGATTGGCAATCCGTGGCGTACCCCGTGAGCGACGCGCGATTTCTTGTGCGCCACCCACGTCCATATTCACATTCATGTAATGCGCCGAGCGCTTTATGATCTCGGTCAGTTCTTCGACTTGGTAGAATTCTAAGCGCTGTACGATGCCAAAGCGGTCGCGCAGTGGCGACGTCAGCGCGCCTGCCCGCGTCGTCGCGCCAATCAGCGTAAACGGCGGTAAGTCGAGTTTTATAGAACGCGCGGCGGGTCCCTCACCTATCATAATATCGAGTTGGTAGTCTTCCATCGCGGGATAGAGGATTTCTTCAACCACGGGACTCAATCGATGTATTTCATCGATAAACAGCACATCATGGGCATCGAGATTCGTCAGCAACGCCGCGAGATCGCCGGCTTTTTCGAGCACCGGTCCCGAGGTGGTTTTGATGTTCACATCCAGCTCGTTCGCAACAATATTGGCTAAGGTCGTTTTACCCAAACCAGGCGGTCCAAAAATCAATAAGTGGTCGAGCGCTTCCTCGCGCTTGCGAGCCGCCTCAATAAAGATTTCCATCTGCTCGACGACATGCTTCTGACCCGTATAGTCGGCGAGCTTTTTAGGACGAATGGCACGGTCAATGGCTTCATCATCGCCTTGTACATCGGCTTCGATAATGCGGTGACTGGGGATGTGATCTGCTTCAATCATAACCTATTCCAAAGGCTGTTCGGCCTATTAAGACAATTGTTTTAGCGCACTGCGAATAAGCGTTTCGCTACTTTCACCTTGCTGATATACCGCTTTTAATGCTTTTTCGGCTTGTACCGGTTTGTAACCGAGCGCCAATAACGCGCTTAACGCATCGTTGCGCGCATCGGCTGGATGCACCAAAGCATCACCACTGGCATTATCAAGCGGCGCAGCATCGGTCGCTGGCGTGCTCGAGCCTTGCCAATCTTTCAAACGGTCACGCATTTCAATGACCAGGCGCTCAGCGGTTTTCTTTCCAACACCGGGTAGCTTGACCAAGCGGCTGACATCATTCTGATTCACTGCCCAGACAAATTCGTCAGCACTCATGCCTGACAATATGGCCAGCGCCAGCTTGGGTCCAACACCTTGCGTTTTAATCAACAGTCTAAACAAACTGCGCTCAGCGAGCGAGTTAAAGCCATATAATAATTGCGCATCCTCGCGTACGACAAAGTGAGTCACTAAGGTCACGGATTCTCCAGTGGCAGGCAGCTGATAAAAGCACGTCATCGGCAATTGAATTTCATAGCCGACCCCTTGCACATCGACTAACACTTCTGGGGGTTGCTTGCTGACTAATGTGCCACGAATTTGTCCGATCACAGGATGTCCTCTTTATTATTCTAATGAATGCCCGTGCTAGCGGCGTAATCGCCCGCGCACGATTTTACGTGCTGCACCCGACATTTTGATTAAACTCTGCGCGCTGTGCGCATGGCAAAGCGCGACAGCTAATGCGTCCGCGGCGTCGGCTTGGGGTGATTTACTCAAATTGAGTAATGCCATCACCATGTGCTGTACTTGTGTTTTATCGGCTCCACCATTGCCCACCACTGCCTGCTTGATCTGTCGGGCACTATACTCAGCCACGGGTAAATCGGCACATGCAGCGGCCACGATAGCGGCACCGCGCGCTTGTCCTAACTTTAACGCAGAATCTGGGTTGCGTGCCATGAATACTTGCTCAATCGCAAATTCATCAGGCTGGTATTGTGTGATGAGCTCGACCACGCTGTTATGAATGCGTTTGAGTTTCTCGGCGAGACTCAGCGGCTGGGCGGTAGTGCCTGTGGCACGGATGCAACCGCTGGCAATATACGATAAATGGCGCCCTTGCTGCTGAATTACACCAAAGCCCGTTAAGCGTGAGCCTGGATCGATACCGAGGATCACGCTCATCGGTAGTTACTCATCCAGCTTTGCCAATACGTCGTCCGAAATATCCGCATTGTGGTAGGCGTTTTGCACATCATCTAAATCCTCAAGTGCGTCGAGTAGTTTGAGGAAGGTGCGCGCGCCGTCTTCATCTAAGTCGACTTTAGTCTCGGGCACCATGGTCACTTCGGCGTTGGTTGCTTCAGCACCGGTGGCATCTAACGCGTCCTTTACTGCGCCAAACACCTCTGGGCTAGTGAAGACATCAATGTGACCGTCACCGTGATTCAACACATCATCAGCACCCGCTTCAATCGCTGGTTCGAGAATGATTTCTTCACTGGTTTCACTACCATAACTGATGACGCCGCGTTTATTAAACAAGTACGCCACCGAGCCGTCGGTGCCTAAGTTACCGTTGAACTTATTAAAGGCGTGGCGCACTTCAGATACCGTACGATTACGGTTATCGGTCATGCACTCGAGTAAGATGGCGACACCACTGGGGCCGTAGCCTTCGTAGGTCAACTCTTCAACGTTTTCACCTTCAAGTTCGCCAGAGCCACGCTTGACTGCGGTATCGATGGTATCGCGCTTCATGTTATTAGAAAGCGCTTTATCAATCGCCGCCCGTAAGCGCGGATTCGTCTCGGGATCACCGCCGCCCTGACGCGCCGACACGGTGATTTCTCGAATCAATTTGGTAAAGATTTTGCCGCGCTTTGCGTCTTGCGCGGCTTTACGATGTTTTATGTTGGCCCATTTGGAATGACCTGCCATGTCTCACTCCATTTGTTGCTATTCGTCTTTGTCTTCCACCGTACTCTTAACGCCCAGTTCTTGCAATGCATCAGGGTTCGCCAGCCCTGGTGCATCGGTCAATACACACGCGGCGGTGGTGGTTTTTGGGAACGCGATAACGTCACGGATTGAGCTTGCACCGACCATCAACATGACTAGGCGGTCCAAACCAAAGGCTAAACCGGCGTGTGGTGGCGTACCGTATTTTAACGCTTCGAGTAGGAAACCAAATTTTTCTTTGGCTTCTTCTGCACCAATGCCCAGTACTTCGAACGCAGCTTGTTGCATGGCGTTATCGTGAATACGAACTGAACCACCACCCACTTCAACGCCATTAAGTACCATATCGTACGCATTTGACAGCGCTTGTGCTGGATTCGCTTTAAGCTCGTCTGGCGTGACATTAACCGGCGCGGTAAACGGATGGTGCATCGCGGCTAAACGGCCTTCGTCGTCTTCTTCGAACATTGGGAAGTCAACCACCCACAGCGGACGCCATTCGTCGCTAACCAGTTCAAAGGTTTCACCTAACTTAAGGCGTAACGCGCCCATCGCTTCGGCAACCACGTTGGCTTTGTCTGAACCAAAGAACAGGATATCGCCCGTGGCCGCTTCGGTGCGCTCGAGAATTGCGTTAAGTGCTTCATCCGGCAAGAATTTTAGGATGGGCGATTGCAAGCCCTCGCGGCCTTGGCTTAAGTCGTTCACTTTAATCCATGCCAAGCCTTTAGCACCGTAGATACCGACAAACTGTGTATATTCGTCGATCATTTTACGCGATACGTTGTCTGCCTGACCCGGCAAACGAATCACGGCAACACGCCCTTTTTCATCGTTTGCAGGACCTGAGAAGACTTTAAACTCAACGTCTTTAAGTAAATCCGCCACATCGACCAATTCGAGTGGGTTACGCAAGTCGGGCTTGTCCGAACCAAAACGACGCATCGCTTCGTGCCACGTCATGGTTGGGAATTTGCCTAAATCGATATCCAGCAATTGTTGAAACAACTGACGCGTCATAGTCTCGGTGACTTCCATCACCTGTTCTGCACTCATGAACGACGTTTCGATATCAATCTGAGTAAATTCTGGCTGACGATCGGCACGTAAGTCTTCGTCACGGAAGCACTTCACGATTTGATAATAACGGTCAAAGCCGGACATCATCAGTAGTTGTTTAAATAACTGGGGGCTTTGCGGCAACGCAAAGAAACGTCCTTTGTGCGTCCGGCTCGGTACTAGATAGTCACGCGCACCTTCGGGCGTCGCTCGCGTCAGCATTGGTGTTTCAATATCTAAGAAGCCGTTGTCGTCTAAGAAACGACGCACTGCACTCGCCACTTTGGCACGGAACTGAAGATTTTCGTTCATTTGCGGACGGCGCAAATCAAGGTAGCGATAACGCAAGCGCGCTTCTTCGCTCACTTGCGAATTAAAATCGATAGGTAGCGGTTCTGAACGGCTTAAGATAGTCAGGTCTTTGGCAATGATCTCGACTTCGCCGGTTTTCATGTTGGCGTTGACTTGGCTATCTGGGCGACGGTTTACTTTACCACGGATTTGTACGCAGAACTCTTGGCGCAGACGGTTCGCCTGCTCAAACAAGGCGTTTTCGTCGGGGTCAAAAACCACTTGAACCAAGCCTTCGCGGTCACGCAGATCGATAAAGATCAAACCACCTAAATCGCGACGTTTGTTGACCCAACCACATAAAGTCACTTCTTGTTCGGCTAGTTCGGCAGTTACCTGCCCACAGTAATGCGTTCGCATGCGCCTTTCACACCTTTTATTCTGCTGAATGATTTAAAGCGCATATTATAGCGAAATGGGCGCCAATGTCATCCGAGTTAAGGCGCGGCTAACCTGACATCGTTCTTGCCAGCATCTTTTGCCGCGTACATGGCTTTGTCCGCGGCCCGAAGTAAGGCATTTTCATCACTACCGTGCTGTGGAAATAAGCTCACACCGATACTGGTACTGACTTCGAGCATGTGCGTACCAATCTGATACGGTCGCGCAATATGAACCACCAATTTACGTGCCACAGCGAGTGCGGCACTGGTGGTCGGTGTTGTGGGTAAAAGTATGACGAATTCATCCCCGCCATAACGACACACGGTATCGGAGCGTCTTAATAGGCTTTGCATGCGTTGTGAGGCGTGAATAAGTAATTCATCGCCGACTTCGTGACCGAACTGGTCGTTAATTTGCTTAAAGCCATCCAGGTCGAGAAACATGACAGCAAACGCTTTATTTGAGCGCTCCGCTTGCAAAATTGCTTGGTCTAAACGGTCCGATAACAATTTACGGTTAGGTAATCCGGTCAGTTCGTCATGCGTTGCCACGTAACGAATGCGTTTCTCGGCGTCTTTGCGAAGCTTAACTTCTCGACGTAAGCGGCTGTTTCTAAAAGCGATGAATAAAAACACCAAGACAACACCTGAGCCGACTTTGAGTGCGATTTGAATCAGCTCTTCGTCGCTCCAACCAGTTTGCAACTCGTAGCCATACCACTTGTTGCGTAACTGGTTTTGTTGGCTCTGAGTGATGTTGTCGATGCCCTTGTTGAGGGTGACGACTAATGGCTGCCAATCACTGCGTACACCAAAGAATAAATCTTGTCCTGGTGCATCATCGAGCACCTCGAGTTGGGCATTAGCGATAGGTTGGTTTTGTAGCTCATAAACTAATATGGGCAGGCTATCGACATACACATTAATTTGATTTTCTTTAAGCGCATTAATGGCGTTATCGATTACCGGATATTCAATAACCTCGGTGCCACGTTGGTTGCGCAGTAACGACACGACACTGTAATCCTCAATAATGCCCAACCGTTGACCGCGAAGATTACCGACACTGACACTGCCACGCGAATCGAGCGCTTCTTTATTCAAGTACAGTACCGCCCACGGCATCGACCAATAGCGCTGAGTAAAGCTGGCATAGCGTGAGCGGTCTTCTGAGTAGGACATACTTGGCAAAATATCGATGGTTCTCTCTTGCAGGGCAACCAAGCACTGGCTCCAAGAACCACAGGACGTCCATTCGAGAGTGACAGGTACGTGCTGTGTAATGAGGCGCAGCATATCGGCGTCAAAGCCGACACCGTCGCCGTTTTCAATGCCAATTAGCGGCATCAGATTATTCGGTACGCCAACACGAACGGTGTCATGCTCGGCTAACCATTCATCGGTATCGAGCACCGCCCCAGAAACGGCGCACATCCAAAACAGTGCGATATATGCTGCTAGGTGTTTTATTGTTGTCATTCTAACCTTGCTTCCTTGCATTAGGGCGAAAACCTAGAGTTAAGTTTAATGTCCGATTGGGATTCATCTTTACAGTTCAGCTTTTATTACCGTTTAATCTGTGCCTGAAGGCGAATTAACGTTAAACTACGCTTATATTTTAGACCGCTTACACAGTTAATTCCTATGAGTCAGCAGGATACAATTTACTCTAAAGCTTTACCTAGCGTCGGCGACTTCCGATTTGACGAGCACGTTGTCGAAGTCTTTCCTGACATGATTAATCGTTCAGTGCCCGGCTACGCTACGATTATACAGACGTTACCACAACTAGCTGAACGTTATAGTCAAAATGATACAAATGTATACGACCTGGGTTGCTCGCTAGGTGCAGCCACGCTTGCGTTGCGCAAAGGTTGTGAGAAACACCGCGGCAATCGCATTATCGCAGTCGATAATTCGCAGCCTATGATCGACCGTGCGCGTTTGCATTTACAAGGCTTTAAAAGCGATATCCCCGTTACTTTTAATTGCCAAGACGTACAACAAACGCCGATCGAAAACGCCTCCATCGTGGTGCTAAATTTTACACTGCAATTTGTGCCAAAAGAAGACAGAGATGCGCTTATTGAGAAAATTTATTCAGGATTAAACCCTGGTGGCGTGCTCTTAATTGCCGAAAAAGTCGCTCACCCCGATCAGCATGTTCACGAAACCCTCGTTGACCTTCATCACGACTTCAAGCGTGCCAACGGCTACAGCGAGTTAGAAATCAGCCAAAAACGCGCGGCTATCGAGAACGTCATGAAGATTGATACCCTCGATACTCACTTTGCTCGTTTTAAACACGCAGGTTTTGCCCATGCGGGTGTCTGGTTACAATGTTTTAACTTTGCCGCGATGCTCGCGGTTAAAGGAGAATGATTCATGGAGATGTTTGCCAAGGATCTCAGTGCGCTTGCTCAAAGCCCTCACCGTCAGTGGTTAACCACCCTACCTCAGCAACTTAATGCGTTTCTACAATCGCCTCATGGCGAGTTTAAAAAGTGGCAGCGCGTGCTTAAACAGCTCCCACAGTTGGCGACGGACCATGTCGCGTTAGGTGATACCATACAGGTTGGCTTGCCCGAACAAGCCAGTGATTCTGACAGAGCCCGTATGAACGGCTTATTAAAGCAGCTGCAACCATGGCGAAAAGGACCTTTCGATTTATTCGGACTATCGATTGACACCGAATGGCGCTCAGATTGGAAGTGGCAGCGGGTACAACCGCATCTAAATAGTTTGAACGCTCAACAAGTTTTAGACGTAGGTTGTGGCAGTGGTTATCACCTATGGCGAATGTTAGAGGCAGGCGCAGCCGACGTTTGGGGGATTGACCCAGGTGAGCTATTTATGACTCAATTTCAAGCAGTTAAGCAAATGATGCCAAGCCAAATTGCTGAGCGTGCGCACTTCTTTCCAGTCGGAATTGAGCATATGCCCTCACTTCAAAGTTTTGATACGGTTTTTAGCATGGGAGTATTGTATCATCGCCGTTCACCACTTGAGTTTTTACAACAACTTAAAAACTTATTAAAACCAGGTGGTCAGTTGATCTTGGAGACCATCGTAGTCGAAGGTGATGAACATACGGTCATGATGCCGGGTGAACGCTATGCTCAAATGCGTAATGTTTGGTTTTTACCCAGCGCCAAAGCACTGTGTGTTTGGCTAGAACGATTAGGTTTTAAACAAACTGAAATTGTTGACCATAACCCCACCTCACTTGACGAACAGCGATCAACTGAATGGATGACCGGTGAATCGCTAAAAGATTTTCTTGATCCAAATGACCCAAAAAAGACTATTGAGGGATACCAAGCACCCATCCGTGCAATCGTTAAAGCGACAATTTAATCGTCAGACAAGAGGTTAGACATTAATCCTATGCCACACTACAGAGCTAAGTCCACTTTGGAACAATGGCGCATTTTACAAGCAGTTGTAGACTGTGGTGGCTATGCACATGCAGCAGAGAAACTTAATAAGAGTCAGTCTTCGTTAAACCATGCAGTTTCTAAGCTTCAGCAGGTGTTAGGCGTACAGCTTTTAGAAATAAAGGGGCGTAAGGCCGAGTTAACGCATGTGGGTGAAGTCATGCTGCGACGCTCTCGACAACTGACTCAAACCGTATACGAACTTGAGCAATTGGCTTGCAACATGGAACAAGGCTGGGAGCCAGAAATCAAACTCGCACTCGAGATGGTGTTTGACCGCAACGACTTAATCCCAGCGTTAAAAGATTTTCAAGAACATGGTCGCGGTTCTCGACTCACAATCGAAGACACTGTATTGACAGGTACGCTTGAGCACATACGCAACCAGAGTGCAGACTTAGTCATCACGCATCAGTTGCCCAAAGGCTACCTCGGTGAGCCCATTCATGACTACTATATGGATTTAGTCTGCCACCCTGATCACCCACTCGCACAGCAAGACTCGCCGATTTCTCAAGATGAACTCGCTCAACACTTGCAAATCGTTATTCGCGATACTGCAATGCAGCCAGCTGAAGAAGGAGGTTGGCTGAAAGCGGAGCAGCGTTGGACCGTGAGTCATTTTGATGAAGCCCTTCGCTTAGTACGCTCAGGATTAGGTTTTTGTTGGCTCCCCCCTTATATCGCTAAACGGGCCATGCAAAAGGGTTCATTGCGTAAACTAGAGCTGAAAGGCAGCACCTGTCGGAAAGGGTCGCTGTACTTGGTATTACCCAAGGGGGATAAAACAGGTCCTTGTTCACGCTTACTGGCAGATTTGGTATTGCGTCATGCCCCAAAGCGCCAAGAGGATGATATGGAAGCCAGCGCCGGTTAGCGCTGGCCGTTGAGCAGCGTGGCTTAAGCTTGCAGCTGCTTGATGTACTTTTTCATATCATCCGCAAGCGCTGGATGACGTAGGGCGTGCTCAATAAATGCTTGAGCATAGCCCAGTTTATTACCGCAATCATGGCTCTTACCTTTCATGTAATAGGCGTTCACCGGTGATTGCTCAAGCAACATCGCCATGGCATCGGTAAGCTGAATCTCATTGCCCGCACCGACTGGCGTTTTTGCTAATAAGTCCCACAAACTCTCAGGGAATACATAGCGGCCAACGACCGCTAAATCTGAAGGCGCTTTATCGACCTCTGGCTTCTCAACTAATTGCTTTATCGGCGCTTGTTCACCTTCAGCAAGGTCGACACCGTTGATATCAGCGATACCATAACTACTGACCTGCTCGTGGGGCACTTTTTCAACCATAACCTGAGCCGCACCGGATTCTTTAAAGTTACGCACCATTTCCGCCATATTGTCTTGGCGGAGGTCACAGCTGGCAGAGTCAACCAATACGTCTGGCAATACCACAGCAAAGGGTTCATCACCAACCAACGGACGCGCGCACAAGACTGCGTGACCCAAGCCTTTCGCCTCACCTTGACGTACGTGCATGATGGTTGTGCCTTTAGGGCAAATGGCTTGAACTTCCTCAAGTAGTTGACGTTTTACACGGCGTTCAAGCGTGGTTTCGAGCTCAAAGCTGGTATCAAAATGGTTCTCGATGGAATTCTTACTTGAGTGAGTCACTAAGATCACATCGGTTAAGCCCGCTGCAGCACACTCTTCGACGATGTATTGGATTAATGGCCGATCGACAAGTGGCAGCATTTCCTTTGGAATCGCCTTAGTGGCTGGTAGCATCCGTGTGCCTAAGCCGGCAACTGGGATGACAACTTTTTTAACCCGCTTGGTGCTCATGAATTCTTCCTTTTTCGAACATTTTTTCATAGGGGCACGTTTATACCCTGCCGAGCTGTTATAATGCAAATCCAATTTGTTAATAACAACGGTTTAGGTAAGATGCCATGGGATTTTATTTAACCTCGCGACAGGTTCCACAGCTTAAATCATATCCGTTTACAGAAAGAGCGCTCATCTTAACAATGGCGCAACAAGCGATGCCGGTGCCGCGTCGTATGATTTGTAATCTCGCTAAATTAGTCCCTATTTGCATCATCTTTTTTGCAATCGTGGACCTACCCGGTTGGTGGAAGGCCGTTGGCCTACTGGCTGCGGGTATTGGCTATCCATTGTTTACTCAACCTATCACGCTCAATATGTCGTTGCCTTATATTGACAAGGCTGTGCGTCAATTTGAAGCACAGCACGCGGATCAATTAGAAGATGACGACGAGGACGACGACGATAGAGCCTGACGTTCAATACTGAGGATGGCTTCGGGTAACTGGCAATGCACGCGTTTAACGTTGGAGTGAATATAACTGTGAAAACTGGCATGGCGCCAAATACCCAAGGCCAGATCAGGCTTCGCTTGTGGCTGCATGCGAATGCGATCGCCTACTTGCGTCCAACGAAATGTATGTTGTTCGGTATCTAGAATAGCAAACACCCCATCAAATGCCGTGCGCACCCGCGAGTGACACAGCTCAAAATTGATGTGTTGCACGAGATCGCGCGGATCGAGCACGGTATCATCACTGCCGGCCAAGTGTTGGCGTATCAGTGGGTCGATTAAGGTCTTCAAAACCAGTAATGGGATTAAGTTCTGATCCGTCTGACTATGCGCGGTGGCCATTACTACTAGCACGCGGCCTTCAGATAACGGTCGATAGTCTATCCAAATATTAGACTCTGCACTTTCGGCTACCTGGTTCTCGATATGATACTCACCCACTTCAAGCGCTTGTTGCGGCAATAGATTACTCGCTAAGCGCTCAACGATTTGAGCATCTTTGTAAAGCTGGTTAATGTGACTATCGAGTTCCCATATATCGCTGACATAGGTTTCTTCTAAACGATGTCGTTGTAAACAATGCTCTATCGCTTGGGTGATAGTACTCAAGCTATCGAGAGGCTTGACGAGGTAATCCCATGCCCCCAAACGAACTGCTTCGCGGATATCGGCCATATCGGAACTTGCGGAAATAACAATGACGGGCAAATGAGGCGCGATACTCAACAGGCGTTCGATGACTTCGAGGCCATTAATATCGGGCAACATGAGGTCGCATAATACAATATCAGGCGCACTTTGTTGGCACAGCGACAACGCCTGTTCACCATATTCCACACAATGGACTGCATAATTCTGCTGGATGAGAAACTGCTCAACCACTGACTGAAACACGCGATCATCTTCAATCAGCAAGACTTGTTTTTGACCCATTCAGGCACACCTATCCTCGGACGATTACTCTAAGCATCGTCCAAGGCAGGTCTGTCGTCAATACAAGCTTTTCGATATATCCGACGGGTCGACTTACTGATCTTCCGAAAAGTCGATTTCTTCGGCATCACCCTCAACTTCAGGGGGCGGGTTGCCATCGTAAACTTCGTAACGCCAGTTTTGGTAGTAGGCTTCTTTTACGAACGTGTAAGGGTCGAGCGAATTTTCTAGGACCTGCTCTTGCTCACGTAACCGAAGGCGTAAGGATAAGCCTTTCACGGTATAACGCGGGATATCCCAGTCATCGCTGATTTCAGTGTAGGGGAAGTAATTACCATCGACCCAGTCGGTACCCCGGTCGATAACAACCGTTGGCCCTAACACCGGTAACATTAAGAATGGACCGTTGGGTACACCCCATACTGCGAGTGTCTGACCTAGGCTCTCTTCGCGCTTAGTCAGCCCCATTTCTGTTGCAGGGTCGAGTAGACCCAACAACCCAATGGTGCTGTTGAAAAAGAAGCGTCCTGCAGTTACGCCGGCGTCCTTAAACTGACCTTGCAGCACGTTGTTGACGAATGACCAAGGCTCTTGCAAGTTTTCTAACGCACGGTAAAGCGAGTTACGCACCGGTTCAGGCACGTTTTCGTATACCTCAGCGGCCGGTTTAATGACCGCTTTGTCTAGCTCGCGGTTAAAGTCCCATACAGCCCGGTTTGTATCTTCAAAGGGGTCACGGGGGTCTGCATAAGGGTCATCCGGTTGAGATGAACACGCACCCAATACCAGCGTACTGGCAAGTAAAGCCCATTTAGGTGCGGTTTTAAGCCAATTAGTCATTCGCTACTTCCGTTACTTTTTGATTAAGAGTCAGCGCTACTTCTGCAGAACGCTGTGCATTTATAGTCACCGATTCGGCAAAGAGATCACCCGCCTGACGGTCAATTTTATCATCCTGCGATACCATCGCTTTAACCTGCCATTGATCAAGCCCACTTAAACGGTAATCGGCTAACATCGAATCGGCATCGGTCAACGTCACGGTAACGGGCCAGTCATTAACAGGCATACGTTTAACGGCAGCCGGCATCGGAGGCCCTTGCGTCGCAGTGACATAGATAAAGAGTGTACCTTGCTCAGGCAACTGCGCACGCATTTCCTCGCCTAAGGATACCGTTACAGTCACACTGCGATCCGCCGCTTGCATCTTTTGCTCGGCATCGGCAATCGCTTGTTTCACCGCGTTACTGCGCTGAGACGCCTTGTCTAATAACGGCAGTAGCTGTTGCCATGCGGCAATAGCTTGCTGCCAGTCGCCTCGCTCATAGGCAACAAAGCCCGTTAGCGACAATGCCTCGACGTGCGTAGGTTGCTGTTGCAGTACACGGGCAAGCATGCCTGCCGCCTTACGCAGGTGCTCTTCTGTCGGAGACGACATCAAAAAGCGTGCATAGCTAATTAATGTGCCGGTACGATTCGGGGCCAGTGCTAAGGACTTCTCAAATGCTTGCTGAGCTTGATCAAACTGACGCAAATCAGACATGATACCGGCATACAACCACCATGCCATGGGGTCATCGGGTTTTGCCGCAAGCTTTTGGCGCATACCTAAGGCAAAGGTTTGCATCGATTCGACATCCGCTTGTTGTTGTTCCTGCAATAAACGCTGACCCAGTTCGGGTAGCTGCGCAAGCGCATCATCGGCTTGTTTCTGCAATGACCAACTGCCAAACACGGCGTAAAAGCCTACTGCTACGGCCAAAATAATCGCAATCGGAATAAATGGGTTGGCACGCTTCCAACTGACTTCACCCTCGATATCACGACTGTCGCTAATAAAGGTTTTATCGAGTTCCAGTTTAGCCTCATCATAGGCTTCTTGCGATATACGTTGCTGTTGTTTGTCCTGCTCGAGTTCCGCGAGACGTTCTTCATACCAGTCACGATTCTCGCTCTCACGATCGACACTTTGCCGCCGTTGCCGCAGGCCCGCGAGTAGCAAAATGATCACCGCAATGATCAGTAATACGGCCATCGCCAAATACAACTTAATCATGGTCCGGCTTCCTTAACTGTTTGAGTCGCTCTTGCTCTTCTTCTGACAGCGCTAATGGCTGTTTGCGCTTACGTGACATCGCCCATGCGACTCCCACGCCAACCACAATAATCAGCAACGGTCCCCACCATAAAATACTGGTGTACCAATTAAAGGGGGGCCGATAATGCACAAAGTTACCGTAGCGAGCGACCATATAGTCGATAATTTGTTTGCGACTCTTACCTTCCATCACCATGGTATAAGTTCGGTCGCGCATGTCTGCCGAGAGTGGCGCATTGGAATCAGCAATGTTTTGATTCTGACACTTCGGGCAACGTAATTCCTGAATGAGTGTTTGGTAAAGTTCACGCTGGGCTTCCGTTTCAAATGCATGTTCGCGAATTGATGCTTGTCCAACGGCATACAAACTAAACAAGGTTGCTACCAGCGCCAGCGCGCTGATAACAGTGCTGGTTAAGGTACGCATTATTGCTTCGCCTCCTTCACCATTTGTTGGTAAATACCCTTGAGTTGGTTCTCCCAGTTACGCGGATTCACATCACCCACATGGCGATAACGGACTCGGCCCTCGGCATCAATGAAATAAGTTTCTGGCGCACCATATACACCAAATTCAAAGGCAACTTTACCCTCTGGGTCATATAGGTTGACCGTGTAAGGGTCACCTAGGGTATTCAACCAATCCATGGCTTTACCACGCGAATCGTCTTTATAGTTTAATCCAACAATAGGAATACCTTGCGCCGCGAGTTCATTTAGAAATTCATGCTCAGCACGGCAAGTCGGACACCACGTCGCCCAAACATTAAATAATAAGGGTCCTTTTTTCAGCACCTGCTCGCTGTGTTGCTGGGTCGGATCAAACAGATCCTGCGCGGTAAATTCGGGCACTGGTTTATCGATTAGCACTGATTCTAAGTGTGTTGGATCTTTACCCAGCCCTTTCAGGAGGAAAACCACCAACACGATGAAAAGCACCAGCGGAACGAACAGTACTATCCACTTTTTATTTGAACCTTGAGTCTCCTGTGCACTCATGCTTGGGCTCCTTGTTTACGCTTGCGGTACCGCTTGTCGGCCATCGCAATTAAACCACCTACGGCCATAATCAAGGCACCGAGCCAAATCCAGCGAACAAAGGGTTTGGTATAAAAACGCACAGCCCATTTAGTTTGGTTGCCTTGCCCCTGCTCGAGCGGCTCACCCATGGCGACATACAGATCGCGTAATAAGCCAGAGTCTAAACCGACTTCGGTCATGCTCATCCGTTGCACGCGATAGAAGCGTTTTTCGCTGACCACCTCAGTAACGTACTCACCTTCTTCACTAACCGTAAAGACACCATGGTCTGAGTCATAATTAGGTCCCTCTTTATGGGTGAGGTGTTCAAAGGTTAGGTCGTATTGACCCACATTCACGGTTTGACCGGGCTCAATCGAGATATCACGCTCGGTTTCGTAGTGCGATACAAGTGCAACGCCTACTAGCGTTACAGCAAAACCGATATGACCGAGTACCATGCCCCACTGACTGGCCGGTATCCGACGTAAGGCGCTGACATCGCCACCGCGCTGTTGCACGCTTTGCAACACATCGGTGATGGTTGCCAATGCCACCCACAGTGCCAAGAATAGCCCTAAAACAGCCCATAAGTGCATTTCGTCGGCCCATATTTTTGGCAGTACGAAAGCAAGAATGGCGGCCAATGCAAGGCATAGTAGTAGTGGCTTTAACAGCGGCGCGAGCGGTTGTCTACGCCAACGCATCCAAGGGCCAACACCGAGCATGAGTGCAAAAGGCACAATCAAATAACTGTACAGCTCGTTAAAGAAAGGTTCACCAATCGAAATCGAACCTAAGCCTAACTGTTTGTAGACTAGCGGTAATAAAGTCCCCAACAACACCACCATCATGGCGGCCATCAGTAACACGTTATTCGCCAGCAAAAAGACCTCGCGCGAGGCCGCCTCATAACGGCTATACCCTTGCATTTGTGAGGCTCGCCAACCGTACAGAGCCAATGAACCACCGATGACGATAGCCAATAATACGAGAATAAACAGACCTCGAGTCGGATCGGAAGCAAAGGCATGCACTGACACCAATACGCCCGAACGGACCAAGAAGGTACCGAGCAAACTTAAGCTAAAGGCTGCGATTGCCAACAGCACGGTCCAGGATTTAAAACTGCCACGCTTTTCGGTGACCGCTAACGAGTGGATAAGGGCTGTACCCACGAGCCACGGCATAAAACTGGCGTTTTCGACGGGGTCCCAGAACCACCAACCGCCCCAACCGAGCTCATAGTATGCCCACCAACTACCGAGCGCGATGCCGACAGTCAGGAACATCCATGCCGCCAATGTCCAGGGACGTGACCAACGTGCCCATGCCGCATCGAGTTTGCCCGACATCAGCGCAGCGATAGCGAACGCAAAGGCAACAGAAAAACCCACATAGCCCATATATAGCAACGGCGGGTGAATGATCATGCCGGGATCTTGCAGTAATGGGTTTAAATCATTGCCATCGACCGGAATAATCGGCAAGTTGCGATCAAACGGGTTCGATACTGTCATCATAAACAGATAGAAACCAATACTGATCAGACCCAGAATGCCGAGTACGCGCGCCACCATCGGCAGTGGCATAGAGCGAGAAAACAGTGCAACAGCGGCGATCCAGCCCGCTTGCATCAGCATCCACAGCAAGAAAGAACCTTCGTGCGAGCCCCACACCGCGGTAATACGGTAAAACCAGGGCAACTGCGTATTCGAGTTAGCGGCTACATAAGCAATACTAAAGTCATTTTGGACGAAAGCGGCGACCAACAACGCGAAGGCAATTGCGGTGAAAATAAACTGCCCTATCGCGAGCGGGCGCGACAGACTCATCATGCCCCCGTGGCCGCGTTGTGCACCAATCAGTGCATAGCCCGCCAACAGCGCTGAGAATGCCAGCGCAATCGCAATACTTAAATGACCAAGCTCAGCAATCATGGTGTCTCCCCTTGCTCAGCTGGTTGGTTTGGGTTGACATGCTTAATGCCTTTCATTTTTTCGGCGAGTTCGGGTGGCATGTATTCCTCGTCATGTTTTGCCAACACTTCGCTCGCTTTCAGCGTACGTGGGGCAATCAGTTCGCCTTGCGCGACAATACCCTGCCCTTCGCGGAATAAGTCGGGCAAAATACCTTGATATAAAATAGTCACTTCAGGTCCGGTATCGGTGACTTTAAAGCTGACTTCCAGCGTCTCTGGATCGCGATCCACAGATCCCTCTACCACCATGCCGCCAATGCGCATACGTTGACCGACTTGTGGTGGCTGTTTGCCTTCCTCAACTTGTTCAAAATCACTCGGCGTGTAGAACAAGTTAATGCTGTAGCTCATGGCATACAACATGAGACCAATGGCAATACTAACGCCAACAACTAATACAAGTACCCAGGTTAACCGTTTTTTACGACGCGGGTTCATACCTCTACTCCTCAGCGCTTGCTTGCTGCGTGCGACGCGCAAGCCGCTGTTTACGACGTTGAACTTTTAAGCTTTCCTTCTGCAAACGTCGCCGCTGCACACTGGTTTCTAAGGCAACACCTGCAATCACTAAAAAAGTCAGAAAGAAAGACGACCACACATACAGTCCGTAGCCACCCATATGAACAAATTCACTAAAACTATCAAATGCCATTAGCGAGTCTCCTCAGCTGATTCGCGACTATCGAGCGCGAGCTCTGCCTGCGCCCACGGGCGATTGAGTTCGTGCTTAAGCAACTGATTTTTGTAACGCATCAGCACTAAAGTCGCGGTCAACAGCATAAAGCCTAACAAGCTGATAAGTAGCGGCCACAGCATGCTCGTGGCAATGGAGGGACGCTCAAATTTAGTAATGGTGGCGCCTTGATGTAGCGTGTTCCACCATTCTACCGAATAATGAATAATGGGTAAGTTCACGACCCCTACAATCGCCAGAATCGATGCGGCTTTGGCGCCGGTACGCGCATCATCAAATGCAGCGTAAAGAGCCATTACGCCAATGTATAAAAACAATAAAATAAGTTCTGACGTGAGCCGTGCATCCCATACCCACCACGTGCCCCACATGGGTTTACCCCAAATGGCACCCGTAAATAATGCAATAGCGGTCATGGCGGCGCCTACGGGCGCAATCGCGGGTAATGCCCACTCCGCTGTTTTAATCTGCCAGATTAGAGCGATAGCGCCACAGATTGCCATGCCAAAATAGGCACCCATGGAGAAAATAGCCGCAGGAACGTGAATGTAGATAATGCGATAGCTATCGCCTTGCTGATAGTCGGCCGGCGCAAACGCCAAGCCCCAAACCATGCCCACCAATAGGCTAATAAGTGTCAAGCCCGCGAACCATGGTAATAACTTATCCACTAAGCGATACGTCGCTTCAGGCTTTGCATAAGGGTGTAACCAACGCCACATATTAATTCACACTCATTCTGACGCCCGCGGCCACGGCCAGCGGTGCTAATGTTACTGTTAATACGGAAATGGCGGCTAAAATAGCCAACTGTCCGTGCACAGCCATGCCCATTCCCGCACTCTCTACCGCCGACGTAGCGAATATCAGTAACGGAATAAACAATGGCAATAAAATTAAACTGACTAAGGCACTGCCTCGTTGCAGCGGCAACGTCAGCGAAGCGCCGATGGCAGCCAAGGCACTCAATGCCGGCGTACCCAACAATAGTGAAAGGCTTAACGCACCATATGCGGAGGTCGGTAAGCTCAACAATAAAGCCAGCAGCGGCGAGAGTATCACTAATGGCAAACCACTCAATAACCAGTGCGAAACCATTTTTGCGCTCACTGTAAAGGCGAGCGGCTGCGGCAATAAACACAGCTGTTCGAGCGACCCATCGGCATAATCATCTTTGAAAATACGATCCACGCCCAACAAGGTAGCTAACAACGCCGCGACCCAAATAATGCCCGGTGCAATACGCGCTAAAATATCGGGTCCTGGTCCAACGCCGAGCGGGAACAAAGTAATCACCATGAGCAAGAAAACCAGTGGGTTGATCGCGTCTGAACGTCGTCTTGCTGCGAGACGCAGATCCTTACTCAACACTGAACGCCATAACTGCACTGCGGTCATCACGCGGCTCCCATGGCATTGGCGTAAACTTCACCTAAATGCAACTGCTGTGGATTCAAACTCGCCAGCGATAACGCCTGATGCGAGGTCATCACGATACTGCCACCTTGACTTAAGTGCTCGCTAAAGCGTTGCTCAAGCAAAGCGATACCTTTTACGTCCAACGCGGTAAAGGGTTCATCGAGAATCCATAACGGTGCTTGGCTATGCCATAACCGCGTCAGTGCCACGCGACGTTGTTGCCCGGCTGATAACCGCCCCGTCACTTCATCTTCCAATCCGAGTAGCCCGATGGTTTCGAGTAGACTCCAGTCATCCATGCTGTCTTGTCTGGCACCCTTATCGCCGCTTAAGCGACGTTGCCAATAGACATTTTCCAACGCTGTCAGCTCGGCTTTAACCGCGGGTTTGTGACCGATAAACAAGAGTTGCTGATGGTAGGCACTACGGTCATACTGTATTGAGTGATTGTTAAACTCAATGCTGCCAGTACTGCTCGGCATTAGCCCGGCAAGCATACGGAGTAATGTCGACTTACCGGCGCCATTGGCACCAGTAATTTGCCAGAGTTCGCCAGCATGAACCTCAAAAGAGACCTGCTCGAACAAGGTACGCCCGCCGCGAACTGAGGAAAGTTCGTGCGCTGTAAGTCGGGGCAGAGGTTCTGTCGTTTTATGCTTCATCAAGGCTGCGGCAATGTCTGCAAATGATGTGTAAATTGGCTCGAGTTTACCACAATATTTGCCGAAAAAGCCATGTAAAACGGTCGCTTTTCATGATCTGGGTAAGGGCAGTGCGTCATGCAAATTAAACAGCTATTACAACAAATGATGCAGTCGTTGGCGACGCCGTCAAACTCGGCGACGACAACCGCGTTGAATACCCCGCAAGCGGCTGTTTCACAAGCGCAGCAGAATGCCATGCAAAGCGTATTTAATGCGCTGACGACACAATTGAATAGCTCGACTCCGCAGCCCCAGCAGTTTAACCCCGCGCCAGTTAACGGTCAGTTAACTATCACGCCACAGGCCCTAGCAGCGGTAAAACAACAACTGGAGCAAGTCGTACTGCGTGCCACGGGAGATGCTCAACCGCCAGTAACACCTAAAGCTCAAAGTGCTGTGATCAGCCGTATTGTTGAACAGCTAATGCGCAGCGACGCGCGTATCAGTGTGCCGCTGCGACAGCAGGGACAAATGACTGCCTCGCCGAGCTCGAACGTATCCAATAAGATTGCAGTACCATTGACTCAACTACCACAACCCATACGACAAGCAGTCAGTGAGCAGTTACAACAGGTGCTCACACAGTGGGTGAAAGTCGCGCAGGCTAAATCGACAGCAACGCCTTCAGCCCTCACGCCATTACCGATTCAGATTAACGCGATAAAGGTGAGTCAGGGTCAACTGACGATGCAACTGCAAACGCCGTCTAAAGTAGTTAGCGAAGTGAGTGTTCCCTTACAACAAATCCCCCAGCCCATCGCGCGTGCATTGCTTCAACAAATGACTACTTCGGTCCCCAGTCAAACGCAACAGACCGCAGCAACTGCGCCCACATCGACTGTACCGACGACGCCAGCACCAACAGCGCCCACGGTGGATGGGCGATTAGTGAAGCAAACGCAAACGCTGACACCTGCGCAATTGACCCAGTTTTTACGCCAAGTCACAGAAATCACACCGCAACAGCAGCCCGAGGTCAAACAGCTACTAACGCAAACACTCGCGCAACTCCCCAAAGGCGAGCAAATGATGCATCCCCAACAACTTGCTAATTACGTCAGTGATTGGTTTGCTGCTAAACCGGTCAGTAGTCAGCCCAATCAACAGTTAGGCGTGGTCGGTAAATTGATTATCGCACTGTTAGGTATTCGTATGCAGGCACAACAAAGCACGCAGCCACAGGCAGCTAAAGCACTCAGCCAAGCCATACTGGATCAGATTATGCGCGGACCTGGTGAGGCACGGGCGGGCGACGATCGGGTATTGATGCCACGTCCGCCCATGACTGCAGAAGTACGTGAACGCCTTAACGCGCAATTACTTCAGCAGCCAGCGGCACAGTTGCAGCGCTTGTTGAGCAACCTAGCGCAAACAATGAATAGCGCACAAAGCAGTCAAATGCGCTTGCAAGACAGTCCGGCGCAACAGCCCGAATTTTATCTGATGCTGCCGTCGCAAAATCCGAGCAGCCAAACCGGCACCGAACTGCTGATCAAACGGGAGTCAAGTGGGCATAGCGATGATAAAAATGAGCGTTCAGTGTGGTTATTTAATTTGCGCTTTGAGCTTAAGCAATGGGGGCCGATGTTAGTCAAGGGACGTTACCAAACCGCTGGCACTCGCGTGCAGTTCTTTACCGAATCAGAGGCAGCGCAGCGGCACTTGCAACGCCAACTCCCAGAGCTTGAACAACGGCTTGCAGGTTTAGATGTCGCAGCAGTGGATTTTCAGATCAAGCAAGGCAAAGTGCCTGACAGTTTGGCACAACAACACAGCGGTATTATTCGGGTCACGGTATGAGCGAGAACAATAAACAAAAACAAGCCATTGGCTTATCTTACGATGGTTTAAATGCACCGCAGGTCATCGCCAAAGGCTTTGATGAGCTTGCCGAAGAAATTATCGAAGTCGCTAAGGCCCATGGCGTCATGGTGCATGAAGATCCGATGCTGTCGGATTCCCTAGCACGGCTGAATGTAGGCGAAGAAATTCCGCGCGAGCTCTATGTGCTCATCGCGGAACTGATTGCGTTTTCGTATTTATTGGACGGAAAATTTCCGGATAGCTGGTACTAACTGCGCTTATGCATAGCTAGCATCAGCTCCGCTTCAGCACGCGGTAAATCACAGGCTTGCATCAAGTCATCGACACTCGCCCCCTGCTCCACCAGTTTCGCTGCCCGTTGATACAGCTTTATTTCAGGCTCTTGTTGCTCGAGCTGCTGCAAAGTGGTGGCAAATTGCTCTTGTTGGCTTTGCTGTTGTTGTTCAAGCTGTTTTATGGCGTGCTGTTGCTGTCTTTGCCACTGCGCTATATCTTCGCGTAGCTTGCTGACAGCCTCGTCATCGGCGGCCGAGCGCCGAGGTTTTGGTTGCTCTTCTAAAGCGCCCAACGCCTCGGTGAGCATCAATAAACGCTGTTGCTGGCGTTCGAGCAATTCTGTGTGCTTGCGGCTGGTCATTACCGCCACAATAAGAGCAACAATTGCTAGCATCAGCGCTGCCGATGCCAGCCAAACTGTAAGTGAGGTCATTAACTATTTTTATCCTAACCGCGAAATTTCATCCCATTCTTCGTCGGTCAGCATTTTATCTAAGTCGACTAGGATCAACAACTCGCCCTCACGGTTCGAAACCCCTTGGATAAAGCGCGCGCTTTCTTCGGTGCCGACATTCGGTGCACTGTCGATTTCCGATTTTTTCAGATAAACCACTTCGGCGACACTGTCGACGAGAATACCAATGACCTGCTTATCCGACTCGATAATTACAATACGCGTGTTATCGGTAATCTCGTTCTCTGGCAAGCCAAACCGTAGTCGTGTATCGATCACGGTCACCACGTTACCGCGGAGGTTGATAATACCTAGCACATAATCGGGCGCTCCTGGAACAGGCGCGATCTCGCTGTAACGCAGCACTTCTTGTACCTGCATTACATTAATTCCGTAGGTTTCTTCCTCAAGTTGAAAGGTTACCCACTGAAGCACTTCATCATTGCTATCGGCTTCAGCTTGTTGTTTCGTTTTACGGTTTTCAGTTGCCATGCTATGACTCCGATTCATTTTGTGGGTCGATTTGAGTATGACCCAAGCCTTTATCCAGCAGTGTAATTAAAGCATTCACATCGAGTAACGCACACATTCGATCGCGCACCACGCCCGCTAACCACGGCCGCTTTTGATTAGGACCGTTACGCCATTGAATGGCGTCCGGTTGTAAGGGCTCACTATCAACCAGCTCCTCGCACAACAGGCCCCAAGGACTGTCACTCAATGTGATCATGTATTCATAATTAATCTGTTCTTCTACCTCGTCGGTGAGCTTTTCTGGCATCACCCAACGTGCGGTATCTACCGCTTGTAGCTTGGCTCCACGCTCGTTCATGATGCCTTTAAACCAACTCGGCTTGCCAATTAGCGGGCTGATTTTACTTAACGTATGTATACCGCCTAAGCTTTTCAAAGGTACCGCTAAGGTTAATCCGGCCACCTTAAAAAACAGCGCCTGGAAATCATTTTCTTGATATTCCATCATCGCGTCGGTCGGCGGTGACGTCGCGCCGCTATCTTCCATATCGGCGCTAACTTCGGTTTCTGTAACCTCAGTCGGTTCAATTATTTCCGGTTCTGGCTCTGGTTCTGGCTCTGGTTCTGGCTCTGGTTCTGGCTCTGGTTCTGGCTCTGGTTCTGGCTCTGGTTCAGGCTCAGGCTCCGACACGACTTCAGGTTCGGGCTCGGGTTCAGGTTCGGGCTCGGACTGCTGCACAGCGGGCGTGGCTCGTTCAAGCAACGAGCGCACCGGCGAGTCATCAAAATCAACCGGCGGCGCTTCTTCTTCCAACAACAACGCATCCAAATATTCGGTCATTGCTTGTTCACTGCTGTAGTTCGAGCGACTCACGTGACCTCCTATAGATGTAATTGCTGTAAATAAGTCAGCAATGTTTGATAGGCCAGCACGCCCCGCGATTGTGGCGCAAACATCGATGGCGGTAACTGCTCATTACTGGCATCACGAAACTTTGTATCAATTGGGATCATGCCGTTCCAGACACTTTTCCCGTAACGCTGCGCCACTTTTTTGTAGGTTTCTAGCGATGCGCGCGTCCGTTTATCGTACAACGTTGGAATAATAGTGTATTGATGAGCATGCCCGCGTGACTTTTGGATAAGCGCGAGTGTTCGCATCATACGTTCTAAGCCCTTAAGTGCAAGCGGTTCGGTTTGCACTGGAATGAGCACGCGTTCGCAGCATGCCAAGGCATTCACCATTAATACGCCCAGCACTGGAGGTACATCGATTAAAACATAATCATAACGGTGTTCCACCAACGCTAAGGCACGTTGTAGGACCAATCCCATGCCCCCTTGAGTGCCAAGCTTTCTATCTAGCGTAGCAAGCGCCATGCTCGCGGGCATGACATCAAGATGATCATGCTCAGTCGGAACGATCGCCTTTAAAGTGGTTTGTTTATCGACATCTTTGCCCATGGCAAACACGTCATACGCAGTTGCCTCGACCCCTTCGGCATCAATACCGAAATAAAACGTCAATGACGCATGTGGATCGATATCAATACATAACACCCGTTGACCTCGCTGCTGCAACAAGCCGGCTAGCGCCACCGTTGTGGTGGTCTTGCCTACGCCGCCCTTTTGGTTTGCGATGGTCCACACGTGCATGGGCTAGTCTCCGTAACCGACTTCGGTCAGTAGCGCACTGCCCATTTGATTAAGACTGACATTACGTGATGAAATACCGGCACTGGCGACCGCTTGTGGCATACCATAGACCACGCAGCTCGCTTCATCTTGTGCCCATATTGTTGCGCCCTGATCTTTCAACATGCGTGCTCCTTCTCGGCCATCAGCACCCATGCCTGTCAAAATAACACCCAACACTTTGCCACCATAAACTTTCGAGAGGCTGGCAAAGGTCAAATCAACACTGGGCTTATAGGTTACGCGGCCGGAATTATCCTCGCGCACGCGCAAACGCGCTGCGCCTGCACGACCTTCAACAAGCATCTGCTTGCCACCCGGTGCTAAATAAGCCACGCCCGGCTGTAAACTGTCGCCATCTTCTGCCTCACGTACGCTAATTTTACAAAGCCCATCTAACCGCTGCGAAAAGGCTTTAGTAAAAGCAGCCGGCATATGCTGCACCATCACAATCGGATAGGGAAAGTTTGCCGGGAGCTGGGTCAATATCTTTTGCAGTGCGACCGGCCCACCGGTCGATGTGCCAATTGCCAACACCTGATACGCGCGATTAATCGTAAGGCGTTCGGTCGTAACACGGGTAGTGGGTGGCTCGGGCTCTCGCGTTGAGCTCCGTGTCGGTGGTGGCGTTTTGCGCGCAAACCGGTTGAGCGACGGGCGTTCGCTAGTCGATTCAGTTGCACGCGTCGTTGCCGAAGGACGCGAAGGTGTTGAGCGGCGCACCGCCGGTTTCCCCGCGATAGCTATTACACGATCTTGTAGCGTCTTTACCGCTTCCTCACGATTACGCGCGACATCTTCAAACTTTTTCGGTAAGAAATCGGCGGCTCCGGCTTCTAATGCATTCAATGTCGCCGTTGCACCCTCGTGGGTAAGTGAGCTGAACATTAAAATAGGACACGGCGCGTCGCGCATGATTTCGCGGACCGCATCGATGCCATTCATGACGGGCATCTCAATATCCATGGTGATCACATCGGGACGTAAGCTCTTTGCTTGTTCCACCGCTTGACGCCCGTCATTAGCCGAGCCAATGACCTTTATCTGGCTGTTGCTTTCAAGAATCTCTGTTACTCGGCGTCGGAAAAACGCCGAGTCATCGACCACTAAAACACTCACTGTCATTTTTAGTGTTACCCGTTATCGTTTTGCGTAGTACTTCAGCATGCTCGGTACATCGATAATCAATGCGATACCACCATCGCTGGTGATTGTTGCACCGGCCATACCTGGCGTACCTTGCAATAACTTATCTAATGGCTTGATGACGACTTCTTCTTGACCGATTAACGCATCAACAACAAAGCCGACTTGCTGGTTGCCGATTTGAACGACCACCACATGACCATTTTCGTTGCGCTTGTTACGCTCAGGCGTACGGGTCAGCCAGTGCTCTAAGAAGAACAGTGGAATAGCGCGTTTACGCACGATCAGTGTCAGTTGGCCATCGACGGTATTGGTCTTCGACATATCAAGATCAATAATCTCACTGACCACTGCCAACGGTAACGCAAAAGTTTGCTCTTTCACTTCGACCATTAAGGTTGGCAAAATAGCGAGGGTCAGCGGTACCTTAATTAGTAATTCTGTGCCTTTACCAAGCTCTGAATCGATTTTAATGCTGCCGTTGAGCTGACTAATTTTGGTTTTCACCACATCCATGCCCACGCCACGACCTGAGATATCGGATACTTGCTCTTTAGTTGAAAAGCCCGCCGCAAAAATCAGGTTGTAAGCATCTTCGTTGGATAAACGAGCCGCTGCATCTTCATCAAGCACACCGCGTTTAATCGCAATTTGCTTGAGCTTTTCAGCATCCATGCCGGCACCGTCATCCTTGATAGACAGCATAATGTGATCGCCTTCTTGCGACGCCGATAAAGTCACAGTTCCTTCGCGCGGTTTACCCTTCGCTTGGCGGTCATCTGGCATTTCGATGCCATGGTCGACAGAGTTACGCACCAAGTGCACTAGCGGATCCGCCAATGCCTCGACAAGGTTTTTGTCGAGATCGGTATCTTCGCCGTACATTTCGAGGTTAATTTCTTTCTTCAAGCTACGCGCCAGATCGCGCACGACACGGGGGAAGCGACCAAAGACTTTCTTGATGGGCTGCATGCGTGTTTTCATCACCGCGCCTTGCAGGTCACCCGTAACCACGTCGAGGTTAGAGATGGCTTTACTCATCTCTTCGTGTTTTTGATCGTCATTATTGCTCAAGCTCAATAATCGGTTACGCACCAACACGAGCTCACCGACCATATTCATGATTTCATCGAGTCGTTTAGTATCCACGCGCACCGTGGTTTCGGCAGGAGGCGGTGGTGGCGCAGCGGCTTTCTTTGCCTCTGGCTTCTTCGGCTCTGGTTGTTTAGCTTGCGGTTTTTTCGGCGCTGGTTTTTGCGCTTCTGGTTGTTTAGCAGCCGCTTTATCAACCTTAGGCGCTTGTCCTTTGCCGTGTAAATCGTCTAACAGCGCTTCAAATTCATCATCTGTGATTTCATCGCTATCGCTCTTACTAACAGACTTCTGCTCTTCTTGCTTTTTCTCAGCACTGGTCGGTGCTTTACCTGAACCATGCAGCTCATCCAGTAAGGCTTCAAATTCATCATCGGTGATTTCGTCGTCACCGTCTTTGCTACTTGCTTTACTTTGATCTTTTGACGGCTCACTACCTGACGATTTATTGGCACCGGGTCCTTGCCCTTTGCCGTGGAGTTCGTCAAGTAAGGCTTCGAATTCGTCTTCTTGGATGTCGTCGACGGAGGCATCGTCTGCCGTGCCAGAGGCGCTAGGTACGTCGGTATCGTCGTCGGTTTCGGTGTCGGCGGAGGCATCGCCTGTCGCGCCAGAGGCGCTACGTACGTCGGTATCGTCGGCGATTTCGTCTTCCGATTCGGGTTGGGAAAGCTTGTGCAGCGTCTCGAGTAGCTCGCTATCGGCCGCTTCGGGTTCTTCACGCGCTTGTAATTGAGCAAACTGGGCATTAATGGTGTCCAACGCTTGCAGGATCACATCCATCAAGTCAGCCGAAACAGAACGTTGACCATTACGTAAGGTATCGAAAACATTTTCCGCACCGTGACAGGTATCAACCAACGCGGAAACCGATAAGAAACCGGCCCCACCTTTAACGGTGTGGAAACCTCTAAAGATGGCGTTTAGGAGCTCTTTGTTCTCGGGGTCGTTTTCTAATTGAACGAGTTGCTCGGATAACTGCTCGAGGATTTCTGCCGCCTCGATCAAGAAATCCTGTAAGATGTCTTCGTCCATCTCAAAGCTCATGCGCTGCTCTCTCCTAGAAACCTAAGCTAGATAATAAATCGTCTACGTCATCCTGATTCTCGACGACATCATCACGTTGTTCTGGGTTAATCACAGGTCCTTCTGCTGCACTCTTATCGACTGCTTTTACATTTTGTTTAGCTTGAGATTTCTGTTCCTCACCAAACAACTTGAGAAGTTCGATCAAATTTTTCTCGACATCTTCTACGAGCTGAATCACTCGACGGATGATTTGACCGGTAATATCTTGATAATCTTGCGCCATTAACACTTCGGTCATTAAGCCATGAATTTGCGGCATATTTTGACCACATTCACGCATTAACGCATCGACTTGGTGACACATTTCTTTGAATTCGTGCAACTGAATATCGTTACTCATCAACCGCTGCCAAGCCGGCATGACTTGTTCGACGCGCTGATGCATTTCGTCAGTCATCGGTAAGCAGGCTTCGACCGCATCCATGGTTCGGTTAGCAGCGTCCTCTGTCTTTTCGATAACGTATTGCAGACGGTTTTGTGCGTCGGGCAGGTCATCCTGCGTTAACTGCATAATCCGCGGATCGAGTTGGAAATCTTGCAGTGCTTCGTGGAGATCGCGAGTCAGTTGCCCTACCGACGTGAAGAGTTTGTCATCACGCTCCTCGCGAAAGTCGTCAAGCCATTGATCGGCTTTGGCTTGCTCGCCCGCTTCTAGCCATTCAACCAGTTGCTGCGCTTGCTGGAGCGATATATTTGCCGATGATTTTGACATAACCGCACTCATTAACTGATGCGTTCAAAGATTTTATCGAGCTTCTCTTTCAACGTGACAGCTGTGAAAGGTTTAACGATGTACCCATTAACACCCGCTTGTGCGGCTTGAATAATCTGCTCGCGTTTAGCTTCTGCGGTCACCATCAATACCGGCAAGTGCGCGAGGTCATCGTCTTTACGAATTTCTTTAAGTAAGTCGATACCTTGCATCCCTGGCATGTTCCAGTCAGTGACAACAAAGTCAAAGTCACCTTGCTGGAGCATCGGTAAGGCGGTGTTGCCATCGTCAGCTTCTTGGATGTTGGTAAATCCAAGGTCGCGAAGAAGGTTTTTGATGATTCGTCTCATTGTTGAAAAGTCATCAACAACAAGAATTTTCATGTTTTTATCCAAAGCTCCCTCCACTTGGGCTCTCGATTACTACGACAATTACTCAACCCAGCTTTGCATACGCGTTTTTAAGCGCATCATCGCTTGGCTATGAATTTGACTAACACGTGATTCACTCACGCTGAGCACTTCCCCAATTTCTTTTAGGTTCAGTTCCTCATCATAATACAACGAAAGCACTAAGGCTTCACGTTCAGGTAAGCCAGAGATGGTGTCCACCAGTGCGCGGTGAAACGCATCGTTCTCTACATCCTTTTGCGGCTCATAGTTAGTGCCTGTTACTTGTTCAGGCACGATGACATCTTCCGAGACGCCCAGGTCTTCGATGCCAATAATTCGTCCCGAGTTAACATCACGCAGAATAGCGTGGTATTCCTCAAGCGACATTTCTAACTTTTCCGCAACTTCCGTATCTTTAGCATCACGCCCCGTGTCATTCTCGACTTGGCGGATCGCTTCTAGCACACGTCGATGGTTACGATGCACCGACCGTGGTGCCCAATCGCCGCGACGGATTTCGTCGAGCATAGCACCACGAATACGAATGCCAGCAAAAGTCTCAAAACTTGCGCCTTTGCTGTTATCAAAATTTCTAGCTGCTTCCAATAAGCCAATCATACCGGATTGGATCAAGTCATCGACTTGTACGCTCGCGGGTAGGCGCGCCATCATGTGATGCGCGATTCGCTTCACGAGCCCCGTATGTTGCTCGATAATCGCTTGACGATTATCAGCATGGGCACTGTAAACAGCGGCTTTATTCATTGGCAACATCCTGCTTCTTACCGTTATCGGCCGATCCTATTAATTGTTCAAGAAAAAATTCCAAATGCCCGCCTGCTTGCGCAGGTACCGGCCAGTCAAGCGCACGCTGCGCAAGGGCTTTAATGGCTAATGAGGCAGGCGAACGAGGCTGCATAAGTACTAATGGCTTTTGCTTTCGCACCGCCAAACGAATGTTATCGTCAAACGGGATAATGGCGGCTAATTCTAACGCGACATCCAAAAACCTATCAGTGACCTTAGTCAACTTATTAAACAGCAATTGGCCTTCCCTTAGGTTACGCACCATATTGGCAACGACTTTAAACTTGAACACATCCTGTTCTTTGCTGAGCACTTTCATCAGTGCGTAAGCATCGGTAATTGAGGTCGGCTCATCACAAACTACTAGCATTACATCTTGAGCAGCGCGGGCAAACCGCACAACGGTATTACCGATACCCGCTGCGGTATCAATGACCAACACGTCAAAGTCACCTTGTAGGTCGCTAAAAGCGCGAATCAACTCGGCGTGTTGCGTTTCGTCAAGGTCAATCATCGAACGGGTGCCTGAAGTGGCCGGTACAATTTTGATACCTGCAGGGCCTTCTATCAGGATGTCTTTGAGTTCGGCTTGCCCACTGAGCACATGAGAAAGATTCTTTTGCACGCGCAGTCCGAGCATGACATCGACATTGGCGAGACCTAAATCAGCGTCTAGCACCAATACCCGTTTGCCTTGCTCTGCCATTGCAATCGCCATGTTTAAAGAGATGTTGGTTTTACCCACACCGCCTTTACCACCCGTTACTGCAATGACTTTGACTTTACTTTGTTTCATCTTTCTTAAGCCACTAGCTTGATCCATGCGCTCTAACTCTTACTGCTGGTTAATGCTTGATTAATCGATGACCTTTTATTGAACGGCCTGCCAATTTGATTTTGGCATGTCTGACACATTCGAACAAATGCTTTTATCGTATAAGCGCTCCGCTTCGGTGACCATGTAGTGCTCGTCGGCCACGCGAATGTCTTCTGGTACTTGCTGTCCATGGGTTAAGTAACCCACCGCAAGCCCTTGCTCGATGGCAACACTGATGCTTTCACCTAAACTTAAACACTCGTCTAGTTTAGTAAAAATGCATCCTGCCAACGGCAATGTTTTGAACTGCTTAACCGTATCGTTCAACACCTGTGTTTGTGATGTTGAAGATAATACCAAATATGGACGAATTCTTAGACGTTTATTCTGTAATAATTGCGCGAGTTGTTCACTTAAGCGTTTATCGCGCTGCCCCATGCCCGCGGTATCTATCAAAATCAGGCGTTTGTCGCGCAATGTCAGCATCGCATCAGCCAACTCTTTGGCATCGTTTGCCACCTTAACTGGACAACCAATAATACGGCCATAAACTTTCAGTTGCTCGCTTGCGCCAATACGAAACGTATCGGTGGTAATCAACGCGACTGAGTCAGAGCCGTGTCGTTGTGCGTAACGGGCTGCTAACTTAGCAATAGTCGTTGTTTTACCCACTCCGGTCGGCCCCACTAAAGCAACCGCGCCGCCACGAGTCAAAATATCGTCATGGGTGGTGTTAAGCTGGCCTTCCAATAATTGCAATGATTGCTCCCAGCTATCTTCGATGTCATCGCCTTCGGGGATAAAGCAGGCGATTTGATCGGCAATCCGTTCACTCACACCCATAGTCATGAGACGTTGAGTCAGTAAAGCGCGCATTGGCTCTTCGCGCTCAATTTCTTGTTTCATCAAGCCGCTCAACTGATGTTGCAGCAAATTCTGAACCCCCTTGATTTGCGCTCGCAGTTCTGCGATTTCAGCAGCGCTACCGCCGCCGACATAGTCAGGGATATCAACTTCGGGCTCATCGGGTACCCGGGTCGCTTCGGCGCTGGCTTGGACCGACTCAGTTTGAGGCTCGGGTGCCGGCTTTGGTTCTGCATTGCCTGCCTGCATCGCTGGATGTTGCGCCTGGCGTGCCAAGATTTCTGCCAGCGAGTTTGCTGGCTCAGCATACCGTTCCGACTCATCGCTCTGCGCTGCCGACTCGACTGCGGGTGCCGCTGCTTGCGATGCTTGAGGCTCTGCATCACCATCAATTGCAGCGACAATCTCAACGCCACCGTTTACCTTTTTATTCGACATGATAACGGCATCCGGTCCAAGCGTTTCCTTAACTTGCAATAAGGCACGACGCATATCCTCAGCAAAAAAGCGCTTCATTTTCACAGGTAAATCCCCCTATCACTGAGCCGCTGGCTGTTGTTGGCCGCCAATCGAACTCACAATTCGAATCTGTTTATCATCTGGAATTTCTTGGTAACTCAGCACCCGCATTCCGTCAGTTGCGTGACGCGCGAAACGCGCCATCGTTGAGCGCAATAGCCCTGATGTCAGTAACACCGATGGCTCGCCGTTCATCTCTTGTTGTTGATGAACCTCTTTCAACGATTGCTGCAGGCGTTCTGCCAAGCCAGGTTCGATACCTGCGCCTTGCTGTTCGGCTTCATTGCCTGCGGCTTGCAATGACTGATGCAACATCTGTTCCAACTCTGGCGCCAAAGTAATGACAGGCAATTCTTGTTGCCCTTCGGAGATGTCTTGAACGATGAGCCGACGTAAGGAAATGCGTACCGCGGCGGTCAACACATCGGTGTCTTGTGTGCGTCCTGCATATTCGACAAGCGTCTGTGCAATGGTCCGCATATCCCGGATAGCGATGCCTTCGTCGAGCAGGTTTTGTAAGACTTTGACAAAGTTGCCGAGTGACAATAAATCGGGTACCAAGCCCTCGACCAGTTTAGGATGACTGCGACCCAAACGATCCAGTAGCTCTTGCGCTTCTTCATGCCCTAATAATTGCGAGGCGTGGTTTGTGACGATTTGACTCAAATGCGTGGCAACAACCGTTGCTGCATCAACCACGGTATAGCCCATGGTTTGGGCGTTTTCGCGTTGTTCTGGTTTAATCCAAATCGCTTCGAGGCCAAACGCTGGATCAGTGGTCTTCTCACCTTCTAATTCACCAAACACTTGGCCTGGATTAATCGCTAATTCACAGTCATGACGAATATCCGCCTCACCCATGGTGACTCCCATGAGCGTGATGCGATAGCTATTAGGACCCAAATCGAGATTATCGCGGATATGCACAGCCGGTACTAAAAAGCCGAACTCTTGTGATTGCTTCTTCCGCACCCCTTTAATGCGCGACAACAGTTCACCACCTTGGCTTCTATCAACGAGCGGGATCAAGCGGTAGCCTACTTCTAAGCCGAGGGTGTCAACGTGACGCACATCGTCCCAGCTCAACTCTTTTTGTGCTAACTGTTGCTGTTGTTCTTGTTGCTTTTGCTCAACTTGCTCAGTTTCTTGAGTTTCTGCATGACGCATTTTGTAATAAGCGGCGCCCGCGAGCACTGCAGACATCGATAAGAAAGCAAAGTGCGGCATACCTGGAATAACGCCCATAGCAAATAGCACTGCACTTGAAATGACAAGCACTTTGGGGTTGTTAATCAGTTGAAATACAACCGCTTCACCCATGTCCTTGGTATCATTTTCACGGGTGATGATGATGGCGGTTGCGACAGACAATAACAGTGCCGGAATTTGTGCAACTAAGCCGTCACCGATAGTAAGCAGCGTGTAGACTTCAATCGCTTGCCCAAACGACAAGTCATGCTGGATCATGCCGATTAAGAAGCCGCCTACAACGTTAATCAGTAGGATTAAGATGCCGGCAATGGCATCTCCTTTTACGAATTTACTGGCACCATCCATCGAGCCGTAGAAGTCAGCCTCACGAGTTACGTCGCTGCGTCGCGCTTTCGCTTCCTCTTGATTAATAAGTCCGGCATTCAAATCTGCATCAATGGCCATCTGTTTGCCCGGCATGGCATCAAGGGTAAAGCGCGCAGTGACTTCAGAAATACGGCCGGCACCTTTGGTGATTACGATAAAGTTGATGATGACCAAAATGGCGAATACCACCAGACCGACAGTATAGTTACCACCGATGACCACACTACCAAAAGCCTCAATAACACTACCGGCGGCGCCAGGGCCCTCGTGACCATTGAGTAACACGATACGGGTTGATGCTACGTTCAATGATAAGCGCAATACGGTCGCTATCAGCAATACCGTAGGAAATGCGGCAAAATCGAGCGGACGTTGGGTGTAGACCGCAACCAGCATCACCACCAATGAAAGAGTAATTGAGAATGAAAAGAGGATATCCAACAAGATAGGTGGAATGGGAAGCACCACCATCGCGAGTATCGCCATCACCGCCAGCGGGGTACCGAACCCTTTAATTATGTGCGAGTTAGCTTGCGCCAGCCCTTTTAAATTGTTCAGTCTTGCAGCACCACTTGCCATACTTCTTTTCCTGCGCGTCAAAAAAATGATTCTCTGACTAACTGATACAAATTCTGTGCCAACAAAATACAGCTATCACTTACGCATCTATCGGACGTCTCCGCTGGCCGTTTATCGAACGGAGGTTTAGCTTTTCTGAGGGTTATTTTTGGAGAACGATTAATGCCAAGTAGTTTACTGGAGTGGACTGTGTGTTCGCTGTTGAGCCTGTTATTGATGAGTGCAGGTGTCCCTGCTATGCAGCACTCAACCGCACAACTCGAAGCGCGAGCGCTTGGGCTGCGTGGCTTGAGCTTGCTGCAAGCTTATCAAGCACGTGCGCAAGCGCAGCAACAACATGTTGAGATTCCGCTCTCTGCCATTCAACACGCACTTAAAACTGACGGTTGGCAGTTTTCCAGTAATTTTAATGATCACAGCCGACCGCTGACTTTTTACGCGCCACAAGGGTATGCTCGTGCAGGCCGCTTAAGTATGCAAAAGGGTGAGCTAAAACTGCACTGGATTGTCAGTGCTATCGGACGGATAAGATACTGTAGCGCAGGCGATGTCGAAATAGTTGGTATGACTTCATGTGCATAAAAATCAATCTCGATGGGCCGCGAAAAGCACGCCCTTGGGGGTTTGCACTTATTGAGCTACTTGCGGCTTGTGCCCTAATGGCCCTATTAGCAGGTTCGTCAGTACAGGTCATACTGTGGCAAACCACGTCAATCAATCAAGCGTTGCAGCAACCTCAGGCGCAGCTTGCTTTGCAAGGTCTAGCGCTACAAATTGGACGTGATCTGTTACGCAGTGAACAGGTCAGGCAATTGACTTCGAGCTCCCAACAACGCTGTTACGTGCTGACGATACACACAGGCGAGCAGGTTGGTTATCGCTTGCGCGCTGGGGCGTTGCAATACCATGGTGATGCCTTTGATTGTGCCCAGCGCGGCTGGCAAAGTCTAACCACAGCGCAAACACTCAGCCTGACCCAGTTTAACATTCGAATACATGCGCCCGGTTACCAGATCACCCTCGCCACGTCGGCACACTCGATGAGTTTTCCTTTATTCAGTCCTGCACCAATCAATCGGAGCGTGTTTGATGAGCAGCTTTATTACGCCCCTTCTGTCCTTGATTGGCATACATGCATTGATCATGCTCTTTGCCACCGAACACCTGAATCTATTAACGCAACGTTTCGCCTGGCAATGGCAACAATACGAGCAGCTACAACAACGCGCTTATGAACAGGCTAAAGCTCAAAGGTTCAGCACTTATCGAAGCGATGATAATGACGGTCGTGGTGAGCATATCGCTAGCGAGCGGCTTAAGCATGGTGCAACTTACGCACATGGAAATCCGCAGATTACAGGCACGGCAACACGCATTGGAACTACTACAAGCGGCACAAAATGATTTATTGGCGGCTATCGGGGAAGGAAAAGCTCGACACTGGCAGCCCCCCGTTGAGGCAATAACACTTAAACAAGAATGGCACTCGGCACGGCAAGCCACGTTCTGGCTTGCCCATGCTAATTTAGAGGGAATTATCCCAATTTATGTAGAGCTGACTACCGAAGATCTGGCGGAATACTAAAGATGATGTTTTCCTCGCGCCCTTCTCGTTCAGTCACGGTTTCACCGCCCCAATTGCGTAACTGTTCGATAACCTCGCGCACCAATACCTCCGGCGCTGAAGCACCTGCGGTCACCGCCACACGATCAATATCGTTAAGCCAGTCGCGTTGGATGCCACTGGCATCATCAATCAAGTAAGCAGGTGTGCCCATTTTCTCGGAAAGCTCACGCAACCGGTTTGAGTTTGAGCTATTCTTGGCACCGACCACCAACATTAATTGCGCTTCTTCTGCTAATTGACGTACCGCATCTTGTCGGTTCTGTGTGGCATAGCAGATGTCGTCTTTACGAGGCCCGTTAATGTTAGGGAAACGCACCCGTAAGGCATCAATCACATCCGCCGTATCATCGACAGATAAGGTGGTTTGACTCATGTAGTGCAAATTATCCGCATCTTTTACTTCGAGCGTTGCGACATCCTCGGGAGATTCGACTAAGTAAATGCCGCCCTGCGGATTGGCATACTGCCCCATAGTGCCTTCAACTTCGGGGTGTCCGGCGTGACCAATGAGCACACACTCGTGTCCTTTACGACTGGCGCGTGTCACTTCCATATGCACTTTAGTCACCAGTGGGCAGGTTGCATCAAAGACTTTTAAGCCGCGATCTTTGGCATTCTGGCGAACCGCTTGTGAAACGCCGTGCGCACTAAAAATAACAATCGCATCGTCGGGCACTTCATCGAGTTCTTCGACAAAGACAGCACCCGCATCACGCAATTTATTCACCACATATTTGTTATGTACCACCTCGTGGCGCACGTAAATGGGTGGCTCAAATATCTCTAATGCTCGCTCGACGATGGTAATCGCGCGATCCACGCCTGCACAAAAGCCACGTGGGTTGGCGAGTAAAATTTGCATAATTCCTCCGTGTGCCCGTTACGGCTCCACGCTGATAATTTCAACTTCGAAAACCACAGTTTGACCAGCCAGAGGGTGGTTAAAGTCGATAGTCACCGTAGGACCTTCGATTTTCCGTACAATCCCTGGTAACTCGGTGCCATCAGGCTGAGTGAACGCGAGAATAGCGCCCACTTCAGGCTTGGTCTCGTCACTAAACTTGGCCGAATCAACATAATAGTAGTTATCAGGGTTCGGTTCACCAAAGGCGTCTTGTGGTGCCAGCGTAAACTCGCGCTCACTGCCTGGACGCAGTCCAATTAAACAGGCTTCGAAGTTTTCGGTTAGGCTACCGTCACCCATACGAAATTTCGCTGGTTTTCCGGACATCCGCGTACTATCAGCCACCGAACCGTCGCTCAGTTTAATGGTAAAATGCATGACCACTTCACGGCCATCTTCAATCGGTAAACGTCCCACGACTACTCCTTACCTTTCGTATCTTCGGGATCTCGACGGTTATCGATAAACGCTTCTAACAACATCAGCACCGCACCAATGGTAATCGCACAGTCCGCCACGTTGAATGCGGGCCAATGCCAGCCTTGATAATGCACATCTAAAAAGTCGATAACATAACCGAACAAGAATCGGTCTGTCACATTGCCAACGGCACCCGCCAAGATCAATGAGAATGACAAATTCTGACGCCAAAAACTCACATCATTACGACGCAACCAGATGAGCAACACGATACTGACGGCGACCGCGATTAAGGTAAAGAACCAGCGTTGCCAGCCACCGCCATCGCTTAGAAAGCTAAACGCAGCCCCATAATTGTGCACATACGTCAGGTTAAACAAGCCGTCAATAATGATACGGCTTTCGTAAAGTTCAAAGTCACTCGCAACCCACCATTTGGTGAGTTGGTCGAGGATAAAAATAGCCAAAGTGATCCACAAATACTGTAGACCCGATGCGCGTTTATTAGGTTTCATCGCTTGAGCATTAGGCAAAGTGACGCTCCTCCCCAGCACCATCAATGTTGCTCACGCAACGTTGACACAAGTCTGGATGTTCGTTGATTTGACCCACTTCTTCACGATGATGCCAGCAACGCTCACATTTTTTGTGAGCACTTGCAACCACAGCGACGGCGAGCGGTAATTGCTCAGCTTTTACCGCGCTCTCAGGTGCATCCGCAAGGTCCGCGACTGACGCTTCTGAGGTCAGTAGCGCAAAACGTAACTCTGCACCTAAGCGTTTCAGTTTTTCGGCCAGTGCCGTATCCGCATATAAGGTCACTTCAGCTTGCAGTGAGCCACCAATCACATCGTCACGACGCGCTTGTTCAAGCGCTTGGTTAACCGCATCACGTACATTCAGAAGCTCAATCCAGAAGGTATTTTCCTCGCTGCTCACGCCGGCAAACTGCTCAAAGCCTTCATACCATGCCTGAGTAAATACGTATTGCTCACGTTCACCCGGCAACAGATCCCAGATTTCTTGCGCGGTAAAGCTACAAATCGGCGCCATCCAGCGTACTAACGCCTCAGCAATATGATGTAATGCGGTCTGACACGAGCGGCGCGCCAGACTATCGGCTTTAGCGGTATACTGACGGTCTTTAATGATATCCAGATAGAAACTACCCAGTTCAATCGAGCAGAAGTGCATCAGTTTTTGCACCACCGACAAGAATTGGTAGTTATCGTAGGCATCCACCAGTTGCTTCTGTAAGTCAGCTGCGCGTCCAACAATCCAGCGATCAAGCTCGACCATCTCGTCCATCGGCACTTGATGCTGCTTAGGATCGTAACCGCTCAAGTTCGCTAGCAAGAAACGCGACGTGTTACGGATACGGCGATACGCATCGGCTGAACGCTTAAGGATCTCATCCGATACCGTCATCTCGCCTGAATAGTCTGCCGAAGCGACCCACAAGCGTAGGATATCGCCACCGAGTTTATTCATTACATCCTGCGGCGCGACCACGTTACCGATTGACTTCGACATCTTGCGGCCTTGCGCATCAACGGTAAAGCCGTGCGTCAGCACTTGGCGGTATGGCGCTTGTTCATACATCGCGACGCCCGTTACCAATGAGCTTTGGAACCAGCCGCGGTGTTGGTCAGAGCCTTCAAGGTATAAATCAGCCGGCCAGCTTAATCCTGGGAATTCACGTAATACACAATGGTGAGTCACACCCGAATCGAACCAAACATCTAATGTGTCAGTGACTTTACGATACTGGTCAGCTTCATCACCTAACAAGGTCGCCGGATCAAGGTCAAACCATGCCTGAACACCATCTTTTTCAATAAGCTGAGCCACTTTTTCCATCAGCTCAAGCGTATTTGGGTGGAGTTCTTCAGTTTCGCGATTGACGAAAATCGCAATCGGGTTACCCCACGTCCGTTGACGCGAGATACACCAATCCGGGCGGCCCTCAACCATGGACTCGATACGGCTTTGCCCCCACTCAGGCACCCAACGCACTTGCTTGATTTGCTCAAGCGCTTGGCTACGTAAGCCTTTCTGATCCATACTGATAAACCACTGTGGTGTAGCACGGAAGATAATCGGCGTTTTATGCCGCCAGCAATGCGGATACGAGTGCTTATAACGCTCAGCGTGCATCAAGTTGCCTGCATCACGTAAGGCATCGATGATAGGCTCATTCGCCTTGAACACGTGCTGTCCAGCAAAGCGCGGCGTATCTTCTTTGTAAACACCGTTGTCGCCAACTGGGTTATAGACTTCTAAATCGTATTTTTGACCCACCAAGAAGTCATCCACACCGTGGCCCGGTGCGGTATGCACACAACCTGTACCACTCTCGGTGGTGACATGATCACCCATGATCACCGGCACTTTGATATCAAATAATGGGTGGTCGAGCTGCAACAGCTCAAGCGCTTTACCTTTGCAGAAGCCCAACTTGTGATAATGATTGATGCCCCAACGGTCCATACAATCATTTACCAAGTCACTCGCAAGAATGACACGCTCAGCCTGTTGGTCGTCAGTTGCTTCGATTTGCACTAACGCGTATTCAAGTCCTTCGGCAAGCGTTACTGCACGGTTAGCCGGCATGGTCCATGGCGTGGTGGTCCAGATCACCATGCTCAGTTTGCCTTGACCTTGATGTCCTTCTGGCGTCGTGAACGCCGCCAGTGCTTTGTCGCTATCCGTGAGCGGCATACGCACATCGATGGCTGGTGACTCTTTATCTTTATACTCGACTTCTGCTTCGGCTAATGCTGAACCACAGTCCGTACACCAATGCACAGGCTTAAAGCCCTGATGCAAATGACCTTTATCGATGATTTTAGCAAGCGCACGCACACTATCCGCTTCTTGCTTAAAGTTCATCGTTAAATAAGGGTTATCCCAGTCACCCAATACACCCAACCGTTTGAAGTCTTCACGCTGCTGATCAATCTGCGTCTGCGCGTAGTCACGACAGTGTTTACGAAACTCCGCCAAGTCGAGCTTCTGACCCGGTTTGCCGTGCTTTTTCTCGACTTGCAGTTCGATAGGCAAGCCATGACAGTCCCAGCCTGGGGTGTAAGGTGCATCAAAGTCGCTTAGGGTTTTCGACTTGATAATAATGTCTTTAAGGATTTTATTGACCGCATGACCAATGTGGATCTGACCGTTTGCGTACGGAGGTCCATCGTGCAAAATAAAACTCGGTTTGCCCTGTTTGGCTTTACGAATCTCGCCATAGAGATCGTCTTGATACCATTGTTTGAGCATGCCCGGCTCGCGTTTCGCGAGATTTCCGCGCATTGGGAACGCCGTTTCCGGCAAGTTTAATGTGTGCTTATAATCACTCATGGGTCACTGTTTCCATTTTCCGCATATTTACTGACTATCGTGGCCGATCAACTTAAAAGTACTCGGGCACGAGCGGCATCTTTCTCTATTTGCTGTTTTAAATGTTCGAGCGAAGCAAAACGCTGCTCGGATCTTAATTTGGCGACCGGCGTCACGGTTGCGTGCTGACCGTACAGGTTGCCTGAAAAATCAAATAAATGCACTTCCAATTGGACTTCATCGCCATTCAACGTAGGCCGCGTGCCTAGATTGGCGACACCATGGTACGTGTCTTCGGCGCGGCCGACATTGATTTTTACCGCGAATACGCCGTGTAGCGGGCTTTTTAGCCGCTTTAATGGGATATTAGCCGTGGGGAAGCCAATGGTACGGCCATTTTTACGACCATGCACGACTTTGCCCATCATTTGATACGGACGCCCCAACATACTCTCGGCGCGCTCAAAGTCGCCCTCGGCAAGTGCCGCTCGGATCGCAGTACTGCTGACCCGCTGTTGCTGCTGACGGTAGCTGCGCGTATCGACGACTTCAAAACCGAGCCGTTTACCCTCGCGTTGCAATAGCGCAAAGTCCCCTTCACGCTTGTAACCAAAGCGAAAATCATCACCCACCACTAAAAATTTCACGCCCAACTTTTCAACTAATACATTTTCGATAAACTCGATAGGAGGCTGACTGGCAAACTTACGGTTAAATTCGATCACTACATGGCGGTCAATCGCCTCATCTCGCAAAGCGAGATATTTTTCACGCCAGTTAGTCAGACGCGCGGGTGCTTTTTCGGGCTGGAAAATTTCTTGCGGCTGCGGTTCAAATGTCATTACGGCTGCCGGCACACCAAGCGCACTGGCTTTTGCTTTGACTTGCGCCAACACCGCCTGATGGCCAAGATGTACGCCATCGAAGTTGCCGATAGTAAGCACGCATCCATGATGTTCTGAGCGCAAATTGTGTATGCCGCGAATGAGTTCCATAGCCGAACAAAGTACCACTAATTAAATGTATAAAAATAACTCGGGTGAGATTATAACCGATGCTGCGCTCAGAATCAGTATTCTTGCGCGCGCAAATGGCGTGGTCTTAATCCACTGCCTAACAACACCAGCAGATACGCCCCCGCACCAACACCAATAATTTGTGCCAATTGCCATGGCCGTGCAACAAGCGACATTTCGCGCCATTGTTGTACCGAGGGCGTCACCCATAAAACAACGGCGACCATTGCCACTACAGCGATGAGCACACGCGCTACAAATGCCCAGGTACCAGGCTGAATAACCAACACCCGTTCGCGGTACAACGTCACGCCTAGCATGATCGCATTCAGCGCAGCGGATGCCGCGGTCGCCATGGCAAGCCCCACATAACTGTAGGGAATTGCAAATGCTATGTTGAGCACCATATTTGCGACCATCGCAATAATGCCAAACTTAACGGGTCGCTTAGTGTCTTGTCGCGAGTAAAAACCGGTCGCCAGCACCTTAACTAACATAAAGCTCAACAACCCCGCTGAGTATGCCATTAAACTATACGACGCCATCTCGGCATCTGCTGGGGTAAAGGCACCGTGCATGAACAGCACCATCAGCATGGGCTCGGCTAAAAAGAACAGTCCAGCCATTGCTGGGAGACCAAGTAACAGCACCATGCGCAAACCCCAGTCGAGCGTAGCGGCGAAGTTTTCGCTCGACTTATCGACATGTCGCGAGGACAGCGCCGGCAAAATGACCGTGGCGATGGCAATACCAAATAGTCCAAGCGGAAACTCAAGCAAACGGTCCGAGTAATAAAGCCAACTAATTGAGCCGGTCATTAAAAAGCTGGCAATCAGAGTATCGAGTAATAAGTTGATTTGACTGACAGAAACACCAAATATCGCCGGCAACATTAATTTGCGAATGCGCGTAACCCCAGTGTCATGCCAGCCCCAACGTGGACGTGTTAACAAACCAGCACGCTTCAAGAACGGAATTTGAAATAAAAACTGGATTAAACCACCAAAAAATACCCCCCAAGCTAGACCGAATTCAGGTTGCTCAAGGTTAGGCGCCAGCCAAATCGCGGCTGCAATAATCGCAATATTGAGGAAAACAGGCGTAAATGCCGCGACAGCAAACTTACCCAACGTATTGAGAATAGCGCCCGCCATTGCGGTAAAGGTGATAAACCATAAATAAGGAAAAGTGATACGCAACAAGTCACTTGCCAGTACAAACTTTTCACCTTGCGGTCCGTCGTTCCACCAGTCTAGGAACCAGCCTGTACCAAAAAGTGCTGCCACTACCGGTGAAGCAAGCATACCCACTAAAGTGACAATCGTTACGATAGTGCCCAGCGTGCCCGATACCCGGGCTATCAGGAGCCGTTGCTGCTCCAATGGCTGCCCCTGCTTGTATTCGGTAAGCACGGGAACGAACGCCTGAGCAAAGGCGCCTTCAGCAAACAGCCGACGTAAAAAGTTGGGAATTTTATTCGCAAAAAAGAACACATCCGCTGCCGCGCCAGCCCCCATCAGGTTGGCAATCACAACATCACGTACCAATCCTAATACACGTGATATCAAGGTCATGGCACTGACTATGAATCCGGAACGTAACAACGCTTTGGACACGGGCTCTCCTGTACACGGGCTGCGGATTGAAAAACGTCAGTGTATACCAAGCGCTCGCTATGCGCTACGCATGCTTTACGTAACGCGCCCTAGGTGCCCCATACAACACGATTACGGCCAGATTTTTTGGCGTCATACAGTGCTTTATCAGCATGATCCAGTACCGCTTGTTCGAGATCACTGTTTGCAGACTCATCCTCAGCTATAAACAGTGCCCCGATACTAATGGTGTAGCCTATTTGCTCACCATCAAAAGTGACCTGAGATTGTTCTATCTCTTGTCGCAACGCCTCCAAGCGTTGATGCGCCTTATCTTTTGCATCGCTATTAAGAATAAGTGCAAACTCTTCACCGCCTAACCGCGCGACCATATCGTCGGAACGAATGCTGCGCGCTAGCGACTCTGCTAAATGCTTGATCACCGCATCGCCGGCAGCATGACCAAAGGTGTCATTGACACGTTTAAAGTGGTCGATATCAAGAATGGCAACACTGCGTGCGCCACCCTCGTCATTTAACAATTGGCAACGCTCAATAAATGCACGACGATTAGGTATCCCAGTTAGCGCGTCTGTCATCGCCATATTTTTTAGACGTCGCTCAGCATCGATACGTGCTTTGTCCAATTGAACTGCATAAAACAGTGCTCCCAGCGCGTCTAACAAGGGCTGCAAAAAAGTCGCGTCACTTTGCTCATAATCATTGAGCTTGTTAGCAAGACCTATCATGCCAACCACATTACCTTGTAAACGAATCGGTAAACCTAAGAATCGCATAATACGGGGATGGCCACTCGGTGTGCCTTTAGAAGCAGCGTGTTGGCTTGGTTCGTTGGTCAGTACGACTTCGTTGGAGGTAATGGTGCGACCAAATAAATTGTTTAAACTCTCGAAGAATAGTTCGCCGCGCAGATACGCTTTATACAGCTCTGAGCTTTGTTCGTTCCATGAGAGCTCCGATATCGCATGGATATACAACACATCTTTACCATTGCGCTTTTGCATCTCGCCGATAAAGGCAAACTGGCTGTCGGCAATCTCAATCAGCTCCGGTAAAATGTCTTGGCAGGCTTTAGAGAGATCTTTGTCATTTAAGTAGAGCGCCTGTGCTTTGTTGATAAAGCTTAATAGTTGTCGCTGCTTAGTATCGAGCAGCTCGGCCTCTTTCTTTTCAGTAATGTCGCGGTGCGTCCCCGTTAAGCGTAGTGCTTTACCTTCCGAATCGCGCTCTACCACACGTCCATAGGTTTCTATCCAAACCCAATAACCTTGCGCATGACGCATGCGATAAATGGTAGAGAAAGCAGGCGTGTCGCCCACCATATGGGCTTGTAACTCTTGCTCAACCCGTTTTAAATCGGCAGGATGAACAAGGCTCTCCCAGAAATACAGAGACGGGTCGAAGTTAGCGTACTCAATCCCGAGTAACTCACACCAACGCTGATTCACTTTATTGGTATCGGTTGGCACGTTCCAATCCCAGGTACCCAACCCTGATGCCTCCAAGACCAAACGCATTTGCTGGTTCGCCTCATTCAACCGCCGTTCAAAGTAGCGGTTAGCGGTGTTATCAATCAGCATAGCGTGGATATTTTCAAGTCGTCCCTCGGGATCATAAAAGCTTTTTGATAACAGCTTGACCCAGCGTTCTGGACCTTTGGCTGGGACTAGACGAAACTGGGCTTCACTCGTTGCGACTCCAGCCAGATGGTTACTGAGTAAAAAGTTGAGCTCCTTGCGACCTTTATCATCGAGAAAGTCTTCAAAGCTTTTTGAGCCATCAAGGAGTTGATCACTGGGAATATTGAACAACGTCGACATATTTGCCGAGACATACTGCAGGTCCAGTGCCATGTTATAACGCCATTTAATGAGCGCAGCAGGCGTGTCATCGATAAATGAGCGTTCTTGCACTAACTGTTGGTGCTTTAAAGATAAGGTTAGGTATTCACTGACATGCTCGCTGACATGCGACAGGCTCTCGAGTTCTTTATCAGTAAAGTTATGCGGCTGTGTATCGAGCACGCATACCGTTCCCACCGTCACATCGTCGAGCTTAAGTGGAACCCCGGCGTAAAACCGGACATTAGGTGCGTCGATGACATAAGGGTTGTCTTTAAATTGTTTACTTTTAAGCGCATCGTTTATTAGCAATTGCTCTTCGTTGTTCACGACGTAATTACAAAACGAAGGCTCAGGATCGATTTGCTCCCCGTCAAAGCCTGTCTTCGCCTTAAAAAACTGGGTGTCATTGTCGACGATACTGACGAATGCCATAGGCACATCTAACCAGGCTGCAAGCGCCTTCATTAACCCATTTAACTGAGGGTCCTCTTGTCCTATATAGAGTCCAAACTCACGAATCTTCTCTACTCGGAGCGATTCAGACATAACTCATCCTTAAATGTTGCACGCTGTTAACAATATTGAATAAAAATTTCTTTTTGGCAAGCCTTGTATATAATGAGCTGTCCGCTTTGATGCAGTGCAAAATTAAACAAGTAACCTAGAATAGGTGTTGACATTTCCGCCAGATTAGGCATAATCCACGACCTTTATAAAGAAGCGTTCTGTTAACGAATTTTAGGAGTTCACCTTGGCTAACATTAAGTCTGCTAAAAAGCGTGCGATTCAAGCCGAGAAAAATCGCCGCCATAATGCAAGCCGCCGTTCAATGATGCGTACTTACCTTAAACGTGTAAACGCAGCCATTGAAAGCAAAGATAAAGAAGCTGCAACCTCAGCTTTAACCACAGTAACCCCATTATTGGACCGTTACGCAACTAAAGGCTTGATCAGCAAGAACAAAGCGGCACGTCATAAGAGCCGTTTGAACGCTAAGATCCAAGCGCTTTAATTGACACGTTGCAGTGTTCAAAAAACCGGCTTATTGAGCCGGTTTTTTTGTGTCTAAAATTTATCTCGGTTACATTTTGTTACAAGTAAAACGCATATATTTCTCAATTTGTTTTCATTTAAATATTACATAAATTATATTCTAAGTGCATATTTTTGAAAAAAGGGGAAAATTATGCGCTCTACTCAACTCGTACAAGGTGTATTAAGCGCTGCTTTTTTGGTTGGCTTAACAGCTTGTAGCAGTTCGCTCGCTGATAATAACCAGTTCAAACTTCGCAATTTTCAAGATAAGTCGATTCAAGCTAGCCATATAATTTACAACTATTGTTACCGAGGTCGTGAAACCGACTTTGTTACGGCTCGTGATTTCGAGGCAGGCGAACAGACCGTTGTCGCTCGTTACGCATTTATCAAAAAATATGTACCGGGTGGTCCGCTAGAGCAATTCTTTAAACTCAAAGGTAACTTTGAACCTGGTAATATTTACGAATTCAGATACAGTCGCGACTCGGACGCAGGAACAGCAACGGTTTGGATTGTTGACGCAGCCAATGAGCAAGCAGTTACAAACAAAGCAACCGGAAAACTGGTGACGGAAGAAGTAGTAGATACGCCAGCTCGACAAAAGGCGCGTTGCGACGATAGCACTTTGTAACCCTTCTAATTGAAGATGGCAAGTTCAGCGTGTACGTCCTGCTTGCCACTTTTAACAATTCTATAGTATTCGTCTAAACTCAATTTCCCTGTTAGGATCCATTTTTTTAACAAAAAGCACGTAACTCTCCATGAATAAAATAATAATAACTCTCATTGCATTATTTCTTACATTCTCTACAACGGGCTTCGCTCAAACAGACTCACTGCCCAGCAGTGCTTTTAGTCAGCTTGATATTGTGGAAAAACCTACGGTTTCTCCTAATGGCGAACTCATCGCTGCCGTTTATAATTCTGATGGTGCAACACAACAAGTCGTTATATCTCCGTTTGGTAAAGTAGAATTAACCACAATCCTCAAACTGCAGAATAAATCAGAGCGAATCGTTAAGTTGCGTTGGGTCAACAATGAGCGCTTGTTAGTGAGTGCAGATTACCCGGAACATATGTACGGTAGCTCACGTCGTGTTGGACAGTTGTATGCCGTAAACAAAGATGGCGGCGAGTTAAAAGAAATTAAACTGCGAAAATTGTCCGATGGGAAAGATTGGTCTTGGCTTTTTAGTGGCGATCAAATCGTATCGATGCTGCCGAACGATCCAGAACATATTTTGCTGCAACAAGTAAGCGAACGAGATAATTATTTCCCTTCAGTCTATAAAATCAATGTATATAGTGGCGCTTCAGAAAAATATGCCCCAAGTTTACAAAAGCCAAGTTACTTTATCGGAGATTCAACTGGACAGTCGATCGTTGGCGTCACTGTAGAAGATCTTGAAAGAACATTTTATTTATGGCTTGAAGACAGTTCTGAATGGAAAGAAATAGGCTCATATACAGCCTTTGAAGAAGATAGTTTCACGCCTGTCCTATATGAGCCTACGAATAACACGTTGATTGTGAAAACCTACCAGAAAGGTGATAAGCAACAAGTGTGGCGCTATTCGCTAGATTCCAATGACTGGGTCACACCGCTCTTTCAGAACGAGCAATTTGATGTACAAGGTATTCATGAGCACAACGGTCAAGTCGTTGGGTTTCGCTATATTGCAGATATGCCTGAAGTTTCGTTTGTTGCCCCAGCGTTTAAACAACGCCAAGCACTCATCGAAAATACCTTTAAAGGCATGAATCCAATTATCATTGGTTACGATGAGTCTGTTAACAAGCTATTAGTTAAAACCTTTTCAGCGTCTGCTCCATCAAGATTCTACTTTGTTGATTTGGCGAACAAAGCGGGTGGGCTGTGGATGGCATTGCAACCTACACTAGAGAACAAGACGTTCCCTGCTAAACAGCCAATTGCCTTTAAAGCAAGTGACGATTTTGAGCTTAGTGGCTATTTGATTAATGGTGGTGATTCAGAGCGCCCGCTAGTAGTAATGCCCCATGGCGGCCCTTGGTCACGCGACACTCAGGTTTTCTCGCCCCTAGAACATATGTTTGTTAACGCAGGCTACGCGGTATTACAAGTTAACTTCCGTGGCTCGAGCGGCTTTGGCTCAAACTATGAGGCCCAGGGCTATGGTGAGTGGGGCCAGCGCATGCAAAAGGACGTAATGGATGGTGTTGCTTGGGTCAAAGAGCAACAACTCGCCAATACAGATAAAAGTTGCGTTGTGGGTTGGTCGTACGGTGGCTATGTGTCGCTGTTTGCAGCGACTAATACACCCACGCAATTTAATTGCTATGTCTCTATCGCCGGTGTGAGTGATATTAATGCGATTTTAGAAGATACCCGAGCCAGTGAAACGGCCGAAATGGTCGATAATATTATGGTTGGCGACCGCGATAGTGAGAAAGGCAAAGCGCACTTAGCATCGATTTCGCCGGTTAATAATATCGGTATGCTTAAACGCCCCACGCTATTAATTCACGGTACCGGCGATGTTGTTGTCCCCGATGACCAGTCGAAACAGTTTTACAAAGCCGCACAAAAATATAACTTGCCGGTCGAGTTACTGCTACTTGAAGAAGGTACTCACCAACTAGATAGTAACCCAAACCGAAAAGATGCATACACACGCGCTATTAAGTTCGTGAAACAGCACATTAAGTAAAGTCATCAGGTGCAACGCGAGTATTCGCCTCAAGGTCTCGCGTTGCACGCTTACCAATGACCTCTTTGATGTGTTTAGGTGCGAGCCCATAGCCAGGGCGTACACTTCGTACATGTTCCGCAGTAATCAATTCACCTGCCGCAAGCTCTTTAACAAAATACAACGAACGACGGAATTTCAAATTATCTTGCTCACTGGATTTGCGCCCGTAATCAACCTTTCCGAGTGCCTCCCAAGCTGTTTTGCTATCGCGACACAAAGCGGCGAGTTCATTTGGTTCTAACGAGAAACTATCATCAGGCCCGCCCCCCTCGCGGTCGAGCGTGAAGTGTTTTTCAATTAATGCGGCACCCAGAGCCACACTACAAATCGCGGTGGTGTTATCTAATGTATGGTCGGATAATCCGGTCAACTGGCCAAAGCGCTGCTTCATATCAACCAGCGTCGATAAATTATAATCTGCGGCAGGCGCGGGATAGCCACTTACACAGTGCAACACCGCGAGTTCTTTACAGCCCGCCCGAAGAGCAGCATCTATCGCATCTTGAATTTCTTCAGCGTCTGCCATGCCGGTCGAAATAATCATCGGCTTACCCGTTTTAGCGACGTACTCAATAAGCGGAATATCGACCGCTTCAAACGAGGCAATCTTGTAGGCGGGGGCGCCAAGTGACTCCAGCAAATCGACTGCGGTTGGATCGAAAGGCGAACTAAATAGCGTAATGCCAACCTTCTTTGCATGAGCAAATAAGGCCTCATGCCATTCCCAAGGGGTATGCGCCCACTCATAGAGTTCATATAGTGTACGCCCTTCCCATAAGCCCTCATTGATACAAAAGTCAGGTTTAGACGAATCTAACGTAATGGTATCAGGGCGGTAGGTCTGTATTTTAAGCGCGTCGGCGCCAGCCGCTTTTGCCGCTTCGATAATTTTGAAGGCCTGTTGGATATCTCCATTATGGTTTGCTGACATTTCAGCAATAATATAAGGTGGCGCATCGTCGCCAATACGACGTCCATCAATCTCAATGCTATTTGTCATCCATCTTCTCCACGATCACTTTATACTGGTGCCCATGCAAGGAGAACCACGCTGGATAGCGGTTGGGATCGCACACCCGAATCAGGTCCCACTGCGCTGCTATGCTTTTATCGGCATCTAACTGACTGTCTGAAGGCGTGCGTTTGGGGTAATAGGTCGCCTGCTGTTCTGTTTGCGGTTGCGGTTGTGTTGCTAAAACATGGGCCACCGCCCAATCCATCAGCACTAATTCCATACTAAACAACGCTGCATTGATTTCATCCCAAAGTGCATCTTTAGTCACGGGGAGTTGCAGTTGTTTATAGATGGCACCCTCGTCAATACCTTCGGCCGCATCGAGCAAGGTAACAGTCAGTTGGTCTTTGCCTTCTAGTAGACCCCAAATGTGGGGGCTCCAGCCACGTCCTTTAGGTAAATCACTGGCATGAATGACCAAACTTCGCTGATAGCCAGAACGCACATCTGCGGTAATTTTTTCCGCACAGGAAATCAGCAACAATATATCGCCACCGCGAAGGTGCTTTGCACGCTCAACAATCTCAACCTGATGCCCGTCTTCTTGTTGCTTGATTTTCCAGTCCTGCAACAGTGGTTGGATAGGATGATTAGGATCGGAACAAAGTACACTCACTTGCAGTGCTTGCGTCATAATACCCCCTTGATTGCCTCAATGACACGGACCGTACCGCGACCATCGACTAGATTAGCCGCATTCTGTGATAACAGCGCCAAATAGTGAGGCTGTTCAATGTAATGTACCAAGACACTTTGCAAGGGACGACCAACCTCAACACTGCCTCGGCAATGCACTAAAATCGCCGCTTGGCGGTCTTCAAGTACGGCGGCAATGGCGGCTTGGTTTTCGGCTAATACGCACATCAATGTCGGAACACCCAAGCAACATCGTTCCCATGCACTGCTACCCGCGGCGCCTATCGCCAAATCTGCGTGTGCTAAACGCTCCGCGACATTGTTTACCGCGACAGCAACCGACACACTAAAACGACTTTGATTAATCTGTCGCTGCAAAGCTTGTATATGCGGATAAGCGCTGCCGACTAATATATCAATCTGACAGCCTGATGCTAAATTAGAGCGCTCAAGTTCAGTGAGCACCGTTGCGGTCACATTGGTGGCATCGACGCCGCCAAGACTGACTACAATACGCTCAATATCGGTCACACGCTGGCGTCGCTGAAGACTGGGTTCTCGCCACTGCAAAAACTCATTGCGTAGTAAACAATATTTTGCGCCCACCAGGGCTTCTGCCTGAGTTGGTAGCAGCTTTTTGTACTTATCGGTGCTTCGCCCTACTGTTGGGTCGACCAGTAAATCACATGGCAATTTCCGGTCAGCCAGATCATCGAGCGCGATTACAAGAGACGGGCACTGCGTTAACGCGTCAAACCAACGCTGGTCAATGCCGTAATGATCAACCACCAATAGTGTCGGCTGTTCGCGGTCAATAATTACCTGAGTTTCTTGTGCGTCTAAAACATGACCACCATACAACCATGCACTATGAGCTAGGTGGCTATCAGGCGTCTCCGACTGAGTCGACAAAGCCTCGACTCGGTAGCCTCGGTCGGAAATCAGGGTAATCAAATCACCGGTTTGCGGTCGGCAAATAAAGCAAATGTCGAACCCCTCAGATGCCAACGCATCGGCGAGGGTTAAGCAACGCATCACATGACCGCTACCGATATTGATCCCTGCATCGGCACGGATAACAGCACGCTTCATGGCTTTTGCATCGCCTTTTTCATCCATTCTGCACGCAACCAATCATCGGGCGTGTCGATGTCTTGCACTCGAAAGCTGGGTAGCGGAAATAATCGTGTGCGCGCCGTAAAAAAGCTGTCTTGAGAAAACCAAGCGTCACGCTGTCCCCAATAGAACTGACCGGCATCATGCCATGCTTTCGGCAGATCTTGAGAACGTGTACTCGCATGCTCAGGCATGAACATCTCGACTAACCCCTCATCGTTGATGCGTACGGCGCGTTGAATCGGAAAGCTGAACTCGGTACCCGAAACGACAAAGTCGAGTGGCACCTTCGCATGAGCAAGTTCAGCAAAGCTGGCTGCCAGATCATCGGCCTCAACAAAGGGGGCTGTGGCATACAGACAGCACACGTAGTCAACGCGGCCATGCTCTGCCTCATAGGTTTCTATGGCATGGCGAATAACCGGTATGGTCGGAGTGTAATCATCTGCTAAGTCATTCGGTCGCATAAACGGCACTTGAGCGCCCGCAATACGCGCGACTTCGGCGATCTCATCATCGTCGGTAGAGACGACAATATGATTAAAACATTGTGCCTCGCGCGCTGCTTCCACAGACCATTGCAACATCGGCTTGCCCGCAAACGGTTTTATATTTTTACGTGGAATACGTTTACTTCCGCCGCGCGCAGGAATCACCATCAGCACACTCATGTTAAGACCTCACGCAAAGTCGCAATAACCTGTTGCTGCTCGCTTTCAGTTAAACTAGCAAACATCGGAATGCTAATCGCCTCCCGATAGTAAGCCATCGCTTGCGGGAACTGGTCAGGCTTAAAGCCTCGTTGTTGATAGTAAGGTTGAGTATGTACCGGAATGTAGTGCAAGTTAACACCGATGCCTTTTGCTCTGAGCTCACTGAACACTTGGGCATGGCTTTTAGTCAACTTGTCGGTCTCTAACCGAATAATATACAGATGATAACCCGAGTAACTATCGGGGTGCTGCCAAGGCAGCCGTATCGGTAAATCCGCCAATTGCTCGTTATAGTGCGCTGCAACACGATGACGAGCCGCAACAAATGCTTGCAAGCGTTGTAGCTGGCTCAGCCCCAGGGCCGCTTGCAGTTCAGTCATCCGGTAGTTGTAGCCCAAGCTTAATTGTTGATAATACCAGTCGCCATCAGGTGTTTGAGTCATCTGTTCAGGATCACGCGTAATACCATGACTGCGCGCCAAACGCATGCGCTCGGCCAGTTGCTCATCATTTGTGAGCGCCATACCGCCCTCGGCAGACGTAATAATTTTAACGGGATGAAAACTGAATACCGTGATGTCACTGTATCGGCTATTGCCGATAGGCTCATCTTGATAACGCCCGCCCACAGCATGGGATGCATCTTCGATAATCGCTATGCCGTACTCTGCGGTTAGGTTACGGATGGCCTGCATTTCACACGGCTGGCCTGATAAGTGAACGACGACGAGCACTTTCGGTAACGTATGCGTTTGCGCGGCAGTCTCTAACTTCGCAGCTAGGGCTGAAACCGAGAGATTATAAGTATTAGGATCGATGTCGACAAAGTCGACTTCAGCACCGCAATAGCGGCCACAGTTTGCCGAAGCGACAAAGGTTACCGGCGTTGTCCACAGCCTATCACCGGGGCCTAAATCCAACGCCATACAAGCAATATGAAGTGCAGAGGTGGCGCTGTTGACTGCAACACCAAACTGCGCTCCAACCTGCGCTGCAAGTGCGGCTTCGAACTCAGGAACCTTGGGACCCTGAGTCAAAAAATCTGACTGCAACACCTTGGTTACAGCGTCGATATCCGCTTGGGTAATATCCTGTCGTCCGTATGGAATCATTAAATGCGCCCTATACTCTGCGCGTTTTGCTCAAGCCATGCTTGTAGCTCGCTGTCGGTCATCCACTCGGCGTTGTTGTCACTCGAGTAGACAAAGTTCTCAGCCACTTTAACACCATCTTTGATACGCCGAGGATCTTTGTGCCAATCATTAATCGCCGGTAGGATTTTGAAATGTTCCGGATACTCATAAGTATAAGGCGCATCCTCAAACCCTATCATTTGTTCATGTAGTTTTTCACCAGGCCGCACCCCCACCATCTCGAGCTCAGCTTCTGGCGCAACCACCCGTGCTAAATCAGTGACTTTCATTGACGGTATTTTCTTAACGTAAATCTCGCCACCAATCATATCTTCAAATGCGTGCCACACGAGCTCAACGCCCTGCTCTAGCGAAATCATAAAACGGGTCATGCGTTCGTCGGTAATAGGCAGTTTGCCTTGATCGCGAATGGACATGAAGAAAGGAATCACCGAGCCGCGAGAACCCATCACATTCCCATACCGCACGACAGAAAAATGCGTTTCGTGTCCCCCGGCATAGGCGTTACCGGAAACAAACAACTTGTCCGATGCCAACTTCGAAGCACCATACAAATTCACCGGACTACTCGCTTTATCGGTAGATAACGCAACACATCCTTTAACCTTTTTATCGATACATGCATCAATGAGGTTCATCGCACCATTAACATTAGTCTTGATACACTCAAATGGATTGTATTCGGCGGTGGGCACAATCTTGGTGGCGGCAGCATGCACAACATAATCAACACCGTCTAATGCGCGATAGAGACGGTCACGGTCACGCACGTCACCGATAAAAAACCGCAACCTATCGTCATTGGGAAACAACTTAGCCATTTCCCATTGCTTCATTTCATCTCTAGAAAAAACGATAATTTTCTTGGGGTTATACTTTTCCAATGTCATAGGAATAAACTTATGACCAAAGGACCCAGTGCCACCGGTAATCAAAATGGTTTTATTATTAAACATGCTCCGCCCTTAGTGTTTAAGCTGGGTAGTGAACCGATACCGTCCCCATGCAAATCTCACGCCATGTCAAAAACCCGACATTCTATTGGCACTATCCTTGCTTACAGCTTTGAGCACTTATTCTTATGAATCAATATTATTTTGAATTAACGTTCTTTTGAACGAATACTTAAAATATCTTATATACGTTAATTAACGTCAACCAGGGAGAGCAATCTTTGAGTGAGCCGACTTCAATTTGTATATTGAATTATGGCTCAGGTAACGTAGGCTCCGTTGCTAATATTTGTCGCACATTATGCGATGAGGTTACGGTTTCTAACGCGCCTGAAGCTATCGAATCCGCGACTCATTTAATCTTACCCGGCGTGGGTGCTTTCGACCGCTCGCTACAGAAAATGCGTGAGCGCCTGCCACTCGAATTAATTGAGCAACAAGTCAAGATCGACAAAAAGCCGCTGATGGGTATTTGCGTGGGCCTTCAAGTGCTCTGCGATGCCGGAACCGAAGGTGGCAAAACGGCCGGGCTCGGTTGGTTAAATGGGACGGTTGAGCGACTCGAGAGTCACGGTTTACACCTGCCTCATATCGGCTGGAATACTGTTCACTTTGCCGAAGATTCGTGGTTTGCACCGGCTTTTGCTGAGCCCAAAGAGTTTTACTTTGTGCATAGCTTTGCTTTGGCTAAAAGTGCTGATGCGAGCGCACACAGCGACTATGGCTCACAATTCGTCGCCGCCGTTGAACGGGGTAATTTATTTGCGGTGCAGTTTCACCCAGAAAAAAGCCAAACGGCTGGCCGCACTTTATTGAGTCGCTTTTTGGAGTACCGTACCGATGCTTAAGAAACGTATCATTCCCGTTTTATTGTTACGCAACGGCTACTTGGTACAAAGTAAAAAATTCAGTAAGTACCAAAATATCGGTAATGCTATCTGGGCGGTGCGTCGGATGAGCGAATGGGGTGCAGACGAACTGATTTATCTCGATATTACTCGAGACGGCCAATACGATGCTAAGCGTGACGATTTACGGCATGGCAACCCCACTTCCATCGAGGCTATCGTGCGCGAGATGTCACAATCAGCCTTCATGCCCATGACCGTGGGTGGCGGAATTCGCACATTATTAGATATTGAAAAACGTTTGCAATGGGGCGCTGATAAAGTCTCAGTCAACACACTGCTGGCAGAGGCTCCTGACCTCGTCGAAGAAGCAGCCAAGGAATTTGGCTCACAGTGCATTGTCGCTTCAATTGATAGTAAGCGCGTTGATGGTCAGGCGATTGCATTTATCCACGGCGGTCAAACGAGCACTGAATGCACCACGCTCAATTGGGCAAAACGTGCTGAACAACTCGGCTGCGGTGAAGTGCTGTTAAACGACATTGATGCCGACGGACAGCAAACAGGTTACAACATTGACCTTATCGCAGAGGTGACGCAAGCACTCAGCATTCCTGTGATTGCGCTCGGTGGCGCAGGGGAGTGGTTTGATTTTGAAGATGTATTAAGCGATACCCAAGCATCTGCCGTGGCGGCCGCAAACCTATTTCATTACCGCGATCAAAGCGTGTATTTAGCAAAAAAACATTTATTTGAAAGTGGCTTCGCCGTTCGTAAGCCAGAGTTACAACCTTTTATAACTAAGTGAGTGAACCATGGTTAATGAGGCAAATTACTGCAAAGTCTGTGTAGCACCCGCCCACGCGGTTAATATGACATTAGATGAGGATAATGTCTGTTCGGCGTGCCGTGTTGCAGAACAATTCGAACAGTTATCGGATGATCACTGGGCGCGTCGCAAAAAACGCTTTGAACGCTTGGTCGAAAGTATCAAAAGTCAGAATGAAGGCGACTATGACTGTTTGATACCGGTCAGTGGTGGCAAAGATAGTTACTATCAAATCCATAAAATGGCGACGGAATATGGCTTAAAACCCCTACTCGTCACCTATCATGGCAACAATTACTTACCCGAAGGCGACTATAATCGTGACCGCATGCGTCACGTATTCGACGCCGATCACTTGATGGTCGGCCCCAGCGTATCGGTTTTGAAAAAGATGAACCGGTTGGGCTTTAAAATGATGGGTGATATGAACTGGCACGCCCACTGCGGCATTTTCACGGTGCCTATTCAGGTCGCTGTGCGTTACAAGATCCCATTAATTATTTGGGGCGAGACCGCATGGGATATTTCAGGCATGTACGATCCTGACGACTTTGTCGAATTCAGCGCACAAATGCGCCATGACAACGCACTGCGTGGTTATGAATGGTATGACTTTCTCGACGATGAACAAGACCCGCTGAGCAGTAAAGATCTTAACTGGGCTAAGTATCCATCGGATGAGGAAATTCTTGAGGTCGGCGTTCGCGGCATTTATGTGGGCAACTTCTTTAAATGGGATCCCAATGCGCATACGCAACTGGTAAAAGATCAGTACGGCTGGAAAGAGAAAGAAGAACCGTTTGAACGCACGTATCGCAAGATGTCGAACCTCGACGACCGATACGAAAATGGTATCCATGATCTACTCAAATTCGTCAAATTTGGTTATGGGCGCGCCACCGACCACGCATCAAAGGATATTCGCACAGGCTATATGACCCGTGATGAAGGTATCGAGATGGTACGCAAATATGATCATGTGGTGTCATCCGACTTGTATTACTGGCTTGACTATGTCGACATGACCGAGGATGAATTCTGGCGCATTGCAGATGGCTTTAGAGACCCGCGCGTTTGGTGGATAGAAGATGGACAGTGGCATAAATATAACCTCTGGGGCGGTAGTTCAGCTTACGGCAAGGTGTATTTACCTGAATCAGAGTGGGCAAAATACTTACGCAAGGAGCCTGCATGAAGACATCAATTCCATTCAGTCGTTTTGCCGATATCTCTCGCCATGCGGGTCAGCGTCCAATCGCCCTATGGGGGGCGGGCAATATCTGCACCAAAACGATACGTCGTTTACCCGATAGTGACATCGTCATATGCGATAACAGCGCTAATATGTGGGGAGGCGAACAGGAGGGTCACCCCATCATCAGCCCCGAGTTATTTCAAAAGGAATACACTGATCGCTACGTGATTATTTGTACAACCTCATTTGCGGAAGTATCCGAGCAACTCAGTGACATGGGGTTAACCGCACAAAAGGATTTTATCGTCAGCCCCGTTTTGAATGACTTGCGCATCATTGATGAGCTCGAAACGATTCAATGCCAACTGTTAGTCAGCTCAGGCGCACAACCCTCAGACGATCCAGAAGCAGGCGGTGGTCTTTACCAACTCGACGTTAAGGGGACTGAGTGGCACTATAAAAAAGTACTATCGGGATGCTGCCACTGTATCATCGAAGTTGATAATCATCTTTACACAGTCGACGACGAACGCGGCATTTTGCAGCTCGATCGTGACTTTAATGTTATTCGAAACCAACCCTTACCGACCAAAAGTCGTGGCCACGGGATCGCGTATCACGCAGCTAGCCAGTGCTTTTTTATTGCCTGTAGCTTGTTAGATGCGGTTTTGGTTTACGACCGGGATTTAACCCTACAACGCAAAATTCCATTATCCGTAAAAGCAGGCCGCGATGAGGGGCCCTTTCATCATACCAATGACTGTTGCATCGTCGGTGATAGCTTATATGTCTCCATGTTTTCCGAAACTGGCAATTGGAAACGCGATATCTTTGATGGTGCAGTCATTGAGTTTGATATTGTCACGGGCGAGCGCATTGGAACGCCTATCCGCGATTTATGGATGCCGCACAACATTCAGTTTATCGACGGCTGCCTCACTGTGCTCGACTCTCTGCGTGGTGGTTTGCGTCAAAACAACGCATCGGTGATAGGCGAGTTTGCTGCCTTTACGCGCGGGCTTGCCTTTAATGGTCACTTGTTCTTTGTCGGTCAAAGCCGTAACCGCAACTTCTCTAAGAATGTCGGTGTGTCAAAAAATATTTCGATAGATACCGGCGTAGTCATTTTTGACCCAGAGACCAAAGTATCCCGGTTTTTACAATTGCCTTCTAAACTGTCCGAAATTCACGGTCTGTTTTTACTGTAAACTTAGACAACAACCCAGCTAAGTGCTGGGTTGTTGCTCATCAACTCGGAAATTTTTACGCACCTTAGGTTTATAGCCTCGTGTACACTTCTCCAGCCACGCCGTTTTGAGATCTTCCCGCGCTTCCACTATAAACCGACGCCAAACATCGAGCGCCTTTTTAAAGTGAGTTAAGCACTGAGCTTCGTCATTGGCGTTGTAAAGCAATACCACTAATGGGCACTGAAAATACAGCATCTCGCCCTCTAACACATAATGCAGATGTGAGTAACGCGTTTGCCGATGACTATATAAGTAGCGCGCTTGTCGGCGCAGGTTATCCAGCGCCTCAGCGCGGTTAGTGATGGGCTCTTCACTAATAGCAATCAAATGGTCGCAGATTTCGTCGTAACGATCGAACGCCATATAACGCTCGAAATGCTCAAACTGGAAGTGATTAAATAACTCATCCTTGATGTAATCCACCACCTGCGACTTATCATGCTGTTGTGGTTCTGGTAGCACGTGCTCAGGCTTAAGTGGCAATGCATGGTTGACCTTAGCGCCCTCGCCGACGTTATAGCAGTGAATATCGGCAAATTTCGGTAAGCCCAACAAACGCCCCATTTGCTGGCACGACATCGCCAAGAAGTTCGATGACATGACCGTACCACCCAGGTTACCCGCTAACTCGTGCCGTGCGTCGTGTGGTTTCCAATCTTTCAGCGCGCCCTGGTAGTAAGCAGAATCTTTTGAATGGTGACGACCGTCAGCCGAGTAGCCATTATCAACACCAAACATGTAGATCTCTTTAAAGCCCATATGTGCCGCATAAGACAATGCGGTGTTGGCGACCAACGGGTTACAAAACGGTAAATAACGCAGTGCCTGTTGAGCCTCATTGAGCAACACGTAGTTGAGCAAATCACCGCTCGCATCAATACCTTTACCGGCCATACCCACCCACTGATACAGCGGCACCACATCCGGGTAAATCAGGTTCATGGTCAGCAAGTTGAGCTTGCTGTAAGTCTCTTTGGGTAATGATTTGAGTAGCACATCGTAGGTGCTTTTGGGCCGTTCAACGAGCGTATGAAAGTCGGGCACAATATCGTGTTTCAACAGCGTTTGTAACGCCGTTCCCGCTGCGATAATAAGCGCGTGTTCTTGGGTGTCTTTAATGAACTCAATACTTTCATCAAGCGACGGACCATTGCCAACGACATAAACGGGATAGTCGCGATATCGGTTGCTATCCTCCGTTTTATGCTTAAGTAGGTTCATGCCCTGCTTCGCATTTTGTACTGTATGCGCCAATGCTGTTGTCGCATCATTGTAGAAACCGTAGCCACCATGCAATTCAAATAGTCGCATGAAAAACTCACGTAATAGGGTGGCGTTTTCTTTTGAGGGGTAATGCTGATAACAAAAACACTTTGTCAGCGAGAACACACCAATATCTTGGCTCACACGGTATAAATCATCGATAAAAGTCTGATAGGACGCACCGAGTTGAAAGGTCAACACGCCCCGCTGTTCATCCACTTGTTCAATAATACTATGCCAATCAGTGCAATAGAGACTGCAGTAGAAATTCTCAAAGCTCGGCTCAATTAAATAAATGTAGTCAAATTGAACACGCTCCATGAGCATCGGGATGTGGTAACCCAAGCCGACTCCGAACACGACAGCGGTAGGAAAGCGATCCGGCAACGGCGCGAGCTTCTCTACAGCTCCCGCTTCGGCAACCGCCTCACCCAGCTTTTTTAAGTAGCGAGCATGGACACGGGTATCATCCTCTGGCACCTCAGCATACTTAGCGAAGTCGATGTGGTTTACCATGGGCTTGGCAAGCTGCTCCTCGACCTGACGGGCCACCTGCTCAATGGGATCATCTCCGTACAGCGGATAACCAGTCACGTGTTCTTTGATATTGCCCTGACCAGAAGCGGTCACGAACAACTCAAGTGGCTTATCGGAGCTAAACGCCTCAATGCTGTCAGCGATTTTTGGATAAAACTTGCGAAAGGCAGCGAGATTGTCGCGAAACCGCTGTTCGGCGTGTTCGGCAAATACTTGCTCGCGTTCAATTTGGCGGTCAGATGCATCTTTGAGTTGTTGCATCATGTCTTTGATTTGTTGCTGTGTACTGTCCATGATCGCGCTTTCTAATTGAGATATAAAAGCACTATAGCCCGAGAGTGAACATTAGCTCAAGCAGATACGGTCTATGGCTGCACTTGTTTATAGCGACTGACGGATTTACGCCCTTTGCTGAGCTTTTTCAATCCTTCGTCGATACTTTGCCGTTGTGATTGGGCATGGTGCTGCAAGTCGGTAATGGCATTTTGTACTGCCTCAATCAACTGGGCCTTTTCTTGATCGGTGAGCTCATCTGAAGCAAGCTGCTCACCCACCTCAGATTGAATATGTTGCAAAATCTCAGCACTCGCTTGCTCTTCCGATGTATCGGCATCGAGCTGCTCAGCGAGCGCAGATAGGTACTGTTGCAGACGCTCTGGCAGTTCCATTACGCGCCTACAGCGGCAGAACCGCCGAGTTGTGACATCGCACTATCGCGATCTGACGGCGTGATAGCGTCCCATGACGACTTAATTTGCGCTAACAATGAACGTACTTCTTCGAGCTTGGCGACATCGTTGGTTCGCGTGGCGTCAGTCAGCGTCTCCCCCATGTACAAATACAATTGGTTCAAGTTATCTGCCACTTCGCCGCCTACTTCTAAGTTAAGACTCGTACGCAATGATTCGATAATTGCTGCACTCTTAGAAATATGTACCGACTTTTTCTCGAGGTCTTTACGCTCAATAGCGCCTTTTGCATAGTTGAGGTTTTCCATCGCACCCGCCATCAGCATCTGGATAAGCTGATAAGGGTCTGCGCCCGCGATGCGAGCGCGTAATGAATCCTGCGTGTAACCTTTTAGCTTCTTATTCATAGCTAATAACCTCTAACTTAAAATCTGAGTTTAGTCCTTACCACCAAAACCAGGCAGGTTGCCTAATTGTGATGATAAGTAGTTCTGCGTGCTCTGCATTTGCGCCAGCATCACATCAAGACCCGAATACTTTTCACGTAAGCGGCCCTCAAGTTGTTCCATCCGATACTGATGATCCAAGCGATCATCTTCGAGTCTGTCGAGACTCTCGTTCAACGACTTTTCGCGGAACGTGATCGCACCATCCGATTCAATGTAATTGTTCATCAAGGTTTCAAATCGACTCGCGATGCCACCTTCGTTTGAGAAAATCTTACCAAAGGCGTTGAAGTCTTGATCCATGGCTTCATTCACGCTGCGAATAATGTTGTTTTTCTCAAGCTTTCCGTCTTTGTTAAGACTCAAACCGATATCGAATAAGCTCGAGAAGTCGCCTGCGCCCTCAACATTGCTAGTCAACACGTTGACCATCTGGTTTTGTAAACCGCGCATGGTTGAGTCGGCTTGCAACACCGCATTCGTTGCTGTCGCTTGGTCCATAATACTGACCACGCCATTATATGCGGAAACGAACTCATCAATGAGTTTATTGACACCCTCACGGTCACGCTGGATGTTAACCTGTGCAGTCTCGTTATTTTCGCTTTCTTTAATCGCGGTAATTGTCGAACCTTGAATCACATCAGTAAACGTATTGCTACTGCTCGTTGCGGTAATACCATCGATCACGATGCGGGCATCCTTTGCCATATCTTCTGCGGCAATTGCCATACCGCCCGCCGAGCCATCAAATGCTTGCGTTGATAAACCGTCTAACTCGGCATTGTTATTGGTCACCACTAAATCATTACCCGCGCCGGACTCATTCGAGGTCAGTACCAACTTTGCCTCGGTACCGGTATTAATAATGTTAGCAGTGACGCCGAAGTTATCGGCCGAATCATTAATTTGTTGGCGAATATCTTCCAGGGTTGAGTTAGCGGCAATATTTAAGTCAAAACTTTTATCACCAGCACTGAACGAAAGCGTGCTATCAGACGTGGTAATCTCCTGATCGGCCGATGTAAATGTGCCATCTGCGGAGACCGCACGAGAGCCCTCGGCCAACTGCTGAACTTCGACCTCAAACGAACCGCCGGTCGAGTCGTCATTGCTCGAAAAGCGAATCAAGTCACCCGATTCGGGCTGTTTCAGCTGTGCTACTCGTTTATCAAACAAGTCACTGTCACTGAGCTTGGTGATCACATCATCAAACTTAGAAAGTGCCGACTTTACCGCCCCGAGCGCCGACAATTCGGTTTCGTAACGCGATTCCAGCTTCTGGAACTGCGCTTGTTTTGGCTGGTTAGTGGCTTGCAACGTCGATGAAATAATCGACTCGAGGTCAAGCCCTGAACCGACGCCTGCGGAGGTAAATAGTGGCATGACAGTACTCCTTAAACTTGCTTATCGAACAGAATTCCTGACCGACTGTCTTGGTTATCGGCCAATTCTTCTATAGCTTTAGAGAGTTTTACTGCCAACTCCGATGGAATTTGGCGTATCATCTCTCCACTCTCTTGATCCATCACCTTGACCACCGGTGGCTCACCTTTTTCATCAAATACGAACTGCAAACTGGTGTTGCGTATGGATGGTGATTGATTGATCTTCTCTACCACTTCAGCAACTGAACCCTTGTCAACGCTTTGTGCTTCGCTCGCACGTTGCTCTGCTTGAACAGTCTGCTGTTGAGTTCGGTCACGCACTTCCTGTACCGTCTCAATCACTTGCTCTCGCTGTGAAGAATTCAGCCGAGTGCTACCGTCAGACGCGCTTGGCGATGACATCGCACGTAAGTCCATTGTAAATTCGGCCATAACATTACCCTTCTGATTTTCGGTTACTTAAACCTTCCCGTATAGGGTATCGGCAACCCCTGAATGAAACTTTAGGGATTTTTTAGTAAATAGCCAAAAAAAGAACAAAAAAAAGCCGGGGAAGACCCCGGCTTTGATTAAAAGCGGCAATTTTATGCCAAAAGCGATTATCCCAATAACTGCAATGCAGCCTGTGGACGCTGGTTCGCCTGTGCCAAAATGGTCTGCGAAGCCTGCTGCAAAATCTGTGCCTGTGTCAATTTAGCCGTCTCAGCAGCAAAGTCGGCATCTTTAATACGCGATTTCGCAGCTTCCAAGTTTTCTGCAACGTTGCCTTGGTTACGAATCGTTGACTGGAAACGGTTTTGCACCGCACCCAACTCGGCACGTTTCTTATCCACTACAGCAATCAATGAGTCCATACCCGCCAGTACTGCTTGCGCGTCTTGCTGGGTGCTCACAGAAAGCGTTGAAGCCACGAACACGGTAGCGAAATCAAGTGCAGTCGCGCCGTTGGTACTACCAGTAAACGTTGCGGTACCGTAGATTGATGTCAACGCATCACCGGTAACAGCAGATGCAATTGATGCGATACCTGACAAAGTAAAACCAGCAGCAGCAGTCAAACTATTGGCAGTGCCACCCACTGACTGCATAGTGAAGTCGATGGTTTGATTAGCGTCCGCGCCTACTTGGAAGCTCGCAGAGTAAGTTCCGTCGAGCAAGTTCTGTCCACCAAAGGTAGTATCTTTGGCGATACGGTTCACTTCGCTCATCAATACACGAATTTCTTCCTGGATTGCCAAGCGGTCTTCACCGGTGTTTGAACCGTTGGCTGCTTGTTGCGCCAAAGTACGTACACGTTGGAACGTGTTTGTTACTTCGTCCAAAGCACCTTCAGCGGTCTGTGCCAAAGAGATACCGTCGTTTGCGTTCCGGTTACCTTGGTTAAGACCCATGATCTGAGAACCTAAGCGGTTAGAGATCTGTAGACCCGCCGCATCGTCAGATGCACTGTTAATACGGAAGCCTGATGAAAGACGCTCGAAAGCTTGGTCAAGTTTATTACCTGAGTTGATTAACTGACGCTGAGCATTAAGTGAGCTGATGTTTGTGTTTACATATAAAGGCATGGTTATGCACCCCTCTTGTTAAATCCACTGTGTCACTTACACAAAACACCCGGTCAGTGACATACGTTCTTGCTTACTTAATATATCGGCCCCTTTTGTATAATCTTTAAACAAAAAACCGAGCAAAATTGCTCGGTTTTTCAACAGCTTAGTAATTAAATGAAATTTTATTCAATTAGCCCAGAAGCTGGATTGCCGCCTGTGGACGCTGATTGGCCTGCGCCAAAATAGTCTGTGAAGCCTGCTGGAGAATCTGAGACTGAGTCAGTTTCGCAGTTTCGGCAGCAAAGTCAGCATCTTTGATACGTGATTTCGCAGCTTCCAAGTTCTCCGAAACGTTACCTTGGTTACGAATCGTTGATTGGAAACGGTTTTGCACCGCACCGAGCTCTGCACGTTTCTTATCCACTACAGCAATCAGTGAGTCCATGCCCGCTAACACTGCTTGCGCGTTGTCTTGGGTTGATACAGAGATGCCTGTTGCGGTAAACAAGTCAGCAAACGTTGAGCCGTTTGTCGCTGCTGCTGCAATCGCGGTTCCTGCGATACCTGCAATCGTGTCATTAGTCACTGATGAAGCAACGCTCGCGATACCTGACAATGAGAAACCACCGGCGGCGGTAATGCTGTTTGCGGTTCCGCCCACTGACTGCATCGTGAAGTCGATGGTTTGGTTAGCGTCGGCACCAACTTGGAAACTTGCAGAGTAAGTACCGTCAAGCAGGTTTTGGCCACCAAAGGTGGTGTCTTCTGCGATACGGTTAACTTCGCTCATCAATACGCGAATTTCTTCTTGAATCGCTAAGCGGTCTTCACCGGTGTTAGAACCGTTCGCCGCTTGCTGTGCCAAAGTACGTACACGCTGGAACGTATTAGTAACCTCGTCCAATGCACCCTCAGCGGTTTGTGCAAGTGAGATACCGTCGTTAGCGTTACGGTTACCTTGGTTAAGACCCATCACCTGCGATTCAAGACGGTTTGAAATTTGTAAACCGGCAGCGTCGTCAGATGCACTATTGATACGAAAACCAGATGATAGACGTTCAAAAGCTTGGTCTAAGTTGTTACCTGAGTTAATCAACTGACGCTGAGCGTTCAGTGAGCTCACATTGGTATTTACGTATAAAGGCATAACATTCCCCTTTCTTTGCATCGAGCGTCGTTGACGCTTAGTTAAACTCTGTGACTAAAAAGGGTATCGGCGATGCCAATCGTTACTTTAGAATAAAAATTAAAAAAGCCGAGCATAAGCCCGGCTTTTTTAATAAATTCAATAACTTATCCAAGTAACTGAAGCGCTGCCTGTGGGCGCTGGTTAGCCTGAGCAAGGATAGTCTGTGAAGCCTGTTGCAAGATCTGAGACTGAGTCAGTTTTGCAGTTTCAGCAGCAAAGTCCGCGTCTTTAATACGCGATTTCGCAGCTTCTAGGTTTTCAGAAACGTTGCCTTGGTTACGAATCGTTGATTGGAAACGGTTTTGTACCGCACCCAACTCTGCACGTTTCTTATCAACCACAGCGATCAGGTTATCCATACCCGCCAACACTTCTTGTGCTGCATCTTGAGTCGATACAGAAATCGCTGAAGCAACGAATGCGGCTGCGAAGCTATTAGTGTTTGCTGTGCCAGAAATCGCTGACAAAGATTCACCCGATACAGCGGATGCAACACTCGCGATACCCGACAAAGTGAAACCACCTGCCGCAGTCATTGAGTTTGCAGTACCGCCAACAGTTTGCATGTCGAAGTTGATGGTTTGGTTAGCATCTGCACCAACCTGGAAAGACGCGCTGTAAGAACCGTCAAGCAGGCTTTGACCACCAAATGTAGTGTCTTCTGCGATACGATTCACTTCGCTCATCAATACGCGAATCTCTTCTTGAATCGCTAAACGGTCTTCACCGGTGTTAGAACCGTTCGCCGCTTGTTGCGCCAAGGTACGTACGCGTTGGAAGGTATTAGTCACTTCGTCTAACGCGCCTTCCGCTGTTTGTGCCAATGAAATACCGTCGTTCGCGTTACGGTTACCTTGATTCAAGCCCATAACCTGAGACTCAAGGCGGTTCGAGATCTGCAAACCAGCGGCATCATCTGATGCACTATTGATGCGGAAACCTGACGACAAACGTTCAAACGCAGTATCCAATTTATTACCTGAGTTAATCAATTGGCGCTGTGCGTTCAACGAGCTGACGTTGGTATTCACATATAAAGGCATAATTCTGCTCCTTAGCTTTGTTTTGGCTAAACCTGCCGATAAAACGGCAAAATTTAGCCGTCATTCAGGCTAACGGCAACGCAGCGGCAAACTTTAGCCGCTTTTTTGAATTTTTTTACAAAAAAAGGGTTCAGCATCCAACTGAACCCTTAATCAAATGTCTGTATACCTTGTCACTGTTGACTATCAGCCAACATAAGAAGTTTTTTATAAATAATCAAATAAACTCAAACGAGATACCCGAGTGAACACTTGTTGAGCAGCCGAGTAGATCGTTTCGTTCTTAACAAGGTCCGTTATAGCCGTGGAATAGTCCACATCGGCAATATCCGACCGCGCCTTTTTGTTAACAATTTCCAAGTCCGCGTTACTTAACCGAGTATTCTCTAAGACATTCAACCGTGCACCGACCTTAGCTTGAGTATCGGTCAGGTTGGAAATAGCGTCGTCGAATGCTGTCAAAGACGAAGCAATTTCCTCGCGATAAGAGAACTTCTGATTGCCATCGGAGTTTTCTAACGCACTCGCCAAGTCGCCGATTTGCGTTAGCAGGTTTCGTGATACAGGCTCGTTAATATCAAACGTAATTGAATCACCATTGACCACATCATTACTGGTATTAATTTCTAGACCTTGATAACTGATGGTATCGCCCGCAGTGTACGCTCCCGTTGCTACCGTTGTACCACCACCATCGACAATTTCGTAGTTACCCCCCACAAAATTAATCGTCGCTGATTGCGTCGCGGCATCGCCCGCATCCCAGTAGTTTGCAAGCGCATCGCGGTCACTCGCAGTCAAACTATTCACCAAGTTATTGCCGCCAGTGAACTCCACGTCAACCCGGTTCGACAAGGTGCCAAACACTTTACTCCCTGGGTCCCCTGCGGGTAGATATAGGCTCGGCGATAATTGAATTTGGCGCTGACCGTCATCGCTATCATAACTATAACTTTGTGTGACTTGGTCATAGTTCATCGGCTGGATACGATTTTGGTATCCGGCAAAAATATATTCACCCGACTCATCTTGCGCGTTAGTAAAATCAAAAATAGCATCTTCGATGTTACGCAACTCCAACGCTAAAGCTTCGCGGTTCTCTTGGCTGTAACTCCCATTACCGGCTTGGTTTGCAAGCACGCGAGCACGTTGCACGAAACCAACAATATTCGACAATACACTTTCTTCTCGGCTCAAGTTGTTTTCCAACGTCACCGAATTGCGGTCAAACTGGCTATTTTGCGCCAGCTTTTCGTCTAGCGCCAACACCTGCGAATTACCGATAGGATCATCAGCGGGGCTGAGAATGCGCGTTTGCTTTGTCAATTGCAGTTGCACCTTATCAAGGCGAGACTGCGACTGCGTTAAGCTGTCTTGCGCACGTTGATAAAATAAATTGGTACTTAAACGCATAATTCACTCCTGCTCATCATGCAGCTACTTAGCCCAGTGAGCGCAGTAACGTGTCAAAAATGGTTTGCGACGTTGTAATGATCCGAGCTGAAGCCGTATAAGCTTGTTGGTACTGGATCAGGTTCGCAGCTTCTTCCTCGAGATTCACGCCCGCTTTAGACTCATAGAGTGCCTCGGTCTGCGATTTAATCGCTTCGGCTGAATCGCGCAATACACGGTTTTGACTAACACGGCTACCGACATCCGACACCAAACGCGCGTAACTCTCATTAAATGTCATGGTCGGATCTTCGGCTTCTGCACCATCACGACGCACTAATTGTTGCCGTTGCAAGTCCGCCAGTTCCTGACCATTACTGTTGTCATCAAAGCCGTTCGTATTGTATTCAATTGAATAACTGTCACCGACAGACGGTTCACCGACAATGCTGACATCATAATCGGGATCGCCGCCCGCGATCTGACCCACGATATTTTCCAGGTCCGTCGTGCCGGCTAATGTCCCCATGGAGTTGCCATCTTTGTCAAACAGCTCAATGTCATAAGCGTTACCGGTTTTCCCGGTCACCTCGATACGAGCTGGGGCCGTACCTAATAACGTGTTATTGCCTGCGTCATAATAGTCGTCAGGTGCGTTAATCTCGCTAATCTGAATTTCAGCGGCACCCTGATTATCAATATTGTTTTGTACGCGGATAGGACTCGCTAACGCAAGATCCTCGGGACGTCGAACAACCAACTCAATTTCTGATGCGGCACTCTCTGCGGGTTTAACTAAGAAGCGATCACCTGCAGCAGGTGTATTAGCCACATTGAGCGTGATACCGTACTCTTCGATGTCCGCGTTGCCAGCGCCATCGACCGTACCCGTGATAACATCCGCACCTTCTAATGGTTGACCGTTGCTATCCACCGCGACCACTTCATAATCGGTTGCACTGGTCATGGTAACTTGTAAGTTTTCTGAAGGAAACGACGCACTATTACCTTCCAGTACACCCACAGTCACTTCGCCATTACCGGTGTTTTCCTCGTAAGCCAGACCCGAGGCTTGGGTTTGCGAAAGATCGAAGAGTTTGCGACCCAGCTGATTATCTAAATCCATGCCTTTTTGATTCTGCGAGTTGAGCGTATCGGTGATACGGACCGCTAACTGGCCTAGTCGACGCTGAGTCGGCATCAGAATATCATCGCGGTATTCGAGGTAGCCGCCGACCGAACCGCCGATTTCGTCAGAGCGAACGACAAACTCACTTTGCTTACCGCCACCATGATCTTTGCGCAACACAAACTCTAAGCGTTCGGTATTGGGGTTGTTCTTTACGGCGACCGAGTTAAACCGGCCATCTTCCAGCACTAATGGCTGACCGTTTTTAAGGTTTACACTCAAACCACCGTTGTCCTGCTCAACAACAGAAAACTCAACCAGTTCGGCAAGCTGACGCAGTTGCTCATCACGTTGGTTTTTCAATGCGTTGACGTCACCGTTAGCATTTTGGCTACCGCTTGCGGCAAAAATTCGTTCATTGAGGTCACCAATATTTTCGGCGATCGAGTTAACGCGTTCGGTCGACAACTTCAGCCGCTCATCAATGATGTCTTCTTGATCATTAAGGTACGATGAAAAGTCATTAAATTTGGTAACCATGCCATCGGCTTCAGCGAGCACCAACTGACGCGCAGTCACCGACCCCGGATCGTTGTTCGCATCCTGCAAGGTATTGAAAAAGCTTTCGATAGTTGAGGACACGTTCGTCGTACTATCTCCGAGTAACGTATCCAGTTGTTCGGCTTGTTCAAGATTCGCCTCATAGAAGCTCACGCGTGAAATATCGGTACGTAACTGACGATTCGAAAACTCATCAATCATTCGTTGCACACGGACGCGCTCTAAACCGCCATATTGTGACTCAAGGTATTCTGTACGTTCACGCACATAGCTGGGAGTATTCGCATTATTGATATTCTGACCAGTCACCTGCAGGCTCTGCTGGTGCGCCAAAATACCGTTTTTACCAATATTCAGTAAATCGAAACTCATTCTCTACTCCCCAATGCTCGTGACCTGCTATCGGCCGCGGCGTGAAAATGTTTAACTTAAGCGGCAATTTTTTGCCGCTTAATTACGGTGTTAGCCGCTTCATCACGGCTTGGATCTTGTCCGCATACTTCGGATCAGTCGCGTATCCAGCTTGCTGCAACTGCTGTGCATACTGTTTCGGATCGTCGGCGACAGCGAGCGCTTGCTGGTAACGAGGATGCGACTGAATAAAGGCCACGTAGTCCTGCAAGCTTTGTTCCACATTTTGATAACTACGGAACGCGGCTTTCTCACGCTTGGCAACCTCACCATCAAATTCGAGCGTGCTTACCTGCGATTGCTCACCACCCCATCGCGCATCGGCTTTGATGTTAAACAGATTGTTACTCGAACCGCCGTGACGCCCTGGCACCACACGCTGCCCCCACCCCGTCTCTAACGCCGCTTGTGCAATTAAAGCGTTTGCATTCATGCCACTCTCTTGAGCTATTTTTTCTGCATGGGGCCGTATCGCGTCAACAAAGGCTTCAGGTGAGTCAAAGGTAACCGACTGCTCACCTACTTTGGCTTGGTTAACCCGTGTTTGCCCATAATACAACCCCACCGGTACACCGCCCTGATCAGACAGCGTTTTACTCGGTGAGCGCACACGCTGCTCTCCCAAGTTGCCGCCATTTCGTTGGAATTGTTCTTTGCCTTGATTAGGGCTCAACTGCTGCACCATCAGATCAGCCAGGCCAAGCGCACCTTTATTAGATAATTCAGAAGTCAGTTGTTGGTCATACATATCACGGTACATGCTGGTGTACCGTGAGTTCAGTGGATTATCTTTAGCAAACACGTCATTCGCTTTACGCATGCTGCTCATGACCATATTCAAAAAGATAGCCTCAAACTGTTGCGCCGCTTCGCGGAGCGCTTGCTCTTTATGCTCACCAAAGGCTTTTTGGCGCAGCGAGTCGAGTGAGTGATTATCTAACACCGCACCCTTGGTCTGCGCTTGGGGCGCAAGATCGTACAAGCTTGTCGCGTCTGTATTAAATAACGATGAGCTCACCAGAAATCGCTCCTGCGTGTTTTAACGCTTCGAGTACCGCAATAATGTCGCCAGGTGCTGCGCCGATTTGGTTAACCGCGCGCACCAGATCGTTCAGTGTGGTACCGGGTTCAAAGACAAACATACGGGCATCATCTTGCTGCACATCAATGATACTCTGCGGTGTCACAGCTGTTTCTCCACCCGCAAATGGATTCGGTTGGTCGACTTGCACATTTTCCGAGATGGTGACCTGCATATTGCCGTGAGCCACAGCCGCTGGACGTAACTCCACATTCTGGCCAACCACGATAGTGCCCGTGCGCGCATTGATGATAATTTTCGCCGCGGACATTGCTGGTTCCACTTCAAGGTTTTCCAACGTGGACATATAGCTCACCCGCTGGCTTAATTCTCGTGGCGCTTTAACCCGAATCGAGGTTGCGTCTATCGCTTGTGCCATGCCATCACCGACCAATCCATTAATGGTGTTGGCTACGCGTTTAGCAGTGGTGAAGTCGGAGTCATGTAGGTTAAAGGTAAAATAGTCGCCTTGAGCAAATGCAGTCGGTATCTCGCGCTCGACAATAGCACCGCCCGGAATGCGGCCAACAGTGGGTGTGTTGATCACGATTTTAGAGCCGTCATTGCCCTCAGCGCCTAAGCCACCAACTATCAAACTGCCTTGCGCAACGGCATAGACTTCGCCATTAGCACCTTTTAAAAAGGTCTGTAATAGCGTGCCACCGGTCAAACTATCGGCACTACCCACTGAGGACACTGTCACATCGAGAGTTTGTCCAGGCTTTGCAAATGCAGGGATTTCCGCGTGTACGGCGACCGCTGCGACATTATTGATCTTAGGTCGCTCGTTTTGCGGGATATTAATGCCGAAATTACCGAGCATGGTGCGAAAGGTTTGGTCGGTAAATGGCGTTTGCTCACCGGTACCGGGCAAACCCACGACCAAACCATAACCAATCAGCTGGTTTGACCGAATCCCCGCCACTGACGCGATATCCTTGATGCGTGAAGCATAAGCGGGCGCCAGCAACTGACTGATAATGGCAATAATCAATAGCCCGACTTTTAACTGTTTCACTTGCTACTCCTTAACCTTAGAACGGCCAGTAACTGCTGTTAAAGAACTTGCTTAACCAGCCTTGGTCCTGTGTCGACGCCAAGGTACCTGTGCCGCTATATTCGATACGCGCATTGGCAACACGCGTCGAAGGTATGGTGTTATTCGCACTGACATCCTGCGGACGGATAATGCCGGTGAGACGGATATACTCGTCGCCGGTATTAATACGGAGCCACTTTTCGCCACGAACAATTAGGTTACCGTTAGCTAGCGTACGAATGACCGTCACGGTGATTTCGCCACTCAACTGGTTGCTCTGGTCGGCCGTCGCGTCACCAGTAAAGTCACGTGTTCCGCCCAATGTCGCCGACAGTGGATTACCATTAATGGTCGCTGCCCGTCCCAGTATATTGGGTACCGGCAGATCGACGTTACTCTCTTTAGTGGTTTCAGTATTCGCTGATTTACTCGCCGTCGTCCGCTCTTGCAAAGTCACGGTAATAATGTCACCCAAACGGCGTGCCTTAATATCCGAATACAAATTGTCGGAGTATTTGGCTTCGTAAAGTGAACCAGTCGGCACCACAGGTTGTGCACGCTCCTCGGGCAATACCGGCGCATAAAAAGGATCATCCGGCATGGGTGCTGGTTGGTTCGAGCTACAGGCTGCCAAACTAAGCAGTGCCAAACTCATCCAAAATAAGCGCATAATTGCCTCCAAGCCCTTACAACTGCTGATTAATATAGCTCAGCATTTGGTCCACAGATGAAATCACTTTCGAGTTCATCTCGTAACCACGTTGAGCTTCAATCAGGTTAACGAGTTCTTCAGTCACGTTAACGTTCGAGGTTTCCAGCGCACCTTGAATCGTATTCCCCATGCCGTCGACACCTGGCACGGCTTCAAGCGGTGCACCGCTGACTGCCGTTTCCTTATAAAGGTTCTGTCCAATAGGTTCTAAACCGGCGGGGTTAATAAAGCTCGCGAGGTTAATTTGCCCAACCACCACGTTGTCTGCGTTACCTGGCTGACGCACGGTCACTTCACCCTCTTGCGAAATACTCAGTGAAGTAGCGTCTTCTGGAATCTGAATAGCAGGCTCAACAGGATAGCCGTTGCCCGACGTAACCATTTCACCCTCTTCGTTGAGCGAGAACTGACCGTTACGGGTATAAGACAAGGTGCCATCGGGCATCAATACTTGGAAAAAGCCTTTACCATCAATCATCACGTCAAGTGAGTTATCGGTTGTTTGCACATTACCTTGGGTATGTGACTTTTGTGTCGCGACCACTTTTGAGCCGGCACCAATCATTAACCCGTTAGGCAACTCAACATCCTGTGCCGATTGACCACCCGGCTGGTTGATGTTTTGGTAAAGCAGATCTTCGAATACCGCACGGCTTTTCTTGAAGCCAACAGTGCTGGCGTTCGCCAAGTTGTTTGAAATTACCGAGATGTCGCGCTGTTGTGCGTCGAGTCCGGTTTTACTAATCCAAAGCGCTGGGTTCATAATGCGTCTCCTCTCCGTCCGCTTAGCTCATGCGCATGAGCGATTCCGCGCGCTGAGCATTTTCATCGGCGGTCTTCATAATTTTGACGTTCATTTCGTATTGGCGCTGTAGTGCAATCATGTTGGTCATCTCTTCGACCGTGTTTACATTACTGCCTTCAAGTGCCCCGATAGATAACTTCACATTGGCATCCACGAGTGCCGGTTGACCGTCCTTGAGGGAAAACAAACCGTCGGTATCCTTCTTGACGTTACCGTTGGGCGGGTTTACCAATTTAATACGATCGACAATTTCCATAGCGTCTTCAGGCGCACCCTGCGGACGAATAGAAATATTACCGTTAGCCCCAATAGTTAAATTATCAATCGGCATGGGAATAAATATTGGGCCCGCATCGCCCATGACAGGTTGTCCACGGTCGTTCTTTAACATGCCATCGGCACCAATTTCTAAACTACCGTTACGTGTGTAGCGTTCTTCGCCGTTGGCGTTTTGTACGGCGATCCAACCTTGACCTTGCACGGCAACATCCAAATTACGTCCGGTGGTTACCATGGCGCCACTGGCAAAGTTTTGCCCCGGGCTTTCTGTCATCGAAAACACGCGCGTGGGCAACCCTTCGTTAAACGCCTGCATCGAACGCGCTTGTTGCAAATCCGCTTTGAAACCTGTGGTGTTGGCGTTGGCTAAGTTATTCGCGCGCAATGCCACCGCGTTCATATTTTCTTTCGCGCCACTCATTGCGACCCAAAGCATCTTGTCCATGCAGACCTCCAGCCAAAAATTTGTCAGATACTTCTACTAACTAATGACTATGCATGGAGCGTGCCAATATCTAAGCTTTGCCTCGATCAACCAATAAAAAAGGCTTGCCGATGCAAGCCTCTTATTAAACCAATCGCTCTCGCGGCGCGGGTTAACGGATCTGTAGAATCGCCTGATTAATGGTGTTGTTCACTTCTAACGAACGCGAGTTCGCCTGGAAGTTACGCTGAGCCGTAATCAAGTCAACCAACTCTTTGGTCAAGTTAACGTTTGAGTTTTCTAACGCAGAAGCTTCTATTGCGCCAAACGTACCGCTGTTTGCTTCACCTGCAAGCGGCTCGCCTGAATCAATACTTTGACGCCACTTAGTACCACCGATTTGCGTTAGACCTTGTTCGTTAGCAAAACGAACGACCGATACCTGACCTAAATACTGTACGTCACCGTTCGAGTAGGTTGCAGCAATCAAACCATCTTTACCAATATCCACGTTAGTCAAACGACCCACGGTCGTACCATCTTGGTCTAACGTTGTAACCTCAAAGTCCGAAGCGAACTGGGTCGGTGTTGTAGTACCGGTTTGGTCTTGGAAATTGAATTGAATGGTTTGTGGATCGGCACCGTTATCGAGGTATGGACCGCTCGGACCTGCACCTGCTAAATCGAGTGTGCCTGGATCAAAAGTGGTTTGTCCTGCCGGTAAATCCGGTTCACCGTTACCTAAGAACTGCACGTTCAGCCCCGAGAAACCATTAACCGAGTTAGTGGCAGACGCCGAACCGCTACCAGTGGGTGCTAAGTCAATTTCTTGACCATCAAAGGTGGCATAGACATCCCAATCATTCTGCCCACGTTTAACGTAGTAAGTCGACAATACGTGTGACTCACCCAATGAATCGTATACCGTTGCCGATGTTGAGCTGTGGTAAGTGGTGGCTGTGTTCGGATCAAATGGTGTCGCTGTGCCATCAATCGGTGTTAAGCGCGCATCCACGTTAAATGCCGTGTAAATGTTGTTGGTGCTCTGCGGTGCCCCTGCTACATCCGGAATTCGGATAGGTTGAGTAGTCGCCAAACTGGTAGACGTCGTTGCACCGCTGTTACGGTCAACTTGATAACCCTGCAAATAGTTACCTTGGTTATCAACGATAAACTTATCATCGTTTAGCTTGAATGCGCCCGAACGCGTGTAGGTCAAATCACGAGAACCTAGGCCATCGGTGGTAGCAAAGAAGCCGTTGCCGCTGATCGCCATATCTAACGAGTTATCGGTAAACTCCAGTGTACCTTGGCTGAACTGTTGTGCGACAGATGAAGTCAAAACACCGTCACCGACTTTTGTATTACCCGCGTTAAAAATGCTCGACGCATACACGTCGGCGAACTCCGCACGCGACTGTTTAAAACCGGTAGTTTTTACGTTCGAAATGTTATTCGCGGTTGTATCAAGATCTTTTTGTGATGCGTTGATGCCGCTCAGTGCAATATTAAATGACATAAGTCACCTCGCTATTTAGCCAATCTCTGTGACATCTTTAAAGTTGATGCCACCTAAACCTTTCAAATTAAGTACGATGCCACGGTCACCACCTGTGCTAACACTTTGAACCGTCGCGTGCATTTGCAGTGGTAAATCTTCCGCGGAGTTACCTAGCTGGCCATTGGCAGTAAACGAATACTTGCCAGCCGGCACTGGATTGCCGCTTTGATCTAAACCGTCCCATTCAAAATCCTTGGTACCTGCAGCTAAATCGCCCATATCAATGGTTCTCACGACCGCATCATTTTCATCCTTGATGGTAATTTTTACGTTCTGCGCTGTTTGTGGTGCAGCAATCATGCCAGACGCCGTGCCACCGCTATCGATCGAAGCCTTGCTGGTAGGCACCAACACCTTGCGTCCTACAAGCGTAGAGGCCTGTAGCGCTTGATTCGATGACATATTCTCGGTGAACTTGGTAAACTGCTCTTGCAAGCCAGTGATACCTTCAGCCATCGAGAAACTGGTCATTTGCGCAATCATTTGATCGTTATCAACGGGCTTGGTCGGATCCTGCATATTCAACTGTTGAGTCAGCAGCTTAAAGAAGTCTTCCTGCTCTAACTGTTGATTATTAGACCCATCAGCGTATTTAGCGCCCTCTTCCTTTTTCCAAGTGAGATCGTTGATTAACGGGTTACTGTTACTCACATTATCCATGGGCTATCTCCCGTTACCCTTGTCCAAGACGCAACAACCGCTGAGTCATGGTTTTCGCTGTATCCGCCACCTGCACATTGGTTTGATATGAGCGTGACGCAGAAATCATGTTGGCCATCTCTTCGGTCACATTGACGTTGGAGCGATAGATGTAGCCATTACCATCCGCCATCGGATGGTTCGGGGCATATTCGATTTGCAACGGCTTATCGCTCTCGACAATACCCATAACTTTGACCCCAGCAGACTGGCCTGCTTGGCTTTGGTTAGTCAGACTATTACCACGATAGTTACCTTGCGCATCAGACAGTGCGGTAGCAAACACCGGATTACGTGCACGATAGGTCTCATCAACACTACTGCTTACCGAGTTGGCGTTCGCCAAATTACTTGCCGTGGTGTTCAAGCGCACCGACTGCGCACTCATTGCTGACCCACTGATATTAAAAATATTAAATAGACTCATCGCTCAGATTCCTATGCTTGACCGCCGCCTAGCGCTTTCTTGACGCCACTGATGCGGCCGTTGAGGAAGTTCATCGTCATTTCATATTCCAATGCATTTTTTGCATACAAGTTTTGTTCCACTTGCACATCCACCGTATTACCGTCACCGGTGTCAGGTTGATTTGGAATACGGAACTTCTCGGTTCCTTGCGGTTTGATTTCGACAGAAAAGTGTCTTTCGTGGGTACGCGCGAGCTTATAACTCTCCATTCCACGCTGAGCCTGCGCTAGCGCTTGTTGAAAGTCGAGTCCCTTAGCTTTGTAGCCGGGGGTATCTGCATTGGCGATATTGTTAGCAATTACCTCGGCCCGACGCGTTCGAATACCCAGCGTGTGCTGCTGAATACCCATAAGCTTGTCCATAGTCAGTGCCATAATTTTGTCTCCCACATTTCAGGTGGACAAAATAATGCATTAACTGTGCCAAGCTTATTTGAGTGAGGTTAATTTTTGCGCTTGTAGATGATGCCGGGGTTGCAACGTATCATTTCGAAGTCATCGGTCAGACCTGATATCGACTCTGAAGCCCCTAAAAAAAGATAGCCTTTAGGGTTCAAAGCTTGCCTAAATTGGGCAATGATTTGCCGCTTGATGTTTGCCGAAAAATAAATCAATACATTGCGGCAGAAAATAATGTCGAATTTACCCAGCAATGCGTAACTGTCGAGCAAATTGAGGTGACGGAATTGCACAAACTGCTTCACTTCATCTTTTAGAATCGACGAACCCGGCTTCACGCCTTCATCGAAAAATTTCTTTCGCCGTTCTGGTGATAAGCCACGCACGATGGCTAGACTATCGTATTCAGCACGAGCGCACTGCTCGAGCACCTTGTTCGAAATATCGGTGGCGGTAATTTTGATACCACCTTTAAGCGCACCCGGATTTTTTGCCTTGTACTCAAGATACGACATTGCAATCGAATACGGCTCTTGTCCACTTGAGCAAGCGGATGACCAGATCTTCAGAGGCCGAGTTTCATTCTTGTATTCTTCGAACACTCGGTTTACCAAGATTTCAAATGGATAGGTATCACGAAACCACAAGGTTTCATTGGTTGTCATGGCATCAATAACAGCCGAACGTAAGGCACGCTCGCTAATCTTCATTGACCGTTTGACGAGCTCCGCTAACGAGTCGATACCAAAATGACTCATCAGCGGTGATAAACGACTTTTTACCAAATAGAGTTTGTTGTCACCGAGCACGATCCCGCACTGATGCTCCAGAAATTGCCTAAACTCTTGATATTCTTGTGTATTGAGTTCTTTGTTACTCGACATTAACTGCGTCTATTCCATTACTCGGCTTCGGCAACAATGTTTTCAGCATTGAGCCATTTTTTAACGGCACTGGCGAGCTCATCGGGATGAAATTTTGCGATAAAGTCATCAGCCCCTACTTTCTTAACCATCGCCTGATTAAATACGCCGCTTAGTGATGTATGCAATATAACACGAACATCGGCCAAATTCGGATCCGCTTTTATCTCAGCGGTTAATGTATAACCGTCCATGACAGGCATTTCCACGTCCGATACTAAAACGGGCACGTGCGGTTGTACATTGCCATCCACTTCCTTGGCCTTTTCATTTAGCCAATCCAGCGCCTCTTTACCATTTTTCTTTATTTCAAGTGGTATCTCAAGGGATTCAAGGGCGCGCTTTATTTGGCCACGTGCCACCGCTGAGTCGTCGGTGATTAAAATGGTAAGGTTTTCTTTCTCGACGGTAATCGGCTGATTCTTAACATCATCGCTCAATTCGGTGTTGACCGGCGTAATATCAGCAAGGATGCGCTCAACGTCAATAATTTCGACAAGCTTATTTTCGATTTCAGTGACCGCGGTAAGGTAGGCATCGCGACCTGTGCCTTTCGGCGGTGGCATGATGTTTTCCCAATTAATATTGATAATGCGGTCAACGCCACCGACTAAAAAGCCCTGCACGGTACGATTGTACTCGGCAATAATAATAAACCGGTTTTCGATATCGGTAATCGCCGGCCCACCTGTCGCGAGACTTAAATCGATAATCGAGATTGCTTGACCACGGATGTGGGCAACACCACGAACCAGGCGATTGCGTCGTGGAATCGATGTCAGCTTCGGACACTGCAGCACTTCGCGTACTTTAAAGACGTTAATACCAAAGCGTTGCTGGCCACTAAGGCGGAACAGCAAAAGCTCCAGACGGTTCTGACCCACCATTTGGGTGCGTTGATTTACCGAGTCAAGGATGCTTGCCATGTTATCTCCTGTGTGCCGCTTATCGTTGCTGGCATGTTCTTTGCTAGCTTTATCACCAATAGTGTCATTAAAGGTGTAAATGTCAATTGATTGACGTCGTACTGGTTACCCCAAGGTAATCGGCCGATTGCACCCAAAACTTTAAGTGGAGTTAATATGATAATACGGCAAACCGCTATAATCAGTTCGATCTTTCTCATATTGACGTCAAGTTTAGCATTTTCAGCTGAACCTTCATCCTACAATTACAAGAAATTGCAGCAATTAGCCAATAACTTTGTTCAGCAACAAGTGACACAGCCCGATAACGGGCGTGTTGAAGTGGTCGTAAATTCGCTCGATCCCCGCATGGCGCCCAAGGTTTGTGCTTCTGAGCCGAGTATTGGCTTTGCTAGGAATTCGGGGTTAGAAAGTTATACCACCGTCGAGATTCAGTGCACGAGTGGGACTCAGCCTTGGCGAACTTATGTACCGGTGCGGATTTATCAGTACCAAGAAGTCTGGTCGGCTGCGGTCCCGATGTCGCCTGGACACCTTATCAATGAGCATGATTTACGTATTGCTGAAGTCGATATTAATCAAGTGCGTGCCAACGTATTTACCGATAAAACGTTATTGGTCGGGGCGCGCGTAAAGCGGCGAATTTCTGCCGGTGATGCTATCGAGGCGCGCGATACCTGTCTTGTTTGCGAGGGAGAAAGCGTTACAATAGTGGCGCAGGATAAATCGTTGCGCATCACAGCATCCGGTAAAGCGTTAGGTGACGGATTACAAGGCGAGTCAGTGGCGGTGCGAAATGTTCGTTCAAACAAGTCACTAGAAGCCGTCGTGACAGGCTTAAACGAAGTAACGGTTAATTTATAAACTTTTTTACGAAAAGAATTAAAGTTATTTTTTCTGCGGCCGATTACAAAGCGAGAACTTATAACATGTGAGGCGAGCGATATGGCAATTAACATAAACAACAACGGTGTTAAGAATAATTCAATCGACACCAAGCAAACGCAACGTCAGACATCGACTGAGCAGTCGAGCAACAGCGGTGCAACAGCTAAAAGCGGTTCAGACTCAGTTTCACTGACCTCTGAAGCACAAAACCTTTCAGCATTGCAGGAAAAAGCAATGAACAGCAGCGGCATCGATCAAACTAAAGTGGATCGCATTAAGGCAGCTATCGAGAACGGTTCATACAAAGTCGACGTTGATCGTCTGGCTTCCAAACTTGCGCAGTTTGAAGGTGACTTGTTTGGTGGAGCGATCGACACAGATAAAGACGCTTAACGCGCGCTTAGGAATTTATGACGCCTATCACTGAAGTTCTCGAACAAATGTCGCAAGCACTGGAGCAACTGCAACAGTGCCAGCAACAAGAATTAACCGCTGTCGTTAACCGTCAGCATCAAAGTGTTGCTGAATTAGCAGAGGTCAAAGCCAGCTTACTCAGCCAACTTGCTGAGTTTGATAGCTTTCTTGCCGAGCATCCGGAGCGGCAGCAACTCAGCACCGATGAAGTGCTGAGCGAACGCGTCGCGCAACTGCGCTCCACTTTGGCGGAAGTCAAACGCCAGAGCGATGTCAACGAACACGTTGTGACACGCACACTCGCTAATATTGACCAATTGAAGCATGAAATTGTGCGACAAGCATCCCATGCCCGCGGCGATGCACTCACCTACAATGCCAAAGGCAAAATCCGCTAAACAGCACTAAAGATTTCATCATCCATGCCGTTAATGAGTTATCAGGTATAACTCATTTAGGCTTGAGGTCGATATGAAACGTGCAGCTCTAACCGTATCTTTATTTACTAGTTTGCTGATGCTCAGCGGGTGCAGCGCTGTCTACGATACTGTCTACGATCAACAACATGTCGAATGGGAAACCGAAACCCCGGAACATTTCCCGGTCTTAACAGCCACTGGCTTTGCGCCGATTGATGCACAACCGGGTGAAACCAAACAGCATAAAGATCTAGCCGCCATGCGCGCCTCTAAACTCGCCGCTTATCGTGAGTTGGCTGAGCAAGTGTATGGGCAACGCATCTCGGGCGGAACCTCAGTGCAAAACTGGACCTTGGGCAACGATCAGTTTCAGGCTTCTGTAGATGGGGTTATTCGGGGCGCCGAAGTTGTTCGTACCTACACGGTGGGTGAATATTATGCGACCGAGTTGCGCCTCGACTTTGCCAAAGTAAACAACCTGTATGAAAGCACCAGCCGTAAGCAGAAGATAAAGCGCGTCGTTTATTACTAACCAACACATGCTTGGTGGTCTGATTCTTGCTTAAGTATACCTAGAAGACCCCTTTGGTTGGCTGATGAAAGGTATAAACATGCTGCGTAAGTTGTTAATTGGTGTAATCGTCGGATTTATGACGCTGAGCATTCATGCTCGCGTAATCGAAGTCGAAGGCAGTGCCCGTATCGTCAACGGCGATACCCAAGCGGCACGCAGCCAAGCTATCGAAAATGCGCTACAACAAGCCCTGTTAATGACGGGCAGCTCTATTACTTCGGTCCAGTCTATCGTCAACGGTGTAGTCAACAATAATCAAACCCAAGTGTCAGCCACCGGCAATGTTGAGCGGGTTGATGTGTTGCGAGAAGAAATGCGCGACGGACGGTTATACGTGCTGATTCAAACAGAAATCTGGCAGCGCGAGCAATCTTGCCGTGGCAGCCACTATAAAGCCGGTGTGACCATTGCCCCATTTGAGTTCTCTAATCGCGAACATGCCGCCTATGGACAAATCTGGCCTCTAGGGAATATTTCGGCTCAGCATTTAGCGCGCGATATTGCCAGCCAAAGTGACCAATTATTCGTAACCCATACCTTACGCCGTAACGCGGGTCTACAAGCGGCACTCGACAATCTTAACCTTAGTGAAGTTGGCCGTATTGGCCGACAAATTGGTTATGCCAATGACAGTCAGTTTGTGATTCTGGGAATCTTCGATGATCTGTCAGTGACAGAACAAGGCTCATTTTTGGGTGTATTTGAACAACAACCCACTCGCCACTTTGCCCTAACGCTCTATTTAATTGATGCGATGAATGGCGATTTGATCACGCGTGCGCGGGTCGAAGGCGCAGAGCCCTGGACTTTTCCGCGTAATGCCCAAGTCGATGTAGCCACCACGACATTCTGGGATGCCCCGTTCGGTGTGGCGCTAGCGTCATCATTAGAAGAGCTCGCTTCGGGCATTCAAATGCAGGTTCAATGTAAGCCAGTGCGCGGTCGCGTTGTCTGGCATGATCGCCAGCAGGTACAAGTCAACTTGGGTGAGTCACACGGTGTTAAAGTGGGGGACAAACTTAAGATCGTACACCCAAGCAACTACGTGGACGACCAAGGTCACTTCCGTCAACGTTGGCAAGTCAGCCGCTTTACCGTCACCGTTGAACAAGTACAACCCGATAGCGCTGTCGCCTCGATTAACGGCCCTGATGTGCTAACCAACGTTCAGGTAAACGACTGGGTGGTTCCCGCAAGTGAGCCTGACACAACTGTTGCGCAGTAATCACCTGGTGGCTGGAAAGCAACTCCCGGGTCTGGCATAATCCACGCCACGATTCGGTTGTCCCCGTAGCTCAGCAGGATAGAGCAGCCGCCTCCTAAGCGGCAGGTCGCAGGTTCGACTCCTGCCGGGGACGCCAACGCACGTCCAACGACCTCAACGGCGTGTCAAAAACTCAACTAATGGCGCAAAACGCATCGGTGTTGCCTCGAGGAACCCCTGCATCACATCAGTTTCAAGGTGCTGTACCATCGCTTTTTCGGCGACCGTCTCGACCCCTTCTGCAACGGTATTTAAGCCCAGTTCGTGTGCCATACCAATAATACCGCGCACGATTACCTGATTAGCATTGTTCGCATCAATTCCTCGAATAAAGCTACGATCGAGCTTTACATCACTGATAGGCATTTGCGTCAGATAACGTAAGTTAGAGAAACCTGTACCAAAGTCATCGAGCGCAATGGCAACCCCCATATCAGTGAGCTTGTCTAGCGTAGCGACGGCGGTCTGGGCATTTCTCAACATCATCGACTCGGTAATCTCAAGCTTAATTTCTGAAGGCGTTATTTCAGTGTCGATAATCACTTTTTCCAGTTGCTCAATAAAATCACTGCGAGTGATATGAACCGTAGACACGTTGACTGACATGCGAGCCCCTTCAGTAAGCAACGGCTTTAGCTGCTTCCAATCACGAAATGCCTGCCGCATGATCCAGTAACTCAGCGGAATAACTTGACCTGAACTTTCCAAGATAGGAATAAATTCTGCGGGCGATAAGTTTGCAATGTCCGGATGACGCCAACGAATAAGAGCTTCTAAGCCACATACGGTATTCGACGCTAAGCATATTTGCGGCTGATACACCAAATGAAACTGTTCTTTGTCGATGCCTTTTTGCACCGAGTTCCGAATCATCAACGCGCGGTTGAGTTCATCGTTAAAAGATTTATCAAACCATTGGAAGGTGTTTTTGCCCGCCCGTTTAGCCTCGAACATCGCAATATCAGCTTGCTGGATCATGACTTCGGCACGATTCATACGCTCCTTGCAATACGTCACCCCGGCGCTGGCAGTAATATAAATGTCGGTACTTTCGATTTTATAAGGACGCGCGATATCATCAAGAATCCGTTGCGTTACTATCGCTGCGTCTTGACGCGCTTCTAACCCCGTCAGGATCATCAGAAACTCATCACCACTAAGGCGAGTCAGCGTATCCGAGTTGCGTAATTGGTTGCGAATACGCCCTGCGACGACTTGCAGTAACTTGTCGCCCATTTCATGACCTAAACTATCATTAATCGCTTTAAAGCCGTCTAAGTCTAAAAAGATAACCGCAGTGAGCGTTTTCTCGCAACTTTCGGATAAGCAGTGCCGCTGCAGGCGCTTGATAAACTGGGTGCGGTTAGGCAACCCTGTCAAAGGATCATGTTGCGATAAAAATGGCAGATGCTCAGATTCGCTCAAGTGCATGTTGAACGGGTGCAAGTAAATCAGATACTGTTGGCACTCATCATCGGTAACGCTAATGGCACAATAGTAAACAGGCTGTCCACTGTGCTCATCCACCTGAAAAGAGCTCGATAGGAACTCCTTTTCGTCTGATGGCAACTGAAGTGCCAAGTGCTGACCTAAATGCGCATGGTCGCCGAGTAATAGCTTGGCGCCCTGGTTGGCATATGTGATTGCGCAATCGCGGTCAACCATGACAGTCGCTATACGGCTTTTATCGAATATTTCATAACGCGCACAGGTATATTCCATAGCCTAATCCCTTAGTTCCTAGCTCTGGTTCGCCAGGTGACTTCAATCCGTGTTCCGCGTTCACCCATCGGAAAAGCGCTAATAGCAGCTTGATGCCTGATCGCAATCAACGCACATTTAGCTAATCCAATGCCGACGCCGGCCGTACTTAAATCACTACCCCTTTGAAAAGGCAGCATCGCTCTCTCGTCCAGTTCAGAATAAATGCCTATGCCATTGTCTTCAACTATCAACCGACAATGACCCATCTCCGTTACTTCGGTAACAACACTAATTTTGAGCGGTACACACGTATCACGAAACTTAATCGCATTTTCGACCAGTTCATACACTAGGGTCGTCGCTAAATTTGCGTCCACGAGTGCTGAATGCTGACAGTCTTTGACGACTGAACCGCCAATACGCCTAAGCTCAAACGCGAACGCCTCTTCAACGGAGTCAATTAACTTGCACCAACGAATAGGTTGTATATTAAGTTTAGCATTGATCAACGAGAGCCACTCTAAGCCCTGTGTTATATAGATCCGTTGATTTTTTAAACACTCCGCTACAGAATCAGGCATCTGACCGTGGCTTTGTTCTAACACCTTTGTAATCGACTGCCGCGTCGGCTCTAACGCACGATCGGCTAAACGCTGTGTGAATACGCCGACTAAACGACTCAGCTCGTGCTCAACAGAGGTCTGTTGATTATCACTCAAAGTCAGCAAGCGATACTGCGCGATACGATGTTGGTATACGATGAGTGTCTTACCGGCTTGAATGGGGTGTTCGATTTCAAGTGAAGCGGTTTCACTGTCGAAGACCGATGTCAGTGGTTCGATAAGCCAACGCGGTTTCTGAGAAGGAGCCGTTTTAAACAGCGTATCGAAATGCGTGTTATGCCATAAGTAGTTTCGTTGCCGATCAAAACAAATAATCGCTAACTGAAGCGGCTCGTAGAGCCGTTGTAGTGTATGCAGAGGAACGTCCATGTTGGTTTTACCAAACCAACGCCTTGGACTCATACTTGCCATCTCTCAATCCTTGAGCACATCTTTCGTAATCCATTACGTTAGAAGTATCACGCTTACTAGCTGATTGACAAGCGTTTATTTGTCTTTAAAAGGGAGCAGGAGTAATGTCCAAAAAGGGGTATTGCGCTGCTCTTCGCGAAACTCACGCAAGCCAATATCGACGTTGTCGGAGCCCGCACGCGATTGGTCAGTGTAACTACCAAACAGCCAATCCCACCACACCACACTAAATCCATAGTTACTGTTGGTTTCACGCTTAACACTGCTATGGTGAATACGATGCAGCTCTTGCGTGATCAACACTTTACGAACGCCTGCCTCAAGCTTCGTAGGTAACTGTACATTGCCATGATTAAACAACGAGCAGGCGTTTAAAATGATCTCAAAAATTAACACAGCCGTGGCAGGTACGCCCAATATGAGAATGGTTGCGGCTTTTATCGCTAAACTTAAAATCATTTCGATGGGATGAAAACGCACGCCTGTGGTGACATCAAAGTCTGGGTCGGCATGATGAACGCGATGTAAACGCCATAACCATGGCACCCGGTGGAATAAACGGTGCTGCCAATACAGTACCAGATCCAATGCAATCATACTGACCATCACGGCGAGCCATAGCGGCAACTCAAATTGATTAAAGGCACCCCAGTCGTGTTCGGATGCCCACAGGGCGATACCCGTCAGCCCCAATGGAACAACTAAGCGCATTAACACGCTCGAGGTGACAATCAGGCCAAGATGACTGCGCCAGCGATGCCAACGGTTAACCCGTCCGCTGCGCTTAGGGCGTTTCGCCTCCCACACGAGCATGAGTGCTAAAACCGCCACAAAAATGCTTAATCGAATCCATGCTTCCATTGCGTTACTCGTGTGCCTTTAACGTATTGAATCCCGCCCAAATACGGGTTGCCGTTGTCACCCAACACACTGCACCAAATAGCCAAGCGATGATGCCAAAATGTTGAGGCAGTAAGCACAACAAAACAAAAACCGCAAAGGTTTCAAACCCCTCAGCAAGTCCGCCCATGTAATACATCGACTTGTTCGGATAATGCGGATTATCCAAGCCTCGTTTAGACGCCTGCACGGCAAAGGCTAAAAAGCTGGTGCCGGTGCCAACGAAAGACAACATTAAGAAGAGTCCAGGTAACAGATGCTCGTGTGGACTATTTAAAATAAACCCGACCACCACCGCTTGATAGAAAATAAAGTCCAGTACGATATCTAAAAAGCCACCGGCATCGGTAGTTTGCGTGCGCCGAGCCACGGCGCCATCAAGGCCGTCCGCAAGACGATTGAGCAATACCGCTATAAGCGCCAGCTCAAACGCGCCCACCATCAGTAACGGTAGTGCGAGTAGACCGATAAAAAAACCGACTAAGGTAACCTGATTAGCCGTTACGGCACGGCTAACTAGCCACCTCGCCGGCTTATCAAGTAGTCGCTGTAACGGAGGTATGAGATAGCGGTCAATCATAATAATACTGCTCGAGATTCATCACTTCCCCCGGCGCATCAGCCGCATCGTGGGTAACCAAGATGGCAGGCATGTTGGCTGCCAACAATTTAGACCAGGTAAATTCACGTATGGTCTCCCTTAGTTTTACGTCAAGCGCCGAAAAGGGTTCATCCAACAATAAACTTCGCGGCGATGCCGCTAGGCTACGTAGCAATGCGATTCGAGCGCGCTGCCCGCCACTGAGCTGGTCAGGGTACGCCGTTGCATATTGCGCTAAGTCGACTGATTTTAATTGTTGCGCCACCCAGTCTTGTCGTTGCGCATGCCTCTTGGGTAGAGCAAAAAGCAAGTTTTGAGCAACTGTCATGTGAGGAAATAAATCGGCCTGCTGTGTTACCAAGCCAATTTGCCGCCGTTCAATAGGCCACTGCCCCAAATCATCACCATTCAACGTCAGTTGGCCCTCGATGGTTACATCCGGCTGTTCGACACCCAGTATCCACTGCAATAAGCTGGATTTACCAATACCACTCGCCCCAGTTAATGTGAGGACGTCTCCTGCCGCTACGGATAGCTTTGGAATCACCAATTGGTGGTGTTTAAACACCATAGTGAGATGATTAATTTCGAGCACGTGTCCCCCATAAAGCCAACATAAATACGATCCAAACACTCGCCCATTGTGCCAGCGCATAGACACTGCCGAGTCGCCAATCTCCGCCCGATGCAATACTGACAGCCTCAGTGGTCAATGTAGGATGGGTCACCGGCGCCAGCCATTGAGTTGGTAAATACTGAGCTACACTGATAGAAAATGCCATCGCCCAAGCTAACGCGAGTGGTCGCTTTAACATGGGGACTAATACTTTAAACCATGCCGCCCAAGGACCATAGCCCAAACTGCGTGCCTGCCAGAGCCACCGTCTGGGGTAAGCGTGGTAAGCGCCGTGCAATGTTAAGTACGCATAAGGAAAACAAAACACAGTATGAGACCATAACAACCCAATAAATCCGTTATCAGGCCCGATGGTCTGCTGCCAGCCCAAAACCAAGACTAACTGTGGAATCATCAACATCGCTAACCAGCCACCATGCAGTTGATGTTGCTGACCTTGAGCTTGCACTTCTAGTAACGCAATAGCTGAAAGCCAAGCCAACGTTGCACTTAGCGCGGCGAGTATCCACGTGTTGTAAAGCAAAGGCGCAATATAAGGCCACTCGGTGAGCCAGCGCGACCATTGCCAGCCTTGCGGCCATAGTGACGGATAAAACCACGACTGCTGACCTGACTGAAGTAACAAGCTGATAAAAACACTCATCGCTAACAGGACCCAAAACCAAGGCGTAGTCATACGTTTGACGCTGCTTTTAGCAGCGCGTACGCGCTTGCCCGTCAAAGCAAGGTACCCGAGCCATCGTTGCAATACCCACTCTAGCCCGCGCAGTAACAGTACACTGACGACAGCGATAACGACTAAAAACAACGAGCCCCAACTGACCAGTGCCTGCGTATCATCAGTAAACTGCCAATTAAGTTGGTAAACTTCATGAGCAAGGAGTGCGGGCGCATTGGGCCCAACAAGTAACGGAATATCGACCACCGAAACCGTGTAAATCGCAATAATATATAGCGGCAAACGGATTCGTTTAAGTAACGCCGGTACCACAATTAACCACCAAAATCTGCGGCGACTATAGCCTAACGCCTGCGCTTGCTGTTGCCAGCGTTGAATAGGCATGTGTTGAGCATTCGCCTGCGCCATTAATAATAAAAATGGCAACTCCTTGAGTATTAGCACCACCATCAGGGTGAAAGTGCTCTTAACGCTGAGCCAACTAGACTGTATGGGTCCTTGCCACATGGGCAATAACGCATCGACAACACGAACCAGCCAACCCGAGGGACTAATCAGCCACAATAAGCCAATGGCAAAGGCGACGTGGGGCACAGCAATGAAACTGGCCCAAGTCGCATTGAGGTGCTTCCCCCCTGCTCCAGCAAGAGCCGCTATCAACACGAGGGCGCTGGTAGTTAGCGTCACCAGTAGAGTCAGCCATGCACTATCACCTAACGCGCTGAGCGCGCCAGCCAACGCCCCTCCAAACGGTGTCGTTGAATTGTGCCAAACGACAACACCGAGCGGTATTATCAGCCACATGAGTGCTATCACCAGGCGCACCAGACGGTGCATCGCTAACGGGGGTAACGTTGTTGCCATTGTTGCTCAAGGTAGGCTTGCCAACTGACATGAAACTCCGCTGCGGCTGGCAGCATCGCCGGTGTATCGAGTAGCGCGATATCCAATACCGTCGGGTCACCCCAGCCCGATAAGTCAGCTTTTTTGCGTTGTGCAGCCTCTGATAAGAAAAACTTAATAACCTGCTTTGCGGCCTGTGGATGACCACTGCTCTCTGGAATCGCTAAATAATGACTATTACTAATCGCTGCCGAGCCCAGGGTAACTCGCTTGGTGCCCGCCGGCACTCGTCCCTGATTGACGAGCGTTTTAACCTCATTAGGATTAAACGACGGCGCGACGTCAAGTTGCTTGTTAGCAAACCAATTAAGTTGCTGAGCAGCGCTGGATGGGTAGTTCTCGCCACCTTGCCATAATAACGGCTGTAACTCGTCTAAGTAGGCCCATAACGGTTCTGTTAGCTTGGCAGCGTCGACGGCTTCGATGGGCTTGCGAAATACCTCATCTTGCTCAGAAAGCGACAGCAATAATGATTTTAAAAACGTGGTGCCGTGAAACTCCGGCGGTTTCGGATACGCAATACGACCGGGATGCTCGGCCGCATACTCCAGCAATTCCGCCGCACTGATGTGATCAGCCGCAAAGCACGTTGCACAGGTTAACAGGTAAAACTGCCCAACGCCCCACGGTACTTCAAGATCGGCGACCGGTTCACCAAAGTCGCTTTGCCAACTCAGTTGATCATTCAATCTATCTTTAATATTCAGCTCGGTGAGTACCGGCATCAGGCGATCAGCTTCTTTCAACGCATGAAAGTTCTCGCCGTTTATCCATATTAAGTCGGCGTTGCTCTGACCATCAACCAATTGTTTAACCACCTCAGCGATATCAGCCACCTTCACGTGTTGTAACTGAATACCTTTTGGTCGCAGTTCCTTGGCTGCCCAGCGAATGTAATCATTAACGGCGGGGTTACCGCCCCACGCATAAAAATAAACAGACGTCGGCTTACCTCGTGCCGAACTGTTTGTCGGAAAGCCCATTATTGATATCGCGGTCAGTAGTAGAAACACATATTTCATGAACGTAACCATCGGTGTAGTTTCTCAACCCACTGTAACAGTTTTTCGGGCGCATGCGCGCGCTTCCACTCACCCGCTGCATACTTGTTCGCCTCAGCCAGCGTGGGGTAACTATGAATGGTTCCAAGAATTTTATTAAGTCCGATACCATGCTTCATTGCTAAGACAAACTCGGCCAGTAACTCCCCTGCCTGGGGCCCGACAATATTAACCCCCAAAATAGTGTCTTTACCCGGCTGAGTCAGCACTTTTACACGTCCGTTGGCATTACCATCGGCTATGGCGCGATCCAGCTCGGCAATGTCATAGCAAGTGGTTTCATAATCAACCTGCTGTGCCTTTGCTTGCTGTTCTGTCAAACCCACGTTGGCGACTTGCGGTGAGGTATAAGTCACCCAGGGGATCACCGAGTAATCAACACGAAAGCGTTTGAAACGACCAAACAATGCATTCACCGTGGCATACCACGCTTGGTGTGAAGCAACGTGAGTAAACTGATACGGGCCGGCAACATCACCACAGGCATAAATATTCGGCAGGTTGGTTTGCATAAACTCATCCACCTGTATGGTTTTACCCTGCTCAATGCCCAGTTCTTTTAAGCCAAAGCCTTCCAGGTTCGCCTGTCTGCCAAGCGCCAACAGCACCCGATCGGCATGCAATGACTGCTTTCCTTGCTCACTTTCCACCGTGAGCTCAACGCCCTCCTCGGTTTGGCTAAAGGCTTTCGCCTGGGTACCCAAGTGCAATGTAACGCCATCATCGTGAAGCGCACGTGCAACATAAGTCGATGTATCTGGGTCTTCATTCGTCAACAAGCGCTCACTCATCTCGACCAGATGTACCTCACTGCCCAGTCTTTGAAAGGCTTGTGCCATTTCGCAACCAATCGGTCCACCGCCTAAAATCAATAAGCGTTTAGGTAACTCGCGGAGCTGCCACAGGTTATCCGATGTCAGGTAATCTACTTCGTTGATGCCCGGTAAGTTCGGCACCAGCGGCCGTGCGCCGGTCGCCACTACGATATGTTTAGTAGTTAAGCGACGCAACTCACCGTCTTGCTTGAGTTCCACTTCCCACGGCGATTTTATGGTCGCTTCACCGAGCTCTACGTTGACACCCAAACCTTGGTAGCGCTCGACCGAATCATGCGGCTCAATACGCTGTATCACTTGCTGCACTCGCGCAAGCACTTGCTGAAAATCCACAGATACCGAGTCAACTTTAATACCAAGCTGATCGCTATGACGCATGTGATGCACTTGATTAGCCACATGCAATAACGCTTTTGAAGGCACACACCCGGTATTAAGGCAATCACCGCCCATTTTGTCGCGTTCAATTAAGGTCACTTTGGCTTTCACCGTTGCCGCGATGTAAGCACTAACTAAGCCCGCTGAGCCTGCACCAATGACGATAAGATTATTGTCGTAGTGTTTAGGGCGGGTGAAGCCTTTAAACGCTCGACGACGCTTGATAGCTGTAAGTAACCATTTGGCGAGTAATGGGAAGATACCCAACAACACAAAAGCGCCAATGAGATCGGCCGAGACCACATCGCCCACTTGTTCAATTTCTGCGAGCTGAGTACCGGCGTTGACATAAACAACGGTACCCAACAACATGCCGACTTGACTCACCCAATAGAATGTCCATGTTCGAATCTGTGTAAGACCTAAAGCCAGATTAATCACAAAGAACGGAAAAATGGGCACCAGCCGTAAACTCAACAGATAAAAGGCGCCGTCACGCTTTACGCCGCGATTGATCGCCTCGAGCCGCTGACCAAACTTGTTTTGCACCCAGTCTTTTAATAAAAAGCGTGCACTTAAAAAGGCCAGCAAAGCACCGACCGAACTGGCAAAGCTGGCTAGTAGCAACCCCCAGCCGAGTCCAAAAATGGCACCGGCACCTAAGGTTAGGATCGTGGCACCCGGAATCGATAATGCAGTGACCAAAACATAAGCGACAAAGTAGATAGCAAAAGTCAGTAACGGTTCCGCCTCAAACCAGCCATTAACACGTGTTTGCTGCGCTTTTAGCGTATCAAGATTGAGATACTGCGTAACATCGAACATTACCGCGGCGACAACGGCCGCGATAATCACCAGCGCCAGCAGAATTTTTTTTACAGACATAACAGCTCCTTCTAAAAGCGGTAATCAACAGTCAGCTGCGCGTGGCGCGGGAGTGATGGAAAGGCGAGTGTGGAGCCGAAATAGCCGCCCTCAAACACCGGTAACCAATTTTCTTCATCCGTTGCATTGAACACATCTAAACGCGCACTCAATTGGGCAGTCACTTGATAAGTTGCATTTAAATTCAACATATACTGATCACGAATCATCACAGTCTGCAGGTAATCAAGCGGATAGCTCTGGGTATAACTCAAATCACCACCCACCGACCACTGTGGTGTTAGTTGCCAACCTGCGACGGCGGACGCTTGCACTTCAGGAACGCCTTGCAAACGTTGGTTCGAGGCTGGAAAGGCCGCAAAGTTAGGCGCACCTACACCGGTACCATTGATAATGTCCGGTCGTGAATTATCAAACAAGTCCGCGACTTGACGCGTATCTTGAAACGCAGCCGAATTATCATAGTGCGCATCTAAGTAGCTAGCCGCCAGTGTTGCCCAGAAGCCGTTTTCATTACGATAGTTCCACTGCGCCTCGACACCCTGTGTGGCAATACCACTATTAGAACCATCACGGTTGCGCAAGCTACGTGTTTGATCAAATACCACCACATCGGTATACCAACGACTGTTGACTGGCGCTATTTTGATACCGATCTCATACAATGTATTTTCGGTGGCGAAATTCTGTGAATCAATGACTTGATTCGCGTTTAAAACCGTACCGCCTGCCATTGAATTCGAAGTCGAGTCACTTTCGTAAGCCGATGCGTAAACCATCACCGCCGTTGAAATTTGATACTGAGACGACAAGCTGACCGCACTCAACCAGTCACTGTAACTGTCCTCGGCCGCTTCAAACCCAGCGGGTGGCAGCGGATCTTTAGCGGTCACATCGTAGTAATCAAGCCGTGCTCCTGCGGTAACTTGCCAACGCTCAGTCAGCGCCAGATCATGCTGTGCGAACAGACCCCATTGTTGGCTTAATGAGTCGGTGGTATCCGATAAGATATAATCGCCCACGCCGTCGCCATCGTTGTCATAGTTAGTGCCTGGTGAAACAAACAAGCCGGGACGCAACTCCACTAATTGGGCTTGTTGCGCTGCTGTCAGCGGAATACGCCGATTTGAGATAGGACCGGTGAGGTCAGTCGGTAAATCGGCTTCCGTACTGAACTGGCTGTAACCCAATACATCATTGACACGTAAGTTGATGCCTACGATCGTGTGATCGTTAATGTGCAACTCAGCACGGTTTTCGAATGTATGTGCGCCATCAATAATTTCAACAAAGCTGTTTTGGTTAATGCCTTCTCGCTCTAAGTATTGATAATACGTCCGGTTTACAAAAATAAGTGCGTCAGACCATTGCTGCTGAAACGTCGAATGAACCAACGTCGTTTTGGCATTATTGATATCCGCCGGATCGGTCAGTACGCGGCTGCGATCAATTTCCACCTGACCCGTCGGGCTGACAACAGCGTATGCACCTGGCACGGTAGAACCATTAGGCTGTACACCTTGTCCGGTAATATAAAGGTTGTCATCAATGAGCGCTTGGGTGGGACGGTTGATACCCGCGTTGTCGGTCCACTCGACATCATAGTACTCAAGCCAGACATCCCACTCCGTGCGGCTGTTCGGCGTAAAGCGGTAGGCGACAAATACGTCATCACTGCGAGTCGAGGTATAATCGTAAAAGCTATCGTGGTCGACAAACTCAGCACTGACACGTAACCCATGCTTATCACGCTTTAGCACTTCGTTATGGTCGAGTTGCAGACGATATTGACTCCACTGACCCCATTCACCGCGAACCCGTGAGCGCTCTTTATCTGTCAGTGCCTTTTTCGGCAACAAATTAACAAAGCCACCGACGCGCTGAGTCGTACCGAGCATCACCGGTGGCGCTCCTTTCACTACGGCAATCCCTTCGATACTATTAAACGACATTGGCACACCCAAGCCGTTGTTACCGGCTTGACGGCGCATACCCGCCTCGAATAACTCACCGAGTTGCCCACGCATACTCGGGAGTGATGGATTACCAAAACCCGCCGCAGCAAAACTGTTGGGGGCAAACCGAGCGATATCATGTAGATCATTAATTGCCGCTTGATCCATCAGCGAGCGTGATATCATGGTGGCCGAGCGCGGGATTTCCTGTAATACATCGGACAAGCCAAACAGCCCTTCGACCGGTTCTTCACTCGGCAATACCAAGGTGTCCCCTTCGCCGGTGACCTCGATAATTTCGATAGGTTCTTGTGCCATTACCGACACCGGAAGTAGTGCCAACCAAGCGTACTTCATCGGGAAATCCTTTTTATAGCTGACTTAAGAAAGAGCGAATACGTTCGGCATTTTTTCCCACATCACTGCGACCCACGCGTGACTTACTGCGAATATCGAGCAGCGTCTCACCATTTTGCGCTTCGATACGAATCACCACGTCGTCTTTAAAACCAAACCAGGTTGTTGTGGCTGTTGCCTCAATCCGATGCTGTTCATCCGACGTATCGATAATTTCCCAGCCCATATTCTTAGCCACCGTCAAAGCCTGCTGATACAGTTCATCCGGCGATTTGGGGGAAACATAGGTGGTAATATCGGGATACGCTTCTTTCTGTTGCTTTGCCGTTTCCTCACCTGCGTATTCCACAGGATTAGGCGCGTTAGCACGCAACGGTGCAATAGCCACAAATTCAGGCGGGTTAACCGTATCCGTTGAGATATCATGAATGGGCGGCACCGAGGTTGCCGTTTGGTACTGCGTATAAGGTAAATAAAACGCAATAAATGAAGCAATAATAGCTAAAACACTGAGCCCTGCCCGAGCGCCCTTAGGTCGGCGAACGAATAACGCAATAATGTTTAATATGCCCGCACCGATGGCAAGATAAACAGCCCAACGCAACAACGTAAAGGCACCACCTAAAGTGAGCCATTCGAGTTGATAAAGCGGGCCGGACAAGCCGATTAGAACAAGAGAGAGTAAACCAAGAAAAATTAAAATGGAGTGCAACGCTTTCATAGTCTGTCCTGAACAAATTATTATTTTATAAGATATTAGACTACGAAAGCGCGATTAAGCCAGATCAACGAATAATAGGTTGCGTATTAGGTTCGTCCAAACGTTCGATGACACGGCTTGGAATGTAAACAGAACCCGTGCTCACCACATGTTTATTGTTAATGTCCACCAAACGCGCGCTCGCCAACACGCCGTCACGATAGTGACTATAGGTACCTACAACAACATGAGTGATGGGTAGGATTTCGTCAATCTCAAGATAGTCGCGCGTTAAAGCGAAATCACCCTGCGGCGTGACACGGATAAATTCCGTCGTTTTGTAATCGATAATCGGAACCTGACGATAAGCAAGTTCTCCACGTAATTGCTCAGACATCACTTGCGCGAACGCTGTCGCATTATTATAGGACGACTGGACCCCGACTAAGTCGGTAACGGCCACATGCGCCTTTGCTAAATCAACACGACTGTTGTTTACCAATTGCTCCGCCAGTTGCACACTAAATGTATTGGTTGGTGCAGGCACGGCGGTCGATGTTGTTTCAGTCAGCTCAGCTTTAGGCTCGGGCTTAGGCAAAACCGTACAAGCGTTCACTGTCAGTGCTGTCATGAAGATTATTGTAAAACGCATAGCTCTCTCCTAACGACTTCTCTGCAAATGCCCATTGACTATCTCGGCACCCTTGTTGGTCCAGTACAAATGCTTGGGCACATAGTGATTTGCCGCGGCCAGCACGGATTGCGAACGACGGTCGAGCACACGCACACTGAGCATGACACCGTCCTCTTCTCGACTCATGGTCCCCACTAATACCCAGTCTAAGTTGGGATTAAGATTTAACTGCTGTTTATCATTGGTCAGCATCGTCGCCCCCGCAGATGTCAGCGTCACACCATTCTGAGCGCGAAAGTCAATAAGCTTGACCTTGCGTTCGGCGAGATGACTATACAATGCTTCGCTCAATTCATGGCTGACTGAGTACAGTGCGTTTTCAGGTTGAGGCAACGCGAGCGTATCCGACATGACCCAACGGGTAATGCCTAACTGAGCATGTTCATGACGAGCGGGATGATCATTTAACTGTTGCACCAGTTGCTGAGACAAGCGATCAGCAATTTCATCATAGGGACTAATTGAGTGTGCCTGTGCCGGCAGAATCATTAAGCCGACTAAAATAGCCAATACACGCATAGGACATCTCGTTATTAAGAGTAATGGTATCCTATCGGCTTGAGATGAAAAAAATTTAGGAGTTTAGCTCGCTGAAGAAATTCCCAGTCGTTTAAACAAACTGTCGCGGTAAGATTGACCAATACGCACTTCGTCACCGTTACTAAGCACCAATAAAGTCAGCCTTCCTAACTCACTGGTGATCTCTCTTACATGATTTAAGTTAACAATGACGCTGCGGTGAACACGATGAAAGTCCGCGGCACTGAGCGTGTCGGCCACATTTTTCATTGTGTCGCGATGAAGCATACGCTCTTGCGGTGTATGAACCTCAACGTAATTGGCAGCCCCTTTGATACAAATGACATCACTTAAGGGGACAAAAACGATTTTACCGACCATCCTTACGGGAAATACGTTATCCATTGCGCGCCAGCATCCATCAGGCTCATAAAGGTTTAGCACATGATGGTATGGCACCCAGCTTAAGATGGGATATTTTGTGACTAACAAGACAGTATCACCATTAAAAAACTCTTTAATAGGGATTAAATCAACTCAATATAGCAATATCAGTGAGTCTGCCGAGAAGCCGATGCCGTCTTGTCTGTAAGAAAAAACAGCCAGCAAATGCTGGCTGTTGTATGGAACGAGAAAAGCGGATTATTCGTTGATATATTTATCAAGGAATACGAGCATTTTGTTCCAACGTTCGATGTTATTTTCCGGCTTATAGAAACCATGACCCTCGCCTGGCTTAAGCAGCCATTCGTAGGTATGGTTGCGCTTCTCAAGCGCGTCACGCAAACGGAACGCATGTTCTTTCGGTACACGCACATCGCGTCCACCTTGGATAATGAACACCGGCACTTCGAGTTTGTCGACTTGATGCACAGGTGACTGAGATTCACGCTCTGCTTTATCGGTTGGCAACACTTTACTCAAGTAGTTAACACCCGCTTTAGCTTCAGAGATATCTCCCTCTTGGAACATCAAGTTGAGGTCATATACACCGACAAACCCAATGGTACATTTATACTTTTTAGGTTCACGGATAACGCTCATCAGCGCAGCATAGCCACCATACGAGGCGCCATAAACACACATACGCTCAGGATCGGCGATACCTTTCTCGATAAGATAATCGACACCGTCGGTCATATCATCGATCATCGTCGTTCCCCACTTTTTATAACCTTTAGTGAGAAACTCATTACCGTAACCACCTGAACCACGGAAATTTGGCTGCAATACTGCGTAACCATGCTCTGCCAATACTTTCGCGTCAGTATCTAGGTTCGTCAGTGAATCACGAATACCGTGAGGTCCACCATGAGGTAAAAGAATCAACGGCAAGTCTTTTGCCTCTTTACCTGGTGGTAATGTCAGTAAGCCGTGAATTTTCAAGCCATCACGCGCCTGATAGGTGATAATCTGCGTTTCCGGCATGGCCTGTTTGTCTAACCAAGGACGCGCCTGAGTGATCATCGACAGCGCGCCTTTTTCTGCGTCATACAGATAAAATTCAGCTGGATGATTAGCGGACGAGACGGTAATCACCATTTTAGAGTTATCGAGCGTTGCCGAGCGAATCCCGACTGAACGGTTTGGGAATGCTCGAATAATGCTTTGCGTAATATTAGCAAACTGCTTATCTTTTACGCCTTGGAAAAATACCGCATCGATGGCATCGTACTCGTAAGCACCACCAATTAACTCGTTATTACGTCCGTTTTTCAAACTGAAGATCGGCGCGATATCGGTTTTAGGATGCTCAGCAATGACTGTGCTTTCATGCGTGTTCAGGTCATAGCTCACAATCGCTGAAGTATCGCTTGAGCGAGTCGACGTACCGATCACCGTATGTCCATCGGGCATGATCTCCATCGGAGTGAAGTGGCCTTCCTCTTCGAAGTACGTGTTAGCGACTTCCCACTCCTCGTTTGCACCGTCACGAGTCATCATAACCAACTGGTTACGATTATCCGGGTCGGTACCTACAGCAATACGTGATACCCCCTCATCATCGAGTAGGACACTGACATTCGTACTTTTATATCGGCGCAGCGGAATACGGCCTTCAGCGCGCTTACGTCCCGAATCAAGCTTCATTCGGTACAGGTCGATGTAGGGTTCGTTAGACATCATACGAACACTATAAATCATCACCTGATTAGGCTCATCAGGTAAAAAGTCGATAATCTGAGCAAAACGATAGTCACCGTCATCAGAACGCGGTCCGGTCAATATTTTCTGGTTACCACCGTCGGCATCCATCGCAAAGATTTCGCCCGTTGGAATAGGCGCATCGAGCGAGCCAACTTCTCGTGCCATCGACATAACAAGACGATCATCATTGGCCCAATTAAAGCTAGCGACAGACTCGTTACCTTGTCCCTCTGTCATCGATAGTACTTTTTTATCGTTGATATCAAGCACTGTCAGACGAACCTTACCTTCATCCGTACGTGAGGTAGCGGCTAGATAATTGCCCTCTGGTGAAATTTTGATATCCAAAAACTGCGAAGGCTTTGCGTACTTGGTAAGCACGTCCTCTTTTACTTGTGCCATCACTGAAACCGGCAAAGCCACAGCCGCAGCGACAACAAAAGAAATGAGCTTTTTCATAAGTTCACCCTAGAAATAATAAAAGAGCCCCCGCAAGCGGAGGCTCTACCTTTACTTCATCATTGCTAAAGAATGATTAGAAGTTATAAGTTACGTTCGCAAATACGCGACGACCTAGGTTGTCATACTGTGAGTAAAGAACCGCATTACCTACTGCACGTACGTATGCAGGAGATACATTAGGTGGCTCTTTATCAAACAAGTTAGCAACACCGACAGTCACATCAAAGTTGTCTGCGAAAGTCATGTTACCTGACAATGTGTGATAGAACACACGAGGTACGTCAGCTACGAAAGTCACAGGGTCGCCCCAGTAAGTGGTTTCGTTAGTGTCGCCGTAGTACTCGTAGTCGTTAACTTTATCAACGTAACGAGTAGTCCACGTTAAGCTCCAGTCATCACGCGCCCAAGTCGCAGTAATCAAACCAACGTGCTTCGGATAACCGATTTCGCCGATGTACTGGTCAACTTCGCTGTCTGAGAACAACTGGTAAGTTTGGTCGATTTGAGCAGTGTGCTCGATATCGAAACGTAAAGTACCAAACTCGAAGTCATCTTGGTAAGTGAAGTTGAAGTCAACGCCACGTGTACCTTGGCTAGCAACGTTCACGTAACCGCCGTTAACAACATCGATACCCCAGTCACCGTCAGTACCGTCACGACGTGTGAACAAGTCACACAATGGATCGTTCGGGAAGTCTTGTGAACGGTAACAAGTACCAGTGATTTCTGAACCGCCTAATGAGGTGATTTGGTTGCTGATGTCAACGTTGTAGTAATCAACAGACACTGCGAATACGTCGTCAGAGCTTGTCCAAACGATACCAGCGCTTTCTGCAACTGAAGTTTCAGCTGACAAGTTGCCTGCACCACCAGAAGTTACCAAAGTAGCACTGCTGCTGTTAGAACCGTCATAAGTTTCAGGAACGCCTGAAGCTAAACAGTTTTGGTAAACAGTTTCAGTTACAGTACCTTGCTCGTAACGGTTGCCGTAGTCATAACAAGGGTCAACAGACATCTGGCCACCGAAACCTGTTTGACCAGCTAAGTATAGCTCGAACAATGCAGGTGAACGGAACGAAGTACCACGTGATGCACGGATACGCCAGTCATCGTTGATTTCCCAGTTCAAACCAAGTTTGAACGTAGTATCGCTGCCGTAAGTTGAAACGTCAGTCCAACGTGCAGAACCGGTTAAGTCAATGCGGTTAGCATATGCGGTGTCTGCAACGACAGGTACACGAACCTCACCAAATACAGCGCGTGAGTTTTGTGAACCCGCGGTACGGCTTGCACTTGAAAGACCCCAAGAGTTGCCGCTTGAGCTGTGTACACCCGGTTGGTCATCGATTTCATCACGTTGATATGATGCACCGAATGCCGCACCTACAGCGCCTGCTGGTAAAGTGAACAAATCGCCTGTGATATAAGCTTCAAGTGTTTGTTGCTTATAGATAGTCTCGCCTTCTTCATAGCCGAACAAGAAGTTACGTACTTCATCAGAAGGGTTGCCATACAAGAACTGTGGATCGGTCCATGGAACGTCTACACAGGTTTTGCCTGAGATAGCAGTCACTTCGCCATTACAGCTAGTGCCGTCTGCTACGTGACCTTGAGCCATCAACATAGAGTCACGGAAGATAACCTTGTTTCCGTAAGTACCTTTGTTATAGCTGTTCTGATAAGAGATATCCCAATCCCAGAAACCGATGCTACCTTCTAAACCACCTACGAAACGGGTGTAGTCAACAGTAGTATCGCTACCATAGTGATCAGTCAATGCTACAGGCATGATACCTGCGTTACCTGACCAGCCATCATAAGCGTCTGCAAATTGTACAGGAATATCAGCAGTCCAGAACTGACGATATGCTTGGGTTTCGGTGTTACGTGAACTGTGCAACAACTCACCGTATGCATTGATTGTGTCAGTCAGGCTGTAGTCACCTTGGATAAATACTGAAGCCGTTTTGGTTTCAGGAACCATTGATTCATTATCAAGGAATGGATGACGCAAGTTCCAAAGGCCTACTGTTTCTTTGCTGTAGTTACCTTGATAGAAACCGTCTGGACCCATTAAGTCGCCTGGACCTTGAGCTGTTTGGTTAATGCTGTCATAGCCATTTGCAGCCAAGAAGCCGTCGTAGTCAAAGAACGCTTTACCGCCAGAGAATACGTTGCTTGCGCCTGCTGGGTACAACCATAAGCCATAGCCTGCATCGTTACAGTGATAGTCACCAGTACGTGGATCGATCGGATCGGCACGGCTACCATCTTCGTTGTACAATAAACGCTCAGAACAATCGAAGAAGTCACGGTCGCCACGCTTCAATTCACGCTGTACGTTGTAGTCAACTACGAAACGAATTGAACCTTTATCAAAGGTTTCACCGATTGAAGCGTTGATACGCTGACGCTCACCGCCTGATTCGAAAGGCTGGCTCAAGTCAACAGTTAACGAGCTCTCATCACCTTTTTTGGTGATGATGTTGATAACACCCGCAACCGCGTCAGAACCGTAAAGTGAAGACGCACCATCTTTAAGTACTTCAACACGCTCGATCGCAGAGATCGGTAATGCGTTCATATCAAAAGATGATACTTGACCACGTGTACCCGCAGGTCCAGCACGACGGCCATTCAACAATACCAACGTACGGTTTGCACCCAAACCACGCATTGAGATTGTTTCAGCACCCGCACCACCTGAAGTCACGTAACCAACGGTTAAAGCAGAAGTGATCTGGCTAGAACCGGCAGCAACAGTACTGGTACGCAACAATTCACCCAAGGTGTTAAGACCTTGCTCAGTTGCTTGTTCAGCAGAAATGATGTCGATTGGTGTTTCGTTAGCAAAGCTATCAGTACGGATACGAGAACCCGTTACCTGAATACGCTCGACTTGCTCTTCAGCAGATGACTCTTCTTGTTGAGTCTGTTGAACGCCATTAACGTCAACGTCTTGCTGTGAGTCTTGTGCTAATGCAGGTGCTGCGATAAACGCAGAGCTCACACCCGCCATTAGAATCGTTCTGATAGAACGAGCCAATAATGACTGTTCGTTCATGTTCAGTCTCCCCGAATAATTTATTATTATTACGACAAAATAACATTATTTATAGAGTCGTTATTCAACGCAGCCCTATACAAGACTGCGCTCAGAAAGAAGAAGAACATATTTTAATAACAAAGGCAACTTTTTTATAACACTTTTAACAGTTTTTGATCGTCATTTGATCACCTGCAAACAGAAACCCACTTCACCTGTTTCTGGGAACTCGACATCTTGTACCATAACTCGCTTGAAGCCGGCCTTTTCAGCAACTTGAGCGAGATGATCGGCAGATTTTACTTGCTCTACTGCCTTTATCATGTCGTCCATTTGGGCATAATGAAATTTCATATTGTTAAGAAAATCATTGTATACTTGCCGAGCCTCTAGTTTCTTACCGTTTGAAGCAGCTTGTAAAACATGGCGTACAGCCGGAATAAAATTACTACGCTTAAATGTCGGGTTATTACGATGGGTATGAGCGAGTTGGTCGAGCTTACGCTGCGACAAAACCGCTTGCTTACCTAACGGCTTTCCACGTGCTTCTAAGATTGATGTATACAAGTTATATACATGCTTCTCTAAATGTCGTATCAATGTCGGCAATAAGTCATAAATTGCTTTATTATTGCGCACTAGTGTTGAGTTATTTGAATGCACCAGAGCAATGAGCGTACCGTCTTTCTTAAGTTGTCCATGCAGGTGTTGAAGTCCCTCTACCAATGGACCGTACTCTAAGCCGTAATGCGAGACCACGGTACCTAATTTTTTGTTGCCAGTTAATTTAAAGCTTTGGTATGGCGTCAGCTCACGAATATCAAGATCTGCGTTAGTAGGTCTCAATGCCGCGCTATCCACGCCCATTAATTGCCACTTTGACTTGTTCTTTTCATTTTTATATTCGTTCAGCCAACCAATCAGAATGCCATTCCCGCACCCAATATCGACGATCGGCGACTTCGCTTCAAACTCGCTCATGCGTTCAAACCAAAACTTCCGCATCTGATAGCGTTGTAGCGATGTGTTCTTATTTAAGAAACTTGCCTCCGCTCCTGACCGCCAATAGCTATCCCACACATTGTTAAGTTGTTTTTTAGTGTTGATCATATACTGCTCTTGTGGTTATGGTTTTAAACAAACGTCCCTATCATACCCCGATAATCACGCATAAAAAAAGACTCCCGAAGGAGCCTTTTTTAAAACAATCAGTTCGTTTAGAACTTGATTTGATATCCGGCTACGAATTCACGACCGATGTGACCACGAACATAAAGTTCAGGATTTGTGTATTCGCCGCTGCTATTAAGCACTGGCTCTTCGTCGAACAAGTTACGTACGCCCAATGTTGCTTTACCGTACTGACCTAAGTTGTACGAGAAAGTAACGTTGTGGTAAGTCGTAGACTCAAGCTCGCCAACGAAGTTGTAGTTAAAGCAGTTAGCGTCGCCACATGAGGTGTCGAGCACGTCTGTTTCACCCGTTGAGTCGATGTAGTCAGACGTCCAAGTGACGTTGAAGTCGTTGATAGCGTATTGCAACATCAACTGTGAACGTAGCTCAGGTGCACCTGAAGAGCCCGCCATGTCTTGGCTAGGACCGCCAAAGTATACGTCTTCTTCAACTTCCATCATGTACGTGGTACCGAAGGTCGCGTTGAACAAGCCCGCACCGAGTGGATATTCAGCTGCGATTTCAAAGTCGAAACCTTTACGCGCTAGGATAGCGCCATTTTCAGTACGCGTGTAAACGTCACCATCGATTGAACCATTTGCACGACGTTGTAGGTCGAACGCAGGGTTAGCCGCTAAGAACGAGTCTAAGTTGCCACCAAGCTCGATGTTGATCAAGTCTTGAACAGTAACTTCAGAAATGACGTTCTCAACTTGCAGATCGAAGTAATCTAAACGGAAGTCCCAGTTATCAAGACCTGAATACACGATACCCGCGTTGATGTACTCAGACTCTTCTGGACCGAGGTTACGGTTGCTTTGAATCTGGTTATCAATTTGGATTTCAGGGCATTCAGTTAACTCAACGCCGGCAGTCTGGCATGCAACGTAGTCGTACGCATAAGTTGCTGAGTACTGATCTTGTGCAGAAAGCTCTTCAAGTGAAGGTGCACGGAAACCTTCACTGTATGATGCTCGAATCAACAAGTCGTCAATTGGACGATATTCGGCTTTCAAACTGCTTGTTGTTGCAGTACCGAAGTCACTGTAATCATCATAACGGAAAGCAGCACTTACAGTCAGATCGTAAGTGAATGGCATAGCAACTTCGTAGAAGTACGCTTGAACGTTACGATCTTCAGAAGCAGAGTTACCTGCGCCGCCGCCAACTAAGCCCGCTTCAGACTGTGCGTCGTAGCTGTTTTCGAATACTTGGTCATACATTTCCCAACCTACGTAGTGAGAAACCATACCACCAGGTAATTCACCTGCATTGAAGCCGAAGCCTGCATAGTAGTGATCGAAAATTGTCTTACCTTCAGTCAAGGTAGTGATGCCAAGCTTATCAGAGTTAGCGTCCGAAAATGGATCTTCACCTTCAGCGGCTAACCAATTAAGGGCTGAGTTGCTTAAGTAATCACGGCCGACTGTTTTATAGTCCATTTCAGCGCGCTGGTAGTAAACTTCCCAGTCGATGTTATCCAGTGCGAAACCACGGAACCCGACAACATAGTCTTGCTGATAGTCATCAACATAACCGTCGCGATTGCCCACTGGGTACCAACGGAAGTAACCTATTTCAAGCTCTTCATCATATGGGTTGTGTGATGCGTCTGCTGGGATGTTTTCCCACGGCGCAGCGGCGGGCGCATAACGACCAAAAGAGCTGTTCTTGGCGAACAAACCACGCATATACATCTCGATGTCATCAGTAATTTGGTAATTACCATTCACCATCAATGAATTACGATCGGTAGACGCCATGTTTGTCGAGCCGCCTGCGAATGCATAACCACAGACAGTACCGCCGCCAACACCGCCGAACGAAGTGCCTTGGTCAAGTACACCTACGAAACCGTCTACGTTGTTTGCTAGGTCGCCACATAGCGGTGACGCTTCGTAGTTGCCCTGAGGGTTTACAAGTGTTGCACCGTAGTATGAGATACCGATGGTCTCATCATAAATCGAGATTAGGCCATCGCCGTTTTCATCGTTCATTTGCGGTGCAGTATAAGGGCGATCACGGTCGAAAATCGCATCACGCGTCTGATGCTCAAATACCATGGTCAAGTTACCGCGGTCAGAAGAAGTACCCGCAGTAATACTGAAGCTTTCGTTATCGCCACCTTCAGCTTCTGGACGACCGACTTGGGTGTTAATTGCAACACCTTCAAAGTCGTCTTTTAAAATGATGTTTACAACACCTGCAACAGCGTCAGAACCGTATACCGCAGAAGCACCGTCTTTCAAAACTTCGATACGCTCAACAGCAGCCATTGGAATGGTGCTCAAGTTTGCAGAAGAACCGCCAAGCGATGGTGAACCGGCAACACGTTTGCCGTCTAAAAGTACCAAGGTACGACTCGCACCAACACCTAAGAGGTTAACAGTTGATTGCGATTGCGCCGTGCTACCTGAGCTAGGTACAAACGAACCGAAAGAGTTAGAGGTTAAGTTACGCAATGCGTCTGATACAGATAAGCGACCTTGGTCAGTCAATTGCTCTGCTGAAATAACTTCTACAGGAGAAGCGCTCTCTAGGTCTGAACGCTTAATGCGTGAACCCGTTACTTGAATCTTTTCAATGTTGTTTTTTGCTTCAACATCCGAGTTATCCTGAGCTACGGCTAATGCTGGTGCAGCTAAACTGCCCGCCACAGCTAGAGCGGTGAGGCTCTTGCGGAAGGTACTGTTAGTCATGTTTTTACTCCCTGGTGTATGTTCTTATTCTGTCATGAACCAAGTTCGCGACTTGAATTAGAAGGCATCGCTAAGTTGAGGTCTTAGAAATACCGTGCAGAACTTTTAACGCTAGTAGGGGGTAAATTCAACTAAATGACTGCAAATAATGATCTGTTTGACCACTTTTTAGTCTAAATGATTACTAGTTAGTCATATGTTTAATTTATTACTAACAGCTGTATAAATAATGTAAAAAGGGCAGCCCGAAGGCTGCCCTTTATTGTTAAGTCGAAGCTTAATGTTAACTTACATGAACTGATAAGAGATGCTCGCAAACACGTAACGACCCAATGCATCAAAGTAACCTGGATACGTGTTACCGTTGCTGCCTGGCGCACCTGTTAGGTACGGAGGATCATTCTCAAGTACGTTGTTCACACCAACACTGATAGTCGTGTTGTCGCCCCAACGATAACGAGCAGTCAAATCAAGGTAGCTTTCAGATTCGATATCTTGAGCGCCGCCATCCAACTGCGCAGTCTCACCGAGGTAACGCCAGTTAGCAGAAATCGCTAAACCATCGTTATTTTCCCAAGTAGTACGTAAGTTGTGTTGCCATTCTGGGTTTGGAGCGCCACAGACGCCACCCCAGTAGCCCGCACATTCATACACACGAAGACCAACGACAGGCTGAGTATCGAACTTGGTGAAGTAAGTACCTACCAAGTTAAACTTCAATTTACCTAAGTCGTTATCAAAGCGCACAGTGTAGCTTGAGTTAACATCGAAACCAGAACGCTGTTCAAAACCAATGTTCACGTTGGTCGCTACGATATTATCTTGAGCCAACCACAAAGAACCTGTATCCGGACCACGATTAATGAGGTCACAGAACTGTGCGTCGCCAGTGTCTAAGCAAAGGTCCAGCGTAGTCTCTGCAGCCACAATACCAATCGCATCTTCAACCTTGATATCGAAGTAGTCAACTGACACATCGAAATCGCCGTCCATGGTGCGATAAACGAAACCGGCAGAAATAGTGTCTGAAGTTTCAGGCTCTAGGTCTGGGTTACCACCAAAGATAGCATTGTACTGGTTAGCCGGGCTTTGCGGAATACTGCCGTATTGTGCAGAAGTGACACCAGAACGCTGACACTGTTCCAATGTGGCCTCTGGATTCGCACCCGCACACGGATCAGAGTCCATGTCATACAAGCCAATTGATTGTGCGCTATACAACTCACGGATATTCGCATGACGCGCTGAACGTTGGAAACTACCACGTACTTTCCACGTTTCATTAATATCCCAACCCAATGCTACTTTGTATGTATCGGTCTCTTTCGCCGTAGAGTACTCAGAATAACGATAACCCAAGTCCATGGTTAACGTATCCGCCCAGTCTGCGCCTTCTACTAAGTAGATTTTCGCTTCTGAGAAGATCTCATCAACACTCAAGCTACCTGAAACACCGATGGTAGGACCACCTTGACCGGCACCATCACCTGAAGTGAAGCCACTATCCGGTTGGAAAATGAGCTCTTCGCTACGTGTAGTTGCACCAATAAGTAGCTCGACACCACCCACAGCCCATGGACTGCGCACACCATAGTCACCTAGGTTACCAATTGCATACGCAGTATACTCGCGTAAGTTAGTTTCACCATTCGCGTACAGCGGCAGCGTGAGGTAATCGAGTGCTTCTTGGCTGATGTTCGGTGCAAAGATATTCCAAGGCACACAGTTTGGATCAACGCCACTCAGTGCTGCGGTACAAACAGCCTCACCGGTATCAGGATCAGTGGTGACATTCAATGCACGACCAATGTTATTGATACTTAAGTCGTTTAGGTAGGTTGAACTTAGCGTTACGTTACCGAAGTTAGCGGATACGTCGTAACTCCAAGTGTCATTTAGGTAACCGCGGATACCAAACACACCGCGATAAGACAAGTGTTGGATATCGTTCTGACGTGGACCACCTTCGACGTTACGTTTACCGATATAAACGCCTTCCCACACATTCGGATCGCCCGATGCGCCAGCAGGACCACCAGGACCACAGATAACACCCGCTTGTTGTTCAGACAAGAATGGGTTGTCACAGCTTAAGTCAACCTGCGGGAAGAACGCACCTGATTCTGCAATCTGAGATACGCTGCGGTCTTTAACAAAACCAACTTCACCAAAAAACTCCATGTTTTTGTTGATTTCATAGTGACCGAAGGCACCTAAAGTGACACGTTCATCTGGACGTTGGAAATAGTTACGTGGACCAAAATTATACAAGCGGCCATCATACTCTTGGAAAGTACCTTGATCGATGTAGTAGTCGTAATCGACGAAGTCCGTTAATCGACCATCAGGGATAGTACCTGAACCACCGCACGAGTATGCACCCGGACCACCGGCGAGCGAACAGATACTGTAATCGCGGTTGTCCTGAGTTACGGCTTTAATGTCGCGGTAAGTCGCATAACCGGTGATGTTGCCCTTGCCGTCATCTGCGTTAACACCCCAAATAATTGAGAAGTCGTTCATATGACCATCGCGGCCAGAACCTGGTGCTAAATCAAAGTTCGCATCACGGGCTGATTGCGCCACATCGTTGTCATTCGGGTTATTATATTGATAGAAGCTGTGTTGATAGTCTAACTTCACGCCTTCGAAATCATCTTTCATGATGAAGTTAACAACACCTGCCACAGCGTCAGAACCGTAAGTAGCCGATGCACCACCGGTTAACAGTTCTACGTTTTCAACCAACGCGCCTGGAATTTGGTTTAAGTCAGGTGCGATAGCGCCCTGTAATGGTGACCCCATTACCAAGCGACGTCCATTCATTAGAACGAGTGTACGGTTAGAGCCTAAGCCACGCAGTGAAATAGTTGCGGTACCCGTAGCACCGTTTGAATCAGTTGATGTTTGACCTGGGAATACTTGTGGTAAGTCGTTCACCAAGTCTTCGGTACGCACGTTACCCGAGAATTCGAATTCCTCGGAGGTAACCTGAGAAATTGGGCTCGAACTCACAACGTTTGCTGATTGTGGAATACGAGAACCTGTTACCTGAATGCGCTCGGCTACTTCTTCTGCTTGTTGATCATCAGAAGCAGGATCTTGCTGGTCCTGCGCCAACGCAGGCATGCTAAATACACCTGCAATGGTTGCAGCCAACAAACTTTTACGAAAAGTTGTGCTTTTCATGAGTTGAAACTCCCCGGAACTTTATTGTTTTTTACCTCAAAATATGTTTGAGGCAATTTGAATTTAGCAAGAAGTTATTTTTATGTAAACACTTTGTGACTTTTTTGTAATTAAATTTAATCTATAGTGTTTGACAATGCGACGACGACCGAGATGAGAATCTAACAATACAAAGATAGGTAAAATGAAGGGCAAAAAAAAACCACCCCGAAGGGTGGCTTTTTGTATTCAGTGTAAACTGAAAGTTCTATTAGAACTTGATACCAGCGCTCAACTGAACGTAACGAGGCGTTTGGTAAGCAACCGGTGCCATGAAACGTTTGTTAGGATCGCCAGGGAATGCGTCTTCTGCGAATTCGTTACGACGTTGAACAGAAGAAGTGTTCAATACGTTGTATACGTCTGCGCGGAATTCAACTTCAGCACCTGCCCATTCAGTCACGTAAGTCGCGTTAAGATCCAAGGTTGGAGTCCAGTCGGTGCGACCGTAAGTACCACGTGAGATTTGAACGTAATCGTTAGCGACGTCATCGTTAGTACAGTTAGCTGTACATACGTAGAACGTATCGCCGTATGAAGGTACACCGTTCGGGTGACCGATACCGAATGCGTTCAATGGACGACCTGAACTTAGTGTGAAGTTTGCACCTACACGGAAGCTCTCAGTCAATGCATAAGCACCGTACGCTTTGAAAGTATGACGACGGTCGTTCGGCAAGTAACCGTAAGCACCATCCATCAACTCTGCAAAGTCGAAGTCCTGGGTAATACCAGCATCGTCTTGAGCGATATCAGATTTAACCAAACCTTCGGTGTTACCGTAGCTTTGAGCCCAAGTGTATGATGCGTTCAATGACCATTTGCCATCCCATGCTTTCGCTAGGGTTAACTCAACAGCGTTGTAAGAACGTTGACCTTCTGGGAAGCCAAGCTCAGCTAAGTCGATGTCGATTTTTTCAAGATCAGTACTTGCATCACAATCTGTATCAGCAAAGATAGTTGCTACTTCACCTGGGTTACCAAGTACATATGAGCTGCTACCGTGACAACCATAAGTGTCGTCTAAGTATGACTCAACGCTCATATCGTCGATAGCACCGTTCAATTCACGACGGATACCACGAACACCCCAGCTCCAGTTTTCAGCGAATGCCGCTTCATAACCGAGGATGTACTCGTCTTGGTACATTGGGTCAAGGTCTTGGTCAACAAATGAACGAGTGTTTGGAACTGTACCGTCTGCGTTTACACGGTCGTCGCCAATCTTGTCGCCTTTAGTGTAAGTCAGGTAGTCGTTACCGTTATACTGTTCAATTGAAGTACCTGCCAATGCGAAGTACTGAGTTACATCGTATTCGTTACCAGACATACGTACGTTAGTGTTACTTGCTACTGGCAAGTAGTAACGACCTACGTTTGCGAACACTTTTGATTGGCCGTCGCCATTGATGTCATATGACAAGCCAAGACGCGGAGCATACATGTTGTCAACTTTTACGAAAGTATCGCCATTACCGTTCTTGTTTTCGAACGAGTCATAACGTAAACCGATCGTTGCAGTCAACTTATCAGTAACTGTCCAAACGTCTTCAACGTACAATGCTTGGTTTTCAGTCTCGAAGCTACCTTCAACAGTACGTACACGTTCTTCGATGTACTGAGTTACGCCTGCTGGGATGCTAGCGCCGTTGTCTAACTGGCCGCCTGCAACACCGTCACGAAGGTAAACGAATTTACCGTCTGGACCAGAGTAACCTTCAAGTGCTTCTGAGGTATTAGTTTCGGTGTCATAACCGAAGCGCAGTAAGTGGTCACCGAGGTACCATTCGAAGTCGATACGCATCGCTTCACGAGTATCCTCACCTTCTTCTGTTAGGTAACCTGGGCTACCGATACAGCCTGCGAACGTGCCTAATGGCGCGCTATCACGTAAGTCGTATACGAAGTTACAATCAGCCTGTACGTTACTGCTTGAAGTCAAGTCGTACGAGTTTTCGCCGTACAACGCAGAAACAGTTAGGTCGTCAGTCAAGTAACCAGTGTATTTAACAGACCAGTTGTCGCCGCCTGACTCTTCATAAGAAGTTGAAGTGTAAGAGCGCGAACCATCAGCTGCTAAACGATAAGCATCAGTCTCTGTAGTAGAAGAATCCGAGAACGCTAGTAATTCTACTAAGTGGTTGCTGTTGATTTGCCAATCAAGTTTACCACCATAGAACGCATCGTCAGCTGTTGCTTCGTTGAAGTTGCTGCCTTCCCCTGACGTGTAATTGCTTTCAATATCACGCGGGTTGTAGATAGCGTAGAAGAACAAAGTATCTTTAATGATTGGACCAGACGCGTAGATATTGCCTTCCATGTCTGAGCGTTCGTCTAAATCGTTGCGAACGTACATAGAGCCATCAGATAAGATTGTGTTCGGAGAGGTCTCACGAAGACTTTCTGGCTGATAGTAAACGTTTGCGCCGAATTCAAATTCGTTAGTACCGCTCTTAGTGATTGCGTTGATAACACCACCAGTAGAACGACCAAACTCTGCAGAGTAACCACCCGTCTTAACTTCGAATTCTTTGTAGAATTCAAAAGGCACGTCTGAGAAGCCAGTACCAGTACGGAAGTTGGTTACGTTCAAGCCGTTAATGTAAACAGCGTTTTCCGCAACTGATGAACCACCGAATGATGCCAAGTTACCGAAACGGCCGTCACCAGCAGTAGTACTTGGAGCAAGCAATGCAACCGCAGTTGCGTTACGTGGTACCGGGATACGGTCGATTTGTGCTTCGCCGATGTTCAATGCCGTACCAGAAGCACGAGTATCTACCATCGAGATGCTAGTACCAGAAACGTCGATAGTTTCGATACCGCTAGAAAGAGGTACAGTTACTTGACGTGAACCACCTGCACTGATCACAAACTCTTGAGTTTGGTTTGGCTCATAGCCACTTGCATTTGCAGTGAGGGTATAACGGCCTGTAGGCAGTTGAGGGAAACGATATGAACCGTCTGACTCAACTTGAACTGTACGTGTAAAACCTGTTTCAACGTTACGAATAGTAACTGTTGCACCAGAAACAGCTGCGTCGCTTGAAGTCACAACTTGACCGTTAACGGTACCTGTTGTGCTTTGAGCAACTGCTGTTGCTGACAAACCCATCGCTGCTGCAACCGCTGCAGCAGTTAACGTGCGTTTGAAAAATTGAGATTTCATAATTGGAATACTCCCTGGAATATTTTTTTTTGTGCGTCCTAAAACCAAGCGTTATGGTTTTTGACGTAAAAGGAACATAGCAACACCAAACCAGATTGTAAACTATATGTTTAAAATAGTTGAGTTTGGTGTTAATTATCGGCTCTGTTTCAGCAGGAAGCCTAATTTCTCGTTGAAAGGCTTTATTTTTGTGGCCTGCGCCAAAAATAATTCTGCACAAGCTATTGCATCGTCGAGTGCATGATGGCTTGTATAGTTTGGTAGTCCGTACTTAGAACGGCAAGCACTTAAGGTTAAGCGTGAGTTGTTTAGTTGACAATTATTATCAAAAGACATTTTGTTTTTTTCATAACTCAGCGTGTCAAAAACGCCCAAAGGCTCAAAATGTAAATTTTTTGTTAACCCATTGTAACGAAGGTAAGACCAGTCAAGGCTTCGGTGATGGCACACCATGACACAGCCGTAAAGTTTATCTTCCAAGTCTTTTAAGACTTTTTTAACATCACCGCCACTACTTAGCTGTGCCTTAGTTAATCCATGAATAGTGGGGCTTTGCTGTAAATCGACATCGGAGCCTATGCAAAACTCATGGTACTGGGCTTCACCAATTAAAATCATTGGCGGCTTTACTGGCACCCATGCAATCGACAAGATTTGGTCATTAATAGGGTCAAGACCGGTGGTCTCAATATCAATTGCTATGTAAGTATGAGCCTGCCACGGCCTCTTCAGCTGCCTGTGTTTTGTCCATGATTTACGGAGCCCGTTTATACTCATGAGGTTACCCATCAATACCCCTGCCGACTAAACTTAAGCCCCACGCCCTGTTGCGCTTGCTTGATAATTTTAAACGCAGTCTTGAGTTGCCGCCGCGACAGCGTGCTTAAACTATCAGGGTCAATGGCATTTTTAGGCTCGTCGGTATGCCAAACCCGCAGCTGGTGGTCTAGCCTCAGTTGCGTTAAAAATTGCCAAGCCTCGAGTAGCGACTGGCGGTCACGTTCGCTAATAAGACGGCTTTCCTGCAATCGCTCAATCCGTTGTGCCGTAGAGGGCTCAGTCAATCCTTGATGGAGCGAGTAGAGCCGGACAATGTCATTTATCAAAGCAATACCGTAGCGCTTGATATCAATTCGCTCACCTTGCTTTACATCTTCAGTACGAAAGCGATTAAATAAACCCAGTGGGACCGAAATACGGTTAACAAGTAAAGCTAAGTTGCCAATAAAAAATTCATTTTTCCCAATATCAGCGACTGCTTCGCGAAACTGGTTAAACATTTTTTGCTGCCCGGCTACCGCACGGCTGTCAAAAAATATCTGGCAATACATGAGCGCTTTGGGGGTAGGATGTGTGGTCCAGCGTTCAAAACGTGCCAGCCATTGCTGCTGGGTGCCGCGACATTCAGGGTTCGATGCCATAATATTGCCTGGGCAAAGCGGCACCCCGCAATCATGTAACCCCTCACAGACATATTCACCCAAACGTCTGAACCAGTCTAACTGGCTCTCGGTGAGCCCATCGGTCAACAATAGGCCATTGTCCTGATCAGAGCTCAGGGTTTGATCTTCGCGCCCTTGCGAACCAAAAGCCAACCAACAATAGCGTGCCGGTGCCGCGCCATTCTCTGCTTCAAATAGTTTAATAAACTGACGGGTCATAGCGTCGGTCAACGAGGCCATTAGTCGTCCTAAAATGGCTGTCTGCTTAACTCGTAAAGCAAAACTATTCAGGTATTGCGGGATTTTCTGTGCTTCCTCAACAAGCTGCGCCCGCGTTGTCGACTTATAAATTGAACTAATTAAATAGACTGGCTCACTGCGTTGCTGCTTTATTAAATCGGTGGCGGTGATCATACCGACAGGGCGCAACTGTTCATCGACGACCGGTAAGTGATGGACGTTATTAGCCGTCATGGTCGTCAGCGCATCTAATAAAGAACGATGGGCAAACACAAACTCAGGCAGATGAGTCATCACCGCAGCGACAGTGACATTAAATCCCAGTCCCTTTGCCACGACACGGTTGCGAATATCACGGTCGGTAAGAATGCCCACTAACTGGTCGCTATCGACTACCAGTATCGAAGAGATACCATTTTCAGACATGCACTGTGCTGCATTTTGAATCGTCGTATCACTCGCGAGACTGATCGGCGCTCGCTGAATAACATCCTCCACACGTTGCTCGGTCCAGTCGTAGTCGTCGTAGCCGGCCGTCTTTCCTCGTCGTTCGGTCAGTAAGCGCTCACCATGCGCGTTGATAAAATAACGCTCAAACGCGCGCGATTGGTTGCGTAATTTATCAAACGCGACTTGCGGTAACACGTAAACAATCCCGTCTTCAATACACTGCAGCGTATTGACGATGGCACGACCACTGAGGAGCGATGGATAACCAAATAGATCGCCCTGCTCGAGTCGCTCGACTAATGTGCCGTCTTTGCCTTTTAGGTCAAACACACCCGAGCGCACGATAAAAAGCGCAGGACTGCAATCACGCATAATCTCATTGCAGTTGTCCGCGTTCATGTAAGTGGACTGCATTTGATTGACCGACCATGTTCGCTGTTGTTCGGTTAACTCATCAAACGGGGGACAGTCTGTTAAAAAGCGTTCGATATCCATAAGTCCGCCTTATAAAAAAAGCTCCGATGCGATGCACCGGAGCTTGCTCTTTCACTCACTGGTTGGGAAATCAGTGATCCTGTGCTTCGCCTGCACCTTTAGGATAGCGGATAGACTCCACCAAATCCTGAATGTCTTTAGGTGCATCACCTGTCATTTTGTGAACAATAAATGCCACCACAAAGTTAAAGATCATACCTAAAGTACCAATGCCCTCTGGCGAAATGCCAAATAACCAATGGTCAGGTGTATTTAACTCTGGAGAGATAAATTTAAAGAACACAATGTAACTGAAGGTGAACACAATACCCACGATCATACCGGCGATAGCACCCGTACTGTTCATGCGCTTGTTAAAGATACCCAAAATGATCGCAGGGAAGAAGCTCGATGCCGCGAGACCGAAGGCAAAGGCAACCACCTGCGCCACGAAGCCGGGCGGATAGACCCCAAAGTAACCGGAAATCAAGATGGCCACCGCTGCAGCGAGACGCGCATACATCAGCTCTTGCTTATCGGTAATGTTAGGCATCAGATTTCGCTTGAGCAAGTCATGGGAGACCGATGTTGAAATAACCAACAGCAGACCCGCCGATGTCGACAAGGCAGCAGCCACACCACCCGCAGCAACCAGTGCCACAACCCACGCCGGTAAGTCACCGATTTCTGGGTTTGCCAAGACCATAATGTCTCGGTCAATCGTCATTTCGTTGCGCTCATCACCTGAGTAGAACATACGACCATCGTCGTTTTTATCTTCCCAAGAAATCAGACCGGTTTTTTCCCAGTTCTTAATCCAGCTTGGCGCATTATCATACTCAACGCCTTGCAGATCGGGCCCGTTAACGGTGTTGATCATGTTCATTTTGCCGAATGCAGCGATAGTCGGTGCAGTCAGATAAACAACAGCGATGAATGCTAATGCCCAAAACGCTGAACGACGCGCATCACGTACCTTAGGTACCGTAAAGAAGCGAACAATAACATGCGGCAAGCCTGCTGTACCCACCATCAGGGCAGCGGTAATAAAGAATACATCGACTTTACTACGCACACCCTCGGTGTACTCAGCAAAACCCAGCTGGGTCGAGAGCCCATCAAGCCGCTCGAGCAAGAACTGGCCGGATCCGTCGGCGACGGTACCTCCAAAGCCGGTTTGCGGCAAAATGTGGCCCGTCATTAAGAGTGACAAGAAAACAGCAGGTACGATATAAGCGAACATCAACACGCAGTATTGCGCGACCTGGGTGTAAGTAATCCCCTTCATGCCGCCGAGCACGGTGTAGAAAAACACGATGACCATACCGATGATGACACCGGTCGCAATATCAACTTCGAGGAAGCGCGAGAATACCACGCCAACCCCACGCATTTGACCTGCGATGTAGGTGAACGAAACCAAGATCGCGCACAGCACTGCGATGGTGCGTGCTGTCTGCGAGTAATAGCGGTCACCGATAAAATCTGGCACGGTGAACTTACCGAATTTCCGTAGATACGGTGCCAAACACATAGCAAGCAGCACGTAGCCACCGGTCCAGCCCATTAGGTAAACCGAGCCATCATAACCTGCGAAAGCGATAATACCCGCCATCGAGATATAGGTCGCAGCCGACATCCAGTCAGCAGCGGTCGCCATACCGTTAGCAATGGGGTGTACACCACCGCCAGCAACATAAAAATCATTGGTTGAGCCGGCACGGGACCAAATTGCGATACCGATATACAGTGCAAAGGTCAGACCGACAATAATAAATGTGAGCGTTTGAATATCCATAGCGCATCAGTCCTCGTGAACTTCGTATTTATTATCGAGTTTCGCCATTCCCCGCACGTAAAGGAAAATCAGCACGATAAAGGTAATAATGGAGCCCTGCTGCGCAAACCAGAATCCTAGCTTAAAGCCAAAGAAACGGATTTCATTCAGCACATCCACTAAGAGAATTCCAAAGCCATAGGAAACCACAAACCACACGACGAGCAGTTTAAGCATTAAGCTCAGGTTCTCTTTCCAATACGCTTTGGCATCATCTTCGTTTTTAAATGCCATAACGTCCCCTCCTGTTGTAAGAATAATTGTTAACCTTTGTTAGGGTCGTTAACAAATGTAGGTGGAGTTGTATACAGGTGAAATTGGACTTTGGTCGTAGTGGGTTATTGGGCGCTTTATAGTCGCGCAAAATGCGCGACCTACCGCGAGGAGATGTATTTTAGGAGGGCTTTGAGGGCGGCGGGTTTGACTGGTTTGGGCATGAAGTGCAGGCCGGCTTGGCGCGCGTTGCGCTTTACGTGGTCGTCGCGCATAGCGGTGACCAGTGCACCAGGTAAGTCTCGTTGCCAAATGGTGCGGAGTTCGTTCGCCAATTGAATGCCATCGTCACCGCCGAGTTGGTAATCAAGCAACAGGCCGTCTAACGGCTCGTTGGCCTCTGCATAGGCAACAGCATCGGCGTAAGAGCGACAGGTTACCGCGCGACAGTTCCACTTTTCCAGCAGTGCGCTAACAGCACTGAGGTTATCCTTATCGTCGTCGACCACAAGCAGGCTCAATTCCGCTGTCGGTGTTTGGTCCGTTTGTTCGGTGCGTTTGGCGACCACTTGTGCGTGATGACCTAAGGGTATCGTCACCGAGAAACACGAGCCTTTACCCTCAACCGAGCGGATTTGCGGTTCGCAACCGAGCTGCTCACTCATCCTTTGCGCAACACTCAAGCCCAAACCAACACCATCCACCGTTTGGTTCTGAATCCGATAAAAAGCGTCGAAGATTTTGTTCTGCTGCTGAGCAGCGATGCCCGGACCCGTATCCCACACCGCGATTTGTAAGTAGTCACCCCGCTTACGTACACCGAGTAACACTTTACCCTTAGGCGTATATTTAATGGCGTTCGACAAAAAGTTCTGCACAATACGGCGCAAATAAGTCGGATCGGTATATACCGGGCGATCCACATAAAACGCGCGGAACTCAAGTTGTCGCTGCTCCGCCAGGACGTGATACTCTTCAATCAGTGGCTTTAAAACGCTGCTTAACATCACATGTTTAAACTGCGGCTTAAGCGCTCCTTGATCCATTTTGGCAATCGAGAGCAGCGTCGATAACAAGTGTTCAGTAGAACCCAACGCCGTATCTAACTTACCCAATAAGCTTTGATTGCGTTCTGATAGCTCATCCTCATTCACCGCCGATAGATACAATCGTGCCGCGTTGAGTGGCTGCAAGATATCGTGACTAGCGAGTGCTAAAAAGCGCGTTTTTGATGCGTTTGCCGCCTCGGCTTCTGCTTTTGCCTTTTTCAGCTCTTTCTCAACTTCACGGCGTCGATCAATCTCGGCGGTGAGCTCTTGGTTTATCTCGCGGATCTCTTGAGTTCGCGTATCCACGCGTTGCTCAAGGTCGATATTGGCATCCTCGAGCGCTTGCTGAGTTTCTACGTGCTCGGTAATATCGGTAAAACTGGTTACGAAGCCACCACTCGGTAACGGATTACCTACCATTTCAATCACACGACCATCAGCGCGGCGACGAATAAATCGATGCGCCGACCCCATTTGCATGTGGCGTAAGCGTTTACTCACTAACTCTTCGACTTCACCGGGACCACACTCGCCTCGCTCGGCGTTATAACGAATTAATGTGGCTATCGGTTGACCCGGCCTCACCATACCTTCTGGATAGTCGAATAGGTCGGTATAGCGTTTATTCCACGCGACCAGGCGCAACTCCGAATCAACCACGCTGATGCCCTGCGCTAAGTTCTCGAGCGAACTAAACAGAATCGACTGCTGGGTTTGTAACGCTTGCGTGGTGTCATCAAAGAAGTGAACCACTTCCTCAAGGTTAAGTTGCCTATCGCGCAATGCCGCCTCGACTAAAGAGCGCGCCGTCGCAGACCCTAAGACACCCGCAATCGCACGTTCGACGTAATTAATTAAGTTCTGGTCAGCAACGGCTTCAGCACGCAAAGACACCGAGTCATTAGGCGCCTGGTAGTACCGCATCAGTTGTTGCGCGCGCTCCGCTCCTAAAAAAGTCTTCAGCAGCAGCAACATATCCGCGTTAGTCGCTGACTGGTTTTTATGCAGCGGACTATCCGGTAAAGATGCACGAGGTTTTACAAATGCAGTCGCTTGAATGCGATCGACTAATCGTGGCCGCGACAGCAGCGAGAAGGCAATATAGGCAAAGCTGTTCATCAACAGCGAAATTACCGTGCCACGGGTGATGATCTCAACGTCGGAGAGCAACGCATCGCTGTAGAGTGGTATCAATACACTCACTATCCAGCCTACCGAACCAGCTAACAGCCCCGCATAAACACCGCGTGCATGACCGCGGCGCCAATAAAGTGCACCAATGAGCGTGGGCAACAGCTGTAAAACTAGAGAGAAGGCAAGTAAACCAATACTGACTAAATTAGTGCGTGCCGCCCAAAAGTAATAACAAAGAAACGCCAATGCCATGGTGACGCCGATCGCTACACGACGGAAAAGCAGTAAACTACGGTCATACTCGCGGCGCCGCTCACGCAGTGGCAAACGCGACTCACGCTGCAACAAAATCGGCATGATCACGTCGTTGGTGATCATGGTGCTCAGTGTCACCGACGCAATAATCACCATCGCAGTGGCCGCAGAGATGCCGCCAATAAAGATAATTAGCGAAAGCCAAAGCTGGTCTTTTAATAGTGGAAGTTGCAACGCAAACGTGGAGCCATCTTGATAGTTGGGCAACAACAAACTGCCCGCCAACGCGATCGGCACAATGGCCAACGCTGTCAGCGCTAAGTAAACAGGAAAGCCCCAACATGCAGTGCCCAAATGTTTGATATCAACATTATCAACTACAGCAACATGGAATTGGCGCGGTAAGCAGAGTATCGCGCCAGCGGCCATAAAGGTTTGTACGATAAATTCAAAAGAGCCAAAACTCGCCAGGCTCCAATGTGGATTCACGCTCGCCGAAAATGTCTGAGTCCACTCAAAACTAGGCTGTTCGCTCAGTAAATGCCAGGCAAAAATACCCGCGGCTGTGAGCGCAGTGAGCTTTATCATCGACTCAACCGCAATCGCTAGCATCATACCACTGCGGTACTCTGTCACCTCGACATGACGGGTACCAAATAGCATTGCAAATAGCGCCATCAAGGCAGCTGCGCCAAGCTCTTTTAGAGAAAACTCACTGGTGATCGAATCACTTTCGGTTAGCACCGCGAAGCTCAAGCCAACCGCTTTTAACTGCAGCGCAATGTAAGGCACAATCGCAAGCGCTGCAATGCAAGTCACCACAACGGCTAAGCGCCGCTTTTTGCCATAGCGTGACGAGATAAAGTCGGCGATCGAGGTAATATTCTGCTGCTTACTCACCGACACGAGCTTTTTCAGCACCCGGATACCAAAGGTAAACAGCAAAATCGGACCGAGCAGAATAGGAAAGAATGCCCAACCATCAACAGCCGCATTACCCACCGCGCCGTAATAGGTCCAGCTAGTGCAGTAAATCGCAAGCGACATGGCATAAACAAACGGGCGGTGACTCAGTTTGTTCGCCCACGAGTTCGTTTTATCACCCCAACTCGCAATGGCGAAAAGAAACACAACATAAAGTAGTGAGGCCAGTACGAGTATCCAAGTCATGGGTGAATCCTCAGTAATTGCATCGTGGTTTTCTTGCGCATCGTGCGCAGTCTACAATTGCAAACGTTCAGCCACTAGGACAGCTTGCGTACGGCTATAAACCCCAAGCTTACGGAAGATGGCGGTGATATGCGCTTTAACAGTCGCTTCAGTGATGTTGAGCTGATACGCAATCTGTTTATTAAGAAGGCCTTCGTGTAGAAAGTGCAGCACGCGATATTGTTGAGGTGTTAATTCTGAAACTTTACGCGCCAGCTCTTGATCCTCGTTTGAAATACCATCGAGTCGGTCACGATTATCTTTCGGTACCCAGGTATCGCCATCGAGAATGGTACTAATCGCTTCGGCAATTTGCGCTGAAGGAAGTGATTTTGGGATAAACCCCAGGGCGCCAAAGCCGATGCATTTAGCCACGATGGATGCATCTTCAGAACCCGAGATAATGGCAACGGGAAGCATTGGATAATCTTCCCGTACCCGAATAAGACCATATAGGTCACCGCTACCCGGCATGTGTAAGTCCAACAGCAGAAGATCCACGTCATCGTCTTCATTAAGCGCGGCGAGTGTCGAGTCTAAATCCTCGGCTTCACGCAGCGTCAATTCTTCGAAGTGGTTCGCGAGCGCGCCTTGAAGCGCCTCGCGAAACAGCGGGTGGTCATCTGCTATTAGAAATTTTGCCATGAGCGCTTTAGGTTATTGATTCTTACGATGTTCTATCAAAGAATCTACCACACTTGGATCGGCAAGCGTAGAGGTATCACCTAAATTATCAAACTCATTAGCTGCGATCTTGCGCAAGATACGGCGCATGATTTTTCCTGACCGTGTTTTAGGTAAACCTTTCGTCCAATGCAAGATATCCGGCGTCGCAATCGGGCTTAACTCTGAACGTACCCAGTTGCGTACCTCTTTGGTCAGTTCATCGGTCACCTCAACACCATCTACCGGCGTAATGTAAACGTAAATGCCCTGCCCTTTGATATCATGAGGGAAACCGACCACAGCGGCTTCAGCGACCGCACTGTGCGCAACCAACGCGCTCTCAATTTCAGCAGTACCTAAACGGTGACCTGAAACGTTCAAGACATCATCGACGCGCCCGGTAATCCAGTAATAGCCATCGGCATCGCGTTTGGCACCGTCGCCGGTAAAGTAGACATTTTTGTAGGTCGAGAAATAGGTCTGCTCAAAGCGTTCGTGATCGCCCCACAGCGTACGCATTTGGCCCGGCCATGAGTCCTCAATGATCAAGCCACCTTCAGCCTCGCCTGCTTGTTTATTGCCTTCACCGTCAACCAGCGCCGGTTTGACACCAAAGAAAGGTCGCGTCGCTGAGCCTGGTTTTAAATCAGTGGCGCCTGGCAATGGCGTAATCATGATGCCGCCGGTCTCGGTCTGCCACCACGTATCCATAATCGGACACTGACCGTTACCAATACGCTTGTGATACCACTCCCATGCTTCTGGATTAATAGGCTCCCCCACACTGCCCAGTACACGCAATGATTCACGTGTTGAGGTTTTCGCAGCTTCATCGCCTTTTGCCATCAGCGCGCGAATCGCCGTCGGTGCTGTATAAAGAATCGATACTTGATGTTTATCGACGATCTCACCAATACGACCCACGCCCGGGTATGTCGGTACGCCTTCAAACATTAATGAGGTTGCGCCGTTCGCGAAGGGACCATAAACGATGTATGAGTGACCGGTAATCCAGCCCACATCCGCCGCACACCAATAAATATCGTCGTCGTGACAATCAAATACATATTCGTGTGTCATGGACGCCCACACCATGTAGCCACCGGTAGTGTGCACAACGCCTTTCGGCTTACCCGTCGAGCCTGATGTATAAAGAATAAACAGCGGGTCTTCCGCACCCATGACTTCCGGCTGACATTCTTCGCTGACGTCGGCAATGAGCTCATGCCACCATACATCGCGACCTTCAGTCCAATTCACAGCGCCTTCGGTGACTTGGCTAACGACAACATGCTCCAAGGTTGGACAGGCGTCGTCTTCGAGCGCCGCATCAACGTTTTTCTTCAAACCAATGGTGCTACCACCGCGACGTCCTTCATCAGCGGTGATAATCACCTTAGCGCCACAGTCGTTGATTCGATCAGCAATGGCATTCGGGGAGAAGCCACCAAAAATGACCGAATGCACCGCACCGATACGCGCACACGCTAGCATGGCATAAGCTGCCTCAGGTACCATCGGCATGTAAATCGCCACACGATCACCTTTGCCAACGCCCAGCTTCTTCAGTCCATTGGCGAAGCGGGAAACTTCCTTATGCATCTCGCGATACGTAATGTGCTTGTCGACACTCGGGTCATCACCCTCCCAGATGATGGCTGTTTTATCGGCCTTATCGGCAAGGTGACGGTCAATACAGTTATAACAGGCGTTAAGCGTACCGTCTTGGTACCATTTAATATTGATGTTGCCCGGACTAAAAGAGGTATTTTTGACTTTGGTGTATGGAGTAAACCACGTGATTCGTTTACCCTGTTCACGCCAGAAGCCCTCTGGGTCATTAATCGACGCTTGATACATTTCCAAATAATCGTCGTTTGTAATTTTCGCTGTGTTTTTTATGTTTTCTGGAACTTTGTACAGTTGCGACATTACCTCTTCCTCCTTTATTCGCAAGATGGTAACTGTTGTACGTACTACACTTTATTAACACTATTAGACCATAGTCTAGATTGCTAAAAACTGACCAATTACCGAGAATTACTGGCGTGAATAATACAATAACGACGGCTTTCACACGGGAGAACACCATGGCAAAAGCACGCTCTACACAATCTATTGCATTATCTGCAGCTATCGCAGCGGCGCTCGGCACCGCATCAATCAGCGCACAAGCAGCAGACACTGACGTATCTTTTGGTGGATACGTAAAACTCGACTTAATGGTTTCTGACTACACCGATGGTCAAGCGCCAGCGAGTGGCAGCATTGCGCGCCAACAATATATTCCAAGCCTGACGCCAGTAGGCGGTAATGGCGATGATATGGTCACTGACTTCAGTGCACGTGAGTCACGTTTTTTCCTCAGCACAAAAACGGAACTCGATAACGGTGAAGTACTGACCGGTCACGTTGAGATGGATTTCCAATTGACCCCTGACGGTGACCAACGCATCTCCAACTCGTATAATCCGCGTTTGCGTCACGCATTCATCAAATACAAAAATTGGACCTTTGGCCAAACTTGGTCAAACTTCCAAGACCTCAACATCTTAGGTGAGTCTGTTGACTTCATCGGTGTCACTGACGGTATCGTATTTAACCGTCAAGCGCAGATCCGCTACACCTCTGGCGGCTTCAGCATGTCTATCGAGAACCCAGAAACCACAGTCACAGATACCATTGCTAACGGTAACGGACGTATCGTTTCGAGCGATGGCTTTATGCCGGACGTGACCTTTAAATACACTGGCAAGAGCGATAACCTCACTTGGCAGGCATCGACCCTGTTACGTCAGTTAACCTATGACGTAAACGGTGATGGCGACGACGAAACCGAATTTGGGTACGGCGTGAGCTTAGGCGCAAAATACAGCTTTGGCATGGACGACATCCGCGCGTCAATTACTACAGGCTCGGGTTTAGGTCGGTACCTTGCGCTTAACCAATGGAATGGCGCGGTAATCGATGCCAACGGTGACTTAGAAGCGATCGATTCAACCGGTATCTCGTTTGCATATCGCCATTTCTGGACGGACAAAATTCGCTCGAACGTGATTTACTCACGCGGTTGGGCCGATAATCCTGAAACCTTAGTCGGTGGTGGCGCGACCGAATATTCACAACGCCTAGCGTTCAACGTGATGTACAGCGCGGCATCTAATCTAACCTTCGGTGCTGAAATCTCGAAAGCACAGCGTGAAACCGAAGCAGGTATTGATGGCGACTTAAACCGCGTTCAATTCATGGCTAAATACGCGTTCTAAGCAGGTTCTGCCAATAAAAAAAGCCGCACAAATTATGTGCGGCTTTTTTGTATCTGCACTGCGGCAACTTGATGCACATGACGACATGCTTTAATGAGCTGCGCACGGCACGCGTATAAGGTTTTTCTCGCCTCACGCATCGAGTTATCACTCAGCCAATTATCAAACTGTCGTGTCGCGGTTTGAATCAGTGCGCTTGCCTTATCGAACTCATCTAAATGCACATAGGCACCACAAGTCAGCATGACGGCCGTGGCATAGTGCTGTTGGGCGTTGCTAGCAAACCAAGACACATGAGATAACTCAAGTGCCGTTGCTTGCGCATCATTGAGTATTGAGTGTGCATGTTGCCACTGGGCACGTTTTAAATACCCCGAGCCTAGACGCAATTGTTGATATAGTAGTTCTTGCTGTTGGAACACATTCATAGTCACCCCCTCTCAACGGATAACCCATTTAAATACGAACGGTTCTCATTTGCAAGTTTATATAGCAATTATTTACAAAAAAGCCGCACATACTCTACGCATGCGCGGCTTTATATCGGGTTGCTTAACAGCCTTTACTTCACGATATTTATCAGTGCTTTGGCGATGTCTGTATTGTTCATGTAGCCACGGAACGCGTCGCTATGAGGCCCACGAGCAAATACAGGCACATCGATGCCGGTGTGTCCGCTGGTCGTCCAGCCGGTGCCTGTGATGTCGCCGGTAATATAGACCAAAGCATCATGTAATGCGTCTTTACGGTCGTCCTCATCTTCATCAGCCGCTGCCATCAGCTCATCAACGTACTCTTCAGTCAGTTCATAATTTACTTTATCGGCAACATAACCCGCCCACTCGTCGGCTTCCATTCCTAGCAAGTCAGACACCATTGAGCTAATCGATGATTCGATGTTCATTACACGGTCGGAGTACCAGGCGTAGTCGCCGTCGCGGCCCAATGTTAAACCGCCGGTCGAGTGGTCAGCCGTCATCACTACTAATGTATTCGGGTGCTTCTCTTGAAACTCACGTACCACTTCAAGAGCGCGATTTAAGCCATCCATCTCGTGCACCGCACAAGCAATATCATTAGCATGCCCACACCAGTCGATTTCACTACCCTCAATCATTAGTGCAAACGAACCCTCTTTCGGCTCAAGCAAACGCAGCGCGGCGTCGGTCATCTTTGCCAAGGCATTCACATCACCGTCAATGGCAAATGGCAAGCCTTTAGGGGCAAATGCGCCCAATACAGGCGTTTCGTCAATTTGATCTAAGGAGTTCAAATCCGTGGTAATCGTTAAGCCATAATCAGGCAAGATCTCAAACCAGTTCTTATCTTCGCGCTCGAAGTAACTCCGTCCGCCGCCTAGCAAAACGTCAAACGAAGGCTTGCCATTAACCACTTGTTCAGCGATCAAATCAGCAATCTCGTTATATTCATAACGTGAAGGGTGGTGGTTAAAGAATGATGCGGGTGTTGCATGGTTAACTTGCGAGGTCGAGACAGCGCCCGTAGCCCAACCATTGTCTTTGGCCATTTCCATTATGGTTTTCAGTGGATGCTTATCATTGTCGACCGCAATCGCACCATTGTAGGTTTTCTCACCTGTGGCTAACGCGGTCGCACCCGCGGCAGAATCAGTGACCCATGTATTATCTTCAGGATAAGTAGTTGCGGCGCCCGTAAGCATGGCATCAAATTCAATCGGTGCAACCGTGTGTGTTTCAAGATCCGACATCGCATAGCGGTAAGCACTAATATACTCAAAGCCCATACCATCACCGATGATATAGATGATGTTTGGATCGTCATTGTGTTCGTTTGCGAAAGCAGACACCGAGCCTGCTGAAAAAGATAACGCCAAAGCGGCGGTTAAAATAGAACGCTTCATACAAAAATGGCCCCATTAACAAGTAATGGGGCCAATCTTAGCAGAGAAATTATGACAAATGTATGTACCGACTCAAAACACCAGGGAAATCTCTATTTGAGCCTGTACACAGTCCTTGTCACATTATCTCAATACATCTGCCGTCATGCGTTCTTCGACGATTTCAATGTCTGCACCATTAACGCCCTCAATTGCCTTAATGGATTTGCGTAACGACAGCATTTCAGTGCCTTCCGCGGCCTTGAAAAGTACTAAGTCTAAACGTGGATAAACACGCTCGACCGTTAAACCCAGTTGGTTAGCAACGCTGTCTGCATCATAGGTGTTCATTAGTACCGAAATAACACCTGAGACGAATGCGGGCTTACCTGTAATGCTGTTAGTCATTTCAGTACCAGCAAGTAAAGCATCGTTACGGCCTTTAAGCACTGGATCAGCGCCCTCTGGTAACTTGGTAAAACGATAGGTTTTGTAATCATTACCTACGTTAAATGCTTTTGCAGGCGCTTCCGCTTTTGTGCGGTGTGGCAATTTGCCATCATCCTGTGCCATAGCACTGGTTGATGCGACACCCAGAGCGACTGCTGCAATTAAAAATACCTTATTCATAATAATCTCCTAGCGCTCTATTATTGGTGACCAAATGCACGGACTGAAACAGCTTCTAGACGCGATGGCGTGCTGTTGTTAGCGAAGGTATCGCCAAACACACCGCCTACCGCACGACCATCAGCAATCAAGTCTTCGCCATTAGTATCGACTAAACGAATCGTCCAAGTACCTGCGACATCTTCGCCGTAGAACGCGTTTGCTAAGAAGCGTGTGTCTTCTAAGATGTACTGACTACAAACGCCGTCTGCGCCCACGTTAAGTGCTTGGCGACCGGTCAATAGTTGTGTAGTCGTGCCCGCTGGTGAAGTCACTTCAACCGCTAAGTCGTTACCTGCAGTCGATAAAGCACAACCTGCAAAGTCATCGTTAGCAACAGTGAGTTGGAACTCCAAGCCTTCCAGCGTCATACCGGCTTCCATTTCGAAGCTGTAAGTCGCACCCGCTGGATCATTGTCAGGAACGTCAACCGGCGTTTCTGGAGAAACGTCAACCCAGTCCGAAGTCATCAACGGACCCATTGAACCGGCCGTCATTTCTTTAGCCATGGCAACCGCATCGCCCGCGTTGACGCGACCAAAGCCGTATTTCAGGTTAAAGTTATAACCCGCAGCGTTCTCAATCCAACCTGCGTCAGCAACAAACTCACCATCGCCGACCGTTAGGACTGCACCTGGATCTTCTGCATCAATAACCGTTGCTGTGCTCGCTAAGATATGGCGAATCTCACGTGCACTCAGGTCTGGATTGGCAGAACCAATCAATGCCACTACACCTGACGCGTTCGGCGCAGCAGATGAAGTACCGTTAAAGGTGCTAGTGTAATCACACGATACGTTGTCTGGGTGGCCCGGTGCGTTGAAAGACTGGACACCGGCATAATAGCCTGGCACACCGACTTGGCCATCAAGCGAGTCACCGTATGGGAAGCTTGAATAACCTTGTAAACAGGTTGATTGGTCAGTGGTGATCATCGCAGGTTCAATTTCACCGTACTCACCCGCAGGGGCTGATACAAATACGTTAGAACCAGCCGTTGAGTAACTGGTATGGGTACCATCCGCATTAACCGCAGCCACTGAGACGTTGAAGAAACTACCATTGCTTGGATCAAAGTTACCATTGATACAGCTCAAGCCTGCTTCTGTCGCCCCTGTAGCATCACAGATATCCGAGAAGTAACCGGCACTGCCTGTATCGTTAAACGCGTTACCTGATGATTTTACGTTGACAGCACCTAAGCCGCCCCGTAAACCAAGCATGGTATAAGTCGCGAACGACTCATCAGTTGCTGACCACGCCAACGCAAATGGTACTGAAATACCATAGCTGCGGTTGTAAGCGATAATAGGATCGTTTTCGCTGATACCACTACCCGGGATACCATGGCTCAAACCGCGATTTAAAGTGGTTTGTGTGCCCCCTCCACCAAGGAAGTTCACACCAAAAATGTGGGCCTGAGGCGCTACACCACGACCACCCAGGCCGTTGTTCGCAGCCGCTGCAATTAAGCCACCGACAGACGTACCATGGTCACCCATCACACTTGAGCTCGTCGGGTCGCCCTTATTGGTCGCGCCACTGATTAAGTTTAATGATTTATTGGCTGCGATATTAGCGCGCAAATCAGGGTGATTCAGCTCTAAGCCCGAGTCTACAACACCCACGATCATGCCTTGGCCAAATGCACCTTGCATATGTGCCGCAGCAATGTTCATGTCGTTTCCTGCTTGAGAAACGGTTGAGTCTTGGAACAGCTCGTAAGCTTGGTCTTCGGTGTAGCCGAAGCTGTTAATCAGGAAGTCGAAAAATGCTTCGCTCTGCGCGTAAGCCATTTGCCCAGTGTTACGCAAATGCCATTGTTGATTAGCTAGCGGGTCACCTTCTACGCTTTCAATCATCACTTGCGCGGTCGTTGTCGCTTCACCGTCGCTCACAGAGATTTCGATGGTCGCAGGGTCCATCGTGATAGGGAAATAAGTGAAGTGACCGCTACTGTCGATAGAAACCGTTCCGGGGGTTTCAGAATCCTCAGGAACAACAACTCTTGCGCTATACGTAAGACTGTCATTATTCGCATCAGTAGCAGTCACAGAACCGGAAACCGGAGACCACTGCTCGGCAGCGGCAATGTTATCACTGCTAACTTCAGGTGCGTAATTAGTGTCGTCATCACCGCCACAGGCAGAGAGACCGAAAATTACTGCTGCTGACAAGGTGGCCAGCTTAAAAGATTTGGTTGTCATGGGAGCCTCATTGTTATGTTTTTACCCAGACACCCAATGCTACATGAAATTGTTAATTTTTAGTAACAGGAAATTCCAACAAAATGTAACAGTTTGTAAACTTCATATTAACAATTACTCATCAACTTGAAGCAACTCGCTTAACTTGCTGATTTAGCGATAAAATACGGATTCAAGAACGATTCTTTCTGATTGTATTTGAGCGGACTACCGTCAATTTCGGTAACAATTCCACCTGCAGCATTAAGTACTGCATGGGCGGCACCGGTGTCCCATTCGCTGGTTGGACCTAAACGTGGATAGACATCCGCCTCGCCTTGCGCAACTAAACAGATCTTCAAAGAGCTGCCCATCGGTACCAACTCATACGGCTTACCTTGTTGCTCTAACCAAGCAATCGTTTCTTCAGAAGGATGTGAACGTGAACCGACAACACGTAACGTATCGGGTTGTTCCTGAGCGACCGAGATTGCTTCACCATTCAACTCAGCCCCACAGTCACGTTCACCGTAATACATATCATCTTTAGCCGGTGCATAAACGACTCCGATAATAGGCTCACCATGCTCGATCAATGCGATATTAACGGTGAACTCGCCGTTACGTTTAATAAATTCTTTCGTACCGTCTAACGGATCAACTAACCAATAGCGGTGCCAGTTCTTACGTTGTGTCCACGAAATTTCGCAGCTTTCTTCGGAAATAATTGGGTACGTATGTTCGAGGTCATTCAAACCATTCACAATCACCTTATGAGCCGCCAAATCAGCCTTAGTGAGTGGGCTATCGTCGCTCTTCGCCTCGACACCAAAATCATCGTTTTGATAAATATCCATGATTGCAGCACCTGCATCACGCGCGATAGTCAGTAAATCTTTCTTGAACATAACAACCCTTGCTAGTTATTGATGGGGTATAAAACCGTTAGCGATAAGATAATCAACCACTTGCTGAGCAGCGGCTTCGATGACTACCTCAGCGGTTTTTAGGTGGACTTCGGGCGACTCAGGCGCCTCATAAGGCGACGAGATCCCTGTAAAATGGGGGATTTCCCCTTTCCGCGCTTTCTTATACAAACCTTTGGGATCGCGTTGCTCGCAAACCTCCAACGGTGTATCGACATACACCTCAATAAACCGATCACCGGCTAACTCACGTGCCTGCTCGCGGTCGCTTACAAACGGTGAAATAAACGCAGTACTGACGAGAAGCCCAGCGTCGGCGAACAGATTAGCCACCTCGGTAATACGGCGAATATTCTCGACGCGCGAGTCGTCATCAAAGCCTAAGTCTTTGTTAAGACCGTGACGGACATTATCACCATCCAATAAATAAGTGTGGCAACCACGCTCAAATAACATGCGATCAACGGCATTGGCGATGGTCGACTTACCCGAGCCACTTAATCCAGTAAACCATAAAATAGCGGGCTGATGCCCTTTTTGCTCGCAACGCTCTTGGTGCGAAACGGCCGCTTGGTGCCAAACTATATTAGTGTCCATTGCGTGCCTTCTTAATAATATCGTTAGTTGAAGCATCGAACTGAGGCGCATCATTGGAATTCAATGCCGCCAAGATGTCAATGGCGCACTTCTTACCCTTTTCTACCCCCGGTTGGTCAAACGAGTTGAGCTGCCAATAAACACCTTGAGTAAATACTTTATGCTCGTAAGCGGCAATCAAAGCGCCGAAGGTTTCAGGTGTCAGTTGTTGCATCATTAACAAGTTTGAAGGGTGACCGCCCGGATAATGATCGCGTGGCGAATCGCTATTTTTATCGCCGAATTTCATTAACTGACGATGCGCCAAGCAGTTAGCCACCGAAAGTTGCTGTTGCTCTGCCAACTGAGCCGCCACCTCGTTAGAGAACCCCGGCGCTTGCCGCTCCAGTACCAAGACAAAATCGGCAGCGAACTGATCAAAACCCTGATGCAAGTGTTGGAAAAACGCGTGCTGCCCATTGGGTCCAAAACCACCCCAAATAATCGGTCCAGTCGGGTAGTCAATGGCTCTATTGTCTGCGGTCGATTGCTTACCGTTACTCTCCATATCAAGCTGCTGGAGGTAATTCGGTAACATCCGCAAACGACCATCATAGGGCAATATCGCCAGGTTATTGATACCCAGTTGTTCGCGGTTATAGATGCCGTAGAGCGCCATCAATACCGGAATATTCTCATCGGCAGGTGCTTCAGCAAAATGCTGATCCATTGCACGAGCACCCGCCAACATGCGTTCAAACGTATGAAGACCACAGCTCAAGGCGATACTCAAACCAATCGGCGACCACAACGAGAACCGGCCCCCCACGCCCTCATCAAAGGGTAGTTGGTGCGTCAACGGAATACCGTAATCCAGCATCTTCTGCTGATTAGAGGACACACCAATCACATGGTGTTCAAGCCACGCTTGCTCGTTAAAGTGCTGTTTTACCCAAGCACGCACCGTATTAATATTGGCAAAGGTATCGATAGTGCCAAAGCTTTTCGAAGCGACGATAAATACCGTGGTCTCTGGGTCAATAATAGGCAATACCGCATAAAGCTGACCGCCATCCATCGATGACACAAAGTGCACATCAAGCGCATGCTCACCCTCGATGTGACCATCATCGAACTCTTTAAGTGCAAACGAACCCATATTAGGGCCCAAGTCCGAACCACCGACACCCACATTGACTACAGCGGTAATACGCTTACCGGTGGCACCACGCCATTCACCACCGCGCAGCTGATGCACCATATGGTTAAACTTTTCACGCCCAGCAGCGCGCTCACCCTCGGCATTCTCCGCACGCTCTAAACAATGGACAACCTGACGCTGCTCACTTTGATTAATATAGGTGCCTTGCATCAATTGCTCACGCAACGAGTTAAAGTGCTCGGGCAATTTAACCTGCTCGATAACCGCGCTGACACGCTCTTGCTGAAACGCTACATCGAGTGTCAAACCGGCTCCATTAATTTGCGTCATGGTTGCTTCCTTCTTGTTCCTGCTGTTGCCCTTCCATAGGTGTGCGATAACCATTCGGAAAACCTTTCTGCCAGCGCCACGTATCACGCATCATATCTTCGAGCGTACACTGTGTGCGCCAGTTTAGCTCTTTCTCAGCTTTGCTTGCATCGGCCCAAAATGCCGCTAGATCACCGGCACGACGGGGTGCAAAATGATACGGAATACTCACGCCATTAACACGCTCAAAAGTCGACACCATGGAGAGTACCGAGGTGCCCTCACCCGTGCCCAGGTTATAAATATGCACACCCGGCTTACTCGCGTTAATCAACGCTTTACGGTGCCCCTCGGCTAAATCGACAACGTGCAGATAGTCTCGCTCACAGGTACCGTCTTCGGTATCGTAATCATTACCAAAAATTGACAGCTGTTCGCGGCGTCCCACCGCAACCTGAGCAATAAATGGCATTAAATTATTAGGCTTACCTTGCGGGTCTTCACCAATAAGGCCAGAGGGATGCGCACCAATCGGATTAAAATAGCGTAGCAGGGAAACCGACCAATCAGAATGTGCATGCTGAATATCCTCGAGCATTTTCTCAACCATGGCTTTGCTGGTGCCATACGGGTTCGAGGTGCGACCGCGTGGCATTGATTCTTGATACGGCACAGGTGCATCTTCGCCGTACACCGTCGCAGAGGACGAGAACACAATACTGGTGACGCCAGCCGCTTGCATCGCCTCAACCAAGCTCAAACTTCCGTAAACATTCGCCGAGTAGTACGCAGTTGGTTGCTCTACACTCTCACCCACGGCTTTTAAGCCCGCGAAATGAATCACCGATTCAATAGCGTGTGTTTTTAATATTTCGGTAACCTGAGCGGTGTCGCGCACATCGGTAGCATAAAATGGAATCGTTTCGCCGGTAATGTACTCAACCCGCTTGATACTCTCTTTGCTACTATTCACTAGGTTATCCAGCGCAACCACCTGGTGACCGGCTTCAATCAGTGCCACCAACGTATGAGACCCAATGTAGCCCGCTGCGCCTGTTACTAATACATTCATGTCGTTACTCTTAATTAATTCTTTTAGTCCAAGCCGAATAAATCACGGCTATAGACTTTATCTAGGCAATCTTCCAGCACCGGCTCGCGGCGATTCGAAACAATCAAATCACAATCAACTTTAAAACGTTCAAAGTTCTTTTCAACCCGCGCGTTTAAGAACCTGTCACCGTTAAATTCTGGCTCAAAGATAGTGACGTGCGCGCCCTTGGCAAGCAACCGTTCAATCACGCCCTGAATTGCAGATGCGCGAAAATTATCAGATCCTGACTTCATGACTAAGCGGTAAATACCGATATGCTGCGGGTTGCGTGCGAGAATATCATCAGCGATAAAATTCTTACGCGTATCATTAGCTTCGACTATCGCTTTGATCATGGTTTGCGGTATGTCGTTATAGTTAGCCAATAATTGCTTAGTATCTTTAGGCAAACAATAACCGCCATAACCAAAGGACGGATTGTTGTAGTGATTGCCGATACGCGGATCTAAAGAGATGCCATCCACAATTTGACGTGTATTGAGTCCATGCTTTGCCGCATAAGTGTCTAACTCATTAAAGTACGCAACACGCATCGCCAAATAAGTATTGGCAAATAGCTTTATCGCCTCCGCTTCGGTGGAATCGGTTAACAAACAAGGGATATCATCAACCACTGCCGCTTCTTTCATCAAGTTGGCGAACAGTTCACCGTTTTGACCACGGTCACCTACCACGATACGCGACGGATACAAGTTATCGTGTAGTGCTTGGCCTTCACGTAAAAACTCCGGTGAAAAGATAATCTGACTATCGCCAAGTTCCTCGCACAGCGCTTTGGTAAAGCCAACCGGAATAGTCGACTTAATAACAATCAGTGCATCGTGATTCACACTGCGCACTTGTGAAATGGCTTGCTCGACCGTCTGGGTATTAAAATAGTTAGTCTCAAGGTCGTAATCTGTTGGGGTGGCGATAATCACCAGCTCTGCGCCAGCGTATCCTTCTTGTATATCGGTTGTCGCCCTTAAGTCCAGTTGATGCTGTGCACGAAACTTATCGATATCGCGATCTTTAATCGGTGAGCGACCTTGATTAATGGCGTCTACCTTAGCTTGCACAATATCAACTGCAGTTACTTGATGATGTTTAGCTAATAGTACTGCATTTGAAAAACCCACATAGCCTGTCCCGGCAACCGCTATCTTCATCAAAACCCTCTGTCCCTATTGTGATTCTATTTCTTTAGTCATTCGATCTTTTAAAAACTTGGTCAGGTAGACAAAGCCGCACCCAATCAAGGCAAACACCATCAGTCTGATGGGCTCTGAAACAGCCAATAGTTGCATGAAAATACCGATACCTGCAATCAACACACCTATTACAAGTAACGATATGAGTGTAGTTCGTTTAGAGTAACCCGCCTTTTCATAAAGATGGTGAATATGCTGACGGTCTGCTCTAAACGGATTACGTTTTTGTTTTAAGCGTCGCGCAACCACCGTTTGTAAATCCCAAAATGGCACTGCGACAAAAAACAGTGCAGTAATCGGCTCCATCACTTGCGGCAAGGGTCCTGAAGGCTGTGAGCCCATAATAAACAACCAAGAAACAGTAAAACCGAGCAACATCGACCCGGCATCCCCCATAAAGACCTTGCAGGTATGACCCTCAGGTTTCATGTTGGCATACAGATAAGGAATTAAAGCGGCAAATATCAACGCGCTGACAAAAAATAACGTACTATTGCCAACGAATAAGCACAACGCCGCAAACGCGGCTACTGCAACCAGTACCAGCGAACCGAGCAGTCCATCAATACCGTCTACCATGTTAAATGCGTTCATAACGCCCACCACGGCAAACACTGTAAAACCGCCTGCCAATGGCCCTAACAGAATCTCGCCATTACCCAACAGGTTGCCAAGCGAGTCAATCCGCGCATCACCGGATATCACAATCAGTGTGGCGGCAAGCACCTGTCCCAATAGGCGCATGCGTATGCTGATATCATAGCGGTCGTCGACAATCCCCACTGCGACCACCAAACTCGCCGCCAAAATAAAGAAGCGGAAAGTCGCATGCTCGGGTGCCCATACGCCAAAGGCGAACAACAGCCCTAAAAAGATCGCAAGACCGCCGACAAGCGGCGTTTTATCGGTATGGAGTTTTCGCTCATTCGGGTGGTCAACCAGCCCCCAAATGCGTGCGCGATGTCTAAAATGCTTAATGGCAAGTGCCGTTACAATAAAACAAACTGGCAACGAGAGCCAATGCTCGATGATCATTCAAAATCCTTGCTAAAACTGCCCGTTGTGTAACTCAATCAGCGCAACATGATGAATTATTAATTTTCGTTTTTGTTTTGTTGCTGGGTGTGTTTTAAACACAGCGTTACACGTTGGAATTATTACTCAATTATAGCGGATATTCCATTAAAGTCGCTGCAATCAAGTTGTAAAATTTGTTATTGCTTAATATGTCCACGGTTAAATGTGGTTTTTATGCTATAAGCGTTGTCCATATTGGCGTAGCATATCACTATGCAATAGTCATAACTATCATTCAATAACCTTTAATTATGATCATTATACTATATTCGCTATTTAAAAACGCTTAAACCGCAAAAGCACCCGTTTTAGTCTTGTTCGCCACAGCTTAAGTGCACTCGCTTCGCTCGCCCAGGCACGCTCTTCAGCAATCTCATCAAGCGCTTGCTCCACTTCACACAATGCGCCACTTTTGCGACTCAAGTAACGCGGATAACGAATTAACGTCGCAGCAACGAGTTCGGCTAACGACCGCTTCTGGTTGCGTCGTGCATTGGGGTCGATGTCGGTGGTGAGTCCCCAGCCCGAATAAAACGGCTGGCCATAACAGGTAACAGGGATTCCCCGTAGTAGCGCCTCAAAACCGGTTAACGAGGTCATGGTATGCACTTCATCGACCTTACCTAACAATGTCGCCATGTTGTCGTTTAATATCACCGCATCGCAGAGTGCATAAAGACGCTGTTGGGCTTGGTCAGCTTTACGCAATCCGGCGACGACATCAGGGTGTGGCTTATAAACCAAATAAGCTTCAGGATTGCGTTCTCTCACCGCCTCAAGTAGCTCAATATTGGCTTTTAAATGCGGTGACCCGAACTGTATCGATGCGTCCGACTCAACTTGCCCTGGCACCAAAATGATGTGCTCGACCCCGTCAGGTCGCTGCCACGCGTCATTGCCGATGTTGTACTTACTAACTTGCTCGTTGACCAAGCGTTGTTGCACTGTCCGCGCACGCGCTAGCTCGTGCTCACTAAACGTCGCATGTTCAAGAATCTGCTCTAAACGAGAAGGACGAGTGGCATCGTAGTACATACCCAAATCATCAATCACCCAAGATTTAGGTGCCGTTAAATCAGCGCCCAACCCCACCGAGCGAATAAAACCATCTTCCACGGAAATACGCGGCGTATGGTCTTTGCGACCCCACCCCACATAAAGCGTATCCTTCGGCGGCGCAACATGACGCGGCAAAAAGGTGAGATCGGTGCCATCTAGATACTGTTCGATAAATGGCTTTTTCCAACGAGGAAAACGCTCCGCAGTAAGTTGTGGAGGAAAGGCAGAACGATACTCGCGTTGTTTAGCTATCCAATCAATCAACGACTCTATTTCACAACACTGTTGACGTTCAGGATGCCAATAACGAGCGTACCGCACCAATGCCGCATGAACCAACTGTACGAGTGAGGCAACGCAACGTGATTCAGGTGACTTAAGATAGTCGTGCGTGAGTCCCCAACCTGCATAAAACGGCATACCGTAGGTATAAACCGGCTTACCCCACAACAACCCTTCAAAGCCCATCTGCGAGGTGACACAAAATACCGCCTCAGCACCCGCTAATAAATCCGGCGGATGAATAGAGCGACCTTCTAATATGACTTGCGAGTCATCTTTTAGGTTATCCGGGTCAAAGTGCCCTTGCTTAGTGCCCGCGAGCACATCCGGGTGGGTCTTGATAACCACCTTATGGTTTGGATAGCGTGCTTTCGCATCTTGCAACATCACCTTAAAGCGCTCAGGATCAGCGGCGCCTCGCGTTATCGATGCATCACCAAACGTCTGATCGACCACCAACACATAAGGTCCTGAATAATCAATCTCGAGCGGACGGCAATGGTTATACTTAGACACTCGTGCGTCGCGCCATTGTATGATAAGCGCCTCAGCACGCGCTGTTTGTTGATCATTTAACGATTCAGGAATCAGCTTAAATAGGTCCGATGGCGACGCAGGATCATAATACATCCCTCCGCGATCGATCACGATACCCAATGGTGAAGACTCAAACCCCAGTTTAACAGAACGTAAAAACGCATCTTCTAGCCGCACAACAGGCAGCTTCATTTGCTGTGCCAGCCTCTGGGCCTTGATTGCGGAAGCTTTGTAGCCCCACGCTAATACCCCCTCTGCGTGTTTTTTTGTAAAGTGAGGTCGTCTCGGTGATTTATACTCGACACGCGCGTTGAGCATGTCGGTTAAGTACGGCGTATTTTTGAGTACGCGGGAACTTGTGTAATATTTCACCGAAGATAGAGGAGATTCCAAACTTTACTTCCCTTTTGTTAACGAGATCATCAAAATACCAGATTCACTCATGCTTGAGGATATTGTTTTGTCATCGTCGAAAAGCGCCCAAACCATTGCATTTGTTGCCGGCAACAAAGCCAAAGATAAAATGCTGCAGGATCCTGCATTTATTTATCGATGCGAAAATCCGGCGTTAGCGCTTGAGGCGCAAGGTCACGACGTAACCTTAATTCACGCACACGATTTTATGAGTACCCATAAACGGTTTGATAGGGTCGTGTTTCATCGACCCCATATCCGTGATTGGCGTACCCGTTGGCATATGAGCCGTATTCTGCGTCGTTTAAGAAAGCAGCGTAGCGTTCTTATAGCCGATTTCGATGACTTAGTGTTTTCACCCGATTTCGCACAATTCAGCCCCGGCTACGTTAATGGTTTAGTCAGCCTAAAACAAACGCAAAAAAATTTTGCTGCGCATGACAAAATCTTAAGTCGCTTCGATGCCTTTACAGTATCGACTCAACCTTTACTCGAAGCCATGCAACAACGGGTGGAGGGCGCCAACGTTCACTTGCTACCAAACTCACCTCATCTGTCTTGGCACCGCGACCATGCACAGGTGAATGCGCCTAGCCCAAAAGAGTTTATCATTAAATACCTACCGGGCACACGCAGTCACGACCGCGACTTTGCACAAGTCTACAAACCACTCAGTGAGTTTTTGAGTCAGCATCCCAATGCTAAACTCAAGATAACAGGCGTGATCGACGAGCAACGTATTCGCGAACAATTAGATTGCGAGCCAAAGCAACTCGTGTTTGAGCCGAAACGGCCATTCACTGAATATGCAGACGTAGTGAACGATGGTCATGTGCATATTGCTCCATTAGAGCACTCGGTATTTAACGACTGTAAATCAGCTTTAAAAGCCATCGAAGCGGGGTTCTATCAGCGACCGATTATTGCTTCGCCGATCCCGGATATGCAGCGACTTAAACATGAAGGACTCATATTGGCAAATAACGATAAGGAGTGGTTGCGGGCTTTAGAGCAATGTTTAAAGAGTAAAAACGCATACGATTACCGTTTTGTGATCAACGATACATACAACGCCGAGCAACACGCGCAGGATCTGCTCGCCATTGCCCGTGCTCAGTAAACTTATGAAGCAACAAAAATGGATAAAATCAGCCAGTGATGGAGACTACTCCGAATCGGTTCTAGAGGCGTTCAGGCAGGACTGGCAAACAAAGCAATCGGCGCAAGCCTTTTTGCGCTATGCCATTATGCTACGCAACCGAGGCCGCACATTAGATAGGCAAGAACAACAAACATTGCACGAACTGCATCAGTGTGCCTCGTTTAAGCTGTTGTTCAAAGGGCTTTCTAAGCACCAAATTCGCCAATTGACTAACCTGGTGGATGAACTCAATAGCAATACTCAATCGGCACTCGGAGTACCTAAGCACAGTCGTCGCCTGGCTTTATCGTTGCGGTCTCAACAAACTCGATGGCAAACCCGGCTGCAGTCCGAACTCGCTCAAGCGCAATCGGTGGCGGTGGTTGGCAATAGTCCCAAGTTACTGGAATCAAGCCAAGGCGCGTTCATCGACTCACACGACCTAGTCATTCGTTTTAATCAATTTTTGCCGACGGACGGACGAGATATATCGAGCAGTATCGGTAAAAAGCTTGATATTTGGGTGATGTCCCCCGGTTTTCGCGGCCCTATTCCCGCGCACGCCCGCTACATACTCATCACCGGCCCCGATATGATTTGGTGGCAACAAAATTGGCAACACTTGGCTGGCGCCAACTGTCCAATCCTAGGTATTCCACTTGCCTCATGGCAAACCAGTGTCGCTAGGCTCGATGCACCACCGAGTGCGGGCTTTGCGTGCCTCGATTGGCTTATCAATGATCAAAGAATTGCAAACATTCGCCCCAGCGCCTTGGGTTTTGGTTATAATCCTACCCAACAATCGCGTTACCATATTCAAAATGATGTGCATAAAGCTACGTCACGACACAACTGGCGCGCTGAACAAGAAGTCATAGAAACGTGGACAAAACAATCAAAATTAAACCGACTATAAAATTCGAAGTTAAAAGCAAACGGTGGAAGATAAAATTCACCTCAAGCTCTGCCAAACTAATTGCCATCGAACCACACAAGTTGGGCTGGCAACGGATTACTCTTGCTGCGAAAAACTCGACGGCGCTTAAAAAGCTTCAAGGCACCCTAAATTTTTATCTTCGTCAAAATGACAATATCGCTAGCGTGTCACTCATCAAAGAGTCGCCACGTAAACTGGCGCTAGTATTTTATCGCCACAACCCATTGAACCACTTGGTTTTGGAGTGGCATGACGAAAGCAACGAGCGCAGCAATGAGAAAGCGTTGTTTGTTATAAAGCATCGTGCAATAACAGCAACAAAGGCTTGGTTCTTCATGCTCCAGTCAGTAGCCAAGAGAAAGTCGAACAACGGCGAAAAACATTCGCAAATTTACCGTATCACCCGAGCGCGTCAAAAGCGTCAGGGCACAACGCACGCATTAAAAAAACTGGTCCAAGAATATCAGCCTTTATTGACTCATCAGTTAATAACGTGCGAACCCTACCAATACTGGCGTTTGTATGCAGAGCCGAAACTCAGTGTTAGCCAATCAACTGTAAAAAAAATTCAAATCAATTCGTTCGCAAAGCTGAATGAATTAAACGAAAACCATTGGTACACCCCATTGGGGGATGACGTCACTAATGCGCGTCAATTTGATAAAGCCATCAACGAGGCGATTTCGGCGCATCCTCAAGCCGAGGTGGTGTACTGGGATCACGATTATTTAGCCGATGGGCACCGCGTACAGCCGCAGTTTAAGCCGAGCTGGGATGCAGATTACTTTATGAGCTACGACTACATTGGCTTAGCCTTTGCGGTAAAAGGGTCGGTACTTAAACAATTAATGAGCCATAATGCGGAATTAAAGCACCGTCCGCATTTGCTGTTATTAAACTTGCTGGTAGGTGGACACATCCAATCTTCTCAGCAGTCGATTGTTCATATCGGTGCAGTACTGCAACACCTGCCTGCGACACAAAGTGTATGGTTAAACGCCAAGCAGATGGAGGCGCGACAAACACTCGTACAGCAGTGGTACCAACAGCAGCAATTAGGCAGTGTAAGGGTCGAGTCGGGCTTCTCGGTTGGCGTTACCAAAGCATCTATTAGCCTGAGCGAGCAGCCCAAAATAAGCATAATTATCCCGACTCGGGATGCGCTTGAAGTGACCAAGACATGTGTCGACAGCGTCTTGCATAAAACCAGTTATGCGAACTACGAAATTATTATCGTCGATAACCAAAGTAGCGAACCAAAAACCTTAGCGTGGTTTGATGAAATAGCTCAAGACGAGCGGGTAAAGGTTTTAGCCTATAACGCACCGTTTAATTACTCAGCTATCAACAACTTTGCCGTAGCACATGCAAAGGGTGACTGGGTCTGTTTGCTCAATAACGATACCGAGGTCATCAATGCGGGTTGGTTAACTGAGATGGCACAGTACGCCCTGCGTGATGACGTCGGGTGTGTTGGTGCTAAATTGTACTACCATGACAATACCATTCAACACGCAGGTGTAGTGATGGGTCTTTGGGGGCTTGCAGGCCACTCACACAAGTTCTTCTTGCGTCACGCGCCAGGCTATATGAACCGTTTGGCATCGGTACAAAAATACAGTGCGGTGACCGCTGCTTGCTTACTCGTCAATAAAGCCATCTATCAACGCGTCGATGGCCTCAACGAAGACGACTTAACGGTCGCCTTTAATGACGTCGACTTCTGTTTAAAAGTCCAAGCGCTCGGATATCACAACATTTGGACGCCTTATGCCGAATTGTACCATTACGAGTCTAAGTCGCGTGGTAAGGATGACACCCCTGAGAAGCAAGCGCGCGAGGCAGGTGAAATTGAATACATGCGCCGCGTGTGGTCATCAGAAATTGCAAACGATCCATGCTATAGCGTTAACTTAACGCGAGAAAACGAGGACTTTAATATCCGGCTCTCGTTTGATGTTTAGAGCCCTCGCGTTAATAAAACAGAAGCGCCTTTAATTTTGAAGCGTGTGTTTTTCAATTCCTTAGGTGGAATCTGAAACCTGAACCCGACGAACCCATCACGAGGCGCATTAGTCAGTGCGCCAACATCCGAAGCCTTTTGTGCAACTTGCTCCGCTATTACTTTTCCGTTGCGCAACGCTTGTACAACAACAGGCTTATCACTACCAAAATTATAGGCGGCGCCTTCTACAAAGGGTGATTTTGGCACTTTCTGCCAGTAGCCCATAGCAATAGGCTCACCCGCTTCCATTTGCTGTACTCGCCTTTCAAATACTGTTTTACAGCGTTTATACAATGCAATATCAGACGCATTAATATCAGCTATCTGTTCAAGCTGTTCGTCGGTAATCGCTACTTTCTGATCATCAGGTGCACGATTAGTAACTACTACGGGTAACGTGATGTCATAGACATATTTAAAGAGTTTCAACGAGGTCTCGTATTCTTCCGAAAGCCCGAGAAAGCCGATCATACCAGCGGGAATGCCCCGCAAAAAACGCGACTGAATGTTTATGAAGCGTTTGGTGTTCATAAAGGTCTCTATACCTTTATCATAATCCGCATGTCGACAGAAGTGACGGTATTCTGATACCACGCGTTTAACGGGTTCACGCACGAACGTGACCACATTCTGCGATAGAAACCCACGTTGGTATTTGTGATAGGGGAAGTGCCCTAGCAGAAGCTTTTTCTTATCAAGTTTCCTTATAAACTTGTAGATATCTCCCTGCTCGTAAACATAGTCAATGATCATGTCAGAGGTTTCATTCGACTGCGTTCCGTAATCCAACAACATATGACGCTTGCCAAACTTATCCTCTAAAGCTTTACGAAAACTGGTACCAGCCGTTTTAGGAATGTGAACAAACAACATCTAACGATCACTCAGTAAAAGGGAAAGATTAACGGTATAAACAGTAAACTTAATACAACATAAACAATCGCCACAGGCACACCACATAAAACGAAGTGTTTCAGTCGATAGTTGCTGGCGTTAAACACCATTAGGTTAGTTTGGTAGCCATAGGGCGTTATGAAGCTAGCAGAAGCCGCAAACGCAACACCTAACACGATAGGCATCGGATCAATGCCCAAGCCTGTCGCTAAGCTATAAGCAATGGGGAACATGAGCGCAGCGGCGGCGTTATTGGTTACAATCTCAGTCAATACATAGGTCAACAAGAACACGCCCACTAACAGTATATAGGGCGAACTGTTAGTTAATGTGGCTCGTGCCCAATCTGATAACAACTGCGCACTGCCCGTCGCATCCATTGCCTCTGCCAAACACAGCGCACTCGAAACGATCACCCAAATTTCGATAGGGAAACGACGCTTAATTTCGTTACTATTCAAACAGCCTGTCATCAGCAAGGCAGATAATAAAAACAGCATGCTGTAAAACAAGGATGTGCCGGTAATAACCGAACCTGCGATAGCGGCTAAGAAGCCCCATAACGTCAGTTTTTCGCGCCAGCCACTAAGCATCGAGTCGGGCTCTACGCCGCTCAACACATAAAAGTTCTTGGTGATGTTAGTACGCGCAGAAAAGTCGGGACCTGTTGCCAGTAATAGGAAGTCGCCCGCTTGTAGGTGCACTTCACCTAGTTTGCCCGAAATCGCCTCACCCTCGCGACGAATCGCCACTACGGCGGCGTCAAAGCGTGCACGGAACCCCGAGGATTTCAACGTTTTACCGATGAGCACCGATTCTTCTTTTACGATGACTTCGGTGAGTTCTTGAGTTTCTAACCCATGATCATCGGCAAACAATCGCAAGCCATCAAATTGCGATAAAGTTTTCACTTTAGTGACATCGCCCGAGAACAAGAGCTTATCTCCGGCTTGCAGCACATCGTAACGTGCTACAGGACGTAGGTTTTCTTGCCCACCTTTACGCACAATTTCGGCTAAAAACAGTTCGTCTAAATGCCGCAAACCCGCCTCGTCAACGTGTTTACCCACTAACGGAGAATCCGCATCGAGCTCGGCTTCAACGTAGTACTCTTTTATATCGTCTTGCTGACAGCCGTCATTAGGTAACCAACGGCTCACGATAAACAGTGTAATACTGCCGCCGGCGACCACCGCAAGCCCTACCAGGGTGAAATCAAAAAAACCAAAACCTGGGTGTCCCGTATCGGTGAACATTGAGTTGACGATAAGGTTAGTAGAGGTACCAATCAGCGTTAAAGTACCGCCCATGATTGAGGCATAAGAGAGTGGGATCAGCAGCCTCGATGCAGCCACGCGTTTATTATTGCGTACCGAATTCAGTAAGGCAGCAACAACAGCCGTATTATTGAGTACCGACGACGCCAGCGCGCTAACACCAATGGTGCGCATCACACTGGCGGGCTCAGAGTCGGTAAATAAAAAGCGGCTCACGCGCCGCAGTAAGGAGGTTTTTTCTAACGCAAACGAAATAAGCACCAACATAATCAGGGTGATAAGCCCTGGATTCGCCGCATTACTCAATAGCTCATCGGCGTTCACCCAACCCACTAAAACAGTGACCAGCATGGCGCTACCAAAAATCTTTACAGAATGCGCTTGGTAGCGAACCAGCAGCCCCACCATCACAGCGAGCAGTGCGATCAATCCCAGGGTGTCACCCATAGTAGCGCGTCTCGTCTAGTATTATAAGTTGCGCAAATCCTTCGCACCCCAATGTGGGAAGTGCTTACGGATTAAAGCGTTCAGCTCAAGCTCAAACTCACTAAAGTCGTTAGGCTCGCGCTCACCCTCATCGGATGAAAGGGCTTCATCGACCATACCCGCAGCCACGGTCACGTTGGTCATGCGGTCGATGATGATAAACGCGCCGGTTTCCTTATGGCTTTGATACGCATCAAAGACCACAGGGTCATGCACGTGCACATCGACTAAGCCAATTTCGTTTAATTCAAGCTTACCCGCTTCTTTTTCTTTTAAGGTATTCACATCAATTTGATGATGAACCGCGGTCACTTCACCGCGCGTTAACTTAGAGTTGAACTTAATGTAGTACTCGCGGTGCGGCTCCATGGCTTTTTCATGCATCCACACGACTTTAGCGCGCATACGGTTAGACACATGCGGCAAGTTGTCCTTGCGCACGATCATATCACCACGGCTGATATCAATTTCGTCATTTAATGTTAACGTGACCGCCATCGGCGCAAAGGCTTCTTCCAGCTCACCATCAAAAGTGACGATCGATTTAATGGTGCTGATTTTACCCGAAGGTAAGGCGCGTACCGTATCGCCTACTTTTACGCTACCTGATGTGATAGTGCCCTGAAAGCCACGAAAATCCGAATTTGGACGACAAACCAATTGCACTGGCATACGGAACTGATCGGTATCTTGTGCACGTTCAATTTCAGCAGTCTCAAGATACTCCATCAAAGTTGAACCACGGAACCAGTCCATTGCGTCACTCTTGTTCACAACATTGTCGCCTTTAAGCGCAGAGATAGGCACAAAGCGAATATCCGGGATCTCAAGCGAGCCAGCGAGTTTTAAATAGTCGTCTTGGATTTGCTTATAGACCTCTTGCGAGTAGTCCACCAAATCCATCTTATTAATGGCGACGATAACGTGCTTAATACCCAGCAACGAGCAAATGTAGCTGTGACGACGGGTTTGCGTTTGTACGCCTTGGCTGGCATCAATCAAGATAACCGCAAGATCACAGGTCGATGCACCAGTCGCCATGTTACGTGTGTACTGCTCATGCCCTGGAGTATCAGCAATAATAAATTTACGTTTATCGGTCGAGAAGTAACGGTAAGCCACATCAATGGTGATGCCCTGCTCACGTTCCGACTGCAAACCATCAACCAACAACGCAAGGTCGACTTCATCGCCCTGCGTGCCCGACTTCTTACTGTCTTCAGTAATCGCCGCCAATTGGTCTTCAAAAATCATTTTACTGTCATGTAGCAAACGGCCGATGAGTGTACTTTTACCATCATCTACACTGCCACAGGTGATAAACCGCAACAGCTCTTTGTTCTCATGCTGCTGCAAATAAGCCAAGATGTCTTGTTCGATAAGCGGTGATGCGTGACTCATTAGAAGTACCCTTCCATTTTCTTCTTCTCCATTGAACCCGCGCTATCGTGATCGATAACTCGGCCCTGACGCTCAGAGGTCTTGGTGAGCAACATTTCCTGAATAATTTCAGGCAAGGTCGCGGCACTCGACTCCACAGCCCCTGTCAACGGATAACAACCCAAAGTACGGAAACGCACCATCTTCATTTCTGGCTCTTCACCGGGCTCGAGCGGCATACGCTCGTCATCGACCATAATCAAAGTGCCATCGCGCTCAACCACGGGGCGCTCTTTCGCCAAGTAGAGTGATGGGATCTGAATATTTTCGAGGTAGATGTACTGCCAAATATCGAGCTCGGTCCAGTTTGATAATGGGAACACACGAATGCTCTCACCTTTATCAACTTTACCGTTATAGATATTCCACAACTCAGGACGTTGGTTTTTCGGGTCCCAACGGTGATTTTTATCACGGAACGAATACACACGCTCTTTTGCACGCGACTTTTCTTCGTCACGGCGTGCGCCACCAAAAGCCGCATCAAATTTATATTTATTCAGCGCCTGCTTAAGCGCTTGTGTTTTCATGATGTCGGTATGTTTAGCGCTACCATGAGAGAACGGACCGACGCCAGCATCCACGCCTTCTTGGTTGATGTATTCAATCAACTCGAAGTCGTATTCTTTTGCCATGCGATCGCGGAACTCAATCATCTCTTTAAATTTCCACGTGGTGTTTACGTGCATCAGCGGAAACGGAATCTTGCCGGGATAGAACGCCTTACGCGCTAAGTGCAACAGCACTGAAGAATCCTTACCTACTGAATACAGCATCACGGGGTTATCAAATTCCGCCGCAACCTCGCGGAAGATTTGAATCGACTCGTTCTCAAGTGCCTTGAGATGGGTTAAACGTTTTTCGTCCATTGGTCTTTATTACCCTAGTTCTAAATATGTATGCAGTGTACTAAATTGTGGGCGTTTCTTCGAATAAGATTACCCGTTATCACTTTCGTCACGCTTGAGCTTTTAGCATTAAGCGAAATAGTCACTGCCAAGACTATAACCTTGCTTCTCCATCTGTTCACCGCAGGTATCAATAAACACTTGCTTTTGCTCTTGACTCCATTCCAACTCATCAAAGTCGAGTGCTTTTTTGTAGTCCGATGTTTTCTGCGGGCTTTGGTACTGCAGATACTCCAGCGCACGTTGTTGTTGAACTTCAGACAAACCGAGCCAGTCCGATAATTCTTTAGTAATAGCGTCTGGCTCACATGCTAGACGAAACTGGTCAATTTCGAAATGCCAATCTTTAGCACACAGCTCGCGAGTATTAAGTCTTACTGCCTGCCCCCAAACGATAAAGGTTTGACGCCACTGAATGCAGTGAACGTCAAATCCAACCTGCGGGAATTTTTTAACACGCGAAATCACGTTTTCTATTCCTCGCCGCTTACAAAAAATTACCTTCGCATTTGGGTATGCCCGCAGCATAAGCCATAAAGCCTGAATATTGGGACCTCCCGGCGTTTTATCGAGCACCAAGCTATCCCCATAAAACTGTCGATGAAGGCGTTTAAGTAACTGTATAACGTTCATCTGCATATCTGCAGGCGTTATTTCGTTGACCAGCATACCATCAATATTGCGGGCAGGACTTTCTAAGAGCGCCTTCTGGGCACTCTCAACTAATGAGATGATTATCTCGGCAAGATGCGACTCGCCATGAATAACCGTGTCAAAGGCTCTTTGGACAGCATTACCAACTGCTGTTGTGCCACTGCGTGGCGAACCAACAACAAAAACCACATTTTCGGGTCGGTAAGTTAACGCCATAGCGCACGAAAATAAAGGCGTTACTGTTTGGGCATCGGTTTCCAAAACGACTTCGAAGCTGATATCGCGTGCTGGAACCTCGATAGTCGGTAAGTCAATAAACGCGAAATCTCCTTGGCGTTTAATCTCAATAGTTTGATTTAATATGGGGTAGTTGTAACTTCGAAGAAAGCAATCTTTGCAAGACTTTGCAAAATCCCCCTTTAGTACCGCACGCCCTAAATTAACCTTCTCGGCTTCGACATATCCGGCCATAGGAAACTTGAAATTAAGATGTTCCCTTCTCTCATTAGATACAACAATGTATTGATGCATGTTTTACAACTTCTTACGCAGAAAAGTACAACGGTAAATGTTCAGCAAGCGCCTCTCGTATCGTCAGAGGCGGCTTAATATTCAAGCGAACCTGTTCTGATAACTCGGGCTCTTCGATAACACGAGTGAGTGCTTCTGCTAACGCCACCGGGCTTCCGACTCGAAACGTTAAACCATTGACCTCATGTTCAACTTTTTCAACCATACCGCCTATATCGCTTACGATTAGCGGTAAATGGTTTGCTTGTGCTTCCTGAATAACCATTGGTGAGTTTTCCCACCAAGTTGAAGGCACCACAGCCCAGTGCATAGTGCTCATAATGCGGGTCAGCTCATGAGGCTCGTAGCTTCCAACAAAAGTTACATGACGTTTGATCGGTTTAATAAGCTTTTTAATTTTTCGTTGGAAATCCGACGTCTGCTGGTCAAAATTAGCACCATGAATTTCTAAATGAAGTTTGCTTCGTACCGAAGGTTCTAATAAACCGATCGCCTTCAACAGCACATCAATACCTTTAACCGGATTCAACTGACCAAAATACCCTAGTTTTATGACATTTTGAGGTCGCTTTTCTGGAGCCTGGTCTAAAGGTAACTGGCCATTCTCAATAACATGAACTTGCTCGTTCGCAAGCCCCCAATCAACATAGCGCTGTTTAAGAAATTTGGATGGAGAAACAAAGTGATCAACGTGCGCAAATTGCTGCTTTATATAATGCTCTCGTAATAAAAAGTCGCCAGGCTCAAAGTCTGGGAAGCATCGGTTGCAGTCACGGGCATTTGCCTTATAGCACAGCTTGCCATTGGTCTTTAGCATTTGCCCATGTTGGTGGCAGATAGCTAAATACTCATGCAACGTGAGTATAACTCTGCAGTTCGGTAATACGTTTTTTATCACCTGAAAAATCTCGACACCTAATAAAAAATAATGGTGGAGATGAACGATATCGGGCTTCACTATTGAGAGAAGCTCGGCAAAGTCTTTCCAAAGATGACGCGTTTTAACGTTTGAAAAGATAAACCCATCATCCATGTTTGTATGGAACAAAATCTCACGCCCATCAGCACGGTGAGAAAAAGCAGCACCACCATGAGGCGCTAACTGCGTACGTGCGAGAAAGTAGGCGTCACTTCCTTGGTCTCGCAGTTCCTTGTACAAGCGATACGCGGCTATTTCAGCACCGCCTTTATTAAAGTCAGGATGTCCATGGGCGATCATTAATAACCGCTTTCCTTTTAATGGTTCCATTACGCTTGCCACCCCGAGTCGTATTTGTCTATCAATGTATCTATCGAATCATTCCATTTTTGATGTTGGTATGCTGCATTGGCAAAAGTCAGCTTTTGTTTCCAGTTATCACCGCTAACTAGACCTTGTGACAGTCGCTCTAAGTGAAACAGCTTCACGGTGCCCGATACATAGTTTTGGTAGCCCTTCGCTGCAAACTTCATGCACAAATCCGAATCCTCGAAATCGCCAATAACGAAACGATCGTCAAAACCACCTAACTCACGATAGAGGTCTGTGCGCATTAACATGCACGCACCGGTTGTAAGCAGCACAGGACGTGCATTAGGTAAGTCTAACAAAGCGACAGGAACCCCTTTGTAAGGGTGATGGTTAAGATAAATTCCAGGTACATTAGGTTCAGTCGTAAACTGCATTCCACAATGCTGGACAGATTCATCTTCATAAATCAGCGTTGCACCCAGTATACCGGGGCTATTCAGTGAGTCGAATTGCTTACATAAATCAGTCAACCACCCAGAGCGAGTGGGTAGAATGTCTGAGTTGAGCATTAATAAGAGCTCACTGCTAGCAAACGCTGCGCCCTGATTATTGGCGCCCGCAAAGCCGAGGTTTATATCCAAGTAGACCACTTTGAAAGGCATCGAAAATGTCTGCGATAAGCCATGAGCCGTCACTCTCACCTCATGATCAAGCATCGGGTCATCTAACACATAGATCAGTTCGATGTCTTTCATTGCCTCATCCGCTGAAAACGCAGATAGTTGAAACTGCATAAAGTCGTACCGGCCATACAATGGAACGACAACTGAGCAACGAGGGTTCTCCGGCATACGCCCGTACGTCAAACACTCTGCGTGAACGCTTGATTGACGGGATTTCCAAATTTTCTGAATCGCGGGAAGAACCTCCCGCTGACAGTCGTCGACCCAACTTGATTTGCTTAAGTTGATACGACTGACATAGTTTTTAATTTTTTCGACATCGGGTTCGAGTGGGCGTGCACTTTTCAGTTCAATGTGTTCATTCGCAGCAGTATCGAGCTCGACATGGTGTTTTTTTAGAAACGCTACCGCGGAAGAGCGTTCAGCGCCAATATGATTAAGCAGTTGATCGACTGTGCGTGATACCTGAAAGCGATGTTTACTTAACTCGACAGTGCGATCACCTAAAACCAATCGCAGTTTATCCATACTCGACTGCTTCGCATTGATAATGGCTAAAAAGCCTTGCACATCTGATGTCGAGGCCACATCAAAATGAGCAGCCACATCATCTCGCGAGTAGGTGAACACCTTTGCATTACAAGCGATACTTCCATCAAAAGCCTGCAGGTCGGTCGAAGACAATTGGCTTTTCTTCATCCAGCCTAAAAGAATCAACTCACCCGAGGCGCTGGTTGCGAAGTCGATGTTAATAAAAGCATCTTTGGCCTGATGTGACTTTTCACCTCGGATTTTTCTGAGCACTTTTCGTATTAATGATTTTGGCATTTTACAATAGCTCTTCGATTAAGCGGTTTAAGTGCTGTGAAACATTACGCACTTCGTGTAAACGCTCTTCCTTTAATTTAACAAACACTTGTTTGATTTCTGTCGTCGATGTATCCGGCGTTCTTGGTAGATAGACCACTTGGCAAATATTCTCAAGGTCATCGAATTTGCCCGCCCAATCGTCACCCATCGCAAAAATGGTCGCTTCTTCACGCATAATATCGTGTCGCTTTTGTTCCCAGTTTTCTTCAGGGAAAACGTCATCGACATATTGCGTCGCTAACAAGATTTCTTTGCGATGCTCGTAAGGGAACACGCACGACTTGCCCTTGAGTTCGTTAAACGCGTCGGTCGATAAACCTACAACGAGCCGATCCCCTAAGTTTCTGAGACGCTTCAACAGGCGAACGTGACCTACGTGAAATAGGTCAAAAGTGCCATATGTAATTACGGTTTTCATTTTATTATTATCCTTATTCAAGGTCCCAAGGCCACTCATGAAATTCGTCGGGCGTATGCCAGGTGGCTCCATACCGCTCTTCTAAAAAGGCATGGGGTTTATGAGGGATCGGGAAGCGCTCTTCATAGAACGTGATTTCGTCACGTTCGGCAAGGATTTCTGCCGATATCCCCCTAACTTTCATCTTTTCCATGTGCAGTTTGGCTTGATCCTTCTCGATCCAATAAGGGAATACATCCAGCACAAATTTTGACTCGGTATCTCGAATATGTCGGTTTAAATTATGGTTCTCAGCACCGATTTTATAGCCTCGTTCTTTAAGCTGGCTGCACAGTTCATTCATGTTTTTTTCGACACTTGCGCGACTGTCGCCACCGACGTTAATCAAAATATCAACATCGTCATCATGACCAATAAAAGCGTTATCCCTAACAGCCCCGAGTAAAGTGCCATAGGCAAGCACGGGTTTGGTATTCAGCGCTTCTAGTTCGGCCATGATCTTCTTCATGGCGCGGATATTTTTCTTGGGATTTAGCAGAAGCTTACTGCGTGCCGCCACACCATGCTTCGTTATCATTACGATATCGCCGCCTTGAGCTTCCCTAATCCGGTTAACTTCAGACTCGAGTTGCTTAATACTCGCCTTGGATTTTAATAAAACAGAAAATTCGCGCGGGTTTACCCTAAACCGGTTTTCCCAACACACTGAAAGACAATGCGCCAGTATTTTAATCTCATTATCAAAATCAGGTTTAGATTGCTCTAAGGGCTTACGAGACCACATAGGTAAGATCTGCAAAAAGCGTTGAAGCGTTTTAATAGGAAGCTTTTGTTTTTCTTTAACTTGCACCCGCTCGAGATAGTCTACTGCATCACGCAACAATTTGCTGCGTGTGTAACCACGTGAAAATAGCGGAAACTGTTCAAGCAAAGGGGCTAGCAACTCTCGCTTTGACTCTGATAGTTCACGATGATAAAGCGTTTGCCATTCATTTTCATCAGCACTGGGCGTCACACTTACTTGAATAAGGTCACTTCGTTTTCCCCATTCATCTTGTCGGTTCAGTACCCGAATTTCCTTTAAGTTCTTGGGGGTCTTAAATTCGACTTGCCACCACGGCTGAACTTCTGCTTGCGTGTGAAACTTCTCAGCTCGCAACATTTTGGTCGGGTCATCGTTTTCTCTTTGGCTACTCACGGAAACTCGTTTGACTTGGTTAGCCCCCATCTTATTACCATTATCGAGAATAAACTCGACCCCGGTTAAGTTCAAAAAGTCGCGTTTAGAGCCAACACGCGTCAACATGACCTTTTTAATTTTATGCTGAGGTCCCGGTATCGATAGTGCCAACGAACGGTCGGCAGAGAAAAAACCAAACGAGGGTAAAACTTCATATAAACCAGGCCGGGCGATACCTAGCACTTTTTTTAGCTTTCGATATAGCGTCATTATGCTTTCAAATATTCCATTAATGCGTGTTTTAACACAGGAAGCAAGCGTTCAACATCCACTTGGGGCTGTGTATCTAAAGTAAGCAACTGCTGCACCTGCTCTTTCGAGAGATTTGTTACAGCTTGAAGATCACTATGATAACTTTTTGTGAAGTTTTTTAGAAAGCCAAATGAGGGAAATTTTTCAAAAATTTTAGCGTGACTGGTCTCTAAGCCCAGATTGCGTAATATTTCGTTGGCTTTTGGCGGAGTTTGCGAAGGTAGAAGATTTCCATAATAACTGTTCCACATCACATTGAGCTGCGTATCTAGCGCGCTAGGGCTTTTATTTACGCGTTCCAATTGTTCAAGTCTTTTAATACGACGAGCAGATAGCCCTAAGTGACCAAAAAAGTCAGATACAGTGTCTAAGCCTGGCTCGTAATACTTAACACATAACTGGCTAGGATAGTTCTCAGCGAAGGGCTTTAGTAGCCGTTTATAGTCAAAAAAGCCTCTTCTCAACTCAAGGTAATCGTTAAATGATTGCTTGTAATTCCAGCGTTTAACGAACTCACGGTAATGACTGCGGGCATAGTCGTATACATTTCTAAGATAAAATACGGTCTCAAACTCAAAGTCCAACTCGGCTGACAACGCATCAATCAGTTGCTTAAACGCCTTAAAGCCACCGGGCCTAGACCAAGCCTCCGACGATAGTAAGACCGTCTCACAGTCACATGTCTTTATCTCATGAACTAGCTCAGTTACAAGGTCCGCCCACTCAGGTTTTTTGATCTCATACATCAGCCGAGAGTGTCTGTACCCAATTTCTTCAGCATTGTCAGAAATACCTGTACTTGGATAGTAGATACCCCACTTACGAAGCAAAATACGATTATGCCAAGCCATGTTTTGAATACTACTTGTGCCTGTTTTAAAGAAACCGCAGTGGAATATGAGCCTTAACAATGTTAGAAGTCCTGCACCTGAAAGTTATCGAAATACGCACAGTCTACCTTAAGTTGCCCCTTTTCGTCGCGTGGGGCGTGTGAGGGAGTGCTACCACCATGAAAAGTATTGAACATAAATCTCTGTATCAACGACCTCTTATGTCCAGAGGCTCTAAACTGAATGTTTTCATGTGAAACCACCTCCTTACCGTTGACTAATATTTTAAAAAATCCGTTCGCCGCGGAAGTTGGATAATTAAGAGACAAGATGTACGTCAGACGATAGTAACGGCCTGTTTCAAATTTAAATCCCTTCGCATTGCGGGAGGTACCATACTTATGAGGAAGTTTTTGATGATATAAGTAGGTAGCAAGTCCACCGTCTGCCAGCCAGATGCCTCGAGCACTCCAACCGTTCGGATTAACTTTGTTCCCTCCTGTAATTGGCGAAAATGGACCTAGCCCGTGTAGCTTTCCCCCTTTCGCGAAGTCAAAACCCTCGCAAAACCGCACATCAAAACTTAATTTGTAGGAGCGTCCAGGGTCGGGGATTGGGTAGTCAAGCAACACTCTTTTACTACCTCTCTCATACCCATAATAATAAACCTTAACGCCACGCGATCCTTGCGTTCCAACATTGGGCAAAATTTTAGTGTGAGGTATACGTTTTATTGATAAATATAAGGGTGTGTCTTGAGAGTCATCAAATGATTCACCGAGTTGCTCACCTTGTATAGCGCAACTCGATAAAAGGATTAATAAACTGGTTAAATATAGTTTTCGGAGCATAACCAAACTTCAAAATTAAGTGTGAAGCCCGCACTCCCTTTTTAACCCAAAAAAGCGAGTATCTTTCTCATCCATGCCCTCTGTTAAAGGTCTTGAAGTATGCCAATCACCTACTGAAACATACCCTTGCTCCCAGAGGGGGTGATATGGGAGGTTATGTTTAACCAAGTACTCGTGAATTTGCTTATTAGTCCAGTCAATTAACGGATATATTTTAAAACGTCCATCGATACGTGTCTCAATAACCGACTTACTTGAACGATAATCTGACTGTTCACGCCTCAGCCCGGCAAACCATGTGCGTACGCCCATATCATCGAGAGCTTCTTCCATAGGTTCGACCTTCATCAACTGATTGTACTTATCAATCCCCTCTTCACCTTGCTCCCATAGTTTACCCAGCGTAGCTTCAAGCCGAGCAGGCGTCATCGAGGAAGATACGACTTTGAGGTTCAAATTTAAACGTTTGTCTAATTGCTCCATAAACTGATACGTTTCTTTAAAAAGATAGCCCGTATCAACAAGTAAAACTGGAATTTCGGGGTAGATTTTGGTGACAAGATGAAGTAAAACGGCAGATTGGATGCCGAAGCTTGAACTCAGCATGAACTCGCCAGGAAGCTTATCTAACGCCCAGCTAACCCGCTCTTCTGCTGGCGCTAGCTCTAGCCGGCGGTTTTCTTTCTCAACTGACAAGTGTTCATACTTATCAAATGCCATCCTTTACTCCACAAACGTTTATTAGTTGTTGAATGCTACATCAAAACTGAAATTCAGTATAGACGAAGGAGCATTCTAATACTCACTAAAGTACGTTTAAAGGAACTTTTAAGTAAACATTTCCATCACTGGACGCTGGAGGCATGCGACCGGCGCGCATATTTACCTGAACTGCAGGTATAATTAGCTTGGGCATCGATAACTTATTATCTCGTTCTGTGCGCATTGTTACGAAGCTATCCTCGTCAGCCTCACCACCGACATGGATGTTCTTAGCTTTTTGCTCTTCTACAGAAGTGATGTAAGCGACTTTACTCCGAGTTGAAGTCGCGTAATCGTGGCAAACAAATATACGCGTCTCATCAGGAAGCGAAAGAATGCGTTGAGCAGATTGATAAAGGACGCGTGGATCTCCACCCGGAAAATCGCACCTTGCGCTACCAAAGTCCGGCATAAATAGTGTATCTCCGACGAACGCAGCATCACCGATAACATAAGTCACACATGCTGGAGTATGCCCTGGAGTATGAATAACTCTGACGTCTAAGCTACCAATTCGAAACTCAGTATCGTCTTCAAACAACGCATCAAACTGGCTTCCATCTCTTTCAAACTCAGTGCCGGAATTAAAAACCTTGCCAAATATCTCCTGAACTTCAATGATCCGGTTACCAATTCCGAGCTTAGCATTGGTCTCTTTAGCTAACCATGGAGCTGCTGAAAGGTGATCAGCATGCACATGGGTTTCTAACACCCATTCAACAGTGAGAGCATTTTCCAGAACAAAATCCAAGATTTTGCTTGCTGAGTGTGTAGAGGTTCTTCCCGCCGCAAAGTCAAAGTCGAGCACAGAATCAATTATTGCACACGATGACGATTGTGGATCCTGCACTACGTAGCTGAATGTATTCGAGCTATCGTCAAAAAATGGAGTAACTAACGGTTGATTCATAACTACACCTCTATTACTACGTAAATTCTACAGCACCATTACTACATTTTTAATCTATTGAATTTACTAACTTTTCGTATTACCGCGTTGAGAGTTGCTTCCGAAAATACGAGTGATAGCGTGAACTGCGGCATCATTCTCTCGCTTCACTCTTCTTAAAACTCTAAGCTCTTGTTCGCCTGATGATAATGTTTTGGCGAGAGATTCGTATTTATCCCGTAGTTTTCGATTTTCATTTCTTTGTCTGACACTATCATATGCGCAGTTCAACCATCCATCAAACCCCTCCATTTCTATCACACATTTCTCAGTAACTTCTAAGATTTTCTCTCTATCAAACTGAACTCCATTTGCATCGCGTAAGGCTTTGTATAGTCTTTTAACATGCATATTCTTTATTTCTACTGAATTGTTCTGACTTCGATTTAAACTAGGTTCTATGATATCTATAGCTTGCTCGACCGAACTATCGTCAATTCCTAAGAAATTACAAAGACTCATTAAAATTTCTGAGCGGGCATCAGTGAAAAGCATTTCGTAATGAACAATAAACACGTTTCCACCAGTATATTTAAGCGCATTAGTTGTGTTAGTCAGCCACCCTAGCTCCGTGAGTGAAGATGAGTTCTTGAAGTTATTTTTCCTAGACTCTATAACTGACTTTGGCGATCTAACACATAGGACGAACTTAGGAGAAAGATCTAGGCTATTAAAAATAGGAAATAGAGAAGGCAAGAAGTTTGACAAAACCGGATCTTTAAAAGCAAAACAAGTGGCTTCTGGCTGACTCTCCAACTCCCTTAATAATATCTGCTCTATTTCCTTCGAATAACGGCGTTCCAGAGTCTTACCTTTTGGAAAAGGTAGTAATCTAGTCATGTTATTTTCAGGAAGAATTCTTCTATCAAAAAGTTGCGCTAAGTTTTCATCTTCCATTGGCCCCATAGGGTTATGGTGCTTAGGTGGAATAAGGTTCTTGCTAACACTAACACCGAGAGCCCTCATTAAGTGCATCAATAAACTGGTTCCACTACGGCCAGCCCCTAAAACAAGACATAGATTCTTGGTCATAACTCTCTCATTAACGGATAACCAACTTAAGGTTGCGTTTATGCGCTTAAAACTACGTTTAGAATTCTTTGAAGTTGCAGACGGCCAAATTCTTCGTTCATATGAGGGTCAAGATAATTATCAATCTTTTTGTGTGGCCCCCGAGAGAATTCAGGTCTAGTACTGTAACGACTATGTTCGGTTTCTGGCTCTTGAGTTATCAGTCTAGCCCCCATTTTTCGTATGTCGTGCAAAAAAATTTGTTCCACTACATTACAAACATGATCAACTGATACACCAATATCTTCCAATTTATCCGAGATATTTGTATGAGGTGCTTTTGGAGCTGGACATACATACAAATTTTCGTGTTTGAAAAGTTGAACAAGTTGTTCAGATGCAGTGTATTCAACGGTGCCAAACTCGAGATGAGAATTCAGTTCAAATCCACACAAACCATTTATATGGAATTCAGATAACATTCCCTCTGATATAAGAGTACCTTGACAAGAAATAGATCCATTCTTATGAAAATCAAAAGCGTTCAACAAAGGAAACCGATAAAACATATCTACTAACACAACAGCGTCATAGGTAGACAAGTCGATTGACAAATTTGACTCGCGTGACATGCCCTTAAATGTTCTGTTGCTCGACTCGGCATTTTTAGTATCTTGTCGTTTAATAAATACAGGCATATGACCCAAAAAGGAGACTACATTTTTCTCTCGTACTACTTTTCCATCTTTAAAGTCTCGTAACAATGCAGGAGCATTTACTCCGTAAAAATCACAAGTAACATTTTTTAAACTAGTAAAATGACGATAACCCAGTTGAAGGGCACCTAGGAAACTCGTACCAAAAAAACATATTTTCATCTGGCAAAGCCCTCAAGTAATGCTTCTTCGCACATAGGATCTTCATCTATGCCGTCATTAATTGCCTTACCTTTATTACCTGCAGAAGCTTTTGATGAAGAAATAGTATCTAACGGAGGATGCTCTTGAAAAAAGACGCGCATCACTGTGTCTACTCCTTGAGAAACAATATTTCTTTGATCAACATCATAAAATATTCCTCTGAAACATGGAGCTGTAATAATTTCATAACTTGGAAAGTAGTCTATATTCGAATATTTTTTTGTTAACTCTCCAGCAGCTGCCCTTAAAACACTTTTAGAATACGTGGTGCTCAACAATACATGTCCATCCTCTGCAGTGGCAATAAGAGGAACAGGGCTAACTGTCAAAATAAACCTACATGGCTTATCACGATGAGAATTTATTGTGTCCATAAATTTGGTAAAGCTATCAATAACCTCACTACAAGTTTGATTTCTAAACGCATAATTCTCAGGGTCATAGTCACCGGCAATAACACCGGGCGCTATTGGTAAGGCTCTATTCGATTTCAAACATTCCCAATACTCTGTTAGACCAAGAGTAAATACAAAAACATCCATTTCCGTGAAAAGATATCTCAGCTTATCTAGATGATGAAGCCTATGAAAGGTAAGCTCATTTACGGACGAATAGCCCTTTGGTTCAATATTTGGCCTTAGCGCATCATAAAACCTACCGTCCTTGCACCAGAGCGGCAATATCTGATCAGGAGGATCGAAACATTCTGCGGCAAGTTCTTGAAGTTGTCGCGCTGTGTAAATGTTTCCATAGCGAGCTGAATAGGTATTAAAGCCATACTCTTTCAACTTATTTTGTGGAAATTGCGTCGGAGCCTTCTCTACGTCCATGAAATTGTACCCGGCCTCGCTCAATCTCTTAGATATATGTTGTGCAAAACAAGAGCCAGCAGTAGCTATTTTATCCGAAGGTTCTATCTCGTACGCTTTATTGTAGAGGCCTTTTATAGAAAAAACGCTCTGGGATTGAACACCACTCCTCCAAAACCTTCTTTCAGGAATATTTTCGTATGGGTTTTTCATTTTAAGCCTCCAAGGTTACACTGTTCTTTTAGGATAGTAGTAGTTAACATCGCTAACGCGAACACTATCCATTGGAGGAGCTTTCGCCACTACATCGACGCGAATATCTAACTCCTTAAGAGACATTATCATTCGTTTAATACGATCATTTCTGGATATATCTTTACCAGCTAAAATAAGAGCTCTTCTGGCATTTGGCAATAATTGCGCTATGCTTCTCTTTAAAGGTAAACTCTCGTACTCCCACCTATGCAAAAGACCCACTTTAGAGGCATTTCTTTTAAGCCTCATAAAATTATCTAAGACATGAAGCACCGCGTCTTCAAAAGAGCTATCGCCTCTATACTTAATAGAACACCCAACCTCATACTTCCGAACGAAATCACTAATCTCCGTCCCATCATAGCAAATGATCGGAAGACCACACTCAAGAGCATCAAACACTCGATTCGGAAGACATTTCCGATGATTTTCAATAGTAGGTTCAAGTGTAATCAGAGCTAGATCTGCTTCCGTCAAAAAATCTAATACTAGTGACGGATCTAGCATTCCAGTTACGTAAAACCTGCTCTTCAACTGCAAGTCTTCTGCTAACGAGTTAACAAATTCATGCAATTCGTTAACGATATCTCCAACAATAACTAGTTTAAAATGCTCAGGTAGCTTACTGAGTGTATTTAGGCAAGCTTCAATACCACCATGTGAATAAACCCTATTGGGGTATACCATTACGATATCAGAAGAAGAGAGAGAAAACATAGTCCTAATACTATCCACTTCCGAGACTAAATACTCTGAGTTTGGAGCCTGACCGGACCGACTGTTTCTTATGACATCAATTTCTAGAGAGTCATTCTGCTCCCGGTATACAGCGCGTTGACCTTCGCTAGTACTTATCAAATAATCGAATTTACTAGCCACGCTAACCGCGAAAGATAGGGTCAACTGGTCAGAAATAGAACTATTCACTCCACGAGCACGAACTTGCTCACTAGAACGCTGAGAGAAAACCGGGTATTCAACTATATCCAGTATCTTAAAAATATCATGCTGTGACCGCTCGCAAAATTTTAACGCTGCCATCCCCGAACAGTAAGTCTCATGAGCTATAACTATGTCATAATTATTATCATCATGAACCAGCATCAAGATCTCTTCATAAAAGCTGTTTGCCCTATCAACTTGTGAACTCAATAGTTCCTTCATAACGGCGTCTCACTTTTAGTCAATCAATTGGAACTGAAGTAACGTTTTTTAAACTCATTATCCTTGACAGCCCTATTCTTTAGGCCAACTTTAACCATCGAATTATATTTCAAGGCATTGGTGTGATGCTTTTGAAACTTTTCAAAAGCCTCAGCTAAACTGATTTCAAAGATAGAGAGACCATCATCAGACCAAGTATTTTCATGAAGAAGAAGGTGAATTTGTTGATGTTCGAGTAACCCTTTCGTAGAAATATTTTCACGCCACACTTGATTGCTGTCAGATATATACTTAATGTCACGAAGGTATAGAGGATCATATGTATCGATTACGCCATCTATTGAAAAGGCTTTACCGGAACGCATAGGCATATGAGAGGACATTGCATGGACTTTAACATTAAAAAAGCATTCGAATAACTTAATCTGTAATTTTGCCGCAACTACTGGATCTACTTTCATGTCCTCAAATAATGATGCATCATAGTGCAAACCGACATCATGACCTAAAGAAATTATCTCTCTAATTCTCTCAGCCTCGTGTCTGTCAAAGCAATTATAATCACTAGTCTGCAAGAAAAAGAAGGTAGACTTAATACCAAGCTCATGTTCGATTCTTGCAAGAGCTAGTGCTCCTTTAACACTAAACTCAACGTCATGACGCAAAATCACAAATCTCGGAACATCCAAAATCTTAGCACCAAGTCGATAGGCATCTTTAAAAGAAAAAATCTCGTATTCGTTATCCAAAAACGTAAGCAGGCGTCTATAGTTATCATAGCTGAAGTCATTACTATCAAAACTGTGCATAATTTATATATCCCTATTGAATGTAAAGACATTTCCTATTTCAATAATATCCGGATAATCGTGTTTCGTAACCATCACAATTCCATCGCCACAACATACTAAAGTTAAACCATCTTTAGACGAGTAAAGAACCTCTCCAGGTTGACTATCATAATGATCGAAGCACTGAGTACCAATATTAAATGGCCAGACTTCCAACAGTTTAACTTTATCTCCTTTTAAGAAACTAAATGCTCCTGGATAAGGAGTAGTCTGAGCTCGCACGAAATTAGATATTGCTTGCATACTATTCGACCAATCAACACAACCATCCGCCTCAGTTCGCTTATCGAAAAACGTTTCTTGGAAATGTACTGAATTAGCTTTCAATTCCAAATTTCCATTTAAAATATTATTATAGTTATCAATCATGACCTGACTAAATATCAACTGAGCTTTGAGTTGCAAAGTATTTATAGTGTCCTGTGGTTCTATTCTTAAACTTGGAGAAGCTAAAATTTCTCCATCATCTACTTCGGTTCGATATTTGAAAATATTAGCAAACAAATTTGTCTCACCGTTGATTATAGACCAGTTTAACGGCGAACGTCCTTTTCCATAAGGAAGAGGCTTAGGACTGCAGTGCATGCCAAACACGCCATGCTCTACTCTTTCCAACACATAATCTGGTATAATTCGTTGCCATCCAATGGATGCGCCAAACTTGGCTTCTAATTGACTTAGAAAAGCACGGTCTCTTGCAGAGTCAAGCTTGTAGCTGGAAGCCATATATACTGGGACTCCCTTTACCTCACTGAACGTAGAATAAGATGGTACGTTGTTTTTGGACGCGACATCACCTTCTATACTGACAATTAAATCAACTCTAATACCCGCGTTTTGGCAACGTTTTACGAAGTCTTGAGTATTGTGTCTGGTTCCAAAAACGACGAAATCAACATTCATACCTAGTCTCGCTTTTATTACTTTCATCTCCACTGCGTAAAATATCAACTTCCTCACTTATTGTACTTATCATTTCTTTTAGCTCATCAATACTATTCGAGGTTCTAACAAAAATAGAATCTTTATTTGGAAAAAGTGTCTTTAAGTCAACCGATTGGTTTTCAGATTTACTTAGCTCTATAACTTTTAATTTATTAAGGTATTGATATTTTCTTTTTAGAAAAAGTAGTGAGTTTAAACTATCCCAATGCATAGGTGTGGAAGTAGTATTTATCGACTGAATAAAATCAATGTCCATATCTAGGCGTTGGAACTGAGCACGATTGTATGCGATGAAGTTGCACCTAATAAAATCATCAACTATTTTACTATAATACTCAAAGCTCCAATCAAACCTCTTGACCAATTCACTTCTTAAACCATCATCTATCAACATCATATTAAAGTAGTCATTACCTGACTCCAATAGAGGATCTGAGTCTATAAATTCAAACCAATTTTTTGGCCTCTTTATATTGACTATAGGTATATTGTTGATATTAGCTATGATCGACAACTGTAGGTCACACATAACTTCCGGTTGAAAGTCCGAAAATTCGGGCCTAATTCTATCATAAAAAAAACCGGTGGCCCCTGTGCCTAACAGGTTAACAAATCTATCGGATTTCATTTCACGAGCAAAGTTAAAAACCTCGACTCTTTCAAAGTACCAATCTAGCGGCTGACCAAGGACTGAACCATGACCACAAACAGCTACGGAATTATTATACTTTTTTAATGTTTCAATCATTGTCCAGATGTAATTATCAGGATAGATAACATCATCATCCATAGAGAAATAGTAACCACCTTCAGCTTGCTCAACGAAATAGAACTTACCGGCTGCAGCAATGTCTTTGTAGCTTGAGCTTAACTTGTATGTTACCTTTTCACATTTAACACAATCAGGTATGTAGTCATAATTATTAAGATAAACAAATACATGATCTACCTGATCTTTAATTTTTTCTAATACCTTATGTAAGCTTTTTGCTCTACTTGGTATTGAGGCAAGTCCTGCGAATATAGGCTGGTCAATCGGAGGCTTCCCCTTTTTATTTTGCGCAGTTCTTAATTTTAGATATTCGGACCAAGTTGTTTCACGATCGCTTAATACAAGATTTCTTTTTTTTGAAAGATTGTATATTTGCTTCATCAACGGTTTACTTCCATTCACTTCGTCCTCTGATATATACTGCGATTGTTGATTATTTTTTTTGGGTGACTCTATACGATTTCTGCTGCTTTTGTGTGAATATTTTCCTTGATCATTGACTCTATTCAACCTATCCAGAGCGTCCTTTAAAAAACCATCGAGCAACAAACTTAAATCTCTAAAATCTTTATCAAAATCGTCGAGGTTAACCTCTAAACTTACTTCATCTTTCAAAACTTGGTTTAACCATCGCCCGTTCTTTGACTCTTCACGTAATACCGTAATAGTAGAATCATTTATAATCTCAACTGTTTCCCTCAATTGTTCGTCAGTAGGTTGCTCAATGAGAAGAATAAAATTGAGTAAATAATGGCTCGAGTTACACAGTATTAGCTTAAGTAAAGGAAGTTTGTGATTATAATTTTTACCAACATTAATTACTATTGTAGCTATGGAATTTTTCAAAATCTAACTCCTACCGTTAGAGATTAGAGCTTAAATAAAAGATCTTTAACAGTTAATGAATATCACATAATAACTAGTCGCTTCTTGGTATTTACTAAGTGATAATATTTTTAATTTATTTATTTAGGAGCCTTGTATTAATAGCAACCTTTTTCTAAATGCCTGAGCCCGCTCTAAGAAGTCCACATCAACAGAAGCTCGTAAACTCTCGGAAAATGGAACCTCGTCTAATAGTGACTTTCTTCCAAAAAACGTTGCTCCGGCTAGATGTACCTGGTTACCTGGGTAGATTAGTGTATCCACCACTTCGATTAGACTAGGGTCTCTGTAAAGAGTCTCATTACTTGCTTCAAAATAAGTAGGCCCCATTTTTTTGCCAATGATATCCAAGTCTGCCGCCCTTGTGTTTAAGACGTAATCAAAGATATAGTTGAGTCCATACTCATCATCATCATCAAGTTTAGCCCAAAATTCGCCGGATGATTCCCGAATCAGCCAGTTTAAACAAAACCCAATATTTCTCTCTGAGCCCAGTTGATAAACTTTAACATTTTTAACTTCCGATTTGAGCTTATGTTCAAAATTTTCGAACTCAGCACCGCTGCAGTTTAGTGCTACAAGAAGCTCCTTATCGGGGTAGGTTTGACGTTTAAAGTTTGCGATTATGGTATCTACAAGCTCGGGCCTCTTTGTAACAGTAATACAGCTCACGCGAGGGGCCTGGGGCTTGCTATCTCGTTTTACTAAATGAAGAACCTCGTTAAGAGAATTCTCTAGGCAATGATAGGTCATCACATATCGCCAGGCCTTTTGAGCATTTAATTTACGTAGCCACGGCTCTCGCTTAAGTTGTTCAAACCGCTCAGCTAGTAGATCTACATTTGTGAAAACTTCAACGTAGGGTAACAACCCACCTAGCAATTCTGTAATTCGAGACTCATCGCTTTCGTGAGCAAAATAGAAGACGTTTGTTTTGGCTGCTAGAGCTTTAAGTATTTGCTTTTTCTGCTGTTCGGGTGACCGAAGTGTCTGTGAAGTAAATAGTGCCACACGAAACTCTTTCAGTGCTTGGTTAAATTGATGTTCATTCAGGCAACCAATTATGACTCTCTGCAGCTCGGGCGTTTCGGTTAACCGTCGCTGGTTGAACTCCCATTTTGTTTCAGCGATGTGAACGCCGTGAGGAAGTAAATTGGCTATAAGCTCTCGGTTATCACTAAAGTGAAGCGTATCAGCCCAGCCGTCATACAACATGTTCAAGTTTGAAAATGATGGCTTTTTTATATGCTTGATTTGATTGTTTATTCTCGGAGCTATCCATACATCGGTCAATTGCCCCTCAATCCCTAGCGTTTGCTTAATAACACCGTGTGCTTCTTTATTTGAAACAAAAAGATGGTCGAACGATGTTATCAAATCGGCAAATACCGGAATATAGATGGAAGATTCTGTAAACCAAAATATTGAAGGTTTTCCTTCGGACGAAAAGCGAGCTTGCCAATCCGAAACCGATGTTAAAAGCTGCTCCTGTAAAGCCGAACTTAGCACTGATTCAGTAATCAAGACATCGTAGCTAGACGGGTCTTTTTGCTCCGAATCGACTAGCATTGTTACCTTACACAAGCTGTTGAGTTCGGCATATAGCTCATTACTACCTATAAAGCCAACTTTTAGCGAATAGGGCCTCTTACTTCTCGGAACAGTAAGACTTTCATCATTGAAGTAAGGGCATTGATGAATAATCCGGTTACTTAGTTCATCCAGTGTGTTTTCTAAAGTGCTTGGGTATGCGTTACGTCGCTCTAACGCCTTTTCTCGTTTGACTCTTCTCTCTTCTTGTATAAATAATTCATCAAACGCACATTCACTACCCAACATGGAGCCTTGCGTACTTTCAAAGTACGTTGCCACCCCAAAAATTGAAGTTAAATCAGCATGTTTTATCAACTGATCGTTTAACACTTTGATTATCGTTATCCAAGAAATGGACGGAGTCAGGAAGGAGCCCTCAATCACTATTACATTTGGATAACGTAGGCGAGTCTGATTACTGAAAGAAGTATTGGTTTTAAATTTTAATAATGTTACCGGAAATTCAGTTCGGATATTCGCCAATTTGCTTGAAATAACGTCAGTCGAAGCATCAGTCTCAATTAACAGTTCAATGCCGACGTCACCTGCCCACCCTCGAAGCTGATGTACTTGCTCATCTAGCGAGGAAACAGTAGGGTTTCTTAAAACAAATGAAAAACCCTCTTGCACAATTTTTACAGGCAGCGAGGGTAAAGGCTTTTCAGCGTAGGTACACCTTCGATACTCTCTATATAGCATCCCGGTTGCTTGACGCTCTCTTTTTGCCTTAAGTGATGCACCCGTGGGGAAGTCGTGGGAGATTACTAGCTCGGGCCAATAGACTATGGACTTACCGTGATTTAACATTCGCATCCGTTCGGCAAGTTCATGTCCTTCATGGCCAAACATGAGTAAATCAAAGCCACCCGCAGCAAAAAAAACATCGCGGCGGACTGTCATGTTCCCCTCTAAATTGAATGATGCTTCTTGAACATAATCCCCTAAGTCATAATGAGGTGATTGTTCACCAGACCCGCCTTTTAAAATTCTTCCACGAGCTCCAATTACATTAGGATCGCTTACAGACTGTATGGCTGACTCAACAAAGTTATCGCTTGGTTCGGAGTCATCATCAACAAACGCGATGACTGTGCCTCTTGCAAAGAAGGCTCCAATATTTCGTGCCTCAGACGGCCCGAAGTTGATGGGATTTCTGATTAGGAGGACAGGAAGTTTTCGTATGAATTTATATAATTTTTTACTAAATCCATTGTCGACAACGATTACTTCGGCCGTTGCACCTGCTTGCTTACATAGAGCTTCAATGCACCCAACAGACTCCATCGTAGCTCTATATAAAACAATAATAATTGATACTGTTGGGACGCCTTTTCGACGACGATCCTCGTGCTTTATCTTCGTATAATTTATAAAGCGCCGATACTGATTAGCTTTATCAAAAGCTTCAGCAAACCGGCGCTCTACGTATAGCTGTCTTGCAGCCTTAAACTGTTTTAAGGCTGCATCCATCGAGGTGGTCATCTAACCTTTACCACTTAACACCGCGGAAAATAACATCATTACGGATGTTTCCTTTGTAGTGCTCGGCAACTCGAAGCATCTGCTCCATTACGTCATCAGTTAAGTAATGCGGTTCAACACCAATATTAACCAGCCCTTGGTAAGTTGGATTATAATAATGCTCTTCGGCTTCCTTACGCGGGTTCTCGATGCTCTTGACTTCTACATTTAGACCCATTTTATCACCAACTCGCTTGGTAATTTCCGCAAGGTCCTTAACACTAAATGTTTCCATAATTTGGTTGAAGATACGGAGTTCACCTTTGTCAGCAGGTGTCTCTGTCGACTTGTGAACACACTGCAAAGTATCCTTAATGTTTAGATACCCTCTTGTTTGACCACCTTGCCCATATACAGTCAACGGGTAGCCTGCCACAGCTTGCACTACAAACCGATTAACAACGGTTCCGAATACTTCATCGTAGTTAAAGAGCGTTTTTAAACGATCGTCAATTGCGGACTCTTCAGTTTCATTGCCATATACAGGACCTTGCATCAGGTCAGTTACCTTAAGGTCCCACATACGAACTGCGAACCACATTAAATCAGTGTCCATTACCTTAGTCGTATGGTACAAAGAGCCTGCCTGGCGCGGGAACAAGAACTTGCCTTTGCGTCCTTTATGTTCGATCTCCAGCCAACCTTCTTCGATGTCAATGTTCGGTGTACCGTATTCGCCCATGGTACCTAACTTAATAATATGCGTATCACGCGAAAAATCCCGAACCGCAAATACCAAGTTATTAGTAACACGCAGGTTATTCGTGATAGTGATATCCGCGTGCTTGTAATCCATCAACGAGTATGGAGCAGAGGGCTGCTCAGCATAGTGAACGACTGTTTCTGGAATACCTGTAAACTCAGGGTTTACCGCCCACTGATACTTAACGCTACCGTCAAATAGTGAGCGCATGACTTCGGGATCAGTTAAATCTCCGATCACGACCTTGATTTCTTTACCCGTGTGCTCGTGCCAAATTTTTGCGCGCTCTTGCAGAGTAGGTACGGGGTATAGCATACCGACATCGATTTCATTGCAAGCGTGACGGCGAAGGTAATTATCAACTACGGTCACTTCGTAACCACGTTGTGAAAAGTACATTGCTGTTGGCCAGCCTAGGTAGCCATCACCACCTAAAATAAGAATATGTTGTGACATCTTTTGACCCTTAGTTTTGTTAAGTTACTTAATCTTCTAGCAAGTTGTGTTCTTGTAAAAACGCCGTTAACTGTTCTTTGCTTAACGGTGTCTCAAATTCTGAATTGTATGGATTATCAATACTGTCGTTTAACTTGCCAGGATAATCGTAATCGATATTTTCGTAGATACTATCGAAAGCAGGACGCACCGAGAAATAGCTCTCAAGCTCTATTGTGCGGCGTGTTTCTTCACCACTCATGAGCTCCTCATAAAGTTTCTCGCCAGGCTTAGAACCAATCGTTTCGACCTTGATATCTTCAGGATTGTGACCGTACTTCTCTGCTAATTGTTCGATCATGCACTCGGCGAGGTCTTTAATGCGAATAACAGGCATTTTTGTAACGAAAACTTCGCCACCTTTGGCCAAAATGCTTGAGTCGATAACTAGCTTAGTAGCTTCCTCTATACTCATGATAAACCGAGTCATCCCCGGATCAGTCAGAGTAACTGGACCACCCTTTTTAATCTGGTTTTTAAAAATTGGAATAACAGAACCACGAGAGCCTAAAACGTTGCCAAAGCGGGTAGAACTGAATATTGTTTTAGTGTTTCGATACGAGTTGTTTGCAGCAGTAATTAGGCGTTCGCCCATCAATTTCGATGTGCCCATTACGTTGGTTGGATTAACCGCTTTATCCGAACTCGTGAAAATCACGCGCTCAACTTCAGCGGCATTGGCTGCTTCAATAATATTTTGGACGCCTATAATATTTGTTTGGACTGCGTCATATGGAGAACGCTCACAAAGCACTACGTGCTTATAGGCAGCAGAATGAAAAACGACATCCACACCCTTAAATAGTTGTGTTAGCTTTTCCTTGTCTCGCATATCGCCTAGGTAAAAGCTCGCGTTTTTATTATTTTGGTATTCTTGCTGAATAAAAAACAGCTCAGACTCGTTGTTATCGATGCCGATTAAGTGGCCAACCTCGAATTGCTCAAGTAATTGCTTAACAAGCTCAGAACCAACGGTTCCACAGCATCCGGTAACGACAACCGACTTGTTTCTTAGGTGTTTCATTGCTATTCCCATTTCTTAAGCTGTTTATGCTATTCATCTGTCAAAAATATCCTTATGCTAGTTTCATCCATGATATCAATAAGCTGATTCTTCGTTCGCTTAGTTAGCCAGTCCTCAATGTTCTCAACACCGAAGATGCCGTCCGTTAGCGACCTTCTGAAAAAGCTCTTAGTTTCGTCCACTTTTCCCATCAATGCATTTGCTCTTGCCAGACGGATATAAACTCCAGTCATGAGCATTGCTTTTATATGAGCGTCAGAAATTCCCCATCTCGACGCCAAATTCACGCACCTTTCTTCATTCTTCGCGTCATCTTTAAACTGATACCCTGTAGCTGCCAGTAGTACCAGCAACTCCCGATTTGCTTTATCGGCGAGGCTAGCGTTGTCAAGCTCTATCAGATGCAAGAAGTGGCCCTCCAGCCAACTTTCTACGGCAGCCTTAAGCTCACTATCCTTACTAACTATGTCGGGTAGACTTAACTTGCTCGATTTTACTGTCTTATTTATGTTGTTTTGAATCTGACAAGTGTCAGTATATTCGCTCGCTGAGTTTGAGAGTTTTCTATTGAGCTCTCTATTAAGCGCCGACAATTTCTTACTTTTTTCTTTTTCAGCACTGAGTTCTTTCTTTAACAACGAATTCTGTAATGATACTTCATCAAATTTAAAACAGACACGTTCAAGTTGCAAAAGTTGATTAACAGTTTTAGTGCCTCGGATACCAAAGTGATTAGTTATTAGCCAATCAACAACTTCTTCTTTGAGACACCCTTCTGAATAGACTCGCTTTGAACAACTTACGACGCTTAGCGATGCTAAGTTATTCAGCAACCCATGATCTTTGAGAGCCTTCAATAGTCGGAGCTCTTGCCCAGGTAAGTTGATATGCAAATCAAAGCTCTCACCACACGCGAAATCATTAATTAGTTCATGAACTGCAACAGACATGCGTTCAGTAGCGCTAACAACCCTTAGATTCGGCAAGACTACCTTAGCATCTAGAGCACTATAAATTGATGATAGCTCGGGTATCGAATATTCAAAGAACTTGCAAGCTTCACTGACGTCGCTAACTACCTTATTGATTATTGTCACATTTGGAACATTTCTATAGTTGCGTCTCAGGCTAACCACATGCTGTTCCGACGCATCTACAAGAACCAGTTTAGTTTCGTTTTTATCAATTTGAGCTAACGTTTTTTTGTCTGACGGTATACCAAGATAAAACGCAGTTCTCGCTGAATGGGGTGACGGCATATGGTTACTCACTGCAAGTTCTCTTTATTTAACTAATGACTTCAAATAGTCACCATAGTCAGTCTTAGACAGAGAATCCGCTTGTGCCAGCAGTTTATCATTAGATATCCAGCCTTGATGCCATGCGATCTCTTCCAAACAAGCGATTTTCAATCCCTGACGGTGCTCTACCGTCTGGACATATTGACTGGCCTCGATAAGGCTGTCATGCGTCCCTGTATCTAACCAAGCAAATCCGCGCCCAAATTTCTCAACACTAAGTGACTTTCGCTTCAAATACTCGTTATTGATACTTGTTATCTCAAGCTCACCGCGTGCGGAAGGCTCTACATTTTTTGCAATCTCTACAACCGAATTGTCGTAAAAATAAAGTCCCGTAACTGCATAGTTAGACTTCGGAAATTCTGGCTTTTCTTCAATTGATACTGCGTTACCTTCGCTATCGAAATCAACGACGCCAAAACGTTCGGGATCTTTCACCCAATATCCGAATACCGTCGCACCTACATCTTTTTGGCTAGCTTTAAGGAGCTTCTCTGTAAAATGCTGACCATGAAATATATTGTCACCCAATACCAAGCAGACACTATCAGTCCCTATAAACTCTTCGCCTATTGTGAATGCCTCAGCCAAGCCTTTAGGTTCTTCTTGAATTTCATACTGAATGTTGAGCCCAAACTGACTACCATCACCTAAAAGACGCGCAAAGCCAGAGTTGTCCTCTGGAGTAGTAATTATTAATACATCACGAATCCCGGCTAACATAAGGACAGAGAGTGGATAATAAATCATTGGTTTGTCGTATACAGGTAACAACTGCTTCGACACACCAAGAGTAATCGGGTGTAAACGCGAACCGGCCCCGCCGGCAAGTATTATTCCTTTTCTAGCCATGACTAAACTTGTCTTCCTTCTGCTCTGCCAAACTTTATGTAATGAATAAGCGGATTCTGCCCTGATTCCTTTACATCAGGATTTTTCGCTAAGTAACTTTGAGTCGAAAATAATGGGCTAGGATCTCGCATTTCCAAATAGCCACACCTAACATAATGGACAACAGGCCCTGCCTTAAAATCGGCCACGTCAGGATATTTCGATAAATACCAATTGCTATCAAATAAGTCAGACTGTGAGAGTATATAAGCGTCTTTTTTTTCCTTCGTTAAAGGTTTAGGCTTCTTACCTAACATTTTCTTGAGGAACGAAAAGCGTTCTTGAGGAGGCTCTAATTGAGATGGTTGTTCTCTTATTTTCGCGACACTTTGAATGATTTGCTGCTCTCGAGCACTTATTTCTTGCTCTAGCTGACGAAGATAGTTTTTTGCTATCTTATCGGCTTGCTGAACTTCCTGTGCTCTTAGCTCAATCTCTTTGCACTTCCTCGACTCCTCAATTACTCTGTCCTGACAAAGGTGTAGCTGTTTCAGGAGCAAGTCATTTTCTTCTAACGAGAGCTTAAGTTCGCCTTCTAGCTCTCCCACACGCTGCAATGGTCCTACTAGCGCTAGCAAGGTATCAATTTCGTTATCTAACTTATATTCCTTTGCTTTCAACCTACTTTCATGACAGCTTGCTTCCAACCATGCAGCCGAGCGTCTAATTTCTGTATTTTTTAATGACTCAAGCGCACTAACTACTAAATGAATAGGCTGAGCCTTCTCGATATTATCGCTCGAAAAAATGCCTAACTCGCAGAGTTCAGGGAACTTACTGTAGGTTTGTTCTGCTACGCTCGCGATTTCTAACCAGTCTCGGGCGGCAACATCAATTGATACGCCATTAGCCAATTGATCAGCTATAAAACTAATGCTGTCGCACACCCATATCTCACAACTTTGCTCGAGCGTTAACTTAGTCAAGTCTGATGCAGCTTTGATATCATAAAGTCTAAATTTTTGTTTATTCACCGTTTTTCCTGCTAGTTTTCATCAGATAGCATTGAGTTGAATGTATTTTCTAAACTGAATTGAAAGCGCTTCTTATTAAACTTTTCTATCGCATATTGTTGCTGACTTTTTGCAGTCTTTAAAAGTTTGTTCCGGTCATTCGACCACCCACTCAATACCTTCAACGCTTGATCTATATTTCTATATTCGATAAGCCCCACACTTTCATCTGGGAAGACCTCGCTTATCGCTCCCCAATCGTAAGCAATGACTCCTCGTCCAGCCAAAAACGCCTCTAAAACAGTTCTACCAAAAGACTCTTTAAATAAAGAAAAACTTACCAAAATATCAATTTCTTGCATTACATCTTCAGGGGAACTTCTATAACCTGCATAGGCTACCACACTGCGATCACTTAGCCGATCTAACAGTTGTTCTAAGTAGGCTGTCTTAGGGCCGAAAATATAGAAGTCGACTTTTAACTCTGATTTTGCAGCACGCTCAGCCAGTTCAATGAAATCTGATAACCCCTTTTTCTCGACATTACTACTGGCTATACCTACTCTCAGTCTTGAACGATTCGATATATCCGCAAAATCTACAGGGTTAATATTGCTCACGTTGGGAATAACATCAACACGCGCATCTTGTGCTTTGAGCCATGACTTCACAGCATTTGAATTGACGATGAAGCGATCAACGTTTGATAAAATATGTTCTCTGACTTCATCGTGTGTTGCATTAAGTCTTTCACACAACGACGGATCAAATTCAGGCAACTCACGGACATGCATTAACAAAGGAATATTGGCTTCTTTTCCGGCTAGTAAAGGTTCATATAGCACACACGTATTGAGATAGCAGAGCTCTACTCCATGTATTTCAAAGTATTTTGATAAAACACTTACCTGGCTGGAAAACGCTCTGCGGCCTTTTGTCCACCAAACTGTCGGCAGGAAAACGACCTTAGTCACCTCTTTTCTTATTTGATTGACGTAATCTAAGTTAGCAGCGTTCGGCAGAAAAACCGTCATTTTATAGTGACCCGCGTGATTTAAAGCAGTAATTACGTCGAGAAAGCTACGTTCTGCACCAAAAGAATATGGGGACAGCCAGTGAGCAAACAAAGCGATATGTCTCGCATTTGTATCACAAGATTTTAGACCATCGATGTCTACAAGCGTATTAGCTGAGACACCAATATTTATAGCGTGGTTTATAACTTGGCTTTCACCAAAAAGATCATACTTATACTTAAATCCACTTGAACTAAAAATCGGGTTTGGATCTCTCAGCTCCCTTTGACCGTCGTGAAAAAAGTGCTTCAGTAAATCATTTACTTGACTCGCCACGTCATCGTACACAGACGCGTACCAATTCTCATCAAAGAAGCCGGACTCCTCGAGAAGAAGTAATCTATTATGAAAATGCTGTTCCTCAGTAGCCCGTAACATCTCCTCGGGAGCTACAAACATTCTTATCGATGGTGCCTTTTCTACATAAAGGTTGTTTGTTGTTCTATGCCAAGCTTGAGAGGCATCGTGATATTTTTTGCGTAAGCCTTTATATTGAGTTCTTAAATGAGTATTTGAAGCTCTGCTAAGAGAGTTATGCTGCATTCGGCCAAATGCTAAAGGTACACTAGGCAAAACTTCTTCGATTGCCTTTTCACCATACTTTTTGATTAAACGGAAATAAAATTCAGTATCCCCGTTGACGTTCACTCTGTCCCAGAACCCCAACTCATTGTGCACTTGTCTTCTGAACATTAACGAAGATACATTGCGGTAAATCAAGCTGCCGTCGATCCGCCAATGATTAAATAAAAAGGACTCACTCGTTCGCACCCAGTGACTCACGGTTGCCATTAACGTCATATCGTTAAGCAACGGCATAACTTGGCATTTGATTTTATCAGGGTGAGACCAGTCATCAGCATCATGAGTCGTGATAAAGTCACCAGACGCAAGTGCTAAACCGTCATTGCGCGCACAATAGGCGCCCTCATTTTTTTCTTTTGATACTAGCCTAACTCGTGAGTCTAATGCTTCCCATTGACTGACTCGACGCTTTGACTGATCTGTGGAACAGTCGTCCACGACTAAAACTTCAAGGTTCTGCCAACTCTGATTTAATAGTGAGCTAATCGCGGTATCTATCGTTTGTTCCGCGTTAAACAGTGGAATAATGACACTTACTTTTGACCTCTCTTTGCAACGCTTACGGATGTTACTAGCTATGGTTCGGTGACCCTTAATATTGTCTAAGCATGCGGGCGAACCAGAATCTCTTACCGTAAGAGCGCTTAAATGCCTTTCAGCCTGATAAACTTCATTTAGTTTGTTTAGAAAATCTGAGCCACTAAGCAACATCGCATTCGATAAGGTTTTATCATTGGACTCTTTAAAGTGTGGAGAACTTAAAACCTGTTTTGCTGATTCAATTTTCCCTAGTGAAACAAATAAGCTGACCGCGATTAGATAAGGAGACGGGTCTTCTTCCCAGTAGCTGCAATTATCTAATTCGAAAAAGCGATTAATATATAGCAGAGCACTGTTTTTATCATTATTGGAGTGAAACCAGCGAGCTAAAACCAAGCTACTCCAGCTTGCATTTAGATTTGATTCTGTTGCCGACGCTTTAAGCTTTGACAATTCCGCTTCGTCACCTAGATTTTCCCACAATGAAGATTCCAGAAAGTAGGCGCTATTTTCACAAGGCCAACGCCCCTCTTGAATACCGTGATGGACAAAATGTTCAGCAGCAGTAATGCCAGCAACTGTGACATCTGGATACTTTTCTAAGTACCAGTTCTCATCAAGAGTAGCTATAATGCGCTGCTGAAATTCACTATTCATAAAATCGTGTCGAAAATTGGTGCATTAACCAACAGTTTTCCGCTATCATCCTTCTGTGATAATTGCGGCTTACTGCTCTCATCGACCGGCCAATCGATCGCTAAGCTTGGATCGTCGTACCTGATACTATGTTCATCTTCTGGGGAGTAATAATCTGTGCATTTATACGTGAATTCAGCTGTTTCACTCATTACATAAAAACCATGTGCAAAACCGGGCGGAACCCAGAGCATCTGTTTGTTCTCATCAGATAGCTCTACACCAACCCACTGCCCCAAGGTTGGTGAGTTCTCTCGCAAATCGACGGCAACGTCAAAGACCCGACCTTGCGTAACGCGAACCAGTTTGCCCTGAGGTTGCTTTAATTGGTAGTGCAAGCCGCGTAAAATCCCTTTACGTGATTTACTGTGGTTATCTTGAACAAACTGGTAAGGACCGCAGTGTTGTTCAAATTCATTTTGACGAAATGTTTCCATAAAAAATCCCCGCTCATCGCCAAATACCTTTGGAGTCAGAAGTACCACATCGGGAATTGAAAGTGCTTTGTAGTCCATTGCTAGTTCTCTCGTCTTTCGTATGTTTGCACTAGTGCATTCTGCCACGTTGGCAGCTCAATGTTGAGCACAGATTCTAGTTTATCAACCTTTAAACGTGAGTTTAAAGGTCTACTTGCTGGAGTTGGATACTCTGAGGTCTGTATACTGTTGACTTTAGTTACCTTTAACGAATGACCTGCGGTTTTAGCAATATCGAATATAGCTTCTGCGAACTCAAACCAGCTCGCAGAGCCTCGCGTAACTAGGTGATAGACCCCACCTTCCATTTGCGGACTTTTTAATGCTTTAACCGTTACCTCTGCGATCACCGAGGCAGGGGTCGGCGCGCCGATTTGATCGTCTACGATACTGAGCTGTTGCTTTTCTTGCGCTAGTTTTAGCATGGTATTCATAAAGTTTTTACCACGATAACTGTAGACCCAAGATGTCCTAAAAATAATCGCATCTGCCGTATTGCGCAGTACCGCTTGGTCACCTGCTAGCTTGCTATTCCCGTATACGGATAAAGGTCCCGTTTGCGCATCTTCTCCTCGTGCAGAGCTACCCTCACCCGAGTAGACATAATCGGTAGAGTAATGAAATAAGCGAATACCCCGTGCAGCCGCAAAGCGAGATAAAGTCTCTGGTAGGTGTGCGTTTAACGCAAATGCGAGTTCCACCTCTTCTTCTGCTTTATCAACTGCTGTGTAGGCCGCTGCATTGATTATTATATCGGGTGAATAATCTGCTAGCGCTTCTAATACCGCATTTCGGTCGTATAGATCGAGTTCGCCCCGAGTGGGGGCGAACAGTTCATAATCACGCTTTAGCAAATTATAGAGTTCGTAACCGACCTGTCCTGTTACGCCGGTTAAGAAAATCTTCATGAGCTTACTCCTAGCCTTTCGCCTTGGTAGCTACCGTCTAAAACACGTTGCCACCAGTCTTTATTTTCGAGGTACCAAATGACCGTTTTACGTATCCCTGAGTCAAAGGTCTCGCGTGGGCGCCATCCTAGCTCACGTTCTATCTTCCCTGCATCGATTGCGTAACGAACATCATGTCCTGGGCGGTCCGTTACAAACGTAATTAAATCACGATAGTGTTCAACGCCTTCCGGCGTCTGAGGCAAAAGCTCTTGCAACAGGTCGCAAATAGTTTCGACCACTGTTAGGTTGGCTTTTTCGTTATGACCACCAATATTATACGTTTCACCCGCTGCACCTTGCTGTGCCGCACATATTAGTGCGCGTGCGTGGTCCTCAACGAAGAGCCAGTCGCGTATTTGCTGCCCATCACCGTACACGGGTAGTGGTTTGCCTTTTAGCGCGTTTAAAATCATTAACGGAATCAGCTTTTCCGGAAAATGATAGGGACCGTAGTTATTTGAACAATTAGTGACGAGTGTCGGTAAACCAAATGTACGATACCAAGCGCGCACCAAATGATCTGAGCTCGCTTTACTCGCCGAGTAAGGTGAGCTAGGTTGGTAACGTGTGGTCTCTGTGAACAGATCGTCGGTGCCCTCTAAATCGCCATACACTTCATCGGTCGAGATATGATGGAATTTAAAATCCGATGCCTTCTCTGGCGCAACCGACTTGAGCTCACTCCAATAGGCTCGACAACACTCAAGCAGTGTATAGGTCCCCATAATATTGGTATTGATAAACTCTGCGGGACCATCAATCGAGCGATCGACATGGCTCTCGGCAGCCAGGTGCATAACATAATCGGGTTGGTATTTATTTAATACACGCTCTATTTCCACCGCATCGCAAATATCCACTTGCTCAAAGTAGTAACGCTCACTCGAAGAAACCTCTGCGAGCGACTCTAAGTTGCCCGCATAGGTGAGTTTGTCGACATTCACAACCGTGTGACTGGTGCACGAGATAAGTTCTCGTATAACGGCTGAACCTATAAAGCCGGCGCCGCCTGTTATTAAAAAAGTTTTATTATCCATCTTGGCTCACTCACTTATAGTTCGAGTACTTCGAGCATGCGCTCATTGACTTCAATTACATTAAATTTCTTTTCGGCTAGCTGCCGACTCGCTCGTCCCATACTGACAATCAACTCGGGATTACTTATTAACTTTTCCATCGCATCTATCAAGCTCTGCTTATCATGCGGCTTGACCAAATAACCATTGATCTCATGATCTACGGTTTCTCTACAACCCGGCGCATCGGTGGTAATAATTGGTCGACCGATTGCCAATGCCTCTTGGCTACTACGTGGTAACCCCTCTCGGTAGTAACTGGGAAGCACGAAGACACTGCTTTGATGCAAATAGTGGGTGACATTATCAACATGTCCAAAATATTTAACGACACCTTGATTTATAAATACACTCAATTCCTGTTCACTGATTCCATGAAGTGAGTCAGGTAGGCCAATCAACCAAAACTCCACTAGAGGATACCTGTGTTTTACTTCCTCAGCTGCCTGCAGGTAATAACGAATGCCTTTTTCGTTAAGCAACCGACCACTAAAAATAAACCGAATGGGCGATATAGGAGGTTCGGAAACAGCGAACTTATCCAAGCAAACACCTATTCCACCGAGTAACGTTGTCTTTGGTTGTTTAGCCCCACAAATTTGCGCAATCTCTCGTTCGTCGTCGTGGTTGAGCAGAACCAACATGGTCGCCTTAGGCAATATCCATTTAAACAATCGCTTCTGAAACCATTTTGCGAGTACCAGTCGGCGGCTTTTCTTACCCTCGGTTTCGGTAAACGGTCTGCCGAGCCCCTCGAGTTTTGCAACACGGTGAGGTACTTTGGCTAGCCACGCAGCATAAGTCCCGTAGAGCGCCGGCTTAGCAAAGTAGCAATAGCTCACTGTAATTTCGAGACGTTTAAATGCGCGGTACAACGCCCACACCACTTTTAATTCGTGCAGTGGATTCAACGTGTAGCCGTCTAGTTGATAACGCACCGGGATAAAACCTAAGCCACGCACGTAGGCTTCTGACTCTTCGGTATAGTCTATCGCAAATGCGTATACACGGTGACCGCGCGCCACCATTTGCTTCATCAGCTCCCCACGGAAACCCAGCATCACATGTACTTCTTTGCCCACGACAGCGATACGTTGCATGTTACTTCCTCCCGCTTATGCGGGTCTGTATTTTGCGTAATAACAATTTTAATTTTGCGCTAAGACGCGTTGGTTGAGTTCGACGCTCTGCAAGTAATTGAACCGTTTGTTCGGGGGTAACTTTTGATCCCGACTCTGGATCCACGTAACGCGCATATAAAACCAGTGTGCAGTAGATAAGCGTAGACAAATCCACTCGCTTTGTACGTCGTTCATTAGGACTCTTATCAGACGTTAAGCCCCAGCCGCTATAAAACGGCTGTCCATAGCAGGTCACGCGTTTGCCTCGCAGCAGCCCCTCGAACCCACACAATGACGTCATAGTGTGCACTTCATCTACACATTCCAGCACGGTTGATATATTGATATCGGTGATATAAGCATCGCAATATGCCAGTGCATCACTCGCTATGTTCTGACTCTTTCTCAAGCCTGCGACGACATCGGGGTGTGGCTTGTAGATAATATACGCATTAGGGTTGTTTGCTTTAACTTGCTTGAGCAAATCCAAATTGGTTTTTATATTCGGTGAGCCCTTTTTGATACTGGCATCGGTTTCTACTTGACCTGGCACTAAAATCGCTTTTTTATTCTCGGGTAACTCAATGGCTTTGTTACTGCCCGTATTGTACTTACTGATATTGTTTTCGATCAGCAACTGTTTTAAAGCCTCGGCGCGCGCGCGCTCGGTTTCGGTAAGTTCAGTCGTATTCAATAATACTTCGAGATCGGATGCCCGTGTGGCATCAAAATAGATGCCTCGGGTATCACAGACCCAAGAGCACGGTCGCTCCAATGCTGCACCTAAACCTATAGAGCGAATAAACCCGTCTTCGACGTGGACCACGTTAACGTCTTTATTAAACCGCGCTGAGTCGTAATCGATACCCCAAATATACGCGGTCTCGCCGCCTGGCACTTGTTCTGGCTGGTCAACAAAAACAGGCTCCAGTTCGTTAAAAAACTGAAGCCACGATTTGCGCCAATACGGGCGGGTGCCAACAATATAAACCATAGGATTAGTGCTTGTGATCGCGCACGATGGCTCTACCTAAGTGAACAATAGCCGCGATGAACAAGGTAAACACCAGCAACACCACAAAATTATAGAGTCTATCGGGTTTGGTTGAATATTCAGGTAACAACGGGAACTCCAGTATAGACACCTGCTTAAGTTTACGTGCGGCTTCAATTCGAGTACTTTCGAGCGCAATCATTGCGTTTGAATACAGCTCCAAAGCAAATTCAGCACGTAATTGAAGGGTTTGGAACTCCGCAGACGTTTTGTTCAACGCATCACCACTTTCACGGGTTAACTTGGCTTGCTCCTCAGTTATTTGCTCGTCTAATGAACGAATTTCACGAGTTATTTCCATCACTTGTGGTGACGTGCGACTTTGGTAGTCAAGCAGTGCCGTTTTACGTGCGGCGAGGGCTGCACGCTGTGCTTGTAGTTGCGATACCGTGGCAAAAATAGCTTGTACGGTTTGCGAGGGTGACACGAGGCCGTTCTCATTTTGAAACTGCAGTAAATTATCACGCGCTTTAAACAGGCGAGACTCAAGTTTTGCAACCTGCTTTTCGATAAACTTAACTTGCTCCTCGGCGAGTCGTTGCCCCATGCTATTCATGTGACTCTCACCCTCTTTTAGCAGGGTTTGAACGATAGCCTGCGCCATTTCTGGATCAAACGCTTCCACCTGAATCTGAAGTACCCCGGCATATTCATCGAATTCTATCGACATATGCTCAAGCATATATTGATGAAACACTTCGATAGGAGCATCTTTCTCTGACAGCGCTGACCATGAGTCGATAAAGTCTTGCGAATAGTGGCTTCTTAGGTCGAGATCTTTTTGTAGCGTCTTCAACATGGTCACCGACAGCAAATGCTGACGAAGCAAAAGTAAATCGCCAGAGCCTTGTGTCCCTGATAGTAACGAGCTGATGTTCATTGAGGACATACTGACCTCAGGGCTCTCGAGTACGATTTGCGCGCGCGATACATATCGGTCCGTTGCCATGACCCCCCAATAAATTGCGCCAACAATGATAATGATTGCTGCGATAGCCCAATGCGGTTGGTTTTTAAAAAAGTCTTTCATTTAGTTTGCTTCGCTTTTTTCTTTTTTGGTTTATGCCCTACGCTATCGTAATAAGCATCGATAGCATCTTTGAGGTCATCGAACCAAATGGCTTTACCTTCATGCAGCCAAATACCTGACTGGCACAAGTCTTCGAGAATTTTTGTCGAGTGAGAAACCATAATGAGACTTGATTGCCCGACTCGCTGCTTGAACGCCTTCTTAGCTTTTTGCTTAAAGGTCACATCACCCACGGCTGTCGCTTCATCGGATAGGTAAATATCGAAATTAAACGCTAAAGACAACCCAAACGCCAAACGCGAGCGCATACCGCTCGAATAGGTCCTTATGGGCTGGTCGAATGCCGGTCCGATTTCGGCAAATTCTTGAACCTCATCAATAATGCGATCAATGTCGGCATTACCACCGTGAATGCGAGCGACAAACTTTACGTTTTGACGCCCGGTCATGGAACCCTGAAAACCGCCACCTAAACCAATTGGCCAAGAAACGCGACAGCGCTCGATAATCTCACCTTTGTCGGGCGAGTCCATTCCACCAATAAGCCGTAACAGCGTTGACTTGCCCGCACCATTTTTACCGACTAAGCCGACGGATACACCGCGGGGAATTTTAAAGTCAACGCCCTTAAGTACCCAGCCACCACCAAACGGGCCGTGGTAACGCTTCCAGACGTCTTTGGCTTCGATCATGGCGGGTTCTTGCTGTTTATCCATATTAGCGCGCCACCATTCTTATCTTAAACTTCACATGCAGTGCCAAGCCAAACAATATCGTGCAAATGGCCCACTGATAGACGTACCAGAGACTCACGCCTCGCACCGGATGATACGTGCTAAAAAATTCTGCTCGGATAAGCTCAACCGCATGAAGTAGTGGGTTGTATAATAGAAATTCCTGAATACCGTGAGGCATAAATTGTATCGGTAAAATAACGCCTGATAAAAAGTACAACGGCAATGAGATCAAATTCACAATTTTCGCTGACTCAGGAAAAAAGGTCACCATGACCGATGTCATTAACCCCATTCCTAAGCCTAGTAGGGTCATCGCTAGTAGCACTTCGACCGCTTCTAGTGGCGCATCGGGTATCATCTCATGGCCCAGCCCAGTGAACATAAACACCATAATCATTAAAACAAAAGCTTGTAGCTTTGCTTCCATGGCGCAGCGCACCAACACGGTGTCGGCTGGGTGTACCTGACGATAAGCGAACAATGCCTTATTTGATTGGATCGCGTTCATACCCTGTATCCAGAGGGTTCGAAACATAATGTATGTCGTTATTCCAATAACCAACCAAGGAATAAATTCAGCGCCCGGTATCAGTCTGCCTCGGCCAATGAAGTCTCGCACTGCGACCAAAATAACGATATGCAAAATAGGCTGCAGAAACAACCACACCGGCGCAAAGCGGTCCGTCGTCATGCGCGAGACAAACTCACGCATAAACAACGCTGACCAAACGTGCCACGCCACTAAATAAGGGCTTCGCACCGTATTTGCTGGATTCTGGTCTTTCATTTAGAGATCCAACGCCACCTTGGTTGCCACGGCAATCTGGTAGATGATTTGTGTAATTGACTGCGCGACTTGTAAGTTCTTCGAGCTGACCGCAGGCAGCACCAGCACCTCATCCCCCGGACGCAAATCGGTGTTATCTGATTCAATCACTTCACCGTTTTGGCGGACGATCAATATGCGATCTTCGTTCGCACGCTGAGTAAATCCACCCGCTCCATTGATGTACTCCTCAACCGACTTGCCATCAACATACACGGCGGATTGTGGCACATAAACCTCGCCACTCACGAGTACTGAGTCGGTTTTAGCCGGCAGTGTCACGACATCGCCATGTTGCAGTCGAATATCGACGAGTTGGTTATCGTTACTGACGACCAAACGCCCACTCGGCTTCACATTTCTTGCCTTTTGCACAAACTCACTAATTAATTTAGCTTCTTGAGCGCGCACAGAGGCTTCCTCCGCCGTTGACGAAGGCGCACCTAAATAAGTTTGCTCTAAGCGGTTTAAACTTTCTTCTAACGCTTTCTTTTGTCGTTCGGCAACGCTTTGACGTCGAATCGAGATGTTTTTGTAGTCGGTTTCTTGTGGGTCCACGGCGACTGTATTTAAGAATTCCATCAATCGCGCGTTTTTAGGCAATACAAAATACGACTGACCTAAATATTTACCCTCGACTTGCACCACGATTTGATCGGCACGCTTATCGGCAAAGAATGCAATCTCATCGCCATCGGCTAGCGACTCATCGGCGAACTGATCAATGGTGACGTAGTCTGCTACAGGGTTACCCATGCGTGTGCCCACCACGAGTGCATGCGATACGCCTGGGTTTAAGCGGGCTAATGACTCTATTCTACGACCTTTAACACCTTCGGATTTTAACTCGTAATGGTAAGCACGCCCAACATCGCCATAAACGGTGACTTGTGGACCGCGCGATTTGACTAACAGAGTGTCACCCTCTTGCAGTTGTGGCTGATTAAGCTCGCCATCAATGAGGAAATCGTACAGGTCAAAGGTTTTGATAACTTCGCCATTGCGGATTAAATCGATGTTACGAAATGAACCTAGCTTGTTATCGATACCTGACGCTTGGTCTAAAAAGTAAAGAATTGAGTCACTGGGCACGCCTGCATATTTGCCGGGACGTTCGACAAAACCCGAGACCATCACACCAACAGGTTGCACACCTTGTACATTAGTATAGACGTTCACATTCTTAGGGTAGGTCGTTTTAATCGCGGATGTTATCACTGAATTAAGCTGAGCAGCCGTGACACCTTGAACTTGTACGGGCCCGACTGAAGGAATAAAAACAAAGCCTTGCGCATCGACAGAAAGCACCGAGTCGACTTCCGTAGCTCCCCATACACGCAAGGTAATTTGATCACCGGGCAAAATGCGGTACTGTGGATTAAGGCCATCTGAGCGTTTTACACGAAAGCCCCCGTCAAATACTTCGGCCCCGAACGGACGAATTTGGTTGCGTTCTTCGGGCGACAGCATTTCTTCCATCACCGGACCGTATGTGCCCGTGCTCCAGCTACTACGCACCTGCTGTTCGGCAAATTGGGTCGAAAGCGGCGAACGCGGATCGACATCACCAAACACTTGGCTCTGCGACATATCCGAGGTAGGCGTTTGGTTTGAATCTGAAGCAGTCACACCCATACGTTGTTCAAGCTGTTCGCGTTGCTCGGGTGTCAAGTCGGAGATACTTTGAGCCGAAGCGGTTACGCTCACTAACGACAAAAGCAGCGCTGCGATGCCTTGTTTTGTTCCTTTCATTTGCTGCCCCTGTTAACCATACTATCTATCGTTTTCATTACTCACTCGTTAAACTTTTTGTAGTTTACCACTCGCACCGTGCTTTAGAAACTAGTTAAAGCGCTGCTAAAACTGCTCAAAGGCACGACTCAACCCCCATTCAGTGCGGTAGTCACACAACACCACCGTATTGGTTTGCGTCTCGGCCTCGAGGCACTCGCGTCCGCTCGCTGCGAAATATCGTTTAACGATAGTTACGTTATAGTTGCGTTGGCTGCGCGTAGTTAAACTGAGTGACTGTCCTGGCACGGCGCTAGCGATGGCATCATAGTTAGGTGATAAAATATAATCGATACTTTGGTGAGTGCCCTGCCAATCACTGTTGTTATCTTTTTCGGGTTGGCTTGCACAGCCGCTCATACCTAATACGAGCACCCCTATTAGCGCTAACTTATTCATGTGCTACCTTATTTGTCCTTACCACTCATTATAAAACCGGCTACGCGCATCGGTAATACCATATAAATGCGCTGCGCGTTGCAACATTTGTCCACCATCACGGGTGAGCGGCGTCCATCCAATGGCGCCTCGACCGGTGCTGTGGTTAATTTGTAATAGATCAAACGGGATACTGATAAAGAAGCCTTTATTGAAGCTCCCCTCACCAAACTCTTCCGCTGATACGTTTGTCTTCGCCGCAAAAGCGCCGACGATAATACCTGAATCAAATTTCTTCTCAAATTTGACGTTCACACCCCAGTCTTTTGCAAGGAAACGCCCTGCCGACACGGTCAACAGTGTGTTGTCAAAGAAATAATCCGTGCGCAGATAACCCGTTAAATGCCCGGTTAGCACGTCGTAATCTCTAAATCCGAGATGATTTTCGAAGCTACGTTGGCGCGCATAATTGATATCGACACCCACCGCCCACGGTTTATCGAGCGGGCGATAGAGCCATTCGGTCCCGATACCGCCAAACATGCGCTCAAGATACCCACCGTAAAAGGAGCTGTAAAGATTGTCTTGCCACTCTTTGACATAGGTACCCTGTGCACGTGTGAGTACAATGTCCGATTGCGTTGAATATTCACGCACATAGGTTCGCACGCGCGGCAACGGTGCTTCGCCGTCCTCAACGAGATAATTAAATTTATCGTAATTATCGACGATGGTGCCACTGATTACACCATTGACTAAGAAGTTCTCGGTAGGCACCCAATTAAAATAGCCGTCCATGCGCAGCTTGTACATGTAGAACGCCTCGGGCCCACCAAAAGACTGCTCTAAGAAGGGACGGAAACCGATATCGGGTAGCCCCAGTTCACTGGCGCGCTCAAACAACAGTTGGTCGTCATCATCTTGATTAACGTTAACCAGTTGGTAGCTATCTTTGTAGCGCGTGGTAAAGTCGGCGCGGTAAAATGCTCGTTTAAAGGTGGGCGCATCGACATTCACTTGGGCGATAGGCATGCCGAGCACATCATCGACAAATTGATACTGGGTGACCGCAGCAGGTAAATAATTAGCCAGCACCGCTGCGGCTCTATCCAGGCTCATGGTTTCATAGCGATAGCGGCTTTGGTTACCCACTAACGTGACTTTTTTACCGTTATCGCTGAGGTAAAAGCGCTTCAGGTAAAAGCCACTGGCTTTACGCAACTTGCTGCGTAACTCATCGGTGTCCAGCTGATCCATTGAGGTGAGTTTTGGCTCGGTGGGTGCCGGTATCGGATCGGTGCGCTTGTATTGCGTCATATCGTCAAAGTTGGTACGGAAGCTAAACCCGAACATCCAGGTATTGCCCCGCTCGTAACTCAACTTGAGGTTGACGTTATCATTCACCCGATAATGTAAACCATAGTTCCAGTGGGAGTCCTGAATGATGGGCGTACGCGACGACTCACGCGAGAAGTCGTTGGCATCGTATTCGACTTTGACAATGAGCGGGTCCCAGGGCGTTTGGTACTCGATCCCACCAAATAAGCCTGCGTTACCGGTAAACCAGTCGCCAATTTCGAATTCACCGCCTTGCCCGCTAAGCTCGTTGGCACGATCACAAAAACGATCCGCTATATCGCACAACGGGTTATCGATATTGCCTGAGCGTCCTAAGTAGCCCCAACCGATACCTAAAGTGACATCGACAGGGCCAAAGCGCTTGCTTGCCGCAATGTACTCGGATGCAAATTGCCCGGTTCCGGCGATATCGCGTAAGCCTAAACTGGTTTCGGGTAGCCAACGGCTTTCTTCTAACAGTCTAAACTTTACATCAAGCCCCCGGTCTTTGTAGGTTTGGTCGCCACTAAAACCTTCTGAGTCGCTGTATAAGCGCGTTCTTACGTCGGTATAGCGAATGGTTGACTCCAGCCACGGGAACAACTGGAGACTCAACGCCATGCGACGGTATTCATCGTTATCGTAGTAAAGTACCGAGAACTCACCATCGCGGTTCATTCGTCCGGTCGGGGTTTGCATCAAACCCGCACCACCGATATCGGATTGCGTAGGCTGATAGATACGATCGGCACTGATATCTTGCGCAGACAAGTTGGGTAAATAACCTAACGCAGCCATGGTCAGTGTATAAACACTCAATTTTTTCATGACTGACCTCCGTTAGGCAGAATAAATTTTGCCAATAACATGAGTTCGAGATCCAACTGCTCGGTTTCGTCGGTAAGCCAATACTCTGAAAGTAAGCGCACGCTATGAATTAGGTTGCCCTTAATGGCGCATCGCTGAGCTTGGTCAGCGTTGACGCTTTGTATCGGGCTGCGTTCGTCGTGTTGATAACAAGCAGCGGGCAAACGCTTGTTGTAATAAGCAACGGGCTGTTTTGCCACGGTGCCATTGGGTAGCACACGCCATAAGAAATCATTATCGACACCCGCTAAATCCTCAGGTAAACCGAATGTCAGCGCTTTATGAGGAAAGCTGTAGAGATGCCAGTTAAACACACGACCATCAGCACGTGTTAACAGTGGGTTTTGCTGCAGAATTAGACGCGTTTGGTCCGGTGTTAAATTAAAGCTGTAGGTGGCTTGCAGTGGCCAACGGCTCACCTGCGCTGCCAGACGCTTAATGCTATCGGCAACCTGTTGTTCATCTTGGCGACTCCAGTGACGCGCCAGCTGATCGAGCTGTTCAACCATGCGCTCGCGGTGACGCTCCAGCCTAGCTTGTAAAAAGTCGCTGGATAGGCGGCTCGCTGACCAGTTAATTTGCGCGAGATCGTCGGCATTGAGATCGCTTAAAATACGCTCATAGACTTGCGAAATACGCTCGGGTTGGCTCAGTTCATAACTCTTTTGCCATGTGACATCGCCCGGCTGTTCGGCGCTCTGATGCAAGTAAACGTTTACTTTAACTTGCGCTGCAGCAGTCTGACTCACACTCATTAATACAACAAGAAGCAATCCAACGAATACGCGCATTAGTTGGCCCCTCTGTTCGAATTACTCGGTTTTTGTAAATCTTTTTTGTAGGGTTTGAGCTCTTCGGTCACCACTCGTGGTAATGCGTCGGTCAGTTGTTGCGACGACTTCACCACCCGCCCGGTTTCGGTGGATAACCAATAATCATTAGTCCACGTGGTACCGTTATCTTGGGTTATTTGTTCGCGCCAATGCACCGTATTAATTGAACGATTAATGGGGAGCTCTAGCGTTTCTGAGCCGATACGTGAAAATTGCGAGGTAATCGCTTGGATTGATGCCTCTTGTGCAACGCCTGACTGCACTTGAGCTTGCCATGTAAGTGAGCACTGACTATTTAGTTGCGTGAGACATTTAAGCGGATCATTGCTAAGATTGCTGACCCATGCCAGTTCATTTAAATTACCCGATACGCCCTGCGTTTGTATCACGCGACCATGGCGCGTGACGACCACTTCTTGATCGCCTGACAACCATTTGTATTGGTCGTTATCATCAAAGCCAAGCCCTAACGCAATGCGCCGCTGTTGATTAAAGCGTGCATACATCATAGGGTAATTAATTTCGTCCAATCGCTCTTGCGTGACCGTCACATCCTGATTGCCTGACCATGCAAACGCCAATGTCTCTTTCATCGACTCAACGCGGTTCATACATCCTGACAGCAGGACGACTGCTGCAAGACTGGGCAGAAATAAGCGGCTGTGGTGCATTGTTTTTGTTGTCATTCGACGCCGAGGAATTATCTATGGGTAAACAACTATAAACGAAAAAGCCGCCCGTGTTGAGGGCGGCTTTGTAAACACTTAGTTAAGTGTTAACCAATTACTGGCCAGTACCTGTCGTAGTACCAGTGCCAGTACCTGTACCAGTCGCGGTTTCAGTACCAGTGCCTGGAGGATTGGTTGTACCTGGATCTTCATCATCGCCACCGTCAGCAGCGACAGCAATTGCGATACCCGCTGCAACAGCGCCCACACCGATAGTGGTTGCGCTTACGCCACCAATACCTGATGACTCAGAGCCTGCTGGCTCTGCGTCTTGTGCAGAAGCCAAGCCTGGGGCCGCTGCTAAAGCAGCTGCAGCAAACAAAGCTGAAAGTTTTTTCATAATTACACCTCTGTGTACACGTTCTACAAAATTCAATCGATTGGCCAATCAATCTTGCGTTGTTAAAAAACGCATTCATGATTGGGTAATACGTTATCAGGTTTCTTATGGTTTGCAAATTATTTTACTGTTTTAACACGATTTTTTCACAACATTGATCATAAGCCTGAGTTAGGCGACACTAACATAATCTAAACGTTTAGAGTTGATTATATGAAAATACTATCTTTGACATCCGCTATTGTTGCGTCATTGGCGTTAAACAGTGCTCTGGCGCAAACCGTTGAACCTCAGCCTACACTACATAACCAACTACAAACACAGCAGTTTTCGCTGGGTCAATCGGTCGCTCTACCTTTTGGTAGTGGCTCAGATAACATATCGGCTGAATATGTTATTGCTGAAGGCAGTAAACCAACGCAAGGCTTTTACGTACTGGACAGGCCGCTCAGTAATGGCAAGGTACAGCGCTTTGCGGGCAGTATTTACCATACGCCTGAACACACTATCTATACTCTACAAAATGCCGAGGGTAACTGGGTTAAGGTGTATCAGACAGGCAATCGCACGAAAACTGTGTTAGTCAATAACAAGTACCCAGAACCATTACGTATGCCGGCGACTGCAAAGTCAGCCGATATGACGCAAGCGATTCAGTGGCGCGGCGCGCAGTCGACACCATCCATGCAAGCCGATGCGATTACTACTGATACCGCTTCCGATTCTAGTATTGATACGTTGATTCTGTTTGATCCTCGCTTGCCCGCGTATATGGCTGAGAACGATGCGGTATTTGATGAGGATATTGAGTACGCTGATGCCGTTACCAACTTTGTCTACGAGCAGTCAGAATTATCACTCGCCCATCGTATTGTCGGCGCTCACCCTATTGTATTGCCAAGCACTGAAAATGATTTTGTGGGTGCCCCTTCGACCGATATCTTAGATGAACTCGTTAATAGTGGTATGGCGAGTCGCTTACGCGATCAATATAACGCCGATGTGATTCACTACATTGGGGTGAGCGATGATGTCTGCGGACAAGCGTATGTTGCTTCGGATATCGCTGCCGATAACACCTTTTTTGGCATTTCGCCCGACTTCCACGTCGCGTTTACCACGTACCAATGTTTGGGGACCGGGACTTTCCCCCACGAGTTAGGTCATAACATTGGTTTGCTGCACGACCGCTATACGTTGGACAATAATGAGCAAGGTTCTGGCTCACAAATCGATAACCACATCCCTTACGGCTATGTTGACCCCGATGGTGAGTTTTACACCATTATGGCGTATGGCTCGAGCTGTCGCGAGGTGGCACCGAACGGTACCTGTAGTCGCGAGGCGCTCTATTCAAGTCCCGATTTAGATATTAATGGCACGCCTGCCGGTAAATCCGAAGCGGAGGTTGATGCGGCTAATGCGGCTAAAGCGACGACCTTAACCACCCCATGGACGCGCCGCTTCCAACGTTGGAATGATTATTTAAATGTCGGTGTTGCACTGGACGGCGGTAGCGTTCAATTGCAACTACCGGACGACTCTGTTAGTGAGTATCTTGTTGTTAATCGTAATTGTCATAGTAACCGCTATTTTACTCAGCAACAGATCGAGAACGGCGAGACCATCACCGGCTCGACACTCACGGGCGCTATTGAGCCGGGCAATTTGGGTATTTGTGTATTGGTCCCTTCAGACGATAACGGTTACCAGCTCATTGGTGAGTTTTCTGCTTCTGTCTCATCAAGCGGTGGCAACGACGCGTTTATCTTTACCGATAACAACGTGTTAACCGCAGGTGTGGGTGATGCACAGTCGTTCACCGTCTTGCTCAGCGACGATAGCATTCTTAATTCGAATATTGAGTTAGCGACGTACTTTGATGAATCGATGGGTCGCCCAAGCATCAGTGAGGGTATTGCTCAGGCGGGTGAATGGTTTGATGTCTCGGTATCGGGCAGTGGTGCTGAACGTACGCTGACTATTACGCCGAAGCGTTCTCAGGCGGCGATTGCGGCAGAATTGGCGGATACCGACCAACGCAATGTATTTCAGCTGCCACTGCGCGTAGTAAACACTAACTTCTCCGAATACAGCGTATCGAGCATGATTTGGTGGGAAGGTCCTGCGAATAATGATATCCCTGTCACAGGTTACCTCACGCAAGGCTATGAGATCGTATCGGACGAGGCGGTTAGTTTATCTGCTGAGTTAGTCAATGTACCTACGAATGTTACACCGACCTATTCGATTGGTGGTGATGTCAGCATTGATAACCTAGCGGTGACGCAAACCAACCGCACTACGACGCCGCAAGGTGACGTCATTACTCTCAGTGTTGAAGGTGATGCGACGAGTATCGCCGATACGGGTACAGTGGTTATTGTTGCTGACTTGGGTGTTCAAGGTGCACCGGATGTGACGATTCCGATTCGTGCGTACAGTAACAACCAGCCTGCAATTTTGAGTTTTACCGCAAGTAGCGACACCATTCTTGAGGATGAGCCGTTTACTTTGACCGTCACGCTGAATGAGCCGAGCGATACGTCGTTCTACGATACCCTGACCGTTGAGCAACGTTTACCGGGCCGTGACAACGCGGTGTTTGATCCGACTCGTAGCGATGGCAACGTGTTTGAGTTTGATATTCCGGGGCAAGCCTCGGGCGCTTATGACTTTGTTGCCAGTGTAAACGATGGCAACGGTAACTCGGTCATGGATACCATCAGCATTTCAGTTGAAGCGATTGAACCGGTTGCTGTTGATGCGATGAGTTTCTCGCCTTCAAGCGTGCGCGCAGGTGGTGCAACAACGGCCACGATTACGACATCGGGCAACTTGGATTTAGATACCACCGAATGGTCTGTTGATGACAGCTCCGTCACTATTAGTAACGAGGATCTGACCTCTGCGCGCTTAAGCTTTAGTGAGCAAGGCACTTATACCGTGTCGGTCACCGTCACTGATACTGCCGGTAATACGGATACCTTTGAGGAAACTATCGATGTTGCGGCGGCACCAACGACCACAACGGGTGGTAGTTCAGGTGGCGGCAGTAGTGGTGGTAGTACAGGTTGGTTGATGCTGCTGTTACTGGCAGGCTTGGGTGGAGTCAAGCAAGGTTGGATAAAAAAGCGGGGCCGTTAAGCCCCGCAAACCACCTTGCTCGGAGTGGAAACCTTAGAATTTGTAGGTGATACCCACGCGGAATTCGTTGTCGATATCGTCGAAATTGCCCCGGAAACCGATATCGGCAGCGAAACGCTGATCAAAGTTGTAACGCACTTTGGCGCCCACTGACGCATAACCGTCTAGTGCTGAGTCGTAGGTTGCATCAAACATGGCTGTTGCTTGCGTGCTTAAGCCGATTTCAGTACCGATACCCACGTAGCCACCCGTATCATCGGTATTACCAAAATCGTAATGGCTCATGCCGCCTTTCAAGAACAACGGGCTGTTGCTCAACAAATATTGGCCGCCTAAACGCGTACCAAAATCACCAATATCAAACGCCTCACCTTCAATCACCCAATGTGAATCGATTTGACGTGATGCTTTGATGTAAAAGTCTGAATCACCAAAATCGTTGTAACCACCGCTAACATAGTTACGATCTTCTGCGTGTGCAGTGAGCGCGACCGATGCGGCTAGGATACCTGTGAGTGCTATAATACGTTTCATCATACTGCCTCCTGTTGAGTCTTAATTCTATTATGCGGTTCCTCAGATATTTGGCTAGGCTCACCGGCGTAAAGGTTTTGAAAAGGCAAAAAAAAAGAGCAAGCTCAATGGCTTGCTCTTTTCTATCAACGCGCTCGTTAGAAGCGTGTGCGTGCGTTACGAAACATGCGCATCCATGGGCTATCCTCGCCCCACTCATCGGGATGCCAGCTGTTCGCAACAGTGCGGAATACACGCTCGGGGTGCGGCATCATTGCCGTCACGCGGCCATCGCGACTGCTGACCGCGGTAATACCACTCGGTGAGCCGTTCGGATTGGCAGGGTACTGCTCTGCCACGTCGCCCCAGTTGTCGATATAGCGCAATGCTACCTGACCCGCTTGCTCAAGTTGTGCTTGTTGGTCAGCTGCGGCAAATTCGGCACGCCCTTCTCCATGCGATACGGCAATCGGCATTTTCGAGCCTTGCATACCGTCAAAGAACGCCGAATTTGTCGCTTGTACTTCGACCAAACTAAAGCGCGCTTCAAAACGTTCGCTGCGGTTGGTGACAAAACGCGGCCAATGTTCAGTACCCGGAATCAGGCTTTTCAGTGTTGAAAGCATCTGGCAACCGTTACACACGCCTAACGCTAGCGTATTGTCGCGGTTAAAGAACGCTTCGAACTGATCACGTGCGCGTTGATTAAATAGGATGGATTTAGCCCAACCTTCACCGGCACCCAGTACATCGCCGTAGGAGAAGCCACCGCAGGCAGCCAGCGCTTGCATCTCATCAAGGGTGACACGCCCTGTTAAAATATCACTCATGTGCACGTCTACGGCTTCAAAACCAGCACGGTCAAAAGCCGCAGCCATTTCGTAATGCGAGTTCACACCTTGCTCACGCAAGATAGCCACTTTCGGGGCGCTGCCTTTAGCTATATAGGGTGCTGCGATATCTTCATGCACATCAAAGCTTAAATCGGCTTGCAAGCCTGGATCGTCAACCCGTTGTTTAAGCTGGAATTCCTCATCGGCACACACTGGGTTATCACGTAAACGCTGCATTTGATGCGTGGTCTCGGCCCACAACGTACGGTAATGCGTGCGCGATGAGTCAATAACGGTGTCACCGTTAAAGGTCAGTTTAATCTCATCTCGCTCGGTGGGCTGACCGATGACATGGATAGCGTTCTCGAGCCCTGCTTTGTGGAATGCTGAGAGTACGTGTTCACGCTGATCGGCCGTCACTTGTATGACGGCACCGAGTTCCTCGCTGAACAGTGCTGCTAAGGCTTCATCACCTAAATCGCTCAAATCGGCATGGACACCACAGTGACCGGCAAACGCCATCTCAGCCAAGGTCGTCATTAAACCACCGTCAGAGCGGTCGTGATACGCAAGAATACGCCCTTCAGCTATCAGCTGTTGCAAGGTTTCGAAAAATGCTTTGAACTGCGCTGCGTCGTCTAAGTCGGGGGTTTGTTCACCCAGTTGCTTGTACACTTGTGCCAACGCTGAACCGCCTAAACGGTTCTTACCTTGACCTAAGTCGATGGCAATAAGGTGGGTATCACCTTTATCCAGACGCAGTTGTGGCGTCAAGGTGTTGCGTACATCATTGACCCGCGCAAAGGCGGTAATCACCAGTGACAGTGGCGCGGTTACGGCTTTGTCTTCGCCCTCATCTTGCCACTGGGTTTTCATCGACATGGAATCTTTACCCACCGGAATGGTAATTTCCAATGCAGGGCAAAGTTCTTCACCGATGGCTTTTACCGCCTCGTATAAGCCAGCATCCTCACCGGGGTGACCAGCGGCGGCCATCCAGTTAGCTGACAATTTAACGCGTTTTAATTCACCGACATCGGCGGCTGCAAGGTTAGTCAGCGCCTCAGCAACTGCCATGCGCGCAGAAGCGCCATAGTTTAGCAAGGCTAATGGCGTACGTTCGCCCATCGCCATGGCCTCACCATGATAAGTATCGTAAGAAGCGGCAGTAACCGCCACATCGGCAACCGGTACCTGCCACGGACCAACCATTTGATCGCGTGCAACCAAGCCGGTGACCGAGCGATCACCAATAGTAATCAAGAAGGTTTTCTCGGCGATGCTTGGTAAGCGCATCAGGCGCTCGGCGGCTTCATTGGCATCGATGCTGTCGAGTTTGAGCGTTTCGCCAGCCGCTTGTTGACGTTTGACGTCACGGTGCATTTTCGGTGGTTTACCGAGTAGCACGTCAAGCGGTAGATCAATCGGCTGGTTATTGAATTTAGCATCATTCAACAAGATGGTGAGTTCTTCGGTCGCTTCACCAATTACAGCGTACTCGGCACGCTCGCGTTCACAGATTTGCTCGAAACGCGCCATGTTTTCTGGCGCGATGGCAATCACGTAGCGCTCTTGTGATTCGTTACACCAGATTTCAAGCGGTGTCATACCGGGTTCGTCGTTGGGTATGTCACGTAGTTCGAAGCGGCCGCCCCGACCACCGTCGCTGACGAGTTCTGGCATGGCATTGGATAAACCACCCGCGCCTACGTCGTGAATAAAGGCAATGGGGTTATCTGAACCGAGCTGCCAACAGCGATCGATGACCTCTTGGCAACGACGTTCCATTTCAGGGTTATCGCGCTGTACTGAAGCAAAATCAAGGTCTTCTGCTGACTCGCCCGATGCCATCGACGACGCAGCACCGCCCCCCAGACCGATGTTCATCGCAGGGCCGCCCAACACGACCAGTTTTGCGCCGACGGGGATATCATCTTTTTGCACGTGCGCTTCGCGGATATTACCTAAACCGCCGGCGATCATGATCGGTTTATGGTAACCACGTACTTCGCGACCGTTATGACTATTCACCGTTTGCTCATAAGTACGGAAGTAGCCGGTTAGCGCTGGGCGACCAAATTCATTATTAAATGCGGCACCACCGAGCGGCCCCTCGAGCATGATATCGAGTGCGCTCACGATGCGTGCAGGCTTACCGTAGTTTTCTTCCCACGGTTGTTTGAAGCCCGGAATGTTTAAGTTAGAGACGCTAAAGCCCACCAAACCTGCTTTGGGCTTTGAGCCGATACCGGTGGCGCCTTCATCACGAATTTCTCCACCCGAACCGGTCGCTGCGCCGGCATAAGGGGCAATCGCTGTCGGGTGATTGTGCGTCTCGACCTTCATCAAAATATGGATCGGTTCGTGGTTGTAGCTATACGTGGTCGATTCGGGCGCTGGATAAAAGCGCCCTGCTTCGTGCCCTTCCATCACCGCGGCGTTGTCTTTGTATGCCGACAACACATAGTCTGGCGTGACTTCGAAGGTATTTTTGATCATTTTAAATAGCGATTTAGGCTGTGCCTCGCCATCAATGGTCCAATCCGCGTTAAAAATTTTGTGACGACAGTGTTCAGAGTTTGCCTGCGCAAACATGTACAGCTCGATGTCGTTTGGATTGCGCCCCAACTTCTTGAAGTTTTCTAATAGATAGTCGATTTCGTCATCAGCGAGCGCCAGACCGAGCGATACGTTGGCGTCTTCTAAAGCTGAGCGGCCCTCGGCCAGAATATCGACGTTGGACAATGGTGCTGGCTCGGCTTGTTGAAACAGCTTTTCAGCATCACTCATGTGATACAACACGCTCTCGGTCATGCGATCATGCAAAAGCAGTGCAGCTTGTTTTTGCTCTTCGGCTGATAAGTCACCTTCGAGATAATACGCGACACCGCGTTCAATACGATGGACTTCTTTAATATCGCAGTTATGGGCAATGTTGGTTGCTTTTGATGCCCAAGGCGAAATAGTACCAAGACGTGGGACGACTAGAATAAGCGTGCTGGATTCGCTGGGTGATTGTTGTTGAGCGGTGGGGCCGTAGGTTAGCAGTTGCTTGAGAATGTCGTGATGCGCGTCGGAGAGTGTGTTGCGAAGGTGAATAAAGTGCTGATACTCCGCATATAAACTCTTTATGGGGATCCCCGCATGTTTGAGTTGTTCAAGCTTTTTTGTAATTTTGAACGCCGATAAGGCAGGTGAACCACGAAAGATTTCCACGACAACAGTCTCCAACGCTTGTGTAAAATTTGCGCGGCGATTATATCGAAAAATCCCTCTGCCTGCCATGTTTGACTTTGGCTTTTTAAGTGACAGCTTAGGAAGTGATCTGCTAGGATCAAGTTCCACCTGCAAAGGAGTCTTTTATGTCACAACGCCGAATTAATAAGACCGCCAATGATGCTCGTCGCCGCGCTGTTGTTCGTGCACGCCGTAAACGAATTATCGAGCGCCGAGAAAAATGGTTCCGCTTGGTGAAAAAGGAAGGCTCACCCAAGATAGAAAGCTAAGCTTCGGCTTAGCTTTTTACGTTTTTATATGCAGAAAGTTATAGCTTTTTAAGCTTTTCACGTCGTAAAGCGCCCTTACTAGAATTTATACTACATTCAAAATGTATTTTTTACGGTCTTTGACGTCAATTTCTCACGTTAAAGAATATTGACTCTAAATTTTTGTAAATCCGTTTGTTACAGCGATAAACTTCCTCTCGTCAGATTAAGCAACCGGGGCGTCTCGTATGGACACGCAGACATTCGGTGGTTGGTATGTGCTTAAAACGAAACCGCGTCAGGAAGACCGGGCACTGGAAAATCTCAACCGCCAAGGCTTTAAATGTTTCGGACCTAAGTTAAATGTCGAACGCATTGTTCGTGGTAAGCGCAGCTTGCGCACGGAGCCACTCTTCCCTGGATATGTTTTTGTGCAATCTGACGAGCTGGCTGAACAGTTTTATAAACTGCGCAGTACGTATGGGGTACATTCGCTCGTGCGGTTTGGCGACAGAATCCCAAAGCTTCCGCAGTCATGGATAGACACTTTTAAGGGCAAGGATGCCTTGGCGGAAACTCGAGCACCTAAAATCGGCGATCAGGTTGAGATCAACGAAGGTCCGTTTAAAGGTTTTATGGCGAAAGTCATTGGCCTCGATGGCGAATCACGCTGCTTTGTCTTACTCGAGTGGATGCAAAAGGAAGTGAAAGCCTCGTTATCCTACAATGAACTGCAACTGCATTAATGCCGTTATAAACGTCCTTGCTCGTCTAACCATTTCAATGTGTCGTAAAAACGGCGTATATTTCCCACGTATGTGACCGGTTCATCACCCCGTGCGAAGCCAAATTTGGTTTGGCGATAAAACTGCTTTTGTCGTAATAATGGCAAGCGCTGTTTCACATCCAACCATCGGTCGGGGTTACCGCCTTGTCGCTCTGTTAATACTCGCGCGTCCTCGAGATGACCAAAACCAATGTTATAAGCTGCTAAGGCAAACCAAGTTCTGTCGGGCTCTGGAATGCGTGCGGGAATACGTTGCAACATACGCTCGAAATAACGCGCTCCACCGCGGATGCTTTGTTCTGCATTGAGCCGACTCTTAACCCCCATGGCTTTAGCAGTTGGTAGTGTCAACATCATCATGCCGCGCACGCCGGTTGGCGATACCGCGCGAGGATTCCACAGTGACTCTTGATACGAAATCGCCGCTAACAAACGCCAGTCGAGCTCTCCCGAATGTTGTTTAAACAGATCGATGTATTTTGGAAGCTGCTGCTCGACCGCATCAATAAACAAGCTGGTAGTGACGTAATTAAACTGCTTTACATGACCAAAGTGTTTTTCTTTCAGGTACGCTAAGCGCCCGCTATCACGTACTTCACCGAAATACTCAATGACTGCGGCATACAGTGAATCGTCCGATGTACTTTTCAATGCCCAAGCAACTTGTAGCTCACGTTGGGTAGTGAATGCCACGCTCAGACCCGGATGCGCGCGTCGTTGCACCTCGAGTTGGTTGCTATCGGCGATGGTGTAGTCAATTTCCTCGCGATCGACCATGCGCATCAGTTCAACGGCATCATGGTCACTGGTTGAGCGCCATTTTAAATCCGGGAATTCGTCTTCAAGGGCGCGTAAAAACTCTTCATGGGAGCTGCCCTGTACCACCACAATCTCGCCATCATCGACTTGCGCCCAGTCGCGTGGACGTTGCCTTGAGCCTTGCTTAAATATGAGTTTATGACTAATTTCATCATAGGGCGGCCCGAATCTAAATAACTCGCGACGGTTAGCGGTTTCATCTAAGCCCGCGGCGACAATATCCACCTCTCCGCGTTGCAACAGCGCAAACAGATCAGCGACATCAAACCGAGGCACCATGCGCACTTCAACGCCCATGCGACGGGCAAAACGTTGTGCGAGTTCATACTCGAACCCCTGCTCGACTTCATGATCGTAATAGAAGCTGGTGGGATTCATTAGTGTCCCCACCCGCAACACTTGCCGTTCTTTAACGATTTGTAGTTGGTTGGGCGTGGGCTGCGGCGTACAGCCTTGCAACCCGAGTAAAAAGGTTACTAACAGCGCCGCTCCACACCACTTTACTACCACTGACTTCATCTACAGTGACTCAAGTGTCCAGTTAACGTATAGATTAACGCCAGTTTTTAGTGCATCTTCGTCGGCATAAAAGTACGGCGAGTGATTACTCGGCTCTGAGGCCATATCACGATCTTCGGGCGTTACGCCTAAGAATACGAACATCCCCGGTACTTCTAACGCATAGTATGAGAAATCCTCAGCACCTGTCACCAATGGCACTTCTTTCACGTTGTCTGCGCCAGCGATTTCACGGGTAATAGGCAGCATTTCCTCAACGAGGTCAGGGTTATTAACCGTGACAGGATAGCCTAAATCGATTTCAACATCGGCTTCTGCGCCATTGGCCTCGGCAATGGTTTCCGCTGTGTGCGTCAGACGTTTATGAATATCCGAACGAATATCCATATCGAAATTACGGATGGTACCTATTAAGGTGACATCATCAGGAATGATGTTGTTGCGCACGCCGCCTTCGACAATACCAAATGATACGACAGCAGGTGCTTTAGTGATATCCGTTTGGCGGCTGATAATCGTTTGCGCGCTATTAATAATCTGCGCTGATGTCACAATCGGATCAACGCCCGCCCAAGGACGTGAACCATGGGTCTGTTTACCTTTGACGGTAATCTCAAATTTATCCGATGACGCCATTAATGGGCCTTTACGATAACCAATATGCCCGGTCGGGAAGCCCGCCCAAACATGAATACCGAATACGCGCTCAGGTTTATAGTTCGGGAACACATCACTAAACAGGCCCTGTTTTAGCATCAACTCGGCTCCGCCTTCCTCACCTTCAGGCGCACCCTCTTCTGCAGGCTGGAAGATGAACAGTACGTTGCCGTTGAGTTCATCACGCATACTGGCGAGCTTTTCAGCTGCTCCCATCAACATAGCGACATGGGTATCGTGTCCACACGCGTGCATGACACCGACTTCCTTACCGCGATAGGTTGACTTCACAGTTGATTTAAATGGCACATCGGTTTTTTCAGTGACCGGTAAGGCATCCATATCGGCGCGTAGCGCCACCGTTGGGCCATCACCACGGCCTTTTAACAGTCCCACCACACCGGTGTGAGCGATATCCGTTTTTACTTCTAATCCAAGTTCGCGTAGATGGTTAGCCACCATCTTGGCCGTTTCGTATTCACGGTTACTCAGTTCAGGGTTCGCGTGAATATGACGACGCCAATCAATCACTTGTTGTTCCAGGTTACTATCAATCATCACCGGTGATTGCTGTTGTGCGTGCGTTGGTAGCGCCCAAGCGCTTATTACCGCTGCCGTTGTCAGTGCAAATGCCCAGTTCTTCATTGTTGTTCTCCCTGTGATGGGGGTTGGCCGCAAAATTTGGATGTCTTTAACCTTAGTCTGCGCTAAAATCGCTGCCATGACAACTGATGAAATCTACATGCAACGCGCCCTTGAATTGGCGCAAAAAGCCGCTGACGAGGATGAGGTGCCGGTCGGTGCCGTACTGGTGCTTGATGACACGATTATTGGCGAGGGCTACAACCAGGTCATCACGTTATCGGATCCCAGTGCCCATGCCGAGGCACAAGCGATTCGTGCGGCGGGTAAACAGGTGGACAACTACCGTCTGGTCGACTCGACGTTGTACGTCACTTTGGAGCCGTGCGCGATGTGTGCTGGGCTGATTACCCATGCGCGTGTCAAACGCTTGGTATTTGGTGCCCCCGATCCGCGAACCGGTGCGACAGGCACGGCGATTGAAGTCCTTAATCATGCCTCAATGAACCACCGCGTTGAAATAACGTCTGGCGTGTTAGCGGAGCCCTGCGGCGATATTCTGCGCCAATTTTTCAGGGCTCGCCGAAACAAGGCTTCAGCCGATAGCCGCACCGGTGATGGCAAAGGCAACGATTGACGCACCGCCCGCCAGCAACGCATAAGGTAGTTGCGTGCGTACGTGGTCGATGTGCTCGGTACCGGATGCCATGGATGCAATGATGGTGGTGTCAGAAATCGGCGACGCATGATCACCGAAGATACCGCCCGATATCGCTGCCGCGATAAACGGTGCCAACGGCAAATTGAGCGACATTGCGATAGGAATCGCCAGTGGTAGCATGATGGCGAAGGTACCCCAGCTTGAACCAATAGAAAAGCCCGTTAATGCTGCCAGCACGAATATCAGCGGTAACAACATCCAAACCTGTATGCTGCCATCCAGAATCGAGGCTAAAAACTCGCCCGTTCCCATATCACGCGTTAGACCACCTAAGGTAATGGACAGCCACAAAATAACGGCGAGTGGTAAAATGTTCCATGCCCCCTGCAAGGCTGCTTTGATAATGGTGAGTAGCGACGTTTTACGTACCCATTTTGTACCCACGATGGCAATCGCCAGCGCAGTATAGATAGCAGTAAATACGCTTAGGGTGCCATCGCCTTTAACCAGCACACCGTTGCCCGTAATTAATAACATCACCGGTACCATCACCACGAGGCTCAACAGCGACGTTAATACGACAGCCGTGCCCTTGCCATAACTCGGTTTACTTTTACCTTCTTCACCCCAATTATGTTTAGATACGCGATCGGGCTGTGCGTTACGCTCAAACGCTTTCATCGGACCGATGTTCCAGTCAAACCACGCCACTAAAAGCGCCAGCAGAACTGCAAAGATAGCGTAGAAGCTAAAGCCTAACGACTGAATAAAGACCCATAAGGGTTCTTCAACGCCTTGTTTAGCAATCAATGTGAGGTTAAACGCACCCCAGGCGTTGAGTGGAATTAAAATACAAATCGCAGCACAGGTGGAATCCACGATGTAGGCGAGTTTTTCGCGCGAAATGCCCAAGCGATCGTAGAGTGGACGCGAGGTTGTGCCGGCAATCATAATAGTGACATTGGATTCGATAAACACCACGACGCCCAGTACCCACGTCATCATCCGTGCGCGCCGTTTATTTTCGACCCACTGACGCTGTTCCAGTTTTTGCACGAACTGCTTAAAGGTCCCGCCCTTTTCTAGCACGCCAAATAAGGCGCCAATGCCCAATGTAAAGAACCATACTAGCATGTTGCTGCTATCAGTCAGCGTACTCCAACTCGACCACCAAGTACCTTGCGCCATACCTTGGATGGACGGCCAAAATAGAATGATATTAGCGAGTAAGATACCGCCAATCAGTGCCAGTAGAACGCGTCGCGTCACTATGGCAAAAATGATGGCAAGTAGTGAAGGTAGTAAACTGGTCCAGCTCAGTTCCATAGTGGCTTTTATCTAATAAGTGATTGAGCGAGGTTAGCGGAATTAGCGGTGGGCGGCAAGATATGAAAATAAAAAGGCCGCTCAAATGAGCGGCCCTTGTCGCTGTTTTATGACGTGTGCTTAGAATTTGTATTCGAAGCCTACACGTACTGACCACAATGAAGGCGCACCTGCACGTGATTGAACACGTGGGTCACGGAAGCTTTCAAATACGTACTGGCCTTGGTCGTTGATGCTCACATCAGCCACCGTCACAGCACGTGGGAAGCTCGCTTCATACAATACACCCCAGTCGTCGTTCAACAAGTTACCGAGGTTTTCAACAACGAAGAAGGCTGACGCTTCGTGGTCGCTGCTGAATGCAGGTAATTGTTGTTCCATACGGAAATCAACTTTGGTCCACCACTTCGAGTTGAACTCGTTACGCGGTGCGATACCGCCTGCGTACTCACCTAATCCTTGTGAATTGATGAAGTCAAAGAACGCTTGCGTATCAAACGGGTTACCGTCGTCATCCATACCTGCTACGAAGTTAGGATCATCAGCACCGGTTGGTACGTACAGTAACTGGCGACCTTGGTAAGCAACATCACCAAATGCGCCGTCAGACATCGTGAACGAGTATGGACGACCTTCGTTACGCGTAGCGAATAAGGTCATGGTGTTCTCGTAACCCATGATTTCTGATGTGTACGTTGCACGGAACGTGAAGCGGTGTGGGATCTCGTAGTTAGAGGTCGACACGCCTGGGTTCTGCGGGTTCGCGGTTGCTAAGTTAGTGTAGTTAGAGAACGCCACTGAGCTGGTCATTGGGTTCACATCTTCTGCACGGTTGTAAGCGTATGCGAAGCTCCAGTCTAAACCGAAGTCATATGACTTGTTCAATGCCAATGACACAGTCGTTTGTGAACCAGAATCGCCTTTAACATTGGTCAACAAGAAGTCATCGCCTTGGTCACGACCGTCAGTAGACAGTTCGCTGAAGATAGGACGACCATCTGGTGCTGTACCCGTTTGCTCTAAACCAAGGTTGTAGATAACCGCGGCGTCTTTCTTCTCAGTGTGTAAGAAGTCAACCAATAACACGTAGTCGTTATCGAACGTGTAAGTTGCACCCAACGCGTATTTCCACTCGTTTGGCAATTCGAAGTTTGGATCCATGGTGTTGATTGGACCTTCACCGTTCGCATTAGCGACTTCGTCAAACAGGTTTTGTGGAATGTCGTAGATTGGACGACCTTCACCTGTGTGAGGAATGTTGAATAAGGTGTTACCGCCTGCGAAGAAATCATCAAATAGGTTCGCTTCGTACTGAGTGACACCGTTGTTTGAGTAATTGTTAGAGATCCATACGTTCGGGTTGCCGCCTGAATACAAGCCAACGCCACCACGTACTTCTAACTGTGGGCTCACAAACCAGTTGAAGCCAAAACGTGGTTGCAGTAAGTCCTGGCCGTCCATGTTTTGCTGGTTAGAGAAACCATAAAGGTCTTCTACCAATGGGTTGTTTACTGGGTTATCGCTGCTGGTGTACCAGTCATAACGCAAACCGTAAGTAAAGGTGATGTCCATTGGTGCGTAGTAGTACTCATCCTGCACGTACGCCGTGTTTACAGCGTAAGAGAATTCTGCTGCCGCGTCCGTTGGGTTATTCGTACCTGCTGCGCTTTCATAGATTACGCGGCTTGGTGTGCCGGCTTCAAACGCATCGATAGAACCGAAGCGGTATTCACCTTGAGCTTCTTGTACGAACAAGTTGTAAACGTCGTATTTCTCTTGCTCAATACCAGCAGAGATGATGTGGTCGCCCGCAAGGTAAGTACCTTTTAATTTGAAGAACGTCGTGTCGTACTTCAATTTGTTTGCGTGACGCGAGTCATCTGCACCCAAGTATACGGTTGCATCGTTAACGCCGATTTGAACTTCACCAAACTCGGTGCCGCCTAATGGGTTAACACGTGCGTCTAACTCTGAGTAACCGACACGTACTTCGGTTGAGAAGTTATCCGTCCAGTCAGAGAAGAACTCACCAACATATGAAGTGAACTTAGAACCACGCTCATAGAAGTGGTTTGAGAACTCAAGCTCGTCTGCATCGCCGTCTGATTCGGCAATTGAGAAGCCGTCGTTGTAGTTGTACGTGAATGATGCACGGTGCGCGTCATTGATGTACCAATCTAACTTAGCAAGAAACTTCTCGTCTTCGACTGGCAAGCTCGCAGGGAACGTGCCTGGGTCGTAGTTGTAGTTGTTGATCGCGATTTGACGAATACGTTCTGCGTCTGCTGCAGACACACCCAATACAGGTGATGCTACGCCGGTGCCTTCTGGGCCGCGGTCAAAGGTGTCAGAACCTTCAAGTTTTTCGTATGAGGTAAAGAAGAACAATTTGTCTTCTAAGATAGCGCCGCCGACATTAAAGCCGTAACGTTTTTCGTTGAATGCGCCTACGTTAATAGTATCGCCTTCAAGCTCACTACCTTGTAATGAATCGTTGGTGTAATCAAAGAACACACCACCGAACATTTCGTTGTCACCTGATTTGGTAACAGCGTTGATGTTACATGCGGTGAAACCACCGTATTGCACATCAAACGGTGCGAATTCTACTGCAACCTGTTCGATCGCATCATAAGAGAAAGGCATACGCTCTGTTGGATAACCGCTTGAGTTCAAGCCGAAGTTATCGTTCATACGCACACCATCAACAGTCAAGCTGTTGAAACGCGGGTTTGCGCCACCACACTGGATGTCGCCTGCGTTGGTTTCGTTGATGTAGATGCGTGGGTCGATACGTACTACGTCTTTTAGGTCACGGTTAGCGGCCGGGGCGTCTTGCAAATCTTCGAGGTTGAAGTTTGCCGCAGGGCTGTTGCTACCGTACAACGCGTTAGTCGGTGCTGTACCAGTAACGCTGATTGTTTCGATATCTTGCGGTTCGAGTACCACATTTACGGTCTCTGAGTCACCCAACGTGAGGTAAACGTTTTCGATGACTTGGCTTTGGCCGTTAGGACCTTTAACCATCAAAGTGTATGGACCACCCACAGGCAAACCACGTGATGAGAACGTGCCTTGTGCGTTAGTCGTTAAGGTTTTGACTGAGCCAGTGCGTTCATCACGCAACTGAATAGTTGCACCGCTAATGATGGTACCTGATTCTGCAGTGACAACACCACGAATGCTCGATGAGGTGTCTTGTGCAAGCGCGGCACCTGATACAGTCATTGCAATGGCGGCTGCCAATGCGGTGCGCTTAAAAGTTGAATTAAACATGTGTGTTCATCCCCGTTTGTTCAACACTGTTGTTATGTGATTCAGTCCGTGAAGTGTAAATCTCGATCATGTCAGTTCTGTGACATGACTAAAAAAAAGCCCCTCAACAAAATTGAGGGGCTCTGAGCCTTAGAACTCGTAGCGTACGCCGAGTTTGACAGACCATGATGATGCACCAATATCGTACTCATCGTAGTTTTGTGGCGCGTAACCATTGTGCAAACGCTCAATCTGGTAACGACCATCATCCGATAGGCCGCCGAAGTCATACAGGTTGACCTGCGGATAACCTAAACGCTCTTCAACACCCCAATCGCTGTTAAGCAAGTTAGCGAAGTTGTCGATGGTGAAGTACAAGGTACCACGGTGACCTTCAGCAAAACCTGGGATCTGTTGCTTGATGCTCAAGTCGATATCAGTAATCCATGGCTGAGTACCGCTGTTACGGTCCATGATGTAACCGCCTGGTGCGATACCGGCACGTTCAAGTACTGCGCTCAACTCGTCCCAAGATACTGAGTTCGCCCAATCTACATTTGGATCGTTTGGACCTGATGGGATGTAAGCGAGGTAAGCTGACTGCGAGTAGAAGTCAACGGTATCGCCGAAGTCGCCATCTTGGTACATGCTCATAGTGTAGCTGAACGGACGACCTGAACGACGCTCATAGAATAAGTTGATGTTGGTTTTATAACCATCAAAGAATTCTTTCTCGTAACCTAAGGTAACTTTGAAGCTGTGCTCGATTTCGTAGTCACCACGTGCAGAGAACGGTTGATTACGTGTTTTAACTACGTAGTGCTTGTAGTTACTTTCTGCTTGTGAAGAAGAACCAGGTGATACTTCTTCAACGTCTTGGTGCGTGTAGCTCATGGTCAAGTTAAGACCGTTATCCCACTGCTTAGCCAAAGACTGAGTGAAGATATAGCTGCGACCATGCTCTTCTGCGTTGGTCATCATGATATCGAAGTTATCTGAGCGGTTGCCGCTGTAGATGCTTTCGTAGATAACACGCTCACCGTCTGCTGTTGTATCAACAGGCGTCAACGCAGTGTTCAACCATACCGACTCGTCTTGCTTACGCACGTACAAGAATGACGTTGTTGCGCGGAAGTCGTCACCCACCATTGGGATATCGAAGCTGTAATCAGCTGCTAACTGTGCACGCCAGTCGCTTGGCAATTCAAAGTTAGGGTCGATGTAGTTGGTGCTACCAGCGCCTTGCTGCAGTGAATCTTGGATCGCTTGTGGTACTTGTGTGAAGTCCGCAGGATCTGAGCTGTTAGCAAAGTAATCGTTGATGAAATCGCTGTTTGCAGCTACCAACGTGATACCGTCTTTAGTGAACGGGTTACTGTACCAAACGTTCGGTACACCGCCGTAGAAACGACCTAAACCACCACGTAACGTGACGTCGTCGTTCAAGTAATACTTGAAGCTCACGCGTGGCAATACGATGTCCATACCGTCAAGGTTTTCTTGGTTAGAGAAACCGTAGGTATCAACAAAGTTTTGGTTCAAGGTTGGCTTGTCATCTGATGACAAACGCTCGTAACGAACACCGGCTGTCAACTCGAAGTCAGTTGTTGGGTAGAAAGTATCTTCTACATACAGCGCTGTGGTGTAACGCACTGCATCATAAGCTGCGTCTTCTGGGTTACCTGTAAACGCGTTTTGGTACGAGAAGTCATACGTACCGTTGTAGTTACCCACTTCACGGTTTTCGAAACCTTCAAGGCTATCGAATTCCCATGCACCTAAGCTCTCTGGTACAAACTTATTATATAAGCGAAGACGCTCATACTCTGCACCAAACGCGAGCTCGTGTTCGCCGAACAAATACGTTGCATCAAAGTTGAAGGTTAAGTTCTGGTTCTCAACTTTATTAGCGTGGCGGTATTCGTCAGCACCAAATGCGTAAGACGGACCACGGAAGTATTCCTCTACTGTTACCGCACCAAAGTCAGCGTTGGTGATTGAATCACTAACAACATCTTTATAGGTAATACCCATCTCGGTGATAAAGTTTGCCGACCAGTCACTGTATAAGCGTGCACTGATGTTGCTCATGCGCGTGTGGTAGTCATATACACGAGAGTTTAATACAACTGTATTACCACCGCTTGAGTGACCGCGCATATCTGAGTTGTCTTGCCACTGGTAGGTTAAATCAAGACGATGATCTTGGTTTACGTTCCAGCTTAATTTTGTCAACCACTTACGGTCTTTATCTTCTGGCGCGCCAGGCAATGAATCTTGGATACCATAAGTGCTATCCAAAATGCGCAAGAATTCATCGAAGTTTTCACGTGAGGTGTAGAACTCGTTGCTTGCACCGCTACCTTGGAAACCGTATTGATAATCTAACTCACTGTTCCACTCTTCATAGTTAGTGAAGAAGAACAAGGTGTCTTCGATGATAGGACCACTGAGTGCCATACCAAAGGTTGAAGTTTTTTGAATCGGCTCAACGTCAACGGTTTCATACTCACGGAAACCTTGGTCGTTACCGTCTGATCCGGTAATACGGTTTAAGCGCTTAGAATCGCCTTTCATGTCAGGTGAAGAGTATTCGTAGAAGAACTCGCCTTCAAACTCGTTAGTACCTGATTTTGTTACCGCGTTGATGGTACCGCCAGAGAAGTCGCCTTTCTTACTTGAGAAAGGTGCAACGTCTACTGAGATTTGTTCAATTGAACTCAATGAAACGGGTGGTTGCTCCGTTGGGTAGCCGCCGTAGTTTAGACCGAAGTCATCGTTCTGGCCGATACCGTCAACAGTGATGCTGTTTGAGCGCGGGTTACCACCTGCAATCGACATTTCGCCATTACCACGGATAGATACCAATGGGTTGATGCGCGCGATGTCTTTAAGGTCACGGCTTAGGCTTGGCATGTTGTCGATGGTTTCTTCACCGAAGTTACTGCTCGCGCCGCCGCTCTCTGTCATGATGACTGAGCCAGATACTGAAATACGCTCCATGTCGTTGTTTTTCAGTTGGCTTGTCACACGTAATGTTTCACCCAAAGCAAGATACAGGTTATCGAGCTCTGCATCTTGGAATTTTTCTGAATCGATTACGACTGTGTAAGGGCCACCGACACGCAGACCTTTTGCAGTAAAGGTACCGTCAGCGCTTGTGACAAACTCGTTTACTGTCCCTGTCGGTTCGTGAGTAACGACAATTTTAGTGTTCGCTACTGGGTTTCCTTGTGGGCCTGTGATCATACCGCGCATTGACGATGAAGTCTCTTGGGCCATGACACTCGTCGACATTCCTACTGCTAACGCGATGGCAGCAGAAATACGACTCACCTTGGAGTTGAATTTCATTGAGTTATCCCTGAGGTTGTAATTAAACGTACTAATGGTTTTGGTAAAGCAAGCTCACTAGCAGATGAGCTAAATTTTGAGTGCGCATTTATAACGCTGGAATATGACAACTTGATGACACGAAGGGGCGTGCAGAAAAAACGAGGAGAGGATGCTGGATGTTCTACTTTACAGAAAAACGATTTAGCAACACTTAATGAACCACGATACAACCGTCGATTCAAAACGGGAAAGCTAACTGCGTGAAAAATTTCACGGCAGCGGCTCAACGTGGGCTGTTTGTGAAGAACATTTAAATTCATTAAGCTTCTGCGACATTTTCGTGTCAGATATGTGACATATTTTAATCAATTTTTATCCACTTGCCTAGTGTTTAGGGAACCTTTATTCTTTTGCATTGTCGTAGCGTCCCATTCTGTAGGCTTTCACATGAACTTTATGCGTAGTATCTTTGCATTTTCATTGCTTTTAATAATGACTTATTCAACATCATCCTTAGCTCAAGACACCGTGCGTATCGCCACTTTTAACGTCAGTATGGACTCGAGCAACCACTTGCCAAACGATGCTTTACCGAACACTTACGAATCGGTTTTGCCCAAGGTTTTACAAGAAAATAATCCACAAATTCGTGGTATTGCTGAAATCATTCAGCGTGTGCGCCCCGATATTATTTTGCTCAACGAGTTTGATTATGTCCCTCGTGAGCAAGGTATCGATGTCTTTTTAAACAACTATTTGGGCCAATCACAAGCTCATCTTGACCCAATCGCGTACCCTTATGTTTACACTGCCCCCGTCAATACAGGTTCGCCCTCTGCGTTTGACCTCAACCGTGATGGTAAAGCGACGGGTCGAGGCAACGATGCGTGGGGCTTTGGCTGGTATCCTGGCCAATATGGCATGGTGATTTTGTCCAAATATCCAATACTTGAAGATGACGTGCGTACGTTCCAACACTTCTTGTGGAAAGACATGCCAGGCCACCATGCGCCTTATGTACACGATGAAGACGGCAAACCAACAGATGAGCCGTGGTACAGCGATGAGGCCATGGCGCAATACCCGTTGAGCTCGAAATCACATTGGGATGTTCCCGTTCAAGTAGGGGGTAAAGTTATACATGTCTTAGCTCAGCACCCAACCCCGCCGGCTTTTGACGGCCCAGAGAACCGTAATGGTATGAAGAACTACGACGAAATTCGTTTCGTGCGTGATTACTTGACCCCTGGCGCTGATAACTACATTTATGATGACCAAGGTCAGCGTGGTGGTATCGCTGCCAACGGTTCTTTTGTGGTATTGGGCGATCTGAACGCACAAGCCGGTGCGAGCGGTGTTAAGGGTGCCATGACACAGTTGTTAGAACATCCACGTGTTAACGATGTGATGCCGATGAGCCAAGGCGGCGCGAATCATTCTCCAGATGTTGAGGGATCGCAATATCACACTGCGGCGTGGCGTAAACGGGTAGACTATGTGCTGCCTTCTGATGACTTAATTGTCAAAGACGCAGGCGTTTTTTGGCCGGTTCAGGGTGAACCCGGTTATGACTTGATGAAAAAACGCGATGCGTCTTCAGATCATCGTTTGGTATGGCTCGACATCGAGTTGCCGCAGTAGCTTAGTAAACGGCCAAGCCTTTTGGGGCTTGGCCTATAAGCGTTCATCCAAATCCCGCAGCATGCGCTCTATAATTTCATATCTGAACGGCTTACTGATAAAACCTTCCATGCCTGCTTCACGGGCTTTCACTCGCAACTCAGAGTCATCAATCGCACTCACCATAAACGTCGCAGGGATCGACGGCATGGATTGTTTTAGTTCAGCATACAAAGCTAAGCCCGACATCTGCGGCATATTCTGATCAATTAATACACAATCAACCGGCGTCTTCTTTAAAATATTCAGTGCATACACAGGGTTCGTTTCGGCAATCACCTGTGGCACACCAATCATCTCAATCAGCTCTTTGAGCACCATTAGGTTGGTTTTGTTGTCATCAACGATCAATGCGCGTTTAAGACGTTTCATTTATAATTACCTCACGGGAAACGATAAAATAAATAAACTTCCCTTTTCTTGAGGTTGATAGCTGACCTCGCCTCCCATCAGGTTCATCAACTCACGACATATTGCTAGTCCGATTCCGGTCCCCTCGACTGCGGTTTGTTCTCGCCCAAATCGATTGAACGATTCAAATAGGCGTTCGCGGTAGAGCGGCGGAATTCCCCATCCTTCGTCTTTAACAGTTATTGTGTACACCTGTTCTGTTTGTGCTTCAATCACTTTTACTTTCGAATTGTTAGGACTGTACTTAATTGCATTAGACAATAGATTAGTTAGTACTTGCTTAAACCGAATTGGATCTATATCAAGTTCTGGCGGATTATCTAATAATTCACATTGAATAACGGTTTCCGATGTTTCTAGTATTTCACTAAACCAATCGATAGTTTCAGCAATTAAGCGATGCGGAGTCACCCGTTCAGCGCTCACTTGGAGCGCTCGCGATTCAAGTTTAGACAATGTGAGAATATCATCCACTAAATGGTTGAGATGTTCGGCGGCGCTAATGAGTCGACGTAGCGATGTTCTATGCTCAACGTTAGCTAGCTTGTACCGTAGGATATCTGCAATCCCGAGTATGGTGGTCAGTGGGGTTTTGATCTCGTGAGTAATTGAGGACAGCAGTTTCGATTTGGCTCGATTCGCCTCGTTAGCGGCATCTTTAGCGGCTCGTAAGTTCTGCTCGATTGCTTTGCGCTCACTAATATCGGTTAATGTGCCGATGATCAGTTCTTGACCCGAGGCTTCATCATGCAATACTTGCCCGCGACTTTGCACCCACACAAAGGAGCCGTCTTTGCGTTGCAAGCGGTAGTCCGCACTTAACGGTTGTTTACTCTGTTGGGCGTGTAAACGCAATGCCTGTACTTTTTCGCGATCATCGGGATGAATCCAACTCGAGTATTCGTCCAGGTTGAATACCTTCTCTGCGCGCTGGGATATCACTCTAAAGTTATCGGTTACCTCAACGCGGTTATATTCCATCGATTGCGTGATTAGTGATTCACCGCTACTTTCTAATGCAAACCTTAGCCGTGCTTCGTTCTTTCGGAGGCTGAATAAGTTACTACGCAACTGCTCGGCGACTTGGGTAATTTGTAAGGCGAGTCTATTAAGCTCCGGCGCTTCGAGGTCAGGAATCGTGAGTTCGAATTCCTGGCGCCCCGTTTTTGCGAGTGCATCGGATAGTTTTTTGAGGTTGCGGTTTAATCGTTGACTGAAGCGCTGTGTGCGACTTTTGACAAACTGGAAATACAGCAGATAAAAAATCACCAAACCGGCAAGCAGAATCAAGCTAAGTAACTCGGTTTGTCGATAAATGTTATTGGTTCGTGCGAGTAGCTTTGCCTCTTCGACCAGCACCAATACCTGCCAGTCGGTTTCAGCGACAGGATGCCAAGCGGCAATATAAGACATCCCACCGAGCGCTATGGTTTGCAAACTATCGGGATTACTCTGCCAATGCGACAGAAGCGCTTGAGCTCCGTTTATATCGGCTAAATTGGTACTTTGATAGTCCGTTTCATCGCGCTTTGCATGTTTTACCGCATAGCTTTGGGGGACAGTAATGTCCAGACGCTGCTGAGCTCGCTCGGGTAGCGCAAGAATTTTTCCTGATTGGCTCGCGAGTACCACAAAGCCGTCCCACGGCACTTGAGTGTGAGTCAGGTAATTAATAAGTTTTTCAATGGTGACATCGGCGCCCGCGACCCCTACCAGGGAGTCATTTTTATATACCGGTGCAATCACTGATAGCATCCAGCCTTGTCCCGCTGGATCAAGATAAACAGGCGTCCAAACAGGGTTACGTGCTGGGTTATGTTGTTCATCGGCGAGGTAGAAAAAGTTAAACTTAGGAATATCAACATCGGCTGCGTATTGTGAACCGACATCAATAAACGGGTAAATAACATTAAGGCTGTCGTGTGTATTAAAGTACACCTGCTGTACCCAGCTATCGTCAGCAACCATTTGCCGCATCACTGGCGTGAGCATACGTAACTGCTCTATACGGTCTAGGTTTTGCTGAGGTGACGGTGTCAACGCAGAATAAAAAGCGGCGATACCGTCTTGACCCAGTGCTTTGCGGGTAAAGAACTGACCGCTCGCTCCCTGCGTCCACTGTTCGTGACCTTGCCAGGTAATGCGCGGATCATCGAGCACGGCGGCTACGGATTCACGATAAAGAGCCAGTTGTTTCTCGACTGAGACCAACTGAGCATCGACCACCGTTGCTTGACGTTTGGCAATTTGCGTTGATTCGGATAAGGCCGTTTCGACGAGTTCTTGTTTGGTTTGCTGTGTTACCCACTGGTTGGTCACTACATAAATAGTTATCAGCGCCAGCTCCACCATAATCATGGGTAGCAGTGCATAGCGCCTAAATGCCTGCCAAAGACTCTGACTTAACGAACGGTTTCGATCCATCTTATACCGCTTAACAAATGACTACGAATAAGCGCTACTATGCCGACTTTTCACCCGTTCGGCAATGGCATAAAAAAGCCCGCGAGTCGCGGGCTTCGGTGTTGGTGTTATTCCCACTCTATCGTGGCAGGCGGTTTGCCCGAAATATCGTAGGTGACTCGCGAAATACCGTCGACTTCGTTGATGATACGATTCGACACTTTTTCCAATAATTCGTAAGGTAAGTGCGCCCAACGTGCGGTCATGAAGTCGATGGTTTCGACTGCGCGCAGTGAAACCACCCAATCATACTTGCGTTGGTCGCCCATAACACCGACCGAGCGTACGGGTAAAAACACCGCAAATGCTTGGCTAACTTTGTGATACCAATCCGCTTTGTGCAGCTCATCAATAAAGATCGCATCGGCGCGACGCAATAAGTCACAGTACTCTTTCTTAATCTCGCCCAATACGCGCACACCCAGACCCGGCCCTGGGAACGGATGACGATAAAGCATGTTATAAGGCAGACCGAGTTCTAGACCAATTTTGCGTACTTCGTCTTTAAACAGCTCGCGCAATGGTTCAACTAAACCGAGTTTCATATCCTCGGGCAAGCCACCTACGTTGTGATGCGATTTAATGACGTGTGCTTTACCGGTTTTTGAGCCTGCTGACTCAATGACATCGGGGTAGATGGTACCTTGCGCCAGCCAGTCCACTTCGGTCAACTGAGACGCTTGCTCGTCGAAGATCTCAATAAAGGTATTACCGATAATTTTGCGTTTCTTCTCTGGATCCGCTTCGCCTTTCAGCGCGTCTAAGAAGCGTTGCTCCGCAGCGACGGGAATAATGTTTAAACCAAAGTGGTCACCAAACATTTCCATCACTTGCTCGGCTTCATTTAAACGCAATAAGCCATTATCAACAAACACGCAGGTGAGCTGGGAGCCAATTGCACGATGTAACAACATCGCTGTTACCGATGAATCGACGCCACCGCTTAAGCCCAAAATCACTTTATCGCTACCGACTTGCTCACGAATACGCTCGATCGCGTCTTCGATAATCTGTGCGGGCGTCCATTGTTTTTCACAACCACAAATCCCGCTGACGAAATGCTCTAGCATACGCATGCCTTGACGCGTATGGGTGACCTCTGGGTGGAACTGAACACCGTAAAAACGACGTGATTCATCCGCCATTGCCGCATATGGGCAGTACGAGGTGGTTGCAACGGTGTGGAAACCTTCTGGAATGGCTTCGACTTTATCACCGTGGCTCATCCACACGTCTAATAATGGCTTACCGTCTTCGCTGACCGCATCTTCGATGGCTTCAAATAACGGGCTTTCTGTTACGAGTTCGATTTGTGCATAACCAAATTCACGTTCGAGAGAGCCTTGCACTGAACCACCCAATTGATGCGCCATGGTTTGCATGCCATAGCACACGCCCAAGACAGGGACGCCCGCCTTAAATACATAGTCTGGCGCGCGCGGAGAACCGGCTTCGGTGACGCTTTCTGGCCCACCTGAAAGGATGATGCCTTTAGGATCGAAGTCTTTAATGTCTTGCTCGTCGACATCCCATGCCCACAGCTCACAGTAAACGCCAATTTCACGGATACGGCGCGCAATTAATTGGGTATATTGAGAACCGAAGTCTAAAATCAAAATTCGGTGGTCGTGGATATCTCTGCTCATTGTTGGGTCCCAGTAACAGATAAAACTAAAAGTAAAAGAGCCGCCTTAGCGGCGGCTCACAAATCGGCATTAAGAACTGCGGTAGTTTGGCGCTTCTTTGGTAATTTGCACATCGTGTACGTGTGACTCACCCATGCCTGCCGCAGTGACTTTGACAAACTGTGGCTTAGTGCGCATCTCTTCTAAGTTGGCGCAACCGGTCAAGCCCATCGCTGAGCGTACGCCGCCCATCTGCTGATGAATAATCGCCGAAATGGGGCCTTTATAGGCGATGCGGCCTTCGATACCTTCGGGTACGAGCTTCTCAGCCTCGTTACTATTTTGGAAATAGCGATCCGATGAGCCGTTACGCTGATTCATCGCGCCTAAGCTGCCCATGCCACGGTATGATTTGTAGTAACGACCTTGGTATAGCTCGACTTCGCCTGGCGACTCTTCGGTACCGGCTAACATGCTACCCACCATCACACAGTGTGCGCCAGCAACTAAGGCTTTCGCAATATCGCCAGAGAAACGAATGCCGCCGTCTGCAATCACAGGTACGCCGGTACCTTTCAGCGCATCTGCCGCATCGCTAATCGCAGTGATTTGTGGCACACCACAACCGGTGACGATGCGTGTCGTACAAATAGAACCTGGACCGATACCGACTTTAACAGCGTCTACGCCGGCATCCACCAAGGCTTTTGCACCTGCCGCTGTCGCTACGTTACCGGCAATGATTTGTAAGTTCGGATAGGCTTTACGCGTTTCCTGAACACGTTTTAACACACCTTCTGAATGGCCGTGCGAGGTATCAATCAGCAGTACGTCAACGCCCGCTTCAACTAGCAGTTTGATGCGCTCTTCGGTACCTGGACCTACGCCGACCGCTGCACCTACGCGCAACGAGCCGAGTTCATCTTTACAGGCATTCGGTTTGTTTTCGGCTTTTTCAAAGTCTTTGAGGGTGATCATGCCTTTTAATTTGTAGGCATCATCGACCACGAGAATTTTTTCGATGCGGTGCTTATGCATTAACTGCAAGATCTCATCGCTTTGCGCGGTTTCGTGTACAGTCACTAAGCGTGACTTGTCACTCATGACTTCTTTGATGGGTTTAGAGTCATCGTCTTCAAAGCGTGTATCACGGCCGGTCACGATACCCACTAAGTCACCGTTTTTCTCGATAACAGGGAAGCCTTGGAAGCCGTGTTCAGCGGTCAATGCCTTGATTTCACCAATGGTGGTATCAGGGTTTACTGTGACGGGGTCATTGACCATGCCACTCTCGTACTTTTTCACTTTACGTACGTGTGCCGCTTGCTCTTCAGGCGTCATATTCTTGTGAATAAAGCCAATGCCGCCTTCTTGCGCCAACGCGATAGCGAGTGGTGCTTCAGTAACGGTATCCATCGCTGCTGAAACCAACGGGATATTGAGCGTGATGCCACGCGTTAATTGGGTTTTGAGATCCGCTTGATGCGGTAAGACATTTGAGTGCCCCGGGACTAGTAGGACGTCGTCGAAAGTAAGGGCTTCTTGGGCGATTCGCAGCATTTGCAACACTCCGTGACTGGATTCATGTTGCGCGTGGATTTTACTCGATAATGGTTATTTTAGCAACTTATTCTGAGCACTTTCTAACGTTAAATTCGCCACCCGCGACTTTAACGTTGAGTTTTTGCTCAGCTTGGGTCTGCTCCGGCTGGGTGATCACGCGTCCCGCATCGTCTCGGACAATGGCGTATCCCCTATCAAGCGTATTCAGTGGACTCACCAAGTTTAATGCATGCAGCAATGCGCGTTGGCGTTGGTGCTGTTGTTTGAGCCATGCTTCAGCGACTAGCGGTATACGTTGCTGAATCTGCGAGAGTTTTTGTTGAGCGCGCGACAATTCACGTTGCGGGTGGACCTGCTGCAAGCGTTGGATAACATGCTGACGTCGTTGTTGCTGATTAACCAAGGTTCGCTGCTGGGCGCGATACACACGCGCTAATAATTCATCTAAACGCTGGCTTTGTTGTTGCAGCTGTCGTTGCGGATGCTGTTGATTCAGTCGAATTTGTAGTTGTTGTAGTAAACTGTGTTGACGCTCTATGCGGCGCTTTTGGCCGGTCGCCAAACGCTGTTGCAACTGCTGTAAACGGTTGATTTGAGCGCTACGATCTTGGGTCACCTGCTCGGCGGCTGCCGACGGTGTCGGCGCTCGCAAATCCGCGATAAAATCACAGATGGTAAAATCAACCTCGTGGCCAACCGCACTGATAACAGGCATCGGGGCGTCTAATAACAAACGACCGACCTGCTCATCATTAAAACACCACAAGTCTTCTAACGAGCCACCGCCTCGGGTCACTAGCAGCACATCGACTTCATTACGCTGAAACGCGGTACGTAATGCACTTTTAATTTGCGGTATAGCCGCATCGCCTTGCACTGCGGTCGGATAAATAATGACTTCGACGCTCGGGTCGCGGCGTTTCATCACCGCTAACACATCTTGAATAGCTGCACCTGTCGACGACGTGACAACACCAACACGGCGAATATGTTCGGGCAGTGGCCGCTTGCGCTCTTGCGCAAATAAGCCCTCGGCGGCAAGTTTTACTTTGAGCTGTTCAAACTGCTGCTGTAGCAAGCCGATACCGGCTTCTTCCATATGCTCAACAATGAGTTGGTAGTCGCCGCGCGGCTCGTACACGGTCACCCGGCCACGCACCAACACTTGTAAGCCATTTTGCGGGCGTACTTTGGCGCGCTGATTATTACCACGAAACATGGCACAACGTATCTGGGCGCGTTCATCCTTTAAGGTGAGGTACCAATGACCCGAGTTTGGTGCAGCAAAATTGGAGATTTCGCCCATCAACCATACGTGTCCAAAGCCCTGCTCTATTGCCTTGCGGATATCGCTGTTGAGTTGTGTGACGGTATATATCGACATGGGCAAATCATAGCACAACCGAAGTGCGTGCCACCATATCGCATTTAGACGTCTAAACATCTTGACGGTTAAACGTAAGTATTGCTAAATTAAACTCATCCATTAATCGGCGTTGAGGTCATCATGGTTTTTCCGGTAGGACGCTCCTTTTATACAGAAACACCTTATGGACGGGTGAAAGGCTTTCGTTTTGGCAATATTGACGCAAAGCCCGAACATACGATTATTGTGCAAGGCGGTATCAGCGCCAGCGGTCAACTCTGGCGTTTAGACGGTCATGGGTGGTGGCAATCGTTGCATCCGCTGTTTGCACCGCACCCTGAGCTGCAAGTGATCAGTTTAGATTACCTCGGTGGTGTGGGCGGCTCTGATACACCTGACGAACCTATTTCTCTGGGCCAGCACGCTGAGGCTTATGCCAGCGTATTGCGTTCACTCGGTTTAACACAACCAGGTGCCTGGTTGGGCGGCTCGTTTGGCGGCGTACTCGGTTTGCAGTTGGTTCAGGATGGGCTGATTAAACCCGATGCACTGGTCGTTATTGGCGCGGCTCATCAACCTTCGGTGCAGTCGGCGGCACTGCGCTTATTTCAGCAAGCGTTACTGCAACAAGCCGACTGTAGCCAGCAAGGCGTCGTGTTGGCGCGGGCACTTGCCATGTTGACTTACCGCAGTGCGGACGAATTTGAACAGCGTTTTAATGACGGCGACGAAGCCTTTAGCTATTTACTGGCGCAAGGTGAAAAGTTACTTAAGCGCCATGGTCAGCATGCGCAGAGCTTGTTTACCCATTTGACGCCTATTTTAAACGAGTACCGAATCGACCCATCACGCATCACCGTACCGGTACAACTGGTTGGCTTTGAATCCGATATTATTGCGCCGCCTCGCTTGATGCATCAGCTAGAAGAAGCATTACCTGATTGCCGTGGGCTCGCCCTGATTGATACACCTTTTGGTCACGACGGCTTTATTAAGAACGTAGCCGACTACGCCGCTGTTGTGCGCCATTTTTTGCCCCAACTTAAGACGACACGGGGTACTCAATCGCCCCTGACCGAGGATATTTTATGAAAGACGAAACGTTAGCAATTCATCACGGATATATCACCGATGCAACCACCAAGGCGGTTGCTACACCGATTTATCAGTCGGTCGCTTTTGAGTTTGATAACGCTCAACACGGTGCCGATTTATTTGATTTAACGGTACCGGGTAATATTTATTCACGTATTATGAACCCGACTCATGATGTGCTTGAACAGCGCGTTGCCGAACTCGAACACGGGATCGCGGCGCTGGCTGTTGCATCGGGGATGGCCGCGATTGAATACGCGCTGATCACGCTCGCCAGTCAGGGCGATAACATCGTCACTACGCCGCAGCTCTATGGGGGCACCTATACGTTGTTCCGCCATATGCTGCCCTCGTTTGGCATTGAAGTACGATTTGCTGAAAATGATACGGCAGAAGCGGTTGCTGCACTGATTGATGACAACACCAAAGCCGTTTATTGCGAAACCATTGGCAACCCGGCAGGTAATGTGGCGGATTTAGAAGGCCTCGCTGAAGTCGCTCATGCCCAAGGCGTGCCGTTAGTGGTTGATAACACAGTGGCTTCACCAGTGCTCTGTAAACCCATCGATTTTGGCGCCGACATTGTCGTGCACTCGTTAACCAAATATATCGGTGGCCATGGTACCTCGGTCGGTGGTTTGATTGTTGACTCGGGTCGTTTTAACTGGGTCAAACATAAGAACCGTTTCCCTCAGTTTAGTCAGCCGGAGCCGGCTTATCATGGCATTGTCTATACCGAGGCATTTGAAGCCGCTGCTTTTATTGCGCGTGTACGAACCGTCGCACTGCGCAATACCGGTGCGGCGATTTCACCGTTTAATGCGTTTTTAATCCTGCAAGGGCTCGAGACGTTACCGCTGCGGATCGAGCGTCATTGCGAAAACGCACTAAAAGTGGCTGAATATTTGCGTGAGCATCCACAGGTTGAGTGGGTTCGTTTTGCCGGCTTTGAAGATGACGCCTATTACCAACGGGTGCAGAAATACATTAATGGCGGTGTGCCTGCTTCGCTACTGACCTTTGGTATCAAAGGTGGCTTTGAGGCGGGCGTGCACTTTTACGACGCATTGGCGTTGTTCAAACGTTTGGTCAACATTGGTGATGCGAAAAGTTTAGCGTGCCATCCTGCCTCAACCACTCATCGTCAGCTCAATGAACAAGAACAAGCGGCGGTTGGTGTGACACCTGAGGCGATACGCCTTTGCGTGGGGATCGAACATATTGATGATATCCTTGCGGATATCGAGCAGGCCTTACAGCAAGCATAAAAAAACGGGGCTGACGCCCCGTTTAACCATCTTATTCTTTGTCTTCTTTTTTGATATGGACATCCATTTGTGGGAACGGAATACCAATACCTTCTTCATCTAACCGATCTTTAATCTTCTCGAGTAAGTCCCAACGCGTTGGCCAGTGATCTTCGGTTTTAGTCCACGGGCGCACATTAAAGTCCACTGAAGAACTATTGAGTGCTGTAACGGTCACGACCGGCTCTGGATCTTGCAAAATGCGCTCATCATTTTTCAGCACGTCCATTAATACCTTTTTGGTTTTTTGCAAGTTAGCGCTGTAACTGACACCAATCACCAAATCGATACGACGGATCGGTTCGCGGTTGTAGTTAGTAATGGCGCTACCAATCACTTGTGAGTTCGGCAGATAGACCACTTTACGATCCGGCGTTTTTAAGATGGTCTGGAAGATATTAATTTCTTCAACCGTACCCGCTGTCCCTGCGGCTTCCACGTACTCACCTGAACGAATGGGACGGAACATGATTAATAATACCCCCGACGCGATGTTCGAGAGTGAACCTTGCAATGCTAAACCGATGGCAAGACCCGCGGCACCTAATATGGCAATAAACGATGTGGTTTCAACACCGATTTGATTCAATGCGACCATCAATGCGGCGATGAAAATCAGTGATTTAACAATGGCTGTTAAAAAGCTGATAACAGCATTGTCGACCTGACGTTTTTGCATCCCTTTGCGCATGATTGAGGCGAGGATACGCGTCACTATTGAAGCGGCAAACAGAATAACAATCGCGACAATCACTTTGATCGAATATTCGATCAGCATGTCTTGGTTATTATTAATCCAATCAATTATAGCTTGCATCAAAATGTCCTTTTGTTGGCAACGATACGATTATATATAGCATCTGATTTCTTGAAGATGCGTTCAGATTAACGATTTATTTTGATCTCGGCAAGTTGGCGATCATTAAATTGAGAAACGATAACGCCCCTGATTATCCGGTCGTCCTAAATAACTCAGCATTTTTGCCAAGCCCTCGGGCGTTCTTGGATTGGGTTGCACCGTACCATTCACACGTATTGAACTGGGGCTCACCGTGCCCTCGAAATTAAGACCTAAGCTGTTCTCTCCCGCCATCGACAGCGCTACTGCCCCAGCTTGTGCACAGCCAAGGTTCAGCGGAAAATCACCCAGAGATTCCCAGCGATGGTTCACCAGTACCCGAATGTTTGAACCCGACGCATTTCCTTTTAATGCACTACAAAGCTTGGCGCCCGACAGATCATTCAGTGCATAATTTTCTAATGCGATGCGCCATTGTCCTTCTGTCTTTAATGGCATATTAAAATTAACCAGTTGCATCAGCGGTGCCAACTCGCCTGTCGCACGCAGTTGAGTCAATTCAATCGAATTCAATGATGCACTGCCTGATGCTTGCGCGGCCAGTGGATTATTTTTACTCGGTACCGTCACCGAAAAGCCGAGTTGACCGGTAATCAGCTGACTCGGTGCCAGTGACCAGCTGACGTTATGAAAGGCGGTATGATTAACCACCGCATAACCAATCCGGCCTTGCCATAACGTACCCGATACTTGCTCAACATAAATACCGGCTGGCATTGGCAACCAATACACCACCGCCGCCGGAATGTAGGCAATCAGTGCAATGAGATAGACTGGAATTAACCACAACCACTTCTTCATGATTTCTCCGTTACCAACACTTGTCGCACACGTACTTTGCCGGGTTCGTCTAATCGAGCTAAATCGAGTGTCGTCACTTGCAATTGATAGGTTTGTTCAAGCGCATATAACCAGCTCATGGCTTGTTGATACGAGGTTTCATCGACACTGACGATGAGGCCATTGTTCTGCGGCTGCATCCGTGCAATTTGGATCTTATTGCTGGCAGCCGCTTCGTTAACGCGCTGCGACAACGACCCACTGACCTCGGATTGTGCTTGGGTTGCAGACAATGACTGATAGCGTGCAACTTGTTCACGCAACCAGAATAACTGTTGCTGTTGCCCCTCTAAGCGCCGTTCAGCTAATTGCTGGGCGTTATAGGTGGGTTGCCAGATGGCAAAGTAGATTATGGCAACGATGATAACGGCACCGAGTCCTTTCACGAGGTTTTGCTCACGTACCGCAAGTTGCGCCCAGCGCTGTTGCGCACTTTGTACTAGGGGCGTTTGCGTGAGTTTTTGTAGTAATGGTGTAAGAAGACTCATGAACGACCTCCTTGATAGGCAATAGTCAAGGTGCCTGCGACACCATCACCACGATTATTCAGCGCGCCCTGTTGTACCTCAAAACCGAGTTGTTGAGCTTGGTTCTGGAAGGCCTCGAATTGTGAGAAGTTTTGTGCCACTGCTTGCATCCGCAGTGCGCCATCTTGATAGCGCAGCAACTCCAGGCTCAGTTGTGGTTGTTGTAAAAATGCCGGCGCCAATTGGTCGAGCATTGCTAACGCCGATGGCATGGCTTGATCATCGATACCTAAAGATTGTAATTGCTGACGCATTTGCGCGCGTAGGTTAACGATGCGTGTTTGATTCGGAAACGTCTCTTTGTATAGCGTTTCGGCTTGCTGCTGTAGCTGCTCTGCTTGGTGGTTTAAATAAGCCGTTTTGACCCAGCTACTCGCCAGTGTCACTGCGAGCGCAATACCCGCCGCCCACGCCAGCGGCTGCCAACGTATTTCAAGGGTTCGTTTGGCTCGCTTGGGAGCATACCGTTGACCACGAATATCAAGGCTCACCCGCTGTTTGGCAAACGCTACCATCGGCAGTTCACTGTTAGCAAATTCGAGCGCTAGCGCACTGCCGTTGAGCGCGATATCGGAATAAGCGACCACTTGGTTGGTTTGTGGGTATTCACTCTGTTTTAACCCGACCACGGCGTCCGCCAATGTTTGTTCAACGGCTAAACCATCCCAACGTCCCATACGAATGAGTACGTCATCAGCAATTTGCACACCTGTCCACTGTTGCTCACTCTCAGGCTCTGGAAGCATCAGGTAGTCAACCGCCCACTCATCGGCTTCAAGATGTGCTGCGGCCAGCCATTGCTGCCACTGCTGCATTTCACTATGACGGACAACCGCAACGGGGATCTGGCCTTCTTTAATGCCGTTTTCCGCCCAAGCAAAATGCAGGCTATCAATGTCATCCGCGAGTTCATCTTCCAACGCGTAAGGGATTAGCTTATCGAGGTGACGTTTACCACTGTTAGGAATGGTGACTTTACGCATCGAAATCGCTTGCCCCGGACACAACAGGGTCACCTGACAGCGCTTTGCCTGCTCGGTCAGCTGCGTCAGTTCAGCTGGATCATTGAGCTCACCACTAGCAATCACTTCGGCACCTGAGGGCTGCCAAATCAGCCAGCTTATTCTTGGCTCGGCATCGGAGGCCGGTAACCTGATGAGTAAGCGTTCTTGCATATCAATCTTCTCCCATGGCTCGGTACACAACACGCGCTTGACCTGATGTCACATGTAGCACTGAGCGAGCGGTGGTCTCTAACGACCCCCATTGTATATAAGCTTGTAGTAAAAAGTACTCACTGCTAACAGCGAGTTCATCGAGCGAGCCGGTTTCACCGTCCTGTGCCCCCGTTAATAAACTATCTTGCAGCAATTCTTCGCGGCTTTCATAGCCCTGTTCAGGGCGTGCTTGAACCAATTGTTTTGCACCATCCAAGGTTAGCTTACCTTGAGTCACCGCCACCAGCAAAACCGCGCGCTCCTCATCGAGCGTATTGACGTTAATGCGTAGCTCTGCGTTACCGGGAATGGCGCATACATAGGGCTTAATACGTTGCACAACTTCAGCCGTAAAGCCTTTAATCATACGCAACTCACTGACATCAAATAACAACCCATTGGCGGTTTGATAAGGGTGTGGTAACGCTTCGTAATCGGGGTCTTCAGCACCACTTTGCGACAGTTCACTGTCGCTGTCGAGCCAGTCGGTCAGTGCGCCTGCCAAACTCTCGGCTTGGAAGGCATCAAGCTCTAAGCTCACGAGTAGTTGTTGAAACTGCTTGCGGCGTTTTTCAAGGCTGAGGCCTTGCTGCTCAGTGCCAGCTAAACTATTGAGGTTGAAACAACTACGTAGATCCTTTACTTGCGCAGCTATCTGTCCGCCTTCCACCGGGAACGGCCCGGCGCGTTGTGCCCAGTTCTGATTGGCATGAACGATGCCGTCATCGCGTTCGATTTCCTGTTGCAGCACTTCCTTGAGAACGGCTTCGCCGCTTAGCCACATCCAATAGCTTTGTTCTGATTGCTCAAAGCTCGCTGTACGCGTCACTTGACGTTGTAATTGAGTACCCAAGTTCGTTGCAATGACAGCGATGATAGCCATCACCAACAACACGGTAATAAGAGCGACACCTTGCTGCTTACGCATTGTTGTCATCCTCTTTCTTAACCGTTTGTGCAGGCTCAACGCCGGTTAAAAAGCGCCGTCTAATTTCGCCGTAGTCTTCACTGTTAATCGTTAACTCGATGGCGGCCGGGAAGTCATCCGGTGTTTCCCAGCTAGTGCGCCAGCCGGCTTCAATGCCTTGATTCGATTGCGACTGTTGAGACGAACGATAAAAGCGTACTTGAAAGGACTTTACGCCCTCCAGCAGATCTTGCACCACAGGCTCACCACTGCGGTCGTTCACATACGGATAGGTCATACGCTGTAAAACATTATCTTGCACGCGGTAGACCACCGGCTGAAGTTCACTGCGTGACAACATTAAGCCAGGGTTATCGTAGCCGCTGCGCACAAACCCTAAGACGCCACTTTGTGATTCAATAATGCGTTCGTCGTTAGTAATCAGCTGTTGTGCGACTTCTAAACCATTGGGACGCGTCGGCTTAGGCACCGCTTGGCGCATGTCTTGTTGGATAAGCAGCCAAGTGAATTGCAGTTGTTCGATACGTTCGGAGGATTCTTCCGATAAGCTTTTGGTACGCGACATTTGGTCAAGCACGGTGTAACTTGCGAGCCCTATCAAGGTAAAAATAACCATGGTGACCATGATCTCAACTAAGGTGAAACCGCGTTCAGAGCGCATTATCGCCTCCGTCGGTATCGGCTAATTGAGGTTTACGAACATATTGGGTCAGTCGCGCCCATTGGTAATCCTGCTCCCCCTGTGTGACTTCAATAGTCACCGCCACCACATTGGGTGTGACCGTTTCAACCACTTGTTGCCGCCACTGCCACTCAACGCCGCCTTGGCGCTCACTGCCACGCTGATTATCTTTAATTGGCCAAGTGGTTGCTAGGTTCAATTCGGTCAGTCGGTTAGCCGCTACGTACTGGGCAAAGGTGCGCTGTTGGATGGTGCTTAAACTATTAAGGTGACCGCTTGCAGCCGACACAGCCGCCAATGCCGCCATCGCAAAGATGGCGATGGCAACCATGACCTCGATTAATGTAAAACCACGATTATTGCGTTTCATCACTATCTGCTATGCGAGTGGTCCAAGCGCTATCAGCAATTAACCAGTAGCTCGGTTCGGTATCAAAAGGCGCGGCAAACTGAATCGAAAATTGTGTCAACTCGCCTGTCGGCAGTATCAGCAACTGGGGCATCGGCTGATCTTCGTCGTCATTATCATCAGACGGCGAAAACAGGGTGTTTTCTAACTGCTTTTCTTGCGCAATAAAGGGCGGTTCATCGATGCGCCATTCGAGTGTAAGATTATCTTGGTAATCCTGAGCGGCTAAGCCCTTTTCATTCACCGCTTGCCAACGCCAGTCTTCTTCGGTTTGCTGCCACCTTAAAAACTCATACCCTTCGGTGTTAAGTAACAACCCGAGCGGACGTTGCTCTATCATGGCGCGTTCCCGCGCCCACTGGAGCTGTGCTTTCAGTGTGGCGGCGGCGGTTTGTGGCGTGGTTTCATCGCGGGTCATGCTCGGCACAGTAAATACCACCGATGCAGCAATCAAACCCACGATCGCCATGACCACTAGAATCTCAACAAGGGTAAACCCTGATGGCTTGCACGCCGATGAGCGCATTACTTAGTTGGATTCGTTGTCTTGTCCGATCATCCAGTTACCAAAATCATCATCAGTGCCTGGCTGTTGATCGGGACCGGGTGAGAAAATATCGATATCGTCGTACTCACCGGGGTTAAGTAACATATAGTCGTTACCATACGGGTCTTGCGGCAGACGTTGAATATAGCCGCCATTGCGGTAGTTGCGTGGCTGTGGATCAACATTAGGCCGCTCCACCAAGGCTTCTAGACCTTGCTCTGTGGTTGGAAACATGCCGTTATCTAAGTGATATTGCGCTAACGCGTTCTCAAGCGAGACTAAGTCTGCTGTCACTTTCTGTTTATTCGCCTGCTCTTGGCTGCCCAACACATTGGGTAGAATCATGGTAGCTAGAATACCGATGATGGCGATAACCACCATAATTTCGACCAATGAAAAACCTTGATTTTTACGCATCATATTTAAAACCCTATACTCTGGTTCAACTGCAAAATTGGCTGAATAATTGACAATACAATAAAGAATACAATCCCGGCCATCGAAACGATAAGCACCGGCTCAAAGACTTTGAGTGATATTTGCACCAATGATTCAAATTCTCTGTCTTGGTTATCTGCGGTGCGTCGCAACATTTGCTGTAACTCACCGGATTTCTCACCTGCGGCGATCATATGAAGCATCATTGGTGGAAACAAACCGGTTTCTTGCAATGCCGCACGCAGTGATGCACCCTCACGTACCCGCGTTGCCGCTTCGTCCACGGCTTCTCTGATCGCACGGTTACCAATCACCGTGGCGGTAATTTTAAGCCCATCGAGTAACGGCACTGCCGATGATGTGAGGATACTCAGGGTACGCGCGAAGCGCGCCGTACTGACGCCGCGAATCACTCGACCCAGCAACGGCAGCTTCAACAGCCGTTTGTGATATTTAAGTTCGTGTTCGGGTTTCTTTAACCATTGTTTAAACGCAAACACCAACACCACAATTCCGGCTAAGATAAACAAGCCCCAGTTCTGCAAAAACTCCGATAAACCAATCATAAATTGAGTGGTGGGTGGTAACGTCTGTCCGAGGGTAGAAAAGTTGTGCACGATTTGCGGCACAATAGACACCAGCAGAAAGATCACAATACTGATCGCTACCAATGTCAGCATGACCGGATACACCAAGGCTTGCGTCAACTGGCTCTTCATATGCTGGCGTTGTTCGGTGTAATCGGCTAACTCATCCAGGACTTGGTCCAAGTGGCCTGACTTTTCACCGGCAGCGACCATCGCTGTGTAGAGCGAATCGAACACCCCCGGATATTCCGCCATCGCCTCTGCTAGACCATAGCCTTCTACCACTTTACTGCGCACCGCCATGAGTAGTTGTTTCATGCGTGGCTTTTCACTTTGATCAGCCACGGCGAGCAAACACTGTTCGATCGGTAAAGCCGAGTTGACCAAGGTCGATAACTGACGGGTAATCAGCGCTAGATCTTGCGCTTTGACGCGGCGTACACGACGCCAGCGGTTTTGCTGTTGCCCTTTTTTCTGCTCTTGTTCTGCAGCGGGCATAACATCCATAGGGATGAGCCCTTGGTCGCGTAATTGCTGACGCACCTGGCGAATGGTGTCCGCTTCAATGATACCTTTCTTCTTACGCCCATCTGCCGCCAGCGCATGATACTCAAAAGCCGCCACAGATTACTCCTCGCGCGTCACGCGCAAAACTTCCTCAAGGGTGGTTACGCCATTGCGTACTTTCGCCAAACCATCGCTGCGAATGCTCGGGGTATTCTTACGCACATAGCGTTCAATGGATTGCTCGCCGTGGCCGTTATGAATTAGCTCACGTACGTGCTCATCCACTTCGATGAGTTCGTGTATGCCCGTACGTCCGCGATAACCGGTCTGGTTGCACTTTTCGCAACCTTGCGCTCGGTAAATTGTCAACGCTGAGTCGGTCACACCGAGTAACGCCCGTTCCTTTTCATCTGCCTGATGCGGCTGCTTACAGTCTGGGCACAAGGTGCGTACCAAACGCTGTGACAACACGGCGAGTAGGCTTGACGACAACAAGAATGGCTCTACGCCCATGTCTTCTAAGCGTGTTATCGCACCCGCTGCGGTATTGGTATGCAACGTCGACAAAACCAAGTGACCGGTTAACGACGCCTGTACAGCAATTTGTGCGGTTTCGATATCGCGGATCTCACCGACCATGACAACATCCGGATCCTGACGCAAAATCGCGCGTAAGCCTCGTGCAAAGGTCATATCAACACGCGGATTAACTTGCGTCTGCCCGATACCATCAATTGCGTATTCTATCGGGTCTTCGACTGTCAAAATGTTGCGGTCTTTCGAGTTAATTTCGGTCAGTCCGGCATAGAGCGTGGTCGATTTACCCGAGCCGGTAGGACCGGTAACCAAGATAATACCGTGAGGTTTATGGATCAGCTCGGCGAATACTTCGCGGTTGGCTTCTGTCATACCGAGTTGCTCGAGATTAAGACGGGCATTGTTTTTATCTAACAAGCGCAGCACCACGCGCTCACCGTGATTCGATGGCATAGTCGAAACCCGCACATCGACAGCGCGTCCGGCAATCAGTAAAGAGATACGTCCGTCTTGTGGCACTCGCTTTTCGGCAATATCCAGCTGCGCCATAACTTTAATACGCGAAACCAACAATGAAGACAGCTTGCGATTAGGTGTCAGCACCTCACGCAGAACACCATCGATACGAAAGCGAATGGTTAACTGCTTCTCGTAAGTTTCGATGTGAATATCTGACGCACCTTCTTTAATCGCCTCGCTCAACATCGCGTTGATCAGTTTGATAATAGGCGCGTCGTCTTCACTTTCTAATAAGTCTTCGGTTTGCGGCAGCTCATCGGCTAATGAGAATAAATCGGACTCATTGCCGATATCTTCCATCAGTTGTTTCGCCTCGGATGAGTCGCGCTGATAGGCTTGGGTCAACAAACGCTCAAATGCTTCGGTATCGTGCCGTTGCAAGGTAAATACCTCGCCTAAACGACGCCGTACCTCAAGTAGTGTTTCCGCTGACGTGCCGTCGCGATGATGCACGACGGGCGGCTCGCCATCTTCAACCACAACGCCAAAACGCTTAGCAAAGCTAAAAGGTAAGCGCTTTGTGGCAATATTGCTGGCATCAGTCATCTTGCTGCTCTTTTAACTCTTCTTTAATCGCGCCCTTTTCGTTGAGGTACTCCTCAAAGCTCGGCGGCAAGGTTAAATCGCTGTTCCAGTCGTTCATCACTGGTGTTTCTTTATCCGGCATCAGCGCAACGCCCCGTGAACGGCGATCCAGCTGCAGTGCACGCATGTAATTGTATTTTTGCTTACTGATATCAGAGAGCTTGCTACCGTCGCGTACGATGGTGGGACGAATAAACACCATCAAATTACGTTTTTGTGTTGAGGTCGAGGTCGAGCTAAACAAGCGACCTAAAAACGGAATATCGCCGAGCAAAGGAATTTTAGAGACCGACTCTTGCACATCCTCATCAATAAGACCACCCAGTACGATAGTCTCGCCGTCTTCTGCCATCACGGTGGTTTTGAGTTCGCGTTTGTTCACGATCACGTCGACCGAAGTCGCACCACTCAGACTCGATACTTCCTGTTCAATAACCATTTGTACCGCGTTGCCTTCGTTAATTTGCGGGGTAACCTTGAGCTTAATACCTATCTCTTGGCGGTCGACGGTTTGGAATGGACTGTCGTTATCATTACCTAAGGTCGACCCGGTAATGGTCGGCACTTCCTGACCCACTAAGAAGCTTGCTTCTTCATTGTCGACGGTGACAATGCTCGGTGTTGCCAAGATGTTTGAGTTGGTATCTTGCGAGATAGCTTGAACAACCGCGGCCCAATCATCTTTGATGGTGCCGAACATCATGCCGTTAACACTCCCCAATAGATTAGCAAGTAAATCTAGGTTACCGCGCTCTTCTGGGTTGGTGGTTGTCACGGTTTGACCGTTATCATTGACTGTGGTGACTGATGTGCCTTCACGTGGGCGTGCTTGGTATGCCGCTGCGGCTAAACTACCGATAGGCACTTGGTTACCCGTATTGTATTGAACTAAACCACCGTCTTCACTAATCCACTGAATACCAAAATCGACGTTATCGCCTTCGAGTACTTCGACGATGATAGCTTCGACTTGTACTTGCGCACGACGAATATCGAGGTCGCGGATGACATTCTCAAGTGCCGACAACATATCGGGTTCAGCTGTGATAACGACAGTATTCGTCGACTCGTGCGCGCTAATACTAATGCTGTTATCCGAGCGGTTACGAATCGAGTTTTGACCCGTTTGTTTCGCTTCTTCCGCTTTGATCGACTGACTGACGTTTTGTAACACCTCAACCATCTCTTCAGCGCGAGCATACTTGAGGTAGTACACGCGGGTATTGCCCTCAGTTTTAAGATCTTGGTCGAGTTGTTTTATCAATTTCACAACTCGCGAACGCGCGCGTGGTTCACCACTGACAATCACGCTATTACTGCGCTCGTCAGCGACAATTTTCGGGATCAATAATGCGGGTGTGCCATCCGCGTTGGCTTTTTCGAACAGGTTTTGAGCAATGCCAACGAGTTCACGTGCCGAAGCATACTGCAGTTCGACGATGTCGACATCTTGGTCACCGGCTTTATCAACACGTTCAATAATTTGTACTAAACGTGAGATCGTTTCGGCACGGCCTGTCATCATAATGACGTTAGACGGGTCATAGCTCACCACCATGCCGCCGCCCGTTTGGTCGTTTAACTGACGTAATAACGGAGCCAACTCGCGCACTGAGACGTTTTCTACCGGCACCACGCGAGTGATCATGGTGTCACCCTGTTCCTTTTGGTCACCTGCGACGACCGGTAAAGGCGCGTGTTGAGCGTCTTTATCACGGATGACTTTAATCACGCCGGAATCCATTTGCACGGCGGCAAAGCCGTAGACTTCTAAGACGTTCAAAAAGAATTGGTAGTACTGCTCTTGATTCATCACGTCGTAGCTACGCACATCAATGGTGCCACGTACATTGGGATCGATGATGATAGTTTTGCCCAAGTTACGCCCGACAACTTGGATAAACTCGGTGATATCCGTATTTTTAAAACTAGCGGCGTACTCTTGCGCAATTGACGGCGCGGGCATTGTCATTGATACCGAACCAATAGCGATAGCCAGCGCGCTCAACCATGTTTTTGGACCAAAACGAGTAACTGTCATAATTATTATTCCTGCTGGTTAGGAAGCTGCAAACTCAGCTCAATACGCTCGCCGTTACGTAGCACCGTCACTGTCGCTTCGGTCGCACCCTGTAACTGGCTGCTCAGCTCTGAGGCTTGTTGCATATCGGTCAAGTCGTAGCCGTTAATCGCGACGGCTAGGTCACCTTCCTGAAAGCCTGCTTGGTAAAAAATATCGGCCTGATTCCCAGGCGAGAGACGGTAGCCTTGCAGACTACCTTGTTCTAAAACGGGTGCGATAGACACATAATCGAGTAACTGATCGGGGTCACGTTTGACCCGCTGTAACGCATCCGAGGTGTTATTTGCTTTATTCGCTTCGGCTTCACTGCTCTCTACCACCAATGACAGGGCGGGACGATCTTCGCCAATGTCTTCTAATTGCAGTGTCTCTAAGCGTCCACCGTTATCTAAAATGACACGGTCAGCGAGAATTTGCTCCACCGTGACACGACTGCGACCAATAGCGTCGCCAACTATATAAGTCGACTGCTTGCCTGCTTGTTCGATTATAGCGGCTGAGCGCTCCGGGCGTGAACTTGCGGAAACGCCTACGAGACGGACATTTAAAGACGTTTTAGGGGCGTTGGCGTAATCATTACCGCGCGACTGCGTACCCGCCTGCTGACGACCAAAAATCGGTAATTGCTGTAGTTTAGCGAGGTCGACACTTTGGTTATCGCGGTTTTGCGCACGCACATCAACGTTAGGGCGCTGTTGTGTTTCAGGTGAGGGCGTCATAAACCACCAAGTCGCTTGCGCCGCAACAATGACGACCCATATCCACAAAAGCACCGTAACTACAGTTACGGAACGGGATATCCACTGATTCGCGTTCTGGGTTGATGGCATTAGGCTTATCAATTTAATTCACTTTTATCGTTGTTGTTTTACCGAAGCAATGCGCTACATCCGTATAGGAATTTGATACAATATACGCAACTTGGTGGCTAGCGCTAGTGTCGCATCGTCGAATTATACAATTTTGATGTTTTGGCATTGTAGCGTAGGCACGAGTAGTCAACAATCGATTAACACTAATTTTATAATATTTTCGTGACGATTTTATGACACAAGACAGCGGTGTAAGGCTCGACAAATGGCTCTGGGCAGCTCGATTTTATAAGACTCGGGCGCTTGCGCGTCAGATGGTGCAGTCGGGCAAGGTCCATGTTGCGGGTAAACGCAGTAAGCCCTCTAAACTCGTGCAGGTAGGTGATCGAATTACCTTACGACAAGGCTTTGATAGCAAAGAAGTCGAAGTGTTGGCGCTGAGCGAGCAACGACGGGGAGCGCCCGAGGCACAATTACTGTACCAAGAATCTGAAGCGAGTATAGAAAAACGCGAGCAGAATGCTGAGGCGCGTAAACTGAATGCGCTTTACAATCCACACCCCGACAAGCGGCCGGACAAAAAACAACGTCGGCAACTGATTAAAATGAAAGATGGTGGTAATACATGACAACCCAGCTTGACTATCCAACCGATCAACTCGCGCGCTACAGCTTTGCTGAGCAAGATGTGCGCGGTGAGATGGTGCAACTAACCAGTAGTTACCAAAGCCTAATTAAAGGACACCAGTATCATCCCGCGGTACAACAGCTGCTCGGTGAAATGATGGCGGCCGTTTCGTTGCTGACTGCGACACTCAAATTTGAAGGTCATATTGCGGTGCAACTGCAAGGTGATGGGCCGGTCAACTTTGTTGCCGTTAATGGTAACCATGCGTTAGAACTACGCGGTATTGCCCGGGTACGCGCTGATATTGGTGAAACGGACTTACGCAGCCTGATAGGTAAAGGGCAACTGATTATTACCTTGACCCCGCAGGATGGCGAGCGCTATCAGGGCGTTGTCAGTGCTGATGCAGATTCATTGGCCGAAGTGATTCAAGACTACTTCGAACAGTCTGAACAGTTGTCGACGCGCGTTTGGTTATTTGCCGATGGTGAGCATGCTGCGGGTATGTTTTTGCAGCGCATGCCGGCCTCTGGTAAAGACATGGTAGGCTTTGAGCACCTGGCCACCTTGACGGATACCGTGACCGCACAAGAGTTGTTTACGCTTCCGGCTGAACAACTGCTGCACCGACTGTATCACGAAGAAACCGTACATATGTATCCATCGCAACCGGTCCGTTTTGTTTGCGGCTGTTCAAAAGAGCGTACTCTAGAGGCTTTGGCTTCGGTACCTGTCGACGAGCTTAAACAGATCCTTGAGCAGGATGGCGAGATTGTCATGACGTGTGACTATTGTCTGACGGAATATGTCTTTAAAGACGAAGATTTCGCGTAACCGTTCGCTAGGTGTTGATAAAAAAAGAGGTCTTGAGGACCTCTTTTTTTGTGCTATTTGCTCTTTTTAACAAACTTCATCAAGCGACGACGTTTGCGTTGCTGCGATAGCGTCAGGTTGTTCTTCTTACCTGCATACGGGTTTTTAGGTTCACGGAACTCGACTTTGATGGGTGTTCCCATGACGCCGAGCGCCTTACGAAAATAGTTCGTTAAATAACGCTGATAAGAACCCGGCAAGCGAGTGACCTGATTACCGTGGATCACGATACGCGGTGGGTTATAGCCCCCTGCGTGCGCATATTTCAATTTCACTCGGCGACCGCCCACTAACGGTGGTTGGTGCTCTTCTTGCGCCATCTCCATGATCTTGGTCAACTTAGAAGTCGACACACGTTGGGTCGCACTCTTATAGGCTTCCTCAACGGACTCAAATAAGTGACCCACGCCGGTGCCATGCAACGCTGAGATGAAATGCAAACGGGCAAAGTCGACAAAGCCCAAGCGACGATCGAGTTCTCGTTTGATCTCATCTTTATGGTCTTGCTGCAAACCGTCCCACTTGTTTACCGCAATCACGATAGAACGACCTGCATTTAGTGCAAAACCTATCAAGTTCAGATCTTGATCGCTGATGGTTTCGCGCGCATCAATGACAGCTAACACTACGTTAGCATCTTCGATTGCCTGCAAGGTTTTTACCACTGAGTATTTTTCTATCGCTTCATCGATACGCCCGCGGCGTCTCACACCTGCGGTATCGATCAAGACATACTCACGTCCATCTCGCTCCATGGGGATGTACACGGAGTCGCGCGTGGTACCCGGCATGTCGAACACGACCACCCGGTCTTCACCGAGAATACGGTTGGTCAACGTTGACTTACCGACGTTCGGACGACCGACTATAGCCAGCTTTAGCGGCAATGCTTCATAATCAATTTCATCGTGCTCAAGATCTTCGCTGTCAGGCGCATCTGGAACGATAACGTCTGGGTAATCATCGGCTAGCGGCTTGAAACACGAATCTAATAAATACTCGACACCGCGACCATGCGCTGCAGCGATACCATAGAGATTACCTAGCGCAAGCGAATAAAAGTCAGCCATCGCTGAGTCAGCGTCGATGCCATCGATTTTGTTGGCAACCAGATAGACTTTTTTCTTTTGTTTGCGTAGATGGGTTGCGATCGCTTGGTCACCCACGGTGACGCCATCACGCGCATCCACTAAGAACAAGACAACATCAGCCTCTTCAATCGCTTGCAGCGACTGTTTGGCCATCACCTCGTCGATGCCCTCTTCGTCACCGTGAATACCGCCGGTATCGACAACTATAAACTGATAACCGTCATAATTGGCTTGGCCATACTTACGATCACGGGTCAAACCCGGGAAGTCTGCTACGAGCGCATCCCGAGTTCGAGTTAAACGATTAAATAATGTAGATTTGCCTACATTGGGTCGGCCTACTAAGGCCACGACAGGTAACATGTATGAGTACTTCCTAATTAACCTCGATGGCGTATAAGTCACCATCGCGGGTTTGTACGTAAATCGTATTGCCGTCAACGACTGGTTGAGCGTAGATCCCGTCTCCACCTAAGTCCATACGGCCGATAATTTCGCCTGAACTCGGCGATAACCAGTGCAGGTAACCTTCAAAATCACCGAGTGCTAAATGATTGTTAACGATCGTTGGTCCTGTTAATGCACGACCGAACAATTCGTTGTTGCTCCATTGCTCGATACCGCCGCGCAAATCCAGACCAAACACATGGCTATTTGAATCGGTTAGATAGATATTTCCGCCATTGATGTGCAGGTTTTCATAGGCGCTGTAGTCACGCTTCCAGCGAACTTCGCCCGAACGTAGCTCAAGTGCGGCAAGTTCACCGTTGTAGGCAATCATGTAAATAACGCCACCGACAACAACAGGGTTTGAGTCGATATCTGCAAGGGCTTCTAACTCGGTTGCGCCGGTTGGGTCACCAACCGCTTGGGTCCACGCTTGCTGGCCATTGGTACCAATCAATACGGATGCACGACCAGAAGAATCTCCCAGAATCACGCCACCACTGACAATGCTGGGCGCTGATGCACCGCGCAATGTTAGCGTGGGTGTTTGATATTCGTGAACCCAGTTTTGCTCACCGGTATCTGCCGATAAGCTAATCACTTTACCACCGGTGGTGTGAACTACGACCATACCTTCACCGACAGCTGGGTCAGACGTCACTTCATTACCCACTTCAGCGTGCCATGCGAGCTCACCTGTTTCGGTGTCGATCGCGACAACATCGCCGTTTTCGGTGCCTAAAAACAGCTTATTGTACTGGGCAACGAGGCCACCTGAGATGCGCGCAGGAAATGGTGATGAGAACAAGCCGCTAAACCATCCGTCATCAACACCTTCGTTGATCTCGATAAGATCATGTAACTCAACTTCCCATAGCGTTTTACCGGTTTCTTTATCAAACGCTTTCACCACACCTTGCCGGTCTGCGGCAAACACCTTACCGTAGGCGACGGTCGGATTCAGGCGAGAAAAGTATTCACCAACACCGTCACCAACTGAACGCTCCCATTTGATACGCGTATCCACCTGCTGACTCACGGGTTGTAACGGAGCCACAGTGATTTTTTCGTCGTCATCACCGAAAAGAGAACACGCCGACAGTGAAAGCCCTGCTAAGGCAATCAGACTGGTACGAAATAGAGATTTCATCGCTGTTTTAGACTGCATTATGACTTCGCCAAGCTGTTGAGTTTAAGTTCTACTGCCGGAGACAGTGTTGAACCATCGCTGTTCAGTGCGCTTTCATAGGCTTCACGCGCTTTAGCTATATCGCCTTGAGCGGCATAAACATCGCCTTTAATTTCGTTAGCGAATGCTAAATAAGCTTTGGGTAACTCTGCGTTGAGTACATCCAATGCTGGTTGAAACTGCTCTTGTGCGGTTAATACACGAGCAAGACGCACACGGGCAATCGCAGATAAGTTATCATCTGCACCACCATCAATCACCGATTGGAATGACGTAACCGCGGTTGCGAGGTCGCCCTCTTGTGCCGCAAAGCGACCCAATTGCAACGCAGCTAAATACCCGTACTGTGAATCCTGATGCGATTTAATAAAGCTCTGTGCGTTAGTGATTGCACCTTCTTCGCCGGCATTGAGCTGGCTCACCACGGCTTCATAGCCACGTGACGCTGTGTTCTGCGCCTCGATGGTCGCTTTATCGTAATAGCGCCAACCAAAGAACAGACCTAAGCCAATAATCGCGCCTGCGATGATGCCTTTACCGTGTTCGGCCCAAAACTCTTTAATTCGTTCTACTTGTTGTTCTTCTGTTTGATCCACAGGACACCCCTATTCTTGTGTCAATGGCTTGAGCGCGACAATCAACTCGCTCCAACCGAATGTTTGTTGGTCATCAGTCGTCCGCAAGGGTTTGACAGTCAACTGATTATTTTCTAATTCATTCTCGCCTAAAATCAGCGCCACTTCAGCACCGGATTTATCGGCTTTCTTAATTTGCTTTTTCATTGCGCCACCACCGCTATGCACGACGATGCGCAGGTCCGGCAGTTCATTTCTCAGCTTTTCGGCAACAGCTTGGGCGTTAAGTTCCGCAGCTTCACCTAAAGGCATTAGGTAGGCATCGACAGCGCGGCGCGGCGCAAGCTTTTCTTGCTCTTGTAACAGCAATACTAAACGTTCCATGCCCATCGCGAAGCCAACAGCCGGTGTTGCCTTGCCACCCAGTTGCTCAACCAAACCATCGTAACGGCCACCGGCACAAACGGTACCTTGAGCACCTAACGCGGTAGTGACCCATTCGAACACGGTGCGGTTATAGTAATCAAGACCACGCACGAGGCGCTCGTTGAGTACATATTCAATGCCTGCGGCATCAAGGCGGGCCTTTAACTCATCGAAGTGCTGTTTAGACTCTTCATCCCAATAGTCCGATAGCTTCGGGGCGTGTTCTAACAATTGCTGCGTATTGGCGTCTTTCGAATCCAAAATACGCAAAGGATTAGAGTCTAGTCGGCGTTGACTATCTTCGTCTAACTCGCTCTTGTACTGTTCTAAATAGTCCCGTAATGCATCACGATAGCGTGCACGCGCTTCATTTGAGCCAAGCGAGTTAAGCTGTAACTCAACTTGGTCGGCCATACCCAGCGCCTTCCAGAGTCGGGCTGACAATAAAATGACTTCAGCGTCCGCATCCGCGCCCGCGAGGCCAAAAGTCTCGATACCAAATTGATGGAATTGACGATAGCGACCTTTTTGCGGGCGCTCGTAGCGGAACATGGGACCCATGTACCACAAACGCTGAATCTGATTATACAGCAAGCCATGTTGATTACCGGCACGCACGCAACTGGCGGTGCCCTCTGGGCGCAAGGTCACACTCTCGCCGTTACGATCGTCAAAGGTGTACATTTCCTTTTCGACGATATCGGTCACTTCACCAATAGAACGTTTAAACAATGCCGTGCTCTCGAGCACGGGCATGCGTATTTCCTGGTAGCCATAGCTTGCGGCAACTTGACGGATAATTGCCTCGACCTGTTGCCAAGCAGCTGTTTGCTCAGGTAACAGGTCGTTCATTCCTCGAATTGCTTGGATGGTCTTTGCCACGGTCACTCTTCCGTTTAGCCTACAAAATAAGCGCGTATTATAGAGTCTTTACGACGGCGGGTAAAATCAGTTGTCGATTTCTTTTACGTCAATGCGATGCTTTTTGACATATTCAACGCGTTCACGGATCTGAGCTTCTAATTGATCCACCAGATCATTGTTATCAAGTCGCAGTTTTTGGCGCTCACCGCCAATATACAGGCCACTCTTGCTTTTTGCACCAGCAAGACCGACTTCTGAAATCAATGCTTCACCGGGACCATTGACCACACAGCCAATAACAGAAACATCCATTGGCTCGGTGATGTCCTCAAGTCGTTGCTCCAACGCATTCACCGTAGAAATCACGTCGAATTCTTGTCGCGAACAGCTGGGGCAAGCAATAAAGTTAATACCGCGCGAGCGAATACGCAGCGATTTAAGCATATCAAAGCCCACTTTGATCTCTTCAACAGGATCCGCGGCAAGTGACACACGTAATGTATCACCGATGCCTTCTGCTAATAACATGCCTAAGCCAATGGACGATTTAACCGAACCACTGCGAAGGCCACCGGCTTCGGTAATACCTAAGTGCAACGGCTGTTCGATTTGCTTAGCTAAAAGACGGTACGATTCTACCGCTAAGAACACGTCGGATGCTTTAACGCTGACTTTAAAATCTTGAAAGTCTAAACGGTCCAAGATATCGACGTGTCGCAAGGCAGATTCAACGAGCGCTTCCGGCGTCGGTTCACCATACTTCTCTTGCAATTCACGCTCTAACGAACCGCCGTTCACACCAATGCGAATTGGAATATTCTTATCTCGTGCCGCATCGACTACGGCGCGAATGCGGTCTTCGCGACCGATATTACCTGGGTTAATTCGCAAACAATCGACACCGTATTCAGCCACTTTGAGTGCAATACGATAATCGAAGTGAATATCTGCGACTAAAGGAACAGGGCTTTGTTGCTTAATCAGCTTAAACGCTTCTGCCGCATCCATGGTCGGCACCGAGACGCGAACAATATCGGCCCCCGCTGCTGCAATACGGTTAATTTGCTCAACAGTGGCTTGTACGTCGGTTGTTTCAGTGTTGGTCATCGACTGAACGGCAATGGGCGCATTGTCTCCAATCGGCACATTACCTACATAAATCCGACGGGAAGGTCTGCGCTTAATTGGATTTTCGTGCATCATAACGGCTTACACTCAGTCTCTTAATTGCTTGAAGGAATCGTTAATCGTGCCACACGATCTTGGCGATATTGTGACAAGTCTAGCGTATTACCCGCGTAGGTTATAGTTACCGCGGCAGGCTTACAGATGGTTGCCGAAAACGGTGCTGAGCCTGGTACCGGCATACGATAGCCCTGTGCCTTGGTACCAATCGCCTGTACTTCGCCATCGGCGTCTTCAACTTTTACCCAGCATTCTTCACTAAATTCCATCACCAAAGTAGCGGTTGGTGCGGTATCTGCGGTATTTTCTGTATTCTCTGTATTCTCTGTATTCTCTGTATTCTCTGCATTCTCTGTATTATCTGCATTCTCTGACACAGCTGGATCGGTTTCGACCACTGGCTCTTGAGCGCCTGTGTCACCCGAATCGTTGACGACGTTATCGCCCGACTCTTGCTCTGTCACTTCTGGACTTGCTTGCTGGCTCGAGGACGTTTCTGGCACCTCTGAAACGGGCTGCTCGATAGCGTCTGGATTCAGCTCATCCTGTTGGGCAGGGTCATTGATACTTAATGAGGTACTTGCATCCGCCGCGCTGACTTCAGATTCAAGCACAGGCTGCTCACCCGATGTGGGCGCTTGAGATTCGTTTGATTGACGTAAGGTCGGCGTATCGTCGATGTTTTCTGGTTGCGTTGATTCGCTTTGCTCAGTGACTGCTTGTTCAACGTCATTGCTCAGCTTCGAGAAGCTCAAATCGCTGTCTTGCCACCACCAAATCACTAACGCGATAACGACTACAACCACCAACCAAGTAATCATCATCAATCGGTTATCGCTTTCTTGATGTTTAACACGACGCGAAAAGCTTTGCATCGGCGTGCTTTCAGGTTCTTGGATATTGAGTGACTTATACGCCTCATCGATATGGCTTTGGTCAACACCCAGTAGTTTGGCATAGGCGCGCAAATAGCCTTTGACAAAGGTCGTGGTTGAGAAAGTGGTATAATCATCTGCTTCGATGAGTTCAATCACTTGCAGTCGCAAGCGTAAGCGATCGGCAGCCTCACGCGGCGTCATCGATTTTGCTTCGCGCGCCTGTTTGAGTATATGCCCTGGGCCTGCTGTTGGGCGACTCGGTTGCTCTGGCGACGACATGAGTTGTTCGTTATTTTGGTCCGCGCTTGAGCTGTTATTTGCAGATGAGTTATCGGCAGTCATGATCTTTGGGTCGTTCCCTAGTTTAACTAAAGTTAAGCGAATTGCATTCTAGCGACGTTGTGCACAGTTATTTTGCTGACCTGATTGCGCGCCTAAGCGTTTGGCTTGGGCAAATGCGCGCTCAGCCGCTTGGTGCTGACCTGATAAACACAGCGCTACCGCATAATTGTTGTGCAGAACTCCGCTCATAGGTTGCCATGATAATGCTTCTTGGTAAAGTAGCAACGCGGAATTGACACGTTCTTTACTTAAATACCAGTGACCGAGCGCTAACACGGTGTCGATGCGTCGTGGAGCGGTGAGAAATGCTTGCTTTAAATGACGTTCAGCATGATCCAATTGATTTTGCTTCAGATACGCCATCCCTGCGCGTAAATGAGCATCGGCGGCCGCGCTACGTCCTGTCGCAGCACACGCGCTTAACCCCCAACTCATCAAGATAATTAGCAACCAACGCACTGAGACACTCCTTCATTAGTGACTCGAGTGCGCCGCTTCTGATTAGCTCGACTTCACCTCAATCGAGCTGCCGCCACGCTGTGCTTGTTGGCGCTTTAGAATACGTTTAGTTCTATCAATGACATCACCGACCAACTGACCGCATGCGGCATCGATATCGTCGCCTCGAGTTTTACGAACCATGACGGTAAAACCATAGTCCATTAATACTTTAGCGAAACGGTCAATACGCGAATTACTCGAACGACCATAGTCAGAACCTGGGAATGGATTAAACGGAATCAGGTTGATTTTGCTCGGTGTATCTTTAAGCGTACGAGCGAGCTCATGCGCTTGATCCATCGAGTCGTTTACGTGATCAAGCATGACATACTCAACTGTCACTTTATGCTGAGCTTTTGACTGCTCCACGTATTTACGACTCGACTCTAAAAACTGTTCGATGTTGTACTTTTTATTAATCGGTACGATTTCATTGCGCAGTTCGTCGTTAGGCGCATGCAACGAAATAGCGAGCATTACATCGATTTGCTCGCGTAGCTTGTCCAATGCCGGTACCACACCTGAGGTACTCAAGGTGACTCGACGTTTCGACAAACCAAAACCGTAATCATCCATCATGAGGTCCATCGCTGGCACCACATTGTTGAGGTTGAGCAGCGGTTCGCCCATCCCCATCATAACTACGTTAGTCACAGGTTTGATACCTGTTTTACCATAGGCTCCGAGTAGCTGATTCACACGCCACACTTGGCCAATGATTTCCGCTACGTTGAGGTTACGGTTGAAACCTTGTTGACCGGTTGAGCAGAAAGTGCACTCAAGGGCACAGCCTACCTGTGACGAGACGCACAATGTGGCGCGGTCACGCTCTGGGATCCAAACAGTTTCAACGTCTTGACCATCAAACAATGTCATCACGAATTTAATGGTGCCATCGCTCGATTGCTGTTGTTCACGAATTTCTGGTGCGCGAATTTCAGCACATTGTTTGAGCTTCTCGCGTAGTCCTTTGTTGAGATTGGTCATCTCATCAAAGTCGTCGACACAAAAGTGATAGAGCCATTTCATGACCTGATCGGCACGGAATGGTTTTTCGCCCATATCTTTGAAAAAGGCTTTCATCCCATCGCGGTTCAGGTTTAGAAGATTCACTTTTTTATCGATAGCGTTGGTCATAAATTTCCTGTATCTAAAAAGTACCGTGCGCCAGAGGGCGCACGATTTCATTCGTTAAACGATCAGTCTTGCTCATGAAGCGAGACTTATCGAGTACGTGGGCAGATCTCTTCATCGCTGAAGAAGTACGCGATTTCACGTGCTGCTGTTTCAGCTGCGTCAGAACCGTGTACTGCATTCTCGTCGATAGTTTCAGCATAGTCTGCGCGAAGCGTACCCGCCAATGCGTCGGCAGGGTTGGTTGCACCCATGATTTCACGGTTTTTCAGGATAGCTTCTTCGCCTTCCAATACTTGTACTACGATTGGACCTGAAGTCATGAATTCAACCAATGCGCCAAAGAAAGGACGCTCGCTGTGCTCGGCATAGAAGCCTTCAGCTTGCTCTTTGCTCAAGTGCATCATTTTTGACGCTACGATACGCAGACCTGCGCTTTCGAAACGATTGTAGATTGCGCCGATTAAGTTTTTCGCAACCGCGTCGGGCTTAATAATTGATAAAGTGCGCTCTAAAGCCATCTTTTTTACTCCAAAATGGGTATTTAACCAGAGGTGAAAATTTCCGCGCGAATTATACGTTAGATCTCGGAAAAAATCGAATATCTATTGATTGTTTTTTAACTCGTTCTCAGCTAGTATCGAAAAACGTTTAGCCTTGTAGACGTCCAAAAGGAGTCCGTCATATGTCGAATACGACCCAGTTCCAAAAAGCTACCTTAGGCGGTGGATGTTTTTGGTGTATTGAATCAGCATTTAACCAACTTAAAGGCATTGAATCGGCGCAGTCAGGTTACACTGGCGGCACAACCGAGAATCCAACGTACAAACAGGTCTGCAATGGCGATACCGGTCATGCAGAGGTTGTACAGTTAACGTTTGATCCGTCGATTATCAGTTATCGTCAAATTTTAGAAATCTTTTTTACCTTACACGATCCCACCCAAGTGAATCGTCAAGGTAACGATGTGGGTACACAATATCGCACTTCTATCTTTTATCATGATGACGAGCAGCAACAGATCGCGCTTGAACTCATTGATGAACTCGAAAACGATGCAGTGTTTGAAGATCCGATTGTGACTGAAGTCGCACCGCTCGACACCTTTTACAGTGCCGAGGATTACCATGATGATTACTTTAATCGCAACCCGGAGAACCCGTATTGCCAAGCGGTTATTTCACCTAAGCTGGCAAAATTCCGTAAAACCTTCGCTGAATTACTGCGCAGCTAACACGCGGTAAGTATTCAACACATGATCCGCGGCATATTCCATCTCTTCCATGGTGGTGTCGCGGCCTACGCTAAAGCGTAATGATGCATGCGCCAATTCATCCGCTAAGCCAATCGCGCGCAACACATAAGACGGTTCAACACTCGCCGAAGTGCAGGCTGATCCCGATGAGATCGCTAAGTCTTTCAGCGACATTAACAGCAGTTCACCCTCGACGTTGGCGAAGCTGATATTCATGATGTTGGGAACGCGCTGGGACGGATGACCATTGAGTTTGATGCCTGGTTCAGCTAGTAACTTTTCGAGAAACCGCTGACTTAACGCGCTGTAATGTTCACGATCATCGTCTAAGCGTTGACGGGCAAGCTGCGCCGCTTCGCCTAAACCAACAATCTGATGGGTCGCCAAGGTACCCGAACGCATACCGCGTTCATGCCCGCCCCCGTGCATTTCAGCCTCAAGTTGTACTTTAGGTTTACGACGCACATAGAGCGCACCTATTCCTTTTGGCCCATACATTTTGTGTGCCGATATAGAAAGCAAGTCTACACCGAGTTGTTCTACATCAAGTGGCAGCTTGCCTGCACTTTGCGCGGCATCGACATGCAGCAGTACGTTGTTTTCCCGACAGCATGCACTGATGGCTGGGATATCTTGAATAACACCCAGCTCATTGTTTACGTGCATCACACTGACTAACACGGTGTCCTCGCGGAACGCTTGTTGCAATGCTTGGCTATCTATCAAGCCGTCTTTATCGACTGATAAAAACGTCACATCAAAACCTTCACGCTCAAGCTGCAATGCCGGATCAATAACAGCTTTGTGCTCTGTCGCTACAGTAATAAGGTGTTTTCCCTTATTACGCGCCTGATGCATGACACCCTTGAGTGCTAAATTATCCGATTCTGTCGCACCTGAGGTGAAAACGATTTCACGCGGATCCGCGTTGATTAAATCCGCGACTTGATTGCGTGCAATGTCCACCGCCTCTTCCGCCTGCCAACCGAGACGGTGTGAGCGCGATGCTGGATTAGCAAAAATGCCATCCGCTGTTAAGTACTTCATCATGGCATCTGCGACGGATTTATCCACGGGCGTGGTTGCCGCGTAATCTAAGTAGATCGGCTGTTTCAAAACAACTCTCCGATATTACAGCACATTAAGCTCTATTTTCTGACTATGCTCGCCTGCTTGACGGTTACCAATTTGCGCCACTTCCTTGGTCGCCATTAATTCCGCGAGGGTAATTCCATCCAGAAACTGTGCGATACGATCACTGAGGCCCTCCCAGAGCGAATGGGTCAAGCACTGTTCACCATTGTGACAGTTGCCTTTGCCTTGGCATTTGGTCGCGTCTATTGACTCGTCTACAGCATCAATGACTGCACCTACAGAAATTGAATCGGCATCGCGACCCAAGCGGTAGCCACCGCCCGGCCCCCGCACGCTCAGTACCAGCCCGCGTTTACGCAAACGAGCAAAGAGTTGCTCGAGATAAGACAAAGAAATACCTTGGCGCTCTGAGATATCAGCCAGGGGTACAGGTGCTTGCTTTGCAAACATCGCAACGTCGAGCATCGCTGTCACAGCATAGCGACCTTTTGAAGTCAGACGCATCAATCTCCCCCTTTAATAGCTCAGTATGATCTTTCTCCTAATTAGTGTACTTTTCCGACTAAATTAGTCAAGTATTCTACGAGTCCGAATTTTTCGTCTGTTTATCCACTGAAGCAAGAATGCCGCGTAAAATATTAAGCTCATTTTCTTCTGGTCGCGCGCGATTAAATAAGCGTCGCAACTTGGTCATCACCTGCCCTGGATGTTGGCGAATAATGAAGCCCGTATCTGTCAACGTCGACTCTAAATGTTGGTAAAACTGCTCTAGTGCCTCAACGCGAGGGTACGCTTGAGTGACTTCGGGCGTTTCGTCCTGTTCAAGGAACTGCATGCGCACTTCGTAGCAGACGGTTTGAACGGCCATCGCCAAGTTCAGCGAACCATAGTCAGGGTTGGTCGGAATATGTAAATGAAAATGACTCTGCTGTAACTCTTCGTTCGTTAGACCACTGTTTTCGCGACCAAATACAATGGCAACAGGATATTTTGGCGCTTCACTTAACACTTGCCCTGCCGCTTGACGTGGGCCAAGCAAAGGCCAGTCGAGCGTGCGATTACGTGCGCTTGTCGCAAGCACTAATCCACAGTCATCTATCGCTTGGTCAAGTCGTTCAACAATACGTGCGTTAGCTAGAATATCGGTGGCGCCAGCAGCGAGCGCCGATGCATGGCTGTCCGGCTCCGAAACCGGGTCGACTAATACTAGATCGCTAAAACCCATGGTTTTCATCGCCCGCGCGACGGAACCAATGTTGCCGGTATGTGAGGTATTCACCAGTACAATTCGAACGTTATCGAGCATGACAGTGCCTTTATCTAAGTTTACCCAGTGTAGAAAAGTTGCGCATTCTACCTCAACACTGGTAATATGCGCGACCTTAAAATTCGTTCTTTCACAGCACAGGTAATTTGAAAATGCATCCGATGTTAAACATTGCGGTGCGCGCAGCGCGTGCAGCCGGTAAAATTTTGCTTAAAGAGTTCGATCAGGGTCAACCTATCGATGCTACCGCCAAAGGCCCTAATGATTGGGTATCTGAAATGGATCAGGCGGCAGAGCAAGCGATCATCAATACCATTAAAAAAGCGTATCCTGAACACGGTATTATCGCTGAAGAAAGCGGCACGCAAACAGGAAAAGATAACGACTTTCAGTGGGTTATCGATCCGTTGGATGGCACAACAAATTACTTGCGCGGTGTTCCACACTTCTGTATCTCTATTGCTGTTGTTCACAAAGGCACGGTGCAACAAGGCGTCGTTTACGACCCTGTACGCGAAGAACTATTCACCGCATCACGTGGCGCGGGCGCTCAGCTCAACGGACGTCGTCTCCGTCTGTCGCCATTGACCGAACTCAATGGTGCGTTACTCGCAACTGGTTTCCCTTTTAAAGCGAAACACCGCTACGATGAATATCAAGCGATGTTTGGTCGCTTATTCGAGCGTTGTGCAGATATGCGTCGCGCCGGTGCAGCAGCCCTTGACCTCGCCTATGTTGCAGCGGGTCGTTACGATGGCTTCTTCGAGTTGGGCTTGAAGCCTTGGGATTTGATGGCCGGCGATCTTCTTGTGCGAGAAGCAGGCGGCATCGTGACCGATTTTGACGGCGGTCACAATTATGTTCAAAGCGGCCATATCGTGGCCGGCGCGCCTAAGGTGCTCAAGCAGATGCTCGCACAATTGCGTAAGAAGCCAGAAAGCAACGACTAAACGCGATGATAAGAACGACAAAGGCCGGCAAATTTGCCGGCCTTTTTGTTTTAGCGGAGCTCGATTTCTTCTAAGTCGATATCGAATGAAGAATCGATATCAGTCAGCTCTTCGCGTAGACGATACTTTTCTTTGAGTTGTTCTATCTCACGCCATTTACGCTTCGTTGTGCGTCCTTTCGATGATTTCTCACTTACTTTTTGAAGCTCTTCTGAATGGTCCATGACTACCTCTCAGTATCATTATAATTATGGATTAGCGCACAAAACAAACTGTTCAACAATTTGTTCACATATGATTAATTACCACACTCCGAGCGAGAATAAAAGGAATTTGTTTCAAAAATGTTAACCGGTGATGAAGCTTGCGTGACATGGATCATGATATAGCCATTTGTAATCAAGGAGTTATGCAAAGTTGCTTGAGCTTAAGCTAAATTTAAGCTTTTCCGCATAGGCTTTAGTAAACAAATGAAAGAGTCTGAGATTATGAATACTTCCACACACTATTCTGCACTTGCTCAACTGATGCATTGGCTGACCGTGATTGCCTTGTCGATTATGTTAACGCTTGGATTTATGATGCTATTTGCCGACGAGCGCGCTTTTAAACACGCAGTTGAGGGCATTCATGTCACCACAGGTTTCTACTTAGGTCTATTTTTGTTGATACGAATCGGTTTTAGAACGATTGCGGGATTCCGTCAGCCCGACGCTGATGAGCAGGCCACCTTTAAGTTTGCCAAGTGGCTACAAAGTTTAATGTTACTGACTTTGTTGGTGGTATTAATCACCGGTCCGCTTTATCTATTTACCGAGGGTGAATCTATCGCACTGACATCGCAGACGACTTGGCTTATCGACCTGTCGAGTTGGTCAGTGCTTCACGAACCGGCCGAAGAGATACATAAGTTACTCGCCACTTATGTCCTACCTGGCTTAATTACGCTTCATATGTTGGCAGCCATCAAGCAGTTCCACCGTCAGGCTAAGCACCGTTAACACCTGGCGCCCATTGAATCGGTGCGCGCCCATGAGCCGTTAAATAGTCATTGGCTTGTACGAAGTGGCGCGCCTCGAAAAAACCGCGATGTGCGGATAACGGTGATGGGTGAGGCGCTTTTAAAATGCAATGCTTATCGTTTGGAATAAGCGCTGCTTTTTTCTGTGCATGAGCCCCCCACAACATAAAGACAATGTTTTCGTACTCGTTAGCTAAGCGCTCGATCACCGTGTCTGTGAAGGTTTCCCAACCCCAGTTGGCATGACTATGTGCCTGACCCTGTGCCACGGTAAGTACCGTGTTAAGTAGCAGCACACCTTGTTGCGCCCAAGCCGTTAAATCACCATGAGTCGGTGCTTGTGCTTCGGGGTAATCTTGCATAATTGCCTTGAGAATATTCCGCAATGAGGGTGGCAATTTAACGCCCTCAGGTACCGAAAAGCTCAAGCCATGCGCTTGTCCCGGCCCATGGTAAGGGTCTTGCCCCAAAATAACGACTTTAACCTGCTCAGGCGCAGTCAGTTTAAGCGCGTTAAACACCTCCGATTCGGGTGGAAAGATGACCTCGGTTTCTCGCGCTTGTTCGACCCGTTGCATGAGTTGTACGAAGTAGTCCTTTTGCTTTTCCTCGGCGAGCAGTGGCTGCCATGCTTTTGCCATGATACGACCTTACTTGATGATTAACTTTGCCCTATAATGCCACTCAATAGCTGGGTTTTAAAAGGTACATCGTTTTTGCGAGTCATTCATTTTGTTACGGGTGGTTTTTCCGGCGGCGCTACACAGGTCGCTCTATCCTTGGTGCGTGCGACGCAACACGAGCCCGACGTAGAGAGCATTTTAGTGCTTCGAAAGAAAAGTCACATGCCGAAACAGCGGGTCGAAGCACTCAGGCAGGAAGGCATACGCGTGTATGTCGTTAATAACTGGCTACACCTCACAACCGTCGTTGCGCTCGTACGCCTGTGTCACCAGTTAAAACCTGATGTTTTTGTTGCCCATGGTTTTAGCGAACATTTATGGGGCCGTCTGGCCGCTTACTTGGCGGGTGTGCCACATATTATTCAAGTGGAACACAACACTCGAGAGCGTTACACCCGATTTCGCTATTGGCTGTCGCGCAAATTGAATACTGTCACGGATGCCATTGTTGGCTGTTCGGAAGGTGTCCGCCAAGTACTCCTTAAGCGAGGTTATGACGCTGACAAATGCACAGCGATTAGCAATGGCATTAAGCCCGATGCATTTTCAGAGTTACCCAAACCTGCCTCGGAACGCGCGGGTGACGTTATCATGGTGGCGCGCATCGCCAAACAGAAGGATCACCGCACGCTAATCGCCTCAATCGGTATTTTGCAACAGCGCGGGGTCAGGGTTAAGCTACAACTGATTGGTAAGGGTAAAGCGCGTGTTGTTGAGCCATTAAAGCAACAGGTGCAAGCGTTAGGGCTGGACGCTCAGATCGAGTTTGCGGGCTATCGTTCGGATGTACCTGAATTGCTTAAAAACACGCGTATTTTTGTCCAGTGTACCCATTATGAAGGTATGCCGTTGACCTTGATAGAGGCTATGGCAGCGGGTTGCGCGGTGATAGGCAGTCAAGTACCTGGCGTACAAGAAGTCATCGCTGAGGAGTGCAATGGCCTGACTCATCGTCACCAAGACGCCGAGCACTTGGCGGATCAAATTGAACGACTACTAAGCGATGATGCGTTCTGTAACCAACTCGGTGCAAAGGCACGTCAAGATGCATTATCACAGTATACCCAAGCACATATGAGCCAGCATTATCTGGCGCTGTTTAAGCGTTTACAGCAAGGATCGAGCCGCTGATGAATTACAAAGTTTTCCTCATTAACTTAGATCGCTCCACTGAGCGTTTAGAAAAAGCGGCGCAGCAATTGAATCGGCTGAATGTGCCTTTTGAGCGTATTGCCGCGGTTGATGGCTCTCAACTCACTAAGGCAGAGATTGATACAGCCTTTGACATTGAGCAAGCCGAGCGCCGTACGGCTTATAATCTGACCATTGGTGAAATGGGTTGTTATCTCAGTCATGTTAATTGTTGGCGACGCATCATCGCTGAAGCGCTTGATTTCGCCATTGTGTTAGAGGACGACTTGGTACTCGACGACGACTTTCCCAAGGCGATCGCTGAGATCGAACAGTTAACCCAAACACAGGCTTGGGATTACATTAAATTAGCTAATCCGTTTAAAAAGCGCCCGTATCAAACACGTCTCTTGATTAACAACTTTACGCTGGTGGACTACCCTAAAGCACCTACAGGTACAGTCGCACAGGCTGTCAGTTTAAAAGGGGCACATGCCTTACTGGCTCATCGCCCACCGTTTTTCCGTGCTATCGATGTGGATCTGCAGTGGGAATGGGAGCTTGGTATCCAAGTGCAGGGATTGGTACCCTACGTTGCCAATGTCAGTGATGCGGAAAGCGAAATTCAGCAAATGGCACAACGCAAAGACCTGAAGCAGCGCCGTTGGACAAAGCTAAAGGAATCTATCAAATTTAAATTAAAAAAAGCGAGCCACCGATGACAACGATAGTTACCGTGATACCGACCTTAACAGGCGGTGGCGCCGAAAAAGTCTGTCTACGCTTACATGAACAGTTTCTCAAGCGTGGAATCGATCACCATATTGTTGTGTTGTGCACTAAGGGCGTTTACGACATCGAAAAGCTCAACAACATTCATATGCTGCCATTTGAGAACACCAAGAATATCGATTTACTGGGTAAATCAAAGCAAATGGTTGCGTCCCTTGAGCGCTGCTTAAAAACAATCGAGGGAGACAGCGACACCCGCATTGACGCGTTGTTTGCCCATTTAGATGAAGCGCATTGGGTGGTGCGTCGCTTACCGCGTGATATTCCCAAGCGCTATGTGGTGCATACCTCGCTCGAGGGTGAGATGACTACCGCACGCCGTATGAGTTGGTTAAAACACTGGCGACTAAAGCGCAAAAAGTTGTCACTCAAAGATCAACACGTTATCGCGGTATCTGATGAATTGGCACGGGAATATTCGGCTGCTCATGATTGGTTACCACTCGGTACAGTCGAATCGATCCACAATCCGATTGACTGGGAAGATATCCAGCAACAAGCTGCGCAGAGTAATGATGCGATTCCTGATACGCCCTATGTTATTCATATCGGTCGTTGCGCAAAGGCAAAACGCCATGATGTACTATTAGCTGCGTTTAAGCAGGTTCGCCAACACCGTCCCGACGTTAAATTAGTGCTGTTAACTCGCAAAGATAAAAAGCTTAAGCGCTTACTCGATCGGTTTGATGCACACGACGATGTGATTGTGCCCGGATTTCAAAACAATCCGTTCCCATGGATTAAACAAGCGCAATGTTTGGCGTTAAGCTCAGATTTTGAGGGTCTACCTAACGTACTTGTCGAGTCTGTTGTATGTGGCACACCGTTTGTTTCGACACGGTGTCAGTGTGGTCCGACAGAAATCGCTGAGGGTATTTTGGAAGATTGGCTGGTACCGATGAATGACCCGAATGCGTTGGCTGAACGTTTGGTGGCTATGCTAAACGAACCAGTGACCATTGACTATGATCAGTGGGCATTGCGCGATAAAGTGACGCCAGAGTACGCGGTAAACCGGTACTTAGAGAGTATCCAATAAGGCACGTTGAAGTATGAAAAAGCCGGCGCTGAGGCCGGCTCCGATGTGATCAGATAGCTTTAATCGGCTGACTTGTGTTTTTCAAACCAATATAAGATATAAGCAACTTTGCTCATCAAGTTACTGGGGCGTGCATAAATGCTGTGACCCGAGTTTTGAATCCGCACCATCGCTGTTTCTACACCCGCTAATTTCAACGCTTGATAGTACTGCTCTGTTTCAGACATCGGTGTGCGATAGTCTTGCTCACCGGTCAATAACATAGTGGGCGTTGTGACGTTACCGACGTAGCTGATAGGCGAATGTTTCATATAATGTTCGAGGTTTTCCCACGGTAAACCTGGGAACCAATACTGATAGAAGTAATTATACATGTCGGCCGTTAATACGAAGCTGTACCAGTTAATAACCGGCTTCGCGACTACTGCCGCACGGAAGCGATCGGTATGACCAACAATCCAAGCGGTCAATACGCCGCCGCCACTGCCGCCGGTGACATACAACTGGTCTTCATCGATAAAGCCTTTATCGATAACGGCATCCACACCATCCATCAAGTCATCATAGTCATGGCTTGGATAATTCTGGTGAATTTCATTGGCAAAATCATCACCGTAACTCGTTGAACCCCGAGGGTTGGTGTAGAGCACCACATAGCCTGCCGCTGCGTACAGCTGTACTTCAGCCGAAAAGCGTGGACCGTAGTTAGTGTGAGGGCCGCCATGTATTTCTAGAATTAACGGATAGTCTTTATCTTTATCAAAGTTGGGTGGGTAGGCGATCCAGCCTTGCAAATCTCGGTCATCCACTGACGACTTATAAGTGATCTCCTCAACCTGAGCGAGCTGCTTATGACCGAGCGCATCTTCGTTAAGTTGCGTGACCTGTTGGCTATCGCCGTCATCCCACCATGCTAGATCAGCAGGGCGCAGTGGGTTTGATAAGGTATATAGCACTTGATCATCGCCGGCCACTGAAAAGTCACCGCCACCGTATGGACGACCATAGGATAAACCGCCGACGCGATCGGTTAACTGCTCGTAATCACCGTCAAGATCGGTACGAGCTAATTGGCCAACGCCCTTATCATCGTATGTAAAGTAGATACCCTCGCCGTCGGTATCCCATGCAAAGCCTTTCACACTGCGATCTAAGTTCGAGGTCAATACACGTGATTGGGTACCGTCCACGGACATCACGTAAAGGCGTGAGATCTGTGAGCTCATACCGTTGTCGTCATTCCCGGTAAACGCGAGCCAGTCGCCGTTAGGCGAGCGTTTAGGCGCACCGTCAGGGCCGTTGCGGTCAGTCAAAGTACGCACTTCGCCCGTGTCGACTTGAACCGCATAAATTTCACTGTTCATCGGTTGGCGGAACGCATCACTACGACGGTTTGCCGAGAAGTAAATTTGTTTTCCGTCCGCAGACCACTCAAGCGCACCACCGTTATTGTATTCGTCGTCGGTGATTTGACGCGCTGTGCCACCTTCGGCACTGAGTACGTAAATTTGTTGATAACCATCGCTAACGTAACCGCCGCCATCATAGCGGTAGTTGTCTTTGTCAACGAACTGAGGTGGCGCAGTCCAGTCAGCGCCTTCCGGCTTACCTGGCAACGACACAGGGGCTGCCGATTTAACCGGCGTAAACTGGCTAAACGCAATATATTCACCGTTGGGCGACCAACTCAACGAGCTCGGTGTTTGGGTCAATTCACTAATAACCGCATGCTTGCCGGTATCGGTCCAATAAACTGCAATTTGTGGGCTACCCGAAGCATCCGAGATAAAAGCGAGCCGTTTACCGTCGGGTGACCAGACAGGACTCCACTCATGAGCCGAATCACCGGTAAGCGGTCGAATATCACCGTTCGGTTTGACCGTCCATAAACGCCCTGTCTTTTGGTCGTGTTTAATGTCCATCGATTGACGTACAAATACGCCGTAATCACCGCTTGGATGCAAGGTAGGTGACGCGGCATATTCTAGGTCAAATACATTCTCTAACTGCAACGTGCGGTCCGTCTGAGCGACGGCACTGGTCGATAACGTCACCGCTATCGCACCCATTAGCCACTTTTTCATTCTCGTTCTCTCCGTGTTGCCTGCAAATAAAAAAACCGCCTCATAAGAGACGGTTTTATCGTTAGCGACTCAAACATGCAAGCTAAATAAGCATGTTTATTGTACGGTCTGTCGCAGTCATTAGAATGCGTATGAGAAACTTACTGACGCATAATCGCGGTCAGTCGTTGCATCAAAGTCACCGCCTGAGTATTGGGTATAGCCTAACGTCACTTTGTAGGTAGACAGGTAATCAGCCGTTAAGTTAACGCCCACTGATTTACGGTCTTCGATAAAGTTGCTGTTAGGTGAGTAGCCATCGACGTCGTGGTTAAACTGCAACACCGGTGTTAAGCTCCAGCCATTCCAAACGCTGAGGTATTCCCATTGTAGACGCGTCCGGTAACCCCAAGAGTTCTCAGTGACGAAACCTTCACAGTTACCTGCAGCCGCTGGACCTACTTCGCTCGGTAATAAACACTTCCCGAACAGCGGTAAACGACCGTAGCGTTGCTCTTCTAGGCCAGGCAAATCGTGTACTTTGTTCATCGCCACTTCGCCCACGAAGGTCATACGGTCAGCGCCCATGAAGCGGTCGAAGAAACGAACGAAACTCGCTTGCGCCTGACTCACGTCTAAACGGTCATAACCGTGAGCTAAACCACCCAGCTCGGTGCTTTGTACACGGTCACCGAAGGTGCTCGGTACATTAGGACGCAATCCTGCCGTTAAGATTTCTGTGGTGTTAATTTGTACAGGCATGTCTTTACGATAGCTATACTCACCACCGATTGACCAAAGACCGAGGTTGGTGCTGAAGCTTGCGCCATACAATTCTGTGTCTTCAGGATATTCGATAACTAAACGAGGACCGTCGATAGGATAACCGTTCGGTGTTGCATAGGTGTAGTTCGGATTCTGGCGATCCGCGGCATCCATAAATTGCTCAGGATCAACAGTCCAGTTATACGCTGAAATAATTGGCGTATTATTATGCAAGTTCATGAAATACAAACCGAACTCGGTATCGAGGTCGATTGAGTAGTAACGCAGGTTCATACCCCACTGACCACTGTCAGACGCTTCAAGACGCGGATTGCTACCAATGTACGCACCCGCTTCTACCGATTCGCGGTCACTTAAGTAACTGTCTGGGTCACCCGGGACTAATTGTGGGTTAAGCGTCACCTTACCGCAGCCTGGGCCGCCGATAATATCTACGCTTGAGAAGAATGTGCCACAACCATCAAGTTTGGTGTTGTCCCACTCGTATTGATAGAACGCTGCGAGACTCAAACTGTCGGTGAGGCCTACGTTAAGACTGACCATACCCACAGGTAATAGCGCTTCTTTAATTTCGGCACCCGGACGGCGTGCTGCGTTAACGTCAAGCGGGTTGATATCGTTGATACCGTTAAAGACAAAAGTACTTTCACCCCAGCTCAATACTTGGCGACCCACGCGTAAACTGGTTGGCATATCGCCAATATCAAAGTTTGCGAAAACGAACGCATCGAGTAACTCAATACCACTCCCTTGCGAGTAGTCATCAAACACATCATCGTTCAGTTTGGTGTTGGGATAGTAATTATTGCCTGGGTGACCATGCGGCATGTTTTCGTCAGAAATCACGAAATCATACCAATAGTTAAAACGAATAAACGCACCGTAGTCGCCGCCGTCGATACTTAAATCGTGTACGCCTTTGAATACAGAACTAACCAAGTCACCTTTATCGAAGTTAAGGTTACCGTCATCGCCTACACTTGACCCGGCCATGCCGCCTTCGCGGTTACCTGGGTGGATCAAACGCAGCGATGGATCTTCCATGCGCCATGCAGCACCGTAAGAAAGAATCGAGGTAAAGCTAACGTCGAAATCGCCAACTTCAAAGTCCGCGGCTTGCGCAGGCAAAGCAAATGCCAGCGCGATGGCTGACGCGAGAGGTAATTTTTTTAACATAGTTGTTCTTCTTTTCATTGTGATCCACCTAATGTTTTTGACTTTTACGGCGGTGATGATTGAATCATGTCCGATGAGTTAAAAATATGCAAGTACATCAGGTCGAAAAGTATCGAAATTGACACGGTCGATTGTTAAAAAGCGGTAATCGACCGTGTCATTAGAGGCGAGAATAGCTACAGTTTTTCGTTTAACTCAGGTAAGACTTCAAATAAATCAGCGACCAAACCGTAATCTGCCACTTGGAAGATAGGCGCTTCTTCATCTTTGTTGATAGCTACAATCACTTTTGAGTCTTTCATACCTGCTAAGTGCTGGATTGCACCACTAATACCGACAGCGATATACAATTGTGGCGCGACGATTTTACCGGTCTGACCCACCTGCATATCGTTCGGGACGAAGCCAGCGTCTACAGCGGCGCGCGATGCACCGACAGCTGCACCTAGTTTGTCAGCGATATCTTCGATTAACTTAAAGTTTTCGCCATTTTGCATACCACGACCACCCGAAATAACGATTTCGGCAGCGGTTAACTCGGGGCGCTCTGATTCGGCTAACTGTTCGCCGACAAATTCAGACTTGTCATTATCAAATACCGCATCAATCGCTTCAACTGAACCAGAACCGCCCTCACTTGCCACCGCATCAAACGCAGTCGCACGCACAGTGATGACCTTAATGGCATCTTCGGCTTGCACGGTCGCAATCGCGTTACCTGCATAGATCGGACGCTTAAAGGTGTCGGCTGACTCAACCGCAATAATGTCAGAGATTTGTGCGACGTCGAGTAATGCGGCAACACGCGGCATAAAGTTCTTGCCCGTTGTCGTTGCCGGTGCAAGCACGTGACTGTAGTCTTTACCCAAATCGGCGACTAACTTGCTTACATTTTCTGCGAGCTGATGTTCATACACGGCATTGTCGGCCAACACTACTTTGTTGACGCCTTCAGCTTTTGCGAGCTCATCAGCGACCGTTGCGCAGTCTTTACCTGCGACTAATACATCAATATCACCGCCAATGGCTTTCGCCGCCGCCAAGGTTTTCAGCGTGGCAGGATTTACGGCGTTATTGTCGTGTTCTGCAACCACTAAAATGCTCATAGGACTTTGGCCTCATTCTTCAGTTTATCGACAAGCTCATCTACGTCTGCCACTTTAACGCCCGCACTGCGTTCTGCTGGCGATTCAACCTTGAGTAGCTTCACAGTACGTTTCACCGAAACGCCCAAGTCGTCGGTTGAAACAGTTTCAAGCGGCTTACGCTTTGCCTTCATGATGTTAGGTAACGAGGCGTAGCGCGGTTCGTTCAAGCGTAAGTCCGTCGTTACGACCGCAGGCAACGCGAGTTTTACGGTTTGCAAACCGCCATCCACTTCACGCGTTACTGAGACATGACCGTCGGCCACTTCTACTTTCGATGCGAAGGTCCCTTGAGGCATATCGGTTAGTGCCGCTAACATTTGTCCGGTTTGGTTATTGTCTGAGTCAATCGACTGCTTACCTAAAATAACCATGTCCGGCTCTTCACGCTCAACAACACCTTTGAGGATTTTAGCGGCTGAAAGCGAATCCGGCATATCGTCGGTTTCAACTTGAATAGCGCGGTCAGCACCTAACGCCAGCGCGGTACGCAATTGCTCTTGCACTGCTTTAGGCCCAATAGATACCACCACAACCTCATCCGCCGTGCCTGCTTCTTTTAAGCGAACAGCTTCTTCGACTGCGATCTCACAGAACGGGTTAAGCGCCATTTTGACGTTAGCCAAATCGACGTCTGACTGATCTGGCTTCACGCGTACTTTGACGTTGTAGTCAATGACGCGCTTCACCGCGACAAGTATTTTCATGTCACTTTCCTTTTGTTGGAACTGATCTAAGTTACCTGGATTTAAAATTTGTTAACTTCGCTATTATCCTAGACTGGAGGCTATCTCACAAGTTATGAGACAATAACAGAAATTTGTTGTAATCAGGAGTTTACACAGTGATACAGCCTTCACGCAAACCTGTAGGTTGGGAAAGACGCTATCGTGAGCTTATCGAACTTGCCAAAACGATGCCAGCCTTACCTGAACACTATCGGGACAAAGCCCATGAAGTTGCGGGCTGTGAAGCAACAGTCTGGCTCTATTTGGATTGCCAAGACAAGCAGCGTATTACCGTGCGCTTTGATAGTGTCTCACGCATTGTTAAGGGGTTATTAGCATTGATTCAAGCGGAGCTCGACGGCCGTAGCGCAGCGGATATTGCACAATTCGATATTGATGAATTATTCGCCAGCTACGGCCTTACGCAACAACTGACGCCGTCTCGGACCAATGGTTTATACAACGTGAGTAAAGTACTTAAACAGCGCGTCGCTCAATGCGCTTGAGCAAGGTCGATACAGCAAACATTGCGAAGCTGCAGGTCACTACCATGGCTGCGCCAAAGCCAGAACTGCAGTTCATTTGCATAGTGCCACTGCCGGGCTTCTGTAACGTCACTTCACCCTCATGCTCGCCCGCGACCCACGGATAACGCAGCTGTTCCTCGGAATAAATGCAGTCGACGCCCCATTTGCGCTTGGGGTTTTTAGAGAAGTTATAGTCACGGCGCAATTTCGATCGTACTTTAGCCAATAGAGGGTCTTGTTTTGCTTTTGCCAGATCCGCCACCCGAATTTGGGTTGGATCTATTTGTCCTCCCGCACCGCCACAGACCACCAATGGCAATTTATTACGCTTGCAGTGCGCCACTAACGCCGCCTTGGTGTTAACGCTATCAATAGCATCCAATACCGCGGTGACGCCGCTTAAGTGAGTCGCAAAATTTTCTTCTAATAAAAAATCGTCAACAATATTGACCTTGCATGCAGGGTTTATCGCGCGTATCCGTGCGGCCAATACTTCGGTCTTAAGTTGTCCTATCGTGTTGAAATCGGCGGGAAGTTGACGGTTAATATTGGTCACACAAACATCATCAAGATCGATCAATGTCAGCTCACCGATACCGCTGCGTGCGAGCGCTTCAACAGCCCACGAGCCGACGCCACCGAGTCCGGCAATAGCAATGTGTTGGTTACGAAATGTCTTCAGTGCTTTGCGTCCGTAGACGCGTTCAACGCCACCTTGGGCTTGGTCATTCGGTGCGGGTTGCTTGCTCGCTGACGTCATAAAGTATCAGTCCTACCTGAAATATCTCGCCACGCGTATCATGCAGTGGCATAAGGGTAATATTCTGTTGCATCCACTGCTGCTGACCGCTCAGCGGGCGACTGTGTCGGAACCGAAACACATAGGGACGCTGTTCCCAAGTAATGAACACCCGGGCATCGAGGTTCCAAACGCGCTCTACTTTCTGGCGAAACCAATGCTCATCGATCTCAGGGCAACATTCAAATAGGATTTTATCACGAACTTGACTGGGGCGCAGACCGCTGTGGTTGGTCATAAACTCATTCCACATTTGTACGCGATAATCACGATCAAGCACTACGATACCGATATCAATAGCACCTAGCAGGCTTAGTTTAGCGTGTAACTCATCCATTTCACTCATGGCTGCCTCCTTATTCCGCGTACCAGTGGGCGACCTGTTGGTCTAAACGTTGCACCGCATCTTCCGGTAGCAAAATAAGTAAATCGAAACCAATGCGATGTTTGGGGAGCTGATAACCAATTTCTATCGCCAACACCTTTTGCCAACGCTGTTGTGGCTGACTCAGCAAATCCGCTAGGGATTTATGCTGTCCTAGCAACACCGGTTGCGACGCGGTAAATTCGACATGCAGCTGATGACCTAAGCCGTTGAGACACGCAGAGGTAATAATCGACGCAATATCCATCAGTGCTTCAATGCGTTGCTGCTGTTCAGTACCCGAAAGCTGTTCGCCCAGTAACTGGCGCACGTCCTCAACTGAGGTGTCGGTTAGTAGCGTGAGCGCCTCACCTAGAATACCCGAGCCGGCAAATCCTTGGCTGACCGCGGATACACGTTCCGCTTGGTCTATGGATTGCAACGCCATATGCAATTCAGATGGCGCTATCCAATTAACATTGGGCACCGGCAGTTCAATAAATTGATTTAATACGCGAGCAATATGGTCACCTGCCTGACCCATGGCGACATTCGCTACTTCGCGATATACGTCCAGTGCGCTGGCTGCCACTTCGACTTCGCTGGCCTCTTGTAAGTGGCCGCTGCCGGGCTGATAAAGTCCAAACTGCTGAAGATGCTGAGCTATCTCAGCCTGTTTGAATGGCTTTTTTACGAACGCGAGTGCGCCGAGTTTTATCACGCGTTGATAGGCTTCGGGTTGAATATCGCCTGAAATCACGATGACAACGCAGTCGCGTTCATGTTGGGCTAGATGCTCGAGCACCTCATAGCCGTCCATCACCGGCATATTAAGATCGAGCAGTAGCAATTGCGCTTCACCATTCTCGATCCGCTGCAGTGCTTGTTCGCCATGTTCTGCTTGATATACCGTTGCATCCCAATCCTTGGGCAAACTTTTTATCAGCTGTTTGCGCGCCATCCGTGAGTCATCACACAGAGTCACCTTCAACGTCATTTGTTTAGCCTTTGGTTATTAGACTGCAAATGGATATTTTATCGGCGGGTGATGCTGATACCCCTCAATCGAGAAGTCATCTTTGGTCACCCAAGTTTCAACATCCTGCAGCGTTTTAATATCGGGGTTTATGTGCAATTGTGGCGATGGATACGGTTCCCGCTTTAGTTGCACATCGCGCATCAGCTCAAGTTGATTTTCATAAATGTGCGCGTTGACGATTTTGTGAAACACTTTACCGGGTTTATGCCCCGTAATGCGCGCCATCAGCGCCAGCAAAACAAAGCATTGAATCTGATTAAAATTAAGTCCCAAAGGAACGTCGCAACTGCGTTGATAAGAGGTTAAGTAAAGCTTACCCCCGAGCAGCGAAAAGGTATGCGTATGCATGCACGGTCGCAAGCAACCCATCTCCAATTCACCAGGGTTATAGAAAGTGACAATCTCACCCCTATCATCAACGCCTTGTGTTAAATCATCGACTACCTTTTGCAATTGGTCAAACTGGCTACCGTCGGGACGCTGCCAAGCGCGTCCTTGCACACCATAGACTCGTCCCATATGGTCTGTGCCTTGGCGATGCGGGTTAGCAAGCCAGCTCGGGTTTTCATTGGCGTTAGCATTCCATGTATTACAGCCGATATCACGAAATTGTGCGGCGCTGTCATAGCCGCGCAAATACCCTAATAGCTCAGCGATAGCCGCTTTATAGTAGCTTTTACGTGTTGTGATAATGGGGAATTGATTATGTTCAACATCGTACTCTAGATCAGCATTAATGACGGTCAAACAGTTGATACCTGTGCGCTCATTATGAACCCACTCACCCTCATCGATGATGCGTTGGCACAGTTGAAGATATTGTTTCATTATCGGCCTATGTTTTGCTGCTATTTTTGTGCGCGTAAATAAGTAACCCCACACCCAAGACGATCATCGGAATCGTAAGCCATTGTCCCATGGACATACCGAGCGAGAGCAAGCCTAGGTGCGCATCGGGTTCGCGGAAAAACTCAACGGTGAAGCGCGCCACGCCATACCCTAGTAAGAATAAGCCACTGACAGCGCCGGTTCCACGCGGCTTGCGCTGAAACCACCACAATAATGCGAACAATAATAATCCTTCTAAAACCGCTTCGTAAAGCTGTGATGGATGCCGCGGCACGGGCCCACCCGATGGAAAAATCATTGCCCAGGGTACGTCAGTCGCACGCCCCCACAACTCGCCATTAATAAAGTTACCCATACGCCCGAAAAACAAGCCCATGGGTACGAGCGGCGCAATCATATCGCCCACCGCTAAAAACTGACGATGCGTAATACGGGCGTACAAGTACATCGCCGCAATCACCCCGAGCAATCCGCCATGGAACGACATACCGCCTTCCCAAACTCGGAATAAATACAATGGATCCGCGACAAACAGATCGAAGTGATAGAAGATCACATAACCAATACGACCGCCTATCAATACGCCTAGAAAACACCAAAAGATAAGGTCAGAAAACTTATCGCGGGTCCAGTCAGGTGAACGTTCTGCTTGCCGACCGCCCCACCATAACGCAAAAACAAAGCCGAGAAGGTACATTACGCCATACCAATGTATAGCTAGTGGACCAATACTAAATAACACAGGATCGATATTGGGAAACTGCATGTATTCGTTCAGTGGCACTGCCAACTCCTTAGAAAAATATCAGTTTTATAGCCACCACAATCAAGAAGATTGCAAATATACGGCGTAATAATTTAACTGGCAGACTGTGTGCTAACTTGGCGCCTACCGGTGCACAGAGTACCGACGCAATAGAAATTGTGAGCCAAGCGGGTACATGAATAATACCTAAAGCGCCGTGCGCCACGCCGGAAATATAGCCTTTGATAACAAAGATAAACACGGCGCTACAGCCGATAATAAAGCTTCCTAGCGATGATATGGCGATAGCTTGCCGAACCGAAAGCCCGCAACGCTGTAAAAAAGGTACTGTCAGCGCGCCGCCGCCAATCCCCACTAAGCCTGAAATAACGCCAATGATCGTTGAGCCTAAGCTAAGCCAGCGCTGCTTGATTCGCCCGACCTGTGCTTTTTGAGCGGCGGGCGGCATTGCCATTCGGATAGCCAGTACGACCAGTACCGTCGAAAAGAATACTTTTAACCAATGAGGATCGATAGCTGTGACTAAGAACGCGCCGACCATGGCGCCAATCGACAGCCCGGGCAATACTCTGACAACCCAGAAGCGCTCTTGTAATCCTGAGCGATAATGACTGTACGCGGCGCTAGCAGTGGTCATACAAATAGTCGCCAGACTTGTCGCAATCGCCGTTGGCATCACTAACGCGGGATCGATTCCCAGTTTAGGTGCTAAGTAAACGATCAGCGGAACAATCACCAAACCGCCACCGATACCGAGTAAACCCGCGAGTGTTCCTGCGAACACACCGCCGACTAAACACCATAAAATGACTGTTAGATCCATCGACTACTTCCCTGCACGCACGAAGCCACCTAGGCCCATGCTTTCCATTTTCTCGGAGATCATGCTTCTTACTTGTTCGGGCCGGCGCGCTTGGAGCGCTTTAGCCAGCATGACCTGTAATGTGCTCGAACGCACATTGCGTAAAATCCAGCGTACGCGATCAATGTTGTAGCTGTTCATACTCAATTGGCGATAGCCCATCGCAACGAGCAGCAACGCCCCCCCGGGATCGCCGGCAAGCTCGCCGCAAACACTGACTGGTTTACCAAGCTCTTCACAACGTCTTGCAATTTCATCCAAGCTAGCAAGCACCGCTGGGTGGTAGGCATCATAGAGGCTAGCCACACGACGATTATTACGGTCGACAGCCAATAAATATTGCGTTAAATCGTTACTACCCACCGAAAAGAAGTCCACTTTACTGGCCAGCATTGGGAGTTGATAGATCGCAGCGGGCACTTCAATCATGACGCCCAATTGTGGCTGAAATAGATTGACTCCCACTGCGCAGCCTTGCTCTTCGGCCACCTCAAAATAGGCCTGCTTGAGGAGACGCGACGCCTCTTCAACCTCACTCACACTCGTTATCATTGGTAGCAAAATACGTAAGTTACTGCGTCCAATACTGGCGCGCAGCATAGCGCGCACTTGCACGAGAAATATCTCAGGATGGTCTAATGTGAGCCGAATACCGCGCCAGCCGAGAAACGGGTTATCCTCTTGTAACTGCAAGTAGGGTAAAGGCTTATCGCCACCTACATCTAAGGTGCGCATGATCACCGGCTGATCGGGGAAGTAATCTAATACCTCCTTGTACATCTCGACTTGTTCATCTTCCGTCGGCAACTGGTCGCGCATCATGAAGGGGATTTCAGAACGGTATAAACCCACCCCATCAATATTCAAGTGACGCAGGTACTCCTGGTGGATATCGAGTCCTAAATTGAGATGCAGACTCACCCGCTGCCCATCTTGGGTCTGTGCTGGCAGATGGGCGTGTTCGGCAACAATCGACTTGAGTTCTTCTTCCTCATCAGCGAGATGTTGATATTGCTCGCGTACTTGTGGAGGCGGGTTGATATACACTTCACCCGTGTACCCATCCACGATGAGTACTTTCTCAGAAAAATAATGCAGCTCAATATCATCGACGCCTAAGACAGCGGGAATACCCATACTGCGCGCCATAATGGCGGCATGCGAGTTACTTGAGCCACGTAACGAAATGATGCCTGCAATCTTAGCTCGGGGAAGTTCCGCCAACATCGAGGCCGTCACCTCATCGGCAACCAGTATGCCTTGCTCGGGAAATTCACGCCGCTTACGTTGACGCTGCTGCAGATGCATCAAAACGCGTTGACCGATATCGCGAACGTCTGTCGCTCGTTCGCGCAGATACGAGTCCTCCAGCGCTTCGAACTGATCAACGAACTCTTCGACCACGTGTTTTAAAGCTGTTTGTGCGCGCCAGCCTTGACCAATCATCTCCTCCACCGCGCTACCCAAACTCGCTGCGTCGAGCATACCTTGGTACACATCGAATATTGCCAAAGTATCGTCCGGCACTTGACCATACATGCGCTCAGCCAGCTGCTTTAGTTCTGCGCGCGTGCGCGCCACCGCTTGTCGGAACTTACGCACTTCATGTCGCGGACGATCGGTTTTCTGCGGGGATACTTCTTTTAGGCTGACCTCTGGGCGCGCGACAAACGCATCACCGATCGCCACACCGGGTGAGCCGGGCAATGCTTGAATACTATGCACCCAAGGCGAGTGATCGTGGGTCAATAACCCCTTGGTATTCGCGTGCGCAATGACCACCGACAACTGCGCAGCCAGTGTGACAACAAATGCTTCTTCCTCACGCGTAAAGTGCCGTGCTTGGCTTTGGTGCACGACAATAATACCTAACACCTTACGGCGATGAATGATCGGCGCAGCTAACAGTGCGCGGTACTGAGATTCGTTGCTGTCTAACAGTTCTTTGTTAGCTGGGTGGTTTCTGATATCAGCAATATTCAGTGGCTCTTCACGCTGCGCGGCGAGCGAGATAATACCATCACCAAAATCAACCCGAATCGGATCGCCTGAGGCATCAGCAAGACCATCACTGGCTGCCATCACATACTGATGAGCCTGCGCATCCGCTAAAAACACACTGCAACTATCGGTCCCGAGTGCGGCACGCACTTGAGACACCATGGTGCGAAGCGCTAGCTGAAAATCAGCCGCTTTATTCACACTTTCGACGATTCGCTGCAGAGTGACCAGCATCATTAACGCTTCCGTCTATTAGAACGGCCATGGCGACCATGGCGGCTCGAGGTCTTGGTGTTGTTCAAGCTGGGCATAGCATACGCAGCGAACTCTCTCATTACGCGACGGTAAACGTCACGCTTAAACGATACGACCTGACGCACGGGATACCAAAAACTGACCCATCGCCAACCATCAAATTCCGGGTGTCCGGACTGTAGAACGTCGACATCTTCTTCGCGACACTTAAGCTTCAACAGAAACCACTTTTGTTTCTGTCCAACACACATGGGCCGTTGTTCCCGCCTAATCAACCGTTTGGGTAAACGGTAGCGGAACCAGTGACGGCTGGTGTACAGAATTTCTACCTGCTCTGGCTTAAGACCGACTTCTTCCCAAAGTTCTCGGTACATTGCCTGTTCAGGGGTCTCACCATCATCAATACCGCCCTGCGGAAATTGCCAGCTATGCTGATTAATGCGGCGAGCCCAAAATACCTGCCCATGCCCGTTACAGATGACGATTCCTACGTTTGCCCGGAATCCTTCAGCATCTATCACGCGAGCATCCTCAATTATTCTTTGATAAAGTGATTCTTCCATAAAGGGCGACTTGGAGCAAATCAAATGCGTTTCCCTGTATCGGCACCGCAGTCGATTGAAGAGCTATTACAGCGCGCACATCAGCTTACCGGGCAATCATTCGCTCAATTAGCGGATGATGCGGGTTTAGCGATGCCGAATGACCTCAAACGAGACAAGGGTTGGGTCGGCATGATGTTGGAGCAACATTTAGGAGCAAGTGCCGGTTCGAAACCTTTACAAGACTTTCCAGAGCTTGGCGTAGAACTCAAAACACTGCCCGTGGACGCGTACGGTCAGCCGTTAGAAACTACCTTTGTCTGTGTCGCCCCGTTGGTTAATACCTCTGGGTTGAACTGGTTGAATAGCAATGTACGTAATAAGTTAAGCTGTGTGTTGTGGTTACCCATAGATGGGCGTCGCGCGGTACCGCTCGCTCAGCGTGTGGTCGGCCAGCCGTTCTTGTGGCGCCCCACCGCAGAACAGGAGCTTGCCTTACAACGTGACTGGGAAGAACATATGGATCGTATTGCACTCGGCGAAGTGGAAGCTATCACCGCACGCCAAGGCGAGTTTTTACAGATCCGACCGAAAGCAGCGGATGGGCGCGCACTAACCGACGCGGTGGGCCCTGATGGACAAATAATCCAAGTGCGTCCGCGTGGTTTTTATCTCAAGAAAACATTCACGCGAACCATACTAGAGCAGGTGTTTAATGCAGTTTAATGTCACTCCACAAGCAAAACGAAATGCCATCAGTTTTTGTGCCATAGCCGTTGGTCTTATCGCACTGTTGGTGTTTATGCATCTAATTCGCGATGATATCCCTGTTGGTATTTCCGTGGTTCTCGGCGCCGCGGCGGGGATCCTGTTGTTGCTGGGTATTGGGAAGCTCATTGAGCCCCCTGTTTCACTAGTGATTACGCCCGATACGATTCGCTACATTCATCGCAAGGGCGAATGGCAGTTGGACTGGGATAACGTGGTACGATTTGATATTCCGCGAGTACATCGACTGATGGACTTAGAGGACGCGCCTTTCCTCGGCTTTCGGGTATATAACAATGACGCCATATTACAGTCGATTTCACCCCGTTTGGCCTCTGCCATCTTATTCGAACAGCGCCAATTAATGACGATGGCGCTGCGCCATGAACGGCCCGATCAAGCCGATTACAGTGAATACTTTGATATCCCTGAACGGTTTGTCAGTTCGGAAGGTCGGGTTTACAAAGGTCTTATCGCTGTTTTTGGCCGACGTATGGAGCAAATGCGCGAATTACTTGGCTATGATCTCTACGTTAGCGCAAACGCACTCGATAGAGACATCTACGAATTCAAAGGCCATTTACAGCGGCTACAAGCGTCGCGCCAAGAAGCCAAGCAAAGTGATGATAGTTAGCGCTTCAAACGTTCGAAATCGGGGATTGTGTAAGCTTCCACTTCGGGTTTTTGAAACAAATAACCTTGCATCAATTCAACACCGTTGTATTTCAGGTAGTAGTATTCATCGATGGTCTCAATACCTTCTGCTACTAGCGTAATACCGAGCTCTTCGGCGGCACGCTGAACGGCAGCGAATAACGCTTTTTTAATTCGATCTTCGTGGATATTGCGGATCAGCTTCATATCGATTTTCAACAAATCCGGCTGAAAGTCAGCCAACAAGTTGAGTCCCGCATATCCTTCGCCAAAATCATCAATCGCGGTTAAAAAGCCGTGCTCGCGGTAGGTCTTAAATACATCGACCAACAAACTGTGATTTTCGACTTTCTCGTGCTCAGTCACTTCGAAAATAATATTCTCGCGTGGCAGGCCTGTCTTTCGCGCTGTTTTAAGCGTTTGTGCTAAGCAAGTTTCTGGCTCGTAAATGGCGTTCGGCATGAAGTTGATACTGACCTTTGACGGCAGTTGTATACGCGCTGCAGTTTCGATTGCCGTCATGCGGCAGGTTTGATCAAACGTATATTTATTTGAATCGTTCACACGCGACAGTACTTCACCCGCGCCTTCGCCGTTCGCGCCGCGCACCAGCGCTTCGAAAGCAAAGACGTCGCTGTTATGCACGTTAACGATTGGCTGAAAAGCCATTTTGATGTCAAAGCCTAATTCAGACTGACAATCACATGATGGGCAAGCCGCCATGATTATATTCCTCGTATCAATTGTTTGTCGCGTGATCTAAGGTAACGCAAATGAAGCTAATTTTGATCAACTTGTAAATGATGATTTAGAAACAAAATTTTCTTGCCTTTATTTATATTTAGTGTAATTAAGCGCTGCGAATATCGAATGGAGAAATGAATGGAAATTTTAGGTTGGAAGGAATGGGGTCGGTTACCTGATATTGGTATTGATGCGATTCATATGAAAGTCGATACAGGTGCCAAAACATCGTGCCTACATGCGTTTAAATTAGAGCCGTTTGAAAAGGATGGTAAACCATGGCTACGTGTGTTTGTGCATCCCCATCAAGACAGTCTAGAAGAACATATTTTTGAAGCCCCTATTCATGACCAGCGCGAAGTCACTGACTCTGGCGGTCACACAGAGGTGCGTTATGTTATTCGCACTCGACTCTGTTTGGGCGAGTTTGAGGGCCCGATTGAACTGACCCTGACTAATCGTGACACAATGAAGTTTCGTATGTTACTTGGTCGACAAGCCATGCGTAAGCGTTTTATGGTAAACCCTGAACTAGCTCATCAACTAGGAGAGCGCACATGAGAATCGCCATTCTATCCCGTAATTCAAAACTCTACTCTACACGCCGTTTAGTCGAAGCCGCAAAAGCACGGGGTCATGAGGTCGATGTGCTAAATCCATTGAGCTGTTACATGAACATTAATGCGCGTGAGTCATCGATCCATAAACACGGTGTTGAGCTGCCCTACTACGATTGTGTGATTCCGCGAATCGGTGCTTCTGTTACCTTTTATGGGACCGCCGTATTGCGTCAGTTTGAGATGATGGGCACCTATCCTCTGAATGAGTCTGTTGCCATTTCTCGTAGTCGCGACAAACTGCGTTCGTTGCAATTGCTATCACGCAAGGGGATCGGTCTACCCACGACCGGTTTCGCAAGTCAGCCGCAGGATATTCCAGATCTCATCGATATGGTCGGTGGTGCACCTTTGGTGATCAAATTACTCGAGGGTACGCAAGGTATCGGTGTCGTATTAGCAGAAACCCGCCAAGCCGCTGAAAGTGTTATTGAAGCATTCATGGGTTTGCAGTCCAATATCATGGTGCAGGAATACATTCGTGAAGCAGGTGGTGCGGATATTCGCTGCTTTGTTATTGGCGATAAAGTGATCGCGGCAATGAAGCGCCAAGCCAAGGAAGGTGAATTTCGTTCGAACTTACACCGTGGTGGCAGCGCATCACTGATTAAACTCACTCCGGCCGAACGCGCTACCGCTGTAAAGGCAGCGAAGACCATGGGGCTCAATGTGGCGGGCGTCGACCTGTTACGTTCGAACCATGGGCCCTTGGTGATGGAAGTTAACTCGTCACCCGGTTTAGAAGGTATTGAGGCAGCAACCGAAAAGGATGTTGCGAGTCAGATCATTGCCTTTATGGAGAAGAATGCTAAAGCTCATAAAACACGCACGAAGGGTCGCGGCTAATGGCAGCAAGAAAGCCGCGTATGGCGGTATTTGAATTAGCAGGTTGCCGCGTTGAGCCAGGCAGTCACCAACATGTGCGGCTACCCGCTGCACGGCTATATAATGACGCACCTCTTGACCTGCGAGTCGACGTATTCCATGGCGTAAAGCCGGGTCCGGTGCTATTACTGAGTGCTGCTATCCACGGTGATGAACTTAATGGCATCGAAATTTGCCGACAGATCATACAACGTATAAATCCACTCGAGCTTGCGGGCACCCTGATCGTCGTGCCCATCGTCAACCTGTTTGGCTTTATTCAGCAATCGCGCTACCTGCCCGACCGCCGTGATTTAAACCGTTGCTTCCCGGGCTCCGAGCGAGGCGCTCTGGGTTCGCGTATTGCCCACCTGTTTAATGAAGAATTAGTGCAGAAGGCCTCGCATATTGTCGATCTGCACACCGGTGCCATCCATCGTAGCAACTTGCCACAAATTCGAGTGGATATCGATAACGCGCAAGCGCTCGCCATGGCAAAAGCCTTTGGCTCACCGGTAATTCTTAACTCAAAAGAACGCGATGGGTCATTGCGTGCGCTGGCAAATAGTTTAGATATTCCGCTTATTTTATATGAAGCCGGTGAGGCATTGCGGTTTGATGATGCCTCAATTAATTCAGGTGTGGTTGGCGTGATTAACGTCCTTAAACATCTCAAAATGCTTAGAGGACGCCGCCAGGGTCGCCGTATATCGCCGGTCATTTCGAGCCGCTCGACTTGGGTTCGTGCCGAGAAAGATGGTTTAGTGCTTAGGAAAGTTGAGCTGGGGCAAACCGTACAACCTGACCAAGTGTTGGCGCACATTGCCAGCCCTCATGGTGACGATGTGGACGTGATCACTTCACCAGTTCCGGGCATTATCATTGGCTGTACCAACATCCCAGTGGCAAATGAAGGGGAAGCTTTATTCAATATCGCACAATTTGAGTCAGATAGTTTAGAAGAGGCGACCGATATCATCGATTCGTTCACTGAAACGTATGAGTAATAGCAACACGACTTTAATCGACTTTGCACAGGGTTTGCGTCACTGCGATCAGCAAACGGCTACCTACCGCGCCGTTTTACAGGCGTTCTGTGAGCAATACGCGCAGGCTGCAGTGTTTGATGCAACGGCCTCTGACGAGTTGATATATCACGAACTACACTCATTAAAAGGGTTGAGCGCCACGATTGGTGCTCAACCCCTCAGCGACTCTGCAGCCGACCTATTTAAAAACTGGACAACTATTGAAAAATCGAAAAAAAATAATGGATTAGCCGATTTACAAGTGCAGTTGGACGCAGTGCTTGTAGCCATTAACCAACACTTAAAGCAAAATATCTGATCAAATTTCGGGCAATCTTTCTTATTTTTCGTTATTATCTGCCGATATAACAATAACAATAGACATTCGAATAAAGTGTTATGGCAGAGTCCGACAAAGCGATACAGTTCGAACGCTCCGGCGACGATGTTTACGTCAGTATTTTAAAATCGACTGACGGTATCGACGCGGGCAAGATTAAGACGGCCTTTGAGATGAGTCGTTTTGCTGATGCTTTGCTGGTAAATGACAACGCCTTTAACCAAGTCACCAATAATTTCTTACAATGGCAAGGCAAAGAACATTCCTCCTCCAGTCATTACAATGAACGCGTAGCCACGCTCGAAGATGCCCAGTTGTATGTTGTTATCAGTGATGACCACATGACAGCAACTATTAGTTGCGACGCAGCCCGAGGTGGCGAGCCCATCAAACGACAAGATATTTTAGAGGCATTAAAAGCCGCAGGTGTTGTCGCGGGTATTAAACGTAAAATGGTCGATAAGGTCATTAGTCACTCACTCAAAGTTGAGCCAGGAAGTAACTTCGAAGCCACCATTGCACGCGGTGTAACCGCTAAAAATGGCGAGAATGCTTGGTTTGAACGGCTTGTTGATGATGCTCGGCAACGTGTTTTACAGCCTCAAGAACGTGAAGATGGCACGGTCGATATGCGTGATTTGGGCGAACAAATTACCGTTCTTGAAGGTGACCCTCTACTTAGAAAACATCCACCGACCCGAGGCCGTCAAGGCACGACTGTAAAGGGCGATGTGATTGAGGCCATCGACGGTGAAGATGCTGAAATGGTGCCCGGCGAAGGCGCTCGCATCGCCGATAATGACCCGATGCTAATTGTAGCTGATCGAACAGGCATGCCCTGGTTTACTCATAATTCGGCCAATGTTGACGATGTGCTAACGTTGAAAACCGTGGATGTCTCGACGGGTCACGTAAAGTTTAAAGGCAGCGTGATCGTGACAGGTAATGTCACTGAAGGTATGCGTGTCGAATGCACCGGCGATATCACGGTCGCAGGCTACGTTGATTCTGCACAACTTTATGCAGGTGGAAGTATCACTGTGCGTAAGGGCTGTATTGGTCATATATCCTCTGAAGATGAAGAGCGCCTGCAAGCCGACGAAGCCTACATCCCGCACTTATCTTCAAAAATGGATGCGGGTGCTTCGATTTGGTGCGCCTATGCTCAATATGCTTTTTTAGAATGTAAGCAATCACTAACCATCGATCGCCAACTCACGCACTGTCACGTTAAATGTGCGGGAGAAGCCTTCATTGGCGGTCAAGATACCAGTGCCCGCGGTAAAGTGATTGGAGGTACCTTTGAAACCTGTGCTAATGTCTCGGCGGGTCAACTGGGTGCTCGTGCGGGTACACTTACACGGTTCTTGCTTTCGGTGCCGCCGCCAACGCCCAGTGATGTGCAAGCCTTAACAGATTTATACCGTCAGTTACGCGTGACCACCCACAGTTTGAAGCGCATTAAATTGGGCTTACAGCGCTGCAATTCACTGGCCAATAATGAACAGCAAAAGTCACTCAAACAATCCTTACGCACGGCGGCGCACAATGAGCTCAATCGCATGCGTGGCGTACAAAATGATCTTAAAGTGATGCGCGCTTCATTAAAGAACCACCCTACGTTGAGAATTGTCGCCGCAAAAGAGGTGTTTCCCGGTGTTCAATTAGAGCATGAGCGCAAAAAACTCCGCATGAAAGAGCATCGGGGTGGTACACTGTTACTATTGAAAGATCACGAACTAAGAATGGATATCCTACGATAGCTTATGGCCGTTCAATCGACCTCTGATGCTGTTGCGCGCTTACTCAGTCGACATAGTGATGCCAGTTGGCTCGCTACGCCGCGCAACAAACGCCTTGTAATACATCCCGATGGTAGTCAGCTCGCGCCCTTTTTCGAACATGCGTGGTGTCTGCATGTTGGACACGTGCAACACTATAGTCACGGACTCTGCCAAGCCAAAGCGCCGGTGCTTGCGCACTACGAACTCATTTTGTTAGTCGTTGCGAAAGAGCAAGCACTTAATCAGTGGTTGCTACAACAAATCGCTCAACAAGCCCCCCATGCCGCTATTCTTATCGTTGGCGAGAAGCGCGGTGGTGTGACGAGCTTGGTAAAGAAATTACCTGTCGGCTACGTAAAAGCGAAAAAACTAGCATCAGGTAACCACTGCCAATTATTCGAAACACGGGTACTGGAATCACAAGCGGCGCAAGACTATCCCATGGTAGCTCCCTCGTTTGAAGTTAACTGGCGTGGTGTCCAAGCGCATTTCAACACACTGCCCGGGGTATTCAGTCAAGGTCGACTAGACCCAGGCACCGCATTATTGCTTGAACACATACCCGACGAGTGTCAAGGCAAGGTGCTCGACTTTGCCTGCGGCAGTGGTGTGATCGGTGGTCTAGTGAAACTTAAGTATGATGTCGAGATCATTGCTTCGGATGTTAACCCAATGGCCATTGCCAGTACCCAGATGAACTGGCAAGCGCTCGGTATTGAAGGTCAGGTGATGCTAGCAGACGGTCTACCGCAACTAGACGCTGGCGGACTCGACTGGATTCTCAGCAATCCCCCCTTTCATACTGGCTTACGCACTGATTACGACATTGGCGAGCACTTTATCCGACATGCGTATCAACAATTGCGTCAAGGCGGTCAGTTAATGATTGTTGCTAACCGCTTTTTACCCTGGCCTGAGCATATCCAACGCGTTTTTGGTCATTGCCTCGAGGTCGCCGACGATGGAAAATTTAAAGTCTTAAGAAGCAAGCGTTTAAGTTGAATATACAATTCTTCACGTTGAATTTGCATAGATTTGGATGCACACTCATTAACCATTTGATAACATAGACTAAACAAGATAACAAAGTCGTCCACGCGTCATAATAATGCAGACCATTTCGCTCAAAAGAGGCCTCATTTACATTGTACTGTTGATCACCGTTGTCGCCTTGGCAATCGGTTTCAGTATCAATCTATTTAGTCAGGTCAGTCAGTACCGCCAAGCACTTTTAGACCGCAGTGAATCAGATGCCCGTATGATAGCGGTGCACGCGGTTCAAAACTTGGCGTTTAGCGACAATACAGCCGAACAGCGGCGACTGGCGACACTGAGTAACAATCAATTTATTCAACATGTCCATATTTATAAAATCGACACCGTCAGTGGTGATCTAAGCTTTTTCTCAAGTTATAACAAAGAAGGGCTAGCACCTATTCCAGCCAAGTTTGCGCAAATAGAGCGTCTTTCTGAACCTCGTTTACAAGCTGATTACATTGAGGTTGCGCAGGCTATTCAACTCGATGGTCAGGTTGTCGGCTATGTTTATTTACGCGCCAGCAGCGACGAGTTGCGGTTGTTTAAGCTTCGTTCGTTGGCCGTCGCCTGCACTGTGTTCGTGCTCACCTTGTTAATATGCGCGCTACTGACTTTGCGCCTACGCCGTATACTGAGTCAGCCGCTGGATCGCATTGTTGATATCGTTTCACAGATTTCGCGCAATAAGGACTATGGCCTGCGGCTACCCGAGTCTCGCGTGAACGAATTTAATGAGCTCGGCAATGCACTCAACATCATGCTTGAGCGTGTACAGCATCATATTCTGCGTCAACAAAAGGCAGAGCGCGAAGCCAGCCAACTGAATGCGGAACTCGAACAGCAAGTGACGCAACGGACTAAGGCGTTGCGCGAATCGAACCAAGAGCTACTCACCACCCTTGAACAGCTACATAAATATCAAGGCCAGTTAGTTGAGTCAGAAAAAATGGCTTCACTCGGCGATATGGTTGCTGGCGTTGCGCATGAGGTAAATACTCCCATCGGACTTTCAGTAACTGCATCAACACTGCTACAAGATAAACTAGCGGTGATGCGTGAGAAATTCGATGAGAAGCGCATTTCTACAAATGAATTTGCACGCTTTTTAGAGGATTGTGATGAGAACTTATCGATTATCTATCGCAACTTAAATCGTGCTGCGGACTTGGTAACCAGCTTTAAGCAAGTCGCGGTTGACCAGTCTTCTGAGGTTGATCGAGCCATTGATATTGAGCAATTCACGCGTGACATGCTGATTTCCGTGAAGCCACGGCGTCTAAATGCCGAGCAGTTCCCAATTAACATTGAGTATGCACCCGGGCTTTGTGTAGTGACTAAACCGGGCCCCCTCAATCAGATCTTGATTAACTTGGTGACTAACTCAATGATGCATGGCTTTGATAATCGCGATGCAGGTCAAGTGGATATTTTATTTGAGCGTCGCGAAGATGAACTAGAAATAACCTACCGAGACGATGGTCGAGGTGTTCCTCATGATATTGGTAAGAAAATTTTTGACCCCTTTGTTACCACAAAGCGAGGTTCGGGTGGCAGTGGCTTAGGCTTGCATCTGGTCTATAACTTGGTTACTCAAGTATTAGGGGGACAAATACACTTTTTCAGCGAGCTTAATCACGGAGTCGAATTTATTGTTCGTTTTCCTGTTAAATCGTGCGAAAATCAAACTTAATCTGGGTTTTTGTTGAAAATTTTTGAACAAAAGTCATAATGTGGCATCAATAGGACTGTATTCAGTACTTTTCAATTCGTCACTCGAACTAATTGCTAGGAACGCACTGCTTTATGAACGCCAGACTTTTAATTGTTGAAGATGAGGTGGTTACTCGCCAAACATTAACGCGACTCTTTCAGCAAGAAGGCTATGAAGTATTTGACGCTGCTGACGGCTTGCAGATGGAAAATATCATGCGCCAAGAGCGTATTGACGTCGTTATTATGGACGTTAACTTACCGGGTAAAAACGGTTTAGAGCTCGCAGAGTCTTTACGCGAACGAGATAATATTGGCCTTATCTTCTTAACCGGAAGAGACAGTGAAGATGATCGTTTACTTGCCCTAGAACTCGGCGCAGATGATTATCTGATCAAACCTTACAATCCGAAAGAGCTTACAATTCGTGTGCGCAACTTATGCCGCCGCATTGAGTCCTCACGTTCGAGCAGCCCCGTGGATAACGACAGTGTTCAGTTCAACTTTCACGGTTGGCGTCTAAACAGTGATAGCCGGTGTCTCTACTCACCTGATAATCAGATGTTCAGATTACCTAAGAGCGAATATCGCGCATTGGAACTGTTTCTGACGAACCCAGGTCGCATTCTTGACCGCGAAACTTTAGTAAAGCGTATGTTGGATCGTGAGTTACGTCCAAATGACCGTACGGTTGACGTTGCGATTCGTCGTATTCGTCGTCACTTTGAATCGCACCCTGAAACGCCTAATCTAATCACGACTATTCACGGTGAAGGCTACCGCTTTATTGGTGAGGTTGAGCAAGAGTCTCAGTGAGACTGTTGCTCTAGCCAAGCTTGAATTTGCTGGCGGTGTGGGATCACGCTGTCAGCCCAATTTACCAACCACTGTTCGGCTTTAGGCCAGTCCCATTGCTTTTTCTCTAAATCTTCCATGTAAACCGCAAGTGACTTGAGTCCCACAGAACGGCAGGCACCCTTCACCTTGTGCGCTTGCGAACGCAAAGCGGCCTCGTCTTTATTCTTAGCAGCCTCATGGAGTAAACTCGCATACCCTTGAATAACCTTGTCAAAGGTTTGCAGGCTTAGCTCTAAGCCCTCTTTGCCCAGCGACTGATAATATTGCTGCAGCAATTCGGTATCGAGTACATCAGAATTTGTCATATCTTATCCATTCTAAATCTAAAACCTTATCCTGTGCGTAATCGTACATTGAGTCAACCGATACCTTTAATCGGTTTTATTTGATTAATTTTTAGCTTCGGGAATGAAATGATCCCCCTATCTAAGATATACTACTGGACTTGAAGTTTATGCTTGATAAATTGAAGAAAGAGCGGAGTTCCAAACGAATGCCGAACAGTATGCCCGATGTAGCTAACCAAACGCAGGCCCAGACTGAAGGGACCTTGGATTGGGTTGGCATGAGCAATATCGAAGTACCTATTATGGTTGCAGCGTCTGATGCTTCCGAGCGTCCTGTTGCAGCTCACGTTGAAGCTTTTGTTAACCTAAAAGATCCAAAAGCTAAAGGCATTCACATGTCTCGCCTTTATCTTCTTTTAGATCAGCTATCGACTGAGGGTGAATTAAGTCATGCGTCCCTGAAGCAATTGTTGCGCGACTTTATTGAGAGCCATCAAGACATCAGCGACCGTGCATTTATAAAATTCGATTTTGACTATCATTTACGCCGTGAGTCATTGATTAGTCGCAAAAAAGGTTGGAAGGCTTATCCAGTCAGTTTAACCGGCCGTTACGACGAAGGTCATTTAAACCTAGAGCTAGCCGTCGATGTACCTTATTCATCAACCTGCCCTTGTTCAGCCGCTTTGGCTCGTCAGCTTATTCAGGAAGCGTTTGACGAAAAGTTTGCTGGTCAGGATAGCGTTGATAAAGCGACCATTCATCAATGGTTAGGTAGTACAGAGGGTATCGTTGCAACGCCGCATAGCCAGCGCTCAACAGCGCAAGTTAAGGTTGCTCTAAGCGATAGCGTCGAAGAGTTCCCCATTGTGGCGCTCGTGGATGCCATCGAAGATGCGCTTAAAACACCGGTTCAAGCCGCGGTTAAACGCGAAGATGAACAAGAGTTTGCTCGCCTTAATGGACAAAACTTGATGTTCTGTGAGGACGCATCTCGCCGTCTACAACACAAGCTCAACCAGATGCCTATTTTTGAAGACTTCTGGGTTCGCGTAAATCATTACGAGTCGCTGCATGCGCACGACGCTGTCAGTGTCACCACGAAAGGCATTAAAGGTGGTTACAGCTCGTAATTTCAGTACCAACTGAGATGTTTTAGAAAGCTTGGCAAATCGCCAAGCTTTTTTATTTTTGGCACACTAGTTGCAACACATACCTCAACAAATCATCCGTCAAACTTTTGTTGAGGTGTCACGATGGAAATTATTCTTTTATTGTTCGTTGGTGTATTAATCGCTGTGGCTGTTATTGCTAGCCGTATGTCGGAAAGCTACGTGCCTTATCCATATAAGATGAAAGATGTCACGTTTTGTTCGGCTCAAGAAGCACAGTTCCTTACCTTACTTGATAAAGCCGTCAGTGACGATTTTAGAATCTTCACCAAAGTGCGTCTAAGCGATATCGTAGCGGTCAAAAGCGGCCTATCTCGCGCCGCTCAAAAGGATGCGCAAACTAAAGCGAGCCATCGTATTCTTGACTATGTACTGTGTGACATTGAGACGATGGAAATTAAGGCGGTTATTGAACTTGAACCTGCATCGCCACAACTGAACCAACAAAAGCGTAACCTGTTTTTAAAGAATGCGTTAGCGGCCGCGGGCCTTCCATTTCTGCGCTTTAAAGCGCAGCCAGGTTACCGAGTTGCTGAGCTAAATCAGTACATTCACGCCAAGATCCAGCAAGCAGAGCATATTAAGGCGGCCGTCCCGGGCGGCAACAAAGCGCAGCCGCAAACGGCCACTCACAACGGAAAACAAAGCGAAGAATCGCCTATTGCAGCTTAAGGTAGACTCTGTAAAACTGCGGTAATGGACACTCAATACCTGCAGTGGTTTTACCACCCCATCGTACTTGCAACATTAGCGCTCATTCTCGAGCGCTTTTTTTCGTTACCGGAACACTGGCACCCGTTAGCCGTATTTCGTCTATTTGCCAAATTTCTGACAGACAAAGTATGCCATCCAGAGCACGGCGCGACACAGCAAACAATTGCCGGCACCTTATTATTGGGCTTATTGTTAGTCATCTGTCTGACACCTGTAATCGTTATTCAAATGAGCGCCGAGTTACATCAACTCACTGCGGCGATATGGCTATGGTTTGCGTTAAAATATAAACGGACCTTTGACCTTACAAAGCTCGCCGCTCGCGCACTCAACAAGGGGCAAAAACGTGCCGCACGCGCTATTGTCAGTCGCTTTGTTGCCTATGATTGCGAGCAGTTAAGTCCACTTGGTTTAGCTAAGGCGATTTTAGAAGTTCGACTACGCATACTTCTGGTTAACGTGCTGGCACCGCTTATCACTTGGTATGTAGCCGGTTCAGCCGCCGCGCTGGGCGTTCGCTTAATTATTGAGTGTTATCATTTATGGCCACAAACGGCGCCTCGGTATCGCTTCTTTGGTGTGTCTTCACAGTGGTTGTATAGCACTATCGAGACCCTCACTTTGTTTGTTCCAGCGCTCCTATTAATGCCTCTGGCGTGGTTTGCAAGATCGCGCCCAGCAACGCCGGTCCGCCAAGGTCATGGTATGTCGATCGGGGCGTTTCTCTGGCTCGATGTGCTGAGTCGACTGCATCGTGTTAGTTTAGGGGGCCCGCAGAAATACCAACAAAAGCGCATAGCTCGGACCCGCTTTGATGGCCCCTCCGCCACCCAAAAACTACTGCAAAAACGCGATTTAACAGGGATTTGGCTCGACATCGTGGTTATCGTGCAGGTTTTTCTGTGTTTGCTATTGTTCATTTATCGACCCTGAGGTCGAGTTCGTATATACTGTGCGCCCTAATAAGCAACCGAAAGTAATTATGAAAACCATTGATGTAATTGGCATCGGCAACGCACTCGTCGATCAGGAATTTGAAGTCAGTGAAGACTTCCTAGCCAAACACCATTTGGAAAAAGGCATGATGGCACTCATTGAGGAAGACGATCAGAACAAACTGATCGCCGAACTCAGCACAATGGGTGAACTTAAAAAGCAATGTGGCGGTGGTTCTGCGGCTAACTCACTGGTCGCCTTCGCACAGTTTGGTGGCTCTGCTTTTTATTGCTGTAAAGTCGCTAACGACGAAGCGGGCGATTTTTACCAGCGTGACCTTGAGCATGTCGGCATTCAGACTAACCTCACCAGCCAAGATAATGATGGCACTACAGGTCGGTGTTTGGTGATGGTAACTCCCGATGCAGAACGCACCATGCGCACACACCTGGGTATTACAGCTGATTTATCTACCAATGAGCTCCATCCGGACGCAATTGCGGCAGCGAAATACCTCTACATCGAAGGTTACTTAATTACTTCTGAAATCGCACGTAAGGCTATCGCTGAAGCAAAACGCATTGCGCGCGAAAATGACACAAAGATTGTCATGACCTGTTCCGATCCCGCGATGGTTAAATACTTCCGCGATGGTATTGATGAAATCCTTGATGGCGGTGTCGACTTGATGTTCTGTAACAAAGAAGAAGCAGAACTTTTAACCGGTGAAACGGATCCACACGCCGCTGCACAACGTTTATTAAACTGCGCATCGACCGTTGCTATCACACTCGGTAAAGAAGGTGCGTTAATTGCTGATGCTGAACGTCAGATCCACATTCCAGGCGTTCCTGTTCAAGCGGTCGACACTAACGGCGCAGGCGATATGTTCGCAGGTGCGATGCTGTACGGTATTACTCAAGATATGCAGCTTGAGCAAGCCGGTCGACTCGCCAGTTTGGCTGCGGCGGAGCTTGTGACTGAATTCGGCGCGCGCTTGAGCAAAGAGCGTCAACAGCAACTTTTGGAAAAGCTGCTAAGCTACGCTTAACACCCATTTTTTATGCAAAGGATAACGGTAGCATTATGAGTTTAAACGATCCTAAGTTCACCGACTTTAAAGTGGCAGATATTAGCCTCGCCGACTGGGGCCGCAAGGAAATTGCGATTGCCGAATCTGAAATGCCTGCATTGATGACTATTCGTCGTAAATATGCGGATGAGAAGCCGCTTAAAGGCGCCCGTATTATTGGTTGTATCCACATGACCATTCAGACGGCTGTACTTATCGAAACTTTGGTTGAACTCGGTGCGGACGTGCGCTGGTCTTCTTGCAATATCTTCTCAACTCAAGACCACGCAGCCGCGGCCATTGCTGCAGCCGGCGTTCCAGTCTTTGCTTGGAAAGGCGAGACAGAAGAAGAATACGAGTGGTGCCTAGAACAAACCTGCAAGAAAGATGGCGAGCTTTGGGATGCAAATATGATTTTGGATGATGGCGGCGACTTGACGCTGATGATCCACGAGCAATTCCCAGAAATGTTGGAGAAGATCCACGGTATTACCGAGGAAACCACAACGGGCGTTCACCGCTTACTCGATATGCTCAAGCAAGGCACTCTGCGTGTACCCGCTATTAATGTTAACGACTCAGTAACTAAGTCGAAAAACGACAACAAATACGGCTGCCGTCATTCATTGAATGATGCCATTAAGCGTTCTACCGACCACTTAATGTCGGGCAAAAAAGCCTTGGTCATTGGCTATGGTGACGTGGGTAAAGGTTCGGCCGCGAGCTTACGCCAAGAAGGCATGATTGTTAAAGTCACAGAAATTGATCCAATTTGTGCGATGCAGGCGTGTATGGACGGTTATGAAGTTGTCTCGCCATACATTGACGGCGTCAATAGTGACGACGGTAGCACCATCAATAAAGCGTTGTTGGGTAACATCGACTTATTGGTTACCACGACAGGTAACGTGAACGTTTGTGACCGCCACATGTTAGCAGCGATTAAGTCAACCGCCGTGGTATGTAACATTGGCCACTTCGATAACGAAATCGATACCGCGTTCATGCGGAAAAACTGGCGCTGGGAAGAAATTAAGCCACAGGTTCACAAGATCTATCGCTCTGACGATGACAATGATTACTTATTGTTGCTGGCTGAAGGTCGCTTAGTGAACTTGGGTAATGCAACGGGCCACCCTAGCCGTATTATGGATGGCTCTTTTGCCAACCAGGTGCTCGCACAAATGCACTTGTTCCAGCAGAAATTTGCCGACATGTCGATTGAGCAGCAAAAAGAATACTTGCGTGTTGAAGTCTTGCCTAAACAGCTTGACGAAGAGGTTGCACGCTACATGGTGCAAGGCTTCGGTGGTGTGATCACGCGCTTGACTCAACAGCAAGCTGATTACATCCACGTTGAGGTCGAAGGTCCATTCAAAACTGATGAGTATCGTTACTAATGATGCAAGACGAATTAACTATTCGCCCGATAACGGCCGCTGATTCAGCGGCCGTTATTAGTTTGGCAAACGAAGTTCACGGCGATAACTATCTGAATGAGGAATCTCTCGCGGCGCTACTCAATGCCGGCATAGCGGATGATATCAACCTTTCGTTTTTGGCCGAAAAGGCGGGCGAAGTGCTCGGCGTTCGGCTTACGGTAGCGCCGGGACAGTGGCCTATCGATGATGCATGCACGCCAGCCGCATGGCAGGTATCACCAGAGCATATTTGCTATTTCAAATGTGCTGCTGTTGCCGAGAGTGCCCGTGGCTTGGGCGTCGGTAAAAAGCTGCTGTCAGCCAGTATTGAAGCTGCCAAAAAGCTAGGTTGTGAAGCGGGGCTCGCACATATATGGATGCAAAGCCCGAACAACAGCGCTTATGGCTACTTCAGTGCGTGTGGTGGTGAACTAATAACCACGCATGCTAAACGTTGGTATCAAGCCTCTATTGAGGATGGCTATTATTGCCCCGTATGCGATGGTACTTGCTACTGTAAAGCAGGTGAAATGATACTCTATTTTTCATCTGAGCGGCTGTAGTCCATGTACGATCCGCTTAATGACACCGAACTACCCAAGGCAGCACCACGTGCAGGTTACTGGGCAGGTCATTCAGTCGAGTGGCCAGCGAGTTTAAATCAGCTGCCTAAAACGACTGATGCACTCGTCATTGGTGGCGGCTATACAGGGTTAAATGCAGCGATTGAACTTCGTGCACAGGGACGTGATGTCACTGTCATCGATGCTGAGCAATTAGCTTGGGGGTGTTCAAGCCGTAATGCTGGCTTTGTCATGAAAAGTACCGGTCGGCTCGGCTTGAAGCACTGGCACGATAGTTTAGGTAAGGATGTCGGCTACGCAGTGGCGAACGAACATCAACTCGCTCTGGAGCGGATCAGAGCGCATGTCCAGCACTGCCCCGATCAATGTGACCTGCGCGAAGGTGGCTACGTCAAGTTGGCACATAATAAAGGGGCGGTTAAAGCCCTGAGCGCGCAGTACCAATTCCTGCGTTCGATTCAACAGCCGGTGACGTGGCTCGATAGACAGCAGGTTGCCGATACCATCAAGACACAACATGGCTTTGCGGGTCTGAAGTTCGATGATTGCTTTGCTATCAATCCAGTAAAGCTAGCCGCTAGCGTCGCTCGCCAAGCTCATCAAGCAGGCGCACAGCTAGTAGAGCACTGTGCGGCGATCGCTATGCAGCGTTCGGATGAGGGCTGGCGGGTACACACAGCACGAGGCGAAATCGTCGCGCGTGATGTACTCTTTGCCACTAATGCCTACACTACACAAAAGCTGTTCCCTGGACTTGCACGACGTAATCTGCCCGTCGTTTCTAGCGTCATTGTTACGCCACCACTCAGTCGCGCTCAACTCGCTGCGACGGGGCTCAAAGACGACTACGCTTACATGGACACGCGCGTACTTAAATATTACTTTCGCTTACTGCCAGACGGTCGACTATTATTCGGTGGTCGTGGTGCGATTCGAGGCGCCCATGCCGAGAGTCCTCGCTACGCTAAACGTCTACTCGCCGCCCTTCACGCCAGTTTCCCGGCATTAAAGGACATCACCCATTGGGATGACTTTTGGAGCGGTTGGGTCAGTGTGTCTTTGGATGATTATCCGCGCGTCATGCAACTCGACAACAATGTTTTTGCCAGCATGGGATACTGTGGCGCGGGCGTTAGTTTTAGCGCTTTAGCGGGTAAAAGGCTAGCGGAAAAGGCCTGCGGTGTGCCGTTACCAGCACTGCCGTATTATCAGTCGAACCTTAAACCGTTTCCCTTTGCCGGCTTTCGTCGTATTGGACAGTGGGCGTTTTATCATTACGGACGGCTACGCGATATGTGGGGCTAACACCCCACAATGCTTATAGTCCAAACACGGTTTTTTCGCTCTTTAGCATACGTCCGATTAAATAGGTTAATAGTACTGCAACTAGCAATGTGAATACCGCACTCACTCCTGTACCCAACCAATTCACTGCCTCACCACGGATTAATGATAAGAAAGTTTGGTGCTGCCCCGTTAACGGCAAATAGTAAAGCAATGGCGTTTTTAGACGAGCAAACTCGACACCGAACGACGCCGCCATCGGGATTATCAGCAGAAAACTAATATACGTTTGCGCTTCTTTAAAGCTCTTCGCTCGAAAAGACACAAATAGTTGCAGACTCGTTGCTAGCAATGCCAATGGCACTAATGCCAAAAACATGATTAACAACATCTCTAAACTGAAATCAACACTCATGCCAATTTGATGGAGCGGCACAAAACTAAATATCACAGGAATAAGGATCAGCGACAGCATGGCTCCAAATAACGCGAAGCAGGAGGCGGCAAGCACCTTACCAATGACGATCGCCTGCGAACTCACTGGCTGGGATAATAAAAACTCAAGCGAATTACGTTCGCGCTCTCCAGCACTAATATCGATCGCCACATTCATACCCGACCAGAATACCGAAAGTAAGATAAACACCAGCACACTGCCCATAATGATTGCAGCTTTAGAGCCCCGCGTCGCCATGTCTTGCTTTGCTACTTGAACAGGTTGTATAACGCGCGGGTCAATGCCCCTTAAAATTAGTCGGTAATTAGCTATCTGAGCGGAGTACGCTTGCAGTGCCTGCTCGACACGCTTAACATCGGTTTGCTGTTTCTGTGCCGACCAGTCAGCGCGCAATGTCACCGCTATGGGCGTGGCGGAGGCAATGGCTTCAGCCCAATTTTCTGGAATCGAGAGTTCGATGGGTGTCACTTCAGCCGGCCAATCGGTTTCGCGTTCCACGATACCGTTCTCACGCAGGTGTTCGACGAGCTCAGGTGCGTACTGCTTACCCTCAATGCTTATTTTGACGTCGCTCGGATCGGTCAATTGGCTAATCAAAAAGAAAAATGCAACAGCCATCAGCATCGGGCCAAAGAAAGCATACGACATTGCCGCAAGTACTGAACGCTTATCGCGGAGCGCATCCTTGAACTCTTTTTTCCATATCGTTTTGTAAGCGCTCATTAGGCTGCTATCCCCTCGTCACTGCCAATAATCTTAACGAACGCATCTTCAAGGGCGGTTTCACCGGTTAACTGGCACAATTCATCCGGCGTCCCCTCAGCTGCAACTTTTCCACCGGCCATAACCACCACTCGGTCGCACAATGCAGCCACCTCTTGCATGACGTGACTCGAGAATAAAATGCAGGTGCCTGCTGCCCGTTGCTCTCGTAAAATATCACGTAGAATCCGCGTACTCATGACATCAAGACCGCGACTGGGCTCATCTAAAATCAGATGTTTAGGGTCATGCACCAACGCTTGAGCCAAGGCAACCTTCATGCGTTGCCCCTGAGAAAAGCCCGCTGATTTTCGGTCGGCAAGTGTAGCAATGTCGAGCCGCTCGATGACCGATTGCACGTTCTTCTCCAGCGTACCGCCTTTCAACCCATGCAGCTCACCAAAATAACGTATTTGTTCGCGGACCGTTAAACGTTCATAAAGACCGAATTTATCAGGAAAGATCCCTAAGTTGCTGCGTGCCTTTAAAGGATATTTATTAGCATCAACGCGTTCGATCAATGCTTCACCCGAATCGGCACGAAGGAGTCCATAAATAATACGGAGGCAGGTCGTCTTGCCGGCGCCATTGGGTCCTAACAATCCCGTTATCTCGCCATCGCGCGCAGCAAACGTCAGCTCGCTCAGCGCGTTCACTGTCTTAAAAGACTTACTTATCGACTTTACTTCAATCATGTCAAAGGCCCTCTCCGTTGGCATTCAGCACAAAAGGTGCCAGCTTCCTTTGCTTTACACATTGAGTATCTAATGCTTCGACACTCCCCTTGCGGACAAATTGTGCAACGATTTTGTTGGCACAAGTGTGTCCCGCAATGGTATGCCCTGCGTATGGTGCCACCACGTGTACGCTATTCGGCAAGGTCCGTGCAGCGATATCCGCCCAGCGTGGTGGTGTGACCGGATCTTGCGTGCCGGATAGGAGTAAGACGGGCTTTTCGCTTTCAACCGGTTGCGCAAAAGCGCTCGGCGCCGGGGTTGTTTGCCAGCCCTGGCATAAGTCGACGAAAGCTTGGCCTGTTTTACCACCAATAAACTCGTTGTTGGCGTCCTGCTGTAACAAGCTCTCAGTCGCGCGTGGTAAGTCTTCACGACATACCACCGACAGCATCAGCCCTAAGTAAATAGAATTTTGTACTGCTGTAGTGGTGCCGCCCATCAACCCTAAAATAGGTTTATAGTTGGTAGCGCGTGCCTCACTAATGGCATACGGTAATAGCTGACGTGTGGCGGGGTTATAGAGCGCAAGACGGACCACGGAACTAAACCTTCCTGGTGTCAGACGAATTTGAATCGCTTCTGCTGATAGCGGATCCTGTGTGTCGAGCAGTACGCTTTGCTGCCCAAGCGATTGCATTACCTGCTCATAATCCTGTTTAAGGTTGGGAAACCGTTGTGCGCACGATTGCTGTTGTTGGCAGTCTTGTAGCATATTCTCAAATGCTAAACTGCCATTAAACCCAAATGGGCCGATGACCACTTGCGGTGGAGCAACCGCGTCAAGGGTTGCCGTACGAACCGCGTTAGGCGCTTGCTGCAAATACTTGAGGCCAACTCGGCTGCCATACGACCCACCATAAAGGTTCCATTGCTCGACATTTAATGCTTCACGAACACGTTCAAAATCGCGAATTGCATTTGGCGTATTGTACTGTGCAACATCAACATCGGGATACTGTGCAAGACACTCTGCTGCAACTTCATCAAGTGCCTGCTCATCGTCTGAGCGAACTAATTCATCGGGGCGATTAACGTCGCAAGATAGCGGGTTACTTTTACCTGTACCGCGTTGGTCAATTAACACGATGTCGCGCTGCTTTCTAACATCGGCAAATATGCGGGCAATCATCGGCGCAAGCTCGGTAGCGGCCTGACCTGGTCCGCCTGCTAAAATCAATAGCGGATCGGGTTGTGCGTTCTCTTGAATCGAAGGAATGATTGCGTAATGAATACTGATTTGCTTCGCATCGGGTCGCTCATAGTTTTCGGGGACCGCAATAAAGCCGCACGCTAAGCGTTCAGAGAACCCTTTAATGAAACAGCCTTGGTCTTTATCAGCCGGCTCTGCTTTATCCTGTGCGTTGGTCATTGCGCTGAATACGCTCAAACCAGCAGCCAAAAGCACCCCTACTAAACGCGACCCCAATTGAGTACTCGGCCGACTTTCATTACCTAAGTTCATGAAAATGTCCTAAAAAAAGCGATAAGCAGTTATTTTCGTCCCATCACCATGTTTTAGCAACAGAAGAATGGAAACAGTTTGTTAACAAAAACAAAAAAGGCCCCCAATGTGGAGGCCCTTTGCAATCTATTTACAGCTGCGTTTATAAACCGGCACGCTCTTTAATCGCAGCGGCGATAGGCGAACCGCCGTGACCATTTTGCTGTGCCCACTGGTAATCTCCAGAGCTTGCTAAATCGTCAACAGAAAGACGACCAACCATGAAGGTACCAATTTCGTTTGAGCCATTTGTCATTGCAAATTGCAGAAGCGACTGACCGTTACACTGGATGCCCGAGTATACGTCACGCATGCGAACACGTGAATCACGTAATTTCTTGCGTAGGCGCATGGTGTCATCGCCTTGTACGTATGTGCATAGGCTCAACGCGAGTTCGTTTTGTGCTTTAGCTGGCTGACTGAAAGATACGCCAGCAACTGCTGTTGCCGCGATCAAAGAACCTAAGATAAATGATTTCATTGTGTGACCCCCATCACTTACAACTGTTCAATTTTTCGCCGCGAATAATACTATGAAATTAACGTTCATTCAATCACGCATGTTAAGGTAATTTATTGATTGAACAACAGTTTATTAACTTTTACGGTCGAGAATACGGGTAGTATATGCAGGTGTTTTGGCATTGGGCGCGGCAACATATTGCCGCTCAAGTTCTTGCCAGTTCTGATTTTTTTGATAATCAGGAAAGTGGGTATCGCCCTCAACATCAAGTTCGATATCGGTAACATATAGCCGATCACTGTAAGGAAAAAAAAGTTTATAAATTTTTCCACCACCAATGACCATGAGCTCTTCAACATCACCGGCAGCGGCGATTGCTTGCTCGACATTACTCACCCAAACCACGCCATCATCGGGGCTTTGATGCTGACGAGGTTGGGTAGAAAGTACAATATTTTTGCGTCCCGGCAAGGGCCGTCCCAAGGACTCAAAAGTTCTGCGACCCATAACAATTGGCTTACCCAATGTAATCTTTTTGAAATATTTCAGCTCGCTCGGAATATGCCAAGGCATCGCATTATCTTTTCCAATCACACGATTATTTGCCATGGCCGCTACCAGTGAAATTTTCATTGCGTCGCCCTTGTACACGGTTTTATTTTTGGTAAACGACTTCGACACCGTGGTCGTCGTCATCATCATCATCGAGATCGTCGTCTTGATACTCTTCAAGGACTTCATCGTGGTATGTGTCCCACTTAAAGTCGACGGTTTCTTCCTCTTGCGCTTTTTGGGCCTCCTCATGAGGCGACGGCAAGGTGTCGATATACTCAACCACATCATGACATAACTGCTGCGTGTTGCGGCCTTCTAATGCAGCTATTTGATACACCGGACCTTCCCATCCGAGTCGCTCAACTAAATCATCGACTAATTCTTGACGCTCTTCTTCAAGCACTAAATCAACTTTATTGATAACCAACCAACGTGGTTTATCGGCTAATTTGGGACTGTATTTTTCGAGCTCCTCAATGATGATGCGTGCTTGTTCAACAGGATCGCTTTCATCAAACGGTGCCAAGTCGACAAGGTGCAATAGTAGACGGCAACGTTCTAGGTGCTTCAAGAACTGAATACCTAAGCCAGCACCTTCAGCCGCTCCTTCAATCAAGCCAGGAATGTCAGCAATGACAAAGCTGTGATGGGCGGCTGGTCGCACCACACCTAAATTAGGTACTAATGTGGTGAATGGGTAGTCGGCAACTTTAGGTTTTGCGGCAGATACCGAACGGATAAAGGTCGATTTACCTGCATTAGGCATGCCTAATAGACCTACATCAGCCAACAACATCAGTTCCAGTTGTAGTTGTCTCACTTCACCCGGGGTGCCATTGGTCTTTTGTCGTGGCGCACGGTTAACACTGCTTTTAAAACGCGTGTTACCTAGCCCATGAAAGCCACCTTTCGCCACGATGATGCGCTGACCGTGGCGTGTTAAATCCCCGATCACCTCACCCGTATCAATATCTTTCGCACGCGTACCAGGGGGCACTTTTAAGGTAATATCTTCACCCCGCTTACCCGTACAATTTTTACTCATTCCGTTTTGACCACGTTCAGCACGGTGAAAGCGCTCAAAACGATAATCAATAAGGGTGTTGAGGTTTTCGTCGGCTTCTAAATAGACATCGCCGCCATCTCCGCCGTCGCCACCATCGGGGCCACCTTTGGGAATGTATTTTTCACGGCGAAAGCTGATACAGCCATTACCACCATCACCGGCTTCCACACGGATTTCTACTTCATCTACGAATTTCATGAGCGACTTCTTTTAGAACAATTCTTGAGGATACTAAGGTTAGCACATATGAAAAAGCCCTGCCGTAAAGGCAGGGCTTTTCAAATCTTTTAGGACAGCTGTAATTAGTCAGTGATTACACTGATAAATTTACGGTTTTTGCTGCCTTTAGTTTCGAAAGAAACTTTACCTTCCGCGGTCGCGAATAAGGTGTGATCTTTACCCATGCCTACGTTGCTACCAGCGTGGAATTTAGTACCACGTTGACGAACTAGGATGTTGCCTGCCAATACAGACTCACCACCGAAACGCTTAACACCCAGACGTTTACTCTCTGAGTCACGACCGTTTTTAGTAGAACCACCAGCCTTTTTGTGTGCCATGTGTCGTTACTCCTTAAATTAGCTGTTGATACCAGTGATTTTCACTTCTGTGAACCACTGACGGTGACCTTGTTGCTTACGTGAATGCTTACGACGACGGAATTTAACGATCTTCACTTTGTCGCCACGACCGTGATCAACGATCTCAGCTGTCACTTTGCCACCTGATACTAACGGCGCACCGATTTTTACATCGTTACCGTCAGAAACCATAAGAACCTGGTCGAACTCAACTACGTCTCCGGTAGCTGCTTCCAGTTTTTCCAGGCGGACGATTTGGCCTTCAGTCACACGGTGCTGCTTACCGCCACTTTGGAATACTGCGTACATAGTAATCTCCACTGCCCATTAGGCACTCGAATTTAAAATAGGTCGCGAATTCTACTGAATAAACAAAAGGATCGCAAGTCATTTCTGGCTTTCTTTATCAACTTCGCATGACCTTTGTTTAGCTTGTCCATCTCCACCGCCAATGGCTAGTAACACGCGCTCATATATTGTAACATCCAATCTCCGTTAAATTTACGTAAAGCATTTCATATTATGATGGATCTGAAGTCCATTAACGATCTCGCACATAACGACATGCAAGGCGTTAACGCGCTCATTGGCGAACAGTTGAGCTCTGATGTCGCGCTGATTAACCAACTCGGCATGTATATCGTGAATAGTGGCGGCAAGCGTTTACGTCCCCTACTTGCTGTTCTTTCGTGTCGTGCACTCGGCTATGAAGGCCGCGCTCACCTCTCGCTTGCGACTATTATCGAATTCATTCACACCGCAACATTGTTGCATGACGATGTCGTTGATGAGTCGGAATTGCGGCGTGGTCGCAAGACCGCTAACGCGGTATTTGGTAATGAAGCCTCGGTACTCGTCGGTGATTTTCTATATACCCGTGCGTTCCAAATGATGGTTCAGCTCGACTCGATGACGATTTTAAGCATTTTGGCGGATGCCACGAACGTGATCGCAGAGGGTGAGGTTTTGCAGTTAATGAACTGTAATGACCCGGATACCACCGAGGCACGCTATTTTGACGTTATTTATGGGAAAACTGCGAAGTTGTTCGAGGCAGCGACACAACTGGCCGGCATACTCACGGAACAAGACAGCACAGTGACCGAACAATTGGCTGACTATGGTCGCTATTTAGGCACCGCGTTCCAATTGGTCGACGATCTGATGGATTATACGTCTGATAGCGAAACAATGGGCAAAAACGCGGGCGATGATCTCGCGGAGGGTAAACCAACACTGCCACTGTTATACGCTATGTGGCATGGTGATGAAGCTGCTCGCAAGTTGATTCGAGAAGCCATCGAACAAGGTGATGGGCGCGAACACTTAGAAACCGTGCTTGCGGCTATGCACGCCACGGGCGCACTCGAATACACTCGTCAAAAAGCGCTTGAGGCGGCGCAACAGGCGCGCGAGAGTTTAGTCTTTTTGCCTGAATCAGAATACAAGCAAGCGTTGATCGCGCTGACTCATCTCGCGGTTGATCGCGTCGCATAAATAGGCTTAGCACGTAAGCCAGACATAAAAAAACCGCATGCCAGCATGCGGTTTTTTTGTTCGCCTCCGCGTTTACGATGCGAAGTCGATACCTTTCTGGATGTCGCCTTTCAAACCGTCGAGCATGTCGTCCATGCACTTCTGTTCGAATGCGCTTAACTTACCATAAGATAAGATTTCTTCTGCACCGTTCTTGCCTAAGCGAACTGGCTGTGCGAAGAATTTCGCGTTATCACCTGGACCTTCAACGTAAGTGCACTCGATAGTGTCTTGACCTTGCAAGCCGTTAACCAGTGATAGACAGAAACGAGCGGCTGCTTGACCCATAGACAACGTTGCAGACCCGCCGCCCGCTTTTGCTTCAACCACTTCGGTACCCGCGTTCTGGATACGGTGAGTCAAATCTTTGATCTCTTGTTCGGTAAACTCAACACCCTCAACTTGTGACAACAGTGGCAGAATCGTCGTACCGCTGTGACCGCCAATCACTGGAACAGTAACATTGGCAGGGTTCAAACCGCGCAGTTCAGCAACAAATGCTTCAGAGCGGATTACGTCGAGTGTGGTTACACCGAAAAGCTTCTGTTTATTGTAGACGCCCTTTTGCTTCAACACTTCAGCAGCAATCGGAACGGTGGTGTTCACTGGGTTAGTGATGATACCTACGCACGCGTCTGGACAGTTATCTGCTACACCTTCGACAAGATTCTTAACGATGCCTGCGTTCATATTGAACAGGTCAGAGCGATCCATACCTGGCTTACGAGGAACACCTGCTGGAATCAAAACGATATCGCTACCGACAAGTGCTGACGCTAAATCATCTTTACCATAACCGGTAACTTTTACGTCAGTTGGGATATGGCTCAGATCAACGGCTACACCTGGAACAACTGGGGCAACGTCATATAAAGACAGCTCAGAACCCGCAGGTAGTTGAGTTTTTAACAACAAAGATAACGCCTGGCCGATACCACCGGCCGCCCCTAATACGGCTACTTTCATCTCAGACTCCGTTTTTATGTTGGATTAGTGACTGCATAAGCATAGAATAGTTATGCGGATATGGCGCAAAACTGTACTCCAATAGGGCTTAAAATACAAATAAACTGATCTAGGCGAAGGGCATGACACAAGCAAAATTACTGGCAGCATTTAAAGCATTATTGAAAGAAGAACGCTACGGTTCACAAGGTGAAATCGTTGAGGCACTTAAGCAGCAAGGCTTTAGTAATGTCAGTCAATCCAAGGTCTCGCGCATGCTCAGTAAACATGGAGCGGTACGCACTCGTAATGCCAAACAAGAGATGGTTTATTGTTTGCCGGCCGAAATCTCAGTGCCCTCGGCCAAAGCACCATTAAACCAGCTTGTTTTGGATATTCAGCACAATGATGTCATGGTCATCATCCGCACTAGTCCCGGTGCAGCACAACTGATAGCACGGCTGCTCGACTCGGTCGGTAAAAAGGAAGGCGTACTCGGTACCATTGCCGGTGATGACACCATTTTTATCGCACCGTTAAAGGTCTCTGAGATTGATTTTACCTTAGAAAAAGTAAAATCATTATTCGAAGCACACTCGGTTGTCCCCGATAACGCAGAGTAAAAGCTAAGCTGTCTGTGGTTGCACAGAGGTCTTTAAAAAAGCACGGCTCGGTACAAAAAATGCCGAATTAACAATGGCTTGTGTGTAATCGAGTAAAGGATCGTATTGGCTTGAGTCGTCTTCGTGATAGCGTTGCTTGAGCCAATTCACTACCGCCTTCGGCTGGCACGTAAAATACATCGCTAACATACCTTGCTCTCGCGTATCACCCCACGCCATATTTTGCCGTAGCAATGGAATGGGTTGTTCATTTTTATCCAACAAACGCGCCTTGCTGGCATGGGTGACGCCGACAATATCGGCTTCAGGCAACTTTTCAGCCGTGACTTTGTCACGCCCGACGATTTGCTCTTGCCGCTGTGCGCCTAAGTAATCCCAACGCTTAAGGTCGTGCTTAAATTTTTGCACGAATAGATAGCTACTATGTTCGAATTGCTCGCTTTGTTGTTTTTCGACCAGTGCTACGCTGCGACGGCGCAAGCCACGAGGATTATCGGGCGCATCGATAAATCCCATCAGATCACGACCATCTAGATAACGAAAGCTATGAACATGTTCGGCTATTTCAATATCGTAACCGAGCCATTCGTTAAGCGTACGAGCCGCCAAATAATTAGCGTCGTAGCGATCAGAACGGATGCTGATAAGTAAATCATACACTTGTTCGGGCGCTTCACGGTGGCCCTCACGTAAATCGGGAAAACCATTAAAGCCCTCAGGTCGTCGGTCGGGATACAGAATATCCCAATACTCACTCCCTACCGCGATAAAGCCATTGAGCATCGCCTCAGAGAAACGGTCACTGAGTTCATCGATAATCGATGGAATACGAGCAATTTTGCGACGCATGACATCCACATCATCGGTCATAACATGGCAAAACAGACTCAGCCCATGTAGATTAGGCTCGTCACAAATTCCGGATTGCGCTTTTAACAAAGTGTATCTCCGTTCCAGTTAAACGTTATTTTAGTTATTTTTACATTCATCGGAACTGCAGGCATTATAGAATGCCTGTAAATTACACAGAATCGCAAGGACAAAATCATGCGCCAGTTGATTTTAGCCGCCAGCATCATGTCGCTGGTATCATGTGCAACTCAACCGCACACGTCACCTAATGCCGAAACGAATGCGGTCAGTCAGCAAACTTCGGTTACACAATCATTTCATTCGCTCGCTAATACGATATGGGACGATTTGTCCGCCAGTCATAAAACAGCACTACCCGACATGTCGCCGGATGCGTTGCAAGCGCGTTACAAAAAGCACGCCGACTGGTTAGCACAGTTGAACGCTATTGATGTAAGCCAACTCAGTACACAAGACCGCATTAACCACGCCATGATCAAGTACTCGTTAAAGAATAGCGTAGACGAGTATCGCTTTAATGCCCACTATATGCCACTCACAGCAGAGGGCTCGTTTCATTCGTCACTCGCATTTATGCCGGGCTATACGCGCTTTGAATCGACTCAGGACTACCGCGACTATCTCAGTAAGTTGGCTACTGTCCAGCGTTATATGACGCAGCAAACTGACTGGCTACGTAAGGCAATAGAGGAAGGCTACACGCAACCTAAAGCCGCGATGGAAGGATTTGAAGAAAGTATCCTTGCTTATATTGTGCAAGATCCTGAGCAAAGCGTTTATTTTGACCCGTTCAAACAACAACCGCGCTTTATCGATGATGCCACTTGGACTGAGTTGCAACAACAAGCGCGTACCGTCATCGATAACCAGATTATGCCCGCTTACGATGACTACTTTACTTTTATGGTCACCGAGTACTTGCCGAACTCACGTGATTCTATCGGCGCATACGACTTACCTAACGGCAAGGCGTTTTATAAGAATCGCATCGAGCATTACACCACAACCGATATGAGCGCCGAAGAAATCCACCAAATTGGGTTGAGCGAAGTTAAGCGTATTCGTGCGGAAATGGACGAAGTGATCGCTGAATCAGGCTTTGACGGTGATTTCGATGAGTTCGTTGAATTCTTGCGTACCGATGACCAGTTTTATGCGGACACACCGGAAGAGCTGCTGCAAACGGCTGCGTTAGTTGCGAAGCAGATGGATGGAAAGTTACCTGGCTTATTCAAAACGTTACCGCGTAAACCTTATGGTATTGCACCGGTACCGGACGAGATCGCTCCGAAATACACAACCGGTCGTTATAAAGGCTCAAACCGGGCTGACCAAGCGGGCTATTATTGGGTTAATACTTATGCACTGGACCGTCGTCCCTTGTACCAAATTCCCGCATTGACCTTACATGAGGCCGTGCCAGGTCACCATTTGCAGAATGCTATCGCCGGCGAGATGGAAAATGTACCGGAGTATCGTCAGCAAACCTATATTTCCGCCTTTGGTGAAGGCTGGGGCTTGTACTCTGAATATTTAGGTTTAGAAGCTGGTTTTTATCAAGACCCATACAGCAACTTTGGTCGCTTAAGCTATGAAATGTGGCGTGCAGCTCGTTTAGTAGTGGATACGGGTATGCATGCCATGGGCTGGAGCCGTGAGCGTGCGATTGACTTTATGGCGAGCAACACAGCGCTATCGTTACATAACGTGAAAACTGAAATTGATCGCTATATCACTTGGCCCGCTCAGGCACTGTCTTATAAGCTAGGCGAATTAAAAATTAAAGCACTGCGCAAACAAGCAGAAGACGAGCTTGGTAGTGACTTTGATCTACGCGAGTTCCACGATGCGATACTCGAGAACGGCAGTGTGCCACTGGATGTATTAGAACAGCATATTAATCAATGGATTGCAGAACAAAAGTCGGCATAACCAAGACGACTGGTAGATAAAAAAGGCTTGCCGTATTGGCAAGCCTTTTTTTATGAACCGATGTTATCGACTACGACGACTTAGGCGTTTTGACTCGCTGCACAACCGCGTACATCACCGGGACAACAAACAATGTCAGTACCGTGGCAAAGCCTAAACCAAACATGATGACCGTCGCCATACTCGCAAAGAAGTCATCCAATAATAGCGGTAACATGCCTAATATCGTGGTTGCAGCCGCCATAAATACCGGTCTTACACGACTGACCGAAGCATCCACTAAAGCTTGATACGCAGGCTTACCTTCTTCGAGCTCAACGTTCACTTGTTCGAGTAATACGACACCGTTTTTGATTAACATGCCTGAAAGACTGAGAAAGCCCAGTAATGCCATAAAGCCGAAAGGCATATTCAGCACTAACAAGCCTAAGGTGACCCCCACAATCGATAACGGTACTGTGGTCCACAATACGGTCGCTAAACGGATTGAGTTAAACAGCAATACGGTAATAATAAACATCGCCAGAAAGCCCAGTGGTAGAGACCCAAATAGTGCTTTCTGTGCTTTATTCGACGCTTCGTGCTCTCCACCCCACTCGATAGAGTAACCAAGCGGTAGCTTCATTTGTTCAACTTTGGGTTTTACCCGTGCAAATACCGCCGCCGCGGTTTCATCGCCTAAGACATCGTGATCGGCCATCACTGTCAGCGTGCGTTTTCTATCACGACGCATAATTAGGGCGTTTTCCCAGACCACATTAATATCTTGAACCACCTGTCCTAGCGGCAAGTAGCGATCGAGTACGGGGCTGTATATTTGCAGTTCACGCCAGTTATCTAAATCAACTCGCTCTTGAGCCGGCGCGCGAGAAACGATAGGCAGCAAATCGGTTCCGTCACGATAAATGCCAACGGTTCGGCCCTCAAAGTTGGTTTTGAGTAAATGGTCGACATCCTGTTTAGTAATGCCGAGTCGGCGCGCCGCCGCTTCGTCAAATTGCGGTCGAAGTAATTTGGTCTTTTGGCGCCAATCGTGGCGAATATTCATTGCCCCTGGATCGTTGCGTAAAATTGATTCGGCTTGCTGAGCCAGTTGACGTAAGACTTCTGGATCCGGACCACTGATGCGCGCTTCTATCTTCGCGGGCGTTGCTGGGCCGATATTGACACGTATAAGTTTATCTTCGACTTGAGGGTGGTGCTGTCTTATATACTGACGCGTGTCTGCCATCACCTTCAACATGGTGTCTTTATCAGCAACCCGCACTATCAATTGCGCGTAACTTTCGTAAGACTTCTCTACTAAGTAGGTCAAGGTAAAACGGGGGGCGCCCTGACCAATGGTGGTGGCAACCGACGCAACCTCAGGTTGTGCCAACAAGTATTGCTCGGCGCGTCTTGCATCCTGAGCGGTAAAACGAATGTCCGTACCCTCCGGATACCAGAGATCAACGTAAAACATCGGCGTCGTGGACGGCGGAAAAAATGCCTGCTTTACTTGTTTGAAGCCCACAGCCGAAGTCACCAATAGCGCTAGCATGGCTAACATAGTGAGTAAACGATGCTGCAAGCACCATGATAAAACACGTTGATACCCTTTAAATACGGGGTGACCATATACGTCATCGCCATCTGCCGCCGATTTATCCCCCTCTTTATACATTCGGTCTGCTAAAAAGGGGATGAGTGTTAGCGCGGTTACCCAACTGAGTAGTAGCGAAATCAACAACACCCAAAACAGGCTTCCTGCAAATTCCCCCGTCGCATCAGAAGATAACCCGATAGGCGCAAAGGCGATTATGCCAATCACGGTAGCACCGAGTAGTGGCCATTGATTCTGACGCACTACCGTCACCGCGGCTTTAAGTTTGGTTTGTCCGCGTTGCATGCCGACAATCATTCCATCGGCAATAACAATCGCGTTATCCACCAGCATGCCTAGCGCAATAATGAGCGCCCCTAGCGACACGCGCTGGAGGTTGATATCAAAAATATTCATGAAGATGAACGTGCCCAATACGGTCAGTAGCAGCACACCACCAATCAGAACCCCGCTGCGAAAACCCATACTCAGCAACAGTGCAATAATAACGATGACGACTGCCTCGACTAAGTTCATCAAGAAATTATCGACGGAGTTTTCAACCTCATGCGGTTGGTCGTAAATGCGCTCGACACTCATACCGACCGGCTGCGCGTAACTGAGTTCATCGAGACGCTGATTAATGCGCTTACCGACATCGACGACATTAACGTTGTCAGCAAACGATACGCCCAACCAAATAGAAGGCTGCCCATTAAAACGCACGATATGACTCGGGATTTCTTTGGTATCACGGTAAATCTGTGCAACGTCACGTAAATAAATGCGTTGTTGGGCTCCCGGATTACTAATGACCAAATTGGCGAGCTCCTCGACGGATTCAAACTCGCCCGTTGTGGCAATCCGAAAGCGTTCCTCATCTACGGTGACTCGCCCGGCATCAGCCACGGTATTTTGCGTAGTCAACAGATTGGCAATCCGGCTGGTTGGAATACCCATATTAGAGAGCTTAGAGCGGGATACTTCAACGATCACCTCTTCCTGTTGCTCGCCACTGGCAATCACCTTACCAACGCCTTCGACCAAAACCAGTTCACGACGCAAGAAATCCGCGTAGTACTCAATATCTTGATAATCATAACCTTCACCAGTAATAGCGAGCAGCACACCATAAACATCAGCGAAGTCGTCACGAATGATCGGTTGCTGTGTACCCGGTGGTAAATTTCGTGCACTGTCATTGATTTTACGGCGCAATTCATCCCAAATTTGCTCGAGGTCATCGGCACGATAAGTAGACTTCATCTCAACCGTTATTTGCGACAGACCGGGCTTCGAAATCGAGCGGATATTGTCGACATAACTGAGTGACTGAATGGCATTCTCAAGTGGATAGGTGACCTCTTCTTCGACTTGTTGTGCTGAAGAGCCCGGATAAGCGGTAATCACCATCGCCTGCTTAATGGTAAACTTTGGGTCTTCAAGTCGCCCAAGCTGCAACAAGCTCACGATGCCGCCGACCAGCAGAACAATAAGTAATAGCCAACTGCTGGTTTTTCGTTCCATACTGTATTGAGCAATATTCATTACAGCCCCCGCTCACGGTGCCATTCACGCACTTGCTGTTGCGGCTGTAACTGATAAACACCCGCGCTGACAATACGCTCACCGGCTTCGAGCCCGTCGGTGACGAGTAGACCCTCATTGGTCATGTTTCCCACTTCGACGCTTCGCTTTTCGACTTGCATTTGCGCATTGACTACCCAGACATAGTGTTGGTTATCTTGCTCATCAAACACGGCCGTTGAGGGCACCAAAACGCCTTCAAGAGTGCCACGCATAACTTGTCGTAAATCAACAATAACCGTTGCTGTCATGCCCGGCAGAATATTTAACTGATCCGGTCGTGGTAAGGTAAACACCACCTCATAGGTGTTGGTAGCGGGGTCTGCCTGCGAATCCCACTCTTTCAAGTGACCGACAAAACGTTTCTGCGGTGCGGCATCAAATACCACCGTCGGCTCATAGTTGAGGTTTTTGTTCACTTGTGCAAAAAGGTTTTCTGGTACTTGAATTGAAACATCCACTGCGTTGGCTATTTGCAACGTCGCAATCGGTTGCTTTGCTTGAACGTTTTCGTAGCGTTCAACGGGGCGCTGAGCTATTACACCATCGAAAGGTGCGCGTAGTTCGGTATAGCCTAAGTTGGCCTTGGTGGTTTCATAATTTGCGCGGGCCACAGCAAGTTCTGATTCGATTTGATCGAACTGTGCCTCAGACATCAGCCCCTGTTCAACCAGTTGCTTATTACGTTGATACTGTGACGACGCCAAGTCGAATTGCGCTTTTGCTTGTTCCATCGCCAGACGGTAGTCGGTCGGGTCAAGGCGAGCAATGAGGTCGCCCTTTTGCACTTCGGCGCCTGAGCGCACCGGGAGCTCGGTGATTTCACCCGCAACGCGAAACGTTAGCTGTGCCACCTCGGCTGCCTCAACAACGGCTGGAAATTGGCGTAGTTGCTCACCTCCTGCATCCTGCACTGTGACGATCCGCACTGGACGGGGTGGTTTCTCTGTCGAGGCGTTACTGGACGCCGGCTCGGAGCATGCTGTTAACAAAAACACCGTGCATAGTGTGATGCAGCCAATCATTCGATTCATTTTGGAACTCCCATTGAGCGCAAATTAATAGGAAAAGCTTTGCTTATTGAATAGTTTAGCGCTAAGTTAAATTTAGTTATATTGAAAAAATCTTTTCAACTACTTCAGTTTTTATGAATATATTACATCTCAAAATGATGGCCAGCGTCGCCGCTTCCGGCTCGCTTCAAAAGAGTGCTCAGCAACTACACCGTAGCCAGTCAGCTATTAGTATGGCACTCAAGAAACTCGAACAAGATGCTGGCTTTGCGCTGTTTAATCGCGACGGCTATCGCCTGCAATTAACAGCGCACGGTCAACAGTTTTTACGGCAAGCTGAAGAAGTACTGCGTCAGCATGAACGCCTGGATACGTTGTCCGGTCGTTTGCGCACCGGTGCTGAACCTCATTTGACGCTGTGTTTTGACCACACCTGTGATGCGCGTTATTGGTTCGATGCCATAACCTTAGTACAAAGCGAATTTCCCGCCACCGAATTACGCTTTGAGGGCGAATCCCAGCTACGCGCCCTACGACGCATTAATCAGGGGGAAGCGGATCTCGCGATTTGTCCCTGGCTGCCGTTGTTTCGGCAGTACGGCGAGTTTGAGACACTCAAAGTGAGTCCCTTTCAACTTGTCGTTGTGATGCATAGTCAACTTGCCAAAGAAAATGGCGGTGTGCCTGATAATCGACAACAACTGCTGGGGTTGCCGATGTTAGTGCCGCAAGTACTCGAAGTTGGCATCAATGTCGACGCTATCCTAAAACTCCCGAGTCAGCGACGTATTCAAACCAGTGACGTGGCGACACAACGAGATATGCTCGTTGCTGGCCTAGGTTGGGGGGCGATTCCAATGCACATGGCCGCACCTTATTTGGCCAGTGGCGAGTTGGTACAAATCGAAATTCCGGGGTTCGTGCAACGGGTCAATTTAGAAGTACACATTATACGTTCGGCAATACGGAGTCCGGGCCCTGCGGCTGAGGCCATTTGGCAAGCATTTGCCGAATAGGCCGCCGATATTTCAAGCCTCCTGTTATTCATAGTATTTATACCCTACATTGTCTGATTTATAGCCGCCTGCCGTGTGAATTTGCAGGAAAATGCGTATAATGCCCGCCACTAGTGAAGTCATTATTTCTCATGCAAACACACAAGAGGTAACTGGAGTGCTAAAAGAATATCGTCAGCACGTTGAAGAGCGTGCCGCTGAGGGCATCCCTCCGAAGCCATTAACGGCTGAACAAGTTGCAGATTTAGTTGAGCTGCTAAAAAACCCACCCGCTGGTGAAGAAGCATTTTTAGTCGAGCTCCTTTCAGAGCGCGTACCTCCAGGCGTCGATGAAGCAGCTTATGTGAAAGCAGGCTTCTTGAGCGCAGTTGTTAAAGGCGACGTCGAAAGCCCTGTTATTAGTAAAGAACAAGCCGTTAAGTTGCTAGGTAACATGCACGGTGGCTATAACATCGAAACCTTAGTTGCCTTGTTAGATGACGCTGAATTAGGTCGTCTTGCGGCTGAAGAGCTTAAGCACACCATTTTGATGTTCGACGCCTTCCACGACGTTGAAGAAAAAATGAAAGCGGGCAACGCGCTTGCAAAAGAAGTCGTTGAATCATGGGCTGAAGGTGAGTGGTTCACTAGCCGTGACAAGATGGCGGACGAAATTAAAGCGACTGTATTCAAAGTGACCGGTGAGACCAACACCGATGACTTGTCACCTGCGCCGGATGCATGGTCACGCCCTGATATTCCTTTGCACGCTAAGGCGATGTACAAAATGCCGCGTGAAGGCATCACCAATGCTGGCGAGCAAATTGAAGAACTTAAAAAGAAAGGTCATCCCGTTGCATTCGTAGGCGATGTTGTGGGTACTGGCTCTTCACGTAAGTCAGCGACTAACTCTGTACTTTGGAACATCGGTGAAGATATGCCAGGTACGCCAAACAAGCGTGCAGGCGGTATCTGTATCGGTGGTAAAGTCGCTCCTATCTTCTTCAACACGATGAAGGACGCGGGCGCATTAGTATTTGAAGCCGACGTTGAGAAAATGAACATGGGCGATGTGATCAGCATCTTCCCATACGAAGGCAAAATCAAAAACGAAGCGGGCGAAGTCATCGCTGAATATGATTACGCATCGCGCGTCATCCTAGACGAAGTGCGTGCAGGTGGCCGTATCAACTTGATCATCGGCCGTGGTTTGACTGCAAAAGCGCGTGAATCATTGGGCTTAGGCGCAAGCGATTTATTCTTAACGCCTGAGCAACCACAAGACAGTGGTAAGGGCTACAGCCTTGCTCAGAAACTGGTCGGTAAAGCATGCGGTATGGAGGGCGTACGCCCAGGTACTTATTGTGAGCCGCAAATGGCAACCGTAGGTTCACAGGACACCACCGGTCCAATGACCCGTGACGAACTCAAAGACTTAGCGTGCCTTGGCTTTAACTCTGACTTGGTCATGCAGTCATTCTGTCACACCTCTGCGTATCCAAAACCAGTTGATGTTGAGACTCAGCACACGTTGCCAGACTTCATCATGAACCGTGGCGGTGTATCACTGCGCCCAGGCGACGGTATCATCCACAGCTGGTTAAACCGTATGTTGTTACCAGACACGGTAGGTACTGGCGGTGACTCTCATACTCGTTTCCCACTGGGGATTTCTTTCCCTGCGGGTTCTGGTTTGGTCGCTTTTGCTGCAGCAACAGGCGTTATGCCGCTGGATATGCCTGAGTCGGTATTGGTGCGTTTTAAAGGTAAGATGCAGCCAGGTATCACATTACGTGACCTTGTTCATGCCATCCCAGCGTTTGCGATTAAAGACGGTTTGTTAACAGTCGAGAAACGCGGTAAGAAAAACGCATTCTCGGGTCGTATCTTAGAAATTGAAGGCCTCGAGCATCTAACTGTTGAGCAAGCGTTCGAATTGTCAGACGCTTCTGCAGAGCGTTCAGCGGCAGGTTGTACTATCAACCTTTCAGAAGAGTCAGTGGGTGAGTACTTACGCTCAAACATCACTATGTTGCGTTGGATGATCAACGAAGGCTATGGTGATGCACGTACACTTGAACGCCGTGCGCGTAAGATGGAAGAATGGCTTGAGAACCCGTCATTGATGCGTGCAGATAAAGACGCTGAATACGCAGAAGTGATTGAAATCGACCTTGATGAAATCAAAGAGCCTATCGTTTGTTGTCCGAACGACCCTGACGACGCTAAATTCTTGAGTGAAGTCGCTGGCGATAAAGTTGACGAAGTCTTCATCGGTTCTTGTATGACCAATATCGGTCACTTCCGTGCAGCCGGTAAGTTGCTTGAGAAGAACTCTGATCCGTTGAACACTCGCTTATGGATTGCGCCGCCAACGAAAATGGATAAGGCTCAGCTTGAGACTGAAGGTTACTACGACATCTACGAACGTAATGGCGTTCGGACTGAGATGCCGGGTTGTTCACTGTGCATGGGTAACCAAGCACGTGTGGAGCCAAACTCAACGGTGTTATCGACCTCAACGCGTAACTTCCCTAACCGTTTAGGTGATGGCGCAAACGTTTACCTTACTTCTGCAGAACTTGCAGCAGTCGGTGCTATCGTTGGTCGTTTACCGACACCAGAAGAGTACCTTGAGTACGCGCAGGACATTAATGCGATGGCTGGCGAAGTTTATAAGTATCTAAACTTTGACCAAATGGATGCGTTCCGTGACGCTGAAAAAGCAGCGAAAGAGAACATTATTCCGACTATCAACGTTGCTTAATCGCAGCGCCTGATTAAGTCAAAGTAAAAAGCCCTGCAGTTTTGCTGCGGGGCTTTTTTAATGGTTGATTAACAGCCGTCAGTTCTGTGTGCGACAAACGTGCCGCGTGAATTAATCGGTTGGGTAAAATAAACGCGACAATTGTCATCGGCTATCTCACCGTCATCATCACGATCAAAACCAATATAGGTTTGATGACGCTCACCGACTTCAATAATGACATCCTCTGAGAAACTTACCATTTTTGCCACTTCGAAGTTATCAGGCCCCAATTGACCCAGGTCATTCTTTATTAGCTTGATGTCACGGCTGACATTGTTACGCGGATTCTCTTGGTCTGAGATGGTATCGGCTTCGATAATGCCGTCACCATTGACGTCTAACCAAAGGCTTCCATTCACGTCAATAACTCGGTTAGGTAGCTGCAATGCAGCATCAATATGCTTGGAGGCTTCCGTCAAGGTACCCGACATCGACTTAACCGCATTGGTCCGTGCTGCGGTACCAAAGTCAAAAAACTTAGGCGCCGCCGTCACCGCTAAGACACCAATGACCACAATAACAATAATCAACTCAATCAGGGTAAAACCTGCATTTAACTTCTGTTTACTCAAAACAACTCCTATCTTGCTGTCACTGTCACGTAAACGGTGTCTTGGTAACGACCCGCACGTTGATACTTCACGTCATCCACGATGACACCCATATCAAAACGTCGCTTGCCTGAGTAACTTTGCTGGTAGCTGCGTTGGTAGGTAGTGGTCGCGGGAAAACGGTTGCCATCAAAAAGGATCTCATACGCAATACGACTGCTACTGTCTTGCTGATGTACTAACGCACGGTCCTCCGAATAAATCGATACGTCGTAAAGACTGTTACTAAATACTTTTAATCGCCAATCGGCACGCGCTCCGTCATTAAGGCTGCCTAAATCTACTTGGTAGTGGCCGCCATGACCGCGCACCGAATCACTGTGTGAGCGAGCGACTTCAATACTGACAACGGCAGGCATGTAAAACCCAAGATCGACCACTTTATCCACCAATGTATTGCGACCATCCTTAGATTGAATAACTAGAGCAGCCGAGTACGCGCCAGCCGTAATCACTCGATGTGCGTCAATACGTAACCATAGATTAAGATGCTGATGACCGTTGTAATCAACGACCCAAGAGCGACGTCCATCGACCGTGCGCACCGGCAAAGGCTTGCGATTGGTATTAAGTAAAGTCGCATCGAGTTGGGCGCCGCCGTCACCGATGAGTTTGAAAGGTCCGTTATCCACAGCACTAAAAATCAAACTATCGATGCAAGGACGTCCCTCTCGAAATGCCTGCACTTTTATCGGCAATAAAATTTCATCGTCAAACCGCACCGAATTGTATTGGTTGACTTGCACATCAAAGTCACCCGTGCACTGGTGTGGGTAACGACCATCAGCTTGTGCCACAGCTGACACCAGAAAAATAAACACGATTATGAACCTTTTCATGGTTGCACCTCGCTTACGGTAATAATCCCCGCATCAATTAAATTTTCTTCCGCTGCTTTAAAGTTCACTTTTGCTTGATACTTACCTATCACTAACTTGTAAGTACCTGGCGCAATGCCCTCGACCGCAAAACGGCCCCTGCGATTGGTAAATACATCTAACACCAATCCATTTCCAACCAGTTCGCCACGCTCTAAGCTCAACGGCTGACCTGATTCGTCTTGGATATAGCCCAAGACTAAATAAGCGGCATCAGAACCCACGGTAATGACGCGTCCAGTCACACTGCCACCGCTCGAATCATATAAACCTGGACCCCAGTTATAACCGAGCGGCGCATCAGGCACATTGACAATAACGCTGGTTTCACTAAAGGGTGCTCCGAGGGCGACAAGTCCTGCTAGGGTGTCGCCTGCCCGCGCTTCGATCTCACCCAAATAGTCGGGGTTAACCTCAACGTGGCTATCTGCTAGCGTTTCATGCTTATTAATCAATGCGAACGGTGCATCAACAATACTCGACATGCCAAGGCTTCCGTCTGCAAAACCGAGCGTCGTACTCAGCGATGTGCGATAGATGTCAAAACTAGCGCCCGACTCGAGTTCAAGTTTTGATGCCGTCAGTTCGCCGCGCATACGGTTACCGGTGTAACTGCCGCTGGCACGAATATCCCGAAGTTGTGGGTTATCGATACCATAGATTTCGTAGCCATAGTTGCCTACACGGTTGCGGTTAATACGACCAAAGCTCGCTTGCGCCTGTTCCCTGCGGTCATCGTATTCAACCCTTGTACGCAACTGGCTACGTGAATCATAGCTGTTCCACGAAACACTCAAAAACACGCCGTCTTGTTGCTGAGTTAACGGATCGACAAAGTTACTGCGATAATATTCGGCACTTAACAGCCAACCGCGACTGCGCCAGCTGAGTCGTAACGAATCGGTATTGATGGTTGTGCCATCCACCGCTTCGTAACGCGACACACTGGCTGTTAAATCCAACTCGTCATTGAAAAAGTAGGTGTAGTCTGCCGTCACCCGTCGATCATCAAACAGTGCAAGAGGTTGGGTGGCTACTGTGGGGGCAAACTCAACTCTTTTCTCAAAACTAAAGCGCAAGTTAGGCGAGCTGTTGTAGCCACTTCCCCAAACCGAGAACCCCATATCGATAGATGCTGCATAGCCGTTAAATTCATCTAATTTAGATTGGGAGCCTCGCAATGTAATGACACCAATGTCAAAACCATAGGATACCGTAGTGCCGACAATATGGCCCAAACTACTGAGCTCGAGGTTCATGCCGGCAGTGAAACTATCTGAGAAACCGTAATCGTAATAGCCAGAAAATGTCAGCTCATCCGCGTAGTTATAAGAAAACTCTTCAAATTCCGATGCATAACCTAGCTGAAAAGAGAAATCCGAAAGACCTTTACGCAACAATGCGCCGCTATAGAAATTATCAAAGCGAAATGTCTGAGTTGTGCCATCTTCGAACGTGGCGACGACCAACACCTCATTGGCGCCAGCAGTGAACGGTAAATCATTTAACTCATAACGACCCGGGTTAAATTGCTGACGTAAGACCGTAAAACCGTTCACTTGGATCTCAACATCTGCGCTCGAAGGGAGATAGAATTGCTGACTGTTACCTGGACTAATTTCACGACGCGGTTGCAACTCTCGATAAGCCCGCGAAATACCAATGCCACCCATATTGAGTCCACTCACATGCCCACTCGTAAAGGTAGTTAAATCGCCTAACTCATAGCGCAATGGCAATTGAGGGTTATCGTGAAATAGTGTGACCTCGCCGCGGTAAAACTCGTTATTGCCCTCATCATCGCGATCGGCAAAGGCAGACCAGCGCGCATTCACACCATCATATCCTCCGACGTTGGCTGATCCGAGCCACTCTAATGCAAAGCGCGTGTCCGATTCGACGGTCTCCGTCAACAGGTTAAAACGATTTAGGCTTGCAATCGTTGCCGTACTATCAGGAATCACCACGTAATCGGCAGCGCCATAATTCAACTCGGTCGGACGCAGAGCACTACCGGCTAGCTTTGCCGTTAGACTCATATTTTGCGGTGAAAAATCGATGAAAATACCGCGATCTTGTAATGCAGTAATGGGTATTAAGCTGTCAGAATAAGCCTCTAACCATTGAATAGTGTCATCATTCAGCATACGGCCCATTGAGCTCAGTAATGACTGTTTCACGACAGCAACGACTTGACCCGCTTGAATGGTCGCTGCAATATCCTTGATATCACGTTCGTTGTAACTGACCGGCAGGTCAATGGCATACTGTTGAGATTGAGCAGGTAATGCGTAAGCCGAAGCAGACGCACTAACGATCATCAGCCAATTCAATGCGCGCATCTTGGACTCGTCCTTGCTCATTTAGAGACGCCAAAGCTAATCGGATGGTATGCGATGGCATCAAATAGGAAACCGGCAATAATTCGCGGTACATGGTCCAATCAACAGCACGCTCACCATCAGAATTTATGATCAGTTGACTGCCATTGAGATTAACGACTTGGTTTCCGTTGTTAGTGAGTACCAACTCACATTCTTTATTCGTATTGTCGCAATCCAGTTGCTGTTGCAAATCTTCGATACCTTGTTGTGGGTTAACAAACAACAAAGTGGCAAAATTAAATACCATATTGATCTCTGGCTCACCGTTCGGCTCACTCTTCAGTGGCAATTGTTTGAATACAATCCGATAGGACTGCGTTTCAGCTAGGCGGGGGTCACCAATAAATTGCGCACGAAACACTTGATACGATTGAGCCGCCACCTCGATTTGCGGTGGCAAGACAATGATGTCATCAGTTTCTACAAGCTGTTCGACTTGGTTGTCATCGAAGCTTCGTTTATACACTTCCACTTCGAGTGGCAGGGTGGTTTCGCTCGGGTTTGCGACACGATACGTCACACGGTTATTACCGCTGGTCGCCTGGATTTCAGCGATCATCGGCTCCACTTCGTAGGCATCTACCAGCACAGCAACGAGTACTAGCAGCCACAACATCGTTTTCTTTAACATGGCTGAACTCTTGAGATTATTCGGGAAAGTTAAGCCATCGCCCAAGGGCGATGGCTTAGAATGAAAAACTCAATTAGTTAGGTGTAACAGTGACAGTGATTGTGTCGCTGTAGTCACCTGCACGCTCATAACCCGTTGGTGCTGGAGATACTTTCAATGTACGGCGGTGGAGGTCACCATTGGTATTGTTACCCACCATGTTACCGTTACCAGTCATTGAATAAGGAGAGGTTAGAGATACGCCCACTGCGGCGCCGTGATCCATGGTATATGGAATGAAGCCTGCTTGTGGATCGTTATTAAGTGCCAATACACCACCGTTTTGTGAGCTATAAGTGATGGTTGGCATTGCGGCTGTATTACACCAAAAACCAACACCAAAGCCTGCTGTTGCAACGCCGTCTAACGCGATGGTTTTTGAAGGACCACTGCTGTTATCGACTTTACACACTTTCTCAACGGTACCGTTAACAGTGAATGAAGTAGTATCGGTATTGCTTAAGTCCATTTGCTCAGCAACTGCTGCGGTGGTGGTGAATAAACTAGCAACTAAGAGGGTTTTTACTGAAGTTTTCATTTTGCGAAATCCTAATTTTCGCAACCCGGCTATCTGAGATACATCTCAACAAACTCTGAGACCCGTGGCTTTCCGTCCTCATTTCACAATGAGTTTGGCAGTTAAACAAAGTTAATTATTTAGCTGCAACCCGGCTATCTTCGTTTTTATTTTTAGAAGACCCGAAGCTTTCCGTCCCCACCTCGCGATGGGTTTGGCCGACTTGATTTCACCGTAGTGTTGTCAAGTTGAGATGTATTCTAGAAGAGCCGTTATGTATTCGCCAGATCGATTAATCAATTTTTTTTCAATCGTCTAGTAAATTATTGAATCATAAATAAATATTATGTAAGTTTTTTGTTAAGACGGCGACCCGAATGGGTCGCAGCCTCATGTCAGACATCATTTTTGACGTCGATTTAGCAACATAAATACCACAGGTATCAGCACCATTGAAACTAAGGGGGCCAACACCATTCCGCCCACCATAGGAGCCGCGATGCGTTGCATTACATCGTTACCAATACCCGAACCCAACATAATTGGCAGCAACCCGACAATAATGGTAGCGACAGTCATTGCTTTGGGTCGAACCCGCTTTAACGCCCCCTCCTCTATCGCAGACATTAATTGAGCTACGTCTGTGTCGCGTGCTTTCCATGCCTGATTAAGGTAGAGCAGCATAACGACCCCAAATTCAGCAGCCACGCCAGCCAACGCGATCATGCCAACGATAACCGCAAGCGACAGTTGGTAATCCAATAGATAAATGAACCATAGGCTACCGGCCAAAGCTAATGGCAGCGTCGCAATCACTAAAAGTGACTGGGAAATCGAGTTAAATGCGGCATACAGCAAGCACAGGATAACCACCAATGTGATAGGAATAATCAGCTGAAGATCGCGCTCCACTTGTTGCATGGCCTCAAACTGCCCAGTCCAGCTCCAGTTGTAGCCTTCGGGTAAATCAAGAGCCTGTAACTGTGGCGTCAGTTCGGCAATAAATTCTGAACTCGTGACACCTGCAGCAGGTTCAATAAATATCCAACTACTGAGCCGCGCATCTTCACTTTTAAGTACTGCTGGGCCTTCTGTCAGACGGATATCGGCAATATCACTGAGCACTAACCAACGACCCGATTCACTGTAGATCTTGAGCTCCCTCAGCTTATCAACATGATCACGCAATGCACGTGGATAGCGCACGTTGATAGGAAAACGTTGTTCCCCTTGAATCGACGTGGCGACCTGTTGTCCACCTACCGCATGGGTAATGAGCTGTTGCAGTTCAGCCTGCGAAACACCGTATCGGGCCGCTTCGTCGAGCTTAGGCGCGATCTCAATATAGCGACCCGATTGTGCACGCTCAGCTATAGCAGATGCTGTTGCAGAACTTGCTTTGACTTGCTTTTCGATTTGCATAGCCATGGTTTGTAGCTGCTCAGGTTCAGAGCCACTGACTTTTATTGCTAACGGCGTTTTTACCCCTGTTGCAAGCATTTCAATACGCGTTCGTATGGGCATGACCCACGCATTAGTCAAGCCAGGCACTTGCACATATCGGTCTAACTCGGATTTAATGTCGTTAATCGTTTTGCCCTCAGGCCAGCTCGACTCAGGCGTCAATGTGATGCTGGTTTCGATCATGGTGAGGGGCGCTGGGTCGGTTGCCGTATCAGCGCGACCCACTTTACCAAACACTCGCGCTACTTGTGGATGTTGGGCGATTAACTGATCGGTTTGCTGTAGCAGCTGAGAAGCTTCCTCAACGCTAATGCCTGGCAGCGTTGTTGGCATATACATCAGATCGCCCTCGTACAACGGCGGCATCAATTCATAACCAAGCTTTTGCCACGGGTAGGCGGCACTGGCTGTAATTACGATAGCCAGCACGATAGTGAGCTTTGGCCATTGCAGCGCACTGTCGAGCAGTGGCCGATATAACCACACAAGTAGGCGCGTGATAGGGTTTGTTTCCTCTTTGGGGATTTTGCCACGGATAAAAAACCCAATAAGCACTGGAATCAGCGTGATAGCGAGCAGCGCAGCACACGCCATGGCGAGCGTCTTTGTATACGCTAAAGGTTCAAACAAGCGCCCTTGTTGACCTTGTAAAGCAAAGATAGGCAAAAAACTAACAGTAATAATTAGCAGCGAAAAGAATAACGAGCCTCCGACTTCAGTGCAGGCAGCTAAAAGCACCCGCTGCCTTTCGGCCCCCTGAGGTTGTCGTTGATGGGCATGCTCGTATGACTGCAAATGCTTATGGGCATTTTCGATCATCACAATAGCCGCATCCACCAATGCGCCGATGGCAATGGCAATCCCCCCGAGGCTCATGATATTTGCCGTGATGCCCATCAGGTTCATGATCCATAACGCAATCAAAACAGACAGGGGCAAGCTAATCACTGCCACTAATGTTGAGCGAGCGTGTAGCAAAAAGATGAAACAAATCACCGCTACAAACACCATTTCTTCAACCAGTTTACTGCTGAGGTTATCGACCGAGGCATTAATCAACTCGGAGCGATCGTAAGTCGAAACGATTTCGATCCCCTCGGGTAAGCCCTGAGCAAGCTCTGCTAATTTAGCTTTAACGCCGTTGATCGTCTTGAGTGCATTACTATCGTAACGCATGACAATAATCCCACCGACCACTTCACCTTGCCCATTAAGGTCCGCAACCCCTCGGCGCAACTCAGGACCTATCCGTATGTGAGCCACATCACCTAAGGTGATAATACCGTCGTGAGCAGATGGCTTACCGATAGGTAGACTTCGAAAGTCATCTATCGATTGTAGATAACCCAAACCGCGCACCATGTACTCGGCCTCGGCCATTTCAACGACGGAACCACCGACTTCAGCATTGGCATTTTGAATCGCCGAAGTCACGTCACTTAAACTTAATTGGTAGCGTCGCAGCTGACTCGGCTCAACCACGACCTGATAAGTCTCTACCATGCCACCTACGCGTGCTACTTCGGCGACACCTTTAACGCTCTGCAATCCTTGCTTTAAGTACCAGTTCTGAATACGCGTTAACTCGCCTAAGTTATGCTTTCCTGTACGATCCACCAGCGCGTACTGATAAATCCAACCGACACCGGACGCATCCGGACCCAACCTTGGTTGTACGCCGTCTGGGATTTGTCCTTGGGCTTGATTCAGATATTCAAGCACTCGGCTGCGAGCCCAGTAAGGATCCGTACCTTCCTCAAAAACAATGTAAATATACGAATCGCCAAAAAACGAGAAACCGCGAACCGATTTTGTCTTAGGTACCGAAAGTAACGTACTCGATAGTGGATAAGTCACTTGTTCTTCGACTACTGCCGGTGCTTGACCTGGATAGCTGGTTTTAACCACCACTTGCACGTCGGATAAGTCGGGGATCGCATCGAGTTGCGTGTCTTTCAATGAGTGAAGGCACACTAAGGTCACGGCTATCGATAGCAACAAGACCAACCAACGGTGCTTTAAACTCAGTTCAATAAGACGATTAATCATGCATCCCCCCGTGTGAGTGCTGCATCATTGGCATCGTTGCATCTTGCGCTGGCAGTAAGCCCTGCATTGAGGCTTCCGAATCAAGCATAAATTGACCATTAGTGACCACTTTTTCACCGGCGGCTAAGCCGCTCAAAATTTGCACTTGGTCGCCCACTCGCATGCCGACTTTTACTGACTTGACAGTAAACTCGTTATCGCTCGCCTTCACCACAACACGATTTTGCTGTCCCACTTGGATTAGACTTGATACGGGTATGACCACGGCAGGTTCCAGCGTTGCTACTTCAACCTGCGCGTTGAGCCAGCTCCCCACCGCTAATGTCGCGCTCCCTACTTGCAAAGGAACGCGAGCACGTAACGTTTGTGTGGCATTGTCGATATCAGGGTATATGTAGTCGATCATACCCATCCAGTGCCCCTGCACCGAATTCGATGCAATATGAACTGTCTGTCCGGCTTCAACCTGGTTCCGATATCGTTGTGGTATATCAAGCATGAGCCAGAGTGCCTGCTGCCCGCTAATCGTCATCACCGACTGTTCTGGCATGATATACATACCCTCTTGAATGTTGAGCGCGGTGACATAACCTGACTGTGGCGCAAAATAGTCGACCGTATAACGGGTTTCTTTGGTGCGTTCCAAACGCGCTATTTGTTCATCGGACATGCCTAAAAGCTTTAGCCGAGTGCGGCCGCGTTGCTTGAAACTGGCTTGCTTTTCGGCACTTCCGACTTGTTGCAGTGAATTCAGCAGCTGTAAGTAATCGTCTTGTGCGACCACCAATTCAGGCGCGTAGACCTGATACAACGGTTCACCTTTTGTTACTTGTGCACCTTCGACATCTACGTAAAGTTTCTCAGTCCATCCTTTAGCGCGAGGGTGGACATGGATTTGCTCGTTTTCAGCCCACTGCACTTCGCCTTGAACCATTAACTTAGGTTTGAGCGCTTGCCGTGTTGCCGTTGTGGTCGACAGCTTAATCGCCTGTTGTTGTTGCTGACTCACTTCAAACAATGGCGTCATCGCAGAACTGTGCTGCGCATGCTCCATCGTCATTTTTTGTGATGACTTTAAAACCAAATCCATGCCACAAATAGGACACTGACCTGGCTCGTGCTGAGTGACTTCACTGTGCATTGGGCACACATATACAGGCTCTTGTGCAGAGACAAACGGAATAACTAGGATCATTAAGATCCAAAAAATACGACTTTTCATGACGTTCACCTAAATTGAAAAAAACCAACGCTATTTTGTTTGTGTTGGTTAAGCCTTAGGTGGGCGCAGAATACCTTCGGAGGCATCAAGTAACTGGGCGATGGGTGCTGCAAAAACACCTTGATAAGCGCTTACTTGAATATTGGGAGAGATAGAAATAAGTCCCGCATGCGCGAAACAATGCTGTGTGCAATTATCGCAGGCGTGTGTGTCCTGCTCACAGTTGGAAGAAGATGCGTGACGCTCAGCGCTAGGCTGAGCGTCACCAGAGTCGCAGCAATCATGATGCGTCATCGTTGTTGTCATCGGCATGGCTTGAGCGTGAGTAGCGGGTAATACCCCACTCACGATTGTCAGCGCCATACATAGCAACAATACGATAGTTCTCATAAATGTATACGACTACCTATCCTCAAGTTATTACCAAATGGTAACACGGTTCTCTGGTGCCACGTAAAGCTCATCACCGGGCTTCACATCAAAGGCTTCATAGAACGCAGGTACGTTGACGACCGTTCCGTTTACACGGTATTCGGCTGGCGAATGCGGGTCGCTCAACACCTGTTGACGAATCGCATCTTCACGATACTTGCCACGCCATACTTGTGCCCAGCCGATGAATACACGCTGAGGACCTGTAAAGCCATCCATCACAGGCGCTTGTTCGCCGTCGAGTGATTTCATGTAAGCTTCATACGCGATAGTTAAACCTGCAAGGTCACCAATGTTCTCACCCAGCGTCAGATCACCGTTAATGTTCACACCTTCGATAGGCTCGTAAGCGCTGTACTGCGCTGACAATGCTTTACCCCGTTTATCAAAGGCTTCACGGTCGGCATCAGTCCACCAGCTGTTCAGGTTACCCTCACCATCATATTTAGAACCTTGGTCATCAAAACCGTGGCCCATCTCATGACCGATAACAGCACCGATGCCGCCATAGTTAACAGCCATCTCAGCATTCATATCAAAGAATGGAGGCTGCAAGATACCTGCTGGGAAAACGATCTCGTTACGCACAGGGCTGTAATAAGCGTTGACCGTTTGTGGTGTCATGCCCCAGTCTTCTTCATCGACTGGACCGCCGATCTTCTCGATTTCTTCGTTGTAATTGAACTCAGCGTACGCTTTGTAGTTACCAACGAGGTCAGTCGAAGAAATATCTAAATCTGAGTAGTCACGCCACTCGTTTGGATAGCCTACTTTTGGATCGAACTTGGCGAGCTTTTGCAACGCTTTTTCTTTAGTTTCGTCGGTCATCCAATCTAAGCCTTGGATTGAATCTGCGTAAGCAGCACGCAAGTTTTCAATCAAGCCTTCCATCTTCTCTTTAGCTTCTGGTGGGAAGTATTCTTTGACGTATACCTGCCCTAACACTTCGCCTAACACGCTGTTAGTCGCATCTACGCCACGCTTCCAGCGCGGCTCTTGCTCTGGAATGCCACGAAGCGTAGTGCCGTAGAATGCAAAACGGCGGTCAGAGAAGTCTTCACTTAAGATTGAAGCGGCGTCGTTGATCACTTTAAACGATAAATAGTCTTTCCACGTCTGTAGGTCGACATCCGTGAACATCTCACCGAGTTTTTCGAAGTAAGACGGTTGACGGATAACCATGTTGTCAACGTCGCTCAAGTTTGCCGCACTCAAGTAACGCGTAAAATCAAAGCTACCAAACAGTTCATCAACTTCGCTTGCTGTCATTTTGTTGTAGGTTTTGTCCGCGTTACGGCTTTCAACACGTGTCCACTGCGCCTCAGCTAATTTTGTCTCAAGCTCTAACACACGCTCCGCTGCAGCTTCTGCATTGTCGACGCCGGCCATTTCCATTACATCGCTGATGTACTCAACATACGCGGTGCGGAATTCTTTAAATTTGTCTTCATCGCTTAAATAGTACTCGCGATCCGGCAAGCCAAGACCACTTTGCGATACATACATCGCGTTGGTTTGTGGGTCTTTTGCATCAGGATAAACGTAGAAGCCGAACGGAATTGACGTGCTCATGCGGCTCATGTGTGCGAAGTATTCAGCAACGGACTCGTAGCTATCAAGCGCGTTGATCGACTCAAGATCCGACTGGATTGGCTTGGCACCGAGTTCATTTAACGTCTCAACGTCCATATACGCATTGAAGAAATCACCTACTTTACGTTCGTTGGTGCCAGCAGCTGCTTGCATATTCGCTGACTTTTCGATGATTTTATGTAAACGCTCTTGATTACGCTCACGCAAATCAAAGAATGAGCCGACCGAAGAACGATCATCTGGAATCTCAGTTTTTTCCATCCACGCGCCATTCACGTACTGATTTAGGTCATCTTGAGGACGCGCACTTTTATCAAAGTTTTCCAGCACGATGCCCGAGGTAAGCTGTTTTTCTTGTTGTTTCTCGGCTGCGGGCTTCTGTTGGCTAGACTGTTCCGATTGCGCTTCTTGTTGCGGCGAACATGCGCCTAAAGCAAGTGCCATAGAGACACTCAGAGCAACGGTAGTTAATTTATTCATTGGTTGTCACCTGTTATTTAGTTTTTGTCGACTCATATCTACAAGTTCGAACAAATTAGCGCAAAATTAGGCGACAAGTAAAGAAAAACGGCAACATTCGCGATGAATGTTGCCGTTTTGCTGATAATTTACCGTAAACGAAAAGTTACTTTTTCTTTTTCGCTTTCGGGTTAGGCATATCAGTGATTGAACCTTCTTGAATTTCAGCAGCTAAGCCAACTGATTCATGTAATGTTGGGTGAGCATGAACGGTTAATGCGATATCTTCTGCATCACAACCCATCTCGATCGCTAAGCAAACTTCACCTAACAACTCACCGGCGTTCGAACCACACATTGCACCACCGATGATACGGTTGTTCTTATCAAAGATAAGCTTAGTCATGCCTTGCTGTGCGTTCGATGCGATAGCACGACCTGATGCAGACCATGGGAAAGTCACTGCTTCGTACTCGATTCCTTTTTCTTTTGCTTCTTTCTCGGTCACGCCGGCCCATGCTACTTCTGGATCGGTATACATGATCGAAGGAATTACTTTCGGCTCGAAGAAGTGTTTCTTGCCTGCAATCACTTCGGCCGCTACGTGCGACTCGTGAACGGCTTTGTGGGCTAACATCGGCTGACCAACGATATCGCCGATCGCGAAGATGTTGTCCACGTTAGTACGCATTTGGCTGTCCACTTCGATGAAGCCTTGCTCGGTGACTTTAACGCCCGCTTTATCAGCGTCGATCTTCTTACCATTTGGCGCACGGCCGACTGCGGTCAATACCACGTCATATTTAACTGGTTTCTCTGGTGCACCTTTGCCCTCAAAGGTCACGTAGATACCGTCTTTCTTCGCTTCAACTTTAGTCGCTTTAGTGCTTAGCATGACGTTTTCAAAACGTCCTTTCACTTGCTTGTTGAAGCTCTTCATGATGTCTGCATCAGCAGGCGGTACCAATTGGTCCGTCATTTCAACAACATCAACTTTAGAACCCAGCGAGCTGTATACCTGGCCCATTTCTAGAGCGATGATACCACCACCTAGAAGAAGCATTTTTTCAGGGATTTCTTTCAGCTCAAGTGCGTCGGTAGAGTCCCAAATACGCTCATCATCATGTGGGATGAAAGGCAATTTGATAGGTTGTGAACCGGCTGCGATGATTGCGTTTTCAAACTCAATCTCGGTGTTGCCGTCTTCACCTTCTACGTTCAACGTGTTGCTGCTCGTGAATTTGCCGTAACCGTTGACGACTTTCACTTTACGCATTTTAGACATTTGACCTAAACCGCCAGTCAATTGACCCACGACTTTTTCTTTGTGCTTACGGATCTTGTCTAAATCAATTTTAGGCTCGCCAAATTCGACGCCTTCGTTCGCCAATACTTTGGCATCTTCAATGTGCTTTGCTAAATGCAACAAAGCTTTTGAAGGGATACAGCCTACGTTCAAACAAACACCACCTAAGGTGCTGTAACGTTCAACTAGAACCGTTTCTAAACCAAGGTCAGCTGCACGGAATGCTGCTGAATAGCCACCTGGGCCAGAACCTAACACTACTACCTGTGCTTTAATTTTGTCGCTCATGATAACCCCTTGTTATTCACGGCGGGTTGAGCTACCCACCGAGGTCCGTCAACGCTAAATGTGCGGTTATTGTAACGCCATTTAGATCGTATTTCTCGGTAAAATTGGTGCTTAAAGCACCAATTTACGAATATCACCTAAAACTTGGCTCAAATACGCTGTGAAACGCGCCGCATCTGCACCATCGATCACGCGGTGATCGTAAGACAGACACAATGGCAACATGAGTTTAGGTTCAAACTCTTTACCGTTCCACTTCGGCTTCATCTCATTACGGGATACGCCTAAGATAGCCACTTCTGGTGCATTAACGATCGGTGTAAATGCTGTGCCACCAATACCGCCCAAGCTTGAGATTGAGAAACATCCGCCTTGCATATCGGCTGCCTTCAACTTGCCGTCACGTGCACGCGCACTGACATCAACAAGCTCTTCTGACAGCTCATAAATGCCTTTCTTATCGACATCACGGATGACCGGTACAACGAGACCGTTCGGCGTATCCACCGCAATACCAATGTGCACATACTTCTTCATGATTAAGGCTTCACCCGACTCTGACAACGATGAGTTGAAATTCGGGAATTCACGCAATGCTTTCGCACACGCTTTCATGATGAACACCAATGGTGTGATCTTGAAGCCAAGGTCTTGTTTCTTAGCGACTTCGTTTTCCGATTTACGGAACCGCTCAAGTTCGGTGATGTCCGCTTCATCAAACTGCGTGACGTGTGGGATAGTCACCCAGTTACGATGCAGGTTGGGACCTGACTTCCGCTGAATGCGCGATAACTGAACTTCTTCCACTTCACCGAATTTGCTGAAGTCGACTTTAGGTCCATCAATTACTTGCAGACCACCACCGCCTTGGGACGTTTGTCCAGCGACTGCTTTCGGACGTGACAACTCGTACTTGACGTACTCTTGCACGTCTTCTTTGAGGATACGGTTCTTAGGCCCAGTCCCTTTGACTTGTGATAGGTCGACGCCGAATTCACGTGCCACACGACGAACGGCCGGTGATGCATGAATCGGTGAACCATCTTTACGCTCGGTCGGATGATCCGGCACAGGCGGCTGACGTTCGCTGGTCGGCGTCGAGTTCGACTTAGCGGACGCTTTGTCGTCGCTCTCAGACTTCGAAGGTGCTTGCTCAGCCTTATCTTCGGATTTCGATGCTGATTTAGACTCGTCGTTGGTTGAGCTCGAACTACCGCCACTGCGCGTGACTTTCAACTTCGCGATTTTAGAGCCTTGCGATACTTTATCGCCAACTTTGACCAGCATTTCTTCCACTTCACCATCTTCAGGGCATGGCACATCCATGGTGGCTTTGTCAGTTTCTAAGGTAATCAAGCCATCTTCTTTTTCGACCGAATCACCTTTGTTGACCAAGATCTCGATAATTTCGACATCTTCTTCATCGCCAATATCAGGGACTTCTACGTCAATCACTTCGCTCTCACCACCACTTGCTGCTTCCTGCTGCTGGTCATCCTGTGCATCGTCATCGTCTTCCGATGCGTCTGATGATTCGTCAGGCGAGGATTCTTCCGTAGTGTCTTCGGCTTTGTCATCATCGCTGTCGTCGTCATCATCGGTGCTGTCATCACTCGCTGCTTCGATAATAGCGAGTACGTCACCTTCTTTAATGGTATCGCCTTCTTTTACTTTCAACTCGACGATTTTCCCGCCCTCAGAGGCAGGAATATCCATAGAAGCTTTGTCACTCTCGACTGTGACAACACCATCTTCTTTTTCGATGGTGTCGCCTGCACTGACGAGGATCTCAATGACTTCGACTTCTTCTCCGCCCACGTCGGGGACTTTGAGTTCAATCTTATCCGCCATATCAATACTCCTTATGCGTTACGTGGGTTAAGTTTGTCGACGTCAATACCGTAGTCTTTGATCGCTTTGCTCAACACTTTCGCGTCAATGTCGCCGGCATCAACAAGCTCTTTAAGTGCAGCAACCACCACGTGGTTAGCGTCCACTTCAAAGTGCTTACGCAGATTTGCACGGCTGTCCGAACGACCAAATCCATCGGTACCCAAGACACGATACGAAGTCGGCACCCACTGACGCACTTGGTCAGCGTATAACTTCATGTAATCCGTCGCTGCAACCGCTGGACCTTTCGCATCTTTCATTGCCTTAGTGATAAAGGCTTCTTTCGGCTCTTTATCAGCATTGAGCATATTGTGACGCTCAACATCCAGACCATCACGCGCCAGCTCGTTAAATGAGGTTACGCTGTAAACAGTCGAGTTGATATCGAAGTCCTCTGCCAAGATGTCAGCGGCTTTGCGCACCTGCTCTAAGATCGTACCGCTACCTAACAGCTGAACATCGGCTTTAGCTTTCTTCTTAGCTTTCACCTCGTCGAGCTTATAAATACCACCTAAGATACCCTCTTCGACACCTTCTGGCATTTCTGGCTGATGATAGTTTTCGTTCATTACAGTCAAGTAATAGAACACGTTCTCTTGGTCTTCATACATGCGCTTCAGACCGTCATGTACGATCACTGCAATCTCATAACCGTAGGTTGGGTCATAAGTAATACAGTTAGGCACCGTACCGAACAAGATATGGCTGTGTCCGTCTTGGTGCTGCAACCCTTCGCCGTTGAGCGTTGTACGACCGGCTGTACCGCCAATCAAGAAACCGCGTGTTTGGCTGTCGCCAGCGGCCCACACTAAGTCGCCCACACGTTGGAAACCAAACATCGAGTAATAGATGTAGAACGGAATCATCGGCTCATTGTTAAGTGAGTAGCTTGTACCTGCCGCTACCCAAGACGCCATTGCGCCTAGCTCGTTGATACCTTCTTGAATAACCTGACCTTTCTTATCTTCACGATAGTAGGCCACTTGATCGGCATCTTGCGGGGTATATTTCTGGCCATGGTGCGCATAAATACCCACTTGACGGAACAAGCCTTCCATACCGAAAGTACGTGCTTCGTCCGGAATGATAGGTACGACACGCTTACCGATTTTCTTATCTTTCAATAATGCCGTCAGTACGCGGACGAACGCCATCGTTGATGAAATTTCGCGGTCGCCTGAACCTTTCAGCACCGCATCAAACGCTTTCAACGACGGTAGTTCAAGCTCAACATCGCTCTCGGCACGGCGAGTCGGCATGTAACCGCCCAATGCCTCGCGACGCTCGTTCATGTACTTCAGCTCTTCACTGTCTTCCTCAAACTTGTAGTAAGGCAGATCTTGCAGCTCTTCATCTTTGAACGGGATGTTAAAACGATCACGTAGATGCTTGATGGCATCCATGTCCATTTTCTTAACTTGGTGGGCGATGTTTTTACCTTCGCCTGCCGCTCCCATGCCGTAACCTTTCACGGTCTTCGCTAAGATAACTTGCGGACGCCCTTTGGTGTTCACCGCTTTGTGATAGGCCGAGTAAACCTTAACTGGATCGTGACCGCCGCGGTTTAGGCGCCAAATATCTTCATCCGATAAGTTAGCAACCATTTCTTCGGTTTCTGGATATTTACCGAAGAAGTGTTCACGCGTATATGCGCCACCTTTTGCTTTAAAGTTCTGGTAGTCACCATCCACGGTTTCTTCCATCAACTCACGCAACTTACCTTCGGTATCGCGATACAATAACGGATCCCAGTAGCGACCCCAGATCACCTTGATAACTTCCCAACCAGCACCGCGGAAGGTGCCTTCCAACTCTTGGATAATTTTACCGTTACCACGCACCGGACCATCTAAGCGTTGCAAGTTACAGTTGATAACAAAGGTCAAGTTATCGAGGCCTTCGCGTGATGCCAAGCTAATCGCACCCAAGCTTTCTGGCTCGTCGGTCTCACCGTCACCCATGAAGCAGTATACGCGTTGATTTGAGCAGTCTTTGATGCCACGGTCAGTCAAATACTTCAAGAAACGGGCGAGGTAGATCGCCTGAATTGGACCCAAGCCCATTGATACCGTTGGGAATTGCCAGAAATCAGGCATCAAGTTCGGGTGCGGATACGAAGGCAAGCCTTTACCGTCGACTTCTTGGCGGAAGTTATCCAGTTGCTCTTGGGTTAAGCGGCCTTCAATAAACGCGCGGCCATAAATACCCGGCGATGCGTGACCTTGAATAAATAAGAAGTCACCACCATCACCGTCACTCGGTGCGCGGAAGAAGTGGTTAAAGCCCACATCATACAGCATCGCTGAAGACGCAAAACTCGCAATGTGACCACCGAGTTCTTCACCTTTCTGTGACGCACGCAAAACCATCATCGCCGCGTTCCAACGAATGGCTGAACGAATGCGTGCTTCCATGGTTTGATTGCCCGGCATGGTCGGTTCCTGACTCGCCGGAATAGTATTTAAGTAGGAAGTGGTTGGGCGATAAGGCAAATACGCACCGTTACGACGCGCTTTGTCAATCAGTTGCTCCAACAAGAAATGCGCACGGTCGGGACCTTCGGCATCTAAAACGCCTTCAAGCGCGTCGAGCCACTCCTGCGTTTCTTGCTGGTCAACATCTTGTTTGTTTTCTTCACTCATAGCTATTCCTTTCATTCAATGTTTCAATCAGGAACGACGAAGCGAGCGCCGAATGCGAGATTGTTCTTTCGTCATCTCCATCAATGCCTGTTCAATATAGGACAAATGTTGATGACACGCATCTCGTGCCTGCTCCGGTTGACCGTTGATAATTGCTTTGGCAATTTGAAAACGGTGTTGGTTTAATTGCTCCACTACTGAGGGATTGTTAGCTAACACCTCTAAGTTTTGCTTTATGTTTTCTGCAAGGAGCTCGCGCATGCCCTGCACCACATGCAAAAGCACCACGTTATGTGATGCTTCGGCAATGCGTAAATAGAAATTAACGAGCGACTGCACTTGCTCGTCGATAGCCCGCGTTTGTGAATCCATTATGCTATTGATACTGAATTCAATACGATCTAGATCGGCTTTTGTACCTCGTAAAGCGGCATAAAACGATGAAATGCCCTCTAACGCGTGACGAAATTCAAGTAGGTCAAATTGTGACTCAGGGTGCTTTGCCAGCAATTCAAACAGCGGCGTCGTTACCGATTCATTCACGCTGTCGGTGACAAAGGTGCCACCACCGTGGCGACGTTCTAGCAGTCCTTTCGCTTCGAGCTTTTGAATCGCTTCCCGCAGCGATTGCCGCGAAACGCTAAACTGTTGCGCAAGCTCTCGCTCGGCGGGCAACTTTTGACCGGCTTCAAAACGGCCATCAACGATCATCGCCTCGATTTGTGAAACGATTTGATCGGAAATTTTTGCCACTTTTATACGTTCAAAAGGCAATGTGCTGTCCACCCTCGGTAAATTGGTCTGACCAACGTTGCCCGATATTCTAAATCATTCAGCGGTAAACCCCAAATTAATTTAGCTGGTCAGACCTTTACTTACTGGCATTAAAGCTAAACGATGGTCCCTGTAAGGGTTAATACTGCGATGACGACAAACCAAAATAAGTGCTGTCGCTTCATAAGATTAAGCTGATGAGTAACGGCATCGGATCGGTCATCCGGGTGATGTGATCGCCCTTCTGCTTTCTCCACCACATGATGTAATAGTTCAGGGTTGTCATCTTGCGTGTTGGTAGCCATCGCCATGACGGCGGGTAATGCATGACTGAAGTGGCCCACCAAGGCGGCGCCAAGCGCCGCAAAGCGAGCCGGAATGAAGTTGAGCGCCCACAGTGTCCGTTCGACCTGAGCACGTGCAGCTTGTTCGAAACCCTGTTGGGCTGTACCGCGGTAGACACTTAGCAAACAACCGTAAGCTAAAACCCCCGCAACCCCGAAGGTGACAAAGAAAAATATCGGTGCCAAAAAGTGAACAAAGTTAAGCCATACCACGGCGCGCTCGACCGAGCTATCCTCGGGTAAATGGGCATAGTGACGCAATTGCTCGGCAGCCTCTTGATAACCGGCGCGATCCGCGCGCATCGCCGTTTTCAGTAGCTGTTTGTAAGCAAGTCGCTCTGGTCCCGCATTCATCACCAATAACAACACAATAATACCGCCAATAAACTGGACTAAACCACTATCCAGCCAATTGAATAATAACCAAGCTAAAACAGCGGGTAATAAAATTTGAAGCAGTAACGCCCAAGCCGACGGTTCCCGGAAGTAACGGACTTTAGTTTGGCTCCAATTCATCCAGCGCTGCATGTAAAAGTCGATCGACCATACCGCAGGTAATGGGTAAAGCCTTTCGATACTAAGTGCTATGAGCAAAGCAATGAGTGTCATAGAGAGTCCTTGCGCGACAATGCGTTCAAATAATACGACCAGTCAAAACAGCGTCCGGGATCCGTCTTTCGACCGGGCGCAATATGTTGATGGCCTGTGATTCTGTCTAATGTCAGTTTAGGGTAATAGTCTAATATTGTCTGGCTAACATCAACCAAGCTCTGATACTGGCGTTTGCTATAGGGGGAATGATCGGTGCCTTCAAGCTCAATACCGATGCTAAAGTCATTACACCGTTCACGCCCGTCGTAACTGGACACGCCGGCATGCCAAGCGCGCTTGTCAAAAGGCACGTATTGCTCGATAGTACCATCACGCCTAATCAACAAATGGCTTGATACGCGTAAGCCCGTCAAAGGCGCGAAATAATCACCCTCTTGCTGGCTCACACCCTGGGTAAATAGTTTCTCAATATAGGGCGTCCCATAACAACCTTCGGGTAAGCTGATACAATGGATAACCAAAAGCGAAATGTCCTGTTCATCGGGGCGCTCATCATAGTGCGGTGAAGCACAGTGCTTTACGTCTCGAATCCAGTGATTTTTTATTGTGTGTCTTTTCACGGGCTCAGCAAAACGGTAAAGTTTGTGCCCTAGTATCGTCATTGTCAGTCAAAAGGTAAAGTATCCCATGCAGCTCACCGAAGCCGAACGCCATGCTATTGCGTCGCAAGTCACTCATAGCCTAGAGGAAGATTTGTCAGCGGCGGATCCCACACTGGATATTACGGCACAGTTGATTCCGGCTCATCATGTGAGCGAAGCGACTATTATTACCCGTGAAGATATGGTGGTTTGCGGCACAGCTTGGGTCGAAGAGGTGTTTCGTCAGGTGGATGCCGATGTGGCTATTGAGTGGTGTGTCACCGACGGCGACAAGGTGCAAGCTAACACTACCTTGTGCCGCTTATCAGGCAACAGCCGCAGCTTACTAACAGGCGAACGTTGTGCACTTAACTTTTTGCAAACACTGTCAGCGACAGCCTCACAAACGGCTTTTTATGTCAGTAAATTGGCAGGGTTCAATACGCGTCTATTAGACACGCGCAAAACAATTCCAGGTCTTCGTATGGCGCAAAAGTATGCGGTTCGCTGTGGCGGCGGTACTAACCACCGCATCGGTTTATTTGATGCCTACCTGATAAAGGAAAATCATATCGCCGCCTGTGGTGGCATTGTGCCTGCCGTCAAAACGGCGCGTGAATTAAATCCAGGCAAGCCCGTCGAAGTCGAAGTCGAATCTCTGGCGGAGTTTAAACAAGCACTGGATGCCGGTGCCGATATTGTCATGTTAGATAATTTTACTATCAGTGATATCGAAGCGGCTGTGACACAAAACAAAGCCGCAGGTTCACCGCTCAAGTTAGAAGTGTCGGGTAATATTACTGATGAAGCATTGCAAGCACTCGGCGCAACAGGCGTCGATTTTATCTCCAGCGGTGCCCTGACTAAACACGTCACAGCTATCGACTTGTCGATGCGAATAGGGCAACCTCGCACAAACTAATCCGTTTGCCAAACTGCGCGGGCGATACCATAGTTTTGGCTTTACGCGAAAGCCACTATGAAAAAGTACTCGTCCGCCTTTAGTCTTATAGAGTTAATGGTCGTTGTTGCCATTATTGCTATTCTCTCATCGCTCGCGGTACCCGCTTATCAACGGTATGTGCAGCAAGCGCGTGTCACTGAAGCGTTAAACCACACGCAAAGTTTGCAGCTTGCCATGGCTTTGTGCTGGCAAACCGAGGGCGATATGCGCCGCTGTTCACAACCCGGTCAACGTGGTATTCCAGCTATCCCCGACCCTCTGCCAAACGCCCTGCGCGCCCTTGAAGTCAGCTCGGCCGGCGTGATCCAACTTACATTAGCAGACGTCTTAGTTGACCAAAGTCCTTTACGTCTCAGTCTGTCTCCCGATATCACGGGCCTAGTCTTTAACTGGCGTTTAGGCTGTGCTGACTTTTCCTCGGGCGAGCCCTTAGCGACGCGCTGCGTGGAGGAGGTAGCCCAATGAAGGACGTACACCACCTCCAGCAATATTGGCACACGCAACTCCCGTCTCCATCGACCACTTGCGCACACTTAACGCAACAATTAGATCTACCACGAGATTCAGTAGTGGAGCTACTTAATGCTGAGCAAGGTCGTATCCTTATCATCACTGAACCCGCTTGGTCACAGCGCGACGCTATCCTGTTTCAGCTACAAGCGTTAGACGCGAAGCCCGTTCACTTGGTCTATGCAGCTAAACGCCCACTGACACGTTCGGCAGTACCGCACGCGCAAGCGCTACTCGCTAACGCCTATCAACTCAACGCATCCGACATTCACATCGAATCGGTCCGCAGTGGCGGTCGTATTCGAGTGCGTATTCAGGGCCGGCTGATCGAACAGCAGCGCTTGTCGCAGTCGGACTTAGAGACCTTGATAGCGCAACTGAAAGTGTTAGCAGAGGTCGATGTAACAGAAACTAAGCAGCCGCAGGATGGGCGCATCGATCTCACTGTCGCGGATCGAGTGGCTCGCTTTCGCCTCAATGCATGTCCTGGGAGTCGCGGTGAAAGTGTCGTCGTGCGTTGTCTACATGGTGCGGATCAGCTGCCCTCTATACATCAGTTGGGTCTGACACCACGGCAATTTTATTACCTCGCGATGCAACTTGCCTCGGGCGTGGGTTTGATACTGGTTTCTGGACCTACGGGTAGCGGTAAGAGCACCACCATTTACAGCATTATTAAACAGCTAAGCGAGTTGGGTCTACGCGTGTGTAGTGTTGAGGACCCCGTGGAGGTAGAGCTTGATGGCGTGCTACAGACGCCCGTTCGACCTCAACTTGACTTAACCTTTGCCAGAGTGCTTCGGGCGTTTCTACGTCAGGATCCTGATGTCATTATGATCGGAGAAATCCGCGATGCAGAAACCGCCAAAATTGCGGTGCAGGCCGCGCTAACTGGTCACTTAGTTATTGCTTCGATCCATGCCGAAACAGCGATTGATGTGATTCGACGGTTAGTGCAACTCGGTGCTCAGCAAGCCGATGTCACCGCCGCGCTTAAGTTAGTAATCAGCCAGCGTTTATTGGCACGACAGTTCGGCGGCGTACGTATCGTGTTCGAACTGCTACCGTGGCCAGAGCGGCTGCGCGGCTACACGTCCGCGTTGGCACATGAACTGCTGGATAACATCTTGGCGCAATATCAGCTACCCAGTTTGCAATCACGTATCCAACTCACTTATCAAGACCGCGACCATGAATCCGTTTCGAGTCCGTAGACGTTACTCCCCTGCCCAATGGTATATTGCGCTAGCACGGCTTGAGCAATTGCTATCGGGAGGCTTACCACTTGCATTAGCCCTCAGTGTCGTGGCTCAGCAGATTAGACAGCCGGCGCTTAAAGCGCATTTTCAATATTTGCATGGTCAGGTAAATGCGGGAGTCAGCCTTTCTAAAGCGCTGAGCGTGGAAAGAAACAGAACGCTATTAACCGCGCAAGCGGGGATCGCTGTCGCCGAGCAAACAGGTCAACTCACCCGTGTCATGCGCAGTTTGGTGGTCAGTTGGCAACGACAACGGCAGATTCAATCGCTCATTAAAGACGCGACTCGATATCCGCTTGCACTATTGTGCATGGGCATACTCATTGTTGCCATCTTTCTCATTTGGGTGCTCCCCACCATCCAACAACTCTTTGCTGACCAATCATTGCCCTCATTGACACAGTACTTGGTTGATAGCGTGGCGTGGTTCACTCACCATGCGTACCGCTTAGTCATGTTCGTATGCATCATCGTGGTGTTGGGCATGTTATTCTACCGACTACAGAAGCGACGTTGTCAGGCGCTGATGCAGCGTTTACCTATTTGGGGTACACTGCAACGACTTAGAATATATCAGTCAACTTTTGAGTATCTCGCACTGGGTTTGCGCAGTGGTATGTCTGCTGTTAGTGCAACGCGCATGGTCGCCGAACATTCAACATGGCTTCCCATGCAACACAAATTAACGCTGATAGCCCATGCATTGAACGACGGTAATAGCTGGTCACACGCGTTCGCCCAAGTCGCGTTAACCGATCCAACCATTCAGGCATATTTACACACGGCGGAGCATGTAGGTCGTATCGATGAGGCGGTGGCACGGTTAAGTGAAGATTTTCGACAACGGGTCGAGAGTTACTGTGAACAATTAGGAATTTGGTTAAATCCTTTACTGATGGTTATTCTAACGGGCATCATAGGATTCATGTTGTTAGCGATGTACCTTCCTATTTTCTCGCTGACACAACAATTGGCTTAGGACGTAAAAAATGGATGCATTACTTGTCGCCGCCTCTTGGCAAGCACTTTTAATCGCAGGACTGCTCGGTGCTTCTGTCGGCAGCTTTCTCAATGTTGTGATTGTGCGCCTCCCCAAACAACTGCAGTTACAATGGAAGTATGAATGCGCGGAGCTCGCCGGTGAGCCGATACGCGAGAAAACCCAATTTAATATTGCGGTACCCGGATCGCACTGTCCTAAATGCCAAAGCGCGGTAGCTTGGTATGACAATATTCCTATCTTGAGCTATTTGATATTGCGGGCTCAATGTCGTCACTGCAAGGCGCCGATTCCTATTTATTACTGGCTTGTTGAGATAGCCACAACAGCCATTTTTATAGCGCTCGCTTGGCAGTTTGGCCTAACGCTCAGCTTTTGGGTATTCGGTACCGCTTTAAGCTTACTGATTGCTATGACACTGATTGATTACCAACATCAATTGCTGCCTGATAACCTCACTTACCCATTGCTATGGCTTGCTTTGCTTTGGTCAATCAGCCCACTCAGTACCGTCACACCGAGTCAGGCTATCATCGGTGCTGTGGTCGGCTACTTGAGTCTTTGGAGCCTCTACTGGCTATTCAAACTACTCACTGGCAAAGAAGGTATGGGTTATGGCGACTTTAAATTATTAGCCGGCCTGAGTGCTTTCACAGGGGTGACGCTATTGCCTGTCACTGTTATCTTCAGCGCGGTTGCAGGCATTGTCATCGGTCTTGCGGTTGCGGTTAAACGTAAACAATCGGTACCTATTCCGTTTGGTCCGTTTTTAGCGATAGGCGGTGTTATCAGTTACCTATGGGGTGAGACGCTGCTACAATCGTATTGGCAGTGGCTTGGAGTGATGTAATGAGTCGTTTCGTTTTAGGGCTTACGGGCGGTATTGGTAGCGGCAAAAGCGCAGCTTCAGACTATATCGCAGAACAAGGTATTGCGATTGTCGATGCAGATGTTATTGCACGCGAAGTCGTCGCTCCCGGCACTGAAGGTCTGGAGAAAATTAAGGCTCACTTCGGCACCGAGGTGATTGATGACTCGGGAGCACTCATCCGTGCTCAATTGCGTCAGCGCGTATTCGAAAACCCAGAAGAGAAGGCGTGGATTAACCAGTTATTGCACCCGTTGATTCGTCAACAAATTCTCATTCAGCTGGAACAGGCGCAGTCTGCTTACGTGGTGTTAGTTGCACCATTATTGCTAGAAAACGGATTAGATGCGCTCTGTGATCGAGTACTTGTGATTGATGTTGATGAGCAGACTCAATTAGCTCGTACACAGAAACGCGATCAAGCCTCTGAGGAACAAGTCGCCGCTATCATTGCCTCGCAAATTGATCGTGAGACTCGACTTAGCAAAGCGGACGATATTGTCAGTAATCAAGGCGACCTACGCGCCCTTTATAAGCAGTTAGACGCTTTGCACGCGCACTATCTAGAATTAGCGGCACAAAAGTGAATCTGTTTGCACCCAGCGTTTAAATCATTATCATGGGCAATCAGATTAATAAGACGAGAGACCCATGTCGGAACCAGTGCCTTACGTGATTTTCGAATACCCGTTGCAAGAACGGTTTCGCACTTACTTGCGACTTGAGCAAGGGTTTCAGCAAATTCAAACGCCACTTGATGGTACCGACCAACAAGCTTTGCCGTTTTTTAATGCACTGTTTGGTTTACTGGAATTGTTTGAGCGCTTTGACCTCAAAACTGAACTGAACCGTGATCTCGATGCGCAAAAACAGTTTGTGCAACAGTGGGCACGCCACCCTCAGGTTGATAAAGATATGGTGGCGCTGTTATTGGAGCGCTTAGCACAGGCGCAAGATCAATTAACTGAAGGCGCGATTTCGATTCGAACATTAAAAGATGAGCCCTTTCTTGCAGGTATGAAGCAACGTTTTTCGCAGCCTGGTTGCCAAGCCTTGTTCGACTTGCCGCAGCTGCAGACTTGGTTGAGTCAGTCGTCCGCAAGCCAACTAGCGCATCAACAACAATGGCTTGCGCAAGTTTCTAGTTACCAGCAAGCGCTGTCACAATTACTCAGTTTATTAAGGGAACGGGCTCCGTTTGAAACCGTGCAAACCAAAAAAGGCTTTTGGCAAGAAAGTACTGACCCTCTGGCTATATTGCGGATGAGAATACCTACGTCGGACTCGGTTTATCCTGTTGTTTCAGGCCATCGCCAACGGTTTACGATACGCTTAATGAGCCTGACTCAGGGTCAGAGTAACGCTTATTCTCACGATTTAGAATTTCAACTGGCTCGTTGTTATGAGCAGTAAAGGAGAGCACCACATGCCAACGCAAGTCGACTGCCCAACCTGTGGAAGCAAAGTCGAATGGTCGCCTAGAGCCACCTACCGCCCATTTTGCAGCGAGCGCTGCAAGTTGATAGACCTTGGCGAATGGGCGAATGAAGAGAAAGCAATTCCGGGTGAGCCCGCTCAGATTCCTGAGCAGTCTGCTAATGACGACTTTTAGTTGGACTGCGCGTCCATAAGACAGTCAACGATGGGCTGATTAGCATCCGGAAACTGATAGGCGTCTAGCTGAGCAATATCAGCCCAAACAAATTCTTGACCTTCCATTTGACGTGCTGTGCCTGTATATGACAATACCCACCACACATCGAGTAGAACGCGCTTATCGCTGTATTGGTGTTCGACCACTGTCAGTGGTGCGCAGTCCGTCACAGCGATATTGCACTCCTCTTTTAACTCGCGAATAAGGGCTTCAGTCACTGATTCACCCTGTTCGACTTTGCCACCTGGGAATTCCCATTTACCGCCTTGGTGCTGATGATTCAGGCGCTTAGCGATAAAAATTTCACCTTGCTCGTTTTTGATTACGCCCACGGCAACATGCACCGTGGGCGTCGTACTATCAGCCTTCATTATAATTTACCGTGGCAGTGTTTATACTTCTTACCCGAACCACATGGACACGGTTCATTTCGTCCGACCTTAGCACCGCGTTGTGCAGGCTGTTGTTGTTCATCAGACTGTCCATTGGATTCGGCATTAGCTGTTGCACTTGCTTGTTCATGTTTAAACTCACGCGGCGCGCTATCGGCCGCCTTACGCTGTTGGTCAACTGCATCAACATCTTCTGGCGCGCGAACGCGAACTCGACTCAATAGCGTGACTACATCAAGTTTCAAGTTTTCTAGCATCTCGCTAAACAGCTCAAACGCCTCACGCTTATATTCTTGTTTTGGATTTTTCTGTGCATAACCACGTAGGTGGATACCCTGTCGCAGATGATCCATCGCTGCCAAGTGCTCTTTCCAATGTTGATCAAGGCTTTGTAGCATCACCGATTTTTCGAAGCGACGCAGCACCTCAGGGCCAACCAGATCTTCTTTCTCTTTATAGGCATCGACTAATGCCTGCAACACGCGCTCACGAAGTACTTCTTCGTGGAAGTGCTCATCTTCATCCAACGCCTTTTGCAGCTCTAATTCAATATCAAAGTCTGCGCGCAAACGCTCTTCGAGACTTGGCAAATCCCATAATTCCGCGAGTGATTGAGGCGGCACATATTCACTGATGACCGCATTAATGACATCTTCACGAATCACACCGATTGTTTCTGAAATATCACCTTCATCCAGCAACTCATTACGCTGTTCATAGACGACGCGACGCTGATCATTAGCAACGTCATCGTATTCGAGCAGTTGCTTACGTACGTCAAAGTTACGACCTTCGACTTTACGCTGGGCGTTCTCAATCGCTCGGGTGACCCATGGATGTTCAATCGCTTCACCCTCTTTCATGCCCAAACGCTTCATCATTGTTGCCATGCGTTCAGAAGCAAAAATGCGCATTAACGGATCTTCTAAGGACAAGTAAAAGCGCGATGAGCCTGGGTCACCTTGGCGACCTGAACGACCACGTAGCTGGTTATCAATACGGCGTGATTCATGACGTTCAGTACCGATAATATGTAAGCCACCTGACTCGATAACCTTATCGTGCAGTACTTGCCACTCTTGTTTGATTTTCTCGATCTTGTCGTTATCTGGCTCTTCGAGCTTCTCAACATCTGATTTCCAGTTTCCGCCTAACACGATGTCTGTACCACGTCCCGCCATGTTGGTCGCGATGGTGACTGCACCCGGACGACCTGCCTGCGCAACGATGTCAGCTTCTTGTTGGTGGAACTTCGCGTTAAGTACCGCGTGAGGAATCTTTTTCTTCTTCAGCAAACTTGAAAGCAGCTCTGAGTTTTCGATAGACACGGTACCGACCAACACGGGACGGCCTTGTTTACGACACTCTTCAATATCCTCAGCGATGGCTTCGTATTTCTCACGGGTGGTCAGGTATATCAAATCAGCGCGATCATCACGTACCATTGGACGGTTGGTTGGGATAACCACGGTCTCAAGACCATAAATAGATTGAAACTCGAAGGCTTCGGTATCTGCCGTACCGGTCATACCGGCAAGCTTGTCATACAATCGGAAATAGTTCTGGAAGGTAATCGATGCCAACGTTTGGTTTTCGTTTTGGATTTCGACGCCTTCTTTGGCTTCCATCGCTTGGTGCAAGCCTTCAGACCAACGACGGCCTTCCATCGTACGACCGGTGTGTTCATCAACGATGATGATTTTTCCATCTTTGACGATGTAATCGACATCGCGGCTGAATAAGTGATGCGCTCGCAAGGCAGCGTTAATATGGTGCAGTAAAGTAATATTAGCGGCTGAATACAGCGAGTCGTCCTCACCCAACATGCCACGCTCTTTCAGTAATGACTCAATATGCTCTTGGCCATTCTCAGTGAGATGCAGCTGCTTTGCCTTTTCATCGATAGTAAAGTCACCGTCGCCACGTTCTTCTTCGGTGTCTTCCTTTTCTTGGCGCACCAATAATGGCACCAGTTCATTCATTTTCTTGTACATTTCAGAGCTGTCTTCGGCAGGCCCTGAAATGATCAGTGGTGTACGCGCCTCATCAATAAGGATCGAGTCAACCTCATCCACCAACGCATAATGCAACTCACGCTGCACGCGTTCTTCTGGCGAAAACGCCATATTGTCACGCAGGTAATCAAAACCGAATTCATTGTTGGTACCGTAGGTAATATCGGCTTGATAGGCTGCCTTTTTATCTTGTGGCTGCATACCCGGAATATTAAAAGCAACTGACATACCGAGGAATTCAAATAACGGACGATTAAACTCCGCGTCACGCTTAGCTAGGTAGTCGTTGACGGTGATGATATGCACGCCTTTACCTGTCAACCCATTAAGATAGGCTGGCAAAGTCGCCGTTAGGGTCTTACCTTCACCCGTCTTCATCTCTGCGATACGGTTCTCATCAAGTACCATACCACCGACCATTTGCACGTCGAAGTGGCGCATTTTAAACACACGCTTACTGGCTTCGCGTACCGTTGCGAACGCTTCCTCTAAAAGACTATCTAGCTTCTCACCTTCATTAAGACGCTTTCTAAACTCTGTCGTTTTTTCTTTTAGTTGTTCGTCTGATAACGCCTCAAACTCAGGTTCGAGTTGATTGATTCGGTTCACGCGCTTCTGAAGCGTTTTTAAAATACGGTCGTTACGACTCCCAAATACTTTTCTGAACAAACTGCCTAGCATGAGAACGAGTTATCCTGTTTTATTCAAAATTAAAAAATTCGGTGACCCTTGGTCACCGCATCTAATGATCCGAGCTGAACCGTTATTCCGCTGAGCGATAAACGAAACGGTTCGGGTCTATCTGTTTGCCATTACGCAATACTTCGTAATGAACATGAGGCCCTGTGGAGCGACCTGTATTGCCCATTTCAGCAATGACCTGTCCTCGAGTGACGACATCGCCTACTTGCACATTGATTTTTTCATTATGGCCGTAACGGGTCTTTAAGCCACCACCGTGGTCAATTTCGACAAGATTACCGTAGCCCCAACGCTCCCCTGCCCAAGTAACAACACCTGCACCTGTCGCTACGACTTTCACTTCCTCGTCGTAGCTCGCAAAGTCCAGCCCTTTATGCATGGCTGGTTTGCCGGAGAATGGATCTTTACGCACACCATACTGTGATGATAGCCAACCGCTGGTGATTGGACTGCCGGCGATGAAGCTTTCATTGTTAACATTGTGATTCATCATGACAGATTCAAGTAGCGACAGTTGTTTTTGCTTGTCAGCAATTTTTGACAGCATCTGTTCAATATCAGACAGAACTTCTGTGCTTGTCGACTTGGGTAATGCAACGGCTTCAGTTTCTGGGCCGCCTAGTGGTATTTCGGAATTAAAACTAAACTCTCCATTACTGAGGTTGGCTTTATCCGCTAACCGCTCACCTAATGCATCGAGTCGACGCATATGGGCACGTAACTCGCCTAAATAGACTGTCATCGCCCCAAGACGTTTCTCGGTTTCGTTATACAGCTCAGCAACTGCCTTTGACTGTAATGCCAAGTTTTTTTGCTCTTCGCTAATTTTGGTTTGCGCCAATGCGGGATCAACACCTTGATAACTCCAAGGCTTGAAATAAGCAATACTCAGTAGCGCGACTAATCCTAAATAGGAAAATAGTCGGCGCCGCGTCAAACGAAAACTAAAACGAATTTTGGAGCCTTTATAAAAGACTGATAAACTCATTATTACTCTCTTATTATGGGTTTACAGCAACGACCTAGCGCACATGAACTCTAAACCTAAAACCACTAAACAATGGCTGAAAAACCAGCGTGATCATAACACGTTGAGCCAGTACGCACAGTTTGCCGCTCAACTACGCGATTGGCAACTACTCTTTGCACGAAGCCTGCCCGCCAACCTCGCTGCTCAGTGTGAATTGCTGAATGTGCGCGATGGCCAACTCATTGTTCGCGCACGTTCTGCTTCAGCGGCGAGTCAATTACGCTCGCTGACGGCACCATTGATCAACGCATTTGACCATGCGGGTATCAAGCTCAACCAAGTGACAATCGACATAGACCCCGCACAAAAAGCATCAACTGACGCATCACAGCCGTCGGCGGTTAGCCGCCGGCAACGTCTGTTAAATCTTGCCGAACAAAGCAGCGAACCACTTAAAACACAATTATTAAAGCTTGCTGATCAGGTGGCTAACAGCACTAAGTTAACCCCCGACGAATAAAAAAAGGTGCATAGTTTTCACTAAGCACCTTTTATTTCATTCGTCGTTTATGTCATCACATTACGCCAGCGAAGGTGACCAATATTTAATAGGCGCCTCTGCGGCTTTGTCCTCAAATGTGACAAATTCCCAAGCCGACTGCTGCTCCAACAATGCTTGTAGCAACTGATTATTAAGTGCGTGACCTGATTTATATGCACGCAAATGGCCCAGAATACTGTGTCCGCCCATGTACAAGTCACCAATCGCGTCGAGCATTTTGTGTTTCACGAACTCATCGTCATACCGCAAACCGTCGGTGTTCAGCACCCGGAATTCATCTAGCACGACGGCGTTATCAAAGCTGCCGCCTAACGCCAAATTGTTTGCGCGCAAATATTCAATGTCTTTCATGAAGCCAAAGGTGCGCGCGCGGCTGATTTCTTTGATGAAAGCCGAACTACTGAAATCCATGCTCACCGTTTGTCCCGTATCAGAGATCGCCGGGTGGTCGAAGTCGATAGCAAAGTCGATGCGGAATCCGTCATGGGGTAGCAGCTCCGCCCACTTTCCATCGTCTTCGACACGGATAGGTTGTTTTATTCGAATAAATTTCTTCGCACTGGACTGTTCCTCAATGCCCGCACTTTGTAGCAGGTAAACAAAGGGGTGAGAACTTCCGTCCATAATAGGGATTTCGTGCGAGTCGACTTCGATAATCAAGTTGTCGATGCCCACGCCCGCGAGTGCCGCGAGTAAGTGCTCGACCGTTGATACTCGAACGTCGTCTTCATTAATCAAACACGTACACAGCTGCGTGTCCCGCACCCAATCGGCGCGTGCAGGGATATCCACCACCGGGTCCAAATCGACGCGGCGAAACACCAACCCTGTGTTGGCCGGCGCCGGGCGCAAAGTTAAGTTAACCTTGTTGCCGCGGTGTAAGCCCACACCTGTGGTTGAAATCGCTTTTTTAAGTGTACGTTGTGTAATCATTAATCGAATTCACCTATCCAATCAAATCTGCTCCGCGAAAATGCGGCCTGACATTATACGACAAATGTCATGGTTGACGCAAATTTTGCTTAATTTTTACGCATCAATCCACTTGTTTGCGTAAAAATGCTGGAATATCTAAATAATCCAATTCCTTGTCAGCACTTTGCTTCGGTGCAGGCTTACGCGCTGGCTCCGCTTTTTGCTCAGTAGCTGGCTCTGGCTCCTCATCATATTGAGGCGCTGCAGAACTGCGGTCCAAGTCGCGGCGATACTGCGGCGCTTGCTCACGCTTAGGTGCTTGACCTGCGTTGTTAACCAACGAGATATCAGGCTTGCGCTCTGCACCAATACCGGTCGCAACAACAGTGACACGTAATTCATCAGACATCTCAGTATCGATAACGGTTCCCACAATGACGGTTGCATTATCAGAAGCAAACGCCTTGACGGTATTACCAACCGTTTCAAACTCATCGATACTCATATCCATGCCTGCAGTCACGTTGACGAGAACGCCACGTGCACCTGAAAGATCGATGTCTTCCAGTAGCGGACTATTGATGGCCATCTCAGCCGCCTCTTGAGCACGGTCTTCGCCACTCGCCACGCCAGTGCCCATCATTGCGGTGCCCATTTCTTTCATGACCGCACGTACGTCGGCAAAGTCGACGTTAATCAGGCCTGGACGAGTAATCAGTTCAGCAATGCCTTGCACCGCGCCAAGCAACACATTGTTAGCCGCGCTAAACGCATCAAGCAAGGTGGTACCGCGTCCCATCACTTTTAACAGCTTCTCGTTAGGGATGGTAATCAGTGAGTCGACACTCTGTGCCAACGCATTGATACCTTCTTCAGCTACCGCCATACGTTTTTTACCCTCGAACGGGAACGGCTTAGTGACGACAGCAACGGTTAAGATGCCGAGCTCTTTTGCTACTTCAGCAACCACCGGTGCAGCACCCGTGCCTGTACCGCCGCCCATGCCCGCAGCAATGAAGACCATATCAGCGCCTTCAAGCTGAGCGCGAATATTGTCACGATCTTCTTCCGCCGATTGGCGACCGACTTCTGGATTCGCGCCAGCACCCAGACCCTTAGTAATATCCGAGCCTAGCTGAATCGTAACATCGGCACTATGGTTACGGAGTGCTTGCGCATCGGTGTTTGCAGCGATGAACTGGACACCTTCGATTGACTCTTTAACCATGTGTTGGACAGCGTTACCGCCGCCACCACCGACACCAATCACTTTGATGACGGCTTCACTTTCGTAATTATCCATCAGTTCAAACATTTTTCTTCTCCCTACCTGCTTTTACTTGCTACCCCAGCGATTAAAACTCACCTTTAAACCAGTTCTGTAGCTTTTGCCACATACCGATTACGTCAGTTTTACTGCTTTCTTGTTGCGATGCCGTCGAGTTTTCCTGACCGTACTTTAACAGTCCAACCGCGGTCGCATAAACCGGATCTTCTACGTAATCCTTTAAACCTTTCACATGCAAGGGCTTACCAATGCGCACTGGCATTTGAAATATCTCTTCGGCAAACTCGAGACAGCCTTGCATTTTTGCGCTGCCACCGGTCAACACGACACCGGCAGCGATTTGTTCATCTAAACCACTTTGTACGATCTCATCGCGTACTAATTCAAACAGTTCTTGATAACGTGGCTCAACGACTTCGGCCAAAGTATGGCGCGACATCATACGGGCAGGACGACCGCCCACTGAGGGCACTTCAATAGTGTCTTCCATGCTAACCAAACCGCGCAGTGCACACGCATGCTCGGTTTTAATCTGCTCCGCATGATTGGTTGGCGTGCGGAATATCTTAGCGATATCACTGGTCACTTGGTTACCGGCTGCGGGAATCACAGCTGTATGGCGCAATACACCACCTGCGTATATACAAATATCAATGGTGCCGCCGCCCATATCGACTAATGCAACACCTAAATCCTTTTCATCATCCGTGAGTACCGAGATACTTGATGCCAACGCCGAAAAAATTAATTTGTCGACTTGCAGGGCACACCGCTCAACCGCTTTAGTGATGTTTTTTGCCATATCATTGGCGCAGGTGATGATATGGACTTTTGATTCCATACGAACGCCTGACATGCCAATCGGGCTGCGAATACTCTCTTGTGAGTCAATCACATACTCCTGTGGAAGCACATGCAAAATGCGACGTTCTTTTGCGATAGGCACCGACTGCGCAGCATGAATGACATTGTCGACGTCATCTTGAGTCACTTCGGCCTCATTAATTGGTACCATGCCACTCTCGTTTTGGCATGAGATATGGCGGCCCGAAATATTCAAATACACAGAAGCAATGCGGCAGTCAGCCATTAATTCAGCCTCGTCGACTGCGCGCTGAATTGATTGCACCACCAAATTAAGATCGTTAACGCCGCCTTTATCCATACCGCGCGCTGTTGTTACGCCTACGCCGATGACGCTAATATCATCATCAGGTAACAGCTCACCCACCAAGGCGGTGACCTTGCTGGTTCCGATATCTAATCCAACGACCATTTGTCGTTCTGTGGTCTTCGACATACTCGTTTAACTCTCTTTGGCTTCTTTTGGCTGCCAACTCACGGCAACCCCCGTATCATACCGCAAATCAACGACTTCGATGCGCTGCTTTTCGTTATTTGGGTGCGATTTAATTTTTGGTAATAAATCGATAAATCGTTTCACCCGTTCAGCGGTCGCTTCGCGTCCTAGTTTTAGTTCAATACCCGACTTCAATACCAAGCTCACCGAGAATCTATCAGTCAGTCGTAGCGCCGAAATACCGAGATCGTTTAACGCTAGTAACCCCTGTAAATCACGATACGCTGTCAACGTCTGTTCAACTTCTCGCTCAGGACCAAATAGCTGAGGCAACGGCTGCTTTAGCTTGCTTTCATTGAGATCAGCGCTAAACACCTCTCCCTCTGCATTCAGCAATCGATCGCCATTCCAGCGTGCCAACGGCTTTTGCTCGGTAACGTGAACCGAGAGCCTGTCGGGCCATACTTTGCGCAGTGAAGCCTGCTTAACCCAAGGCAACGCCTCAATACGTGCTCTAATTTTATCGACATCCGCGGTAAAAAAGCTGCCTAACGGCTCCGCCAGAATCGCTTGTCTTATCGCTGTAACGTCAGTCTGCAACAGTTCACCTTGCACATTGAACCGTGCTAACGGTACTTGTTGCTCATCTTCAAGCACGTCCATTAAATACCACGTGCCAAATACAAAGCCGCCCACGGTGATGATGCAAACCACCACCCCTAACCAAAAGTTCCACTGCGCTATGGGCGGTAACTTGGACTTTCGGCTCATTTACTGCTCCAGCGTCTGTGCCAGAATATTCCAAACCAATTGTTCAAATGACAGTCCACGTTGCTTAGCTGCCATCGGGACTAAACTCTTCTCAGTCATTCCGGGTACAGCGTTCGCCTCTAACAAAAACCATTGACCTTGTTCATCCCGCATCGCATCAATGCGCCCCCAACCCTTGCCATCGACTGCTGCAAACGCAGCAAGTGCCAGCTGGCGTAGGCTCTGTTCATCGTCATCCGATAACCCGGCCGGACAATGATACTGCGTATCGTTGGCTTGATACTTAGCGGAGAAATCATAAAACTGGTGCGGCGTTTGTAAGCGAATGACAGGCAATGCTTCGCCGTTTAATAATGCCACCGTATATTCATTACCGTTAATCCAGCGCTCCACCAACACATCACTGTTGTACTGCAATGCTTCACGAATCGCCGTATCTAACTCGCTGGCTTCGGCTGCCACGCTCATGCCAATTGATGAGCCTTCTAACGCAGGCTTCACAATCACTTTGCCGCCAAGCTGCTTCAGTATTTGCGCAGCATCCCACTGCGCATGACCCACGCGAATGACAATTGAGGGCGCAACAGGTAGTTGCATACTCTGCCAAATCTGTTTAGTGCGCACTTTATCCATCGATAACGCACAACCCAACACTGAACTGCCGGTGTAAGGCACACCCAGGGTCTGCAATGCGCCCTGCATTGCACCATCCTCACCACCGCGACCATGTAACACGACAAAGGCGCGATCGACGCCGAGGTCAAGCAGGTCAGTCAATGGCCGTTCAGCAGGATCAAACGAAAATGCATCGATTTGTTGTGCACATAGCGCATTCAATACCGCTTGCCCCGATTTAAGTGAGACCTCGCGTTCCGCTGAAGAGCCGCCCATCATGACAGCCACTTTTCCAAAGGCAGATGACTTCACACTGCCTCCTTATTGCAATCAAAGACATCCTGGGTCAGTCGTTTAGCTAACTGACCTACGTTGCCGGCACCTTGAGTCAGTAGTAAGTCGCCGGGCTGTAATACATCGCCAATGATATCCACCAAAGCATCTGCATCGGCAACATAAATCGGGTCGATTTGTCCTCGTTGGCGAATAGAGCGACACAGAGAACGACTGTCGGCACCTGCAATAGGGGCTTCTCCAGCACCATACACTTCTAACAACAAGAGCGTATCGACTTGCGATAACACGTTAACAAAGTCTTCGTAAAGATCGCGTGTACGTGAGTACCGATGGGGCTGAAACGCCATCACCAAGCGTTTATCCGGCCAACCTTGTCGTGCCGCTTTTATCGTGGCATCGACTTCCGATGGGTGGTGCCCGTAGTCGTCGACCACCATCACGCCCTCAGAAGTGTGTGCCGGCCATTCGGCTACGCGACATTCACCATGATACTCAAAGCGTCGGCCGATACCTTCAAACCTGTTTAACGCAGTTTGGATAGCGTCGTCTTCGATGCCCTCGTCGGATGCCACAGCGACCGCAGCCAATGCATTAAGCACGTTGTGGCGACCAGGCAGATTAAGCGAGACGCTTAATGGTTCGCGCCCTTCTCGCAACACTTTAAAATGGCTTTGCCCCATATGCTGATGGTAATCCACCGCGCGTACGTCGGCATCTTCGCTAAAGCCATACGTTACGGCTTGACGACCGACACGCGGAATCAGGTCACGCACCGCTTGGTCATCAATACACATCACCGCAAGACCATAAAACGGTAAGTTGTGGAGGAAGTCGACATAGGTATCAAGGAGGCGATTGAAATCACCACCGTAGGTATCCATGTGGTCTGCCTCGATATTAGTCACCACAGCGACCATCGGCTGTAAGTGTAAAAACGACGCATCACTTTCATCGGCTTCGGCAATCAGGTATTTGCTGGAGCCAAGCCGCGCATTACTGCCTGCTGAATTGAGCAGACCGCCAATGACAAAGGTTGGGTCACGCTCCGCTTGTGCGAAGATGCTCGCAACCAATGAGGTGGTGGTTGTTTTACCATGCGTGCCCGCTACTGCGATACCATGTCTAAAACGCATTAATTCCGCGAGCATTTCGGCGCGCCGTACGATTGGAATTCGATGCTGTTGCGCCGCTTCGAGCTCAACGTTATCCGCTTTTATCGCGCTGCTGACGACCACTACATCAGCACCATCAACATTGCCAGCTTGATGACCGATAAAAAGTTCAGCGCCAATGGCTTGTAGCCGTCGTGTGTTGGCATTATCTGCAACATCTGAACCGACAACACAATAGCCCTGATTTAATAAAACTTCGGCAATACCCGCCATCCCTGCGCCACCGATACCTATAAAATGGATACGCTTGACACGACGCATTTCGGGGACATTCACAATGGTAAAGGGTTGTTGTGTCGTTTGGCTCATAACGTTCTCTCTACTGCGGGTTGCGGGTGGGATTCGCCCGCCAGAATCTGGCGACATAGCTGGACAATATGGTCTGTTGCTTGCAATTCACCAACCGAGCGTGAAAAGCTCGCCATTTTCCACAGTTGCGAAGGCGCTTGCAATAAACTTTGCAAGGACTTTGCAAGGCCATCAGCGGTAAAGTCACTTTGCGCTATCACTACTGCGCCACCCGCCTCAGCCACCGCTCGCGCATTCGCGGTCTGATGGTCATCAACAGCATGAGGCAGAGGAACAAACACAGCAGCGCGCCCAACGCCGCAAATTTCTGACACCGACAATGCGCCAGCACGACTAATAATAATGTCAGCGGCGGCATAAGCACTCGCCATGTCATCAATAAACTCGACCACTTGAACCTGTTTGTCTTTCAACGTGACCGCTTGATAACTTTGCTCTGCGGCAACCTTGTTGCCAGCGCCTACTTGATGGGTCACGTTCACAGTTCCATTTATCCGCGCCAGCGCTTCGGGCAGCGTTTGATTAAATACGCGTGCACCTAGGCTCCCCCCTACGATCAGTAGGTTGATTGAATCGTGGTGTGACTCCGCAGGACGGGCGTCTGCCGCTGCAATAATTTCTTGACGCAATGGATTACCAACACGGTATACGTTGCTTTGTCGCATAAGACGCTGGCTCTTAGGTCGTGACTTATCCAGTGGTAAACCGAGCAACACTAATTGGGCCCATCGCGCCAACAACAAAGTTGTCATACCGGGAACAGCATTCTGTTCATGAGTTAACAAAGGAACACCGCGTTGATGCGCTACCCAGCCGACAGGTGCACACACGTAACCACCGAACGTTAGCACTAAGTCCGGCTGAAATGTCTGAAATAGTTTACGAACCTGGCGCCATGCAGAGAGTAACGTTTTCGGCATGGTTAGCAGCCGTTTTACACCATGACCGCGCAGCCCAGTCATGGCAATACGGTGTAAAGGAATGTCGTGTTGCGGTACGACTTTCGCCTCGATACGTTGCTCTTGCGTGCCCACCCACTCAACTTGGTGGCCTTCTGCGCGCAATTCCTGGGCGACTGCCAATGCTGGAAACACGTGCCCACCGGTACCTGCCGCTGCGATTAGGATGCGACTCATTCGGCACCTCCGCGCGGCGTTACTTTCCGGCCAGTCATACGTCGTTCATGATCGATTCGAAGTAATAGCCCGACGGCTAAACTCGAAACTAACAAACTAGTGCCGCCGTAACTCACCAGCGGTAAGGTCAAGCCTTTGGTCGGCAGCGCGCCGGAAGCCACACCGATATTCACAAACGCTTGAATACTGAACCACACGCCAATACCGTAAGCGAGGTAGCCACCGTAACGTTTTTGCACCATTAAACAGCGACGACCAATAATCAGCGCCCGCACGACCATCATCAATACCAGCGCAATCACCGCCATTACACCTAAGAAGCCGAGTTCCTCTGCAACAACCGACATAATAAAGTCAGTATGCGCCTCAGGTAAGTATTGTAATTTTTGAATACTATTACCTAAACCAACACCGGACAGGTGACCCTGACCAAATGCGATCAGTGATTGCATTAGTTGATAGCCGGCCCCAAAGGGATCTTTCTCAGGCTCCAAAAAAGTCAACAGACGTTGCATCCGGTAGGGCTCGATAACAATGAGGAGAATCAGCGCCAATACACAGGTGATAAAGACACTGAAGAACTGCCATAATTTAGCGCCAGCCAAAAACAGCATGGCAATTGTCGTCGCTGACAGGACAGCGACAGTACCAAAGTCCGGCTGCATGAGTAGCAAAACAGACGCTAAAAACAGCAAAGCCATTGGCTTAATAAACCCTTTGGTCGCTTCACGCAATTCGACCTCACGACGATCAAGATAACTCGCCATGTAGATATAAAAGAATAATTTCGCTAATTCCGCCACTTGTATAGTGATGGGTCCTACTTTAATCCAACGTTGTGCCCCGTTCACCGAGTGACCGACCACCAATACAACTAACAGCAGCGCCAAGCCGATTAGCAACAGCTTACCGCTGTGCTTTTGCCAAAGTTGGGTGGGTACTGCAAGGCTGACTAGCAAAACAACCAGTCCCGCACAGACATAGATGGTGTGACGAATGGCAAAATAGAACGGCTGCCCGGTGAGCTTATCCGCGGTTGGTAAGGAAGCCGATGTGACCATCACAAAACCGAACACCAGCAGCGTGATGGCGAGCGTAAACAAGGTGCGATCATAAAGGCACTGCGATGCTGCAGGTCGCAACCACGCCCACAGCGCAACACCCAAGTGCTTCCCGCGCTCGGTCATATTGAGTTGCAACTGTTGCTCACGCGCTGCGCTCATATAACCTCGCTATATGCTGTTGGAACGCCTTACCGCGCTCTACAAAATTGCTAAATTGATCAAGGCTAGCGCACGCTGGGGATAAAACCACCCAGTCTTCAGGCTCAGCGATTTGCTGCGCTGTTCTCACCGCCTCAGATAGCTGTTCACAGTAACGCGCCCCTTTACGTAACTCACCGATTTTTTTGCCATCGCGACCGATGGTCAGCAAGACATCGACACGACTCAATACCGGCAGTAACTGAGAAAACTGAGCGCCTTTACCATCGCCACCCGCGATCAGGATCAGGCGTCCTTTAATCATCGGGCGTAAGCCATTGATTGCCGCTTCTGTGGCGCCGATATTGGTTGCTTTTGAGTCATCAACCCAGCGTATACCATTGGCTTCATAAACAACCTGACATCGGTGCGGTAAACCACTGAACTGCTCGATAGCTTGCACACCCTGCTTGGGTGTCAGCCCGAGGGTTTCGGCTAACGCAAGTGCGGCTTGGATGTTAACTAGGTTGTGAGTTCCCGCTAGCGAAAACTGATGAGCACTTGCTAACGGTTTTCCGTGCCGAGTGATGGCGATACCTTCAGGATTTTTGATAAGCCCGTAACCATTAGCGCTTTCATCGGTGCCAACGGTAACTAATGACTGAGGCACTTTACTGGGCCAATGCTGCGAATCCTGACGGTTTAGGACGCTCACTGCCGCATGGTTAAAGATATTTAATTTAGCCTCAAAATAGGCTTGTTCAGAATCATAACGATCAAGGTGGTCAGCGCTGACATTTAATAACGCAGCACCCGCAAGCTTGAGACTGCGCGTAGTCTCAAGTTGAAAGCTCGAAAGCTCTAACACATAGGCATCGGCGTCCTGTTGCAGTGCATCCAACACGGCGACACCAATATTACCTGCCGCAACCCAGCGATGGCCGTGATATTGGCCCATTTGTTCTACTAACGTAGTCACGGTCGATTTGCCGTTTGATCCCGTTACTGCCACAACGGGTCGTTGATTAAGTTGTGCAAAAATCTCAACGTCCCCGATAATCGGAACGCCGGCATCACGCGCCATCTGAATCTTCGCGTCGCGCGTGTCTAAGCCTGGGCTTACAACAATAAGATCGGCCGCAAGTAAATCTTCAAGCTGCCAGCCACCCGTAGTCACTCGTTCTTCGCCAAGCAACTGCTTCACCTCGTCAAGGCCCGGCGGCTGTTCGCGGCTATCACACGTGTGGATCTCACAATCAGCATGTAACGGGCTGTTTTCACCGACCAAAAAGCGCACTACCGAGCGGCCCGACTGCCCAAGGCCGAGTATCACAACAGTGTCTAGTTTTTGCCAATGAATTCGCTGTTCCATAACCCGTTAGTTACCTTAACTTCAGTGTTGCTAGACCAATAAGTACAAACATCAAAGAGAGAATCCAGAAACGCACAATAACGCGTGGCTCAGGCCATCCTTTTAACTCATAATGGTGATGAATAGGTGCCATGCGGAAGACACGTTTGCCACGTAGCTTATATGAACCGACCTGTAGCATGACCGATAAGGTTTCCATGACAAACACGCCGCCCATTATAAATAGTACCAGTTCTTGTCTGACTAAAATGGCGATAACTCCGAGCGTTGCGCCGAGCGCCAATGAGCCGACATCGCCCATAAATACCATGGCGGGGTAGGTGTTAAACCATAAAAAGCCGAGTCCAGCGCCAACGATGGCAGCGCATACCACGAGTAATTCGCCCGATAACGGTAAATAAGGGATTTGCAGGTATTCGGCAAAATTGACGTTACCTGACACGTAGGCAAATACACCCAAGGCGCCAGCAACCATAACCGTGGGCATGATGGCCAAACCATCAAGGCCATCGGTAAGATTCACAGCATTACTAGTGCCGACAATGACGAAGTAGCCTAAAAATAGATATAGCAGCCCCAGTTGAGGCATGACTTCTTTGAAGAACGGAACCAACAATGCCGTCTCGGCCGACAGTTGGCTGCTCCAATAAAGAAACCCAATGGCACAACTGGCAATTACCGATTGCCAAAAGTACTTCCACTTGGCGATCAATCCTTTCGGATCTTTGCGGATGACTTTGCGATAGTCATCAACAAACCCAATAATACCGAAACCAACAACGACAAATAGCGTTACGAGCACGTATTTATTTTCAAGGTTGGCCCACAGTAACGACGACGCCACAATCGCGGCCAAAATCAGTACACCGCCCATGGTCGGCGTCCCTGATTTACTGAGGTGACTTTCTGGTCCGTCATCGCGCACTGTTTGGCCGATTTGTAAACGTTGTAGGCGACGTATCAGCCACGGCCCTAACCAAACCGAGAGCATGAGCGCGCTCAGTACGCTGAGAATAGCCCTCAGAGTAAGGTAAGAAAAAACGTTAAACCCGCTTTCAAACTGAGTCAGATACTCAGCCAACCAAACTAACATGCGTGTTGATCTCCCTGTAATTCTGCGTTTTTGTAGTGTTCTTGTAACGCGTTAACGACACGCTCCATATGCGACGAGCGTGATCCTTTGACCAACACTGTGACGCGATCATTTATCGATTGTTGTGTAATGGTTTGTAAAACTTCATTCACAAGTCCATCAATGGATGAGAAGTGTTTACCCCCCCGTCCATTGAATACTTCACTGGCACTTTGGCTCAACACACCTAAAGTAAAGAACTTACCGATACCTGCATGAATCGCGTGTTCACCTATTTCTTCGTGATAAGCACGCGCCTCCGCACCTAGCTCGGCCATATCACCCAGTACCATGATGGTTGTGCCTTGATAACTGCCCAACAGATCGAGTGCCGCCTTGGTTGAGGCTACACTCGCATTGTAAGTATCGTCGATGACAGTTAAGTTGTTGGATAATTGAATTGGCGTGAGTCGCCCTTTAACAGGTGATAATGCTGCCAACCCAGCGATAATTTCATCAGCGGACATGCCTATTTCAAGCGCAGCAGCACTGGCTGCTAGCGCGTTCTTCACGTTATGTAATCCACTCAGCTGCAAAGCAACGGTCCAACTTTGGTCATTAATGCTCAACTTAAATGTGGGTTGCCCCAAGCTATTCAGCTCGATCTCACTCGCTCTAACATCAGCTTGCTCGCTCAAGCCGAACGTTTGCAGACGCTTGCCAGAACGGACTTTCTGCCAACAGGGTAAGTACTCACTCTCATACGGTGTGATAGCAAGCCCACTGTCTGGTAAACCTTGGAAAATTTCAGTTTTTGCTTTGGCGACACCCTGTACCGAACCAAAACCCTCGACGTGTGCCGCACTCACATTGTTTAAAATAGCAACGTCAGGGCGCGTTAATGAGGTGGTATAGGCTATCTCGCCGGTGTGATTAGCGCCGAGTTCAATAACTGCATATTGGTGCTGAGCCTCTAACCGCAACAGAGTTAAGGGCACGCCAATATCGTTGTTAAAATTACCAGCGGTAGCTAGCACCTTATGGTGTTGTCCAATAATTGCTGCCAGCATCTCTTTAACCGTGGTTTTTCCGTTACTTCCAGTGATTGCTATGGTTTTTGGTGCCACTTCAGCTTTTACCGCAGCGCCTAATTGGCCTAACGCATAACGCGTGTCCTCAACTAAGATATGAGGAATATCGTCAGCAAGCGGCTGTTGGGTGACGATAGCCGCGGCACCTTTTTCCAGCGCTTGTGGAATAAAATCGTGCGCATCAAACTGGTCTCCTTTGAGGGCAATAAACAATGCCGACTCTAGCGGTGCACGCGTATCTGTGCTCACCTGTTTGATCACCCGTTGCTTGTCCTTGACACCGTGAAGCTCACCATGCACGGCGCTAGCGACCCATTCTAAAGATACATCAATCATGGCTCACCCCGCTTATCCAGTCCTGCACGATCTGACGCTCGTTATAATCAATACGCTCTCGACCAATGACTTGGTAGTCCTCGTGACCTTTGCCTGCGAGCAATACCACGTCATCTTTGGCTGCACGCTCGATAGTATCGAGTACCGCTTGGCGACGACCTTCCATACTATGCACCTTACGTTTATCAGCAATACCTGCCATGATGTCAGCAATAATTTGTTGCGGCGCCTCAGTACGCGGATTGTCATCGGTCACTACGACACGATCAGCATATTCTGCCGCTACTTGACCCATTTGCGGTCGTTTACCGCGATCGCGATCGCCCCCACAACCAAATACACACCACAACTTACCCTTGCAATGTAAACGCAAAGCTTGCAAAACTTGCTGCAACGCATCAGGTGTATGCGCGTAATCGACGACAACTAAAGGAGAGTCGCCTGCTTGAAACGCTTCCATACGACCAGGCACCGGCACTAAGGCCCGGCAATGCTCGGCGATAGCCGCTAATGACTGCTGTTGTGCTAGCATAATTGCGACCGCGCTGACCACGTTATAGACATTGAAGCGACCCAGCAGCGGTGTGGTAAATTGAGCGGAACGTCCCTGGTAACTGAGCGTAAAAGTCGTGCCATGCTCTGCAAAGGCTAACTCACTGACTTGGATTTGCGCTCGCTCGTTGCCTAGCAGTGAGATTGACAGCACGTCTGCTGTACCATCGAGCCAACCTGCTAAATAGCTGTCATCGATATTGATAATGCGATGGTTCAGTTCAAAGTCTTCAAATAAGCGACGTTTAGCATCCACGTAATGGGTCATGCTGCCGTGGTAATCCAAATGATCACGACTGATATTCGTTGCTACTGCCGCTTCAAAATGCAAAGCCTCGACACGACGCTGGACCAATGCATGCGATGAGACTTCCATGGCGATAAAATCAGCACCCTCGGCGACTAACGTCGACAAACGCTGTTGCACGGTAACCGCATCCGGTGTCGTATGCTTCTCGGGCAATAGTTGCCCAATCAGACCGCTTCCCGTAGTACCAATAACGGCTGCCCTGTAACCCAGCTTTTCTGCTAACTGAGCCGCAAGGTGTGTTACCGACGTTTTGCCATTGGTCCCAGTAACACCTACCACTGTTGCCTTTTTCGATGGGTGATTAAAAAAGCGCCCGGCAATTTCCGATAGCTGCTCTTTAACACCCGGCATATAGAGGCATACCACGCCATTTGTAGTTTCACTTCGTAAACTAGGCCCCTCAGCCAAAATTGCACGAGCGCCTGCGGTGACGGCCTTGCCAATGTAATCGCGACCATCGGTGACATACCCAGGCACAGCGACAAATAAGTCGCCGTTGGCGACTTGTCGGCTATCCAATTTAATGCCACTGACCTCAACACGGGGAACAGGAATCGGCAATGGCGGGAGTAAATCACGGAGTTGCATCTGCACCTCCTACAAAACCTGCGGCTTTCATTGGCTGCGCCGTCATGTCATCGGGTGGAACATTAAGTAGTCGCATGGTCTGCGACACAATGCTCGAGAATACCGGTGCCGCTGCAGTACCGCCGTAATAGTCGTCGGTTCCGGGCTCATTAATGGTGACAACGACCACAATTTCAGGATTGGACGCCGGTGCGATTCCGGCAAATAACGCAACATATTCGTCACCATAGCCACCGGTGGCACGGGCTTTGCGGCTGGTACCTGTTTTGCCGGCAATACGATAGCCTGGTACTTGCGCTGCGGTGGCTGTGCCGTCAGAAACGACGCGTTCCATCATGTGCATAACAGCGCGAGTATTATCAGGATTGAATACTTGTTCAGATTCAGGTTTAGATTCGCGACGAAATACCGTTAATGGCATGTCGCGCCCGCCGTTAGCAATCATCGTATACGCTTTTGCTAGCTGGAGTGTGGTCGCGGACAAGCCGTAACCATAAGACAATGTTGCCAATTCAAAATCTGACCACCGACGACGCGTCGTTAGTAGTCCATAGCTCTCACCTAACAGTGACACGCCGGTATCGGAACCAAACCCAGCATCAAAGTAGGTTTCGAGCAGTCTATCAACACCCAGCTCAAGCGCCATAGTGGTAACACCCACGTTAGACGAGTGCTCCAGTACCTCCGTCAGAGACAATTTGCCTAGGTTACGGTGATCACTCACGCGACGACCACCGATACGCAACCAACCTGGGTTGGTATCAATAATATCGCCGACTTTATGCGTGCCGTGTTCCAACGCGCTCAATACCACTAAAGGCTTGACAGTAGAACCGGGTTCGTAGGCATCGGTAATCGTCCGGTTACGCATCTTAAAGCTTTGTAAGTCCGCACGATTATTAGGGTTGTAGGACGGGCTATTGACCATAGCCAACAGTTCACCTGTTTTGACATTGACCACAACAGCCGAACCCGACGTTGCCTGATTGTAGCGCACGGCCTTTTTCAGCTCGGTATAGGCAGTCGCTTGGATCCGCTGGTCAATGCTGAGTGTTAATTGTTTAGGTGGTTGCGCATCTGTTTGGCTAATTTCCTCAATAACCCGCCCTTGCGCGTCCTTGCGATAAACTCGCTTACCGGGAGTACCGGTTAAGTGGTCATCATATAATAGTTCAAGGCCTTCCTGACCTTGACCATCGATATTGGTAATACCCACGACATGTGCACTAATTTCACCGGTTGGATAATACCTACGCGATTCTGTTTTTAGGTAAACGCCCGGAATACCAAGTTGGCGCACGTAGTCCGCTTCACTGGGTGATACTTTACGCTGTAAGTAGACGAAACGACGTTCGGGGTCATCGACTTTGGCCATTAATTCATCTCGATTCATCCGAAACGTTTCCGCAAGCGCTTGCCAGCGGCGCTGATCAGCGAGCGCGCCGCTTTCTGCAATACGCTTCGGATCGGCCCAAACCGTTTCTACCGGAACACTCACCGCGAGCTCGCGCCCATTGCGGTCGACGATCATGCCCCGTTGCACGCCTAAACTATCGGAACGCAGACTACGCAGGTCACCTTGTAAGGAGTACTGCTCTGGATTGATCACCTGAATATAGGCGGCTCGAGCGACCAAGATGCTGAACACGAAAAACAGCACGCCCAACGCGGTGACAAAGCGCCAGCGCGTACCCGCTGGATTCAGCTTCTTAGCATTACGTTGGTTTTTCTTAGGTGCGCGCTTTATTGCCATGGCACTAGCACCTCGTGTTTAGCATCAACATCGATCATGCCGAGTTGTTCTTGAGCAATCCGTTCGACACGACTATGTTCAGTCAGTGCGGTTTGTTCGAGCACCAAGTGGCGCCACTCACGATCGATTCTGTCTTGTGTCGACAACAACTCATCTCGCTCACTGGTCAGCAAGCGATTCTGATGGGCGGTGTATATCACGGTTAATGCTGACCCAATCACCGCGATCGCGAGTGCAATCACCCATTTGAAGCGCGTTAAGTCTTGTAGCAGCATGACCGGCAACGAAGGATAGCGTGTCTTAACCATGTGCTAGCCTCCGTGCGATACGTAACACCGAGCTACGTGCGCGTGGATTCAATTCAAGTTCTGCCGCACTGGGTTTAATCGCTTTACTTTCCAGTGCTAAACGACGATCTTTATTCAGTTCGGCCTCAGTAATCGGCAATCCAGCTGGAACCTGTTTGGGTTGGCTGTGAGTACGCATAAAGCGCTTCACGATGCGATCTTCCAAACTATGAAAACTGATGACGACTAAGCGACCGTCCTCTTTTAACGCAGTCAAAGAAGCTTCTAGTGCGTCCTCGATTTGCTCCAACTCACGGTTCACATGTATACGAATCGCTTGAAAGCTGCGTGTCGCGGGATGCTTATGCTTTTCTTTCGATGGCACTAAACGACCAATCAGCTCAGCCAACTGGCGAGTTCGAGTAAACGGCTTTTGCTCCCGATCATGAACAATTGCTCGAGCAATTTTGCGCGCAAAACGTTCTTCGCCGTAGGTTTTCAATACATAGGTAATATCATCTTCTTCGGCATAACTAAGCCAGTCTGCGGCGGTTTCGCCACGACTGCTATCCATACGCATATCTAATGGTCCGTCGCGCATGAAACTAAAGCCACGCTCAGCATCATCAAGTTGTGGGGATGAGACGCCAAGATCGAATAAAATACCTGTGACTTGGTGAGCAAGCTGCTGTTGTTCAATGATGTGCGCGAGATCGCTAAAGGGAGTGTGGATAATACTGAAGCGCTCATCATCTGCCAGCGCTTGGGCTGACGCTATTGCCTGTGGGTCTTGGTCGAGGGCAATGACGCGCCCTTTGGGGGATAGTTTGTTCAGTAACGCACGCGTATGCCCGCCACGACCGAAGGTGGCGTCTATGTAGATCCCATCAGGGTCCGTCACGAGTGCGCGAATGGACTCCTCGAGGAGAACTGAAATATGCGGTGCGTTTTGTTCAGTCATTAAAGTGAAAAATCTTCTAGTCGTTCATTTAACTCAAAGTCACCTTCTTGCTCGACCTTGAGATCCTCTGCAATCTGTTGCTGCCAAGCCTCTTCTGACCAAATTTCAAATTTATTCAGTTGCCCAACTAGCATCAGTTTTTTCTCTAACCCTGCATGCAAACGCAGCGGCGAGGAAATCAGCAAGCGACCATTTTTATCCATGTCACAATCATCAGCGTGGCCCAGTAAAAGCCGCTGCAAGCGTCGCTCGGTGGGGTTCATGCTGGATAACTGTGTCAATTTTTTCTCGATGACTTGCCATTCTGGCAATGGATACAACAACAGGCACGGCTGTTTGATATCAATGGTGCAGACCATCTTACCGTCACAGTCGATCGACAGCGCATGACGATACTTGGCGGGTATAGCCAAGCGTCCTTTACTGTCCAAGTTTATTGTTGTTGCACCACGAAACATGATGTCACCTGATCGTTGCGATCCACAATTATCCACAAATCCCCACAATGTTACAGTCTAGGTAGATAAGATTCCCACTGTCAAGTTTTATCACGCGCCTAAACACGCTTTTACAAAGGCTTTGTTAGTATCGAAGAGTCGCTTGAGTGCTAGTAGGAAAAGCAGCGATCTTGAGAAGCACAATAATGGGATCAGTTAAGTGAATGATAATTATAAATTAATTAGACGTTATGACGGGACGGTCAATAAAGAAAGGACGTGAAGAAGCCCGCCGATAAGCCGGGTTTTGTCGTGGACAATCATTCATCTAGTAATACGGTTGCCCGTATTCTCAAGCAGTCTACCCGGGTTCAACGCGGGCCGCGCCAACGAACCCCTATTTGACCTTGCTCCGAGTGGAGTTTACCGTGCCACGTACTGTTACCAGACGCGCGGTGCGCTCTTACCGCACCCTTTCACCCTTACCTGAGCCGCGAGCGGCCATCGGCGGTTTGCTCTCTGTTGCACTAGTCGTCAGCTTTCACTGCCCAGGCGTTACCTGGCACTCTGCCCTATGGAGCCCGGACTTTCCTCCCCTTACCGAAAACGATAAGCAGCGATTGTCTGGCAGGCTTCTTCAGGCGGCGATTCTACGCATTTAGGCAACGCTATACAAATGTTTTAGTCGTCTGACTGAGCAATCGCCCATTGGTAAAGTGCATTTTTGCGGCCGCCATAAAGCTCAGCTGTCACCGCGGCTGCTTTTTTCAGTGGCAGGTGCTGCATTAATAAGGTAACCGCGCGTTGCTGCTCAGCGTTGGGTTGATCTTCCTGCGCGGTTTCCTTCTCGACACCACCGATCATCAACACCATCTCACCGCGCTTTTGGTTGCTATCTTCATGCATTTGGACAAGCAATTCAGCCGCGGTTCCGCTCAAATAGGTTTCATATTGCTTTGATAATTCGCGGGCTAATACCACATCACGTGTTGGCAAGATCTCGGCGATATCTTCAAGGCATGATTCAATCCGGTGTGGACTTTCATAAAACACAACAGAACGGGTTTGCTCGGCTAGGTTTGCAAACGCCTTTTTACGCGCCGCAGATTTGGCGGGCAGGAAGCCCTCAAACATAAATTTATCCGTTGCCAGGCCAGAACCAGCGAGTGCCGTTACAAAAGCACAGGCACCTGGTAACGCAACCACGGGTATCTGCTTTGCGCGACATTCGCGCACAATCACATAGCCGGGGTCACTGATGAGCGGCATGCCAGCGTCACTGATCAATGCGATATTTAGGCCCTGCTTCAGCTTTTCAATCAGTTGTCCCGCTCGACTACTCTCGTTGTGCTCGTGCACTGACAACACCTGCGTACTGACATTATATTGTTGTAATAACGGTCTACTATGACGTGTGTCTTCCGCAGCAATAAGATCAACCTGCTGTAAAGTAGTCACCGCTCGCTCCGTCATATCCGCCAAGTTACCGATTGGGGTTGGCACAATGTATAGCGTTCCTAAGCTTTGCGATGACTTTTCACTTTGTTGCTGTGACATGGTGATTCCGTTGTGTTGTAATTCGAGTAGCGACTTATAGTATCATTTAACTTTAAACACGTGATAATTTTGCTAGGCGGTGAGTGTGAACGTATTGATTCAATCTAAAGGTTTATCATTAGCGACCTACGCTAAACTGAGTATCATTTGTTTGGGGACCGCCTTGCTTATCAGCTGTGCGCAATCACCTCAGCGCAATACTCAACCAAGCACCTCACCGGTCGATGAAAATGTTGTTACACCTGCAAATAAAGGCGATACGTTGACCGCCGAGCAGTGGGTCGAAAGAGCGCGTAATGAAGGCAACGCAGCGAGCCAGCAAATGGCGTTAGTCGAGGCCTCTTTCGCTTTTCAGAATCAAGGCGATTATCAACGCAGCGCAGCTATCCTGTCGCAGCTTGATCCAACGACAATGCGACCGTCAGATAAGCGGTTGTACGCGCTGTCGTTGGCGCGCTGGCATCATCATAGTGGTGAGTGGCAACGAGTGATTGAACAGCTTGCACCGACTATGAATCAATTCACCGATCGCCAATTAAAACGTACCTCCCTGCTGTTAGTCGCCGACGCTTATCAGCAGCAAAAACACTATTGGCAAGCCTTGAGTTACTTAGATGAGGCTTATCAAACCGATAATGATATGAGCCTCGATACGCTGTGGTCGGTCGCGCGCCAAGTGAGCAGCGAGCAACTACCTTCGCAACGCCCTAACCGCACGAGCTTGGCGGGTTGGTGGCGGCTTATTGAGTCCACTCACCGGGCGCAATCCGCCGATAATCTAAAACAGGCGTTGGAGCAATGGCTAACCGCCTACAATCAACACTACGCCCGTTCAATCGTTGAGCGTTTCATAACTCATAACGACTTTCAGGTTATTAAAGAAGTTTCAGTACTGCTGCCATTGTCGGGAAGTTATCGACTACAAGGCGAAGCCGTGCGCGATGGTATTATCGCTTCAGCGGCGCAACTCGCTGATGTGCACGTGCGCTTTTATGATACTGAAGCAGAAGACTTAGCCACACTGCAAGCCCGTCTACTTGAACAAGATCAGCAATTCGTCATCGGGCCGCTATTGAAAAAACATGTCAATGCTTGGGTTCAACAACCGATGCTCGGCGTTACACAAGTTTACTTAAACCAACCTGAGTTATCCGATGATGTCATCATACCGAGTGGTCATGTGACCTTTGCATTAGATAGTGAAACAGAAGCGGCACAAGCAGCTGACTACATCGCGGGAACAGCGAAACTAAGTAGTATCATTTTTGCGGCCAAAAGCGGTGCCGGGACTAAAATGGTCAATGCCTATAAACGCAGTTGGCCGACAAATAGTGAACGGACGGTTGAAAGTAGTTGGTATAGTAGCACCGAAGAAATGCAATCCGCCGTTGAACATGCGTTAGGCGTCGCAGCGAGCGCGGACCGTATTAGAAATGTAAAAATTGCGGCGGGTAAGATTATCGTTGATGCGCAAGAGCGCAGTCGTAGCGACGTCGATGCAATATACATTGCAGGTAACCTAGAGCAAGCCCGACTGCTTAAGCCCTTTATTGACGTGAACCTGTCGCCTTTTGCGCCGCCGGCCGATGTGTTTGCCAGTTCGGCGATTCACCGTGTGACCAATCAAAAAGGAGACAACGACTTACGGGGTATTGTATTCACCGAAGCGCCTATTTTACTGCCAAACCAGCAGCCATTTGCCATCAATACGTGGTTGCAGCTGCACACGAATGCGGATTTAAACGATGCACGGTTAGTGGCTATGGGACACGATAGTCTCACGGTATTGGAGCAAATCGACTCGTTACGTTGGATGCGAGGAAAATCTATCAGTGGCATGACAGGCCGACTTTCCATACACTTAAATAATATTCATCGGCAGATGAGTTGGGCTAAATTAACGCCATCAGAGGTCAACGTTATCAAGCCCTAATGTCTACCAGAAAACGTGGAATTGAAGGTGAGTCGCAAGCGAGTCGGTTCTTGCGCAACCATGGACTCACGATTGTGCAACACAATTACCGTGTACCCTGCGGTGAAATCGATATCATTTGTCGCGAGCACGACACCTGGATATTTGTCGAAGTTAAGCGACGCAAAAATAGCGAGTTTGCCTCAATTTTAGAGCAAATTACGACGCGTCAGTGTCAACGCATCAGACGCGCGGCGCAGTACTTTTTAGTCGAACAACAAGTAAATGAGTACCTCGCAAAGGTGCGCTTTGATATTATTACAATAAACGATAGCCAGGTTACGATTGAATGGTACAAGGACGCTTTTTAGTATGAACGAAGAACGTATTAAGGCGCTATTTACTGAAAGTATTCAAACGCAGATTTCTGCAATTGAAAGCCTTTCAGAACATATTGAAGATTGTGTCGATCTGTTGGTCAACAGTTTGCTCGCCGGACAACGTTTGTTCGTTTGTGGCAGCGGTGCCAGCCATATGCTGGCTGAACACTTCGCACGTGTGATGAATATCGGCTATAAGATTGAACGCCCCGCGTTTCCCGTCATCGCACTAAATCAGTATGCCCAAGCGCAGGTTGCCTCTCTTGCTCAAGCGGGCGACTTGCTATTAGTGTTTGCGACACGTGAGAGTGATGACTCAGCGCTTATCGAAACCATGGAAACTGCGCTCAGTCGCAACATGATTATGGTAGCGATTACGGGTCAACAGAATGATATGGTTTCAGGATTACTCGGTGCCAATGATTTAGAGTTGCAGATTCCGTCATTAAACGAATCCCGCGTACTCGAGCAACAACTGTTAATCAGTCAATGTATAAGTGAATTGGTTGAGAATACAATTTTCCCTCAGGAGCACGATTGATATGAGTCGTCATACACATACTATTCGTTGGTTACTCATTGCCGGGCTTTCAGTCCCGTTGCTACAAGGGTGTGCAGCTGTAGCCGTCGGCGCGGCCGCGGTCGGTGTATCATCCGCAACAGACCCGCGCACGTTAGGTACGCAACTGGATGACCAAGCAATAGAGATGAAAGCGAACGCCAAACTAGGTAATGATAAGCAATTGGAAGATTATCGCATCCGAGTGGTGAGCTACGGTAAGCAGGTACTGCTGGTGGGCCAAGTCGACACCGATGCACAACGGGCTCGTGCAGAGGAAGTGATTTCGGATACCAATGGTATTGAGCGTATTTTCAATCAGATCCGTTTGGCAAGCAAAGCAGGCATAGCCACTCAGGCGAGTGATACATGGATATCAAGCCGTGTCCGCATGAAACTCATTGCCGACGATCAAGTAGACGCGACCGACGTAAAAGTAGTTACCGAGAATGGTGAAGTATTCTTACTCGGTATCGTTAATGATTCTGCAGCTGACAGAGCGGTTGAAATTGCGCGGAATATTGATGGTGTGCAAAAAGTGGTGAAAGCATTTAGTAGAGCGCGTTAGGCGCTCTACTACTGACAATAGCTATTTGATAACTTTTAAATTCGGCTTCTTCTTGCTCGAACTCTTACTCGAAGGTTGCTCAGATTTATTGCCTTCCACTGTATCCAAGGACACCGAAGGTGTCTCCTCAGACTCTTCAGCTTGTGGCATTTTATCCAACTGAGGTTCGGCTTCAAACATTGCCCCTGCGCCGTTTTCACGAGCATATATCGCTAATGCAGCGGTCATTGGCACGACAACTTCCATTGGTTGACCACCAAAACGTGCATTGAAGCGTACTTCCGTATCCATGAGTTGCAGACCGACCACTGCAGTCGGTGAAATATTCAACACGATTTGTCCATCTTGAACAAACTGCTGCGGTACTTTGGTGCCAACGATAGTCGCATCAACCACCAAATGAGGCGTCAGTTGGTTGTCGACGATCCAGTCGTAAAGCGCCCTCATTAGGTAGGGACGCTTTGCTGTCATATCACTTAATTCCATAACCGCTCCAATCGAAGGTTAAAAGAATTACAGACGCGCGATTTCTCGCTCAACATCGGTCAGTGATTCTTGAAACGTCTTGCGTTCAAAAACTCGGACCATGTAAGCTTTTACATCTTTTGCGCCTTGCCCTGTCAGTTCAATACCGTAGCTTGGTAGGCGCCATAATAGCGGTGCTAAATAACAATCGACTAAACTGAACTCTTCACTCATGAAGTAAGGGGTATCAGCAAAGATCGGTGCTAAAGATAAAATCCCTTCACGCAGTTCTTGGCGTGCTTGGTTATCTCCTGCCATAATCTTATCCGCTAAAGTGTACCAATCACGTTCGATGCGGTGCATCATTAAGCGGCTTGTACCGCGTGCTACGGGGTAAACAGGCATCAATGGCGGATGCGGAAAACGCTCATCGAGATATTCCATAATGATGTGAGCGTTATAAAGAACAAGCTCACGATCCACCAAAGTGGGTGTCGCATCAGGATAAGGATTTAACTGCATTAAATCTTCAGGGCGCTCATCGCCACTGACAAAACTAATTTCTACCCCGACACCTTTCTCTGCTAGTACCAAGCGAACTTGGTGGCTCTTCAGATCGTTCTTGCTGGAATATAACGTCATCACTGAACGCTTATTTGCTGCAACCGCCATGTATTTCTCCAGATAATTTCAACAGCAAAAGGGTGGCAAGCCACCCTTTTCTACTGAGCTCGAATACTGCTTACTTAAGATCTTTCCAGAACTCTTTCTTCAGCAACCAAGCTAAAATGGTGAACACCAATAAGAAACCAAATACGAACCAACCCATACGGCGTTGTTCAAGTTTCATTGGTTCACCCATATAGACCAAGAACGAAGTCAGGTCGAGCATCGCTTGATCATATTCACTTTCAGTTAAACGGCCTTTGCCATCGGTTTTCAGTCCGACATAAACCTTTTGCATTTCGCCATCAATGCGGCGCTCTTCATAGGTTTTTTCTGGCAAGCCTTGTAACTCTTGCAGTACATGTGGCATGCCCACATTCGGAAAGACCGAGTTATTGACACCAAACGGACGACTATCATCGCGATAGAACGAACGTAAGTACGTGTAAATCCAGTCAGGACCGCGCACACGCGCTACGTTGGTTAAGTCAGGTGGTGGATTACCAAACCATGCACCGGCTTTTTCAGGAGACATGTTATTGGTGATGAGATCACCGGCTTTGTCACCTGTAAACTGCAAATTTTTCTGACCAACTTCCTCAGGAATACCCAAGTCTTCGAACATGCGGTTGTAACGCGCGTACTCGAGTGAGTGACAGCCTAAGCAGTAGTTCATGAACAACTGTGCACCACGCTGCAACGACGCTTTGTCATGCAAATCAACTTTTGCCTCGTCAAGCGGCACAGTTGGTCCCGCCGCAAATACGAGCGACGGGATAAGTGTAGCAAGAGCGATTAGTAATTTTTTCATTATGACGTCACCCTTTCTGGTACCGGCTTGGTCTTCTCACGCTTACTGTAGAAGAACAGCAATACGAAGAAGGCGAAGTATAAGAACGTAAATATCTGTGCAAACACTGTTGCTGTTGGCGTAGCCGGTTGCGTGCCCAAGTAGCCCAGTACTAAGAAGCTGACCGAGAATACCGCCAAGTTTAACTTATGCAGCACCGAGCGATAGCGAATCGAACGTACGCGACCACGGTCTAGCCAAGGCAACAATGCCAATAGCACAATCGATGCGAACATCAGAATTACGCCGAATAGCTTGTCAGGAACCGCCCGCAAAATAGCGTAGAACGGTGTGAAATACCAAACCGGTGCAATGTGTTCTGGTGTCTTCAGTGGGTTTGCCGGCTCAAAGTTCGGTGGCTCAAGGAAGAAGCCGCCCATCTCAGGCATAAAGAAGATCACATAACAGAACAAGAATAAGAAAATACCGATACCGACTAAATCTTTAACGATGTAGTACGGGTAGAACGGAATCGCATCCACAATGTCGTATTTCTTAGTGAAACGCTCGTGGAACTTGAATTTCGGTTTTTCTTCATCAGGCACTGAGCCTTTCGGCTTTTTAATCGGCACACCGTCTGGGTTATTAGAGCCCACTTCGTGCAATGCGATGATGTGCAAGAACACGAGGATTACAAGCACTAACGGCAACGCGATAACATGAAGCGCGAAGAAACGGTTCAGGGTTGCGCCCGAAATCACGTAGTCACCGCGGATCCACAGTGTTAAATCATCACCGATGACTGGAATCGCACCAAACAAGGAGATGATTACCTGAGCACCCCAGTACGACATCTGACCCCAAGGTAGCAAGTAGCCCATGAAGGCTTCAGCCATTAGTACTAGGAAGATAAACATACCGAACAACCACAGTAATTCACGTGGTTTTTGGTAGGAGCCGTAAAGCATGCCGCGGAACATGTGCAGATAAACTACGATGAAAAACGCGGACGCTCCGGTCGAATGCATGTATCGGAGCAGCCAGCCGTATTCGACATCACGCATGATGTATTCGACTGATGCGAACGCACCCTCAGCACTCGGCACGTAGTTCATGGTTAACCAAACGCCCGTTAGGATTTGGTTGACCAATACCAACATCGCTAGAACGCCGAATAGGTACCAGAAGTTAAAGTTTTTCGGAGCAGGATACTGTGCAAGGTGGATATTCCAAGTTTTGGTCATTGGAATACGTGCATCGATCCACTCAACGAATTTATTAGCCATTATGCTTGCCCCTTATCTTCGCCGACCAAGATCGTGTTGTCGTCAACGTAATAATGTGGCGGCACAACCAAGTTTAATGGTGCCGGAACACCCTGGAAAACACGTCCAGCGATATCATAGGTCGAACCGTGACACGGACAGAAGAATCCTGACTCAACACCTTCTACGTGCTCTTCCATTTCTTTAGGTAAGTAGCTCGGAGAACAACCTAGGTGGGTACAGATACCTACAGCAACGAAAAATTCTTTTTTAATTGAACGATATTCGTTCGCTGCATATGAAGGTTGTTGTGGCTCTTCAGAATTAGGGTCGCGCAGACGATCTTCATGAGTCTTAAGACCATCGAGCATCTCAGTTGAACGGCGAACAACCCAGACGGGCTTACCTCGCCATTTAACACGAATCATTTGACCCGGTTCTGCTTTCGCGATGTTAACTTCGACCGGTGCCCCGGCGTTCTTTGCCCTCGCGCTCGGATTCCATGATGCGATAAAAGGAACGGCGACACCCACCGCTCCGGCACCACCAACGACTCCGGTCGCGACCGTCAAAAAACGACGGCGGCCTTTATCTACAGGCGCATTGCTCATCCATTTACTCTCCAGTTGGACGCTCCGCGATCCATGGCCGCGAAGTCGGGAATTAGCTGCTGCGTTATCCGCCTATACGGATTACAAAAAATGCTCAGAAATGATAAAGAAAACCCACATGTTTTACAAGTGATTCGCGGTGTATGGCGCGCGTTGCTCTCATAACAGGCGTTTACATTCGTAAACAGAGGCTCACTGGCAAGTAAAAATAAAAAAGCCCAGCGAATGCTGGGCTTTTCGTAAAAACGTAAAATTAACGTTTTGAGAACTGTGGACGCTTACGTGCTTTGTGTAAGCCCACTTTCTTACGTTCAACTTGACGAGCGTCACGCGTAACGTAGCCTTCTTTACGCAAGGTAGAGCGTAGGCCTTCGTCATATTGCATCAGTGCACGGGTAATACCGTGACGGATTGCGCCCGCTTGACCCGTTGTACCACCACCGCTCACGGTGATGTAAAGGTCGAATTTCTCAGTCATTTCTACTGCTTCAAGCGGTTGACGAACAACCATTTGTGCAGTTTTACGACCAAAGTAATCTTCCAACGCACGTTGGTTGATTTGGATGTTGCCGCTGCCCGGACGCAAGAATACGCGAGCAGTTGAGTTTTTGCGGCGACCTGTACCGTAGTATTGATTATCTGCCATAGTATGCTTGCTCCGTTATAGATCCAGTTGTTTAGGTTGTTGAGCAACGTGGTTGTGCTCAGCACCTGCGTACACTTTCAGTTTACGGAACATGGCACGGCCTAGAGGTCCACGAGGCAACATACCTTTTACCGCTTTCTGAATTACCATTTCAGGTTTCTTAGCAATCAGTTTTTCAAAGCTGATTGATTTGATACCACCCGGGAATCCAGTGTGCGAGTAGTACATTTTGTCCTGAGCTTTGTTACCAGTTACAGCAACTTTCTCAGCGTTTACGATGACGATGTAGTCACCTGTATCAACGTGAGGCGTATACTCAGGCTTATGCTTACCACGCAAACGGCGTGCTACTTCAGTAGCCAAACGACCTAACGTTTTACCTTCTGCGTCAATTACATACCAGTCGCGTTTTACCGTTTCTGGCTTTGCTACAAATGTTTTCATTTTGAAAAAACCTAATTTTAAATGTTCACGGACAGTAATTCCGGGCTTCCCCGCGAATCACAACAATAAAAAAATGATAAAAATCATTAGTTTATTTGCTGCAACCATGGGCTAACGAGATGTTAACGCCATGGACTGTAACGTGGGCTGCGCGGATTATAGGAAAAATGCGCTCAAAGATCACGCATTTTTTGAAATTTCTTATAGGTTTCGAGCGCCATTTATGCGCGGTGCGCCAGTGCTAAATATTCTTCACTTTGCATTTCCTGCAAACGACTCACGCATCGACGAAACTCAAAACTTAATTGCCCCTCGCTATACAATGAGTCAATGGGCTGTTGTGCGGATAAAATCAATTTAACTCGGCGCTCATAAAATTCGTCAACCAACGCAATAAAGCGACGCGCAACATCATCATTATGGCGTCCCATTTGTTCAACATTTGAGATAATCACGGCATGATAGAGTTGAGCAATCTCCATGTAGTCCGTCTGACTGCGTGCTGTTTTACAGATATCGGCAAAATCGAAGAAAACCACATCGTCACACTCCCCCCTGACCTGAATCGCCCGACCTTCAATCTCGACAGAGTGAGATTCAAACGCGCACCCTTTTTCTGGCGCTAAGTTATGAAACGATTCGACCAATAATTGGTCAGCTTGGTCATCATTGGGCACATGAAATAGCTTTGCTTGCGTCAACGTGCGTAAGCGATAGTCGATACCGCTATCAACATTAACCACAGCACAGTGCTGCTTAATTAATTTTATTGCCGGAATAAATCGTGCGCGCTGTAACCCGTTTTTATACAGGTCGTCGGGTACGATGTTGGATGTTGCAACGAGCACTACTTGGCGTTCAAACAAGTACTCAAACAATTTACCGAGTAACATCGCGTCAGTAATATCTTGTACAAAAAACTCATCAAAACAAATCACATCCGTTTCAGCCGCAATGCGATCGGCTACCGTAATCAAGGGATCCGATTTCTGCTGTAACTGTTTAAGTTCACTATGTACACGCTGCATGAATCGGTGAAAATGCAGACGCCACTTGTTTTTGATAGGCAGGGTTTCATAAAAGGTATCCACCAGATACGTTTTACCCCGGCCTACGCCGCCCCAAAAATATAAACCTTTCGGTGGCGTCGGAGGCTTGCTAAACAAACGCTTTAAGACAGAACGTTGTTTATTTTCTTGCCACTTAAGTAAATCATCGTAGAGGCGCTGTAACTGCTTGACCGCGTGCTCTTGCGCTTCGTCATAGCTGAAGTCCTCGCGTTCTAAATCATTTTTATAACGCTCAATTGGCGTAAAGCACGGGTTCGACACTACCACTTCACCTCAGTTACTATTATCCTATAGGGCATCTATTTTATCACGATGCCCTGAATCAGCAATGAGTAGGGTCAGCCTAGGAGTTCGGCATGGATTGGTTAATTGGCATTTTATTGGTCGCAGTGGGCGCGGTTATTGGTTTTTTTGTAGCGCGCTACTGGTTTGGCTTACGTAGTGGCGGCGATCTCGAAGAGCAAGTAGAGAAGAGTCAAAAGCAATTGGCAGACTATCAACGCGAAGTAGCCGAGCATTTTGCTACGGCCAATGCACTGGTTGAGCAACTCGAGGAAACACAAGATAAACTCAAAAACTATCTTGCCCACAGTGCTGATTTATTGCAAAAGAACGACGCACAAAGCGACTTACCGTTCTTTTCAGAAGATACCATGCGACAGTTACGGGTCGCGAGTAGCATGAATAAAGATTATCGTTCGACGCACGGTGCCGAAGAAACCGAACAAGTGCCTAAAGATTATACCGATCAGCGTAGCGGATTATTTACTGAAACCGAGTCGGCAAAACGCGATTAAATATCTTGAAACATTTTTGTTTTGAACTCATTTAGTAGCATAGCGGTCATATTGGCTGCACACGGTTGTAAAGTTACTACTAGGAGTTCGTAACACGATGAATAAATTAATTGTAGGTCTCACTTTAGCCGCTTTAACCGTTGGCGGCTTTTCTCAGCCTGCACAAGCAGGTATACCTTTCTTTGGTGCCGACGATGAAAAACCAACCTTGGCACCGATGCTTGAAGAAGTCACGCCAGCAGTTGTTAATATTGCGGTGAAAGGAAAACGCGAAGTACGACAGCGGGTTCCCGATGCATTGCGCTTTTTCTTTGGGCCTAATGCGCCGAGTGAACGTGTTCAAGAACGTCCATTCCGTGGATTAGGTTCGGGCGTCATTATTGATGCTGAAAAGGGCTACGTAGTTACTAATAACCACGTTATCGACGATGCTTCAGAAATCGTTGTGACGCTGAAGAATGGTCGTGAGTACGATGCTAAACTCGTCGGTCGTGATGAACAAAGCGACATCGCTTTACTTCAGATTGAAGACGCCGAGAACCTGACTGACATCGAGATAGGGAAATCATCAGATTTACGTGTTGGTGACTTCGTGGTTGCTATTGGTAATCCCTTTGGCCTCGGACAAACGGTTACATCGGGTATTGTCAGCGCGCTCAGTCGAGCCAACCTCGGTATTGAGGAGCTAGAAAACTTTATCCAGACCGACGCGGCCATCAATAGTGGTAACAGCGGTGGCGCACTGGTGACACTGGATGGCAAATTGATCGGTATCAATACGGCTATTCTTGGTCCGAACGGCGGTAATATTGGCATCGGTTTTGCCATTCCGTCTGATATGATGCGTAACCTTGTACAACAATTAATCGAGTTCGGTGAAGTTCGCCGCGGTGTGCTCGGTGTGCGGGGTAACGATCTCAACTCGGATATTGCTGATGCGCTCGATATTAGTGTGTCAGAGGGGGCCTTTGTCGCCGAGGTTGTACCGGACAGTGCAGCCGATCAAGCGGGCATTCAGTCCGGTGATGTCATCGTTGCCGTCAATGGCGATGATATCGCGAGTTTCCAAGAGTTGGGGGCTTTAATCAGCACCTTAGGTTCGGGAACCGAAGTTGACCTGGAGTTGATCCGTGACGGTGAACGCCAAGACGTGAAGGTTACGCTTGATGCGCAAGATACCGAAACGTCAGCTCAATCTATCCACCCGGCACTAGCGGGTGCAACGCTTGAAGCGGATGGTTCGCAGGATGGTATCCGTATCACTGAAGTTGAGCCCGGCTCTCCCGCTGCGCGAATTGGGCTTGAAAAGGACGACGTCATTAAGGGCGCGAACCGTCAGCCTATCGGTACTTTGGGCGATTTACGCGAAGCGATCGATAACGCAGGCGATGTCGTAGCACTCAGCATTCAACGCGGAAATAGCGTACGTTACTTGATGCTGCGCAACCCTGCCTCTTAGTCACGCGTTTTAGTTTCAAGAACTTACATCAAAGTGACTTCAGTGGTAAGCTGAAGTCACTTTTTTAATTAGCGGACCGTTTAGTTTATGAGCACCATCAAGTCACTCGTTCGATTCCTTTATCAATCGGTAGGTTTAGGCTTGGTTGTTGCTGCCATCATTTTTCTCATCCAACCCTATCTGCAAAGCGGTGGTCCAAGTCAGTTTAATTTAAGCAAAAGCGATGAAGTAGCTAGCTTTAATCAGGCGATAAGCCGCGCCGCACCCGCGGTCGTTAATATATACAGTTTAGGCGAAAGTGAGCGCTCACGTTATTCTTCCCAAGCCAACTCACGTTTGTGGCGCTTAGGCTCTGGCGTCATCATGAGTGAACGCGGCTATATCATCACCGCTAATCATGTCGTTGAAAATTACGATGAAATTCAAGTGGCTCTGCAAGATGGTCGTCGCTACGAAGCGCAACTGATCGGTAACGATACCTATACCGATTTGGCAGTGCTGAAGGTTGAAGCCGATAACCTACCGGTGATCCCGACGATGGGTGAACGACCTATTAAAGTCGGTGATATCGTCTTTGCGATTGGCAATCCTTACAATATTGGACAAACCATTACCCAAGGCATCATTAGCGCCACAGGCGGCCGGGTGGGGATTACAGGTTCAGCCTATTCTGACTTGATTCAAATGGATGCGGTAATTAATCAAGGCGCATCAGGCGGTGCACTCATTAACAGTAAAGGCGAGTTGATAGGTATTAACAATGCGCGTTTTAATTCAGCCTTTGGCGATACGGTCGAGGGAATTTATTTTGCGACGCCTTACAATACGGTTAACGAAATTATGCAAACACTGATCGCTGAGGGCCGCGTGGTACGAGGGTATATTGGGATTCAGGTTAATCCAAACTTTAATCTACAAAACGCTGCAAACGGCATTTTGGTGACGTTGGTAGAGCCTAATAGCCCGGCTGACCGTGCCGGTTTACAGGTCAATGACCTAATCACGCAAATTGGTGGCGCCCCGATCTATTCAGCTACCGAAGGAATGGAGCGAGTAGTTAAGAGTCGTCCAGGTACACAGCTCGAAATTGAGTACATGCGAGGCGATGAAACGCGAACCACAACCTTAACGGTTGGATCCGCGCGTCAGCTTCAATGAATGCGTTGAATGTCGGCACCTAAGCCTTGCAACTTAAGCTCGATTCCTTCATAGCCTCGATCAATATGATAAATGCGTTCAACAAGGGTTTCACCCTTAGCTACTAATCCCGCAATAACCAACGACGCCGATGCGCGCAAATCGGTGCACATGACTTCAGCACCCGTCAGCGTTTCAACACCATTGCAAATGGCGGTGTTGCCTTCAAGCTCTACGTGAGCCCCCATACGACGCAGTTCTGGAATATGCATAAAACGGTTTTCGAAAATCGTTTCGCGCACCCAGCCACTACCCGAAGCAATAGCATTGAGCGCACAAAATTGTGCCTGCATATCGGTTGGGAAAGCCGGATGCGGTGCAGTAATGATAGTCACCGGTTTTGGACGACCTTGGCTACGGATTCGGATCCAATCACTGCCTTTCTCCACTAAGCCCCCCGCCTCTGAGAGCTTTTTAAGTACGGCATCTAAAGCGCTAGGATCCGTATTACGGCACGTCACATCACCACCCGTGGCGAGTCCTGCGACCAAAAAAGTGCCGGTTTCAATACGATCAGGCATCACTGAATACTGGCCACCACCTAAACGCTCGACACCTTCTATGGTGAGCGTATCCGTGCCTTCACCGGTCACTTTAGCACCTAGATGATTCAAGAAATGAGCAAGGTCGATAATCTCAGGTTCGCGCGCGGCATTTTCAATACGCGTTGTGCCTTCTGCCAATGCAGCAGCCATCATGAGGTTTTCAGTTCCCGTCACACTTACAGTATCCATTAAGATATCAGCGCCTTTTAAGCGTCCATCAACGGATGCTTTAATGTAGCCATTTTCGACCACAATTTGTGCGCCCATTTGTCGCAAACCTTCGATGTGAAGATTGACAGGACGCGCGCCAATGGCGCAGCCGCCCGGCAATGAGACCTCGGCTTTACCGACTTTCGCCAACAACGGACCCAACACGAGAATCGAGGCACGCATGGTTTTGACTAACTCATACGGAGCAACATGCTGCGACATTTGTGCGGGTTCAATCACGACCTTTCCATCAACCAATTCGGAGTGGCCTAAGCCGAGCTTTGAGAGCAGTTTTAATGACGTTTTAACGTCTTGCAGCAAGGGTACATTAGCAATAGTAATGGGTTCGCTGCCGAGCACGGTTGCAAGTAGAATCGGTAACGCCGCATTTTTAGCGCCCGAGATGGTGACTTCACCGTTAAGCGGGCGGCCGCCCTTGATTAGAAATTTATCCATGATGCCTCCTGATGACATTAAGGCATCATTAATTTTTTATCACGTTCCCAGGCTTCAGGCGTATACGTTTTAATTGAAACAGCATGAAGCGTACCATCGGCGATTAACGGCTTGAGTGGTTGATACACCATTTGTTGGCTTTTAACACGGCTGAGCGATGCAAACACTTCGCCCACAGCAATGATGTTAACATTGGCGCCATCGAGCTTTACATGCGCCTCGTCGAGTTCAAGTTCATCTTTTAATAACGCGGTCAATTGTTCGGCGTTCATATTTTATCCACACCAGTTAGCTGAAAAATGAAAGTCGTTAGCTTAACGAAAGTAGATGGTCTACGCCACTCACAGTGACGATTTGCCGCAATTGTTCTGACGCGCCTTCACATGGCAAGGGAACTGCATCCCGATTGTGTTTTATGACTTCGAGGAGTACAGCAACACCTGCGGTATCAATTAACTTTACCTTTGCAACATCCACCTGCTTAACGGACTTTTCCTTCAGCAACTGATTTAATGAATTCCATTGCGCAGGAATTGCACTTCGCGTTAGCGAACCTGCTAATGACAGCGTACCGTCATCAGCGAGCTTAAAGTTCATCTGAGCCTGACTCATGCGGCATCCTTAAGACGGAACGTCGACTTTATCGTCCAATTTAATGGGTTGGTTGGCTTTATCTTCGAGTAACGCAATGGTTCCTTCGATGCCGCGTGAACGAATTACGGCAGCGATCTCGCTTTGCTTACTATTCAACAAGCTCACACCTTCAACGACGAGGTCGTAGGCTTTCCAAACATCGGCATTACTGTCGTAACGCACTTTAAAATCGAGACGAATCGGCGGGCGACCTGCTTCTTTAACGCGCGTTTCGACCACCACTACTTTGTCTTCAGGACCTACTTTAGGATGCTGTAGAAATTCTACTTCGTGCTTTGACTCATCATATTGTGTAAAAGCACGGGCATAGGTTGCAACGATGTAATCTGTAAATGCTTTGTAAAATGCCTGACGTTGCTTTTCATCGGTATCTTTAAAATAGCGACCTAAGACCTTTTTGCTGGCGTAAATATTATCAACGTAAGGCATCAACTCATCTTTAACGATGGTTTTTAGATAGTTCGGGTCTTCGCTAATTTTATTACGATCTTCTCCAATACGATCAAACGTCTGGTCCGCTACTTTCTTCAACAGCGTGTATGGGTTCTCTTCCTTGATAATTTCCGCCGAGGCACTACTAACGGCCAGAAAAGCGCTCATTACAAGCGTTAAAAAAACTTTCATAATACCACTCCTAGGTTAATTTTCGCCTTGGCTAAACAAGAATTGACCAATCAACTGTTCCAACACCAACGCCGACTTAGTATCCGAAATCGTGTCGCCATCTTCTAAAGTGCCCACTGTATCGTCGATAAAGCCCGGTTGCAGACCCAGGTATTGTTCGCCGAGAAGCCCCGCCGTCAACACCGACAAACTACTGGTCTCAGAGAACTTATCGTAATCTTTACTGATCTCCATCTCGACTAACGGCTCATAATATTCACCTGCGAGCGAGATTTCAGTAACACGACCAACAACAACCCCGCCGACCTTCACTGGTGAACGCACTTTGAGACTGCCGATATTGTCGAATTTGGCATACAGTGTATATGTCTCGCCTGCGGTCACAGTGCTGCCGCTTGCTGCGCGTAACGCAATAAACAACAGTGCTAAAACCCCTACAACAACAAACAAGCCAACAAAAATATGTGATTTCCGTGATTCCATGGTTTTTACCCGCCAAACATCAATGCTGTAAGAATAAAATCGAGTCCTAAAATAGCGAGCGAAGCGGTGACCACGGTCGACGTGGTTGCTTTGCTAATACCCGCTGAAGTCGGTTCACACCGATAACCTTTGTAGAGCGCGATCCACGTCACCACAAAAGCAAATACGAGTGATTTAATGATCCCGTTCATTAAATCGTCGCGCCAATCAACCGCTGATTGCATCACCGACCAAAATGCGCCTTCATCAACACCTAACCAACCCGAGCCAACTAAGTAACCACCGTAAATACCTACAGCAGAAAAAATCAGTGCTAACAATGGCATACTGACAAAACCTGCCCAAAAACGCGGGGCCACAACGCGGCGTAACGGATCAACCGCCATCATTTCGAGACTCGATAACTGCTCAGTTGCTTTCATTAAGCCAATTTCCGCAGTTAATGCCGAACCCGCACGACCTGCGAATAGTAATGCGGTTACCACGGGCCCTAACTCGCGCAACAACGACAGCGCCACCATCGGTCCCAAGCTCTGTTCTGCACCGTAGTCAACCAATATGGTGTAACCCTGCAAGCCCAGCACCATACCGATAAACAAGCCACTAACAACGATAATTATGAGTGATAAGACACCGACCACATACATCTGCTGCACAAACAGTGGCCATGACTTACGCGGTGTCGGCTTGCCTATAATCGCGCCGAGTAACATAGCAAGCGCCCGCCCAATACCGGCAACCGCATCCGTTACTGTCGCACCTAAGCGCGCTAAACTATCCATGCGCTTCTCCCATCAAATCCATAGCGAAGTCGTCCTCGGTGTAATGGAATTTAACTGGACCATCGGCTTCGCCTTGTAAGAACTGACGTACAATGGCTTTGTCGTTATTCTCAAGTTCAGCCGGTGTACCTTCAGCAACCACTTTCTTATCGGCAATAATATAAGCGTAGTCGGCAATAGAGAGCACTTCACCCACGTCGTGCGAGACAACGATAGACGTCAGCCCTAGCGATTCATTGAGCGAGCGAATTAACTTAACAATAACGCCCATTGAAATCGGATCTTGGCCGGCGAACGGTTCGTCGTACATAATCAAGTCGGGATCAAGCGCGATTGCCCGTGCGAGTGCCGCACGTCGCGCCATGCCACCCGATAATTCCGCTGGCATTAAGTCACGCGCACCACGCAAGCCCACGGCTTCGAGTTTCATCAATACGATACTGCGAATCACTTCTTCGGTGAGCTCGGTGTGCTCACGCAGTGGAAACGCAACATTGTCAAAAACACTCATATCGGTAAATAGCGCACCGCTTTGAAACAACATACTCATTCGCTTACGCAACTCATAAAGCGCCTTGCGCGAAAGCTGAGTGACCTCTTCATCAGCCACCTTGATTGAGCCCGATGACGGTCGAAGTTGCCCGCCTATTAAGCGCAATAATGTTGTTTTACCAATGCCACTGGGCCCCATAACCGCGACGATCTTGCCCTTCGGTACAGTCAGTGAAAGGCCGTCATAAATGGTGCGTTGGCCGTGCGAAAAATGCACATCTTTTAAAGCAACAAAGTTATCCACTTATCTGTCCCTAACGCGCTATTTGTTTCAGAATACCCATTCTAGAGGGCGTTGGTCTAAAACGTAACTGTAAAAATGTTGCAAAACATATCAGTTTTGTTGATCGATCATCGCCAACAACTTGTCCGCAAAGGCTTTGCGGTCACCTTGGCAATGCTCACACAATTGTAATTGCTCGAATAATCGAGCCCCATGCACCGCGAAAAACAGTACCTTGGCTAGCATCGGATCGCGGCTAAATTGTTCAAGAGATTGAAAGGTCTGTTGTACATGAGCCGTCATCGGCGCCAGCAATTCTGGGTTATTCGCAGCGGCTGCCAGCAAACCAGAACTCAACTGTGCGCATTCCGCATCACTATTTAACGACGCCAGCAAAATACTTTTTAGTTCTTGGTTAGGATCACCCTCGAACTCCACCATAAAAGCATCTTTTAAATCACTATTTCGCGCCACCATGCGCTCAAGCATCGCTTCGAGTAATTTGTCTTTACTGGCAAAGTGATATAGCAGTCCACCCTTACTGATACTGGTTGCTTGACCCAATGCATCAAACGTAAGACGAGCCGCCCCTTCAGACGCGACTAATTGCTCAGCAGCATCTAAAATAACGTCTCTGTTGCTCGGACGACCTGCACATTTTTTTGCGCACATAACAACTCACTCAATGACATAAATTTGGTTTATTACTAAACCGTCTAGTTGGTATAGTAATTCAAATTTGTGACATTCGCAATCTTACAGAGACAAATACGGTAGGCAGCCACCGTCATATTGACGTATCATTAGGCGCAGGTTTTCAGTTTTTTAGGTGAGTAATGAAGCAAATCACCCACGACTTTTGTACGCTTGCTCGTGATGTAATCGATATCGAGCGCGATGCTATCGAAGGTTTAAAGGCCTTTCTCGACGATAATTTTAATCGCGCGTGTCAGGCGATGTTCGATTGCAAAGGACGCATTATAGTGACCGGTATGGGAAAATCGGGTCACATTGGTGGAAAAATTGCAGCAACACTTGCTTCAACGGGTTCACCGGCATTTTTCGTACACCCTGGGGAAGCCAGTCACGGCGACCTTGGCATGGTCACCGACAGCGATATCGTCATCGCCATATCGAATAGTGGCGAAACAGGCGAAATTTTAAATATCGTGCCCGTCATGAAGCGATTAGGTGTCACCATCATTGGGATGACTGGCAATCCGGACTCAACGCTCGCGACCTTAGCCGATATTCACGTCTGTATTCGGGTCGAACAAGAAGCCTGTCCACTCGGCTTAGCACCGACAGCATCGACCACAGCGAGTCTGGTCATGGGTGATGCGCTTGCCGTCGCGCTACTGAACGCGCGTGGATTCACCGCCGACGACTTTGCCTTATCGCATCCTGGCGGCTCACTGGGTAAACGGTTGCTGCTCAGACTAAGCGATGTCATGCACACCGGCGATCGCGTCCCAAAAGTCGAGCAAACAGCATTAATTCGCGATGCTTTATTAGAAATCTCGCGCAAAGGCCTGGGCATGACCTCTATTATTGATGACCAAGGTCGCTTAGCGGGGATTTTTACCGACGGTGACTTGCGCCGTATTCTCGATAGCCGCGTTGATGTGCACGAGAGTAAAATTGCCGACTTTATGACACGCACCTGCGTCACCGCGCATGAAGACATGTTAGCTGCGCAAGCGCTCAAGTTAATGCAAGATCGTAAAATTAACGGCTTAATTATTGTTGACCATGATGGCAAGCCGCACGGTGCCATGAATATGCATGACCTCTTACAAGCAGGAGTGGTTTAATGATTCATAACCGTACTGCGAAAACCGTAAATACTTGGTATGGCGATATTAGCGAGGATTTGTTTCAACAGTTCGCGCAAACCCAATTATTGGTTTTAGATGTGGACGGCGTATTTTCAGACGGTCGCATTTATTTAGGTAATAGCGGTGAAGAACTGAAAGCTTTCCACACCCGCGATGGCTTTGGCTTAAAAGCATGGACCGATGCCGGTTATCCAGCGGCTGTTATCACTGGCCGCGAGTCGACGATTGTTGAACGTCGTATGAAGCACTTAGGCGTCACTCATATCTTCCAAGGTGTAAAAGATAAAGTCGAAGTCTACGAGCGCCTGCTTGAAACATTAGCGTTAAGTGATTCACAAGTCGCGTATGTTGGCGATGATGTACCCGATCTCAAACTCATTAACCGTGTAAATTTAGGCGTTGCGGTTCACGATGCTCACCCCTCCGTACAGCTGGCTGCGCAATATATCACCCGCTGTCATGGTGGCTTTGGTGCGGTGCGTGAAGTCTGCGATTTACTGTTGTTAAGCCGCGGCGAACTCGCCAGTGTTGAAGGAGTGAGTTTGTGAGTCGTCGCGTAGCACTACTGCTGCTCATCTTATTTGGCGCAGTCATACTATTGCTATGGCGCCCCTTTGATCGCTCCGACGCGGGCGATACCAACGTGCAATCACGAAAAATGACGCCTGACTTCACTGCATCGGGACTGAAAACGCGTTTGTATGAGTCGGGCGGTCGCTTGGCACATCAGGTCACTGCCGAGCACATGTCGCATTATATTCAAATTGGTCTCACCGAATTGACCAACCCTGTGTACTCAGTCTATACCGATGAGCGCGAAGCTACATGGCAAGTCAGTGCAGAGCAAGGCACGCTATATGACGATCAAACACTTATTTTAGAGCGCAACGTTGAAATATTGGCCTTACAGCCTGATACTTCAATTAAGCGTGTTAATACCGACTACTTGGTCATCGATATACCGGCAGAAACCATGAATACCGATTATCCTGTCACTATTTCGGGACCCCAAATTGCTGTGCAAGGTCATGGTCTGAGCGCCGACCTGTACGCAGAAACTATGGAGCTAAAACGTCATGTTAAAACGGTTTTTAATCCTCGCTAGTTTAGCGGCTGTGAGCCAAATGGCTGCCGCTCAAGGCGAGGCAGATTTTAAAAAGCCGATCGAGGTCAATGCTGGACATGAACACTTTGATATCAAGAACAATAAATTGTTGTTGACCGATAATGTCATTGTAACTCAGGGCTCAATGCGTATTGAGGCGGACCGCCTGGAAGCGACCGGTGGTGAAGCCAAAGACCAAGCAGATACATTTATTGCGCACGGTCGTCCTGCAGTCTATACGCAGTTGCTAGAGGATGGCTCTGAAATCAGCGCACAAGCCGATCAAATCACCTACTTCCAGAGTCAAGGACGTATTGAGTTACAAGGTAACGCGCAGATCACTCAAGGCAGCAGTTTGTCGCGTGGCGATACCATTGTGTATGACTTGGCTAACCAACATGTCTCGGCAAGGGGCTCAAAAGAGTCAGGCGAACGGGTTACCACGATTTTTAATCCCAATAAGCAACCCGAGAAAGAGCAACCGAAAGACGACCAACAGCAACAAGAGCAATAATGCATGGCTAAATTATCTGTTCAGCATCTCGCTAAATCTTATAACCGACGCCAAGTCGTCAAAGACGTCAGTTTAGAGGTAAGCCAAGGACAAATTATTGGTCTGCTCGGTCCTAATGGTGCGGGTAAAACAACGACCTTTTATATGATCGTTGGCTTAGTGAATTCTGATAAAGGCAGTATTAAGCTGGACGATCAGGATTTAACGCTTTTACCGATGCATGAACGTGCACGTCGAGGTATCGGATATTTGCCACAGGAGTCATCTATTTTTCGAAAAATGACGGTCCGCGATAACTTGATGGCGATTCTTGAAACTCGGCGCTCACTTACCGCTATTGAGCGCGAAGAAAAGCTCGATTCACTGCTCGAAGAGTTTAATATCGGTCATATAGTGAATAGCTTGGGTATGAGTCTGTCGGGTGGTGAGCGTCGTCGTGTTGAAATCGCTCGGGCGCTCGCTGCGGACCCCACGTTTATTTTATTAGACGAGCCTTTCGCAGGTGTTGACCCAATTTCGGTACTCGACATCAAAAAAATAATCGAACATCTTAAGCACCGAGGCATCGGTGTGTTGATTACTGACCACAACGTGCGTGAAACGTTGTCCGTATGCGAGCATGCGTATATCGTTAGTCATGGTGAGCTGATTGCCAGCGGGGATGCAAATAGCGTATTGTCAAATCAACAAGTAAAAGATGTCTACCTCGGTGAGCAGTTCACCTTGTAACACAGCACAAGTGAGGCCGGGATAATCAGATGAAACAAAGTTTGCAACTGAAAATGGGTCAACAACTTACGATGACCCCTCAATTACAACAAGCCATTCGGTTGTTGCAACTCTCATCACTCGATCTACAAGCTGAAATACAGGAAGCCTTAGATAATAACCCGTTACTTGAGGTAGAGGGTGAAGCTGATCAAGATGCCCAGAGCGATGCCGAGCAAACGCAAAAAGACGATAGTCAGAAGGAGACCGTCGATGCGCTGCAAGATCAATCGCTACCCGATGACCTCCCACTGGATAGCACTTGGGACGACACCTACACATCAACAACTCCGTCAAGTGGCACTAGCTCAAGCCAATCATTTGACGGCGAGCACGATGTCTATCAAGGTGAAACTAGCGACTCTCTTTACGATCATTTGATTTGGCAAATGCAGATGTCGCATTTCTCAGACGAAGATGCGGCTATCGCCACCACCATCATCGAATCCATTGATGAGCGCGGCTACCTGACTTCAGACTTAAATGAGCTCGTTGAAGCTATCAACTTACCCGAAGTCGATGTTGAAGAGGTCGCGATGGTACTTAAGCGTATTCAACATTTTGATCCTCTGGGTGTCGGTGCACGCTCTATCCAAGAATGTTTGAGTATTCAACTACAGCAACTATGCGACGAAACCCCCTGCAAAAAGCTTGCATTAACGCTTATAAATGATTACATGGAGTTGATGGGCGCGCGCGATTATAAAGGGTTGCAGCGTAAACTGAAGATTGATGAAGCAGCGTTAAAAGATACACTGCGACTGATTCAAACCTTAAACCCTTATCCTGGCGACGCTATTGATCAAAAGCCCGTTGAATACGTCATACCGGATATTTCGGTGGTGAAAAAAAATGGTCGCTGGGTGGTCGAATTAAATCCTGATAGCGTACCTAAATTAAGAGTGAACGAACAATATGCAGCGCTGAGTCGGCAGGCTAAATCAAGCGCTGATTCTCAGTATATAAAGCTGCATACTCAAGAGGCGCGTTGGTTCATCAAGAGTCTCGAAAGTCGAAACGAGACTTTACTGAAAGTCGCGCACTGTATTGTTCAACGTCAGCAAGGCTTTTTTGAACATGGTGAGGAGGCGATGAAGCCGATGGTTCTCAATGATGTCGCGGAAGCCGTTGATATGCACGAAAGCACAATCTCTCGTGTAACGACTCAAAAATACCTCCACTGCCCGCGCGGCATCTTCGAGCTTAAATACTTCTTCTCCAGTCATGTAAGTACAGAAACAGGAGGTGAGTGTTCAAGTACTGCTATAAGAGCGCTAATCAAAAAATTGGTTGCCGCGGAGAACCGCGCCAAACCATTAAGTGATAACAAAATTGCTGAACTCATTGCGGATCAGGGAATCCAAGTAGCTAGAAGAACGATTGCGAAATATCGTGAATCGCTCAACATTCCCTCTTCAAGCCAAAGGAAGAGTCTGCTTTAATATTGTTCAACCGTAGAAGGAAGACGTTATGCAAATCAACCTAACAGGTCACCACATTGATATTACTGACGCGTTGCGTGATTACGTGGATACAAAATTTGCCAAGTTAGAGCGCCACTTTGACCACATAAACAACGTTCACGTCATCCTAAATGTTGAAAAAACGGTTCAAAAAGCGGAAGCTACGCTTCATGTCAACGGTGGAGAGATTTTCGCCGATGCAGAGCACGACGATATGTACGCGGCGATTGATGGACTTATCAATAAGCTCGATCGCCAAGTGATTAAACACAAAGAAAAGTTGAAAAAACACTAAATCATGCAATTGTCTGATCTTTTGAGCCCCGACTGCACCAAGTGTGCAGTCGAGGGTGCAAGCAAGAAACGCCTGTTAGAAACTATCAGCGCTATCGCGGCTCCAAAACTTGTCGGAATCACTAAACACGACATCTTTGAGAGCTTAATTAATCGTGAGCGCCTGGGTAGCACAGGCATTGGTCTAGGCATCGCTATTCCGCATGGTCGGCTAGCGAATGCGACTCAGCCGGTGGCAGTACTAATGACGCTTGAACAGCCCATTGAGTTTGATGCAATTGATAATCAGCCGGTGGATATCGTATTCGCCTTGCTTGTTCCTGAATCAGAGCATGAAAACCACTTAAACACCCTTGCAACCGTCGCCAAACGCATGAATAACAAAGAATGCACGCGTTCGCTGCGAGAAGCTGACAGTGACCAAGCGCTCTATTCTATTTTTGTCAGCGAAGATCAGGCTCCTGAATGCAACTTATCATAGTCAGTGGACGTTCGGGCTCCGGCAAAACCATTGCCCTAAGAGTACTTGAAGATCTCGGTTTCTATTGTGTCGATAACCTTCCTATCGCTTTGCTCGCAACATTGGTTCATTCAGTCATTGAGCAATATGACCGCGTTGCTATCAGCATTGATGTACGCAATTTACCTGAAGATCCTCATGAACTGTTAGAATCAATTGAGTTTTTGCCCGATGATGTCGATATTGAGGTACTCTTTATCGACGCCGATGACCAAACGCTGCTACAACGTTTTGGCGAAACGCGCCGCTTGCATCCACTCTCGCAAAAACAGTTACCTTTACTTGAAGCGCTACAGTTAGAAAACCGACTACTCGACCCTATTGCTGAACGCGCCACTTGGCGAATCGATAGTAGTAACCTATCTTTACATCAACTCAGTGAAGAGGTGAGCGCGCGCGTCTTGGGTAAAGCCTCGAAACATGTCGTGATTGTGTTCCAGTCGTTCGGATTTAAACACGGTGTACCTAAGGACGCAGATTTCGTATTTGATGCACGGATTTTACCGAATCCTCATTGGAATCCAGAGCTCAAGCTTCTCACCGGACAAGACGAAGACGTTAAGCAGTTTTTCCGCAAAGAGGGTTTAGTAACCAAGTATTTACTGCAAGTCGAAAACTTTCTTGCCACATGGTTACCTTATTTTCAACGCAGTAACCGCAGCTACCTAACCATTGCGGTGGGTTGTACGGGGGGTCAGCATCGCTCTGTTTATTTGACCGAAGCCTTAGCCGATCAGTTTCGAACAGATGAAACACATGTTCAAGTTCGCCACCGGGAATTGTCAAAATGACGCAAAAAGTCTGTAAATCTTTGATCATTCGCAATAAACTAGGCTTACATGCGCGCGCAGCGACCAAATTGGCACGCTTGACGCAAGAGTTTGCTGCCAAAATCACCATCAGCCAAGATGGTCAAGAGGTGGATGCAGGCAGTGTGATGTGTTTGATGCTTCTCGCCAGCCGACAGGGCCGCGAGGTTAATGTCTGTGCCCAAGGTGACGATGCCGAGGCGGCGCTTGAAGCAATTACCACCCTATTTGAAGATAAGTTTGAGGAAGCTGAATAACCATGATGGCTGAGTTGTCCGATAAAGAATACGCAATGCAGCGTATTCAGGAGGTAAATACTGCCCTATCGGACGGTATGTATGTGGCTGCACGCCGCATGCTACATAATATGCCCGCATGTGATATTGCGTTATTGCTTGAATCATCGCCGCCGAAAAGTCGAGCTATCGTTTGGAAGCTCGTCGATGCCGACGAACACGGTGATATCCTCGAAGAACTTTCAGAAGAAGTTCAAAAATCCATTATTCGCCAGATGGCACCTGAAAAACTCGCGGCTGCCACCGAAGGAATGGATACCGATGACTTGGCCTACGTACTGCGTGGCTTGCCCGACCAAGTTTATCAAGAAGTGCTCAAGTCAATGGACGAGCGCGACCGAGAGCGCGCGGAAACGGCATTGTCATACGATGAGGACTCTGCCGGCGGTATCATGAATACCGATACCATTACCGTGCGTGCTGATGTCACCGTAGATGTGGTATTACGTTACCTTCGCCTAAAAGGCGAATTGCCAGAAGCCACCGATAAACTCTATGTCGCCGATCGTAACGATAAACTCATCGGTGAAATCGCCCTATCGCGCTTAGTCACCGTCGACCCATCAAAAGTGGTCAGCGATATTATGTCACCGGATATCGTCAGTATTCCTGTCGACATGGATGAAACCGAAGTCGCTAAATTATTTGAACGCCATGACTGGGTTTCAGCGCCCGTTGTCGACGGAGAGCAGCAACTTGTTGGTCGAATCACCATCGATGACGTGGTTGATATCATTCGCGAGGATGCTCAACACTCGATGTTGAGCATGGCGGGTTTAGAAGATGACGAGGATACTTTTGCACCGGTACTCAAAAGTACTCGCCGCCGCACGGTATGGTTAGCTATTAACTTGGTCACGGCGTTACTCGCCGCCATGGTGAGCTCGTTATTCGAAGATGTGTTAGCGCAAATGGCAGTGCTCGCCATCCTGAATACTATTGTGCCAAGTATGGGTGGAATAGCAGGTAGTCAAACCCTGACCTTGGTAATTCGAGGTATGGCACTTGGACATATCGGTAGTAGTAACTCGAGATGGCTGATCGGCAAAGAGCTCGCCATTGGTGCGCTGAACGGTATTATTTGGTCAATCCTTATTGCCGCAGTTGTGGCGCTCTGGATGCAAAGTTGGTTGGTCGGTGGCATTATCGCTTTCGCGATGATGATGAACCTCCTAGCGGCGGCGCTTGCCGGCGTGACTGTACCAATGATACTGAAGCGTTTTGATATTGACCCGGCACTCGCGGGTGGCGTGATTTTGACCACCGTCACCGATGTGGTCGGTATCTTTGCATTCTTGGGTACTGCGACATTGCTGCTGTCATAAACAGCAATGTCGCCGATTGACTTACTGACCTGCTATCCGCATTTCTTCTAACAACACCGATCCCGTATGCAAGGCATGGCGTTCGTCAACATCGTTACCAATAGCGACGATATTTGCCAGCATGTCTTTTAAGTTACCGGCAATCGTCACTTCCTCAACAGGATACTGAATTTCGCCATTCTCAACCCAGAATCCAGCCGCGCCGCGCGAATAATCACCGTTGACCAAGTTAACGCCTTGCCCCATCAGTTCGGTGACTAATAAGCCGGTGCCCATCTGTTTGCACAGCTCAGTCAAACTCTTATCACCATGAGTCAAACGCCAGTTATGGATGCCTCCCGCGTGACCGGTGGGCTGCATATCCATCTTACGAGCGGCATAGCTGGTTAGCAGGTAGGTCTGTAACTCACCGGCCGTGACGATATCACGCTCAATTGTTGCTAAGCCTTCATGGTCAAAAGGACTGCTTGCTAAACCACCCACGATGTGGGGACATTCTTTAATGTTTAACCACGATGGCAACACCGGCTGACCCAATGCATCTAGCAAGAAACTCGATTTTCGGTAAAGGTTGCCGCCGCTGATCGCACTCACGAAATGACCGAACAAACTGCCAGCCACGTCGGCACGGAAAATTACCGGGACTTTTGCTGTATCAATCTTACGGCCACCTAAACGTGATAGCGTCTCCTGAGCGGCTTCCTCAGCAACTTTTTCGGGTGCAGCTAAGTCCTGCGTGCGACGAGCGACCGAGTAGCTCATATCGCGTTGCATACGCTCGCCCTCTTTCGCTATCAACACACAACTTAAATTATGACGTGACTGCAAATAGCCGCCCAAAAAACCGTGGCTATTACCGTACACGCGAAAGCCCGTATGCGAACCATAATGAGCGCCGTCTGAGTTAATAATGCGATCATCTAAAGCTAAGCCATGACGTTCACATGCAAGTGCTTGTTCTATCGCATATTCTGCGCTTTGATCGCCTGGATGGCACAAGTCCAACTCAGGATAGTCCTTGGTCATCAGTTCTTTCGGTGCTAAGCCATTAAATGGATCAGCGGATGTATAACGGGCAATTTCCGCCGCTTTTTTTACCGCCGCCGCAATGGCTTCACGCGATAAATCGGTAGTCGATGCCGAGCCTTTTTGATGATCACGATATACACTAATGCCCAGGGCACCGTCTTGATTAAATTCGACGGTCTCTACATCGCCCATACGCGTACCGACGGAAATGCCGGCACTTTTGCTGATCGAGCACTCGGCCGCTGAAGTCCCCTCTTTAGCCGCTAACTCCAACGCATATTGGACCGCTAATTCAACATCATCAAGTTGTTGCTGTAACTCGCTAAGTTGAGGTTTCAATGTACACTCCTCTAAATGATTAACGCGTCTTGCGTAAAACTGGTAAACTGCTCGCTATTATTAGCAATTAAAACTGAATGGATTATGGCTCGTAAACCAACCCACTCGACATCGCCAGACGAAACTGAATTTGCAGATGTCCCCAGCAAAAGTGAACGCAAACGCCAAGTTGAAGCCCTACAAAAAATGGGCACTGAGCTCGTTGACTTAACCGATGCGCAACTCAAAAGCATTCCACTCGATGATGAGCTGCGCAATGCGGTCTTACTCGCTCGTAAAATTAAAAATAAACACGAAGGCTATCGCCGCCAACTCCAGTTTATTGGCAAGTTAATGCGCCAAAGAGACGTTGCACCTATTGAACAAGCAATGGAGCGCCTCAACGCCTTTCATCAACAAACTGTGAATCAATTTCATGCTGTTGAGCAACAACGCGACCTGCTGTTATCAGGTGACGAGGAAGCGCTCACAGACTTTTTTAACCGTTACCCTGATGCCGATATTCAGCGTATTCGCCAATGGCTTCGACAAGCGAAAAAGCAAGCCGAGGAAAACAAGCCACCTACAGCAGCGCGGCAACTTTTTGTTTACCTACGCGAACTGATGACTGAGGCCTAAGCCTCAGTCAGTGCCTCCAACTGTCATAGCGTCTAGTTTCAGCGTTGGCTGACCGACACCCACCGGCACGCTCTGACCATCTTTACCGCACACACCAACACCTTGGTCGAGTGCTAAATCATTACCCACCATTGAGACCTTACTCATCGCTTCTGGTCCATTACCAATTAACGTCGCGCCTTTTATAGGTTGAGTAATTTTGCCGTCCTCAATCAAGTATGCTTCTGATGCCGAAAACACGAACTGACCCGACGTGATATCGACCTGACCACCGGCAAAATGTGGTGCGTAAATGCCACGCTTCACAGACGCGATAATGTCCTCGGGTTGGTGCTCACCGGGCAGCATGTAGGTATTTGTCATACGCGGCATGGGCAAGTGCGCGTAGCTCTCGCGACGACCGTTACCCGTCACCGCGTGGCCCATTAAACGCGCATTCATTTTATCCTGCATATAGCCTTTCAAGATGCCATTTTCGATCAGCACGTTGCGCCCTGCAGGTGTGCCTTCGTCGTCAATACTCAGCGAGCCGCGGCGATCGGCTAAGGTACCATCGTCAACGATAGTACAAAGTTCCGAAGCCACTTTTTCACCTATTTTACCCGCGTACGCCGAAGAACCTTTACGGTTAAAGTCACCTTCAAGTCCGTGTCCAACCGCTTCATGCAACAAAACACCCGGCCAGCCAGCGCCAAGTACGACCGGCATTGTTCCTGCCGGAGCGGCAATGGCTTCCAAATTGACTAATGCTTGGCGAACCGCTTCTTCAGCAAACGCCTGCCAACGCGGCTTTCCGTCTTCATCCTTAAAGAAATACTCATAGCTGACGCGCGCGCCACCTCCTGCTGAACCCCGCTCTCGTCGACCCTCTTGTTCCACGATTACAGAGCAGTTTAATCGAACCAGAGGTCTATGGTCCTCAGCGAGCGTGCCATCAGTCGCTGCAACAAGCACGTCGTCGTAGCTACCCGATAAACTGACAACCACCTGAGATACGCGCTTATCTTGCGCACGTGCATGGGCATCTACTTGCTTTAACAGCGCAATTTTCTCCGCCTCTTCGAGTGACTGCAGTGGGTTCTTAGCCGCATACTGCGCCGCTACCGACTGCTTATTCCACGCCTTGACCTGTTTACTTTGCCCTTGCCGGACAATACCGCGTGCCGCATTACAGGTTTGTGTGAGCGCGTGCTGAGTAATCTCGTCAGCATAGGCGAAACCTGTCTTTTCGCCTTGAATGGCACGGACACCCATACCCGTTTCATTATGGTATGCACCATCCTTAATGATGCCGTCTTCCAGTACCCATGACTCGTTGACACTGCCTTGAAAATAAATGTCAGCAAAGTCGATATCACCGTTGTATAAGGTACCGAGCGCTCTAGCGAGATCCGACTCAGTCACGGGTAATTCATTAATCCAACTTAATTTATCGCTCATACATCCTCATTTACATTAGCACTCACCGTTAAGCGAGTTTGCTTCGCGACGGGCATTTGCGCGCGAATGTTCTCTAATTTTTCACGATCAAAATAGGCACTGACAACACCCTCACCGTCGCCTTGCTCGGCTACGACTTCACCCCACGGGTCAACGATCATCGAGTGTCCATAGGTACGGCGTCCGTTGGCGGCCTCGCCGTATTGATTGGGTGCCAACATATACACTTGCTGCTCAATCGCCCGCGCTCTCACCAGCGGATGCCAGTGTGCCGCACCTGTTACCTCAGTAAATGCTGAAGGTAATAAAATAATATCGGCGCCCTTGGCACGCAGGGCTTTGAATAATTCTGGGAAACGTAGATCATAACATACCGCCATTCCGACCACAGCGAAGCCCAAATCGATAGTGACAATCGAACTTCCAGCACGGGTCCAACGGGATTCACGGTATTGTCGTGTGTTATCGGCGACGTCGACATCGAATAAGTGAACTTTATCATAACGCGCTAAGCATTCACCGTTGGGTCCGTAACATAAGCTAGCTGCAGCAAAACGGTCACCGGCTTGAAGCGGAATCGTGCCACCGACAAGGTATATTTCGTGCTGTTTAGCTAATTCAGACAAACGCTGTTGTACGGGGCCATCACCAACAGGCTCGGCCATTTCCAGCTGAGCTCGGTCGCCGGCACCAAAGCAGCTAAACGCTTCAGGAACGACTACCAGTTGCGGACGTTGCTCTGGCAACTGGGTTAACAAGCGTTCAAGCAGAGCTAGGTTTTCAGTGGGCGTCTTGAAGCTACTGAGTTGGATTGCGCTGAGTAGAGGTTGCGTCATTGTTTACCTCCTTTTCTTTTTCCAGTTCTGGAATATCAACGGGACGGCTGTCGCGCTCAACTTCCTCGACAACAGGGTTGTCTATCGTACCAGTGACACGATAACGCAACAATGAAATGACTTTCGCGTCTTGCAAGACCTTATCAATTAACAACGCCGCAAGGCCGCTAGGTGGATTAACCATCCAAGCCAATATGACGGGCAGACTTGAGGTCACCTTAGGTGCATAGGTCAATTCATAATCGAGCGATTGCTTTTCTAAGTCGGTGGTGCCGCGAATGGCCATGTCCCCCGCCGAACCAAAAAGCTGGGTATCATTTGTGGTTAATACGCCTTGGGCAATTTGCACGCTACCATTGAGGTCGGTGTAGAACATACCTTGCGAAAATACATCACGAAAATCCAGCGTCAGCTTACGTAATATACCGTCTAAGCTGAGTAGCGAGAACAAGCGCGCTCCACCATCACTCACCTCGGCCAAATAACCTTGCCCAAAGTCCCACTGCAGTGCCCCTGACAAAGTGTCAAAATCAACTTGATGAGGGTGATCATTCCAACGCACACCAAAAGCAATGGTGGCGGAGCTATCGCGGATCGCTGTCTCTAAACCGTACTCTCGCAGCAGTTCGCCAATATCACTGGTAGTGAGCTCGCCACTCAACTGAGTAAACGGTTGGCCCTCACTGACCATCCAGAAACCTGATGCATCCAGTTGCTCCGTCTCATTCGCCATTTTCAGTTGATTCAACGCGATACCGCCCTCGATGGGGACCAACTTGGCACTGACTCGGCCTAGATGATGATTATCGAGCCGACACACATTACAGGTAATATCGAGCGGCGGTACTCGGCTCACCCACTCGTAGTCGGTGGTTTCTGAATCACTTGCCGTGTCTTGTTTTAGATTATCGGTATTCAGCTGTGCAAAATCGGCGCTGACTTGAATCGGCTCAGATAAAAAATCCTCCGGCAATTGCGCTCGTACTGACAGCTGATCGGCTAGGATCCGTGCCTGCCATAGCCTATCTTGAGGGAAGATATCGATATCCGCATTGCTGAAGCTCTGCTGTCCCCAAGACAACTCATCGGTCTTTATGCGAATCGAGTCCGGCAGATACCAAGCGCTTAACGACTGCTCACTGTCAGCATCGGAAGCACCGCTGTTAGCGAACGAGTCACTGATAAAGTAGAGCAAGTCATACCATTGCCCAATCGCGAGCTCAGGTAGGTAGGCGCGAATGTCAAAAGTCGCTTGAGTGTTCATCTCTGGGAGTGCACTGGGCTGCCCAATCGACAAACTGGCATGTTGCCACTGCTGTACTCCTGGCTGCCAAGCGCTGCGCCAACGCAGACGCTCGCCCGAGCGGACGTCGAGTGCTAAGTCATTACCATTTCCCTTTAAACTGACATCCAATTGCCAGTTCTCACCGAACTCTTTATTCAATGGTTGTGGCAAGCGAGATTCTAAACCGGTTAAATCCAACTGAGAATTAGCCGTGACTTTTACTTGCTCAGCGATGTCCAAGTCGATATTGACGATGCCGTTAACCGCACCGTAAAAGTAGCGCGACCAACCTTGCTTAGGCAGCGCCTTGAACAAGGGTTCCAACTGCCAGTCTAACTCGTTTTCGATGCTCAGTTGATAACTATCTTGCTTAGGCGCGCCAACAACTTTGCTAGAAAATGGTCGACCAAACCAAGCCAATACCAAGTCCTTAGTAGTGACCTGCTGGTCATCAATTATGAGCTGACCAGAGCGCACGTCGAACCATTGATCAATGGCATCAATATAAATTCGATTATTACCGAGATCCGCTTTCACATTGACGCCCACTTCACGCGAGCCGTCAAAAGGAATATCCAAGTTAAACTGACCACTGATACGGTTTTCAGGCATCACTTGATTGAATACTTCGGCAACACTGGTCAACGGCGATTGCTGAAAAACAGACCGCACAGATTGCGCCGGCCCAGCCACTTTAGATGCGACCTGTAACCCCCTACTCGCATCAAGCAAATCCGGTATCTGCGCATTCACCTCCTCGATGGTGACGCCATTGATTCGGCCCTGAGTGGCATGCATAGCAAGGCCATGCTGGAAAAAGTCTAGGCTCAGCGGCAATTCTTGGATGGCTGGCCAGTTAGGTTGGAATTGATAGGTCAGCGTATCAAAGTGAATACCGGCGCTAAAAATGCCTTCCTGCACCTGACTCGGTAGCATCACCTGTTGTGCTCGCCAAGCGAGGGTTAATTGCTCTACCGTGCCTGCCGTTAGCGCATTGGATAAATAACGCTTAAGATCTTCACCCATCACATCCGGCAGTGCCGACTTCAACGTATCAACCGCAAATGGCTGACGACTTGCGACGACGAGCTCGAAAGCCGGCTGCAGCACCGACACTGAACGCCATGCGCCTCGCCCTGTGAGCTGCATATCGTTTATCGCAAGCTGGCTTTCACGCCACTTCACTTGCCATCCGTCACCGATTTGTTCCACTGTGCCATTGAGTTTGACGTCTTTTAATTGCCAAGCCCGTTGCTCTGATAAACGATCGCTGGTGACAGTCAATTGCGGCGCTTGTAGCGCCCACTGCAGTTGCTTTAGGTTGCCTTCAAGTGTCACCGACAGCGGCGAAAACGCGGGTATATCGGCTGAACCTGAAGCACTGACGTCAATCAGTTCAGCGCGCCATTGCCAAGGAAACTGGGCGCTATCCTGCATAAATAAGTTAGCGCGGGCGTCTAACCCAGCAGACTGCAGATAATTGTATAGCCGCCCCCCGTCATCCACTAATTGCAGCACAGGAATCAGCTTACTCGCAGGCACCCCCTCTACACTCGCTCGCAGCGTATCAGCCACGTTTTGTACTCGCATTGCGGGCCACTCGAGCGTATTATTTTCTACCTCAACCGTCATCGGTGCACTATTGATCAACCAGCCTTGGCCTTGCCGCTGCATCTGCACTTCTCCAGAGGGAATGTGCAGATCCACAACACGATTATCTCGTTGCATGGTGAGTCGATTATCAAGGATACGCAGCAACGCTTGTGAAACTTGGCCCTGGTAGATGTCGAGCCACGCCGTAAAATTCACATTGGAGTCCGTGATATCAATACCAGGGACTTGCTTTTCAAGCCATGGACTGACATCAATACCACGCGAATCGACGTAAAATTGACCGACCATATCGCGCCAACGACGCCCCTCAAGTTGCAGCACGAAGTTAAGTCTGTTGGGCGTAAAGTTCTTCACCCTGAACTGACCGACGCCTTGGTGAGTGCGGCCACGGTTACTCCACGTCAAACGTTCAATATCAATGGTACGCGGATTGCCGCTCAGCGGGGTGACTTGAAGCGTGCTTTGCTGGAACGAGAAACTCTCTAACTGGCTAAGAAAAAGTTGTTCCACTTGATCGAGCTGTACGTTACTGCCATCACCTTGAGTAAGACGACGCAAATCTAACTGAATATCCGCTTGCTCGAGAATAAATTGCTGTAGCACCCATTGGCGCTCAGTCAACGACTCCCAAAAATCAATAACGACCCAGAGACGGTCGACATCGACAGTGAGCGCATCACCTGCTGCATCGCCGAGTTTAAAGTCGGACAGTTCGATCGCAGGGCCTTGCTGACGCCACGATAACGCTAACTGGTTAATATTTACCTGTTGACCCAAACTTGCACTGACTTGTCGCTCTAACGGTTTAGTCAGGTCAGGAAAGTAGGGCAAACCATAGCGTAATAGACTCAACAGTACGGCAGCCATTACTAGTAGTATGGCCGAGAACCAGATCAGCTTGTGGAAAGTCCAGCTTACCGCACGTTTTAAAGTCACTACATCATCACCACATCAAATTGCTCTTGATTATAGAGCGGCTCGGTCTGTATTGTGATTTGACGCGAAACAAAGAGTTCAAGTTCAGCCAATGCATGAGACTCTTCGTTAAGTAAAGCCTCACTGACGGGTGCCGAGGCATAAACCACGAATTTATCCGCTTCGTACGCCTTATGCACACGAACAATTTCACGCATAATTTCATAGCACACGGTCTCAACGGTTTTCATTGAGCCTCGCCCGCGACACACTGGACACTCACCACATAACACGTGCTCAAGGCTTTCGCGAGTACGTTTGCGGGTCATCTCGACCAAACCCAATGTAGTAAAGCCATTAATCGAGGTCTTAGCGCGGTCTTTGTTTAGCGCTTGTTCAAGACTATGTAAAACACGTCGTTTGTGCTCTTCGTCTTGCATATCGATAAAATCAATAATGATGATACCGCCTAAGTTACGCAAGCGTAATTGCCGAGCTATCGCCTGAGTGGCCTCAATATTTGTGTTAAATATGGTCTCTTCGAGGTTTCGATGACCAACAAAGGCCCCCGTATTGATATCGATGGTGGTCATTGCTTCGGTTTGGTCGATAATTAGCGAGCCACCGGATTTGAGATCGACGCGCCGATCGAGCGCACGCTGGATTTCATTCTCGATATCGAACAAATCAAAAATGGGTCGGTCACCACGATAGTATTCCAAAACCTGTGTCAGTTCTGGAATGAAGTCTTTGGTAAATAATTTTAGCTGATCCAGGGTCGTGCGAGAATCAACACGAATACGTTCAATCGCTTCTCCGACAAAGTCACGCAACACGCGACAACACAGGTTCAGGTCCTCGTATAAGATGCCCACACGACGCTGTGACTTTTTACGTTTCTTAATTTGCGACCAAAGCCGCGTTAAAAACTCCGCATCATTTGTCAATGAACCTTCATCCACACCTTCGCCCGCGGTTCGAACAATAAACTTGCCTTCGTCATGGCTAAGTGACTCAGCAATCGAACGCAGCCGTTCGCGTTCGTCATTATCATCGATTCGTTGTGATACGCCGACATGGTTACTTTGCGGCATAAATACCAAATAACGCGAAGGCAGCGTAATATCGGTGGTCAGTCTTGCGCCTTTGGTACCGAGTGGATCCTTTACGACCTGCACCATGATGGGCTGGCCTTGATGCACTAGTTGAGTAATATTCAGTTGGGATTTCTCTTCGCGCTCGATAGTCTCGCCACCGTCAAGCGTGGTGACAATATCCGATGCGTGAAGAAACGCCGCTTTATCTAGGCCGATATCAACAAAAGCCGCCTGCATTCCAGGCAGCACGCGCGACACCTTGCCCATATAGATGTTACCGACAAGACCACGCTTGACCTGACGCTCGATGTGCACTTCTTGCAAAATGCCGTTCTCGACCAAAACCACGCGACTTTCGGTGGGGGTCACATTCATTAATACTTCTACGCTCATGGTCTTATCCTAGTTTGGCTTCGACGGCGTGTAAAAGCTGATCTGTTTCGTACAGAGGTAAGCCGACCACCGCGGTATAGCTACCGTTAATACGCTTTACCCAGCGGGCTGCTCCGCCCTGTATCGCATAGCCGGCGGCTTTATCGTGCGGCTCACCCGTTTGCCAATAAGTGCTCGCTGCAGCTTCACTAATTTCGCCCATCAAAACTTCAGTAACAATTTCGTCTACCTGTGTAGTAGTCACGCTTTTACCATCATAGTACATCACACAAACGGCGGTGCGTACCTTGTGTTCACGCTGCGCTAACGAAAGTAACATCGCCACGCCATGGGTTTGATCGCGTGGTTTTTCCATCACTTCGCCGTCCCGGTCAATCAGCGTATCTGAACCCACCACCAAACAGGGCTTGTCATGCAAATGTGCCGAAGCTAAGGCTTTCTCATAGGCTAAGCGACGCACATAAGCCGATGCAGTTTCGTCAGCGCCTTGTTGTTCAGGGATATCGCTCGCAAGACAGATAAAATCGGAACGAATTTGCTGTAACAGCTCACGTCGACGCGGTGAACCCGAAGCGAGTACTAACTGCATTACACCACTCCAAAACGACGGCGGATTTTACGTAATAGCGGGAATAACCAAAACCAGAACAGGGCTGATGTCAGCGCGGGCCAGAAATAGGTCGATGTGAACTGTGCATCGTGAATGAACACATTGGCTTGAAACACAATCAAACGCTTAATCAGCACTAAAAACGCGATTAAAATCACCTGTTGTGGCAAAGAGAAGTTGCGAATGCGTTGAAAATGTCGAGCTGCGAAATAACTGACCACAACCATGCCCAAAGCATGCACGCCTAACACCGAACCTAACAAAATGTCGGTTAACACGCCTAACACTAACGCGGTACCAATACTGACACGATGTGGGAGTGCAATAATCCAATAGAGTAACACCAGCGTTACCCAGTCTGGACGGTATACGTCGATGCTTGCGGGCATCGGCATCACCATTAATATCATAGCGACTAAATAGGTGAGTACTAGTGGCAGTAATCCGTGCTTAAACATGGTTACTTGTCATCCTCGAAAATGGGTGCTTGTTCTGCACTTTGTGGCCACAGCAATAATACCGTCCTTACGCGGTCAAGCGCACTAATCGAGTCTGCAGTCACCTCGGCAAACGGTAGCGATTCATCGCGGTTAATACGCTGGATACGCGCCACGGGGTAACCTTCTGGATAGACACCACCCAGCCCCGAAGTCATCAGCAAATCACCTTCGGCAAGTTCAGAACTGTGTGGTACAAACATTAACTGTAGCTTACCTATTTCACCGGTACCCTGTGCCAATATGCGAATATCATTACGTTCAGCGCGCAAAGCAATACCATGACTTTGGTCAGAGATCAGCAATACGCGTGCAGTGTTACTTCCAACGTCTTGGATCTGCCCCACTACACCCTTGCTATCGATTACCGGTTGTCCCTCGTACACACCATTGAGCGTACCCTTGTTGACAACCAGTTGCTGACTAAACGGCTCCGATGCAACCGCTACGACTTCGGCGACCATACGACGGCTCGGCTGTCGCTGCTCTGAGCCCAATAAAGCACGCAAGCGCTTATTCTCATTACTAATAAACTGCAATTGCTGTAACTGGCCACGCAGCTCCAACATCTGCTTCTTCAAAGCTTGGTTTTCTTCGGCGAGCTGTTCTTGGTTTTTGACGCTTTCGGAGAAGTTATTCAGGATTTGCTCGGGTAAGATTGCCAAGTATTGCACTGGCGTCACTAGCGAGTTAAGAAACATGCGTACCGGCTGCATCGCCTGCAGTCGATGATCGACAAAAATCAATAGAAACGAACAGGCTAGTGCGAGCACTAGCCTGGATAGTAATGAGGGTCCGCGAGTAAATAAGGTTTTCATCTGTGCGCTAACTACACCTCACTCAAGTCGACTTACTCGTAACTAAATAAGTCACCACCATGCATGGCGATCATTTCTAGCGCTTTACCGCCTCCGCGTGCCACGCATGTGAGTGGATCATCGGCAATCACAACTGGAATGCCGGTTTCTTCCATCAACAAACGGTCGAGATCTTTTAATAAAGCCCCACCGCCCGTTAAAACCATTCCTCGCTCAGAGATATCTGACGCTAGTTCAGGCGGAGACTGCTCAAGTGCAACCATGACTGCACTCACAATACCCATTAACGGCTCTTGTAGCGCTTCCAAAATTTCGTTGCTATTCAAGGTGAACGAACGTGGCACACCCTCAGCAAGGTTTCGTCCGCGCACTTCGATTTCTTTTAATTCTTCACCTGGGAACGCAGAACCAATCTCGTGCTTAATGCGCTCTGCTGTCGCATCACCAATCAGCGCACCAAAGTTGCGACGCACATAATTAATAATAGCTTCATCAAATTTGTCACCACCGATACGAACCGACGATGAGTACACCACACCATTTAATGAAATAATCGCGACTTCTGTCGTACCGCCACCAATATCAACAACCATTGAGCCAGTCGCTTCTGATACTGGCAAACCTGCACCAATCGCCGCAGCCATCGGCTCATCGATAAGGTGAACTTCGCGTGCGCCAGCACCTAAGGCTGATTCGCGAATTGCACGGCGCTCAACTTGGGTCGAACCACAAGGCACACACACCAATACGCGCGGGCTTGGCTTAAAGTAGTGGCTGTCATGCACTTGCTTGATAAAGAACTGAAGCATTTTTTCGCACACGTAAAAGTCGGCAATAACACCGTCTTTCATTGGGCGAATCGCCTTGATGTTGCCAGGGGTACGACCCAACATCTGCTTCGCTGCTGCACCCACGGCTGCAATTGCTTTAGGTCCACCTGAGCGTTCCTGTCGAATAGCCACGACAGATGGCTCATTGAGCACGATGCCCTCGTCCTTTACATAAATCAACGTATTGGCGGTACCCAAGTCAATGGATAAGTCATTTGAAAACAAGCCGCGAATTTTCTTAAACATGAAGCGGTAAATCCCTAAAAAAAGTGCTAAAAACTGCAATCAAGCGCAAGCTACTGCGCTCGTACTACCCGAAACCCAATATAGTTAGAGCTAAAATCAGCCGGAAGTTCCATACGTGTTGAAACGCGCGCTAGACTCGGTGCAAAGTTCCAAGCACCGCCACGCACTACTTGGCCGTCTTCGGCACGCGCCCATTCCCATACGTTGCCCACGGTATCAAACAGACCCCACGGGTTGCGCTCAAATTGAGCGACGGGCGCTGAGCGTTCGTTTGACCACTCAGAGCCACAGTGACGGCAATTTGCGTTTTTCACGCCTACATCATTGCCCCACCAAAAATCTGATTCTGTTCCAGCACGTGAAGCATATTCCCACTGCTGCTCAGAAGGGATATCGTAATCGAAACCGCTTTTGTCTGACAACCAGTCTGTGTACGCCTTTACATCTTCATAACTAATACAGACCACAGGCGAGTTCTCAGTTTGCTGGAACCCCGGATTACGCCAGTTTAACGTGCCATCCATTTTTGGCATACCGTTCACTAAATGCGCGCAGTTACCATTTTTCTCGGCCTGAGTCACATACGCGGTGTCATTGACGAAGTCACGAAACTTTCCCACCGTCACCTCGGTATCACTAATACCAAACGGTGCTTCAATACTGACCGTCTGCACTGGACGCTCGTTCGGCAAACCATTACCGGTTAAGTCACCCATTTTGTAATTGCCCGCAGGGACAACAACAAGCTCAGGTCCGCGGACATCACGAAATAGGATATCTTGCACTTTCTCGCCACGGGTAAACGAGTAATCCGATTTTTCCAACTCAGCGCGAATCGATTGGGCGTCATTTAGACGAATCACATCACTGTATGAACTGTACCCATATTTACGCACCTCGACACGATGTTCACCACGCGGCAACATAATTTCTATCGGCGTCGAGCCGTAGCTCACACCGTCAATCAATACCTCATCATCGTATACGTTGGAACGTAACGTCAGTGGGTGCATCACCGCGTCATTACCCGCACTCGCGCTGGTTTGTGAAGTACTACGCTGGTCAGCGTTTTCGACGACACAATAGCGTGCATCCACCTCGAGTAAGCGACATGCTTGCGTGCGTGGTAATTGGCCACGTAGCTCGACTGCGATTTTTACGCCGTAATTACCTTGCCCACTAAATCCATTGCTCACGGTTTTTGAACCAAGGATCTGCACGTTAGGGCTGACTTGTTCCAAGTTGCTGCGTGCTTGCTCAGCTTCACTCAAATTACTTACGATTTGATCAAGGTACTGCTTTGATGCTTTCTGTTTCGCCAACAACTTACCGCGCGTTTCACACTGGCTCAGCGTTTCTTCACGGTCACACACAATTGACTGACTGACTTCCAGTTCGCCGGTTTGATTAAACTCACGTTCGAGGCGCTCGACACGCGCAACATTGCGCTGGTCTTTAAGCGATTCGATTTCGTTTAACAGAGCATGACGGCTTACACGCGCTTCCTCAACTTCCTGCTGCTTTTCTTCAACCAGTTGAATCTGCGTGCCAATATCTTTTTTGTTTTGTTGATGCGCCATCACCGCTTCTTTGTACGCCTGTTGCGCACCCGCGATGTCAATCGTTGGATCATCCACCAACTGCTGATAGCGGTTGTTCATTTCCTGCAGCGCTGCCTGACGTTGCTTTTCTAACGTCTGATTGCGTTCTCGCAAAGAAGCCAGCTTTTGCTCCAGCTGATCAGCTTCGTCTTTAAGACGTTGCACAGTTTGCGTGTAGTTATCGTACTCATTTTGCAAACTCGTGATTTGATCAGAGATCTGCTCCACCGTCATTGATTGTTGTTGCTCTTGCAGAGCGTATGCCGGCGAAGCGATTGTCAAAGTCGAGGCCATCACTAAGGCCAATTGAGCCAGTCGCATCATGTTCCCATTCCAAGCTTGAAAATAATAAAGCGGTAGAGGCCTTGCAGCCTTACCAGCGCTCTTTATTCGAATATTTATTGGTAAACGTCGTTAACGTCGCGCATGTATAACAACTCTGCCTTATGCTATTTGCTTGTCAACAAAAGCGCAAGGAAGAATCACTGAGAAACCGCCACAAATATGTGAGTAATTACTTACCAGCCAACCTCTTGCCAGTAAATTTGCCGATCACTGCCTCGATAGATACCAAATACACCAAGGGCTGTGGGGTTATCGTCATAACTATTATCACCGTCCCAATCATATTTTAAAAATGAGGGAACGTTCAGTTCGAAAGTAAATTGTAACGGGTTTGGCCGCGCTAACCAACGCAAACGCTCGTTTATACCCGTTTCGTCACGCGCGAGCCGCCCTTCAAACAATCGTTGCTGTGAAGGCGACGCCGCTAATTCAAGATCGGCTAAGCTATCGCCGCCTTCAATAATCTCGGTCGCATTGATATCAGCACCCACTACATCATAGCAACTATTACTCGTGTGCAACTGGTAGCCAAACCCGTCCCAATACTCGATGCCACCATCAATTAATAAATCTTCGTTTTGAGGTGCAATGCTATTGGTAAGGTTGAACCGTGCAAACAGCAGGCGCGCCGTATCGTAACTGGCATAGTTCGGACCGCTATTCGGCGATATCAAATCCGTTGTTTCAGCAAGTAACGAGTAGTAATTGTCGTCTTCTCCGTCATTCACCCGCAAACCGAGCGTGTACTCTTCGTAGGGTCCTTCTTCGCTTTGTCGTTGATAGATAATGGACGGGTCAACCAACGTGCCAACTCCCGTGTCCCAATCAATGACCAGTTCGGTCTTATTCAATCGATCAAGTTGAATCGTATCCTCCGGGTCAGTAGCTTTATCAAACGCGCCCACTTCGAATACCGCTTTTGCGTAAGCGTCTTGATAGTTCTCTGTCACCTCACCCAGCGTGTTTACCGCCTCAAGCCGCAACGCTGGGTCTAACTGCTGCACATCACCAATATAAAGAAACGGCTCCGTGCTACTGCACACATTAGTAAAGCCGTTGCCTGTATTTAGCTCAAAAGCCGCAGGAATAAATCGACCCACGTCATGAGCTTGCACAACATTGCCCGAATTAGGCTGATGATACTGCGCCAAGTATGATTGTCCTGCGATCTCTGCGGTCACGGTGGCAAAGCCTACTTCTGAATAGGTCAATGTATCATTGCTGAAGGTGGCTGGTGCGCTCATGGTAAAGGCTGTGTAGTCAGAAAGCTCACCATTCTTATTGGTGACAAGTCCTGATGCTGTCGCGTTGCTATCGAGCACCAAGCCAGCAGCTTGGATCTCATTACCAAAATTAGGGGTAATATCACCGTTACTGTTGCGTGCTTGCAGTTCCATTTTAAAAGGCTCACCGGCTTTGGCGATAATATCGCCTGTATAGCTATTGCTATCCAACTGTGTATGACTGGCCTCAATGCTTGCCGGCGTCCAAACAAAGGGATCCGAAGTGCCCTGTAATACCACGCCATTGTCTAACTGTGCGCGTGCTGAAACACTGGTTGCACCTGCATCACCATAATTCAATTCAACGGCGGCTTCGCCATCGACAAAGTCAACAGGCACCAAGCCCCAGTCGTCTCGAGTCGGCACTGCCGTATCGTTAATGTTGAACTGCGCTTGGGAATAGGTTGATACATCCTGGCATACTTGTGGATCAATGCACTGTGCACGCATCTCGATGGTGTTGATGGACTCAAGCACTGCCTCACACGCAAGTGTCTGGTCATTAGTCTGCACCGCACGCAATTTTATGCCCGAGGTCGTTGTGCCGGAGGTTTGACGCGCAATACTGTTAATAGCGCTTGCGTTATCATCGACAAACACAAAGCCCGCGTCATTGACTTGCAGTGTACAGTCATCGCTCGCTTCACCGTTGACAAAACACTGCACCGGGTTAGCGGCGACGGGTGACGCTGAGTTATCGGTGATACCCAAACGATAGCTACCTGCGCTATTGGGCTGTAAACCCAACACAGTACTTCCTGTAAAGGTGGGTGTCGCGTTACTCCAAGTACCATTAATGTCGCTGAGTGTGACAGTAGCCGGTTCGTTGTAAAGTGAACTGCATTCGCTGTCCTGACACGCGCTTAGCTGAACCTGTGCGCCATTACAAAGCACAGTCGGACTCGAAAAAGCGAGTCGATAGTGATCGACTTGTTCATCGACACCGCTGCCAGGCAACGAGCACACACTAAAATAGTTAAACTCGTGGATGTTCGTCGAACCACCGGTACTGCCGGTAAAACTGATCGTAAAGCGCTGTGGCAGTTGGGGTTGGATAGCCGAAATATCGCTATTATCGTAAATCGTAGTATAAGCATTGCCGGTACCGGTAAGATCGCGCTCGACAGAGACGGCCACATTTTGTTGGTCGCGGTTGTCGATGCGCACGCGATACAAATGACCCGGAGCGGGTATAAAGCTATTACTTTCATCAATGCCGGGAACCAGCTGCTCCGACGCCCCGATGAATTGATACTGGGTATTGACGTTACCGGTCTCCGCGCCTCTCAACACTACGCGATCACGGGTTTGCGAAAGCGCGAGCGAGCCATCACCTAAGCCCCCCACTCGGCCTTCGGTCGCACGCGAAAAGTTACCATATTCGTCAAAACCGACACCGAGCCAACCACCGTTGAAGCCATCATTGTTATTGCCGTTTGCGTAGCCCAGTGAACCGCCATAGTTGCCCGGCTGTGCCACTTGATTGCTATCTGAAAATACCAATGCAATCCCGTCAGCACCGCTACCTGCGTAGGCATACATGCGGAACACCACTTCGGTTAAATGTCCGCGTGCAGGCACTGATTGATTTAATGATAGCGCTGTGGATTGATTATTTTGATTGCTGGTCAGTCTGATTCGGCCGTTGACAATACTCGGCGACGTGCTGTTATTAAACGTCGTTGCGGTCCAATCTTGAGCAAACGAACTACTATTAAGTTCAGGCACCACACAAACTTGCTCTTGTCCGCCACACAGTGTGCGCTGTTGTTGCAGGTCGCGGATCTGTCGTTCAGAGAGTGCTTGGTCAAACACACTCAACTCATCGAGAAAACCACTGAAATAACGTCCTGCGGTGCCTTGATCGGCACCTACCTGCAATGGATCGTTATTATTTGCGACACCACCGGTAAAATTAGCTGTGCCTGCGACTTCACCATTGATAAAAATCGTTTGCGCGCCATTTTGATACCGTATCGCAACATAGCTCCATTGGTTTAACGGTACCGCCGATTGACTATTAAACTCTTGTATTTCTCCTGTCGGCGTATTCCACCACCAATTAATGGTTCCATCACTGCGCAGGTGAAACTCATAGTTCTCATCTTTTGACACTAATGTCATCAACCCAGACGGCGGGTAGCGCTGCGGCTTTACCCATAAACCGATCGTAAAGGCATTACTCAGATCGAGCATGGGCGCGTCGGCGACTTCAAGGTATTGTTGTTGAATATTGTCAAAGTAGCCATAACCACAGGTGCCGAAGCCATTATCGTTAGTCACCAATGCTGAGCCTGAGTCTGCGCTATAACGTTGCGCTCCGTTGCGTGCCACGCCATTCAAGTTGTTGATAGAGCTATCAATAACCTCGCCAGCGTTACCTTGCCAATCATTACTATTCATCTGCCAGCGCAGCACGGCGTCTGGCAATTCGGCCGGTTGCGCTGCACAGAATTGCCCACCCGCGAGTGGTACCGCTGGCGCTTGATAATTCACCTCGATATCGTAGCGGTCGTTGTAATAATACGAACTACCTGCCACGCTAATGGCACCATTGACTCGAACCCGCTCGCTCTCGCGACTCGATTCATAATAGGTAAAGTCTCCAGCCACATAGATGTAGCCATTAATCTGAACGTCCTGAGCAATGGTCAAATCGCCGTTCACGATAAGCATAAAGGCGTTTGGGTCGCCACCGACATTAATGCGACGTCCAGCTTGAATGGTTAAGTCGCCATCAATGTAAACCCGCGAAGTCGGTCCATTGGTCTGGTAGTTCTGTCCGATATCGTTAAAGTTGCCAACGCGTAAATAATCAATGGGGTCGAGCTGCTGAGGTAGGTTGGTGCCATAGTCTTGGTCGGGTAAGGTAATGGTATCAACTTCGTCGTTACCGCGATAATCAAAACCGTCAGCCCACACGGCACTACATTGGGGTAATGCACCGCTACTGGTACAGGGGCGCGTACGGGTATACAGTTCGCTGACACGTTGACTGGAATACACGCCGCTTGCGACAGTGACTTCATCGAGCGAGCCGTTAAAACCAAAGCCTTGAAATTGCTGACCGCCAATATAAAGCTCTGGGCTAGCGCCGATATAATTCAGTGTAATCGATGCAGGTAAGCTTTGCGTAGCTACCAAACTATTATCAATATATAACGATAAACGTCGGTTACTATTATCAAACGTCGCTGCTAAGTGGTGCCAGTTGCCGTCAAATACCTGATTGCCGTCAACACTGACATTGTAGATTTGACCAAATATCGACCGCACTTCAAAGTACAAGCGTCCGTCACGCGTGCGGCGATAGACCTCAAACCGTCCAGCACCGCCTTCCGTCGGTCCCTCACCATACACAATGAGCGTTTGATAGTTATCTTGGGCGTTTTGTGCGTTGGCTGAGCCATTAAACCACATCGATAAACTCACACTGTTTTGATTGGCCAATGGCGTAACATTGGGAATTTCGACGTAGTTATTACCATTAAATCGACCGTAACGACAGGTACCTTCACTGCCCGGACGCGCAGGGTTAAATGCACTGGTATACGCATCTTGTTGAGCGAAGCCTGCGTAATTATTTCCAACACTGTTCACTACCTCGCCGGCACTGCCACGCCAACGGTCTTCATCAAAATGCCAGTCACCCACAGGCGTATGGTTATTATTAGAACTCGGCACGCATGGGCCTTCGTTATCATTGATATTGCATTGCCGATCGACATTAAACTGCCCGTTGCCACAGGCTCGCGGATTGGGTGAGTCGGTGCAAGGCGCATTGATGTATTGCCCATTGATACGGCCATTATTACTTAGCGCCCCATCGACATTCACATTACCGTTGATTTCGGCATTAGAATTATTAACCAGCGCCCCTTCGACATCAGTGCTACCGTTAATCAATCCGTTATTGGTCAATGAGCCGCCCGCTGTTACAGGCCCGTTGATACGCGCATTGCTGTTGTTGGTCACAGCGCCAGCAGCGACGACTTCCCCGCCAATGCGGCTATTGTTGGTCACGCTACCACCACTTGCTACACGCCCACTCACGCTGCCATTGCTATTTACGGACACATCGCCATTAGTTTGGATGCTGCCCTGTAAGTCACTGTTTAGCGTGACACCGCCGGTGGTCTCAACATTGCCCACTAATTCAGCGTTGCTGTTTAGGGTTAGTCGCCCCGAGACAACCACGAGTAGCTCAACGGATGAGCGAGCATTAACTTCGGTATTGACCGAGACATCACCTGTTAGTTCTAAACGTATGGGGGAGGTTTCGAATACTACGCGGTCACGACTGTATACCTGGTTAAATACATTGCTTGGACAACGTATGACCGTCACGCTGCTCTCATTCTGGACACGGCACTGGTTAAAGACGTTATTATTTTTGCTTACATCATCGGGCAGCTGATATTGCTTTGCGAGCGCCGATACTGACATCAGCGCAGCAGTGAGCAGTAAGGTTAACCATACTAGCCAACCTCTCATTCAATCGTCCTCGCTTCCATCGCGAGCAGACGCTCGGTGGTTTGACCCCCTGCCTCACATTGACCCAATGCTTCAATGCGGTAGTGGGTATCGTCTGCGGTGTAATCAAACGCTTGGCAGCTCAGGGTGACTGAGCAGTTTGCTAAGGATGGAATGCCGCTTAAGTCCACCGGAGTTCCGGTTACGGCAGCGCAATTGGCCATCGGTTGGTTAAGTGGAAATAATTCGTACATTCCCTGCTGCAAGCCACTTTGTGCAGCGGTGTAGGCGCGCGTACCATAGACTTCAACGACGACACTGTCACTACTGGTGGTCACTAACCGTGATAAGGTCGCGACCAGCAATCCTGTCACCACAATCACAAAAATCGCGACAACCAGCGCACTGCCTCGTTGTGAATGATAGCTAAGGGGCATTGGGAATATGAACCTCTTGACTGAAGAATAAACGTTCATCATCTATACTAGTAAATTGAATGAACAGATGCACAATATTATTTTGTAGCAGCGTGGCTTGGTCGACTTGAAAAGCGGGCTCCCCCAGTGCGATATTGGCGACTTGCTCTGCCATTACACTGCGCTCGGCGCTCGGAAAGCTACCCGGTATAGGTTGACTCACCTGCCAACCATAATTGCTATAGCGCACTATTTGATTGCTCTCTACACAATAGCTCACTGGCGGTTGCCCGATAAACAAACGTTGCCGAGGCGAGCGTTGACTAAACACTGAGCCAGCGTCTAAATCGAGCAGTTGTTGGTACGTGCTATCATCGTTGGCGGTCGTCGTCGCCAGGGTCGCCGAACGACCGGCATCAGCATCATAAATGTGTGAGCTGAGCGTAGCGAAGATAAACAAACGATCCGTTTCAGTTATCGTCTCCCATACTTCTGATAGTGAGACAAAGGTCAGTTGCTCTGGATCGCTGTTACGAAATGGCGCATTGTAATAGGTGCCTGCCGCACGGATCGGCACAAACTCTAAACACTGGCCACTAGCGGCGACACGTGCACTATTGGGCACAGAGTTACGTACCTCGCGTGTTAAGCGTTCAATTACAAAGCGACTCTGGTCAAGGATCCGCACTCGCTCAGCACCACTGGCGTACATTCGTGAGCCAAAGCCAACAAACTGAAAGGAAAATATCGCCACAATCGCTAACAATACAATGACGATAACCAGTTCCACTAGGGTAAAGCCGCGATTACGCATCACCAGTTCCCCCTCAGCGCAGCAAATTCAATGATTTGTTGCTGCGGCGTGCTCACACTGACGACGATACGTTTGAGCGTGTCGGGTTGTTGGTAACTGACTCTGACCTGCAACGCGAATCCGCGATAGTCATCCGTTAAGCTCTGCGCCAAGGTGTCGGCAACCTCAGGACCGCTGAGCTCGAGGCAATGATAGTCGTCTACGTCATCGAACTCGGTACGATCGGCTTCTTCCCTAAAGGTCATCGCACTCGGATCGGTTGGACAGTTGGCAGGTAGTGTCGTACAGCTTACTCCCGGCTCTCCGCAGCGGGCTTCGCCAATGGCGCTGGAGCCATTTTCATCAAATCGGCGGGAGAGGATTTCGTTAATCAGACTCTGGCCCAGCTCGGCGGCGCGCACTTGTTGCCACGGGTCTACACTTTGCCTAAACAGCGGACCCATGCCTGCCGTTACAACCAAAGTGATAATACCCACAACGATTATGCCGGCAATAATTTCGATGAGCGTGAAGCCGCGTTGATGCTTGCTAACAGCCATAAATGTAACCTTCGCGGTTGATACACACCGACTGGTTTGCGCCGTTCGCTTCTGTAAAGGTTAGACGGCAGGCTTGGCTACCGCTACAAATCAGCCCTGAGGCATCATTCGGTCGTCCAAGTGGACCAAACTCAATGTCTATCGGCAAACTCACCGAGTCACCGTTACTGTCGGTAACCGTCAAGTTCTTGCCTCCAAAGTCGGCCATTTGGTTGGCACTGTCTTCTGACGCTGCTAGGGTTGAGCTGCCTGCACCACATGAGGGAGTGGTCGCTAAACCGAGTGCGTTGTTTTGAAGTACCGCAACGTAGCAGTCTGCTTGCGTATTTTGCATCGCATTGAGTTGTACATTGCGTAAAATAGATAGGGCGCGTTCGCGCAAAACTAAACTTTCGGTGCCACCGGAGCCAATAAACAAAGGCGCTGCGCCAACCGCGAGAATAGCCACCACTACTAAAACAATAATCAGTTCTACTAGGGTGAAGCCTTTCATAGGAGAGACCTTAGATATTCGGCCCGCCGAGACGGCGAGCCGAGATTCGACCATTAAAAAATGGTTGGATTAGTTGTCACAGCCGTCAACGTCGATTGAGACTTTTGGTGGTGTATCTGTACTATCAGCAGCCACATAAGATACGTAGCAAGATGCATCAAAAATTTCATCTGCAGTTGATGTATCACTCAAAGAGCCAAATCCAGCAGGCGCAATATAGAACGTGTCCGCTGCCGCCGTTCCAGAACCATCGCCTGAAGCAAATACCCAATCATCACCATTTGTACCCAAGTTAGCAGCTTCGACAATCCCACTAGCATCAGCGGTGGGATAGCCGTTAGCAATAGTTACATCACCAACTTTTGTAGAAAAGTCACCCTCAACCGCTGCTTTCGCATAAACAGTTTGGTAAGCGCCTTGGATATTACCTTTCAAACCTTTAACAGCAGACTCACGAGCGTCACCCGAGAAGTTAAAGAACTGAGGCGCTGCTGTCACGGCAAGAATACCGAGAACAACAATAACAATAATAAGCTCGATGAGCGTGAAACCTTTTTGGTTGCGCATGATTACATTCTCCATTGAAATAAAATAAGTTCTGGTGCTGCGTTAGTTATTGTTACTAAACACGTTTACACCACCGTTCCTTGGGTTGTAGACAAACGAGTTACCGGTTGTCTGATAGTCATTACCCGAGGGTAAAGGACTAATTCCTTTAATGGTGTTCACTAGATAGTAAACACACACTTGATTGGTACCTTGCCCTTGCGCCGCAGAGGCGTTTGGATCGTCCGTTGCGTAAGTATAATAACGGTACTCATCAATCGCACCGCCATCACCTTCCGCCATCACCGTGGGTGAACCTTGCAAAATAGCCGTCATTACAGTGCGGCAATCTTCATTACTGAGCGTGACGTCGGTCGCCGTGTCGTTGTTGCCACTGACGGGATAGCCTGTATCGCCATCCACATAGACCGGCACGCCATCCATCTGCAACTCAGCGCCTGCCCCGTCCGTGCCACCTTTAGGTCGTCCGCGCAGTTCCCACTCACCGCGCACAATGCCCACCGCGCTGGCAAAGCCACCGGCAACACCTTCAATAGCTGAGTCCTCTGCATCTGCGGTGACATCGGTAAAGCGAGGTAAAGCAGAGGCTGCTAACAAGCCTAGAATCACCACCACGATGATCAACTCAATGATTGTGAAACCTTGTTGCCGTTTATCCATAGTCAGCGTCCTTTATCATTTCTCGTGATATTGTATAACGACATTTTTACAATTCATAGGTCGAATTTAGCGTTTTTTGCCCGGATTTGACCTGTTTCAGCGTTGTATTCCTGCCATAGCTTTTGTTCAATTCTAAATGAGCACGTTTGACCCTCAACCGAGCCCGTTAATTGGCTTGGCGCATCAGCGAGGCGTTGCCAAAGTTCAACGCATCCTTGTTCAACCGCCGGCCAACCTTTGCTGTTCATTTGGATGCTTTGCTCACTACCACTTATGTTAAGTGAGACCTGTTTAGGTTTACCTTCGCGCATCCACTCTGCGCGTGCCAGTAACAACGAATCATTAAAGCGTCGTAACTCCATATCGCGCTTGGTTTCTTGCCAACCGCTATCGTCCCCGGGTGCAAACCAGATCCATAACGCTACCCCCGAAAGCACGAGCACGCTGATGACGACAACAACATTTTGCAATAAACTCCGAAAACTCTGTTCGCTTTGCGCTTGGTTTTTCATTACCGTCCCTGATAGGCATTCATCATGTCCCACATTGGGGTGAAAATACCCAATGCTAAAATAAGCACTAAAATTGCGACGAAGCCGATCATGACAGGCTCAATACGCGCGGTCAGTGTTTTCAGATCGTAGTCAGTCTCACGCTCATAGTAATCGGCAACTTCCTTTAACAACGTATCACTGCGACCCGTCTCTTCGCCGACCACGATCATTTGTAATACCAGGGGTGTAAACAGCTTTGATTGACGTGCGGCACGCGAGAGATTCTCACCCCGCTCAATGGTGCGGCGAATATCTAAAATCTTACTTTCCATGTAAGCATTATCGACGGCTTCGGCTACCAAGGATAACGCCTGCGTCAAGGGCACCCCTGCCGATAACATAACGGAAAAACTGCGCGCGAAACGCGATAAAATTGAGCGCTCTAAAATCGACCCGATGATCGGCATGCGCAGTTTCCACCTATCCCATAACAGGCGCCCACTGTCGCTGTTTACATAAGCTCGAATACCAAAAAAAGCACCGACCATGGCAACCAACATGAGTGGCCAATAGGCAACGAAAAATTCCGAGGTGCCCAGCAGCGCTCGAGTTGCCCAAGGAAGCTCGACCTTAAAGCGGCTGAACATATTGGCAAAAGTCGGTATCACAAAAATGTTTAGCACGAAGAGCGCCACCACCAAAGCAATCATCACAAAGGTCGGATATCGCGTCGCCGCTTTAATGCGTTTTCGGGTATCTTGCTCTTTTTCTAGATACAGTGCCAACTGCTCGAACGACTCTTCTAATTGACCCGTGTTTTCACCTACGTGGACAATCGCGACTATCAGGCGCGAGAATACTTTTGGGTGCTGTGACATTCCTGCCGACAAGGTTCGACCTCGTTCAAGCTGCCCATGGACATCGCGTAGCGCGCGTTCTAAACGTTTGTTCTGCGTGGTATCGGCGAGTCCCTCAATGGCGCGCAAAATGGGAATACCCGCATTCGTTAATGAGTACATTTGGCGACAAAAGATAATCAATTGGTCAAGCTCAACACTTGGCTCTGTCATCGCCTTCAGTTGTTGCCACAGCGTGCCGCTTGATTTATTGATTTTTGTGTTACTGACTTTACCCTTACTTGCCGCTACATCGACCGGGATCAAACCTCGCTGCATCAGCGCCTGAGCGGCTGCTTTGGCATCGTTTGCCTCAACCGTTCCCTGCTGCATGCCGCCGGATTTGTCACGCGCTTTGTAGCTAAACTGCATGGTTAGTCATCACTCTCATCACTTTGCGCCAGCTCACTAATATTGGTCGCAGCGACGTTTTCTTCGACGCTCTCGGCGAGGAACAACACTTCATCAATGCTGGTTACACCTTGTTTAGCAAAGTCGAGTGCAACGTTGGCCATTGAGCGATAGCCTTTAGCGTTCTTAGCCGCCTCAGCAAAGCGTTGAGTATCCTCTTGCCGTAATGCCTCCATCATGGCGCTGTTCATTTCAAGTAGTTCAAACACACCGATACGGCCTCGGTATCCAGTGTGGTTACAATTTTGACAACCTACACCCTTTTTAAAAGGCTGGTCGCAACTACCTTTCTCCAAGTGTTCAAGTATCGCGCGTTGCGCTTCGTCCGGTGTGTCATCGTGGGCACAGCGCTCACAGACACGCCGTACCAACCGCTGCGCAATAACGCCGCGTAATGCCGCCGCAACGAGGTAAGAAGGCGCGCCCATATCAATCAAACGCATGGCGCTGGTAATCGCGTCGTTAGTGTGTAACGTTGATAGCACCATGTGACCCGTGATCGCACCGCGTAGGCCGATTTCGACCGTTTCGTGGTCACGCATCTCACCCACCATGATAATGTCCGGATCCTGACGCAACGTGGTGCGCAACACGCGGGCAAAGTCGAGTCCAATTTTGTTGCTCACTTGCACCTGTGAGATTCGCGGTAAACGGTATTCCACAGGGTCTTCTACGGTAATGACTTTCTTTTCTTCGGTATTGAGTTCACTCAACGCGCCATAGAGCGTAGTTGTTTTACCCGAACCGGTTGGACCCGTTACCAGTAACATACCGTGCGGGCGATGAATTAAGTGACGCACGCGCTTGAGGATATCCGGCGGCATACCGACTTGATCCAACGATAAAATACCGCTGGACTGATCAAGTAAACGCATGACACAGGCTTCGCCGTACTGCACCGGCATGGTGGATACACGCACATCAATACTGTGTTTTTTCACCTTGATGTTGAAGCGTCCGTCCTGAGGTAAGCGGCGCTCGGAAATATCCAGTCCTGCCATCAGTTTCAGGCGTAAAACCAGCGCATTGGCGATATTGGTCTCATCAAGAATATTTTCTTGCAACACGCCATCTACCCGTTGGCGAATGCGCAACATATTTTGATCGGGTTCGATATGAATATCCGAGGCGCGTACTTGTACGGCGTCTTCGAAAATCGACTTTAAAAGCTTAGCGACCGTTGCATCATCATCGTCGTCATCTAAGCTATCCGCACCGAGCGTGAAGTCTTCGGTTTCTTCATATTCTGTCTGCAACTGACTCGCGAAGGTCTCAATTTCTTTGGTGCGTCGGTATAAACTATCAAACGCTGACAGCAACTCTCCTTCAGAAACGACCGCCAGAGTAATTTCGCGTGGCGCGAGATGCTGAGTTACCGCATCAACCGCAGCCAAATCTGCCGGGTCGCTCATCCCCACCAGCGCCGTATCGCTATCGGCCTCAATCACTAAAGCACGGTAGCGGCGCGCTTGAACTTCTGGCAGTAATTGCACGTCTTTCGGGTTAATTTTTTTGTCGGCGACGCTGACACGCTCAAGCTTTAATTGCTGGGCTAAGAAGTCGAGCAACTGTTCTTCGGTTATGTACTCGAGATCAATCAGCGTAGCGCCGAGCTTACGCCCGCTTATTTGCTGCTCTTGCAGCGCACTTTCAAGTTGCTCTTCACTGATGACCTGCTCATGTACCAGCAAGTCACCCAGTCGCATTTTAAGACGAGGTCGCTTCATCCTGCTCTACCAATAAGTTGAGTTGTTGCTCGATAAAGTCGAGTGTGGGCGCATGTTGAATTAATTTCCGTGCACGCTTAAACGCACTTACGGCATTTTCAGTTTCGCCTAACTGCTGTTGCGCAATGGCTTGACCTAGCCACCAACGACCCTGTGTCGGTTGTGCTTCAGTGAGAGCTTTGTAGCTCTGAGCCATTACGACCCACTGATTCAATTGCTGGGCGAGTTGCGCTTTTAACCGATAATATTCTAAGTAGTCACTCACCTGCGGCTGCGCTTGGTGTAACAATGTCAGCGCCAACTGAGGTTGTTCACGTTTTTGCAGCATTTTAGCGGCAAGTAACCGTAGTTCATGCGCTTTGGGGTTCAGTTCGAGTCCGGTGGTTAGTACCTGCAGCGCGTCCTGCCAACGATTACGGCCAAATTGGAGTGCTGCCAGTTGGCGACGTGCTTCAATGTGATTGGGCTCAATGCTTAATACGCGCTGCCAATGCTTTGCAGATTCGCTCAGTAGTCCTTTGTCCGCTGTCTCATGTGCTGCGGTAATTTCACGCTCGATGAGCTGTTGAGGGGACAATTCAACCGATTTTTTCACCAATGCCGGTTCTGGTGTTGGTTCGGACTCTGAGTCAGCTTCGGGTTTAGAAACTATTTGAGGTTTCGATTCTGACACTGCCTGTACTGCTGTATCCGCTTCCCCTATCGACTCCGCTTCAACGGGCACCGGCTGAGGTTCAGGCTTTACGCTATCTACCTTTTGCGCATTGGCAGTTGAGGGCGTTGGTTGCGGCTCCGGCGTTGTTGCTGGACGGACGAAATCACTTTTTTGTGAGTTCGGCGCCTGCTGTACTAACCGAGGCTGTGATTGCTCATCGCTTTTTGCATCAAGTGAGCGGCTATCGCCGGCCCAGTAGGTCCAGCTAACGTAGCCGGCGACAAGGGCGATCACCAGCAGTATTAGCGCTGCAATGGCAAGCGCCCAAGGCAAGCGTGAGGATGGCCCCGCAACCGCCGAGCCACCACTGAGTTCGGCCTCGCCCGGCTTTTGTCCACGCTTATCCAAATCTTTTAACACTTTATTCAATATACTCATGCGACAGAATTCCACGGCCAAGCGGGGTGTTCAAACGTTAAGCCAAGTAATGCTGAAGCGCCCACCAGCACTAATAGCAATGTCCATATCATCAGGCGCACGACCGGCGAGCGATAGCGCGTATCTGCGGTATCCTTAGTTGCCAATTTTAAATCCTTATGTGACAACCTTTTCCGTCCTTCACCGTAAGCCAATAACAGCATTTTATGTGCCAGCACATTCACCAACCGCGGAATACCGCGACTACTCTCATACAACGCGGAAACCAAACCGGCTGAAAAAATCGGCTCGCCTTTGTATCCTGCGATACGCATCCGGTGGCCGATATACTGCGCGGTTTCACGTGCATTCATGGCTGTCAGCCGATGTGAAAAGGTGATGCGTTGCCTTAACTGACGAAAGTTATGTTGTGCCAAACGTTCATCAAGCTCGGGTTGCCCGACCAGAATAATATGTAGCAATTTACGCGATTCAGTCTCTAAGTTCGATAGTAGCCGCAACGCCTCTAGACTATCCTCCGGCAGCGCCTGCGCTTCATCCACAATCAACACGACCTCACGCCCAGACTGACTAATTTCTAGCAGTCTCTCCTGCAATGCGCGAGCGAGTTGGTGTTCACTCCCTACCTCGGCGGTATCAACGCCCAACTCTTGTGCCACCGCACGCCTCAATTGATCGGGGCTGAGATAAGAATCGGGCACATACGCGGTGTAGAAATAATCAGGTATTTCTTCTAGCAAGCGCCGACATAGCAGTGTTTTACCCGTACCGACCTCGCCAGTAACTTTGATAAAACCTTCACCCGTATTCAAGGCCGTTAACACCACTTTAGCCGCTTGATCGTGACTTTTCAGCTCACAGTAAAACTGTGTATTCGGTGTTATGGTAAACGGCAGTTGATTCAGCCCGTAATGATACAAGTACATAGCGATTCAACGTTTACTGGTCTTGAGCGATATCTGGAAACCAGGTTTCCAGCAGCTCACGCGAACGCTCCAGCTCCTTTTGCCAGGTGTCAGCACCGATAACGGTTGGCTTAATTAAAATAACCAACTCTTTCTTAGATGAATCATTGCTTTTATTTTTGAAAAGGTTACCCACCAGCGGCAAATCACCCAATAATGGCACTTTCTCGACATTCTCGGACGTCGAGTTTTGCATCAGCCCACCGAGCACCACGATTTCTCCGCTACGCGCACGGACGATGGTGTCCGATTCGCGAATATTGCTACGCGCCAACGGCAACCTTAACGTTTCATCACCAATAGTGATGACTTTTTCCTGCTCGCTGGTTTCGACCACTGATGGGTGAACATGCAAAGTCACCTCACCGTCGTCACTAATTTGAGGCGTTACATCAAGTGAGATACCCGAGAAAAACGGCGTCAAATCAACATTTGAACTCGTTAGCGCATCCTGTGTGACGGTGGTATTAGTTTGCGAGGTAACATCAGTGACGTAGTACTCATCTTCACCAATTTTAATTACCGCTTTTTGATTGTTCGATGCCGTGACGCGTGGGTTTGATAGCACTTGCACACTGCCTTGAGTCTGCAACAACTCTAAGAAACCGGTAAAACGATCAGAATTAAATGTCAGACCAAACACGCCGTCGGCTGTGGCAGCGGCAATATCATTCGGAACAGAGCCATTAAAGCCAAAGTCAAAACGACCACTCATGTTGAGTTCGTTCCAACGGATACCCTGTTGATACTGGTCGCCCAACGTCACCTCAACAATGCGTGCCTCAAGAATAACCTGACGTTGCAAACGTGACTGCAAGTTTTCTAGAAACTGATCGACCGCACGTAACTTCGACGGTTGCGCGGTCACACTGACTAATCCCGCTTGCGGTGAGAGCACCACACTACCGTTACCGCCTACGATGCCTTCTATCATTTCTTCTAGGCTACCCCACAAGTCTGTCTCAGACTGCGTGTTCACTGAAGCGCCATTGGCGCCGCCAGCATTCATACCACCAAAATTCTGGTTTTGGCCGCTGCCATTCAGGCCACCTAAGCCACTGTTATTGGAAAGGCTACTATTACTACGGTTGTTGTTGCCATAACCACTGTTGTTGTTACGTTCTTGGCTCACACCACCGCTGGTAATTTGCGTTTGCGACAAGCCAAAACGTTTCAACGAAAGATAGTCGAGTGCAAATGTTTGCGTGCGCACACCTGCTGGATACACTTGGATCATTCGGCCTTCGCGACGAACTTCATAACCATAGATATCACTCACAACATCGAGTGTTTCATCAATAGTCACGTCCTTTAAATCAAGTGAAATATCACCCGTTACATCAGGATGCACAACGATGTTATAGGGAGTATCCACGGTGAGGCTGTAAAAAAACTGCTTTGCCGCAACGCCATCCGCCTGCAACACAAAGCGCGGCTCTTCACCGACGAGCTCACTCGCACCAGATGCGTTACTCTCTGCAGACTGGTTTAAAAACGCAGCGACATCAGTCGGTAGTGTGGTGGGTTTCTTATTACTACCTTGCACAGGGGTATCTTGCTGCATCGCCTGATAAGCCTCTTGTGGTTTTTTATCGGGCTGATAGGCGCAACTCGTCAGCAACGCTGCTATCGCTGCTATCCAAAGCACTCTCATTCTTGATCTCCCTGAGATTCATTATTCTTTATATTCAATGGCTGAAATAACTTAAGCACGCGTTGCTCTTGATTACTACGCAGCACAACCTGGTTAGAACCGATACCGTCAACCTGATAACCTGCGATAGTATCCCCAGGCTTGAGCCATTGATTGTTAATTAACGCGCGTTGGGAGTCACTCGACACCACGACTTGCGTTAATACTAAATTCATATCTTGATTAACACTGGCACTGCGACCGGATTGCCAGCCATAAGGCCGCGTAGGGTCTTGCGCCAACGTTTGCATAGAAGTAAGCAGCAGGACGCTTGCAAGCAAATATCCAACACGATAAGGACTAGTTAGCACCGATAAACTCCTTATCCATACTAATAATGCGCCACGCAATCGTTAGTTGCGCTTGCGGATAGGCATCAACCTGATAATTGAATCGTAGCCATTCAACCTCTGGAAACGCGGTTTGCAATTGCTCGGCATAGCTTTTGATGGTAGCAAAGTCGCCCCTAAGCACGGCATCAACCCGGTGCTGATACAGCGCTCCACTGTCTTCATCGGTAATACGTTCAGGCTGTGGTGTATTGAGCGAAATCAGCTGCATGCTATCCGGATAGTTAAGCGCTTCACGCAAAAACTGCTTTCGTTGCGCAGCACCCAATACGCTGTGCCCACTGGCTTGTTCGACGAGTTGCTGCAAACGTTTTTGCTTACTTGTAATATCTTCGCGCAACGGCTGGTTTACGTCCTGTTGCAATTGCCGCTGAAGTTGTTCGTTCAAGGCTTCAGCTTGGGTCACTTGCTGTTGCAGTTGGGCAGTACGCTGACTTGCGGTATTCATGATTTTAATTTCTGGCATCACCAATACACTGACCAAGTAAACTGCGATAAGTACCCACAACAATGTAGCAATCAGAATGCGACGATCACGAGGTTGCTGCTGAAACCAGTCATTTATTTGTTGCCAGCGCTTATTCATCCGAACCTCGCTCACTCGCCAAACTGAAGGTTTGGTTGTCCTGCTCGTCTTGCGATAAGTCGACAACCGAGAAGCGACTATCACTCAATACCGGCTCGCCATCAAAACGCGCCATCCAGCTTGGGATAAGGTTGCCCTTAATGGCCTTACCATGCAGATTAATGCGCCCCTGTGAAATACCGAACTCGGTCAACCAAAGGCCTTCCATATCAATCGCTTGGAGCTCTGTCATCAACTGCTGAGGCGCAATTAGCTGACGCGACTCTAGATGAGTCAAACGTTCGTTGAGCTGCATTTGTTGCTGAATCCGTCGACTCAAGTTCTCGGATTGTTGAACTAACTGCTGATCAGGATTCTTTTGTTGTACCTGCGACTGTAATTGAGTTTGTTGCTGCTGCAACTGCTGCAGTTGCTGGTTAATATGGTCAACCTCGGCACTGCGTTGCTCGGCTATGTTCTGTAGAACAACCCAACCCACCACGATGACGAGGATCAGAACCAATGCTGCAATTAGGCTACGTACTAAAGAAAGTCTTAGAACAACAGGCTTGAGTTCGTCGGTGTATAAGTTAATCGACTGCTTCATTGGGCATCTCCCTGTGCGCTTGGCGTTATACTTGCCGCCAACGCCTCAAGGTCAGAAAAATCCCCCTCACACAACTCATTCATCCAGTGCGGATATTCGAACAGTTCAACGTCAACCGCCAACAATTCATGCAATGACTCCGCCATTGCCTCTCGCTGAGGACCCGCGATAGCTAATACAATTTCGCGCAAACCTGCTTGTCGTAACTGCCCTTCGTAGTAATCCATTGAGCGTTGAATTTCAGTCGCAAGCGGTTCGAGCGCGCCTAATTTAATTTCTTCTACGCTATATTTGGAGAGGTCTCGCACTCCGCGGAGCTCACGGGTAAATACAAGCTCACCGGCGCGATATATTTGCGCTACATAGCGATTTTGACTGAGCCCATAAAGCACCATGCAGGGTTTTTCTCGATGCTGAAATAAATTCTTTAACACCACTTCACTCACGGTAATATCGGTGAGCTGCCATGATTGTGCCACAACCGCATCAACGATATTCACTAACAGGTCCCTTGCAGCCACCACCGCGGTGACCTTATCCTGACCACTGGCTTGTAACGGAAGTTCATAGTAATCAGTAATCATCTGATCAGGACTCATTTCTGTCAGATCATCGAGCTGAAAGCGTAAACTAGCGGCAAGATCTTCGTCCGGCACATCAGGCCGATCGATCGCGGTCGATTGATAATGAGCAGGTTGCAATACGAACGTCACTTTGGCGTCATCTAACGACAACTTTTTATAACGTTCGTTAAGGTTGCTGAGCGCTTGTGCAATATTATTTTGCTTAAGTCGCTCGACATCATTGACGATTAACTCAGGTGCCTTATTTGGCTTTTCTTTAAGGATCAACAGACGAAGTTCAGCAGCGCTGATACTTATCACTAACTGGTAGTTAGAGCCTGTTTTTTTTCCGAACAAAAAGCGCACTGAGCATTCCTTTGTTTATTTTTTGTATATGGTATCAAACCTCTTACGCTTATTGGAACATAAATGGGCGATATTTCCACAATTTTTGCCCCTATTTTGATTAATCCAAAGAAAAACGTTTAACCGTTTGCTCGAGCTGTGCAGCCAATGTTTGCAGCGTATGCGCGGTACCACTGGAATGGCGTGTGGCTTCTTGGTTTTGTTGTGCCATGCCGGCAAAACGTTCGACGGTTTCTGCGACTTCATCGCTGGCGCGATTTTGCTCTTTCAGCGCATCGCTAATTTCCTGAACGACCTGCATGACCTCATCGAAACTACCGCGAATACGCGTCATTGCCTGTCCGGTCATATCAGCGAGCTCGACGCCCTCCTCGACCTCGCTCACGCCACTCTGCATCTGTTGAACGCTCGTTTGTGTACCTCGCTGGATCTCACCGACCATATGTTCAATTTCATCAGTTGATTCTGCTGTACGTTGTGCCAAGCTTCTGACCTCATCAGCTACAACTGAGAATCCGCGTCCTTGGTCACCCGCGCGAGCCGCTTCAATCGCTGCGTTCAAGGCAAGCAAGTTAGTTTGATCGGCGATGCCTTTAATCACTGACACGATGGCGTTAATTTTCTCCGACTGTGAATCAAGTTCCGTTAGCCGTTGCGAAGCTTGCGTCACCGCCTGATTAATGCGATCCATCGCCTGCGTCATTTGCTCAATAACCGTGCTACTCTCGCGTGCTTCATCACTCGCACGATGCGCGATGGTGCGCGCTTGCTCAGCGTTTTGCGAGACTTGTTCGATACTTGCGCTGAGCTCTTGAATTGCTGTTGCCACAGAGTCCGACGCTTGCGTTTGTTCATCGGACGATGCGGACAACTGCTCAGCGGTACTCGCAACGACACCACTGGACTCATTTAACTCATTAACGGCATTGCGGATATTATTCAACATGGCTTTGAGCTTGTCTTGCATTGCCACTAACGTTGATAGCACTTGCGCAATTTCATCGTTGCCATCCGCTTGAATACGATAATTTAGTTGCCCCTCGGCAATCGCATCAATAGCTTGCTGCGCGTCGGCCAAGCGATTTTGTAACTGCTTTTTAAATGTCCAAGCCGAACCAATAGCCACAAGTGCTACCACTAAACCGCCCAGTAACGTTGTCCATTCCGCCAATAAGCTCGCCTGATCGGCCTCCGCATGGCGCTCGGTTAACTGCGTACGCTCAAAGGTAATAAAGCTATCCATTAACTCGCGCATCGCTTGCATGTCTTCGCGGCCGCGGCCTTGTTTTACAAGGTATGCTGCCTGATCCAAGCCCATCGCACCGGGGCCGTATTGTAGCCGTATCGAAATAACCGGCTCCATCGCATCTTCGAGCCAGCGCTGATAAAGCCCATTAAACTCTTCTAGTCGTTTTAGTTGTGCCGATGAACCCTGGCTGAGCTGTTTAAGCTGCTCCCAAGACTGGCTCAGTTGTGCCTTACCTTCATCATACGGCACCTTGTCTTCATCGTTACCACTGATTACATAACCGCGCTGACTACTTTGAATCAGTAGTAATTGCTTAACTAAATCTTCCGCGACTGTAATAACAGTAAAGGTTTGTTCAGCTTGAGAAGTGGTACTCACGAGTGAGCGAATACTAAAAAGTGTGGTTGTAATGAGTACAACGAGCACTAGCAAGATGGCAGCAAAGGCTGAATAGAGCTTGTGGGTTAATTTCATGGGCTTGACCGATAGCAAAAATAAGAATACTCATTTTAGTATCGGTCAATCAAAAGATAACTTCAGCCCTGAGCATTGTCATAGAGCACTCAGGTCTGAACTTAATAGACGCTCTTTATGAACGCTTCCAGTGCAACGTTTGACCCGCGTAGTAAGGCACGATAGGTCCTGTTGCAGTTGACACTTGCTCGGGTACTTGCCAGGTCTCTTGCGTTAGCGTCAGGCGCTCTTCATTCAATGGTAATTGGTAGAATTGCGCACCAAATACCGAACTAAAGTTCTCCAGCTTATCAAGTGCATCATGCTGACTAAAAAACTCTGCGTAGAGTTCAATTGCAGCGGGCGCCGAATAGCAACCAGCACAACCGCATGCGGTCTCTTTGTTTGCCTTTACGTGCGGCGCTGAATCTGTTCCCAAAAAGAACTTAGCACTACCTGATAGCGCCGCTTTTTGTAAACGCTCTTGATGCTCACGACGTTTTAAAATAGGTAGGCAATAGTTATGCGGGCGCACACCGCCCACTAATAAATGGTTGCGATTCATCAATAAGTGCTGCGGCGTTATCGTTGCTGCGACATTGTCGTGAGCCGAGGTCACAAAATCGACCGCATCACCGGTGGTGATGTGCTCCAAAATCAACTTCAGCGCGGGAAACTGCTGAGTAATTGGAATCAAATGACGCTCAATGAACACTTTTTCGCGGTCAAAAATATCGATATCAGCGTCGGTCACTTCACCGTGAACCAGCAGTGGCACACCATGCGTTTGCATTGCTTCTAATACCGGCGCTAAAGCTTCGACTGATTTTACGCCAGAGGCTGAGTTGGTGGTTGCGCCCGAAGGGTAGAGTTTAAAGCCAATGACTGTTTCCTCAGCGGCTGCTTTTTTTACTTCCTCGACCGTCGTTTCACCTGTTAGATAAAGTGCCATACGAGGATCAAAGCGCTGATCCGCGCCGAGATGAGCCATGATGCGTTCACGATAACTTAACGCGGCAGACACGGTTGTCACCGGGGGGACTAAGTTGGGCATAACCACCGCACGGTGGAACACTTCAGCAGAATGCGGCACGGTAGTGGCCAGCATTTCTTCATCGCGCAAGTGCAAGTGCCAGTCGTCGGGGCGGCGGATCGTAATCGAGTTCATCAAGTTACCTCATCGGAGCGAATACACACCTACTAGTATACTGCGTTCGTCAAGTCAGCAACAGAACCTCGTTAACGAATACCCATCGCTTCTTTCCAATGGGTCCTGCAACATGATATGTAGCGGTCGTTACCGCCAATCGCAATTTGTTGGCCCATCTTTACTGCATTACCGTGCTCGTCCACCCTAAGCGACATCGTTGCTTTGCGTCCACAGTGGCAAATCGTCTTCATTTCAACCAGCTTATCTGCGACAGCGAGTAATACCGCACTGCCAGGAAACGCATCACCAAAAGCGTCGGTACGGATGCCGTAACACATGACCGGAATATTGTGTGTATCGACGATCGTCGTAAGCTGCCAAACTTGTTGCTCCGTTAAAAATTGCGCCTCATCAAGCAAAACACAATCAATCCGACGCTGATGGTACTGCTTCAAAATGAGTTCAACGAGATCACAGTCCTGCGTAAATTGGAGGGCATCACGCGCTATACCTAGGCGTGAAGCAATTTTCCCCTGTCCTGCGCGGTTATCGATCGCAGGGGTCATGAGTAACACTTGCTGCTCACGCTCCTCATAGTTATGTGCCACCTGTAATAATGAGGTGCTTTTGCCGGCATTCATTGCCGAATAGGTAAAATAAAGTGATGCCATAGTGGGATTCTTTTTATTATCCAAGTCAATTCTGTGCCAAAATAACGCCAAGCAAATGTTACCGAGGAGTTTTCGATATGCAATACCCTGCCGATTTTATCAAGGCCATTCCTAAAGCTGATCTTCACTTGCACTTAGATGGTAGCTTACGCGCTTCAAGCCTGATTGACATGGCAAAACGCGCCAGTATCGAACTCCCCAGTTATACAGAGGAAGGTCTGTTTGATCAGGTTTTTAAGTCTCACTACAACAACTTAGGTGAGTACTTAAATGGCTTTCAGTATACCTGCGCTGCGCTTCGTAACCTAGAAAACCTGGAGCAAGCGGCCTACGAGCTCGCCATTGATAACCAAGAAGAGGGGGTGAACTATATCGAAGTTCGCTTTGCGCCTCAGTTGTTAATGAATCCAGCTGCAGGTGTGACCTTTGACACTATTATGCATGTGGTCAACGATGGTCTGAAAAAGGCGAAAAACGAATACAATCAGCAGCCAAGTGTGCAACAAGGCGAAAAGCCGCCCTTTGACTATGGCATCATCAACTGTGCCATGCGCATGTTCGGTAAAAAGGGCTTCTCCCCTTACTACACTCAGCTATTCCAGCACCTACGCGACTTTGAACCCATGCAGGTGATCCGCACGGCAGCGATGGAGTTGGTGCGCGCCAGCGTCAGAATGCGTGATGATGAAGGTTTACCTATCGTCGGTTTAGATATCGCTGGACAAGAAATCGGCTATCCGGCAAGCCAGTTCAAAGATGTGTACGAATACGCCCATGAAAACTTCTTGTTAAAAACCGTACACGCGGGTGAAGCCTATGGCGCGGAAAGTATCTTTGAAGCGCTCACGCAGTGCCACGCGGATCGTCTAGGCCATGGCTACTCGTTATTCTCGCCTGAAATGACCGAGGATCCGTCGATTGAAGATCCTAAAGCGTATGGCGAAAACTTGGCTTCATATATTGCCGATCGCCGTATTGCTGTTGAGGTTTGTCTTACCAGTAATCTGCAAACCAATCCAAGCATCGGTGGTATCGAGAACCACAACTTTAAGCATATGCTCGATAACCGTCTAGCCACGGTTATTTGTACGGATAACCGATTGGTATCGCGCACGACGGTCAGCAACGAATATCAATTAGCTGTCGATAATTTTGATATCTCGCTAAAACGTCTAAAAGACATGGTCGCCTACGGTTTTAAAAAGAACTTCTTCCCAGGCGACTATGTGGCTAAGCGCGAATATGCGAAGAAAAACTTAGCTTATTTTGATCGTGTAGTTGAACAATTTGGACTAAAAGACGCCAGCCACTCTTGAGCAGGAACAGGATAAGCGAATAAATACCCTTGCATAACAATCGTGGGGCAGCGCTCGGTCAAGAAGCGCGCCTCACGCTCTGTTTCAACACCCTCGGCAATCATGCGTAAGTCTAAGTGCTCACCTATCGAGAGAATGGTTTCAACGAGCGCATCATGCGTCGTTTTCTCACCGATACTGCGGACGAAGCTTTGATCGATCTTGAGTTCACTCACCGGCAGTTTTTGTATATACGCTAAGGATGAGTAGCCTGTACCAAAATCGTCAATCGAGAAACGGATGCCGAGTTTGCTTAACTCACGCATGACTTCGATGACTTTATCCGTGTCTTCTATCAATACCCCCTCGGTGACCTCGATCATCAACTGATGGGGTTTAAAATGATAGTTTTCTAGTAACTCACTCACTGCATGAACTAAATCGCCCCGAACAAAATGTCGGGCAGAGATGTTCACTGACAATGCATCAATGGGGTTCTCAGCAATTTCCTTAGAAACAAGAATCTGTGCGGCACGCTGCAGTACCCAACGGTCAATCGATAGAATCAAATCTGAGCGTTCAGCAATCGGTATAAATACACCCGGGCTAATGAGCCCCTGCTCCGAATGATGCCATCGTACCAAACCTTCGGCACTGACCACCTTACCCGTCGCATCCACTTGAGACTGCAAATATAAATCAAGCTCATCGTTTTTTATCGCATGCCGTAGCATTCTCTCGACATCGAATTGCCGCTTAATCTCCTCTCCGTATTGCTGACGATAGACGGCGAAGTGATTGCCCCCGTATCGTTTTGCCTTATGCAAGGCTGTTTCGGCACGACGTAACAATTGTTCTGCATTACCACCTTTTTGTGGATAGACGACCGCGCCTATGGTTGCTGACATGGTCAGAACATCATCGTCTAACTGAATTGGCTTGCGGGTGATCTTGAGCAGCGCCTCGCAGGTCTCATAGAGCTTCTCTTTGGCCACCTCGCGTTTAGAAACTTGCGGTGGGAATAGAACAGCAAACAGGTCAGCCCCCAAATGCGCGAGCTGCACGCCCTGCTGTTCCGTCCACTGCTTCATTCGCTCAGCAAAAGCTTGGACCAAGCGATTGCCGAACTCATGGCCACGCGCATCATTAATCTGTTGTAATCGATCAATGTCGACGAGTAACAAGTAGCCCAGTTCATCCTCTTCTAACGACGCGAGTGCTTGGTCGATGATTTGGGTCATATGCAGTCGGTTGGGCAGGCCGGTCAATGTCTCGTAATAAGCCATATAGTGAAGCCGCTGCTCGTCGGCCTTGCGCTCGGTAATATCGTCCTCAACCGCAATATAGTGAGTGCATTCCCCCTGTTCGTTGTAGACCGGCGTAATAATCGAATACACCGTATAAACTTGCCCATCTTTACGTTGGTTGAGCAATTCACCGCGCCACGTTTTACCTTGGTTAAGGGTGTCCCAAAGTTCATGGTACACCGATTGTTGCGTCAGACCTGATTTGAGAATGCGGGGGTTATTGCCAACCAGCTCGTCTCGTTGATACCCGGTAATCCACTCAAACGCTTTATTCACATACTCTATTTGGCCTTTGGCATCGGTAATAATAATGCACTCATTGCTTTGGTCTACCGCGGTTTCTAGATTTTTAAGTTTGGACCAATGCGCATGACGATCGGCAGCGATCGCCTCGACCTGACGCGCCAGCGCCGCAATATCATCCTTGCCGCGTACGTCAATAGCAACACGCTGTTGCTCATCCCGCATCGCCTGCACACCGGTTTGCATGTGGCCAAGCCGTTTGCTAATACGGTAGTTCAGATACCTGTGCAGAAGGGCGACCAACAACAGCACGATAATGAGCTGAATTGTCAACGTGGTAAGACGCGACTGCGCCACACTCCAAAAGGTATGCTTTTGCTCGAACGCGATCATGAGTGAGAAAGGTCGAAATTCAGGAAAGTCCGAAGATACCGTCAGCGGCACGTAAACAGTCAAGCGACCTTGGTCCTCAACGTGATGCAGCGTGATGTCGCTGTTTGCATTGAGTTCATGCCAAGTTTGCGGCGCGATACTCAACGCCTGATATAAGGGTTTATCAAGCCAGTGATGATCAGCGGCATATTCTATACGCCCCTCTCGGTTATAGATAAACGCGGCTAGGACATTCGGTTGATCTTGTAGCTGGGAAAGAATTTCATGCAACAAATCCGTGCGCTCATAACGCACTACACGATCAAAAGTGGCCTGCATCATCTGCGCTGTAGTTAAGACTTCTTGTTCAACCACGTGACGATTCTCGGCTGTTTGTTCGGTGATGGTAAAAGTGGCCAAACTGACAAACATCGCAATGCCAACGAAGCCCACCAATAACGAGATTTGGGTGCTTAGTCGTTGAAAAAACTTAATTGACATCGATGTCATAGGAGGCGCTCCATCGCTAAAAACAGATATTAGATATCATTAACGCGAATTATGCGGCTTAGAGGAATTTTATCAACACTCAATGACCGTTTTTCTTTATTAACTGCCAAAACGCGTCGCCGCAAACTGATTCAACGCTTTATGTACGAGGTAACACACCATCATTGCTGCAATAATAGCGACTAAGGTGCTACTGAGTCGGTACAACCCTGAATAGACTAAGTCTTGCGTGGGCGAGAGGTACTGACCAAATAAAATACCCACTGTGGTCAAAGCGCCAAAACCCACGCCAGCTCCCGAGGCCTCAAGCACGTGAAGCCGAGCAAACAACATCACACCGACCCAGAATAAGGGCACAATAAGCCACAATGCGTCGTACCAATCATATAGTAATAGCTGTATCGCAAGCCCAAACATGACGCCGATTAGCGTGCCCATCGCGCGTTTACGCGCATAAGTCAGCGCACCATTCCAATGCATGGGGAATAACACCAAAATAGTGGTTGCTTGCGCGGATATTGAGTCTTGCAAATCAAACAGCTGAAAGACTAAAAATGACAAGGTTGTTACCGTGGCACCCAAAATCGCCTCATGACGTACGCGGTTGGATGATTTTTCAGGCGCTACGGGAGGCGCATTGGGCTCCGCTTTGTTGGGAATTAATGTATGCATCATAAAAGCAATAACGATAGCTAACAATGACGCGAAAAAATTACTCGCAATGAGGTTATTGACGTCGGTAGTTGGATAGCTCGCATAGTGCAACATAATACTTAGCATCAACACGCCGTTGGCACCAAATAAAAACGCAGTGCCGCGTGCCATGAAAGCAAAGCGATACAGAAACAACAAAAATGCGACCATCGTCATGAGTACCGGGTGCCCACCTAATAACTGCGCCACGATACCGACTTCAATCCCACACATGACTGATGCTGCTAATAATTGGCGCGCCACATGTCCGTTAATGACCGGCACTAAACCCAGCAAGAGCATGGGTAGTACGGTAAAGAACACACCATAGGATAAGTCAAACAGCGTGGTGACTAAGAAGCCAATGGACGCCCCGAAGGCAATGCGCAAGCATTGCCGCAGACCATTTTCAGTTAATCCGAGCGGTTTCATACGTGCTCCACGCTAGTAAATATAATGTAACCAACCCAGTAGACGCACTTGAGCTTGTGCAACGGTGGCTTTAAAGCGCCCATCGGGCACAATTTGTACCGTTGCCTTAGCGCCCGCTGGACGGGTGTTATCAATACCTTTGGCAAGGCTCAGGTGCACACGCATACGTTGGGCATCTCGCACCCAGCGGTTCGAGTTAATCGGTTGTGCGAGTGTGCCATCCGCGCTCAACTGACCTGCGTTAACACCGGCATCAACGCTATCGATCGTCGCCTCATAAACGGTACCTGGCTCGGCATCAAAGACAACCAGTGCGCGCTGACCTTTTTTTACATGGCGCAAATTCTTTTCCCTAAAATCAGCCACAATATCTGCTTGAGGTGATACCAATGCGAGTAACGGGTTACCTTGACGAGCATACACACCTTCGCTGAGTTTTAAGTTACTTACACGACCCGCGTGTTGCGCACGCACAGTGGTATAGCTCAAGTTCAGCTCGGCATTATCGACCGCATTTTTAGCCTGTTGAATAAGCAGGTTGTGGGCATTGTCTGAGTCACCGCGCTGAACTTTGAGGCTCTCCAGTTGCGATTTAACCGCATCAACATTTGCTTGCGCTTGCAGCGCCGCGCTCTGCGCCTGATCAAACGCTTGCTCAGACGTGCTGCCTTCCTTCACTAAGTCTTTGATTCGCTGCGCCTCACGACTTTGCTCATCAGCAGTCGCTTGCGCTGACTTTAGCTTTGCTTGTGCAGCACGAATTTGTGCATCCAGTTGACGGTTCGACTGTTGTGCTTGCTGCAAAGCTAATTCAGCTTGCTGTAGCTGCAAACGGAAAGGTCGAGGATCTAGCGTAAATAAAGGGTCACCCGGCTCCACATACTGATTATTGTGAACCAACACTTGCTCTACCGTACCGTTAACCTGCGGCGCGACCTGAGTGACTACGCGAGTCACCATTGCTTGCGGCGTAAGCGGTAACGCTAAATCGGCCCAGAGAAAGTAAGCAAACAATGCGATAAAGCCGATAAGCGCACGCTTAACCCACTTTGCGAATTTTTCATCAGCTGTCATTGTGTGTCACCTCCTTGCTTATCGTCTCGCTGCTTTTGTTCACTGCACATTTGGTGGGCGTTACGCGAAATCACAGCTAGTACATGCTTAACCGTTTCAATGTCTTCGTCGGCAATATCAGCCATCAGCGTACGACGTACTTTAAGGATTTTGGCTTCCATTTTTTTCACCAACGCATGACCTGCATCGGTTAGGTAAACTCGCTTCGCACGGCCATCGTCTGGACATACACGCCTTACAACAAGTGACTGTTGCTCTAGCTGTGTCAACGTTCGCATTAATGATGCGAGTTCTATTTCCAACGCCTCTGCCAATTGCTTTTGACTTGCGCCATCGCCGATTCGCACCAGCTTCCACATCGCGCTCCAGCGTGGGTAAGTTAAACCTAAGGGCGCAAGTTCACGATCTGCGACCGCTTGCCACTGACGTGCTACTCGGCCCAAACGTTCTGGCACGGACAGTTGTTTGAGTTGCTCTTGCGAGAGTGTCATAACCTGATCTCATTTAGTTAGCTTGCTAAGTATATTAACAAGGTTAGCAGGCTAAGTAAATTGAGAGAGTTTCGATGAGCCTAATCGGAGATACAGATACAAAAAAAGCCCTTAAAAGTAAGGGCTTAATTAGAATTCTTTACAGAATATGTCTCAGGTGAGCTCTAGAACGGAATATCGTCATCAAAATCGTTGTCGGGCGAGAACGGTTCTGGTTGTGAAGGCTGCTGATTTTGGTTAGAACGCATCGCATTGCCTTGGTTTGACTGACCGCCTTGGCCGCCTTGAAAGCCTTGCTGCTGTCCAAAACCTTGGTTCGGATTGCCCTGCTGATTAGACGCAGGCTGATTGCCGCCTTGGTTTTGATTCATGCCCTGGTTCATACCTTGATTCATGCCTTGGTTCATACCTTGGCCTTGACCCATGCCAGAGCCGCCACGAGAATCAAGCATTTGCATTTCGTTAATTACGATTTCTGTCGTGTAACGATCTTGGCCGTCTTGACCCTGCCATTTACGTGTTTGTAAGCGACCTTCAACGTACACTTTTGAGCCCTTTTTGAGATACTCACCGGCGATTTCTGCTAAGCGACGATAAGCAACACAACGGTGCCACTCAGTTTGTTCACGCGGTTCACCTGTTTGCTTGTCTTTCCACGTTTCGCTGGTTGCGATTGAGAGATTAGCAATAGCGGTACTGTTCTGGGTATACCGAACTTCAGGATCGGCGCCCAAGTTACCGACCAAAATTACCTTATTCACACCGCGACTGGCCATATTTCTCTCCTGTTCTAAAATTTTCTCTTTTAATAGTTTAACACGCTATTGGGCCGATTTGTGACGTTCGATCAATGCTTCGACTGCATGCTCATCATACTGCTTTTTATCAACTTTTAAATAGGTGACTTGGTCGTCCGATGCGAAGCGAACCTCTTCAACACCTGAAATACCGAGTAGCGCATCATTAAACTGATCAAGGGTTTGTTGCTCAAGCCCTTTCAAACTAATCACCACGTTTGTTACGGCTTTAGGATTTTGCATCAAACGGCTCAACACAAACCATAACGCTAGTATAGCTAAACTCGCGACACCAATCCCTTTAAGCTGATAAGTTTGTAAGAGCCAACCGCCTAGCGCGCCACCGACGAACGCCCCGCTAAACTGGCAGGTCGAATAGATACCACTGGCGCTCCCTTTACTGCCCGCAGGTGCAATACGTGTAAGCAATGACGGCAGTGTCGCTTCTAAGAAGTTAAAGCCTGTGAAAAACACCACCAACGCGATGGCTATCACAATCAGCGAAGCACCCCACCATGTAATGAGTGTCGCGCCCACCATCAACAATAAAATAGACAACCTAAACCAAGTGACATGTTGATTGGTTTTTGCGCCGTGAATAATCATGGGCACCATTAACGCGATCGATAGCACTAAGGTCGGTAAATAAAATAAGGCATGATATTCAGTCCGTACATCATGCGCTGCCAACAACGTTGGTAAGCTAATGAACCAAGAGGTCAGTACCGCGTGCAATACAAACACGCCGCCATTGAGTAACCAAAGTTGCCGATGTCTCACCAAGTGTTTGAGTTCCGTGGCAACAGGCAACGCCTCGCGACGAGCTGATTTAGTCAATGTTTTCGGCACTGCGACGAGTAACAAGCCAATCCCCACGAGAGCGCTTGCGGCAGTAAACCAAAATAGGCCTTGTAAGCCAATATGGTCGGCGAGTAACGGGCCGATAATCAGCGCCAGAGCAAATGCCAAGCCAATACACATACCGATAATCGCCATGACTTTCGAGCGTTGATTATCGCGTGAAACATCGGCTGCCATCGCTAAAATAGCCGCTGCAATGGCGCCAATTCCTTGCACAGCGCGACCAACAACAACGCCCATCAAGCTATCCGCTTGTGCAGCAATCACACTACCTAGAGCAAAGACCAATAGGCCACCCACGATGATAGGACGACGCCCTATTCGATCCGATAACATGCCCAGAGGAATTTGGAAAAAAGCTTGAGTTAAACCATAAGCCCCTAAGGCAACACCCATTAACGCTGGCGTGTAATCGGGGTACTGATGGGCATAAATTGCCATGACAGGCATGATCAAAAACAGGCCTAACATGCGTATGCCAAAGACTGAGGCAAGTGCGAACGCTGCGCGCTTTTCTGTTCTATTTAACTGTTGCTGACTCATAATGCTCGCTATTATGAACGACTGAGCCGGCATTGTACCAGATACCCTAGTCTGTGCGATAATACTCGGCTCACTCGGTTGAATCATTTACGCCTATGCGCGGAGAAAAAAGTTTACTATGGACAAAATCGAAGTACGTGGTGCGCGAACACACAACCTAAAGAATTTTAACCTGACCATACCGCGCGATAAGCTCGTAGTCATCACGGGGTTATCCGGCTCAGGCAAGTCATCGTTGGCGTTCGATACGTTGTACGCGGAAGGTCAACGGCGCTATGTCGAGTCACTCTCCGCCTATGCCCGTCAGTTTTTATCTTTGATGGAAAAACCTGATGTGGACGGCATTGAAGGTTTATCACCTGCGATCTCCATTGAGCAGAAGTCCACCTCTCACAACCCTCGCTCGACGGTGGGCACCATTACCGAGATATACGATTATTTACGTCTATTGTTTGCCCGTGTGGGTGAGCCACGTTGTCCTACACACGATGTGCCCTTGGCTGCGCAAACCATTTCACAGATGGTTGATCAAGTGCTCAGCGAGCCTGCGGAATCAAAACGCATGTTATTGGCACCCATCGTACAGAACCGTAAGGGCGAACACGTCAAGGTGCTAGAAAACCTTGCTTTACAAGGTTTTATCCGGGCGCGCATCGACGGTGAGATCTGTGACCTGAGCGATCCGCCGACACTCGAGTTGCAAAAGAAGCATACCATTGAGGTGGTTGTTGACCGCTTTAAAGTGCGTGAGGGAATCGAGCAGCGCTTGGCCGAGTCGTTTGAAACCGCTATTGATATGACCGGCGGTACTGCGTTTGTAGCACCAATGCCGGGTGAAGAAGGTGAGACACTGATTTTCTCGGCTAACTTTGCTTGTCCACACTGTGGTTACAGTATGCAAGAGCTGGAACCGCGTTTGTTCTCGTTCAATAACCCAGCCGGTGCCTGCCAAACCTGCGATGGCTTGGGTGTAGAGCAATTTTTTGATCCGAGTAAGGTGGTCGTCAATGGCGACTTATCGCTCACGGGCGGTGCTATCCGCGGTTGGGATAAACGCAATTTTTATTACTACCAGATGCTACAGTCACTGGCTAAGCACTATGACTTTAAGTTGTCGGTGCCGTTTAATGAATTGAGCGAAGATACTCGCGCAGTGCTGCTCTATGGCAGCGGCAAAGAAGAAATCAAGTTCACTTACATGAATGATCGGGGCGATAAAGTCGTTCGTGCGCATCCGTTCGAAGGTATTATTCCCAACATGCAACGCCGGTACCGCGAAACAGAATCACAAGCGGTGCGCGACGAGTTGGCAAAATACATTGCCGTACAACCCTGTAAAAGCTGTCACGGTAGCCGTTTGCGTACTGAGGCGCGCCATGTATTTATCGAAAATACCAACTTACCTCAGGTTTCAGAGCGTTCGATCGGCGATGCGCTAGACTTTTTCCAAAGTCTTGAACTTGACGGTCAGCGTGGAAAAATCGCTGAAAAAATATTGAAAGAGATTAACGATAGGCTCGGTTTCTTGGTCAATGTGGGGTTGAATTACCTGAGCCTGTCACGTAGTGCAGAAACCTTATCCGGTGGTGAAGCTCAACGAATCCGTTTAGCCAGTCAAATTGGCGCAGGTTTGGTGGGTGTGATGTACGTATTGGATGAACCGAGCATTGGCCTACACCAACGCGATAATGAACGTCTTCTAAACACACTGATTCATTTACGCGATCTAGGCAATACCGTGCTGGTAGTTGAACATGATGAAGATGCAATTCGTCAGGCGGATCATGTAATTGATATTGGTCCCGGTGCGGGTGTGCATGGGGGCGAGATCGTAGCCCAAGGCTCCGTTGACGATATCGTTGGCACCGAACGGTCACTAACCGGCGACTATTTATCAGGCCGTAAGGTCATCGAAGTGCCGGCTAAACGTAACGAGCCAGATGACCGTTGGCTAAAAATTATTGGCGCCACGGGTAACAACCTAAAAAATGTCGATTTAAACATTCCTTTAGGTTTAATGACCTGCGTCACAGGCGTGTCGGGCTCCGGTAAATCGACCTTAGTCAACGACACTTTGTTTAAAGTCGCTCATCGCGAACTGAACGGCGCAACCACGGGTGAAGCTGCGCCGCACGAACGTGTAGAAGGGATGGAGCTGTTAGATAAAGTAGTGGATATTGACCAAAGTCCGATTGGTCGCACACCACGCTCTAATCCTGCAACTTACACTGGAATTTTTACACCGATTCGTGAATTATTTGCCGGTGTACCAGAAGCCAGAGCACGCGGTTACAAACCTGGACGTTTTAGCTTTAACGTTAAGGGCGGTCGCTGTGAAGCGTGCCAAGGCGATGGTGTGATTAAAGTTGAGATGCACTTCTTACCGGACGTGTACGTACCCTGCGATATTTGTAAGGGTAAACGTTACAACCGTGAAACGTTGGACATTCAATATAAGGGCAAAAATATCCACGAAGTATTGGATATGACCATTGAAGAGGCTCGTGAGTTTTTTGACCCGATTCCGGCAATTGCGCGCAAGCTACAAACGTTAATGGATGTGGGTCTATCGTATGTGCGACTTGGCCAGTCGGCAACAACTTTATCCGGTGGTGAAGCACAACGCGTGAAGCTGTCACGCGAGTTGTCGAAGCGAGATACTGGACGTACGCTTTATATTCTGGATGAGCCTACTACAGGACTTCACTTCCATGACATTAAGCAGTTACTGGCGGTGATTCATCGTCTGCGTGACCATGGTAATACCGTGGTCGTTATCGAGCACAACTTAGATGTGATTAAAACCGCTGACTGGATTGTCGACTTAGGTCCTGAAGGTGGCTCGGGCGGTGGTGAGATCCTCACCGAGGGCGCTCCTGAAAAAATCGTTAATGAAACGCGGTCTCACACCGCACGCTTTCTTAAACCCATGCTTAAATCGTCATAGGAAGAGAGGATGTTAGAAGAGCAGTTTAAAGTTCGTTTTTATGAAACCGATGCCTTAGGTCATGTGAACAACACCGTTGTGCCTATGTGGATTGAGACCGGTCGGCTACCTATATTTGAGTTCTTTGGTGAAATGTCACCGGAAACAAAAAGCCTTATCGTTGCTCGTCTTGAAGTTGATTTCGCGCGTCCCATTTTCTTTGGCTCGAATGTGACCGTAAAGACTTTTGTTCAACGTCTTGGCGGCAGTTCCTTTGATATTGGTACCGAAATCTGGCAAAAAGGTGAGCTCTGCGCCAAGGGCAAAACCGTACTCGTTTATTTCGATTTTGAGCAACAACGTTCGGTTACCTTAAGTGATGAGCTAAGGCAACGCCTCGTTGAGCTACAACATCCGGAGCATCCCATTGACGCGTGATTTGGTAAGTGGTGGGCAAAAGATTCATGCCCCTGATGACCTCAATCGCTTGTTGACTGAAATTCATCAGCAAGCGATGCAGATCCAATCGGGGAAAGTTGCCGATTATATACCTGCGCTCGCTGCGGTCGACCCCGATCAGTGCGCCCTCACGTTAACGACACTGGATGGTGAAGTGTTTAACGTGGGTGACACAGACACATTGTTTTCTATCCAGTCCATTTCTAAAATTTTCGGCTTAATGATGGCGATGGATCGTTTAGGCGACGATTTGTGGAAACGGGTCAAGATGGAACCTTCAGGACAGGCGTTTAATTCGATTGTTCAGTTGGAATGGGAAAAGGGTATTCCCCGAAACCCCATGATCAACGCAGGAGCGATTTTAATTAGCGATGTGCTAGTTAGCCACTACTCGACAAGTAAAAACGCTGTGATGAGTCTTGTGCGTAATCTATGTGGCAACGATCGTATCTATGCGGATGAATCCGTACATGCATCAGAAAAAGAACACGGCCACCGCAATGCGGCATCTGCCCATTTGATGAAGAGCTTTAATAACATTGAATCCGATGTAGACGAAGTACTCGACCATTATTTTTGGCAATGTGCGATTAGCATGAGCTGCGAAAACCTCGCACGTTCGTTCACATTTCTTGCCAATGCCGGTGTATGCCCTTTTTCTCAACGGGAAATCATTAGTAAGCGAGATGCTCAACGGATCAATGCGTTGCTATCAACCAGCGGTATGTATGACCAAAGTGGTGAGTTTGCCTTTACCGTTGGCGTGCCTGCGAAAAGTGGTGTCGGTGGCGGGATTGTCGCTATTGTTCCTGACTTTGGCGTGATTTCAGCATGGAGTCCAAAACTCAATGCGTTTGGAAACAGCGCACGCGGCATGTTTATGGTGAGAGAATTAGCCAATAGGCTTGGCTTAAGTGTTTATTAGCGTCTTAAGCCAAGACGATAAACTTGAAAGCGCGTCAAATTAAATCGCTGTAACAATTTGTCGATATGCCCCTGACGCGCTAATTCACGAACAAGTTGCTGCATTGTTTCTTGAGTCAGGCGTTTATTATGACCGACAATCATGCTCAACATGTAATCATCAAAGATCTGATCAGAGACAAGCAAATCTTTCTCGTATTGATCACCGGCATTTTGTAGGGCTGATAGCAGTTCATCATTAATCGGCATGACATCAATGCGACCCCCCATTAACATCCGCAAGTTAGTCAGTGCGGAATGAGACAGATAAGCTCGATAGGCTCGACCTAATTCATCTGCGGTACGCTCAGTACCATCGAAATTATAATGATACCCCTTTACCGCACCTACAGTCTTACCCTCTAAGGTGTTGAAAAAGGCTTGAGTCCTGCCAGGCTTTCTTTTAGCAACAAAACGCTCACGGCCTCGAATAATTGGAATGGTCGATTCCACGTTTCGATTTTTCCAACCCCATTCCTCAGACTCAAAAAAGATGACGTCGCAGCAACCATTTTCAGACAATGCTTGATAACGGCCGTTGGGAGGAATGACTTGTAACTGAAAGTCGTAGGTATCTTGATATTCATTCAAAATCTGAATGAGTTCACGAGTGACATCAGTTTCAAGCCCCATCGAAAAGTAGGGGGGATAATCATATGCAGCAACATACACAGGTGTTTGTGCGCTTGCATTCTTGATGAATGAAACGCTCGACAGAAGGCATGTTATCAACAAAAAGAGACTTCTTCGCACTGCACTTATTTAGATTGAAACTGGACGGTTATAGTGAGGTTAAACCTGATAAATGTCAATAATTGGAGCCAAATGGGGCCGTTCTGACACGACTTTACACGGATAAACACCAACCCATAAAAAAACCCGGCCGAAGCCGGGTTTTTGTTAAACGTGTTAACGTTTAATTAGTCGATGATCTTAGATACAACGCCTGCACCTACTGTACGACCACCTTCACGGATTGCGAAACGCAAGCCTTCGTCCATTGCGATTGGAGCRATTAGCTCTACAACGAACTTCAAGTTGTCGCCTGGCATGACCATTTCTACGCCTTCTGGCAATTCTACTGCGCCCGTTACGTCAGTTGTACGGAAGTAGAACTGTGGACGATAGCCTTTGAAGAATGGCGTGTGACGGCCACCTTCGTCTTTGCTCAGTACGTATACTTCGGCTTCGAACTTGGTGTGCGGAGTGATTGTACCTGGCTTCGCCAATACTTGACCACGCTCTACTTCGTCACGCTTAGTACCACGTAACAACGCACCGATGTTCTCGCCTGCACGACCTTCGTCTAGCAACTTACGGAACATCTCTACACCTGTAACAGTGGTCTTCATGGTATCTTTCATACCTACGATTTCGCACTCGTCACCRGTCTTAACGATACCGCGCTCTACACGACCTGTTACTACCGTACCACGACCAGAAATCGAGAATACGTCTTCGATTGGCATGATGAACGGCTTGTCGATATCACGCTCTGGCTCTGGGATGTAGTTGTCTAACGCGTCTGCKAGCTCAACRATCTTCTTCGCCCACTCTTCGTCGCCTTCTAGCGCTTTAAGTGCTGAACCTTGGATAACTGGCAAGTCGTCGCCTGGGAATTCGTATTCTGATAACAGTTCACGAACTTCCATTTCTACCAATTCCAACAACTCTTCATCGTCTACCATGTCACATTTGTTCATGAATACAACGATGTAAGGTACGCCTACCTGACGTGACAACAAGATGTGCTCACGTGTTTGTGGCATTGGGCCGTCTGTCGCCGCTACTACCAAGATCGCGCCGTCCATCTGAGCAGCACCAGTGATCATGTTTTTAACGTAGTCAGCGTGTCCAGGACAGTCAACGTGCGCGTAGTGGCGAGTTGGCGTGTCATATTCAACGTGTGAAGTTGAGATGGTGATACCGCGCTCTTTCTCTTCTGGCGCGTTATCGATGGCTGCGAAGTCTTTCGCCGCACCACCATAGACTTTAGCCAGAACTGTCGTAATAGCAGCGGTTAAGGTAGTTTTACCGTGGTCAACGTGACCGATGGTGCCGACGTTTACGTGCGGCTTCGAACGTTCAAATTTTTCTTTAGACATTGCAGCCTCTCTAACAAAATTCTGTTGGATGTACCTAGCAACTATGTTGCATACCGGTCGCGGTTAGAGAGTAGCCTATGATGACGTGGTGCTGATAGGCGGATTCGAACCGCCGACCTCACCCTTACCAAGGGTGCGCTCTACCAACTGAGCTATATCAGCACTGGATTGTTTGGAGCGGGTGGCGGGAATCGAACCCGCGTCATCAGCTTGGAAGGCTGAGGTAATAGCCACTATACGACACCCGCTGAAACATTGGGCCACCTCAAAACCAAGAATTGCGTGGTGGAGGGGGCAGGATTCGAACCTGCGAAGGCTGAGCCGTCAGATTTACAGTCTGATCCCTTTGACCGCTCGGGAACCCCTCCCAAAAAGTGCAATTTGAATTGGTGCCGGCAGAGAGAGTCGAACTCCCGACCTACTGATTACAAGTCAGTTGCTCTACCAGCTGAGCTATGCCGGCACCCCGGTTAGGTGGAGCGCATTCTATGGTACTAAATTTGATAGTGCAATAGCTTTGCGCGATTTTTTTTAAGTTTTTGAAGTGATTGGTTAGTTTTTACCTAATTCGCTGGTTTAATAACCAATATTTGACTCAGTTTGCCTTGTCGCAGCACAAACTGCAACAAGGCGATCCGTTTTTATTTTGCGAACGGGTGACGCAAAACAATGGTTTCTTTCCGGTCAGGACCCGTTGAAATAATATCAACAGGTACACCTGTAAGCGCTTCAATACGCGCAATATATGCCAATGCTTGCGGCGGTAACTGATTATGTTCTGTCACCCCTACTGTGCTCTCTTGCCAACCTGGCAATGTCTCATAAACGGGTTCTACCGCTTCGTAATCTTCAGCGGCCATGGGTGGATATTCACTAATGGTTCCGTCAGGCAGCTTATAGCTAGTACAAATCTTTAACTCATCTAAACCATCAAGGACATCCAGCTTAGTTAAGCAGAATCCGCTCACAGAGTTAATTTGCACCGCTCGACGCATCGCTACGGCATCAAGCCAGCCGGTACGGCGTTTACGGCCTGTTGTTGCACCAAACTCATGCCCTTTAACGCCAAGATGTTGGCCCACGTCACAATCTAATTCAGTTGGAAATGGCCCACTGCCGACACGTGTAGTATAGGCTTTAACAATACCCAGTACGTAGTCAATGTATCGAGGGCCAAAGCCTGCACCTGTCGCCACACCACCTGCCGTGGTATTGGACGATGTCACGTAAGGGTAAGTACCGTGATCGATATCAAGGAGTGTGCCCTGCGCACCTTCAAACATGATCTCTTCACCGTTCTTACGCGCTTTATCAAGTAATGCAGGCACGTCTGCGACCATCGGTTTTAGCAACTCGGCAAATTCTTTGCATTGTTTTAAGACAACATCAAAATCAATCGCGGGTTCGTTGTAGAGCTTAGTCAATGCGAAATTATGGAAGTCGGTTAACTCTTTCAGCTTATCCTCTAAACGCGTAGCATTAAAAAGATCGCCGACGCGTAAGCCTCTGCGCGCGACTTTATCTTCATAAGCAGGGCCGATACCTCGACCTGTAGTACCAATTGCTTCTTTACCTAACGCACGCTCACGCGCTTGGTCTAAAGCGATGTGGAAAGGCAAGATTAATGGGCACGCCTCACTGATACGCAGACGTTCTTTTACTGGCACATTCCGCGCCTCTAACATCTCCATTTCTTCCATTAAGGCTTCAGGCGAAAGTACCACACCATTACCAATCACACATTGTACGTTGGTGCGTAGTATGCCCGACGGAATTAAGTGAAGTACGGTTTTTTCACCATCAATAACCAATGTATGACCGGCATTGTGACCCCCCTGATAACGCACCACGAGCGATGCTTTATCTGTCAGTAGATCAACAATTTTACCTTTACCCTCGTCACCCCATTGGGTGCCTAGAATCACGACGTTTTGACTCATGTTTGCCCCGCTTAAAAAAAATCGACGTAATTTTACCCTGTTGCGTTCGGTTTGTATATGGACATAAAAAAGCCCGCGATGACGCGGGCTTCAATTTGCTTGAGCTTACTCTTTCGGCTCGCCTTGAAGATCCTGAAGGTAGCGGAAGAAATCACTCTCCGCATCAAGCACGAGGACATCCGATCCCGAACTAAACGATTCGCTATATGCTTGCATGCTACGAATGAATGCAAAGAACTCTGGATCTTGTTGATAAGAGTCCGCATAAATCTTCGCTGCTTGCGCATCACCTTCACCCCGTAGTTGGCGAGATTGGCGCTTAGCATCCGCTAACATAACGGTTACGCGTGCATCCACATCAGCGCGGATAATTTCCGCCTGCTCACGACCTTCTGAACGGTGTTCAGTCGCGACTGCTTGACGTTCAGCGCGCATCCGCTGGTAGATAGACTGACTGACTTCATCAGGCAAGTTAATCTGCATCACACGTACGTCAATAACTTCGACGCCTAAGTCAGACGCACTCTCAGCACCTTTAATGAGGGCTTCACGCATCAACTCGTCACGCTCACCTGAGACGATATCGGAAATGGTACGGCTACCAAATTCGCTACGTAACCCGCTGTTGATACGACGCGTAAGCAACGCTTCAGCTTGCGTTTTGTTACCGCCATTGGTACTCAGATAGAAGGTCGAAAAGTCGTTAATACGCCACATCACGTAAGTATCAACGATCAAATCTTTTTTCTCACTGGTAACGAAACGGTCAGGGTCACCATCAAGCGTTTGCAAACGCGCATCTAAGCGTTTTACTTGCTCAATAAACGGTATTTTGAAATGCAACCCTGGCTCAAAAACCATAGCTTCGCCTGTCTCGGCATTACGCTCAACCTTACCAAATTGAATAAGAATTGCGCGCTCACCCTCTTTAACAACATAAAGAGACGACAAACCCAAAGCGACGAGTACTACTACAATAATTGCGATTAAATTTTTCATAATTATCGACCCCCGCCACGCGTATTTGTACGACCCGAATCAGTCGAATTGTTTGAACCATTTGCGCTGTTGCGCGATTGATTCATGTTTGAGTCGGTTGGGACACGCAAAGGCGATAAGTCATTGACCTTTCTTCCTTGCTTTTCAAGAATCTTGTCGAGCGGTAGGTACATCATGTTGTTGCTACCCTCAACATCGACCAACACTTTCGGTGTTTTAGCGTAGAGGTCTTGCAAGGTATCTAAGTAGATACGCTCACGCGTTACCTGCGGCGCGTTTTCGTACTGCGGTAACAGTTCGTTAAAGCGAGCCACTTCACCTTGAGCCTCTAGGATGATCTGCTCTTTATATGCTTGCGCTTCTTGTAGCATACGACGTACTTGACCACGTGCCAAAGGCTCGACTTCACGTGCATACGCTTCCGCTTCACGAATAAAGCGTTCTTCATCCTCTTGCGCAGCGATTGCGTCATCAAAGGCTTCTTTAACCTCTTCTGGCGGACGAGCTGGTAGCAAGTTGATATCAACGATTTGTAGTCCCATTGAATACGGGTCGATGGTGCGTTCAAGTAAATCAAGCGTACGCGCACGAACATCTTCACGGCCGCGTGTCAGTACTTCATCCATCGTCGTATGACCTACCACGTAACGTAACGCACTATCGGTCGCGCGTGACAATACTTGGTCTGCGTTATCGACGTTGAACAAGTAGTTGCGCGGATCGACGACGCGATACTGCACATCGAGCTGTACCACTACGACGTTTTCGTCTTGGGTCAACATAAAGCCTTCGGTGCTATCCGAGCGGATATTGTTAACATCGACATGCTCAACTGTATCGACAAACACAGGACGCCAATGCAGCCCCGACTCGACGAGCGTGTGGAAATTACCAAAGCGCAGCACCACGCCCCGGTCAGCTTCTTTTACCGTGTAAAAACCAGCGATAAACCAAATAATAACAGCGAGGATAGCAATAATTCCGACACCCTTTGCAGGAATACCCGATTTGCCGCTACCGCCGTTACCTTTATTTCCACCTAGACCCAACTTGGCGAAAAACTTACGTAGTGCCTCGTCGAGATCCGGGGGCCCTTGATCATTGCCCCCTTGGTTTTTCCATGGGTCGCGGTCTTTGTTACCGCCGTTACCCGGTTGGTTCCATGCCATGGATGACTCCGTTAAAGTTAAAAAAACGATTACTGAATATAGTTGTCGAGTCGGTTGTCGTATTCTTTCTGCAATTTGTTCCAGTCCACAACCGACATTTTTATATCAAGTTCTAATGCACCTTGCTCATCGATACGTTCTGCTGAAACACTATTAAGTTGATATAGCGTACCACGCAGTTTACCCATAGATGGTGGCAATTTTAAGCTTAATTTGACCATCTGGGGTCCGAGTCGCTCTTTTAACGCCTCGAAAATTAACTCAATGCCTATGTTCGCCTGAGCAGAAACCCACACACGAATAGGCTTCCCTTCATCATCTCTATCAATACGAGGCGTTGAGTCTTCCAGCTTATCAATTTTGTTGCAAATCATTAACTGGGGAACTTCCCCCGCATCGATTTCTGTTAGCACCTCTGAAACCTGCTCAATATTGCTCTGTTGGTGCTCATCGGCTACATCAACGACATGCAAAAGAATGTCCGCTTCCTGCGTCTCTTGTAGCGTCGCCTTAAATGCTGCAACCAAGTCGTGGGGTAGATGACGGATAAAACCCACGGTGTCAGCAAGAATAATACGGCCGACATCTTCGATTTCTAGTTTCCGTAACGTGGGATCAAGAGTTGCGAACAATTGGTCAGCCGCATATACGCCAGACTCGGTCATCGTATTGAATAACGATGATTTACCTGCGTTAGTATAGCCGACTAAACTAACTGTTGGAATTTCCGCGCGTTGACGCGCTCGCCGACCCTGCTCACGCTGCTTTTGTACTTTCTCTAAACGGCGCAGAATATTTTTTATTCGCCCCCGAATTAAGCGTCGGTCAGTTTCCAACTGCGTCTCACCGGGTCCGCGTAAGCCGATCCCGCCTTTTTGTCTCTCTAAGTGAGTCCAACCACGTACCAAACGCGTCGAAATATGCCGCAACTGGGCCAATTCAACTTGTAATTTACCTTCGTGAGTACGCGCACGCTGCGCAAAAATATCCAGTATCAGACCGGTTCGGTCCAATACTCGACACTTGCATATCTTCTCGAGGTTGCGCTCTTGCGTCGGCGATAAGGCGTGGTTAAAAATGACAATATTAGCTTCTAACGCCTGAACTTGTTCAGCGATTTCTTCTGCTTTTCCGCTTCCCACAAAGTATTTGGGGTTCGGTGCACTGCGAGAAGCCGTTACGACGCCCAGCGCTTCAACACCTGCTGAGCTAGCTAATAAATGAAGTTCGGAGAGGTCTTCTCTATCGACTTCGGCGGGCAAGTCCATGTGGACCAATACGGCATAATCGCCACCTTCATATCTGTCGAACAACGTGTGTAGACCTCCTCACTCTGATTTATTCTTCAATATCACCTTGGTTGTGTACGCCCTGCTGAGGCAGATAGTTTTGCGGAATACGTGCCGGCACGACAGTCGAAATGGCATGTTTGTAAACCATTTGGCTCACCGTATTCTTCAACAACACAACAAACTGATCAAATGACTCAATTTGACCTTGTAATTTGATACCATTTACAAGATAAATCGATACAGGTACTCTCTCGCGACGTAGTGCGTTTAAAAACGGATCTTGAAGCGTTTGCCCTTTCGCCATGGCGGATTCCTTTTTTTGTTATTAATATCCAAGTCAATTGAGTGGTCAGTTAACTGGTAGAAACCTACTACTCACCCTAGACCAACGGTAAAATTTTGCAACTTAAACATGCCATAACATACGCTGCATTCTCAAACTTTGATCTTAGGGCGATTCTTTATTTTTCAATCTTTTACCGAAAACTTTTCGGTTGGCCGTTGCAGCCGCGATCGTACTTGATCGAGTTTATCATGAGCGAAAGTATCCAGCCAATATACATCGGGCCAGCCGCGTAGCCACGTTAACTGCCGTTTTGCTAGCTGTCTTGTAGCAATAATCCCGCGCTCTTTCATTTCTTGATATTTCAACTCCCCCGATAAATATTGCCACATCTGACGGTAACCCACGCTACGGATCGAGGGTAAATCTGAATGCAGATCCTTGCGTTCGAAAAGTGCTTCAACCTCGTGTTGAAAGCCCTCTGCTAGCATTTGCTCAAAGCGCCTTGCAATGCGCTCATGCAACGTTGCGCGCTGCTGTGGCGCGACCGCAAATTGATAAATAGGATAATTTAGCGCACCTTGCCGTTGCTGAACTAACTCCGTTATTGGTTTGCCCGACAGCTGATAGACCTCTAGTGCACGCAGCGTGCGCTGAGGATCATTCGGGTGAATTCTGGCAGCCGCGTCGGGATCAACTTGGGCTAATCGTTGGTGAAGCGCCGATAATCCATGCGAATCGAGTTCAGCCTGCAATTGTTTGCGAATGGTAGCATCGGACTCTGGCAACGCCGACATACCCTCCAACAGGGCTTTAAAATAAAGCATCGTGCCACCAATGAGTATCGGCGTACGATTACGCTTCAAAATATCATTAATTAACGCGGTGGCATCTCTTTGAAACTCAGATGCTGAATAGGTTTCAGCCGGATCGCAAATATCAATTAAATGGTGTGCAACGCCCTGCCGCTCCTCGGCAGTCGGCTTTGCCGTGCCAATATCCATGCCACGATAAACTAAGGCAGAGTCAACAGAGATAATCTCACCATCGATCTGTTGCGCTAAGTCAATTGATAATGCGGTTTTACCTGCAGCGGTCGGTCCATAAATACAGATGACCGCAGGACTTGTTTTAGGCTTCATTAATGTGCGGTACCTTGATTTCGTGAAGCAGTAATGACGTACTATTAAGCTGACGTTGCCATTGCTGGCACCAGTAGTCTGCTTGCGATTTAGATAGCGACGATTCAGCGGCAGCATCAGCAAGTAGCGCGATTATTTCATCTGTCCCTTGTTCACAGGCGCTGAGCAGTTGTAACACGCTGTTCGCAATATGCTTACGTCTTAACATTGAGGGCATTTGCTCGACGATAAGCGCCTGACCTTGCCAATAAAATTTCACGCCACATTGCGCCAACAGTTCGCTGTATTGAAGCACCTGCTTTTTCTGCCAAGATGTATCACTTAAATTAATTTTTTGCTCAACCAACAGGGGCTGACCCGCCATCCCTTGTTGAAATTGCTGCTGGATCTGCGGAGCCAGTATCTTCCTCTGAACACCAACAAGATCAAGCCAAGCCGCTTGTTCATCACGTCGAATAAGAGCAAAGCGACCTTTAAATACATCGACTACACGCCATTGTCTCACATCGCCATCGAGCTGAACGGCATTCGGTAGAATGGATGCGCCCAGACCCTGAGTATTAGACACCGTTTTAACTACACTTGATTCCCGTGCAGTTAAGTCAGGTGCCGACAAGCGCTGCACCGACTCTTGAGGTCGCTGATATTGATGGTTCGCTGTGTGAGTTTGGCTAGGGTAAAGTGGCGTCTCAGTTGAGTGGGTGTCATACTGCTCGATGTCCTCAGTCTGGACCTGAGTTTGACTGTGATTAAACAGCAACTGTTTGACCGTCTGTAAGATAAAGTCATGTACTTGTCGCTGTTGATGAAAGCGCACTTCGTGCTTTGCAGGATGCACGTTTACATCAACTTGATCGGCTGGCAGGCTGAGATAAATTGCAAATGTTGGCACGCGTTCGGCGGTTAGATAGGTCTCATACGCTTGTCGAATGGCATGATTGATTAATTTATCTTTCATCATGCGACCATTCACAAAGCTATACTGAACATCCCCTTGATGTCTGCATTGCTCGGGGGCGGCAAGCCAACCTTCAATTTGAATATCGTGCGCTTGCTGCTGGAAATACAAGGCATCTTGTGCGAACGCTGAACCACATACTTTAGCTAACCGACGTCTCAAGTGGGTCTGTTGCTGTTCCCTTACGGCTGGATAGTGACGCACCCGTTTGCCATTGTGATTGACCGTAATTTCAACATCCCACCGACTGAGTGCTATGCGTTTAATTACCTCGTCGATATGGCCGAATTCAGTCTTGTCGGTACGTAAAAACTTGCGTCTTGCTGGGGTATTATAAAACACGTCTTGGATGTCGACGGTCGTACCGTCAGGATGCGACGCAGGTTCGATTTTTACCTGCATATCCTTGCCTTCCGCCCATGCTTGCCATGCCTCCGACTGCGCACTGGGTTTCGACACTAAGCGCAAACGTGATACCGAACTGATACTGGCTAACGCCTCGCCGCGGAAACCTAAGCTGGTGATTGCTTCTAAGTCATCAATATCCGCTATCTTACTGGTCGCATGGCGACTTAAGGCAAGAGCAAGTTCGTCATGTGGAATACCCGAACCATTATCTCTAATACGGATACGTTTAGCGCCACCCGCTTCGATATCAATAATCAACTGAGACGCGTCAGCGTCAAGTGCATTTTCGATAAGTTCTTTAACGATTGAAGCGGGGCGCTCGACGACTTCACCTGCGGCAATTTGGTTAGCGAGCTCAACCGGTAACTGTTTTATCGGCATCAGTCTCTCGGTATTGTAAGCTTTTGACCAATTCTAACCACATCGCTACGCAATTGGTTCTCTCGTTTAATCGCGCGGACAGTGGTTCCATAACGTTCAGCGATTTCAGATAATGAATCGCCTGACTTCACTGTGTATTCCATCGACGCCTGTTGGGCTAGTAAGGTGTTTTCAATGGGGTTATTAATAAAGTAACGTCTGATCCCATTATAAATCGCCCGCGCCAGCTTTTGTTGATGGCTATTACTCAATAGCAGACGCTCTTCACCCGGGTTTGAAATAAAACCCGTTTCAACCAAGATCGAGGGCTTATCGGGCGACTTCAAAACCGCAAGACTCGCGGCTTGCGGTGCCGTTTTATGCATTTTGGTCACGCTACCCATCTCATCGATAATATGGCGAGCAGCACTGTAGGCACCTGCAATCGAGCGGTCCATCGACATATCTAGTAATGTTTGCGCTAAGAAAGGTTCATGACTATTACTTTGAATGATCGCCTCGGCGCCACCTAATAATTCAGACTGACGTTCGCGGGTTTCGAGCCAACGACCAATTTCTGAGTCTGCACGCCGTTTAGACAGTACCCAGACTGAACCACCGCGCGGCTGCGGCGTTCTGAACGCATCCGCGTGCACGGAAACAAAGAAATCTGCCTTAGCATCCCACGCCTTCTGTGGCCGATCATTCAGACCCACGTAATAATCGCCAGTACGCACCAAGTAGGCTTGCATGCCAGGATCATCATTAATCATTTTCGCTAGCGCACGCGCAATTTTAAGAACAACCGTTTTCTCGTATGTACCACTCGGACCAATTGATCCGGGATCATCGCCGCCGTGACCTGCATCTACCGCTATTGTGATTTTACGATCCTTGAGTTCCTCGATTGATTTTGCCGGACCGCTACGCTCTATTGACTTACCCTTAATGTCCACCACTAACCGATCGTTATAACGCTCGTTGGCCGGCAATGGGAAGATTTCAAACTCTGCAGTTTTGTTAAGTTCAATCACGATACGCGTCGATTGTGCGTTCTTCGGAGTACTCGTTCGTACTTTATTAACGAGTAAGGATTCATTCGCCAAGTTTTTCAGGTTTGCACTTAGCTTAGTACCGTTAAAGTCAATAACGATACGATAGGGTGAACTTTGGTATAACTTAAAATAACTGTATTCAGGCGCTTGGCTTAAATCAAAAACAATACGGGTTTTATCAGGTGATGGCCAAACACGCACGCTTTCGATGGCATTCTGAGCAGCCCACACAGGGCTTATCAAGAATACTAAAAATAAAGCAGTGATCGAACGATATAGCGTTTTCATCATTATTTTAATTGCGCAACAATGTGTTCACCCACAGGCGTTTGAGCGATGCATTCGAGCTGTCGCCCTTCGTTTTCATAATCTAGGTTAATGACAATATCGGCTTTCGGCAACCACCCATCGCCGCGTTCCGGCCACTCAACAAGACTGATGCTGTGCTCCGAGAAATAGTCCCGAATCCCCATAAACTCAAGCTCTTCCGGGTCAGCGAGCCGATATAAATCAAAGTGATAAATAGCTATATCCGCCAGTTCATAGGGTTCGACAAGTGTATACGTTGGGCTTTTTACAGCGCCTGTGTGGCCTAACGCTTGAATGAAACCACGACTGATAGCCGTCTTCCCTGCTCCAAGTGGCCCATTTAAAAATATCACCAACGGTGCTTTCGCTTGCTTAGCTAAACGCGCTGCCCAAGCCTGGGTAGCTTTTTCATCAGCAAGAAAGTGTTTAATTGTTTGATTCATTTTCTACGACTACTCCGGCATCCAACCGTTCACTAATTTACGAATAATTGGCATTAAATCGCTCGCCAATGTACCTCGCGGCGCAACTTCACCCGCAACTTCTCCCGCCACTGCGTGCCAGAAGACGCCGGCTGTCAGCGCTTGTGCAGGCGCTAGCCCTTGTGCCAATAATGCGCCGACAAAACCGGCAAGACAATCGCCCATTCCACCTGATGCCATCGCAGGTGAGCCGCGGTCGACCAACCAGTTGCCTCGGGTTGAGCTGATCAAGCTACCAGCTCCTTTCAGTACGATCTGTGCATGATACTGATTATGAAGCAATAACGCATGCTCGAATCGATTGTTTTCAATATCTTGAGTACGGCATTTTAAAAGACGTGCAGCTTCGCCTGGGTGTGGCGTCAAAATCAGTTGCGAGCTTTGTACAGGGTCTTGCGCCAACCAATATAATCCATCAGCATCAATAACTTTACAGGTATTGACAGCCATACAGGTTCGATAAACCTTATAAGCCCATTCGTCGCGTCCGAGCCCGGGACCAATAACGATTGCAGTTGCGGCCTCCAACAGCTCGCTTAATTGCTCGGGTTGCTCAATACCATGGACCATCGCTTCGGGTTGTTGGCTGGCAATAATGCCTACGTTATTTGGATGACAAGCAACGGACACCTTGCCGGCACCCGCGCGTAAAGCGGCCAGCATCGCTAAAATTCCCGCGCCTGGCATACCTGCGCCTGCCCCAACAATCAATACGTGACCATGATTACCTTTATGAGCGTTCATTGCGCGGTCGCCTAACCAGTCATATGGACTCCCGCTCACCCGGCGCCAATCAGGCCGCTCCAATGTTACGAAATACTCACCGACACCGAGATCGGCTAACAACAACTGTCCTACATAGGCCGGGCTGGCTCCCGTAAATAACCCGCGTTTATAGGCAATCATAGTAACGGTTGTTTGCGCCACCAAAGCTTCACCCATGACACAGCCATTATCAGCATTTATGCCTGATGGGATATCGATAGCCAGCACTGGCTTTTGTGCCTGATTCACTTGTCTGATCCATTGCGCTATCTCACCCTCGATAGGTCGACTGAGGCCGATACCAAAAACAGCGTCAACGATGATATCGGGCGATAGTGATAAGCATTGGTTCAATGGATACTCAACAAGCCCCAACTCACGGCACGCTCGTCGCGCCTGTATGGCCGGTTGGTTGTTTTCGTGTTTAAGTTTCACATTGGGCTTAAGCGCGTAAAGATCGACTTTATATCCGGCTTGGTGCGCGAGTCGAGCGACAATGTAGCCATCACCGCCGTTATTCCCCTCACCACAACAAACAGCAATACGCGCACCTTCACTCACATGGTGTTGCAGCTGTTCAAATACGGCTCGTCCCGCCAACGACATAAGTTGAGCTAAGCTATAACCAGCTAGCTCCCCTGCACGCGCTTCACTGCGTTGTAGCTGTTCGGCACAATACAAACTCTGTGCTAAACTGTCGTATCCTGACGTTTCCATGTTTAAGCTCCCAACATCATGTCAAATTCTTCAATGCATTCTAGTTTGTCTCAGGCAGAACTTGAACAATTAGCCCAAAAAATCAAGCAATGGGGCCAAGAACTGGGCTTTCAAAAAGTCGGCATTACCGATCTAGATTTGCAAAAGCATGAGGCTACTTTACAGAAATGGTTGGATAAAGGCTATCACGGCGAAATGGGCTTTATGGAGCGCCATGGAATGTTACGCGCTCGACCTGCGGAACTTCATCCAGGCTCCGTGCGGGCCATTTCGGTTCGGATGAATTACCTACCCGCCGAAGCCGGTTTTGCCAAAACGTTGAATAATGACCGACTCGGCTACATATCACGCTATGCACTGGGACGCGATTATCACAAATTACTACGTAAACGTCTCAAACAACTGGGCGACAAAATAAAGGCCGAATTTACTGACACGGACTTTCGGCCATTTGTCGACTCCGCACCTATTCTAGAACGCCCTTTGGCAGAAAAAGCAGGGTTAGGCTGGACCGGTAAACATACCTTAATACTCGACAAAGACAGTGGTTCTTGGTTTTTCTTAGGTGAGCTATTAATCAATTTACCACTGCCAATTGATAGCCCAGTCGAAGAGGCTTGTGGTAGCTGTTCGGCGTGTATGACTATTTGCCCTACGCAAGCCATAGTGGCGCCCTATGAACTAGACGCTCGACGCTGCATTTCGTATTTAACCATCGAATTAAAAGGCAGCATCCCCGAAGAACTGCGCCCACTCATGGGAAACCGTATATACGGTTGTGACGACTGCCAATTAATTTGTCCATGGAACCGATACGCACAACTGACTGACGAAGCAGACTTTAATCCGCGTCATTATCTGCACACACCTGAACTGCTTACGCTATGGCAGTGGGATGAGGAAACCTTTAATGCGCGTTTGCAAGGGTCACCGATTCGGCGTATCGGTCACGAATGTTGGTTACGTAATATTGCGGTTGCGCTGGGTAATGCACAAGCAGACGCTGACGTTATTGAAGCGCTCGAATGGCGCAGTGGTCAAGTCTCGGAAATGGTACAAGAGCATATTGATTGGGCGCTCGACCGACAACGCAGCGGAGCAGCGCAAGTGACACAACAACTTAAGCGCTTGGTGCGAGCCGTCAGTAAAGGACTACCTCGCGACGCTTAACTTATTCGGGCTTAAATACACCAATCACTTGATCAAATTCGCGCTCGCTCCCTGTACCCTGCTGCTTGGGTTCACTAAAGCGGTGTTTACACTTCACGCACTCGACTTGTTCAACATCGTTCTCAATGAACAGCATCAAGGTGTCCATACTGTCGCACTTGGGACAGGTCGCACCGGCAATAAATCGTTTCTTTTGACGTGCCACGACAGCTCCTATGTCATAAACTACTCGGTCGATGTTACCATAGATATATCCGTCAGCCCACGTAAATGGCAGACGCCCATACACGCTCGCAGTTGAGGATTGAATAGACATTAACCATGATAAAAGCCAATCACATTTCATTAATGCGCGGCGGAAAAACGCTGCTTTCGGATACCAGTTTTACGATCTTTCCCCAACACCGGATCGGTTTGATTGGTAAAAATGGCTGTGGCAAATCCTCACTATTCGCGCTTTTTCGTGACGAGTTACAACTTGAAGAGGGCGAGTTACAACTACCCAGTGAGTGGCGAATCGCCAGCGTTGCTCAGGAAACACCCGCCCTAGCGCGTTCAGCTATTGATTATGTGATGGACGGCGATCAAGGTTTTCGGGCGGCCGAGCAAGCTTTACAAGCAGCCGAAGCCAAGGGGGATGGTCATGCAATTGCTCATAGTCATGAGCAATTGGCTCAGCTCGGCGCGTACGATATTCGTTCGCGCGCAGCGATGTTACTCGATGGTTTAGGTTTTCTCCCAGAGCAAATTGAGCAGCCGGTAAGCGCCTTTTCCGGTGGTTGGCGTATGCGTCTCAATTTGGCGCAAGCGTTGATTGCCCCATCTGATCTGATGTTGCTAGATGAACCTACCAACCACTTAGATGTTGATGCTATTTTTTGGCTCGAATCATGGCTAAAGAGCTACTCGGGTACCTTGGTTATTATTTCTCACGATCGTGATTTCTTGGATAATGTCGCCACTGATATTCTTCATGTGGAAAACCAAGTCATCTCAAGCTATACCGGTAACTACTCACAGTTTGAACATCAACGTGCCGAACACCTGATGCAACAGCAAAGTGAATACGAGAAAGCACAAGCCATTAAGAAACATATGCAGGCTTATGTTGATCGTTTTCGTTATAAAGCGAGCAAGGCAAAACAGGCGCAAAGCCGCTTAAAAGCGATTGAAAAGCTCTCGGTACAAGCCCCCCTACAAGCTGAGCGTGGTATCGACTTTGAATTCTTACCACCGGCTAAATTACCTAATCCGCTGATTAATATGCGCGAAGTGAAAGCCGGATATGGTGAAACTGTTATTCTTGAAAATATTAAACTCAATCTAGTACCTGGCACCCGTATGGGGTTGCTTGGGCGTAATGGTGCAGGTAAGTCGACCTTAATTAAAACGTTGTCTGGCAAACTCGAACCACTTGCGGGTGAGCGTACGGTTAGTCAAGGCGTCTCCGTCGGTTATTTTGCCCAACACCAATTAGAAGCCCTTGATCCCGACGCATCTCCTTTACTGCATTTACAGCGTTTGGATAGTCAAGCTACAGAACAACAATTGCGTGACTTTATTGGTGGCTTCGGCTTTTCAGGTGACCAAGCACTAGCACCTGTCGAACCGATGTCCGGCGGCGAAAAAGCGCGATTAGCACTGGCGTTGATTATCTATCAAAAGCCCAACCTTTTGTTACTCGATGAGCCCACTAACCACCTAGATATTGGTTTACGTGACGCCTTAGTCAATGCTTTACAAGCTTTTGAGGGCGCGCTAATTGTGGTATCACACGATCGTCACCTACTGCGTACCACGGTCGATGAGTTCTATCGTGTCCATGAAGGCCATGTTGAGCCATTTCCAGGCGACTTAGATCAGTACCACGATTGGTTAGAGCAACAAGCAAAGCAACGGCGTGAAAAAAACACGACACCGGTAACCCTTGGTAAAGAAGCCAAGGTCGATCGAAAGGAGCAAAAGCGCCGCGAAGCCGAGTTTCGCAAAGCGACCAAGCCACTACGTGATAGGATCGCGCAATCTGAACAGCAGCTGGAAAAAATTGCCGACGCATTGGAAGTTGTTCATCAAGGCCTATCGGATAGCAGCATTTACGATCTCGACAAAAAGGACGAATTAAATAAACTGCTGGCCGAACAGCGTCGACTTCAAGCAGAGCAAGAGACTCTGGAAGAACGTTGGATGGAGGCAGAGGGCGCACTGGCTGAAATGACCGAACAGTTTGAGCAGGAAGCTGATTCATGAACCGCTCTCAGCTATTTGTTCCGCGCCCATGGTTGCGCGCATCTCATCTTCAAACCCTGTTACCTCGCTTGATTTACCGTAAGCGCCAGTGGTACGGAGCATGGGAGGTTTTTGCTCTATCAGACGGAGACTTTATCGAGCTATGTTGGTACCAGATGCCCGAACCCGATAGCCGTCGTCCTCTTGTTGTACTATTTCATGGGCTCGAAGGTTCGGTAGATTCACCTTACATTTGGCAAACCATGGAAACGCTCGCTCAGCAAGGCTTCGACTCAGTGGTGATGCACTTCCGTGGCTGCGGTAAAACACCGATTAATCGCCTACCACGTGCCTATCACTCGGGCGACATTGGCGATCCTAAAGCCGTAATTGACGCGCTCGCAAAACGCTATCCCCAGCGCTCGCTCCACGCCATTGGCTTTAGCTTGGGTGGTAATATGCTAGCGCAGCTAATGAGCTCTGATACAGCTGAAACCATCAGCAGTGCTGCAATCTGTTGTGCTCCACTTGACTTGATGAGCTGCTCAAAACGCATTGACCACGGATTTTCTAAGTTATATCGCAAATACTTACTCACGCCATTAAAATATAAATTCTCCACAAAGCAACAACGTGGCGTTTTCCGCGATTGGCCGGCCATGGCTGACATCGATGTCAGCACCATGACGAGCTTTTTAGAGTTCGATGATAAAGTGACAGCGCCCCTACACGGATTTAAGGATGTGCATGATTATTATCAACGCGCGAGTGGCAAACAGTTTCTAAAGCACATTAAACAACCCACGCTTATCATACACGCAGACGATGACCCATTTTTAGGGTCCGATGTGGTGCCTCAACCCCACGAAATGAATAGTTTCGTGGATTACGAGCGACAGCCTCACGGCGGACATATGGGGTTTATTGATTACCAACGTGGTTTCTGTAGTTGGTTACCTGAACGCCTCGTTAAGTGGGTTAGCGAACAAGAGGTAAAGCAACCATGATCATACCGTGGCAAGAATTAGATACCGAGACACTCAATAATATTATTGAAGCCGTCATCTTACGTGAGGGCACCGACTACGGTGAGCGCGAGCTCAGCTTAGAGACCAAAGTGGAACAGTTACATTCGCGCTTAAAAGCAGGTGAAGCCGTATTGGTTTATTCGGAACTGCACGAAACCGTAGATATCGTCGATAAGGGCTCTGTCACCGGTGATATCAGCGAAAGTTAGGCGGATGAGCTATGAAGACCGCTTGCCAATCCACCGCGGGATCGCCCAAAACGTAGAAGTTAGGGTTGAGTAGACTCTCGGTTTCATTGTACGTAATCGGCTCGAAGTTCTCGTTCAATAAACTGCCGCCAGCTTCGGTCACAATCACCTGTGATGCGGCAGTATCCCACTCGCCGGTAGGCCCTAAGCGTAAAAAACAATCTGCCTTACCCTCAGCAATAAAGCAGGCTTTTAACGAACAGCTCCCAGTGGGCAAAGGTTGTATATCACGTTCAGTCTGGACACGCGCCATCACTTTATGTCGTGGCTGACGACGACTAATTGCTAAAATCAACGGGTCATGATGTGGATCATCTAGCCGACGTACCGAAATAGCCTGTTTCTCACCTAGCGCATGCTTATAAGCACCTTGGTCACGAATCGCGGAGTAAAGCGTTTCACCTGGCGGCCAGTAAATAACACCAATTGCGGGTTGTCTGGCTTCAATGTAAGCGATGTTAACCGCGAAATCGCCCGATCGGGCAATAAACTCTTGTGTTCCATCAATGGGATCAATTAAAAAATAAGACGACCATTTTGCACGGGTACTCAACGCTTCGTGGCGGCTCTCTTCCGACAATACAGGAATATCAGGAAAGGCGTGTTTAAGCGCTGCAACTATATACTCGCTCGCTTTAATATCAGCAGTCGTGACTGGGGATTCATCGGGTTTCTCGGCCGTTGCAAACGCACCACTATCATACAGTTCCATAACTAACTGGCCTGCATCTCGTGCGACTTCGGCTAATTTATCAGCAATCTCGTTTAAGCTAAATTGCACAGCTGACACCTTTATTTTTTCAATTGACGTAAAGTCATCAACAACGCCGCTACACTGCGCGCCTCTGTAAAATCGGGTTGAGCTAGTAAATCGTCGACTTGGTCGAGCGGCCAAACCACCTTCTCCAGCGGCTCCGGCTCGTCACCGACTAACTGTTCTGGGTAGAGTGATCGCGCGGTAAATAAAGTCATCTTGGCTGAGAAGAACTGCGGTGCCATCGTCACTTCGGATAATCGGCTCAGTTGTTCACAACCAAACCCAATTTCTTCTTTGAGTTCACGTTGAGCCGCTTGTTCTGGTGATTCACCCGGGTCAATCAGCCCTTTAGGAAAGCCGAGTTGGTAGTCGTGTAGCCCCGCGGCATACTCTCTTATCAACATGATATGTTGGTCATCGACAAATGGGACAACCATGACGGCACCGCGGCCACTGCCCTGCATACGCTCAAATTGGCGTTGCTCACCATTACTAAATTTAAGATCAACGGCTTCGATACGTAGCAAGCGACTTTGTGCAACCACTTCGCGTTTAAGTACTTTAGGAACTTGTCGTGATGCCATGTACTGCTCCTCCTGTTCTCCCCCTACTATAACGCGTCAAACCGCTAAAGCCAGTGTTAAGCATGACAAATATATTCACATTAGGCGCATAACTGCCGCTAATGTTATGATAGAACAAGCATTTAAAGCAGGGTCAGGAGTGAGGTGAAAGGTGACTAAGCATAAAGCAACCGAAGCAAATTTTGATGTTGCCGTTATTGGGACGGGACCCGGGGGCGAAGGCGCCGCCATGCAACTTGCCAAGAATGGCAAAAAGGTGGCCGTCATTGAGCGACATGACTCAATTGGGGGTGGCTGTACCCATTGGGGGACTATCCCATCAAAAGCTTTACGCCACTCCGTGAGCCGGCTCATCGAGTACAATAACAGCCCGCTGTTTACTGGTGTCGGTTGGCAAAGCGGTATGACGTTTTCGCAGATCCTACATTATGCGTCGGGCGTCATTCGTAAGCAGGTAAAGTTGCGCTCGTCTTTCTACGACCGTAATCATGTTACGGTCATTCATGGGAATGCCTCGTTCATCGACCAGAATCGTTTGAAGGTCACTAAGAATGATGGCTCATTCGACTTTTTAAATGTCGAGCAAATCGTTATCGCGACCGGTTCACGACCTTACCATCCCAATGATATTGACTTTGACCATCCACGTATTTACGACTCTGATACCGTGTTGAGCCTCAACCATGATCCAAAGAATATTTTGATTTACGGTGCAGGTGTTATCGGCAGTGAATATGCCAGCATTTTTCGCGGTATGGGTGTGAAGGTTGATCTTATCAACCAACGTGAGCGCTTACTTTCATTTCTAGATGCTGAAATATCTGACGCATTGAGCTATCACTTGCGCAATAACGGCGTAGTGATTCGGCATAATGAAGAGTACGAAAGTATCCGCGGCTATGATGATAAAGTCGTACTGAAGACTAAATCAGGCAAAGTGATGCAAGCCGACTGTTTATTATTTGCCAATGGGCGTTCAGGTAATATCGAGTCACTGAACTGTGACGCGGTCGGCTTGAAGCCAAACTATCGTGGACAACTGGAGGTTGATGAAAACTATCGTACCCAAGTTGATAATATTTATGCGGTGGGCGATATCATTGGCTACCCTAGTTTAGCGAGTGCAGCCTACGATCAGGGTCGAATTTGCGCAACCGCACTACTTCATGGCAACTGCGATAAAGCGTTGATTTCTAATATCCCGACAGGCATTTATACGATTCCAGAAATCAGTTCTGTGGGTAAATCCGAGGAAGAGCTTACCGAAGCTAAAGTACCCTACGAAGTCGGTCGCGCTCAATTCAAACACCTTGCGCGGGCACAAATATCGGGCAACGATGTGGGCTGCTTGAAGATCTTATTCCACCGTGAGTCGCGTGAAATCCTGGGCCTACATTGCTTTGGCGAACGCGCCTCAGAGATCATTCACATTGGCCAAGCCATTATGGAGCAGAAAAACGGAGGTAATACTGTCGATTATTTCGTCAATACAACCTTTAATTATCCGACTATGGCAGAAGCATATCGCGTTGCCGCTTTGAATGGTATCAACCGACTCGGTAATTAACCGGCAAGGGCTTTGCGAAGTGGTAAATCGATACGCACGCAAAGCCCACCCTCAGCTTGGTTTCTGAGCGTGATGCGGCCATTGTGACGATCAACAATACGTTTAATGATTGCCAAACCTAAACCAGAACCCACACCGCCTCGCGCTTTGTCGCCTTGAGTAAAGGGCTGAAACAGATTTTGCTGTTGTTCTTCAGGAATACCTGGGCCATCGTCAGATACCGAGAACCAAACGGTTTTACGCTGCTTATCATAGCCAGAGCGGACGCATGCTTTTGTGTTTCCATAACGTTCAGCGTTCTCTAGCAAGTTGATAACCACGCGTTTAATGGATAACGGACGGACCCAAACCAATGGGCAGTCACCGAGATCCGCACTGAACGTTTTTTCCCAGCTATCGGGCAAATTAGCCAGTGTTTGCTCAAGTAGTTCATTGAGTGATTCACGTGAAGCCTTTTCCTGCTGATCAAGACGCACATAATCAATAAACTGGTCGATGATATCGTTCATATCATCAATGTCCTCAATGATCCCCTGAGCTAAATAATCCTCAGATTCTGGCATCATTTCGGCCGCTAAGCGTATGCGCGTCAGCGGTGTCCTTAGATCGTGAGACACCCCTGCCATCAGCAAATTACGGTCGTTTTCTAGTTCTTTTATCCCGCGTGACATTTGATTAAATGCCTTAGTCACCGACATAATCTCGCTCGCACCTTTTTCGCTCAACTGCGCAGGGAACTCACCTCGACCCACTTGCTGAGCAGCCGTTTCTAACGCTTTAAGTGGTCTGTTGAGCCAATTAGCAAACAAAATTCCGCCGAGTACGCTAAGCACTCCGATAACGATGAGATACACCACCAGTGGTGAAAACTCGCCCGAGTGAATACTCTCTAAAGGAACCCGCACCCAATAACGCGGGGCTTGCGGCGGCTTAACCCAAATATAAAATGCTTGCCCTTGCGATACTCGCACCTCTGCTGGGCCGTTCAGGTGTTTAGACATTAAACTTGATAGGTAGCCATAATAGGTCGTCTTATCGAGACCTTCGCTTTGTGCTTGCTCATCGGAGAACACGCGGATACCTGTCGCGTTATAAAACGCAACAGCGAGTGACTCATTTTGATTCGAAAGGACTCGGTCGCTAATGAACATAGTGCGAATTTGCTTAGCGACCAACTGCGACATCTGCTCAATAGAGGGCTTTACTACGTAGTTACTCACCATCAAATAAGACACTATTTGATTCAGCAGCAAAACTAGCGCCAACAAACCGACCGTACGAGCAAATGCCGACTTAGGAAACAGTTTCATTAATTCTTAAGTTTCCCATCGGGCACAAATACATAGCCCAAACCCCATACCGTCTGAATATAGCGCGGTTTGGCTGGGTCAGCCTCGAGCATGCGGCGTAAACGCGAGACTTGCACATCAATCGAACGTTCGAGCGCACTATAGTCGCGGCCACGTGCTAAATTCATCAGTTTATCTCGCGACAAAGGTTCGCGTGGGTGGCTTACCAGCGCCTTTAACACCGCAAACTCGCCACTGGTGAGTGGCATCGGTGTATCGCCGTCAAACATCTCCCGTGTCCCGAGGTTAAGTCGATAGGTGCCAAAGGTAATTTCTTGGTCATCTTGCGAAGGCGCGCCTGGCGCTTCAACACCACGGCGGCGCAACACTGCACGAATACGTGCGAGCAATTCGCGAGGGTTAAAAGGTTTGGCTAAATAGTCGTCCGCACCAAGCTCCAATCCAATAATACGATCCACCTCGTCGCCTTTAGCGGTTAGCATAATGACAGGAATCGTGTTGTTTGCTTGTCGCAAACGTTTACAAATAGATAATCCGTCTTCGCCTGGTAACATCAGGTCAAGCACCAGTAAATGATAGTTTTCACGCGTCAATAGACGGTCCATTTGCTCTGCGTCTGAAGCCACTCGCACCTGAAAGCCTTGCTCGTGCAAGTACCGCTCTAACAGACTACGCAAACGTGCATCGTCGTCGACAACCAGTATTTTAAACGTTTCCTGACCCATGATGTTCCCTGACTTAAACTTTTCTATGCTGTTAAGATAGCGCGAGATTCATCACTTATGAAGCCCGCGTGTGTTAACAAATGTGTCAATCTTGCGCCAACGAACGACTATCTGCAAGCCAAGGGAATAACGCATAGTAGAGTAACGGCACCACTAGTAACGTCAGTAATGTTGACACAGCCAGACCGAAAATTAGCGAAATGGCTAAGCCATTAAAAATGGGATCGCTCAAGATAAAGTACGCGCCCACCATTGCTGATACCGCGGTAAGTGCAATCGGTTTTAAACGCACCGCGCCAGCCAATATGACCGCTTTCTCTAACGCCATACCTCGGGTAATGCGTTGCCGGATAAACACCACTATCAGGATTGAGTTACGCACAATAATGCCCGCCAGCGCGATCATGCCAATCATTGATGTCGCAGTGAACTCTTTATCCAACAACCAATGTCCCGGCAAAATCCCCACCAAAGTCAGTGGTATGGGCGACATAATGATTAATGGCATTAAGTAGGAGCGAAATTGCGCAACCAGCAAAACAAAGATCATGAAAATGCCCACACTGTAGGCAATGCCCATATCACGAAACGTCTCATAGGTGATTTGCCATTCGCCTTCCCACTTAATGGCAACAGGCCCTTCAGCATTGGGTTCGTTAATAAAATACTGCTCAGGTGCATCGGGCATGGCAGCGATTTTATCAACCACCGCTAACATGCCGTAAATAGGCGAATCTGTCTCACCCGCCATATTACCTTGCACATAAGTGACGGGTCGCAGATCTTTGTGATAAACGCTGCCCTGCCATTGTTGTTGCTCAAATTGGGCAAAGCTGGACAACGGGATTGGCTTACCTGCATTATTGACCATAGGCAAGCTAAGCCAGTCACTTTGGCTTGCCCTCAGTTGTGTCGGAATTTGAAGCCAGATCGGCACAGCATACTTGGCGTAGGGATCGTCTAAGTAACCCAGGGGTTCGCTCCCACTCAACGTATTAATCGCCCTAGCGGTATCTGCCTGAGTCAGCCCTGCTTGCGCCGCTGCCTCCCGATCAACCGTTAATTGCCATTTAGGTGTCGGCTCGGTCAACGAAGTATCCACATCGACCACCCCGGGCACTTCGTGCATCACGTTTTTCAACTTTTCTGCGAGCGCGGCCTGCGTGGTCAGTGTGCCACCATAAATCTCTGCTACGATAGGCGCAAATACAGGCGGTCCAGGTGGTACTTCAACCACTTTTACACGGCCGCCATTGCGGCTTGCGATTTCGGCTAAAGAATCACGAATAGCGATTGCTATCATATGCGAGTCACGCTCGCGATCAGACTTATGTTTTAACTGAATCTGTATGTCGCCTTGATAGGGTGCGTTACGCAAATAATATTGCCGCACTAACCCATTAAAATTAATCGGGCTCGCCGTTCCAGCATAGCGCTGCCAACTCTCCACCTCATCAATCTCTTTCAGGTAATCAGTCATCTCGCCCAGCACACGCTGTGTTTCTAATACCGAGGTAGACTCCGGCATATCCAACACAACCTGTAACTCGGACTTATTGTCAAAGGGAAGCATCTTTAAGATAACCGCCTGATTAGCAGGTAATAATATGCTACCAATCAATAACGCGAGAATACCCAACCCCAGAAAGAAACGGCGTTTCCGATAATTAGCACCAATAAAGGCGCCCAACACACGATTAAACACCTTCATGACTTTATCAGGCGCGCCATCCTCGAGCTCTTTATCTGCATCTGAGCTATGTCGTTGGTTTCTAAGCAGTCGTAATGCCAACCAAGGCGCAACTATAAATGCCATGAGTTGAGAGAACACCATACCTGCAGACGCATTAATCGGAATAGGGCTCATATAGGGACCCATCAAGCCTGTCACAAACGCCATCGGCAATAGTGCGGCGATAATCGTTAATGTTGCCATAATTGTTGGCGAACCGACTTCATCAACCGCTTGTGGAATAAGTGATTTAGCAGGCCTATTTGAGAGCCCAAGTCGACGGTGGATGTTTTCGGTAATTACAATCCCATCATCAACCAAGATGCCGATCGAGAAAATCAGCGCAAATAGCGATACGCGATTAAGTGTGAAGCCCCAGAACCAACTGAAAACTAGCGTAAAGAGTAACGTTACTAGAACCACAACACCAACAATCAGCGATTGTCGCCAACCCATAGTGAGTAAAACTAATACGATAACCGATACCGTTGCCGATATGAGATCGGTAATGAGTTTAGTCGATTTTTCCGCGGCCGTTTGACCATAGTTACGCGTGACTTGCACATCGACATCTGCAGGGATCAGTCGGTTTTGCCAACTCGCTAAATTCGCGTTCACTGCATCAGCAACATCTATCGCATTCTCCCCAGGCTTTTTGGCAATACTGATTGTGACAGCGGGCGTATCGGTTTGACCGCCAGAGCTGAGCACTGACTGCGGCATTTGCACGTCTGCGTAGCTGAGATTAGCAATGTCATTTAGATATACCGGCGCATTGTCGTAAACCGCGACAACGATCTTTTTCAAATCATCCATCGAACTCAATGGTTGACCTACCTGCATTGGGATCGACTGACCATTGACCACAATACGTTGCTCAGCGCTTACTAAGTTACTTTGTTTTAGCGCTTGCTGAATCGCAGCCACTGACAGCTGATAACGCGCAAGTGCACTAGGCTGTATAGTCAGATGAATGGATCGCGGTACGCTACCGAGCGTTCGAATATCGCGTGTGCCAGGAATTTGCTTCAACGCTATTTCCAGTCGATGTGCCACAGCAGTCAGCGACTGTGCACTTTTGGCCCCTTCTTTAGCGCGTAGCGTCAATGTCATAATAGGTACGTCGTCAATACCTTTAGGTTTTATAATGGGTTGTGCGACACCCAATTGGGTCGGGAACCAGTCGGCATTTGACTGCACTTTATTATAAAGGCGCACTAACGCTTGCTGTCGCGGGAGACCCACTTCAAACTGAACCGTGATAATCCCCATACCAGGCTGAGCCACTGAATAGACATGCTCAACATCGGACATTTCACTCAATACCTGTTCGCCCGGTGTGGTAATGAGGCTCTCAACTTGCTGGCGACTCGCGCCAGGAAATGCCACCATGACATCCGCCATCGTGACATCGATCTGAGGCTCTTCTTCCTTCGGGGTAGCCCAAACAGCGATTACACCCAATACGACCGCCAGTAAAATAATGAGCGGTGTGAGCTGAGAGTGTTGAAATATGCGTGCAATATGACCCGATGGGCCGAGCGATTCAGGCTTACTCATAACGAATCCGACTCCAGTCTTGAGCCACGCGTTCGCCTGGTTGGAGACCCGCCAGTATCTCGACATGGTCGCGAGTGATGCGCCCTGTATATACTTGCCTTAGTTGCGGGTTGTTGCCCTTATCGACGACATACACCGCACGCAATTCCCCATCAATGTGCAAAGCAGAGCGGGGAACTTGAATGACATCACGCTCACCGATTTTTAGCCATACATCAACCGCAGAACCGGGTAATAGTCGCAAACCTTGTGACGGCACCAGCATTCGCAACTTAAAACTATGGCTCGGTTGCTGAGCATAAGGAAAAAACGTCAGCGCCGTGGCGTCGATAGATACCCCATTATCCAGCTGGATCTGTGCCGTAGAAAAGTCTCGCGCCAACGTATTAAATTGCTGAGGCACGTCTGCCACCACCCGTAACTGCTCGAGTGACAAGCCGGTAATGAGACGCTGTCCGGGCTGGACTGACTCACCTAACTCAACCCAACGATCGGTAACAATGCCTGCATACGGTGCGGTGACGCGTGTATAGGATAACTGCTTACGCGCTTCTTCGAGTCCTGCCTTAGCTTGCTTAACCGACGACTGTGCGCGTTCGAGCGCGGTCTTTGCTTGATCCAGTTCCGAGGTCGACACCGAGTTTTGTTGGAATAACTGTTGAACGCGTTGAAACTGCTTTTGATTCTGGTCTAGCGTTGCTTCTGCACTGGCGAGTTCCGCCTCACGCTGTTGCAAACGCGCTTGTTGCTCGGAGTCGTCCAAGCCTACAATCAGGGCGCCTTGCGGTACGGTATCGTCGACATCGTACGGTAACTCAACGATCGTTCCCGCTGTTTGCGCAGAGACTGTCGAACGTTGAGTGGCCTCTACCACGCCATTGACTTTTAGCCACTCAGGTTGTTGCTCAACGGTCACCTCAATCGTTTGTTGAGCGAAGCTATTGAAGCTCGCGAGCATGACCAGCGCAATCAAGAGGAAACGTAAGGCTCTCATTTTAACCTCTTACAATATGTTTTTATATATAATGATAATATCAGTCTTTTTGCCAATGCGCTAGCGGTTCGGGGCGACCTAAATAAAACCCTTGCAGTTGATTACATCCTAATTCGACCAAACGATTCTGTTGTGCTTCAGTTTCCACGCCCTCGGCAATAGTTTCGAGTCCCAAGCCATTAGCTAATGCGATTACCGTTTTAACAATCGCTTCATCACTGCGGTCGCTCAATAAATCTTTAACGAAACCTTGGTCAATTTTCAACCGTCTAAGCGGCAACAGCTTGAGGTAAATCAACGATGAGTAACCGGTGCCAAAATCGTCCAAAGCGAACTGGATTCCCGTAGCAGACACATCCCTCATCAGCTGAGCCACTTCATCGATGTCATCAATCAGCACACTTTCGGTTATCTCAAACTCAAGGTGTCGAGCCAAGCGAGGCTCTTCATCAACACGTTGTTTAAGATCGTGTAAGAAGTCACTCGCTCTAATTTGGCTCGCGCTCACGTTAATAGCCACGACCCAGTTATCATCAGTGAAACAGTGACCCAAAACGTCCATATCTTGAGTAACTTGGTCCATCACCAGATGATGCAATTGCGACATCAGTCCATTCGATTCGGCCAATGGAATAAACTCACCGGGTGAAACATAGCCGTGTTCATTATCATGCCACCGCAGTAACGCCTCAAAACCAATGCATCGAGTTTCTCCGGTTGCCGTTTGACGATACTGGGGCTGATAAGCAAGTGATAGCTGGCGATGCGTGATGGCTGCTTTTAATGAATCAAGGAGTACTTGTCGTTGGTTAAACTCTTGTTGCATCCGCTCATTAAAGAATCGAATACAGTCACCACCTGAAACTTTAGCCTGTTGAACCGATAAGTCAGCCGCTTTCATCGCTTCGAGATAATCTTTGCAGTCGGCTAAACTGACCAATCCAAAGCTAAATGAGACTGACAGTTGCGTTTCTGCTATCCAAAATGGCGCATTAAGCTTTATAACAAGCTGATTAAGCCACTCGTCCAAATCAGACAGTCGAAGCTGGTCATGGGTTGATTGGCTCAGACAATAAAACTCATCTGCGCCGAGCCGTCCAACAATCTCATCTTCTTTACAATGAGACTTGATGCGCTCACCCACTTGTGTCAGTAATTGGTCACCTACGTCGTGTCCGTAGCGATCATTGAGCGTCTTAAACTGATCAATATCAACGAACATCAACCAATCCGATGGAGCAAAGCTATTTTTTGAGTATCGCTCCGCTAACTTGTCGATTAATGTGCGTCGGTTTCCTAAATTGGTTAGGGGGTCAAAGTTAGCGAGTTTCTGCACTTCCGATTTCAGCGCTTCATACTCCGACACATCGGTCGCAATACCACAAATGCCGATAAGCTTTCCGTCAGGAGCCGTCAATGGGACTTTTACTGACCAAAATAATCGTTCCTCACCGGTTTGTTGATCAACATGCTGCTCCTGGTAGGCGAGTCGCTTTCGCGTGCTTAGTACATGGCGATCTTTTTCATTAAGGAAGTCTGCCATCGGCTTTGAAAATAGTTCATGATCATTTGAGCCGCTGATCTGCTCCAATGGCATACGTAATAACTCAGCGCAGCGCTGATTTGCATACTGATAGTTTAAGTCGCAATCTTTAATAAAGATGCAGGCATCGACACTATTCAAAATGACTTCAAGACGCTTTTCGCTCACCGCGAGTTGTTGTGTCTTTTCCTGCACTCGGCGCTTCAGCATGCGGTTGAATATAATAAAGCCAATGGTTAACAACACCAGTAGGCTCATCACATACCATATCCACTTGGGCAGCTTAATCAGCTTGGTTGCGGGCTCGTAACTGTCAAGTATCTGATAATACGCTGAATCACTATCAGCCTTGAGCGCGGCTAACGCCTTGTCGATACTATTGAGTACTTCCTTGTGAGTACCTTTTGCAACGGCGTAATAGAGTTCTGTCGGCATAAATACGATAGGCGTACTATCGAGCGCCTTGTCCACCACATAGTTATCACCAAAAAATTGATTACTCGCAACAGCATCCACTTGCGCATCTAATAGCTGCTGAAAACCACTTTCAAAACTTATGACGGGTGTCAAAATAAGTGGCGTATCAAAACCTGTCGCAATATCAGTCAAATAACTCTGTTGAACAGAGCCATCGACCACGGCAATGCGTTTGTTTTCTAGATCAAAAATATCGCGAATATTTGCGCCTGAGCGGGTATAAATTTTTGACCAGCTCAGTAGTGCAGGCTCGGTGTGAACAGAAATAAACGAAGCACGATCTTGCGTCATCGCAACATCAGGCAATATATCTATGTGTCCCTCCTTGAGTAAGGTTAAGCAGTCAGCAAACTCGCACGCTACTGGCTGAAGTTGCCAACCTTGCTGCTCGGCGATATGGCTAAGCAAGTCGCCGAGAATCCCCGATACTTCTCCCTCATCGGACTGAAAAAGTTTGGGTGGATTGTCATACACCCCAACTTTCAGATGCTTTACGGAATCAGCAAAGACATCGCTCGCGGGAACGTATAAACTGAGACAAAGAAGAAACGTAAGTATTATGCGCAAATGACAGATACCTTTGCTTAATATCATTTTTGATGAATAAAAATCACACTTATGTTGCGATCGTGCATATTTATTATTCTATATATAACATTCATTAAAACATTATGAAAACGAATCTTATCACTCGAAATGGCTTCGATAAGTTGCAACAAGAACTGAATCATTTATGGCGTGTTGAGCGCCGAGAAACTGTTGAAAAGGTCTCCTGGGCTGCGAGCCTTGGTGACCGCAGTGAGAATGCAGATTACAAATACAATAAGCAAAAGCTGCGCCGCATCGATAGCCGGATTCGTTATTTGAGTAAGCGCCTTGATCAGCTCAAGGTGGTCGATTATTCACCTCAACAAGATGGACAAGTATTTTTTGGTGCATTTGTTGAGATAGAAGACGAGCAAGGTACAATCCGTCGTTTTCAGATTGTTGGGCCTGATGAGATTTATGACTCGAAAGACGTAGTCTCGATCGATGCGCCGATGGCAAGAGCACTTTTAAAGAAGCATGTCGATGATGAAGTCATCGTTGTGACCCCGAAAGGCGAGCAATGTTGGTTCATTAATAAAATACAGTATCACGCCTTTAGCGAAACGGATTGCAGTAACGCAAAGCCGAGCCAATAGAGGCCAGTTGGATTTAGAAGTAGAGTAACTTATGGAAAGAATTAGTCAGCAAATCGCGCAGGAACTCAGCGTACAAGAAAAGCAAATAACAGCAGTTATCAAATTGCTCGACGAGGGTGCCACCATCCCATTCATTGCGCGTTATCGTAAGGAGCTCACCGGCGGCCTTGATGACACGCAACTGAGACAAGCGCATCAACGCCTGAATTATTTAACAGAATTAGAAGAACGTCGCGGCGTTATCTTGCGTTCAGTCGAGGAGCAAGGAAAGCTCAGCGACGATTTAGCCGCCAAAATTAATGCGGCAGATACAAAGACCGAGCTCGAGGACCTCTACCTACCTTATAAACCCAAACGTCGCACCAAAGGTCAGATTGCGATTGAAGCAGGGCTTGAACCCTTAGCCGACCAGCTTTGGCACAATCCAGACTTAACACCTGACGAAACCGCTAACGCGTACCTCAATACAGAGCACAAAATTAATGAGCCAAAAGATGCATTGGATGGCGCTCGAGCTATCCTAATGGAACGGTTCTCGGAACAGGCTGAGTTGCTAAAACAGCTAAGAAACCACTTATGGACACATGCTCACTTACGCGCTCAAGTAGTCAAAGGCAAAGAAACAGAAGGTAGCAAGTTCCGCGATTATTTTGACTTTGCTGAAGCATTTAACCGTATACCATCGCACCGCGCGCTCGCTCTTTTTCGCGGTCGAAACGAAGGCGTCTTACAGTTGTCGTTGGATCCAGCACCTTCACTAGAAACACAGAAAGATGCTGAAGTTGAACGGATGATTGCTGAGTTTGTCGGGTTTTCCGATCAACGTCGACCTGCTGATGCTTGGCGTGCCCAAGTTGTACAGTGGACGTGGAAAGTAAAACTATCGCTCCATCTAGAAACCGAACTCATGGCTCGGGTACGTGAGCAAGCCGAGAGCGCAGCAATTCAAGTTTTTGCAAATAACTTGGCTGATTTGCTCATGGCCGCGCCAGCGGGTGCCAAGCGCACGATGGGTCTCGACCCGGGCGTTCGCACCGGGGTGAAGGTCGCGGTTATCGATGAAACGGGTAAGGTTCTGGATACTAATACTGTTTTTCCGTTTCAACCGCAGAACCAAAAAGACAAGGCAATGCGCACCTTAGCCGGACTCTGTAAACAGCATAAAGTGGAATTGATTAGTATCGGTAATGGTACCCACTCACGCGAGACCGATAGCTTGGTTGCCGAGATGCTGAAAGCGAATGCCGATGTTAAAGCGACCAAGGTCATGGTCAACGAAGCAGGTGCTTCTGTCTATTCGGCATCGGAACTCGCTGCGCAAGAGTTTCCGAACATGGATGTTGCTTTACGTGGTGCAGTATCAATTGCGCGCCGCCTGCAGGATCCGCTGGCTGAGCTCGTTAAAATTGAACCGAAATCGATCGGCGTGGGGCAGTACCAACACGATGTTAGCCAAGCACAGCTAGCTCAAAGTCTCGATGCCGTCGTTGAGGATTGCGTAAACGCTGTCGGCGTTGACGTTAATCGAGCTTCAGCAGCGCTCCTGCAACGTGTGGCAGGACTATCCAAAACACTTGCGAAGAATATCGTTGAGTACCGTGATACACATGGCGCTTTTTCTACTCGTAAAACCTTAATGGATGTTCCGCGCATGGGACCTAAAGCGTTTGAACAGAGCGCCGGATTCATGCGCATCAATGAAGGTCAGCACCCACTCGATGCGTCGGCTGTTCACCCAGAGTCTTATCACATTGTTGAGTCGATGGCTGACAAAGCAGGCATTGCCGTTGAGCAGCTCATTGGTAACAAAACAGCGATTGACCAACTCGATTTAAATGCTTTTGTCACCGAGACGGTCGGCTTACCCACGCTGCGAGACATCGTTCGCGAACTTGAAAAGCCCGGGCGTGACCCTCGCCCTGAATTCAAAACCGCACAGTTTAAAGAAGGTGTAGAGAAAGTCGCTGATCTTGAGCCCGGCATGCTGCTAGAAGGGGTCGTCACCAATGTTGCCAATTTCGGTGCATTTGTGGATATCGGTGTACACCAAGATGGTCTTGTTCACATTTCTGCGCTCGCCGATACCTTCGTCAGTGATCCTCGTGAGGTTGTGAAGGCAGGTGATATCGTAAAGGTACGTGTTGTTGAGGTTGATATCGATAGAAAACGTATCGGTCTCAGCATGCGCAAAAATGATGATGCAGCACCTGCGAAGAAAACTCATAAGCAGGGCAAGTCTCCGGCGACGGCTAACGCCAAAAAGAAACCTGTAGATAAAGCATCATCTGCGATGGGTAGCGCATTTGCAGATGCCTTCGCTAAAGCGAAAAAAGATTAAGCAGACACCCTAAAGCCCGGGTCGGCACTCGGGCTCACCGCTTTGCTATAGCGTGCGCCCACTACAGTGCTAGCGGATTCTTTAGGTTGTTCATCGACTGAAGATGATTCTTTATCGGCTGCAAAGCTAGGCTGTGCTTGCTGGCTCTGCTCAGGGTTGAGTTGCTGCTGTGCTAATTCGGCACGAGCTGCCGATGCTTTTTGGGTTGCCTCAGAGGCAATAGAACGGTCAGCACTTGAAGGTTCAGCCGGTGCCAGTGCAGCTCGCTTAACAATCGCCATCTTATCAATTGTGGCCTGCGGGTCACCCTCCACCACACTGACATCAATTTGCACTTCCCCCGCTACGGCATACGATTTACCGTCACTGCCGCGTTCATATTCATAACTCGGCGCCCCAGCATAGCGCCCACCTGCAGCCGCATGCGCTTGTTCGTGCACACGCACTTCTTGGTCGCGCTGTTTTAACTCCTGCAACTCTTGCGCTGCTTGAGCTTCCTCGCGATTGGATGGCTTTGAAGGGCGTTCTTCTGCTTTGCCTGACTTATCATCGGCTTTCGATTGCGACGTCTGCTCACCCTCGACTGACTCGGGTTGCTTTACTGCAGGACGCTCTTGATTATCACCTGCTAGCTGTTCACTAGCAGGTGCTGTAATCGGGGGATAAGGAGGTAACGCAGGTGAGATATTCAAAGATAATCACACCTTGGTATCAATTAAAGTACCCAGTACTTCGTCAGCTGTTTCGACGCTTCGCGTGTTCGCTTCAAATACTTGTTCGCCTTGCGCTAGAGAAACCAGCGAATCAGTTGCAGTGTTAGCTGGAACACTGTTCAGCGTCTCGCTCGCAGTTTCCGAGCCGTTCACAGAATCTGTGTCAGCTTGCTGCCAACGGGCATTACTATCCTGAGGATTAGCGAGTTCTGCACTGGCTTCAGTCACTTGCTGACTTGCTCGTTGCATACCCTGCAAACCAGCAGATAACGCATTATTAATATCCATGAGCACTCCTCAATTCAATTAAGTATGTGCTCATTATTGTTGATTTTTTATTCAGATTCAAGCGTAACGCTTAATCTCGGTCAGCAATGAACGCCAATGCCGTTGTTGCTCCTCAAGATTTTCCTTGAGTTCATCGATGCGTTCTTGCAAACCGTCGAAATGAACCTGCTCTTTCAACTGCTTAGCCTTAGCATCTAACAGCTTCTTACGTGTTTGATAATACTCACGCAAACAGGTTGCCATCTGCTGATAGTGTTCGTGCGCGCTATCGATTAACACCTGCGGTGCTGACTTCGCCTTTCTTGACACACGCGTTAATTGCATGGTCAATTTAGCACGCTCAATTTGGTAACCCGATGTGCGCTTCAAGTCGCTTGTCAGTCCAAGATACGATAGACCACGGATCAGCCATTTTGTTGGATCAAATTGATACCAACGGATACCATTTCGATAATCCGCCGAAAAGATATGGTGGTAGTTGTGATAGCCCTCGCCAAAGGTCAAAAAAGCGAGCACACCATTATCCCGCGCTGTGTTCTTATCGGTATAAGGTTGCGAGCCCCAAATATGGGCCAGCGAATTAATAAAGAATGTGGTGTGGTGATTGAGTACAAGACGCAACACCCCTACAACCAACAAGCCACCTAATACGTCACCGATCATCCAGCCAAATAACAATGGCCAACCAAAGTTAGTCAGCAAGGTAAGCAATAAATAGTGCTTGTGTTGCCACATGACAATCGGGTCTTCTTGTAAATCTTTTACGTTGTTGTAGTCGCTATAACGACTGGCTTGATACTCACGCAGCATCCAACCGATATGCGAATACCAAAAACCTCGTTTCGCTGAATAAGGGTCTTTGTCGTTATCGTCTACATGAGTATGGTGCACACGATGGTCACTTGACCAGTGCAGCACACTATTTTGTAACGCAACGGCACCGCCAATTGCGAACAGGAAACGCACAATAGGGTGCGCTTTATAAGCCTTGTGGGACCATAACCGGTGATAGCCGGCGGTGATTGAAATACCCGCGAAGCAGGCTGTTCCCAACAATGCCCACCAAAGACTGGAATCAATGCCATGTACATAGGCATAAACAGGTACACCTATCGCCGCAATGGCGAAGGTAATTGCGAACACCCAAACATTCAACCAGATGATTGGGGGTTTTGCATTAATCGAATTCATTCGTAACTCACATTTAGTTAATTCTTACCACGCCAGGTAGTTAAAACTGATAATCTTTAAAGATCAGCTAACACCTGTACGCTGAATTCTACTTCTTTAATAAAAAAACTCAAGCAATGATTGTCTTTTAAGCTATGTTATTATTCTATTTACGACATGAAGCACAGTTTTGGACACGATTTTGGAAAAAGCCCAAACGCTCGGTGTACGAGCACAACAAAAAGAAAAAACCAGACGCGCTTTGATCAACGCCGCGATGAATCAGTTGAGCGCGGAAACCGGCTTTTCAAGCCTGAGTCTTCGTGAGGTCGCTCGTGAAGCAGGTATCGCCCCCACCTCCTTTTATCGCCACTTTCGTAATATGGATGAGCTCGGACTCACCCTGGTCGACGAGTGTGGTTTGACGCTTCGACAACTGCTTCGACAAGCACGCCAACGCATTGATAAAGGTGGCTCAATTATTCGTGTTTCAATCGAGACCTTCATGCAATTTGTGGCTGATAATACCGCTATTTTTAGATTGTTATTACAAGAGCGCACAGGTCGCTCTCGCGAGTTCCGTAAGGCGGTTGAACGCGAACTCGAGCATTTTAAGGCTGAACTCATTGAATATTTACGTGACGAGCAAGGTTTCAGCGCTCGGCTCGCTGACTTGCAGTCTGATGCAATCGTAAAAATTGTGTTCAGCGCAGGTGCCGATTGCTTCGACGTCGATGACACCCAACGGCTTCAGATCGCAGAACAAACAATACAACAAGTGCGTCTTGTCGCTCGCGGTGCAGAGGCCACTCGACGTGCTAAAGTAGAATAAATTACAACAACCTTAAATGGAGAACACCATGATAGCGAGAACGCTCGGAGCTGTCAGTTTGTTGGGCTTGGCCGTAACAGGACAAGCGCGCGACATGACATTAATGGAGACGGTTACGGCCCAATCGGTTGTCGATGTTAACCTATCCCCTAACGGTCAATTCACGGCTATTACCAAGTACTACCCCGCACGCCCTTATACCGACAAGGACGACAGTGGTAAAACCGAATTAGTTATTCGAACCAGTGATGGTAAGGAAACGGTTTATTTAAGCAAGGATGAATCTTTTTCTGACGTCGAGTTCGGCCCTAACAGCGAATATATTTACTTTACCGCTAAGCGTGACGGCGATGATTACAGCGAACTCTATCGCATTCCACTCGCCGGTGGTGGCGTCCAATCAGTTTACGAATTCGATGGCTCAATCACAGCGTACGATTTAAGTTCAGATGGTCAGTCATTAATTTTTCTCTCAACGGGTAGCAGCGACAAAGACGCCAAAAAAGAGGCTGAGTACGGTTTCAAAGCAGAAGTCTACGAAGAGGATCTTACCTACCGTCATTTATACCAAGTCGACTTGAGCCAAGCCGATGCAGAGGCTCAACAAATGACTCCTGATGATGTTCAGGTCATCTCTGCTCAATGGAGTCCAAATGACGAGCAACTACTGGTACGCACCGCTCCAACGCCGTTAGTCGACGATCTCTACATGAGCAGCCAATATCAAATCATGTCTATAACTGGTGAGACTGTTGCGAGTATTGCTACTGAAGGAAAGCTGGGCAAAGCCGAATTTTCACCAAACGGTCAGTATGTTGCATTGATCAGTGCCGCTGATTATAACGATCCATCAGCCAGCGTACTCAAGGTATACAATACCCAAGACGCTACTATCCGTCGTGTACTACCCGATTACCAAGGTTCAATCCAAGACTTTACCTGGCGTACTGAGCAGGAGTTAGTTTGGTTAGGTCACCGGGGCACCGAATCAGAAGTCAAAGCGTTAACCCTGCAGTTCCTGGAGAATCGCGACTTGATTGACGCGGGTGAAGCGATCTTTACCGGTTTAGACGGTGCTGCTGGCGTGGATAAGATTGTCTTACGAGGCAACCGCCCTGCCCATCCTAATGAAGCATTTGAGTTTACCTCGCGTGGTTTAAACCGTTTAACCTTTTCTAATCCATGGTTAGAAGAAGTGACGATGCCTAAGCAGGAAACGATCACTTATAAAGCGCGCGATGGTCTTGAACTCGAAGGAATCCTTGTTTATCCAACTGACTATCAAGAAGGTGAAAAATACCCTTTGATTATGGTTATTCATGGAGGTCCTGAGTCACATTACTCTAATGGCTGGTTAGATCGTTACTCATCGCCAGTGAAACATGCGGCAGCGCAAGGTTACGCGTTATTCTTCCCTAATTACCGTGGTAGCACAGGCCGTGGTGTGGAGTTCTCTAAACTTAGCCAAAATGACTACGCGGGTAAAGAATTTGACGATATTGTTGATGGCAAACAGCATCTGGTCGATATGGGTCTAGCTGATGAAGCTCGCGTTGGGATCACGGGTGGTTCTTATGGTGGTTACGCGTCAGCTTGGGGTGCGACCGCTCAAACTGAACATTTTGCCGCAAGCGTGATGTTTGTTGGTATCAGCGATAACCTTTCAAAGTTTGGTACGACCGATATTGCCAAAGAAATGAACGCCGTACACGCTCGCAGCTATCCTTGGGATAAATGGCAATGGTACCTCGAGCGTTCACCTATCTATCATGCGGAAAAAGCGCGCACGCCTATCCTTATTATGCACGGCAAGGAAGACACCCGTGTGCATCCATCGCAATCCATGGAGCTTTATCGTTACCTTAAGACGCACGGTAATGTACCCGTCCGCTTGGTGTTGTACCCAGGCGAAGGACATGGTAACCGTCATATGGCAGCACAACTCGATTACAGCATCCGATTGATGCGCTGGATGAACTCATTCTTAGTCGAACAAGCAGAAGACAAACCGCCTTTTGCTATCGACCACATTGAGCAAATTAAGTAAGTCTTGAGTATCATAAAAAACGCCGCATTTTGCGGCGTTTTTTAGTTTAAGCATTAGCCTCGTATGGCATTCCAAATATCTTTCCAACTGGGCTCTTTACCATAGAATTGTATTCCCATAGCAAACAAACGAGCCGCAACGTTCCGCATCCAGATAAGACTGACCACTAACAACGCTAAACTGAGGCCTATTTGCCACCAAGCGACGTCGGTTTGTGCCAAGCGCGCTGGCATCATCATGAATGATGAAACGGGTAAAATACTCATAATTTGTGCGAGCGTACCGTCCGGACTATCGACAACGCTGAAGCAAAGAAATATAGGCAACAACGGGATGAGCATAAACGAGCTACGTGATGAATGATTCGGGTCGTCAATCGTGGCCGAGAAACCTGCCAGCATTGCATTAATCATCAGTAAGCCGAGCATGACAAACACAAACGATGCAATCACAACAAAGGGATCAAAGGTAAAACTTATTGAACCATCGCTACTAAAGCTCGCAGCGAGTAATGCGATAGCGCCAAAGAATAAGCCGATGAATACCATCGCCTTCAAACTGTGTAAGGTGATGCCAACAATCTTCCCATCCATCCACTCGCGTGGGGAAATAATCGTTAGTAGCTGCTCAGTCACTCGCTGCTGTTTCTCCGCCGTAATCGACATCATCATCAAGCCAAAACCGGTAAATACGCCAACGGAGATACCAATACCTAAAAACATTCCCAGCTCGCTACTTCCTTCGTCATCAGTTACCGACTCATCAACATCGACTTTAGCAATATCAAGCGTTACTTCGGGTTTAGAGTCGAGAACTGCACGCTGCTCATCGGTAAGCGCTAATCCAGCAACGCGTAACGTTTGTAAGTAACTTTGTAGTAAGTCGGTTAAATCGCTTTGCCAATCGTCACGTTTATGCACGCGCAGTGTCGCTGTATTATCTGGGTGGACAATCACCACGACGTCGAGCGTCTCTGGTAGCTGCGACTTCCACTTCTCAATTTCCATCGAGCCTGCGTCACGCAAAGTGATATCTTTAGGGGCTTCATAGTCGCCGGGGTTAGCGCGTTGCTCGAAATAAATTGCGCCATTATATTGCTCTTCGAATACGGCACTAATCGCTCCCCACCCCGTACTTACAGCCATGATGACAACCAGTAGGCCGATAGAGATAAGCTCTTGCTTCCATTTGAAAAAGCGACGGAACTCCCACCACGCGATTTTCGATACTTTGCTACTAAGCAGGCTCATGCTGAACATCCTTTGATTTGTTATTGTTTTGCTCAATGGTGTTGAGATACAACTCATGCAATCCAAGTTGTAGCGGCGAGAAGCTGCGCATGGGTACATGTTGATTAAGATCTGGCCATAAATGCTGGACATCGACGTAAGGGTCAACTGTCACATGTGCCAAATCGGTATCTATCACAGACACATCAACGATAGCCTCATGTTGGGCCCATTGACGTTGAGCGACTTCAGCATCACATTCGATACGATAAACTCGCTGAGGTTGCAGTTTTGCACGTATTTCAGCCAATGTACCTTGTGCTAACGCACGCCCATGAGACATCAACAACATCTTATCGGCGAGACGTTCCACCAATGCCATTTGATGAGCGCTCAGTAGTACTGTCTTACCCCGTTGCTTCAAGTCGGTTAAAACGTTCATCACATGCTCTTGGTTAACCGGATCGAGACCTGAGAATGGCTCATCTAAAATCACCAAATCGGGATCGTGAATCAGTGTCGCAATTAACTGCACCTTTTGCTGATTACCTTTGGAAAGCTGTCGCATGGGCTCCTTTTTCCGATCAGTGAGATCAAAATACGCTAACCATTGGTCAATGCGCTGCTGCGCTAGCGACTTTTCTAGACCACGTAATTCAGCAATAAAGCCTAGGTTATCCAGTATCGTCCGATCTTGATATAAGCCTCGATCTTCAGGTAAATAGGCGAAGTCCTCAGGACTGAGTTGAGGACGGGGACCGCTGGCATCGGAAATTTCAATACTGCCCTCGTCAGCTTGGGTTAAACCCACCAGCATACGCACTAAAGATGATTTACCTGCGCCGTTGGGTCCTAGCAATGCGTATATTTCGCCTGAGTTGACCGTGAGCGATATATTATCAACCGCGGTGACGGTCTTATAACGCTTAGTTAAGTTTGTTATTTGTATATTCATGATTCTCGCAGCGTTTAGATAAATGTAAAAAATACGTAATTTAGAATTGAGTATATCTTACAGAGCAAAAAAAACCCGCAACAGCCGTTGCGGGTTTTTATTTTGTTTCAATTTGTAAGCTGCGATTTATTTAAACGCTGGGTCCTGCAGCTACTAACGCTTTACCGTTTTCAGTATCAGTGAACTTCTCAAAGTTCGCTACAAAACGCTGCGCGAGGTCTTTCGCTTTCAAGTTCCAGTCCTCTACGTCCTCGTATGTATTACGCGGATCAAGAATAGCGCTATCTTCAACGCCCGCCAATGCAGTCGGCATTGCCAAGTTGAAGTATGGCAACTGATGGAATTCAGCATCTTCAATCGAACCATCAAGAATGGCATCAATGATTGCGCGCGTTGCCTTAATGGAAATTCGCTTACCGGTTCCGTTCCAGCCGGTGTTAACTAAATACGCTTCAGCCCCGGCAGCTTCCATACGCTTCACTAGTACTTCAGCATACTGAGTCGGGTGCAACGTCAAGAAAGCCGCACCAAAACAGCTTGAGAAGGTTGGCGTGGGTTCAGTGACGCCACGTTCAGTGCCCGCTAATTTAGCTGTAAAGCCAGACAAGAAGTGGTACTGCGCCTGCTCTTTAGTTAACTTTGATACAGGAGGTAATACACCAAACGCATCTGCAGTTAGGAAAATAACCTTCTTCGCATGCCCCGCTTTTGACACTGGCTTAACGATATTATCGATGTGATAAATCGGATACGAAACGCGGGTATTCTCAGTTTTGCTATTGTCATCAAAATCAACGCTGCCATCTTCGCGCACGGTGACGTTTTCTAATAGCGCATCACGACGAATGGCATTATAAATATCAGGCTCCGCTTCTTTAGACAGGTTGATAGTTTTCGCATAACAACCGCCTTCAAAGTTAAATACGCCATCGTCGTCCCAACCGTGCTCATCATCACCGATAAGTGCTCGCTTTGGATCCGTCGACAATGTTGTTTTACCGGTTCCCGATAAACCGAAGAACACCGCAACATCACCGTCTTTACCCACGTTAGCTGAGCAGTGCATCGATGCCATGCCTTGTAACGGCAAGAAGTAGTTCATCATCGAGAACATACCTTTTTTCATCTCACCGCCGTACCATGTACCGCCAATCAACTGGATTTTTTCGGTCAGGTTAAACGCCACGAAGTTTTCTGAGTTAAGACCTTGCTCTTGCCAATCTGGGTTGATGCATTTTGCTCCGTTCATCACCACAAAGTCAGGCTCAAAGTTTTCTAACTCTTCCCCTGATGGACGAATAAACATGTTTTTCACGAAATGCGCTTGCCAAGCCACCTCGGTGATGAAGCGCACCGCTAGGCGCGTATCTTCATTAGCACCACAATACGTATCAACGACAAACAAGCGTTTGTTCGATAGCTGATTGGTCACCAACCCTTTTAAGTGTGTCCAGGTTTCTTGCGACATCGCTTTGTTGTCATTCTTACCCTGATCCGCCCACCAAACAGTGTCACGTGTTGTGTCGTCTTTAACGATGTATTTATCTTTTGGTGAACGACCGGTAAAGATACCAGTATCTACTGCAACGGCACCGAGCTTGGTCACGGTTCCTTTTTCAAAACCATGCAGGTCGTTGCGAGTTTCTTCCTCAAATAGAACATCATAAGAGGGGTTATGAACAACTTCTTGGACATCATTGATGCCGTAGCGGCTCAGATCCAAATTTGGCATGACAAGGGCTCCTGAGATACGGTCTTGCATTAAACGAACGTTATTTCTTGCGGCACTCGCGTAAATCCCTTTATGCACTCGCCACAAGCATAAAATTTGGTCGCGAATGTTACCTTTTATTGGTAAAAAAAGATAGGGCAAAATTTTCTCAGTCCGTTAGAATGCCACCTCTTTTACTTAATATTTAACTAAAGTTGTTTTGTCCTTATGCGTGACTCATTTAAGTCAAGAATTGGATTCGTGTTAGCGGCGGCGGGGTCAGCCGTTGGTTTAGGTAACATTTGGGGGTTTCCGACCCAGGTTGCAAATCATGGCGGCGGCGCGTTTTTACTCGTCTATTTGTGTGTGATTTTTGTGCTTGCTATTCCTGCGCTTTATAGTGAGATGCTTATTGGTCATCACGCGCAAGCCAATCCAGTTCGCTCGCTCAAACAACTTAGCGAGGAACGCATGCGTCCGGTAGGCGCGACGATGGGGTTACTTAACGTCATTGGCTCGTGTTTAATGTTAAGTTTCTATCACATCGTTGCCGGTTGGATGTTAGTTCACGCACTGGGCTATCTTGCCACTGCCATGGGCTTGTCAGGCATTGCTGACTTTTTACTGACCGGCAGCATGGTGCGCGATCTGGTCTTTACCTCCGTGTTCTTAATTCTTACTGCCTCGGTTGTCCTTAAAGGCGTCGAACAAGGTATCGAACTCTGGTCAAAACGTTTGATGCCGCTGCTGGTTATTCTATTAGTCGGGCTCATCGTTTACATAGCCAGTTTACCCGGTGCAGGCGAAGGCTTTAAAACGTATCTGATTCCGGAGGTTCAACAGTTTACCGATCCCGATATTTATATAGCCGCCATGGGTCAGGCTTTTTTCTCGTTATCGATTGGTTTGGGCGGCATGATGATTTACGGCTCATATTTGCGTCCGGGTGCGCAATTGGGTCGTTTAAGTTTATCTGTAGCCGCGTTAGATACGTTGGTCGCATTCTTAGCGGGCTTGCTGATTATTCCTGCATTATTTGTCGCTATTAAATTGGGCGTTTCCGTTGAACAAGGCAACCAGTTTATTGGTGAAGGACAGTTGATATTCGCTGTTTTACCAGAACTGTTCGGCAGTATGGGCTTTGCCGGTTTATGGGTTGGCTTTGGCTTCTTTATTTTACTCAGCATAGCCGCACTCACATCAACCATGGCGCAGGCGGAGGTGCCGGTCTCCTATTTACTAGAAGAGCACGACTTACCACGTCCTGTCGCCGTCGCCATTGCCATGCTCGTTATCGCGCTGCTCGCGCTGTCCCTAGTGCTCTGGTTTGAGCCGCTGTTTGGCTGGGTGGTTACCGCCGTAACACAATTCCAATTACCGCTGTCGGGATTATTTTACTTGCTTGTTATCGGCTGGTTCTGGAAGCGCAGTAATCATGTTACAGCGTTGGCAGCGCAGGGATTGCGCTACCGTTTACTGCGTTGGCATTTACGCTATATCTGCCCGGTACTGATGGGGCTGGTTTTTTACCAAAGCGCTATTGCTTAACTGATTAAGGGCGCTGGCCAGCAAACTTCTGCTGCAGCGCCTCAGCCACTCGCGCATCCACGAACTCACCGACATCTCCGCCATGAAGTGCGACTTCCTTAACTAACGTGGAAGAAATAAACGAATTTTCTTCAGCCGGCGTGAGAAAAACACTCTCTAATTCTGGAAATAGACGACGATTCATATTGGCTAACTGGAATTCATACTCAAAGTCTGAGACGGCGCGCAATCCACGGATAAGCACCGAGGCTTCGTGGTCTTTAGCGAAGTTAACCAAAAGTCCTGAAAAGCCCACCACACGGACATTATCGAGCTTCTCAGTCACTTGTTGAGCTAATAGCACCCGTTCTTGCAAGCTAAATAACGGCTTCTTACTTGGACTTTCTGCTACACCGACGATGATCTCACTGAACAGGCTTGCAGCGCGCTCGATGAGGTCGGCGTGGCCATTAGTTATGGGATCAAAAGTGCCAGGATAAATAGCTCTACGGTGCATAGGTTCCTCGTTTTAACGTTGTGCAAACTTTACAGTACATCCTCAAAACTGGCTCATCTTTATAGCTTTTGCAAATTAGGGATGCGGCTTTCAGTGAACATGCGTAAAATACAGGGTAATGTTAAGAAAGCCAAATGACTGAACAGGATTTCGTAATGAACACAAATTTTTATCAGCACCTTAATGAGCAACTCGAGCAGACCAAATCAGACGGCCTGTACAAAAAAGAACGTGTTATCACTTCTGATCAAAGTTCTGAAATTACCGTTAATGGTCAACAAGTGTTGAACTTTTGTGCCAACAATTACTTAGGTCTTGCCAATCACCCTGACCTGATTAAAGCGGCCAAGCAAGGCCTTGATGAGCACGGTTTTGGTACTGCATCAGTGCGCTTTATTTGCGGCACGCAGGATATTCACAAAACCCTCGAAACGAAACTCAGTGACTTTCTGGGTACCGAAGACACGATTCTTTATTCTTCGTGTTTTGACGCCAATGGGGGTCTGTTTGAGACCTTGATGGGCCCAGAAGACGCTATTATCAGTGATGAGTTAAACCACGCCAGTATTATTGATGGCATCCGTCTTAGTAAAGCAAAACGCTACCGCTACAAAAACAATAATCTTGATGACCTTGAACAACAACTTAAACAAGCCGATGCCGATGGCGCACGTTTTAAGCTGATTGCGACTGATGGCGTGTTCTCAATGGACGGTGTTATTGCAGATTTAAAAGGCATTTGCGATTTAGCCGACAAATACGATGCCTTGGTAATGATGGATGACTGTCATGCAACCGGGTTCTTGGGCGCTAACGGTAAAGGTACCCATGAATACTGCGACGTTTTAGGTCGTGTTGATATCATCACGGGCACTCTAGGTAAAGCCTTAGGCGGGGCTTCAGGTGGTTACACATCGGGAAAAAAGGAAGTAATCGATTGGTTACGCCAACGTTCGCGTCCTTATTTATTCTCTAACTCAGTAGCGCCGGCTATCGTTCAAGCGTCTATTAAAGTGCTTGAAATGCTTGAGCACGGTAACGAATTGCGTGAGCAACTCTGGGACAACGCAACCTATTTCAGAACCGAAATGGAAGCGGCGGGCTTTACTCTGAGCGGTGCTGATCATGCGATTATTCCAGTCATGATTGGCGACGCACGCCTTGCTTCTGAAATGGCTGATCGTTTGCTCGAAGAAGGTATCTATGTCATCGGATTCTCATTCCCTGTCGTACCTAAGGGCAAAGCGCGTATTCGTACGCAAATGTCTGCGGCGCACACACGCGATCAACTTGACCGCACCATTGAAGCATTTACACGTATTGGTAAAGACCTCGGTGTTATTTAACACCGAGTCTAAGGACTGATTATGAAAGCATTAGCGAAATTGCATTCAAAACCGGGTATTTGGATGACCGACGTCGAGAAGCCGGAATATGGTTACAACGACGTTCTCATCAAAATTAAAAAGACCGCGATTTGCGGTACCGATGTCCACATTTATAAATGGGACGATTGGTCACAAAAAACGATTCCAGTGCCTATGGTTGTAGGCCACGAATACGTGGGTGAAGTAGCCGCCATGGGTGATGGCGTGCGCGGCTTTGAAGTCGGTGATCGTGTATCCGGTGAAGGGCATATTACCTGTGGTCACTGCCGCAACTGTCGTGCTGGACGCCGTCATTTGTGCCGCAATACCTATGGTGTTGGGGTCAACCGCCCAGGCGCGTTTGCCGAATATTTGGTTATCCCGGCCGATAACGCGTTTAAACTGCCAGATGATGTCACTGACGATATGGCGGCCATCATGGATCCGTTGGGTAACGCGGTGCATACCGCCCTTGCCTTTGATCTCGTTGGCGAGGATGTTCTGATTACCGGCGCAGGTCCAATCGGTATTATGGCGGCGGCAGTGGCTCGTCATGTTGGTGCGCGTCACGTGGTGATCACCGACGTGAACGAATACCGACTTGAGCTAGCCAAAAAGATGGGTGTAACTCGTGCCGTTAACGTGGCAGAAGAGAGTCTTAAAGACGTTATGTCAGAGCTGGGCATGAAAGAAGGCTTTGACGTAGGCTTAGAGATGTCCGGTGTACCATCAGCGTTCTCGCAAATGCTTGCGACGATGAACCATGGCGGTAAGGTTGCAATGTTAGGTATTCCACCTGAAAACGTTGCCATTGACTGGAACGAAGTTATCTTTAAGGGTCTGGTCATTAAAGGTATCTATGGTCGTGAAATGTTTGAAACTTGGTACAAAATGGCCAGTTTGCTGCAATCAGGCTTAGATATTTCACCGATTCTGACCCATCAAATGTCAGTCGATGACTACGAAGAGGGATTCGAAACCATGGTCTCGGGTCAGTCAGGTAAAGTCATTCTTAATTGGGACTAACGATGACTCAGTCTGTTCGTCATATTTCATTGGTAGAAGCCCACCAAGCATGGGCTTCGGACACCTCGCCCGTGTTCGTTGATATCAGAGACCCGCAATCCTTTCACGCGGGTCATATCCCTAATGCGCAACCGCTCAACAACGACAATATTGGTGACTTTCTAGCGAATACCGATAAAGACGCTCAAGTGATTGTCGTGTGTTACCACGGTATAAGCAGTCAACAAGCCGCGTTGGTGCTCGAATCCCAAGGTCTCACGCAAGTGAGTAGTATGGATGGCGGTTTTACCGCTTGGCAAGCGGCCTATCCAGACGCGGTCGAGCAGGGATAAATTAATGAAACGTTTACTCACAACTCAGGATGGCCCCTATCTTCAGCAGTTATATGCGTGGCTTCGTAGCCAAGGAATCCCTGTCAGCGTGAGTGAACGAAACGGTAAGCTAGATTTGTTACTGCATCAAAGCAGTTACGAAGCACGGGCACGCCAACTCATCGACGAGTTTAAGGCTGACCCCGATATTATCGCTGTTCAACAAAGCACAAAAAACCGCCAATTAGTGACTGATCTGATGAAAAACACAGGTTGGTTAACCCGTATCGTTGCCGTGATTTGCGTGCTTATGTTTATGGGCGTTATGGCGGGCGGTGATGCTTTTGTCCGTTACTTTATCATCAGCGATAGCTTTTCTCAGCTTCCGCTCGATGCACCTTGGCGCTTACTAACCCCCGCCTTTCTTCACTTTTCCGCTACCCACATCGTTTTTAACTTATTTTGGTGGTGGTATCTTGGCGGACGTATTGAGGTCTACTTAGGTACGCGCTGGTTGTTCGCGTTATTCGTGCTTACCGCCGTCAGTGCTAACGTTGTTCAGTTTTATGTGAGCGGTCCTAATTTTGGCGGCATGTCGGGTGTTGTTTACGGCCTGCTTGGATTTTGTTGGTTATACAGTGGGCAGCGTAACACACCGCTAAAGCTGCCGCCGGCACTCATCTTATTTATGCTTGGTTGGTTGATACTCGGGTATACCGATGTGCTTTGGGTCAATGTAGCTAATGAAGCTCACTTAGCTGGCTTAATAGCAGGCTGCATCGCTGGTATCACAGTTCGTCAACTGAAACCGAAGCCACGCTATTGATACAAGTATTTGGTGAAAATGACTTGTTTAATCACTGGGTTACCCGTTTCTTGCGTCATTAATTCTTGAGCCCGTTCAAAGCATTTCAAACGCAGTTGATCACGCCCTGTCATCGTTTTGATTTGATGTTCACTGGCGGTACTCAATATTTGAATGAACGCATCGCGTATCAGCGGTGCATGATGTTCCACCACACTCACATTCTTTGGATTATCAACCATCACCTCAACAGCGACTCGGATAAAGCCTAGCCGATACTCGTCTTTATCTTTCACAAAGTTGGTAATGATATCCGGTTCAAATCCGTAGTAGGCGACATCTTGCGCTCGCGCAATGCCAGCCGATAGTGTCGTTAAACTTAAAATCAATACGATGTTGATAAGCCAACGTTGCGGGATCATAATTCTATAGCCTTTATAATGTTTAACGGCAATGGCTTTGGTATGATAGCCAAAGAATATCTTAAGTACCAATAACTATGTCTGTACAATTTCTCAGTACTGAGCCTTGTCATTGGCAGCATGCCTCTGACGTCCACTTAAAGCCACTCGTCAGTGACTGGTTACTGGACGAAAAATCACTCACTGCCAAACTCAGTGCATTACCGGGCACTTTTGCGGTTGAACTCATCGGTCAAGCTGTAGCCTCCCCTTTTGCCAACGAACGCGCAGAGTTTCCCCAACAGACGCACTTCATAATTCGAGAAGTATTACTTAAGCTAGACGAACAGCCCTTTGTCTTTGCTCGCAGTGTTTTTCCTATATCGGCGGCCGACCATAAAAACCTTAATCTAGGTGAACTCGGCACTCAATCACTGGGCCAATCATTATTTAATCAATCCGATCTCAAGCGTTCGACATTTGAAGTCACTCAACTACCATTAGATCATGGTATCAGCCGAATTAATCGGTATTATTATCAGCAAAACGAAGCTATATGGGGTCGGCGAAGTCTATTCAACACTCAAGGGCAAAACGTTTTAGTCAGTGAATTCTTTTTAAGCCCCGTGCCGATATACTGAGGTAGTCAATGAATAAATTGAATAGCTATTGGCGTTTAATGCGTGCCGATCGACCGATAGGCACCTATTTGCTTGCATGGCCAACGCTGTGGGCATTGCTTATTGCGGGAGCCGGTAACCCGCCCCTCAAAGTCGTCGTCATTTTCATGTTAGGCACATTCCTAATGCGCTCGGCGGGCTGTGTGATTAATGACTTCGCCGATCGCAATCTTGACGGTCATGTCGAGCGCACAAAGTTACGCCCTCTTGCCGCTGGAGAGGTGAATAGCACAGAGGCCATTCTGTTGTTTTTCGGCCTATTATTACTCGCATTTCTACTGGTACTTCAGTTCAATACGCAAACCATTATGCTGGCTTTCGCAGCAGCGGGAGTCGCGTCACTATACCCGTTTTGCAAACGTTGGACGCAGCTCCCTCAAGTGGTACTCGGTATCGCCTTTAGCTTTGGCATTTTGATGGCCTTCAGTGCGCTCAACAATGATCAATGGTGGCTCGCAGGCGGTTTATTCTTTGCCAATATCGTTTGGACGATTGCCTACGATACTGAGTATGCTATGGCTGATCGGACGGATGACCTCAAAATTGGAATCAAAAGTACGGCTATCCTGTTTGGTCGTTACGATAGACTTATTATCGCTGGTTTACAGCTTGTCACTTTAATCATCCTCGCTTTGCTCTGGCATCAACTTAATGTGCAGTGGTACGCATGGGTTGGTCTTATTGCGGCGGCTGGCTTATTTGGTTATCAACATTGGATGATACGAGAACGCGCGCCTAAAGCCTGTTTCCAGGCTTTTCTGCATAATCATTATGTAGGGATGGTTATCGGCGTGAGTCTCGCGCTTCACTATTGGTATTAGTTAACCCGATTGATGGTCAACGCGGCTAATCTGCGCTGACCATCAATTGCTGGACCGACTGCCGAATGGTTTGCAGAATCGTCGGATCGAGCAGCTCGTCAATATCATCACTTAACGCGCCAATTTCTGGTGCAGCAACCTGATCACCATCATCATTCACTTGCAATAGTGACTGCGCCTTTAAACTTGCAATGAAACTGGTCATTACTTTTTTGTCATAAAACTCCGGCGCATCAATTCCATGAATCGAGCTAAGTCGCTCAGCAAGTGTTATCGACTGACGCTCAAGTTCGGCGCGTTTTATCGGCTGGGCTTGCTGTAACAACTCTAAAACGATTGCATACCGTTGCAGCGTCTCGCTCGCACTGCCAGCTAACAACTTAAGTTGCAACCAAGCAGCGGTCTCTCGGCTAGCAGCACGCACGGTTTCATCATCAAGGCTGACAAGCTGTTGACGAGCCAACTCCTCCACAATAGCACGCACCCATGTATCCAAATCGGCATCGTTATGAGACAGGAACAGCTCAGCCTGCAGCATCGGGTATACTGCTCTGCAACGCTCAACAATAGTTGTGACGTTCACTTTTTGCTTAGCATGAATCAATGATGCAATAACACCGGGTAATATCATTAAGTGAAGCACATTGTTACGATAATAAGTCATTGCGATGGCGTTAGCTGCATGCAGCGAAATCACCTGCCCCATCGAATCGTCTTGTACTTCAAACTTATCGGTACGTAGCGCCAACGACAGTAGCTCATCTGCGGACTGCTCTGGTACATTAACGTGATGCGTGTATGGCACTTCGCGAAGTAAATTCAGGTAAACATTAATTTGGGCAATCAGTTCTTCTCGCGTTAGCGCGTTATGCTCAGAACTTAATAACGCTAATGCAGTAAGATTAACGCTGTTGGCCGCCGCACAGTCGTTGATGCCGCGCATAACTTTCTCGGCTAAGCCATTGACGGTAGGTGTTAACCAACTGGGTCTTTCAGGCTCTTCAGCACCTCGTGTAACAGAACGCTGCCAATCATCAACATGATTATCTAGGTAGGCTTTCAAATCAATCGGCGATCCAAACGTGACAAACCCTTGACCAAAGTTCTTCAATTTGGTGACAGATTTAAGTACTTGGAACAACGACTCCTTCTCTTTATTTTTACCTTTAAGCTCTTTAAGGTAAGTCGCTACTTCCATTACGTGCTCATAACCTAAGTACACGGGTACAATTGAGATGGGTCGTTGTTGGCCTCGCAACATACCTTGCACAGTCATGGCAAACATACCCGTTTTAGGCGGCAGCAAGCGCCCGGTGCGTGAGCGCCCACCCTCGGTAAAATACTCAACGGGATAGCCCTTTTGAAACAACCAGCACAGGTACTCACGGAATACCGACGAATAGAGCTTATTGCCACGAAAGGAGCGACGAATAAAAAATGCACCACCACGACGGAAAATCGAACCGACCGGGAAGAAATTTAAATTGACGCCTGCTGCGATATGCGGCGGTACTAAACCTTGTTTATAGATGACGTAACTTAACAGTAAGTAGTCCATATGACTTCGATGACACGGCACGTATATAATTTCGTGACCTTGCTGAGCGAGCTTTCGGACTTCATCGGCACCACGCACATCAATACCGTTATAAATCCGACTCCACATCCATGTCATAAAGCGATCTAATATACGGACTAGGGTTTCGCTATAGTTCGCGGCTATTTCGTTGAGATAGCCTTTTGCCTTTTTTACTGCCTGCGCTTCATCCGCTTTATTCGAGCGTTGCTCATCTTTAATCGCTTTTTTAAGTGCCGGCGTTTCGAGTAGCTGGTTCATCAGCTCATTACGGTCGCTCAACTTAGGACCCGCCACCGCATAGCGCATACGCACAAAATGAACGCGTGCCACGCGCGCCAATTTATGTGCGATACGATAATCTGCGCCACTTTGACGACTCATCTGACCTAAACTTACAGGACGCGACATGCGGCACAGAACCTGACGCCCAGAGAACATGATCAACCAGAACTTTCGCAGATGACCGGGATTGTCTAAGTCACCCGTCATAGCATTGCCCGCATGCGCTTCTTGACCTGGCTTACGCCCCCAAAATACGCCCACAGGTAATAGCTGTACGTCGATGTCGGGGTCAGCCTGATGCGCTTCAAGTAGCGCTTGGAACTGCGACAACGCACGTGCAGAAGCACTGTCATCACGTTCGGGTAGTAACAGTACACGGTCAAATGACTTTCCATTGATATAGAGCGGCTGTTGCGGATCGGGTAGATTATTCTCTCGCGCAGCACGTTGCAGAATCGCAAAATCCGACTTAGCATTCGATCGCATCACGTATACCACAGGTGCACCGGTGATATCCGCTTGATCGGCCTCGGGTTTATCAATTATGGTCATTGCTCGTGTCATCCATCGAATAGGATGCTTTAAGAGCGCGTAACTCCAGCTCACCGCAGTCATGATATTCCTTGCTACCCTTGCGTTTAAAACAGTAAGACAATAATCATAACAATTCCGTTCTAAAAAGTCGTCGAATAAAATGACTTGCATATCAAAAATACCTGTATATACTCACAGTATACTGTACAGATAAACAGGTAACTGAAATGCGTCCACTGACTCCCAGACAAGCCGAAATTCTTGAGTTAATTAAAGATAACTTACAAGCAACCGGTATGCCGCCAACGCGCGCTGAAATAGCGAGTCGGTTGGGCTTTCGCTCAGCTAACGCCGCCGAAGAGCATTTAAAAGCTTTAGCTAAAAAAGGTGTCATTGAAATCATGCCCGGTATGTCACGCGGCATTCGATTAATCGGTGAGGATATTGAGGAAGAACTCGGTTTACCGCTGATTGGTCAAGTAGCGGCTGGTGAGCCTATCTTAGCGCAAGAGCATATTGAGCGGCACTACCAATTAGACGAATCCATGTTTTATCCCAGCGCGCAATTTTTGCTTCGTGTTAACGGGATGAGCATGAGAAATATTGGAATTTTGGACGGCGACCTACTAGCCGTCCATAAAACCGAACAAGCGCGAAATGGGCAGATTGTAGTCGCCCGCGTCGAAGACGAAGTCACAGTTAAACGATTTGAACAGAAAGGCCGACAAGTCTTGTTGCATCCAGAAAATGAAGAGTTTTCGACGATTGTTGTGGATCTCGCACAACAAGTTTTTGCAATCGAAGGACTTGCAGTCGGCATCATCCGTAATGGAGCTTCTTTATGAAAAGACTACAATCAGATTTCAGTAATCACCCTGGCATGTGGACATACAAAGCTCAACAACCAGAGACTATGACTGCCAACCTCGCTCCGTCAAGTCTATCGGCAGCACTTGAAGCCGCGGTCCACAGCATCGGACAACGTTGGATTACCGTCATTGGTGGGCATAGCCAGTTCATTCAACAGCTTGTCGATGCTGGTATTCCACGTCAGCGTATTCGATGGTTACGTCCGGGTAAAACTCACGATCGCGCTTGGGCACTTGAACAAGCCGTGTTATCCGGAACAAGCGATGTAGTTGTCGCATGGGTCAATGGATTCGATAAACGCGCTTTACAACGTATTCGTCTATCATCGCGTTTAAGCCAAACCCAAAGTTTTATGTTTGAAGAGGATGTATTAACCCCCCACCTGCACTAATCCCCCACTAAGGGTTAATACATTTCAGGCTGCTTCGGCAGCCTTTTTTTAACATTTATGGATACTTTTTAACCATTCGGCGTTTTTGATCTAGATCTTTGTGTAGATTTTAGTTAATAAATGATACTACCCAACTATATAAATTAGTATAACTTAAAAACTACAACAAAGAGTTGGTAGAGAAAGTGATTTCTGGGGAGATGCTGTTCCTTTTTCTGCTTACCTCTTTGTTCTTCCAAGCTAGCGTTTTGCTAAAGCAAAGAAGAATGAGAGGAGAAGTCACGTGAAAATGAAGCCGTTATGGGCACTACCCCTGTTGTATAGTGCATCTGCGCTATCCCAAGAGCGCAGCCTCAACCTCACGCAAGGTGTTACAGAAGTCAGTCGTGACGTGTACGACTTGCACATGACAGTATTTTATATCTGTTGTGTCATTGGTGTGGTGGTTTTTGGACTCATGTTTTATTCCATGATCCGACACCGCAAATCCCGCGGTCGCGAACCTGCAAAATTCCATGAGAACGTAAAAGTCGAGATTCTTTGGACCTTGATACCTTTCCTGATATTGGTTGGTATGGCGATTCCAGCGACTTCTACCCTAATTGCTATGGAAGATACCTCGGACGCTGACGTCACTATTCAGGTCACAGGCTCTCAATGGAAGTGGCACTACAAATATTTTGACCGTGAGGTCGAATTTTTTAGCCGTCTCGCAACTCAACAAGAACAAATAAGTAATAAGTTCGAGAAGAGCGAGAACTATCTTCGTGAAGTTGATAACCCCCTCGTTGTGCCGACGGGCGAAAAAGTTCGCTTCTTGGTCACTTCAGATGACGTCATCCACAGCTGGTGGGTGCCCGACTTTGCCGTCAAAAAGGATGCTAACCCCGGTTTTATCAATGAAGCTTGGACGCGTATTGATGAGCCAGGCATATACCGCGGCCAATGTGCTGAGCTATGTGGCAAGGACCACGGATTTATGCCCATCGTAGTCATTGCAAAAACCCCTGAAGACTATGCCAAGTGGATTGACGAAACCGAGGCCAAACAGATTGCTGAGCGAGAGCGCCAGCAAGAACTGCTCGATATGGAAATGTCGATGGATGAATTAATGGCAATGGGTGAGAAAATTTACAACAGCACCTGTGCAGCTTGCCACCAACCTAACGGTCAAGGCATTCCAGGCACCTTCCCAGCTCTTGCAGGCAGCCCCATAGCGTCTAAACCTGAAAATCTCGACAAGCACGTCGATATTGTTGTCCATGGCGTTCAGGGTTCTGCGATGCAAGCGTTTGCGCAGCAACTCACAATGCAAGAACTGGCTGCAGTAGTAACCTACGAGCGTAATGCTTGGGGCAACGATACTGGTGAAATGGTGCAAGCCGCTGACATCAACGCAGCGATAAATGAATAAGGAGACGGTGATGAGCACAGTAGTGGACGATCACAATCACGAAGCACACCACGATCATAAGCCGTCTGGCATTACTCGTTGGTTGTTTACCACAAACCACAAAGATATTGGGTCAATGTATTTGTGGTTCAGTTTAATTATGTTTTTTGTCGGCGGTGCGATGGCGATGGTCATTCGTGCCGAGTTATTTCAACCCGGCTTACAGTTAGTTGAGCCTCAGTTCTTTAATCAGATGACCACCGTACACGGTTTGGTTATGATCTTCGGTGCCGTTATGCCCGCTTTCACCGGCCTAGCCAACTGGATGGTACCGATGATGATAGGCGCGCCGGATATGGCGTTACCGCGTATGAATAACTGGAGCTTTTGGATCCTCCCATTTGCTTTTGTCATTCTTCTATCATCACTCTTTATGGAAGGCGGCGGTCCTGATTTTGGCTGGACGTTCTACGCACCACTGTCAACGACGTATAGTAACGACTCTACCGCACTATTCGTTTTCGCGGTTCATATCATGGGTATTTCATCCATCATGGGTGCGATCAACGTGATTGTAACCATCATCAACATGCGCGCCCCTGGCATGACCTATATGAAAATGCCGTTGTTTGTGTGGACTTGGTTGATTACGGCGTTCCTGTTGATTGCAGTGATGCCTGTGTTAGCGGGTGCGGTCACTATGGTACTTACCGATAAGTATTTCGGTACCAGTTTCTTTGACGCGGCCGGTGGGGGCGATCCGGTCATGTTCCAGCATATTTTCTGGTTCTTCGGCCACCCCGAAGTGTACATCATGATTTTACCGTCATTCGGTATCGTTTCTGCCATTATACCGGCGTTTTCTAGGAAGAAACTGTTTGGCTATTCATCCATGGTCTACGCAACCGCGTCCATTGCGATCCTCTCATTCCTAGTATGGGCTCACCATATGTTTACCACGGGCATGCCAGTATTTGCAGAGCTCTTCTTCATGTACTGCACAATGCTGATTGCCGTTCCGACGGGCGTCAAAGTATTTAACTGGGTTGCCACAATGTGGCGAGGCGCAATTTCATTTGAAGTACCTATGTTGTTTGCCCTCGCGTTCGTAATTTTATTCACGATTGGCGGATTTTCGGGCGTTATGTTGGCAATGACACCGGTCGACTTCCAGTACCATGACACTTACTTTGTTGTGGCGCATTTCCACTATGTATTGGTGACAGGTGCCATCTTCTCAATAATGGCAGCGAGTTATTATTGGTTGCCTAAGTGGAGCGGTCATATGTACGACACCACCTTGGCTCGCTTGCATTTTTGGAGTTCTTTGATATCGGTTAACGTGCTGTTCTTCCCAATGCACTTTGCTGGTTTAGCGGGTATGCCTCGTCGTATTCCTGACTACGCGGTGCAATTTGCCGATATCAACCAGATCACAAGTATCGGTGGCTTTGCCTTCGGGTTATCGCAGTTGATATTCCTTTGGTTGGTTATCAAGTGTGCTCGTGGGGGTGAAAAAGCACCTGCGAAGCCATGGGATGGTGCCGAAGGGCTTGAGTGGACAGTGCCCTCACCGGCGCCCTACCATACCTTTGAGACGCCACCCAAAGTGGAGTGATGGTTATGTCTAACCAAGGTCCTGATAACAGTAAAATCGTCAAACGCCTGCTGCTCACCGTAGCAGGCATGTTTGCCTTTGGTTTTGCATTGGTACCGCTGTACAACGTTTTTTGCGAGGTTACCGGCTTCAATGGCCGTACCAATAACGAGCCAGCAGCAGTCAGCCAGCACGAGGTTGATAAGAGCCGCACGGTGCGGGTTCAGTTTATTACTCGCACTGCACAGGGTATCCCGTGGAAGTTTGAGCCTGAGATTAAAGAAGTTCGTGTCCACCCGGGTGAAGTTCGCGTTGTTAACTTTTTAGCGTCGAACCCGACTCGCGATGACATGGTTGCTCAGGCAATTCCTTCCATTGCTCCTGCAGAGGCGTCGTTGTACCTAAATAAAGTCGAGTGCTTTTGCTTTAATCAGCAACCACTTGCCGCTGGCAATGACGCCGAAATGCCGATGCAGTTTTATATCGATCCTGAAATACCGGACCATATCACCACCTTTACCCTGTCATACACGCTGTATGATATGACAGCCAATGCGACGCCAGAGTCTCTGGCTTTGCTCGAGTCAACAGAATAAGGAATACGTCGTTATGGCAGAACAACAAAATTACTATGTTCCACCTTCCAGTATTTGGCCAATTGTCGGCGCACTGGGGTTAGGTCTGATCGCCTGGGGCGCTGCTCATACCGTTATCGAAACAACAAGCGATCAGCAAGGCTGGGGATCCCATGTCTTGTTTGCTGGGTTTGGTGTCATTGCTGTGATGCTATTTGGTTGGTTCCGCGACCAAATCAATGAGACCATGAGCGGACTTCACAGCGACCAACTCGACAACTCTTATAAACAAGGTATGAGTTGGTTTATCTTTTCCGAAGTCATGTTCTTTGCGGCCTTTTTTGGGGCACTCTTTTACGCAAGGATGATTGCCGTACCTTGGTTAGATGGGGCCAGCAATAATGTCATGACCGGCGAAGTATTGTGGCCAGAGTTTGTCGCACAGTGGCCCTTAGTAGAGACGCCCGGCGGCACAACAACACAAGCCATGGGTTGGTATGGCCTTCCTCTAATTAATACCGCCATATTGATTGCTAGTTCAGTTACCTGCCATTTTGCACACGTTGGTTTAGAGAAAAATAAACGCGGGCAATTAGCAGGTATGCTCAGCCTCACCATCATACTCGGTTTAATTTTCCTCTTTTTACAGGGTGCTGAATATATCCACGCTTATGAGGAACTGGGGCTAACGCTGCAATCAGGTGTTTACGGTAATACCTTTTATTTACTAACTGGATTTCACGGTATGCACGTGACCCTGGGTACGCTCATGCTTATTATCATGCTGCTACGCGTCCTCAAGGGCCACTTCACACCACAAAAACATTTCGCCTTCCAAGCTACAAGTTGGTATTGGCATTTTGTTGATGTGGTATGGATCTGCTTGTTTGTTATCGTCTATGTGCTGTAGTTGTTAATACGGTCGAGGATGAAACGGCAGGAACCCCGCATATGCCGCGATCACCATAAGCAGTAACACGATCGCGGCAATACCCACTCGACGTCCTAAATAGCGTGACATAGGTGGTTTTTCAGGGTCATTGCTCAACATTACAAATAGAGCGCGAAATAAATTAAAAATCATGTAAAGAAGAAGCGCGACAATAATGAGTTTGAAAAGAAGTAACATAAAAATCCCCTTGGTAGCGTCAATAGTTACTTTGATTGCTATTGCCATTTTGGTCAAGCTGGGATTCTGGCAACTCGATCGCGCCCAACAGAAGCAAAAACTGTTCGCCGATTTTGCGCAGGCTCAGGCTATGCAGGCGCGCCCGCTCGCGCAGCGACTATCGAGTACCACGCAACTCACTCGTTTCGAATTGGTCAGCATTACAGGACGATTTGACACTCAACGCTATTTTCTAATCGATAATCAGATGGTCGATGGTCAACCGGGCTACCACGTCATTGCTTTACTCAAGAGCCAGCAATTGCGCGAACGACTCCCCGTTAACTTAGGCTGGATTAAAGCTCCCCGCTCAAGAGCCGAGATTCCAACGGTCGAGCTACCGCAGCAAGAATTAACATTAGAGGGCTTAGTTCGCATCCCACAAGCAAACCAATTTATTTCGCAAGTGTTTGAGGAACAACAAACGGCTTGGCCTAGACGAGTACAGGAGTTTATCCCTCAAACAATCAGTGAGTACACAGGAATCGAACTCAAGCCTTATGAACTGTTGTTGGTTTCACCACAACTGAAGGGCTTTCGACAACAGTGGGAGCCACAAGTGATGGAACCTGCTAAACATCAGGCTTACGCTGTGCAATGGTTTTCACTCGCTATTGCCTGCTTAGTGGTATACCTTGTAGTGCTATATAAATTAAATAAAACAAAACAAGAGGAGACACCATGAGCTCCCTCACACGCTCACAACGCACACTGCTCATTGTTATTGCTGTATTTGCACTGCCGGTCATAGGCGCATGGCTGACACTTAAGACACACTGGTATCAACCCGCTACCAATAAAGGCGTGTTGCTTGAACAACCGCTCGCTTTGTCGCAACTCGAAGCGTTACCGGAAGGTTGGCGCGTTGCTTATCGGATGCCAAACCAATGTAATGAACAATGTAAAAATACACTTTACGTACTCGGTCAGCTTGATGTCGCTTTGGGTAAAGACAGTGATCGTGTCACCCCTATTATTCTATCGCGGCAAATGTTGCCAGAGCAGCGCGAGCTACCCCACTGGGATGATATCGTTGCAGTACAATCAAAAGCGCTTATCGATGCCGTTGAAAGCATTCCATTCGATCATGTATTTATCATCGACCCGCAAGGTCATGTGATGTTGCACTACCCGACTCATACCGAGCACGAAACTATGGTTATGGAAGGCAAAAATATTCTGGCTGACCTTCGTAAAATGTTAAAACTCTCTCGGATTGGGTAGGATAAGCTCATGCGCATGCTTGTTAAAATCAGTTTAATTTTGGCATTTTGTGTCATTGTTTTGGGTGCTTTTACGCGGCTTACAGAGGCAGGTTTAGGCTGTCCCGACTGGCCAGGGTGCTATGGCTTTATGAGTGTTCCTACTCAAGAACATCACGTCGCCGAAGCACAAATGCGTTTTCCAGATTCGCCGCTTGAGCATCATAAAGCTTGGAATGAAATGATTCACCGCTATTTTGCCGGTGCTTTGGGTGTTTTAATCCTCTTTATTGCGATTGGGTCTTTACTTAAAAAGCGCTCTACTTTTGAGTCAAAGCCAGCGCCAAAGAAATTACCCTTGTTTATATTACTATTAGTCATCTTCCAAGCCACACTGGGCATGTTAACCGTTACCATGAATCTTCAGCCGCTCATCGTCATGGGTCACTTACTCGGCGGCTTTAGCGTGCTCTCACTACTATTTTTGCTGTCACTGCGCTTAGAGCCTTATCGACTCGGGGGAGGCGATCCGGAACTGCGGAAGTACCGTGGTTTGGCATTATTTGCGCTACTGGTTGTCATTGGTCAAATTGCATTAGGTGGCTGGGTAGCCGCTAACTATGCGGCGGTCGCTTGTACCGAACTGCCATTTTGTGAGGGTGATTGGGCGGCTCAACTCGATTTTACTGGCGCGTTTAGTATACCCGAGGCAACGAGTTATCAATTTGGCGCGCATGATTACGACGATCGAATGACGATGCACATCATGCATCGTTTTGGCGCAATCTTTACTACACTGGTATTAGCTTGGCTCCTGTTTAAATGTTGGCGCAAAGCCCAATCTGGCTTTTTCCGTCGCTCATTAAGTTGGGTCTCTTTGTTGCTCGTCATCCAACTGTGTGTAGGCTTAAGCAATGTGCTTTATAGCCTGCCCTTACCGGTGGCGGTTGCTCATAACGCGGTAGGTGCACTGTTGCTGCTATCGCTCGTTGCACTTAATTATAATCTTTCACGCAAAGCGTAAGAGGTGTTTATGCAAACAATAACAAGCAATAAAAAGCTCGAACACCAGACCATCAAATGGCGCGAATATCTAGAGCTCACTAAGCCACGTGTGGTGGCCATGCTACTCCTGACGGCTGTGGTTGGTATGTGTTTGTCGACGCAAGGCACATTGCCTGTTTGGACTCTGATACCGGCGCTCGTGGGTATTGGCCTGATGTCAGCCGCCGCAGCGGCGATTAATCATTTAGTCGACCGCCATATTGACGCCAAGATGGCCAGAACTTTACGTCGTCCGCTACCACAAGGCAGTCTCTCACCTACTCGCGTGTTGACCTTTGCAGCGGTATTGGGCTCGGTAGGATTTGTCATGTTGTACGCGTGGGTAAACCCGCTAACCGCTTGGCTAACGTTTGCTAGCATGGTTGGTTACGCAGTGGTCTACACCATGTTTTTAAAGCGCGCCACGCCACAAAATATTGTAATCGGTGGTCTGGCAGGTGCCGCGCCACCGCTGTTGGGTTGGACAGCGATGACCAATGAGATCCACGGTTTTGCGATTCTTTTAGTCATGATCGTGTTTACTTGGACGCCGCCCCATTTTTGGGCTCTCGCCGTGCACCGTGAAAAGGATTACGCGCGCGCTAAAGTTCCCATGCTACCCGTCACGCACGGTATTGAGTTCACCAAAACCTGTATTTTCTTATATACCATCTTGTTGACTGTAGTATGCCTGCTGCCCTATTTAGTCGGTATGTCTGGAGCCCTCTATTTGGTTGGTTCGACTGCGCTAAACTTGGTGTTCTTGGGCTATGCGTGGAAGCTTAAATATGCGCCTGAAAAGAATACAGCGTATAGCATGTTTACCTTCTCCATCTGGCATCTCATGCTGATGTTTGTCATCTTGCTATTCGACCATTATTTATAAGGATTACCGATGAGTTCACGCTGGTTGATTATCGTAGGTGGATTACTCGCAGCAGTAGCCGGCCTATTTGCCTTTATTAATATGCCGCAAGAGCAGCCCGAAGCGTTGGTATATCAGCCACCACGAGCGCTCGCGCCGTTTGAACTCGAGTCCACGGCCGCACCGACTAAAATTGATAGTGAGGCACTCAAGGGACAATGGACCTTACTTTTTACTGGGTATACTTATTGTCCCGACATTTGCCCCACGACACTGTCATCGCTAAAAAGTATCTTGCCGCAACTACAAAAACACGCTGAGAAACCAGTTAAAGTATGGATGATTTCTGTCGACCCTCAGCGCGACTCACTCGATCGGTTAAAAGAGTACACAGGTTACTTTGGCGAACAATTCGTCGGCGTACGCGCAGAACACCCTCAGTTGTTTCCCTTTGTACGCGACTTGGGCTTGATGTACTCAGTTCCTGAAGAAGGCGAGGAAAACTATCTCGTTAATCATAGCGCCGCTATTATATTGGTTAACCCAGATGGTAAGCGGCTCGCGATCTTTAATGCGACCCACGAGCCTGGCGCTATTCCAACGGTTGATATGGAACAGCTTGTCCGTGACTTTGCTATATTAGCGGGTTAGTCGGGCCAGGTACCTTGGCTATCGGGGCGAATGAGCGCGACCGAAAACCAATGATAACCGCCACTGGTACTCGGCGCTGTGCAATTAATACGAGAGCGTCCAATCGGGATGTCGCTCTTGGGGGTCACACTAAATTGCATTTCAGAGTCCCAGTGAGGCTCAAGCACATCACTCCCTGCAAAGCAGCGCAGCGCATTCGTGTTCATTCCCTCTGCCTTACTAAGTTCAACCGTCACAGTCGGGCGCGTTTCGGAATGAGATACTAACGGATCGGCCGGCGTATAATGGGTGACAGCCATAGGTAGACTATTCAGTTTGACCGACAGCGTCTCTAAGTTAGCGTAGCGTCCTGACGCTGGAAAACGTGGGATCGCTGTAGCTGGGCTCCATTGACTCCAAGCCCCTGAATGCTGAGCAAACCCTTTAAAGCCCCAGTCCTCTAATAGCTTCTCAAGTGCCGGCGAGTATTCGCCGTAAGGATAGGCAAAGTACTTAGGTTGTTCACCTAACTGGGCATCAATCGCTTGTTGCGCCGAAACAACATCCTGCTTCATTCGCGCCTGCCACTGCGCCTCTGATTCGTTTTCATTGCGACGAATTAAGTGATCATGAGTCTGTCCATGGTTCACGATGGTCGCGCCTTCGGCGTCGATCGTTTTCAACTGTTGCCAACTCATATAGGCAGACGGATGGGCTTCAAGTAAATCAGGATTGACGAAAACAGCGTACGGAAACCCATATTCCTTAAGTTTCGGATGGGCATTTTCAAGTACATTGTCATATCCGTCATCAAACGTTATCACCACCGTTTTACGTGGAATAGTTGCGCCTGCATCGATCCATTCCGCGGCTTGCTCGATAGCAACCACATTAAAATCATGCTCTTTCAAATAACGTAGGTGCTGCTCAAACTGGTCGGGGGTAATAGATGTGACTGCGGGCGTAGTCGCCGACACATGATGATATTGAAGCACATGCACACCAGGGTATTCCTCGCTAGCCGAGCCCGCACATGCAGAAAAGCTTATTAACCCTGTCATGGTTAGAAAAAGTTTTAATAATTTCATCAAACTATCCAGAAAGTTACCGGTGAATGTTACATTAATACCAGTCTACATGAATTAGTTGGAATTCGCTTAATGCAAAAGTTGTTGGGCTTTGCGCGCGCCGATCACCGTCGGGTATTTGCGATTGCTTTACCCATGATGATTTCGAACATCGCTGCGCCCCTTTTAGGCTTAGTTGATACGGCTATCATCGGGCATTTACCCAATAGCGTGTATCTATCATCGGTTGCTATTGGCGCCATGGTGGTCAGCTTTATTTACCTACTTGCGGTATTTCTTCGTATGGCGACGACCGGCGCCATCGCTCAGGCCTTTGGTGCCGATGATGCCACTGAACAACATCAGCTTTTCACTCACGGCATCCTCACAGCGTTATTTCTCGGCATTGTGATCATTGCCTTAAGTCCCTTTATAACTTCAGTTTCATTGTGGCTGGTTGCGCCCGACCCACAGTTACTCGACTACGCGACTGATTATATTCAGATTCGATTGTGGTCAGCGCCAGCGGCACTCACAACACTAATTTGCCTCGGTGTTTTACTCGGTCGCCAAGATAGTCGAAGAGCGATGTGGTTAGTGATTATTACTAACTTCGTCAACGTTGTGCTTGACCTCGTACTCATCGTCGGATTGAACATGAACGTTAAAGGTGCAGCCTACGCGTCACTCTGTGCTGAGTGGACAACAGCTATCGTCGGTTTCTATTGGTGTCGTCACACCCTAGGTTGGCAGTTGCGCAAGGCACGTATTGTTGCCAGTAAATTAAGCTTGTTCTTACAGGCTAATGGCAATATTTTTGTTCGCAGCCTGACACTGCAACTTTGCATGGCGATGATGACAGGCTACGCCGCACGATATGGCACGACCATAGTGGCTGCCAATGCAGTGTTAATGCAATTCTTAATGCTGATATCACTTGGGCTTGATGGCATCGCATATGCTGTTGAGGCGTTAGCCGGCGAAGCCAAAGGACGAAGTCGCCCAAATCAAGTACGCTACTGGTGCAGGATTACACTGTTGTGGTCGAGCCTGTTCGCGGTCGGCTATTCACTCATATTTTGGTTGTTAGGACAGCAAATTATTGGCTTGATTACTGACTTATCAGCCGTAGTGGATACTGCAATGCGCTATTTACCGTGGGTGGTCGCACTACCGTTGCTTGCACATTGGAGCTATTGGCTGGATGGTGTGTTTATCGGTCTAGCATGGTCAAAAGCCATGCGAGATACCATGTTGCTTGCGGCTATTACTGGTTTTATCCCGATTTGGTGGCTAAGTAAGCCACTCGAGAACCATGGTTTGTGGCTGGCTCTGAGTGGCTTTCTCATTATGCGTGCTGTTTACCAAGCGATTTGGTTACTGCGCAGGAGTCGCAAGGTCGTCTAGTAAAATAACCTGTGGAGGTGTGCCACCACCGTCAGCATCTACCGCGATAACTGTATAGATACCACCACCTTCTAAGTTGAATAATACAGGACCAATTGCTGCAGTCTTAGTGCCTGCTGCAGTGACAGTCGCGTAGTATTCACCTGGAGTGACTTGTAAGCTACCTGTTGACACCAAGCCTTCAACATCAAAAGGTACATCGGCAACAACGGGATCAGCATCGCTAATATCTTCAGCTGCGGTCAAATAGATATCCACGTTACCTGCTGAAGGAGACGCATGCACCACTTGAAGCTGCGCGGCCGTTGCGATACTACGACGTTGCTCAGTTAATGCCTGTAGAGCTAATGAGTCATCACCTAAAGCACCCACCGCATAAATGCTATAACTCATTGTGGCTTCTAGCGAGAACTCGACATCATCTAACACTTGCGGTGTGCCACCTGTTGCGGCGACATCGACCAAATAGTCACCTTCTGCGACGTTGATATAGTCAGTTGCTGATTGAAACGCAAGATCAGTGATTTGCGGATCGGCTGCGTTATTCAGCGTTACATCAACATTCGGTGCGTCGGCAGCGGCGTGAATAACACGTACATCAGATCCTGCGTTTGCGTCAGGCACTAACACTGTACCGTCACCCGTCGCAATCTGTAGCGTCACAGGTGAATCGCCCGTTGCTGTATTATCTGTTGCGGCAACGATATAGTCGCTACCATCTGGCAGCGCAATAGTACCCGAGTCATAGACCACGGTTGTTTCACCTACTGGGGTTAGACGAACACGATAGTCACCGGCTTCAACCGAGACTTGACCGGAGTCATCACTGAACTCCAATGTTGCAGCGGGCGATGCGTCGGCAAGTGCTGCGTCAGGAGCTGTTAAATACACATCAACACCTGGCGCATTATAAGCAGCGTGTACCACTTGAATGCGGCTATTACCACTTGCAACGTCCGATACTGGGTTACTAATGACTAAAGGCTCTATGCTCTCATCACCGACGTTTCCCACAGCAAATACTTCATAACGGGTATCTGCATTGAACGTGAGATCAGCCGGGCCAATAACAGCTGCGGTCGATGCGTCAGGTAAAATGCCTTCGACTGTAATCGAATATTCGCCAGCATCGACTTCAAGGATACTTGAGCTAGCCTGATATGGCACATCTTCTAACAGTGCCGTGTCACCCGCTAGCACATTGACGTTAGGGGCGTCTGATGCGGTGTGGTGCACGCGCACGAAGCTACTTTCTGGTGTAGGCTCAACAACAACTTCGTCATCGTTGTCGTCATCATCTAGCCAACAACCCGACAAGACAAGCGTCGGTAAAAGTAGTAAACTGAACTTTGTGATTCCTCGCATTGTAAATTCCTCGTAATGATTAGGGCAAATATCACTACGAAGCATATAAATGCGAGGGATCACATCTAATTAACAAATTTTGTAAAGCTTTTGTAAACTTGTATAGTTAAACAGAGCTAGTAGTACGAGTGTTCCCCACGCTCATGTTCAGTTACATCTTTGACGCCTGTGATTTCATTTGGGAAACGTTCAATCAATTCTTTCTCGATACCATTTTTAACCGTCACATCGATCATGCTGCAGCCATTACAGCCACCACCAAATTGTAGAACCGCTTTTCCGTCATCAGTAATCTCTGTTACCAACACATGACCGCCATGATTGGCAAGCTGCGGGTTAATCTCTGCTTGAATAACGTATTCAACACGATCAATTAATGGCGCATCATCGGCAACTTTACGTGCTTTAGCGTTAGGCGCTTTTAATGTCAGCTGCGAACCTAACTCTTGCTCTTCAAAGTCAATGACTGCGTCTTCTAAAAATGGCGCGCTACCTGAGTCAACGACAGCATCAAAACCATTAAATGGCAGACGCTCATCATCAGGCTCAACCGAATCGGGTGGGCAGTAAGACACACCGCACTCAGCATTCGGCATACCTGGATTGACAACAAACACACGAATGTTGGTACCTTCGGGCTGATCAGCTAACAACTTACAGAAGTGCTTTTGCGCAGATTCCGAAATGCGGATCATAATTTCACCGTCCCTATACTTGAGTAATTTACTAGGTTTTATTCTAACGCAGACACAGTTAAAAGACTAGTGTCTGTCGGCGGCTGGCGAGGGTTGTATGCTAAGCTCCACACATCAACCGAGGACGCCCCCACGTTATACAGCGCCTCGCTCGCGGCGCACAGACTTGCGCCTGTGGTACAGATATCATCAATGACCGCAATCGAGTGACACGATAACAGACGGGCCGCGCTCATAGCCTCCATTCGGTTAATCCAACGTTGTTGACGGCTCGCGAGTTTTTGCTTCTCGACGTGTTTTATCCAATATAAACCGCGCTTTACCACCTTAATGTCAAGTAATCGTCCACATTCATGGGTAATAAGACCTGCCGGATGAAAGCCGCGTGCTCGCCAGTCTGCTTCAAAGCAAGGCATGGCTACTAAATACTCAGGTAGTGGCTGATTGTGGTAACGGTACACGAGCAGTGCTTGTGCGCTCAACTGCAGTGCTAATATACGTGTCCAGTGACTATTTCCACCTTCCTTATAACGATTCAGCAACCAACGTATGGCCTGTCGATAACGCCAGACACTAATACAGAGGCGCTGTCGTTTTAACATATGCTTGGCGAATGAAGGCGCATTACTCATCAGCAAATGTCGATATGAGCGTGGAAACATCCGTGGTAACTGTGAGCTACACATATCACAGATCCCCGTCAAGGCGCGCGTGGATTGCTGGCAAAAGACACAATCATTGAATTGCAGTATGATAGCGAGGTGAGTTAGCCAAGGTAACATTTTGATTATTCAGTCGGTAAAAAGAGAAACATAGTGAGTATTGCGATAGACCAACTAGGGCAAGGCGAAGATTTAGTTGTACTCCATGGCTGGGGGATGAACCGTCATGTTTGGAGTTCAATAAAGGAGCCACTTAGCAAAACATTTAAATTGTGGTTAGTAGATATCCCGGGATTTGGAGACAGCCATGATGAAGCACTCCCGCAGTCAGTTGATGCCATTGCAGAAGCACTCCTCCCTCATTTACCGAAACGCTTTCACATCCTAGGTTGGTCGATGGGAGGGTTAGTAGCAACGGCTACCGCTGCAAAGTACCCCGACCGTGTGAATAAGTTAGTGACCGTTGCCTCGTCACCCTACTTTTTAGAGCAAAGTGACTGGCCGGGGATTAAACCGCGCCTGATGAAGCAATTAGAGAACGACTTACATAATGACTTTCGTAAAACGGTTGAGCGCTTTCTCGCGTTACAAGCAATGGGAAGCAAAGACGCCAAACAACAAGTTAAGCAACTCAAGCAATGGTTATTTAAATCACCTCTTGCATCCGAAGAGACGTTAGCGACGGGACTGACACTGCTCGAACAGACCGACCTTAGAGAAACGCTTCAAACGATTAAAGTGCCGCTATTACGTATGTATGGTCGCCTTGATGGTTTAGTGCCGATTAGTGCTGCTCAGGCGACCGATAAATTAGCGACGCAGTCGTCATGTTGTATTTTTAACGAAAGCGCTCATGCACCGTTTATCACCGAACCTGAGCTGTTTATTCAGCAGCTGACACGATTTATCAATGGTTAACTAACGCTGGCATTGTGTGCAATACACCGTGCTGCGTTGACCTAAGCGGATCTCACGCAGTGGCTTTTTACAGCGCATGCACATCTTACCGCCACGACCATAGACTTGTAGCTTTTGTGCAAAATAGCCCGGGGAACCATCAGCACGCGTAAAATCGCGTAACGTAGTACCACCCTGTTTTATCGCTTCAGCCAGCGTTTCTTTTATATGCATAACTAACCGCTCATAGCGCGCTTTACTAATCGCACCGGCAGCGCGTTTAGGATGAATACCTGCTTTAAATAACGCTTCGTTAGCGTATATATTTCCGACACCGACGACCTGATGGTTATCCATAATGAAGGTTTTTATCGACTGCTTCTTATCGCGCGAACGCTCAAACAGATAATCGGCATTAAAGTACTCGGTTAATGGCTCTGGGCCGAGCATCGCCAATAGTTTATGCTCATCAACGTTATCCTCGGTAAACAGCAAAGCGCCAAACCGGCGAGGGTCGTTGAGTCGTAGGCACTGGCCCGAAGAAAACTCAATTTGTATATGGTCGTGCTTAACACGTGGGGTGTCGATGGGAACCACGCGCAACTTGCCAGACATCCCCAAGTGCAGAATCAATACGCCCTGCTCGGTTTCCAATAATAAGTACTTTGCCCTACGCTTCACTCGAATCAAGTCGCCCCCCTCTACCTGGTGCACTTGTTCGGGTACAGGCCAACGCAACCGCGCATCATATACATTAACACGTGTTATTTTATGGCCTTCGATGTGTGGGGCTATGCCCATCCGGCTGACTTCAACTTCAGGTAACTCTGGCACAGCTTGGCTCCGTTAATGATTAGGGGTTAATGATGCTTGGGTGGCGTTCTCAACCAAAAATAATTGGTTTTGTTGTGGCAACCTTAAGATCAGCGTCGGTTGACTGTATAGCTCGACCTCCGCGTAATTGTTGTTACCAAATAACAAAATCACTTGCTTTGCTTCACCTTGAGGCCGCTGAGTTGTGGATGAAATTGCTAGGTTTTGCCACTTACTGACTAAACTCTGAACTTGGTCAGGCGACGCTTTACAATTACCTTCGCAACGCCACTGCTGATCATCGATGCGATAAATGGAACCATCGAACTCAATGCCCGTCAGTTGATCGGCATCACTCATTAGACGTTGAGTGGGCCCGGAACTCGTTTCAGTGTTCGGGTTAGGAAACACAAACCAAAACGTCGCCACAATGAGTAGCACGACATACACAATAATGTTGTTCCAAGTGCTTTTTTTTAACGTGAGTCCAAAGAACCGACGTTTCTCATTAATATCCATACACTATCTTTGATAAAACAATTGTTGATACCACAATAATACTTTATATTCTCGCCGCTCATATTATTTAATCATGGCTATGGAAAAAATACCTCACCACATTGACGCGATACTCGACGATTTAGTTGAGCGCGGTTACGCGATCATTCCGAGCTTTTTACCTCATGCGGTCTCAGATCCACTGTATCAAGAGGCCAACCAAATTGCTTCTCCACATTGGCAAACTGCGGCTATCGGTCGAGCACAAAGCCACGCCATTAATACGATGGTACGTAACGATAGGATTATCTGGTTAGACGATAATAGCGCCTATGGCAAGCCTTTTCTTGGTGTTATGGAAGAATTGCGACTCGCCGTAAATCGCTCACTTTTTATGGGGCTATTCGATTACGAGTGTCACCTGGCACATTATCCTAAAGGTGCTTTTTATAAAAAACATCTCGACGCTTTTAAAGGTAAAAGCAACCGTAAGCTTACGACAGTGCTCTACCTTAACCCAGAGTGGAACGAAACAGATGGTGGCGAGTTGGTGATCTATGGAAAACGAGGTGAGGTATTGGAAAAAGTCTTACCCAAGCGCGGTACGCTAGTGGTTTTCTTAAGTGATCAGTTTGTTCACGAAGTACTTCCCAGCCAACGTGATCGCTTTAGCTTAACAGGTTGGTTCCGATTAAACGCGAGCATTTCCGGTATCATCGATCCCCCACGCTAGGCCACCAGTAACCTTTGTAAGGATGAATTTTAGACATAAAAAAACCGGCCTTTAAGCCGGTTTTTTGCGAAGCGAAGTCAAATTACTTGATTTTCGCTTCTTTGAAGATCACGTGTTTACGAACCACTGGATCGAACTTTTTGATCTCCATTTTCTCTGGCATGGTGCGTTTATTTTTGTCTGTAGTATAGAAATAACCTGTACCAGCAGACGACACCAAACGAATCTTATCGCGCATAATATCTGTTCCTTACACCTTGATACCACGGCCGCGGAGATCCGCTAATACCGAGTCAATACCATTTTTATCGATGATACGCATACCTTTGGTAGAAATGCGTAATTTCACCCAACGCTTCTCGCTCTCAACCCAGAAGCGGTGAGTTTGTAAGTTTGGTAAAAAGCGACGCTTAGTCGCATTGCGTGCGTGCGAGCGGTTGTTACCGACTACCGGACGCTTACCTGTAACTTGGCATACTTGTGACATGTCTCTACTCCAAAATTGCTGCAAGCTCGCCTGTCGCCCAATTTGACCTTGCCTAGAAATCCGAGGGCGCATTTTATACAGCAAACAGGCCCGCTAATCAAGCTAAAACGGCGGTTTTTTGATCTCTGTGATCGTTCGGGCGCAATTTTACGCTATCTTGCAATAGATCTCCAGTGATTATTAAATAAGCCCTCTTTCGGCAAATGAAACCGGATCGCCACTGCCGATCACGAAATGATCCAGCAATGCAACATCTATCAGCGACAGTGCTTTTTGAAGCCGCTCTGTAACTCTTTTATCGGCCTGACTCGGCTCGGCGACACCCGAAGGGTGATTATGTGCGAGAATAACCGCTGCGGCGTTATGTTGCATGACTAATTTGAGGACCTCACGTGGATAGACCGGAGCCGCATTGATGGTACCGTAAAATAATTCCTCATAACGCAGCAGTCGATGTTGGCTATCAAGCAACAATAACGCAAAAACCTCGCGACGTTGATGCCGCAACTGAGTCGAGAGATACTCTTTCACCATCGAAGGTTCAGTAAATCCATCGCGCCTTGAGAGTTGCCAAGCTAAATAGCGTTTAGATAACTCCAGTACCACTTGCAACTGGTTAATACGCGCGGGACCGAGTCCTTTGACCGCCATTAACTGCTCATTCGATGATGTCAGCAATGGGCCGATGCCATTGAATTGTACCAACAACTGTCGAGCAAAGGTGACCACATCCAGACCGCGACACCCGCTACCTATTAAGATTGCCAATAATTCCGCATCGGATAACGCGCTTGCCCCCAATTGCTGAAGTTTTTCCCGCGGGCGTTCAGACTCAGGCCACGACTTTACACTCATTTGCTAGGCTCCGCTAAAATGCCAGAGTATAGCCAGACAGACTACCGCCTTGCCGTAGCTCATGTTATCTTTACGTGTCTTAACATACGGACGTTGGTGAATCGTCATGAGCGCACTTACAGGTCAACATATTTTACTGGGTATTACCGGGGGCATAGCCGCCTATAAAATCCCTGAATTGATACGTCGCCTTAAAGATGAAGGCGCACAGGTGCGAGTGGTGTTAACTCGAGGTGGCGAGGCCTTTGTTACTCCCATGACGCTGCAAGCGGTATCGGGTGAAGAAGTGCATAGTGAACTACTCGACACACAGGCAGAAGCCGGTATGGGTCACATTGAACTCGCTAAGTGGGCCGATGTCGTCATGATTGCTCCTGCCAGTGCTAATACACTGGCTCGGCTAGCTCACGGCTTTGCCGACGATTTACTAAGCACAGTGTGTTTGGCGACTTCAGCGCCCCTGCTATTAGCCCCCGCGATGAATCAGCAAATGTGGCAACACCCCGCGGTACAAGCCAACATGACACAATTAATCGCGCGTGGTGTACGTGCGATTGGACCTGAATCCGGATCACAAGCATGTGGTGATGTGGGTGCCGGCCGCATGAGTGAGCCACACCAGATCAAAGCGTTTATTATCGAGCAGTTGCAAGGTTCGACGGATAAGCCGTTAGAGGGGGTTCACCTTACCATCACGGCAGGACCGACACGAGAAGCTATTGATCCAGTAAGATACATCAGTAACCACAGTTCAGGTAAAATGGGCTTTGCATTGGCGCAAGCGGCAGCTAAACACGGTGCCAAAGTGACGCTCATTGCTGGCCCTGTCGATCTGCCAACACCGTTTGGCGTTAACCGTATCGATGTGGAATCGGCGCGCGATATGTTGGATGCTGCGCTCGCTCAGCCGTGTGATATTTTTATTGGCTGTGCTGCGGTGGCGGACTACCGTGTAGTTAATGTCGCTGAACACAAAATGAAAAAGACCGCACAAACAGATGCACCTACACTGGAGCTGGTCGAGAATCCCGATATTCTGAAAACTATCGCAGGACAAGATATGCCTCCAATGTGCGTCGGTTTCGCCGCAGAAACACGAGATGTCGAAACCTATGCGATGGATAAGCTGAAGCGTAAAAATTTGGCGCTCATCATCGCGAACGATGTGAGTAATAACGATATTGGCTTCAATAGTGAAGAAAACGCTGTTGTGGTACTTAGTACGAACGACCGAGTGGTGTTTGAACAACAAACTAAAGCGTCACTTGCCCACCAACTAACGCGCTATATTGCGAGCCACTTTCATAAGAACTTTCGTAAATAATTGAGGAACCGAATCACTATGACCTCGGTAGAAGTTAAAATACTGAACCCCAAGATTGGCACCGATATTCCGCTTCCTGAATATGCCACTACCGGCTCAGCAGGCATGGATCTGCGCGCCTGTATCGATACGCCAATGAATATTGCCGCGGGACAAACCCAGTTAATTGGTACGGGTATCGCGATGCATATTGGCGATCCAGGCTACGCCGCTACCCTGCTACCACGATCGGGTTTAGGTCATAAACACGGTATCGTACTCGGCAATCTGGTCGGTCTCATTGACTCTGACTATCAAGGCGAATTAAAGGTTTCGGTATGGAACCGTAGTGATAAGGATTATCTAATTGAGCCGGGCGATCGCATTGCACAGCTCGTTATCGTACCCGTCGTTCAAGCACAACTTAAGGTTGTCGATGAATTTGCCACTAGTGATCGTGGCGAAGGCGGATTTGGCCATTCTGGTAAGCAATAAATAATTGGATAACGCGATGACACAACAAAAAAGAAACCGTCGTGAAGAAATTCTACAAGCCCTTGCCGCGATGTTGGAAACAAGTCCTGGACAACGTATTACAACAGCTAAGTTAGCGGCTAACTTGGGCGTATCTGAAGCGGCGCTGTATCGTCATTTTCCATCGAAGGCACGCATGTTCGAGGGACTTATTGAGTTCGTCGAAGATACGCTGTTGAGCCGTATTAACTTGATCATGAACGAGGAAAAGGACACGCTAACTCGTTGCCAAACCATACTTAAGTTAGTACTTACTTTCGCTGAAAGGAACCCAGGTATTACTCGTGTCATTTCAGGTGATGCACTGATGGGCGAGCACGATCGACTACGTCATCGGATAGAAGACTTGTTCAACCGCATTGAGTCACAACTTAAACAAGTTTTGCGTGAAAAAGCACTGAGAGAGCAAAAACGGTTCGCTGTGGAAGAAGGTGTATTAGCAAACTTATTGCTATCATTTGCTGATGGAAAGATCAGTCAATTCGTGCGTTCAGACTTTAAACGCCTACCGACAGAACATTTTGAACACCAGTGGCAACTTATCGAACAACAATTACTGGCTGCTTCTTAGCAGCCAGTGTTTTCGTCATTCGTTTTTCTTAGCTCGACTCAATAACGCGATAGCTGCTTCCTCTGGTGCCTTACCCTCATAAAGCACTTTATAAATCTGCTCGCAGATGGGCATTTCGCAGTCTTCACGATGCGCCAAAGACACAACTTCTCGAGTATTGCGATAGCCCTCGACTGCTTGTCCGATAGATTTTAGAGCGTCATCGACTGACTTGCCTTGACCCAACGCTAAACCAAATCGACGATTACGCGACTGATTATCCGTACACGTGAGAATTAAGTCACCTAAACCGGCCATCCCCGTAAACGTCTCGCTTTTGGCACCGAGCTTAAGACCTAATCGAGTTAGCTCCGCCAAACCGCGGGTAATAAGCGCTGTACGTGCATTCGCGCCAAAACCAATACCATCCGCCATGCCGGCACCAATCGCTATGACGTTTTTTACTGCACCACCGAGTTGTACGCCGATGAAGTCATCATTGGTGTAGACACGAAATGACCGCTCGCAATGTAGCATTTCCGAGAGTTCATCGACAAAATCTTGGTCAGTTGATGACATCGAGATCGCGGTCGGCAAACCCTTCGCCATTTCAATCGCAAAGGTCGGTCCGGACAAAACCGCCAACGCGTGTGTTTGACCAAGCGCTTCTTCAGCCACCTCATAAAGTAAGCGCCCGCTCTCTGGCTCTAAACCTTTGGTTGCCCATGCGACACGCGCATGTGGATCTAACATAGGCTTTATGGTTGTTAAGATATCGGCGAACGCGTGACTCGGAACAACCACGACTACATTTTTTACACCGTTGACCGCTTCGTTAATGTCAGCCGTTACAGCTAAACTCTCCGGGAACTTGCATCCTGGAAGGTAGTGAGCGTTTTCGCGATGCTCTCGCATCGCCGCAACTTGTACTTCGTCGCGCCCCCAAAGAATCGTTTTGACACCTTTTCGGGCGAAACAAATAGCAAGGGCGGTGCCATAAGACCCCGCCCCTAGAATCGCAACTTCTGCTTGCTTCATATTAAGCAACTAGTCCTTACGCGTCAGCTTGCTGTTGTTGTGCTTGCTGTTGCTGAACGTGTTGCGCGAAGATTGCATCAAAGTTTACAGGCGCCAAGTTCAACTGTGGGAAAGTCGCACGGTTAACCAAGCTTGCCACGCACTCACGTGCATATGGGAACAAGATGTTCGGACAGAAAGAACCTAATGTATGCGCTAATTGACCTTCTTGAACTTCGTCACCGATGGTGAAGATACCCGCTTGATGAACTTCACAAAGGAATGCGACTTCTTCGCCCACTTTATTTGTTGCAGTTAAAGTAAGTACAACTTCATAAACGTTATCTTCAAGCTTTTCATGCTTAACGTTCATATCGAGCTTCAGGTCTGGCTTCCACTCTTTACGGAATACTGAAGGCGAGTTAGGCGCTTCAAAAGAAACGTCTTTGGTGTAAACGCGTTGGATAGCAAACTGCGGTTGTTGTTGTTGATTTTCGGCAGTTGCGCCATTTGCTTGCTGTTCGTCAGCCATGATGATACTTCCTATTAAAACGTTGGTTATTCACTAAACTAAATTGTCGGTTATCGACTTTAGCTAAATTTTTAATTAAAAACTACTTTCCTGTTGCAATGGGTAACTTATCATTGCGCCAAGCATTCATGCCACCTGCTAGGACAGCGACTTGGTTAAAGCCTTGTTCTTGTAAACCTTTAGCGACCGAGATCGCAGTATGTCCAGTGTTGCATACCAATACAATGGGGGCATCCTTAAACTTTTCAATAGCATGCACTTTTTTGTCTTTGATCTGCTGTTGTGGCAACGATATCGCTCCACTCACGTGACCTTTGCGGTATTCGTCAGTCGAGCGAATATCAACAAACGTACCGTTTTCACGGTTAGTCCAGATAATAGCTTGTTGCGCCTGTAACTGCTTGATACCTTGCATGGTAGAGCGAATAGTCATAATGATTAACGCGAGCAAAAGAACAATCCACAGTCCGCTCATGAATGGATTATTCGCTACAAATGTCATTAATTGTTGCATGCTAACTCGTTTATTTATTCGGTTAATGGTGACCCCTCACAGGTGGAGGGTATGTCCTTTTAGAGAGGGAAAGTATACCCTCTGAAGCCCTAACTACCAATAGCAAATCGAGTGGATGCGAAATAGACAGAAATCCAGTAAACTGAACACAATTGATTTTTGCTTTCAAGCGCATAGGTAGTCGATATGGCACATGATAAAAAACCTTTGGTTTTGATGATCTTAGATGGCTGGGGATACCGCGATTCAGCTCCAGACAACGCGATAACTGCGGCGAATACGCCAGTGATGGATCGATTGTGGAATGAATACCCTCACTGTTTAGTCGATGGCTCAGGTGGAGCTGTTGGTTTGCCCGATGGCCAAATGGGCAATTCAGAGGTAGGCCACGTTAATTTGGGTGCAGGTCGTGTTGTTTATCAAGACTTCACGCGCATTTCACAAAGCATAAAAACTGGCGAGTTTTTCGATAATCCTGTGTTGACTGAAAACGTTGAGCAGGCAGTTACTAAAAATGGTGCTGTTCATATCATGGGGCTACTTTCCGCAGGAGGTGTTCACAGTCATGAGGAGCACCTCATGGCGATGGTTGAACTGGCCCACAAGAAAGGTGCTCAACGGATATATGTTCATGGCTTCCTCGATGGTCGTGACACACCACCTAAATCAGCACGTCCCTCCATTGAAAAGTTTGAAGCATTGTTTGAACGCTTGGGTGTTGGCCGTTTTGCCTCTTTATCCGGTCGCTTTTACGCAATGGACCGAGATAATCGCTGGGAGCGCATCGAAGGCGCGTTTAACGCAGTTTATCATGGACGTGCTGAACAGCATGCCAATAATGCGCTTAATGCCCTCGCCGACGCTTATGAACGTGGCGAGTCCGATGAGTTTGTCAGCCCGGTGGTCATTGGAGAGCCGGCTGCGATAGAGGACGGTGATGCGGTATTCTTTATGAATTTCCGCGCTGATCGGGCGCGCGAGATGACACGTGCGTTTATTGATAATGAACTTGATACGTTTGAGCGTGGCATTCGCAAACAACTCAGTGGGTTTGTCATGCTGACTCAGTATGCCGATGAGTTTGATACCCCCTGCGCCTTTCCACCTGTAAGACTCGACAATGTCTTAGGCGAGTGGTTAGCTAAGCACGATAAAACGCAACTGCGCATTTCTGAAACCGAGAAATACGCGCATGTCACATTCTTCTTTAGTGGAGGACGCGAAGAAGAGTTTGATGGCGAACAACGCAAACTCATTCCTTCACCAAAAGTAAAAACCTACGACCTGCAACCTGAGATGAGTTCAGAGCAGCTCACTGATGCGATCGTTGAAGCCGTTGATGGACAAAAGTATGACGTCATTATTTGTAACTACCCCAATGGTGACATGGTCGGTCATACGGGTAACTTTGATGCGGCGGTGAAGGCCTGTGAAGCCGTTGACCACTCTGTGGGACGAGTGGTTGAAGCATTGCAAAAAGTCGGTGGTGAATGTCTTATTACCGCTGACCACGGTAATGCCGAACAGATGAGCGACCCTAGCACTGGACAAGCCCACACAGCGCATACCAGCGAGCTTGTTCCGTTTATCTATGTCGGTCGTCATGCAACACCACGTAATGGCATTCTCTCCGATGTGGCGCCTACCATGTTGCATCTAATGGGGCTTGAGCAGCCGAATGAAATGACGGGTAAAACGCTCATGCAACTGGACGATTAATTGATGTTGAAACTCGTTGCGTGGAGCCTCCTTCTCGCCGTTTCTTTGGTCTCTGTTGTAGCGCTTGCGCAACAGCCGACCGAACAAACAAAAGCTGAGAAGCAGGCAGAGCTTAAAGCAATTCAAGCCGAGATCGAATCTCGGCTTGAGGCTTTTGAATCACGCAAACAAGCGCTCACATCAAGTCAACAGGCGCTTAAGAAACTGGAGTTACGCACCGCCAAGCTCGCTGAGACACTACAAAACACGCGACAACGGTTACAACAGTTAGAAAGCAAGATCGACAATAATGAAGCGGAGCAAACTCGGCTCGAAGCAGACATCCGTGAACAACTGAACGCGTTGAAAGATCAAGTCATCGCTGCCTATGCAAACGGAGATTACGATTATCTCAAGTTGCTATTGAATCAGCAAAAGGCATCCTCTTTAGAACGTCAGCTGACTTATTATAAGTACCTGAACGATGCCCGTATTGCAGCGATCGACAGCTTAAAAAAAACACAGGCTCAATTAGAACAGGTCAAACAAGCGCTGCAGGCACAATATCAGCAGCAAACTGAGCTACGCGCTGAGCAAACAGCGCAACGGTCCGCACTGACCGAGCAACAAGAAAAACAAGAGCAGGCGATTGCTAAGCTGCGCAATGAACAACGCTCAGAGGAAGAAAAAATCGCTGAGTTACGAAGCAGCCAAGCCGAGCTGGAGCAGGTTATCGCAGCAATCGAAGAGGCACTTAGTGATCGCATTGAGTTAATCGGATTAAAACCTATCAAAGCGAGCTTACAGTGGCCAACCAATGGTAAAGTGCAGCGTTTGTTCGGCGAACGTCGCGAAGGCCCTATTCGCTGGAAAGGCGTGCTAATTGATGGTGAACAGGGACAAAGCATCCGCAGCATTGCCGATGGTCGTGTTGTTTTTGCCGACTGGTTACGCGGATTCGGGCTAGTAATAGTGATTGATCACGGTGAGGGCTATATGAGTCTTTATGGCTACAATCAAGTGATATTCAAGAATGTTGGCGAAGAGGTACAACAGAACGAGGAAATTGCGCTGATGGGTCAAAGCGGGGCACAGAACTCACCGGCGCTGTACTTCGAAATCCGCTTTAAAGGTCAACCGGAAAATCCAACCCAATGGATCCGCTAACTGCTATGCACCGCTACTTGTATCTGATTTTTCTTAGCTTTTTATTGACCACGCCTGTGATCGCTAGCGATAAAATTGCGATTATCATTGATGACATCGGTAACCATCCTGAAGATCTAGCGGCAGCTGAGTTACCTGGTGACGTTACGTTTGCCGTGTTACCTTTTACCCCGTACGGTCGGTCTTTTGCCTTAAAAGCGCATCATCAAGGCAAACAAATTATGGCGCATGTTCCAATGCAAGCTTTAGCGGGTAATGCACTGGGCTTAGGTGCGCTAACATCTGATATGTCGAGTGCAGAGATAAAACTAAAACTCCGTCAAGTATTAGATGATATTCCTTATGTAGCCGGTATCAACAATCACATGGGTAGCCAACTCACACAACTTACTCAACCCATGCAAGCGGTGATGGAGTCACTGAAGAATCATGACTTGTATTTCGTAGACAGCCGCACCACTGAGTATACCGTCGCCGAGCAAATCGCACACCACTATCAGGTGCCTGTCGCGCGCCGTCATGTTTTTATCGATAACGAAACAAGTGAGCGGTATCTTACTCAGCAATTTGATGAATTAATCCGAATTGCTCACCAACAGGGTGCAGCGATAGCTATCGGGCATCCCTACCCCGAAACGATTGCTTTTTTAAAGCGGCGCTTGGGCTCGTTAGATCAGGATGGTGTGCAATTAGTCTTTGCGTCGGAACTAACGATTAAAAGCGATTCAAGCATTCCCAGTAGCTTGCTCCAGACGAGTCAATAGAATAAGCGCTTGCGCGCGGTTATCACCACACACATCGCGTGTCGCATCAAAATCTGAACACACCTGTGGTCGGCGTGGATCACCAAACAAACGACACAAGTTGTCGTCGTCAAGTTGGACGCAGCGTTCACCTGCCTTTTTCCCCTCTGGCATCCCAGGAATCGGTGAACTGATGGAAGGGGCAATGCAGCAGGCGCCACACCCCAAACGACAATCCATGAACACCCCCTAAAAAAAGAGACAAACAGAAACGAAAAAGGCGCTACAAAAGTAGCGCCTTTCAAGATAATTCAAAGTCAGCTAGGACATCGCTGCACGAAGCTTTTTCATCGCATTTTGCTCGAGTTGACGCACTCGTTCAGCCGATACCTCATATTTTGCAGCAAGATCGTGCAGTGTTGATTTACTCTCGGACAACCAACGTGACTGAACGATATCCTGACTACGTTCATCAAGCTCACCCATCGCTGAGAACAGCTTCTTCTGAGTATGTGCTTCGTAGTCTTCAGTTTCGATTTCTTCCGCAAGGTCCGAGCGTTTATCCTCGAGATACATCGCGGGTGAGTAAGTCGAGCCTTCTTTAGAATCGTCGTCGTCAGAACTCAGTTCAAAAGCTTGGTCATGAGCACTCATCCGCGCTTCCATTTCCATGACTTCTTTGCTCGAAACACCTAGTTCTTTTGCCACCGTTTCGACTTCGTCTTGATTGAACCAGCCTAAACGTTTCTTCATTTTACGCAAATTGAAAAACAATTTACGCTGCGCTTTGGTGGTAGCGACTTTAACAACTCGCCAATTACGCAATACATATTCGTGAATCTCTGCCTTAATCCAATGCACAGCAAATGAAACAAGGCGCACACCCACTTCTGGGTTAAAGCGTTTTACCGCTTTCATGAGACCAATGTTACCTTCTTGAATCAAATCCGCTTGCGGCAGGCCGTAGCCAGAATAGCCACGGGCGATATGCACGACAAAACGTAGATGCGACATGATTAACTCTTTCGCTGCATCTAAGTCTTTATCTTCCTGCAAACGTTTTGCCAGCGCTTTTTCTTTCTCAGCGCTCAGCATTGGAATGCGGTTGACTGACTGAATGTAACCGTCAAGACCCCCGCCCTGAGGGACCGATAAAGCCATGGTTTTTAATTCAGTGCTCATTTAACAACCTCTAATTACTCACTACATGTATCGACTAGCATAGCCTATTCATATGACCGTTTTTTTACACGCAAGTTCCCTTTAGCGCAACAGGTCGTTATTACTGGACCCGAAAAAAACACTCGCCAAGAATCTCAGTATAACGCGCATGTTTGTCAACGCAAGTCTTGCGATCGTTTTCGATCATGCGTCTGGTTCGATACTTTTTATGTGCTTTCTCACCGCTAAAAAACTACCGATTAAGCCCAGCGCCACAGCGACCAACCAGACCATTAACATCTCTCCCACAGTCAATCCTGAAAGGGAAAACTGTGATTGATATAATTCAGTTACATCCGTTACGGCAGAACCTATCCACCAGATCAATAATTGGGTTGCCAACCATGCAATCACGCCGCCTGCAACACCATACCAAACACCGGTATAAAGAAACGGCCGTTGAATAAATGCGTCGGTGGCTCCGACCAGCTTCATTATAACGATCTCATCACGTTTACTGAGTATATTCAGACGGATCGTATTGCTGACGATCAGAATCACAGAGATACATAACAACAATGCTAATGCGGCCAATACGTCCTGAATTAAGTCGACAATCGCTTGCAAGCGCGACAGCCAAGCAACATCAAGCTTACCCATTTGCACTTCACGCGCTTGCTGAAGCTCCTCTAACAACGCCTCGGCTCGTGCTGGGGTCCGTGCTTGTTGTGCGGGCGTGACAATGAGCACATCAGGCAGTGGATTACTATCGAAATAATCCAGTGTTTCACCGAAGCCTGAGGTCGCTTTAAACTGTTCGAACCCTGCTTGTTTAGTAACCCACTGAACCGACTCAACGTCATTACGAATACTTATTTGCTGCTTCAGTGTAGCAACCGATTGTTGGCTTGCATCAGTACGCAGAAATAAAGAAATTTCAGAGGCTTGCTGCCACTGATCAGCAATTTGGGTGGTATTTTTCACCATCACATACAGCGCACTGGGTAATGTTAAGCTTAACCCGAGTACAGCGACCGTCATTAAGCTAGCAATTGGGTTTCGCCATAACTCACCTAAGCTACTCACTGCCTGTTGTAGGTGGTGAACCGGCACCATCAACAAGCGCCGCCAAAGTGGCAACCCCTTTTGCTGCTGTGCGCCTTTTTCGATCACTCGGTTACGGAACAATAGACTCATACCGATTGCTCCTGCAAACCATCATTAATGAGCCGTCCCTCTTTTAAGGTCAAAGTCCGATATTTTAACCGCGCAATCAGACCTAAATCGTGCGTCGCAATAAGAACCGATACACCGACTTGGTTAAACTCCTCAAATAGCCGAATAATATCCATTGAGAGCTTAGGGTCTAGGTTACCCGTCGGTTCGTCGGCTAATAGTAACGGTGGTTTTGTTACGATAGCGCGTGCAATACCGACTCGCTGCTGTTCACCACCTGAGAGCATCATGGGAAAATGCCGATATTTGTCCGCCAAACCAACCTTTTCAAGGGCCGCAAGCACTCGTTTACGGGCCTCTTGTACGCTGTAACCTTCTATGATTAAGGGTAGTGCGACGTTATCAAACACCGATTTGTCCATTAACAGCCGATGGTCTTGAAATATCATACCAATGTCGCGACGTACGAAAGGAACCTGCCTCGGCTTAATTGTATTGAGATCATGACCATTGATACGCACTCGACCGGCGGTCGGACGCTCCATCACACTGATTAACTTGAGTAAGGTACTTTTACCCGCGCCGGAGTGTCCTGTCAGAAACGCCATCTCGCCGGGTTCAACATGAAAATCAACATGACTGAGGGCTTGGTGCCCCCCAGGATAGGTTTTACTGACTTGCTCGAAGCGTATCATAGTGTCTTAAGGTTGTTTTATTCTTGGTCTAGCTTACGGTCAAATAGCGCTTGAATAAAGTCTCGCGCGACAAATGGCCTTAGATCGTCCAGTTGCTCGCCCACACCAATGTATCGGATCGGTATTTTGAACTCATCAGCAACGGCAAAGATGACGCCCCCTTTTGCAGTTCCATCCAGTTTCGTCATCACGATACCGCTCACCCCTACAGCTTCGGTAAACAGTTTAGCTTGCGAGATGGCATTCTGACCGGTGCCCGCATCTAATGTCAGCATCACTTCGTGGGGCGCTTCTGGATCCTGCTTTTTCATCACCCGTACAATTTTCTTCAGTTCTTCCATGAGGTTAGATTTATTTTGCAAACGCCCAGCCGTATCGGCAATAAGCACGTCTATGCCACGGGCTTTCGCCGCCTGCATTGCATCGAACAATACCGATGCACTATCAGAACCGGTTTGTTGTGCAATGACAGGGATTTCGTTGCGTTCGCCCCAAATCTGTAACTGTTCTACAGCAGCGGCGCGGAACGTGTCCCCGGCTGCGAGCATGACTGACTTACCCTCGCGTTTGAACTGTTTAGCGAGCTTACCAATGGTGGTGGTTTTACCCACACCATTTACACCAGTCATCAAAATAACGTAGGGCGTTTTACTCGTATCGATCGCTAGCGGCTTATCAACCGGCTCGAGCAAGGCTTCCATCTGCTCTTGTAGCAATTCATACAGCGCTTCGGCATCTTTAAGTTGTTTGCGATCCGCTTGATGCGTCAGATTATCGATGATTTTTGTGGTCGTTTTCACACCTAAATCAGCCATTAATAGCTGCGTTTCCAGCTCTTCAAACAGATCGTCATCGATCTTCTTACCTTTAAAAACGCCGAATAAGCCCGAGCCAATACTGCCCGATGTCCGCTTGAGTCCCTCGGTCAAACGAGCCCAAAGCCCCTTCTTCTTAGCGGGTGCTGCTTCAGCCTCAATGTTAGACTCAGCTCCTGTCTCGTTTGTAGAGACAACCTCAGGTTCGAGTTCAGGTTCAGGCTCAGACTGCTTAGGTGGTTCCGGCTCGACCTTGGGTAACGGCTTTCCTGCGGCTGAATCGGCCGTCACTTGCGCACAGTCTTCCGTTGCATCAGCATCACGTGGGCTCGACTGCTGCTCTTGTTCATCTTGTTTTATTTCTTTCTCATCTTGTTTCGACGATTTATTGCGTCGAAACATTGAAAACAAACCTTTTGCCATAATTGAATACCTTGGAACTACAACCATTAAATCGTTAAACTAGTGATAGTTTACCACGCTGTAGCGAAACTGACGACGCACCCAGATAATTAACCAGGCCGATTATATTGTGAGAAAGCAAAGCAACAAGAAAACAGGGGAATTGCGCCTCATTGCCGGGCAATGGCGCGGTCGCAAGCTGCCCATACTGACAGCCGAGGGACTTCGCCCCACCACGGATCGCGTACGAGAAACCTTATTTAATTGGCTGCAATTTGATATTCAAGGTGCACAAGTTGCTGACCTGTTTGCTGGCAGCGGCAGCTTAGGCTTTGAAGCCGCATCGAGAGGCGCCCAACAGGTAACTCTGATAGAGATGGATAAGGCGGCGGCGCAGCAATTGAAGCAAAATGTCAGTCGCTTATCGGCACCACAAATTAATGTGATACAACAAAGCGCTCTCGATTGGCTAATAGCGGAATCAACTCAACACACTAAGCTAGACATCGTATTTATCGATCCACCGTTTAATAAATCACTCGTCAGTCCGACGCTTGACGCGCTGAAACGAGGTGAGTGGTTACATTCGGATTCGCTAGTTTACGTCGAAAGTGAACGCAACCTGCCGCCTGAAGTCTTCAATGACTTCGATATCCTCAGAGAAAAACATCACGGTCAGGTCAGCTTTAGGCTGCTCACTCCATCAACTGAAGAGACAACACACGCATGAATATGATTTTACTTCTCGGCAAAGCTATTTTTGCCATTATATGGATTGCTTTGCTTGCGCTTTTGTCGGGTTTAGTCGTCGACATGAGCACCCAAGCTTATGGGCTAATTGCCATGTTACTCGGCATACTTGTCATTATGCATTTGTTATTGCTGGGGATTTTTGTTGCCACGATGAAAGCTCAGCTCCCTTGGAAAAAGGGAGATGGCTGGCAGATTCTTATCTTCGGCATTTTTGGATGGCTAACAATCTACGCACGTCAGTCTGATGACTGATTCACTTCAAGGCCGATGTTAGAGATACCTTCATCGGCCACCATTTGCTTCAGCTGGTTAACCAATGCCTTAGTCACTGTCGGTTGCGCTTCGAGATAGTTGAGCATCGCTTGCTGCATTTCAACTTCGTACTGATACAACTCATGTTGATTAACCGCCTCTCGTAACTGCTCGGCGGGCACCTCATCGGCGATATTGAGTTCAATGAATTTAGCCACCGAGGCTTGCGATACTTTCGCCACATCAACAAAGTTTTTTGAGTCTTTATCGAGCACGCCTTGCAGCAAGGTACTGATAGCAGTACACGCATCCATCGCAGGATATACCCCGAGCATGTCATGACCATATTCACTCGGCGTCACTTCATCGACTTTCTCTTGCCAACGTTCCGCATTAATTTTGCTGTGTTTAGGATTAGCATGACGGTCCCATAGCGCGTTGAGTGCACCACGCAGCGGTTTGAGTTCACCGAACCCCGTGAGCTGATGAAAAAATTCATAATTTGGCAGCATCCGCTCGCACAGATACAATGCAAACAATGATTGTTTTTCGGTTTCCATCGCACGGATGCGCTGAAACGTATTTAATTGACCCACAAGCAATCCTCGTTTTCGCTGAAGGACCCGTATTATGCCTAAAATAAGCTTGCCTCGCTACGATGACATTGTATTAGCTGCCAATCGCTTGGAGGGTTTCATTAAACACACACCGGTACTCACATGTTCAGAAATCGATGATGCCCTGGGCTGTGAAGTTTTCTTTAAGTGCGAAAACCTCCAGAAATCCGGCGCGTTTAAGTATCGAGGCGCCAGCAATGCGTTGTTATCTCTGTCAGAGCAACAACGTCAAACTGGTGTTTTTACCGTATCATCAGGTAATCACGGTGCCGCGCTGGGCTATGCTGGCGCACGTTTGGGCATTTCCGTTACGGTCGCGGTGCCCAATAATGCGCCTGCGATTAAACGTAACAATATTGAAGCCAGCGGAGCCTCAATAGTGACTATAGAGCCCGGTATGGAAGCGCGAGAGCGATTCGCAGCAGAACGAGCGCATACCGGTGAGACATTTATTCCCCCCTATGATCATCCCGATATTATCGCGGGACAAGGAACAGCAACGTTAGAGCTACTCAAACAAGTTGAAGATTTAGACGCCGTCGTCACCCCTTTGGGCGGTGGTGGTCTGCTGGCAGGCGCATGCCTAGCGGCGCAAGGACTGGAAGTTTATGGCGCTGAACCGATGCTCGCCAATGATGGGTTTGAGTCGCTCAGCAGCGGAATCCGACAACCCGCGAAACCACCGCGTAGTATTTGCGATGGCTTACTTACGCAATTAGGTGAATATAATTTCGAAATATTAAAGCGCCACGTAAGCGATGTGCTTGTCATTGAGGATAAAGACACGAAAGCGGCAATGGAACTGATTTGGCAGCGTCTTAAAATCATTGTAGAACCATCCTCAGCGATCACGCTGGCGGCGCTGAAGCAAGAGCGAAGCCGATTCGCCGGAAAACGAGTTGGGATTATATTAAGTGGTGGGAATATCGCGGCCGAGCCCAGTCAGCCGCTCAAGGTTTAAGTCGCGAAGATATCGTCGTCGCTTTTGAACGTTTTAAATTCAAGCGCATTGCCGCAGTAGTCGTAAAAAAACATCGTGCCTTGCTCACCCGGTTTGCCCTGGAAACGAATGTATGGTTCGATGACAAACTCAATATCTGACTCAGCAATTTTGCGCGCAACGTCATCCCAATCTTCGCGTAATAACACGACACCGAAGTGAGGTACGGGCACATTATGACCATCGACGCCACTGTGGTTTTTAACACCGGCTATTTCAGGTGCCACATGCGTCACGAATTGATGACCAAAGAAGTTCCAATCGATCCAATCATCACTACTACGCCCCTGTTCCAGCCCCAAGATCTCACCATAGAACTTGCGTGCATTATCGAGGGACTTTACAGGTAAGGCTAAATGAAACGGACGTACTGCTGGCATTGGCGATTACATCCGTGCTTGAGGTTCATGAATAGACTGACGCATCGCTGGAGAACGCTTCCACATACGGTGCCCGATAGCAGCAAGTAACAGACCCCAATTGAGCGGAGGAATAAACCCTGCAGTCAATACCGCTAATAAACTCCAAAGGGGTTTAGATTGATACTGACCGACTAAGCCGTAAAACAATAACGCGGCTACGAGTCCCTGAAGTAACAGTAGGCTCAATAGCATAATTATTTCCTTCTTTAGCGAACATTTTTATCACTGCGAACTGCAGTTTTTTGTTATTCCTAAGCCTACTCAATTATGACGAAACTGTAAAATAATGTATAAATTATTGATTTATATATAAAAAAACCGGTCTGGCGACCGGCTTTTAAGTTGTATAACTTTGATTTTAATCGATAATATCGTTTAGAACGCGTTTAGAGCAGCATCCAGATCGGCTTTAAGATCGTCTAGATCTTCAATACCCACCGAGACACGAACAAAGTTGTCTAAGATACCTAGTTTCTCACGATTTTCTTTTGGTACCGACGCATGTGTCATGATCGCAGGGTGTTCAATTAACGATTCAACCCCACCTAAACTTTCTGCTAGGGCAAAGATTTCGACCGACTCTAAGAACTTACGGGCGGCCGCTAAATCGCCTTTCAATAAAATTGAGATCATGCCGCCAAAACCGGACATCTGACGCTTCGCAAGCTCATGTTGTGGATGGCTTTCAAGACCTGGGTAGATCACCTTCTCAACTTTCGGATGTTGCTCGAGCCACTGTGCCAACTCGAGCGCTGCTTGATTATGATGACGCATACGCAACGCGAGGGTTTTCACTCCGCGTAGCGCCAGATAAGAATCAAAAGGACCCGCAACAGCACCCACCGAATTTTGCAAGAATAGCATCTGTTCGACTAAGTCTTGGTTATCACCGACAACAGCGATACCACCCACCATGTCAGAATGACCATTTAAGTACTTAGTCGCCGAATGCATTACGATGTCGGCTCCCAGCTCAATTGGACGCTGATTAAAAGGCGTCGCGAACGTGTTATCCACTACTACGATGATGTCTGGGTTATGTGCCTTTGCTGTTTTTACAATGGCTTCGATATCAACCAATTTCAACATTGGGTTGCTCGGTGTTTCAACCCAAATCATACGTGTTTCTGAGGTCAGCGCCTGTTCGACTTGTTTAATGTCGGCAAGGTCAACGTATGAGAACTTAAGTCCTGCTGAACGCCCACGTACCTTATCGAACAAACGGAAACTACCGCCGTATAAGTCATCCATAGCAACCACGTGGTCGCCGCTATCAAGCAACTCTAAAATTGTTGAAGTCGCCGCCATGCCGGAAGCAAAAGCAAGACCTTGAGTGCCCCCTTCCAAATTCGCGACTGCGCGTTCCCAAGCAAAACGTGTTGGGTTATGCGAGCGCGAATATTCAAAGCCTTTATGTTCGCCCGGACTCTCTTGCGCATAGGTTGAACTGGTAAAAATCGGAGGCATAACAGCCCCAGTGACCGGCTCAGGTGACTGACCACCATGAATGGTGCGTGTCGCAAATTTCATTGGTTTGTTTGATGCCATTATTACAACTCCTTACAGCAAATTATTTTCACGCATCCACTCATCGTTGAACAATTTCGATAAGTAGCGGTTACCCGTATCACATGCAAGTGTGACGACTTGCTTTTTCTCTGTTTGATCTTGGCAATAACGCACTGCAGCAGCGATTAAGGTGCCGCTTGAGGAGCCCACCATAACGCCCTCTTTCTCGAGCACCTGACGCGCCATCTGCATACCTTCTTTATCAGAGATAGCGTAGGCTTTATTGGCTAATTCAATTTCGCAGATTTTTGGTACGAAATCCTCGCCAATACCTTCTGCCAACCAGCTGCCCGCTTCGACGTGCTCTCCACGATTAACTAATGGTTCCAAAATTGAACCCGCGGGATCGGCAAGCACTAAATCAACATCGGACTTCTGCTCACGGAGATAGCGGCCAATACCTGTTAGTGTACCGCCTGAACCAACACCACAGACGAAGGCATCAATGTCGCCGTCCGTTTGTTGCCAAATCTCTGGACCCGTGGTTTTGTAATGCGCCTCTACGTTGGCAGGATTCTCAAATTGGTTTACATAAAACCAGCCGTTTTCTTCGGCTAAGCGCGCGGCCATATCTTGGTAGTATTCAGGATGACCTTTTTGTACATCTGAGCGAGTCTGTTTGACTGTCGCACCCATTGCACGCAAATTGTTGACTTTCTCTTGGCTCATTTTATCAGGCATTACGATCATCAAGGGGTAGCCCTTGCTTGCCGCAACTAGCGCCAAACCCAAGCCTGTATTACCCGCAGTTGCTTCAATAATGGTGTCGCCTGGCTTCAGTTTGCCATCACGCTCAGCTGCATTAATCATCTCAACGGCGATGCGGTCCTTGATAGACCCACCCGGATTCTGCAGCTCTAATTTGAGGTACAAGTCACAGGGACCTGTATCAATGTTATTCACTTTTACTAACGGCGTGTTGCCAATCATTTCCAATACGTTGTCATATACTTTCATATCGCGTCGCTTTTTCTCATCTGTTCAATGCGGTTCATTATCCCTATACTTTGACCACTTAACAACCACCGCCTTAGAACGCTTTGTTCAATACAATAACTAGTCAAGCGAGACGCAAATGGATTTAAGAAGCGATACAGTAACCCAACCAACTTTAGCGATGCGTGATGCAATGACTCGCGCTGATGTGGGTGACGATGTGTATGGTGAAGATGCCACAATTAACGCGTTAGAGCAGCGCGTTGCACGTTGGCTAGGTAAAGAGGATGCGCTTTTCTGCAGTTCCGGCACACAAAGTAACTTATTAGGTTTGCTCAGCCATTGTCGTAACGGTGAAGAATATATCGTCGGTCAGGAATATCACACCTATCGTTATGAGGCGGGCGGCGCTGCGGTGCTCGGAGGCATCGTGCCACAAACCATCGAAGTCGAAGCCGATGGTACTCTGTCGTTAGACACTATCGCCGAGCGCATCAAGCCAAATGATCCTCATTTTCCGATTACCCGCTTACTTGCATTTGAGAACACGCATGCCGGTCAGGTGGTTTCTCAAGACTACTTCGCTCAAGCACGATCGCTTGCTGAACAGCACGGTTTAAAAATGCACCTCGACGGCGCCCGATTAGTTAACGCTATGGCCGCAACCCAGTTGACTGCCGCCGAGTTGGCTGCGCCATTCGATTCTGTTTCAGTATGCTGCTCGAAAGGTTTAGGCGCCCCGGTTGGCTCTTTACTCGTTGGCCCGGCCGACTACATTGCACGTGCCAGACGTTGGCGTAAGATGGTCGGCGGGGGGATGCGCCAAGCGGGTATTTTGGCAGCCGCCATTGATTATGCTTTAAACCATCACCTTGAGCGCATTCAAGATGATCACGATAACGCCAAATGGCTTGCCGCTACGCTACAAAATCTCTGCGTTAATTCACATATTGGTGTGAGTGATGCGCGTACTAATATGGTGTATGTAACCTTACCATCACTCGAGTTTGCTCAGTCTCTCCAGCGGTTTATGGAAGAAAATAAGATAAAAGTGGGGGCGGCAAGAAAATTACGGTTAGTGACTCATTTAGATATTACCCGACACGACTTAGAACGCTTTACAGTGCTTTTTGAAGAGTTTCTAAAAACACAATAGACTAAAGCGCGATTTAAACTAGCCGATACACTCTTCATAAGCTGAGGAGAGTTCACATGCGTTTACAATCAAAATTAACTTTGGGCATCGCTATTGCGATGATGACCCTATTGGTCATCAATCTCACAATAACCGGCTTGATGATATCAACGATGCTCAACAAACGCGTAATTGAACAAGAATTACCTGCCACACTTGGCGAGGTAAGAGGCGAGATTGGAGCGCTCATTAGTGAGCCAATTCAAGCATCGACCGCCTTAGCTCAGAACACTTTTCTTATTGAAGCACTGCAAGATGGTGAATCTCAGGAGTCACAACAAGCCATCGTGAACCATCTCGACTCAGTGCTCAATAATAATCAGGCAAGCGCTGCCTTCTTAGTATCCGACTTGAGCAGTAATTATTACACCGCCGATGGTCTACTTAAACAAGTCAGCCAAAGCAATGACCGCGATCAATGGTTTTATAACTTTTTAAATGGCACTCATCCTGTTGAGCTCAATTTCGATGTCGATGAAAACACCGGTATCCCGACGATTTTTGTCAATGTCAAAGTCACTAATGGCGATCGCGTCATCGCCGTTGCTGGTATTGGTAAATCGCTAGAAAAGCTCACTCAGGCCATCACTGATTATAAGGTGGGTGAAAATGGAACTGCGTATTTGGTCAATCAGCAAGGTAATATCCAAATTCATTCAAGTTTAACGCAGCAAGTTGCACTGGCTAACGTGGTCGGTGACTCCGTCGCAAACGAATTACTTAAGCAGGGTGAGTTCCATCATTCGGTTACCGAGCGCAACGGTGAATCGTTCATCGTTGCAAGTACTGAGCTCCCCAATACCCAGTGGCGCATTATTGTTGAACTCCCCGAGCAAGAGGTTTTTGGCGAGCTTTACACGACGCTCGTTACGCTAATTATTGTTTCACTATTAGTTGGTGCGTTATTCGTACTAGCCATGGCATTTTATGCGCGGCGTATCGTCAAACCCATCAAACATGTTGCACAACGGCTCACCTCGATGGCTCAGGAGGGCGGTGATTTGACCCAACGTCTTGAGGTGGTTACCAATGATGAACTAGGCGAATTAGCATTGGGCTTTAATGCGTTTGTTAATAACCTCGGCAATATCATTGATACGGTGCGTCAAACTAACGAGCAGCTTAATCTCAAAGTGGACGAAATCGACCGCTCAATGTCGCAAATTAATCGCCTGTCCAGTGATCAAGAAGATAAAACCGACCAAGTGGCTGTGGCGATGAGTGAAATGGAAACCACAGTTAAAGAGATTGCCCATAATGCCAATGAGACAGCAACGGGCGCAGCAACAGCTAATGAGAGCACACAACAGAATCGCACTAAGTTACAACAAGCTGAACAGCGCATGCAGTCGCTTTCCAACGAGATCGACCATGCCTCTCAGACGGTTTCTGAATTGGCTGATAAGGTACAAGGCATATCATCGGTTATTGAAACAATTGAGGCGATTTCAGAACAAACGAATTTACTCGCGCTCAATGCGGCGATTGAGTCCGCTCGCGCGGGTGAGGCGGGACGTGGTTTTGCAGTTGTCGCAGATGAGGTACGCACACTCGCACGCAAAACTAATGAATCTACAGAACGCGTGCGAGAACAGATGGCTGAATTACGGCAATCGGCTGCGGATGCAGTCAAACGCATGCAACACAGTCGAGGTGATGCACTCTCGACCAGTGAGCACGTGGCTGACTCGGCCAGTCAGCTTATGTCGTTAGTCACGTTGATTCAACAAACCGCAGATATGAGCACGCAGATTGCCACAGCTACTGAAGAGCAAGCCTCTGTAAGCCAAGATGTGGCGAAGAACATTCAGTCGATTGCGGACTTCTCACGCGAAGTCAGTGCGGCTGTGGGCACCAGTCATAACGATTGCCAACACATGAACGAAATGGCACGTCACCTCGCCGAGCTACTCTCACAATTTAAAACACGCTAATAATTCAAGTGGCACTAGAAGTGCCACTTAACCAGCAAATTAGGGTTATGTTCGTTAACGCCATCAATATAGAATTTATTACGCCAGTACACATATTCGACACCGATATACAGAGGCGAATCGATATTAAAGTAAGGCGCTAAATCCAGTTTGAGCTGTGAGGTAAAGTTTAGATTAGCAGGCCCCACACCTGAGATACCTGAAGCATAGTCGATAAAGCCGTCATACAACCATTGCGTATCGGCGATGACAAAGCGCGCTCCCCACGATGCGGTTAGTTGGTAATTGTTAGGTAATCCGTCATTATTACGCTTATAAGCATCAAGCTCTAAAAAATCAAAGCCTGGTACATCAAATGCCACGCCCAAACCGTAAAGATAGTTAGTAAATCCATCCCCCACTTCTGCTGTACCCGATACGCTAAAATTTTTAATCCAGCTATTCTCGAATTCAGCAATATAGTACTCAGGCGAAATTTCAATGTAGGTTTCCTTAAACCCATCACTCGACTCTAACCGATCCGCAAAGCTAAATAGTTTGCCCCAGTCGTAGCCCGCAACGTACTCGAAGGTCAAAACCTGTCGATCAGGATCGCCGACTTCATATTGACTGCCATTTAAATAAGTCAGGCTGGCGTCCGACCAATATTGCTCTGCGGATACGTTGCTAGTGGTGAAACCCAACAGCACAAGGCTAGCTATCGAGATAAAATTGCGCGACATAGTACTCATTTCCGTTCTAACCGAAGGCGACTTAAAGCAAGGCGCGGATTATGCCAGTGCCCTATCGAAAAGTACATTGTTGAAGCACCTGTTAATTTTTCTAAATAATTGATATAAACAACTATGATAAGAATCATAGTTTGTCGTTGCTAAAACAAAAATAATAAGTGAGGCGGGAATGGCTGAGGCGTTAATCGAAACATCGGCAATGAGTAAAGTGTTTGGCTCGGGTAAAACGCAGTTTGAGGCATTAAAAAGTATCGATTTAGTTATCAATAAAGGTGAATTCGTTGCCCTGGAGGGGCCTTCCGGTAGCGGTAAGTCTACCCTGCTTTCGATCATTGGTTTACTCGACGTACAAAGCAACGGTGAATACTCTTTAGCAGGTCATCCCGTCCATACGTTATCGGCATATCAACGCGCCTCTCTGCGTAATCAACACGTGGGTTGGATTTTTCAAAACTTTAATCTGGTTAATGACATGACCGTTGTAGAAAACGTCATGCTCCCACTCCGTTATCATCCTTCGATCAATAAGCACCAGTATAAAGAACGTGCCATGAAGGCTTTAACACAAGTTGAAATAGCAGATAAAGCAGACAATTACCCAACGCAACTATCAGGTGGCCAACAGCAACGTGTGGCTATTGCTCGAGCATTAGTAACCAACCCTAGCCTTATTCTTGCGGATGAGCCCACGGGTAACCTCGATAGCGTTACCGCTGAGCAAATTTTAGCGGTACTCGAATCATTGCATGAACAGGGCTCCACAATCCTGATTGTGACCCATGATGCGAAAGTCGCTGCGCGTTGTAAGCGCCGCTTACAATTAAGAGACGGTCAGTGGAGCGCATAACATGTTTTTCAACTTGCGTTACGCGCTCAGGCAGTGGCAGAAGCGTAAATTTCAGACATTAACGTTAATTTTATGTCTCAGCCTATTTTGTGCTTTTACCGCCAATTTAATCGCTACAGCACCTGCGCTATTTAGCGATAGACAGCCATGGATGTCTGATTCAACGCCTTATATCACCATCGGTTTAGAGTCCCATAGCGGTAAATTTAATCCGATTGATAAGACCAACTTAGACAAATTCACACAGTCGCCAGCCATTGGTAAATTGATGACGCTGAGCAACCGGACGCTCCGAGGTTTGAAGGACCAAAGTGGCGTTGCTATCGACGATGCCGGTGCAGTATATCTTCCCCCATCGTTTATCGACCGTTTTGCGGACGAACTTCCCCCAGTGATGAAAAAGCTCTCGGATACACGTGTTATTTTGTCTTACCCATATTGGCAATCTTTAGGTGCTAAGCCGATCGAAGAGCTTGTTATTAATGCCAGCCTTACCGGTGCGCAACTACCTGTCGCAGGCGTCCTACCGAAAGGATTTAGGTTATTTCAAGGTATCGTCTCAGATATCGTTTTAACCGATCAAAAAGTGACTTCAACCTTTGGTATTAATTTTGGTTCTAATAGGCCACCTGATGAATATGTGGATAAAATAATTAATCAGCTGGTCGAGTCCGTTGCATTTCGCTACGGCATCGCTGAGTTAAAGCCGGGTTACGAGCCTGAAGATGTATCCGCTATCACACTAGCTAAAGAAGAAGCGGACGATGACAGTGTCGTATTACTTTCAGGCACTGCGAGTTGGACCCCTAAGGTGATTGAGGGTCTTCAATTTCATCCTCAGCAGCGCCAAAGGCTAATCGATCAATGGCAAATGTTACTAGGTCTTACGCTCGGCTTCCTGCTCATTGGTTTATTTAACCTACTCACTTCCAACTTCTCTGAGTACCTGCAACGAGAACAAGAATTTCAAACACGAAAAGCTGTGGGCGCATCCAACAAGGATCTAGTCCGCCAGCTGTTCACTGAAAACTCACTTTTAGGGTTCGTATCGGTGGTGCTTGGTGCTGTTCTAAGTTGGTATATTCTAAAGCACGTAGAAGCTGAGCTCGTATTGGTCTCACTGCTCAGTAGCGAAATTAAGGCCACTGGGATTATATTGAGCGTTCTTTTAACGGCAACTCTGGCAATTTTAGTTGGATTAATGCCGTTTATTTCTCTCAACCGACAAGCTCGATTCTCACGCAGTAAAAGTAACGGACAAGGGCGGCTACAGCGTTGGCTCAATGCTGGCAATATGACAGTGCAGATTGCATTAGCACTGGTTGCTATTACGTGCTCTATCAGCCTTTGGCTAACGCAAGAGCAGCAACTTGAGCAGGTTTCAGTCAATACCGACATCACTCAACTAAGCTATAAACAAGGTGAAACCAGCTCCGACCCTGTCATTAATCTCAACGAATGGAAGAGTAAGCTCGCTAATCAACCATTTGATGTCGCCATGAGCGTCGATAACTTTATCGATTCTAATCCAAGTGCTACGCAGGCAAGCACTGAGGGCTTAAATGCGCCTTCCGCTATTCCTATCCAGATAATGTCAGTTTCTGATAATTATTTTAACGTTTTAGATGCTGTTCCTATTGCGGGCGATCGAAATCCAGCCGAAGTTAATCAGGTTATTATCAACGAAACTGCCGCACGCGAGCTGGGCTTCAAACAACCGCAACAAGCACTCCAACAAACTCTATTTATTAAAGATGCTTCGAGTTATCAGTTTACTGAGGATGAACCCATTATCATTGTCGGAGTGAGTAAAGACTTACCCCACTCGAGCCTTAATCAAAACGCACAACCAATGATTTATAACCTCATAAGGGAAAGTGGCCAATTGCTCCGCGAAATATATCTGTACACGCGACCTACTAACGTCGATGCGGTTGTTGAACTGATGCAACAACAAGCTGCGAGCCGTGAGAATATGTACAATGTTAACAACGACGGCACGCTGCTACAGCTATTAAAGCAGCAGGATGAGGAGTGGTTTGTACTTGCGCAACTATTGCTTGGCTTAACCTTATTGATCTGCGCTTTAGCCGCGACCAGTTTATATCAACAAATCGTTGCCTATGTCATTCAACGCAGTCGACTGTACGCAGTTATGCAAGCTGTCGGCGCTCAAGTCAGCGACGTTGCGAAAAGTATATCGCGCATGTTGGTCACGAAACTGCTATCCGGTTTGATCCTAGGTGTGATACTCATCGCCGCCATCAATAGTTGGTTTTCTCAGCAATTTCATGCCGAGTTATTCACGGTTCATTATCTCGTGTTAAGCCTCGTCGCGATTCTACTATTGGTGTTACTGAGTTATATTCCGGCTATTTGGCGCCAGTTATCACTCCCTATACAACGTATTTTACGCGATGAGTAGACAGTAGAATTAGAGTTTTCTTAATTGCTCTAACAAGCGGTCGAGCGAACGATAGCTTAATGCCTCAGCGATGTGGCGTCGGCCCACCGACGCCTTATCATCGAGGTCGGCAATCGTACGTGCCAGCCTCAAGGTGCGATAAAATGCTCGATGTGAAAGCCCCAACTTTTCTACCACCTCAACTAAAAACCTATGGTCATCCTTGCCAAGTTGGCTATGTTCTAGTACAGCCTGTGCTGCTAACTCACCGTTCAAACAGCCTTGGCGTTGCCTTTGTCGTTGATGACATTCAACGACTTGCTTGCGAATTTGAGGTGAAGTGGGCGTGGGCTTGTGCTGCCCATCGAGCTGTCTAAGTGACTCTGTTTCTCGAGGTACCTCGACTTGAAGGTCGATTCGGTCAAGCAATGGGCCCGATAGTTTATTCAGATATTTAAGAATTTGGTCAGGTGTTGAGCGGCAGCTATCTAACGTTCCATCAAATTGGCCACAAGGCGAAGGGTTAAGCGCTGCAACTAATTGAAAGTGAGCAGGGTAAGTCGTTTGATACCCAGCTCGACTTATGGTGACTTCGCCCGATTGTAATGGCTCACGTAATGAATCAAGTACATAGCGAGAAAACTCAGCCAATTCATCAAGAAATAAAACGCCATGATGCGCGAGGCTCACTTCACCTGGCTTGGGCGGCGAGCCGCCGCCGACAAGCGCCGCAGCCGAACATGTATGATGAGGCATACGCAAATTTCGTTGAGTGAGCTGCTGAGGGGTCAGGTGTGTCTCAACCAGTGACTTTATGCTGGCGATTTGCATGCCTTCATGGTGTGTGGGTGTTGGTAAGATAGTTAAGAAGCGCTGAGCGAGCATCGTTTTTCCAGTCCCAGGCGGCCCGACAAAAAGTAGATGATGACGACCGGCTGCGGCAATGAGCAGCGCCCGCTTTGCTTGAGTCTGTCCAATAATATCAGCTAGATCGCCGAGATTGTTGGCGGCATCGGTTGGCTGATTCTGAGTTTGGGCATGCGCTAACTTGTTATGTCCTTGCAAGTGTTCAAACAACGCCGCTAAGTCGGGCACTAGAAAATGGTTACTCTGCGCGGCATAACCCGCTTCCGCCTCATTGGCCGAAGGAACAAACACGGTTCTTTGTGCCTGCCTAGCGGCTATCAATGCGGGAATCAAGCCCGACACGGCTTGAGAATTGCCCGCTAGCGCGAGTTCACCGTAGAATTCAAATTGTGCTAATTGCCCAGCATCGAGTTGGTCCGAGGCGGCAAGGATACCTACGGCTATCGCCAAGTCGAAGCGAGCACCTTGCTTGGGAATTTCAGCGGGTGCTAAGTTGACGATGATACGCGTTGCCGCGGGGAATTCGAGGCCTACATTGAGAATAGCTGATTTAACACGATCCCTCGCTTCTCTTACCGATGTCGCGGGCATCCCAACAATCGTGAAGGTCGGTAATCCACGGGCGAGATCAACTTCTACACGTACTTCGGGGGCTTCAATACCAATACTGGCGCGGGTAAAAACAGTTGCAGTAGCCATGCTCTCTCTCGCAAATTAGGAGAGCATAGCGATACAACGGTAACTTAGATGTCAGCTTGAGCAGAATTTTTTGTCGACGGGGCGATTACCAATAGTTTTCAGAGGTTACTTGGCCTGGCTTACGGCGTGTATTTTTTTCTAAACCGAGCGCTTTTAACTGTTCACGCGATGCTTGTATCATATCGGGGTTACCGCACAGCATGACCTGACTACGCTCGTTAAAATGAACACCACAGGCCTCTTGTAATTGATTACTCGCGATTAAGTCGGGGATCCGACCTGACAATGCTCCCGGCAGTGCCTCACGAGATACAATCGGCTGATAAACTAACTGCCCTGGATAACGTTGCTGACACTCATTAACAAACTCCCGATAGGTCAAGTCTTGCGCTTCGCGGACGCCCTGCACTAACACAATACGTTTAAATCGACGCCACGGTTGCTCAGTACGCAGCATTGAAATAAACGGACCAATACCGGTTCCTGTGGAGAGCAGCCAAAGATCATCGCCATCGGGTACCTCATCCAGCGTAAAAAAGCCCCCTGCCGGCTGAGTGATATTGACTTCATCGCCTGGCTTCAGCTCTGCTAATAGTGGACTTAATAATCCACCTTCGACCTTTGCAATCACGAAATCGAGAATAGACTCTTGCGGCGCACTGGCGACCGAATAAGCGCGAAGAATTTGCTCACCGCCAACGTTTAAACCTAACCGTACGAACTGCCCCGCTTTAAAATCAAATGATTCAGTGATTACGCGTAGGCTAAAAACACTGTCACTCCATTGAAAATTCTCAACGACTTTACCGCTAATCCATTGAATCATCTTACTCTTTACCCTTACTCTTGCGTGTCGTCTTGCTTATTCTGTTCAGCTACTTGCTGCTCTAACTGCTCTACACGCTCTCGCAGACGTAGCAACAGTTGTTGCTGAACATCCATCTCTTCGCGAGTGACCAGATCGAGTTTAGCAAGTTGTGATTGCAAAGTTTGTTTAACACGCTGCTCAACGTTACCGGCTAATTCTTTTACGCCAGATGGCATGCTTTCGCTAATTTGTTTAGCAATGTTTTCAATAGTCTTGTTGTCCATAAGGGGTCCTTAATTAATTTAACCGTTTGGGCTCAGACAAAAGTACGCTAAAATCGCCGCTCTTGATTTATTGTACCACTCCTAACCGAGCCTTAATAATGTTAAACGATCGACAGCGACAAGCCGTTCACTATGTGCAAGGTCCTTTACTCGTTTTAGCGGGCGCAGGCAGTGGTAAAACGCGCGTAATTACTGAAAAAATCGCTTATCTGATCCGTGAAAATATTTACACCGCCCGTCAAATCGCTGCCGTCACTTTTACCAATAAGGCCGCGCGCGAGATGCGGGAGCGTGTCAACCAAACCATGGGAGCCGGAGGCGCTCGCGGTTTAACGGTATCGACGTTTCACACCTTAGGACTTAATATTATTCGACGCGAGCTCAGCGCACTCGGTCTCAAGCCCGGGTTTTCTCTGTTCGATGATCAAGACACCTATGCACTGCTCAATGGCCTTACAGAGGACGCGTGGGAAGGCGACAAAGCGGTTATTCAAAAATGTCAGCACCGTATCGGTCAATGGAAAAACGCCATGACATCGCCAGAGCAAGCGTTGCAAGAGGCTTCGACGGAAGATGACCGACAATTTGCTACAGTTTTTGCACAATACGAAAAACATTTGCTCGCCTGCAACGCAGTCGACTTTGATGATCTGATTCGCTTACCAAGTCAATTATTACAACGCAACGAACATGTCCGTGCCCGATGGCAAAAGAAATTTCGCTACTTACTCGTCGATGAGTATCAAGACACCAATACGAGTCAGTACCTTTTGGTTAAGCTTCTAGTCGGCGAACGAGCACGTTTTACCGTAGTTGGCGACGACGATCAGTCAATTTACTCATGGCGTGGCGCACAACCACAGAACTTAGCGCTTCTGCAGCAAGACTTTCCCGCTTTGAAGGTCGTTAAGTTGGAGCAAAATTATCGCTCTCACGGTCGTATTCTAAAAGCAGCGAATATTCTGATAGAAAATAATCCCCACGTATTTGAGAAAAAATTATTCTCAGATAAAGAGTACGGTGAATCTTTGCGGGTTATTTTTGGCCGCAACGAAGAACATGAGGCGGAGCGTGTAGTCGCCGAAATTGTAAAGCAACGCTTTTTAAGCAAGACACCTTATCATCATTTTGCGATTCTATATCGAGGCAACCATCAATCCCGGTTGTTTGAGAAAGCGCTGATGAACAACCGAATTCCATACAAAATCACTGGTGGGCAGTCGTTTTTTGCGCGTGCTGAAGTAAAAGACATTATGGCCTATCTGCGCCTGTTGGTTAATCCCGTCGACGACACTGCTTTCCTTCGTATTATAAATGTCCCGCGCCGAGGTATTGGTCCACAAACCGTACAGCGTATTGGCGAACTATCTAAACAGCTCGGTTGTAGCCTATTAGAAGCTTGCGACTCTATTCACTTAAAAACCTTGCTCAATACACAAACCTTTAATGCGGTCGATACCTTTGCACAGATGATTAAGAAGGCTGCGCGGGATGCCGATCATAACGACAGTGCTGCTGTTGCCGTGCGCACTTTACTCGCAGATATTGGCTACGACGACTGGTTATTTGAAAGTAGTCCAAGCGCGAAGGCAGCGGAAATGCGGGTTAAGAACGTTTATGAGTTGCATAAATGGGTGTCCGATATGTTAGCGGGTAACGATGAGTACGAGCCCATTTCTTTAGAGCAGGCGGTCGCTAAGTTGTGTTTACGCGACATGATGTCTCGCAATGAAGACGATGAACAGTTTGATCAGGTACAGCTGATGACTTTACATGCATCAAAAGGACTTGAGTTTCCCTTTGTCTTTTTAGTCGGCATGGAAGAAGGATTACTCCCCCACCAAAGCAGTATTGATGGCAACGATATTGAGGAAGAACGCCGTTTAGCTTATGTCGGAATAACCCGTGCTCAGCAGCGTTTGGTCTTTACCTTAGCTAAGGAGAGGCGCCAATTTGGTGAGGTTTTCCAGCCACAACCCAGCCGCTTTTTACTTGAACTCCCACAGGATGACATTGCCTGGGAGCACGACAAACATAAACCAAGCGAAGAAGAACGTGAGACTTCTCGTCAACGAGGACTAGAAATGCTGAAGAATGCGCTAAACAAGCCTTCTTAGTTTAACGTGCCATTGACGGTCGTGCGTGATTTTGGTTGAAGCGATTTGAGGCATTTTGTTACGTACGCCCCTTGCCCATACTCAACACCTAACTCACTTAATATATTCGCTAAAGATTCCGTTTTAACGCCAGCTGCATACAATTCGATTTCTAACTCTTCGCAGAGCGTGGCAACGTGGCGCAACATGGCACGCGCTCGACTACTAGATTCTAACCGCATGACATAATCTTGATCGAGCTTGAGTTTCGAAAATGGATAATTATATAAAAACTGCAGTGGTCCCGCGCCACGACCAAAATGATCAATCACAAGCTTAAAGCCGGCCTGTGATAGACGTCTTAGACTCGCTACTGAACGTTTATCATTTTGTGTAAGTGCAGTCTCAGAAAACTCCAACACCAGTTGCGAGGGATTTACTTTGTATCGCTCGACAATATTCAAGAGTTGTCGAATATAACCCGACTTAAGTAGATGCCTTACCGATAGATTGAGATGAATACGCTCTTCACTTTGACCTGAGTTGAGTAAATGCTCGCAACAACGTTTCAATAGGTATTGATCCAACTTAACAATGAGCCCCGTCTTTTCAGCGAGCGCTAAGTAATCTGACGTTTTAACTCGATTACTTTCAATATTCCACTGTAAAAAGGCTTCCGACGCATGCTGCTGGCGACCCTCAATGTCTGCAATCGTCTCAAACTCGACAAAAAAATCTTGATCGATGCGGGCATGACGCAACGCTCGTTCACGCTTAACCGATTCGACTAATGTGCGATGCATAGTATTATCAAACACCACGTATCGCCCACGTCCTTGTGATTTAGCCTCATACATCGCAGCATCAGCATCACGCAGTAGACGCTCTACCGAGTCTTGCGAATCATCGCACATAGCGATACCAATACTCGCACCCGAGTAGTGTTCGTGACCATTCAGAATAAAGGGCTCATTTAAACTTGAGATAATTCGTTTTGCGATCTCACGCGCGTCGTCAACCGATGACATCGTATCTAATAGAATGACAAACTCATCGCCACCAAGTCTCGCAACCAAATCATTTTCTCGTACACACGTCTGGATACGTTTACTAACGTCCAATAGAAACTCGTCACCCGCCGAGTGACCTAATGTGTCGTTGATGGTTTTAAATCGATCGAGGTCGAGAAATAAGACTGCAAAAAAGTGTTCTGGATGACGCCGCTGATGAGCCAAGGCTTGCTGCAAACTCTCAGTAAACAAAGCCCTATTGGGTAAACCGGTTAGACTGTCGTGATGAGCATCGTGGAATAAACGTGCCTCAATTTTCTTGCGTCGTTCGATCTCAGAAACGAGCTCTTCGGTGCGTTCTTCTACTTTTTTCTCTAGGAATTGGTTAACTCGTTGAATTTCCTCATTCGCCCGGCGCCGTTCGATAGCAACAGCGACGTGCTGGGAAACAAAGTTCAATAGTTCTAAGTCTTCGTGTTTATATAAAAACTCGTCATCATAGGTCTGTACAGCAATCACACCAAATGCTTTGCCGTCCAAAACAAGCGGACTTCCCAGCCATTGCTTTGCTACGCTGCCGGTATCTTCAGTCAGCTTAATCTCGTTATTCTCAGTTAAAAGCGCGCGTTCTTTAGCATCAATAAACGCTGGCTCCGCTTTACGCATCACGTATTCTGTCAGTCCTTTACCAATACGTCGACGTTCAGCCTTATTGTCACGTTCGTCTTTATGGTATGGAAAGCGAATATACTTGTTATCAGACGAAACCAAAGCAACGTAGAAGTTATCAGCATGAATCAATGTCGCGATTTGGCTATGCAAGGCTTCGTAGAAGGTCACCATATCTTCTGACGTATTGGTCAGCTCAGAAATTGCGAACAGCACTGAAGTTTGCTGCTCGACTTTCTCCCGCACCGTGATTTCTTTCATCAAACTTTCGTTGGCGTGGCGCAGCTCAGCTGTTTGGTGAGCAATTTCGTTCTGTAGAATTTCCTTCTGCTTTAATCGCTCAAGTGCATTGACGACATGCTGCGATACGAAGGTGAGAAGATCTTTGTCGTTTTCATCATATCGATGATTATCGTGGTAACTTTGCACCACCATGGCACCGATGACATTACTACCTGAAATAAGCGGTACACCTAACCAGTCAACAGGAGCCGAGCCCATTTCCTCAACTTCACCTTGCTGGATTAGCTGCTGAAACACGTCCGGAGGGCATAGCAATGACTGACCCGTTCGCATGACATAGCCGGTCAAACCGCGTGCCAAAGACTCCATTGGCATTTGCTCGATTGCTTGTTTCTCGTCAAACTCATCAACGAAGTAAGCGAAACTGACGACTTTCTTTTCAGGCTCGTAAAAGCAAACATAAAAGTTGCGAGCATACATTAGCTCGCCGATGATGGCGTGCACTGATTGATAAAAGTTATCCATGCTGCGCGCAGAGGCTGCAAGCTCAGAAATACGGAAGAGTGCCTTCTGCACCACTTCTGCTGAACGATAACTGTATGTAAGCCGTTTTAGGCGTTCAATAACCTTGGTGAGCTTTTGGTTTTCGCGAGCAAGCTCTGTTTGATTATTGTTCGGCCCACTAGATGCCGCCATGATGCGGGGACTCCCTAACCATCACTTCTAATTATAGTTATTTATTGTTTTACTTATCGGGTTGTTACAATTATTAACAAACGTAAAGTATAAACTATAACCAGTGGGTTGCAAGAAATTGCCGCTTATATATACAAAAAAGCCACCGCTAATTGCGATGGCTCATATTCTTTTATCACTGCACGTAATTGATTAGATTTCTGCAGTCATATACTCAATGGCTGCTTTGATCTCATCATCAGAGCAATCAGCACATGTACCTTTTGGAGGCATTGCGTTAAAACCATTGATCGCGTGTTTTAAAACGGTATCCATGCCTTGGGCAAGACGTGGTTCCCAATCGTCCGCATTATTAATTTTTGGCGCACCCATCACGCCTGAAGTGTGACACGCTGTACAATACTGACCGAACACAGCTTCACCAGAGCGAGGTCCACTCGCCGCGGCTTCGCTAGCTGCGCTCTCGCCTGCTACGCGGATTTTACCAATCGGCTCAATACGTTTTGCAATAGCGTCCTTTGACATGTCATCTTGAACAGCGGCAGAGGCGCCAAAACTGATCATGGCGGCCAAGCCGAATGAAAGGCTCTTCAGTGCAAGTGTCGTCAATCGTTTCACGAGTGTCTCCTAAGAATCTGGCTGGTACACTATACCCAGTACTCGGAGATTATACCCACAAAAGCTCAAAGGATAAACACTTGAACGAAGTGACTCGTAAAATAGCGTTATTGGATCTTGACGCTTTCTTCGCTGCTGTTGAAGTACTGCGCGATCCCAGCCTCAAGAATAAACCCTTTGCGGTAGGCGGTGGCGGCGATCGCGGTGTGGTCGCGACAGCTAATTATTTAGCCCGTCGCTTCGGCGTGCATAGCGCCATGTCTGGACACCGAGCGCGACAGCTATGTCCTCAATTGATCTTTGTTAAGCCAAACTTCGCCGAATATAAGGCACTTTCGTATCAGGTGCGTGAGATTCTCGCGAGATATACACCGCTAGTCGAACCCGCGTCTATCGACGAATTTTATCTTGATTTAACCGACAACGATGCCTTTAAAGGTAGCGCTAGCTTGACTGTTGAAGCTATTAGAAAGGAAATTAGCCAACTTGGAATCACTGGCTCTGCTGGTATATCCAATCAGAAGATGGTCGCAAAAATTGCCAGCGATGATAATAAGCCCAACGGCCAGAAAGTGGTGCCACCAGAACAGGTGTTTGACTATTTAGCCACTTTACCGCTTAAGCGAATTCCAGGTGTTGGACCTAAGAGTCAGGAAACACTTGCACGCTATGGGTTAACTCATGGACATCACATTCAGACGGCCAACACATCGCAACTGCAACAAATATTAGGAGAAAAGGCTGGCTGGCTACTATTTCAACGTTGCCAAGGCATTGATCCGCGCCCGGTTACAACCGATAGAACCCGTAAAAGCGTTGGAGTTGAACAAACGCTGCCAGCGGATATTCAACAGCTAACGACGGTACAGGACTATATTCAGCAGCAGTTACTACCTCAGCTAAAAAAACGCTTACAAGTCGAGCATTGGCGTGAACGAGCGATAAAAACGCAAACCTTAAAGCTTAAGTTCTCTGATTTTAATCAAACCACAGTATCTAAAGCGAATGGATTCGTCTCACCCAGTTTGTTTTATCAACTAGCTGAAGAGGCTTGGCAGCGAGGTGCGGGTAAGCATGTAAGATTAGTTGGGATCAGCGTAACCTTACCTGATCCCAACCAACAAACCCAACTAGAGCTTGAGCTTGATTAGTCACCTTTGACAGTGATAGTGATTTTCTTAGAAACAACCGCGGGGTTGTGTGGTACGTGATTCTTATCGCCAAGAATGATTTGCAAGGTGTGTTCGCCTGGCTCAAGTGTCAGCGTTGTTTCGGTCTGACCGCCGCCAAAGTGAATGATATCGCCACCCATAGGTTGATCCATTGGCGGAAGCGAATCCATATCCACTAATAGGTGATGGTGCCCCGTATTTTTTACGTCAACACCCGCAGGCGCTACGCCCATACCTGACAAGCCGAATTTAACCTTGAAAGTTGAATTAACCACTTCGCCATCTTGCGGTGAAATGATATAAGCCTGTGCATCTTGTGGAGCTTCGCTCTGAGCCATTTCTTGAGCTTGTGCAGTGGCAACTACTGAGCCACCAAACATGGCGAGGGCGCCAATTAACCATGCGCGTTTCATAATCCTTCTCCTAAATTAGTTACGACAATTTAAACTTACTTACCAAGGACTCTAAACGATCAAACTCACCTTGCAAGGTCTGACAGGCTTGGTGTGTTTTCTTCAAGTTTTGCTGACTGCGTTCGTTCATTTCATTAATATCTGTTACATCGCGGTCAAGTGTTCGAATCACCTGGCTTTGCTGCTGTGTCGCAGATGCAACAGAATGATTCATATCATCAATTTGTGCAATCACTTCATCAATTTCTGTCATATGCCGCGTTGATTCGTCGGCACTCGCCACGCACGCCTCGCTGGTTTCCTGACTGTCATTAATAATTTCCACCACCGTGCGTGTTCCCTCACGCACTTGAGAAATCATTGTCTCGATTTCACCAGCAGACTGCGATGTGCGTTGCGCGAGGCTACGAACCTCATCTGCTACCACCGCAAAGCCTCGTCCTGCTTCACCGGCACGAGCAGCTTCAATAGCTGCGTTCAGTGCGAGTAAGTTGGTTTGCTCAGTGATGCCCATAATCACTTCAACGATCTTACCGATGTTTTGAGTATTCTCATCAAGGCTATGAATGGCATCGACGGAGTCCTTCATACGCTTCGACAAATCGGTAATTTGTTGCATATTGAACTTAAGCGCCTCGCGTGCAGACACCGAAATTTCTGTCGCCCGGGTGGCTTTTTCGGAGGCGCTTCCTGCACTAGACGATATATCACTTGAGCTCGCGCCTAACTCATTAATAGCAGTAACGACCGTATTGGTGCGTGCCGACTGTTCATCACCGAGTGCAACGGATTCGTTATTGGCTGAAACCATTTGCGTAACATTGGCTTCAAGCTGTTTAGATGCCTTACGCACATCAAGAATAGCTATCTGAATCTTTTCGATGAACTCGTTCATGCGCGAGGCGACTACGCCAAATTCATCCTCACTTTTGACAGAAATACGTTGCGTTAGGTCGCCCTCTCCTCGCGCTAGGTCAGTGACTGCATAATTAAGCTGACGCAATGGCTTCAGCAACACAGAGAGCAATGCATTAAGCAATAAAATGACTGCGCCAATACCGATAATTAGGTAAATTACCGCAGACCACGCAAATGAAGAAACATCAGCATACGCCTTTTCGGTATCGATAGCTACGGCCAAGTACCAGTTAACACCATCAATACCCTCAACAGGTTGAAAAGTGAGCATGTACTCGCGGTCATTTATCGGATAGTCGACAAACTCTCTGGTAATTCGGGCGTTATCGCCAAGATACTGGGAAATCGTTTTATCAACGTTGGCAGTTTCCGGGTGGCTTAATATTTTGCCCTGTTGATTCACCAAAAAGGCAAAGCCTAATCCCATAAAATCAGTGTTGTTGACGATTGCCGAAACGGTATCAAGCATCATGTCGCCACCGGCGACACCCAATAGCTGACCATTTTCCGTCATAGGGACCACCGCTGAAATCGTTAACTCATTGGTGGTGACATCAATGTACGGCTGAGTGTAGGTCGGTTGCTTTTGTTCGATAGCCAATTGATACCATGGCCGTTGGCGCGCATCGTAATCGTCAGGTAAGTCAATACTCGTATCATCTAGAATAAACTGACCGTCGATAAGGCCATAATAAACATTCTTAAAATCGCCTGACCGTTTCGCTTGCTGGACTTTACGCAAAGCCATTTCGGTCTCATCCGCAGGATCATACGACTCGGCAGTGGCGCGTACAATGCGCATGCGGTCATTAAGCCATTGGGAGATATTATTAGACACCGAGCCTGACATCGCATTAATTTGAGTGCGCAAATCAGAACGAATTTGGTCAGACATCTGCCAAAAGTTAGTCGCCGTAAAAATACCTAAAACCAGTACCAAAATAGCCGAAGCAGCAATAATAACTTTTTGAGTAAACTTCAATGATTTCAACATGTTTACGATCTCTTAATCCCACTCTTTGTTAACCGACCTGTATGGTGGTCTGTGGATAGCGAATTCTGCGCTTATTAGGCGTGGTCAGGAAATACACCAGCGTCAATGGTCCGACACGACCCGCAAACATCAATAACATGATGATGCACTGACTGACGGGTGTCAGATCCTCCGTAATGCCTCTGGATAATCCCACCGTTGCTGAAGCCGATAAAACTTCGAACGCTATATCTATAAACGGCAGATTGTTGAGAATCATTAGTACAAATATGCCAATAAATAACATTGCGATGGTCACCATGGTGACTGCGAGAGCTTTCATCACCGCATCCTGTGATACAGAACGTTCCATCAGGGTTACGTGTTCACGGCGACGGATGAAGGTATAAGTTGCTAACATTAAAATGATAAAAGTACCCAGCTTAATTCCGCCTGCGGTACTCATCGACCCACCCCCGATAAACATAAGCAGCAACATATATACTGCACTTGCATCGGTCAAAGAGCCAATATCCACGCTGTTAAAGCCAGCAGTACGCGGCGTGACTGCTTGAAACCAAGCCGCTGTCCATTGACCCAACTCATCGAGCCCACCTAATGTTTTGGGGTTGCTATGTTCTAACCCATAAATCACAAACATCGACACTAAATTGATCACCAATGTGGTCATCAAAATACTCTTGGTATATACCGAGAAATTACGCCAACGTCGACCTTCGTACATGTTGGTGATAACGGAAAAACCTAGGCCACCCACTATAAATAAAAACGAGATAATTAAGTTAACGGGTAAATTGCTCGCATAAGGAATCAGACTGTCTGGCGAAAGTCCAAAGCCCGCATTATTAAATGCGGATATGGCGTAAAATATGCCATGACCAAACGCTGTGAGTAGCGGCATTTCGGGCCACCACAATAAAGTCAGCGCCAATGCGGCGACCAGTTCGCAGATAACGGCAAGTAGCAATACCGCCTTCGCCGTTTTAACGATATTCATTAGGCTAGTTTGGTTCATTGCTTCTTTAGCCAATAACCGTTGTTGAATCGATATTTTACCGCCCAATGAAGATACTGCCAGAATCGCAAACGTCATAAAGCCAATACCGCCTAGTTGAATCAACACGGCTATCACGCTTGTACCAAATAACGTAAAGTCTCCACCCGTGTCTGCTACCACTAGGCCGGTCACAGTTACCGCAGAAGTTGCCGTAAAGACCGCCTGCAACCAAGTAATAGGCTCTAGCGTGGCAAACGGTAACTTCAACGCAAAAGTACCCAGTATAATTAACACTGCAAAGCCAGTCGCTAAAACAACTGGAGGGCTGGCTTTAAACGCTTTGCTCTGCGTGCGTGCGGAGGTTTTATATAAAAATGCGAGAGACGGCTTCCACAGTTTCATATTATTTCAACTTAGGCGCCATGGATTTTAGCGCTTTTAAACTACCCGCAATAACCATGGTCTCGTTGCCCTGCAATTCGCTAGAAAAGTCTGGGCTGGCGACGACTTCGTCGCGACGCTTTAACAACAGAACGTGAAAGTTTTCGACATCATCAGGCAAAATATCATTAATTGTTTTACCTTCTAAGTTTTCACTGACAGCGATTTCAACGCAGAACCAATTATGCCCTAGCGACATATATTCATTGACCATCGGATAATTCAACGACTGCGCGACACGAATCCCCATTTCTTCCTCTGGGTGGACAATCCGCGAAACACCTAATTTTGACAGTATTTGGTGATGCTCTTTAGACGTTGCTTTTGCCCAAATCGTCTCAACACCAATACTTTTTAGGTGTAAAACCGTCAAAAGACTAGCCTGTAAGTCTTCGCCGATCGCAACCAGCACAGTGTCACAACTTTCTAAGTTGAGTTCTCGTAACGCCTGCTCATCTGTCACATCCGCAATGGCTGCATGGGTAAGCTGATCAGCAAGCGCATCGACGCGCTTCTCGTCGGAATCAACACCAATAACCTCATGCCCTAGATTCAGTAACTCGAGCGAAGTTCTCGCACCAAATCGACCTAAGCCGACTACACCAAACTGTGCCATTACGCTATCTCCTGCACTGTATTGCGGACTTGGTTTCGTCCCATGTCTTTTGCGTGGTAAAGCAACTTATCCGCGCGCTCTAACCAGTCGAGCCAATTTTCATCTTTTCCTAGCTCACTCACGCCAATAGAAATCGTCATATTGACCGGATCTTGCTTGAGTTCAAAGTCAGTCTTTGCGAAATTTTCGCGCAACTTTTCTGCTGCCTGAGTAGCGCCCTCAAGGCTCGTGTCAGGCATTAAAATAACAAACTCCTCGCCACCGACTCGGAACACTTTATCAGAAGCCCTAAAGTTAGACTTAATAAGTTGCGCCGCTTGGATGAGTAGTCGATCGCCATCAAAGTGACCATACTTATCATTCACATCTTTAAAGTAGTCAATATCACATAGGGCTGCGGAGATGGCACGCCCATGACGCGCTTTTAGAGCAACTAGCTGCTCGATATCGGTCTGCAGTTGCTTTCGATTATAAACGCCCGTTAATGTGTCGGTGACAGCCAGTTCTGTGAAGTGTCGCTGCATACGCGTCAGTAACCTTACGAGTGTTAACGTGAGGATCATTAGCACTAACAGCGACACTAATGAGCGCCAAGCTACATCAGGTTCAATCGTGTATAGACTCACGCTGGTTAATAAGATTACGAATGTGACAGCAACGACGATCGCCAGTCGCCACGAGAGCAAGAATGCGATCGACGCCATGACCGGGTAGGCCCACAACAAGCCATGAATTCCGTTAACCAATGTCGAGTACATCACCGCTGCACACAACAACGTGATAAAGATAATGTGACGCCCGCGCCGCTTACTCAATCGTTTAACGCGCAACGCTGTTATAGATGTGTAGCACAAGAATGCACACAGCCAGGCGAGCATTAACCACTTACCCTCAAGTGCTTGGATGATGGTCAGCGGCAACGTTACCAGTACGGCACCCCAATAAATTCGATGGGCTACTTTTCCGGTAAACTGGCTAACAACGTCGTCCGCCGAATCGTTTGGCGTATCGCTGACCTTTCTCAAATCCATGTTAAACCATGACCTCGTTATTTCGTTTTAGCAGGTGCCAAAAACAGACTGTTTGTCAGCAACGGAACCCAGCCATCCATATAAGCGCGATAAGTAGGCGATTGCGCATAAGCTATCAGCATCCCTTTACCCATAGGCTCGACCATTAATTGCGGCTTAAACGGAAGTTGTTGCTTTATATCTGGCCACAACAGGCCACTTGCTAATACTCTCTCACCTTCAGCGAACCAAGCTAAATTACGGCCATCGTCAATACTCAGGGGAGCGAACACTTGATTACCCGTAAATGTAGCAACTAGTTCACTCTGTATTCCTGCAGTTAGCCAATGATTCTGATCGACTTCAACATTAACCAAGGCGCCCGGCACGTAGTCAGGCATCTTTTCGGATGCTTTGATATGCTCCTTAAACACCGCGGCAGACTCGATTATCTTGGCAGGTCTAAGCGCTTTTTCATCAGCGTTGTCTGCCTCAGCCGAATCCACGGCATATTCCATATGTGTCGACAGTAAGTCAGCCTCTACAGCCCACCCTGTTGCGTTACCCAAAGTGATGAGAACGCCACCGTTTTCGACCCAGTTTTGCAAATTCGTGAGACCTGTTGGCGAAAAATAGTTCGCATAGCTCGCCTGAGCTTCTGGCAGGATCAACACATCAATGCCTGCTAGGTTGGTACTTACTAACTGCGTCGTACGTATTGCTATGACCGGATAACCGATTTGCCGTTCAATTACAAAACGCGTGTGACCAGCACTTAATGATGAAACTGGCTCATCCCATGCCATTGCAATCTTTGGCGCGGTTAACGACTGAACATTTTCCGAACCAAAATTAGGTCCCTTAACCACCCAGCTCGTATCAACCCCGATGATATGAGCGCCTGTTTCAACAGCTAAACGTTGCAGGGTGGTAACTAGATCGTTCGTGGAGTTCTCAGCTCGCGTTAAGATGACAGTGCCGGCTGGAAATTCACCTGCCTTCTCATGGGTAAAAGCCAGTTCACTTTGTTTAATCGCTAAGCCCGCGCGCAGCGCGGCAGCAATAAACCGGCTTGAGTTCATATCACCCGCTTTCACAATATAACCGATCTGAGCGTCTGCATTAGTTAGTCGCCCAGGTGCTATTGGCGCAATAGCTTCCTGTACCACGGGTGATTGCACCGCTTCATCACAGTAAGCAACATCGACATTAAACATAAGCGGGAGCGACCAGCCCGTTACGTCATAAATCTGATCATCTAATAAATTAGCTTTGCGCTGCTTCTGTTGTTCAACAAAATCATCAGCCATATCGATTTGTTCGTCTAGCAACACCCGAATCAAACGATAGTTCGGCTGTGCCATGTCAACAAAGTAACTACCTTTAGGGTAGTTTACGTCACACACCTCTAGCGCCTTTTCACTGCGCATCACCTCAATACCGTGTTCCTGCAGTAAAGCTGCAAGCCGCTGTTGCCCCGCCGGGTTCTTTGGATCAGCAATAGCCACGGTCCTACGGTCACTCGCCCGACCTTGTTCGACAGCGCTGATACGATAATCGCGATATCGATTTAATAATGCCTCGCGACGAACGCTGGCTGTCTCAATAGTCGCCAAACTACTGGTAAAGTGACGTTCAACACCATCAAGATAGGTCAGTATCGTACCATCCTCGCGCGCAAAACGATGACCTCGTGCCGAGGCCATTTCGTACGTCATCGCCACCGAACCGGAATAAAGCGGCCAGCTTGCACCATAGCCTGGGTAAAAGGCATCAAATATCTCGCGAGTGTAGTAGTCATAACCGGCATCATCGAACCACTCTGCGTTATTGCGCCCCACCCAATGTAATATTTCGCGTTGTGACTCAGTGATGTAGGGGTTATAGGGGCGCGCTTCAGGTGTAAAGTAGTAACTCGAGTCTCCACCCATTTCGTGTAAATCAACAAACAGCAACGGTGGATAATCTTTTAATGCCGCCACGTGACCTTTAATTTCTGGCTGCGTAAGCGCAATCCAGTCACGGTTAAGATCAAAAAGGTAGTGGTTGGAGCGTCCTTGTGGCCAAGGTTCATTGTGTTCGGCACTTCGTCGGTCGGCATCATGAATTAAGCCAACAGTTGCGTAATAACGACTAACAAACCGTGCCCGACCATCGGGATTTTGTAACGGATCGATAAACACGACAGTATTTTCTAACCAGTTTTTTGTGTCAGCTGATGTATCTGCTAACAGATGATACAGCGTCATCATGGCTGCTTCAGGAGATGAAATCTCGTTTCCATGTACGCCATAAGATAACCAAACACTACTCGGTATGCCCTTCGCCAACTGCTCTGCCTCACGTGAAGAGGTTTTACGCGGGTCACCGAGTGCGCTCATACGTGCAGCGTAATTATCAAGCTCAGCAATATGTTGGGGGGCGGATACGGCAACAAAATAGAGAGGACGTCCCTCCCATGAGCGCCCATATTCGATTAACCGAACACGGTCACTATGGCTATCACTCAGCGCACGAAAATACTGATATATGGCATCGGGAGAAGAAATTTTAGTGCCAATTTCATAACCTAAAATATCCTTGACAGTTGAAACAGAATCTTGATAGTCATACTGATTGATTGTTGCTTTTGCGTTAACAAACGTTGGGCCAGCGAATAGCATAGCTAATATAATGCCACACATCGATTGGCGCTTAGGGCGAGATAAACGAGTCAGTTTCAGCATTTTCCGTACCTTTTTTAAGCAATTAGCTTACCGACTTTTTTTAGTATTGGATAGATATTTAACGTCCTTTTTAACCCATGAGGGCAAAACATGGATTACGAAAAATTACGGGTACTCAATCAGTTAAAAGAAGAGGGGACTATCTCGGAGGATGAGTACAACCGACAACGCGAGAAACTTAATAACGAAAGTGAGCTTGGGTCTAAGTCGGAGTTTGACGGGTTGCGTAAGCTCACTGAAGATGAAAAAACCTATGCGTTCTTCATGCATCTTGCACAGTTTTGTAGCTTTGTATTACCCATCATTGGCTTTTTAGTGCCCATTGTAATGTGGATCCTCAAGCGCGAGGACTCATACATTGATGCCCATGGCCGAATCATTTTTAATTGGCTTTTAAGCGCTTTAATATACTCAATCGTGCTATTTTTCCTCGGTTTTATTACCTTTGGCCTATCGTTTATACCGTTATTTATTCTCGGCATACTCTCGATCATTTTTGTTATTCTCGGGGCGATGAACGCTAAAGAAGGTGTTACCAAAAATTATCCACTATCAATTCGGTTTTTGTGATAGTGAGAGCTGGTGTAGCCCTGTAGATTTGCGTACACTCGAGCGACCATAGCGTTTGGGTCGTATTCATGAAGTGGATGTACATCACAATTTGGCGTTGTATTGCCGTTCTATTTGTTATGCTTGGCATTATCGGTCTTGCGCTACCGGTCATGCCAACTGTTCCTTTCCTAATTGTCGCGTTATGGGCAGCAAGCAAAGGATGGCCACAACTCGAGACGTGGTTGTTAAACCATCCTAAATACGGTCCCGACCTTATTGCTTGGCGCGAACATCGACAAATACGTCGACGCAATAAAGTTATCGCGATTACCATGATGGCAAGCGGCTATCTGATTTCTTGGTTGGTACCTTTACCATTGTGGCTTCGAATCACTGTGGGAAGTATATTGCTGATTGTCGCGGTATGGCTGGCATGTTTAGATGAATATGAGGAGCCCAAAAGTAATCACTGAGCGTTTTTAAACCACCCTTGATTCAAATCAAAAGCTAAAACATACCGAGCTTACTTAACTGCTAAACTTCCGCACTATCACGATAATTGGAGGTTTAATATGCAGCAGTGGGACTGGAACTGGCTGAAGAAGTACAATATTCACGGGCCTAGATATACTTCATATCCAACGGCTCTAAGCTTCCATGACCAGATCGACACATCCACTTGTCAAGCGGTTGTCGCTGATTATAAAAAGCCGATTTCGCTCTATATTCATTTACCTTTTTGCGCCTCGCTATGCTATTACTGCGGTTGCAACAAGATTATTACTCGCCATCAGTATAAAGCCGATGAGTATCTAGATGCTTTAGGCACGGAGTTAGAACTCTATCGTCATGTATTAGCTAACAAACATATTGCCAGTGTTCACCTAGGCGGTGGTACACCGACATTCTTAAACACAGCTCAGCTGCGACGCTTGATGGCTCTGATCAAAGATGTCAGTTCGAATCAAAGCATCAAGGAGCTGAGTATCGAGATCGATCCACGTCAATGTGATAATGAAAAACTCAGTGTATTGCGTACTTTAGGCTTTAATCGCTTAAGTTTTGGTATTCAAGACTTCGATAACGATGTCCAAATCGCAATTCATCGCACTCAGTCCTTTGAGCTCGTGGCAGAGCAAGTCAGCCATGCGCGTTCGCTCGGATTTGAGTCTATTAGCTTTGATCTCATTTACGGTCTGCCACTACAAACCGAAACCCGGTTTGCCCACACGCTCGCACTAGTCGAGCGTTTAAATCCTGATCGTGTATCGCTCTTTAATTATGCTCATTTACCAGAGCGCTTTGCAGCGCAACGCAAAATTAAAGCGAGTTGGTTACCCAAGCCGGAGCAAAAACTCGCTTTGTTCAAGCAAGCCATTGAGCATCTCACTGGGCTCGATTACCAATTTATTGGCATGGACCACTTTGCTAAGCCAACAGATTCGCTTGCCATCGCTCAACGCGAGGGCACTCTGACCCGCAATTTTCAAGGTTATGTCACTCAAGAGCAAAGCGCAGTGTTAGGGCTCGGCGTATCTTCAATCTCTCACATCGATGGTCATTTTTGGCAAAATGAAAAAGGATTAAAAGATTATTACGATGCACTTGTTAAACAGCAACTGCCTATTATCAAAGGCTATCACTCAACGTTAGAAGATAAGATTCGCGGCGATCTGATTAAAAGGTTACTGTGTGAGTTTAAAGTTAACCTTCATGCCTTTAATACAAAATGGTCAATCGATAACTTTGCAAGTCACTTCGCTGAAGAGATTAAACGCTTACAACCCTTCATCGACGATGGCTTGGTCAAACTCACCACAGACCAATTAACAATCACCTCGGCAGGTAAGCTTCTGGTAAGGACAATTGCTAGCAGTTTCGATGAGTATTTAAATACTCATCAAATGCGGTATTCTCGTGTAATATGAAGATAGCGGATAATTTATAACCAGCTTGATCTAGATCAAGTTTTGCAAAGCAGGCATTTGCTACGCTCTGCATCACGATTAATACTGATCTATATCAACACCATCAGGTGTTAAGGGGACGTCAGATGTGCCGCATGAATCACCGTCGAAGCGAGTCAGGTATGAGAAATCCAATTCAATGTAACCAATGCAGTATGCAATCTATTTGTGTACCTGCGGGTCTCGTCTCAAGTGAGATCGATAAATTGGACAAAAGTAGCCGTGAACCGCACGTTTACAGCAAACGTGACATGGTTTACAGCCCTGACCAGCCGCTCAATTCATTATTTGCAGTTAAGAGTGGCTCGGTAAAATGCTACACCATCGATAGTGAGGGTAAACAACAAATCACCAGTTTCCATTTAACCGGCGATATCATTGGCATGGAGTCGATTTCCAACGGTGCTGCTGTAACCTACTGTGAGGCAATGGAGACCTCGATGCTGTGCGAAATAAAGCTAAATCGATTGTTCGCACAAAATTTCACAGGTGTTGATAAAAATCTACTCAGACTCCTCAGTCACCGTATTGGCCAACGCAATACGCACTATCTCAACGTGGTTAATACCACGGCTGAGCAACGAGTGGCATCCTTTATTATGGGTCTATCTGACCATTTATATGAACACGGTTTCTCGCGTCATGAGTTTAAACTTCCCATGACACGCACTGACATTGCTAACTATCTGGGTTTAGCTGTAGAAACTGTGAGCCGCGTGTTTTCCTCACTAAAACAAAAGGATATCATCGACACCAAACAGTCGATTCTATTTATCCAAGCGCCAGCTGAGCTTAAACAGATGGCGAGCTAAAATTTAAGAGAGGTATCATGCCGCAACCTGCGTTTGATTGGTCAGATCCACTTAACTTACGCCATCAACTGACTGAAGAAGAGCTGTTAATACAAAAGACAGCGCATCAATACGCGCAAGCTAAGCTGATGCCTCGCGTTCAATCTGCATTTCGCGAAGAACGCTTTGACCGTGAGATCATGCAAGAACTCGGGCAGTTAGGTTTACTCGGCGCGACTATTCCAGAAGCATACGGTGGTGCGGGTGTAAATCATGTCAGTTATGGCTTAATCGCACGGGAAATCGAACGAGTCGATAGCGGTTACCGCAGTGCGATGAGTGTTCAATCATCTTTAGTTATGCACCCTATTCACGCATTCGGCAGCGAAAAGCAACGTCAAAAATACCTACCCAAATTGGCAACCGGTGAATGGGTCGGTAGTTTTGGCCTCACTGAACCAGACGCGGGCTCTGATCCTGCGAGTATGCGAACTAAAGCGATAAAAACCGAGGCGGGTTACCGCATCACAGGCTCCAAAATGTGGATTACTAATTCACCTATCGCTGATGTGTTTGTTGTATGGGCTAAATTCGACGGCGATATCGTAGGCTTCATTTTAGAACGCGGCATGCAGGGCTTATCCACACCCGAAATCGAAGGTAAGTTTTCATTACGCGCATCGATTACCGGTGAGATTGTAATGGACAATGTTGAAGTCAGCGAAGAGCAACGACTCCCAAACGTGAGCGGTCTTAAGGGGCCTTTCAGTTGCCTCAATAAGGCGCGATACGGCATCGCTTGGGGAGCCATGGGTGCTGCCGAATTTTGTTGGCATGCAGCGCGTCAATACACCTTAGACCGTGAGCAGTTTGGACGTCCGCTGGCCGCCAATCAGCTGATTCAAAAGAAATTAGCGGATATGCAAACGGAGATAAGCTTGGGCTTGCTTGCAGCGCTTCAGGCGGGTCGTCAACTCGATTTAGACGCACTTAACCCAACGGCTATTTCGCTTATTAAACGCAATAACTGTGGCAAAGCGCTGGATATCGCTCGTCAATCGCGTGATATGCATGGCGGCAATGGCATTTCTGATGAGTATCATGTGATAAGGCATGTTATGAACCTCGAGTCAGTTAACACCTACGAGGGCACCCATGATGTGCATGCGCTGATATTGGGTCGCGGTCAGACGGGTATCAGCGCTTTTTAAAAGCATACATAGGATAACGAGGGGTTAATGTACCCCTCGCTCATTCAGGTGGGCTTGATAAGCCTTATCACTGTGCTGAATATGCTGCAATAGCCATCGCTTCACAAATTCGAGTAACTCTCCTACCACTTGGTCGCCACGCTCGATACGGGTCCGAAAATCAATGACTTGCTGCACTAACTGCTGATGCTTGTGTTTATGCGCACCCAGATCGGGGTAGTCGTGGCGCTCCATTAACAACTCTTCGTAACTAAAATGGGTTGCAGTGTAGTTAATCAATGAACTCAATAATCGTTCAACCGCCTGACGGTCACCACCTCGCTGCTGTATTCGGTACAGCTCGTTGGCAATGTAAATCAACCGCTGGTGCTGACGATTAATCTCCTCAATACCAACATCAAACTGCGGTGACCATTCAATTAGCTTTTCTTGCTGCGCCAGACGCGATTCGATTATCTGGGCGTCGACTGAATAGCGATCACCTAACGATTGAATCTCACCGCCAAGCGTCGTTAGCTGCGCAGCACTCTCAAGTGCATGTTGTGAATAGCTATCAACTTCTTTCGCCGCATCGGTCGCCGTGGTAATCGCTTCTTTAATCGTTGTAGTGGTCATCGCCTGTTGCTCGGTTGCAGAGGCCACCTGGGTATTGAGATCAGTAATTTGATGAGTAAAGGTTACGATGGTATCGAGCGCCGCCTCAGCCTCTTCAGCAGATAGTTTTGCTCGCTCTGCTTGCTGCGCATTATTATTAAGACTACTCACCGCTTGTTGGGTGTTTTGCTCCAAACGTTCCACCACGCTTTGGATTTCGCCCGTTGATGTTTGTACCCGATGAGCAAGTTTACGCACTTCGTCAGCGACTACCGCAAAGCCGCGTCCTGTCTCGCCCGCTCGCGCTGCCTCGATGGCCGCGTTAAGTGCAAGTAAATTGGTTTGCTCGGCAATGTCATTGATGGTCGTCAAGATAGTGCCAATAGCTTTGCTATCTTCAGACAGGCTCTTGATCACCGATTGCGAATGCAAGATATCCTCACTCAAAGTGATGTTATGTTTTGCTAATTGCTGTACGCGCTGCCGTCCACTGCTCGCAGCGTTAAGGCTTTCATGAGCGCTGGTAGCCGCTCTTTGAGTCGATTCAGACACTTCATTGATGGCAGCGGTCATTTGTTCAGCGGCAGAGGAAACTTGATACATCGTATCGGCTTGCTGTTTAGTTTTCTCTGCTAACGCTTTGTTGGCATCGTAATTAGCGGTACCGAGTCGATTCAAACCATCGCTGGCTGTGCGAATTGCGTGAACCGAATAACTTGTCTCAACAGAGATTGTGTTGAGTCGCTCAGTAAGCCACGCCAATTCATCACTGCCTTTGAGTTGTGCGGTATTATTAAGATCGCCATTGGCCAATGCGTTTGATATTCGGTTAGCCTCGCCCAGTGAACGTTTAATTCCGGTATACATGGCAGTGAAGATAATGAGTTGAACCAACACCATGCCAGCGAGCATAACCGCATTCCATAGGATAACTTGTGTAGGATCACTCACATCGAGCGCATGACCATTAAGCGCCGCCTGCTGGCGTTGGTAAGAGTCCCACATCATTAATAAACTGAGCACAATAACAGGCAAAAACAACAAGCTGCCGGTGACAATAAATTTGTTCCTGAAACGCAGGCCATTGAAGAAAAGTTGGATTGGTTTGGTGACTGAAACGAGTGCGTGCACAAGCCCTCCGAAAATTGGCTTACATAACTACCCAACCGGTAGCATTTCTGAATGCACGTTATCCAATTTATGACACTAATGAATTGATCAGGATCAAGTCTTCACTAAAGACTTGATCTGACCCATGAGCTGAGGGGACATTATTCAGTGCTCAACTGGTATCCGAGCACACTTAAATATTTATTCTCGCGAACGATATCCGCTTCCAGTATCGCGCTTTTTGCCAACGGTCCTTGTAGCTTCAATAATAATGTCGAGCCTTTTAACTTGACCGAATGCAACACGTTATGCGTCTGTCGACTCGCGTTAAGTAGTACCGCCAATCGAATCACCACAATCATGCGAGCAACGGTAAGGTGGTCAAACTGAGCAAATTCGGACAAGTCATCGACAACAATTTTCTTACGGAAATAGCGGCACAACAAGGCGAGCACGCGCTGCTCATCTGAGCTAAAGCCTGGCATATAAGCGTTCGAGAGAATATAGCCCGAGTGCTTTTGAATAGCGCTTGAGCTTATATTCATGCCCACCTCATGTAAGCCACTTGCGCCAACGAGCAAGAGTTTGATGTCAGGTGTATTCAGTTGCCACGCTTTACCGAGTCCCTGCAAAATGCATTCTACCGAAGCCCATACGCGTTGCGCCTGAGCATCATCCACTTGATAGCGCGCAGCCATACTTTGAATAGTTTTATAACGAATGTCTTTGTGAAACACCGCCTGTTCTGCGAGTTCAAATAACACGCCTTCACGGAGTGCCGCATCCACCGAACTTAAACAATCAATATTAAGTTCTTCACACACGGCAATGAGCACTGCTAACCCACCGACAATTGACGGTATCCGTTGTACCTCGATCTCTGTTGGGTCAATCTGTGCTACATTTTTTAACGACAGCAACTTGTCGCGCAACTGATGCAACTGGTGCAGTGTTATCGTTAAATCGCCGTCGGCGTTTGGGTTAATCCACTTGGCTAGCGCCTTTATAGTACCAGAGGTACCTAACACTTGTTCCGCGTGAGCTCGCTTGAGCTGCTTACTAAATGGCTCAAGCTCTTGTTTGACGCTAAGAACCGCTCTATGAAAGCGCTTTTCAGTAATCTTGCCTTTCGCAAAAAAACGCTCCGAAATAACTAAACTACCAAAACTTTTTGATAGCAATATCTCGGGTATCTCACCCTGACCGACGGCAAATTCAGTACTACCACCGCCAATATCAATAATCAGCCGTACGCCACGAAACGGAACCGCTTGCGCCACGCCCAAATATATAAGACGGGCTTCTTCACGACCTGAAATGACTTCAATTGGAAACGGCAATAGCTGCCGTGCGGCATGAATAAACTTTTTACGATTGTTCGCTTCACGTAAGGTGTGAGTCGCCACAACACGCACCCGCTCCGGACTGAAGTCTCTCAGATGCATGGCAAATTGGGACAGCGCATCTAAACCACGCTCAAATGCCTCAACGCTGATGCCTTTATTCACCAATCCTTCTGCCAAAGACACGCGTTGCTTGAACTTATGTATCGGTTGTATTTGTCCTTCAATTACCCGACCAATGATCAAGTGGAAGCTGTTCGAGCCCAAATCAAGCGCTGCCAGGTGCTCACGGTTATCTGATTTCAACCAATCAGAATGAGTAGTTTCAGTCATAAGTTCTTCGTTTGAAGTATTCATGTATTTTTAATTGTGACCTCAACCGCTTACGACGAGAAATCTGGCCGCGCTCAGACACTGGAGTGACATACTCATTCACTTGTTCGGCATCGATACGACGTGCTTTGATATTATCGTTCCACTGCATATCCATAATAGTCAGTATATCCTGTTGTGCAGCGTGATCATAAATTGGGCATGCGACCTCAACCCGATGATCGACGTTACGTGTCATCAAATCAGCCGACGAAATAAAGACCTTTGTATCACCATCATTGCCAAAGATATAGACACGCGCATGCTCTAAAAACCGATCAATAATACTAATAACTTCGATATTTTCGCTGAGCTTAGGTACATTGGGTCGCAGCGTACACATTCCGCGCACAATGCAACGAATTTTTACGCCTGCGCGACTCGCTCGGTAGAGTTGTACGATCAGCGCATTATCAACCAGATTGTTCAGCTTTAAGAAAATTTCCGCAGGTTTACCATTTTTCGCATAATTAATTTCTCTCTCAATGAGTTCATTAATTCGCGTACGTAAATTATTGGGCGCCACCAATAGCTGATGCCACGGGTAAAAACGATAAGGTTGCTCAAGATAATTAAACACGTTCTCAATATCTGAACAGATCTCAGGGTGACAAGTAAACAAGCTAAAGTCGGTGTAGAGTTTTGCTGTTTTTTCATGAAAGTTCCCCGTCCCAATAACACCATAACGGCGAATAGCATGCTCCTCTTGGCGATGTATCAACAATAACTTCGAATGAACCTTGAGTCCTTGCAGACCGAAAATCACTTTCACACCTGATTCAGTCAGCTCCTTCGCCCATTCGATATTGGCCTCCTCGTCAAACCGCGCTTGCAGCTCGACCATCACGGTGACTTTCTTTCCGTTTTGCACCGCGTCCATCAATGAATGAATAATCCGAGAATTAGGTGCAACGCGATAAATACACATATGAATTTTTAACACATGGGGGTCATAACAGGCCTGTCGGATCACCTCAGTAAAGTGACCAAACCGATGATAGGGGTAGTAAAGCAAAATATCATTACGCTTAATGGCATCAAATACATTGTCCGCCAACTCAAAACGAGGATGCTTGAGTGCAGGAATCGGTGGATGCTCGAGCTTTTTGCCGCCTAAGTTTTTAAAGCTTAAAAAGTCTTTCGTATTGCGATAGCGGCCGCCCGCAACCATGGCATCGTATTGATTAAGATGTAGTTTCTTACTCAACAAATTCAACATGTGAATCGGCATTGCCCGATCATAAACAAGCCTTACAGGGTCCGCTTTTTCCCGCTGTTTTAAGCCTTCTTCCATACGTTCAAGTAAGCTCTGCTCAATATCATCAGAGGGGCGGTACTCTGCATCACGCGTCATTTTGAAAGAAAAGGCAATAATAGACTGAAACGGCACAATGCCTTTAAATAAACTGGCCAAATTGAGTAAAACAACATCATCTAGGAATAGTACTTTACGCAACTTGCTATCACGCTTTTTAGGCAAAATAACAAAACGCGATAACTCATGAGAGGGGATCTGCACTGCAGCGTACTTACGTTGACCTGACTGTTGCAATTGCGCCAATAAGTAAGTTTTATCTTCGTTTATGACTTTAACCAAATCGGTCGTATCGTTAATGAGGATAGGCACAATTTGCGGCTTTATTTTATTATCAAAATACTCCCGTAAACCTGTCTTTTCCTCTTCTGTGACTTGCTCACCCGAAGCCCAAATAATGTTTTCAGCCCGCAACGCCTTTATCACTTTACGGTGAATCAGCTCGAACTGTTCCTGTAACTGCACTACTTTTTGTTGGATAAGATGCAGTAATCGCTCGCTGTCTTTTCGTTGTGCATCAGTTTGTGCAAAGAAAATTCGTCGACGCACATCTGCGACACGGACCTGAAAAAACTCGTCCATGTTAGAGGAAAATATACCAAGGAATCTTACTCGTTCAATAACGGGCACTTCCTCGTCATTGGCTTCTTGAAGCACGCGCTCGTTAAACGAAAGCCAACTTAATTCTTTAAAATAGAACTTCATACAAAAACGCCTGGCCGCTCATCTATTTAATATACAGAATAGCGCGACCAAGCGATTACAGTATGACAGTAAAATGACAACTAGAAGGTATACCGTAGCGCAATCATCGCCACATAGGGGTCAATTGCCACATCCGTCTGCTCAATTGTACTGCCGTTTAAACGGACTGACGCTGTGGTATCAATGTCGATATGGCTCACCATTAACTGCGCACCCCAACGCTCTGAGATCTCCCAGTTCACACCCGCCTGTATTGCCGCCCCCCAAGAATTGGATAACGCCAAATCTACGGAGTCATCAGCGCCCGCTACGCCGAGTGTTTGTAACGTTTGGGTTAGCTCGCTCGATGCCTGATCATCGAAAAACGTGGTGTAGTTAACACCTAAGCCAACAAAGGGCTCAAGTCCTTGAACACCCGTATCCCAATGGTATTGAACAAATAACGTTGGCGGTAAATGTTTGGTCTTACCGATAGACAAGCCGCTCAAAGTGCCCGAACCGTAGATATCGTGAGAGAACGGCGTCGCTGCGACCAATTCAAGGCCCCAACCATTTTCCCACTGATAGTCAAAAGTGAGACCGAGCTGGGTGTTGGTGTTTACGGCGACACCGGTTGAGTTAGCAGGTAGTCCAGCTACTTGCTCTACAGTGTTTAATGAGCTGCTACTATCATCAGGAATAACTGAAATAGCACCCACGTTAATTGAGAAGTCTTGCGCTTGGGCAAACGATGCGGCGAACAGTGTTGCAAGTGCAACGGCGGAAGTTAAACGCTTCATGAGTCACTCCTACTTTTAGATGACCCATGAAGCATAACGAGTTTGAGATCAGCGATGCTTGACCTGTATCAACAGAGTCTTTTATACCTCAGCATTGTGATAGATGTTTTGCACATCATCACAGTCGTTAAGCATATCCATCAAACGCTCAAACATCGGCATATCATCTTCCGCAATTGCGGTCGTGACATGAGGAACAAATTGAATTTCGTCCGTATCAAAGTCGATATCGGCGAAAGCAGCGGTTAATGCCTGGCGCGCAGCTGCATACTCAGTATGCGGAGCGAACACGGTAACAACACCGTCATCAAACTCCACGTCGCCCACATCGACATCAGCATCCATCAATGCCTCGAGCACCTCGTCTTCGTTGTCATGTTTGAACGCAAAAATCGCACAATGTTCGAACGAATGCATGACACTGCCCTGCTCACCGATCTTACATTTGCTTTTAGTGAAGCAGTTGCGCACCTCACCAAACGTGCGGTTCGGATTATCCGTAAGACATTCCACAATGACCATGCAGTTACTGGGCCCATAACCCTCGTAACGAGCCGGTGAAAAGTCTTCACCCGCACCGCCCTGCGCTTTATCAAGCGCTTTATCAATAACATGAGACGGAACCTGCTCCTTTTTGGCCCGGTCAATCAAGCTCCGTAATGCCAAGTTCGCATCAGGATCGGGCCCACTTTGTTTTGCACAGACATAAATTTCGCGACCAAAGCGACTGTATACGCGGCTCTTTGCGGTCGCTGTTTTTGCAATGGATTCTTTTCGGTTTTGATAGGCGCGGCCCATAATAGTCTCTCTTACCTTACAAATCAGTTCATAAAACGCACCAGATTTTACACAGCCAGAGCTGAACGGTCTATTTTATTCACAGATTTGTCATGAGCTATTAAACGGGTTGTCATCTTTACGGGCTATTTTTTCAGCGTTCATCATCGGGAGGCTGAACATGAGCAAACATAAGCCATCGGTCAACACGCTGTTTCTTTCTGATATTCACCTCGGTTCATCCACCAGTCATTGTGAGCTGCTGCTCGAGTTTTTAAAGCATATTCGTTTTAAAAAACTAGTTTTAGTAGGTGATATTATTGATTTATGGGCGATCCGTAGCAAAGGCCAAGGGTTGGATGAGTCGCATATTAAAGTGATTCGCAAACTGCTCAAGCAGGCGCAAGAGGGCGTACAGGTAGTTTATATCACAGGCAATCACGATGGTGGCTTACGCCAGCTGCTCGACGACTACCCCTTTGATAAGGGCATCGTTAATATCCAGTTGACCAACACCTATGATTATCACGCGATTAATGACCGCCATTATATCGTAATGCACGGGGATCAATTTGATAATCAAGTAAGAGGACATCGCCTGCTCAATTGGGTTGGCGATAACATCTATGAAGGGTTGCTTAAAATTAACCGTCGCTTTAATCGTTGGCGCACTCGAAAGGGTTACGTCTATTGGAGCCTAGCCAAAGCAGTGAAGTCTCGTTCTTCGCAAGCATTGAAATATGTACACCGTTATCAACTTGCTGCGACCGCCTACGCAGAACGTAAGGGTTATGACGGCGTCATATGCGGACATATCCATGTGCCCGCCGATCGTCATTTTAATAATACGCATTATTTAAACACCGGTGACTGGCAAGATTCCTGTAGCGCTATCGTTGAACACGAAAATGGCGAATGGGAGCTATTAGACGTACCTTCATGGCTCAATAGTCAGGCGAGCATCAAACAACTCAAACCCCGTGTAGCTTAACTCATCACACAGTTACGTCCGCAACTTTTAGCGGCGTACAGCGCTTTGTCAGCGTGGCGCAGTACTTCATTATGCGTCGCGCCGTTGCGATGGATGGCAACGCCAAACGAAGCTGTAATTTTAATTTCATTGCCCTCAGATCGAATCACTAACGCCTCTAAAGCGGCGCGGAATCGCTCAGCCGTATGAGTTGCTTGTTGCAGCGTCTGATTGGGTAACAACAGCGAAAACTCTTCACCGCCAGTACGCGCAAAGATATCGCTTTCCCTTACCAATCCGCCGAGCGTCTGCACCAACTCAATTAATACGCGATCACCCGCTTCGTGACCAAAGTTATCATTAATTCGCTTAAAATGATCGATATCAAACGTGACGATCGCCAAGGATTCTTCATAGCGTTCACTCCGATACACCAGTGTTTCTAAAGCCTCGGTAAAAAAGCGCCGATTATAAGCGCCGGTAAGTGGGTCACGTTCTGCTTGCTCTTTCAGTTTTAACTCGAGTTCTTTCTCTTCGGTAATATCCCTTAGTGTGCCTAACACCATTTCACCGTTAGCTTCCATTTCCACGATCTGCCTCACCCACAAATAGTGTCCATCCGTGTGTTGAACGCGATGCTGAATATCGACAGTGTGGCCGGGCTTTAATTCACGTTCGGCTTTTATAATTTGATCGAGGTCATCGGGGTGGGTTCTGTCTCGAAAAAAGTGAAAGTCGCCACTGTCTGGCTTTTCGCGCCAACCTAAGATGGTATAGATCATATCAGACCAATAGATTGTTCTATTGTTCAGGTTGGCTTCCCAGTGACCGAGTTTGGTTAATGCTTGCGCCTGTTTTAAATTACGCCGGCTACGTTCGAGCTCAAGCTCCATCATTTTGCGCTCAGAAATATCGACAATCATGCCGTACCAACTAATCGCATCATTCGTCTTATAAACCGGTCGAGCGTGGCCAAATACCCAACGCTCCTTGCCATTTACTACCACGCGGTATTCACAGACCCAGTCGCTCATATCGGCACGGGATTGTGCGATAGTTTCCATAATGTGAGGCATATCATCAGGGTGAAGCGTTTCAAACACGGCTGATGCATCCTCGATGACGTGCTCGGGGTCGACACCGTAAATTTCTTTAATGCCTGCGCTGGCGTACGGGAACCGTGTCCGACCATCTTTGAACTGCTGGAACTCATAAACGACACCTGGAATTAACGAAGCAATCGTAGAAAAGCGATGACGCAACTCAACCAGGTGGGTAATTTCAATATGGCTTCCTATTACCCACTCAGGCTTGCCATCGGCAGTCCACGTTTCACACCGTCCCGAATCACGAACCCAAACCCAATGCCCATCCTTGTGGCGCATTCGCGCTTCACACTCATAAAATGGCGAGCGACCTGCAAAGTGCTCTTCAAGTCGCTGATTGGATAAAACGAGGTCTTCTGGATGCGAGTGTTGGAGCCAACTGTCGATACTCGGTGTCAGTTCATCCAGTTGATAACCGATAATCTCTGCCCAACGCTCGTTAAAGCGGTATTCGCCGGTTTGTACGTTCCACTCCCACGTGCCAGCCTGCGTCGCTTCAATCATCGACAATAGCTTTTTCACGTACAGCGATTCAGGTGGCTTTGGCGAGGTATACATCAGAACGCTCGTTCCTTTTACTGATAACTATTTTATTTAGTATTCTCTAAAGCAGAATATAGCAGCGAATATAGCGTTTCAATCTAATATAGAAACATTCGTTCGTTTATAAAGTATACCGTGCGTCATATATTGAGCGTCATCAAGTTTCAGGGAGGCGCTTATGACTGTAGCCACTTTACCTATCATATCAATGACTCAGCTCGAATCTGCAGCCGGTTTAGCCCAACTCCGGCGCGCGGCAAGCGATGTAGGATTCTTTTATTTAGTTGATCACGGTATCAGTCACGAGAGTCAGCAAAACTATTTGCGGCTAAGCCGTGAGTTTTTTCAACTCTCTGCGCAACACAAACAGGCAGTCGATATGATTCACTCACCGCATTTTCGTGGCTATAACGCGATGGGCAGTGAGATGACTGGGGGTCGACTCGATGCGCGTGAGCAGTTTGACTGGATGAACGAAGAACCGGCAATTCCTGAATCAGCATTGTCGCAACCTTGGCAAAAGCTGATTGGCCCTAATCTATGGCCAACCAGTATGCCGACGCTAAAACCGACTCTGACAACACTGCAGCACCGATTGAGCGATATCACTGTAGACCTGTTGCAGAAATTATGTTTATCGCTAGGGGTTGATGCTTATGCATTGGACCATACCATTGGTACGCAACCATACACCCATGCCAAGCTCATACGCTATCCTGGTCAGCAAAATCCGCAACAAGGCGTGGGAGCGCACAAGGATCCAGGTTACCTAACATTGGTCATGCAAGATGCCCAAAGTGGGCTCAAAGTAGAACGAGGTGCTCAGTGGGTTGATGTGGCGCCTATTCCCGGTGCCTTTGTGGTTAATATTGGTGAACTACTAGAACTTGCATCTAATGGCTTTTTAAAGGCAACTAATCACAAAGTTGAAAGTCCAAAGCAAGGTGTCGAGCGTTATTCAATTGCTTTTTTTATGGCCGCTCAGTTATCTGCCACTGTGCCTGTACTATCATTACCTGAAGAACTGAAAGCACGCGCATCAGGACCATCTGCGGATCCCAACAATCCGTTATTGACCGATGTCGGTAATAATGTACTTAAAGGGCGTTTACGCTCACACACACATGTGACACGTCGCTATTACTGCCAACAAACTGCGCGAACATTGCTGGTCAATAGCTTTGCACAACTACCGATCAACGATATTTGTAGTGAATGCACCATTTAACGTAAGGAGAACAGAGATGGGTTTACGAATTGGCGATAAAGCTCCAAATTTTGAGATTGAAACCACCCAAGGTAAAATCGATTTTCACGATTGGGCAAAAGGCTCTTGGGTATTCTTCTTCAGTCATCCAGCGGACTACACTCCAGTGTGTACGACGGAAATGGGTCGCACGTCACAGCTTGCGCCTGAATTTGCCAAGCGCAATGTCAAGCCTCTTGGCCTCTCAACCGATACGGTTGAGGCCCATAACGGCTGGATTAACGACGTCAACGACACACAAAACACCTTGTTGGAATTTCCTATCGTTGCAGACCAAGAGCGCAAAGTGGCTGAACTCTACGATATGATCCACCCGGGTGAAAGCCAAACGGCAACGGTACGTTCAGTATTTATTATCGATCCCGAACAGAAAATCCGTTTAACCATGACTTACCCGATGACGGTAGGCCGTAATTTTGCGGAAATTCTGCGTGTCATCGACGCATTGCAGACCACTGACTCACAAGAAGTGGCTTGTCCTGCTGATTGGGTGCCGGGCGATCGAGTGATTATCCGTCCGACGGTATCGGAAGAAGACGCACAGAAGAAGTTCCCGCAAGGCTATGAAACATTGCGTCCATATCTACGCTTAACGGATATCAACAAGTAACTTAAACGAAGCTGTTTAATAGAGCCGGCACTTTCGCCGGCTTTTTTGTTTCTTCTCTCGCCACAATCGATCCTTTCATGATCATCCACCGATCCCAGCAAAGACTTGTGCATTAAAAAAGCATATAATACACGCCCGAACGGCGGTTTAAAGTTGAGTGTTTTACTCGGGTATTTTATAATGAAGGTATCTTAAGTTCAGCAAGGTGGTAAGCATGAGCGAACAAATTGATCAGGCACTCGCACGGAAATACGATGCGGGCTTTGTCTCAGAAATCGAATCAGAAACCTTTCCCGTAGGGTTGGATGAGGACGTCATCCGCCGCCTGTCGGCCATTAAAGGTGAACCTGAGTGGATGCTTGAATGGCGATTAAAAGCCTACCGAACTTGGCTCAAACTAACTGAGCCCGAGTGGGCGCACGTCGATTATCCAAAGATCGACTATCAAGATATTTCCTATTACTCAGCGCCTAAGTCGATGAAAGACAAACCGAAGTCATTGGACGAAGTAGACCCTGAGTTATTGCGCACCTATGAAAAGCTTGGGATTCCTCTGCATGAGCAAGAAATGCTTGCGGGCGTGGCCGTTGATGCTGTGTTTGATTCTGTTTCCGTGGTCACCACCTTCCGCGAGAAACTCGAGGAAGCCGGTGTTATCTTCTGCCCAATTTCTGAAGCACTGCACAAGTACCCCGACTTGGTAAAAAAATATCTTGGCACGGTAGTGCCACGCGGCGATAACTACTTCGCTGCACTCAACAGCGCTGTATTTACCGATGGTTCTTTCGTGTACATCCCGAAAGGCGTTCGTTGCCCGATGGAGCTCTCAACGTATTTCCGCATCAACGAGCAAAATACAGGTCAATTTGAGCGTACATTAATCGTTGCCGAAGAAGGCAGTTATGTAAGCTACCTCGAAGGTTGCACGGCACCGCAACGTGACGAGAATCAGTTGCACGCTGCGGTAGTAGAGCTGGTCGCCTTAGACGATGCAGAAATCAAATATTCAACGGTACAAAACTGGTATCCAGGCGATGAAAACGGTAAAGGCGGTATCTACAACTTCGTTACCAAGCGTGGTCTGTGCGAGAAAAACGCCAAGATCTCTTGGACGCAAGTTGAAACAGGTTCTGCTGTGACGTGGAAGTATCCAAGCTGTATTCTTAAGGGTGATAACAGTGTCGGTGAATTCTATTCAGTGGCGCTCACCCGCGGTAAACAACAAGCCGATACCGGCACTAAGATGATTCACTTGGGTAAAAACACCAAATCGACCATCATCTCTAAGGGTATTTCAGCAGGCTACAGTAATAATGCCTATCGTGGTTTGGTACGGATGGGGCCAGGTGCCGAAGGCGCGCGTAACTTCACTGAGTGTGACTCGCTACTCATTGGCGATAAGTGTGGCGCGCATACATTCCCGTATATCGAAAGCAGCAATCCGAGTGCGATTGTTGAACACGAAGCAACAACATCTAAGGTCAGCGATGACCAGCTCTTTTTATGTCAGCAACGAGGCCTTGACCCTGAGAAAGCAGTCTCAATGATTGTGAATGGCTTCTGTAAAGAAGTATTCCGCGAGCTTCCTATGGAGTTCGCCGTGGAAGCCGGTAAGTTGCTTGAAATCAGTCTTGAAGGTTCAGTGGGGTAATAAATGCTTACGATCAAAGATCTACATGCACGCGTCGAAGAAAAAACCATTATCAAAGGGCTTAATTTGGAAATTAAGCCAGGTGAAGTGCACGCAATCATGGGCCCCAACGGTGCTGGTAAAAGTACCTTAGGTTACGTATTGTCGGGTCGTGATGGCTATGAAGTGGAACAAGGTGAAGTCACCTTCAACGGCGCTAACCTACTCGATATGGAAGTCGAAGAACGTGCTCAAGCCGGACTGTTCTTAGCATTCCAGTATCCTGTCGAGATTCCTGGCGTGAGCAACATGGAGTTCATGAAAGAATCTGTTAACGCAATGCGCAAAGCACGTGGCGAAGACGAGCTGAGTTCTGCTGAATTCTTGAAAATGGCGAAAGAAGCGTGCAAGCAAGTGAATTTGCCGCTTGACTTCCTCAAGCGTGGTGTCAACGAAGGCTTCTCGGGCGGCGAGAAAAAGCGCAACGAAATCATGCAGTTAATCATGCTAAAACCGAAGTTGGCGATTCTTGATGAATCAGACTCGGGACTCGACGTTGACGCATTACAAGTGGTCGCTAACGGCGTTAATAGCCAACGTGACGGCGAACGTAGCTTTATCGTGGTAACTCACTATCAGCGCCTACTTGATTTCATCGAGCCAGACTACGTGCATATCTTGGCACAGGGTAAAATCGTCAAGAGTGGTGGTCCAGAGCTTGCGAAAGAAGTTGAAGCATCCGGTTACGCTTGGTTAGGTCAAGCAGACGAGGGAGAAAAAGCATGAGTCAATGGTTAGCCCACGTAATTGAGCGTGCCGCCGCCGTTGATGATTGGTTATCACCAGTACGTGCGGAGGCACTGGCCAAGCTGAAAGAACAATCTTGGCCTGGACGTCGCACCGAAGCGTGGCGATACACGTCGCTGCACGCGGTCGAAGATTTATCGTTGCCGACCGAGAGTAATGCGGAAGCAGAAGCGCCCGCGATTAAGGGGCTCGATGCCATCGACTTAGTATTTGTTGATGGACGCTTAACCAGCGATTTGGCGGCACTCAACCTGCCCGAAGGCTTAACAATTCGTTCTTTGACGGATAAATCGGACATCGCTGAACAAGTCTTTACTCAGGTAAAGCCAAGTCACCATTTATTTGGACTGGTTAATGACGTACTCGCGACACAGGGGATCGTTATCGATGTAGCGCCTAATGCAACCATTGAGCGCCCTATCCGTGTCGTGAACTTTGCGACCGACAACGTCGAGTCGCACACGCGTGTGCTGGTCAGCTTAGGCGAAAATGCTAAAGCAACAGTAATCGAGCACGGTAGCGGTACGGGTCATAGCTTGAATACCGCCTTTGCTGAGTATGATATTGCTGATAATGCACGTTTAGAACATTATCGTTTTGCACTGCATCAGGGTGAAGCGATCCATGTCGGCGGCAGTCACTTTAAGCTCGCTAATAAAAGTCGTTTAAATAGCACGTTAATCGGTTACGGCTCACAATTAACGCGTTTGGACGTGGATATTATTCACGCAGGTGAGCATGCGCACGCGAAATTCAATAACGCGTACTTGTTAGCACCCAAAGAGCATTTTGATTTACACAGTACCATTGAGCACGCGATGCCTAATGGTACCACTGAAGAAAATGCACGCGGCATCATCGGCGATAAAGCGAAAGCTGTATTTAACGGTCGTATCCACATTCATCGCGATGCACAAAAAACACTAGCAGAGCTGAATAACCGCAACCTATTGCTATCGCGTGGAGCGCAAATTAATACCAAACCTGAGCTCGAAATCTACGCAGATGACGTGCAATGTGCTCACGGCGCAACCGTCGCAGAAATAGACGAAGAAGCGCTGTACTACTTGTTAACGCGTGGTATTGATAAGCAAAAAGCGTTGGTGATGCTCAACTTTGGTTTCGTCCAAGAGATGGTTTTCGACATGCCCAATGAAGCGTTAGCCGAATGGTTACAGCCTATTCTGAAGCAGCGCTTTGAAGACATGATGGAGCGCTCATGAGCCTGAATGTGGAGCAAATTCGTGCCCAGTTTCCGGTGTTGCAGGAGCAAGTTAACGGTCAGCCGTTAGTTTATCTTGATAACGCGGCGACCACGCAAAAGCCACAGGCAGTGATCGATGCATTAGTCGAATACTATTCGACCTATAATTCGAATGTTCACCGTGGTGCGCATTTTTTATCGGATAAAGCAACACGTCGTTATGAAGAGGCGCGTCAAGTCGTTGCACACTATCTTAACGCTTCACGCACCGAAGAAGTGATTTGGACTTCGGGCACCACCGAAGGCATTAATTTGATTGCTAACGGTGTTGCACAGCGTTTAGAAGCCGGCGATGAAGTTCTGGTGACCGAAATGGAACACCATGCAAACCTTGTCACCTGGCAGCAAGCTTGTAAAAAGGCAGGAGCCACACTTAAGGTCGCGCCAATTAATGATGCAGGCGAACTTGATATCACGGCATTTGAGGACCTCGTCACTGAGCGCACAGCGTTCGTGGCGTTCCCGCATATCTCTAATGCGTTGGGCACCATTAATCCAGTTCAAGAGCTGACCCAAATCGCCAAAGCTGTAGACGCATTGGTTTTGGTGGACGGGGCTCAGGGTGTTGCTCATGGCGCCGTTGACGTGCAAGCAATTGGCTGCGACTTTTACGTATTCTCAGGTCATAAAGTATTTGGCCCAACCGGTGTTGGCGCGCTGTGGGGGCGTTACGAGTTACTACAAGACTGGCCTGTATGGTTGGTCGGTGGCGAGATGATTGCCACAGTCACCTATCAAGATGCGACCTGGGGTGAATTACCCAACCGATTAGAAGCTGGCACACCCAATATCGCTGGCGTTATCGGTCTTGCTGCTGCTTTGCGTTGGTTACAGCAGTTCGATGCTGATGCAATTTTAGCGCATGAGCAAGATTTGCTGACCTATGCCACCGAATGTGCGAGTACCATTGAGGGTTTGCGTTTAATCGGTACCGCGAAGAATAAAATTGGCGTGATGAGTTTTGTGCTCGAAGGCACTCATCCAGCGGATGTTGGTTTTATCCTCGATAAACAAGGCGTGGCGATACGTACCGGTGATCACTGTGCACAGCCTTTAATGAAGCGCTTAGGCGTGCCAGGCACCGCGCGGGCATCGTTCTCAATATATAATACGCGAGCTGACATCGATCGCTTGTTTAGTGCAATCAAAAAAGCACAAATGATGTTAGCGTAACGACAGGAGGTAAATTATGTCTGTCGAATCTTTTGTACCTAATCAACAACTCATTAGCATGACCCCAACCGCTATTAAGCATTTTGAGGGCAAACTAGCTGATCAACCTGGCGCGATACTGCGCCTATCGACCAAAATGAGCGGTTGTACTGGTTATGCATACGTGTTGAATGCGGTTCCTGAAGCTGAGGCTGATGATGAGCTGGTGCAAGTTAATAACACACTCACCGTGGCCATTGCTAAAGATGCCGTTGATGTCCTGCGTAATACCGAAATTGATTACGTCAAAGAAGGCATTAATGGCGTGGTAAAATTTAATAACCCTAACGTGGTTAATGAGTGTGGCTGTGGTGAAAGCTTCAGCGTGCAGGAATAGGTACTGATTCATGCAACAAAAAATGGTCACCACCCAACGCGAAGTCAAGTGTCGCAAAGTACCCTCGGGCGAAGTTAAGATTATCCCTAAAGGCGAATTCGTCAATATAACCCAGGACTTAGGTGGCAACTACACCGTGACTTGGATGGGTAACATGCTGCGCATTGACGGCACAGACGCCGATGCGATTGGTCGTAAACCGCAGACGCTTAACTTCGAACCGCCTGCTGATGGCCAGATTAGTGAGTCCCAAGTATGGGAAGCACTCGAGACTATTTTCGATCCAGAAATCCCTATCAACTTAGTCTCATTAGGACTGATTTATGCCGTCAACATCGATCAAGATGCGCAACGCATTGATATTGATATGACGCTAACCGCTCCCGGTTGCGGCATGGGCCCCGTGCTCGTAGGTGATGTCGAGTATCGCTTGAGCTTAGTGCCACATGTGAAGGACGTCCAAGTCAATTTGGTATTCGATCCACCGTGGTCGCGCGACATGATGTCCGAAGAAGCTCAGCTTGAAGCAGGCGTATTCTTTTAATTGTTAGCAGTCAATAAAGGTCGACGTGAAGATGAATCTACCCAGCACTGATGAAATCATTGAAGATCTCGAGTTTTTAGATGATTGGGAGCAACGCTACCAGTATATTATCGATCTCGGTAAGGGCTTGCCGGGTCTCCCAGAGGCGCTTCGTAAAGACGAATTTATTGTGCGGGGTTGTCAAAGTAATGTGTGGCTCATTGCTGAGCAAAAAGACGGCCGTTTATTGTTTCGAGTCGATAGTGACGCAGTCATCGTACAAGGCCTACTGACATTAGTATTAGCGGCATTTCACAATAAGACACCTGAGCAAATTTTAGCGTTTGATATTGATGGTTACTTCAAAGAATTGGATTTAGAAAATCACATTACGCCGACCCGTGGTAATGGGCTTAAAGCGATTGTCGCTAAAATTCAGTCAATAGCACAGAACGCTTAGTCGCGCCGACCTGTGATCATTGGGCGTATTAATTGAATGCGCCCCCACCATTGCACAAAGATAACGGCAACAACGTGCAGGCAAACTAAAGCAAACAAAGCATGCGCACCGAGTTCATGTACATCCTCTAGCGTGCTACTACCATAAAAGGCGTCTACTTCTTCAAGCATAAATCCAGTCGTCGCTTGATACGCCAATAACACCATCATTAGTAAGATAACGACTCCACCTAACGGATTGTGTCCGGCGTCTCGAGGTAACTGACGTTGTTTTAAATGCGTGATATGAGTTCTAATGCGCGAGGGCGTTGGAAAGAAGTCACTGAACCTCGCTCGTTGAGGTCCTAAAAAGCCCCAGATAACGCGAAAAATGAGCCACGCAAATGCGTAATAACCGGCAATTTGATGCGCCGTCTCACCCGGCTCGAGTAAGAAATAATTCAGTACAAAAACGAGCGCTATACTCCAATGAAACCAACGAACACCGATGTCCCAAATTTGCATAGCGCTCTCTCTACCTTATTCCATTTCTTGTTTAACGATACTGCCATCAACCGGGTTAAAGTAAATTTCTACTTTTTGGTCGTCGGCATTAAAGCCATAGATCTCATAACACTGACCTTCGGTGACTTTAAACTCGTTAATTTTATAGCCCTGCTCTTCCAATCCTTGCTGAAACTGAGCTTGGTCCATCCATTCGCTCTGTGGCGCAGAAGTACACTGAGTATGTGACTCTTCTGCACTACAGGCACTTAATAATAAAGCGCCTGATGCGACAGCGATTGAAGCTAACAATGTTGCTCTCATTACCCCTCCTATTCGTTCGGTAACGACTGATAACCCATGTGGTATAGGGTAAAGCCGAAAATATCCGAATACTGCTCAATAGTCTTCGATACGGGCGTGCCTGCACCATGTCCCGCGTTTGTTTCAATTCGGATCAGCTGCGGTGCATTACCACCTGCTTTATCCTGCAACTCTGCGGCAAACTTAAATGAGTGCGCAGGCACCACACGGTCATCGTGATCACCAGTAGTAATCAATGTTGCTGGATACTCCACACCTTGTTCTACGTTATGAACGGGCGAGTAGTTCAGCAGGTATTGGAACATCTCTTTGCTATCCTCTGCTGTACCATAGTCGTAAGCCCAGCCTGCGCCAGCAGTGAAGGTATGGTAACGCAACATATCCAAAACGCCGACGGCAGGTAAGGCAACCGCAAACAAGTCAGGGCGTTGTGTCATCGTTGCGCCAACTAATAAGCCGCCATTGGAACCGCCACGGATAGCAAGCTTTTCTTTTGACGTGTAATCTTCATCAATCAAGTACTCTGCCGCAGCAATAAAGTCGTCAAAAACGTTCTGCTTTTGCATCTTCGTACCGGCATCGTGCCATGCCTTACCATACTCACCACCACCGCGTAGGTTAGCAACGGCATAAACACCGCCCATTTCTAACCACGCCGCATTTGCGATGCTGAACGAGGGCGTTAAGCTGATATTAAAGCCACCATAGCCATATAGGATCGTTGGATTACTACCGTCGAGCTCCGTACCTTTCTTATAGGTAATGATCATTGGCACCTGAGTACCGTCTTTTGACGTGTAGAACACCTGTTTCGACTCGTAGTTACTTGAATCGAAATCCGCGCCGGACTCTTCATAAACGGTTGATTCGCCAGTATCCGGATTCAAAGCATAGATAGTTTGTGGCGTGCTGTAATTAGTAAAAGAGTAGTACAACGTTTCAGCGTCATCTTTACCGCCAAAACCACCTGCACTCCCGACACCTGGTAAGTCGATTTGACGAATTTCTTTACCTTGGTAGTCAAATTGCTTCACTTGCGAGACCGCATCGACCATATATTCCGCGAAAATGTAGCCTGCTCCGGTGGTTGGGTTGAGTACGTGCTCAGTCTCAGGGATCAAGTCGCTCCAGTTCGCTTCTTGTGGCGCTCCAGCATCAACTACTACGACACGGCCGTTAGGCGCTTCACGGTTTGTCTCGATATAGAGTTTGCCGTCTTCACTATCTAACACCGACACATCTGAGTCATAGTCATCGACCACAGTGACCAGTGGCGCATCCTCTTTGCTCAAGTCTTTGATAAAGAGTTTATTGCCTGATGTTGAGTTAGCGGCAGAGATCACCAAAAACTGATTGTCGTCTGTCACGTAGCCGCCCACATAGCGGTGCTTCTGCGCGTCCGTGCCACCGAATACCAGCTCGTCATCGCTCTGTGGCGTACCTAACTCATGGTAATACAGCTTATGTTGGTCAGTTTTTGCCGAGAGCTCACTACCTTCCGGCTTATCATAGCTTGAATAGTAGAACCCTTCGTTACCTTTCCAAGAGATACCACTGAACTTCACATCAACCAGTGGGTCCTCAAGACGCTCTTTCGTTTCAGCATCAATGACAATAATTTTACGCCAGTCACTCCCGCCCTCAGAAATCGAATAAGCTGCTAGTTTTCCATCTTCACTAAAGGTCAGTTGTGCTAATGACGTTGTTCCATCTTCGCTGAAGGTATTCGGATCCAAGAACACTTCTTCTTCGTCACTATCGTTCTTCTTACGATAGACCACGTATTGGTTCTGCAAACCATCGTTCTTATAGTAGTAGGTGTAGTCACCCTCTTTGAATGGTGCACTGACTTTTTCGTAATTCCACAACTCCGTCAGGCGCTTTTCAATTTTGTCGCGGAACGGGATTTTTTCTAAATGATTGAAGGTAACCTCATTTTGCGCCTCTACCCACGCTTCGGTTTCGGCACTTCGATCATCTTCTAACCAACGATACGGGTCTTTCACTTTTGTATCGAAATAAGTATCGACGGTATCCCCTTTGCGTGTTTCTGGATACTTCACTTGCATCGACTCCGCTTGTTGCTTTTCCACTTGCTGAGTTTCAGCTGTTTGCGACGAATCGTTTTGTGCTGGAGAGCACGCGACAAGTACGCTAACAGCGACAGCACTGAGTACGTATTTCATAGATATTTCCTTTGTTGTTATTTTGTAACTATTAAGTTAACAGACTGTCCTGAATTGCGAAACTTTGATAGAACAGTATTTCGACCGAATATGCCTAACTTGAGACAAAGCCAAAATGAAGAGTGAACCGACATTAAAAGACTTACCCCAATTACTCTGCGGCCCCTTAGTTAGGCATGTTGAGTCTGATCATTTTTACTTATGGCTGGTCACAAAAAGCGACCATGTTCCTCAGGTGGAATGTAGTATCGATGAGACGCCGGTCGATATCAAACAAACAGACCGAGTCATTGCTATTGGCAAGCATGCTTATGTGATGTTGATAAGGGTCGAGCCTGCTCAACCGCTTGCTCACAACCAACGAATCGGTTACGACCTGGTTTGGCCCACCGAAAACGAGCGTTTATCAGAACAACATGACTTCTTGCTTTATTCAGGGCAAACATGTCCGCAGTTTGTTTATAAAGAGACGATTGACCAACTGCTTCATGGTTCATGTCGCCGCCCTCATCATCCCGCTCGTGATGGGTTATCACGCGCTGATAAAGAGATTGAGGCACACCTCGATCGCCCCTCGAAACGCGCGGGTATTCTTCTGCACACAGGGGATCAAGTCTACGTCGATGATGTCGCTGGCCCGATGTTGGCATCCATACACGCATTAATTGATGTGCTAAAGCTGGCTGATGAGGCCTTGCCCGATGATCAACTGAATCAGCTCAATGACTTGATTCAACACCCGAATGGCTATTACAGTCGCCAGTCCTTGCTACCGGATACTAAAGCGAATGAAGCGCTGACTGAGAAATTTTTTGGTGGCGTGAAAAAACCGATTTTTACCTCAGCGCACGCGGGAAATCACCTGATTACTGTCGCTGAAGTCTTCGCCATGTATCTGCTCTGTTGGTCTCCCACGCCGTGGCGTTTAATCAAGGTGCAACAACCGTCGCAGTTAAACCAAGAACAACAAAAGCGCTTTATCGATGAACAAGCAGCCGTTGATGAGTTCGTTAAAACACTACCGCAAGCAGCGCGTGCCATGGCTCACAGTATCAACTATATGATGTTTGACGATCACGATGTGACCGATGACTGGAACCTATCAGCCGCTTGGGAGCTCACGGCCTACCACCATCCTTTTTCAAAACGTATTGTCGGCAACGCGCTGTGGGGTTATTTAATTTTTCAAGGTTGGGGCAACCAACCTGAAGTGGTAACTCCTCTGATGGATGCCACTGCACAGTTACTTGAAAAGCCATTAACTGAGCAACCCGAGGAGCACGATCAACTTATCGAGCAACTGCTGGATTGGGAGCAATGGCAGTTCTCCTTAGACACGCAACCCAAGGTTCTTGTGCTCGATACCCGTACCCGCCGCTGGCGAAGTGAACGTAGCACCCGCAAACCATCGGGATTAATGGATTGGGAGTCTCTAATGGAGATGCAGCACCAAATTATGGATCAAGAAGCTGTCATTTTAGTGTCCCCTGCACCGATATTTGGCGTAAAACTAATAGAAGCAATCCAAACGGTGTTTACCGCGTTGGGTAAACCACTCGTTGTCGATGCTGAAAACTGGATGGCGCACAACGGTGCCGCCAATACCCTACTCAATATCTTTTCCCACAAACGCACACCGCAAAAGTTCACGATTCTGTCGGGTGACGTGCACTATTCATTTGTATATGACGTGCAGTTACGGCGCGAAAAAGCCGAATCATCGATATGGCAAATTACCAGTAGTGGCGTTAAAAACGAGTTCCCGAATACATTATTAGAGTGGCTCGACCGTATGAATCGGTGGCTTTACTCCCCGCGTTCACCTCTCAACTGGCTAACTAAACGACGCCGTTTCGCCGTGTCGCCACGGCTGCCGACCGGCCGTGATGCCGGTGAGCGACTCTGGAATCATTCCGGTATCGGCTGGGTCAGTTTTGATCAGGACGGTGCTCCGTCGCGTATCCGACAATTAAATGCAGACGGTAACGAAACCGAGTTTCTAAAAGAAGAGTAGAAACTCGTTTGTTAGTCGCGCTTATCCTTATTATTGAATCGCGCTAAAGTTTCGCCGTAGACGCACTCAACATGGCGAGTAAACGCCTCCACAGAGTAGTCCGCAGCGAACCTAAGTGCTTGTTTACCGAGTCGCTCACGCAGCTCATCGTCATTGATGAGCTTAACCACTTGCTCACTCCAACGGTCTTGTTTTGCAGGCGTTTTATAGCCGTTAATATCATCTTCGACGACATCTTCTATACCGCTCGAGCGCACAGCAACAACTGGCATACCCGCAGCCATCGCCTCAAGAATAACCATACCTTGAGTTTCAGACTGCGACGCAAACACAAATAAGTCACCCAACGCATACCATTCAGGCATGTCCTTGGGCGGTACGGCCCCCACTAACTGAACACAGTCAGTCAGCCCATTGTCATCAATCCGCTGTTGCAGATAGTCGCGCTGATGTCCTTCACCGATTTGCAGCAGGCGCACAGACTTATTGGCACGCTTACGGATATCCACCATCGCGTCTATCATGAAGTCGATATTTTTCTCGTCAGAGAGACGCGCCACACTTACCAATACACATTCGTCGTCATTCATGGACTGTGATGCTTTTATTGACTTAATCTTATCGTGGCTGACTTTTTGGAAGCGCTGATACTCAATGCCCGTTGGTTGCACATAGATAGGCCGCGTCACACCAATCATACGTAAATACTCTTCAACCGACTGGGTGGGCACAATCACACTATCGCACTTGTTGGCAAAACGACGCACCATAATATGCGCGATGATATTCCGAAATAGGTTACCCGGCAGCATGACATAATGAGCATAGTGTTCTAGCCGTGTGTGGTAGGTATAAACGACGGGCACTTTCAAACGCTTGGCCATGTAAACACCGAGCGAGCCTATCCAAAACGGATGATGCACATGAATAATATCAGGCTTGAGTGCTTTCACCTTTTGTCTAACTACACGTGAAAATAAATGCGCGAACTGGAATTCACTGTTTTCACCAAACGAGAACCAATTAGGCATACGAATAACATGCGCTTCATCGGTACGCGCATTTGCGTATTTGGGTGCCACGATCGAGATTTTATGACCGAGATGCTTTAGACCGACTCTTAAGCGTTCGATAGAAATAGGTACACCGCCGATAAACGGTAAATAGTTATTGGTGAACATCACGATGTTCAGTGGTTTACTTAACCATGGCTTCGGATCGATATCATAATCAGGATAATAAGACTTACCTACGAATACCATTTGATACAGCTTTACGCTCACAAGTAGCAATGCGCTTACGATAAGAATAAAGTTGATATAGCCTGCATAGAGCAAAGAGTAGATAAAGAACCAGAGGCTTTCGAGTATTTTGAGCACCGGATGTTGACCGACTTCAAGCTCATTCACATTCACCTCGATACCGGCATCTGTTACACGCACCATCAAATAATGGTAGAAGCTATTATCGTGATTAAGTACTAAGCCACCTGCACCACCCGTGATATAAAATGGCGTACCTTTGTACATGACTTTATCGTAAATCGATAAATGACTGGAAAATACCGCGTCAACTGAATGCTGCTCGACCAGTTGCAAAAGCCCAGAGCGAAAGCCCAACGGTTGTAAAAAGTCATCCTCCGTCGCAAACAAGGTCTCGTTCTTGGGCTGCACAGGCGGATGAGATACAAAAATAAAGCGATGTTTTGACTCATCGGCGCGCAAAATATCCGTCAGCCAACGCAACTGCCACTGCCATGGCGTTTTACCCGTACTATCCAAAAAAATAAAGCGCGTACTGTCTGCTACAAAGCTAAAAAAATGAGGACCAAAATGCTCGTAGTAGCGAAAGCTGCCAAATTCGTCATATTCATTATCGCCAAAAGTCAGCAAATAAGGCTTATTCAAGTGCGAAAGACTGCCATAAAGTGCGCGATATTTGTCTTCGCCACCACCACTCACCGCATTACCAGCGGATACAACAAAGTCGATATCAGCTTGGTTTAATTCAGGAATGATCCGCTGCTCAAAGATACCAATCGAATTGTTAATATTGCCCAGTACCGCAAACTGATAGTCTGCATCACCTTGCAAACGACTACTGATGCTCGCCACCTGATCGCTATGCACCACTTCAAATTCCGGCTGGCTAAAATTCAAATAAATCTTATAGCCAATAACCAACGCCACAATGGCGACATTGACGTAAAACAGTAACTTCAGCCATTTATTTTTATTCATGCGTCCTTCCTGCGACTTGCCAACATCTCATACTGCAACGTCACCATGCCAATCAGCATGCCCAAATAAATAGTGATAAAGCGCCAGCTAAAGATAATTAATAATAAATGATTACTTTGCACAAACTGCGCAAAAAATGAACCGAAAACGCCCTCAGAAACGCCTGATGCTCCGGGGGTTGGTGCAAAATACATGACAAAGGTGGTCACTACCAAAAGACCAACGGACTGCCAATAAGGAACCGTATAGTCGAGTCCCCATAATAGAATAGCGGGGAAGCTGAAGAGGCTTAATAAAAAGACAACCGTGAAAAACACAGAGCCCCACACATAGAGCGGCTTGCCCTTACAATAATCTCGAAAACTGTCAGCAAAACGGAGCATTTCACGTTTGCTCCAAAAGCCAAGTACACGGCATTTATGTGCACTAATTAAATTGACTGCCGTAAGTACTCTAAGCACGCCATTGATTGGCGCAATCAGCCAGTGGGTTTTGAACAGCACCATCGCAAAAAATGTTAAGTAAGCCGTGACCAATACAGCAAGCGAGCCGCCAATGCTTTTAGACAGCGTTGAGTCAGAAAGTGCAGGCAGTGTCAGCAATAAAACCGGCGTAAATGTGAAGATAAAAATTACCGCCAACACAGTCCGAATCGTTGTGGCTGCCGTCGCACGTCCCACGGGCACGCCCTGCTTGGCCAAATACCACACTTGCGCAAAGCCTCCACCGGTCGCCATCGGTGTAACATTGGAAAAAAACATATTAATAAAAATCAGCCGAGTCATTGGTGCCGCCGGCACCCGATACCCCAATGCCCGTAAAGTAAAATAGAGGCGCAATCCGTCACTGGCGAAATAGACAATAAGTAGCGCCAGTAAGCTGAGCAACACCGCAGGTTGCAGCAACTGGCTGTCAAATTGTAGCTCGGAACCTTGGAAAAACTGCTGAATGCTGTAAAAACCGAGAGCCGTTAATACAACAAAGAGGCCACTGAAAATCAGTAGCCTCTTCCAAGCAATAGGTTGTTTCTCTGTGTTAATAGGCATTAGTACCCGGGCATTAAAAACACTTCGCGAACACAGTTACGCGGATGCGCATTAAGCGCATGTAAGACCGCGTCGGCCACATCTTGAGGGTCTAATTTATCCGGTTTTGGCTCATCAAAGAACGGCGTATTGACCATACCCGGTGCAATTACCGTGCAGCGTCCGCTCCATTCGCGCATCTCTTCCGCTAAGTTTTGGGCAAAACCATGCACAAACCATTTGCTTGCGCCGTAGACAGAGCCCTTAATCGCGGTGCGACCTGCTGCCGAACCGGTCATAATAAAGTGGCCCGTGGATTTCCTTAAGTGCGGCAAAGTAAGTTTTGCGGTATAGAGTAAAGCATTGATATTAAGATCAATCATTTCGCGCCACTCGTTAGGGTCGCCATTTTCAGTGCCTGCAGCATTCAATCCCTTACCCGCATTAGCAAATACGGCATCGAGTTGGCCAAACTGATCAACGGTTTGCTGTACCACACGCTCCAGTTGCTGATAGTCCGTTACATCGGCCGCAATAGGTAATACGTGCTCAGCGCCCAAATCATTTGCCAATGCTTGCAGCTTATCTTCACTGCGAGCGGTTGCCACAACCTTGTAACCTTGCTTTACTGCCTCTTTAGCCGTGGCTTCACCAATCCCCGAAGAGGCGCCTGTAATTAACAATACTTTGGCCATGGAAACTACTCCTTTCGGTTTGTTAAAGTCGTTCTTACGATAAATTCGATTAAACGGTTTAGCTCGGCGCTAAAAACAAGATACTCACCCACGTAATTAACATCAGTAGAATCGAAATAAAAACCGCTGCCGAGGCAATATCCTTTGCTTTACCGCTCAACTCATGAAAGTCGGGGCCGATGCGATCAACGACCGCTTCAATGGCGGAGTTAAGTAGCTCCGTAATAAGAACGATGCCGTAAGTAATAATGAGTAATAGTTTAGCTATCAGTCCGCTTGGCACAAATAATAGTGTTGGAATGATAATAATAAGTAATGCGCACTCTTGCCTAAATGCAGCTTCACTTCTCAGAGCTGCGACCAAACCGCGAAACGAATATCGGTTCGCATTAATGATTCTGCGTAGACCTTTTTGACTTGGTTTCACTTAACCTTTCCTTGTTTTACCCTAGTAGCTGATTACCTACTAAACCAATGATAAATCCAAATACGGCACCTAGCGGGGGCGTCCAATAACGTGGCATGGTCGATTGCGGCGCAATATCTTGAAAGATCAGATACAAAATACCACCTGAAGCCGTTGCCATGATAACGGCTGTCGCCTCGGTGTAGTCAGCGAGCACCCAGTGCCCAGTGAGCGCAGAGATAGGTCCAATGAATGCCACCAGGAAAAACCCCATTAAACGCTTTTTCTCTGACAACTTAGAACCTTGGAGTTCCCTAAAGGCATTAAAACCTTCAGGAAGATTTTGTAAGCCGATAAATAGCGCCAGCAACATGCCAAACTCGGGCTTAATTGCAAACATCGCCCCCAAACTCAGTGCCTCTGGGATAAAGTCCAGTAACATTGCCAGCAGTTGAGACGCTTGGCTTGCCTGCTTCGCTAGCCACTGGTCGACCCAGCAAAACAATATCCCGCCTGCCATGAAGGCAGTCGCAACTGCCCAGACGGGCAAGTTCTTGTTGGCTTCAGGCAGCAGCGCAAACATAACGGCGGAAAGAAGTATCCCACCACCTATGGCGACAACACCGTGAACTAACTTTTGCTTATTAGCAGACTCAGCCGAGCCTTCCCACTTGGCTAACAAAGCCCCTAAAAAAGCTGTAAAGCCAGCAACCCATGTTAGAACAAGCATCTTTATAATCATCTAGCGCTCCGTGCTTATCCTACTTATGTAACAGTTAGTGATCTATCACGCATTAAATCTAGCACCTAGAGAACTCAGTTACCGACTGTCATCAAACCAAAACACATCTTCAAGGCGCTGCCCAAAAACGCGCGCTATCAGAAATGCTGTTTCAAGTGAGGGTGAATAACGTCGTTGTTCAATTGCCGCAATGGTCTGACGCGTTAAATTGACCTTGTCGCCGAGTTCGGCCTGGGTCATTCCACCGTGTTGTTCGCGCAAAGCACGCACACAGTTATCAATGGGCAACATATTAATAACCCCGTCGATATCCGATAATTTCTACAACGTACTCCGCAGCTTGCGCCACCACTAAACTCAACAATGCCATCAAAAACAGAAGATCCCCATGTTGATGCACCAAATACGTCATTAAGCTAGAAACAATGAGTACGCCTAATAAGATACCAGAATAGGCATCCGCACGTTGTTGAATCGTTTTTTCGCGTTCATCTGCGGGGCGATTCGCCGACTTACGTTCCACAAGCGCTAACGCGATCTGACCGACAATACTCAACACAATGAGTCCTATCGTTAACCGTGTAAAGACCGAAACCGCTGGCGGCCACTGGCTTGTTGAATTAAAGCCCTGCACAACTTCAAAAGTAAGACCGCCACCGACCAATAAAGTAATGATTAACATCAGCCATGCTGATTTTTCACGAAATGCCATAACCCACCCCACAATGTTAAAAATAGTTAACACTCGAAGATTAGATTCATCGCCTTATTATGTCAAATATTTTTAACATCGCAGAAAAAATAATATAATTAGCAATCAAAGTGAGCCACATATTATGCTTTTTGCGTAATTGTACTTAGTCCTGTTAGTCAGTCGGCAGAGTCATTGTGTTAAATTTAGATTTTCAGCAACGTGTTGTAATTAATACTTCAGAACAAGATTGGATCGATAGCCCCTCAGCAGGCGTTAAGCGTAAACTACTCGAACGAGAAGAGGCTGAGCGTGGTCGCGCAACCAGTATCGTTGAATATAAACCCGGCGCATCGTTTAATACCCACTCACACCCACTGGGTGAAGAAATACTGGTGCTGTCAGGTGTATTTTCTGACGAATATGGTGACTATTCAGCGGGTACCTATCTCAGAAATCCGCCCGGCAGTAGCCATGCCCCTTTTAGTAAAGAGGGTTGCGTATTATTGGTAAAACTCCACCAGTTCCAACAGGATGATACCGCCACAGTCAGAGTTAATACTCAGCAGACGGACTGGCTAGCCGGTCAAGGCCGACTCAAGGTGATGCCGTTGCATAGTCACGGTACCGAACACGTCGCACTCGTAAAATGGCCACGCAATGAGAGATTCAAGCCTCATAGGCACCTCGGTGGCGAAGAAATATTTGTGTTGTCCGGCGAGTTTTGTGATGAACACGGTCGCTATCCGAAAGGAACCTGGCTCCGTAACCCACATATGAGCGTTCACCACCCGTTCGTGGATGAAGAAACCGTGATCTGGGTCAAAACAGGACATTTAGGATAAATGCTCTGTTACTGCGACTCTATACCCTCAGCAATCATTTGAGCAGCAGCGATACAGGTGGGTGCCGTCGCAGACATGCGCGCCGATCGTCCTGCAACAGGTAACTCTACCGTTTGCGTACAAGAGCTTGCAGCGTCTACTAAATCTGCACGGCTATCGTCTTTAATCTCCACAGATTTTAATGTGACCTCGATACCTCGCTTGGCCGCAGCTTCTTGTATTTGCTGAAACTTCTCGAGTGTCTGTGCTTTCTCGTCAGGCAAATTCTCCGCATGGCAGACAGCCGAAAAGGCTATAAAAGTTAAGGGAACAATACTTTTAGCTAGTATCAACTTCATTGTTTTTGGTATCCATTTTTAACATTAATATAAAAAGAAAATCATAGTGAATAAAGTGTGTCAAATAAAGCAATGGCGTAATTTAATTTGGTAAACCAAAAGCTCCCTCTTTACCACGAATGTATTGAGTGATTTACTAGAACGAATCTAGTCTATCGTATTCACTGCCCAGCCATGTCTAACATCACGTCAGAGTCCACAAGCCTTCAGAAACGCGTCGACTTACTGCTTAATCAAGTCGCTCAAGGCACGGAGTTTCATTTTCAATCAGGACTCTGTGGTGATTGGACATTAATGGCCAATAAACCCGCTAAAGCGGCATTGCACTTAGTCACTGAAGGCCATTGCTGGTTTGGCTTGTCGCCCCAGCAGCCCAGCGTATTAGAGCTTAGCGCCGGTGACATTATTTTTGTGAATCAAGGAGTGTCTCACTTTCTTAGCCATAGCCCAGTTCCGAATGATATCGCTGAACACGAGCTCGCTTCTTTTTGTGAACCCGAACACCAGCAAGACGGTGTCGTGTGCTATGACATTGACAGCCCCTCTCAGATAACCGATACCGTGTTTCGTTTGCTACCGCCATGGCTGGTGCTAAGCCACGAACGTCAGGCACATGAAATGAAGGCGATCATCGACATGATTCGCGCCGAGGCCAAGCGCAATGAACCCGGCGGTTCGGCGATTGTACAGCGCTTGAGTGATGTGCTGGCTATTCACTTATTGCGAGCCGTGATTGACGGACACCAAGAGCTTACAGGTCCATTAGCGGCCCTTCAGGATAAATATCTGCGCGATTTAGTGTTCACCATTATCGAATACCCCGCAGCGAACTGGTCCGTAGAATCTATGGCAAAGCAGGTGTTTTTGTCGCCGAGTGCGTTTGCGGAGCGTTGTCATAAACAAACGGGATTGTCGCCAAAGAAGCTCGTTGATCAGCTTCGCATGCAACGGGCCCGTATGTTGCTCAACAATACCGCGTTACCATTAACTGCCATAGCACAACAAGTCGGCTATCAATCAGTCGCTGCATTCAGCCGATTTTTTAAACGCTACGCAGGTATCGCTGCAAGTGATTACAGGGAAACCAGCCGATGATGCGACCTGTTGTTGTTCAAAACACCTGTTTTCACAACCAAAACGACTGACCCACCTGAACGTCCTTTCCTAAGCTCGGGTTTAGCGCTTAAGATGCATAGACACGCTTAATCACAACACAGTTGGAGAAAGAATATGGCAGAGTTTAAATTACACGATGCATCGTCAGCTCCTGAAGAGAGTAAACCACTCATTAAAAACTCAGAGAAAGCATTTGGCATGCTACCTAACTTACATGCGGTCATGGCAGAAGCGCCTGGATTACTAAAAGCCTACCAAGACAGCCATGAATTGTTCATGAACAGTAGCTTTGACAAGAATGAGCTCACGGTCGTTTGGCAAACAATTAATGTTTACCATGAGTGCCACTATTGCGTACCCGCACATACCGCTATCGCCAAACAAATGGGTGCTGACGACGCAATCACCGACAATATTCGTGCAGGAAAAGCGCTCGACGATAGCAAATTACAAGCTCTGCGCGACTTCACACTTGTGATGCTCGAGAAACGTGGACAAGCGACAGAAGATGACCTTGCCACGTTCTTTAACGCAGGTTACAGCCAACGTCATGCACTCGATGTGGTGCTTGGCCTCGCTCAGAAAACCATGAGTAACTACACCAATGCCATCGCTGGTACGCCTATCGACGGGCCTTTTAAAAAGTTTGAGTAACTCTCACCTAAAGTTGCTTATCGAACACCACCCTCTCGTGCCCGTTGGGCACGAGTTTTGGAGAAGCAAAAATGACGCAATCACTCGAGCAAAAACTACCATGGGCGCTACTCACCCTGCGTGTCGGTATTTTTATCGTGATGTTTATTTGGGCAGTTGATAAGCTGGTAAACCCAAGTCACGCGGTGGCCGTGTTCGAAGGCTTTTACGGCATTAGCGGATTATCAACAAACCTTACTAACGTCATGGGTGTCTTACAAATTGTGTTAACACTGGCGTTTTTGGTAGGACTTTGGAAAACACTCACATATGGTGTGATTCTGGTAATGCATGGCATGTCGACATTTTCTTCGTTTGCACAATACCTCGACGCCTTTAATAACTTGTTGTTCTTTGCCGCATGGCCAATGTTAGCGGCGTGTATCGCGCTATTTATGTTGCGCGAATACGATACGAAGCTGTCGTTTTGATACTATCAAAGGTCGCTCAAAACGCGCGACCTTTTTATTTTGTGTTATTTGTACGCCTTGTAATGCAATCTTCCTTTGTCATTTGCCGCCAAAACGCGTAGATTACGCGCCTATTTTTTATTCAGGTGCGTAAACGTGATTTCTGCTTCAAACATCACCATGCAATTTGGTGCAAAACCTCTATTCGAAAACATATCAGTGAAATTTGGCGAAGGTAACCGCTACGGTCTGATCGGCGCCAACGGCTGCGGTAAATCGACGTTTATGCGCATCCTCAGCGGCGACCAAGAGCCCTCGTCTGGCAATGTATCCACTGATCCAAACATGCGCGTCGGTAAATTGAGGCAGGATCAGTTCGCTTATGAGCAATTCAGTGTCGTTGATACCGTTATCATGGGTCACGAGGAACTGTGGCAAGTAAAATCAGAACGCGATCGTATTTACAGCTTATCTGAAATGAGCGAAGAAGACGGCATGCGTGTTGCTGACCTTGAAGTCGCATTTGCCGAAATGGACGGTTATACAGCAGAGTCACGCGCGGGCGAACTGTTACTCGGTGTCGGTATTCCGCTCGAAGCGCACTTTGGCTTGATGAGCGAACTTGCACCGGGTCTTAAATTGCGGGTTTTGCTCGCACAGGTCTTGTTTTCAGAACCTGATATTATGTTACTGGACGAACCGACCAACAACTTGGATATCAATACGATTCGTTGGCTAGAAACGGTACTCAATGAACGCCAAGCGACGATGATCATTATTTCGCACGATCGGCACTTCCTAAACAGCGTGTGCACCCACATGGCTGACATCGATTACGGCGAGTTACGCGTGTATCCAGGTAACTACGACCAGTACATGTTCGCCGCAACACAGGCACGCGAACAACTGCTGAATGAGAATGCGCGTAAAAAGGATAAAATCGCCGAACTGCAACAGTTTGTCAGCCGATTCTCTGCTAACGCATCAAAAGCCAAACAAGCGACCTCGCGGGCAAAACAGATCGAGAAGATTCAATTAGCCGAAGTCAAAGCATCGAGCCGAGTGAGCCCATACATTTGTTTCGAGCAAGAAAAGAAACTATATCGCTTAGCACTCGAGATCGAGGGACTCAATAAGTCCTTTGGTGACTTACACGTATTAAAAGATTTGAACGCCATGGTCGAAGTCGGCGAAAAGGTCGCCATACTCGGCGCTAACGGTATCGGCAAAACCACGCTGCTGAAGTGTTTGGTCGATCAATACGCAGCTGACGATGGCATCATTAAGTGGTCTGAAAACGTTAATATAGGTTACTATGCACAAGACCATGCCGACTGGTTCAAACAGGAAATGACCGTATTTGATTGGATGAGCCAGTGGAAGCAACCACACCATGATGAGCAAGCAATTCGCGGTGTATTGGGTCGCATGTTGTTCTCTCAGGACGATATCAAAAAGCCAGTGTCGATTTTATCGGGTGGTGAAAAAGGACGTATGATCTTCGGCAAGCTCATTATGCAGCGTCCCAACGTATTAGTGATGGATGAGCCGACCAACCACTTGGATATGGAATCAATTGAAGCACTCAACCTAGCACTCGAAAACTACGATGGAACAGTACTTTTCGTCAGTCATGACCGCGAATTTGTATCGTCACTGGCATCTCGTATTATTGAATTAACCGACAAAGGCATGCGTGACTTCTCGGGAAGTTACGACGACTATTTGAAACAACTTCAATCCGCTTAAGTTAATTAATTAAAAATGGTACGTCGCGCAAAATGCGCGACCTACCGAGTAATGAGCTGAACCTCCGTACCCGACCTCATATTTTTGCTACCATCAACAAAATTTTAATAATTCTAACTAAAATAGGTAGTTAAACTATGAAACGACTGGTAACCAGCCTGCTTGTTTCTGCGGCCTTTGGCGCCTCTGCGTCAAACGGAGCTCCAGAACGACCGCTAATCATGCAACCCGAAATCAGCCCCGATGGCACCCAAATCGCCTTCAGTTATCAAGGTGATATCTGGACCATGTCAACGTCGGGTACCCATCCCAACCGTTTAACCATCCACGAGGGCTATGAGAGCTCACCAAAGTGGTCAAAAGACGGTAAAACCATCGCATTCAGTAGTGACCGATTTGGTAATGACGATGTGTTTGTGATGCCTAGCCAAGGCGGTCGACCCGATCGTTTGACCTATCATAGTGCGCCTGATCGTGTGCTTGGGTTTGGTCACGACAACCAAGTGCTATTTAATACGCGTCGCTTATACGCTGAAGTTGAGCGTGAGTGGGAAGTTTACGGCGTTGCGCCCAGTGGCGATGCGACCGAAGCCCGCTTTATGGATGCGCTCGGTTTTGACGCGGTGGTATCGCCTGACGGCAAAAAAATTGCTTTTGTTCGAGGCACATGCCGTATTTCACGCGAAGATTATCGCGGTCCGGCAAACCGCAATATCTGGATTTACGATACCGAAACAGGTGAATACGAGCAATTGACCGACTTTGATGGCAACGACTTTATGCCACAATGGTCTAGTAACAATGAGCTGTATTTTATTTCATCGCGCGCGGGCAAATACAACGTGTTTAGGCAGAAGTTGGGTTCAAACCGCGCCGAGCAAATTACTGATGAGCGCGAGTTTGGCGTCGAGCACTTCAGCATCGATAAGCAGGCCAATCACCTCGTTTATCAAGCCGCCGATAAAGTACAGTTAATAGCCGGTAGCAAGCGCCAATCACTCGACCTATCGATTCCTACAGACTTTCGTTTTGACCCGGTCACCAACAAGTCAACCACCAACGCTTTGGATGAGTACAGTGTCTCACCCAACGGTAAATTGATTTCTTATGTTGTGCGCGGCGACGTATTTGTTAAGCGCAACGATAAAGAAGATAAGCGCTCGGTCAGACTCACCACGGGTGCCGCACGCGACAGAGATGTTGCTTGGTTAGACGACAACACCGTGTTGTTTGTTTCTGACCGCGATGGTCAAAATGATATTTTTGCAGTGACATCAGCGGATTCTGAAGAGCCAAACCTATTTAGGTCGTTAAAGCATTCAGTTAAACCGGTAACGCGCACAGATGCCGAAGAACATGAGCCTTTGGTCTCGCCGGATGGTAAAAAAGTGGCTTACCGTGAAGGTCGTGGAAAACTCATTGTCGCGGATGTAGCCGATGATCAGTCACTGACCAACCCCGTGGTGCTATTAGACGGCTGGGCAACACCGAGCGGTGTCAGCTGGTCGCCAGACAGCCAGTGGTTAGCCTACGCTAAATCTGACTTATCATTTAACAGCGAAATCTTTATTCATGCGGCGGATAACTCTCAAGAACCCGTTAACGTCAGCATGCATCCAAAAGGCGATTACAGCCCAGTCTGGTCTCCGGATGGCAGCAAGTTAGGCTTTAGTTCCATGCGGAACAATGGCGATTACGACATTTGGTTTGCATGGTTAAAAGAAAGCGATTGGCAACGCTCGCAAGAGGAGTGGAAACGCGACGAGTTTGTTGAGGAAACTGCGGATGCCAAAGAATCTGAAGACGATTCGGACGCTGCGGAAGACGCCGTTGAGCCTATGCAGATTGATTTGGACGGCATCTATAAACGGCTTGTTCAAGTAACACGTTTTGCAGGTAACGAATCCGGTTTAGCGTTCGACAAAGAAGGCGAGCACGTTTATTATACCATCGGTGGTGCCGGTCGCCAGAACTTCGAGATGGACCAAGACCTGTTCAAAATTAAGTGGAATGGCGAAGACAAAGAGCACATTATTAAAGGTGACCAAAGCCCTCGCAGCTTATCGCTAAGTACCGATGGCAAAAGCCTTTTTGCACTTGTCGAACGCGGCACTTTAGTCAAGGTAGATACCAAAAAGGACGAACCAGAAACCTTATCGACGGTATCTCAACAAACCATCGAGCATATGGCCGAACGGGCGCAGATCTTTGATGAGGCGTGGCAAGCGCTGAATGCAGGTTTCTATGACCCTGAATTTCACGGTAACGACTGGCAAGCGCTGAAAGAAAAATATCGTCCACTGGCGTTAAAAGCATCAACGAAAGAAGACTTTCAGTACATCTTTAACTTGATGCTTGGCCAAGTGAACGCAAGTCACATGGGCTTATATCGTGGTGAAAATCCGAAAGACACCCAAGAAACCCGCACCGGTTTGCTCGGTGTTGAAGTCGTGCCCACTGAAGATGGCTTAAAAGTAACGTCTGTCTTGGATAAAAGCCCTGCCGCCCGTGATGAGAGCCGCCTACAAGTGGGCGATGTCATCACACAGGTCAACCAACAGTCGGTTAAAAGCGCGAACTTTTATCAGTTGCTGAACGGTTATGCTAACCAACGCGTGTTGCTCGATATTAAGCGAGCCGACCAGCCAACCGAAGTGGTACTTTGGCCAACCACAAGTTTAAGTGACGAGAAGTACGACAACTGGGTCGAAACACGTCGTAAGCTAACCGAAGAGTATTCTAATGGTCGTCTGGGCTATTTGCATATTCGCGGTATGAACTGGACCAGCTTCGAACGTTTTGAGCGCGAACTAATGGCCGCCGGTTACGGCAAAGACGGTATCGTCATTGACGTACGCTACAACGGTGGTGGCTGGACAACCGACTACCTCATGGCCGTATTGAACGTAGAGCAACACGCTTACACGATCCCGCGCGGTGCGACTGACAATCTGGACAAAGACCAGAAGAAATTCAGAGATAAATACCCCTACTCTGAACGTTTACCTTTGTCAGCATGGACCAAACCATCGATTGCCATGAGCAACGAAAACAGCTACTCAAACGCTGAAATTTTCGCTCATGCGTATAAGTCATTAGATATTGGTAAGCTCGTTGGTCGCCCGACCTTTGGCGCGGTTATCAGTACCGGCGCTGAGCGCTTGGTCGATGGCTCCATTATCAGAATGCCGTTTAGAGGCTGGTGGGTAAAAGAGTCCGACGCCAACATGGACTTTACCCCAGCACAACCTGATATTGAGGTCTTTAATCCACCGGCGTATAAAGCTAAGAACGTGGATCCGCAATTAGAACGTGCCGTTGAAGAGTTGTTGAAGACGCTTTAAGCCGTTTTAAGGGTGGTTTAATAAAAGGCGGGCTCTGTTTGGAGCTCGCTTTTTTTGTGGGGTTTCACAGTTTTTTACAAAACTGTACCGCCTCCGGACACTCAATCATAATCGGCTCATGAACATCGGCCGGCATCTCAAACAAAAACCGGAGCTCCCGTTGGGGTTTGTATTTGTTCATCTTTATTAAGTACTTTGATATGCCTAACAAATCTGCATACTCAGAGGAAATTCTCGATCGGTCAATTACTCTTCTCGGGCGACCAATAATAGCTTTTCCGTTATGGTAGATACAACGACCAAAGTTATAAGAACGAGCATTTAATTTAGCCGCGATTGCCCTAGCGAATGCTTGTGGATTACTCACCTCAAATGCAGAGTCATAACCGAATGAATTGACTGTAGCTGGATTGACGTCACCGATAGCAGCACAGAATAGATAATAGTTATAACCGGTGCGGTATTTACCGATCATGGTGCCCCAGTTAGCTGTTACGACTAAAGTTACGAGTCCTTCCTCATGGTCACCTATTTCAGGATTTGGATGGTGCTGGTATTCGTGAAAAGTACCCAGTTTTAAGGTTCCTTTTTCGAAAAATTCGTCAACATATCGGCGTTGCGACAATTTAATAATTGGAGCTTGAGGAGGAACATCAATATAGAAGTCCTCTTCTTTAATAGGGGCAACGAGTTGATTAGGCATGACACTGCGTTCAAAGTCCAAGTCGTGGACCATGCTTCCGCAAACTCCTTTAATCTCAAAATCTGTAAGTTGGCGATCGATCCACATGTGCTTATACAGCTGAAATTTTCTGGGCATACTAACACCTAGTAATACTTAAATTGTTTGGTTGCTATAAAATTAAGTTATTCAATCTTATGCTCATGACTGAGAGAACTCAGATTATGCTTGTTCCCTGTCTTTCAGTCGTAGCTCCATCAAACGAATTTCTTTGGCGATAAAGTTGCGATTACTTTGTGAGAAAATCCACAGTTTGGTGGCAACTTGTGCATTGAAACTCAATATCAGGCAAACGCCCCAAAAGACTTGGCCATCGGGCATGGCGGTGAAGAATTTGTAGCCCGTAAAAAACATCAACAACGTCAGGACAATCGCTAGGGCATAACCTAACTTCACCAATTTGCCGGTAGAGGATTGAAACCCAAGCTTTAAATACCCTGTAATTCCTTCGTTTTCACTCATCAGTTCATCAAGTTCACGAGAGGCAGTATGCAGTTCTTTTTTGATTCGTTCATCATTTGTCATGGTCGTTACTCCGATTGTTCAAATAGTTGCTTTAGCTTCGAACTTGCCCTTGATAGGCGAGACTTTACTGTGCCTTCCGGTAACGTCATTGCCAGGGCTGTCTCGCTAAGAGTTAGGTCATTCAAGTAAAACAGCTCGACGACATCGCGCTCGTCTTCACTCAACTGCTTTATTAGTTTGGGTAAATCGCTTAATCCACTATCCGCTGGTTGCACTTCAGGCTCCGGTGGCGCTTGATAGGACAACTTCTGCTGTGCTCTCAGCCAGTCAGTTATCTCCCACCGCAATGCACGATAAAGCCAGCTTCGAAAAAGGCTGACATCTTTTAAATGAGCCAATCGTCGATCCACTTTTGTCCAGACATTCTGAACAAGATCCTCGGCTATCATCACATCACCCACACGCAATAAGGCGAATCGCTTCATCGGGCGATGAAACTCCTGATACAACTTAGAGAGCGCAGATGTCCGCCCCTCTTGGGCTGCCAAGACTAATAGCTCAACCAGTTCCGGTTTCATGCGGACGCCCTTTTGTTCTGCCATTCAACTGATTGTCCTTAATAGCCTACCGATTAATGCTGTGACGGCTGCAACACTGACAGCGCTCACTACAAGGGTAGCGCAAAGACAGGAAGTCGCTCGTAAAGTCGTCATGATGAAGCACAAGTTAGGAATTATGTAGAAAAGACGAGCGAAGTACGGGTTGGGTTCTCGGGAATGGAATTTTCTTCCTTTAACTGCTCTAACGTTTCGGGGACATTTCAGACCGCTTTAAACTTGGCATAGTCATCAAATACAGCACGACTAACACACCAAATGGCACTAGATACATCCATTGCCACCATATGCTTTGTCCTGCATCTCGCAACCGACGGGTGGAAACCGCCAAAAAAGGAACTAACAATATAATGACGACAATAGTGGCTAAGATCATGTGTATTGCTTCGACTCATTAAGTCGTTTGGCGATTATGACTTTGAGTTTGCCACCGGTGCACCCAGGCAGTAGCAAAAAGTCAGGGGCGGTTGGATAGGCTGCTACATCACTCGAATATTGTGCAAATCAGTGGTGAAGGTTATCGATTAAAAGGCAAGAAGACTGCAGGACTGGTCCCGATGATACAAATTTAGTATAAATTAATTTTATTCAATATTTTGTATAAAAAGCTGACATGAAAATAAATACGCCAAAAGATCTAAGCACCGTCATCAGGGACAATCGAAAACTCAAAGGCTGGACCCAAGCCGATTTGGCCAAACGTATCGGAGTATATCAAAGAGATATTTCTAACTGCGAAACCAAGCCTGAAAAGGTCTCTGTCGATATGCTCATCAAACTGTGTGCGGCACTCGAATTGGAGTTTAAGATCGCCAACCTGCCCAAGAATGAAGTGTCCACGCCGACTAATTCACTTGCGAAAAAATCATTGAGATTCTAGTGGGACGAAAATCGCATACCCGAACGCTTTATTGCTCCATGAACGGATTTCCAGTAGGTGAGTTGTACTTAAAAAAAGGCCGTATGAGCTTTAAGTACGCCACAGAGTGGTTAGAAGTAGACGGTGGCCGTGCTATATCCCTAAGCGTTCTATCAGACATTTATGAAAAACCTCGGTTTGAATGTCGCAAATTGTGAAATTGCGCAGTTTGAGGATCAGCTTCCTGTATAAATCGGGTATTTTTGGTTAAAATTCTGCTTCCTTTTCCAGCTTTAGGTAATCTGCCATGGCACTCAATGAGTTCGAAATTAAGAAATGTGAGAAAGAACTTGAATCGTTCATGGCGATACGAAGACCGCCCGTGCACATACGACCAGAGCTTGACCTTGGTTACCGAATTGAAAATCAGAGTATTGAGATTTTCGAGATCAGACCGCAATGGCAAAATCCTACTGAAACCATGGAACTGCCGGTAGCAAAAACAACCTACGTAAAAACGCAAAATTGCTGGAAAGTGTATTGGCAACGCGCTGATTTGAAATGGCATGCTTATGAGCCAAAGCCTAAAGTGAAGCGACTTAGTGAGTTCTTAGAGCTTGTGAAAGAAGATCGGTATGCTTGTTTCTTTGGTTGAGCATCAATCTACAACCAGCTCAGCAGTTTAAAATTTAATTTATTCAGGTACTAATAGCGCCAAAATATAAAATAATATAAACTAACGGTTAATTTGGTTTATAAATTACAGTAGGTTGGCACTATGAGTACCGAATCATCATCTAAATTAAACAAGCTGCTCAGAGCCCAACCCACCGGGGTTGTGCTTTGCTCGTCCTGGCTTGCTGATAATGGTTACAGCGTTAACTTGCAGCAACGTTATAAAAAAAGTCGTTGGTTTGAATCTGTCGGTACGGGTGCATTGATCCGCTTCGGCGACCAGGTCGATTATCTGGGGGCTGTATATGCACTGCAAACCCAACTGGGTCTATCCGTCCATCCAGGGGGTAAGACTGCATTAGCGTTGCAGGGCAAATCACACTACTTAGAGCTCTCTCCAAAACATGCGCAACTGTTTGGTGACCAGGGTGAGCATTTACCGCTTTGGTTTAAAAAGCGGGATTGGGGCGTGAACATAAAATGCACGCTCACCAACTTCTTACCCCCAGAGCTTGGCTTAACCGAACTATCGCATAAGCAATTTAAAGTGAAGGTATCCGACCCTGCACGCGCAATCATGGAATGTTTATACCTCGCACCAAAGTCACAATCATTAACGGAAGTCTTCGAGTTAATGGAGGGACTGAATAACCTGCGGCCGGCATCCGTGCAAAAACTGCTTGAGGCCTGCAAATCAATCAAAGTGAAACGCCTATTTCTTTATATAGCTGACAAAGCGAATCACGACTGGGTGCGTTACCTCAATTTAGACAACGTGGACCTGGGCTCCGGCAAGCGCTCGATAGTAGCTGATGGGGTTTATGTAGCGAAGTACCAAATCACTGTACCGAAAGCATTGGAGGCTATGGCATGAATGACGCTTATAAAAGGCAGGTAAAGCTGCTTCTGGATGTGTTGCCGGAGGTTGCTAAAGAGGAATGTTTTGCGATGCATGGCGGTACGGCCATCAATTTGTTTCTGCAGAACATGCCAAGATTGTCCGTAGACATCGACTTAACTTACGTCGAAATAGCTGAGCGAGCTGAAACGATGGATGCCATCAATGCCGCCCTTTTGCGCACAAAAGGGCGCATAGAAAACTTGAGCGGATCCATACGCATTCAGCATAAACCGAAGGTTTGTAAACTTCAGATTAGTCAGCACGGCGTTCAAATTAAGATTGAAGTGAATATGGTTGGGCGCGGTTTATTGGAACCAGCAACAAAAACGGCATTATGTGCATCTGCACAAGAGCAATACAACGTATTCTGTGCCATGCCGATAGTCCCGCTTGGTCAGCTTTATGGCGGCAAACTCTGTGCAGCGCTTGACCGCCAGCACCCAAGAGACCTTTTCGATACGAAGCTCTTGTTGGAAGGTACTGGCTTTACGGACGAAATAAAACGTGGCTTTATATTCGCCCTCATCAGCAGCAACCGACCCACGCATGAGATGCTCGAGCCAAACTTGCTTGACCAGCAAGCAGCCTTTGAAAACCAGTTCGAGGGAATGAGTGACCTTGCGTTCAGTTATGCCGACTATGAAGCCACCAGAGGCATCCTCATTGATACGATAAGAAGAAATTTGAACGAGTCGGATAAGCAGTTTTTGTTAAGCTTTAATAGACTAAAGCCTGACTGGTCTGTATACGACTATCAGCGCTTTCCATCCGTTAAGTGGAAACTGTTCAACTTGGCCAAATTCAAGGAAGACAATCCAGAGATCTATCAACGACAACTTCATCGACTTGAAGCGTTATTGGCAAGCTGACTTATCGCTCTGGCGAAAGAACATATTGTCGCGCAAAATGCGCGACCTACGAATGGCGCACCCTATAGGAGTCGAACCTATGACCTTTGCCTCCGGAGGGCAACGCTCTATCCAGCTGAGCTAAGGGTGCGCATGCGACAGAAAAGCGAGGGCATTATATGGATTTGGCCGCGCGCTGTCCAGCGCTGACCTTCGGTTCAAACTCCCACGCTTTTATTAATAGTTATTTTAGAACCTCTTAAACACATCTCTTTTTTTAGATAATTGGTCTTATACATGTTGTTGGCAGGGCCGGTCGAGATATAGTGCAGGTAGAACAATCTGTCTTTTAATAAAAGGAACAACTATGTCTCTACAACGAGCGATATCAACGCTTGCTATCTCAGCGGCGTTAGCTTTGCCGGCGGCGGCAAGCGACTATTTATCCACCAAAGTGCGTTTTACAAGTGATAACGCGCCGGCTTCAACGCGGGTTGTCTTTGTGCCTGAAAATCAATCGATTGCTATTGAGGGCTGGACTGCTGAACAAAATCAAGCGGTCGCGCGCGCAGCCGGCATTGAGGCGTTTACCGGTGCGGCGTCGCAGCACGTCACTTTGATTGCGCCAGAGGGTACGCAGGCGGATCACCTGATGCTGGCGGGCGTGGGAAATCCTGCTGAATTATCACGGTTTAATGCTGAAAAGTTAGGCGCGGCGATTGCGGCTGCATTAAAGCCTGAGCTAACGGATGTTGTTTTTGATACTCGGTTAATTTCTAACCCGGGTGTCGCAGCCGAAATCAGCGCACAGGTTGCGCATGGTATCGACCTGCGCAATTATCGCTTTGACCGTTACCAGTCAGAGCCCAAAGCACGTCCTGAGACCACTTATCACTGGGTGACACAGTCACCGCAGGTGGCTGAACGACACTATGAAGATTACCGTGCTATCGCCGAGGGCGTGTTTGTGGCGCGTGATATTACCGCGTTACCAGGCAGCGATGGCTACCCTGAGGCGATCGTTGAGCTTGCTAAGCAAGCCATGAGCGATTTAGATATTGAGCTCACCATTATCACGCCTGAGCAAGTCAAAGAAATGGGAATGGGCTTGCTTGAGAGTGTGAGTGCGGGCAGCCAACACGGTTCTTACCTGTTAGCGGCGCATTACAAAGGCAGTGATGAGGCGCCGATTGCACTGGTGGGCAAAGGTAACACCTTTGATACCGGCGGCTACAACCTTAAAACCAGCTCATCGTCGATTCTTCGCATGCAAACCGACAAAGCCGGTGCAGGTGCTGTCATTGGTGCGGTCATGGCACTTGCCAAGCAACAGGCGCCTGTTAACGTGGTCGCGATTGCCCCGCTTTCGCACAACCTAATTTCGGGTTCAGCAACATTACCGGGAGACGTGGTTAAAGCCGGTGACGGTACGCTGGTTGAAATCGCCAATACCGATGCGGAAGGTCGCTTAATTTTAGGTGACGCGAACTGGTATGCGAACGATGCGTTCAAACCACGCGCTATCGCTAATATTGCGACGTTAACAGGCTCTAAAGTCGGTGCGTTGGGTACCGGTTATGCGGCGATGTTTGCTTCGGCGGATGATCTTCGTGCCGCTATTATTGAAGCCGGCAAGGTCACGGATGAAAAGGTATGGGAACTCCCGTTAGAGGGTTACCCCGGCATTATCGACAGCCCTTTAGCCGATATCCGTAATATTGGTTCGCCAGGCACCCAAGCGGGTGCAGCGTTCTTAAAACACTTTGCGGGCGATACGCCGTGGATCCACATTGATATGGCCGCTGATGCAATGGTCAGCAGCCCAACCGGTATTCACCCGGCAGGTCCTACAGGCTTTGGTGTTCGCTTACTAACCGAGTGGGTACACCAACTGAATAAATAGCGCCCATAAAAAAGCACGGCCTCAGTGCCGTGCTTTTTTCACCTACTGCCTGTCACACTACTGACGCACCAGCGTCAGGTTATGAAAATCAAAACTGAAGTCGGTAAATGGCGCAACCGCTTTCATGGTTGCCTGTTTTACTGAGTCGTCCTCGTTCAATTCAAAACGCACATAGGCATCGGCTTCCAGCAAGGGTTCATCCCAATGTACGATAAACGTATCACCGTTGTAATGTTCTAAGGTGCCTTTGAGCATCGGGGTATGAGTGAAGTCCAAGCGTAACTCATCGCCCTGCATACGAATATCGATATCGCCATACCACGCATCGGTATAAGTACCGGCGTATGCTTGCTTAGCTAACGTGGCGTCTTCTTCAGTGTCGGGTTTGGGTATTTTAAAGTCCGTTTTGCGTTGCATAAACTGGCGATAATTCTCTGACTGCTCAGCAACCCAATCTTGGTCAGGTAGATTAAGTACTTGTTCAAGTGCTTCTTGCGTAATTGCTGTCAGACCGCCAAAAGCTTGTTGGTTACTCACCACGGTAATCCCAAAATTTTCTTCTGGGATGAGTGTGGTTAATGACAACATGCCCAAGATACCGCCACTATGATAAACCTGTTTAACACCGTGGTAGTCTTTTACGAACCAACCTAAGCCATAGCCTTGGAAGAACGTACCCTGCTCAGCGGCTTTATCCGAAACGCCAATGGGGGTGGTTAATTGCCACATTTGATGCTGTGACTCGGGCGAAAAGACCTGCTCGCCCGATGGGCTTTTACCATGCTGTAACTGTGTAATTAACCAGTTGCCCATGTCATCAACACTCGCGGCCGTTGCCCCCGCGCCGCCAAAGTCTTCAAGAAAATCGAGTGGAAAGCGATGTAATTCGCCGTCCTTCTCGATGGTACCGACCGCGACATTGTCGTTCGCTGCCGGAATGTTAGAGAAGCCAACAACGCTCTCGTCCATATTAAGCGGTTCGAAGAACGTCTGCTCAATGTAGTCAGAGTAAGGTATACCGGTTACCTGATGAATGAGTTCGCCTGCTGTTAAAAACATCAAGTTATTATAGGCAAATTGCGTTCTAAACCCGTGGTCCATCGGCACGTTAGCGAGGCCAGCAATAATCTCATCGACCGACTTATCAGTATTCGGCCAGATCATTAAGTCGCCGGCGCCTAAGCCCAAGCCAGAACGGTGGCTTAGTAAATCACGAATGGTGAGGCGATGAGTCAACTCCGGATCGGATAACTTAAACTCCGGTAGATATTCAGTGACTTTGTCATCCCAATCCAGTTTACCCTGGTCGACAAGGTGGGCAATCGCGGCAGCGGTAAACGCCTTGGTATGCGAGGCGATACCAAACAAGGTATTTTTGGTGACCGGTTCTTGGCTTTCGATATCACGGACGCCGAAGCCTTCGGCTAAAATCACTTTGCCATCTTTTACAGCGACAACGGCAAGTCCGGGAATGTTAAATGCCTTAAGCGTTTGCTGCGCTGTAGTGCGGATCTTTTCATCCAGTGCAACAGTTTGCTGTAGGCTTTGGCTTGTCGCTTCCTTTTTTGTCGTTGTTTGTGGTTCTGAGCAACCTGCAAGCAGCGCCACACTAATGACGGCACTTAACAAACTGATGCGTGTTTTCATATCTCGTTTCTCTCTCGGCTCGACGTTAATGTAGAGAACTCTATTAAGTACCATAATGCCGAGAAAACTTCTATTTCAGCCCTGTATGCCTGCCGTACAACAAATTGAACGATAGCCGATACGTTTTTCTTAAAAGAAAATTAAAATAAGTAGTTGACTATGTAATGAGAACAATTATCATCTGCGCCACTTATAGAAAATGATAAGGATTCTCATGTCCAAGAAGCTGCTATCTCTTTTAATTGCATCCATTGTATCCGGTCAGGCATTGGCCCAAGACGAAGTTAATCGTACAGGTGTCGATGAGACCATCGAAATTACCGCAACACGGACTAAAATCCCTCAAAGCGCGATTCCAGCTACGGTGACCGTCATTGATGGAGAGCAATTGCGCCAGCAAATGATGGTTGCAGAGTCGCTTTCTGATGTCCTCGGCAAGTTGATTCCTGCATTTTCTCCCTCGCGTCAAAAGTTAACCTCATCGGGCGAGACATTACGCGGCCGCCAACCACTTTACTTAATTGATGGCGTGCCTCAGTCCAACCCATTACGGGATGGTTCACGCGCGGCGTATACCATTGACCCGTTCATGATTGAACGTGTAGAAGTCATCCATGGCGCCAGCGCTATTCAAGGTTTAGGCGCAAGCGGCGGTATTATTAATATCGTGACTAAGCAGGCACAAGAAGGCACCACGCAAGAAGTAAACGCCGGTTTCACAGCACCCGATAGCGAAATCTCAGAAGGGCTCAGCTACGAAGCGGGCTATTTAGTACGTCACGCCGAGGGCGATTGGAAGTTTGTTGCTGGTGCACAATACCGCGATACCGGTATGTACGTGGATGGTAAGGGTCAGTTAATTGGTGTCGATACCACACAAGGCGACACCATGGACTCGAAGAGCTACGACGTGTTTTTCAAAGGTGAATACCGCATTGATAGCACTCAGTCACTGGCGTTAATGGTCAATCACTTTGATATGGCGGGTAATGGTGATTACTTTGCTACTGTAGGTAACCGCGAACTGGGCGTTCCTGCTCTATCGGTCGAAGGTGAATACCCAGGCGATGCACCAGAAAACGAAGTCACCACCAGTAGTTTGACATATAAAAACACCGATATTTTAGGTGCTGACCTCAACTGGCAGCTGTTCTTGCAAGACTTCTCCGCACTTTATGGTGGCGGCAACTATGCTACCTTCCAAGATCCGCAGTACGGCGATGATATCTTTGACCAGTCTCGCAATGACTCGCGTAAGTATGGTTCTCGCATTACCATGAACTGGGCAAAAGTTGCTGACCTGCCTGTTGATGTAACAGCAGGTGTCGACTTCATGAACGATAAGACGTTCCAAGAGCTCGCACAAACCGGTCGTAAGTGGGTACCGGAGACTGAATTTGAAAACTGGGCGCCGTACGCACAGTTGAGCTATCAAGCCAACGGACTCACACTGAGTGGTGGTTTACGTTACGAATACGGCAAGCTCAAAGCGGATAGCTTCACCACCCTCGCTTCTTACGGCAGTGTGTTTGTCGAAGGCGGCGAACCGAGCTTCAATGAATTGCTCACCAACTTAGGCGCAGTTTATGCGTTGAACGATAACTGGCGTGTATTCGCGAGTTACTCTGAAGGCTTTAGCATGCCAGACGTAGGGCGTGTGTTGCGCGGTATCTCAACACCGGGTTTAAGTGTGAGCAGCTTCTTAGACTTACAGCCAGTACTTGCTGATAACGAGGAAATCGGCGTCGAGTTCAACAACAACGCATGGCGCGCTTCAATCAGCTACTACCGTTCTGAATCGGATTTAGGCGCTCGTTTGCAAGCGGATGCTGATGGCATTTACTCGGTTAAACGTGAACGCACTGAAATCGACGGTATCGAGGCTAGTGCAGAATATGCGTTCTCAAACGATACGGCATTTGGTTTGAACTACGCTGATACTGACGGGGAGTTTGACAGTGATGGCGATAACCAAGTCGATACGCAGCTTGGTGGTCGTAATATCGCCCCAAAACGCGCGAACCTGTACTGGTCACAACAATGGACTGGACAAGTTTCGAGCCGGGTACAGTGGAACAAGTTCTTTGACCGCGACATCTACTCAGGTGCCGAAGCCATTAATAACTTTGATGGCTATAACACCATCGATGCATCGGTCTTGCTTGAAACTCGCGACTATGGTCAATTTGCACTCGGTATCGAGAACTTATTCGATGAGTACTACTTCACCTACTATGCACAAACCGTCGGTGGTGATAACCGTAACTTTACCGGTCGCGGACGTACTATCAGCTTAAACTGGAACTATGCTTGGTAGTCATACGTGAGGCGCATTAAGCTACCGTCACTGACACAGTGGCATCGCTGGCTTGGCCTTGTGCTGAGTGGTTGGGTACTGCTCATGGCAGTGACGGGCTCAATGCTGTTATTCAAAAATCAGTGGCTGATGTGGCAATACCCCAGTCTGCGACTCGACAATCCCGTGTCGCACGCGACATCAGCAACTATTGCCGATCGCTATACGGCAGGGTACGCGTATCTTCCTACTGACGACCGTCCCTGGTTTGAGCTGGTTGATGGTGACGGTAACCATCACTATTTTGGCCCTCAAGGTGAGCAACTGCTTACTCGAGCGCCCTACGCTGACACGGTGAGCTGGTTTGTCGAACTGCACCATCATCTTGCGCTTGATGAGTTCGGCAAGGACATCCTCGGAGTATTGTCGCTACTTGCCTTGGTATTGATTACCACCGGCCTAGTACGCTGGTGGCCTAAGCGACAATGGCGCTGGAAAAACCTCGCCGTACGCTTTTATAACCCGTTCTCGGCTAAAGGCATGCAAACCTTATGGCAATTGCACCGCAGCACCGGTGCTATCGTCTTTATCCCGGTGGCATTACTGATGCTTACTGGTAGTGCGATTATGTATGCGAGCACGGTCAAAGGCGGTTTAACCACCCTATTACCGATGACCGATTCACGGATACACCACTCAGTACCCGAACGCTCAGCAACACACTGGCAGGAACGCTTTGAAGTCGCCCGTACCGTCCTACCTAACGCCGATATTCGCTTAATTTATTTAGACTCAGGGCGCATGCGCTTAAAATGGCCTGATGAATGGCATCCGAATGGTCGTAATTACATTGCGTTTGATGAAACAGGGACACTTTCCAGCATTACGGATGTGCGGACACGCCCCTTAGGTGAGCAAGTGTCCCATATGATCTATCCGCTGCATGTGGCGGCTGTCGGTGGCACCGCCATGACCCTGGTTATTTTGGCAGGGGGGATTGCGCTATTACTACTACCTATGACCGGTGTTTGGTTTTACCTAAAACGTCGCAACAAACGTTAGTCTGCATAAACGCGTGGCACGCGACGTGTCACTTGAGCAAATAGCTCGTAAGTGATTGTCCGCGCTTGATCGGCAATCACTTGTATCGGTAGACGCTCACCCCAGAGTTCAACATTATCGCCGAGCTCAATACCCTCAATATCGGTCACATCGACCGTAATCATATCCATCGAAATACGACCGACTAAACAGCCTACTTGATCATTAATAATCATCGGTGTGCCATCGGGTAAGCTACGCGGGTAGCCATCGGCGTAACCTATTGCCACCGTCGCGATACGGCTCTCTCGTTGTGCTCGCCAGCGACTCCCATAACCTACGGTTTCACCTGGCTGAATTGTGCGTAACGCGATCACGGGCGCTTCAAGCACCATGGTTGGTTTGAGTAGTTCAGCATCGCTTAATTCAACCTGAGAGGGGTTTTGCCCATACAGCGCAATCCCAGCCCGAAACCATTTAGTCAGGCCCATCGCATCCAGTACATCGTCACCCAACATAAAGGCACTGTTTGCCACGCTAACACCATCTATTTTATCACGCACCGCATGGAGTACCGCGTAAAAGCGTTCTAACTGCATCGCGGTCAACGGGCTCTCAGGATTATCCGCCTCAGCAAAGTGAGTCATCAGCACAATGTGGTTGATCTGCGCATGCGCGCGAAGCTGTCCTACCGCCTCTTCGACGTCATCGGCAAAAAAGCCTAATCGGTGCATACCTGAGTCTTGCTTCAGCCAAACGTTAACCCGATTGGTTTCCGAAGTAATTTCGCTCAGAAACTCAATTTGCTGCGCGTTGTGTATCACGGGTTCAAAATGCTGCTCAGCGCATATCAACCAGTCTTCAGTGCTGTATACCCCCTGCAAAATGACGATGGGCTTGTCGATACCTGAGTCGCGTAACGCAATCGCTTCATCAATAAAAGCAACGGCGTATTTTTCGACGTAATCCGCGATGGCATGCGCCACTTCTGTCGCGCCATGACCGTATCCGTCCGCTTTTATAACGCCTAGCATCGGCTGCTGGTCGATATACGACTTTAATTGTTTGGCATTGTCCCGTAAATTTGTCAGTAAGATACGAGCGCGGGTTTGTCGATGCGGCTGAGACATGCAGGCGATCCAAAGCTCAAATAGGTAAATGATAGCGAACATTTAATCATGTTCGTGACTTGGCTTCGAGCGTTTTAGCGCGGTTTCAATGATGATTTTTCGAAGCGTTTACAGAACACCCGTTAGAATAAAAATTAAGGACGCATTATGTGGTTAAAAACATCCGCTCTGGTAATTGGGCTTGCAACGTTATCACCGTCTACTAACGCACAAACCAATGACTATTTTGCTATCGACGATATCTTTCAGCTCGAGTATGCGAATGATGTAAGCATCTCGCCTGATGGACGCTATATCGCCTACATTCGTAATCGCTTTAACGATATGAAGGACAACACCGAGCGTTCGGTCTGGATCCTTGATACGGCATCAAATCAACACTATCCACTCTTTGATGAGGGCGACGCCTACGGCAACTTAACGTGGTCACCTGACAGTCAACGGCTAGCATTAACATCCAATCGCAAGGACAGTTATCAGGTTCATGTGTATTGGCTTAATCAAGACAAGCACGCAGAGATTACCCATGTGCATGAATCGCCAAGTCAATTAGCTTGGTCACCTGATGGTGAGTCGATCGCTTTCTTAATGGATGTGCCGGCAGAAAAAACGGCCTTTGAAAAGAAAGTAAAACGTCCCACTAAACCGGAGGGCGCCGACTGGGGTGGGCAACCGATTGTTGTGCAAGAAGCTTATTATCAAAGCGATGGCCAAGGTGTGCTAAAACCCGCACATGCACAAATTTTTACTGTTCCAGCGACCGGTGGCAGTGTACAGCAATTAACCACGGGGGCGTTCCGCCATTCTGGGCCACTGACTTGGAGTCACGATGGCGAGTCGATCGTGTTTTCCGCTAACCGCGACAAAGACTGGGCCTATGAGGTGAATGACAGTGACCTTTATGCCGTTAATGTGAAAACTCAGCAGCTCACGCGCATCACTCAGGCGCCGGGTCAGGAATACGCGCCACAGTTTTCACCCGATGGTGAGCGTTTGGTTTATTTACACAGTAGCGATGAGCCGGTTCCTTATCACAAAGGTGAACTGTGGGTCATGGACTGGGCCTCGAAACAAAAACGCGAGCTGCAAAGCGAATTAGATCGCTCGTTTGCCAACCCACAGTGGAATGGCGAGGACGCGATTGCGGTGCAATTTGCAGACCGCGGTAAAACCGTGATTGCCAACGTCAGTCTAGACGATGAATTAACCCGCCGTGTTGATGATGTGTCAGGTACCTATGTCAGTCGCCCGTATACGATGGGCAGTTTCAGCGCATCGAACAATGGCGCTATCGCTTATACGCAAGGTACTCCTTACCGTCCTGCCGATGTCGGTTATCAAGCGTCTGGGGATGAAACACACACGTTGACTCAGCTTAACGAAGACGTGTTGGGCAACAAAAAGCTCGGCAAGGTACACGAAATCACATACAACTCGAGCTACGATGATCAGCCGATTCAGGGTTGGTATATCACCCCCCCGGACTTTGACGAAGATAAAGAGTATCCGCTGATCGTTGAAATTCATGGCGGTCCGCATCTTTCTTACGGTCCTCATTTTGCCGCCGAGCATCAGCGCTACGCAGCTGAAGGCTACGTCGTTCTGTACGTAAACTACCGTGGTAGCACCTCTTACGGAAAAGACTTCGCGATGCTACTCGATGGCAACTACGCTTCAGAGTATGACTTTGCTGATCATATGAGTGGTGTTGATGCGATGATTGATAAGGGCTTTGTTGATGCAGACAACTTATTTATTGCCGGCGGCTCGGCGGGCGGTATTGCCACAGCCTATGCGGTAGGCTTAACCGACCGATTTAATGCAGCAGCGGCCACTAACCCTGTGATTAACTGGGTCAGTAAAGTACTCACGGCAGATAGTTCCATTGGGCAAATTACCAATCAGTTTCCGGCGATGCCATGGGAGGATTTAGACCATTATTGGAAACGCTCACCATTGTCACTTGTAGGAAACGTCTCGACGCCTGTATTGTTATTTACTGGTGAAAATGATCGTCGCACGCCTATCTCAGAGACTGAACAGTTCTACCAAGCGCTGAAGTTGCGCCACGTCGATACTGCCATGGTCCGAGTGCCTGGCGCGTCTCACGGCGTAACCTACCGTCCTTCACATATGATTGCCAAGATCGAACACGCGTTGGCCTGGTTCGAACACTATAAGAAGTAATGGTTTTATGATTGAACAGTTAGTGACGCTTGGTCCTGCCGGCACGTTCTCGGAGCGTGCCGCGCAGCACTTTCAGCAACAGTTAGGCGACTCAGTGCCCATTGTGTTTAAAAGCACGTTGCCAGATGTCCTACACAGCGTAAATGACACACAACTTGCGGTCGTTCCTATCGAGAACCTAATTGATGGTTTCGTGTCGCCCGTTGTCGACCATTTTGCACACCATCCATTGTATATTCACGCAGAATATCGACTGCCCATTCAGTATCATTTGCTCGCTAACAGTCAGCATCCAGAGCAAGTATGGGCGCAATTTGTGGCTGCCGGGCAGTGTCATCACGCGTTAAATACCCTGTCATTACCGATTGTGCATACCGCAAGCAACACCGCTTCGTTGAATGAGTTAGTCGCTGCGGATAAACCGTCGGCCGCCGTTGTCCCGAGCCATATACCCTGCCCAGAACAGTTGCATTGTATTCAGCGTACTATCGCCGATAGCCACAAAAACCAAACCCGCTTTGTGTTACTATCCGCGCACGCCGAGCCCTTGCTGGCACTGCAAGATAGCCGTTGGAAAAGTAGTGTGATGCTGATCGACGATAATGACCACCCGGGCTTACTCGTTGATAGTTTAAAAGCGTTTGCCGAGCAAGGCATTAACTTAACCTCGATTGTTTCACGTCCGACCGGGGATGGTTTTGGCCAGTATCACTTTTTCATCGATTTTGATGGTCATGAACAGGATCTTTCGGTACAGAAGGCGCTCAAAAAGCTCGCTGAGTTGAATCAAATTAGCTGGTTGGGTTCGTATCCAGCCTTTAATTAGGAGATTTTATGCAGTTAGAAGTAATCAAACACGATCCAAGCGAACCCGCCGATGCGGTCATTATCTGGTTGCACGGACTGGGCGCCTCGGGAAACGACTTCGTCCCCATGGTTGAACACTTAAATTTAGCCCCGGCCCACGTACGTTTCTTATTCCCTCACGCGCCACGTATTCCGGTCACCATTAATCAAGGTATGGTGATGCCCGCTTGGTATGACATCACAGCGATGACCATTGATCGTGAGATTGATGCGACCCAATTACGCGCTTCTGCTGCCGCGATTCATCAAATGATCGATGAGCAAATAGAGCAAGGCATTGATAGCAAACGCATTATTATTGCTGGCTTTTCACAAGGCGGTGCAGTCAGCTATGAGGCCGCGTTAACCTACCCCAAACCCTTGGGTGGTTTGATGGCACACTCGACTTATTTCGCAACGCAAGGTGACATAAAACCTGCCGAGGCAAATCGTTCACTGCCGATTTTAGTACAACACGGTACGCAAGACCCCGTTGTTCCTGAAACGCTCGGTCAACGGGCTGTGGCGCAGTTAAAAGAGATGGGTTACGAAGTGACTTATCAAACCTACCCCATGCCGCATTCACTATGCATGGAGCAGGTTGAGGATATGCAGAAGTGGTTACTCGAGCGCCTTTAAGCGTCTTTTAACACTTGTAGCTCGTCGCACCATTGGTCGGCGAGCTTATGAGCACGCTCAGCACTGTCGACCATTAGGTTGACGTGGCCCACTTTACGACCGGGGCGCGCGTCTTTGCCGTACCAATGACAATCAGCGGCACCGGCTTCCCATAACACTTCCGGAAAACCGTCAATGCCAATGGCATTTAGCATTAATGTGGGAGCAACGAGTAAATCTGGTGTGGGTAACCCCGTAATTGCGCGCATGTGCAGATTAAACTGGTCACAATTCGAACCACTCATCGTCCAGTGACCCGAGTTATGAACACGCGGCGCAATTTCGTTGACCAATAATTGTTGGTCGTCACCCTCGCCCACCACAAAAAACTCGATAGCTAACACACCAATATAATCGAGTTCATCGGTCAGTTTTTGGTGATACGCCTGCGCCTGACGCTCCAGTGCTTCGGAAAAACTCTGTGCACCGGCAATGCTATAAGCCAGAATGCCTTTGCGATGGACATTCAACGTCAATGGATATCCGCGCTGTTCACCATGATGATCGCGTGCTGCGACAACTGAGACTTCATCGCTAAAGTCGATCATATCCTCGACGATACCCGGACGTTGTCCCGCCTCGGCGATAATGTCATCTTTTGCCTGACCGGGCTTCCAGCGCCACTGACCTTTACCATCATAGCCGCCCTTCGCTGATTTAATGACAACCGCGCGGTCACAGTCAGCCAAAATGCTCTCGAGCTCAGCAGCGTCATTAAAAGGTTGCCATTCAGACGTTGGAATCTCTAGCGTGTCACAAAGGGCTTTTTGCGTGCGACGGTCGGTTAGTTGACGGAATAGACTGGCTTTTAATAACCACTTATCTGCCGTCGCATCAATCAGATCATCGGCAAGGTGTTCATGTTCCCAAGTGACAACGTCAGCCCACTCTTTTGCTTCTTCCAAGGTTAAAGCCAGTGCTTGCTGGCTACCCAGTGCCTTCACTTGATGGTCGCGGTCGCTGTACAAAATACATTCATGACCTTGCTGGATAGCCGCTTTACCCAGCATCTGCCCCAACTGTCCGTTACCTAAAATCAGTACTTTCATTCTGGTAACTCCAAATCCGCGTTCGCCATTACTTTATCGCGCTGTTGGTTGCGAAACTCGGTCACACGCTGACGCACGGTCGCGTCGAATGAGCCGACAATTTGTGCTGCGAGTAAGCCGGCATTAGCCGCACCTGCGTCACCGATCGCCAAAGTACCTACCGCTACGCCTTTGGGCATTTGCACAATAGAAAGCAAACTATCAAGTCCTTTAAGCTGTTTGCTCGATACCGGTACACCCAGCACAGGAATCGACGTGTGTGCGGCAAGCATGCCGGGTAGGTGAGCGGCACCACCCGCACCTGCGATGACTACCTTTACGTCATCCTTTTCTGCTTGCTCCATAGACGATTTGAGCAAATCGGGCGTACGGTGTGCTGAAACCACTTTTGCTTCCCAGCTTACGCCCAAGTCTTTGAGCATATAGGCTGCTTTCTGCATGGTTGGCCAGTCAGATTGCGAACCCATTAAGATCAGTACGGTAGCCATGTATCACCTTTTTGAAAGAGAGGGGGCTGAAAAGGCCGAAATTGTAGCGATCAGGGGACAAAACTGCAAATATTCTGCGGTTTTTTTGACCGTTAGCAAACCCCGTTGCGACCAAAGCACTATGTACATAATACGCCTTTTCGGTAGTATGGTTATAAACGCTTAATTTAAGGTCAATCCTATGTTGTTAAAACGCGATGAATCCATCATTTTGGTTGTCGATGCACAAGAGCGTATTACGCCAGCCATTCATCAACGCGACATTGTTACCTCACGCATGCGTTGGCTCGGTGAAATAGCATTGCAGCTCGATGTACCGGTACTGATAACGGAGCAGTATCCTAAAGGGTTGGGTTATACCGTTTCGGCACTACAAGAAATTATTGAAGCTGCTCGTGTTGTTGAAAAAACCCATTTTAGTGCTTGGCGTGAGTCAACGTTCCAAGAAGTTGTTAAAGAATACGACAAAAAGCAAATCGTCATTATGGGTATGGAAACCCATGTGTGCGTGATGCAAACGGCGCTAGACCTTGTTGAGCAGGGGTATCAAGTGTTTTTGCCAACAGATACGGTTGGCTCTCGCCGCCCTAATGACAAAGACACCGCCGTTGCACGTATGCGAGAGGCCGGTGTGCAAATTGTAACGTCGGAAATGGTCGCTTTTGAGTGGCTTGAAAAGTCAGGCACTGACACGTTTCGCCACATTAGCAAAAACTGGTTAAAATAAGTCCGAGTTTAATTGACAGACCTAAACAAGGGTATATACTGATGATCGCTGATGAAATTCGGCTATTGTTTTGAGATTTGTGTACGAAGTCCTTCTTTGCTGTACCTCGTTTTGTAAGTCCAAGTAATACCAATTTCTGAGCATTTTTAATTCACATGCATTACGAGGAAGATCAGCATGTCTACTACTACTGGTAAAGTTAAGTTTTTCAACGAAGCTAAAGGCTTTGGTTTCATCGAACAAGAAAACGGCGCAGACGTTTTCGTTCACTTCAGTGCAATCCAAGCTGACGGTTTCAAAACTTTAGCTGAAGGCCAACAAGTTTCTTTCACCGTTGCTCAAGGTCCTAAAGGTCCTCAAGCAGAAAACGTAGTTCCTATGTAATCTACGTTTAAAAAGAATTCTAAACGCCGCTTTTTAGCGGCGTTTTTTATTTCTATTCAAAAATTTGGGGACACTGACGATATTCATATATCCTTGATATAAATCAAGAAGAGAAGGATAGTATGAAAGATAACGGAACCATCACCCAAAAAGAACGCAACATCCCCGATAATTATCGCCTGATCTCATCAACGGATCGCAAAGGCATTATTACTCACTGTAATGACGATTTCGTTGAAGTCAGTGGATATGATCGTAAAGAGCTTATCGGCTCACCACATAATATTCTGCGTCATCCAGATATGCCAGCAGCCGTATTTGAAGATATGTGGCGTACCATTAAACGTGGTCATCCCTGGATGGGCTTAGTTAAAAACCGTTGTAAAAATGGCGACCATTACTGGGTTAGCGCATATGTCACCCCAATTATGCATGATGGTAAGCCGGCAGGTTTTGAATCCGTTCGCGTAAAGACGTCGGATGAACGTAAAGCTCGTGCCTTTGCTATTTATCAACGAATGAACCAAGGCCGCAGTCCAATCTCCTTCTCTAAACGTGCTTTTTATGCCGCTCGTGACTTAACACCGGTATTAATACCCGGTCTTTCTGCTACAGCAGCCGCTGCGTTTTTGGGGTCGATAGAGGCTAGTTTAGCGGTGCTAGCAGGTACGGCTATTAGTTGCGTTTGGTACGGCCGTTATATTTCTTCTATGCTACAACGCATGCTACAAATACGACCCGAAGCTTTTGACAGCGAGTTGATCGGTAGCACCTACTTCAATGCTCAGGGAAGAGAAGCCCAATTGTCCTTGATGTTGTTGAGCGAGGGGGCGCGTAACCGCACTGCGTTGGCTCGTATCAAGGATGCCGTGGGTGGCTTATTGCGCGTCGCCGATGACACGAGTCAACAGGCTAAAACTTCGAATGAGCAGGTACAACGTCAAACACAAGCTACCGACCAAACAGCGGCGGCGATGAATCAGATGTCTACTACCATACAAGAAGTCGCGGCAACCGTTGAGCAAAATGCGGAGCAAGCTGATAGCGCGAAGCAAAACACCGATGAAAGTGTCAAACTCGCACGTCAGGCAAGCGAAGTCATTGTTGAGCTGCACGAAGCCGTTAAACAAATCGCTCAAACGGTCGAGGCGCTTGACTCTTCAACGGCAGAAATCGGTGAAGCGGCTGATTTGATATCCTCCATTGCAGAGCAAACTAACCTGCTCGCGCTTAATGCCGCAATTGAAGCAGCTCGAGCCGGGGAGCATGGGCGAGGGTTCTCGGTCGTTGCTGACGAGGTGAGGAATCTCGCACGCAGGACCTCAGAGTCAACTGACAGTATCCATAATGTAATTAATCAGTTGCGAGGACGTGCCAAAGAAGCGGTTACAGTGTCGCAACAAGGTGAAAAGTCGGCTGCCGAAGGAGTAGATAAAGTTAAGCGAGCCGATAGTGCGTTGTCACAAATCTCCGATGCGATTGAACAGATTGCTGACATGTCTACGCAAATGGCGTCGGCTGTTGAGCAACAATCGGGCGTAGCCGAGCATATTAATCAACAGCTATCTGAGATTGCGGAAATTGCCCGTCAGACCGAACAAACCTCTGACAATACGCAGAAATCGAGCGATGATTTGAAGCGCACATCGTATGAGTTATACGAACTTATTGAGCGCTTCAACCTGAAAAGTTAATCTGCTTCGTGCTTACTTTCGTGCTGCGCTTCTCGCTGTTGTGCAGCACGTTGCTTTTCTTCAAGAAAGGCAACGTCGTCCATCTCGACTTCGGGTAACTCACTACAGACATCCCCGCCCAACCGATTCACGGCTTGACATAAATCCGAGACTTTTTGATCCAATACATGAACATGATCAAGCATTCGACCAATGGCTGTTGCAACAGGATCAGGATTATCGGCTGAAATCGCATACGCGTCAAAACCATAGGCTTTGGCCATTCTGGCACGGCGCTCCGATGTTTCTTTGTCTTGGCCTGACTTAGCTACTCGCGCGGGAATTCCAACCATCGTGGCACCATCAGGCACATCACGAACCACAACTGCGTTAGATCCAATTCGTGCTTCAGTACCGACAGTCAATGGACCGAGTACCTTTGCACCTGCACCAATGACTACCCCATCCTTGAGCGTGGGATGACGCTTACCTTTATTCCATGACGTTCCACCCAGGGTAACGCCGTGATATAGGGTCACATCATCACCGATCTCGGCCGTTTCGCCGATCACGACCCCCATGCCATGATCGATAAAAAATCGGCGTCCAATCTTAGCGCCCGGATGTATCTCAACACCAGTTAACCAGCGGCCAATATTTGAAACGAAACGCGCTAACCAATACAGCTTAAGTTTCCAAAGACGATGACTAAAGCGATGGAGCCAAATCGCGTGTAAGCCTGGATAGTTAAAGAGTATTTCAAAGGCGTTGCGGGCCGCAGGGTCACGGCTATAGACGCTTTTTATATCTTCTCGAATGCCTTTAAATAACATCGGCGCTTCCTTTTACCGAGTGGGAAACTCACGCAATAACTTGTCGACGTCAGCTAAAATAACGTCTTTTAATTCAGCCTCGTAACCTTCACGCTCTTTATCGAGTTCTTTGATCTTCTGCTTTGGAAACTTTTTACGGTTTTCGTGCGTCGGCATGTGTTTAATGCGTTCGTACATGTCGTGCATTGCAGGATAATCTTTCGAGTAGTCATACTCCGTCGATTCAGGACGATGATCCAGCAGCACCACAATGCGCAAACATCCTTCAGATAATGGACACTGATCTTGCTGCATGCCTTTGGCAATGGTAATAATGCTTTCGTCGATACGGTCAACACGCTTTTGCACCGCTTGTTGACGTAACTGATTTTGATAGCGTAGGCGTTTAAGTAGTGTCATAGCATAAACGGCTAAACCTACGATAACGACGACTCCCAGAATGTATAAAACTATCGCTAATGTAGACATCAATACTCCTCGTCATCCCATTCATCGTCATCATCGTCAAGATCGAGACCTAACTGGCTTGCCAGCTTTTCGTAACGTTCAGATTGCTCGTCGAGATAACGCTGATCATCATTAGACAACACCTCACCCTGCTCAAAGCGCTCAACTAAATCCTGCAATTTTTCATCATTTTGCAACTGCTCGAGCTCTTGTTGCGGAGTCAGTGCCGCGACGGCTGCTGTTGAAACAACAGGGCCTAGGTCGATCTTACGCTTACTGCCCTTACGTGGATCCGTTTGGGTGTCATTGTTTTGTCCCGTCTGCTGATCACGTTTAGGCTCACTATGGCGTTTACCGGCAGGCTGGCCTTTACCTTTTTTCTTTCCACGGGTTAGGTTTTCTACTTGGCGTTTATCTTTTGGCGCTTTCGACGGCGCAAGAGGCCCCGTCTTACGTGTTTTTTTCTTACGAGTCATGTGGACTCCTTATTTCATAGAGTTAGTCCTATTGTAACGCATACAAGCATTGTAATCAGCAGGATTTAACACAACGAAAGAAGGTTACCTGATCGCTCACTCTGTCGACGCTGAAACCAAACCGTTGCGCGATATAACGATAGGTCTGGTCAGTAAAAAATGAAACATGGGTCAGGTCGTTTTTATAATGCCAATTCGGAAATAAGTCAGCCGATACATAAGGCTTTGTCATCGTCGCTAACGTACCGCCTGGCTTAACGAGCCGACGTAACTTTATAAATTCTCGTTGCGGATAATAAAAGTGTTCTATGACTTCAGTACAGGTCACTACATCGTAGGATTCGCTCAGTACCGTCTCATCGGGTGAGTAAATAGGGTCATAATGGTGAGCATCGATACCCGACTCTTGCATCATTAGATGCAGCGTGGGGCCAGGTCCCGAACCGAAATCGAGGGCTGTTCGGTAACTCAAATTTTGGCAAACTTGCTGCAGTGGCTGCCAAAGGCGGCTTAAGAAGTCACGATAGTGTGGGTCATGCGGATCGTTTTCGTGTGTCTCGTAAAGGCGCTTCTCCTCGTCACGGTCAACGTGCGTCGCTGGATCAGCAAAAACTAACTGACAATGAGAACATTGATGGAAGGCACGTCTTCTATCACGCGCATAAAACCGACTTGGTGAATCACACAGAGGACATAACAACATAAAGGGCTCAATAGAAAAGAAAAAAGGCGATGTTTCCATCGCCTCTGTTTCTCATATTCGGCAGCGCACTGCAACTATGAGAATGGTTGTCACTGCTTCCGAGTTTTTATCTCGGTCTTCCGTAACCTAATTTTCTAGTTGTTGTTATTATAGAAAGGAGCAACCAATACTACTTTTACTCCCTGGATCTCTATTCTATTATTATTGGTTTTGTGAACCGAAATCCAGAATCGATTTATTGTTATTTTTATGTATCGATTTTATTCGCTGCTTTGAGCAGTCTTGTTATTGTTTTATTGCCTCAGGAGAGGTCATCTCCCTCGGACGCTTTAAAGACTACGTATTAATGCGGATGAGTTCAATGATTTTATCGCTCTAAAAATCCATTTTTTTATAACATTTTTGTTTATAAGACGTAAAAAACGCATAAATCTATAACATATGATAAAAAAAGGGTGGCATTCGAGCCACCCTTCATGAATAAACTTTTTTCTTAATAAAGACCGTGCAGGTACTCAGCGAGTAATTTCATCTCTTCATCGGTCATTTTTTCAGCAACACCGCGCATCATGCCGTTTGGATCATTGGCGCGCTTACCGCTACGAAAATTTTCTAATTGAGAAATAACGTACGCCGGATGCTGGCCTGAAATATCAGGAAAAGCAGCAAGACCCATACCGTTACCGCGCGGTCCGTGACAACCTGCACATGACGGAATATTTGTCTCTGGGTTACCGCGACGGAATAGATCTGAGCCTTTAGCGATCAGGTCTTCTGGGGTATCGCCTTTTGCAGGATCTTGTGCTGCAAAATAAGCCGCTAAGTCTTTCATGTCTTGTTCGGACAAGTTAGCAACTTGGCCCATCATGATAGCATTGTTACGACCTTGCTCACCGCCAGTTTCAGAGGCGGTTTTGAAGTCCATCAACTGCTTATAGATGTACTTGGGGTGTTGACCCGCTAAGTTCGGATACATGTCTGTAGGAGAAACGCCGTTAGGTCCGTGACATGCTGCACATACCTGAGACTTTTGTTTCCCTGCTTCGACATCACCCTGTTGCGCCATCGCAACGCTGGTCGAACTAATAAACAATCCTAGAATGATCGCGAATTTTTTCATGTCTGCTTCTCTTGTCTCTGTGAGGCACCCTCGTGCCTGAACCGATCGCATCTAACGGTAGCTTATTTTACACAAAACAACGCACGATTAAACGTCTAATGCACATTGTTTATGCAATTCAGCGTTGGAGAAAGTGTACAGATGCTTCATAATACCGCGCAATAGTGAACATTTTACAAGCAAGTGAGCCTGTCGTGTCAGAAAAGCGCATCAATTATCAAACAGCTACCTTTATTACTAGTGCCCCCAATATACGCAAGTTACCGGAGGATAGTGGCATCGAGATCGCGTTCGCCGGCCGCTCAAACGCAGGTAAGTCCAGTGCGTTAAATACACTTACGCGCCAGCGCAACTTAGCGCGGACTAGTAAGACGCCGGGTCGGACGCAATTGATTAACGTTTTTGAAACCGCAACCGGCCAACGCCTAATCGATTTACCAGGTTACGGTTTTGCCAAAGTCCCAATGGAAGTAAAAGAGCAATGGCAACGGTCGTTGTCTGAGTATTTGGAAAAGCGCGACTCACTCAAAGGCCTCGTCGTACTCATGGATATTCGCCATCCGTTTCGTGAGACCGACCAAGAGCTGATCTATTGGGCGGTGGATTGCGGCATCCCAGTATTGGCGCTATTAACCAAGGCAGATAAACTCAAACAAGGCGCTCGCAAGTCAACGTTATTGAAAGCACGCCAAGCAGCGATTGCCTTCAATGGTGACGTACAAGTTGAAGTGTTCTCCTCGCTCAAGAAGTTTGGTATCGACCAACTCGAGCAAAAGCTCGATCAATGGTTTTTGGGCGAAAAACCGGCCACCGATGACTTTGTAGAAAGCGATGACACATAACAGCACGGAGACTCCACCATTAAAAGCGTGGCTGTTGCTAGGCCTACTCGCACTGATATGGGGTAGTTCGTTTTTATTAATTAAGAAAGGGTTGATCGCCTTTACAGCGCTCGAAGTCGGTGCGCTGCGGATTGCATCTGCAGGGATCGTATTAACACCTTTAATCTTGCCTAAACTGCGTCAAATTTCCCGTAAACATTGGCTTAAACTGGCATGTGTGGGTTTAGTAGGTAGTTTCATACCCGCCTTCATGTTTGCCATCGCACAGACTCAGCTACAAAGCGGTGTCACGGGTGTATTAAACGCATTAACGCCAATATCAACGTTAGTGACCGGGGTATTACTATTTAGTCAGTCTGCTCGCTGGGCGCAGTGGGTAGGTATCGTCATTGGCTTAGTCGGGACGGTATTACTCATTACCGCAACAGCGAATGGTTCGTTCACTTTTAATAGCTATGCCTTATTGGTCATGCTTGCAACCGTGTGCTACGGCATCAACCTAAATTTAATCAAACATAAAATTGCCGACTTAAAACCGCTCACCATTACTGGCGTATCACTGCTGATGGCCAGTATTCCAGCAGCGATTTTCTTATTTCTAGGCACCGACTTTTTAGCCCATGCACAACGACCTAACGCGCCACTTTCCCTTACCGCTGTACTGGTGCTAGGAATTGTAGGCACTGCCGGTGCATTGGTCATTTTCAATTATGTCGTACAGCTGACCAACACCGTGTTCACCAGCTCCGTCACTTACTTGATTCCCATCGTCGCCATGATGTTGGGTGTACTTGATGGCGAACCCTTCTTTCTGCAGCACGGTTTGGGAATGCTCGCTATTTTAATCGGTGTTTGGTTTGCTAACCGCCGAGGTCGAAGCGGACTTGCAGGCATTCCTCAAAGCAACAAATAAAAAAGCCCGACCAAAAGGCCGGGCTAAAAACAATCCAGGGAGAACAAATTTTTGAAGGCTTACCTCTCGCCTTCACTTATTCAGAGTCTCCCTATTTAAGAAAGTTCAAAATTTCTCAAAAAAGTTAATGCGCTTCGTCCCAGTTTGCGCCAAAGCCGTACTCAGCAAGCAATGGCACATCCAAGTCAGCCGCCTCACCCATCACATCAGCAAGGGCTTTGGCATAACTCTCGGCATGTTCTGTACGAATTTCAAAAACTAATTCATCGTGCACCTGCATCAGCATCCGAACATCTGGCTGACAGCCCTTTTCATCGATCCAGTCGCCGACTTTTATCATTGCTCGCTTAATGATATCGGCCGCGGTACCTTGCATCGGTGCGTTAATCGCAGCACGTTCAGCCGCTTTGCGACGAGCACCATTGGATGCTTTGATTTCTGGAAGCGGTAAGCGACGGCCAAAAAGCGTCGATACATAACCCTGCTTCTTCGCTGTTTCGCGAGTATTTTCCATATATTCTAAAACACCAGGGAAACGCTCAAAATACTTGTCCATGTAGGCTTGCGCTTCATGTCGAGGAATATCAAGTTGGCGCGATAACCCAAACGCAGACATACCGTATATCAAACCAAAGTTAACCGCTTTAGCTCGGCGGCGCTGTTCATCAGTGACTTCCTCTAAGCTACAACCAAACACTTCACTGGCCGTAGCACGGTGGATGTCCTGCCCTTGGGCAAAGGCTCTTAGCAACGAGGCATCTTGCGATAAATGCGCCATAATTCTGAGCTCTATCTGACTATAGTCGATAGCTACGACCGTAAAGCCTTCCTCAGCCACAAACGCTTGGCGAACACGGCGGCCTTCGGGCGTACGAATAGGGATATTCTGTAAGTTGGGTTCAGTCGATGACAACCGACCCGTCGCGGCGACAGCTTGCTGATACGAAGTATGCACACGCCCAGTATCTGGGTTAATCATACGCGGTAATTTATCGGTGTAGGTCGATTTCAATTTAGCCAAGCTACGATGCTGCAAAATCACATCCGGCAGTGGATAATCATGCGCCAGCTCCTGCAGGACTTCCTCGGCGGTCGACGGTGCGCCTTTCGGTGTTTTCTTGATGACCGGAAGCTCAAGCTTTTCAAACAAAATTTGCTGCAGTTGTTTCGGAGAACCGAGGTTGAACTCTTCACCGGCAATTTCAAAGGCCTTTTGCTCAAGTTCAAGAAGCTTGTTAGCAATCTCTTCACTCTGTTTACCGAGCATTTCAGCATCAACTTTTACGCCGTATTCTTCCATGTCGGTTAGAATACTGACCAGAGGCACCTCAATATCGGTTAACACAGAGGCGAGCTGCTCACCTGTCTGGTGGACTTTGTCCCATAAAATATGATGCAACCGCAACGTAATATCGGCATCTTCCGCAGCATAAGGTGCTGCCTGCGCCAGCTCAATTTGGTTAAAGGTAAGCTGTTTTGCTCCTTTCCCCGCAATCTCTTCGAACTTAATCGGCTTATGGTTCAAGTATTGCAGACTGAGCGTGTCCATGTCGTGACGCGAACCAACACTATTAAAAACGTACGACGCCAACATGGTGTCATTCTTGATACCACGAAGTTTAATACCGTAACGACGTAGAATGTGCGCATCGTACTTAAGATTCTGACCTACTTTAGCGATACTGGAATCTTCGAGTAGTGGTTTTAAGACTTTTAACAACCAGTCACGATCGACTTGCTTTTCGACCCCGACGTAATCATGCGCCACCGGTATGTAAACCGCTTCGCATTCCGCTATTGAAAACGAAACGCCGACGAGTTGCGCTTCCATGTAGTTAAGGCTCGTTGTCTCGGTATCAAACGCAATGACCTCAGCTGATTTTAATTGCTCAATATAATCAGAGACTTCTTCTTCATTAAATAACGTCTTGTACGCGTCGCGGTTAACACTGAACTGTTCGCTTTGCTCTTCGGCAGGACTCGCTTCGCCTAAGGCTTGATCCGTTGCCGCGCCGGTTTCTAACAGCTCATTCAGCCAACGACGGAATTCCATTTTGCCATACAGCGTTTGTAGCTGATCCGTGTCAGCCGGTTCAATCGTTAACGCATCGGGTGCACATTCGAGCTCAACATCACACTTGATAGTCGCCAACTCGCGTGACATTAGCAATTGGTCTTTGAATTCTTCTAGTTTCTTCGGCATTGATTTAGCGCCGCGGAACCCTAATTCTGTCACCGCATTTATATCTTCGTAAATCTTATCGATACTCGGAATACCTTGAAGCATCGCCTGCGCTGTTTTCTCACCGACCTTGGGTAAACCAGGAATATTATCCGAGCTATCACCCATCAATGCTAAGTAATCAATAATTTGACTAGGCTTAACACCAAACTTTTCAACCACCCCAGACTCGTCTAGCAGTGTGTCTGTCATGGTATTAATCAACATGACATGATCATTAACTAGTTGCGCCATGTCCTTGTCACCGGTGCTGATCAAGGTAAACCGGCCCTTATCGCCGGCTTGCTTTGCCAGCGTACCAATTACGTCATCCGCTTCGACGCCATCAACACACAGTAATGGCAATCCCATTGCCTTAACAATGGCATGTAAGGGTTCAATTTGCGTGCGCAAGTCGTCGGGCATGGGTGGTCGATGAGCTTTATATTCATCGTAAATATCGCTACGAAACGTCTTACCTTTGGCATCGAATACCACTGCCATGTGCGAAGGTTTATAGCGTTTAAGCAAACTGCGCAACATATTAACGACCCCATAAACCGCACCCGTAGGTTCTCCGGCCGAGTTGGTTAAGTGTGGCGGAGCATGAAAAGCTCGAAATAAGTACGAGGAGCCATCGACTAAAATGAAAGGATTTTCAGGTACTGTCTGCGCCATGAATGCGGTCTCGCTGGTCAAAAAACTAATGTGCTAAGGATGCCATAGGCGCTGAAACAAGGCTAGTCGATAAATGTGGATACGCTGTGGATAATTCTGTTGACAATAGTAAACCCCACGAACAAACAAAAAGAGTTATCGTGTATGGGATAAATTTTAACAGCTTGATTTTAAAAGGGATTTTTAAACGGCGGGCTACCCTAAGTGCCCTACTTCTTATTATTTGTTTCGTTGTGGAAACTTATTTTTGCTACCCGACGTTTTGATACCAGAGCGCACCGAATCGAGCAGACTAAGTAGACTACCACAAAATGAGACAAGGTCTAGTCAGACTGTCGGTTTTTTTATACTCTTTTCTTCCATATTAAGCGTACCTTTATAATAGGTTATTTTTTTATCGAGAATTCAATGCGTTGGGAACCCGCTGATGTTGATCAGCCCGATTACTATTGGCAAAACTTCAACACTATCTTGCGTTGGGTGCGGCATCATCACGACACGCTGTTAGATGATGAGACTCGACTGACACTCGCACGTTATGAGTCACTTAACACCGACGCACAAAAGCTATGGATTCGATTATCCAGTCGTCGCGGTCAGCAATTTCGAGTCGATGGCTTGAATTACTCGGAAATCAACCTCGCTCAAGCGGTCAACACGCTTGAGGGTGAGGGCTGGCTGACCGTACACCATGCGATCAATAGCCCTGAAGGAGTTGAACTATTAAAGCGCGCCGAACTACTACATGTGGCGCGAGAAAACGGCTGCATGCTCTCTACTTCGGCAAAAAAAGCCGACATTCTCGAGGCACTATTGGCGCTTCCAACACCATGGCCAGTCGCCGCTCAACTGCAATGGTATGCGTTAACACAACAAGCAAACTTTGACCGCTTGTCATTGTTGTTTTTTGGAAATGCACATCAAGATCTCACCGAGTTTATAAAGACAGCACTCGGTCATGTTCGTTATGAAACCTACACAATTCGACCTAAAAGCTTATTCAGTAGTCCTGAGGATGTTGCTAACTACCATGCGATGAGTACGTTTCGCCAACGTTACTCGGACACAGAAGGCTTACCTGAGCGTATACATATTATCCGCGACTGGTATAAACGCGCAGCAAACCATCAAGGATGGAAGAAATTTCGAGGTGCCTATAGCCGGCTCTGCAATAAGCTCGCGCGAGACTGTGAACGAGCCGATGCACTCGACGATGCTCTAATGATTTATCAGCAGTCATTCCGCCCCCCTGCGCGCGAACGAATGGCAAGAATTTACAGAAAGCAAGGTGATAATAAGCAGGCTTACTCCACCCTGAATGAAATGGCAGAGGAGCCGTGGAACGACCCGGAGCACGCCATTGCTGAGCAATTATTGTCACGTTGGTTTGCTGAACCTACGGCACAGCAAACCGAGCCTGAAACTCACCATTTAAGCTTTGCATCGAGAGGAGCCTCAATAGAAGCAGAGAGCTTAGCTCACTTTGAGCAGCAAGGTTGGCGGGGAGCACACTACGAAAACACAATTCCACAAACACTGTTTGGCATTATTTTTTGGGATATCGTATTCGAAGATGTCGAGGGGGCCTTTGTTCACCCGTTTCAGCGAGGGCCAAGAGATCTCAATAGCCATGAGTTTTATCATCGTCGCGAAGCGTTAATAAAAAAACGCCTTGATGAAATCAAGCACTGCCCCGACACCGTAACGCAACGTATTACTCAGGTTATCGATGAAAAAACAGGCCTCGCGAATCCGTTTATTTACTGGCCCGGAGTTGATAAGGGTGTACTCCTAGATTGGTGGCTACGACTCAAAGGTCAGCAGTGGGCGGCTATTTTTGAGCGTATTGCTCGCGACGTACACAACAATCGCGCCGGCTTTCCCGACTTATGGTTGTATCGCGATAAACAGGTCATGCTGGTCGAAGTTAAAGGTCCAGGCGACACATTACGCCCCAACCAAATCCGTTGGCTGAGAGCACTTAACGAGGTCGGTGTGAATGCCAACCTCGCATTAGTCAAGCTTGGTTAACTCATTACGCAACTGATGATAGATGGCTTCGGTTTTAGGTTTGTCGCAGGAAAACCAAAGGCTAAAGCTGACTGCCGCTTGTTCCACGAGCATTCTTAAACCATCAAAACAAACACCCCCACCGGATGCTTTAAACCGACTTTGAAAAGCTGTCGCATCACGACTGTAAACCATGTCATAGCCAACGGTATCGGTATCAAGCAGATGCTCAGGAAGTGCTAACGACTCGCCAAACAAACTGGCACTGGTCGCATTAATAATGAGATCAGGTTTACGCGCATCAGACCAATGCCGTAACACCTGCGCCGAATGAAATAGCGAAGCAAGTTGCTCGGCACGTTCCACTGTGCGGTTCCACACCCAAATCACATCTGGCTTCTCGGCATTAAGCGCTGGCATGACACCGCGACTCGCGCCGCCGGCCCCGAGCAAGAGAATACGCCGCCCCGCCAAACTGACACCTTTCGACTTGAGCGCGGCGACTAGCCCGTCGCCATCGGTATTGGCACCGATCAGGCCACCATGAGGCGCGCTAATTAATGTATTAACGGCGCCACTATGAGCAGCTGAGCCTAGGTGTCGAGTCACAAGCTGATACGCTACCTGTTTAAATGGTACTGTTACATTGGCGCCAGCTAAACCTTGCGAAAATTGCCGAGCTACCGCTTTCGGAAAACCTTGAGGACTCACTAATAGACGCTGGTAATCAACACTGCGCCCGGTTTGCTCAGCAAATAAGCTGTGTATTCTCGGTGACAGACTGTGCTTAATTGGATTACCGAAAACGGCTAACTGATTACTCATTAACATAGTCCATGGCGGCCCAGTCCCGCGGTAACAAATAGTATTCCGTCAGAGCAGCCTCTACTGATTCAGGCTGTGGTTGCCAGTCATATTCCCACCGCACTAACGGCGGCATCGACATCAGAATTGACTCGGTTCGCCCGCCGGTTTGCAAGCCAAACAAGGTGCCTCGATCCCAGACTAGATTAAATTCAACATAACGACCGCGGCGATACAATTGAAATTGACGTTGATGCTCTGAGTATTCAGTTTTTTTGCGACGTTCTACGATAGGCACGTAAGCTTCACAAAAGGCATCGCCAACCGCTTTGATTACATCAAACGCCTCGTCAAACGATCGGTCATTCAAGTCGTCAAAGAAAATACCACCGATGCCACGCGCTTCATTTCGGTGTTTCAAATAAAAGTAATCATCACACCAAACTTTGTATTTGTCATAGAGTGCAGGGTCTACTTTATCGAGCGATGCTTTGGCTTTTTTATGCCACTCAATGCAATCGTTGGTGTAGGGGTAATAAGGTGTTAAGTCAAAGCCTCCACCAAACCACCAAACGGGGTCTTCACCTTCCTTTTCGGCAATAAAGAACCGGACGTTAAGATGAACGGTCGGTACATGGGGGTTACGTGGATGAATGACCAAAGACACGCCGCAGGCATTGAAGTCACGACCTTCAAGTTCGGGCCGGTGCGCCGTTGCACTCTTAGGCAGCTGTTCACCGTATACATGCGAGAAGCCCACGCCGGCCTGTTCAAACGTTTCGCCCTCTTTCATCACTCGAGAACGACCGCCACCACCTTGCTCCCGTTGCCACTCATCCTGTTGGAAGTGTCCACTACCATCAACGGCTTCCAATTGTTGGCAAATACTATCTTGCAAGCTGAGCAGGTAATTCAATACCGGCTGCAACATAGTCTGTTCCATCATGACAAAAACCTTACCTCAATACGGTGTTATTAAATGGATCGATGATTTTAGAGGGTTGCTCTGCGCCACCTGTTTTTTCATCCCAAACCCAATCGACTTCATCACCGAAGTAATCACTCACTTCTTGAGCTGTTCTAGCCGGCTCTTCACCGCTTGGGTTGGCGCTAGTAGATACTAATGCAGTACCTAGCTTGCGACAAAGCTCTCGCACGGGCTCATAGGCTGTAACACGCACTGCAATGGTATCTCGTCCACCGGTCAGCAGTGGTGAAACCGTATCGCGTGCGGGAAGAATCAATGTCACCGGGCCAGGCCAATGTGATAGCACGCTAAAGCGCTTATCCTGACCTATTGCGGAATCTTTAACATAAGGTGTCAATTGGCTATAGTCAGCGGCGATTAGAATAAGCCCTTTGTCCTCAGGGCGTTCTTTCAAGGTTAGAATCTTGCGGATCGCTTCCTCGTTACGTGGATCGCAACCTAAACCGAATACTGCTTCGGTTGGGTATGCGATTACACCGTTTAATAGCGCCGAACGCGCTGATTCAATATCAAGTGCTGACACTGGAGTTCCTCTCTAAAACTAAAAACTGGACTTATTATAGCGGCTTGGAGCGGTAGTCGCAGTGCTTTTGCGGACAAACAAGGCGCTCGGAACCCTGACTACGCTTTCGCATTAACAAGGGGAAGTCACACTCGGGACAGGCTTCATTAACGGGAGGTAAAGGCAACGAAAAATCGCAGGTGGGAAATTGATCACAAGAGAAAAACTGTTTACCCGAACGACCTGTCTTTGCAACAACTCGACCTGTTCGACCAGCCTTTTCACACTCCGGACACGGAACCGAATCCTGTTCTCGTTGAGTTGGATCTTCTGCAATAAAGTCACAGTCTGGATAATTGCTGCAACCAACAAAAAGCCCAAACCGTCCGCTTTTTAACTGCAAGTCATTGCCGCACTGGGGACAAGGCACACCCAAGCTCTCCGGCTCAATCTCTGATTGCTCGCGAAGCCCCTGGGTATACTCACAACCGGGATAGCCACTGCACCCCAAAAAACTCTGCTGACCTTTGTGCTTTAAAACCAGCTCACGACCGCATTTCGGACACGCCTGCATGACTCTATATCCTTAAGTAGATTAGTGCAGCGGCCCCTCCGGCTCCTCAAATAGCAAACCTTCCATCTTATCGTAAGCCGCTTCACGCCCTGGTAGGTTAAATAATACCATAAGCACGACCCACTTGAGATCGTCGAGACTAAATCGACTGGTTTCGAGCTCCATCACTCTATCAACGACCATTTCTCGAGTGCTAAAGTCCAATACGCCAAGATTTTCGAGATAGGTTAAGAACCCACGACACTGAGTATCTAACCGACTGCACTCAATTTCCGTATAGACCCGCATTGAAGCAACAGGTGTGACGTTGAGATAGGTCTTAGCCTCTGTTTCCTGTAAATCCGCCAAGCGTTCAAGCCAAGCTAACGCTTTTTGAATTTCTTGCCGATGGAATCCGGCCCGGGCGAGTTCGTCCGTCAACTCATCGTGGTCAACCACAACTTCTGAGTCGGAATGTATATAGTTCTCAAACAAGTACATGAGGATATCAAACATGGTTAGCGCCTCCCCACTTTTATGTAACCACCCGGAATTGCTGTAATCAGTCCTTCAAGCTCAAGTAATAATAATTGTTCGCTTACCTCAGCAACCGATAACCCCGTTCGTTCAACCAGCTCATCTAAACTTACTGGGTCATTACTCACATTAGCGAACAATGGATTGTTTGCCAAGTGTTTAGGAATTGTACATTGTGTTTGCTGACTCGGTTCATTCGCACTGATGTCAAACCAAGACAAGATATCGTTTGCACACGTGATCACGTGTGCGCCTTCTTTCAGCAACCAGTGACACCCTTCCTGTGACTTAGCAAAAATGCTGTTAGGCACTGCGCCCACTTCGCGCCCCTCTCGTAACGCCGACAAGGCGGTAGAAATGGATCCACTGCGTCGTGCAGCTTCGATAACAACAACGCCTTTCGACATTCCACTTATAATACGGTTGCGACGCGGAAAATGATCCATGCGTGCCGGGGTACCTGGTGAAAATTCGCTGATGATTAACCCCTGATGACTCATCAGCTCATAGAGCTCACGATTTCTACGCGGATAGATCTGATCGATACCGGTGCCTAATACCGCAATGGTCGCACCATAGTCGAGAGCCGCGCGGTGTGCAGCTGCATCGATGCCCATCGCTAAGCCACTCACAACAGCTAACCCTGATTGCGCGCATTCCTGAGCCAGCTGGTCGGTAACCTGAATACCATAGTGACTCGCCTTTCGACTACCGACCATGGCGACACTCGCTTGGGATAGTAGTTCAGTACGCCCTTTATAAAATAACACCATAGGCGGGCGCTCTATGGTTCTTAACAGTGCGGGATATTCGTCATTAAACCAGCCCACGACACCACAGTTATCGTTTTCCAACCAATGCATTGCCTGAAGTATGTAAGCTCTCTGGACCGACTTAATAGATTGCAGACATCGATCTTCAATCGCTTCTAGCTCAGCGAACTCTCTACATTCCCGCTGTACAGCGATTGGCGCTTTGTTGAGGCTCATTAATAAAGCAAGTTCATGATACTGCACGGCTGTCATTCCTCCCCCAATTTAAGGTAAAATAAAAGTAGTTAAAGCGAAGGAGATTTTGGAATGACTAAGTTAACGGTACTTAAGTACCCCGATGAGCGCTTACGCACTGTTGCGCAACCTATCGAACAGGTTGACGATGCGCTACGCGCTACAATTGACGATATGTTTGAGACGATGTATGAATCTCAAGGCGTCGGTTTGGCGGCTACTCAAGTAGATGTTCATCAACGTTTATTCGTCGCTGACTGTAGTGAAAGTCAGAACGAGCCCTTAGTATTTATTAACCCTGAGATTACACGCGCTGAGGGTCATTTCACCAATGAAGAGGGTTGCCTATCGTTTCCGAACGTTTTTGCTAAAGTTGAGCGTGCCGAACATATTACCGTGCAAGCGTTGGACAAAAATGGCGAGCGATTTTCAATGGATGCGGAAGGCCTATTAGCCATCTGTGTGCAACACGAAATTGATCACCTAGATGGCAAACTATTCGTTGATTATTTGTCACCGCTTAAACGCGAGCGTATTCGTAAGAAACTTGAGAAAGAACAACGTTTGCAAGAAAAATTAAGCACTGGAGCCTAATCGATTGAGCACACACAGACCATTACGTATTGTTTTTGCGGGTACTCCTGAATTTGCAGCCGACCATTTAGCGGCGCTACTTAATACTGATCATGAAGTCGTTGCGGTGTATACCCAACCGGACCGCAGAGCCGGACGAGGGAAAAAGCTGCAGCCTAGTGCTGTCAAGCAGCTAGCTCTTGAACACACGATCGCAGTGGAGCAGCCCGAAAAACTAAACACAACGTCGGCTCAGCAGCAACTCGCGGAGTATCGCCCTGACGTGATGGTCGTCGTCGCCTATGGCTTATTATTGCCTGAGCCTATTTTGACCACGCCCAAGTATGGATGTATTAACGTGCATGGTTCGCTACTACCACGCTGGCGTGGAGCGGCGCCTATCCAACGCGCAATTTGGGCGGGCGATGAGGCTTCCGGTGTTGCCGTTATGCAAATGGAAAAAGGACTCGACACGGGTCCAGTCCTACACGTTGAGCGTTGTGCCATTGATGCACAAGAGACATCCGCTTCGCTTTATAAAAAACTTGCTCAACTCGGTCCCCGTGCACTCGTAACCACATTGAACGATATTGAAAGCTACCGTGAACGCGCAGAAGTTCAAAACCACGATGCCGCGACTTACGCAAAAAAACTGAGTAAGGACGAAGGCAAAATTGATTGGTCGGACGCGACCCAGCTCGAGAGAAATGTACGTGCATTTAATCCCTGGCCTTTTGCTTGGTTTGAGCTTCCCGGCGGTAAACCTGGCCAACGCACTGTTAAGGTTCATCAAGCCAGCGTTAGCAAAACTGATCACCGCTCAGCGCCAGGCACCATTATCGACTGTTCACCTGCGGGTGTTACTGTTGCCTGCTCCCAAGGCGCTTTAACCCTTCACTCATTGCAGTTACCGGGCAAAAAGCCGTTACCCGTGAGTGACTTACTGAATGGGTATGCCACCACCTTTGCAATTGGGGTAAATTTAACCGATGTCGACTAACACATCGACGGGCGCACACAGTCGCGCTGCCGCCGCTCAAGCTATCCACGCAGTGCTGGAACAAGGCCAGTCGCTGACTCAAGCATTAACCACGTATAGTGAGCAGTTATCCGCGGAAGATAAGCGTCTCGCGCAAGCCATTAGCTATGGTGTCATGCGCTACTTACCGGTGTTGACTGAAAAAGTCAGCGGCAAGTTGGATAAACCGTTGAAAGGCAAAAATCAAATTATCCAGTCGCTACTGTTAGTGGGTACTTACCAACTGTTTAAGTTGCGTACTAAAGACCACGCAGCGGTGAGCGCTACCGTTGAGGCAAGCAAATTATTAAAACGCAAAGCATTGAGCGGTTTGGTAAATGGGGTTTTACGCCAAGTCTTACGTGAAGCGCCCGCGCGTAACGATGATGGCGAACGCGACCTGCCAAGCGCCGAGGGTGTTAACCATCCGCGTTGGCTCAGAGAGAGAATTAAGGCCGCCTACGGTGTGAAAGCGGAAGCCGTTTTCACAGCAAATGATACTCAGCCGCCACTCTGGCTTCGCGCAAACCGACGTCACACGACCGTGACTGACTACACTGCACTGTTAGCTGAAAACGGTATTGAAGCCGTTGCCGACAGTCAGGCAAGCGATGCGATTCGACTTGTCAAACCGGTGCCGGTGACTAAACTCCCGCATTTTGAAGCCGGCTGGGTGTCAGTTCAGGACCGTTCAGCACAACTAGCAGCGGATATGGTAGACGCCCAACCGGAGCACAGAGTGCTTGATTGCTGTGCAGCACCCGGCGGAAAGACGGTTCACCTGCTTGAACGTACCGAGTTTCAAACGCCCTTGATCGCTATTGACGTTGATGAACAGCGCCTTGAACGCGTTAGTGAAAACTTATATCGCGCGGAGCTCTCTTGCGAAGTGGTTTGTGCCGACGTTTTAGATCTTGATAGTTGGTGGGATAAGCAGCCTTTTGACCGTATTTTATTAGATGCCCCCTGCTCCGCTACGGGTGTCATTCGTCGTCATCCAGATATCAAATGGTTGCGTCGTTCATCAGATATCGATCAGCTTGTTGAGTTACAGCAAAGCATGCTCGAGCGTCTTTGGCCTACATTAAAGCCTGGAGGCCAGCTCATATATGCCACGTGCTCGATCTTGCCCGAGGAAAATAGTGAGCAAATATCGCACTTCCTCGGTCAGCATTCCGATGCTAACCTTATAGCTATTGAGGCGAACCGTCCCATGTTACAGCTATTACCTGGCGAACATGATGGTGACGGATTCTTTTACGCGAAGATAGAAAAACTGCCATGAAAATAATTATATTGGGTGTAGGTCAGGTTGGCGGAACGCTTGCTGAGAACCTTGTCGGCGAACGTAACGACATTACACTCGTCGATACTAATGCCGAACTGTTAGAGTCGTTTCAAGATAAATACGATTTACGTATCGTGGTAGGTCATGGCTCACACCCAGACACGCTGCGTCGCGCTGGCGCCGAAGATGCCGATTTATTAATCGCCGTAACAAGCAGTGATGAAACCAACATGATTGCGTGCCAGGTCGCCTACTCAATCTTTAATACGCCGACTAAAATCGCTCGTATTCGCTCTGAAGAGTACATTCGTTACCGTGATCAATTGTTTCACAAAAACGACGCACCAGTAGATTACATCATTTCACCTGAGCAACTCGTCACTAACTATATTCGTAAGTTGATTGACTACCCGGGTGCACTGCAGGTCATGGAGTTTGCCTCAGGCAAAGCCAGTTTGGTGGCCGTAAAAGCGTATTACGGAGGCAAGCTGGTCGGTCATGCTATCTCAACACTTAAAGAGCACATGCCCAATATCGATACGCGGGTGGCGGCTATTTATCGCCAAGGTAAGCCGATTCGTCCTACCGGTACTACCGTCATTGAAGCCGATGACGAAGTGTTTTTCATTGCCGATACACGCCATGTAAACCGCGTCATGGAAGAGTTGCAAAAACTCGAAAATCGATACCGCCGAATTATGATTGTGGGCGGTGGTAATATTGGTGCCGGCCTTGCCAAACAGCTTGAGGCAGATCATCGCGTTAAGCTGATCGAGCGGTCTGAAACACGTGCTGAGGCCCTATCGCAGCAACTTGAACACACATTAGTGTTCAAAGGTGATGCTTCCGATCAAAAGCTTTTAGAAGAAGAACACGTTGAAGATACGGATGTCTTTATTGCCGTAACCAACGATGATGAAGCTAATATCATGTCGGCGATGCTGGCAAAGCGTATGGGCGCCCGCAAAACTATGGTACTTATCCAACGCAGTGCCTATGTCGATTTAGTTCAAGGGGGTGAGATTGATATTGCTATATCACCACAGCGGGCAACGATTTCGGCCTTGTTAACGCACGTGCGCCGCGGCGATATCGTCAACGTTTACTCGTTACGCAAAGGTGCGGCTGAGGCGATTGAGGCGATTGCGCATGGAGATGAATCAACGTCAAAAGTGGTCGGTAAAGCCATTAAAGATATTAAGCTTCCCCCAGGAACGACTATCGGCGCGGTTGTGCGAGGAAGCGAAGTACTTATGGCTCATAGCGAGACCATCATTCAATCCGATGACCATGTGATGCTGTTCTTGCTGGACAAGAAGTACATCGATCAGGTCGAACGATTATTCCAACCCAGCGCGATGTTCTTCTAACAGCTTTACGCGCCCTTGTGTTTGAGCCTGAAACTGCTTGTCGAGTTGAGCGCGGTATTCAGGCTCAATAGCTATGATTTGATGCACTGTCTCAGTGTATGTTTGCTCAATGACTTTATATTCGCAGCTGCTCAAAATGCTCTCAACAGCGCCCTGATCCCCGTATTCATAGACTAAACTGTAGTATTCACGGTATTTACGCTCCGCCGTTTTGATGAACGGGAGCGCTTCCGCTACGGCTTGGCTGTAAGCACGCTGTAAGCCTCCTGTACCTAGCTTGATCCCCCCAAAGTAACGCACTACAACGGCAGAAACCTCACCTAACGGGTGATGGGTTAATACGTTAAGCATTGGTCGCCCTGCGGTACCACTGGGCTCGCCATCATCGCTGCTTGCATAACAGGTATCATCGAAGGGGCTACCTGCGACGGACGCGGTGCAATAGTGATTGGCTTTAGTCCAACGTTGCTTAACGTCGGCAATATGGTTCGCCACATCGTCTGCGCTCGTTACAGGCGCTAACGACGCGATGAAACGACTGTTTTTAATTTCAATCTCGTGCTCAACAGCTTCCGTCAAGCGCAAGTAATTACCTTTTTTCACGTACTTCTGAACCGTTAGTCATCTTTCACTCTCATGGTAGCAAAAGCATCAAATAAATTAACCTCTTTACCATTGAGAAGTTCATAAATCTGTTGATAACTAAGCACCGCTTTTACATAGTCCCGCGTTTCGTAATAAGGGATCATCTCGACCCATTCATCGAGCGCGGTCGACTCAGAGGGCAGCCAATCTTTGACCTTATAATAACCCGCGTTGTAGGCCGCGGTAGCCAGCACATGATTACCATCAAAGCGTTCTTTCAGTCGACTCAAATAATAAGTACCGAGCGCGACATTAACTTCCGGTGTATTGAGACGTTTAAAGCTATCATCATTGCGTAGCAACTTCGCGGTACCAGGCAAGATCTGCATAAGACCGCGCGCGCCTGCTCCTGAGTAGGCATCGGCTCTAAAACTACTCTCACGTCGAGTTATTGCCATCGCCCACGCTGGGTCGATACCGTATTTTTCGGACGAGAGATTGATGATTTCGCTATAAGCCATGGGGAATCTTATCTCTACAGCATCAAAGTGACCAATTTGGGCCAATGTCCAAATGGCTTGATCATGCCAGCCCCAATCACTGGCTATCACGGCGGCGGTCTTGAATGCCTCACCGTCGATGTCACTGAGTAGATGATTCCACTCGCGACGGGCATCGACATCGCGCCCTAATTGAAGAAACTCATATGCGCGTTTAACATCATCGCGCTCTAATAAGGTGGTTATCTGTGTCTGCGTTGCCTTGACCGGGTCCTTCTCTAAACTCACCGGTGCGCCAATACGCGCCGCAGCCAAAAAGCCATAGTAATGGCGCTCTTTGGCCAGCGCCGTATAAATTCGATTAGCATTCAACTTGTCGCCGGTTTCCTCCATCGCCCGAGCCAGCCAATATTGCCATTGGTTACCACCCGAGATAGCGGGTGGCAGTGTTTGAATAGTCATCTTAAGTGCAGCGAAGTCATGATCGCGCAGGTATGCCGCAAGACGCCACTGTAATACACGCTCATCAAGCTCAGAGGGCGGTACTTTTTGATGCCAAACTCGCGCTTCAGGGTGCTCTTTCAAGCTCAACGCAACGGCAAACTCCTCAGCTATTCTGTGCCGCTGCGCTGCGGTAAATGGCAAACGTGATACGAGACGCTCATAGGCTTTAAGTGCGAGCTCTTCTGCTCGCCAAATCAATTTGGTCAACGCAAACGTTGCTATTTGTGCCTCTTTGGCAGGATCGACACCGCGGAGTCTGGAAAGTTGTCCAATCGCTGCTGGCGAGTAGCGCACCTTGTGGTAGAGCTCGCCTAAGTATTGCTCTCGATTCGGTAATAAGCTGGTAAGGTAAGGGATTAAGGTTGGGTTTCCCTCTTCTGCCGCAAGCACTATCCTGTGCCAAACTTTTTCTTTGGTACGTGCGTCGAGCTCTGCCCACTCGTTTAAAATCGCATCGCAGGCCGTCGGCACAGAAAAACCGTGACGCCAAATAGCATCCACCTTACGAATGAAAGGGCCATCCTCTAAGCCACCGGCTCGCTCAGCCTCAATTAAATAACACTGGTGAGTCAGTGTACCCGGATGTCGGAAGTCGCGAATAAAACGCTGGTATTCACCTTGCTGCGCTAAATAATCTAACCAAGGCTGGCGTAATTGCCAGTCTAACGGCGTACCTTTATATTGCTCAAGAAAGCTCACGACACGATCTTCGTTGGCTAAGTAGCCCACTTGCTGTAATCGCTCAAGTTCAAGATAAGGTTTAAGCGGATAGTTTTCCAACTGGGCTAAAAGTTGGTTATATTCAGCAATGCGACCACGACGGGCAGCGTATTCAGCTTTCTTAAACAACTCACGCTGTTGGCTAACATCCGCCGATTGCTGAGGAGCATTGGCTACGGATTGTCCACCCGGCTGTGCAGCGATAGCGTGCGCTGTGCTGAGAAAACAAGCCAATAAGCTGTAACGAATGATAGACGTCAGTTTATTCATTGATTCAAACGCATGTTTAAATAACCGTTGAAAATTTAGCGCTTTCGCGCCACACTCTTCTTACTTTAACTTAACTACTTTCCAAATAAAGTATTGGAAACGTAAAAATTTAATGATGTCTTGGGAGACCCAACATGATTTATCAAGGCGAAAGCATCCGGGTTGATTTTATAGAGCCGGGTTTTGCAGAGCTTCAGTTTGATGCCAAAGGCTCGGTTAATAAATTTGACCAAAAAACCTTACAAGAGTTTAGTGACGCCCTTACTCAATTAGCACAAACCGACGACTTGCGTGGTGTGATTGTCACTAGTTCTAAACCAACGTTCATCGTTGGTGCTGATATCACCGAATTCTTAAACATGTTTGCAGATCCTGAGAATACTCGCGAATGGGTCGCAAAAGCTTCACGCGTATTCGATCAGCTAGAAGATCTTCCGGTGCCGACTGTTGGCGCCGTGAAAGGTTTTGCACTCGGTGGCGGCTGTGAAGCACTACTTGCATGTGATTATCGTGTTGCTGATAGCACTGCCACAATTGGTTTGCCTGAGGTGAAGTTAGGTCTGATTCCAGGCTTCGGTGGCACCATGCGTTTGCCGCGTGTAATCGGCCCTGACAACGCGCTTGAATGGATTACTACAGGTAAGAACAACTCTGCTTTAGACGCATTAAAAGTGGGTGCCGTTGATGCCGTTGTTGAACCGGACAACCTCACTGAAGCGGCTTTGAATCTTGCTAAAGCAGCAGCTGCAGGTGAACAAGACTGGAAAGCTAAGCGCCAACCGAAGTTGGAACCGCTTAAAGCGAACGATACTGAGTTAACCATGACGCTAGTGACCGCTAAAGGTATGGTCGCAGCTAAAGCGGGTAAACACTACCCAGCGCCTCATAAAGCGATTGAGGCTATTGAAAATGGTGCCCGCGAGGCGCGCGAAGGTGCGTTAAATGCTGAGAACCAGGCATTCTTTGATTTAACCCAGACCGATGCATGCCACGCACAAGTGGGTATTTTCCTTGCCGACCAAGCAGTCAAAGGAAAGTCGAAGAAATACGCCAAATCCGCAAGTAAAGAGATTAAAACCGCTGCGGTACTGGGCGCCGGCATCATGGGCGGTGGTATTGCTTACCAATCAGCGCTCAAAGGCGTTCCTGCAGTGATGAAAGACATCAAACAAGATGCGCTTGATCTGGGAATGAAAGAAGCTGGCAAAATCCTTAAGAAAGGTGTTGAACGCGGCAAAGTATCTAGCGAAAAAATGATTAAGGTACTTTCTTCTATCACACCCACGTTGCTTAATGACGCAGTTAAAGACGTTGATATTGTTGTTGAGGCGGTTGTCGAGAATCCAAAAGTCAAAGGCTCAGTGTTAGCAGAAGTCGAAGACGTGATCAGCGACGATGCTATTTTAACGTCAAACACATCGACTATTTCTATCACGGAACTGGCGAAAAACCTCAAGCGTCCCGAGAAATTCTGCGGTATGCACTTCTTCAATCCAGTGCATAAAATGCCATTGGTTGAAATTATCCGTGGCGAAAAAACCTCCGACGAAACCGTTGCCGCAGTTGTCGCTTACGCACTGAAGTTGGGTAAAACACCGATTGTTGTTAACGACTGCCCTGGTTTCTACGTTAACCGTGTACTTTTCCCTTACTTAGCTGGTTTTGCTGGCATGGTCGACGAAGGCATCGACTTTGTTGGTATTGATAAGGTCATGGAGAAGATGTTCGGTTGGCCAATGGGCCCTGCTTACTTGAGCGACGTTGTCGGCATTGATACCGCTGATCATTGTACCGTGGTCATGGCTGATGGCTTCCCATCGCGCATGGCTCGCAACGAAAGCAGCGCAATTGCCCAGTTAGCAAAGGCAGAGCGCTATGGTCAGAAAAACGGCAAAGGTTTCTATGTTTATGGCACCGATAAGAAAGGCAAGCCAACGAAAGAAGCCGATCCTGAAACCTATAAACTCATTGGTGCAGAACCTGGTAAGCAAGCAGATAAAGATGAAGTTATCGCTCGCTGCATGATCCCAATGGTGAACGAGGTAGTTCGTTGTCTTGAGGAAGGCATTATTGGTTCAGCTGCAGAAGCAGACATTGCCTTACTTTACGGTCTTGGCTTCCCTCCTTTCCGTGGCGGACCTTTCCGTTACTTAGAAACCGTGGGTATCGAGAATTTTGTGAAGCTCGCTGATAAATACGCACACTTAGGTGAAATCTACCAAGTGACTGACGGAATGCGCGAAATGGCGAAAGCGGGCAAATCTTACTTCGACACAACTAGCGCGAAGTAAGGCGAGGAGGATTTTATAATGAAAGACGTAGTAATCGTAGACTGTATTCGCACCCCAATGGGACGTTCTAAGAATGGCGTTTTTCGCCATACGCGCGCCGAGGACCTGTCGGCCGCATTGATGAAAGGCCTACTTGAGCGTAACCCCGAAGTGGATGTCAATGAACTAGAAGACATCTATTGGGGTTGTGTTCAGCAAACACTTGAACAAGGCTTTAATATTGCCCGTAACTCAGCGCTTATCGCAGGCATTCCACATTCGGTCGCTGGCGTTACCGTAAACCGCTTATGTGGCTCATCGATGCAAGCGCTGCATGATGCAACACGCGCAATCATGAATGGCGACGGTGACATCTTTATGGCGGGCGGTGTTGAACATATGGGTCATGTGCCTATGACTCATGGTATCGACTTTCATCCAGGTATGAATAAATCCGTGGCACGCGCTGCGGGTAGTATGGGTATGACGGCAGAACTGTTGTCGCGCAAGTTTGGTATCTCTCGCGAACAACAAGATGCCTTTGGTGCACGCTCTCACCAACGTGCACACCAAGCAACGGTTGAGGGACGCTTCGCTAAAGAAATCTACGCGATTAATGGCCACAACGAAAAAGGCGAACTGGTTCGTGTTACAACCGATGAAGTCATTCGTCCGGAAACCACAGCGGAGTCTCTTGCTCAGCTGCGCCCAGTATTTGACCCTGCTAACGGTACAGTGACCGCAGGCACTTCATCAGCGCTATCTGACGGTGCTGCGGCAATGCTAGTCATGTCTGCAGAAAAAGCAAAAGCCTTAGGTTTAACGCCGCGTGTCAAAATCCGTTCGATGGCTGTCGCTGGTTGCGATCCAAGCATCATGGGCTATGGCCCGGTGCCGGCGACCGAAAAGGCACTGAAACGTGCAGGCGTAAGCATGGATGACATCGATGTCGTTGAGCTTAACGAAGCGTTTGCCGCTCAATCACTCCCTGTGCTTAAAGGTCTTAAACTATTCGATCAAATGGAAGACAAGGTCAACCTGAACGGCGGTGCCATTGCCTTAGGCCATCCACTCGGTTGTTCTGGGGCGCGTATCTCTACGACGCTGATTAACTTAATGGAAGAAAAAGACGCTAAACTCGGCTTAGCAACGATGTGCATTGGCCTAGGTCAGGGTATAGCAACGGTCTTCGAGCGCGTTTAAACGCTCTTAGATAGATAAAAGCCCATGGTACCTATGGTATCATGGGCTTTTTTATGACTCTCTTATACGAGCGATGAGCGATGCAAATCAAAGCCGACAAAGAATTAGATACCCTAGGTCTGAGATGCCCAGAGCCCGTCATGTTGGTGCGTGCCACGATCCGCAAGTTAACGGTGGGTCAGGTACTGATGGTGATAGCCGATGACCCTGCCACGCGACGCGACATTCCACAATTCTGTGAGTTCATGGAGCACAAGTTAGTGCAGCAATCTGTTGCAGACACACCATTCAGATATTGGATAGAGAAGTCGCACGATTAGACGTGCGACTCTGGCAATCAATTCAGTTTAAATAACACTCCCAGAACTCTGCTTGGCCAACATCGCCCAGCTCATAAGGCTTGAAGCCAAAGTTCTCGTAAGCTTTTTTAGCACGGTCGTTGTGAGTGAGTACTTCCAATGTCAATTTTACGCAACCACGAAACTGCGCCAAGGTCTTAACTTCTTCAAGTAGCTTTTGTGCAACACCCTGGCCACGATACTCATCGACCACTGCAATGTCGTGGATATTCATTAATGGTTTTGCCGCAAAAGTTGAGAAACCTTCTACACAATTCACAACGCCGACGGGTTGGTCACCGTCGAATGCAAGTAAGGAAAATACATTATCCCGTTTGGCCATCTCTTTAATGAGGTTATCCTTTACCTCTTCCGATATTCCTTCTCCGCCCCCCATTGGGTCTTTTGCATACATGTCGAGCATATTTACCACTGCTTGGGCATGTGCTGGGTTGGCGTAGTCAGCCAAGGTAATTTCTATCATATCACTTCCAATTAGTGCTCAGTCTAAATGTTTCCATCGCTGTCTTGCATGGTTGATAACAATGGCAGTCAACGAGATGGTCGTTTACCATACCCACAGCTTCCATAAAAGCATAACAGATTGTCGGACCGACAAACTTAAAACCTTCCTTTTTTAAGGCTTTTGCCATCTGACGTGATGCTTCAGTTTCTGTTGGTACTTCAGATAATGCCTGATACGCATTAATTGTGGGTTCAAAATCGACGAATTTCCACAAAAATTCGCTAAAGTTTTGTCCCCTATCACGCAATTTAAGGTATGCACGCGCATTAGTAAATATTGCATCTATTTTCGCTTTACTGCGAATAATGGCAGGGTTGCTATACAGTGCTTCACGCTCTGCATTTGGCATCGCTAATAGCGCATCCGGGTCAAAGTTGTGAAACAACTCATGGTAGGCGTCCCATTTTCTCAAAATGGTCAGCCAACTCAGTCCAGCTTGCTGACCATCAAGGCACAATTTTGCGAACAGCTCCTGGGAGTCGTCCACTGGTCGGCCCCATAAAGTATCGTGATAGTGCTCGTATTCACCGTCCCCTTCACACCAACCACAACGAACGAGTTGTTGATTTGTCATTTTATCCCCTATAACCGAGGCTTATCAAAGGGTATAATCTAGGCATATATGATTATCTTTGGTCAACCAAAAAATAGGTTGCAGACATTTATGGCAAAATACGACGTTAATACTTTTCAAGGGCTCATTCTCGCCCTGCAAGATTATTGGGCTCAACAAGGTTGTGCGGTAGTACAACCATTGGACATGGAAGTCGGTGCGGGTACGTTCCACCCCATGACCTTTTTACGCTCTCTCGGTCCAGAGCCGGCAAGCTTTGCTTATGTGCAGCCTTGTCGTCGACCAACTGATGGGCGCTACGGTGAGAACCCCAATCGGTTGCAACATTACTATCAGTTTCAAGTCATCATGAAGCCTTCGCCGAAAGATATTCAAGAACTGTATTTAGGCTCATTAAAATTGCTTGGTTTTGACCCTCTCACGCACGATATTCGCTTTGTTGAGGACAACTGGGAAAGCCCGACGTTGGGCGCTTGGGGCCTAGGTTGGGAAGTCTGGTTAAATGGCATGGAAGTGACGCAGTTCACTTACTTCCAGCAAGTCGGTGGCATTGAATGTAAACCTGTTGCTGGTGAAATCACTTACGGTCTTGAACGTCTAGCCATGTATATTCAGGGTGTCGACAGCATCTATGACTTGGTGTGGGCTGATGGTCCACGTGGCAAGATCTATTATCGCGATGTGTTCCATCAAAATGAAGTGGAGCAATCAACATATAACTTTGAAATCGCCGATACCGACACTCTTTTTCGCCGCTTTGATGAGTGCGAGCAAGAGTGCAATGTGCTCATTGAGCGCGGCTTATCACTCCCGGCCTATGAGCAGGTGATGAAAGCGTCACATGCTTTTAACTTACTTGATGCACGTCACGCAATCTCTGTGACGGAACGCCAACGCTATATCCTGCGCGTCAGAACCATGGCCAAGGCGTGTGCTGAAGTTTATTACCAAGCGCGTGAGGCACTTGGCTTTCCTTTATGTGAAACCTCATCGGAAGCGAAAGGAGCTTAATTGTGAAGCAAGATACTTTACTCGTAGAATTAGGAACCGAAGAGCTTCCACCAAAAGCACTTAAGCAGTTAAGTGAGAGCTTTAAGCAAGGCATTGAAGAGGGTTTGACCAATGCTGAATTAGCATTCAATGGTGTTAAAGCCCTTGCGACGCCTCGTCGCTTAGCCGTTGTAGTTGATGCGTTGCAAGGTCAGCAGCAAGATAAAGTCGTGGAAAAGCGCGGCCCTTCAATCGACGTGGCTTTTGATGAATCCGGTCAACCCACTAAAGCAGCGCAAGGCTGGGCACGCTCTAATGGTATTGAGGTCAACGAAGCAGAGCGACTAGAGACAGATAAAGGTGCTTGGCTGTTACACAAAGCCGAGGTTAAAGGCAAAGCGCTTGCGCAATTACTGCCTGGTATCGTCGAGGATGCTTTAAAGAGACTTCCTATTCCAAAGCCGATGCGTTGGGGTGATTCCGATGCACAATTCATTCGTCCTGTGCATACCCTAACCTTACTGTTTGGTGATGAACTCATTGATGCGAGCTTGCTTGGAATTAAAAGCGGTCGGCACATTAATGCGCACCGTTTCCACGCACCCGATGGCTTTGATATACAGCATGCAGACGATTACGAATCACAACTCTATAAACATCACGTGATCGCCGACCAGACGAAACGCATGGAATTAATCCGCAGTTCAATCAACGACTTAGCTTCACAGCTAGGTGGCAAAGTCGAAGCGGATGAAGACCTAGTCGAAGAAGTATCAGCGCTTGTCGAGTGGCCTGTTGCGCTATCAGCGAGTTTTGAAGAACAATTTTTAACAGTGCCTAAAGAAGCGCTGATCGTGACTATGAAAGATGATCAGCGTTACTTTCCTGTCGAGGACAATGAAGGTGGATTAAAGCCAGTATTCATTTTTATCACCAATATCGATAGTAAAGACCCCGCGCAAGTCATCAAAGGCAACGAACGTGTCGTGCGCCCTCGCCTAGCTGATGCGCAGTTCTTCTTCGAGTCGGATAAAAAGAAAACGCTCAAGTCGCGCCTAGATAAGCTAGCGACCGTGTTATTTCAAAAGCAGCTAGGTACGATGAAGGACAAGTCTGAGCGTATTGCTACGCTCGGTGCGAAGATTGCTAAATCGCTTAACGCTGATGAGCAACTAGCGCATCAAGCGGGTGAACTGTGTAAAGCGGACTTAGTTACCGATATGGTGTCGGAATTTCCGGAAACCCAAGGTGTTATGGGTCGCCATTATGCACTTAACGATGGTTTAGCTGCAGAAGTTGCTGATGCCATTGAACAACACTATTGGCCACGCTTTGCGGGCGATAACTTACCCACTTCTGATGTTAGCCGCGCCGTTGCTCTGGCCGATAAACTTGATTCGTTAGTGGGTATCTTTGGTATTGGTCAAACACCTAAAGGCGACCGTGACCCATTTGCTCTACGTCGAGCCGCTTTGGGCTTAATTCGCATTATTGTTGAGTCTAATTTAAATCTCGACCTATACGATTTAATTGACGCAGCGATTGAAGGATTCGGTACTCGCATCAGCAACGCAAATGTTCGCGAGAACGTATTCGAATTCATCGTGGGTCGCTTCCGTCCTTGGTATCAAGAGCAAGGTGTTGCTGTAGATGTTATTCAAGCAGTGTTAGCACGCGCTCCTTCACGCCCTGCTGACTTTAACCTGCGCATACATGCGGTAACTGCATTTAAACAACATGAGGCGGCAGAGAGCCTCTCAGCGGCTAATAAGCGTGTTAGCAATATTCTTTCTAAATCTGATATTGCGCTTACAGGCCAGGTCGACCACGACTTGCTTAAGGCAGCCGAAGAAAAGACGTTAGCAGCACAGATTTCGGAGACGGAAACAAGCGCCGAGCCTGAGTTAGCTGCGGGCAACTATGAGGGAGCGCTGACACGAATGGCTGCGCTGAAGTCACCTATCGATGACTTTTTCGAGAACGTTATGGTTAATGACGACGATCTCGCAGTTCGCCAAAATCGTTTAAACCTTTTGTATCAGCTTCGCGCTATGTTCTTGCGAGTTGCCGATATCTCGTTATTGCAATAACTGCAATTGCGGTAATAAAAAACCCGCTCATTGAGCGGGTTTTTTTATGCTTGTTTAGTAGTAGCTGGCTGTACTTTAGACGTCTAGGTTTGCCACTTTCAATGCGTTCGATTCAATGAAGTTTCGACGAGGTTCGACATCATCACCCATCAATGTAGAGAACAACTGATCCGCACCGATTGCATCTTCAATTGTAACTTGAAGCATTCGACGAGTCTCTGGGTCCATCGTAGTTTCCCACAATTGCTCTGGATTCATCTCACCCAAACCTTTATAACGCTGTACATAAAGACCGCGCTTAGATTCAGAAATTAGCCACTCAACTGCTTCTACAAAGTGAGAAACTGGCTGGCGCTTTTCACCGCGTGTGACATAGCCACCCTCTTCGACCAGTGCGTGTATCTCCTTACCGACTGTGACGATTTGCTCGTAATCTTTCGACATCAAGAATTCATAATTAAGAGGATAATCGGTATCAACACCATGTTGACGAATACGCGTGGTAGGAAGCCACATCTTACGTTCATTATCCTCATGCAAAGATATTGTATAAGTTGCTGAATCTACTTCGCGTGCAGTGAGGTCATCGTTTAATTGCTGAGCCCACTCTTCCATGTATGCCTTATCGCGCAACGCATCATCAGTTAGGCGCGGTGCGTAGAAGAGACGTTGTAAGAACTTCTCAGGAATACGACGAGATAAACGTTTAATCGTTTCTTGCGCCAATTGATAGCCGTTCACCAAGTTTTCAAGATGCTCACCACCGATTCCAGGGGCTTCTGCGGTTGGGTGTAGCGATGCATTGTCTAGCGCCAAACTTGTTAAATAACGAATTAAAGCGGGATCATCTTTAATATAGGTTTCCTGCTTACCTTTTTTGACCTTATATAGCGGTGGCTGAGCAATATAAATATAGCCACGCTCAATAATTTCCGGCATTTGACGGTAAAAGAAAGTCAGAAGCAACGTACGAATGTGTGACCCATCCACGTCAGCATCGGTCATAATAATGATGCGGTGATAACGGGTTTTGTCTGGATCGTACTCGTCACGACCGATGCCACAGCCCATCGCAGTAATTAGCGTACCGACTTCTTGAGATGAAAGCATCTTATCGAAGCGTGCCTTCTCAACATTGAGAATTTTACCTTTTAGTGGAAGTATCGCCTGGTTCTTACGGTTGCGGCCTTGCTTAGCAGAACCACCCGCAGAGTCACCCTCCACAATGTAAAGTTCAGATAGTGCCGGATCTTTCTCTTGGCAGTCGGCAAGTTTTCCTGGCAAACCAGCGATATCAAGCGCCCCTTTACGTCGAGTCATTTCACGTGCTTTACGCGCTGCCTCTCGGGCTCGTGCTGCATCCACGATTTTGTTAACGATGAGTTTGGCATCTTGAGGATTCTCTAATAAAAAGTCCGCTAAACGCTCGTTCATTGCTTGCTCGACAGCTGACTTAACTTCAGATGAAACCAATTTGTCTTTCGTCTGCGACGAAAATTTGGGGTCAGGTACCTTAACGGAAATAACGGCTGTTAAACCTTCACGCGCATCGTCCCCTGTCGCTGCGGTCTTAGTTTTTTTGGTAAAGCCTTCTTTTTCCATATAGCTGTTTAATGTACGCGTTAACGCGGCACGAAAACCAGCCAAATGCGTACCACCATCTCGTTGAGGAATATTGTTGGTATAACAATAGATATTCTCTTGGAATGAATCGTTCCACTGCATGCTCACTTCAACAGAAATTCCGTCTTCCTCTCGTTCGCAAGTAAAGTGGAAAGGATTTGGGTGAATCGCTGTTTTAGCCTTATTAAGATAAGAAACGAATGCAGATATACCGCCCTCGTATTTAAACTCATCAGAACGGTCATCACGCTCGTCTGATAACCGTATTGCAACGCCTGAGTTCAAGAACGACAACTCACGTAAACGCTTTGCTAAAATATCATAGTGAAACTCGGTATCAGAGAAGATGCCAGCGCTTGGCCAGAATCGCAGTTCCGTACCTGTCTGATCCGTATCACCGATTTGTTGTACATCAGTTTCAGGTTCACCAAGATGATAGGTCTGTTCATAAACGTGACCCTGACGTCTAATCGTCAGTTTCAATTTATCAGACAATGCGTTTACAACAGATACACCAACACCGTGCAAACCACCCGAGACTTTATAAGAATTGTCATCAAACTTACCGCCCGCGTGCAATACAGTCATGATGACTTGAGCCGCTGATACACCCTCTTCTTCGTGAAGATCAACAGGGATACCTCGACCATCATCACGGACAGATACTGAGCCGTCGGAGTGGATGCGCACGTCTACGCCGGTACAATGGCCTGCGAGTGCTTCATCGATTGAGTTATCCACTACCTCAAACACCATATGGTGTAAACCCGTTCCATCATCGGTATCGCCGATATACATTCCCGGGCGCTTTCTTACCGCATCAAGTCCTTTAAGAACTTTAATACTCGAGGAGCCGTAATTGTTATCTGACATAATTAATTCTCAGTTTGTTGTTTCAATATCCCGTGTTCCACGTGGAACACTCTCGGATTTTGTTTAAACAGTCGAGCAACCGGCGACGAATCAATCGCGGTGATAAAGCTTTGACATCCCAATTGCTCCAGAGCTGTTATAAATTTTTCCTGATTTGCCTCATCTAGCTCAGAGGTAATATCATCCACTAAAAAAATGCAGCTGCTATCTTTCTTAGCATTATAATGCGCAGCCTGCGCTAGCTTTAGACTCGCGACTAATAGTTTTAATTGGCCTCTCGATAGCACGAGCTTAGCGTCAACTCCATCGACGGTTAATTTCAGATCTGCCTTGTGAGGGCCAACTGACGTGTGCCCATATCGACGGTCACGTTCAGTATGTTTTTCTAGTGCTTCCGCAAGGCTGGAACTTTGGTCCCAGCCCTGCTTTAAACCAACTTCCAGTTTAACATCCGGCAGAAAGAATGTTGCACTGTTTGTAATGAAATTTTCAATTTCTTGTATATAAACGCTGCGTAACTCAGTAATCTCATGCCCCAAACGAGCAATCTGGGCGCGCCAAAAACTGTCTTGTCGCATGTCACCTTTTGAACGAAGTAAGTGATTTCGCTGCTTCAGTGACTTAGTGTAAGCGACCCAAAGATCATAAAACGCATGTTCCACGTGGAACACCCCCCAATCCATAAACTGCCGCCTAAGGCTTGGACCACTTAAAATCAGTTCAACAGATTCTGGAGTAAATAGCTGGACGGGGATGTGGCGCGCTATTTCTGACAACTTATGAACCGTATCACCGTTTAAGCGAAGCTGTATCTCACCTTCGCTTGTTCGACGTAAGCCGATCTTGATGACGTCACCCGTATCGGACAATGCTTCGCAAAAAACGGTAAATTCTGTCTCGTTGTGATTAATAAGCTGCTTATAGCCTCCTGGACGAAAGCTACGCCCAAACCCGAGCAAATATATAGCTTCAATGAGTGACGTCTTTCCAGAGCCGTTCAAACCACCAATCAGGTTGGCGTTTGGAGAAGCCGCTAAGTCAAAGCGCTTAAAATTTCTAAAGCTAATTGTCTTAAGCGCGTTCAGCCGCATATACTAATTACAGCCTCATTGGCATTACAACGTAGCAGCAAGAGTCGTCGTCCTTCGGCTCAACTAATGCACTGCTATTGGCGTCAGATAAGATAAAGCAGACTTCCTCAGTTTCAATGTTATTTAAAACATCCAACAAGTAGCTGACATTAAAGCCAATTTCAATAGCTTCGCCATCATAGCCAACTTCGATGACCTCTTCTGCTTGCTCCTGCTCTGGGTTTGTCGCTGTGATGCATAATTCATTCGCACCAATATTTAAGCGAACTCCACGAAACTTTTCATTCGATAAGATTGATGCCCGACTAAACGCTTGGCGAAGTAAATCACGATCTGCGAAGATTTGCTTATCGCCACCTTGCGGTACAACACGACGATAATCAGGAAAACGGCCATCGACGAGTTTACTGGTAAATACAATATCCGTTGTCTCTACACGAATATGATTGTTACCAATCGCCACCGCTACTTCTGAATCATCGTCACTAAGCAAACGAAGTAACTCCACCACGCCTTTTCTAGGAACAATAACTTGGCGTTGACTTAATCCTGGCTGTTCAATGTAGCAATTGCTCATTGCTAATCGGTGACCATCTGTCGCAACAGAACGCAACATATTTGCGTCTGTCTCAAATAGCATACCGTTGAGGTAATAACGAACATCTTGATTAGCCATGGAAAAGTGTGTTTTTTCCATGAGTCGTTTCAACGTATCCTGTGACGTAACAAAATTAACTTCACTGGACCAGTCTTCGATATTGGGAAAGTCATCAGCGCTGAGAGAGCTAAGTTTAAATTTACTGCGACCCGAGCGAACACGAACCCCCTCTTCATCACCCACTAATTCAATAGGCGACTCATCAGGCAAACTACGTACAATATCCAATAACTTTTTCGCCGGAACCGTAACCATACCATCACCACCCGACGACTCAACGTTGACCGATGAGATTAACTCCACCTCAAGATCGGTACCTGTAAGGCGTAATGTATCGCCCTCAACCTTAAGTAATAAGTTCGACAGAATTGGCAGCGTATGTCTACGTTCAACTGCTCCGCTCACAATTTGTAGAGGTTTTAAAAATGCATCTCGGCTTACCGTAAATTTCATTGATGAGTCCCCTGTTGAGAGTGCCGTTCCAATTAAGAGGATAGCGTCCTAATCAGATTGCGATAGTCTTCTTTAATGTCGTGTTGTTCTTCTTTTAATTCCTGAATTTTACGGCACGCATGCAATACCGTCGTGTGGTCGCGACCACCAAACGCATCACCTATTTCAGGAAGACTGTGGTTCGTTAGCTCTTTTGCCAACGCCATTGCCAATTGACGCGGACGAGCAACCGAACGACTTCTACGTTTAGATAATATATCAGCTAATTTAATGTTGTAATATTCAGCCACGGTTTTCTGAATATTATCAATAGTTACGAGCTTTTCCTGTGCAGCTATTAAGTCACGCAATGCTTCTCGAACAAAGTCGATGGTAATCGGTCGACCTGTTAGAGACACATTTGCAACAACTCGGTTGAGTGCGCCCTCGAGCTCACGAACGTTTGAACGTAGTCGTTTTGCGATAAAAAACGCCACTTCGTGTGGCATGTGCAAGCCACGTTCTTCGGCTTTCCTTATAAGAATAGCTACGCGCGTTTCAAGTTCAGGTGGCTCTATTGCTATCGTTAACCCCCAGCCAAAACGCGATTTGAGTCGATCTTCAACACCATCGATTTCTTTGGGATAAAGATCGCTGGTCATGATGATTTGTTGATTGCCTTCTAGCAACGCATTGAAAGTATGGAAAAACTCTTCTTGCGAGCCTTTTTTATTGGCAAAGAAATGAATATCGTCAATTAACAATGCATCTACCGAACGGTAGTACTTTTTAAATTCATTGGTCGAACTATTACGTATCGAATTAACCATGTCCTGTACGAACCGCTCTGCACGAATATAAAACACCTTCGCATCTTTTTTATGCTGCATAATGCCGTTACCCACGGCGTGCAACAGATGCGTTTTACCAAGCCCCGTGCCACCGTATACAAACAACGGGTTATAAACACCGCCCGGGTTTTCGGCGACTTGGATGGCAGCGGCTCGCGCCAATTGGTTACTTTTACCTTCTACAAAGTTATCAAACGTATATTCCGGGTGAATGTTGCTCTCGAAAGACTCAGACCGTAATGAATTATCTGAGCCACGATTTGTTTGACTTCGACGTTGGTTCGCTCTTGGCTGATTCGTACTACGCGCAGGTGCTGCACTACTTACATTACCAACTTCCAACACCACATCAGGCGCTTTGTCGTCGGTCAGTGAACTGAGGTAACTGTTGATTGTATTTAGGTACTTATCGCGCACCCAATCAAGGGAGTAAATATTCGGAGCATAAAGAGTCAGTGTGTCGCCGGTCAGCTCAGACTGCAAAGGCCTGATCCAGGTATTGAACTGCTGCAACGGCAATTCTGCTTGCAGTCGCTCAACACATTGTTGCCAAAGCGAATTATTCACACTACCTACTCCCTTTTAGTTATAATTTTAATGTCTATAAGTTTACTCTAGATTAGCTAAAATCGCTACCTATAAAAGCGCTACAGCGATAGAAAGTTGATTTTTTAAGCAAACTGTTAAAGTTGGATAACTTGTTTCTTATCCACAATGCCTTACCGCCCTAACCGACTAATTGTGGATGAAATGATTCATCTTTAAACTGATTTTTTGACCTAAATACATTGACTATAGCCCAGAGGATCGAGTAAGATCCGCGCTCACAATTTTTTACCTTCACGTTTGGTGACTCAGAAGATTTTCGGCCAGCGTGGGAAAGTAACAATCTGACCGATGGAATTAATGTTATGAAAAGAACTTTTCAACCAAGCGTATTAAAACGCAAGCGCACCCACGGTTTCCGTGCTCGTATGGCAACCAAAAATGGCCGTAAGGTTATTGCACGTCGTCGTGCACGTGGTCGTAAAGTATTAAGCGCATAAGATAGATAGTGTCCATTCAGTGACGCACTATCATTATGGACGGGAGTTAAGGCTCTTAACTCCCTCGCACTTCCAGACGGTTTTCGATAATCCTCCCGTTAAAGCTGTCACAGCGCATATCACCATGCTTGCCTGCCCTAACCAACTTGGGCATCCCAGAATTGGCGTTACTATCAGTAAAAAACGTGCTAAAACAGCTGTCGCTCGGAATCGATTCAAGCGTCAAGTGCGCGAAACATTCAGACTTAAGCAGCATGATATTCCAGCGTTCGATATTGTCATCATTGCTAAACACGGCATTGATACGCTCGATAATGCTCAAATGGCTGATACGTTAAATTATCTATGGCGAAAATTAGCAAAGCGTTGCAAGCAATACCAATCGGCCTGATAAAGTTTTATCAGCTGGTTATTTCGCCGTTAATCGGCCCTCGATGTCGTTTTTATCCGTCATGTTCACATTATGCCTGTGAGGCAATACAGAAACACGGTACAATACGCGGCATTGGGTTGGCAGCAAAAAGGCTTAGCCGCTGTCATCCGGGTTCCGAAGGTGGTTTCGATCCTGTGCCGGAAGTTTCTTCTGATAACATCGAACCGAATCATTCACAGTCAAAGAAATAGACAAGTAATAGAGACGAAATCATTATGAATTCGCCACGCTCGATACTATTGGTTGCGTTTATTGTTGTGTCGTTCTTCTTGTTCCAGCAATGGACAATCGACACTGCCCCAGGCACGAAAGCGCCTCAGCAAACACAACAAACCGCGCAGCAAGATCAAAGTCAAAATAACTCCACTGTTCCTCAAGCAGGTTCAAATACAGCTGACAACGCTGTTCCTGAGAGTAACAGTCCCAATGCGATTACCAGTAATGGTCGCCTTATTACCGTTGTAACCGATGAACTCGAATTAAAAATCGATTTGAATGGCGGTGATATTGTTTCAGCAAAATTACTAGAGTTTGCTGCAACACTGGATTCCGAAGAACGCTTCCAATTACTAAAGCGTAATAGTAACCACATTTATATCGCTCAATCCGGACTCATTGGTCCTCAGGGCATCGATTCAAATAACGGTCGCGCTCATTATCAAGCGACTCAGGAGCGTTACCGCTTAGAAGGCGATACCCTTGAAGTGCCTTTAACCACACAAACCGAGTCGGGCCTTAACGTTACTAAAACCTTCATTATCAAGCGCGGGCACTACGATATCGGTGTCAACTATGCGATTGAAAACCAAGGCTCAGAGGCCGCTCAGTTACAGTTCTACGGGCAGCTGCAGCAAACAATGACTGCAGGTGAGAGCGGTAGCATGATCATGCCGACCTATTTTGGTGCCGCGTATTCTCAAGATGAAGATAAGTTTGAGAAGTATCCGTTTGATGACATGCGCGAGAAAAAGCTGAACGTCACAACCCAGACGGGTTGGGTCAGTATGCTTCAGCATTACTTTGTTGCCGCATGGGTGCCGACTCAAACTCAGCAGAATAAATTTTACTCGCAAGTCACTCGCTCAAATCAAGCTGTTATTGGGGTTTTATATCCATCAACAACGGTTCAACCGGGTAGCTCACAAACCATCGACTCAACCCTGTTTGTTGGTCCCAAAGACCAAGACGCGATGGCGAAAGTTGCACCTTACCTTGATTTGACAGTTGATTACGGCTTCCTGTGGTGGTTAGCGCAACCCATATTCAAGCTACTGCAATTCTTGCAAAGCTTTGTGATTAACTGGGGTCTGGCGATTATCCTCGTTACCGTTATTATCAAAGCCCTCTTGTTCCCACTGACGAAAGCACAATACGTCTCTATGGCGAAAATGCGCTTGCTTCAACCTAAGATGAAGTCACTGCGTGAACGCTATGGCGATGACCGCCAGAAAATGGGTCAAGCAATGATGAAGCTGTACAAAGAGGAGAAGGTGAACCCTCTTGGCGGCTGCTTACCTATGTTATTGCAGTTACCGATTTTCTTATCGCTTTACTGGGTGCTGCTAGAAAGTGTGGAACTACGTCACTCGTCGTTCATATTCTGGATTCAAGATCTATCAACTAAGGATCCATATTACATCCTGCCTATTTTAATGGGTGCCAGCATGTTCTTTATGCAGCGTCTTCAACCGACGCCGGCAACTGATCCAATGCAACAGAAGCTATTCCAGTATATGCCTGTCATATTTACGGTATTCTTCTTATGGTTCCCGTCAGGTTTGGTACTTTATTGGTTAGTCAGTAACCTGATTACCATTGCTCAAATGCTCATTATTTATAACGGGCTAGAGAAGAAAGGCATTAACGTTCGCGGTAAATAACTGCACAACGTAACTATAAAAAGCCCGGTTTCGACCGGGCTTTGCTTTTTCTAAACGACTAGTCGCGATTTTCTTGTAAACTAGTCTGTAGTTTCATTTATTTTTAGCGTTGAGGTCCGATTTATGAACCCTTCAGTACATGAACCAACGATTACCGACGATGAGTTTAGTAATGACAGTATCGTCGCACAAGCAACTCCACCCGGTCGCGGTGGCGTCGGTATTGTTCGTGTTAGCGGTCCTCAAGCGCAACAAGTAGCCGAGGCGCTGATTGGCCACTGCCCACCTCCACGAAAAGCGGAGTATGTCCCTTTTTACGACAAAGAAGGTCATTTGTTAGACGAAGGCATTGCACTATTTTTCAAAGGTCCGAACTCATTCACTGGTGAGGATGTGCTGGAGCTTCAAGGACACGGTGGGCCTGTTCTTATTGATATGATTATCAAGGCGATTCTTGAGTTACCCGATATCCGCCCTGCGCGGCCTGGCGAGTTCAGCGAGCGCGCATTTTTAAATGATAAACTCGATTTAACCCAAGCCGAAGCCATAGCCGATCTCATTGATACTAATTCTGAGCAAGCTGCAAAGGCTGCATTGCAAAGTTTGAAAGGTGAGTTTTCTCACAAAATAGACGTCCTGGTCGACGCTGTTATTCACTTACGCATGTACGTTGAAGCAGCTATCGATTTTCCAGATGAAGAAATCGACTTTCTCTCTGATGGCAAGGTCGCCAATGATTTGGCTGAAATCGTTGATCAACTGTTCCATATAGAACAACAAGCCAAGCAAGGCACTTTAATGCGTGAAGGGATGCGTATTGTGATTGCGGGACGTCCAAATGCCGGTAAATCAAGCTTATTGAACGCTTTAGCCGGTCGCGAATCCGCAATTGTCACTGAAATTGCAGGCACAACTCGCGACGTACTTCGCGAGCATATTCAAATTGACGGTATGCCACTTCATATTATTGATACCGCGGGTTTACGAGATTCACCCGACCAAGTCGAACGTATTGGTATTGAACGCGCATGGGATGAGATTCGCCAAGCCGACCGCGTGCTGTTTATGGTTGATAGTCAGGAGACCAGCGCGATTCATCCAGACGATATTTGGCCAGAGTTCTTTGCACAACTCCCAGACGACATGCCCTTTACTGTCATACGCAATAAAATCGATCTAACACAGGAAAGCACGGGGTTAACCGAACATAATGGTATTCCAGTGATTCAATTGTCGGCTAAAACAGGACATGGTATTGAACAACTGCGTGAACACCTAAAACATTGTGTGGGTTATAGCGCCACCTCGGAAGGAAGCTTTATGGCGCGTCGCCGGCATCTTGATGCGTTAGAAAAAGCCAAATCTCATTTGCTACTCGGACAAGAGCACCTGGAACTAAACCTTGCCGGAGAGCTACTCGCTGAAGAGCTTCGTTTGACCCAACAACATTTAAACGAGATCACGGGCGAATTTACCTCAGATGATCTGTTGGGCCAGATCTTTGGTTCATTCTGTATTGGTAAATAACACCCATGCAGCTTCTAAGGCAGCCGCTCGCTAAACTCGGTTTCGACTATATTCGTTTCCGTTTTGGGTTGCGGACTGCGTTAGCTGCCTGCTTATCACTTATCATAGCCTGGGCGTTGGGATTGGAACACCCACAATGGTCTGCTATGACCGTTTGGGCTGTTTCGCAACCCACCCGCGGTCTGCTATTAGAAAAAGGCGCATATCGCGCGCTAGGCACCTTAATCGGAACATTGTTTGGAATGATTTTGGTGGTGACAGCGGATCATCAAATACTGCCTGTCGCGATAGGTCTCACGTTTTGGGTCGCTCTCTGTGTTTATCTTGGTAACTTGATCCACGGGTTAGTATCTTATGGCACTATTTTGGCGGGTTATTCCGCTTCTATGGTCGCCTTGCTCAGTCGCAGCCCTGATGCGCTCTTGCCTTTGGGCATCGATAGACTATTAACCGTGTTTGTTGGTGTCATGATGGCACTTGTAGTTGGTTGGTTATTTACGTACAAACGAGCCGAGCAAAGTCTCATAAACCAAATGCGTCGCGAGACCATTATTTCTTTAGAAAATGTAGCACAATCAATCAGTAAGCAAGACAAAACATCGCTAAATTTTGATGACCGACTATCAAAACTGGCACAGATTGAAGCGCAATTGCTCGAACATGGGACAGGTTCTCCTGCTGCGCACGAGTCAGCAAGGTTGGTCAGAAAGGTGATTAATAGTCAACTCGAGTGGCTATCTCAGGTTTACTTCTCCCCAATTAAAGAGAATGAAAACGTAAGTAAACACTTACTCACGGCAGCTGATCTACTCCGACAAAACGCTAAACGGTTAGATATTCTCACCGCATTAAAGCAGGCCACTCTGGATATAAAACAACCTCAATTACGCGTTGCGTTTGATGAATTTATCGAAGCCTGTGATGAACGCCTGTCATTTCGTGACTCCGGTCGCGCGGCCTCATCAACCCGTCGCTCATTATCTTTGCTACATCGTGATTGGACAGGCGCACGCGAGGCCAGTATTCGAACCATGGTCATCATGGGTTTAATTAGTGCTCTCTGGTGGTATACGGAGTGGTTTCAAATCGCATTTTTGCTGCTGGGCGCAAGTATCATGCTAACGCTGTTTTCTACCACCGATAATCCAGCTAAGACAATGAAAACGGTATTCATTGGCCAATGTGCGGGAGCAATACTCTCGATAGTCATTCATGCCACAATATGGCCTTATCTCGAAAGTACAGGCGCCTTGGTAATGTCACTTCTTCCTGTTATGTTTATCGCCGCATTTCCTTTATCACATCACCGCACGATTAACGGTAGTATGGACTTTATTCTGGTCTTTTTATTGTTGATGCAGCCTGTAATACCTTACAACTTTGATGCATTTAATTCGGTGAGTATCGCGCTTGCCGTGGTACTAGCCCCTATTACAGCCATGCTCGGATACAAACTGCTCTATCCAACGAATCTTGCTCGGCGTGAACATGCATTGAATATAGCGATCGCTCAGGAACTTGAAGCCTTTACCCAAACATCCGTATCCCCTTCGCGACGTCGTCGCTATCGGGCACGATTTTATCATCGATTATTTAAACTCATACAAATTGCTGACAAAACTCACGCCTCGTATAAAAGCGTGATAAATTGGTTATCCCGTTATCAACAAGTCATGGTGTCTCATGAGCGATCAATGGATAAAGATTTACCGCGCCAGTAGCCCTATAGAAGCCGAATTACTCGGCGGATTGTTGCGTGCTGAGGGGATTCAGGTTCACGTTCCCAATAATCCCAGTGCCGGCGGTGTTGGTGAGTTACCGGCTGATGCCATCGAAACTGCGATTTACGTCATGCCAGACGCTTCCGATGCGGCTAAACAGATCCTCAACCTCTACGAACAAAATAGCGCTAATAATGCAGAGTGGTATTGTTCTGGTTGTGGTGAGCTCAACCCCGGGTCATTTGAAGAATGTTGGCAGTGCCAAAAAGAACGACCCATCAAAGACTAATCAACTTTCGTTTTTGTGATCGTGAGAGCTGCTTCAATTGAGCTTCGAGCTGACACGCACGGCGCTTAGAAAATGGGCCCTGACTCCAAGTCAGCGAGACAGGTCGACGACTTTGTGTATAGCGAGCCCCACCACTTAACTCGCCGTTATGCTGACGAATGCGTCGCTCGAGACATGTAGTGACTCCCGTATAAAGTGATCGATCACCACATTCAACCATGTATACATACCAACAAGCTTCAGGCTCTGGCTTGAAATTTAATGTCTTATTCCCAATTTCTAGTAATTCACACATTGTTGTCTTAGGAGCATTCCATGAGTCGTCACTTTGACCAAGCTAAAGGGCTATCAGAACATCACGATCCCGCAACCCATAAATTTGTATTCAATCAGACGATGTTTCGGATTAAAGACCCCGAGCGCACTTTAAAGTTTTATTCAGAAGTACTCGGTATGACGCTTATCAAGCGATTAGACTTTCCTGAGATGAAGTTCACACTTTATTTCATGGCTTCGATCTCACCCGAGGAGCGCAGTCATTGGTCGACTGATCATGATGAACGCATCGTCCAAACATTCGGCCGTCCAGCAATGCTGGAACTCACGCATAACTGGGGGGACGAGAATGATGATGACGTGTCCTACCATAACGGTAACCAAGAGCCCAAAGGCTTTGGTCATATCGGCTTTGCTGTACCCGATATTGACTCGGCGTGCGAGCGCTTTGAGGAACTCGGTGTTGAATTCCAGAAAAAGCCCAATGATGGCAATATGAAAGGCATCGCATTTATAAAAGACCCCGATGGTTATTGGATCGAGATCTTTACCCCGAATCGCCAACCTGATTTATTGCGCGATCATCTCTGATACCGTTTTTTCGAGCGAGGTTAATCCTCGCTCACGCCCGATTTTGAGCGCTACCTCTTTATCCTTTCCGTCGAGCCATGCTGCGCGTAAAGCAAACAAAGCACCAACACGATTACCCGACGCGCAATGAACCAGCACGTTTTTTTCTTTATGCTCGAGCAACACTTTATCTAATAGGCGCACCTTCGCAAACGTCAAACCCTCAGCGCCTGGTATCGCGATGTGATAGAACGCCATGCCATGGTGTGTGACCCATGTTGACTCAGCAGTTTGGGATTGCTCCGACACCGATAACAAGCTGACCACTATATCACCGCCTTGCTCGGCGAAACGCTCAATGTCGGCGTTAGTGGGCATTCCCATAACCCAAAGATTTTGTTCAACCTGCTTTGCAGTCTCAATACCTTTAGCCGTGGCTAGTAAAGGGAAACTGAATATAACAACTAAGCATAGATAAATTACACGCACGATATTTCACTCCTGTACAATAGTGGTATCTGTTACAACTATTTAAGCATTTAACCATGACGAATACGATACATATATTGGTCGGCACCACCTCGGGTAACACCGAAGCGCTAGCCGATCATGTTCAAGAAATTCTAGAAAGTCATGAGCTTTCCACCGAGATGCATTACGAACCGACTTTCGACAGCCTACCCAAATCAGGCGTTTGGCTGATCTTCCTAGCCACTCATGGTGCAGGCGACTATGCCGACTCAATGCTCGACTTTTATGATGTTATTGCTGAGGCCAACGCCCCTTTGTTACCCGACCTCAGCTATGCAGTCTGTGCCATTGGTGAATCCTGTTACGACACCTTTTGTGAAGCGGGCCGACATTGCGATGAACAGCTCAGCATTTTGAATGCTACCCGACTATTTGAGCGATTAGAGATAGATATGATGCACGACGATCCAGAACAAAAAGCAACATATTGGATAAATCAATCGATCGATAAACTGCGATCATACCCACACCAGTGATCGCGGGTTTAAAGGACTTTGCACGCCGATCGGGTGATCGTATCCACAGTTCTATTCACAATTTTTTTTACTTGTGATCAAAATAAGGATAAGCGCCCATAAGGGCTGTCACTCAATTGGGTATAACTATGGGGATAAACCGAGCTGTGTATAAACACCCTAGTTATCCACGATCTATGATCGCAGTTTAAGGGATCTTTTTCACATGTTTTGATCGCCTGTTAAAGCCCGTTAAATAAGGGGTACAGCGATCTATTCACAGAAAACGCGATCCTAATAGAAACAATAATAAAGATCTAAATAAAGATCCTTTACTGATCTTTATTGATCGAGCAAAGCTTTACAGTCTGAATAAAAAATAACCGTTTCGATCACAAGCAAAACGCGTTAAAATACGCGGTTCACTGATGATGATCAGTTTTATTTTTATCTCCTTTCATCGAGGTTGTTCTGAATGTTGAAAAATAACGCCCAAACCTATGACGTCATTGTCGTCGGTGGTGGACACGCAGGTACCGAAGCAGCGCTTGCAGCAGCACGTATGGGATCGCGTACTTTATTGCTGACACACAACATTGATACTTTGGGACAAATGTCTTGTAACCCAGCAATCGGTGGTATCGGCAAAGGGCATTTGGTTAAAGAGATCGATGCGCTAGGCGGTGTCATGGCAAAAGCTGCTGATAAAGCAGGTATTCAATTCAGAACGTTGAACTCATCGAAAGGTCCAGCCGTGCGTGCTACAAGAGCGCAAGCCGACCGCCAGTTGTATAAACAGGCCATTCGTTATGCGCTAGAAACGCAACCGAATTTAACCTTATTTCAGCAAGGCTGTGACGATCTGATCGTAGAAAATGATCAGGTAACGGGCGTAGTCACTCAAATGGGTTTAAAATTCTATGCTCGCTCAGTTGTATTGACCGTAGGCACCTTTCTTGGTGGGCGTATTCATATTGGTTTAGACAATTACCAAGGCGGTCGTGCAGGCGATCCACCGGCAAATGCCCTATCACAACGTTTACGTGCGTTACCGCTTCGCGTTGATCGCTTAAAGACAGGTACTCCACCTCGAATCGCAAGTCATTCAATTGACTTTTCAGTCATGCAAGAACAACCCGGTGATACACCAACTCCCGTATTTTCATACTTGGGAAGTCGTGCCGATCACCCTCAGCAGATTCCTTGCTATATCACACATACCAATGAACAAACCCATGATGTGATTCGTTCAGGGCTTGATCGTTCACCCATGTATTCAGGTGAGATTGAAGGTGTTGGGCCGCGTTACTGTCCTTCAATTGAAGATAAAATTGTTCGTTTTGCGGACAAAGCTTCGCATCAAATATTTGTAGAACCTGAAGGTCTCAATACATTTGAGGTGTATCCCAATGGGATTTCAACGAGTTTGCCTTTTGATGTTCAACAACAATTGGTTCAGTCAATTCGTGGCTTTGAAAATGCTGTTATTACGCGCCCTGGCTATGCGATCGAATATGATTATTTTGATCCGCGTGATCTTAAGCAATCGTTGGAAACCAAAGTGATTAATGGTTTGTTCTTTGCGGGGCAAATTAATGGCACCACTGGCTACGAAGAAGCGGGCGCACAGGGTTTAATTGCTGGCTTGAATGCAGCGCGCTTAGCTCAAGACAAAGAGACATGGTCGCCTCGTCGAGATCAAGCATATATGGGTGTACTCATTGACGATCTATCGACCTTGGGTACACAAGAGCCTTACCGTATGTTTACATCGCGTGCCGAATATCGCTTGTTACTACGTGAAGATAACGCAGATATCCGTTTGACTGAAAAAGGCCGTGAACTTGGTCTCGTTGATGACGACCGTTGGCAAGCGTTTAACTTAAAAATGGAAGCCATCGAGCAAGAAAAGCAGCGTTTACGCAGCACTTGGGTTCACAAAGATCATCCAGAAATCGATAGTATTAATGCGTTTGTAAAAAGTCCGATAACCAAAGAGGTTAGTGGCGAGGAGCTATTACGTCGCCCTGAGGTAAACTATCAACAATTGGTAAAAACGCCTTTCTTCGAACCGGGTTTAAGCGATTTAGCTGCCGCTGAACAGGTTGAGATCCAAACTAAATATGCAGGCTATATTTCACGGCAGCAAGATGAGATTGCTAAGCAACAACGCCATGAAAATACGCGTTTACCTAATCAGTTTGATTATACGAGCATTAAAGGTTTATCAAACGAAGTTATAGCTAAATTGAATCAGCACCAACCAGAGACGGTAGGCAAAGCTGCTCGTATTTCAGGTATTACACCTGCAGCGATTTCAATGTTGCTTGTACACCTTAAAAAACAAGGCTTACTCAGAAAAAGCGCTTAAGGGATGAGTTTGAAAGCAAAATTAGAAAGTTTATTGGCACGCACTGATGAGTCGGTGCGTGCATCAATTTCGGATGAGCAAGTGGGCAAACTCATCAAATTGGTTGAATTGCTCGACAAATGGAACAAGGCGTATAATCTCACCTCAGTACGCGATCCAAACGAAATGCTCGCGAAACATATCGTCGATAGCTTGGTCGCCTTGCCCCACCTGAAAGGTGAACAATTTATCGATGTGGGTACCGGTCCTGGTTTGCCTGGCTTGCCATTAGCGATTTGTATGCCACACTGTGAGTTCGTTCTGTTGGATAGCTTGGGCAAACGGATACGCTTCATCAGACAAGTGTGCCACGAGCTCAATATTAATAATGTAACAGCTGTGCAAAGCCGTGTTGAGGCTTATCAAACACGCTTACATGATTTTGACGGTGTGTTAAGTAGAGCCTTTGCGTCGCTTAATGATATGCTTGCATGGTGTCATCATTTACCAAAACCTTCAGGTTGCTTTTACGCGCTTAAAGGCACGTATCCTGAGCAAGAGATCACCGATCTTGATCCGCAATTTGGTATTGATGACGTGCACCGATTATCGGTGCCTGGTTTGGAAGGCGAGCGACACATGGTTATTATCCGTCCTATTAACGCCCATTAATAATAAGAGGTGATGCACCCGTGGCTACAACTATTGCGATAGCTAATCAAAAAGGCGGCGTGGGCAAAACGACCACCGCAGTGAACTTGGCCGCATCAATGGCTGCAACCAAACGCAAAGTGTTATTAATTGACCTCGATCCGCAAGGCAACGCGACCATGGGTAGCGGTGTCGATAAATATGAAGTCGATAACACCGTATATGAGCTATTGGTAGACGAAAAACCCGTTAAAGAAGTAGTTGTTACCGATACCAACGGTAAATATCACCTAATTGCCGCAAACTCAGATGTTACCGCTGCCGAAATTAAATTGATGGAGTTTTTTGCACGAGAAGTTCGCCTTCGTAATGCACTGAAAACTGTCCAAGATGACTACGACTATATTTTCATCGATTGTCCACCCTCTTTGAATATGTTGACAGTTAATGCAATGGCGGCGGCCGACTCCATTTTAGTTCCTATGCAATGCGAGTATTATGCCTTAGAGGGTCTTACTGCATTAATGGATACCATCAGACAACTCGCTGAAGTGGTCAATCCAAGCCTGACAATTGAAGGGATTCTCCGTACTATGTACGATCCGCGTAATCGCTTGGCCAATGACGTATCAGAACAGCTTAAACAGCATTTCGGTGAAAAAGTGTATCGTACTGTCATTCCGCGCAATGTGCGTCTAGCTGAAGCGCCGTCATTTGGTGCACCTGCAATGTATTACGATAAGTCATCCACTGGTGCTAAAGCGTATCTCTCACTTGCGGGTGAGATTATTCGTCGTGCGGAAAAACGCGATAAAGAAGAACAAGCAGTCAATTCATAACAACGATTAGTAGGGTTTGGGGAAACAGAGTATGTCGCCGAAAAAACGTGGTTTAGGTCGAGGATTAGACGCTTTATTGACAAGCAATTCGGCGAGTCAACAACGCTCAGATGATCATCAGGCGCAAGTCGATGATGATGCCAATGCGTTAGTTAAAGGAGAACTACAAAAGCTACCTATAGAACACCTCAAACCCGGACGTTATCAACCACGTAAAGATATGTCGCCCGAAGCGCTTGAGGATCTAGCAGCCTCAGTGAAGGCACAAGGCATCATTCAGCCCATCGTTGTTCGTATTATAGCCGATGATGAGTATGAAATTATCGCCGGTGAACGGCGCTGGCGTGCTGCACAACTCGCTAAACTAGAGTTAGTTCCATGTTTGGTTAAGGACGTTCCGGATGAAGCTGCCGTTGCCATTGCGTTAATCGAGAATATTCAGCGTGAAGATCTGAATGCGATGGAAGAGGCAACTGCACTACAACGATTACTTGATGAGTTTAATATGACACATCAAGACGTCGCACAAGCGGTTGGTAAATCGCGTACCACAGTAACTAATTTACTCCGTCTCAATAACCTAGAAGCCAGCGTCAAACTGTTACTTGAACGCGGTGATATTGAGCTAGGCCATGCCAAACTTCTATTAGCGCTTGAAGGTGAGCAACAAGCCAGTGTCGCACAACATATTGCTGCGAAAGATATGACAGTGCGCGAAGCTGAAAAACTGGTTCGTAAAACCATCGAGCCCCCTAAGCAACAAGACAAACCTGAACCAGATGCCGATATCGAGCGATTAGAGACTTCTTTATCCGAGCGTCTTGGTGCCAAGGTATCTATAAACCATGGACGCAAAGGCAAAGGTAAAGTCGTTATCAATTACACTAACTTGGATGAGTTAGACGGCATATTAGCCCACATAAAATAGTCCTGTTGTCACATTTGTAACGGGTATGTTAAGTAGCATTAAACTCAAAGGCTGTAGGCAAATTTGTTTGCATTTAACAGGCAGATCTTTATACTAGCGCGAGTTTATTTGCGCCTGTTTAAAAATAGGTCAACAACCAAATTTTGAGAAAAGGTTCAATAGTGACTCAGCCACTTGCTTTGGCAGGAAAAAAACTAGCACGAAAAACGGTTTTGAGTCAGTTAGTTGTGTCAGTAGGCACAGCCATTTTAGCCTTTTTAGTTGGTCAAACTGATGCTGCAATGGCAGCTTTCTTGGGTAGCCTATCAGCAATACTACCCAATGCATTGTTTGGCTGGATAGCGTTTAGATATGCGGGCGCACGAGCAAACCAACAAGTGGTAAAGAGCTTTTTTGTTGGTGAAGGCGTCAAGCTAATACTTACAGCAGTGCTGCTTAGTTTAGTTTTACTGCTTACAGATTCTAATGCATTGTGGTTATTAACCGGCTTTATTTTAGCCGTTGTTGCACAGTGGATTGCACCGATTTTGTTTTTAAAATCAACGTAACTGGGAAACAACATGGTAAGTGGAGAGCAAACTCCGACTCAGTATATTCAACACCACCTTCAAAACTGGACGGTTGGTGAAGGATTCTGGGCGGTAAATGTCGATACTATCTTCTGGTCCGTGTTACTAGGTGTGCTATTTCTGTGGAGTTTCCGCAGAGTAGCCAAAAAATCCTCTGCGGGGGTACCTGGTAAGTGGCAATGCTTTGTCGAAATGGTTGTCGAGTTTGTCGACAACAGCGTCAAAGAGTCATTCCACGGCAAAGATAAACTCATTGCACCTTTAGCCTTAACCATCTTCGTCTGGATCTTCCTGATGAACTTGATGGACTTGGTACCGGTCGATTGGTTGCCTACGGCAGCTATGTACACGGGCTATTGGCTAGGGTTTGTTAATGATCCTCATGACGTGTATTTCAAAGTGGTGCCAACCACCGACTTGAATACTACATTCGCACTGAGCTTAAGTGTTTTTGCTTTGATCATTATCTATTCGATCAAATACAAAGGCATCAAGGGCTTTGCCAAAGAAATGACGTTTACGCCATTTAATCACTGGGCGCTTGTGCCTGTGAACTTTGTGCTCGAGAGTATCACGCTACTCGCTAAGCCGGCGTCGCTGGCACTGCGTTTGTTTGGTAACCTCTACGCGGGTGAATTGATCTTTATTCTTATTGCGATGATTGGATTCTTCCAGTTGCCAGCGCACTTCGCCTGGGCTGTATTCCATATCCTCGTTATCGTGCTACAAGCGTTTATTTTCATGATGTTGACCATCGTTTACTTAAGCATGGCATCATCTGAACACTAAGTTTTGTTTTACTTTTATTTTTTAACTTTAATCTACTGAAAATTGGAGATATCAATGGAAACTGTAGTTGCTTTTACCGCTATCGCTGTATCAATCATGATCGGTCTTGCTGCGTTGGGTACAGCGCTTGGCTTCGGTATGTTGGGTGGCAAATTCTTGGAAGCGGCCGCTCGTCAACCAGAACTAGCGCCTCAATTACAAGTTAAAATGTTCATCGTTGCAGGTCTTATCGATGCTATCGCTATGATCGGTGTTGCGGTTGCTTTGCTATTCACATTCGCAAACCCGTTCTTAACTCAGGTAGCAGGCTAAGCGCGATTCGACGGTCACCAAATAAAGGAGGTCCGTTGTGGATATCAACGCTACTATAATTGGACAATCGATCGCGTTCGCCGTGTTCGTGTGGTTCTGCATGAAGTTCGTGTGGCCACCGATCATCAACGCAATTGAAGAGCGTCAGAAGAAAATTGCTGATGGTCTCAATGCTGGTGAACGTGCTCAAAAAGATTTAGAGAAAGCCCAGGAAGACATCGCTGAACAGCTTAAAGAGGCTAAACAGCAAGCGGCTGAAATCATTGAACAGGCTAAAAAGCGTGGCGCTAAAATCGTCGAAGACGAGACTCAGCGTGGACACGAAGAGCGCGAGAAAATCGTCGCGTCTGGTCATGAAGAAGTCGAAGCTGAACGCCATCGCGCTCGTGAAGAGTTGCGTAAGCAAGTCGCTGTACTGGCTGTTACTGGTGCTCAGAAAATTATTGAGCGTGAAATTGATGAGAACGCTCATCGCGACATCGTTGAAAAACTCGTCGCTGAACTTTAATCAAGGGGTTTGAGCTTATGTCAGAACTGACTACTGTCGCTCGCCCCTACGCAAAAGCAGCTTTTGATTTTGCTTTGCAACAAGGAGCGCTCGATAAGTGGGCCGAGATGTTGTCTTTCGCCGCTTCAGTGGCAAAAGATGACCGTATGGCGAGCTTTTTGAGCAGCTCTGCTACCGTTGGTCGCACGAGTGAAGTGTTTATCGGAGTATGCGGTGACGCATTAACCGAACAAGCACAGAATCTTATTAAGGTAATGGCAGAAAACGAACGTTTAACTGCCCTGCCAGCGGTGTTGGAACAATTTAACGTGCTCCGTGCAGATTACGAAAAGGAAATTGTCGTAGATGTAACGGGTGCGGTAGAGATGTCGGATGCTCAGCAAGCTGAGCTTTCTAAGGCACTCGAAGCACGTTTGCAACGCAAAATTAAGCTGAACTGCAGTGTAGATGCGTCAATGATTGGCGGATTAACTATTCAAGCAGGCGATACCGTCATTGACGGCTCTCTGCGTGGCAAGCTTGAACGGCTTGCCTATGCACTGCAATCCTAATTGGGGACTTGAGCATGCAACTGAATTCAAATGAAATCGCAGAACTAATCAAAGAGCGTATTGAGAAGTTCGAAGTCACCAGCGAAGCGCGTAACGAAGGTACCATCATGTCTGTACAAGACGGTATCATTCGCGTTCACGGCCTTGCAGACTGCTTGCAAGGTGAGATGATTGAGCTTCCTGGAAACCGCTACGCTATCGCATTGAACCTTGAGCGCGACTCTGTTGGTGCGGTTGTAATGGGCCCTTATGCTGATTTGCAAGAGGGTGTAAAAGTTAAGTCTACAGGTCGTATCCTTGAAGTACCTGTGGGTAATCAACTGCTTGGACGTGTCGTTAACACGCTCGGTCAACCTATCGACGGTAAAGGCCCTATCGAAGCAGAAGCTTACGAGCCTGTAGAGAAAATCGCACCGGGCGTTATCGATCGTCAATCTGTTGATGAGCCTGTTCAAACAGGTTACAAATCAATTGACTCGATGATCCCAGTTGGTCGTGGTCAGCGTGAGTTGATCATCGGTGACCGTCAAACAGGTAAAACTGCCCTAGCAGTCGACGCAATCATCAACCAGAAAAACTCTGGTATCAAATGTGTTTACGTCGCAATTGGTCAGAAAAACTCAACTATCTCTGCAGTTGTTCGTAAATTAGAAGAGCACGGCGCAATGGAAAACACCATTGTTGTAGCAGCCTCTGCTTCTGAATCTGCGGCGCTTCAGTACTTGTCAGCATACTCTGGCTGTACTATGGGTGAGTTCTTCCGTGACCGCGGTGAAGACGCGCTAATTATTTATGATGACTTGTCGAAGCAAGCAGTTGCTTATCGTCAAATCTCATTGCTACTGCGTCGTCCACCAGGTCGTGAAGCATTCCCTGGTGACGTATTCTATCTACACTCGCGTCTACTTGAGCGTGCTGCTCGTGTTAACGCTGACTATGTAGAAAAGCACACCAACGGTGAAGTGAAAGGTAAAACAGGTTCTTTGACCGCATTACCTATCATTGAAACACAAGCGGGCGACGTATCTGCGTTCGTACCGACTAACGTGATTTCAATCACTGACGGTCAGATCTTCCTTGAAACTGACCTATTCAATTCAGGTATTCGCCCAGCGGTTAACGCGGGTATCTCAGTTTCTCGTGTCGGTGGTGCTGCACAGACTAAGATCATCAAGAAGTTGGGCGGCGGTATCCGTCTTGCCTTGGCTCAGTACCGTGAATTGGCAGCCTTTGCTCAGTTCGCATCTGATCTTGATGAGTCGACTCGTGCTCAACTTGAGCACGGTCAGCGCGTCACCGAGTTGATGAAGCAGAAGCAATATAAGCCTATGAGCGTAGCTCAAATGGCTGTATCAATTTACGCCGTTGAGAAAGGCTTCCTGAAAGATGTGGCTATCGACAAAATCATGGATTTTGAAGAATCTCTGCAATCATTCATGGCGAGCGAATACTCTGAGCTGATGGCTGAAATTGATAAAACCGGAAACTATAACGACGACATCGATAGCCAATTGAAAGCGGCACTTGAGAAATTCAAGCAAACGCAATCATGGTAATTGGCGGTGGCCGCTAACAAGCGGCCACTTGTCGTTGAGTTAAAGGAGAATCATCATGGCCAGCGGTAAAGAGATAAAGACACAGATCTCGAGTATCGGTAATACTCAGAAGATCACTAGCGCTATGGAGATGGTGGCTGCGTCAAAAATGAAAAAGGCGCAGGAACGTATGGACGAAAGCCGTCCATATGCCGACACCATTCGCAAAGTGATTGGTCATGTCGCACGCGGAAACATTGAGTACCGTCATCCATTTATGGAAGAACGTGAAGTGAAGCGTGTGGGCTACATTGTGATTTCTACGGATCGTGGTTTATGTGGTGGCCTTAACTCTAACGAGTTTAAAGCTGTCGTAAAACACGCAAACGAGTGGAAAGAGCAAGGCGTTGAGGCTGATTTTGCAGCTATCGGAAGCAAAGCAACCGGCTTTTTCAAACGTTTTGGTGGTAAGTTGCAAGCCCAAGTATCGGGTTTAGGTGACAAGCCAGAACTCAAAGAAATTACGGGTTCTGTCCAAATTATGTTGGACGCTTTCGAAGAAGGCAAAATCGACCGCTTGTACGTGGTGTACAACAAATTTGTTAACACCATGACACAAGAGCCGACCATTCACCAATTGCTGCCATTGCCGCAAGCGGAAAAGGACGAAAATGTCCAAACGGGTAGCTGGGACTACTTGTACGAGCCAAACCCTGAAAGCATTCTCGACACGCTTATTCGTCGATATGTTGAGACCCAGGTGTATCAGGGTGTTGTAGATAACTTCGCCAGTGAGCAAGCTGCTCGTATGATTGCGATGAAAGCTGCAACTGACAATGCTGAAGACCTTATTGATAAGCTTCAGCTGCAGTACAACAAAGCTCGTCAGGCAGCGATTACGCAAGAAATTTCGGAAATCGTCTCCGGCGCCGAAGCGGTATAACGCGGCAACGGTAAAAGAATTGAAGAGTTAGAGGAATAGTCATGAGTCAAGGTAAAGTCGTACAGATTATCGGCGCCGTTGTGGACTTTGAGTTTCCACAAGACGCAGTGCCAAAAGTATACGACGCATTGAAAGTGACCGAAGGTAACCTTGAAGGCCTAGTGCTAGAAGTTCAGCAGCAACTAGGTGGTGGTATTGTTCGTGCCATCGCAATGGGTACTACCGACGGTTTGCGTCGCGGCATCATCGCTGAAAACACCGGTGAGCCGATCATGGTTCCAGTGGGTAAGAAAACCCTGGGCCGTATTATGAACGTATTAGGTCAGCCTATCGATGAAGCGGGCCCTATCGGTGAAGAAGAGCGTATGTCTATTCACCGTGCAGCACCTACGTACGAAGAGCAGTCAAATACTAGCGATTTGCTTGAGACAGGTATCAAAGTTATCGACTTGATCTGTCCTTTCGCGAAAGGTGGTAAAGTTGGCTTGTTCGGTGGTGCGGGTGTTGGTAAAACCGTAAACATGATGGAGCTTATCCGTAACATCGCTATCGAGCACAGCGGTTACTCAGTATTCGCTGGTGTTGGTGAGCGTACTCGTGAGGGTAATGACTTCTATCACGAGATGAACGATTCAAACGTTCTCGACAAAGTATCATTGGTATATGGTCAGATGAACGAGCCACCGGGCAACCGTTTACGTGTTGCATTGACCGGTTTGACCATCGCGGAGAAATTCCGTGACGAAGGTCGCGATGTATTGTTCTTCGTCGATAACATCTATCGTTACACCCTAGCGGGTACTGAAGTATCTGCATTGTTGGGTCGTATGCCATCAGCAGTAGGTTACCAGCCTACATTGGCTGAGGAGATGGGTGTACTTCAGGAACGTATCACGTCAACTAAAACAGGTTCAATTACCTCGGTTCAAGCCGTTTACGTACCTGCGGATGACTTGACGGATCCATCACCAGCAACAACCTTTGCTCACTTGGACGCAACTGTTGTACTTAACCGTGATATCGCGTCATTGGGTATCTACCCTGCGGTTGATCCATTGGATTCAACCTCGCGTCAGCTTGATCCGCTGGTTATCGGTGATGAGCACTATGATACTGCGATGGGTGTGCAAGAAGTACTTCAACGTTATAAAGAGTTGAAAGACATCATCGCCATCTTGGGTATGGATGAGTTATCTGAAGAAGATAAACGTACCGTTGCTCGTGCACGTAAGATCCAGCGTTTCTTGTCTCAGCCGTTCTTCGTAGCTGAAGTATTTACAGGTGCGCCTGGTAAGTATGTATCGCTCAAAGATACAATCGCTGGCTTCAAGGGTATCCTTGAAGGTGAGTACGATGATCTTCCAGAGCAAGCTTTCTACATGGTAGGTACCATCGAAGAAGCGATTGAAAAAGCCAAAAACCTGTAACCAACTGGGAGGTTTAAATGGCGACACAAACGTTAAATCTGGAAATCGTGAGTGCAGAACGTCGGTTATTTACCGGCGTTGTGCAAACGGTCCAGGTGTCGGGTAGCGAAGGTGAGTTGGGTATTTACCCAGGTCACGCGCCTTTACTGACCAAAATCAAGCCAGGTATGGTTCGATTCGTGAGTGAGGAAGGTCAAGAAGAACTGCTGTATGTTGCCGGTGGTGTTCTTGAAGTGCAGCCAGGTCAGGTGATTGTACTTGCTGACGTTGCCGTACGTGGTGATGAATTGGACGAGCAAGAAGCGGAAGCGGCACGCAAGCGTGCTGAAGAGGCGATTGCGGATTCAGGTTCAGACATGACGTATGCTGAGGCGATTGCAGAATTATCACGCGCGATGGCGCAGCTTGAGGTTATTCGTAAGCTTAGACGTTAAAAATTAGCAAAAAAGCTTTTAAAAGGCCTTGTTGTTGGTACAACAAGGCCTTTTTTGTATGTAGAATATGGGCGAATTTCAACAAAAGAATAACAGTAAGGATGCATTGCTTATGAAGCTTCGCGTAATCATTTTGGCAGCAGGTAAAGGAACACGGATGCGTTCGAACCTTCCAAAAGTGTTACATACGGTTGCTCACAAACCCATGGTGCAACATGTTATTGATTGCGCCAAAGCACTTAATCCCCATGCGATTAATTTAGTTTATGGGCATGGCGGTGAGTTGCTAAAAGAAGCGATCAACGATGCATCATTGCTCTGGAATGAACAAAAGGAGCAACTGGGCACCGGTCATGCCGTACAACAAGTCATGGGTGACCTTCAGGCCGACGAGAAAGTGGCTATTCTCTATGGTGATGTGCCGTTGCTGATGCCAGAAACACTCAGCAAATTGCTTGAAGCAAGTCAACAAACCGATTTGGGTTTGTTAACAATGAAGCTCGATGATCCCACTGGTTATGGTCGTATAATTCGGAACGACATGGGTCATGTAACGGGCATCGTTGAACAGAAAGACGCTAACCCCGAACAACTGCGTGTCAACGAGGTCAATACTGGGATTATGGTTGCTTCAGGCGATGCGCTCAAGCGTTGGCTCGGCGCGTTATCTAATGACAATGCGCAAGGTGAATACTACCTAACCGATATCGTGGCAATGGCGGCAGAGGAAGGTGTTAACATTGCATCGACGCATCCAAGCGCAACTACTGAAGTTGAAGGTGCAAATAATCGCGTTCAGCTCGCATCACTCGAGCGCGCATATCAACGGCGTATGGCTGAGCGACTGATGACCGAAGGCGTCACATTGATGGATCCGAATCGATTTGATTGTCGTGGAACGATTAAAGTCGGAAGCGATGTCATTATTGATGTCAACGTGGTGCTTGAGGGTGATGTTGAACTTGAAGACGGCGTTGTCATCGAACCTAATACGGTCATCAGAAATAGTCGAATTGGCAAAGGCACGCGTATCAAAGCCAACAGTCATATTGAAGACGCGCAAATAAAAGCAGGCTGCCAAGTGGGTCCTTTCGCGCGCTTGCGACCCGGCGCTATCCTTGAGAATGGCGCACAAGTGGGTAACTTTGTTGAAATGAAAAAATCACGTTTAGGTGAAGGCTCAAAAGCCGGCCACCTAACTTATTTGGGTGATACTGAGGTCGGACGTCATGCAAACATTGGCGCCGGCACTATCACCTGCAACTATGATGGTGTTAATAAGTCTAAAACCATCATTGGCGATGGCGCGTTTATCGGCTCAAACAGTTCATTAGTGGCACCGGTAACGATTAGCAAGGAAGCAACGGTAGGCGCTGGCTCGGTGATTACACGGGATGTAGGTGATAAAGAATTGGCGGTCGCTCGTGGAAAACAGCGAAATATTGAGGGCTGGCAACGACCTCAAAAGAAGGAACAGTAATTATGTGCGGTATTGTAGGAGCGACGTCGGAACGACGTGTAAGCGGAATTTTATTAGAGGGCCTGAAGCGGCTTGAGTATCGTGGTTATGATTCAGCGGGTATCGCTGTTATCGATAAGTCTCAGCACTTACAAACCATAAAACGCACAGGTAAAGTGCAAGCGTTAGCGGATGCGATTGAAGAGACACCAGTGGATGGAACCATTGGAATTGCACATACGCGTTGGGCGACCCATGGTGGCGTGACTGAACGCAATGCTCACCCTCACCTGTCAGAACACGAAATTGCAGTGGTGCATAATGGCATCATCGAAAACCATGAGACTTTGCGCGAGCAACTGCAAGCGTTGGGTTACGAGTTTGTAAGCCAGACTGACACAGAAGTAATTGCTCACCTTATCCACCATGAACGCAAGACTCACAATGACCTACTCGATGCACTGAAAGCCGCTGTAAGGCAGCTTGAGGGTGCTTATGGCACTGTGGTAATGGATACAAAAGATCCTGAACGATTAGTTGTTGCGCGTTCAGGTAGTCCGCTTGTTATCGGTGTTGGTATCGGTGAAAACTTTGTGGCGTCTGATCAATTGGCGCTATTACCAGTTACCCGCAAGTTCATTTATCTCGAGGAAGGTGACGTAGCGGATATTAATCGCACCGATATCAAAATTTACGATAGCGCTGATGAGTCGGTTGAGCGCGAAGTGGTCGATTCTGATGTCAATTACGACGCAGGTGGTAAAGGTCAGTATCGACATTTCATGTTAAAAGAAATTCATGAACAGCCTATTGCCGTTCGTAACGCACTCGAGGGCCGATTATCCGAGACTACGGTACTTGACGATGCGTTTGGCGAAGGCGCAGCTGATTTGTTTAAAACCATTGAACACGTACAAATCATCGCCTGTGGTACCAGTTATCATGCAGGGATGGTGGCAAAATACTGGCTCGAATCGATGGCGAACATCTCATGTAATGTAGAGATCGCCTCGGAGTTCAGATACCGCCAATCGTTTGTACGCCCTAATAGCTTACTTGTGACCATCTCGCAAAGTGGCGAAACTGCCGACACATTGGCCGCGCTTCGTCTTTCAAAAGAAATGGGCTATCGAGGCAGTCTGACGATTTGTAACGTGGCAACGTCGTCCATGGTGCGCGAATCAGACCTTGCCTTTATGACGCGCGCTGGTGCAGAAATTGGTGTGGCATCGACCAAGGCATTTACTACTCAGCTTACTGGGTTATTGATGTTGACGGTTGCCATTGGTAAGTATCGCGGCATGAATGAGCAACAGCAGGCCGCCATCGTAAAAGCGTTACAAACGTTGCCAGCTAAACTCGAAGAAGCGGTTGAACTCGATGCTGAAATTGAAGCACTTGCACCCGATTTTGCGAGCAAAGACCACAGCCTTTTCCTTGGTCGTGGCAACCAATATCCAATTGCGATGGAAGGTGCATTAAAGCTCAAGGAGATCTCGTATATTCACGCGGAAGCATACGCAGCTGGCGAGCTTAAGCATGGTCCATTAGCGTTAATCGACGAAGAAATGCCGGTTATTGTCGTTGCACCTAACAACGAGCTGCTCGAGAAGCTTAAATCAAACGTTGAAGAAGTGCGCGCCCGTGGCGGCATTATGTATGTGTTCTCTGATAAAAACGCACGCTTTACCAGTGATGACACGATGAACGTATTAAATGTCTGTCACTGCGATGAAGTTATTGCGCCTATCGTGTACACCATTCCTCTGCAGTTGTTGTCGTACTACGTGGCCATCATTAAAGGCACCGATGTAGACCAACCAAGAAACCTTGCGAAGTCAGTGACGGTTGAATAACCGTCACTGCGTTTTAAACAACGGCTAATAAGGACATAAAATGTATCTTTTGAGTAACATTAGATGTCCTTTTTTTGCTGGATGACACTAAACTTTCACCTCTAAGTTACCCTGTTCCGTTATATCTACTTCTGTTTTTAAATACTCATAATCTTTTTCAGAAAGGTAAAATCCTGACGGTATTCTGTAACGCTTGTCATTATAGTAAAATAGCATATATGGTGCGCCAAAAAACCTTGTCCATAATGGTTTCCGAAGCACATAAACCATTTTACTAAGTGGAACCTCTTTAGTTTTTCCAAACTTTTTTATGAAAAGACTATTATTTTCTAACCAATACGAAAAAATGGTTCAGTAATCATTCGAAATGGCATATAAATAAAAACTGCAAAAATCATAAGTGTCATGCCAATGGTCACTTTTGCTTCAAACTGAGTGCCGTCGCCCGTCTCATAAAAATTGATGACTAGATCTTTGTCTGGCCAAAAAAAATAGAGGCTACTTAAAAAAAACAACAAAAGAAAAACAAACCAAAAATGATTGAACTTAAATTTAATCACTTGCACAACCTACTTCAATTTTTTAATTAGATTAAAACGATAGTCATTAGGCTTGATATAAAACCCCGAATTTTCCCACTGATAACCTTTTATAACGCTAACCGCATTTTATTAAAGAGAAACCAAAATCCGCCGCATAATATTGTATAAAGAGGAGGCCAAATAAAGAAAACTATGTTTGAAAGACCGTCCGGTTGGCTGTTACTGATTATCCAATAAAAATAAGTAAAGGATAGAATTAACGTGATAAGCATAGGTACCCACACTTTCATTTTTATACAGAGTAGTGTGATGAGAGCTATGATTGCAACGTGGACTAGTATTAAGGGCATAATGTAGCCTCTGGTAAATTGAACAATTTGTCGTCGTCAGACGAAAGATAGAAGCCTTTCGGAATTCTATAGCTAGCGGCTATCAACGGTATCAGCTCCATTCGACATCAAGCTACAGGTTGCGCCTAAAATCATTCTACGAGTATCGCCTTGCGCGCCATAGATGTATGCGCATAAATGTGGATTATCGGGATTAACATTAGCTACAAGTGTAGGCTCTTTCTGTGTTTGTCTAATTGTTTGAGGTGTTTGATAGTTATTCATTGCCGCAACAGCACATGGTGACACTTCTCCGCCAAAGTCCTCGAAAAGACTCAGGTTCTTGTTGCCTAGTCGTGTTAACGACGCAATAGGGTTAATAGTCAGGGTATCGCCCTCTAATGTCAGGAGAAAAGTCGCTTTCGCAGAGTTTTGTGGGTCCTCTGGATTGGCAAAGTTTAACGATATTGTCGACTTATGAAGCGCCTTTCGCTTAACCAAGTAAATAGACGATTGGTTGAGAGTGCCCTTAATAAAGCGAGACTGGTTGGCTACCTTTATCGTCGCTGGTTCGCTGTTGAAGTCGGTTTTGCTAAACAGTTGGATCGCTTGTTGTTGTAACTGTTTACGTGCGTCAACCGAAAAGAAAGACGTTAATCCGAGATATTGAGGGTCGTTTGTGCAGACGTGGTTATTAGCTTGCGTGCTGTTTGAATTGAGCCATTGCTGGAAGTCATCCGCAGCTTTAAACGAACGACTTAATTGGTCACTGATATGACCTAATTGTTTATCGACTTGCTTTGCATAGGCAAACAGCTGCTTCGCGAGATAGGTTTCACTGTTCGTTTAAGAGGTCTCTGAAAAATTAAAGGTTTCCGGTTTAATATCGCCTTGCATTAAGCGTGTTACGGGTGCGATTACTTTAAACGCATCGTATCTAGAAGACTCAGGTCGATGTACGATGATGCGGTACTGTGAATAGATATTTTGATGTTCTTTTTCGGGACTTTCATTTGTATTAAGAACGATAGTGTTAAAGAACCAGTCACGTAGCTGATCGGTCGTGCAATCTTGGCATTGGATAAGATAAGTCGGTGTTTCAAGCGTTTTACCAAGGGTGTTCAAGCTCGCTAAAAGCAATCCGAGTATAAGAAGTTTGCGCACTGTATTTTCTCATTTTTTTTAACATTGTTATTACATTACGGTAGTAATGCTGTTTTGTCAGCCCAAAAGGACGAAATCAGTGCGACTGAAATCGCGATATGCTTCGCATATACATTTTATCGTGTCATAGTAGTTGCTAAGTCAACATACACTCTGTTGTCCGTGTCACTGAATCAAGAAGTGGAGTTTATGAGTCACGATCACCATCATCACCATCACGATATGTCTTCGAATAGGATTGGTTGGGCATTTTTTCTCAATTTGGGTTTCACTATTATTGAGTTTATCGGTGGAGTCTTGACGAACAGTACGGCTATCCTTGCGGATGCGGTGCATGACTTAGGTGATAGCTTATCTATTGGTCTAGCTTGGTTACTCAACAAATTCAGTAAGCGAGACCCATCTCGCACCTTCACGTATGGGTATCAGCGGCTCTCATTGGTTGGGGCATTTATTAATGCGGTTATTTTAATTGCCGGCTCTGTTTGGGTGCTTTATACCGCTATTCCTAGGTTACTTGACCCCGTGATGCCGGTTGTTGAGGGCATGATTGGTTTGGCTGTGTTTGGCGTTGCCGTTAATGGGTATGCGGCGTTTAAACTAAGCGCAGGCGAAACACTTAATGAACGTGTATTAAACTGGCACTTGATCGAAGATGTACTGGGCTGGGTCGCAGTATTGATAGTCTCAGTCGTACTGTATTTTGTCGACTGGCCTATTCTTGATCCTTTATTGTCTATCGGCTTTACCTTATTTATCTTACTTAATGTTATTCGTACTCTGGCATCTACAGTGAAGCTATTTGTGCAAGCAGCGCCTAGCGAAGAAGCCTATATCGCCATTCAAGAAAAACTGATAAAACTAGATGATGTGCAAGATGCTCATCATATTCACTTTTGGTCGCTTGATGGCGAGCGTCATGTATTAACCGCGCATATTGTGGTTGCGCGCGAGCTGACTGCGGAGCAACGAGGAAAGCTCAAACTTAATATTTCCGATGCGCTACAAGGCTTTAATTTGGCGCATACTACAATTGAACTTGAGTATCCCGACGAGCCTTGTCGAGACCATTAATAGGAGAGCGGTTTATGGAACTGTTTGGTAGTTATACTTCACCGTATGTACGGCACTGTCGTATTGCGTTTAAAGAAACGGGCTTAGCGTATTCGCTTACCGAGACTGATCACGATATGAGTGCAAAGTTGAGTCCTGCTAAAAAGGTACCTTTTTTACACCACAATGACCTGCGTTTTTTTGATTCTTCGAGCATATTAAAATATGTGCGCGAAAAGAACGGTGAGCGTTTTTTCGCGGATACCACTGATTTTGACCAGTATTGTTTGGTGAATACAGCGATGGACGCCACCATCAATTTATTCTTGTTGAGCAAGGAAGGTGTCACGCCGGAAAACAATGGTTACATGAAGCGTCAGCATGAGCGCGTGCATGAAATTCTCGCTTTAATGGAAAGTCGCGACCATGCTGTTGCTTATGAGGGGCCGCATCCGTTCAGCGATGGTGAGCTGCGCTTAGGTTGTTTCCTGAGCTGGGGGCTCTTTCGTTCACTGATTTCGTTAAATGAATTCCCCAAGCTACAGGCATTTCTAGACAAAATTAACGACTACCCTATTTTTGCAGATACGCATCCAAGCCTAAAAGATTAGGCTTGGATTGCTTTCGCACGTTTAGGGATTTCCTCGTTGAGCAGCTCAACATTACGCGAGTAATCAACCGGAACATCAATGATATGTACACCACCCTGCTCCATGCAGTCACGCATCAGTGGCTGCAGTTCTTCCGTTGCAGCTAATCGATAGCCTTTGGCACCGTAAGCTTCTGCATATTTTATAAAATCAGGATTTTTAAAGTCTAAACCAAAGTCATGCAAGCCCATGTGCTCTTGTTTCCACTTGATCATCCCGTAAGCACTATCGTTTAGAATAAGCACAACCAAGTCGAGGTTCATACGGACAGCGGTTTCGATTTCTTGCGAATTCATCATAAAGCCACCGTCGCCGCAGATAGAAACCACCTTGCGATTTGGGTGAACCAATTTAGCGGCCATCGCGGAAGGTAAACCTGCACCCATCGATGCCAACGCGTTATCGAGCAAGACTGTATTTGGCTGGCGCGCTGGATAATTGCGAGCGAACCAGATTTTGTAGATACCATTGTCCAACGCAATGATACCGTCGTCTGGCATGACTTCTCTCACTTCTTCTACTAGGCGCTGAGGTAACATAGGGAAAGCCTCATCATGTGCACCTTCATCGGTATGATCACGCATATGCTCGCGTACTTTAAGCATGAACTCAAAATCCCAATGAGACTGCGGCTCGATACCTTCTTTAAGCTGCCAAATGCTATTACCAATATCGCCAATCATACTGGCATGTGGGAAATAAACAGAATCGACTTGGGCACCCTGGAAGTTGATATGAACCACCTTGCGTTGATCAGGTTTCATCATAAATGGCGGTTTCTCAACGACGTCGTGACCGACGTTGAGGATCAAGTCAGCTTGTTCTATGGCACGATGTGGATAGTCGCCGTCGGATACCGCGGCATTGCCCAACCAACGTGGATGATCTTCATTAATGACGCCTTTACCCATTTGCGTTGTGATAAACGGAATACCTGTCTTATCGACGAACGCACGGAGCATCTTCGCGGTAATTTTACGGTTGGCAGCAGCACCGATCACAATCAACGGGTGCTTGGCCTCCTTCAACAGTTTTAATACGTAATCGACAGACTTATGCTCAGTAATCGGACGACGCGAGTAACTCGGTGTAATTGGGGTTGCATCAACCTCTTCAGCGGCAATATCGTCTGATAGCTCAAGGTGCGCTGCACCTGGCCGTTCATCTTCGGCACGACGGAAAGCCTCTCGCACGTGCGAAGGTATCGTCTTAGCACTAATAATTGGTTGAGTGTACTTAGTGATTGGCGTCATCATATCGATAACATCAATGATCTGGAATTGACCTTGCGGGCGGTCTTTAATCGGTTTTTGTCCCGTGATGACTACCATCGGCATTGCACCCAGTTGGGCATAAGCAACTGAAGTGACTAAGTTGGTTGCACCGGGTCCAAGAGTAGACAAGCAGACGCCGGGTTTTCCTGTCAACCTTCCGTAGGTTGCCGCCATAAAACCTGCCGCCTGTTCGTGACGAGTTAATACGAGTTCGATGGATGAATTTGAGAGAGACTCGAGCAGATCGAGATTCTCCTCTCCTGGGATTCCAAACACATATTCTACACCCTCATTCTCGAGAGCTTTTACCATGAGGTCCGCCGCTTTCACTTAGACACTCCTTTTAAATTCACATGAATACTAAGGTGCTACGTTATGACAGGCGATTATGATCAAAAAAGGGCGGTACTAAGACCGCCCTTTTAACTAAGTTTTGCGCCTCAATTACGAGTTGCCTTCACCTGATGTCATATCTTGAAGACGTGTACGCAGCTCTTCATCGCTTTGTGCACGCTGAATGATCATGTTGTACTGCTGTGGCGTCAGACCTGAATCTTCCACAGCTGCGATCATTTCTTTTTGTGCTTCTTGCTGGATGCTACGCGCTTGCTCTTGATTTTCAGCATTTTGGAACTTGTCACGATATTTTGTCGTCACTTTTTGTACGTCTTCCATTGCTGCAACAAATTTCACTAACATACCTTCAGTGATTTTTTGTTGAGCTTGCTGTTGAGCCATCTGATTCTGCATTGCGTTATCTTGAGTTTGCGCTGCTGCAGCAGTCGTGGCTAAAGTCATTGCTGATGCTAATGCAATCATTGTCTTTTTCATGATGAACTCCTGTTGTTCGAAAAAACGTGTCGATATTACTTAAGCGAAGATCATGCCAAATTTATAACACCATGAAATATAAAGGAAAAATAAATATCGAAAATGATACGAAGAAAATTTACAGTTTCTTATGTATCATTTTGATACACACCAAGGAGGTAATGTGACAAAAAGATACACCTTACCGCTTTCAAGTATTCAGCGCCGCCTGTTGCTGTACGTGGTCATTCCGATGCTCCTAATTTCTGGGGCTGCCATAACCTTTGGGTTGAATATTGCGGGTCAACAAGAAGAAGAGCGGCTTAAAACCGATCTTAAATTGATAGGTCGGGCAATCAGTCTGCCTATCAGTGATGCGTTGTTAAACAATGATTTGACCACTGTGCAAGCCAACCTTGATTCAGTATTCAATATTGGTCGTGTGTACGGCGCCTCAGTTTACGACGTGAACGGTCAACAAGTGGCGGAAGCTGGCGTGACAGAAACCGACTTATCCGATAGCTGGTTAGCGCGACAAACAGTTCAAACGGGCGTGTCACAAGATGATTATCGTCAAGTTGAGGGTCGTGAAGTCTTCTCACAGTTTCTCCCGATTGTTGATCGTGGCGGCCGTATTATTGGCCTTCTGCAAATCAATCGACGCGCCAGCGATTTTGATGAACGGTTTGAGCAACTAAGCCAAGTCGCGTGGATTAGTTGGTTTATTTTTGCGGTGGTGACTATCGCGGTACTGGTCTTTGGTCATTATCGCGGTGTAGGGCGTCATGTTCTGTATCTTCGAAATATTATGCAACAAGTCGCGCAAGGTCGTCGCGACGTGCGGGTAGACACCCAAGGGCCGAGCGAAATTGTAGCAATTAGCCAGGGCTTGAATGAAATGCTTGAGGCGGTGACGCGAGCCGAGCACGAAATCCGTGACAGAAGACAAGAAGAGCAGCGCTTGAACGAAGCCCTGCGCGCGCAAGAAAAAATGGCCGCGATCGGTTCAGTATCGAGTGGTGTTGCGCACGAGCTTGGTGCACCGCTCACGGTGATCGATAACCGTGCTAAAAAGCTGTTGAAACATGCGACTAGCGATGACGATAAGCGCCAACTGCAAGCCATTCGGGGTCAAGTTCATCGGTTAACAAGATTAGTCAATCAACTACTCGCCTTTTCTCGCACGCCTGTGAGCGAACGCCAACAAGTGCCGATAAAAGCGCTGATAGAGCGCGCCTGCACTAGTGTGGGATTTGAGCTCGAGAATGATGATATCCAATGTGTCATTGAGTATCAGGGCGATGAAGTTTTTAAGGTTGATGTATCCCGTATGGAGCTGGCATTAGTGAACGTGCTACGAAACGCGTATCAAGCGGCTAAATCAGAGGTGCGTATTGCTGTGAGTCAAACACCAAGCGCGACCGCCATTATGATTATGGATGATGGTGACGGACTTACTCAAAGCGCTCAGACGCATGCCACTTCACCTTTTTACAGCAGTAAAACGACGGGTGAAGGGACAGGGTTGGGATTGACCATCGTGCAACACATCATGAACGATCATGACGGCCAATTGAAGCTTGAAAACCGCTCTCAGGGCGGTTGTTGCGCGACTTTATCACTTCCTCACTCAGGACTCAGATCAGGAGATTCAAATGACAGCTAATACAGCGCAAATCGCAGTTGTTGAAGATGACTCAGCGCTACGTGAGCTACTTGTTGAGGAGCTTGAAGCAGAGGCCTATAAAGTTTTTGCCTTTCCATCAACCGAGGACTATCAAGCTGAGCTGCCTTCGGTTGATGTCGTTGTCAGTGATATTCGCCTACCCGGTTCTTCAGGTTTGTCACTACTTGAGCATGTCAGAGAGGCGGGCGCGCCCGCACTCATCCTGATTACCGCGTTTGCCACCGTCGATCAGGCGGTTGATGCGCTAAAACAAGGAGCGGCTGACTTCTTGACTAAGCCACTTGATGTTGAGCATCTGCTTCTGAGTGTGCAACGAGTGTTAGAGCATCGCTTATTAAAGCAAGAGTTGACTCGTTTTAAGTCGCAGCAAAAAGGACCCGCAGGACTTATCGGTCAAAGTCCCGCAATGCGTAAGTTGTATCATCAAATTGAGCGACTCGGCACAGCCGATGGCAGTGTACTTATTACCGGCGAATCTGGCACCGGTAAAGAGCTGGTTGCGCGCGCAATCCATGAGCTTAGCGAGCGGCGCGACAAACCTTTTCAAGCAGTGAACTGCGCGGGCATTCCCTCAGAACTGATGGAAAGTGAGTTTTTTGGTCATACGCAAGGGGCATTCACTGGCGCTCAAGGCAAACGCTTGGGGCTGTTCAAACAGGTTGATGGTGGCACCCTACTGCTTGATGAAATCGGTGAAATGCCGTTGGCACTTCAAGCTAAATTGCTCCGGGTGTTACAAGAAGGAACCTTGCGCGCGGTGGGCAGTGATGAGGAAGAAAAAGTTGATGTACGTATTATTGCTGCAACCCATCAAAATTTAGAGCAGCGTGTGCGGGATGGCGAGTTTCGTGAAGATCTGTTTTATCGATTAGAAACCTTCAGTGTGACGGTACCTGCGTTACGTGAACGAGGCGAGGACGTTGAGCGTTTAGCGCATCACTTTATTAGTATTTATGCAGAAAAGGCGGGTAAGCGTATCACTGACATTGATACCGATGCACTGGACATACTCTATCGTTATCGTTTTCCTGGCAACGTACGAGAACTGCAAAACGCGATTGAGCGCGCGGTGACTTTCGCGCAGTCGCACCATTTACAAGTCGATGATCTACCCGAGCGCATGCTGGAAGTGCGTGATCCAACAGCCGATAAACAGCCACACTGGCATACCTTGCAAGCCCATCAAGATGCATATATTCAGGACGTTATGAATCATGTGGGTGGCAATAAGAAAAAGGCGGCAGAAATTTTAGGCGTTACGCGGCGCACACTTTATCGTTGGTTAGAGGGTCAAACTGATCAATCTGAAAGCTGAAAACGTATTAAGGGCACGAGTACAAACGCTAAGGAGTAAACCGTGAAGATTTTAATGGTTATGACGTCTCACGATGAGTTAGGTGATACAGGTAACAAAACTGGATTTTGGCTGGAAGAGTTCGCGGCACCGTTTTACACGTTTGTCGATGCTGGCGCTGAGGTAACGATTGCTTCACCCAAAGGAGGACAACCGCCTATTGACCCAAACAGTGAAGCGGAAGATGCTCAAACAGAAGCGACTAAACGTTTTAATGAAGATCAGGATGCACAGAAAAAACTTAGTAGTACGTGCAAGCTTGATGAAGTCTGTGTTGATGATTTTGATGCTATCTTTTACCCAGGTGGACATGGTCCATTGTGGGATCTCACTAACGATGAACAATCGATTGATTTGATTGAGAAGTTTTGGTCGAAAGGTAAGCCTGTCGCTGCAGTGTGTCATGCCCCTGCGGTACTGCTTAATGCGAAGACACCGGGCGGAGACCCTCTAGTCCAAGGTCGCACGGTCACTGGATTTAGTAACTCCGAAGAGGATGGCGTCGGGTTATCTGACGTGGTTCCTTTCCTCCTCGAAGATGAGTTATCGGCAAAAGGCGGTCACTATCGTAAGGTTGATGACTGGCAGTCTTATGCTGTACAGGACGGTATGTTGATTACGGGTCAAAACCCCGCATCATCTGAACAAACGGCTGAGCGTTTGCTCGATGTGTTACGGGCGATGTTATAACCGTATGATGTTAGAGCTGGCATCAAAATAGATGATGCCAGCTCACACCGATACTTGCCGAACGGCCGATTCCGGGTTCAAATGAACGACCACTGCCTTGATTAACAACGACCGCTCCCACGTAGTTTCTATCCAACAAATTATCCACTCGAAGCCAAGCTTCAAACTCATTCTCGGCTATCTGCCACTGCTGGGTTATTGCCAAATCCCATTTTACGTAGCTCGGTGATTTTACTGCATTACTATCGTCGGCATAAGTTTCACCGCGATACTGGCCGAGTAATTGAACTTTAGTGGCTTGCATGGGTTGCCAAGTGAGTCGTGTAAACCATTGGCTGTCAGCGACCCCAGGTAGCTGATTACCGTTATATAAGCCGCCTTGGTAGTTGGCATTGATATAACTGTAGGATACAAAGCTATCTAATTGCTCAGTTAGCTGCACGTTAAGCTGCCACTCGATACCTTGACGCTCAGTCTCGCCCGCGTTGCGGTAGGTTGTGCGTCCGTCGTTCGATTGATCAATAACAATGTCGTCCTCAGACTGAATATCGAAAATTGCCAATTGCGAGGAAAACCGCCCTGATGAATTAAATTTTAAGCCCCACTCGGTTTGTCGATATTGACTGGGCGATAGTTCGGTATTTAGACCACTGCCATTATTACGATAAGCCAATTCAGTTAAGGTGGGTGTTTCGAAGCCTGACCCCAGGCTGATATAGGTTGACCAGCGCGGCGCAAACGCCCATGTAAGACCGACCGCTCCAGAGTTATCACTCAGCTCATTTTGACCGCTGTCATCGGGATCGCCTGGCATAATAAACTGGTCGTCTACCGAGAAGTCAAAGCGGCTATGCCGAGCGCCAGCGGTTATTCGCCATTGTTCATTAAACTGATGCGTAAGCCGAGTATAGACGGCTTGCTTTCTAACATAGTTAAACTCGCTGCGGCGCAAGTCACCCTTTTCACCTTCATCGTTCACAAAACCGAATCGATGGTCTTGCTGGCGCTCGTATCGCAAACCAAAACCGATATCTGTTTGCGCTGTGGCTTGCCACTCTACATAAGCTGAGCTGCCTTCGAACTGGCGCGACAAATCGATGACGGCACCCGAGCTACCAATGGCATCTCCTGCAAAGGGTAAGAACTGGATAACGTCGCGATCACCCTGCCAAGCCGCAATACGTGCGCGATAACCGTCGGCGTCGAGCTTCCATGTCAGAGAACCTTGCCGATGATGAATGGATTTTCGGGTGTTGAAATCAATGGCTCGACCGACGGTTTGCTCCGGATCTTGACGCCAAGCACTGGGGGTTAGCGCACTTGGGTCTTCTAACAATGGGGCGTTGTTGTTGTCGTACCGTAGGATAAGTTGTTGTTGGTCGTTGATATCAAAGTAGTACCTCAACCCTTGTTGCTGACGCTTTGCCGTATTGTGAGGGCGAGGTCCTGCGGTGTACAAGTCGGTGGCAATGAAGCGCAATTTGTGGGCATCATTGACCCAGTCAAATTGGCCTTTGGCGCGGGTAAGATCGTTGGCACCTGCGGCTACAGCAATCTCACTCGTGGTTCGCTGTGGTGCACGCGTGTTCCATTCGACCACGCCTCCGCCCGTGTTACCGTATAGAACAGCGAGTGGACCGCGGAACACTTCGACTGTTTCTGCTTCGTCTAAAATGATACTTGAGGTTTGCGCTTGGCCATCAGGCATGGACAGCGGTACACCATCGACATTCAACTGCAAGCCACGCACACCGAATGCTGCGCGTGCACCGAATCCACGCACGACGAGACGCGTGTCCTGGGCATAGTTGTAGCGTGTATCCGCCTGAATACCCGGAATGGCGCGAAGTGTATCTCCCGCATCAATATTCAAAGATGGCAGTTGCTGGTTGATATCGATAAGGTCAACGCTACCGGGGGTCATGCGCCATTCGCTACCGGACTGCTGCGCATTCACCTCGATGATTTCATTAATTTCTTGGCTAAAACAAAGGGCTGGCGCAAGAGCCAGCCCTGTTATTGTGCGTAAATACTTCATAATTATTTTACGGGTGACAGTTTAATAAGTTGGCCACTATCGGCATCGGTTAGGATATATAGAAACCCTTCAGGACCTTGTTCAATATCACGGATACGGAAACTGGTTGCGTCTTCTAACATCCGTTCTTCGTGCAGAACACGACCTTCTTCAAGATCTAATCGTGCAATCGTTTGTCCGCGTAAAGCGGTCACCAGTAAATCACCTTTCCACTTGGGAAATTTGTCGCCGGTATAGAAGATTGAGCCGGCCGTGGCAATTGAAGGAAGCCAGTAGTAAAAAGGCTGCTCCATGCCTTCCTTATGTGTGCCAATACCGATTTCACCACCGCCGTAGTCCTCACCATAAGTGATGGTCGGCCAGCCGTAGTTTTTACCTGCTTCAGGAATGTTAACCTCGTCACCGCCCTGCGGACCGTGCTCAATCGTCCATAGCTCACCCGTATCGGGATGGATAGCAGCACCTTGGACGTTACGGTGACCATAAGACCAGATCTCCTCTAGGGCGTTAGCTTGACCAACAAATGGGTTATCTTCAGGGATAGAGCCGTCTGGCCAGATACGTATTACTTTACCATGATGGTTATCAAGTGTTTGTGCGTCTTCCATACGCGAATAGCGATCGCCTAGGGTAATGAATAAGTGTCCTTCGGGAGAGAATACAAGACGGGATCCGAAGTGGGCGTTACTTTCATACTTTGGCGCTTGGCGGAAAATAACCTCGCCTTGAGTCCATTTATCTCCGTCGATTTTACCGCGCATGACCGCGGTACTATTTCCCTTCCCGCCGCCTGGGTCGAGCTCTGAATAACTGATGTAAACCCAGCCGTTGTCTGCATAATTGGGGTCGATGTTGACGTCAAGTAGACCCCCCTGGCTTTTTGCAACCACCTCAGGCGTACCTTGTATGGGTGTTTTTTTACCGTCCTGCGTAATGATATTTAGCGTGCCTGAACGCTCGGTAACCAGCATATCGCCCGATGGTAAAAAGGCGATGCCCCAGGGGTGGTTAAGTCCTTCGCTAATAGTCTCCAGCGACAGCGTATGACGTTCTGTCTGGACTTCTTGCGCGAGAACCGAGGTACTCATCGTCGCTGACAACAGCGCAGCCGCTACTGCAGAGAGGTTGTTTTTCATGGAGCCTCCATAATTAACTTGTATAGTTTTTAATATTTTTAGTATACGTATTAATTTCAGATTTTGATGACTTTTCTTGATCTCTTTATAGATCACAGCCTTACTTAATGATGTTGTTAATTATAAATTACAAAACTAAAGGAATGCTTATGAAATCCAAGTCATTGTTAAAAGCCGCTGTCAGTGTCACACTGATTCTCCACTTAACAGCGTGTGGAACCTTACTGTATCCAGAGCGTAAGGGACAAACCGGTGGACGCATCGATGCGGGTGTCGCAGCACTTAATGGTGTTGGTCTGCTACTTTTCGTTATCCCTGGTCTAATTGCATACGCTGTGGACTTTAATAACGGCACTATCTATTTGCCGAACTCTGCTAATGCGGATACACATGAGGGCGATGGCTTGTACACAATTAAAGTGGATGGTCCTCTCACCAAGGACGAAAGCCGTCGATTGATTGAAGATCATGTCGGTGGGCCAGTCGATTGGAGTCAATTGCAAACACGCTCAATGGAAGGTGTTAATGCAGATTCCATCACAGCTTCACTGAATAAGGTACAAGAAGCTCGATAATGGAAAGTCAATCTTGGTTTGATAACTCAGCGCTGCTAACCGTCGCACAATGGTTAGCGGCGCTTTTTGTTTTAGGTATTATTGCGCTCGTCGTCAGTGTGGGTGTGATGTATGTTGTTGATAAGATACAAACGCGTCACACTATCCGGCGTAACTACCCCGTTGTGGGACGATTTCGCTACATATTTGAACGCATGGGCGAATTTATGCGGCAGTATTTCTTCGCTATGGATCGTGAAGAAATGCCTTTTAATCGTGCGCAACGAAGTTGGGTTTATCGTGCCGCTAAAAACGCCGATCGCAATGTTGCCTTTGGTTCGACCCGAGATTTGACCCGTACTGGAACCATTATTTTTAGTAATGCACCTTACCCGCCGCTTGCTGAGCAATCAGTGAGTCCTCAGCCCGTAAAAATTGGACCGTACTGCAGCAAACCCTACTCGCCCACTTCGTATTTTCATATTTCGGGTATGAGTTATGGCGCGTTGTCGCCGGTTGCGGTTAAAGCATTATCTGCCGGTGCTAAAAAGGCAGGTTGCTGGCTTAATACCGGTGAAGGCGGACTGTCGCCCTATCACTTATCGGGTCACTGCGATGTGGTTTTTCAAATGGGCACTGCAAAGTTCGGTGTGCGCACGCAAGACGGTAAACTCGATGAGTCACGTTTAGCTGAATTAGGTCGTCATGATTCGGTTAAAATGTTCGAAATTAAATTAAGTCAGGGTGCCAAACCAGGTAAAGGCGGTATTCTTCCGGGCATTAAGGTCAACCAAGAAATTGCTGAAATCCGCGGTATTAAAGTGGGTGAAGATGCGATCAGTCCTAACCGCCACCTTGAAATTAGCAATAATGAAGAGCTACTCGATTTCATCGATAAAGTACGCACAATTACTGGTAAGCCGACAGGCTTTAAGTTTGTCATGGGTGACCCAAGCTGGATTGACGAGTTAGTCGATAGCATACTCAGCCGCGGTGAAGAAGCGGCCCCAGATTTTATTACGCTCGATAGTGCGGATGGTGGTACAGGAGCGGCACCGCAGCCACTGATTGATTATGTGGGTTTAAAGCTTTCAGAGAGCTTACCTATCTTGGTCGATAAACTAACAGAAGCAGGTTTACACAAACGTATTCGTATCATTTGCTCTGGCAAAATGATCTCGCCTGCGGATGTTGCTTGGGCGATTGCGATGGGAGCTGACTTTGTTGTCTCAGCCCGTGGTTTTATGTTTTCGCTCGGTTGTATTCAAGCCATGCAGTGTAATAAAAACACTTGCCCGACCGGTGTGACGACCGATGACCCGAAATTGCAACGTGGTTTAGATCCACAAGATAAATCGGAACGCGTCGCCAATTACCATAAATACCTCGAGTATGGCGTTAATATAATTGCTCATTCGTGTGGAGTGACCGATCCGCGCCAGCTTAATCGTCGCCATGCGCGTGTTATTAAACCGGATGGCGAAAGTATCAGTCTGGCGGAGCGTTATCCGCTACCGCCAGCACGTCGGCGATAGACTTAGTTCAGCGTATTTACTGGCAGTAACGGAGCAATGAGTTCTGCCAGCTTACGAAAGGTTTGGCGTCGACTTGTGGTAGGCCGATAAACCATACCTATATCACGGAACGCCTCCTGACCTGCTGGCTTCAATGGCTTGAGGTCGGTGTTATCGAGGATGCCGCGGTCGATGGCCATTTGTGACATAAACGTCGCACCTTTCTTAGCATCGGCCATCTGAACTAGGCTGTGTAAGCTCGTCGCCGTAAACGGGTTGACTTTAACCGTATCGGTTAATTGGCATGCCGATACCGCATGCCCCGTTAAACAGTGCTCTTTCTCGAGCAAGAAAATACTACCATCGGGTAGCTTATCGTAGTCAACGGGCTCTCCAAGCTGATCAGCTATTTCTTTGTGCGCAACCAACTTGAACGGATCGCGCCCGAGTAACCACTTCTGGTTGCCATGGATATCCATCGGTAGCGCTAACAGCAATATATCCAGCTCGCCATCGCGCAAAGCGCTCAATAAATTGGCCGTGGTATCTTCCGATATCTGTAGGTCGAGTTTGGTAAACTTAGCCTGAACGCGACGACTTAGTTCAGCGACGACGAAGGGCGCAATGGTAGGGATAATACCTAGGCGTACAGGGCCTTCCATAATATTGCCATGGCCTTTGGCATAGTGCATCAGCTCTTCGGTCGAGGTGATAATCTTTCTCGCTTGTTCAACGACCTCTTCACCGAGCGCGGTAAATAAAAAGGACTTATGATCACGCTCGATCAATTGGCAGCCCAATTGCTCTTCTAGGTTCTGAATGCCGCTACTCAGAGTCGACTGACTGACGTTACAGGCGGCTGCGGCGCGATTAAAGTTTTGCTGCTGATGTAATGCAATCAGGTAGTTAAGATTCTTCAAACTCGGTAATTTGCTCATTGTTCACCTGTGGTTATTGCTTTTTCGATTATCTTAATAGGTTTTATTCGTTTTATCCAATCAATAAATTTCCCTACTATGCTCCTCGAAACGTTAAGACACTACTCAATGATTAGGAGACAACATTATGTTGACAGTAGGCGATAAATTACCAGATTTCAGTGTAGTTGCTGCGAAGCCAAAATTTAATATGCCAGAGGAAAATGGTGAGAGCGCATTCGAAACAGTGACGCAAGACAGCTTTACAGGTAAATGGAAAATTATTTTCTTTTATCCAAAAGATTTCACCTTTGTATGCCCCACTGAAATCGTTGAATTCGCTAAGTTGAACGAAGAATTTGCTGACCGCGATGCTGTGGTTTTAGGTGGCAGCACGGATAACGAGTTCGTTAAGTTGGCATGGCGTCGTGAGCATCCTGACCTTGACCGTTTGAACCAGTATTCATTCGCTGACAATGGTTCACTCGTTGATGGTTTAGGTGTACGTGACAAAGAAGAAAACGTGGCTTTACGTGCGACCTTTGTTGTGGACCCACACAACGTTATCCAACACGTGTCGGTTAATAACTTAAACGTCGGCCGGAACCCTGCTGAGATATTACGTATCTTAGATGGTTTACAAACTGACGAGCTGTGCCCATGTAACCGTGCTGTCGGTGGTGACACTCTGTAAGTGATGATTGGTTGGGGGCTCACTCGAGTCCCCTTAATAAATGACTCGTCGAGGTAGAGGTAATGATGGCGATTGCAGATTACAAACAGTTGTTAGGTGACCACGGCAAAGATACTAAGCTGAATTTGTCGAGTCTGTTTAACAGTGTCGATACATCCGGTCTAACGACCGATCAATTCTACGGTACTGCTTTATCCTTGGCGTATAGCTTAGGCGATGAAGAACTCATTCAGACGATTGAGAACGAAACTGGTGACAAAGTCGAAGATAACGTGAAGCAGGCGGCAAAGTTAGCGGCAACGCTGATGGCGATGAACAATGTTTATTATCGTTTTCTTCACTTATCGAGTGATAAACAGTTTTCTAAGATGCCAGCGGGTCTGCGGATGAATGCGATGGCAAATCCCGGTGTCGATAAAGCGGATTTTGAGTTGTTCTCGCTCGCTGTTTCAGCGTTAAATGGTTGTGGTTTATGTATTGATTCGCACGTGAAGACACTCGTTCAACATGATGTCACAGCACAAGCGATTCAAACATCAATTAAGTTGGCGGCGGTACTTAATGCAGCATTGACTGCACGTAAACTGTCGTAATCCCCCTAGGAGCTGTGCTCCGATCCCTGTCTAGAGCAGCCCCAACTGCTCACAACGCTTTGCCCACCGCTTGTCGGTGGGCTTTTTTTATCTTTTTACTGATGTGTCCTAAGCTTATTAATACAATGAGTGGAGGAACTATGAATATCAATGCTGAACGCTTGAAATCAACGTTACGTGAGCTTTCTCAAATTGGTTATAACGAGTCGGATCATGGTGTATATCGATGGGGTTTTACCGATGCTGACATGGAAGCTCGTCGTTGGTTTCTGAACTTGGCTGAGCAAGAAGGTTTTAAATGCCACATGGATGGCGCGGGTAATGTGTTCGCTGGTATCGGCGATTACCATGAGACACCCGCCGTTTTAACAGGATCTCATCTTGATACAGTGCCGGCAGGCGGTATGTTTGATGGTGCGCTCGGAGTACTAGCTGGATTTGAAGTATTGCGCACGTTGAAAGAAAACGATGTAAAGCTGAAACATCCTGTATGGGTCGTTGGTACCGCAGAAGAGGAAGGTCGTTTCGGCGGTATGATGGGTTCGCAAGCGCTCGCAGGCGTCGTTAACATGGATTGGCTGATGTCCGCGCATGATGCCGACGGTGTATACCTGAAAGATGCAATGGCAAAGCATAACCTTGATGTGATGGATGTGCTTGATGCGGCATGGCCACCGAGTCGACTCAAGGCGTTTTACGAGCTACACATCGAGCAAGGTCCGGTGCTCTTTAATGAAGAAGTGAGTATCGGTGCCGTTGAGGGGATTTCAGGCGTGTTTAAATGGATTGTGCATTTAAAGGGTAAGGCTGATCATGCGGGTACCGCGCCCATGAATATGCGTAGCGATGCGTTTATGGGATTAGCTGATTTTGCACATGAAATCGAACGCATTATTGCCGAGGATGGCACCGATAAGACGCGCATCACAGTAGGTAAGGTTGAGCTCAAACCTGGCAGTCCACATACTGTGCCGGGTGAGGCCATATTTACGATTGTCGGACGTGATATGAGTAATGAGGTGATGACTGATCTTGCTGATGCGTGTCGCAAGGCGTTATCTGCAATCGCTCGTAAACACCGGCTGATGTTTGAGTATGAACAAGTCAGTTGGTTAAAGCCTCAGTCCTGTTCAGATAAGTTGACGCAGATCATAGAAAAAAGCGCCAAAGCGCGTAACTTAAGCTGCATCAGAATGCCCAGTGGTGCGGGTCACGACACACAGTTTTTTTCAGAGATTACGCAGGCCGGACTCATATTTATCCCCTCGGTCAATGGTGTGAGCCATGCGCCTGACGAGTGGTCTCACTGGCATGATGTCGAAGCGGGTGCAAACATACTTTTAGATTGCATCTTAAATTCAGCAGAGTAATGCGGCTTTATATGATAACTGGTATACTGTCCGCACAATGACCTGTTTCTAGTGGTAACGTCATGGAACAAAAAGTCACAGTTCAATCGGCCGATAAGGTCAAGATCCAGCGTCCTTCCAAAAAAGGCGGCTCAAACACGGCTCGCAATCGTATCTATGTTCGTGATGTCAAAGGCGGGATGGAATACTTTCGACGCTCTTGGGGCTTCATTCTACTTGCGATTTTTGCACTCATCCCTTGGTTAACTTATAACGGCCAGCAGGCAGTTTTGCTGGATATCATGGAACAACGCTTCCGGATCTATGGCCTCACATTATGGCCACAAGACTTCACGGTGTTGGCGTGGTTCGCGATTGTTGCAGCTGTAGCATTGTTTTTTGTGACCACAATCTGGGGACGTGTCTGGTGTGGCTTTATGTGTCCGCAGACCACTTGGACCTTTATTTTCATGTGGTTTGAGAAGAAGTTTGAAGGGCCGCGCAACAAGCGTATTAAACTGGACGAACGCAAAATGGACTTTGATAAGTTCTGGCGTAAGACTGGTAAACAACTGGGCTGGATTTCAGTTGCGCTACTCACGTCATTGACCTTTGTCGGCTACTTCACCGATGTGCGCCAACTTTTTGCTGACTTCTTCACCTTAGACGCCGGTTTCTGGGCAACATTTTCCGTTTTGTTCTTCGCGTTTTGTACCTACGGTAATGCGGGCTATATGCGCGAGATCATGTGTACTCACATGTGTCCGTATGCGCGTTTTCAATCAGCGATGTTTGATAAAGACACCTATACGGTCAGTTATGATGCGAACCGCGGCGAACCGCGCGGACCACGTTCACGCAAAGCGGATCCGGCAGAAAAAGGGCTCGGGCACTGTATTGATTGCTATATGTGTGTTCAGGTCTGTCCAACAGGTATTGATATTCGTAACGGCCTACAATATGAGTGCATTGATTGCGGTGCATGTATTGATGCCTGTAATGATGTGATGGATAAGATGAATTATCCACGCGGCCTGATTCGGTTTACTACTGAACGCAACTTGAATACCACCGATAAAGCTCAGAAAACCAATCCGTGGCGAATGAAAACGATTGGCTACTTCGTCATCATGTTAGTTGTCACTTCGGTGATGATTTGGGATGTCGCAACACGAGTTCCGCTTGAGGTGGATGTATTGCGCGATCGTAACTCTCTGTACCAAGAAAATATTCAGGGCGAGATAGAAAACGTGTATACCCTGAAAATTGTCAACAAGTCGCAGATTGATCAAACGTATAAGATTGATGTAGAAGGCTTATCGCAGTATCGCTTGATTGGCAATGCTAAGAAATCAGTGGGTGCAGGGGAAGTGGGGAGTTTACCCATAACCTTGGCGGTACCGCCCAACGAATTGAGTGATTCAATTACCGAATTTAACTTTGTTGTGACCTCGGAGACATCAGAAGGTGTTACTATAAAGCAAGAATCTCGCTTTATTTATCAATAGGTCACTATGGTTAATGACAAGGACTTTGCATTCGCAGGTCTGTTGCCCGATGTAGTTATCAATGCTATCGAGAGCTTGGGTATTTTCCCAAGCTCGGGTTTGCTTCCCCTCAATAGCTACGAAAATAGGGTCTATCAATTTCGCTGTGACGAGGGCATGCGCTATGTCGCTAAATTTTATCGGCCGTACCGTTGGAGCAACGCTCAAATAGAAGAAGAGCATCTGTTTTCCCAGCAACTGCTCGATGACGAAGTCCCCGTTGTAGCGCCGTTAAAAGTGTCAGGCCAATCTTTACATGAATATGAAGGTTACCGCTTTGCGGTGTTTCCAAGCATTGGTGGGCGCGCTTTTGAACCAAATGACTTAGATGATTTGGAACGACTAGGGCGTCAAATTGGCCGTTTACATCAAGTTGGAAAGAAAGACGTATTTAAGGCACGCGAATCATTCGACATTCAACGGTTGTTATCGGAATCTATTGATGAGCTGCGTCATTCACAACTATTACCTCAAGAGCTAGAAGCTGCATTCTGGGCCATTTTATCGCCGTTAGCAGAAAAACTACAAACCTTTGCATGGGATAGTTTAGCTTATCAAAGGTTACACGGAGACTGTCATATTGGTAATGTATTGCAGTATGATACAGAACTAACCTTCGTCGATTTAGATGATTGTCGTATGGGTCCAGCGATACAGGACCTTTGGATGATGCTTAATGGCTCGCGAGAAGATCAAACGTGTCAGCTCGACGCGTTGATTGAAGGCTATCAAGATTTCTGTGATTTTGATAAAAAAGAGATTGCGTTTATTGAACCTTTACGTGGGTTTAGACTCATTCATTATATGGCATGGCTTTCTAAGCGCTGGCAAGATAGTGCTTTTCAACGTGCGTTTCCATGGTTTAGCGAAGCTCGCTACTGGGAGTCACAAATATTAGCGCTTAAAGAACAACGGGCTGCATTAGACGAGGCACCCATTAAACTCGGTTATTAATAAAGCGAATTAAATAGGTAAGAGCATATGAAAAACTGGTTGTTAGGATTAGCGAGCGCGTTACTGTTGGTAACGGGCATGGTGCAAGCTCAAGAGTTTGAGGAAGGCACCCATTACGAAGTGATTTCTGATGCAGCGACAAGTGACGCACAAATACTCGAGTTTTTCTCGTTTTATTGTGTTCACTGCTATCGCTTTGAGCCTATTGCTGAGCGTTTGAAAAAAGAACACCCAGATGCTTTTGAGAAAATGCACGTGTCATTTTTGAGCCCCAAAGATGATGTTGGTGAAACGATGACAAAAGCCTTTGTTGTTGCTCAGAAACTCGGTATTGAGGAAAAAATTATTCCAGCAATATTCGATTACAACTTTGCTCAGCGCAATATGCTGACTAGCGAAGATGATATTCGCAATGTATTCATTTTAAATGGCGTTTCTGGTGAAGAGTTTGATAAAGCTATGTCGAGCTTCGCGGTACGCGCAGCGGCGAGTAAAATGGATCGGACAGCGGCTGATATGGAAGTGCGTGCAACACCTACGTTTATTGTGAACGGTAAATATAAAATGTTGCCCCAAGGCTTCCGTGACAGTGATGACTTTGCTGCCGACTTTAGTAAGCTCGCAGGTTACTTACTTGATAAGTCTTAATAAGGCTCAGAACGAGAGCCCCGCCCAAATGGCGGGGCTTTTTTCTATCTATTGATCGTCTTTATCATTACCATCCTTGCCATCTTCGTCATCATTAGGTTCTGTTTGTTGCTCAGAAGGCTGCTTTTTGATGGTCTGTGTTTTGGGGAAGTACTGATAGTAGCTCAGTTTAAAGTCACCCATAATGGTGTAGAGATATTCGAAGAGAATGGACTGGATTTTTTCGTAGTCTGTCCAACTGGTTTGCTTAGAGAATGCATAGATTTCTAGAGGCAGCCCAGACGCGGTAGGCTCAAGTAAGCGCACCATGAGCGTCATATCCTCATGAATCTGTTGATGACTACTCACATAGTCTTGCACGTAACATCTAAACGCCGTTAAGTTGGAAACAGGCTTCTGAATCTGATGGCGGTTGAGCCACTCATCGAGTGATTCATTAAAGTAGCTCGATGCCAACGACTCAAGGGTATCGTCATCAAGTATCTGGGCACTGTCGAGATCGAGCATCAGCGATCGTTTGATGCGACGGCCTCCGGAGTTAATCATGCCCTGCCAGTTTTTGAATGATTGATGAATGAGCACATAGGTGGGTAAGTAAACCGTTGTTTTATCCCAGTTTTCCACTTTTACAGTGATAAGGCCGACTTCTTGAACGGTGCCGTCGACGTCCGAGTCGGGGACTTGAATCCAGTCACCAATACCAACCATACGGTTAGTTGCAAGCTGTACCCCTGCAACAAACCCCATCAAGGTGTCACGAAAGACCACCATCAGTATGGCCGTCATGGCGCCGAAACCACTTAATAAATACATAGGGGATTTATTCATCACAATAGCGACTGAGATGATAATTGCCATGAGTACTAATATGAGCTTGGCGACTTGAATGACCCCGGTAATGGGGACCTCTTTGGCCTTGCTTGAATACTCGTAAGCAATTGAAATGACGTTCGCTAGTGCCAATAAAATACTGGTTATCACCCACGTTAAATAGATACCAACGGCGGTTTGTAGAGGACCTTGCCATTTTTCGAAGTCATCAACGAAGACTACGGGAATAAATAGATTAATAAGTAGAACAGGGGCGAGATTGGCGCACCGTTTAAAAAAACCACTGTTTACGAGAGAGTTATACCATCGCTCAGGGGCTTTTCTGAGCATGCGATGAATGGTTTTATTGATGATTAAGCGGGTGACTTGATAAATAATATAACCCGCGATGATGACGAGTACGGATTGTATGCCGAGCACTGCGTAGGTCAGTAAGTCGCCTTCAAGTCCGAGCTGGCTCAACCATTCGTTGATGAAGTTTAAATCCATACGGTTTGTCCTTATTGGTTATCTCGCTCCGCCTTTGCTTTTAAGCGACTGATAGTGGCATCTTTCTCCTGCCAACGTTCATTGAGCCAAGTTTGAAACGACGCCTTAAACTCGGGATCATTTTGATAGTCACCGATTAATTCAGGTGTAATAGGTCGTGTTTTTATGTCAACGTACACATCACGTAGTTGACCACTCAGTAAGTGCCATACGACCGGGCGATCATCGTTACCTGGGTATACGATGGTTATATCAAGAATAGCCTCAAATTGATCACCCATGATTTGTAAAGCAAAGGCAGTACCACCCGCCTTGGGTGTGAGTAAATGTTGGTAAGGGCTCGACTTTTTGGCGTGCTTTTCAGGTGTAAAGCGTGTGCCTTCACAGAAATTCACTACCGTGGTGGGGATATGTTTAAACTTTGCGCAAGAGCGCGCGGTGGTTTCGATATCCTTGCCTTTTAAGTGCGGCTTTTTCTGTAGTTTCTCTTTTGAGTAGCGGCGCATAAACGGCATATCAAGCGTCCAACAGCCCATTCCTACAATGGGAACCCAAAGTAACTGATACTTTAAGAAAAACCGAGGCATAGGTACGTTACGGCGCGTTAGATGCATGAGTACCAGAATATCAACCCAGCTCATATGGTTGGCCATAATTAAATACCAACCCTTTTTGTGAATATTTAAGTCCCCCTCGATATGCCAAGTCATTCGCTGAGTGAGTTGAAAGGTGACTGACATACAGTAGCCCCAGATACGAAATACTGAGTTGGCTAGGTGAGAGAAAAACCGAGTGAGTGGCGGAATAGGAAGTAACAGTTTAAATACACCCACCAAGATCACCATTAACCCGACAATCGCCGTCGTCAGTGCTGCCCACGTGAAGTTGATAAGGACGCGAAACGGAATTAAGAGTGTACGGATCATGATGGTGGCATTCCCTTCCCTTTGTTTAAAACAACAATCATAACGGAACAAATAAAGGTTGTCTGTTGCGAAATTCACCATTTTTAATATACTGTACATATATACAGTATTGCGAGGGTGACACAATGCAACCGAAATTAAAGCAATTGGTGAATAAAGGACTGCTCTGGCAAGGACGGCAAACACATTACCAAGAGCAGCGTTTTCTCAGTACAGGACATCCGTCATTAAATGAGTTGTTAGGTGGTGGTTGGCAGTTTGATGCGGTGCATGAGTGGCAGCTCGACTCTCCTTTTATAGAGCAAAAGTTACTTTGGCCGTTACTCGAACAATTACACGAGATGAACCAGCCTATATTTTGGTTAAACCCCCCAGCTTTACTATCGGCTGCGGGTTTACGCTGGCGCTTGAAGCAGGCCGATAGCTTGCATATTGTGCTGAACACCTCGGCTAACGAAGCGGCGTGGGCTTTTGAACAAATTCTACAAAGCGGCGCGGGTGTTGCGTTTTTATGGCAACCCGAGTCCGAAAATCAGTCGAGTTATGTTCGGCGTTGGCAAAAGGCAGTGCAGCAAGGCCATCAAATGGGCTTTGTCTTAACAGCACTTGAGAAAACAGTGGAAGCGCGTGCCTATACTAACCGGCTGCATTTGCATCCAAATCACACAGTGGATGTTGTTAAGCGTCGTTATGGTTGGCCAGTTAATAATATCAGTTTATGAAACTGTGGCTTTATTTACATTTTCCTCGGCTATTGCTCGACAACATACAGCGTTTGCAACCGCAGATTCAGCAGTTGCCCGTAGCGCTGGTTTATCATGAGCATCAAAAAGAGTGGCTTGTACAGTGTAATGAGACTGCGCTTAGCCAAGGTTTAGAAGTGGGTCACAGTACGGTTTTAGCCCATACATTAGTCAACGATGCCGTATTTATGCCCTACTCTGAAGAAAAAGAGTCGCGGGTGTTAACGCGACTGGCTGAGCGATTATATTTATCCGTTGATAAACAAGTACTATTTAAGCCGCAAGGTATTGCTATCGAGCTTGATAGCCTGCTGAAGCTCTATCAAGGTACTCAGCCTTTAATCGATCACTTAAAAGAAGAGCTCGATACGCTAGGGGTGAGTTATCAGATGAGTTTAGGGTTTAGTGCCCGCTCGGCACAATGTTTGGCGTGTGCAGGTATTGAACAACTCAGTACGGATCGATGTGTGATTGAATATGAGCTGGGGCACTTACCTATCAAGCAGTTGTTACTTTCTTCTCAAATTGAAAAGCGCCTGCTCAGCACAGGTATTCATCAACTTAAGCAGCTTTGGTCATTATCTGCAGCCGATATCGGTAAGCGCTTTGGCGCAGGTATGGTGGATGATACTCAGCGTTTAAAAGGCAATGAGTCACAAGCGTTTGACTTTTTCCGTCCTCGCGATGCGTTTATTACGCAGCTAGACTTAGTGACAGAAATACAGCATTGGCAAGGCATGCTGTTTCCTCTCAAGCGACTCTTACAAGAGTTAGAGCAATTTTTATATCAGCGGCAAAAAGTGATTCGTCAGTTAATCATTGAGTTACAGCACCGTGATATTGAACCAACATCTGTACCGCTTAAGTTAGCTTCGGATAGTTGGCGAGCATCAGAGTTTCTTAATTTATTGCAGTTACAAATGAATCGCTATCCGCTTACAGCGCCGGTTATCGCTATTGAGATGAGAGCGCTTGAATTATTTGAGTTGACGCGTGATTCCGGGTCCTTATTAACAAAGGGCGTTGCACATCAGCAAACGGTCACAGAGTTAGTCAGCCGATTACAAGCTCGACTCGGAGAAAAAGCGGTTTATAGTCCGCAGCTATCGAGTGATCCCCGCCCTTTAATCAATGAACAGCGCGCCGCTCAAATGACGACACTCACAGTTCAGCGGCATGCACCGCGACGCCCTCTTTGGTTATTAACGGAGCCCGAGTTAGTACAGGTTGAGCATTGGCAGTTACTAGAAGGACCCGAGCGAATCCAGTCGGGTTGGTGGTCAACGTCTGAAGTCTGCAGAGATTATTGGCTCGCTAAAGATGAGCAACAGCGACTAGGCTGGCTTTTCTTTGAAAACAGTCACTGGTTTTTACAGGGGTGGTTTAGCTGATGCGTTATGCAGAACTGCACTGTTTGTCGAACTATAGTTTTTTGCGTTCAGCCTCTCACCCTAGTGAGTTTGTTGATCGAGCAACAGAGCTCGGTTACGAGGCGATTGCAGTAACCGATGAATGCTCAGTCGCTGGTGTGGTACGCGCCTATGAAGCGGCTCGCGAGCGACCTATTAAACTCATTGTAGGGAGTGAGTTTATGGTGCCTGGAGCGGGGGTTTTTGTTGTGCTGTGCCCTACTCGCAGCGCTTATGCAGCCTTGTGTGAGAAAATTACTTTATTTCGACAACGTTCCGAGAAAGGTTCATATGCCGTTCAGCTTGATGACTTTTTGCATGGGTTCGATGAAGCGCTGTTGTTATGGTGGCCACAGTGCGACACCGAGGGTCTTTCTTACGCAAAAGCTTTAAATTTGGGGCATCAACTCAAGCGTCACTGGCGCGATCGTATATGGCTACTCTACGAAAGACACTACCAACATAATGACAAAGCCTTATTTCGGATGGTCTGTCGCTTAAGTCAACAGGTTAAATTACCTGTTACAGCATCTAATGGCGCGGTTATGCATGATGAAAATCGGCAACCATTACTGGATATTCTGAGTGCGACTAACGCTAACCAGTCGCTGGTGCAGCATCCGGAGGTCTGTGCACTAAACAGCGAACGTCGGTTACGTGATCTAAAGGCATTACAGGCGTGTTACCCAGCCAACTGGTTAACGGAGTCTGCAAAAATAGCTGACCGCTGCACTTTTTGTTTGTCAGAGTTACGTTACGAATACCCTGCCGAATTGGTGCCTAAAGGTATGACGGCACAGCAGTATTTACGGCACCTTACAGAACAGGGTGCTCAGCAACGTTATCCAGAAGGCGTTCCAGAGTCAGTTGTGAGTCAGTATGAGAAAGAGCTGAAGCTGATAGCCGAGCAACACTATGAGTATTTCTTTCTTACCATTTATGACCTAGTCGAGTTTGCTCAGTCTCAGGGGATTTTCTATCAAGGGCGAGGCTCTGCGGCAAACTCGGTGGTTTGTTACTGCCTTAAGATTACCGCGGTTAACCCCGCTCAGTTCGATGTGTTGTTTGAGCGTTTTATATCCAAAGAGCGAGATGAACCCCCTGATATTGATGTGGACTTTGAGCATGAGCGACGTGAGGAGGTGATTCAGTATATTTATAAAAAGTACGGTCGTAAGCGTGCGGCATTAGCGGCAACCGTTATTCGCTATCGTTTTAAAAGTGCTTTTAGAGATGTAGGTAAAGCACTCGGTTTTAGTGAACAACAACTACAAACATATCGACAAAACCTCGATCGTCGAGATAAAACACAGAACTGGAAGGAGCAACTTGCTGAGCAATACCCTGCTCTCGTTCAGTCTAAACGAGGACAGCACTTAGTATCTTTAACTGAACAGCTAATGGGATTTCCACGCCATCTTTCTCAACATGTGGGTGGTTTTGTTATCGCAGCCAATGAACTGACTCAACTCGTACCCATTGAAAATGCCAGTATGCGTGATCGTACCGTTATCCAGTGGGATAAAGACGATCTTGAAGTACTTAAGCTATTGAAAGTGGACGTGCTGGCGCTAGGTATGCTGACTGCATTACGCAAGTCGCTTGGGTTATTAAAAGAAAAACGCAATCTAACGCTTGGGTTGGCCGATATTCCTCAAGAAGACCCCGTTGTTTATCGCGCTTTGCAGCAGGGTGATTCGGTGGGTGTGTTTCAAATTGAATCCCGCGCACAAATGAATATGTTACCGCGCCTCAAACCCAACACTTTTTATGATTTAGTCATACAAATTGCGATTGTCCGGCCAGGACCTATTCAAGGCGATATGGTGCATCCCTATTTACGCCGAAGAGCCGGTAAAGAAAAAGTGGATTATCCCAGCAACGAAGTGAAACAAGTTCTACAACGAACACTGGGTGTGCCTATCTTTCAAGAACAAGCAATTAAGCTGGCGATGGTGGCGGCGGGCTTTAGTGGGGGTGAAGCCGATCAGTTAAGGCGCGCCATGGCGGCCTGGAAGAGTACAGGTAAATTGCAACAGTTTGAGCATAAACTGATTTCCGGCATGCGAGCGCGAGGCTACAGTGAATCTTTTGCGCAACGACTATTCCACCAGATTTGTGGTTTTGGTCAGTATGGTTTTCCAGAATCACACTCGGCGAGCTTTGCTAATTTAGCGTATGCCTCGGCTTGGCTAAAAGTGCACTATCCGGCGGCATTTTTTGTAGGCTTATTAAATAGCTTGCCTATGGGTTTTTATTCACCTTCCCAATTAATTCAAGATGCAAAGCGCCATGGTGTTCGGTTTCTACCTGCGGATGTTAATCATAGTCAGTGGGATTACCAGTGGCTTGCTGATCAAGGAAACTGTGTGCGTATTGGTTTACGGCAGATCTTCGGGCTATCTCGCTCACGAACTGAGTTGTTGTTGAACTCGCGTATGGATACGTTGTTTGCTAACACTGAGCAGTTACGCCGAGGGGGCTTACATGAATCAGATATTCAAGCCCTAGCAAAAGCTGATGCACTCACATCTTTATCAGGACATCGTTATCAAGCCCAATGGGATGCTTTGTCACTCAGCGATCAGCAAATGCCACTTTTTAGTGAAGTGGCTGATAATAAGAGTGAGATCTCAATTAAGCCGACTGAGACTGAGGATATAAAAGCAGACTATGCGAGCACCGGACTTAGCTTACGTCGCCATCCGATGGCGCTTATACGCAACCATCCTGAAGTGATTAAGTGTATTGCTGCCGAGGCTTTAGCAGGATGTCGTTCTGGACAAGTGATTGAGGTTATCGGTCTTGTGACTTGTCGGCAAAGGCCAGGAACTAAAAGTGGTGTCACTTTTTTAACTTTAGAAGATGAAACGGGCAATATGAATGTTGTAGTTTGGGCCAACACAGCGACTCTATATAGAAAGGCTTTTTTATCGGCTCAACTATTATGGGTTAAGGGGGTTATTGAGATGAGTGAAGGTGTGATTCATGTTGTAGCAGGTCGCTTAGAAGATAAAAGTGATCTGCTACAACTAAATAAACTCGCCTCGCGACGTTTTCATTAATTACGAATATGATTCACGATATTGGCTTAACGTCGATCAGGTACTCATCTTTTAAGCGAACATAGTTTTCTGCTGATGCGCTTAGGAATGACATTTCCTTATCGTTCAGTGGTCTTTTCTTTTCTACTGGACTACCAACATAAAGAAAGCCAGACTCTAATACTTTACCCGGTGGAACTAAACTACCCGCACCGATGATGACGTCATCTTGTATTTCTACGCCGTCCATAACGATAGCGGACATTCCTACTAATACACGGTTACCAATACGACAACCATGTAACATGCATTGATGTCCTACAGTGACGTCTTCTCCTATAATGAGTGGATCGCCATCCGGTTTACCTGCGCTGGCGCGACTCACGTGAAGAATAGAACCGTCCTGTACATTACTCCGGGCGCCAATATGGATATAGTTAACGTCGCCTCGGGCTGCGACGAGAGGCCAGATGCTTGCATCGTCACCTATAGTGACCTCACCAACGATGACTGAGCTATCATCTATATAGACGCGCTCGCCTAATTGAGGCTCCTTTTCATGGTAGCTACGGATATCAGCCATAACCCTACTCCTATCATCTTTTGCTATTTAGTATCGTGTTTCTAACTATAGCTGTTTTGCCCGAAAGCGCATAGTTTGTACAGTCTACTGGCAAAATAGGTCATAAAAGAAACGAACTGATTTAACTTTGACCGAATAGCAAAAAAATCAATTAAAATTGATAATTAGCCCTTGACCCGCGAAGATAAATGTCTAAAATACGCCCCACGTTTGAGGCAGACAACGAAGTCGCCGAAAACATAAGTTTTCTAAAAAATCTTTTTTCAAAAAAGTGTTGACAGAAAACTGACGGTGTGTAGAATACGCACCTCTCGCAGCAAGGCTGCTGAGAAACGCTCTTTAACAAATTATCAAGCCAAGCAAACTGTGTGGGCACTTGCAAAAGTAAGCAACAAAAAAT
>NZ_MDGT01000002.1 GCF_001870515.1 Idiomarina sp. MD25a | reverse complement strand
TTCTAGGTGACCGTGCCCCCGAGGTTTTGCCGAACCTGCGGGGGTTTTCTATTTTCGCTAACCAGTTTCTCTGGTGGACGTCGCTAATCCATTTCTTTTTTTGCCTAAACACACGCTTTTTTAAGTTTAAATGCTGGTGTTAAATCCACGCTAAATCATGATTGCGTATAATGTATATTAAAATCAGGCACTTAAGGATAAGTAGATATGTTACGACACACGGTCGAATCAAGACTATCATATCGGGATTTTTTGTCTAGCAGGGCGTGGTACAAGGCTTTTTACCGTATCGGGGTCGCACTGAAGCCTAGAATCAATGAGTTTAATTATGCGTGTCATTTTGTCACCCATTAGGGGGCAAAGCCCCCTAATAACCCCCAGTAAGGCGATAGCAGGCGCTAAAAGTCCTAAACTAGAGTCATAACCATTGGTTATAGCTTGACACTTTGTCACTTACCTAATTTGTTAGCGCTAATCCGACAGCCAGCTTCCGCTTGTCTGCCTGCTTACCGCTAACCAACCTTTGAATTTCTGATCATAGATAACATGGAGGAAGCTTCATCGATTAAACCCTTAAGCCTTTTTTCTATGTCAGGCATTCGCTCTCTTCGATTTCTGGCTATATCTGCGTAACGCCTCGCTGACCATTTGTAATGGTTTAAAAACTCAAGCTCCGCAGCTAAAAAACGACCGTAGGGTGTGTGAATATAATCACCTTTTATATACCATCGTATATACGGCTCTCGGTCAGGCAGATAACCACGCGCTACTATCATTAAATACTTAACCACATGGGTAGGGGCTTTATTATTCTCATACCAACGATGAATGGTTTTGGTAGTTACACCCAAATCGCTTGCTGCTTCTTTGTAATTAAAGGCGTAAACGTGAACGAGCAGGGTTCGGAAGTCTCTAAATTCAATCATGAGTCAGTACCTGCCAAATCAATGCCGATAATCTGGTGCCTGTGGTTTCTCATCCACTTATCGCCTAAAGCTGATTTCATGCTCTCAAAGCTTGGTTCTAAACCTAAATCATTAGCTACTGAATGAACAAATAGAGCGAGTTTCATTCTAAATAACCTTGCACCATCAGAAACCCAAGAAAAGCGACTACTAGCGATTCTAGAGCACTTACCATAGGAAACTAGCCGGGCTCCTTTATCGTTGGGATAACGTTTTCCCATGTCTTTGGTTAAGTATTTAGAAAGATACTTCGCCATGCCCTCGGCAGTTGACCGAACAGGCTCTAATTGATGACGCCCGAAACCATACTTAGGGCAATTCTCCCTAAAAAGCTTCCAGAGTCTTTTTAGTTCAGCAGGAGCAGAAGAGTAGTTACGCTTCCTAACAGCGTCAAAATCAAAGCCTGAGCGAATGTCTGAATCAACAGCAATAAGCAAATGAAAGTGAATGCGACCCGACAAATGGCGCTCCTGAACCTTTATCCATGAGACTGTATGTTTGCGCAAGAAATTAGAAGAAAACGAGTTAAAGCGGCGGTTAGCTTCTTTAGGTTTATCGATAGGCTCCTTAAAGGTTAACGTTAAAAAGCCAACCGAATTAATACCAAAAGTATCGATGAAATATTCGGTGTTTAGACTCAACGCAAAAACCTGCTTTTTGACGTTAGAAGGCAAACTCTCGATTGAGTTGTTCTTATTAAGACAAGGAAGAGAACCACCGCTTCGCTCAGGTTCTCTAACTGCCGATTCCGCCTTAGAATCAGCGATAGATTCTGAAAACATAATCCGCTCCATTTCTGGAGCAGGTAACGTTTTTGTAGTACATTAAATACGTCACCTGCGAGTTCTACATAAAGGTTTCTAGGTGACCGTGCCCCCGAGGTTTTGCCGAACCTGCGGGGGTTTTCTATTTTCGCTAACCAGTTTCTCTGGTGGACGTCGCTAATCCATTTCTTTTTTTGCCTAAACACACGCTTTTTTAAGTTTAAATGCTGGTGTTAAATCCACGCTAAATCATGATTGCGTATAATGTATATTATGTTAAATATTAGGTATATCAGCATAAGAGCAAGGTGAAGTGCTCACATTTGCAGTTCGCACGTGTCATTGTGATTTTTTTGCACACCCTGTCATTTGGTTTTGTACCAGGCGTTATCTATCTGCTAAACAGTGTGTCACTGGGTCATTTTTTTGACTTCATAGACTGTATAAGGCTGAAACCGAGCCTGCATCTCCTCGCCAACAGAAGCCACAGGCATGCTAGGGACGGTTAAGCCAATGCCATAAGGCTGACTTTTTACCAGTTAAATAATGAGAAACCAATATAGCGATTGAAACGCCCTACTTCCATAATGCAGTTATTCAGAATACCTATAATTAGATTTGTTGTAATTACGAGACTAAACTAGTCCGTCGATCCAAGCCAACTCGGAGTCCCGCTCCTTATGTTTCACAATAAACAAGGAGCGATAACAATTATTATTTATAGGTATCTCTTTTATCAGAGCTGCATCCAATAGAAGAGGTGTCGTGATTCGAGGAACATAAGCGATACCGACACCTGATGCTACAGAATGAATGATGCTTTCATTGGTATTTAATTGTGTCACGTCTTTTGGTTCGATGGCTAATTCTGCCCATAGTTGTTCGGTATATTTTCGCGTTGCTGAGCCTCGTTCCCGGATCAACCAAGGCGCGGTTTGTAGTGACTCAAAGTCGTTGTCAGGTGGCGCGATAAGCATGAGACTATCTTTTTTAAAGCATCGGCTCTTCAATGCACTATGATGATTTGGGCCTTCTACTAGGGCAATATCGTCACGAAATGTTTGCACACGATCTAAAGCCTCATCAGTGTTACCGATAAAAACGTTGACTTGGCAGCATGGATAGCGTTGTTTGATGTCCCGAATATAACCGGGCAGCCAATAATTTCCAACAGTCTGACTCGCGCCAATGTTCAGCGCTGTCGGCTCAGATTCCTGTCGTTGCTTAAAATACATTTGAGTGCTTTTTTCAAGCGCTAAGATGTCTTGCGCTCTTTGCTTCAACCAGATTCCTTCTGCTGTCAACAAGATAGTTTTGTCTGTACTCTTTCTGCCAGGCGCGCGTTGAAGTAGACGGGTATTAAGTTGTTGTTCTAACCCCTTTAGACTTAACGAAACGGCAGCAGCCGTCATATTCAACAGCTCACTGGCTGCCGCGAGACTATTCGACTCTGCGACCACTGAAAAAATGTATAGTTGCCTCAAATTAATCATAAATAATACTTATCTTTATCGATTTATAATTTGTTTTATTCAATATTAATTGAGATATAGTTTTAATACTAGGAAAAGATAATGATGAGGATCACATGAAAAATATAATTCCCGGGCTAGTCGCATCAATGGGTATAGCCGCCATTGTATTATGGGGAAAGCATCAAATTTCATTTTTAGAAACGGTATCTCCGCTTCTAATAAGTATTGCGTTAGGCATAGTGATAAGCCACGCTTTACCCAACGGTTGGAAATTTCGGTTAGCGTCTGGATTGAACGTAGCAAAAGGCACTGTCTTGCGAACCGCGATCGTCTTATACGGCTTCAATATTACGTTTCAAGCGTTTGCAGATATTGGATTATATGGTGTACTCAGTGCGGTTATCATGGTAGCAACGATTCTATCCGTAGGTGTGTGGCTGGGAAGACGGCTGTTTGGTTTAGATACTGAGCAATCCATATTGGTTGCAGCTGGGAGTGCTATTTGTGGTGCGGCAGCTGTCGCCGCATTCGAACCGATCATTAATGCAAAGCCGCACAAAGTTCTGACAGCCATTAGCACAGTGGTCGTCTTTGGCACATTATCAATGCTTATGCTTCCGATATTGTTGGAATTAGTACCCTTGACGCATCACCAATATGGTCTCTGGGCTGGCGTATCCATCCATGAGGTCGCTCAAGTGGTTGTTGCAGGAGATGCAATAAGTGAATCAGCAGCGCATATTGCTGTTTTAGAAAAGATGTTTCGCGTCGTATTACTGGTTCCAGTACTACTGATTGTTGCTATCTGGACAAAGTACCGTTTTCAAGGTTCGAACGTATCTACTGTTGAGAAACGAATCACGGTTCCTTGGTTCGCATTTTTATTCATCGGCGTCATTGTGATTAATTCGCTTGAAATATTACCGTCATCATTCATCGATATTTTATCGAGCGTGGCAATGTATTTGCTATGTGTGGCTATGGCCGCTTTAGGTATACTTACTCACTTTAGTGTAATCAAACAAGGGGGGCTTCAAGCGTTTGGTTTAGCGGCTATATTATTTGTGCTGTTGCTTGTTTTAGGATTTGGACTCGCAGCATTTGGATGACATCGCATGATGGATAGAAATATTAACGTCTTTTCTATTTGACAGCGGTAGCCATACCAATAGCAAAGTCGACAACGTGTTATTTGGAAACTGGCCTTCGTGGTCTTTGCGGGGGCTTTTTTAATGACAATGATACGTGTGACCTACACATTTTTACGTGAGCGCTGCCCTGCGTATGTCTGTCAGTAATTAAATAACTCGGCGCGTTTGGGTAAGTTTTCGGTGAGATAATCTATCAACACGCGTACCGCTGGCAGTAATCCGCGCCGGTGTGGATACGTGAGATGCATAATGCCCACTGGCAATGTCCATTCGGGTAACACTTGCACTAATTGTTGGTTTTGTACGGCTTCATTACATAAATAAGTTGGTAATGCGGTCACACCTTGTGCCTTGATAGCCGATTCACGCAAAACAATCATATCGTCGGTAATTAGGCGTGGCTCAAATTTAATGGTTTGCTGCTCGCCTTTTTCGTGGGTCAATAAATAACGGTACTGACCGCTGGTGTAATGTAAAGACAAATGATTCAGCGCTAATAAGTCGCTAGGCTCGTTTATTGGGTGTTGTTCTAGTAATGCCGGTGCGGTAAATAATGTCAGTGGCGATTCGCTCAATGGACGTGCAATTAAACTCGAGTCCTCAATATTTGGACGCACCCGTAAAGCAACATCGATGCCTTCATCAATTAAGTTAATCGGGCGATTAGTTACTACTAAATTAATGTTTATTTCTGGATACAGTGTCATAAACTCGGGCAATACATCCACAAGTAAACTTTGGCTTAATGCATAAGGCGCACTGAAATTGACTCGACCGCGTGGCTTTTCTAATAAGCGCTGGGTAACTTGCTGTGCACTTTCTGCGGCTTCGACCAGTTGCTGGCAATGTAATAAAAAAGCTTCGCCTACATCGGTGAGCCGCACCCCCGACTGAGACCGGTTAAACAAACGCATGCCCTGCTCTGTTTCGAGCTGTTGTAATCGCCGGCTCACCGTGGCTTTGGGCAAGCTTAACGCCCGAGCTGCAGATGAAATACTGCCAGCCTCAACCACTTTGGCGAATAAATAATAGTTAGTGATATCCGGAAGCGCCATAGAGTGTACCAATTATGGGACGAGAGTTCTCATTTTAGACATCTTTTTAATTTTATGGAACACCATACAATAGCAGTATCAAATAATTGGAGGTGGTTTATGAACATTTTACACGTAGATTCTGGTATTTTCGTCGAGCAATCAGTCAGCCGTAAGCTGAGTGCGGATGTTGTAGCACAGCTAAAAGCCAATAATGAGAGCGCACAAGTCACGCATGTCGATCTTATTCAAAATCCTGTTGGTCATCTAACAGCAGAAGAGTTGTTGGCTGAAGAAAAACCGCATTTCGACAAGTACGTAAGCCAGTTACAAGAAGCTGATGTACTCGTGATTGGTGCACCTATGTACAACTTTACTATCCCATCACAGTTAAAAGCTTGGATCGACCGTATTTTGCAAGCTGGCATTACTTTCCAATATACTGAACAAGGTCCTGAAGGGCTGCTTAAGGGCAAAAAAGCGATTATTGCCTCAGGTCGCGGCGGTGTTTATTCAACGGGCGATTTAACTGCGCTTGATCATCAAGAAAGCTATCTAAAACACGCCCTCGCCTTTATTGGCATCACGGATGTCGAGGTCGTACGTGCTGAAGGCATGAACATGGGTGATGAAGCACGCGAACAAGGGTTCAAAAACGCAGCCGAGCAAATCGAACAGTTATAAACTTATTCGTCATCGCGGCGCGCAATCAGTTGCGCGTCGTCCCCTATTTGTAAGATCTCTAATTCTATCGGCTGACAGCAAATCTGGCAGTCGACGATTTGGCGTGTGCCTAAATCATTAATCCAATCTAATTCGAGTTCATTAATGGCCATACAATATGGGCATTCAAACGTTCTTGCTTCAGCTAAACTCATCGCTACACTCCAGTACACGGCAATGATTAAAATCCAACCGCGTCGTTATTCGCGTATACAAGTAAACTCAATAACGACCGCAGGCTGTCATGAAATCCTACACTTTACTACTGGCATCACTTCTGGTGACGCCTTCATTGACTGTAGCACAAGATACGCAAGTTACCGTTGATGAGGCTCACTTTCGTGCACCGATAAAAGAAGTGCGTGTACCTTCGGTGGTCAATACGCTCGAACAAAGCCAGCTGAGCTTTGCTGTGGAAGGCTTACTTAAAGCCCACAACGTTGACGTCGGCGCCAAAGTGGCTCAGGGTGACACCATCGCGGAACTCGATAAACAACAAAGCGAAGCACAGTTGAATGAGTTGAGTGCGCAAGTGCGCGCAAGCCAAACGACGTTGGATGATCAACAACAACAGTTTGATGAACTGAACGCACTCACCGAAAGTCAATCCGTGGCAAAAAGTGAGCTTAGGCGCGCTCGTGCAGCGCTCAACATGGCACGCGCCGAACTAGAAAGCCGTAAGGCGGCGTTGCAGCGTGCACAAGTCGAACTTGAGTTTCATTCGTTAAAAGCACCGTTTGATGGCATTGTATCAGCACGCTACATAGATTTGGGTGAGTGGGTAACGCCTGGCACCGCTGCTTTTGAGTTGACCCGCTTGGATAAACTGTACATCGATGCCTTTTTACCCTTCCGTTACCTGCCCTATGTTGATAGAACGACTGAGGTATCGGTCATCCGCAAAGATCTTTCCGGTGATATACAGCAATATGATGCGACAATTTCAGATATTGTACCGACAACGACCAATAGCGAACGCGCTTTTAGAGTACGCATCAGTGAATTCGCAGCTGATAGGCTCTATGTGGGCATGCCCGTTGATGTTCAATTTGAAGTAAAGCTGTCAGAGCCAAGCACGGTAATAAATAAGGATGCGCTGATACGCTACAGTGACGGACGGACATCGATTTGGCTGGTTGAGAGCGAAGGTAATCAAACGCTCGCAAAGCAGCAGTTTGTTAACGTTACCTACCGTTTTGGCGACTTTATAGCCATTAAAGAACGTTTACCTGAAACTGCGCAGGTTATTGTGCGTGGAAATGAATCGTTGAATGATGGGGATAAAGTAACCATCGTATCGGGTGATCAATATGATTGAATGGCTCATCCGACATAAGCACACGACCATCGTTGCAGTCCTGATCCTTTGTCTACTTGGTATCACGGCAGCGTTTCGCATTCCAATCCAGATGATCCCCGATCTTGAAGTCAGAACCATCAGTGTTCAGACACAGTGGCCAGGAGCAACACCGCAAGATATTGAAAAGGAAATCCTCATCGAGCAGGAAGAGTTTTTAAGAACGATTCCGAACTTACAGCGCATGGAAAGCACGGCGAGTACAGGGCAAGCAACCATCGAATTGGATTTTCCGTACTCTGTTAATGTTGCCGAAACATTAATACTGGTTAACAATGCGTTAACTCAAGTACCAAATTATCCAGAGAGTGTCGATGAACCTAAGATTTTTGCCGCCTCATTCTCGAGTAATGCGTTCATGTACTTCCGAGTGGCACCTGTTGAGGGAAATCCTCAGCAACTGAACATGATAATGATGCGGGATTACATCGAAGACAATGTAAGACCGCGCATGTCGTCCGTTGCCGGCGTCTCTCAAGTTGAAGTAAGCGGCGGTGCTGAACGACAAGTGAGAATTCAGCTTGATGATGCAGCACTGGTTCAACATAACGTTTCGGTCGCTGACGTTCAGCGCGTGTTACGCGCTCGGAATCAGGACACGTCTGCCGGCGATTTAGAGCAAGGTAAACGTTTATATCTGCTCCGCACAACGGGGCGCTACGATGCATTAGAGGATATCGGCGATACCATTATTCGTCGTAATGGCCAGCAATTAGTACGGTTGAGCGATGTTGCATCAATTACCCTCTCCCACTTTGAACTGCGCAGCGAGTCTTGGTTTAAAGACAATCAAGTGCTGAGTCTGCAAGTCCAACGCGAAAGCGGTAGTAATGTTATCGATATTAAATACGCCATGCTTGAAGAGGTGGAGCGTATTAATCAAGAATTACTGCGTCCTGCGGGTATGGAGATTATCTTAAATTCCGATGATGTACGGTATGTCGAACAGTCAATCTCAAATGTATTAGTGAACCTGTTGATCGGTGCGGTGTTCGCCACAATAGTCATGTACGCGTTCATGCGAACCTTCCGTGGCACCATAATGGCGGTGATTGGTATTCCGATTTGTACCCTGGCAGGGTTTATTGGTTTACTGCTCCTTGATCGCACGATTAATGTAATCTCACTTGCAGGTATCGCTTTTGCACTTGGAATGACGCTCGATAATGCGATCGTGGTACTTGAGAGTATTGAGCACGAGCGGCGGCAAAATAAAAAACCCATGCAGGCGGCCATTGATGGCGTCAAGCAGGTTTGGACGGCAGTACTCACATCGACACTGACAACGGTGTTGGTCTTTTTGCCCATTCTATTTATTCAACAGGAAGCCGGACAGTTGTATTCTGATGTCGCAATAGCGATTTCATCAGCAATCGTCGCGTCGATGATCCTTTCCGTCACACTGGTTCCACTACTAGCCGCTCAGTTTCCTCCACCACTTAAAAAGCAAAATATGGATTGGGCAGATGCCATCACTTCACGTGCTGAAAAGCTATATAAGCACCGAGGCCGCAGTCTAACCACAGTGGGAATTACTACGGTCGTTGTTGTTGGTATTTGGTGGTGGTTAATGCCCCCCGCTGAATATCTGCCGGAAGGTGAAGAAGCTAAGACTTTCGCGACGATGTCAGCGCCACCGGGTTACAACCTATCTACCATGTCGAATATCGCTAAAGAGATCCGCGCTATTTTTGACCCTGCATTGGTCACAGAAAACACTGAAGTCAAACGGAGCGGGCTTACTATCCCCGCACTTAAAACAATTTCCTACAGTGTGCAGCCGACCAATATGCGTATTATTGCAGAAACTCGTGATCCCGACCGCATCAATGAGCTCATGGCGCGCATCACTGAAGTCTATGAACGTTACCCTGGCATGCGCGCGTTTGCTGCGAAAGGTTCGATTATCAGTAGTAATGATGGTGGCACGCGGAGCATCAATGTCGATGTCTCGGGCAACGAGCTTGCACCTTTGTACGCGGCTGCGCGCGCAATTTATCAACGCAGTCAGGTGGTGTTTGAGCAACCCCGAATTCAAACAACACCCAATGCATTAACCTTGGCGCAACCACTTATTGAGGTAAAGCCTGACTGGGACCGCTTGAGCGAATTGGATATCAGTGCTGAGGTGCTTGGCAGTGCTGTGGCTTCCCTCTCGGATGGAGCGTTTGTGGGTGAGTTCTTTCGGGGAGATGACAAAATTGATATGTATCTATTCAGTGATCAGGCAACGTCAGTAAAACCGTCGGATCTCGATAGCCTGCCAGTCATTCAACGCGATGGGCGGCCAGTATTTTTGTCATCCGTTGCCGATATTGTGGAGACGGTGGATACGAGCACTGTAAGGCGCGTCGATAGTCGTCGCACTGTCACTTTAAATATCATTCCACCTGAATCGGTTGCCTTGGAGCAAGGTGTCGAGCAAGTTCGCAACGATGTTATTGGCTATTTGCGTGAACAAGGAGTCATACCTAACGACATGACTACACAATTGTCAGGTGCAGCGGACCAGCTTGCTGAGACACAAGCCGCTTTGATGGAGAATTATCTGTTAGCGGTGGCTATTGTTTATTTACTCATGGTGGCCATTTTTGCTCACTGGGGACATCCGTTACTGATCATGACGACGATTCCCATGGGCATCAGTGCAGGTATCGCTGGATTAGCCCTGCTTAATGGAATTGGCTTATTTCAGCAACCTTTCGACATGATCACGATGCTGGGTTTCCTAATTCTCATGGGTACCGTGATCAATAATCCCATACTCGTTGTTGAGCGCACGCTTTATTTAAAACATCAACAAGCGTGTTCGGTTCAAGAAGCGTTGAGCGGCGCATTGAAAAGTCGTATCCGCCCGATTGCCATAACGACAGTGACTACCTTATGCGGTATCGCACCGTTAGTATTCATCCCAGGCGAAGGTACCGAGCTTTATCGCGGAGTCGGCACCATCGTGATGTTTGGCTTAATGGGCGCAGCCATCGTTACAGTAACGACGTTACCGGCATTAACGGCACTATTCTTGCGAAGTAAACTCAGTAAATGAGCTCATTTGTAGCGACAAGACCTTGTCTACAACCGGCGCAAGTTGGGTAAGATCAACGCTGGGGTATCCGCTCACGATATACTCCAGCGTTAACTCACTTTCACTGAAGGTTAGCGTCATCGTACCGTTTAACCCCAAGCCTTGCAGCGGACCTAAGCCTCCGGTTAGACGGAGTACACGGCCGGGATCGACATAGGCAATGGTCATATGTTGTGCTTGTCTATCCCCTGCTATCTCGCAAAAACAGCCACCGGCGATTGGCTCAATCGTCAACGTGCCGTCGGCACCAAACCAAGTGTGATCAACGGGCCACCAGCTATCTATGTCATCGACAAATACTCGATACGCATTTGTCGCGTCGTCTTCATAGCGATGCGTTTGTTTGACATGAAAGCCAGTATTATCGCTTGATACAACATCTGCCGAAGCTAAAGGTGATAAGAGTAAGGTGCTTATTAGAAGGGATACGTGTGCAGCTTTCAGCATAGTTATCTCATTTTCATTTTAATTAAACGAGCATAGCATAGCGGACATAAAAAAAGCGGCAATATCATTGCCGCTTTTTTTCTAGGGGGTCAAATCTAAACTTATTGGCCAGGCATTAACACGGCATCAATTACGTGGATCACGCCGTTTTTGGCTTTGATATCCGCTTTAATGACCATCGCATCATTAATCATTACGCCATCAGTGGCATCAACAGCAAGGGTAGACCCTTCGACAGTTTCTACGTCGGTGGTTTTACCTTTGATATCTGCGCTCATAATGTTGCCAGGCACTACGTGATAAGTGAGTACCGCACGCAACTTATCTTTGTCTTTAAGCAATTCATCAAGTGCGCCGTCTGGAAGCTCCGCAAACGCATCATTAGTCGGCGCGAAAACAGTAAATGGACCGTCACCTTTCAACGTGCCCACTAAACCGGCTTCTTTAATCGCCGTGACTAGGGTTGAGAACTGCGGATCTTTAGATGCAATTTGTACAATATCCCAATCACCTTTCATCTCTTTTTTACCACCATGATGATCGGCCAACGCTTGGGTTGATGAAAATGCGAGTACACCGCCTACTACTGCAAACATGAATTTACGAAACATAATATGCCTCCTCGAATAATTAGGGCATCGAATAATACGACGGCGTGTTTGATTTCGATTAAAAATAAAACTGTAAATATTCTGTAATTTTGCCGATAAACCTATTTAGGAAGCGTTATCTGCATTGGAGCAAACATGGCTATACTCAATCGCTACTCGATCGTTCAACGACTCATTGCCCTACTCGGCATCGCAGCAATAGGTACCGCGCTGATGGTTGCCTTTATGATGTTTATTCTGCGTGGTGTGTTTATTGATGAGGAAAAAAATAAACTGGATGCCGTATTAGACTCCGCGGTAAGTGTCGTTAGCTATTATCATCGTCTTCAAAAACAAGGTGAACTGTCTGAAGTTGAAGCCAAACAACGCGCGTTTGCCCGTCTTGATGAAATCCGCTACGAGGGACAAGAATATATTTTCACTATCGACCGTAGCGGTAACATGGTGCAACATCCGTTTGCTAAGCAACTTGTTGATACAAATGTACTTGATTACAAAGATCCCAATGGTACGCGGCTATTTCAACAGATGGTGGATGGGGTAAAAAATCAAGACCGCGCAACAGTTGAGTATATTTGGCAAAAAGGTGCCGATAAAGATAATTTGGTTGATAAGATCAGTCGAGTGCAAGTGTTTCAGCCATGGAACTTAATCATCGGTACCGGACAATACGTCGATAATATTGCTGATTTGCTCTGGGCTCAGTTTTTTAAATTAGCGCTACTGGCGGTCTTTCTATCAGTCCCCCTATTGATTCTCTTTGTATTAATTATTCGCAGCATCGTGCGTCCTCTCAAAACCATTAATCACGCGATGGAAAACATTTCTGAGGGCGATGGTGATCTCACCAAACGACTTGAAACCGAGGGTAACGACGAATTGACGCGAGTAGCTGAGTCATTCAATACCTTTGTTCATAAAATCCAACAGCTAGTGACCAACGTGCAAGATTCGGTTGACGCTGAACAAGCGGCTGCTGAGCAACTCGCCGCGCTGTGCGAAACAAGCGCCTCACAGACTACACGGTTAAATCAACAAACAGAGGCCGTAGCAACAGCAGTTAATGAGCTCACATCATCCGCGGGAGAAGTGGCGCAACATGCACGTGAAGCAGCAGAGTCTGCCAATGTTGCCGACGAGCAATCAGGTCGCTCAGCTACAACCGTGCGGAGTGCAGTTAAAAATATCGATACCCTTACTCAGCGCTTGAATCAAGCCAATCAGCATGCCAAGACCCTGACCGAAGGTTCAAAAGAAATTGGCGATATTCTAAACGTCATTATCGCCATCGCAGAGCAAACCAACTTGCTCGCACTTAACGCGGCCATTGAAGCGGCGCGTGCGGGTGAAGCTGGACGAGGTTTTGCTGTGGTTGCTGACGAGGTAAGACAGTTAGCAACCAAGACGCAAAAATCGACTGATGAAATCGGTGGAATTGTGGATAATATCCAGCGCGCCATTACTGATGTAACGAATATTATACGCGAAGCAGAGTCAGACTCTGAGCAAACTCGCAGCGAGACGATTGAAGCCGAGCAAGCGATAAGCCAAATCCAAGAAGCCGTTGCAAATATTTCAGGTATGAATGTACAAATTGCCTCGGCGACCGATGAGCAGAGCCGTGTGACGCAAGACATTAGCGAGAATATCACCTCTATCAGCTCACTGACTTACGATACAAAAGACGCCAGTGAACAGGTTAAACAAGTGTCCGATTCGCTGATTAAAAACAGCGTTGATTTGAGTCAAATGATAAGGCGGTTTCGAATAAAATAGCCTTTTAGTTTATGGGGATATTGTTAATATGTCCTCTGTACGTTTATAGCCGTAAGGTGTAAACTATTGGCACTTTTACAAGGGAGCTGACTTTTATAAGTAAGCGGGTAAAAGTCGTCTTTTTCCTGAACTCAATCACCGCGGAATATCAAGATGAGTGAAACACTTCAAAACCAACCGATCGAATATAATATGAAGGTCGTTCGGCAGTTTACTGTCATGACCATTATTTGGGGTATCGTCGGCATGGGCTTGGGCGTGCTTATTGCTGCACAACTTGTGTGGCCTGAGCTGAACTTTAATACGCCTTGGCTCACCTACTCGCGTCTCCGTCCACTTCACACCAATGCCGTTATCTTTGCTTTTGGTACCAGTGCATTGTTTGCTACCTCTTACTACGTTGTTCAAAAGACATGTAAAACCAAGCTGTTCTCGGACCGCTTAGCAACGTTCACGTTCTGGGGATGGCAAGCCGTTATTGTGGCGGCCGTGATCACCTTGCCAATGGGCTTGAGCACTACAAAAGAGTATGCTGAGCTTGAGTGGCCAATCGATATCCTGATTGCTGTAGTATGGATTGCTTACGCAATCGTATTCTTCGGCACGTTGGCGATTCGTAAAACCTCGCACATCTATGTTGCAAACTGGTTCTACGGTGGCTTTATCGTGGTTATTGCGATGCTGCATATTGTTAATAGCATGGCGATTCCGGTCAATTTCGTTAAGTCGTACTCAATCTACTCGGGTGCGGTCGATGCCATGATTCAGTGGTGGTATGGACACAATGCGGTAGGCTTCCTGCTCACAGCAGGCTTCTTGGGTATGATGTATTACTTCGTACCTAAACAAGCTGAGCGCCCTGTTTACTCGTACCGCTTATCGGTCGTTCACTTCTGGGCCCTTATCTCACTTTATATTTGGGCAGGCCCTCACCACCTTCACTACACTGCGCTTCCAGATTGGACTCAGTCAGTGGGTATGGTGATGTCTGTTATCTTGTTCGTACCTTCTTGGGGCGGCATGATCAACGGTATTATGACTCTGTCTGGCGCATGGCATAAACTGCGTACGGATCCAATCTTGCGCTTCTTGATTGTTTCGCTGTCGTTCTACGGTATGTCGACTTTCGAAGGCCCAATGATGGCGATCAAGTCCGTAAACGCCCTTTCGCACTACACGGACTGGACCATTGGTCACGTTCACTCAGGTGCCTTGGGTTGGGTTGCGATGATTACTATCGGTTCAATGTACTTCCTCGTGCCGCGTCTGTTTAACCAGAAGCAAATTCACAGCATCAAGCTGGTCAACGTGCACTTCTGGCTACACACGATCGGCGTAGTTTTCTACATCGTTTCCATGTGGATTTCAGGTGTAATGCAAGGCTTGATGTGGCGTGCAACTAACGCTGACGGCACCTTGACCTATAGCTTTGTTGAAAGTGTGCAGGCTTCATACCCGTTCTGGACGGGCCGCTTTATCGGTGGTTTGTTTATTATCACAGGTATGCTGCTAATGGCTTACAACTGTTATCAAACCATCCGTGCAGGTCGTCGCGAGACTGCCGCAGGTAACGTCGTACAAACAGCCTAAGGGAGATAACAATGAGTCGTGTAAAACATGAGTTTGTAGAAAAGAACCTTGGCTGGTTGTCTGTTTTGATGATTATCGCAGTGTCGATTGGTGGTCTTGTAGAGATCACCCCACTGTTATTCCAAAGCCAAGTTCAAGAGCCGGTTAAAGGTTTGAAACCATACACCGCACTTCAGTTAGAGGGTCGCGATATTTACATGCGTGAAGGTTGCTCTAACTGTCACAGCCAGATGATTCGTCCGTTCCGTGCAGAAACCGAACGTTACGGTCACTATTCACTGGCAGGTGAAAGTGTTTGGGACCACCCTTTCTTGTGGGGCTCAAAGCGTACTGGACCTGACTTGGCTCGTGTAGGTGGTCGTTACAGTGATGATTGGCACTATGTGCACTTGATGAATCCACGTAACGTTGTGCCTGAGTCAAATATGCCTGCCTTCCCTTGGTTAGCTGAAAACACATTAGATGGTGCCTACACAGCTAAGAAAATGGAAGCACTTCGTACATTAGGCGTTCCTTATACGGATGAAGATATCGCTGGCGCAAAAGAAGCTGTTCAAGGTAAGACTGAGATGCAAGCGCTTATTGCCTATCTTCAATCACTCGGGACCGCTCTGAAACGCGCGGATAACGAATGAGTTACGAAGATTACGGCACTTGGCGGGGACTCTTCTCCATCGTGATTTTGGTAATTTTTATTGCCATTGTACTTTGGGTTTACCTGAGCCGCCGCGCCAACAAACAATTTGATGAGGCAGCGAACTCAATCTTTGACGAGAATGAGTCGGAGTCCTCATCTAACGAAAATAGCGAGAAACCGGAGTCCAAGAAAGATGAGTAACTTCTGGAGTGCATGGATCATTGTTCTAACGTTGGGGTTGTTGTTTGTCCTCATCTGGCTATTGCGTTGGAACATGAAAAACTATACGGACATCGATGAAGGCCAGGAGATGGACCATGAGTTCGATGGCATCGTTGAAGTCAATAACCCACTACCTAAATGGTGGACCTACTTGTTCTGGGCGTGTTTTGCTTGGGGCTTTGTTTACCTGGCCCTCTACCCAGGTCTCGGTAAATTCGACGGTTTACTAGGCTGGAAGAGCTCGAACCAAGATGTACAGTCACTCGCGGAGTCGCGCGCAGCCATGAAAGCGTCACAAAATGACGGTTCTATTGTGCAGTACGACCGCGAAGTGCGTGACGCAGAGGAAGAGTTTGGTCCAATTTTCGAAGCCTATGCGAAAACGCCAATCCCAGAGCTAATCAAAAATGAAGACGCGCTAGAGGTTGGTCAACGTTTGTTCCTGCAAAACTGCTCGCAGTGTCACGGTTCTAACGCAATGGGCGGACGTGGCTTCCCTAACCTGACTGATGATGACTGGTTATATGGCGGTACTCCGCACGACATCAAGACTACCTTGCTTAACGGCCGTCAAGGCAACATGCCTGCATGGGGTGAACAGTTCAGTGACCAAGAGATTACTGAACTGGCAAACTATGTTGCGAGCCTAAGCGGCCGTGAGCGTGACCCTGAGCTTGTCGCTGCAGGTAAAAAGAACTTTGCAGTATGTTCAGCATGTCATGGTCCAAATGGTAAGGGTAACCAGCAGTTAGGTGCGCCGAATTTGACCGACAACGTTTGGTTATACGGTGGTTCTATTGCGACTATCGAAGAAACTTTACACTACGGACGTAATGGCGTGATGCCAGCGTGGAAAGATATTCTCGGAGAGGATAAAATACACGTAGTCTCAGCGTACATTTACAGCTTGTCTCACGACGAGTAAGTAAATCTGGTTTAAAGCCCCGCTACGGCGGGGTTTTTTGTAAAAGAGGATCATTATTATGCAGAAACCCTGGTATAAGCAGTTCTGGCCTTGGTTTCTAATCGCCCTACCCGTCACTGTTATGTGCGTGTGTGCGACGATTATTTATCTCTCTGCATCCCAAGGTGGTTTTTCAATGGTAGTTGATGACTACTATAAGCGCGGCAAAACCATTAATGCGGTCATCGAGCATGTTGAGAAAGCCAAGCAATTAGGTATCTCATTTAATGTGACAGCACATGACGGAAAGTTCACCATTCAATACGCATCGGGTCAGCCAAAAGAATTAACAGCGCTGACGATTAAGTTTGTGCATGCGACTCAAGCTGCGAACGATTTCCAGCGCCAAGTGACGGTCGGAGCCGATGGCGTCTATCGAACCGACATACCTGCCGACATCTCGGGTAAATACACCATCACTGTGACACCACACAGTGCTGATTGGAAAGTCAGCGAACAGTTTTATTTTCCTTTAGAAAAAGCCACGTTGTTGGAGCCCAACCTCTATGGCGTCTGAAGTTGAAGACGGTATTTGCTTTCACTGCTTGCAACCGATCCCTCATGGCATTGAGCTATCGGTTGCATTTCAAGGCGAGGACAAAGCGGTATGCTGTGCAGGTTGCCAAGCAGTGGCTGAAACCATCATTGAACATGGTTTAACAGCGTATTATAAGCACCGTGATTTAGATAAACCTCAGCAAACACCGTTATTACCCGAGCAGCTTAAAGAGCTCGATGTTTATGATAACCCCGACGTTCAGTCAGACTTTGTTAGAAGTCTTGGCAACAGCAGTAAACAAACTACGCTTACCGTAAATAATATCACTTGTGGTGCGTGCGCATGGCTCATCGAACGAGAACTTGCAAAGACTCCAGGAATGATTAAGTCGGTAGTCAACGTCAGTAACCAACGTCTTCACATCGAGTGGGACAGTCAAGCCGTTAAGTTAAGCGACATCATTGCCCGCCTCGCCCGTATCGGTTATCAAGCATTGCCCTTTCAGCAGAACCAAATAGAAGCCAACATCAACGCCCGCCGCAAAGGATTTATTAAGCGCTTGGGAGTGGCTGGCTTAGCCACCATGCAAGTGATGATGATTGCATTTGCACTTTACTTTGGCGTGGTCTCTGATCTTGATCCAACAACGCAACACTATTTGTGGGTTGTCAGTTTAGTGTTTGCAACGCCCGTGATCTTATACAGTGGCCAGCCCTTTTATAAAAGCGCCCTTAAAAGTATTCAGGCCGGTAGCGTTAACATGGACGTTCCGGTCAGCATCGCGCTTATCGGAGCGTACATTGCGAGCGTATATGCAGTCATCATCGGACGTGGTGAAGTCTACTTTGAATCCATTTCGATGTTTACCTTCTTTTTGCTGACGGGTCGCTTTTTAGAGTTGCTAGCCAAAGAGAAGGCTCTCAAATTTTCCACCAACCGACTGACCTATATGCCCAACTTGGCACACCGTGAGTATGAGGATGGCTTAGAAGATATTGCAGCCAAACAGCTTAAGGTGAATGACATCATTGTCGTCAAACCGGGCGAGACTATTCCAGCTGACGGCATACTATTAAGTGATAAGGCCGCTGTCGATGAAAGCTTGCTAACAGGAGAAAGTCGGCCAGTCACCAAAGCAACCGGTGACGGCATTGTTGCAGGTGCGGTTAATCAAAGCGCGACCCTTAGAATTAAAGTTACAGCCACTGCACAACAAACCGTGCTGGCTGGTATCGTTGCTATGCAAGATGCCGCTTTAGCCGACAAACCCAAAGTACAGAAAGCGATTGATCATATCGCGCAGTATTTTGTCATGACGTTACTGGTTATTGCTGCTGGTACATTTTTAGTCTGGTCATGGATTGACCCAGAGCATGCCCTCTGGGTGACCTTGGCAGTCCTGGTAGCCACCTGCCCATGCGCCCTGTCATTGGCTGCACCTACATCGATTACGGGGGCTGTACATCGACTTAACCGCATGAACGTGCTTGTTAAAGGCGCGCAGCTACTTGAAAGTGTCAAACAACTCGACACCGTGGTATTTGATAAAACAGGTACGTTGACCTTCGGGCAGTTTAAACTTATTTCACGCGAAGATTTCAGCGATGTCGACGAAACTAACGCCATTGTGAGCGGTTTAGAGCAACGCTCTGAGCATCCTATCGCCGCAGCGTTGGCTCATTTAAGCGAACAGCCGAGACAACCAGATGAGATCAGTAACCATCCAGGTCAAGGTATCGCGGCCGTCATTCAGGGCACAGAGTACCGATTAGGACGCGTTGAATTTATTCAGACTTGGCATCCGAATTGGCGAGCGAAGCCGCACAGCAATGTTATTTTAGCATCGCGTCAAGCTGTGTTGGCAGAATTCCAAGTTGATGATCAAGTACGTGAGGATAGCCATCAGGTCATTTCTGCGTTAAAACAACAAGGCATCCGCACTATCATGTTAACGGGTGACAGTGAAGCTCGCGCGCAAAAGTTAGCTCAAGTGCTAGGTGTTGATGAGGTATTGAGTGAACAGTCGCCTGCCGACAAGGTCGACACCATCAAACACCTACAGCAACAACGGCGTACGGTTTGGATGATCGGCGACGGCATTAATGATAGCCCAGTTTTAGCGCAAGCCGATCTCTCCATGACGTTCGCGCATGCCTCCGATATGGCGCAGACGGCAGCCGACGTGGTGTTGCTGAATGACCAACTCGCACGCGTATTGGACGTTATCGAAACAGCGCGTAAAACCCGAGTCATTATGCGCGAGAATTTTATTTGGGCTGCCGGGTATAATCTGTCGATTCTTCCTATTGCAGCGCTTGGGCTAGTTGCACCTTGGGCCGCCGCTTTAGGCATGTCGTTGAGCTCCTTGGTCGTTGTAGCTAATTCATTGAGGTTGTATCGTTTATGAGTGTAATTTACGCATTAATACCGGTCGCCATTTTATTCGTCATCTTAGCTGTCGTTGTCTTTTTTTGGGCAGTTCGCTCAAATCAATTCGAGGATATAGAACGTCAGGGAATGAATATTCTGATGGATGACGACGACGAAAAAGAGCAAACAAAATCGACTCATGACCGATCAAATTAATTGGTTTACACCGCTTTTAATGGGGCTTGCCGGGGCCGGACATTGTCTTGCGATGTGTGGCGGCTTAGCAGCGGCAATGGGTGTAAATCAAAACCGTCTCACAGTATTAGTCTATAACTTCGGTCGACTGACATCTTATGCCTTGTTAGGGGCTATTATGGGCGGTGCAGTGGCACTACTCGCGCCCGACACGCCCTACACCACCCCTATCCTTCGGGTTTTTGCCGCCATTATGATGATATTGCTCGGCTTATACTTGACTGGATGGTGGCCGTTGCTGGTTAAACTCGAATCATTGGGACGTCCCTTGTGGCGCAAACTACAACCGTTGGCCGTTAAACTGCGTGGTCAGCAGGGGCTGATACCCGCCTATCTTGCGGGGATGTTCTGGGGCTGGCTGCCTTGCGGTCTAGTTTACAGTGCTCTAAGTTACGCTGCGGTCTCGGGTGGTGCCGTCAGTGGTGCTGGATATATGGCTTTATTTGCTTTAGGCACATTTCCCGCGATGGTCGGTCTTGGGCTAATTAGTCAGCATGTTGCTCAATTATTTAGAAGCCAGGGGGTTAGAACAGCCTTAGGCATAATGATGCTAATCTACGGCCTATGGTCGCTTTTAGTCGTAATCAAAGCGTTGCTACAAGGTTGACGCTGATCACTGGTATAGCACCCATTATTACGCTAAATTGATGGTATCAATCATTGATTATGCATGTGGGAGAATAACATGGAACGGTTCAAACGGATTCTCGTCGTGGTTGACCCCGCAGATGAAGAACACAAGGCGATTAATCGCTCGTTACATATCGCGCGCTTAACACAAGCAAAAATCAGCCTATTCCTCTCTATTTATGATTTCTCTTACGAAATGACAACAATGTTGTCGCGTGATGAACGCGATACCATGCGCACCAATTTAATTGCCGATCGTCGAGCTTGGGTGGCAGATTTACTTGAAGGTTTTGATACCGAAGGTGTCGATATCGATATCACTGTGGTCTGGCATAACCGTCCATTTGAGGCGATCATTGAGCATGTGCAAAAGCTTGAAGCCGACTTACTAGTAAAAGCAACACAAGTCCAGCCTAGCTTTCAAAACCTTTTGTTTACTCCTACAGACTGGCACTTATTACGTAAAGCCCCCTGCCCCGTTTTACTGGTCAAGGAACATGCTTGGCCACAGCATGGGCAAGTATTAGCGGCTATTCATAGTGGCTCTGAGGAACAGGAACACAAAACGCTGAATGACCGCGTGGTTGATACAGCACAAGCGATTACGCAAGTGCTTAATGCCAGTTTGCATTTAGTCAATGCCTACCCAACCGCACCTATTAACGTTGCGGTTGAGATTCCAGAGTTTGACGTTACCCAATACAGCGATGAGTTAGAACGGCATCACAAAAACGCTATGGCCAATTTTGCCCGCAAACACCGCATTCCGAGCTCGCAACAACACGTTGAACAAGGTCTACCCGAGCAAGTTATTCCCGACTTAGCCAAACGACTCGATGCAGAACTGGTGGTACTAGGCACAAAGGGTCGAACAGGTTTTTCAGCTGCTTTGTTGGGCAATACCGCTGAACATGTGCTTGAACGTCTTAACTGCGATGTCCTTGCTATTAAGCCAGCGGACTTTAAATCGCCAGTAGCATAATAAACAGTGGTTCGCTATAATCGCGCCCTATTTTTGGGCGACACTAATATAGGCATGAATGGGTATGCAAACGGAGCGCACTGAAGCGAAGAAACAGTACGGCTTTAACAAACTGCAAAAGCGCATCCGCAGAGAGACCGGAAAGGCGATTCAACAGTTTTCGATGATCGAGCATAACGATAAGATCATGGTCTGTCTGTCAGGCGGCAAAGATAGTTACACCCTACTTGATACCTTAATGTACCTGAAACGTGTCGCACCCATTCATTTCGATATTGTTGCGGTCAACCTAGACCAAAAGCAACCCGGTTTCCCTGAGCATGTGTTACCTAATTACCTCGATAGCATCGGTGTCAATTACGAAATCGTTGAAGAAGATACCTACAGCATCGTTAAAGACAAGATTCCTGAGGGTAAGACCACTTGTTCTTTGTGTTCCCGTTTGCGCCGCGGTATTTTGTATAAAACAGCAAAACGGCTTGGCGCGACAAAAATTGCCTTGGGTCACCATCGCGACGACATGATAGAAACACTCTTTTTAAACATGTTTCACGGCGGTAAACTTAAATCAATGCCGCCTAAATTAGTGAGTGACAATGGTGAGCATGTGGTAATCCGTCCGTTGGCGTTTTGCCGTGAAAAAGACATTGCACGTTACTCCGAGGCAATGAAGTTCCCGATAATTCCATGTAACTTATGTGGTTCACAGGAAAACCTTCAACGCAAAAATATCAAAACGATGTTGAATCAATGGGATCGTCAATTCCCAGGACGTATCGAGAGTATCTTTACAGCGATGCAAAACGTCACGCCTTCTCATTTGGTGGATAATGAGTTATTTAACTTTGATGCGGTCAAAGCCACCGGTATAGAAACGAAAGAAGGCGACACCGCGTTCGATGCGCCTTCTTTTAATCAATCCTTTAAGCCTGAAGATGACGACGAGCCAATTGCGTCAGCTATCCAAATTACACAGATCGCCTAATTAGCAGCGGCAGTGGACGCTTCCGTTGCCGCATCATCTTGCTCGATGATCGCATCGACGATAGGTCGATTGACTCGAATCATAGCTTTAAGCTCATCAATATACTCTTGTCCGCGCTCGGAATAACTGTGCAAGCCACTGAGTAACGGAATCGCCCGCACTTGCTCATCACGTTCACGCATAACTTCACGAATTTGGCGCAGTTCGAGGTATGGGTTATGAGTATTAATATTACGCATATAACTCCGGACAGATTGCGCGACGTGGTCGAACTTCGCCACTTCATGGTTCATGCCGTCAGGTCGTTGCTCGGGAACCAAACCGCAGCCTTCGCGATAGCACCATTGGCCAAATAAGTTCAGCCCCTCTTGCGCAAATCTAGAGGTGCCCCAGGCTGACTCGTTCGCCGCTTGTACCAAAACCATCATGGTCGGAATGATATCAATGCGACGCTTAAGTACCTCAAATTGCTGTGCACTATCGAGCGTTGGGTCAACTTCGTAATAGTCTACAAGACGCGCAAGTTGTTTTTTATCTTGCTCGTTTTCAAACCCTCGACTGTATGCACTTTCGATAGCAAATAGCTGTTGCCGTTCGTGCAAAATACGTAGGTTTTCTGCCTCAATAATAGGTAGTAGATAGCGAAAAAATTCCTTCTTTTTCTCTTTTACGTCGTTGAATTCGTCAAAATTAGGAATTTCAGTACGCGGTTCCAATGTAGGCACCGGTGGTAAACCATGACTTGCGACATCCCTTTCGCCTGCTGGCTTCTCATATTTACTGAAAAACGGTAATAACAACGCGGCAATACATACCAAAATAAAGAAAATGATGAATAATTTTTTTCGCATTCGAGCTCCTTTAAGCAGTCCAGTCGTCGGATTGGTTTGATTGTGAAGGTGGTTGCAAACGCACACTAACACCGACGATTTGGCGATAAACTAAACCTAATAAGTTCACTAAATAAGGGATCAGAACAAAAAGCAATAAGCCATATGTAATGAGACCCATGATAAATACGATATAAAAAACAAATGTAAGGCCAATAAAAAATGGTAAATGATAATGCGTAATACGGATCGAGTAGTAGATTGCGTTCAAAGGCGATATGCGCCGCTCAACGACCAGAGGTAGTGCTAAACAGAAAATGGCTGACGTGTAGAGTACGACTACATAACCTACTAGAGGCGAAATACTTGCTGCCAACCAGACAAATAGTTGCGAGATCAAAGTGGTGATAACCCCTGTAGCAATGAGCGCTGTCACGGACTCAAACCCCTTGAAAATATGCAACCCCTTGGTCGGTATATCGATACTGTGACGTATCCCCATCAGTATGATGCCGCCGAATAACGGCGCAGCAATCGCCGTACTGAATAATGCCAAACCTAAACTTTGTATGGGCGTCATGTTGTTAACAGCCTCTGGTGATGAGAGGACCGACATGGGCATCACCATTTGGATAATTGTGACAATAACCAGAAGCAAAGCCAGGAAGCTGATCATCGCAGTGACCAACGGCCAAAAATGACGTCCGGTAATAGCAAACGCTTCTTTAACCCACTGCACCACGTGAACACGGTAATTTCCCTTTAACGCTTCCGCTAAATCGCCGCCTACAATCATTTGTTCTTTTGATTCATTTTGCTGCAATTTCGACCCCATTAAGCTCTAAACATTTGATATAATTGACACCATTCATCGATTTTACCATCGATTCTGTAGCTGAGGAAATTTATGGGCAATCAACCTCGACGTAAGCGCAGTCCGCGACGTCCTCGTCCGGTAAATCCGAAACTGGTTTTACTGAATAAACCTTATGGTGTACTCAGCCAGTTTTCCGGCGAGCCTGACGACGTGACCTTAAAGGACTTCGTACCACACTCGAATGTTTATCCTGCTGGTCGCCTTGATAAAGATAGCGAAGGCTTAATGTTGCTGACAAATGACGGTGTCTATCAGGCACGGCTTGCTAACCCGAAATATAAGGTTGCTAAGACTTACTGGGTGCAAGTTGAGGGTGTTCCCGATGAAGCGCAATTAAATGCATTGCGTAATGGTTGTGAATTAAACGATGGACTTACCAAGCGGGCACAAGTTTTTGCTATTGACGAGCCTACAGGTTTGTGGCCGCGCAACCCGCCGGTGCGAGAGCGTAAGACAGTTCCAGATTCATGGATAAGCCTATCAATTACCGAAGGTAAAAATCGTCAGGTTCGCCGTATGACAGCTCACGTAGGATTACCTACGCTCCGATTAATCCGCGCTCAAATTGGCCCATTTAAGTTGGCGGGATTACAGCCTGGAGAATGGCGCGAAGAACCTCCAGTGTGGTAAACTCTGCCACCAGCGTTCCGTGTAGTAACAGAGACAAAGAATCATGACTGAGTCCGAAAAAAAACCCAGTGAAACCAAAGTCATCGTCGGTATGTCGGGCGGTGTAGACTCTTCCGTATCCGCCTACCTGCTTCTTCAACAAGGCTATCAAGTCGAAGGGTTGTTTATGAAGAACTGGGAAGAGGATGATGACGATGAATATTGTGCCGCCGCCGATGATCTCGCCGACGCAGAGGCCGTGTGCGAGAAACTGGGCATTGAGCTACACACCGTTAACTTTGCTGCGGAATACTGGGATAACGTGTTTGAGCACTTCTTAGATGAATATAAAGCTGGCCGTACCCCTAACCCTGACATCATGTGCAACAAAGAAATCAAATTTAAAGCATTTCTGGAATTTGCAGCGGAAGCCTTGGGCGCTGACTACATCGCTACCGGTCATTACGTGAGACGCGCCTATCGTGACGGGAAATGGCAGTTATTACGCGGTTTAGATAACAACAAAGACCAGAGCTATTTTCTTTACACGCTGAGTCATGAGCATGTCGCACAAACTCTGTTTCCTGTTGGTGAGCTCGAAAAGCCGGAAGTACGCCGTATTGCCGAAGAACAAGGTTTAGTCACTGCCGACAAAAAAGACTCAACGGGTATCTGTTTTATTGGTGAGCGCAAGTTTAAGGACTTTTTGCAACAGTACCTCCCCGCTCAGCCTGGCACCATCGAGAGTGTCGATGGTGAAACGCTTGGTGAACATGAAGGTCTGATGTACCACACGATAGGTCAACGCAAAGGACTTCATATTGGTGGTTTAGCTGACGCGGGCGATGACCCGTGGTATGTGGTTGATAAAGATGTCGATCGCAATGTACTTGTGGTTGCTCAAGGCAAAAATCACCCACGTTTGTTCTCAAAAGGCTTAGTCGCAAACCAATTACATTGGGTGAACCGAGAAGTAATCAGCGAACCATTGCGGTGTGTTGTGAAAACGCGCTATCGCCAAGCGGATATTCCATGCCAAATCATACCCGGCAAGGATGGGCGTATCGAAGTCGTGTTTGACGAGCCCGTCGCAGCGGTAACACCTGGACAGTCGGCAGTGTTCTATATCGACGATGTCTGCCTAGGTGGCGGCATCATTGAGCAACGTATTACCGATTTTGAGGTTCGTTTATGAACGACTGGCAACAACGGGTTGTTGCTCTCGCGGGAATGGCGCAAGCCGCCATCGCCGTGCAGCAGGCGGCACGGACGGGCCGAGTGCATCACGAAGCGGTGGTGGATACCTTGCTTAATAGCGTACTTAATTTAGAGCCTGAATCGACAGAAGCGGTATATGGCGGTGTTGAAGGCGTGCGCCCAGGTTTGATTTTACTTGCTCAACAATTTCGCAATAATGCTCAGCGTGACCTTGAGATCACTCGATATATGGTGGGGATGGTTCACCTGTCTAGGCGTTTACTGAGCCAGCCTAAGTCTCTTAACTTATTAGCAGAGCGTTTGCACCAGGTGGGTCGCCAATATTATGAATTTGGTTTTGACAAACACCAGGTAACGGCGAGCTTAGCTTCGATTTATCGTGAAGTCATCAGTCCCCTTGGCCAGCCGATTAAAGTCAATGGTAGTCCGCAGATCCTGCAACAAGAGACGCATCAACACCTAGTCCGCGCCCTACTCTTATCAGGCGTACGAAGTGCCGTGTTATGGCAACAAGTCGGTGGTAAACGACGTCAGTTTTTATTAGGACGCAAGCGTATGCTGGCGGCCGTCAATGAACTACTCAGCGTGAGCGCATAACTTAAACTGTTTAACTTGGAGAACTTTGGATATGTTACCTTTTTCAACCCTTACGGCTATATCGCCTGTTGACGGGCGTTATGCCAGTAAAGTTGAGCCATTACGCGCCATATTTAGTGAATATGGCCTAATCAAATACCGCGTGACTGTCGAGGTGCGTTGGTTACAAATGTTGGCTCAGCATGAGGGCATTAAAGAAGTTGCTCCACTTAGCGATGAAGCGAATCAACGCCTCAATGCAATCGTTGAGACATTTAGCGTCGAAGATGCTGAGCGTGTGAAAGAAATCGAGCGCACAACAAACCATGACGTTAAAGCGGTCGAGTACTTGTTGAAAGAGAAAGTCGCTGACTTGCCTGAATTAGCCAAAGTCAGTGAGTTTATTCACTTTGCTTGCACGTCAGAGGATATCAACAACTTATCACATGGTTTAATGCTTACAGCTGCGCGAGACGATGTCTTAGTACCTGTTATGCAAGAAATTGTCGATACTGTAAAAGCAAAAGCACGTGAATACCGCTCGGTAGCAATGATGGCACGTACTCACGGACAACCCGCCACGCCAACCACCATGGGTAAAGAGTTTGTTAATGTCGCTGTGCGTTTGCAACGTCAGCTTGAGCAAGTGCGCGCAGTGGCACTGATGGGTAAAATAAACGGTGCAGTGGGTAACTACAACGCGCACTTAGCGGCTTACCCGAACGTTGATTGGCATCAGGCTTCAGAACAGTTCGTGACTTCTTTAGGCCTGACTTGGAACGCTTACACCACCCAAATCGAACCACATGATTATATCGCCGAATTGTTCGACGCGGTCGCACGCTTTAACACCGTGTTAATCGACTTTGACCGTGACTTATGGGGTTATATTGCGCTTAACCATTTTAAGCAAAAAACGATTGCTGGCGAAGTGGGCTCATCAACCATGCCGCATAAAGTAAACCCAATCGATTTTGAAAACTCCGAAGGTAACTTAGGCATCGCCAATTCGGTTATGAGTCACCTCGCGCAAAAGCTTCCGGTTTCCCGCTGGCAGCGCGATCTGACCGACTCAACGGTGTTACGTAATCTCGGTGTTGGTATCGCCCATGCGGTTATCGCGTATCACGCCTCCTTGAAGGGCCTGAGCAAACTTGAAGTGAATGAATCTGTACTCACGGCTGAGTTAGACGCAAACTGGGAGTTGATGGCGGAGCCCGTACAAACGGTGATGCGTCGCTACGGCGTCGAAAAGCCGTACGAAAAACTCAAAGAGCTCACGCGTGGTAAGCGTATCAAGCCGGCCGATTTGGTAACATTCATTGATGCGCTCGATGTCCCTGAAGCCGCGAAAGATGAAATGAAAGCCATGTCACCGATGAACTACATTGGTCGTGCTGAAGCATTTGTAGACGAGCTTAAGTAATGCATTTACAGAATGTCGATAAGCAAGTCTTTCTCGATTCTGACTGGCAAAAACGCCCGCGCTTGTTTAAGCGTGGGCTCGCCAACGTTGACTTGATCGAACCCGAAATTTTAGCCGGTTTAGCCATGGAAGATGGCGTTGATGCTCGTATTATCGAACATCGAGATCAAGCCTGGTCAGTAGCTCACGGCCCTTTCCAGGAGTACGAATCGCTCGGTGAAGCGAACTGGACGTTACTCGTGCAAGCGGTCAATGAATGGATGCCCGATGTCCACTCGCTGTTGCAGGCGTTTCGTTTTTTACCCGAGTGGCGCATTGATGATGTGATGGTGAGCTTCTCCGTTGAAGGCGGTGGTGTTGGACCACATGTTGACGAATACGATGTGTTTATTGTGCAAGGTGCGGGTCGTCGTCATTGGCGCGTGGGTGCACGTCAATCGACTACGCCAACTTATCCGTGCGAGGATCTCAAGCAGATCAAAGAGTCCTTTGATGCGGTCATCGATGAAGTACTAGAACCCGGTGATGTTCTGTATATTCCGGCTGGCTGCCCACATGATGGCATCGCACTTGAACCTTGTCTCAATTATTCCGTCGGTTTTCGTGCGCCGAATCAAGCCGAATGGCTTGCTCAGCTGGCTGACATGGCATTACAGACTGAGCAACTTAAACAACGTTACACCGATCCGAACCTCTCGTGTGACAACCCAAGTCATATCGTAACTGAAGCTCAGCTAGGCCAAGTGAAACAACTCCTTAAATCAGCAGTTGAATCGAGTGATTTTGATGAGCTCATTTTACGTGCTCAGTCAATGAGTAAGCGCCCTCTTCCTGAGCCCGAGCTGCCGATGGTGGCCGAACAAGTGCCCGCTTTGCTAACGATGGATAAAGCAACCGTCGTTCGCGCGCCGGGTTCGCGTTTACTTAAGCACTTCGACAGACCACATTACTTTGCCAACGGTGAGTTGTTTGTGGTGACCGCTGAAGCTGAGGCACTGGCTAAACAGCTTGCAGAGCTCACGGATGAAACAGCGATTACCGAATTGGCGCCTCTTTGCAATGACGCGTGTGGACAAGCGCTGATCGCATGGTTAGTCAATCAGGGTGTTATCGAGCTATTAATTGACTAATTTTTGTTAAAAAGTTGCCGTTTACGTCAACTGTAAACAACAGTTGCTAAACACCCGTTTGAATAACGATTTTAGTTTTGTTTTTTAGTAGCGCGTTAACATTCCAAGTGGTAATGTGCGCGCAATTTTGAAAACCAATGAGGATGGAAATTCATGTCTCTATTTGAGCATATTGAATTCGATAATCACGAACAAGTGACCTTCTGCCATGATGAAGAGTCTGGTCTTAAGGCTATTATTGCCGTTCACGATACAACGCTCGGCCCGAGCTTGGGCGGTACGCGTTTATGGAACTACGCTTCATCGGCTGAAGCATTAACCGACGTGTTACGTCTTTCACGTGGCATGACCTATAAAAGCGCTATGGCTGGCCTTCCTCTAGGTGGCGGTAAAGCCGTAATCATCGGCGATGCTAAAACTATTAAAAGTGAAGCCCTATTCCGTGCTTACGGTCGTTTCATTGAAACCTTAGGTGGCAAATACATCACCGCTGAAGACGTCAACATTCGCACGGCGGATATCGATATCGTTGCTAAAGAAACAAGCCATGTTGCCGGTACTGCAGATAAAGCAGGCGATCCATCGCCTCATACTGCGCTCGGTACTTATTTAGGCCTTAAAGCGGCGGCAAAACACCGTTTAGGTTCTGATGACCTTAATGGCGTAACGATTGCAGTGCAAGGTTTAGGTGCTGTTGGTTATGACTTTGCCGAATACTGTGCTAAGGAAGGCGCGAAGTTGATCGTAACGGATATCAACGAAGACGCCATGCAACGTGCTAAAGATGAGCTCGGTGCACAGGTTGTGGGTCTTGACGAAATCTATGGCGTCGAGGCTGACGTATACGCGCCATGCGCACTCGGTGCAACAATTAACGATGAAACCCTTAAGCAGTTAAAAGTTAAGATCATTGCAGGTAGTGCAAACAATCAGTTAGCGACTCCAGCCCACGACCAGAAAGTTAAAGACATGGGTATTCTATACGCCCCTGATTACGTCATTAACGCAGGTGGTGTTATCCACGTCTGTTCCGAAGCGGCCAACTTCTCGCTTGAAGAGACTGACAAACGTGTGCGTGATATCTACAACACACTCGATAAGCTTTTTGCACGTGCCAACGAAGAAAACCGTCCAACCGGCGAATTGGCCGACGAGATGGCGCGCGAAATCATCGCTAACGCGAAAAAATAACAGCGTAACGAGCTACCTTAGTGATTAAGGTAGCTCAAAATAACTTCAAGCGGGTGTCTCACCCGCTTACCTTCCAAACGTTTTACCTGCGAGCGGCAAGAGAATCCAGTCGCAGTAATACCACTCGTTCCGTACTGTTTAACCGCTTCAGCCCAATCCATTTGATACAAAGCAATACTCTCTTTCAAATTGCTACGTTCATGCCCAAATGTTCCGGCCATACCACAACAGCCCGCTTGGACAATATCGAGCTGCAAGCCAACACTGGTAAATAGCGCCTGCCAGTGCTTTGCTGACTCGGGAATGAAACTCTGCTCGGTGCAATGTAACAGCAAACCGTAACGCCGATGACTGCTCTCGAGTTCAAGTTTCTCCGCCTTGCCCTGTAACCACTCGATGACTGTTTGCACGTTCAATGCTTCAGCTTTATCACCTAACACCTGGTGATACTCGTCGCGGAATACCAATGCGGTGGACGAATCAACACCCACTCGTTCAATTTCGGTATCGAACAAGGGCGCTAGGTACTCATAAACACGTTCAGCCGTTTGCTTAAACTCCGATAAAAAGCCTTTCACATGTTGAGCTTTACCTTGCCCTACAAACGGTATTAATACAGGTTGATAACCTAAACGAGCAGCGAGTTGCGCGAAAGAATGCACGATCTCAGCTTCATAAAAGCTGGTGAAAGGATCCTGTACGATAGCCACCAGCTGCTGTTGCTGTTCTACTGGTAACTGGGCGAGCTCACTCGGCTCCGCGACTCGGAATTCTGACGTCTGCCACCGTTTAACCAAGTTAGGCACTGAAAATGCGGGTGTATCGACATAACCCACAACTTGTTTCAAGAAAAAGTTGCTCAGTGGGTTTTTGATAATGGCATTACTAAACTTAGGAAACTTTGCACCCACCTTAGCCGTGCTTTCAACACTTCGCACAAGATGATCTTTAATGGGGCGCGGATACCGAGAGTAGTAATGCTGTAAAAACTCAGCCTTAAACGTCGGCACGTCGACACTCACTGGGCATTGATTAGTACAGGCTTTGCACGCCAAGCACTTGTCCATTGACGCCTTCACTTCATGGCTGTAGTCATCTTTCGAATCATTGCGGTTGCGCCACTTTTCAAACCAAGATACTTCGTCATCAGGCTGCTTATCCGCGCGGTAATTCTGTTCCGCAGTTAAGCGCAACCATTCACGCATCAATGACGCACGCCCTTTGGGCGACATACGACGGTCACGTGTCACTTTATACGAAGGACACATTGCTGCTTTGGTATCGTAGTTGAAACACAGTCCGTTGCCATTACAACTCATGGCATTGTCGTAGTAGTCACGTGTCTCAATCGGAATTTGACGGTCAAAATAACCGCGCTTTTGCGCATCAACAGAAACTAACTGCGCTTCGCTGTTTAACGGCGTAGCGATTTTACCTGGATTAAACTGGTTAAACGGGTCAGCGGCTGCTTTTACCTTTTGTAGTTCTTGATAAAGCGCCTCGCCAAAGAATTTCGGCGCATATTCTGAGCGATAGCCTTTACCATGTTCTCCCCACATCAAGCCACCGTATTTGGCTGTCAATGCAGCTACTTTATCACTGATTTCGCGCAATAGAACTTCATCATCTGGATTGGTTAAGTCCAGCGCGGGGCGCACGTGCAACACCCCTGCATCCGCGTGACCAAACATGCCGTAATGGAGGTTGGCATCGTCTAAGATGTCGCGAAACTCCATTATAAAAGCCGCCAACTGCTCGGGAGGAACCGCGGTGTCTTCTGCGAAAGCAACGGGTTTACGCGCACCTTTAGTCGCACCTAACAGCCCGACCGCTTTTTTCCGCATTGCATAAATGGTTTGGATACTTTCTAGGTCATCGCATATTTGATACCCGATCACCCCTTTATTATCTTTAGCTTTAATAAGCTTATCCAAGCGTTTACAAAGCGCATCAATTTTCCGCTGATTTTCCGCTTGGTCCGTCGCGGCAAACTCGACCATGTTGATGCCATTCATGACCTGTCCCTCGACCTCTTCTAGCAGCGGAGAAACGCTATGCCAGATGATGTCTTCACGCGCCAAGTTCAGTACATTGGAATCAATGGTCTCTACTGATGTTGCTTCAGCTTCAACTAAGAACGGTGAGTTATTCAGTGCCGCTTGGAAGTCAGAATACTTTACGTTGATTAAGGTACGGTATTTGGGGATCGGTGTGATGTTGAGTTTTGCTTCTGTGACAAAGCCTAACGTACCTTCGGAACCCGCAATCAGGCGCGATAAATTGAGCGTATGATGCTCTGCATCGAAGGTGTGTTTTAAGTCATACCCAGTTAAAAAGCGGTTTAACGGCGGAAATTTGGCGTCTATCGCCTCGCGCATACCCACACAAGTATTTAGTGCTTGTTTATATAACCGCCCTACCCGCGAATCGACTTCGCTGTAAGTTTGTGCCTGCTGTAAGTCCACCGGTTCACTGGCTAACAGCTCACCACCTTGTAAGACCGTGCGTAACGATAAAATATGATCACTGGTTTTACCGTATACCAACGAGCCTTGACCCGATGCATCCGTATTAATCATCCCGCCGAGCGTGGCACGATTGCTGGTTGATAAGTCCGGTGCAAAAAAGTAGCCATGTGGACGCAACGCGTCGTTCAGCTGATCCTTTACCACGCCGGTTTGTACACGCACCCACCCCTCATCCGCATTGACTTCCAACACGCGATTCATATGGCGACTCAAGTCCACCACAATACCCGGCGTTAACGACTGTCCGTTAGTGCCCGTACCACCGCCTCGAGGGGAAAATGTCACTGAATGAAACTCATCTTGAGCTGCGAGTTTCAGTATCGTTTGAATGTCGGCTTCGTTGACAGGATAAAGGACGGCCTGCGGCAACTGTTGATAAACACTGTTATCCGTCGCCGCGATAAGCCGTCCTGAAAACGTGACATCAATCTCCCCACTAAAATCTGACTGTTCAAGCTCACTAATATATGCCTGATACAACGACGGCAGTGCGCGCTTGGCGTCTAACTTAGGGAGTTGTGTCATAACGTTTTATAGTCCTCTTACAGTTGCTCTGATAAGTACATCCAAGTTTCAATAACAGTGTCCGGGTTAAGCGAAACCGAATCGATTCCTTGCTCGACTAACCATTGAGCAAAGTCAGGGTGGTCCGATGGTCCTTGACCACAAATACCGACGTACTTACCACGTGCTTTAGCCGCTTTAATGGCCATTTCAAGCAATGCTTTAACAGCGTCATTGCGCTCATCAAATAAGTGCGCGATTAACCCCGAGTCGCGATCCAGTCCCAACGTTAGCTGGGTTAAATCATTCGAACCGATTGAGAAGCCATCGAACATATCAAGGAATTTATCCGCTAATAGTGCGTTTGATGGTAGTTCACACATCATGATCACACGTAAGCCGTTCTCACCTTGTTTCAGTCCCTGCTCTTCAAGTAAATCGATAACTTGGCGACCTTCCTCTAGAGTACGTACGAAAGGAATCATGATTTCGATGTTGCTCAGACCCATTTCATTACGTACACGTTTAATCGCTTCGCACTCGAGTGCAAAACAATCACGGAATTCCTCTGAGATATAGCGCGATGCGCCACGGAATCCTAGCATCGGGTTCTCTTCATCAGGCTCGTATTGACTACCACCGACTAAGTTTGCGTATTCATTCGACTTGAAGTCTGACATACGCACAATAACGCGCTCCGGCGCAAACGCCGCGGCTAAGGTTGAGATCCCTTCAGCAAGACGCGCTACATAATACTCACGAGGCGATTCATAACCAGCGATCATAGTGCTGATCGTTGCTTTCAACGCATCTGGTTGATCGTCGAAGTTAAGCAAGGCTTTAGGGTGTACCCCAATCATGCGATTAATAATAAACTCAAGGCGTGCAAGACCTACACCCGCATGCGGTAAACCAGCAAAGTCAAAAGCACGGTCCGGGTTACCGACATTCATCATAATTTTTAATGGTAAATCTGGCATTGCATCAACGCGCGACTCAGTAACTTCAAAGTCAAGTTCGCCCTCGTAGATGTATCCGGTATCACCTTCAGCACAAGATACGGTTACCGCTTGGCCATTGCTAATCAGCTGAGTTGCATTACCACAACCTACAACCGCTGGAATGCCTAACTCGCGAGCGATGATAGCCGCATGGCATGTACGACCACCGCGGTTGGTCACGATTGCCGCCGCGCGCTTCATGATAGGTTCCCAATCCGGGTCGGTCATATCAGTAACCAGCACATCACCAGGTTGGACTTTGTCCATTTCTTCGATGCTATCCAATACACGCGCCACACCTTTGCCAATGCGCTGACCAATCGCGCGACCTTCACAGACCACCGCACTGGTATCTTGTAGTGCAAAGCGTTCGATCGCCTGCCCTTTTTGGTTGGACTGCACCGTCTCCGGGCGTGCTTGCACGATATAGAGTTTGCCATCGATACCGTCTTTAGCCCATTCGATGTCCATCGGACGGCCGTAATGCTTCTCGATGATTAATGCTTGGCGAGCCAGTTCTTCTGCCTCTGCATCGGTAATCGAAAAGGTTTGGCTTTTAGCGGAATCGATGTCCTCGATCAATGTTTGCTTACCATGTGCACGATCTTCAGAAAACACCATTTGGATTTTCTTACTGCCTAAATTACGACGCAGCACTGCGGGACGTCCCGCATTGAGGGTTGGCTTGTGTACATAAAACTCGTCGGGGTTAACTGCGCCTTGAACGACCATTTCGCCTAAGCCATACGATGAGGTGACAAAAACAACTTGGTCAAAGCCGGATTCAGTATCAATCGTGAACATAACGCCTGATGAAGCAATGTCACTACGGACCATGCGCTGTACGCCAGCCGATAGCGCTACGCCTCTATGGTCGTAACCTTGGTGCACGCGATATGAAATCGCACGGTCATTAAATAACGAAGCGAAAACGTGTTTAATGGCTTCCATCACGGCATCGAGGCCACGGACGTTCAAGAAAGTTTCCTGTTGCCCCGCAAACGAAGCATCGGGCATATCTTCTGCCGTTGCCGAGCTGCGTACAGCAAAGCTAAATTCATCGTTGTCTTCACTGAGTTGGCTAAAGGCTTGTTTAATGTCGGTTTCAAAGGCGGGCTGGAAAGGCGTGTCGATGATCCACTGACGAATGGTGCGGCCCGCTTCGGTTAATTTATTGACGTCATTAACGTCGAGGCCGTCGAGCAATTCATATATTTTGTCATTCAGACCACTTTGCTCAAGAAACTGGTTGTATGCATCTGCTGTCGTCGCAAAACCGCCGGGGACTTCAACCCCTGCGCCTGCGAGGTTACTGATCATTTCACCCAGTGAGGCGTTTTTACCCCCCACTCTGTTGACATCTTGCATTCCTAATTGCTGATACCACAGTACGTTTTCTTGCACGTCTTTTTCCTCGATTTAATCCGATGGGAGGTATGATGTGGCCAACATTTTACACATACTTAGCCAACAAGTTAATATCCGATTTACAAAGCTTTCGATTTTTATCTATAGAATAAGGAATAAACGGTCATGAGAACCGCATTTTACGTCTCTGATGGCACCGCACTCACTGCAGAGGCGTTTGGTCATGCTTTGCTTTCGATGTTTCCCACCGAATTTAGACATAAGACACTGCCCTTTATTGATACTCAGGCCAAAGCGGAAATGGCGTGCAAACAGATTCAACGTGCCGCTGAAGACGATGGTGAACCGCCGCTCATTTTTCACACCTTTGTTAATGTAAAGCTTAAGCAACGCATTACCCAATGCGGCGGCATTAGTTATGATTTTCTCGATAACTTTGTCGGCCAAGTCGAGCACGAGCTAGGCATTAAAGCAAAACCGAAGACTCACCGTACTCATGGCGTGCATAAAGACTACAACTTTCGCGTAGAAGCGATTAACTACGCACTCGATAATGACGATGGCAAAAAGTTGAATCAGTTGGATCAGGCTGATTTGATTCTTGTTGGCGTGTCACGTACGGGTAAAACACCAACCAGTCTATACTTAGCCATGCAATACGGCATCAAAGTAGCGAACTACCCGATAACTGAAGATGACGATTTTGAGCGACTCAGTCTGCCCTATGAATTAAAAATGCAGCGTCACAAGTTATTCGGACTCACGCTCGATTCACAGCGTTTGCATGAAATTCGCAGTCAGCGTCGTGAGGGTAGCCAGTATGCGTCGATGCAACAGTGTCGCTTCGAGTTGTCAGAAGTCGAAAAATTATATCGCAAAGAGGCCATTCCCTTTATTAACTCGACACGTTTTTCAGTCGAAGAGATCGCTGCCAAAATCCTCGCACAAACGAATCTTCAGCGGCGCCGTTACTAATCCGTTATTCGTCAGCTAAAACAAAAACGGCGACCTCGTGGTCGCCGTTTTATATTTTTAACGCTTAATTTAACTTGCGTTGGTGCTTTCAAAAATCTTATCCGCAGATGCTGCAACGAAGCCTGAGTACAATTTACCCGGCTCAATTTCGTAGCGTTTAGCGAACTCATAAAAGCATGAAGGAATTTCTACTGTCTTATCGCTAAACTCGACCGGATGGTGATTAGCCATGGTTGAAGACTGCTCAAGATAGACTTCCGGAGAGCCTTTGATTTCGCCACCCGAAGTGTTCAGTTTAAAACCATTATCTTTAAGCGTTTGGTTGACCTCTTCTAGATCAGTGTAACCCGGTAATTGATTAACACTCACGGTGAAGTGGTTAGCACAGAAACCGAATGCAGCCATCCAAGCCGCGTATTCGCTTTCTTCTAATAACGCTTGATAATCTTCATGGCTGACTTGCCAGTGCGTTCCCGAATACAAGAAATCGTCTTTTTTGACGTCTTCTGGATTAATATGGCTCACCATCTCTTTGACCTTAGCCTGCAAGCTATCGCTAAACTCCTCAGTCATCAGCTCGCTGATGAAGACCTTAGGCAACGTTGGATCCTCGTGCTCAAAATGCTTCGCACGGAGTTTCTTAGCTTCAAAGTGATAGTCGCCACCCTCTTTATAGCCTAGATCTAAAAAGTGTTGCGCGAGCGCTTCAAGACGTACCGGGGCAATATCAAACGTTCGGAAAGCAACGTGATCGTTTACAATCGGATGTCCTTTCCCGAGGACTTCGTGCACCTTAGGTGCCGATGGTGTACGAGAAATGTAATCTTGCCAAAGACGTTCAAACAGCTGCTCGACATGTTGAGACATGAAATTTAATCCTTTTAACGTAGAAGTTACTCAAAAAAATGGCGAATTAACCGTGCCCGTTTCGTGCGGCCCCGAGTGACTCAGCGACCAAAAAGGCAAGTTCTAGCACTTGGTCGGCGTTCAGCCTTGGGTCGCATTGAGTGCGGTAGCGGCTGGATAAATCAGCTTCGCTAATTTGGTACGCACCACCCGTACATTCTGTCACATCTTCACCGGTCATCTCTAGATGGATACCACCTGCATAGCTCCCCTCTGCTTGATGTACCGCAAAGAACTGACGTAATTCTTTATGTATGGCGTCAAAGTTACGTGTTTTCAACCCACCATCTGCTTTTGTTGTGTTGCCATGCATCGGATCGCTTGACCACACCACATTGCGGCCTTCTTGCTGCACACGCCGAACCAGACGCGGAAGGTTGTCGGCCAAATTGTCAGCACCCATCCGTGAAATGAGCGTTAGACGGCCTGCCTCATTATCAGGATTGACCGCGTCAATTAACCGAATCAGCTCGTCAGGATCCATGGTCGGCCCCACTTTGACGCCAATCGGGTTGTGAATACCACGCATGAATTCAACATGCGCGTGGTCAAGTTGGCGCGTACGTTCACCAATCCAGATCATATGCGCCGAACAATCGTAAGGTAGACCGGTCAACGTGTCGGTACGTGTCAAAGCTTGCTCGTACGGCAATAATAAGGCTTCATGAGAGGTAAATAGCTGAGTTTCATGTAAAGTCGCATTATTTTCAGCATTAATACCCAACACTTCCATAAATTTAAGCGCGGACTGAATTTGCTCGGCAATCTCTTGATAGCGTTCTTTCAGTGGGTTCGCGGCCAAAAAGCCCAAGTTCCACTTATGCACTTTATGCAAATTAGCGAGGCCACCTTGAGCGAATGCACGCAAAAGGTTCAGCGTTGCTGCAGAGTGATGGTAAGCCTTCAACATGCGCTCTGGATCAGGCGTGCGAGCCGCATCAGTAAATGCCATATCATTTATGATGTCTCCGCGATAACTCGGTAAGCTCACACCATTGATCGTCTCAAGATCACTTGAGCGTGGTTTTGCATACTGCCCCGCCATCCGCGCGACCTTAGTCACTGGACACGAACCTGCAAAGGTCATCACGATGGCCATCTGCAAAATCACTTTGAATGTATCGCGGATCTTTGGTGCATTAAAGTCTGCAAACGATTCAGCGCAGTCGCCGCCTTGCAGTAAGAAGCCCTCGCCATGACAGACATCCGTCAACTGACTACGTAACGCACGTATCTCTTCTGCGAACACTAATGGCGGAAATTGACTCAGTTGTGACTCAACCTGTTGTAAGTGTTCTTTGTTTGGGTATTGCGGTTGTTGCTTGATGGGTTTATCACGCCAACTACGTGCACTCCACTGGCTCATAACATCCTATCCAGTTGTGGTTATCGAAACCACCAATCTAGCGGGGTCAGGCACGAAAAGCAATGCCCAACCCCGCGTGAATGCTAAGTTTTTATTCAAATTCTACGTAATGCTTCAATTCGCTCACTCAACGGTGGGTGTGACATAAACAAACGACTCAAACCACTGCGTTTACCATTGATACCAAAGGCCAACATTGAGCCCTTCAATTCAGGTTCCTGACCCCGCTGCAAACGCTCAAGTGCGGCTATCATTTTTTGCTTACCAACCAGTTGAGCCGACCCCGCATCAGCACGGAATTCACGTTTGCGTGAAAACCACATCACGATGATGCTGGCCAAAATACCAAATACGATCTCTAACACCATAACGATGCCAAAGTAAGCCAACGTGCCAAGACCTCCACCCTGCTGGTTATTACTACGTGTAGCGTTATCAATCGCACTTGCAATAATGCGAGCAAAGAACATCACGAACGTATTCACTACGCCCTGAATCAGCGTCAATGTCACCATGTCACCGTTAGCAATGTGGCTCACCTCATGCGCTAACACCGCTTCGATCTCATCTTGATTCATCTGTTCAAGCAACCCGGTACTGACAGCAACCAGAGAAGTTGACTTACTGCGACCGGTGGCGAATGCATTAGGCGCGTGAGACGGGAAAATAGCGACTTGTGGCATCGGTATACCGGCTTTTTGTGTTTGTTGCTTAACCGTTTCTACCAACCAGCGTTCAGCCGGTGTCCGCGGTTGCTCGATAACTTGCGCGCCTGTCGCCCTAACCGCCATCCAGCGCGAAATAAACAGTGATACGAAGGCGCCACCAAAACCAAACAGACCACACAGTATTAAAAGGCCTAGCGGATTTTGCACGGTAAGACCCGTGTTTGCGCTGATAATATTAAACACGAAACTAACGACCACCAAAATGGCTATATTGGTCATTAAAAACAGCAAGATGCGTTGCATACACATACCCTCAGTAAGCTAGGACAAATCGGTCTAGATGATATGCTAAATATGGGTGATTGGCTTACATTTCTAGTGACGAATACGTAAAATATTTTAATTATTCACGTTAGAACTAGAGCTAACCTATGACACAACACAAGAATCTACTACTTTTGAGCAGTTCTCGCGTCGGAGATACCGACTATCTTGCCCACAACAGAGAATGGATTAAGAACGCCGTAGGCGATGCAACCGTGCTTTTTATTCCCTATGCAGGCGTGGGTATGACGCATAGCCAATATACCGATAAAGTTCGCAACGCGCTTGCACCTGTTAACGTGGCCGTCACCGGTATAGAGGAATATGCCGATCCGATAGCAGCCGTGCGTGAGGCCCAAGCAATTGCTGTGGGTGGCGGCAACACCTTTCAATTATTGAATTTAATTTATCAACAACAGTTGATTGAGCCGCTTCGCGATACCGTAAATGCGGGGACTCCCTATGTTGGCTGGAGTGCAGGTTCAAATATTGCCGGTAAAACCATTAAAACCACCAATGATATGCCGATTGTTGAGCCACCGAGTTTCAATGCTTTGCGTTTAGTTGAGCTACAAATGAATCCACATTATACCGACTATCATCCGCCTGGCTTTAATGGCGAAACACGCGATGATCGCCTCAACGAGTTTATCGCACTCAATAGCGCCGAAACAGTCTTGGGTTTGCCCGAGGGTACAGGGCTCGAAATACGGGCCGGAGAATGTTACTGGCGCGGAGATGCACAGCCCGTGCTCATTGATAGCGCGGGCAAACAGATTCAACACAACTTAGAACGCATTCGCACATTAATCGGGTAAATTAATTAAGTGCCCGAGTGCCAAGTTTTGCCAGTTCGCATCAAAGCTTATCGAGCCAAGCTGCGAACTCGCCATACGCTGCTTTAAGGTGTCGAGGTTCTGTTCAAATCGTGCCATGGGTTCAACGCTAGGCTGATTAGCAATCCAACCTGTAATCGGCACTGACGATGAAAATATCGCTTGTTCAGTAAGCATTGCATGATTCAGACAGCCAAGCTTCATACCCACGGTTAGAATGACCTCAGCACTAATTGCTTTTACAAACTCGGGCATCATTAATCGCTCGGAGAGCGGTAAAAGCCAACCACCGGCTCCTTCAACAACAATGGCATCGGGGTTCAACGCAACAAGTCGCTCAAACTGCTGCAGCATATCCTCAAGTGATAATGAGACAGCGGCTTCTTGTGCCGCGATATGAGGCGCGATTGCCGGCTCAAATGCATAGGGATTAGTTAAAGCATAATCACAATCCAACGTCATATGGCGTCGTGCATTAGTGGCATCAGCATTAATCCAACGTGTGCCATCCCAGTCACAACCGCTCGCAACGGGCTTCATAGCCAGCGTTTTGAGGCCTTTGTCTGCAAGGTGTTGTAACACAGCTTGAGTTACAACAGTTTTACCAGAGTCTGTGTCAGTACCTGTAATAAAATAAACTTTCATATTAACCTTTAATTAATACATCTTGTCTTTAATTAATGTTGCTTCTAGCACTTTCCAGGTCAATGGGAGTCCTTTTGATGTGCGTTTTTGCTCATAATTGGTCTTCAATTTTTGCCATCGCGTCGGCGTCATTAGGCCGCGATCTTGCTGTGGTGTTTGGCTCGCACCTACACCTTTAATATGGCGCAGTAAACTCTCAAACTGCTCAAAATAATCCGTATGAACGACAACCTCACTGGTGACTTCAAATCCTGCCTGACGAAACTTAGCTTCGACTTCAGCTTGTGTGCGGTAAGCTATCGTATGCTGTTTATCATCAAGCGCTGAATAGACGTCTACCAGTTCAGCGAAGGTCCCCGTGAGTAGAGTGTTCATCAGCACTTGACCGCCCGACCGAGTGACACGAAAAAGCTCATTCGCCACGGTGTTTATATCAGGGCACCATTGCAATGAAAAATTAGCAAATACGGTGTCAAACTGAGCATTTTCTGCCGGAATACATTCTGCGCTACCCTGCTTATACGCAACCTGCGGAAACAACTTGCTCGCCTGAGCCAGCATGCCCACAGCGGGGTCAACACCGAGGTAACGACGACAGTGCTTAAGTAGTAGCTGTGTTTCTGAACCCGGCCCACACCCCAGATCTAAGCAGTCGCCCAGATTGCTACTTTGTGCTTTTTGGTATAAACGCTGCGCAAAGGCGTGCTGTGTTTTATTAAATTGCGTATATGTCGTGGCTGCTTTATCAAATCGCTTAGCTACTTGAGTGAGCCATTGTTCAGGTTGCATCGTCACCGGTTATGTCCTTTCTGCATTGAGATGATCGAACATCACATCAATCATCTTCATATCAACCGTACTACTGAGGCTAATACGCAAACGCGCTGTGCCTTTTGGCACCGTAGGTGGGCGCACGACGCTGACATCAATACCGGCTTGCTTTAACTGTTGGCCTGCAGCCATCGCTCTGGCCTCATCGCCCAAAATTATCGTTTGAATGGCGCTATCGGAATCTACCGAGCGATAATGATGCTTTTTGATAAGCTGTTTCACTCGCCAAATTCTCTCGTTTAACGCATCTCTTCGTAACTGTCCTTCGCGCCCTCTGACAATCTCAATCGATGCGAGTATCGCTGCCACCTGCATCGGTGGCATCGCAGTTGAATAAATATATTCGCGACAAAATTGGCGAATCTCATCGATGTCATTTCGGCTGCCAACAAGTGCCGCCCCACTGGCACCCAGCGCTTTTCCAAAGGTGACGGTGCCCAGCTTAACCTGTTGATTGAGCTGTCCTAAGTAACCTTCACCGTGCTCTCCGATGACACCAATACCGTGTGCGTCATCCAATAACCAGTGAACAGGTGATTGTTCAGTGAAGTCGCGGCCTTGGGCAATGCTAAGCCCATCCCCATCCATGCTGTAGATACTTTCACTGATAAACCAGTCGTGACTTTGAGCCTTTATTGGCCACGTTAAGTGAGGTATCCGTTTAAAGCGAATGCCGCTATTCAGCATGCCCTCAACCATGGACGCATGTATCAACCGATCAGCGTAAATGCGTCCGCCCTGTGCTTGACAATGAGCATGCAATAAACAGGTAATGGCGCCATGATTTGCCGCGAATCCTGTATTAAATAGGATAGCATCCTCGAACCCCAACCAGTCGCACAGTGTTTCTTCAAGCTGTTGATGCAACTGGGTGTGGCCACTCAACAACGGTGAGCCTGTACTCCCAACGCCCCACTCATTGATAGCTGCTTGCGCAGCTGCTTTTACCTGTGGATGTTGCGCTAAACCCAAATAATCATTCGACGATAACTGCGCAGGTCGCGCACTGGCGGTGCGCACCTGCTGCGTTCTATAGAGATTTGAGTTGCGACGCTGCTCAAGACGCGTCGTAATAAAGTGGCGGTTGTTGTTGCTCACTGATCGCCTCATTAATCACCGTTTGATGAACTTCGTCGTCATACCCATCGCGGGTTTCAGGTGTAATACCTAAGCGTTCAAAGAGCTTGAGATCAGCATCCGCCTCTGGGTTATTGGTTGTCAGTAATTTCTCGCCGTAAAAGATAGAGTTAGCGCCTGCAAGAAAGCACATCGCTTGCATTTCATCGCTCATATATTCGCGGCCCGCTGACAAGCGCACGTGTGAGGCGGGCATCAGAATACGCGCAACGGCGATGGTGCGCACAAAATCAATCGGATCTAAATCCTCTAAGTTTTCAAACGGCGTACCTTTCACTTTGACCAACATGTTAATCGGCACACTTTCGGGATGCTTAGGTAAATTAGCCAACTGAACAAGCAGTGATGCACGGTCCTCAACGGATTCGCCCATGCCAACAATGCCCCCTGCACAGACTTTCATGCCAGCGTCACGTACGTTGCGCAACGTATTAAGCCGATCCTGATAGGTTCGGGTAGTGATAATGTCACCATAAAACTCGGGCGAGGTATCCAGGTTATGGTTATAATAATCAAGCCCTGCTTGTTGCAGTGCAGCCGCTTGCTCAGGCGACAACATACCGAGCGTCATGCACGTTTCTAAGCCTAATTGTTTTACGCCTTTGACCATTTCAATGACATAAGGCATGTCCCGATCTTTCGGGTTGCGCCATGCCGCGCCCATACAAAATCGGCTTGCGCCCTTGTCCTTTGCAAGTCGAGCTTCTTCTAATACTTTTTCAACGGCCATCAACCGCTCACGATCAAGCCCCGTGTGGTAATGCGCACTTTGTGGGCAATATTTACAATCTTCGGGGCATGCACCTGTTTTAATTGATAGTAAAGTGCTGACCTGTACCTTATTAGGATTAAAGTGTTGGCGATGCACAGTTTGTGCCTGAAACACCAAGTCATTGAATGGCAAGGTAAGGAGTCGACTGACCTCATCAATGGACCAATCATTTCGTATAGAAGTCTGGCTTTGCGCGCTCATATCGCTGTTCTCATTTATTTATTGGCTTCTCATGCTCGACTAGATTACTGCTAATCGATAAACTGTCAATTTTTTACGAACGCAAAACTTTACAAGAGGTTATAAAGTGAGCAACTCGTTACAGCAAGCTATCCAGTTTGATCAGCAACACATATGGCACCCTTACACCTCAATGACGGATCCCTTACCTTGCTATCACGTGGCGTCGGCGCACGGGTGCGAGATTACGTTGAGCTCAGGTGAACGCTTGGTTGACGGTATGTCCTCTTGGTGGGCCGCGATTCATGGCTATAATCATCCTCAACTCAATGCCGCATTGCATGCGCAAGCCGATAAGATGAGTCACGTGATGTTTGGTGGGCTCACGCACCAACCTGCGATAGAAATGGTTGAGCGCTTAATTGATCTGGCGCCCGCACCACTTGACCGTGTGTTTATTGCCGATTCTGGTTCAGTCAGTGTCGAGGTCGCGATAAAAATGGCGCTTCAGTATTGGTTCTCTATCGAACAGCCGGAAAAAAACCAGCTTTTAACCATACGGGGTGGCTACCATGGCGACACCTTTGCAGCCATGTCGGTCTGTGATCCCGTTAATGGCATGCATCATATGTTTCGACACGCCTTATGTAATCAACGTTTTGTTGAGCGCCCAGCAGTAGAGTTTGGTGAGGAATGGGATCCGAGCAGTCTGAATGCTATTCAACAGGAATTGGAGCAATATCATGGTGCTATAGCGGCAGTGATTGTCGAACCTGTGGTTCAAGGTGCCGGCGGCATGCGATTCTATCACCCAGAATACTTAAAGCAGCTTAGACGCTTATGCGATCAGTATGATGTGCTACTCATCGCCGACGAAATAGCCACAGGTTTTGGTCGTACGGGACAACTGTTTGGTTGCGATCATGCGGGTATTGTGCCCGACATCATGTGCGTGGGAAAAGCGCTAACCGGTGGTTATATGACATTGGCAGCGACGCTCACTCATACAAAAGTCGCTGAGGCGATCGGTCAAGGTCAAGGGGGTGGCGCTTTGATGCATGGTCCCACCTTCATGGGAAACCCACTTGCCTGCGCTGTCGCAAGTGCTTCGTTAGCCTTGATTCAACAAGGCAAATGGCGAGCACAGGTTAAGCAGATTGAGCAACAACTGCGTGAAGAGTTGATTCCTTTAAACCAGCATCCTGAAGTAAATAGTGTGCGCGTTCTCGGGGCTATTGGTGTTGTGGAGCTTAATAACGCTGTCGATGTTGCCCGCACTCAGGCATTGTTTGTCGAACTCGGTGTGTGGATACGCCCATTTGGTCGACTCATGTACATCATGCCGCCTTACTACATTAGTACTCAACAACTCAGCAAACTGACTCACGCTATCGCGCAATACCTTAAGTCAGTTACTAGCTGAAGCCAAAAAAGAATAACAACAAACCGCTGATGCTGGCTAACCCCAGTATCAGCGTGTTAACCCAAATGTGTGTACGTCGTTTGTGATGCAACCAAATATTGAGTATGCAAGCAGTCACACTGACAACCAAGCCGAGCGCCATTAAGAATAGGTAGAACCCCACTAAACTGCTCACCCACGTTGTACGCAGATCGATACCGGTCCACTCACTAAACATCGTGCCCGTTTCGGGTTTGGCGAAATCGTAAATGATGAGTGCCGCAATAAAGATCAACCAGCCGAGGATCGAAAGCGCCCCCATCACGCGACGCCATGCACTTAATTTTTGCAGTCGTTTGCTGTCATTGCTACGCATATCGTCAGTTTTAATAGGATCCTACTTGAGTCTGTGCCAAAGACAGGTAACATAGCAACCTTTATTTAGTTAAATTTGCATTTCGGAGATTTCTAACCCATGTCGTATGCTTCTGTCGTGGATGTGTTAGCAGGAAAAGTCGCCGTTGATGAAACAGTTACGGTCCGTGGATGGGTACGGACACGGCGTGATTCAAAAGCGGGTATTTCATTTATTAACGTACATGATGGCTCATGCTTTGATGCCATCCAGGCTGTTGTGCCTGCTGAATTACCTAACTATGAGTCCGAAGTGCTCAAATTAACGACTGGATGTTCAGTCGCTGTAACCGGTGTGGTCGTTGAGTCACAAGGCAAAGGTCAATCGTTTGAGTTGCAAGCGACTGGCGTAAAGGTATATGGCTGGGTTGAAGATCCCGATACCTATCCGATGGCACCTAAGCGCCACAGCATGGAGTATTTGCGCGAATACGCACATTTACGCCCGCGCACCAACGTAACCGGTGCTGTAATGCGTGTACGCAATACATTGTCGCAAGCCATCCACCGTTTTTTCCACGAACACGGTTATCTGTGGGTCAGCACACCGATTATTACTACGTCGGACTGTGAAGGCGCCGGTGAAATGTTCCGTGTTTCGACGCTTGATTTGATGAATGTCCCTAAAACCGAGCAAGGTAATGTTGATTTCTCACAAGACTTCTTCGGTAAAGAGGCGTTTTTAACGGTCTCGGGGCAGCTCAACGTTGAATCCTATGCATGCTCATTGAGCAAAGTGTATACCTTTGGTCCGACATTCCGAGCGGAAAACTCAAACACGAGTCGCCACTTGTCAGAATTTTGGATGGTTGAGCCGGAAGTTGCGTTTGCTGACCTCGATGATGTCGCGCACCTTGCAGAAGACATGTTGAAGTACGTCTTCAAGGCAGTACTTGAAGAACGCCCTGACGATATGGCGTTTTTTGAGCAGCGCATTAATAAAGATGTGGTCGAGCGCCTCACTCGTATGGTCGATAGTGACTTTGTTCACATGGACTACACGGATGCCATTGAGATCTTGAAAAACTGTGGTAAGAAATTCGAGTACCCAGTCGAATGGGGAGTCGACTTACAATCTGAACATGAGCGCTACTTAGCCGAAGAGCACGTCGGTGCGCCTGTAATTCTGAAGAACTACCCTCGTGATATTAAAGCTTTTTATATGCGTCAGAACGAAGATGGCAAAACCGTCGCAGCAATGGACGTATTAGCGCCAGGCATTGGCGAAATCATTGGTGGTAGCGCGCGTGAAGAACGCCTTGATGTGCTTGACCAGCGTATTGCAGAGATGGACCTGCCGGCTGAAGAGTACGAGTTCTATCGCGACTTGCGTCGCTACGGTACCGTACCACATGCAGGTTTTGGCTTAGGCTTTGAGCGTTTAGTGTCTTACGTCACCGGTATGCAAAATATTCGTGATGTAATTCCGTTCCCACGCGCACCCAAATCGGCACAGTTCTAAGCTCGCCCGTTTATCCAATATGAATATAAAGAAGCCAGCAAATGCTGGCTTTTTTATTATTGACACTGGATTGCGTTACTCGCCCACTTGGCTCGCGCTTAAAAAGTAAGGCGAATAGTCCTTCTCAGGTTTTATAGGTGTGGGGACTGCCGGCGTTCCAATATAGAGAAAACCCACAATTTCGTCATCTTCGCTGCATTTAAATTGCTCGCGCACATAGTCGCTTTGAGCCGGCCAACCCGTACGCCAAATAGCCCCAAGTCCTTGTGCAAAAGCCGCCTGTTGCATCGCCATCAGCGCACAGGCTGTGGTAGCAAACTGTTCTTCGCGAGGCACTTTATCGTGCTTTTGATAACGCAAACAGGCAGTAATGATAAGTGGTGCACGAAATGGGATTTGACCCGCTTGTTCAACTCGTTCTTCGGAGAAATCGTTAAGCCTCGCAGCCTGTTGATAGATGTCTGCCAGTATTTGTCGATCACTGCCCATAAACTGATAAAATGCATAAGGGCTGAGGTTCACATGATCGGGAACCCGAACCGCAGCTTTCTTAATGATTTCAAGCTGTTCGGTGGTTGGTGCTGGCTCCATTAAGCGCGGCATTGATGAGCGTGTCTGTAGCAGTTCTAGCGCGTCCATATTACCTCTATTTTGTCTGCTTTTGTCATGCTTCGTTACATTCTTACTCTGGTTAAGCACATACGGATTGTATAAGCTATCGAATTATATCTTAAGTTAGGAAGGCCCTATGCGTTTTATTGGCTCTATATTTAAATATATTTGGCGAATCATCAATGGGTTACGTATCGTTATCCTCAATGTTATTTTTTTCGCCCTACTGATCGGTTTTATTTCCGTTATTGTGAGCGAGGAAGATCCCGTTGAAGTACCGGATAATAGCGTACTTGTATTGAATCCCCATGGTATATTGGTAGAAGAAAAAACTTACCGCGATCCGGTTGACCAGTTTTTCAATCGTGCGTTCGGCGCCGATGATGAGATCCCTGAAGTCCTATTATCGGACGTCGTTGATGCCATTGAAAAAGCAAAAACGGACGATCGTATCGGCGCGCTTTACCTTGACCTATCCTCAATGTACCCGAGTGGTGTCAACAAGCTGCAAGCCGTGGGTGAGGCGTTGAGTGATTTTAAAACCAGTAATAAGCCGATTATCGCAGCAGGTGACTACTTCGAGCAGTATCAATATTACTTGGCCTCATATGCTGATAAAGTCTATTTGAATCCACTCGGCTCAGTTGCTTTTGATGGGTTTGATTATTCACAAGTTTACTTCAAAGAGCTACTCGATAAGCTCAAAGTAAAACCGCACGTGTTTAAAGTCGGTACCTATAAAGCCGCGGTTGAGCCGTTCATACGTAATTCAATGTCTGACGAAGCGCGTGAAGCGAACGAATATTTGTATGATGCGATGTGGGACAACTTTAAAGCAGATGTCACTGCACAACGTCAACTTTCAGACACCATCACCAGCGGTCAACTCGACGACTACATGGCGGCGTTTGAATCAGCGAATGGTGATATGGCGCAAATGGCGTTAGATACCAATCTAGTCGACGCGCTTAAAACACGTACCGAAATTCGCAATGAGTTGATTAACCTGTCAGGTTACGATGAAGATACAAAAACCTTCCGTAACATTGGTTTTTCAGCCTACATTACTGAACCTGACGAAGATCTCAATCCACTTGCTGAATCCAAGAAAGATCAAATTGCGGTTGTGGTAGCCCGTGGTCAAATTGTCAATGGCACACAGCGCGCAGGTATGATTGGCGGTGATAGCACAGCGGCCCTATTGCGTAAAGCGGGTGAGGATGAACGCACCAAAGCAGTGGTTTTGCGCATCGACTCGCCCGGTGGTAGCGGCTTCGCTTCCGAAATTATTCGTCAAGAAGTCTTACAGCTGAAAGAAAAAGGAATCCCAGTTATTGCCTCAATGAGCAGTGTCGCTGCTTCGGGTGGCTACTGGATTGCCGCTGAAGCTGACGAAATTTGGGCAGCGCCAACAACCATTACCGGTTCAATCGGAGTATTTGGCTTAGTCATGACGCTTGAAGACAGCGCGGCCGCAATTGGCGTACATAGTGACAGTGTCAGTACCACAGAAATTGAGTCACTTAATACCCTTGAGGGTATTAGCGACAGCCAAGCACGCATTCTACAACGCTCGACCGAGAACTTTTACCAGTTCTTTATTACCATGGTCGCTGAAGCCCGTAATATGACCCCTGAAGCGGTCGATAACGTCGCACAAGGACGTATTTGGACAGGTCGCCAAGCGTTGGAGCGTGGTTTGGTTGATAACCTGGGTGATTTTGATGATGCAATCCAAGCGGCCGCTAAACGCGCTGAATTGACCGATTACGCGGTCAATACCGTGACACAGGACTTAAGCCCACAGCAGCAGTTCTTCGCTGAGTTTATGGGGCAGTCGAACCTGTCATGGCCGTTTGCTTCAAGTGAACAAAACTGGTTAGTGCGTAACGTACGTCACGTGATAAGCGAGTCAGAAGCACTGCAAAACTTTAACGACCCAAAAAATATCTATACCTACTGTGCACTCTGCGTCCAACCGCGGTAAACTGTGTGATAACACACAGTCACCCTTTGGAGTAGAGTTTGGAACGTAAGAATATTTACGTCGCCTACACAGGCGGTACCATCGGTATGAAGAAATCGGCTCAGGGCTACGTCCCGGCAGCGGGACACCTGAGCCAATGTGTCGAGAACTTACCCGAGTTTTTTCGGGAAGAAATGCCGCACTTCGACATTCATGAGTACGCGCCGCTGATGGACTCATCAGACATGACCCCCACCGACTGGGTTCGTATCGCGCGCGATATCGAACAAAACTACGATCGCTATGATGGTTTTGTTATCTTGCATGGCACAGATACGATGGCTTACACCGCATCAGCACTGTCGTTTATGTTGCAAGATTTAGGCAAACCCGTCATTGTTACCGGCTCGCAAATACCGCTATCCGCTCTACGCTCAGATGGTCAAATTAACTTGCTTAATGCGCTTTATATTGCAGCGAATTATCCAATTAATGAGGTAAGCCTGTTTTTTAATAACACGCTATTTAGGGGTAACCGCGCTACTAAAGCCGATGCCAATGGCTTTAATGCTTTCTCATCACCTAACTACCCTTCATTACTTGAGGCGGGTATCCAAATCAAACTCAATGCAGGCGAGCTCAGCACACCACCTTCCGTGCCTATGTCAGTAGCTGAGATGACGCCACAACCCATTGGCGTAGTGATGCTGTATCCGGGTATTTCACACAAGTTAATTGATAATATGATGCAGCAACCCGTAAAGGCACTCATCATTCAGAGCTACGGTGTCGGTAACGCCCCACAAGATAAAAAACTGCTCGATAGCTTTAAACGCGGCATTGAACAAGGCATTATCATCGTCAATTGTACGCAATGCTTTAAAGGTCGAGTCAATATGGATGGGTACGCGACAGGCAACGCGCTCGCGCAACTCGGCATTGTCTCGGGTAGTGATATGACAATTGAAGCGGCGCTCACTAAGCTGCATTATCTGCTATCGCAAAACCTCTCTCGCCAAGCCATCATTGAACACATTACAACGGACTTGCGTGGCGAATTGACTCAATAATCAACAACAATAAAAAGAACTCATTATGGCAACTCAAAAACCAGCTTTTGCCTCACGTTTAGGCTTTATACTTGCCGCCGCAGGTTCCGCTGTCGGCGTTGGTAATATTTGGGGGTTTCCGACGCAAGCTGCTAGCAACGGCGGTGGTGCATTCCTCCTTGTTTATCTCGTCATGATTCTGTTACTTGCGTATCCAATGTTAGTCGCTGAAATTACCATTGGGCGACTCAAGCGAACAAACCCCATTGACGCGCTCCGCTCTATGTCAGAACGTAAGCTCGTGCGTATGTTTGGCGCATTTTCAGGTATTGCCGGTTTAGTTGTTCTCGCGCTTATTTTAAGCTTCTACGCAATCGTGTCAGGGTGGTTACTTTCCTATATGCTCGCCCCGCTAATGACATTAATCAGCTTGGACACGACTGCCACATGGCTAACCAACTTTAGTGTTGAACGAAACCTCGTCGCGATGTTGGTGTTTATGTTGCTTACAGTGTATGTGGTTCGGGGGGGCGTCAATCAAGGTATTGAACGTTGGTCGCGGCGACTCATGCCCATGTTGTTTATCTTACTGATTGGTATGGCTATCTATATACTCAGCCAACCGGGTGCCTCAGAAGGCTTAGTCATGTACTTACGCCCTGATTTTAATGAGATCTTTAAGCCCGAACTGATTATTAGCGCCATGGGACAAGCATTCTTCTCGCTTTCGTTAGGCGTTTGCGTGATGATGACCTACGGTGCTTATCTCTCGAATCAAGAGAACATTCCTAAAACCGCCGGCTGGGTTACATTAATTGACACCAGTGTCGCTTTCTTGGCGGGCCTGCTTATTTTGCCAGCCATGTTTGTGGCACAAAATAATGGGGTCGAAATCTATGCAGCCGATGGCACTTTAAAGTCGGCCGACACACTGGTGTTCACGGTACTACCGGCCATGTTCGATAGCCTTGGTTTGGCAGGTCTATTCGTTGCATTTGCTTTCTTTATGCTCATGCTTATAGCCGCTATTACTTCTTCAATTTCGATGTTAGAGGCCCCTGTCAACGCGCTACGTGAAGAGTTAAATTTAGAGCGACATGCAGGCATATGGGTCGTTGCCACAGTTGTTACTTTCATTTCCGGCGTGATTGTCGTCAACTTCGAATCGCTGTTTGGCGCTGTCATTACGTTCAGTACGGTGTACATGCAACCCATCATGGCGCTTATCTTTGGTGTGATGTTAACCTGGGTTCTTCGCCAACATGTATTGCTAAAAGCGTTACAGCAAGGTGCTGAAAATATCGAGAAATCGTTATTTTGGAAGATTTGGCCGTGGTACGTGAAGTTTATCTGCCCGATCTTAATCGGATTAGTTATCTGGCAAGGTTAGACCTTGCCAGATAACGTTAGCTTAAGACATGGCAAATAACTGAATAAACTCATCAGCGGCGAGATCTATGGTCGCTGATGCATCATCACACTGGGCCATGATACGATTTGCCCGTTTAGCCGGGAAACAAGTCTTGAGATTGGCTAAAAATTTAGATTTTAGCACTTTCATACCCTCTTCTCTGCGTTTACGATGTCCAATAGGGTACTCGACAACCACCTGTTCTGTTTTCGAGCCGTCTTTAAAAAAGACTTGCACCGCATTGGCTATCGAACGTTTATTTGGATCGAGATAATCAGCACTGAAAGACTCCTTTTCTGAGACTTCCATCAACTCACGCAATTGGTCGATTTCTGGATGCTGCTCATGGAAGCTATCTTCGTAGTGATCAGCGTTAAGTTCACCATACGCTAAACATACGGCCGTCATATATTGTAAGCAATGATCACGGTCGGCGGGGTTATTCAGCGCGCCCCGTTTTGAAATAATTCGAATGGCAGACTCATGAGTCGTGATTTCGATGCGCTCAATTGCGTCTAAGCGACCTTTTACCTGACCATGTAGTTTTATCGCGGCCTCGCACGCAGTTTGGGCGTGGAATTCAGCAGGAAAACTCAATTTAAACAGAATATTCTCCATCACGTAACAGCCGTACTCCCGCTCGAAGAAGAAGCGACGCTCATTTTCCGGTTTTACTTGTTGGTCACGATTGGTTTTGCTAAACAGCACATCGTAGAATCCCCATTGCGGCGCTGACAGCGCACCTGGAATCCCCATTTCACCCCTTAATGCAATATCAGCCAATCTAATAGCCCGTCCGCAGGCATCACCTGCCGCCCACGATTTCCGTGATCCTGCATTCGGGGCGTGGCGATAAGTTCGCAGTGCTTGCCCATCGACCCATGCGTGTGACAAAGCGACTTCTATTTGCTGCTGACTGCCACCCATGAGCCATGTAGCTACAGCCGTGCTCGCGACCTTGACCAATAGAACGTGATCCAAGCCAACGCGGTTAAAACTATTTTTAATGGCCAAGTTGCCTTGTATTTCGTGCGCTTTAATCATCGCTTCAAGCACGATGTCTAACCCCACAGGGGCTTTGCCAGCAGCTCTATTTTGCTGGCTCACGAAATCCGCCACTGCGAGAATCGCGCCAAGATTGTCCGAGGGATGTCCCCACTCAGCGGCAAGCCATGTGTCGTTATAATCAAGCCATCGTATGATACAGCCAATATCCCAAGCTGCTTTCTCTGGATCGAGCTTAAAATGGGTGCCGGGAACACGCACCTGTCCTGCACTCGCATCGAGACCTAAACGTGGGCCCAGATGCTTCGTGCATTCTGGATAGCGCAATGCCAATAAGCCACACCCGAGGGAATCAAGTAAACACGCGTATGCTGTGTCCTTAGCCTCTTTACTCGCTGTCAGTGGTTGTGAAACGTAACTCGCTATTTCCTTGATTTCTTTATCAAAATCGGGACGTTCGTTACTATCAAATTGATCAGACACGAAGAACCTCCTTGCTATTGTTGTATCTTGTCATACGAGTACGTAAAGTGATTCGATCGCCTAAAGTCGGCTAAAAAAAACCCGGAGCAAACCTTTCGCTCCGGGTATAGGGGAATGGCTCATGGGATGAGCCGTGCGCTAATCAAAATAGCAACTGACTAAAAAGTAGTCGTTATAGTTTAGTCTAGAACAGATTTTGGAAAGATCTAATCATTTTTTAAAATTTTTAAACGTTCACTAAATCAAGTAGTTAAGGAGGAAGGAGTCAAGTGACCCACATTATACTCAACACTTATACACAACCTTTAAACAGGTTATAAAAATTCTGAGTTGTGACCCTAGCGACTTCTTCTAACGTGATACCTTTGGTGTCTGCGACGCATTTTGCGACCTCAGTTACGTACGCAGGTTGATTTTGTTTTCCCCTATGCGGGACGGGAGCTAGCCAAGGACTATCAGTTTCAATCAACAATCTCTCAAGCGGCAGTGCTTTAACAACATCTCTTAACGCCTCGGCATTACGAAAACTCGCAATACCAGAAATTGAGATATAGAAACCGAGTTCTTCAATGGCGCGTTCTGCCATCTCCAAGGTTTCGGTAAAACAATGTAATACTCCGCCGCAACGCTCAGCGTGTCCACTTTTTAGCAGTGCTAACGTATCTTCTCGTGCATCCCGGGTATGAATAATCAGAGGTTTATCCAGCTCTACAGCCACATCAATATGTGTTGCGAAGCTTTCTTGTTGTATCGATTTACTGTCAGGATCGTAGAAATAGTCGAGTCCTGTTTCGCCAATCGCAACTACACGCGGCTCACTCGATAGCTGTTTAAGGTGATCATGCATTTGATCGAGCGGGGTTTTATTGTCGCCAACATATAAAGGATGCAGGCCGCAAGAAATACTTACGTCTTCAAACTCCGCTACGGTATCACGCATATGCGGAAAGTCCTCAAGCGTAACATTAACACAGAGAATTTTCTCAATCTGCTGCGCGCGCGCATTATCAACCACTTGCTGTAACGTTAAACCTACTTTGGCAGGATCAATTTTATCCAGATGGCAATGGGAGTCGACAAACATTCTTGCTCCTAACGACTAAAATAACTGAGTCAAAATAGTACCACAGATTTGCCGATAGGGCTGAATCAAAGCCATACAACGTAACCGAAGTAAGGCCTCTTGCTCATCAATTATAAGTCCTACTAAACAGTGACCATCAATACCAACGAGTGAGCTTCCAACCACCAGTTTCCCGCTATACGGCGCTAATCCGTCAGGTAGCATAACCGATACTCGTAAACGTGCTGCCGGCTGCTGCCAAACGCGACACCACAGCATAAGCAGACTATCAATCGGTGTAATATGGTGAGCTAAGCTTTCGGGGGTGTCAAAGCGATAATTAAGTTGTGGGATCACCTGCATGCGCTTGCGTCCAAGTTAACCATTGGTTTTGCAAGATTATAGCCAGATTTAACCCACGTGCTTGAGTCGATAACTGCCTTAATTGTCGGAGCTCACTTATTTTTTGGTCAATTGGCTGCAATGTCGACAAACCGTTAATAACCAATGCTCGGTAATTATCGTACAGGTCGGGAAAAGCCAGTTGTGCCAGCGGTGCTGCGGCATATACGCGCCAAAGATCGGTCAACACGTGCTCGCTCACGTCAATCCATTGTTGAGCGTTTTGTTTGGCACCGAGCGTGGGAAAAGGTGCTTGCCTAGCGATTGCCCGAAGGAGTTGTTGTGCGAGCGCTTGTTGTTCCACAGAATGGTCTTTAGGAAACGATATCGGTAGCCATTGCATCCGGCTGCGTAATGTCGCCAGAATGCGCTCTGGCTGCTGCACAGTTAATAACCAGACTACATCCTCAGGAGGCTCTTCAAGAATTTTTAGAATCGCGTTGGAAGCCTGCTCCGTCATGCGATCCATGGCTTCAAGGTAAATCACTCTGCGCCCACCTTGATTGGCCGTTTGATGAATGAATCGCGTTAAACGGCGCACTTCATCAACGCCTAGCGTACTTTGCTTGTCGTCGACTTTAAATTCAATTATATCTGGGTGGTTATTCGCTTTTCGCAATAGACATGCTTTGCATTCACCACAGGCGCGTTTACTTGGATTTCGACAGAGCAATAACGAAATGAATTCCTGTGCAAACGCTTCCGTCCCATGCTCAGGCGCATGCTTATAGTAGTATGCATGAGAGAGGCGTTGGGACTGAAACGCCGCCAACAGCTGTTGCCAAGGTTTTCGCATCCAAGGAAAAGCCATTAGAACAAGTGCTCCTCTAAAGCGCGCAGAATGGCTTGATGGACCTTAAGCATTTCTTGATTGGCATTAATAATGACAATATTGGGGTCTCGTTTAGCTAACTCCAGATAGCGCGCGCGCGTGCGCCGAAAGAACTCGATATCCTCTTCTTCGATGCGATCCAGTTCACCGCGACCACGGGCGCGCTGCAAGCCCGTTTCTTCGTCCACATCGAGATACAACGTCAGATCGGGAACAAACGAACCGAGTGCAATGGTTTTCAGTTGTTTAAGCAGGTCGGCACCGAGTTCACGTCCTCCCCCTTGATAAGCTTGTGATGACAAGTCGTGACGATCGCCTATCACCCAAACACCGTCCGTTAAAGCAGGTTCAATGACCGTTTTTACCAGTTGTACGCGGCTCGCGTACATAAGTAACAACTCTGTCGCAGGTTGTACCTGCTCTTCCCAACGTTGTTTCACAAGATCACGAATGGCTTCAGCCATCGGCGTGCCGCCTGGTTCACGTACAGTTTCGGTGCGAATACCCTTGGCCTGTAGATGGCTTACGATGCTTGCGATAGCCGAGCTTTTACCTGCACCCTCTAAGCCTTCGATTACAACAAATTTCCCTTCCATTTAAACATCTTTCCTATTGGCTATTCGGTATCTTGATTGAGCTGATAACGGCGCACAGCCCGTTGGTGTTGATCTAATGTCTCAGAGAATACATGCTCGCCCTGTTTATTGGCTACAAAATAAAAGTAGTTGGATGCCACGGGTTGAGCAGCCGCGCGCACAGCCGCTTCGCTTGGAATGGCGATAGGCGTTGGCGGTAAACCATCAATCCGATACGTATTATAAGGGGTCTTTTCTCTTAAATGAGCACGTGTAAGATTACCATTAAAGTCATCAATACCGTAAATCGTTGTCGGATCAGACTGCAAACGCATACCGACACGCAATCGATTATGGAACACACTAGAAACTAAATCTCGCTCGCCCGCCAGGCCGGTTTCCTTTTCGATAATCGACGCCAATATGAGCAGTTCGTAGGGCGACTCCACTTCACATCGGGAATTACGCTGTTGCCACGACTCCTCCACGATACTCTTCATTCTATCATGTGCTCGGCGTAAAATTGATCGGTCGGTTTCATGTGCACGATAGTGATAAGTTTCTGGATAAAACCACCCTTCGGGCGATGCATGCTCAATACCCATGGCTGCAGGCAATTCATCAACACGATCAATTGTTTGCTTCATATATTCTGCTTTATTTAGCTGCCTCATCCATTGGGCTATGGTCTGACCCTCTATCAAGGTGATACTGAATAAAGCTTCTTCATTATTCTTAATTCGATGCCACACCGATAGCCACGTATCGTTGGGTGATAAACGATAAACACCGGCTGGAAGCCTGTCCACACCGACTAAAAACTGGCTTAAACGATAGTCAAGCGCACTAAAATCGCGGTTAAAACGTGAATTAATTCGACTCACAATAGAGCGGGCGGTATCGCCTACAGCGACTTCAAATACGTCGTCATCGTTACCATCTGCTGACGCAAGCGGCTGAGCCAATCGCCACTGAGTTAATGCGAACACCGAGGCTGACATCAAGACAAGGAGACATAAAAGTAAAATTAGAAGTTTAAGCGCACGTTTCATCAATAAATGTTTTCAGATCTGCCGGTATTTGAGTATTGATTACCTTATCATGGATTTGCGATACGGGAATCACTCCCTTTACCGAATTGGTGATAAACATCGAACTCACCGAACATAAATCAGGCACTTTAGCTTCTACTACTTTAAGCGCGGGGAGCACCCCCTGTTCGATTATCGCTTCTCTCATGACTCCCGCGACACCACAACGGTCGATCTTCGGTGTACACCAATAACCATCAGCATACCAAAATAGATTGCCTTGAATCGCCTCGGTAACGTAACCATTACTTGAACATACAATAAAGTCATCAAAATTCGATGTACTAAGCTCTTTATGGAGCAGTACCTGTTCGAGTCGATTGAGTGTCTTTAAACCAGCTAATAACGGTTGCTCTCCAAGTCGAGTGTCTGCGACAGCCACTTTAACTGGCGACTTGTTCGGCTGAGGCGCTGCTGACGTTGTTAAATACCAGTTCGGTTGACAGTCTGGTAGCAAACGATAGCCCTGACGACTATTCCCCCGAGTAATAATAATCTTAGCTACACCCGTCACTTGCTCTCGACAAGCAGCTAACAGACTGTTTTCGATTGCTTTTAGTAGCCTGTCATCCAATGGTATTCCAAGCCGCTCACTTGCCCCTATTAAACGCTGCTTATGATAGGGCCATAATTGGAGCTGTTTATGTTTGAACAGGATCGTCGTGAAATGACCATCCCCGAATTGTAGTCCGCGGTCAAATCCCTTATCCGCATCATAGAGTGTATCAAACATAAACCAGGCCTCCGCTGCGTAGCCTACTCTCGTGACTTTTCACATAAAAAAGGCGGCCATAGGCCGCCCTTTCGGTATTACAGCTAACTGCGTGTAATTAGTCGTCAGAGTGCGACTTAACGTAATCGATTGCAGCTTGAACAGTTTTGATTTTCTCTGCTTCTTCGTCAGGAATCTCAGTTTCAAACTCTTCTTCAAGCGCCATAACCAATTCTACTGTATCAAGTGAATCAGCACCTAGGTCATTTTCGAAAGAAGCTTCTGGTTTAACTTCTTCTTCTTTAACACCTAGTTGCTCGATGATGATTTTTTTTACGCGTTCTTCGATAGTGCTCATGATTATAAAATCCTTAAATAGTCTTCACGAGTGTCAAAATTTTCGGCTAGTTTAGTGAAACCAACGCGAAATATAAAGTAAAAATTTAAAAATATCCTAGAGGTCGTACCCCTTAGGCTTTACACCATGGCCATACCACCATTCACATGAATGGTTTCGCCAGTGATATAAGCTGCGCCCTTGCTCGCTAAAAACACTACGGCAGAGGCAATTTCTTCCGGCTGACCCAAACGCTCTGCTGGAATATTAGCATAGATCGCCTGTTTCTGATCATCCGTTAATGCTTTGGTCATATCGGTATCAATAAACCCGGGAGCGACGCAGTTTACGGTAATGCCGCGCGCTGCTACTTCTTTAGCCAGTGATTTTGAAAAGCCCACCAAACCAGCTTTTGCAGCACAATAATTGACTTGTCCAGGATTACCTGTCGTTCCCACAACTGAGCTGATGTTGATGATACGACCGTGACGGCGCTTCATCATGCCACGAATAACCAATTTACAGATTCGGAATACAGCCGTCAGATTGGTATCGATGACTGCGCTCCAGTCATCTTCTTTCATTCGCATCATCAGGTTGTCACGGGTGATCCCCGCATTATTGACGAGGATATCGATTTTTCCATGCGTCTTTTCAATATCTTTAATTTTTTCTGCAAGATCATCGACTTCGTTGACGTTTAATGCGAGACCTTGGCCCTTGTCGCCAAGATAGTCAGAAATTGATTCAGCGCCCTTGTCACTGGTCGCCGTACCGATAACAAAAGCACCTTGCGCTGCTAATTGCTCGGCAATTTTACGGCCAATACCACGACTCGCGCCAGTAACCAGAGCAACTTGTTCATTTAATGAAAACATGGTGTACCTCTATACTTATTCAGTAGTAAAAGCTTCGGGCGTGTTAAGTGCTTGGCACCCAAAGACTTTGGTAATTCGTTTTGAAAGGCCCGTGAGTACTTTCCCAGGCCCCACTTCATAGGCTGCTTGGACATCCATATCGGCCAGTTTTTGAACCGTTTCTGTCCAACGAACTGGAAAGTACAGTTGGCGAACCAGTGCGTCTTTAATCGCCTCCGGATCGTCATTAACCGTCACATCCACATTATTAATCACAGCACAAGACGCCGGTTTAAAAGTGACCGATTTCAACGCGGACATAAGCTGCTCAGCGGCGGGCTTCATCAGTTCACAGTGCGACGGGACGCTCACTGGTAAAGGAAGCACACGTTTCGCACCTGCATCTTTAAGTAGTTCCCCTGCGCGCGCAACCGCATTGCGGTGCCCAGCGATCACTACTTGCCCCGGTGAGTTATAATTTACCGGAGTCACCACCTCATCTTCGGCGGCTTTCTGACATAACTCAGCAATTAACTCGTCGTCCAACCCAATGACCGCTGCCATCGCTCCTTCCCCCGGAGCCACTGCATTTTGCATGGCCTCACCTCGCAATGCGACAAGACGAACAGCATCACGAAATTCGAGCACGCCCGCGCAGGTTAACGCAGAATACTCGCCTAAGCTATGCCCCGCCATCACGGTAGGTTGGTTTAACCCCTTTTCCTGTGCTAGGCGGAACAGCGCGACACTGGCTGTTAGCAGCAAGGGCTGCGTAATACGCGTATCGTTAAGCTTTTCCTCTGGCCCTTCTTGCGCTATGTGCCATAAATCATAGCCTAACTCTTCTGAAGCTTCCGCAAAGGTTGCCTGAATAACCTCATGCTCTTGCGCAAGGTCAGCAAGCATACCCTGAGATTGTGAACCTTGACCCGGAAATACATAAGCAATTTTTGTCATAGTGTCCTCTAAAATTTGACCAACGCGGAACCCCACGCGAAGCCGCCGCCAAACGCTTCTAAAAGTAAATTGTCTCCGCGCTTAACGCGACCATCACGCACTGCCACATCAAGTGCGATAGGCACCGAAGCAGCCGAGGTGTTGCCTGTTTTATCGAGTGTTATAATGACTTGTGACATCGGTAGTTTCAATTTTTTGGCGGTTGCTTTGATAATTCTTAAGTTCGCCTGATGAGGAATCAACCAATCCAACTGTTCAGGACTAAGATTGTTCTCGGCTAAGGTGTCAGTCACCAATCGACTTAGTTTGTCAACAGCGACACGGAATACCTCATTGCCTTTCATATACATCCAGCCGCCACACTCAGAAACGTCGGTACTTCGCGTTGGTTGCGCGGCACCTAATAAATGAGCAAACTCACCGGCACTGGCTAGATGAGTTGAGAGAATACCCGCTTCAGCGCTACTTTCAAGTACCACCGCCCCTGCTCCGTCACCAAACAAAACCAACGTATTACGGTCTTCAGGGTGGCATAATCGCGCTAATACATCGCTACCAATGACTAAAACACGTTGATGCTGTCCGGTTTTAATATACTGATCGGCCACACTGAGCGCGAAAATAAAACCTGAGCATGCCGCTCCGACATCAAACGCAGGTGTTTCTGTTATCCCTAATAGGGCTTGAATTTCACAGGCCGCACTCGGGAATGCATAATCTGCAGACGTCGTTGCTACGACGATCATATCGATATCGTCTGCGGAGATATTTGCGGCATCCAGCGCTTTACGCGCTGCAGCTGCGCCCATCGAGGCCACACCTTCGTCAACGCCGGCAATGCGGCGTTCCTTTATACCTGTGCGCTCTGTAATCCATTCGTCAGAGGTATCGACTTGTCGACTTAAGTCGTCGTTCGTGCGTCGCAGGTTCGGGAGATAATGCCCTGTACCGGCGATTTTTGAATACGTCATAAAATGGGTGCTTAATGTTGTTCTAATAGGACCGATTCGACACGATCTTGAATTTTTTCGGGAAGACGATGGTTCGCTTCCTTAATCGCGTGAGAAATCGCGCTTTCAAATGCTTTTGCATTCGCACTGCCATGGCTTTTGACAACCACGCCACGCAATCCTATCAAACTTGCACCATTGTAGTGGTCGGGCTTCAACCGCTGCCACGATTTTTTAGTTCGTTTTTGTAAAAACTTAAAGAACCAACTATATAACCAATGCGAGGTCAACGACGCCTTTAACTCGTCAATAATCAATGTAGCGAGGCCTTCACAGCTTTTAAGCGCGATATTGCCAACGAAACCATCACACACAATGACATCTGCTCGCCCACTGAAGAGATGATTACCTTCAATAAAACCAATGTAATTGACATGTTCCGATTGGCTCAACAGTTGTGCGGCGCTGCGCACCTCGTCATTACCTTTGAGTTCTTCCTCACCCATATTGAGTAAGGCGACTGAAACATGTTTATCCGACTCGAGTACTCGAGCCGCAACGGAGCCCATAACACCAAACTGAAATAACGTTTCTGAGTCGCAACTGGGGTTGGCACCTAGATCAAGTAAATACGATCGCCCGCCCGTCATATTTGGAATGGCCGCCATTAACGCAGGCCTTAAAACTCCTGGGATTGGCTTTAGAACAAAGTACGCTTGCGCCATTAAAGCGCCGGTGTTTCCACCACTGACAACACCATCGACTTCGCCATGAGCATGCATATCTAGCGCAATACGCATTGAAGACTGCGGCTTTTGACGCATGGTTGCACCGGGTTTATCGGTCATTTCAACCACTTGTTCGGCATGCACAAGTGTAACTTGGGGATGCTCGGAAAGATCGAGCTGATTAAGTAAGGGGGATAAGATAGCCTCATCACCGACCACGACGAATTGTGTCGTTGTGTTCTGCTTAAGGCTATTTTTTAAGGCTTCGATCGCAACAGAGGGGCCGTTATCGCCCCCCATTGCATCGATCGCTAGTTTTAATTCAGGCATAGCCTGGAATCAACAATTACTTGTTGACGACCTTGCGACCTTTGTAATAACCGTCAGCTGTTACGTGGTGGCGACGATGAGTCTCACCAGAGGTAGAGTCAACCGACAGTGTAGGGCCGCTTAGCGCATCGTGTGAACGACGCATGTCGCGTTTTGAACGACTTTTACGATTCTTTTGAACAGCCATTTACGCTATCTCCTAGTTATTTACGCTTTAATTCTTGCAACACAGCGAATGGGTTATCAGAAGGTTTTTCATCTTCCTCAATTTCGCCCCATGTCATTGCGTCACGGTCTACTGAGCAGTCCTCTGGTGCGTGTCTAGCCACAAGAGGCATTGCCAAAATGAGTTCATCTTCAATTAACCCATGAAGGTTAACTTCGCCGAATTCGTTAGTCTCGATCGCTTCATAGCGCTCTGGTAACTCTTCAGCTCCCTGCTTGGAAGAAACAGGAGCATACGCAAATTGCGCGGTAATATCAACCTCAAATGGCTGATTACAACGCTGGCAGGTTAAAATAACACTGACCGACGCCGTACCGGAAAAATAGCTCATGCCCTGCTCGTCTACGCCAAACTCGACGACCACTAATGGATCAGTCTCGCAAGGCTTCGCAAGCAACTCTTGCAAACGTTTCAATGTTTGAACAGGCACAACCCCATCAAACGTTTGCTTTTTATTCGCGCTCTTTACCGGGTCAACGCTGACCGGAATTCTGACCTTTTGCATAGGCGGCTTATAATACCTTTTATGACAGACTCTGACAAGCTTAATCGGGTTACGCGAGCGGGTTCACGCCGACATTACGTAACAGTTCAAGCAACTTAATAGTAGGTAACCCAATCAAACTGTTCGGATCTTTTCCTGATAACTCTGCAAACAGTGCTGTACCTAACCCTTCACTTTTGAAGCTACCCGCGCAATTTAGCGGCTGCTCAAGCTCGACATAGCGAGTGATTTCCGCCTCTGTAAGATCGGTACGGAACGTAACATAGAAAGGTTCGCATACGGTTTGTGCTTTGTCCGCGCCCGCATCGTACAAACTTAAGCCGGTGTAGAAAGTAACCTTTCGCCCTACGAAGCTGAGTAACTGCGTTATGGCTCGCTCTTTCGTGTGTGGCTTACCCAGAATCTCGCCATTACAAACAGCAACTTGGTCTGAACCAATAATTAGCGCGTCTATCGCGTTGGCCATTGTATAACTGACCTTTTTGGCTTTTGCTTCAGCGAGCCTCTGCACCAACGCTTGCGGCGTTTCTCCTGGTAACGCGTGCTCATCGATTTCCGGTTTGAACGTTTCGAAATCAAGGTGAAGACGCTCCATCAATTCGCGTCGATACGGAGAAGACGAGCCAAGAATAAGTTTTCGAGCCATATCATTCATCCTTTATACAGCAGTTTTTATTCGTTGTAGCACAGTGGGCAAACCCATCAGTTCATCTATCACAGTGACAGCACCATGTTCGATGAGTCGCTCACGAGGGTGAGTACCAAAGCTTACGCCCACCGCTCTCACTCCAGCGTTGTTTGCCATTTGCATATCATGAATAGAGTCACCGATAAGCACTGTCTCGTGCGCTTCAACTTGAAGTTCAGTCATGAGCTCAAGCAACATTTTAGGTGAAGGCTTGCCCTCGCTCTCATCACTGCATCGCGTAGCAGCAAAAAAATCACCCGTTTGAGTTTCAATCAAAACCCTATCAAGCCCACGTCGTGCCTTACCCGTTGCAACGGCCAGTTGCAATGACTCTTGCTGCAGTTGTTGTAGTAGCGTCAAGGCTCCAGTAAACAGGGGCGATGGTGTTTGGTTTCGCTCCACGTATTCATCGCGATACACGGCTAAAAAAGACTGATGAGTCGTGGCGTCAAGCCGACCAAATAAACGCTCGATGGCAGGCTCTAAGCTGATACCTATAATCTCCTGCACCTCGCTACGTGAAGGCACCGGCAGTGACAATCTGCGAGCCGTTTCCTGCATTGCAGAAACGATGCGTGGGACGGAATCCATCAGTGTCCCATCCCAATCAAATACGACGAGTTTGACCACATTAACCTCGGTTCTCTATTAGATACGCGTCAGCTCACTGAGAATAGTCGATAACGAGCTATCCATCGGGGCTTCGAATGAAACTGTTTCATCAGTGACTGGGTGTTTAAATGAAAGTTGCCACGCGTGTAAGAATAATCGCGTCAGTCCGCCCTGTTGCATGCGTTCATTAAAAGGCGCGTCACCATATTTAGGATCACCTGCAATCGGATGACCGGCGTGTAACGCATGCACACGAATTTGATGAGTACGTCCCGTCACAGGCGAAGCTTCAACAAGTGTCGCTTCCGCGAAGCGTTGGTTGATTCTAAAACGCGTATGGGACGGTTTACCCTCGGCATCCACTCGCACAATTCGTTCACCAGATTTCAGCGTATTCTTTTTTAAGGGAGCCTCGACACTGCGTACATTTTTTTGCCACTGGCCGCGCACTAGCGCGAGGTATTGTTTATTCATTTCTTTATCACGCAGTTGGGCATGCAGAGCCTTCAGCACACTGCGTTTTTTCGCAATCATTAGCAAACCACTGGTATCGCGATCGAGACGATGTACAAGCTCGAGCGCGGTATCTTTGGGACGTAACGCGCGCAATCCCTCAATCAGACCAAAGCTCAGTCCGGACCCACCATGAACAGCGAGCCCCGAGGGCTTATTCACTAACATAAGTGCGTCATCCTCATAAACAATGGCTTGCTCAAGCTCAGCTACCTTTGCTAATTTCGGTGACGGCAGTTCTGGCTTAGCGGAAACCTTAACAGGCGGGATTCGGATAGCATCCCCCGCTTTGATTTTGTAGTCCGGTTTTGTGCGTTTTTTATTAACGCGCACTTCACCCTTTCGCAAAATACGATATACCAACGACTTAGGAACGCCCCTGAGCCGCGCGATTAAAAAGTTGTCGATACGTTGCCCTGCTTCGTCGCTAGCAACGTCGTGCCATTGCACTTGATTAAATTCTGTGTCCATGGCGCTATTTTAACATCAACTCCATGCGCGTGTGCACAAAAAATCGTGCTTGTCTTGCATGCATCATTTGTGATTTAATGAAGTGTCAAATTTTATGCCACACTGAGTCGTTGTTAGCAGCCTAGGTAAGGCGCACACTCAGTGGATGGTTTGAGACGACATAAATCGTGTGGTTGGCGACAAACCATGCTCCTCCCCTACGTCGAGATACGGTTAACCGAGATTTCGAATGCACAGGGTTAGTTTGGAGATATTTTTGTCAGCGAGCTACGTTCGTAATTAACGCTACTGGGTAGCGTAGCCCTCGATAACCGTTTGTTTCGAGGAGCGGATTTGAAGACAGACAGTCAATCAGATAAAGAATAGTTTGAGGCGCACGTTAAATTCAGTCAAAAATGAATGTAACGGGTGGCCATGCAAGGTTCCTGATGAACCCCAAGTACAATCAGTTAAAGAAGTAAAGCACGTCTGCTACCGCTATACGCTTACCAGTGGCACAATGATATTGAGTCACTAAAATGAAGAGAATGTTAATCAATGCCACGCAGCTCGAGGAGTTGCGTGTGGCGCTGGTTGATGGCCAGCGCTTGTACGATTTAGACATCGAAAGCCCAGGTCATGAACAGAAGAAAGCAAATATTTATAAGGGTAAAATTACCCGCATCGAGCCGAGTTTAGAGGCTGCTTTCGTCGACTACGGCGCTGATCGCCACGGATTTTTACCTCTCAAAGAAATCGCAAAAACCTACTTCCCTGATGGCTACACTTTTAATGGTCGCCCAAACATCAAAGATGTTGTACGCGAAGGCCAAGAGGTTATCGTTCAAATCGATAAAGAAGAACGAGGTCAAAAAGGCGCAGCCCTAACGACCTTTATTTCTTTAGCAGGTAGCTATTTGGTACTTATGCCAAATAATCCGCGCGCTGGCGGGATCTCGCGTCGTATTGAGGGTGAGGAGCGCTCTGCACTGAAAGACGCATTGAGCGAAATCAACGTGCCCAAAGAAATGGGTCTGATTGTTCGTACTGCAGGTGTTGGCAAGTCAAAAGAAGAGCTTGAATGGGATTTAAACGTCCTTATTCACCACTGGACAGCTATCACAGAAGCTGCCGAGAAACGCACTGCTCCGTTCTTAATTCATCAAGAGAGTAACGTCATCTTTAGAGCGTTGCGCGATTACTTGCGCCGCGACATCGGTGAGGTGCTGATCGACAGTAAGAAAGTGTTTGAACAGGTTCGTGACCACATTCAACTTATTCGTCCAGACTTTGTAAGCCGGGTTAAGCTATATGAAGGCGATGTGCCTTTATTCAGTCATTATCAAATTGAAAGCCAAATCGAGTCGGCATTCCAGCGCGAGGTGCGTTTACCTTCAGGTGGCTCGATTGTTATCGATCCAACAGAAGCGCTTACCTCAATTGATATTAACTCAGCGCGCGCGACCAAAGGTGGCGATATTGAGGAAACAGCGTTTCAAACCAATCTTGAAGCGGCCGAAGAGATTGCGCGTCAGCTACGTCTGCGCGATGTCGGCGGCTTGGTAGTTATTGACTTTATTGATATGACACCAACTCGCCATCAACGTGAAGTTGAAAACCGTTTACGTGACAGTTTGGCGCATGATCGCGCACGTATTCAAGTCGCGCGTATTTCACGCTTTGGCTTACTCGAAATGTCCCGTCAACGTTTACGCCCGTCGTTAGGTGAGTCAGCCAACGCCGTCTGCCCACGTTGCAGTGGTCAAGGCACGATTCGTTCAAGTGAGTCACTTGCATTGTCGATTCTGCGTCTCATCGAGGAAGAAGCAATTAAAGACAACACTGTTCAAGTGCAAGCTCAGGTACCTGTTTCGGTTGCCACTTTCTTGTTAAACGAGAAACGCGCGTCAGTTATTAAGATCGAAGAACGCCACAACGTTAAAGCCGTTATAATCCCAAATCATCACATGGATACGCCTCACTTTGATGTTATTCGCATTCGTGATGACGAGGTGCCAGAGGCTGCAAGCTTTAATCAGGTACAAAAACCTGAGCAGCAAGAAGAAAGTGTGGCAATTACCTTAACCAAAGAACGTCAGCAACTTGAGGAACCTGCGCTTAAAGGCCTACAGGCACCGACAGCGCCACCTGCGCCAACGCCCCGCCCTCAACCACAAGTTAAAGCTGAGGCGCCTTCAATTCTGAAGCGCATCAGTCTCTGGTTGAGTAAGTTATTAGGTACTGACGAAACTGAAGACAAACCGCAGGAGAATCAGCAGCGTTCTAATAATAACCAGCGCCGCGGTCGTAACAACCAACGTCGTAACAACCGTAATAACGGTCGTCGCAACAATAATCGTGCGGCCAATAAACGTGACGCTGAAAAATCAAATGCCGAAACTGACAGTAAGTCAAATGATAATGCTAAGTCAGCTTCGGCGCGCAGTAATACGGAAGGTCGTCCGAATTCTAACCGTCGTAATCGCCGCGGACGCAATAGAAACCGTAATCAAAACCAAAACCCGAATCAGGCTAACGGTAAGCAAGCTGATACCGTCGATAATCAAGTTGAACAACAAACAGCTGATAAGCCGAAAAACGAGCAGCAAGAAAAACGTGATTCACAGCCTAAGAAGCGTCGTGAGCCACGTAAATTAGAGCGCTCTGTTCGTGTTAAAAGTAACCAAGCAAATCAGCCTGAAAGCTCAGATAAGCAGGATCGAGCAAAGCAGTCTGACAAAGCTCAAGAAAAGCCGGCTCAACCAAAGCAACAAGTTCAAAAAGCTGATCAGCCTAAGCAAGATGAGTCAGCAGTGGAGTCAAGCGCTCAGGTCGATAAAACTGCGGCGGATGACGTCATTAAGAAAAAGGTGATGGACCCTCGCATGCAAGCAGCTGCTGAACTGGTTAAACAGGAAGCCGTTGATACTCAGACCACTTCAGAACCATCAACGACGGAATCAAAGGCTGCAAGTGACGCCGTTGAGTCGTATGAAGCGGAAGCTGTTAATGCCGCTGAGGAAAAAGTATCAGTGAAGTCTGAAGCAACAGTTCAGGCAGAGGAACGTCCTGAGCCTGCGCAAGCCGAAGACACGTCGACCAGTGCTGAGCAACCGCTAGTTGATGAAACGACTGAAGTTAAACCTGAAGAACAGTTGGGCGGAGACACTGAGCAAGAACAGTCACCGACTCAGGCGACAGAGCAAGCCTCTGCTCCAGCGTCCGCACCTGCTGCTGAGAACTCACCTAAAGAACGTAACCGTTCACGTCGCTCGCCGCGCCATATGCGTGCCGCAGGTCAGCGCCGTAAACAAGAACGTGAAAATAATCAGCACAGTAAGGAAGCCGTGCAGCCTGTGCTACCGTCAAAGATTGCAGGTGGCAAAGCATTTTCAGGCATGACGAAAGCAACGGCTCAGGTACGCGACTCGGAGTTCACTGCACTGCCTATCGCACAAGCAGACTCACGCAAGCCATTTAGCAAATCTGAACGAATGGCTTCAATTGCATTCGCTACCAAATCAGCTAAAGCTGAGATGACAAAGTGTTCTAGCTAGAATCGACGATTAGAACCTGACTATAAAAAGGCTGCCATTAGGCAGCCTTTTTTGTTATTTCCTACCGACTCTTTGTTTTACTCCAACGTCAGTTTGCTACGATTTTTATCAAGCGTGCGCTGACCAATACCTTTAACCTCAAGTAATTGATCTAAGTTTTTAAAGCCGCCCAGTTGCTCACGAAACTTAACGATATTCTCAGCTTTAGATTTGCCAACACCGACCATTGCTACTGCTATTTGATCCGCTGTGGCGGTATTGATATTGAGTTTATCGGTTTTGCTTTCCGCAGTTTGTAAATAAGGTGCTGTGAACGTATGAATGGGAGCAGCAACCGCTGCTTGGCCAACAGACAAACCCGACAACGCGACGATGGCCGCAGGTAATAAAAATTTACGTAACATTGATTTCTCCTCTTGCCACGCTGAGCAACTCAGCGCAACAAGCATAGTGAACAGGAGAAAAAATGGGGATGGTTTGGCTGTAAATACGTGATTAAGATGCCAATGATGCGACTATCTCAGACGCTGCCTTTGCCGGGTCAGATGCTTTTGTAATAGGTCGACCGATAACCATATAGTCAACGCCCGCCTGCTGCGCTTGCTCTGGGGTCATAACACGCTTTTGATCATCCTGTTGACTCCCTGCGGGACGAATACCTGGCGTCATCAACTTAAACGCATCACCCAATTTCGATTTCAACATTTTCGCTTCTTGAGCTGAACATACAACACCATCTAAACCCGACGCTTGGGTCAATTCTGCTAATGCTAAGACTTGTTCTTGCGCATTCCGCTGAATACCGATCTCTGCTAAATCCTCATCGCTCATACTCGTCAGCACAGTGACCGCGATCAATAACGGTTGGTGAGCCTCCTTTTCTAGTGCCGCCTTTGCCGTGCGCATCATATTTCGACCACCCGACGCATGAACATTGACTACATCTACGCCGAGCCGTGCCGCTTGTACGACCGCTTTTGCGACTGTATTAGGAATATCGTGAAACTTAAGATCGAGAAAAACTGAAAAGCCTTGTTTCACCCAATGTTTAACCGCCTCAGGTCCAGCGGCAGTAAACAACTCCTTGCCGACTTTGAGTCCAACTGACTTCGCATCAAGTTGTGCAATAAGTTGGTTAGCCTCTTCCGCTGTTTCAAAATCCAGCGCAACGTAAATCAAAGGTAAGCTTTTGCTATTCACCGTCTAATCCTTTAATGGGTTTTGTTGAGCCCCATGTCTTGCATGAGGGGCATTGCCAATAGAGGGTTTGTCCTGAGAAGCCGCACTGACGGCAAGCATAACTCGGACGTTGTTTAATATGCTCCGCAACCATCTTCTGTAATATCCGTAAACTCTCGCGAGCATTACCGACATCCGCAGCTCGAATGTGAAAATCCATGAGTTGGTGGAAACCGCGCATGGTAGCGTGCTGCTCCATCGCAGAACGAATAAAGCGTTCTGCGGCATCGCCGCCTTGGTTTTCAAATAAGTATTCTGACAGTTCGATTACCGCGCTGGTACCCGCATTGGCGGCAACACATCGATTAAGAAACTCAACATAGCCAGCTTCGTCATTTAAGCTCATGTAACAGGCTTTGAGAGGTTGCAAAACATCACGGGTGAACTGTTTATCTTGCTCAAGCACGAACTCATAGCAGTGAATTGCGTCCCTGAGTTGGTCACGTGCGGCGTAGATTTGACCCAATAAAATACTCGCTCGGACGCAGCGCTTATCGTATTTAAGCGCTTTTTTGCAATATTTAATTTGCTTAACTACCGATTGCTCGGTCAACGATAATTCGCAGTACAACTGCCCTACCACGGTTTCTATGTGGTCATCTCTATTAAGTCGCAGAGCGACTTTTATCGCCTTATCCCAATCATGAGTCGCTTGGAAAAGCTCGAGCAAATAATGTCTACTCGCACTTCTAAATAATTTGTGGTCTTGCAAACGCGCAAACATTTGCTCTGCTCGGTCATAAATACCCGCCGATAAGTAATCCTTACCGAGCTCAAACATGGCATTGAGCCGATCGTATTCTGTGATGTTACTTCTGTTAATGAGGTTTTGGTGAATCTTGATGGCGCGTTCTACTTCACCTCGGCGACGAAATAACGTGCCTAATGTCCAATGAGTTTCAAGTGTATCACTATCTACGTCTAGCAGTTCGACGAACAGATCAACAGCTTTGTCTGGTTCGTCGGAGAGTAATAGATTAAGTCCCGTTGCATATTTCTTTGAGAACTGTTGTTGTTCTTTACGCTCTTCTGAACGCACACTGTTGCGCCCCATGAACCAACCATAGGCTGCGGCAACAGGAAGAAGTAAAAACAGCAGTTCTAACATAAATACTTACGACTGTTTTTCACGTGATTCAGAAGCCTTTTGCTCAGCTCGCTTTAACCGCCTTTCTAACTTGGCATTGCGCATACGCCATTTAATGCCATAAAGCGTTAACAAGATCAGACCGATGGCGAAACCAACAGCGAGAAAGATCGCGGCTAAACCTGCTACCGAGAAGTCTGCTTTTGCTATGAGAAAGTTTACACTGACTGCGGTTGGGTTTTGCGCACCAAACGCGAGTGCCAGCAGAAACAAGAGGATGATGGGAACTAATATTAATATCCGTCTAAGCACGTTCCGAGCCTCATATAAATAAAAACGGCATGCCAGTATAGCATGCCGTTTTCAACGAACGAACGCAAACTAATTAAAATTGTCGACGCGTTCCCGTAACTCTTTACCCGGTTTGAAGTGAGGAACGTACTTACCGTCCAACTCAACTCGCTCTCCGGTTTTTGGGTTACGGCCGATACGTGGCGCTCTATAGTGAAGTGAAAAACTTCCAAAGCCTCGTATCTCAATACGACGACCCTTTGCCAAACTTTGAATCATCTGCTCAAGAATATCTTTCACAGACGACTCAATCGTTCGCGGAGGAAGGTCCGAAAACTTCAGGGTTAATTTCTCAATCAACTCCGATTTTGTCATCTTGCCACCCTCCTCACTCAAGGTTTAATTAATCGTCGGTCTTAGCAGCCTTGAACGCGTCAGCCATAGCACTGTTAATACCAGAGCTATCTTGCTGTTTGTTCACTTGCTCAACGGCTTCTTTTTCTTCAACTTCGTCTTTCGCACGGATAGACAAGCTTAACGTACGGTTCTTACGGTCCACGCCCATGAAGCGCGCTTCAACGCTATCGCCAACGTTCAACTCAGTGCTTGCGTCTTCAACGCGCTCACGTGAGATGTCAGCTGCACGGATATAACCTTCAACGCTATCTGCTAATTCTACTTTAGCACCTTTAGCGTCTACTTCAGTGATAGTACCGTTTACGATAGAACCTTTCTTGTTCGCCGCTAAGAAGTTGTTGAACGGGTCTTCTTCAAGCTGTTTGATACCTAAAGAAATACGCTCACGCTCTGCGTCAACTTGCATTACGACTGCAGTCACTTCTTCGCCTTTCTTATAATCGCGGACCGCTTCTTCGCCAGTTGCGTTCCAGCTGATGTCTGAAAGGTGAACCAAACCGTCGATACCGCCTTCTAGGCCGATGAAGATACCAAAGTCAGTGATTGACTTGATCTTGCCAGAGACTTTATCGCCTTTGTTGTGGTTCTTAGCAAACTCTTCCCAAGGGTTAGGTTTACACTGCTTAAGGCCAAGAGAAATACGACGACGTTCTTCGTCAATTTCAAGGACCATAACTTCAACAGTGTCATCCAAGTTAACCACTTTAGAAGGATGAACGTTTTTGTTAGTCCAATCCATTTCTGACACGTGTACAAGACCTTCAACGCCTTCTTCGATTTCAACGAAGCAGCCGTAATCAGTCAAGTTAGTCACGCGGCCAGTCAGGCGAGTGCCTTCTGGGTAACGGTTTGCGATATCCGCCCATGGATCTTCGCCAAGCTGCTTAAGACCAAGTGATACACGAGTGCGCTCGCGATCAAACTTAAGTACTTTAACAGTGATTTCGTCGCCAACATTAACGATTTCGCTTGGGTGCTTAACACGTTTCCAAGCCATGTCGGTGATGTGCAACAAGCCATCTACGCCGCCAAGGTCAACGAACGCACCGTAATCGGTAAGATTCTTAACGATACCTTGAACTTCTTGACCTTCTTGCAAGTTCTCAAGAAGCTCTTCACGCTCTGCACTGTTTTCTTTCTCGATAACTGCGCGGCGAGAAACAACAACGTTGTTGCGCTTCTGATCAAGCTTGATAACTTTGAATTCAAGGTCTTTGTTTTCAAGGTGTGCAGTTTCACGTACTGGACGTACGTCAACCAATGAACCTGGCAAGAACGCGCGAACGCCGCCAAGATCCACAGTGAAACCACCTTTAACTTTACCAGAAATGATACCAGTAACAGTTGCGTTATCTTCGTATGCTTTTTCCAGCTGCAGCCAAGCTTCATAGCGCTTAGCTTTTTCGCGTGAAAGAATTGTTTCACCGAAACCGTCTTCAACCGCGTCTAACGCTACGTCGATCTCGTCACCTACTGTGATTTCAAGTTCGCCGTCAGCATTACGGAATTGTTCGGCAGGGATAGCACTTTCAGATTTCAGGCCTGCGTCGACTAAAACAAGATCTTTTTCGATCGCAACGACAGTACCTTTAACGATAGAACCCGGACGAGTTTCGACTTCTTTCAGGCTCTCTTCAAACAGCTGTGCAAAATTTTCTGACATATGTATTAACTTCACTTTTTAGATGACATCCACTGGACATCCTGTTCAGCGGGGTTATTAAAATCACCTGCACGTATCCTTACAGCAGGTCCCTAAATAGCTCGTCTTATGACCAGCTAGCTAGTTTGTGACAGTTTGCTATGTGCAAACTCCATCACCGAATCGACGACTTCATCTATGCTTTTGTCACTTGAATCAATGTACAAAGCATCTTCAGCCGGTTTGAGCGGCGCAACAGCGCGATTTGTGTCGCGATCATCTCGCTCTTTTATTTCGGTTATTAATTGGTCAATGTTAGCATCAAAACCCTTTTCCTTCAATTGTAGGAAGCGACGTTGTGCGCGTTCCTCAGCTGAGGCAGTTAAGAATACTTTAGCATCCGCATCAGTGAACACGACAGTGCCCATATCTCGACCGTCTGCTATCAACCCTGGTAGCTCTTTAAAGCCACGCTGGCGGCGTAACAATGCTTCTCTAACCCTTGGTAGAGCGGCGATCTTCGATGCCATGTTGCCCACACTTTCAGTGCGAATCGTTAGAGTAACGTCCTCACCCTCTAAGATGATATGAGTAAGTCCTTTGTCTTCCTCCGCTTCAAACTTCACATCGAGGTGTGAAGCTAACGTGACAAGTTTCTCTTCTTCGTCAGGCTCAAAATCATGATGAATCGCGGCTAATGCCAACACACGATAGATTGCGCCACTATCAAGAAGATGCCAGCCTAACTTCTCGGCCAACAAACGGCTCACTGTGCCTTTGCCTGAGCCACTTGGCCCATCGATTGTAATTACGGGTACGCGAGTCGCCATAAATTCCTCTATTTGCCCTGCTCTTTGCAGATTTAAGCGCGCAATTATACTGATTTGTGAAAATTTTGCATCTTTTGTCACGCGCTGTTTACATCAAAGTTTGATATAAGACTATATTTTAATCGTGACAAAGCCGTGAAAATTCATCAAAAAACTGGGGGTACGTCTTTGAGCAACATTGAGGATCATTGATGCTGACGCCTACCGGAGAAAACGCAATCAAGGCACTACACATCGCCATGCGATGGTCATCGTAGGTGTCTAGCGTAGCGTGCTGCCAATGCTGAGGGGCCGTCACAGATAAATAGTCATCGCCCTCTTCCACCTGTGCGCCGACTTTACGTAGTTCAGTCGCCATCGCTGCCAATCGGTCGGTCTCTTTCACGCGCCAACTGGCGACGTTACGAATCACCGTCGTCCCTTGAGCAAATAATGCCATAGGAGCGAGCGTCATTGCCGCATCAGGCACGTTGTTGCAGTCAATATCGATCGCAGTGAGCTCAGCGTTTCGGGAGACACGAATTGCGTTATCCAGCATGTCTACGTTTGCGCCCATTTGCTGTGCAAGTTCGGCGAAATGTACATCGCCCTGAATTGAATTTTTACCCACACCATAAATCGTGATTGGACCACCACTAATTGCGGCAGCGCCAATCCAGTAGCTCGCTCCGCTTGCATCACCTTCAACAAAATAACTGCCTGGCGAACGATAGCTCTGGCGACCGGGAATTTTGTAATGACGGTCACTGTGTTTATCAATTTGAATGCCAAAATCACGCAGCATCGATAAGGTGAGTTCGATATAAGGAACCGAGATAACCTCGTTCACTAATAACAATTCGCTGTCGTCAGCAAGCAAAGGTAAAGCCATCAACAACGCCGAGATGTATTGACTCGACGCGCTACCATCAATAGTCACCTCTCCGCCCTTAAAACCACTCTCGATAGTCAACGGTAAGAAACCGGGTTCTGCATGACACTGAATGTTTGCGCCGGCCGCGATTAAGCTATCGATTAGCGCCGCGATTGGGCGCTCGCGCATGCGCGCATTGCCATCAAGCCGCATCACTTGCGTGTTGCTCAATGAGGCGGCGAGCACAGCGACAAGAGGACGGACGGCGGTGCCGGCATTGCCAAGATAGAGTTCGTTATGAGCGGGTTGCCAACGGCCACCACAGCCTTCGACTTGGTATTCGGAGGGATCCAAATCACTGCGTTTAACAGATACGCCGAGTGTCATTAAGGCTTCGATCATGCGCGCCGTATCATCACTTTCAAGCACGTTCTTTAAGGTCACAGGTTGGCTACACAATGCCGCCATCAGCAGTGCACGGTTTGAGATGCTCTTCGAACCCGGCAGTGTAACCGTGCCGCTACACGCTGAACGCGGCGCAAGGTGTAGCGGATCAGGTAAATTCAACAACGTAATACCTTTATTTAACAATGCGCTCCATTGCTTCGATGAACGCTTGGTTCTCTTCTCGCAGACCGATACTTACACGCAGATGATGAGGTAATTCGTAGCCTGCGACTGGACGTACAATCACGCCTTCATGCAATAACTTTTGATAAATATTACCAGCGTCCGGTCCCACTTCAATAGTAAGGAAGTTGCCATACGAAGGAATATAGTTGAAGTCGTGTTGCTCACAAAAGCGAATCAACTGCTGCATCCCTTGTGCATTCGCGCGCACCGCTTCAGCAAGATAATCATCATCATCTAATGCCACTTCCGCCGCTTTCAATGACAGCGCATTAACATTAAACGGTTGGCGAATACGGTTCATTAAGTCGGCAATCGCCGCAGAACTCACCGAAAAACCAGCACGTAACCCTGCAAGACCATAGGCCTTTGAAAAGGTGCGTGTCACCACTAAATTTTCAAACTCCGCAAGCCACTCAATGGAAGGCGCGCGCTCGTCATTCGGAATATATTCGTAATAGGCCTCATCAAGCACGACCAAAACGTTATCAGGTACTTGTTTGACAAAGTTATACAATGCATCTGTCGTCAAAAATGTACCCGTCGGATTATTTGGGTTGGCGACGAATATCATCTTCGTTTTCGGTGTTATCGCCGCCAGCATCGCATCAAGATCATGTCCATAATCTTTGGCAGGAACCGCGACCGGTGTTGCCCCAATCGCTTTCGTCACCAATGGGTAAACAACAAACGCATGCTGAGAAAAAATAACTTCGTGTTGATCACTGACAAAGGTACGCGCTAATAGCTCGAGTACGTCATTTGAGCCATTGCCTAAGGTCACTTGATTTGTCGCTACCGAGAACTTGTCAGCAATTTTGCTTTTAAGATAAAAGCCATTAGCGTCCGGGTAACGAATTAAATCATCGATTTCACTCTGGAGAGCTTGCTTAACACGTGCACTGATACCCAACGGATTCTCATTTGAAGCCAACTTAACGACTTTATCTAAGCCTAGTTCACGCTGCAGTTCATCCATTGGTTTGCCCGCTTGATAGGGTTGTAACTCCCTAACGCCGGGGTTTGCCATCTGGGTTGCATCAAACTTTGCCATGCTCATTCCTTCTTTTGTTCTTTTATTTTGATAAGCAGATTTAGCCGTTTGTACGCTCAAATTCGCGCATAAAGTCAATCAACGCCTCAACGCCCGCATAAGGCATGGCATTGTACAGGCTCGCACGCATGCCACCGACAAATCGATGACCTTTGAGACCGACTAGGCCTGCCTGATGAGCTTGCTCTAGAAAGTGCTTGTCGAGCTCATCGTCAGCTAATTGAAAGGGTACATTCATAATAGACCGATAGTCAGGGTGAACTTCATTTCGATAGAAGTCAGACGCGTCAACATAGTCATACAAAGCCTTGGCTTTACGCTGGTTGAGCTCACCCATACCCGCAACACCGCCTTGTCTTTTCAGCCACTTAAACACGAGCCCAGAGAGGTACCAAGCAAAGGTATTGGGGGTGTTGTACATCGAGTTATCTTTGGCCTGTAACTGATAGTCCATAATCGAACTCACCTCAGGTTGTGGTTGACCTAAGAGTGATTTCTTAACAATCGCGATAGCAAAGCCTGAAGGACCAATGTTTTTTTGAGCGCCTGCGTAAATAACTCCAAAACGGCTAACATCGAGTGGTGCAGAAAGGATATTAGAAGACATATCGGCAACGATAGGTGCCTGCACATCAGGAATATCATGAATCGCAATGCCATCCACTGTCTCATTCGGGCAATAGTGGAAGTAACGCGCATTGTTACTTAATTGCCATTCACTGGCGGGTTGGATACGTTTGCCCTGCTCTGTTTGTTGAGCTGCGCCCACAACATTAACTTGGCTCACATACTTCTCAGCCTCTCGAATGGCATATCCTGACCAAGTGCCGCAATCAAGATAATCGACAGTGTCTGTTTTTGCTGCAATGTTTTGTGGCACGGCAGAGAACTGACCGCGACCACCACCTTGCAAAAACAATACATGATAATCATCCGGTACGCTCAACAACTCTCGCAAGTCTTGCTCAGCTTCTTGCGCCATTTTTACGTAAGCAGGATCGCGGTGTGAAAATTCCATCACCGAGACACCTGTGCCGTTCCATTGTAAGAACTCTTCCTGTGCTTGCAGCATGACCTCGGCCGGTAACATCGCCGGCCCGGCCGAAAAGTTAAAGATCTTACTCATCGTTTGCCTCAGATTTATCAGACGACTGTTGTTCAGATGTCGCTTCACTTGCTTCACCTTCAACAACCACATCTTCGAGATCGTCCTCGTCGACTTCATCAATGCGCTGTAAGCCAACAACTTGTTCATCATCACCGGTACGAATCAAACGCACGCCTTGCGTGTTACGACCGACCATCGAGACTTCATTGACGCGCGTACGAACCAGCGTACCTTTGTTGCTGATCAGCATGATCTCATTGCCATCCACGACTTCCATCGCGCCCACTACAGCACCATTACGTTCGCTGACTTTTATCGACACAACACCTTTAGTAGCACGGCTCTTAGTCGGATATTCCTCGACCAAGGTGCGTTTACCAAAGCCGTTTTCTGTGACCGTCAGAATCGCCGCTTGTTGTTCATCTTCGTAGGTACCCGGAACGATAAGGCTGACGACTTTCTGTCCTTCCTCTAGACGGATACCACGCACACCGGTAGCAGTACGACCCATTGAACGTACTTGATCTTCTCTAAAGCGAACGACTTTACCGCCATCTGAGAACAGCATGATTTCTTGCTCACCATCAGTGATATCAACACCGATAAGTTCATCACCATCATTCAGATTAAGCGCAATAATACCGCCGTTGCGCGGACGCGAGTATTCGGGTAACGGTGTTTTCTTAACCGTGCCGTGCTTAGTCGCCATGATGACGAACTTTTCTTCTGGGTAATCACGGGTCGGCAAAATTGCAGTAATACGCTCGTCCGATTCAAGCGGTAATAGGTTGACAATAGGCTTACCGCGCGAAGCGCGACTCGCCAACGGCAACTGATAGACCTTCATCCAATAAATACGACCACGGGTCGAGAAACATAAGATGGTGTCGTGAGTATTGGCAACCCACAGGCGCTCAACGAAATCGTCGTCTTTCATCTTCGTGGCTGCTTTACCTTTACCACCGCGGCGTTGCGCTTCGTACTCAGTTAATGGCTGATACTTCACATAGCCTTCGTGAGACAGCGTTACCACAACGTCTTCTTCGTTGATCAAGTCTTCCATGCTGATATCGTGCGCAGCCGCGGTGATTTCGGTTTTACGTGCATCACCGAAGTTGTCACGAATTTCAACCAACTCTTCGCGAATCACTTCCATCAAACGTTCAGTTGAGCGCAAGATATGCAGGAGTTCTTCGATCTGCTTCAACAGACCTTTATATTCGTCAAGGATCTTCTCGTGCTCTAAGCCGGTCAGCTTATGCAAGCGAAGATCCAAAATAGCCTGTGCTTGCTCTTCGGTCAGGTAGTAGCTACCGTCACGAATACCATACTCTTCTGGTAGGTGTTCAGGACGCGCTGCATCCACACCCGCGGACTCAAGCATTGCCGCGACATTGCCTAACTGCCAGCCACGCGCGACCAAACCCTGCTTAGCTTCTGCTGGGGTTGGCGAGCGACGAATAAGCTCAATCACTTCATCGATATTCGCGAGTGAAATCGCCAAGCCTTCTAAAATGTGAGCGCGTTCACGCGCTTTACGTAATTCATATACCGAGCGACGTGTCACTACTTCACGGCGATGACGAACGAACGCATCCAATACCTGATAAAGGTTGAACAGCTTAGGTTGACCTTTATCAAGCGCAACCATGTTAATACCGAACACGACTTGCATTTGCGTATTGGCGTACAGGTGGTTGAGTACCACTTCGCCCACATCACCACGACGAATCTCAATAACGATACGCATACCGTCTTTATCCGACTCATCGCGCAAGCCACTGATACCCTCAAGGCGTTTTTCTTTCACCAACTCAGCGATTTTCTCGATCAAACGCGCTTTGTTCACCTGATATGGAATTTCACTGACGATAATGCTTTCACGACCTGACTTTTCGTCAACTTCGACCTCGGCTTTAGCACGCAAATGAATGCGGCCGCGACCTGTTTTGTAGGCCTCGACAATACCGGAACGGCCCGAGATTGACGCCGCCGTTGGGAAGTCAGGTCCTGGAATAAACTCCATCAGCTCTTCAATGCTGATTTCTGGATTATCAATCAGCGCTAAGGTGCCATTGATAACTTCGGTTAAGTTATGTGGAGGAATGTTGGTCGCCATGCCCACCGCTATGCCCGATGAACCATTGACCATTAAGTTAGGCACTTTAGTTGGCAAAACGTCTGGAATACGCTCGGTACCATCGTAGTTATCAACAAAATCGACGGTTTCTTTGTCGAGATCGGCTAACAACTGATGGGCAATTTTTTCCATCCGAATTTCGGTATAACGCATGGCTGCGGCTGAATCACCGTCAACTGAACCGAAGTTACCTTGACCATCAACCAAGGTGTAGCGCAGCGAGAACGGTTGTGCCATACGCACGATGGTATCATAAACCGCACTGTCGCCATGTGGGTGATATTTACCGATAACGTCACCCACCACACGGGCAGACTTTTTATAGGGTTTGTTGAAGTCGTTCCGCAATTCATTCATCGCGAAAAGTACGCGACGATGCACGGGTTTCAAACCATCCCGAACATCTGGAAGCGCTCGACCCACAATCACGCTCATCGCGTAATCAAGATAAGAACTTTTTAATTCATCCTCGATATTGATGGGTGAGACTTCTCTAGCCAGATCGCTCATATATGTATCCCTAAACTCAAGCTATACTTAATCGTTGTTATAATTAATCAGGTATTGTACCCGTCACGGGGTGAACACGCACCCTCTTTTTCAAAAACGTCCGCTGATGTAAACTCTATAGAAGTTACGCCAATTTGGAACCTCTAACACATGTCAGAACGAGCCTCTTTAAGTGCCCTTAGCAATAACGTTGACGAAAAAGAAATCGAAAAATTTTCCGCCCTTGCTTCGCGATGGTGGGACACCGAAGGCGAATTCAAACCGCTGCATCAAATTAATCCATTGCGATTAACCTTTATTGAACAGCAAGTAGGCGGGTTATTCAACAAGCATGTTGTTGATGTGGGTTGCGGTGGTGGTTTATTAACCGAGGGTATGGCGAGTCGTGGCGCTCAGGTAACGGGTATCGACCTTGCGCATGACTCGTTAGAAGTCGCTCGACTTCACGCTTTAGAGTCGCAACTCAGTGTCAATTACCAGCAAATAAGCGCTGAAAACTTTGCTGCGGAACATACCGCACAGTTTGATGTCGTCACATGTTTGGAAATGCTCGAACACGTTCCTGACCCTGCCGCCATTGTTGGTGCAGTATGTGAGATGGTGAAACCGGGCGGTTACGCTATTTTCTCTACGTTGAATCGTAACGTGAAATCTTGGCTGCTAGGTATTGTGGCGGCTGAGCATGTTTTACGTTGGGTACCCAAAGGGACTCACCAGCATCAACGATTTATTAAGCCATCTGAGTTACTTCGTATGACAGACGCGCATGGATTGCAAGCTATAAAGATGAATGGCATCGTATATAAGCCGTTGCAAGGCTTTATGTTAGACGAACATGATGTCGACGTTAACTATATCGTTGCACTTCACAAACCAACCCGTTAACTCAATAGGGAACTCGCGTGAACAAACATCCGGTAGCTGCAGTTTTGTTTGACCTTGATGGCACATTATTAGATTCAGCACCGGATTTGGGCTTTGCGCTCAATCAAGTCTGTCGCGAACAAGGACTGCCCGAGATACCCGCTGAGATTTTTACCCCAGTAGCATCGCACGGCTCTCGCGGGTTATTGGCATTAACGCAACTGGATGAGGACGCGCTGCTTGCGCTAAAACCAAGATTTCTTGATATCTATCGCAACAACTTAGCGTTACATAGTAAGTTATTTGACGGTATCGAGATGTTACTGAGTTCGCTTCGCCGAAATCAGATTAAAATAGGTATCGTCACCAATAAACCTGAGTTTCTTACGCACCCACTGATTGCACAGTTTGAAGCGCTACAAAGTATTTCGGTAGTCGTCTGTGGTGATACGTTGGAAGAAGCCAAACCGTCACCCAAACCACTTTACTACGCAGCAGAACAACTTGCTGTCGACCCCAAGGACTGTGTTTATATTGGTGATGCAGAGCGCGATATCGTGGCAGGCCGTAATGCAGGTATGGTAACGGTACTTGCCGAGTATGGCTATATCTCAAGTACTGACCAACCGCAACAATGGTTAGCAGATTACGCCATCGCTCATCCCAATGCCTTGATGGAGCTACTCGCTTTACCGGATTAAATGATCTAAATCGTTCATTTTTTGATGGTTTTTATGACACCTTTTTTGCATAGAACACTTGTTTCTAAAGTCATGATTTTTTCAACTAAAAAATTATAAAATTTACACTTTCACGCAAGCCTATGCACGATAAGCGCTTGCAAAATTTCAAGCGGCTTTAAACGAATATTTACTACTAAATATACTTGATCGATGTGCGGGTTGTATCTAGTATGCCTGTAACACATCGACTACTAGATATTGTGTTCATTTGGTATACAGACCGAAAATTACACAATATCTTGTGGCCACAAATCTATAACAAACAGCTAAGAGTCGGCGCTAAAATGAACGAGCAACTTTTCGTTACCAAACGCAGTGGTCAACGCGAACCACTGAATTTAGATAAGATTCATCGTGTCATCATGTGGGCTGCAGAGGGCCTCAATAATGTCTCTGCTTCTCAAGTCGAAATTAAGTCACATATTCAGTTTTATGATGGGATCAAAACCGAAGATATTCATGAAACCATAATTAAAGCTGCGGCAGACCTCATTTCAGAAGAAGCGCCTGACTATCAGTACATGGCTGCACGTCTGGCCATCTTTCACTTACGTAAACGCGCGTATGGCAAGTTTGAACCCCCTCGCCTCTACGACCATGTCAAGAAAATGGTTGACGAGAAACGTTACGACGCACATTTGCTAGAAGATTTCAGTGAGCAAGAATTCGACCAGATGGATGAAATTATTGATCACTGGCGTGACATGAACTTTTCTTACGCTGCGGTTAAACAATTAGAGAATAAATACTTGGTGCAGAACCGGGTCACCGGTGATATCTACGAAAGCGCTCAGTTTCTTTATATTTTAGTGGCTGCTTGTTTGTTTGCTAATTACCCTAAGTCCACTCGTATGGACTACATCAAGCGCTTCTATGATGCGACGTCAACGTTCAAAATATCGTTGCCAACGCCGATCATGTCTGGCGTGCGCACGCCAACCCGCCAGTTCAGTTCATGTGTATTGATTGAGACGGGCGACAGCCTTGACTCGATTAATGCCACAGCCAGCGCTATTGTTAAATACGTATCGCAACGCGCGGGTATTGGTATCAATGCGGGACGCATTCGCGCACTCGGCAGCCCTATCCGCAATGGTGAAGCTTTCCATACCGGCTGTATTCCATTCTATAAGTATTTCCAAACTGCTGTGAAAAGCTGTTCTCAAGGCGGTGTACGTGGTGGTGCGGCAACGCTGTTTTATCCATTGTGGCACCTTGAGATTGAAAATTTATTGGTACTTAAAAACAACCGTGGTGTGGAAGAAAACCGCGTTCGTCACCTTGACTACGGTGTGCAGTTCAATCGCTTGATGTATCAACGCCTAGTTAAAGATGATTTCATCACACTGTTTAGTCCATCAGATGTACCTGGCTTATATGACGCATTCTTTGAAGACCAAGAAGAGTTCGAGCGTTTATACGTCCAATACGAAAACGACGAAAATATTCGTAAGAAGCGTATTAAAGCCATCGAGTTGTTTAGCTTGTTTATGCAAGAGCGTGCGAGCACCGGCCGAATTTATGTGCAAAACGTCGATCACTGTAATACTCACAGTCCGTTCGATTCAAAAGTTGCGCCGGTTCGCCAGAGCAACCTGTGCCTAGAGATTGCGCTGCCGACTAAACCACTGCGTCATGTAAATGACGAAGAAGGTGAAATTGCGCTATGTACTCTATCAGCGTTCAACTTAGGTAAAATTGAGTCGCTCAGCGATTTCGAAGAGCTCGCGGATCTTGCCGTACGTGCTCTCGACAGTTTGCTAGATTATCAAGAATACCCCGTACCTGCGGCTTATAACGCAACAATGAACCGTAGAACACTCGGTATAGGGGTCATTAACTTTGCGTACTATTTAGCTAAACACGGTGTGAAGTATTCCGATGGTTCAGCCAACGGTCTCGTGCACCGTACGTTTGAAGCTATTCAGTTCTATTTGATGAAAGCGTCAATGGAACTCGCTAAAGAGAAAGGCAAATGTCCTAAATTCAATGAAACCACCTACTCTCAAGGTATCTTACCGACAGATACCTACAAGAAAGATTTAGATGCGTTTTGTTCAGAGCCACTCCACCTCGACTGGGAGCAGCTCCGTAAAGACATTCAAGAACACGGCATGCGCAACTCGACGTTGTCCGCCTTGATGCCTTCAGAAACGTCGTCACAAATCTCTAACGCGACGAATGGTATCGAACCGCCGCGTGGGTTTGTCAGCGTCAAAGCATCTAAAGACGGTGTGACAAAGCAAGTGGTGCCCGATTACGAAAACCTGAAAAACAATTACGAACTATTGTGGCAGATCCCCGATAACAAGGGATATTTGCAACTGGTCGGCATTATGCAGAAGTTTGTCGATCAAACTATTTCGGCCAACACCAATTACGACCCGGGTAAGTTCAATGGTGCTAAGGTACCTATGAAACAATTACTTCAGGATCTATTAACAGCGTATAAGATGGGCGTAAAAACACTTTACTATCACAATACGCGCGATGGTGCAGCCGATAACCAATCCGATATTTCCGCTGAACAAAAACGTCAACGTAAGCAAAGTGATCGCCCTGCCGAGGTGGTGATTGAAGAAGACGACGATTGCGCAGGCGGTGCGTGCAAGATTTAATAAGGAGCGATTTGCGTGTCTTATTCAACGTTTAACCAAGAACAAACTAACCCGTTGGCCGAACCCATGTTTTTTGGGAACTCGGTCAACGTTGCACGTTACGACCAACAAAAGCACAGTATTTTTGAAAAGCTTATCGAAAAACAGATAAGCTTCTTCTGGCGTCCAGAGGAAGTCGACGTGAGTCGTGATCGTGTTGACTTTAACAAGTTAACCGCCAGTGAAAAGCATGTGTTTATTTCAAATTTGAAATATCAAACATTGCTCGACTCGATCCAAGGTCGAAGCCCCAATATTGCGCTACTGCCTATCGTTTCGCTGCCTGAGCTCGAGACTTGGATTGAAACTTGGTCTTTCTTTGAGACCATTCACTCGCGCTCCTACACGCATATTTTGCGTAACTTGTTTAGCGATCCGAGTGAAATTTTCGAAGATATCGTCATTAATGACCAAATCAAACTGCGCGCTAACGACATCTCTCGTTACTACGACGATTTGATTTTCTACACGCAGCTGTGGCAAACCCATGGCGAGGGCAAGATCACCGTCGATGGTGAAGAGCATAACGTGACTCGTCGCGAACTGAAGAAAAAACTCTTCTTGTGCATCAACTCAGTTAACGCGTTAGAAGCGATTCGTTTTTATGTAAGCTTTGCCTGTACTTTCGCATTTGCAGAGCGCGAGCTCATGGAAGGTAATGCAAAGATTATTCGCCTTATCGCGCGCGATGAAAACGTGCACCTGACTTCGACTCAGCACATGATCAACCTCTGGCAAGACGGTGAAGACGACCCAGAAATGGCAGAGATCGCTGAAGAGCTCGCCGATGAAGCCTATGAAATCTTCATGACCGCGGTTAAACAAGAAAAGCAATGGGCACACTACCTGTTTAAAGATGGCTCGATGATTGGCTTAAACGAGAGCATGTTATGTCAGTACGTCGAATATATTGCCAACTTACGTATGCAAGCGATCGGCTATGATGCGCCTTTCCCAGAGCAGCGCTCAAACCCATTGCCGTGGATGAATAAATACTTGGTATCCGATAACGTACAGGTTGCACCACAAGAAGCTGAAATCAGTTCTTATTTGGTCGGCCAGATTGACAGCAGTGTGGATGCCTCGGACTTAGGCGACTTTGACCTTTAGCGCGCCTGATGACAGCGAAACTGTTTAAAGTCAAAGTCAACGGTCAGCATGAGCTGACCGTTGACGCTTCAGAAGGCACTTTACTCGATGCGCTCGAAAAGCATCAGTTAGAGGTACATTATCACTGTAAAAGTGGCTTTTGCGGTGCCTGTCGTTCTAAACTAAAAAGTGGCTCAGTTCGCTATCTCACCGACCCTCTCGCCTATGTTCGCAAAGGTGACTTTTTACCCTGTTGTTGTGTCCCAGAATCCGACCTTGATATTGAACATTAATCTCACTGTTCGAAAAAAACGATAACCCTCATCGTGCAGATACATTGTAGAGCACCCGCGAAATATGGATAATAGAGTCAAATTCAAGGATTAGAGGATTATTCATGTTTACAGTTATTTTTGGTCGCCCAGGTTGTCCCTTTTGTGTTCGCGCTAAAGAAGTCGCTGAACAGCTAAAGGCAGACCGTGATGACTTCGATTATCGTTACGTTGATATTCACGAAGAAGGCATTACCAAAGCTGATTTAGAGAAAACAGTTGGTAAACCGGTGCACACTGTTCCACAGATTTTCGTCGACGAAACTCATGTAGGTGGCTTCACCGAATTTGAAGCTTACGCTAAAGAGCACTTAGGTTTGTACGCCGCTTAATCCTCTCGGTTAAGTGAGCAAAAAAATAAAGGCACCTTAAGGTGCCTTTATTTCGTTTATAGCTTGCTTAATGCGCTTCTCGGACACAGGGTACTTAGTCCCCAGCGTCTGCGCAAAGAGCGACACGCGCAACTCTTGAATCATCCAATAGATCTCACGAACCTCGGTCGGTACGATACGTCGATAGCGTTTAACCAAAGCATTGTAGCTCTCGGTCAACTCATCAAGCGTTAATGTTGCCAGTCTATCCTTGTTCGGATTTTCAGGTAGCTTTTCGAGGCGACGCTGCAACGCGCTTAAGTAGCGTTCAATATCTGGCAACCGCTCGGCACCGACCTCAGATACAAAACCACGATAGACAAGTGACTCGACCTGCTTCTGAACATCACCACGCGATTGAATCTGGTCCAATGGGATTTTTCCTTTCAGTTGCTTCTTCAGCTCGTTGGAGCGGATTAAACATTGCTCAACCTGCTGCGCGATAAGCTCAACGCGCTCATTCAGCTCAGCACGGGTTTTTTCTACTAGCGCGTTAAACGCGGACTCCGTGCGAACCTCGTCTTGCTCTGTAACAAAATCTTGATACAGGTTATCCACTGCTGCATCAATACAGTCCTTAATGAGCGCATCAACTTTACCCCAGGGGTTAAAGTACATCGCCAGTTTCGCTTTATTAGATAAGCTTTTCTGTAAGTATTTGATAGGTGAAGGCACTTGTTTAAGCACTAAGGCACGAATTCCTCGGGCATGCGCCAGCTCAGCCTCTTTCTGATGATCGAACATCTGAACTTGTAATTGTTCATCAGGCGTTACCGTTACCGCAGGGTATGCCCGCATTTCAAAACCGTGCTGCTTTTCGCTCACCACCTTGGGCAAATCATTAATCGACCAGGTTTCCAGTGGTTCACGTTCAACTTCCTGCCCCGCTGTCTTATCGAGACGCGCCTGCACGCGACCCGATAGCGCATTCTTAAGCGCCGTGAGGTCGCGACCCTGACGTACCAGCTTCTTACCATCAAGAATTTTAAAATTCATTTGCAAGTGAGCATCAATTTGTTCGGGCTTGAAGTCACTCGGCTCCACTCGCACGCCCGTCATACGCAGTAGCTTCTTGCACATGGCTTCCAGCATACTCAACTCACCTGGTTCAATATCCGCAAATACGGCCTGAGCAAAGTTAGGTGCCGGCACAAAATTTCTGCGGATCGGCTTGGGCAATGACTTAATCAACGCAGTGATACGTTCTTCACGCAGCGCGGGAATATGCCAGTCAAATCCTTCATTCTCGACTTGATTGAGAATTGCCAACTGAATATTCACCGAAACCCCATCATCTTCAGCGGAGGGTTCAAAGTGATAGCTCAGCGGCAATTTAAGGTTACCTTGTCGCCAAAACTCGGGGTAACTTTGTTCCGTAATATGGCTGGTATCCGCGTCAATCAAATCGTCACGTTTGAAGAACAGCAACTTAGGCTCAGACTTTGCAGCCTTATGCCACCAGCCTGCGAGCAGCTTTTCGTTATAAATTCCCTCTGGAATATGACGCTCGTACGCCTCAAATAACTCCTGTTCATCAACGAGAATATCCCGGCGGCGCGATTTTTCTTCCAGCGCTTGTACACTCGCGATCAAATCCAGATTGTGCTTGATAAAAGGCAATTGACGTTTAATTTGGCCCTGCGCCAGCCCCTCTCGAATAAAAATATGTCGCGCGAGCGTGGGATCGATGGGACCAAACTGCACGCGCCGACGCGCCACCAGTATCAGCCCGAGCAACGTCACTTGCTCGTCAGCAACAACGCTGCCTTGTTTTGCCTCAAAGTGCGGTTCAAGATACTGCTTCTTAACCAAATGTCCTGCAGCCTGCTCAATCCACTCAGGCTCAACTTTGGCGTTAACGCGCGCATATAACTTTGATGTTTCAACGAGTTCAGCACTGACAACCCATTTAGGCGGCCGCCCAAATAAATGAGAGCCGGGAAAAATATGAAAGCGAGTTTGACGCGTTCCTTGATACTCGTGCTTGGCATCCTTTAAACCGACTTGAGACAGTAAACCTGCTAGTAGCGCTCGGTGCACCTGTTCGTAAGTCGCCGCCTCCTCATTAATGCGTAATCCTAACTCACGTGCCGTTTGTCGGCTTTGGGTATAGACATCCTGCCATTCACGCACACGTAGAAAATGTAGGAACTCTTTCTTTAATTGCTTACGAAACTGGTTACCTGAGAGCGCTTTCTGTTGCTCCCTTAAATAATTCCATAAGTTGAGATAACTCATAAAGTCTGAATTGTCATCGGCAAACCGTGCATGTGCTTGATCAGACTTTTCCTTTGCATCACTCGGGCGCTCGCGTGGGTCTTGAATACTGAGCGCCGAGGTAATAATCAGCATTTCGCGCACGCAGCCCTGCTCATGTCCGGCGAGCACCATACGTGCGAGTTTGGGATCGAGCGGTAAACGTGCCAATTGTCGACCGGTGTCTGTTAATCGTGGTTGCTGTTGTTTTCGGTTGGGCGCAATCGCGTTGAGTTCTTCCAGCAGGTTTAAACCATCTTTAATAAATCGTTCATCAGGTTTCTGGACAAACGGAAAGCGTCGAATATCCCCCAGTCGCATCGCCGACATCTGCAATATAACTGCCGCTAAATTGGTCCGCAGAATTTCAGGATCGGTATATTCTGGGCGACTGAGAAAGTCTTCCTCGCTATATAAGCGAATACAAATACCCGGTCCCACGCGACCACACCGACCTTTACGCTGATTTGCACTGGCTTGTGAAATGGGCTCAATCGGGAGACGTTGTACTTTGGTTCGATACGAGTAGCGACTCATCCGCACGGTACCGGGATCGATCACGTAGCGTATACCGGGGACCGTTAATGACGTCTCCGCTACGTTGGTAGCAATCACGACACGGCGTTGGCTGTGGGACTGAAAAACTCGGTTCTGCTCGCTCGATGATAACCGCGCATAGAGCGGCAATACTTCGGTATCACGCAATTGCAAATCGGCGATGGCTTCGGCGTAGTCCCGTATTTCCCGCTCGCCGCTGGCGAAAATCAAAATATCACCCGGCCCTTCAGCTTGAAGTTCTTGCACCGCATCTAACAAACTCGCGAGGACATCGTTCTGCGCCTCTGGTTGTTCCGATGGATCGCGATAACGCACCTCAACGGGATACGTGCGGCCACTAACGGTGAGCACCGGCGCATCATCAAAATGCTTAGAGAAACGTTCGGTTTCGATAGTGGCGGAGGTGATAATAATTTTAAGACCCGGGCGCTTGCGACGTAGTTGATGTAACACGCCAAGCAAGAAATCGATATTTAAGCTGCGTTCATGCGCCTCATCGATGACAATTGCGTCGTACTGTAGCAATAAAGGGTCATTTTGCAGTTCCGATAACAACATACCATCGGTCATTAATTTGACCGCAGTGGTCGGTGCCGTCTCATCTTGGAAACGGATCTTGTAACCCACTTGCTGCTTTTGTGTATCGCCTAGCTCTTCGCCAATACGCGCAGCGACACTGCGTGCGGCTAACCGACGCGGTTGCGTATGTGCGATAGTGCCTTTGCGTCCATACCCCAACTCGAGCAACATCTTAGGTAATTGAGTCGTTTTACCCGATCCCGTTTCACCTGCGATAATTACTACTGGATGCTCGCGCATCGCTGTTAAAATGCGATCACGCTCTTGAGCAACTGGTAGTTGTTCAGGATAATCGAGTTTGAACTGTTGCTCTTGTCGAGCGAGCAAATGCAATTGCGCAGCCTCAATATCCTGCTCTATGTGTTGTTGCACATCCATGCGCCGTTTTGCATCGTTTATCTTGACACTGCCACGCAGCCGCCCTCTTAAAAGCGCGGCATCCGCTAACGTACATTCAGCCAGTGCATCGGCAAATTTTTCGAGCAAATACTTTTGCGCTTGCTTTTGTTCCGCAGTTAACGGCTTAGTTTTCTTGGGGGTACGACTCATAAACGCCCGCTTTAATCCTCATCTTTGTAAATCGCTGTATGCACTTTGCCATTACGAATATAACCCCGGTACATACCTTCGGTATTAAACGGTGTTGCAATGTGACCTTGTGCATCCATGATAATGACACCACCCGTGCCACCGGCTTGTTCTAAAACACCATGAATAACCGCATCACCTGCTTCTTGCACAGTTTGATTCTGATACTTAACACGCGAACAAATATCCGCAGCCACATGGTAGCGAATAAAGTACTCGCCATGACCGGTTGCTGATACACCACAACTACTATTGTCCGCCCAAGTGCCAGCGCCAATAATCGGTGAATCCCCTATTCTACCATAACGCTTAGCGGTCATCCCGCCGGTTGAAGTGCCTGCACTGAGCGTACCCGACTTATCTAAGGCAACAGCGCCCACAGTGCCGTATTTATAATCGAGATCAAGATAGCGCCAAGCTTGTTGTTCGGGCTGCTCACTTTTACGAATCGTTTGTTTGGCTTTAATTAACTGCTGATAGCGATGTTCGGTATCAAAGTAACTGTTATCAACCTGCGCTAACCCTTGCTGCTGAGCAAATTGTGCTGCGCCGTCGCCACTCAACATCACATGAACCGACTTATCCATAATCGTGCGCGCCAACTCAATCGGGCTTTTGACTGTTTTTACGCCCGCGACGGCGCCCGCATTGCCCGTTGCCCCGTTCATGATCGAGGCATCAAGCTCATGCTCACCATCCCACGTGTAAACCGCACCCTTACCCGCATTAAATAACGGTGAATCTTCCATCACTTGAATCGCGTGAATCACCGCGTCGGTGCTACTGCCGCCTTGCTCAAGTACCGCGTAACCCGCCTGCAGAGCCTCTTCGAGTTTAGCATGGTACGCTGCCTCTTGTTCTGCGGTTAAATTAGCCCGGGTAATCGTGCCTGCACCGCCGTGAATAACCAGCGCAATGGGTGTCTTGTCATCCGCGGACTCATGTGTTTCAGCTTTGGTTGCCGCGGTAGTGAACGTTCCCACCAACGCGAGCGTAAGCATAGTTACTGTTGTTTTTATTTTCATGGTTCTATCCTTAATAAGGGATTCGAACTACACATTACAGGGTAATCGAAACCACAATGCAATGTTTTTGGAGGTAACTGTATGCCCACTTATCGCGTTAACTACGATCACCTTGGTGCACCCGAGCAAGTGCAACTCAATGTACCAACGGTTGAGCATTCAGATAGCGACCGCGACTTGCGCGACGAAATAGCCCGTCGACTCGCTGAGCGTGTTCTTCCTCATGCCGAGCTGGCGATTAATCACGATGACCACCGTAACGTCGAAGAAAAACTCTACAAAGCGTACGAATTGAAAATTACTCATATTGAGCGGCTTTAGTTGCCGCTCTTAGCGACTTCAATATCAAAGTGCTAATATTGCAGGGCTACCAACAATGGTGTAGCCTCCAAGCCAACTAAATTGAGTCGGTATGAGACATGCAATCCGTTCCAGAAAACAATAAAAACCAACCCACCTTCTACTGGCATGACTACGAAACGTGGGGGGCGCGGCCACTGATTGATAGGCCTGCGCAATTTGCCGGGATGCGCACCACATTGGACTTTCAACCCGTTGGGCGTCCGTTAACCATTTACGCGCAGCCCACGCCGGATTTTTTACCCGACCCCGAAGCGGTACTCATAACCGGGATCACTCCGCAATATGCGCTTAACCAGGGCGTTAACGAAGCCAACTTTGCGCAAGCTATTGTGCAAGAGATGAGTCAACCTAATACCATTATTATTGGCTATAACAACATTCGATTTGACGATGAAGTAACGCGCTCTCTGTGTTATCGCAACTTTTATGACCCCTATGCTCATACTTGGCAAAACGGTAATTCGCGCTGGGATCTGATTGATGTGGTACGCGCCTGTTACGCACTGCGTCCCGAGGGTATTCATTGGCCGGAGGACGAAGATGGCCGTGTGACCTTGCGACTTGAAAGGTTGACCCAAGCTAACCGTATTGATCACGGACAAGCGCATGATGCCATGTCCGATGTCCGAGCGACCATCGCGATGGCACAACTGATTGCAGAGAAGCAACCGAAACTGTGGCAGTTTGCCTTACAGCATCGCCATAAGAATGACCTGATGAACCTCATTAATTGGCAGCAGATTAAGCCTTTGGTGCACGTCTCGGGTTTGTATGGCGCCGATAATTTCTTCGTATCCGCCGTGCTGCCGATTGGTTTTCACGCTCAACGTGCTAATGCACTGATCGCTTGGGATCTACGTATTAACCCAGCAGATTTTGCGGATTATTCGACTGAGCAATTACGAGATTTACTATTTGCCTCCCGTCAGCAGCATCAGAACAACGGAACCCTACGCCCTGGCGCAACTCAGATTACGCTCAATCGTTGCCCGTTCTTAGCACCGTTGGCAACGCTGACAGAGGAAGCACAACAACGTACTCAAATCGACTTGGTCACGCTTAGGGAGCGGACTCGTTGGTTGGCCGAGAACAGTGACTTCCGTGATCGCGTCATGGCGATTTTTGATAACGCGCTCGAGCGTGGCGAACAGCCGCTTTTAGACGTTGATCAGCGCTTGTACGATGGTTTCTTTGACGCGCAAGATAAGCAAAACTTGCAGATGATTCGTGCGATGAAGCCGGAACAGTTAGCTGGCGTCGAGCTTAACACGCAAGATAATCGCCTACCCGAGCTATTGTTTCGCTACCGCGCACGAAATTATCCGGCGACATTGGATCAAAGCGAGCTTCAGCGCTGGCAGCAATTCTGTCGTCAACGCCTTACCGAACCGTCCAACGGACAGCTTTCGATAACCGAGTTTGCAGAAAAACTTGAAGGTTTGGCTCAGCAGTATCAGGATAATAAACATCGTATGCAGCTGCTAAAATCACTTTATGACTACGCACAAGGGCTTTGAACACAGTTTTGACTATATTATCGTCGGTGGTGGATCGGCTGGCTGTGTGCTCGCAAACCGGCTCACTGAGAATGGACAGTTCCGCGTTTTACTCTTAGAAGCCGGGCGCAAGCCGCCCGGCTTTTTCTCCACGATGCCCTCTGGCTTTGCCCGCTTTATTCATAGCCCGACCTTTAATTGGCTTTACCGCGGTCAAAGCTTCGCTCAACAAACAACCTACACACCTCGGGGTAAGGGGTTAGGTGGCTCAAGTGCCATCAATGCGATGATTTACTGCCGAGGTAGTCAACAAGACTATCAACGCTGGGCAGATGCGGCTGGCCACGAATGGAGTTATTCTGCTTTACTCCCCTACTTTAAAAAGTCCGAAGCCAATCAGCGTGGCGCTAGCTATTATCATGGCGATCAAGGTCCGTTGAGAGTCAGTGATAAAGTCCCCTATTACCCGGTCTGTCGAGCATTTGTGGAGGCCTGCCAAGAACTCGGTCTGCCGTACAATTCTGACTTTAATGGCGATACCTTAACGGGGGTCGGCCCATTCCAATTTACTATGGCGGATGGCGAACGTTGCAGCACCTATAAAGCTTACTTAAAACCGGTGGCAGACCGACATAACTTAACCATACTGTCGGGTTACAATGTTCATCGTGTGCTATTTGATGGACACAATGCCCAAGGTGTCGAGGCGCTTTGTAAGGGGCAAAAGCAACATTTTTATGCCAATCGTGAAGTCATTCTTGCTGCCGGTGCACTCGCATCACCTGTTATTTTGCAACGTTCGGGAATTGGTGACAGCGAATCACTTAAATCGGTGCATGTTCCGATGGTATACCATGCGCCCGAAGTGGGTAAGAATCTTGCCGAACACGCAGATATTTGTGTCCATGTAAAAAATAAAAAACGTAACGGATTGACACTTACGCCTTGGGGTTTGCTGAAACTCTTACCCGCGTTTTTTTACTACCTGATCAATAAAAACGGACAATTAAGCCATTCATTGGCTGAGGTGGGTGCATTTTTCGATGTGAGCGATAACGATTGGGCGAATGACAACGAACCTAAATTTCAATGCCACGTGTTACCCGTCATGTTTAAAGACTCAGGTTATAACTGGTGGCCCACATTAAAGCATGGCTTCAGTATTCATGTCTGTTTGCTCCGACCTGAGTCGCTCGGAAGCGTTCAAATTAATCCCGAGGATCCGTTTGGAAAACCACTCATCAATTACCGTTTTTTCGAAAATCCCAATGACTTAGTCGCGTTGACAGCGGCGGTTAAAAAGGTGTGTAGCTTACTCGAGACCGATGCCCTGAAGCCATTCGTAGGTAAACGGTTGTTCCCTCGACCCTATAAACGAGATACCGAACTCGCCCAGCAAATTACCGAGGAAATCGGGCTGATCTACCACCCTGTAGGTACATGTCGGATGGGTCAAGACCAGCATTCCGTCGTTGATCCACGATGCTGTGTGCGCGGAGTCAACAAATTACGAGTTATTGATGCGTCAATAATGCCAACGCCTATCAGTGGTAATACCAACGCCCCTACCATCGCTATAGCTGAAAAAGGCGCCGACTTGATTAAAGCCGACGCCTTTTAATTTTTCTCCGTTAATTACACGCGTTTATTTTTGATGCAGTTTTCCGACCTTAAATAGACGCGCTAACGCAGGGATCAAGATCAGCGCACCGAGCATATTCCAAAGGAACATAAAGGTGAGCAAAATCCCCATATCCGCTTGGAACTTAATCGGTGAGAAGATCCAGGTCGCAACACCAATCGCTAACGTCAATCCAGTAAAGCCGACCGCTTTACCCGTGTTCTCAAGTGCATAACGATAGGTAGCTGGCAGATCCATACCACGCTGCAAACCTTCCTTAACCTTACTATAAATATAGATGCCGTAGTCGACACCAATACCTACACCGAGTGCAATAACCGGTAAGGTCGCAACTTTAATGCCTATCCCTAACACCGCCATTAACCCTTGACTCATGACTGTTGTAAACGCGAGCGGTAAGACGATGCAGGCGACTGTGCGGAGGCTTCTAAAAGTCACTAAACACAGGAAGATCACCACGCCATAGACCCACAGCAGCATTTTGTTCTGGGCGCTCTCAATGACGGAGTTTGTCGCTGCTTCAATACCTGAGTTACCCGCCGCCATCAGCAAATCAATACCTTCTTTTTGGTAGTTCTGCTTAAACGACTCGACAGAGGCGACCACATTCTTCAATGTTTCCGCTTTATGATCATCAAGGTAAATAATAATCGGCGCCATCGAACAATCGTTATTAATCAAGCCATCTGGGATACGGCTCAACGATGCATTGGTAACAAACTGGTTACGATTTAAGGTGAACCACTTTAGGTTACCTTCGTTTATGGCAAACATACCCATTTTGGATACATACACAATCGATTTTACGTCTTGTACTCCGTTGGTGTTTTGCATGTGCCAACTAAAGCGATCCATAAACTCGAGGTTATTGTATGCGATGCATTGTTGTGGTTCGGTCGCAGCCATCACCACAAAAATATCGGTACTTGAGCTGTAATTATCGACAATATAAGCATTATCGAGGTTATAACGGCTATCTGGACGTAACTCGGGTGAGCCTTTATCCAAGTCACCAATCTGCATTTGCTGACCGTAGTATAGACCCCAAGCCAACAACACCACGGCAACGCCTAAGGCACTGTATGCCCATTTAGGCTGTGCAAACTTCTCAAAGGTACGCACCACGATGTGTTTTTCACTTTCCGCTTTGCGGTGATATTCGACACCTTTATCAGATACGCCGAAATACGACATCAAAATCGGTAGTAAGCCCAAGTTAGTCAGTACCACAACCGCCACACCAATACTGGCCGCTATCGCAAGTTCTTTAATCACTGCGATATCAATTACCATCAGCGTGGTAAAGCCAATCGCATCACTCGCTAGTGCCGTTAGGCCGGCAATATATAAACTCCGAAAAGCAAGCTTGGACGCTTCAAACTTGTCGAAGCCATGCGTACGGTTATAACCAATGGCATTAATAATTTGCACACCGTGAGATACGCCAATCGCAAACACTAAAAACGGTACTAGCATTGAGTATGGATTTATCCCACTGCCAATCAGATCGATAATACCCAATTGCCAAATCACAGCAATGATTGAGCAGCCCAGTACGGTGAAGGTACTGCGCCAGCAGCGACTGTACACATATAACATAGCCAAAGTGATAAGGATCGCCAGCAAGAAGAACAAACCAACTTGCTCGGCACCATCGATCAAATCACCTATCAACTTGGCAAAACCGGTAATGTGAATACCAATTTCGTCGCTTTGATATTTGTCACGTACTAAGGTTTCTAAGCGCTCCGAAAATTCCCCGTAATCCAGCTTTTCGCCCGTTTCGGGATTCACTTCGTCGAGAGGGACATAAATGATGGTTGACTCGAAGTTGTTCGCAACCAAGTTACCCACCTCACCGGAGCGAAGCACATTCTCTCGAAGTTGAGCAATGGACTCTTGACCACCATCATAGCCGTCTGGGACAACCGGACCACCAACGAAACCTTCCTCAGTGACTTCCATCCAACGTACATTGGGTGTCCATAAGCTTCGTAAACCTGAGCGATTAACACCAGGAATGTAGAACACTTCGTCGGTAATTTGTTTGACCGTTTCTTGGAACTCAGGCTCAAAAATATCGCCTTGCTTATTTTCAACGGCAATACGCACAACGTTGCCAAGACTCGATAGATCCTTTTGGTATTCAAAATAATTTTGAATAAACGGATGCTCAGTCGGAATCATTTTGGTGAATGAAGCGTCTGGGCGTACTTGAACGGCGTTATAGCCCAACACAAGGGTGACCGCCGCAAATAATAGTAACCAAACTAAACGAAACTTGAATAATGCCCGTTCGAGTAAAGAGGGTTTTTTATTTTCGATATTATTATCCACGCTACTCTAGCCCCTTTTCCGCTGTTTCACTTTGGGTTGTTTTTGCTGGCCAATAGTAAATACCAGAACGACTGGTCAGTACCTTTTCGCCGTTAAATTCAACCATTTCGCCGAATACAGCACTGCTTGGATGTGTGTGTTCAGTCACGTCGAGAGAGGGAGTGATTGCTAAAATGACACCTGAGTTACCCACAATCCACTGGGTACCTTGAGTATCCGCGTAGCCACTCATCAAGTTGGCATCCGCTGGACTGTCAATTGCGGTATAACGCTCACCTAAGTCATCAGAGACGAAAATATTGCCACGCAAACCATAGGTCCATAACCGACCTTGATTATCAAAATGAGCACCAAACAATGATCCATCGTACGGCGGTGCAACCGACAACCATGATTCACCGTTATCCCGGCTCGCATATGCGGTGCCCGCTTCACCGGCAATAAATACATTGTCGCCCTGCGTAGCAATGGCGTTTAAGTGAAACCCATTCGGGTTATCTAGACGACCACTAATAAGTTGCCAGGTCGTGCCCTTATCTTGGCTGACCAACAAGGTGTTGTACGCGCCCACCGCCAGCACATCGCCATTGGCTAGCGTTTTAATATCTAATATCGGTTTTGAAGGACCTGTCTCTTGTTTTGCACGCTGTGCATTTTCTAAATAGAACTTGGCATCATCGAGCGCCCACTGCAAATCACCCGACTCATCACCTTCTGCGGCGATTTTTTGTTCAAGTTCTGCAATGCGTTGCTGATAAAACGCAACTTCAAGATCGAGCAGATCAAAACCATCAAAGATACGCTGCCAAGTATCGCCGCCATCGGTCGTTTTTAATATCACGCCATGGTGACCTGCGGCATAGCCTATTGAGTCGGATGCGAAGTCGACGCTGGTCAGTAACACACTGGTCGGAACATTAGCCTGTTTCCATGTGTTACTATCTAAATCTCGAGTGATGATATTGCCATGTGAACCGACCGCAACAAGGCGGTTAGATAGCTTAGCGGTTGCAATAAGCGGGTTTTTTATAATTAGTTTGCTGCTTGCTTGCATTGCCGGCGCGTAAATCACATCAAATCCTTGCTGCGACGACACATCGGTTTCTTGTGCGAATGCAAAAGTGCTCAAAACCCCACTGAGCAACAACCCAAAGCGGGTTGGGGACAGACGCATGGAACCTCCTAAACAAAAAAAATGTCTTAGAATTGTATAAGGTTATATTCATTTGAAAACCTTTTTCGCATATTTTCCTGCTTTTTTTAGTGAAACTATTGTCTTACAGGTCTAACCTCTGGCAAAGTGATGTACGAAAGTAGAACAACAAGGAAATTACCCATGAATAAACTGATGCTAAAAGCGGGTGTATTCGCCCTATCAGTTATCTCCGCCAGCGTAATGGCTAAGGTCACGCCTGACCAAGCCGATCGTTTAGGTAAGGATTTAACACCGATTGGTGCTGAAAAAGCCGGTAATGCAGACGGTTCAATTCCAGCTTGGAATGGTGGTTATTCTGATGCAAGCGTTGAAATTGTGCGCGGCACAGACCCGTTCGCAAGTGACGAACCACTGTTCACAATCACCCATGACAACCTCGACCAATACAAAGACAACCTGACGCCAGGTCAGATTGCGATGTTTAATAAGTATGACGATTACAAAATGATCGTTTACCCAACGCGTCGTTCTGCAACTTATCCTGACTCACTTTGGCCAAAAATTAAAAAGAACGCAGAAAATGCTGAGTTAGTGGCGGGCGGCAACGGTATTCAAAACTTCGAAGTCACGACTATTCCATTCCCTATTCCAGAGACCGGTGTTGAAGCCGTTTGGAACCATATCACGCGTTTCCGCGGTGGTAAGGTCACGCGTAATGTGGCTCAATTCCCAGTACTGGCGAGTGGCGACTTCGTTCCTGTTGAACTAAAAGAAACCTTGGTATTCCCAGAGTATCTGGAATCAGGCCGTGGCCCAGAAGATGACAACATCCTGTTCTATTTCTTACAAGAAGTAGAAGCGCCTGCGCGTTTAACAGGTACTGTATTGTTGGTACATGAAACCATTAACCAGGTTAAAGAAGGTCGTCGCGCGTGGATTTACAACGCCGGTCAACGCCGCGTTCGTCGTGCGCCTAACGTAGCCTATGATGGACCTGGTACAGCGGCTGATGGTCTTCGTACCTCAGACAACCTTGATATGTACAATGGTGCACCTGACAAGTATAACTGGGAGTTAAAAGGTAAGAAGGAAGTTTATATTCCTTATAACAACTTCAAAATCATGAACCCTGAATTGGACTATGATGAAATTATCCAAGCAGGTCACATGAATCAGGACCTCATCCGTTATGAAAAACATCGCGTGTGGGTTGTCGAAGGCACCCTTAAAGACGGTGAGCGCCACATCTATTCTAAGCGTACCATGTACTTAGATGAAGATACGTGGACAGCGTCTATCATTGACCATTACGATGGTCGTGGTGAATTATGGCGTGTCGGCGAAGCGCTTAATACTCAGTTCTATAATCAGGACGTACCATGGATGGCGGCCGAAGCGCTGTACGACCTTAACTCAGGTCGCTACATTTCGTTAGGTCTAGGTAACGAAGAAAGTGATTACATGAATTGGGACATTGAACCAGACCGTAGTGACTTTACTACTAACGCATTGCGTCGTACCGGTTTCCGTTAAGCCGTACGTTTTGCAAACATCAAAAAAGGAGGCGTCAGCCTCCTTTTTTATTTTTTCCAGTCACCTGCTAACTTATCTAATCGTACCATCAAGCTTGAAGTGTCCCAGCGCGAGCCTCCTAGGCTCTGCACTTCAGCATAGTATTGATCGATCATCGCAGTCGACGGCAGCGCGGCTCCATGACGATTTGCCTCGGCAATCGCAATACCCAAGTCTTTACGCATCCAGTCAACAGCAAAGCCGTGATCATATTCTTGGTCCCACATGGTTCTATAGCGATTAACCAATTGCCATGAGCCAGCAGCGCCTGCACCGATGGCATCGACCAACGCATCAGGATCCAACCCTACTTTCCGTGCCAAATGCAGCCCCTCAGCCACGCCTTGTATGACATTGGCAATGCACACCTGATTAACCATTTTAGCAAGCTGACCTTTACCCGCTTCGCCCATACGCACGATTTTCTTCGCATAGCAGTTCAATACAGGCTGCGCTTTATCAAAGGTTGCTTGTTCACCCCCGACCATCGTTGTAAGAATGCCCTTCTCTGCGCCTGCTTGACCGCCAGAAACCGGAGCATCCAAGAATTCACCCTGATGTTGCGTAACTGCCGTATCGAGCTCACGCGCAAGATCGGCCGACGCCGTCGTATGGTCAATAACGATTGCGCCAGACTTTAACTGCGCGAGTAAGCCGTCATCACCATAAAAAACGCTACGCACATCGTCATCGTTACCCACGCAAACCATCACAAAGTCTGCATCAGCTGCCGCTTGAGCGGGGGTATCGGCGCGACGCCCTTGGTACTCATTAACCCACTGTTCAGCTTTGCTTGGTGTCCGGTTGTAAACACAAACATCAAAGCCCTGTTGCTGTAGGTGGCCTGCCATCGGGTACCCCATCACACCCAAGCCGATAAAACTGCAACGTTGTGCCATGCCTCTCTCCTTAATTGTTATTCGCTGGCTTTGCGTATCAACCAATGCTGATAGCGGCCTAACTCCCGAAAGGGAGATTGTTGGTTATACTCCATTTCTAGGTCAAGCAGCTCATCATACCGTTGTTGATGCTCTACCTCACGTAGGTAATCATGAAAACAGCGGACACCTGTTTTCGACTCAACGCAGAGCTTGGCGTCTGCTATCCACTGCTCGACGTCTTGCGGGCGACGTGGTTGCTGAGGGCTCAGTCGAACGGTTTTTTTGACCTGTAAACCACGTGCTATATAGTCAAAGTTACCGTACACCGCATTCGCCATCAATTGCGCATCTCTGTTGTAAAACATGAGCGACAGCGTGCCACCTGGCTTGAGCAGCTTGGCAAGGTGCTGCAGCGCGGCTTTACCATCATCAACCCACTCCAATACTGCATGACATAAAATCAGGCTGAATTGCTGGTCGGGTAGCTGTGTTGCCAATTCTTCGAGGGGGGCTACCATATATTGTGCTCGGCGCGTTAAACCCAGTTGTTCGTGGTTTTGTTGAGCTTCTATCACCATATCCTGGGCAATATCCGTATGAATAACTGCATGCCCCTTAGCAAGAAACCATTCATTCACTTGCCCGAGGCCTGCGCCAACATCCAGTATCGTTCGCTTAGGTCCATCAACGAATGGCGCTAAGTCACGCTTTAGCACGGCCATACGAAGTCGCCCCTTGGTCGAACCATAAATATTACGAGCGAACTTTTGGCTAATCCCGGTAAAGTTACCGCGTGATTGTTTTTTCTTCATGCTGGGTTATCGATATCGACAAAGCTCACGTCGAGGTTAAATTGTTGTCCCAAATGTTCACCGAGTGCTTTCACACCATAGCGTTCGGTCGCGTGATGCCCCGCAGCGAAAAAGGCAATCCCCTGCTCGCGGGCACTGTGCACGGTTTGCTCGGATACCTCGCCCGTAATAAATGCATCAACACCGAGTGCGGCCGCTTCATCAATAAACCCTTGTCCGCCCCCCGTGCACCATGCCAATCGGCTAATCGGTTTTTGACAAGGTACATAGCACGTCAATGGGCGGTTTAGTTTTTCAACTAACGCGTTGGCCAGCTGCTCACTGGTATGAGACTGTTGCACGCGACCAAGCATCAATACGCTACCCGGATCGCTAGGATTAGCCGTACCGTCGATTGACCAATTCATTAGCTTGGCTAATTGCGCGTTATTGCCCAATGAAGAGTGGGCATCGAGCGGCAAGTGATAAGCAATCAAGTTGATATCGGCTTCCAACAACGCCTTAATACGACGTTTTTTCATCCCCACAATAGGCTGAGGTTCGTTTTTCCAAAAATAACCATGATGCACTAACAGTGCATCAACACCCGTAGCGATGGCCTGATCGACGAGAGCCTGACTTGCTGTAACACCTGTCATGATGCGCTTTACATTCGATTTGCCTGCCACTTGCAAGCCATTAGGACAAAAATCTTTTATTTGACGTGCTTTTAACAACTCATCTAAATAATCAGTGAGCTGACTTACTTCAATTGTCATGTATTCACCTACTTTTACGGCGTATTTACCGAATATTTTACCTTAAATTAGACATAAATCCGAAAAAACGGTATAAACATATGGGTAGACTACTTTTTAATCGTTTCTGTTAAATTTTTATAATCGAATAGGGTTTGATTAATGAGCAAACTGGATAAAGATAAAGTTCTCGCAGATTACACCGCAGCTTACAAAAAGGCACATGGTAAAGCCCCATCAATTGAGGCGAAAAGCGGTTGGTACAGTGTTAACGGCGGTAAGAACGTTCGCTTGGCGCAGCTTGCAGAAGAAGCTGAAACACTGGCTGCAGATCAAGGTGCAACACCGGCTAAAAAAGAAAGCAAACCCAAAGCCCCAGCGAAATCTAAATCTAAGCCGGCCGCTAAAAAAGCAACGGTTAAATCAGGCGGTAAAGGCGGACTCACTGCAAAAGAACTATGGCAGCAAAAGCTAGCAGAAAAAGCCGGCAACTGTCGCTTACCTCGTGGTTCTTAATGCTACTTGTCGAGCAAAAAAAAACCAACCTCGAAGGTTGGTTTTTTTATTTGAAACGATAGATTACAAGACGTCTGGGTTACGCCCCGCAACCCGTTCAATCGGCACTTTAATTTTGCGATAACGATAAACAATAAATTCTTCACGTTTAAAGCTTATTAGCTCAGCGCCAAAGTCAGCTTGAGAGACTAAATACGAGCCATCTTCATTCTGTTGCTTCACGATACCGAGCTTACCGCAGTGCGGGCCTCGTTTAACAAAAATGGTCTGACCGTTGATGCGCGGATTGTTATAGGAAAACGTCGGTCCTGCCATAAATGACTCAACTACCTTAAAATTCAAAGATAGCTATTATATCGACCACTGCGCCATTTTCTACAATCATTTCTGCGCTAATTACTGTTTGCCAATGTAAAGTGTAATCTCGCCAACGGGCAGACCATACTTGTACATCTGGGTACGGTTGATCATGTTGTTTTCATCGACCAAATACATCCAATCATCTAGTGATAGTGACATCATCTCACCATCAACCTCGACTTGCAGCACGTACTCCCAATTCAACGCATTACCAGCCGTTGTGCCCACCGCTACGCCCTCTACATCCGAGGCGCGGCCTTCATAGGTGTTGGGGCCTGTTTTAGTTAGCTTCCAAATACGCTCTTGAGTGCGACCATCAGCATAAGTAAACTGTTCATCGAGCGTTCCTTCATTGCCTTCCCAAGTGCCTTGCATCTCAACCGTGAAACGCTGAATGACCTTACCTGCATAGTCTTGTACCACACCGTGTGCAACCAAATCACCGTTGAAGAACTCTTCCAACTTGAGTGCCGGTTGTTCACCTTGGTAATCTTCAATTGCCGTCGAGCACGCCGTTAAGGAAAGCAGCGTTAATATCGCCAACGTCCATTGAGTAATGCGTTTTTTACTGTTTCCCAATAAGTTCATCTCTCTCCTCCTCAAATCGTGACTCTGGCGACAACCAAATCGCTAAAAACTGCTCTGTAAACTGAGCTGACTCAATGACGCCCAGTTGCTTTTCGCCTTGATAAAAAGCTGCGTAACCTTGCTCAGTCTCTCTTAATAACAGGCAATCATCTTCTTTGATATCAGGCCACATTGCGGTGAGTTGATCGAGCCACTGCGACTGTTGTTTAGTGTTAAAGCCAAGCTTTTCCCATTCTTCTGCGGTTGTCTCGACTAAATCTTTGGCTTCGATATCGCGCAAATAACGTAACAGCAGTGCCTTCGACGTTTGTTTTCGTTCGGTCCAATTAAACTGGCCGTTAGGTGTGTATAGATAAGCGTCATACACATCCCAAAACAACACACTCAAGCGCGTTTGGCCAACCTCTTGGTATCCTTCTGCAATGGGTTTTTTACATACCTCTAGCGGTTGTGCACTGACCATCGCACTGGCACCTAATGCCACCACGGCACCAATAGTTGGTATCAGCTTTGCATTCATAAGACTAACCTCTCGTTAGGGCTTGCAGTCATTGCTCGGCAGAAAAACAACATAAAGAGACCCCACACTACGGCATAAACGAGCAAAGTCCACACAATAGAGTCCGCTGTGCCGGCACCAAACCCAATACCGACGTAATAGGTAAACGGTCCAGAAATCGCGCCCAAAAGAGCTGCCACTAACGGCATTTTTGCCAACCAGTCCAAGGCAACGGGTGCCATAGCAGCAAAGCCGACCCACAACAACGCGAGCCATAATGGGAAAACCGCGCCAACAAAATCGATAGCACCGACGCTAATGGCAATAGCCTCTAGCAATAGACCCACCGCAAATAATTGCGCCATTTTCTTTATAGTGACTTGAGCAACCCAATAACTATATCCGAGCTGCGCTATAGCCAATAAGACCGTCAACCACAGGTAATCATTACGTCCTGCAACGGCACTTAGCCACAGCACGTTAAATAATACGAAGCTAACGATTTTGTGTTGTAGCGAAGTTGACATAGATCTCCTTGGAGGTGCGTTAAGACGTCTTCGACGCAGTGACTTGTACTACAGATACGGTTTTTTCTAGAAATCCGCCTTCGCAATAGCCAAAATAATAATTCCACAATCGCGCGAAACGGTCATCGTAACCGTACTCTTCTAACTCAGCACGTCTGGCGTAGAAACGGTCGCGCCAGCACGCTAACGTCTTAGCATAGCTTTCGCCGAAGTCTCGCACATCTCGCACCACCAACGATGTTTCTTTCTTAAACAAGTCGGTCATCAGCGACAGCGACGGTAAAAAACCACCTGGAAAAATGTGCTTCTGAATAAAATCGACCGATCGCGAGTAACTATCATAGCGTTGGTCGGCAATGGTAATTGCCTGGATGCTCATTAAACCATTAGGCTTTAAACGGTCATTGCAGACTTGGAAAAAACCCGGCAAAAAACGCTTACCTACCGCTTCGATCATTTCGACCGATACCAATTTATCGTACTGACCAGTGAGATCGCGATAGTCTTCTTTCAACAGTGTGATACGGTCTTCCAGTCCGAGCGATTTGATACGCTCCGCTACATATTGATACTGCTCTTCAGAGATCGTTGTAGTCGTCACTTGGCAACCATAATTCTGCGCAGCAAAAATTGCTAAGCCGCCCCAGCCAGTACCTATCTCTAATAGGTGATCCGTAGGCTTCAACTCCAATTTCCGACACAGACGATCCATCTTATTTAATTGAGCTTGTTCAAGTGTCTCATTGCCTTGTAAGAACAAAGCACTCGAGTACTGCATATTTGTGTCTAAAAAACGGGTGTACAGCTCATTACCTAGATCATAATGCGCTGAAATGTTCTTCTTGGCTTGCGCTTTATGATTTCGATTAGCCCAGTGACGGTATTTATTGATTGGGAATGTAAGCCAAGCAACTTTTCGCTCCAACTTATCGAGCGCATCCATATTCCGTGCGAACACTTGAATTACAGCGGTTAAGTTCGGCGTTTCCCACGCTTTATCAATAAATAACTCCGCGGCGCCGATGCTTCCGCCGGTCAACAAGCGCACATAAAACTTAGCATCTAGCACATTAATTTCAGCACTTAAATCTGAATACTTGTCGCCATAATGACCCACCAGTTTGCCTTGTTCTTTAACGACCAACTGGCCTTCGCCTAAATGCGCAAGCAGTGCCTGTGTCATACGTTTGGCTGCTTTGTCTATCCAGCCATAAGTCAGCGGTGCTTGCATTACAGTTTCGCCTTGAGACATCGATCGTACCCTTTATCTGGTCTTGCTCTTTTTTGTTTTGGGATGGTCATATATCGGAATACGCTTAATAAACAACTTCAACGCTTGCCAATAGATTCCACCGATTATTCGTAGCGCCATAAACGGCATTGTCTTCATTACGTGTTTTATCGATTTACGGTTTAATTCACTCCTAGACAACTTCATGCCCGCTATAAACTCAGCCTTTTCACGACAGGCTTTTATAGTGACCGACAAGTTGTCCTGTGGAGGTTCAATATACCACCGATATCGCATATCCATTGGATTAAATGGTGAGACATGAAACGCCTTATCATGCTCAGGTACGGCTTCACTCAAATCGATTAGATAATAGTGTCTTTCTAACCATGGCGTGTTGCTAACTTCTGCTAGAACATGAGTAAACTGGTTACCCTGTTGTAGGAAATACAAATTGAGTGGCGAAAAATAAATGCCAAAGCTACGCAGATTACCAACAAACCAGATTCGACCGCTAAGCGCTCGCGAATTGAGCTGGTTCATTTTTTCAAGCACAGCCGTTTTTAAGTCCCCTGTTGAGCCCCGTAAGTAATCATTACGCCTGAACCACAGCGGCGCAAAGCCTCGGGTACTGAGCCAGCGGCTTTGCTGGTGGATATCATCCAATTCATCAAGGCACACGCACCACTGCATAAAACGGTAGTTAAATTGGTGATGTTTAGGCGTGCGGCGTTCATGAAACACCCGCCCCCAATAAATACCACTATCCATTATCTATATTGAGCTCCGGTGCAATCATATTAACTACATCAATGGCACTATGTACGCCGTCTTCATGGAACCCGCTATACCAGTAAGCACCACAAAAATAGGTATTGCGATGACCATTGATCAGGTCTCTATCTTTGCGAGCAGCCATTGAAGTTGTACTATATTGAGGGTGTGCATAAAACAGCTTTTTAATCACCTTGTCCGGATTAATAGCCTCACTATTATTGAGCGTAACAAGGTAGTGCGCATGCGTCTTTAAACCCTGCAAAATATTCATGCTGTAGGTAACTGAACTTGGCTCACGCTGCGCCGACTCACCGACTCTTAAACGATAATTCCAGCTCGCCCAAGCGGCTTTTCGAAGCGGCAATAGAGCACGATCGGTGTGCAATACAACCTCATTCAGTTTATAGGGGATGCTACCCAAAATACGCTTTTCCTCGTCGCTTGCGTCCACCATGAGCGCCAGTGCTTGGTCGCTATGACAAGCAAAAACCACTTGGTCAAAGTGTTCAACATGGCCGTCGATGAAGGTCAACGATGCGCCCTTTTCCGTACGTCGGACTTCGGTAATATCTTCCGATAGACGTATGCGGTCGCTAAACTTTTTAGTCAGTTTAGGAATATAGGCGCTCGAACCACCTTCGATGGTATGCCACTGCGGTCGATTGCTGATATCTAACAGGCCATGGTTTAAGAAAAAACGTAAGAAAAAGCCTAACGGAAACTGGTAAGCATCTTTTATGCTTGAAGACCAAATTGCAGAGATCATCGGTAGCAAATAAAAGTGGGCGACTTGCTCATCTAAATTCAGCGAATCGATGAACTCACCCAAGGTTATATGGTCGTTATCGCTATTCTCTTGTGCAGCCTTTTTTGCCGCTTCGTTAAACGTAACAATACCTTTAAGTAATCTATAAAACTTGGGTCGAAACAAGTTACGTTTTTGGGCAAACAAAGTAAGTAAAGTATGTCCGTTATACTCAAGACCTGACTCTGGATCTTGCACACTAAAACTCATTTCAGTATCACGCCACGGTACCCCTACTTCAGTCATCAGACGTTTGAAACGCGGATAGGTTCTATCATTAAACACGATAAAGCCGGTATCAACGCCCACGGGACCTGTTTTATCATCGACCTCAATGGTATTTGTATGACCGCCGATATAATCGTTTTTTTCGAATACCGTCACCTCATGGTGGTCAGTTAAGTAATATGCCGTTGTTAAGCCTGCAATACCACTTCCTACAACTGCTATTTTCATTAATTTCCCTTCGACATACGTTTACTGAGCGCTACTTGCCACGCTTGAGGCAGAATAGACATGGTTTTTAACATCAATGTAAAAATGGTAGGAAAACCGATATCCCGCTTGTTCTTGTCGATACCTTTGCGAATACACTGAGAGGCATAATCGACAGAAACTCGCATCGGCATTTCAAAATCGTTAGCATCGGTCATCGGGGTTTTAACAAACCCCGGTGAAATTGACAGCACTCGAATACCTTTAGGTGCAAGATCCACTTCTAAAGACCGAGCTATATAATGAATGGCTGCCTTCGAGCCACCATAAGCTTGCGCGCGGGTAAACGGCAGCAATCGCGCGAGACTACCCACCAGTACTAATTTTGAGCCTGGTTGCAATGTACGTAGCAAACCTTGAACACAATTCATTGTGCCTTGCACATTAACCGTAAATACCCGTTCAAAGAGCTCTGCGTCAAATGATTCAATATCCAAGTATTCACAGACACCCGCACTCAAGATTGCGACATCGATTTGATTGATAGAACCTAAAAGCTCAATCGTTTTTTCACGGTCAACGGTGTCAAATTGTAATGTTTCGACATAGTCAGGAAACTCGTCCGCCAGCTTCTTCAGCGCTTCGGCATTACGCCCGCAAGCGATCACGTTGTGACCCTCACAGGCATAATCTGCGACGAGTTGTTGGCCAATTCCGCTAGTAGCACCGGTGATGAGCACTTTCATGATGACACCAGCCTTTGTTTAATCTTATCAATAACAAACCCAACTAACGGCACGTGCTCATATAACATGGCGCCGAGATCGTAGTGGTCTTCTTGCAGTCTTATTTTTTCGTCTTCAAACTGCACATGTGAGACGCCTGGTAGAATAATTTCACGTCCATTAGCTAACTTCGGATGTGAAAAGCGCATTTGCCAACTCAAATAAGCCTGCTTATCGCCAACAACCTCATCTTCAAACGTAAAATGGCAGTACTCTACGTTTTCCATTGTATGCTCAAAATATTTGCGCAAGTCGTCACGGCCCACGACTTGGTGAATAGGATCATTAAAAGCAACATCGTCATGATATATCGAGTCTAAATCATCGAGTTGATCCGTCGAAAATTCCTCGTAAAAGCTCTTTAGCTTTTCTACTAACTCTTTATTATCCATTTTTCACCTGCTTAAACGTCGATAAGAATCGCTCACGTGCCTCGCTATGATCGACTATCGGAGACACGTACCCCGTTTTGTGCTGTTTCAAATACGAATGTGGCCAATGAATATGTTTACTCGGTACATCCGCTAATTCTTTAACCCAAGTACGGATGTAGGTTCCCTCGGGATCAAATTTCTCACTCTGGCGGACAGGATTAAAGACGCGGAAGTAAGGCACCGCATCAGTACCGACCGATGCACTCCATTGCCAGCCGCCGTTGTTAGCGGGAAAGCTGCCATCCACCAGGTTACGCATAAAGTACTGCTCACCTTTGCGCCAATCGATCAGTAGATCTTTGACTAAAAAATTAGCCACAATCATGCGCAAGCGATTATGCATCCATCCCGTCTCATTGAGCTGTCGCATGCCGGCATCGACGATAGGAAAGCCTGTGCGCCCGTCACACCAAGCTTGAAAATCTTCTTCAGCCTCTCGCCAAGGTAACCCTTGGGTTTCGGTTTGGTAATTTTCACCTCGGCTTAACCGCGGTTCATGAAACATGAGGTGCTGGTAGAACTCGCGCCACGCCACCTCCGTTAGCCAAGTGTCTGCGCCGGGCTCAAGTCCGTGTGGAAATTCCGGTGAAAAAGATGACAATGCACGCGCAACCGTTTTCGGTGCAATCGCGCCCATTTCAAAGTACGCGGACATCATCGATGTTCCGTCAACGGATGGCTGGTCGCGGCGCGCTTTATAGTCGTCAACCTGATGTTCAATAAATTGACCCAGTTTGCCCATAATGGCTTGTCGTCCGACTGGATAGTCTTGACTATTTTTACGTTCTAACGGACACGGCGGTAGCTCGGTGCTGGTTGCTACGGTATTTTCAACACTCCAAGACTCTGGGGTCCAATCATTGATTTTAGCAACCTCTTTACGCCAAGCTCGATTGAACGGTGTGAACACTTTGTAGTAGCCGCCCTGCTGTGTTTCTACGTATTCTGGTGCGACCAATAAGTTGCCGTCAAATAGCGCTAAGTCAATATCGCGTTGCTTGAAGCATGCATCAGCTTGCTTGTCCCGTTTAACTTCGTCTAGCGGATATTCACGATTAGCGTATACGGCATGAACATCGTTTTGTTCGCAAAAGTCAGCGATTGCAGCCCCACTTTGACTAAACCGTTCGATAACAAAGATAGAAAAGCCGATGCCCTTATCTGCAAGCTCCTCTTTAAACGCGGCCAGGTGACGCCACCATAAATCGACTTTTATGGGTGCCCAATCATGCGCTTGCCAGGTACGCTTTGGCACTAGAAATACAGCATATACCCGATCATGGTTAGCACATGCAGCATCTAAGGCAGGATTATCAACGGTTCTTAAATCACTCCTAAACCAAACAACAGCGGCCATATTACAATCCATATCTCAGTTTTAAATCTTCAGGGTATGGTGTGACATACCACTGCTCAGCTAAATATTCGCTAGGGAACTCTCGCAGGTAATGACGGATTAGTGTGAGTGGCGCCATCAGCGGTAGCGTTCCGTCATGGTAATCGAGTATTAACTGACTCAACTCCTGCTTCTGCTGTTTATCTAAGTACTGTTTAAAATAACCTTGAATATGCTGCAGTACATTTGTGTGGTTGCGTCTTGAGGCAGGTTTACTTAATGCCCCCATCACACGCAAAATGTAGCGTTGGCAAAAAGCTTCATCGATAGCCTGCGCTTCACCAACGTCACGGCCTAGGGCACGATATTCGGCCTGATTGTGTGCCATTAGAATAAGTTTTGCTTGTGTATGAAACTTAAGCAAGGCGGCTTTGTTTAACGGATGCGATAACGACTTCCAACGACCATATAGGAATACGCGTAAAACAAAGTTCTCGCGTAGATGGGGATCATTCAGGCGCCCATCCTCCTCCAAAGGCAGTGCGGGCTCTAATTGGTGCAAGCGTTCAGCAAATAATCCCATTGCCTCCTTGCGAGCACTACCTGTCTTAGGGTCATATAATTTTACACGCTCCATGCCGCAGCTAGGTGACTTAGCGCATAAGACATAACCCGACAGATCCGCTAGCTTGGGTTTTACTTTGTCCGCGAAATGCTTGAGCGATTCAGTAACATCTTCGCCGGTTTTAGGAATGACCGCGCGTACTTGCTCGTCCTTATATTCTAAGCGGATGGTTGGACGCGGTACTGGCAACCCGATGCCGACTTCTGGGCAAAATTTAACGAACTCGACGTGTTTAGCCAGTTCATTTTCGCAAAAGGGTGAACGCTTGTGACCCCCATCGAAACGTACTTCATCGCCCAGTAAACAGGCGCTTATTCCAACTTTTAGGCGCATCAAAACTCCATTTATTTACAAGCTTATAATACATTATATATATTGTTGCGTGGGTGTTGCTATCTAACATAACGGACTTATAGCAAAAAAGGTTTGATTAAGTTGTACAAATTTAGATCCAAGCCGAATAGACATACGTAAAGCACGTTAAATCAACCCAAAAATTCAGGATAGTTGTATCGTATGGATAAAGTGCAGCGTTTACCTCTATTTCCGCTAACGGCTCATGTTATGCCGAATGGAAAGCTAAAATTGCGCATCTTCGAACAACGCTACACACGGTTAGTGAAACAGTGCATGGCAAATCAAAGTGAATTTGTTGTATGCATGTTTGATCCTGGCATCGATAAATATGATCCTGAATATATTCTGCCCTTTGGCACCGCGGTCACCATTGTTGACTTTGAAATGCTCAACGATGGTTTTCTGGGTATTACTGTGCATGGTGAGCGTCGAGTTCACATAAAACATCACGAATTCGAGGACGATGGTCTTCGAGTCGGTGACGTTGAAGTACTCCCTTTTTGGCAGCACACACCAATTACGGATGAGGTTGCCGTGCTTAAAGAGCGCCTTGAAGAAATTTATGGTGTTTACCCAGAACTCGGTGATTTGTATGATGAAAAACCGTTTGAACAACTCGATTGGGTGTGCCAGCGTTGGCTGGAAATTTTGCCACTCGACGTTCACACCAAACAAGAGTTAATTAAATCGCAATCAAGTGAGCAAGTTGCTGATTATCTGCTAAACTTGGTTACGTAACTTTTTTGAGATCGACTGATCCAAACTTAAACTTGTTCTCGTAGTTAGATATACCAACTAACAACAATAGCAGGTCTAGTTATGCAAACGGTGACATCTCATACTTCACAACGGGGAGTTATGACCACATCCCAGCAGGACACTGCAGAAAAAGCTGCGCAACTTTTGGCTCAAATTGCTGAAACGCGTAGCCGTCAAGCGTTCAGTGAATTGTTCTCACACTTTGCGCCTAAGTTGCAAGCTTATGGAACGCGTCAGTTTGGTAACGAACAAACTGCAATGGATCTTGTGCAAGAAACGATGACAAATGTGTGGCATAAGGCACATTTATTTAAAGCTGATAAGGGTTCACCTTCGACTTGGATTTTCACGATTGCGCGTAATATTCGATTCGATTTATTAAGAAAGAATAAAAAGCGTAAAGATGATATAAGTGCAGATGAACTATGGCCAATTCTGGCCGAGCAGAATGATAACTTAGACGACGATTACGCGTTGGACCAAGACATTCTGTTGCAAGAGATTTCTCACTACTACGGTCAGTTGCCAGATGCACAACGTATCGTGGTAGAAAAAATATATGTCGAGGGTAAGTCGCAGCAAGAAGTTTCCGACTCTCTTGGAATTCCATTGGGCACGGTTAAGTCTCGTACGCGCCTTGCATTAAAGAAATTGAAAGAGTTAATAGTTGAGCATGATTAAGTCACATCCCTCTGAAGCAATTTTGTATCAGTACGCTTCAGGCGACCTTAGTGCGTCAATGACATTAGTTGTTGGTACACATATTGATATGTGCCCTATTTGCAAGCGAACAGTTTGTGAAATAGAGGAAGATTTATGTAACAAGCATTTGGATAGCCTTGTTGAAACGATTTGTGCCCCCTCTAAAGGTGCCATGTCGAAAACCCAATGCGACCAAATGTTAGAGGCGATTTTTAACTCTCAGGCCAAGCCTGCCGCTCAACGCGAAGATTTGATTAGTCTTGAGGGTCGTCGCTTCAATTTACCGACGACTTTGGCGCATAACGCTCATCGTATCGGAGAATGGACCCATTTAGTGGGTAAGCTATGGAGAGCGCCTGTTGATTTGTCCGATGATGGACAAACCAATTTAATTTATATGGAGCCCGGCGCCCAAGTACCGGAACATACTCACAAAGGTCAAGAAGCCACACTTGTGATTGATGGTGTATTCAATGATGAGCACGATGCTTATTATGACGGTGATTTTATCTTGTTGGATGCGGATCGTAAGCACACACCTCGTACTGCGACGGAAGACTGCTTGACCCTTGCGACACTAGACGCACCGTTGTTCTTTACATCGGGTATCAGTCGCCTGCTTAATCCATTTAGTAGTTTATTTTTTCGCTAACGTTTTAAGCATAACTAAACGATAAAGCCCGAGCTATTGCTCGGGCTTTGTGTTTTCTACGCGGCTTTTGAATTTTTGACCGGGTTTAAAACTCACCACTCGGCGAGCAGAAATAGGAATATCCTCACCCGTTTTCGGATTCCGACCTGGGCGCTGATTCTTAGTTCGAAGTTCAAAGTTACCAAAGCCTGATAACTTGACCATTTCCCCCGATTCTAAAACAGAACGTATTTCTTCAAAAAACGCCTCTACTAAATCCTTAGCGTCTTGCTTACTTACCCCGTACTTGTCAAAAAGTACCTCAGCGAGTTCTGCTTTAGTCAGCGCCATATCCTAATCCCTCAAGGTTGCATCAAACTCCGACTGTAACGTCGATACTAGCTTTTCCATAATGCCGTTTATTTCGACTTCTTCAAGGGTCTTTTCGTTATCTTGAAGTGTGACGGAAAGAGCTAAACTACGCTTACCTTCTGGCAGGTTATCACCTTGGTAAACGTCAAATAAGTTTAGGTCAATCAACTGATTAACGCCAATGTTCTTCAACGTAGTTAACACTTCACCCGCCGCGATACGTTCATCTAAAACAATCGCTAAGTCACGACGGATACTCGGAAACCGCGACACAGGTTGAGCCGATGGAATGCTACGTTGGTTAATCGCATCAATTTGCAATTCGAACACAAAAGCACGTTGATTAAGACCGAATGTCTTCTCAAATCTAGGGTGTAAGGCCCCTATATAGCCGATACAACGCTCACCACGATATATCGCAGCAGACTGTCCTGGATGCAGAGCGCTGTGTTCGCTAGCAACAAAACGAACATCATTGACACCGGATTTCTTCAACAAGGCTTCAACATCACCTTTTACATCATAGAAATCGACGCCACGGTCTTCCGCCGACCAATGTTCGCCATAGGCCTTACCTGAACGCACGCCAGCAAACATCGGTTGCTGCATCACACCATTTTCAGCCACTTCATCAGGGATAAAACGTAAGCCTGTTTCAACAAAGGCTAATACTGATTGCTGACGCTTTTGGTTATGCGCTAGCGCATTCAATAGACCCGGCCACAAGCTTAACCGCATTGATGACATGTCCACCGAAATAGGATGGGGTAATGTTAACGATGCACTTTCATCAAATAACGCCGCTTGATGTTTCGGGTCTACGAAGCTATACGTAATTGCTTCTTGATAGCCCCGCTCGATCATCGCATCCACTAAGCGGTGTGTGCTGATTAGTGATTCCTGTTGTGCGCGCATACGTAATTGTGCAGCGGGCGCAGCTGCCTGAATATTGTTATACCCAAATACGCGCGCAACCTCTTCGATAAGATCTTCTTCAATGGCAATATCAAATCGATAAGTCGGCACTTTGACCAACCACTCGCCTGTCTCCACTTTGACGTCAAAGCCTAGACGCTCGAGAATTTCAGTCACGCGAGCAGCTTCAATATCAATTCCTAATACACTCGCGAGGCGTGCCGCACGCAGCGTCACCTCAGCTGGCTTAGGTAGATGCTCGTCTGATTTGGCTTCGACGATAGGACCTGCTTCACCACCACAAATTTCAATCAACAACTGTGTTGCGCGCTCCATGGCTTGGCGTTGCAATTCTGGGTCAACACCGCGTTCATAACGATGAGACGCATCCGTGTGCAAACCAAAACGACGTGCTTTACCTAAAATCGCATCAGGCGCGAAGAATGCGCTTTCGAGGAATATATCTTTGCTTTCTCGTGTTACACCACTGCCGAGGCCACCATAAACGCCCGCCATAGCCAATGCCTGCTTGTCATCAGCAATAACTAGCACATCGCCATCGAGTTTCACTTCTTGCTCATCCAATAAAGTTAAGGTCTCACCTTTATTGGCATAGCGCACATGAACATCGCCTTGAACGCGGTCGAGGTCGAATGCGTGCATCGGGTGGCCCAGCTCCAACAATACGTAGTTGGTGATATCAACCACAGGATCAATGCTACGTATACCACTGCGACGCAGTTTCTCGCTCATCCACAACGGTGTTTGTTGCTTAACGTCAACATTCTTTACTACGCGCCCCAAGTAACGAGGGCACCCAACCGGTGCATCTAAGTGAATTGCTTTGGCGTCTTCGAGAGTTGCTTCAACTGCGTCAACTGTCGGCTCGGACACATCAATGTTATTCAGTACACCGACCTCACGTGCTATGCCACGAATACTCAGGCAGTCACCGCGGTTGGGTGTTAAATCGATATCAATACTTAAGTCATCCAGACCCAAATACTCGCGGTAATCTTTACCGATGGGTGCGTCTGAAGGTAGCTCAATGATACCGTCGTGGTCATCAATTAGACCCAGCTCTTTAAACGAGCACAACATACCATGCGATGGATGTCCGCGCAGCTTTGCCTTCTTAATTTTGAAGTCACCCGGTAATACCGCGCCAACCTTAGCGACCACAACCATTAAATCCTTACGGCAGTTCGGTGCACCGCAAACGATATCAAGTAATTCATTCTCACCCACATCGACTTTAGTGACCTGTAACTTATCGGCGTCTGGATGAGGACCGCATTCAACGACTTTACCAACGACAACAGTATGAAAGTCTGCTGCAACGGGCTCTAAACCATCAACCTCAAGGCCAGCCATACTGAGTTGCTCGCTCAGCGCTTCACTAGAAATGTCTGGATTGACCCAACTTCTTAGCCAATTTTCACTAAATTTCATGTTCGCCGCCCTCTTAATTAAACTGTTTTAGGAATCGCAGGTCGTTCTCGAAGAACGCACGCAGATCGGTCACGCCGTAGCGCAGCATGGTTAATCGCTCTACACCCATGCCAAAAGCGAAGCCTGTGTATTGCTCAGGATCAATACCGACTGCACGAAGTACATTTGGGTGAACCATTCCGCAACCCAATACTTCTAACCATTTACCATCTTTACCCATTACATCCACTTCAGCGGAAGGTTCAGTAAACGGGAAATAAGAAGGACGAAAACGAACCGTTAACGACTCCTCAAAAAAGTTATTTAAGAAGTCTTCTAAAATGCCTTTTAACTGCGTAAAGCTCACGTCTTTATCAACCATCAAGCCTTCTACCTGATGGAACATCGGTGTGTGCGTTTGGTCGTAATCGTTACGATATACGCGACCTGGCGAAATGATACGTAATGGTGGCTGCTCAGCCTCCATGGTACGGATTTGCACACCCGAAGTTTGCGTTCTTAGCATCGTTGAGGGAGTAAAGTAGAACGTATCGTGGTCTGCACGTGCAGGGTGATTCGCTGGAATATTGAGCGCGTCAAAGTTGTGGAAGCCGTCTTCTACTTCTGGGCCCTGCTTCACACTGAAACCTAAGTCACCAAAGAATGATTCAATACGGCGAATGGTTTGTGTAACAGGATGTACGCCACCCACTTGGCTAGCGCGTCCAGGTAAGGTCACATCAATACGCTCAGCATCAAGCTTTGCTTCGAGCTCAGCCGCCTTTAAAACCTCTTTGCGGGCGTTAATATCAGCTTGGACTTGTTGTTTAGCTTGATTAATTTTTTGTCCAGCGTCGCGACGCTCAGATGGTTCAAGCTGACCTAAGCCTTTTAACAGCTCAGTTAATCGGCCTTTCTTGCCCATGTATTCAACGCGCACTTCGTCCAGTGCTTGCGGCGAATCAGCTTCAGCAATAGAGTGCTGCGCCTGTTCAACGATTTGTTCTAACTGCATTCGTTCCCTCAACCTATCATGCAAATTACGAAAGCTCTATTCTAACGAAAAAGCCATAAAAAAGGGAGCCAAATTGGCTCCCTTTTAAATCTGTTTATCGGTTTTTGGCAAAGCCTTTTTGCCGATTACAGTGCACCTTTCGCCTTTTCAACCAAGGCTGCAAAACCGCTTTGGTCATGTACAGCGATGTCGGCAAGGATTTTGCGATCGATTTCTACCGATGCTTTCTTCAGACCGTTGATAAAGCGGCTGTATGACAAACCGTTTTGACGCGCTGCCGCATTGATACGAACAATCCACAATTGACGGAATTGACGTTTCTTGTTGCGACGGTCACGGTATGCGTATTGACCTGCTTTAGTAACTGCCTGCACCGCAACGCGATATACGCGACTACGAGCACCATAATAACCTTTCGCCTGCTTTAGGACTTTCTTGTGACGCGCACGCGCGATCACACCACGTTTAACTCGTGCCATTTGCTAATCCCTCCTTACGCGTATGGTAACATACGATCGACTAATTTGACGTCGGCCTCGTGGACCATGCTCTTCGCGCGAAGCTGACGCTTACGCTTAGGTGTCTTCTTAGTCAGAATGTGACGCAAGTGAGATTGCTTGCACTTGTAACCGCCTGAAGCAGTCTTTTTAAAGCGCTTTGACGCGCCCTTGTTTGATTTCATTTTTGGCATGAAATAAAACTCCGCATTGTTGATTAAAAGTGTGACAGGGTGAGTTCAACCGAGGCTGAACTACTTGTGTACCACAATCACTTCTTAGCCGGTGCCAGAACCATAATCATCTGGCGACCTTCGGCCCTTCTAGGGAACGACTCAACAGTTGAGATTTCGTCTAAATCGTCTTTAATACGAGTTAGCAGCTCAATACCCAACTCTTGGTGTGCCATTTCCCGGCCACGGAAACGGATAGTGACTTTAGTTTTGTCACCTCCCTCGAGGAAACGACGCAGGTTGCGCAGTTTTACCTGGTAGTCGCCCTCATCTGTGCCAGGTCGGAATTTGACTTCCTTAACCTGAATCTGTTTCTGCTTTTTCTTCTGCTCTTTCTGGTCTTTACTCTTTTCGTAGAGAAACTTACCGTAATCCATAAGGCGGCAGACAGGTGGCTCAGCATTTGGACTCATTTCGACCAAATCAACACCAGCATCCTCTGCTGCTTCAAGAGCTTCATTGATACTTACAATACCGATCTGTTCACCTTCCGTGCCAATTAAGCGAACTTCATTAACACGAATTTCGTCATTGATACGATTTTTGTCAGCGCTTTTCTGAGTTCTTTTTCCGCCTTTAATGGTTTATTCCTCCAAACTAATTAATTGATTTTGCGTGTACGCACTTCTGCTTGTAACTGCTCAACAAACTGTTCGAGCGGAAACTTACCTAAGTCTTCACCGCTACGAGTACGAACCGCAACCTCGCCAGCCTCGACTTCTTTATCGCCAACAACTAGCAAATATGGAACACGTTTTAAAGTGTGTTCTCGGATTTTAAAGCCTATCTTCTCATTTCTCAAGTCGGCTGATGCACGAATTCCCTTTTCATTCAGGGATTTCACTACTTTATTGACGTAATCGCGTTGATTATCGGTAATATTCATCAACACAACTTGCGTCGGTGCAAGCCACAACGGGAAATTCCCCGCATACTCTTCAATAAGAATGCCCATAAAACGTTCAAGTGACCCGAGAATGGCTCGGTGAATCATTACAGGCGTATGGCGATCGTTATCTTCACCTACGTAAGTCGCATTTAAACGACCCGGTAAGGCGAAATCTAACTGTATTGTACCACACTGCCACGCACGACCTAAGCAATCGAACAAAGTAAATTCAATTTTAGGACCGTAGAAGGCACCTTCACCTGGTAGATAGGTGAAGTCGATATCATGTGCTTTCAAGGCATCCGCTAAAGCTTTTTCACTACGATCCCAAGTTGCATCATCACCAAGGCGTTTCTCAGGGCGTGTTGAAAGCTTCACATCGATCTTATCGAAACCAAACGTTTCATATGTTTCGTAGACCATTTTGATGCACGCAGCGACTTCTTCTTGCACCTGATCTTCAGTACAAAAAACGTGCGCATCATCTTGTGTGAAGCCACGTACACGCATCAGTCCGTGCAGCGCACCTGAAGGTTCATTACGATGACACGAGCCAAACTCTGCCATACGCAACGGCAAATCACGATAAGACTTAAGGCCCTGGTTAAAGATCTGTACATGACCTGGGCAGTTCATTGGTTTTACCGCGTACTCACGGTTTTCTGATGATGTCGTAAACATCAGGTCTGAAAACTTCTCCCAATGACCCGACTTTTCCCACAATACACGGTCCATCATCATCGGACCTTTAACTTCTTGGTATTGGTATTCGCGTAGTTTCTCACGCACAAAGTCTTCGAGTTCGCGGAAAATGGTCCAGCCATTATGATGCCAAAATACCATGCCTGGCGCTTCTTCTTGCCAATGGAACAGGTCTTGCGCCTTACCAATTTTACGGTGGTCGCGTTTTTCGGCCTCTTCTAAACGTTGCAAATACGCTTTTAACTGTTTTTTATCCGCCCACGCAGTACCGTACACACGTTGCAACATCTTGTTATCTGAGTTACCACGCCAGTATGCGCCCGCCATTTTCATCACTTTAAAATGTTGGCAGAATTTCATCGTTGGCACGTGTGGTCCACGGCACATATCAATGTATTCTTCGTGGTGGTAAAGACCAGGCTTAGCATCCGTTGGAATATCTTCGTCGAGAATTTCGACTTTGTATGGTTCATGGCGCTCTACAAACGTTTCACGCGCTTCTTGCCAGCTGACTTTCTTCTTGATGACCTGATACTCGGTTTTCGCGAGTTCTTTCATGCGTTGTTCAAGTTTATCGAGATCGTCCTGCGTTAAAGTGTGATCAACGTCAACATCGTAATAGAAGCCATTATCGATGACTGGACCTATCGCCATTTTTGCGTCCGGCCATAATTGCTTAAACGCATGGCCTAATAAGTGAGCACAGGAATGACGAATAATATGTACACCGTCATCATCTTTCGGTGTCACGATCTCAATACGCGCATCGTGCTCAATCATTTCACAGGCATCGACGAGTTCCCCGTCAATACGACCTGCCACGGTGGCTTTAGCTAAGCCAGCACCAATATCTTGAGCCACATCCATAATGGATACAGGTTGATCAAATTCGCGTTGACTACCGTCAGGGAGAGTGATTACAGGCATGAAACTTCCTTTCTACAGTGGTGACACCTACCAAGTGCCACATGCGCTAACATCGATTCTTTGTCGAACCATACGAAATTGTTTACGTTCGGTACCATCGAACGTAAACCCACACTATAATGCAGGCTTTTTGTGAGAGCAAGGGTAACACATGGATCTAGCGAGTGTTTGGGGGCAGCTAGCAGCGTTAACAGCAGCCGCTTTTTGGGCAGTGGCTTCGATACTTTATCATCGCGCCGGTGCACACTTTTCGGCGTTACAAATGAATCTCATCAAAGGCGCAATTGCCAGTCCGTTGCTATTCGGTATGAGTGCCCTGTTTGGCGCACCGTTGGTATTTAGTGCAGGGCTCTGGTTACTCGCCCTCAGCGGAGTAATTGGTATTACCGTAGGCGACAGCTGCCATTTTGCCGCATTGCGCCGTTTGGGCCCTTGGCACGCCATGCTACTCGAATACTTAGCGCCGCCTCTAGCTGCGTTTATGGCTTGGTTATTTTTAAACGACGGTCTTTCAGGTATCGAAATTATCGGTGCGTTCGTGACTTTGTTGGGTGTTTTGTTGGTCGTCACCGAACGTGCGCCTAATCAGCAGCCGTCGCTATCCATCAGCGGAATCCTGTTTGGCTGTGGTGCTGCGCTCTGTCAAGCAACTGGGCTGGTAATGGCTTTTTCGGTATTACAAAATGATGTCATTGATCCGCTCAGTGCGGCATTTATTCGCCTTGCCGCCGGTTCTATTCTATTAGCGCTGATTGTTGGAATATCACAACGCCACGCTTTTCAAGCCATTTTTTGCCAGTGCCGAGCCATTAATCCGATGCCACTGCTGGGTGCTATCTTTTTTGGGACCTTTTTAGCGATTTGGTTACAGCAGCTATCTATTGCACATATTAATCCGGGTTTAACACAAACACTTCTGTCCACTGCACCACTTTTTTTAATTCCAATTTCTTTATTGAAAAAACAAAAGATTACCGTGCGTTCGCTGTTCGGCGCACTGGTTTCATTAGGTGGTATAGCGATTCTATTTCTATAATTAAGGCGACCCTAAAAAAACAAACGGTGACCGTTATGCACGAGGAAGACCTGACCAATGCAATCATCCGTTGCCCCCACTGCGGGCATACGACGCAGCTCGGTGTAGATAGCAGTAACGGCGATCAGGATTACCAAGAAGAATGTTCAGCCTGCGGTGACCTGATTCATATCCAACTCACCGTCGACCCCATTAATGCGCAAACTCGTTTAAAGGTTGACGGCAACGATGAACAATTCTATTGACCGCGTGCGGCAAGGACGCGTTCCACCGTTGTGACAGTCGTGATAGTTTGTTGGTCCATCTCAATGTTCACATTATCGCCTGGCTTTAGTTCAGCCAAGTTCGTTAAGCGCAATGTTTCGGGAATAAGGTGCAGACTAAACTGATTACCCTTTACCTGCCCAACCGTCAAGCTCGCACCATTGACGGCAATAAAGCCCTTCGCGAACAAATAAGGCACTTGAGCTTGCGGTAACGACAACCAAGCTGACCAATTATGTTCACTGACTTCAACATCAAGGATCGAAGCGGTGCAATGAATATGCCCTGATACGTAGTGACCGCCAATTTCATCACCGACCCGCAACGAGCGTTCGAAGTTAACCTCCGAGCCTACTTTCAGTTCGCCTAGGTTAGTCAGCCGCAGCGTTTCATCGATCACATCAAATGAAACCTGTGTCTCATCAAAGTGAACCACTGTTAAGCAAACACCGTTTATCGCTATACTGGCCCCCAGTTGAACGCCATCAAGATGGTGCGGCTCAACTGAGACGGTCAAATGACGAAAATCGCTTTTATCAGTCAGCGATTCCACGTTGGCTTTGGTTTGAACAATACCTGTGAACATTTAGCTTATGTCCTTAGTTGACAACACAATACTGACCAGTTTAAAGCTTTTATTTACGCGACTCCAGCCAAAGCGTTGTGTCAACGCATGGACAGTGGCAATTTTATTAGTTTCGTTGGTAGGTTGTTCGCAGCCCTCGACTGTATCCAGTTTGCACGATCTACACGAGCGCGTAGCCTTTACCTTAGATATTGAATTAACGCCGCTCACATTCGAGCCCCGACCGCCACAGTTACCTGACGTTCGCGTCCTCAAGCCGACGGCATCGACACCCACCATGAGCTTTTTAACAGCGCTACAACTGAATCATTGTCGTGCTGGGCAGCTCATTGCTGAGCGTAACAGTGCATTAGGTCGCCTTGATGATGGATTCTCTCGTTTTCAAGATGATCAAAGCCTCATTAAAGCGCTCAGACAATGTGCTAAGTCACCGAAGTCAGAAGCTTTTGCAGCTGAGCTCATTACCGCTGCGCAGCAACTCAGCGACACAACGTCTGCTCGTCTGGCACGCGCGTTTGCAACGGACAAAGGATTCAGACATGCGCTAACGATGGCTGCAACGCCATTAGTAACAATTTCCGACACTGAGTTTAGTCACAGTATAAGTGCCTTGAATGCGGTCACTTCATGGCTTGAGGAGCCAAATACAGCTGTTGATCTGAATCAGCACTTAAAAGTTTTGGCGCAAGAAAACTACTTGCCCCAACTGATGCGAAGCGTCGCTGAGTCTTCTGTTCTACTCGCGCAATTTTACGAGCAAATCGATAACATTGCTCAGCCTGCGGGGTGTTTATCGAAAGGTGTGCCAGAACGCGCTCACCGTTTACATAGCGCCTTTATTTCAGTTTTTATCAAACAAACACAAGGCGACTTAGCGGATTTACAACGCCAGTATCAACGCTTTAGTGAAGCTCTAAACACGCTTGCAATGAAAGCGCCGCAACCTGAGCTTAAACGCTATATAAATCAATGGGCCCTTTACGACGCGCGGTTAACGCAGGCAACTAAGTCGTTCGTCCAACCCTGGCAACAGTTTTTTGAAGCATGTGGATTTAAGGCTGGACGTTAAATTTCGTACACTTTGGTGATTTAACAAGCAAACACACGCTATCGGGTAAAAAAGTACTTGCATGCTTAACTTCAAATCAATAATATAGCGCCCGTCTTCACGACAACCCCAAACAGTGCGTCCGTAGCTCAGTTGGTTAGAGCGCTGCCTTGACATGGCAGAGGTCGGTAGTTCGAGTCTACTCGGACGCACCACTCCTTAAATTTAACAACTTTTATTTTTATACCGTCTGATCCGCTCAAGTTGCTCTATTCGTAAGTTTCGCACATAGTTAATCTGCATCGTCAGTACACTTACCTGTAGCGAGGAGCTTCATGAGCCAATATAAAGCAATTAAACTAGTCAAACGTCCTCAACCTGGTCCTGTCTCCAAGGATATTTTCGAGATCGTTGAACTCGATCGTCCCAGCGTCGACGACGGTCAAATACTGATTAAACAAACCCACATGTCATTGGATCCCGCCATGTTTGGCTGGATGAGCCCAGACAAAGAAAGTTATATTCCACCGGTTGAACTCGGCTCTGTGATGCGCAGTTCAGGTGTCGGTGAAGTCGTTGCAAGTAAACACCCTGATTTTGCCGAAGGCGACCGTGTCATGGGAATGATGGGCTGGCAGGAGTATGCGCTCAGCGATGGTCAAGGAATTAATAAAGTGCAAACAGATGCGCCCGATGAAATGGTGCTTTCGGTGTTTGCTCTTCCCGGCCTTACCGCGACACAAGGTCTATTAAACGTGGGGAAACCCAAACAAGGTGAAACGTTGGTAGTCACAGGCGCAGCCGGTTCCGTCGGCTCGATTGTCGGTCAAATGGCTAAAGCCGATGGCCTCTCGGTTATTGGCGTAGTCGGTTCAGACGAAAAAGCAGAGTGGATTGTTAACGAACTTGGGTTTGACGGCGCAGTCAACTACAAGACTGATGATATTCCCGCCAAGTTAGCTGAATTAACCCCTAATGGCATTGACCTCTATTTTGAGAATACCGGCGGTCCGATTCAACATGCGGTCATGGGACGTATGAATGCACATGGACGCATTGTTGTCTGTGGCATGATTGCGGATTACGATAAAGAGCAACCAAGCCCTGGACCGAGCTGGATTCCAATCATTAAGAAGCGACTGACAATTAAGGGCTTCACGATGCCTGACCATTTTGATCAAATCCCGACCTTACTGAAACAATTAACGCCTTACGTGACAAATGGCGATATCAAATATCGGGCTCACGTGCTTGAAGGCTTAGAGTCTGCGATTGAAGGACTTAACATGTTTCTAAGTGGTGAGAACCAGGGTAAATTACTGGTCAAACTATAATAGTTCAGCCGCTTGCGTCTTCATCGCAGGCGGCTGTACAACCGACTACTCGTCAAAAAAAATGTCTTCAATAGAGCATTGGAATACCTTGGCAATTTTAAATGCCAGCGGTAAACTCGGGTCAAACTTACCTGTTTCAATCGCGTTGATTGTTTGACGCGAAACCGACAGTGCTTGCGCAAGATCATTCTGAGTCCAGTTTCTCTCAGCCCTTAACACTTTGAGTCGGTTTTTCATTGGTATTTCCTCATCCCTAATAAAAGCGCAACAATATAAGTGACGCCGAGTACCATCATCAAGTGTGAAATCTCAAAATCAAAGCCTAACAAGCTATTTTGCGTTAGAGATGTCGCCGCAAGGCCTAAAACAACACTAATGCCAAGTGCTAAACTCATGGCCTCGAGTTGAACTTTTCGTTGTAGCTCGTCTTGATGGTCTAAGTGACGTTTGTTCGCCCATATCATGGCAGCGCCCATAATAATATTTACCACCGTAGCCAAATAGGTCATTGTCGCGCTTTCCCACCATTGTGGTCCAAAGCTCGACAACGCCAGTGTCAGTACCCATAACCCTGTCCAAACCGCCAGTAACTTATTCGATCGGCACTGCTGTTGCTGCCATTCGTTACGTTCAGTCATTTTTGTTCTCCATTCAGTAAAGTAAACAAAACACGTCATAATGTAAAATACACTTTACCATAGTAGACACACAAAAAATAAAGTCAAGTTTATTTGACATGCGAATCAATTATTGTGGATGAGTCTCTCAGCGCGCCAACTCAACTCGGTTTCGACCGTTTCGCTTTCCTTTGTAAAGCATCTCATCAGCGCGCTGAATGAGCAGATCCAAGCTGCGCTCATTGCTTTTCATTGCGATACCGACGGTGATACTGACCGAAACTTGGTTGAGCGGGGGTGGTAACTCGATTGCGTTGATATTGGAAGTTAATCGCTTAGCTAACTTGACCGCCTCTTTATGGTGCGTGTTCGGCATCGCCACGATAAACTCTTCACCACCAAAACGACCAACCACATCGACACGTCGAAGCGTTTGACGAATGGTTTTAGCAACCTGCTTAAGTACCTCATCACCCCGCGTATGACCCCAAGTATCGTTAATTTGTTTGAAGTGGTCGACGTCTATCATGAATAGGCAGAAAGCTGAGTTTTCACGCGCCGCTTGATCTAATAAAGCTTCAGCACGTTTAATGAAATGACTACGCGTATCAAGCTCGGTTAAGGTATCCCGTTCGGCTAATCTTCTTAACTGTGCTTCGAGAGACTTTCGGTGTTCTACTTCTTGTTGCAAGGCTAAATTCTGGTCGCGCTCTTCATTTAATAAAGAAAACTGCTTACGTTGGAGTATTTCAAGTCTTAACAACGCGCAATAACCGACAATATTAGCCATGATAAGAAGAAGAACGAGACGCGAGGCAGTAGGTACGGAGACGTCGGCATAAGCTACTGAAGCTACTATGAATCCAACACTGAGAAATCCACTCGCCCAACTGGCAATGGTTAATAGACTTGGAATGAGTAAATAGAATGCCATGATGGCGACAACAACCGCCGTAATTTGAGTATAAAGGCTTTCGGGCCTTAATGGGACAATCGAGATAATACCCGCAGCAAGAACCCATAACGGCAAGGCATGTAGAAGTGGTTTTCGAGAAAAGCTACCGACCCGCCCAATAATCAGCGCCAAAATGACGCACGTTGAAACCACTATAACCCGCATCGAGATTAATATGTAAAATTCAGTTGAGTCACCAAGCAAGTTGTAATCTGTGATAGCAAACATCGCAAATATAAAAGAGACAAGTACCAACGCTAATCGAGATTCACGTCTAACTCTTAGCTGAATAGACTCTCGGTAACTTAGTTCCTGCTGTATCTCTTTAAACTGCCCTGTTAGCCAATGTATGTCGCTTTGTTTTTGTTTTAATGACAAACGGGAAAATCCTATAAATGAGTTATTACGATAAGCACTCTAATCGTAAACTAAAGCTAAATGCTTAACAAATGAATCAGGTTTAACTTAAAGAGAAATGCGACACGGTTCAAATAGACATTAACGATCCCACGACCATGACCGCTTATATGGCCCAATTCATGGGGACGTTGGTATTACCTCTATTGCAATTTGCGCTCCCGGCGCTTCTCGTTATAGCCAGTATCGTTTCATTGATAAAATCTTTATCGAACCAACAACGCTATGAACGTGTTACCCAATCGTCCGAGCCTGCCGTATTGAAAACCTTTGATTGGGAACACTTTGAGCAACTCGTTGGCGAATTTTTTAGCCGCGAAGGCTATCACGTGAAGTCGACGCCAGCGGGTCCGGATGGTGGAATTGATTTAAGGATTGAACGAAACGGTCAGTTATATTTGGTGCAGTGTAAGCAGTGGAAATATCGTAAAGTGCCTGTTTCAGTCGTACGAGAACTGTTTGGTGTTGTCATCGCAGAGGGTGCCGCAGGTGGATTTATCGTAACTTCTGGCGAGCTGACTCATGACGCATACGTATTCGCAGAAAGTAAACCCATACATATTATCGATGGAGAAACCTTCCATCGATTTGTGCGACAACGCGAAAAAGCCGCTGTTCGGTTTCCCCCCAGCCCTAACACACGTGCAACTACACAGGTTTGCCCTAAGTGTGAAGGGCCGATGGTGAGACGCACAGCTCGTCGTGGACCTAATAGAGGCGAATCTTTTTGGGGCTGCAAACGGTTTCCAAAATGTAATGGCACGCGCCCATAGCTGGGTTAGTCGCGCATGATGCGCGACCTACGCAACATGGGTGTCATAGTAATTAAGTAAAAGGGATATTGCATCATCTAGCGGTGAGTTACTTTTTAAGATGTCAGCACTGTCGAGTAGCAAACGCATCATCACTTGGTTATCCTCTTCCTCTCGCCACATCTTAATGTAACTGCCCTCTTTATAACCCCGTTGTTGACGCACATGATTCAGCGCATTTTTTCCTACGTAACTGATATAAACGGCTTCCGCACTGCCGTAGGCTTGATACAGCATGCTAAATAGTTGCGTTAAGGATTCATTACCAAAACACAACGGGCGGTTTAGGTCTGGGCGTCCTTCTAACGCGGTATGACGCAACAACCATCGGGCATCACGCGCCTCATCGGCACGGGCACGAATGCTCGCTTCAGCGAGCTTAAGTGCGGCGGTCTCAACAGGACTGGCACTGCCATCTTCAACCAAAATTTCGATAACGTCAGACACAGCGAAGTGCAGCACATCGATCAACTCCATATTAGCTTGGGCGTGGTCAACTGTTTGCTTTTTCCACCACTTGTAGCCGAGGTGTTCATAGCGTTCACCGAGCTCCACAATGACAGCCGCGAAATCATCACGCGTCAGTTTTGGTGCCATCGGCCAGTGTGCATCGAGACCCTGATTAAATTGAGTCTGTAGCGTAGCAATTTGTTGGGCTTGTTTGACCGTTAATTGAGTATCGGTGGGCATGAATGCGTCCTTGGTTGACTAATAGGGCAAAATCATAGCGTATAGTAGCGGCTCGTAGGATGCCCGTGCAATAGGAAGGGTCAATAGATGTGGGTTATCTGGAATACAGATAACCCAGTTGCAATATTACTTCGGTATGATCCATGAACCACCCACGCAACTTACGTTAGGTAACGCGAGGTAGTCTTGATAGTTGCTTTCGTTGATACCGCCTGTAGGGCAAAAGCGAATATCAGGGAAAGGGCCATGAATCGATTTCAATAATTTTACGCCACCAACGGCTTCAGCTGGAAACAACTTGAAACGATCATAACCATATTCGATCCCCATCATTAATTCGGATACTGTTGCAATGCCGGGAATCAATGGAATATCAGCGGCCTTGCCAGCCTCTAATAATGTCGACGTGGCACCTGGGCTTATCGCAAATTGTGCACCTGCCGTTTGCACTTGAGTAAGCTGAGTGGTGTTAGTGACTGTACCCGCGCCAACAATAGCATCGGGTAGCTCGCGGCGCATTTCCTCAATCGCGTGCAACGCAGCGGGCGTCCTTAAGGTTACTTCCAGCACTTTAAAGCCTTGCTTACAAAGTGTTCTCCCGAGCGGCACAGCCTGTTGAATGTCATCAATGACAATGACTGGAATAACGCTTGACGCATTAAGAATATCGTTAGCAGAATAGTTCATCAGGGGCCTCAATCGATATCAGCTGTCGCTGGTGCTTTACGCAATGTTTGTTTTAAGTACTGTGCCACGCCGCGCATGCCCGCATGTTCGGCAGTGATCACATAACAGGGGATTGACTCGGCTAAATTACAGAAACGACCTTTTTGCTCAAATCGTGTTCTAAATTCGGAGGCGGCCATTAATGGCAGTAATTTGGGTACCACGCCTCCTGCAATATACACACCGCCGCGAGTGTTAAGCGTGAGCGCAAGGTTGCCTGCAAAACTACCCAGGCTGGCAAAAAACTGATTGACCGTCTCTGTCGCTATCGCATCGCAGTTTGTCAAAGCGCGCGCTCCAATCGTCTTTGCTCGCAACGGCGGTACTGCTCTGTCGTGGTAGTGGGCGATGGCTTGATAAAGGTTTTCAATACCGGGACCGGAAAGGAGCCGCTCTGCTGAGACCCGACCATCAAAGCGACGTGCCAGAAATTCGTGAATCGCCCATTCTTTCTCATTAAGTGGCGCCCAATCGGCATGACCGCCCTCGCCCGGCAACGGCATTACATCGCCGTTAGGCATGTGCACCAAGTGTCCCACACCGAGACCGGTACCTGCGCCAAGTACGGCACAGGGAGCGGTTTCGACCTTTTTACCACCACCGATTTTCTTCGTTTCGCTTTTATCAAGCGTCAATAAGCTCATCGCAGCGGCCGCAAAATCGTTCAATACGATGAAGCTAGTTAAGCCTAGCGCTTCACGCGTACCGCGCACGGAAAATTGCCAGTGGTGGTTAGTCATTTGAATCGAGTCACCCTCTGCTGGACAAGCAATGGCAATCGCTACGTGCTCTAACGCAACGTCTTGCTGATCGCGATAAGCAATCAAAGCATCGGTAAGATTTAAATAGTCCGCACAAGGAAACACTTGTATGCGATCGAGTTCAAAGGTTTTTAAGTTGATACGACCGAAACGCGCATTGGTACCACCAATATCTGCGACCACGGCAAATTCCGTGCTTAGGTCGAGTTGTGAGTCGTTTACCATTTACTGATCTTCCCTAAAGAGCACGGATGCGCCTGACTCAGCGCCACTCAAATTATCTCGAAAGTTGCCAAACAACTCGCGTCCCATGCCAAATTGATATTCTGATAAATCAGGCGCGACTATATCACGCGCATGCAATTCATTCTCGTCAACAAGCACCTCTAAGCGGGCATTTTCAAAATCGACGCTGACTAGGTCACCATCCTTGATCTTCGCGATCACGCCCCCATCGACCGCTTCAGGCGTTACGTGGATAGCCGCAGGCACTGTCCCTGATGCGCCTGACATGCGCCCATCCGTGACTAAAGCCACATGGTAACCGCGCTTTTGTAGAACACTCAGTGATGGCGTTAGCTTGTGTAATTCGGGCATGCCATTCGCTTTGGGACCTTGATAACGCACAACGACTACACAATCTTTGTTTAGCTTGTCCGCTTTAAACGCATCGACCAGCTCATGCTGACTGGTGAACACCACCGCGGGTGCAGTGATCGGTTTGATGCCCTCTGGTAGAGAGGATGTTTTGATGACCGCACGCCCCAAGTTACCAGACAGGACCTCTAAGCCTCCATGCTTATTGAATGCTTGGGTGTGCGGTCGTAAAACGTCTTCGTCGAGCGATTCTTCAGCAATATCGACCCACGTCAGTTGCCCCTCTTCGGTGAGCGTTGGGCGCTGCTGATATTTGTCGAGTCCGTGGCCGACAACTGTCTCAACGTCGTTATGTAATAAACCTGCTCGCAATAGTTCGCGAATTAAGAACGGCATACCGCCGGCGCGTTGAAAGTGATTAATATCCGCTTGTCCGTTTGGATATATTCGGGTCAATAACGGCGTAACGGAGGATAATTCAGCAAAATCATTCCAATCGACTTGATAACCCGCTGCTTTCGCTACCGCTACAAGGTGCATGGTGTGGTTAGTCGAGCCCCCGGTTGCCAACAGACCAATGATACCGTTTACAATAGTCTTAGCCGTCACAATCTCACCAATAGGACGGTAATCTGCTCCTAGATCGGTTATACGTGTGACGTGCTGCGCAGCGGCACGAGTCAATTGCTCACGCAGTTCACTGCCAGGATTCACGAACGAAGCGCCGGGCAGGTGCAACCCCATCATCTCAATCACCAACTGATTAGAGTTGGCGGTGCCATAAAACGTACACGTTCCCGCCGAGTGATAAGATGCAGATTCAGCGTCAAGCAACTGTTCCTTATCAACTTTACCTTCCGCATAAAGCTCGCGGATACGCGCCTTTTCTTTATTGGAAATACCCGACGGCATGGGACCTGCAGGTACGAAAATAAATGGCATATGACCAAAGCTTAATGCAGCGATCAAAAGACCGGGTACGATTTTATCGCAAATGCCAAGCATCAAGCCGCCATCAAACATGTTGTGTGACAAACTTACTGCGGTTGCCATGGCAATGACATCGCGACTGAGCAGGCTCAACTCCATACCCGGTTGTCCTTGTGTAACCCCGTCACACATAGCGGGCACACCACCGGCTACTTGTGCGACGCTGCCAACATCACGAATCGCCTTTTTTAGCTTTTCCGGATAATCATGGTAAGGCTGGTGAGCTGATAACATATCGTTATACGCTGTCACGATACCAATATTGGCTTTCGTCAAGCTGCGTAATTCACTTTTATCTGACTGCCCACAAGCGGCGAAACCATGCGCTAGATTACCGCATGACAATGCACTACGGTGTGGACCTTGACGACGTGCGTGTTTCATACGTTCCAGATATGCGTGGCGTGTTGTTTCGCTGCGCGCTTCAATACGCTGCGTTACACGTTCTACTATCGGATTCATAAGCACCTCTTACGCGGCTGAATAGTAAACATTGATGGGCGTTGTTTCTGCATGAACAAAATCACTAATCGGGTATTTTTTCGGATCAGGCTGCTCGAGCGCTGTTTGCAATACGGACCATTTATCATCGCCAGTAATATGAAAAAATACATTATGACTGTTCAGCAAACGCTGTTTAGTCAAGCTCAGTCGCGTATAAGGTGCCGTCGTTGGCTCTGTCGCGATAAGCGCCTGTGGCCGAGTTAGCCCAGCTTCAAGTTGCTGACAACATGGAAACAGTGATGCGGTATGGCCATCGTTGCCCATACCCAACACCACCACATCAAATTTCGGTAAATTCGCGACTCTGGTTTCTAAGGCATTAGCAGCATTTTCGGCATGTTCATGACCTGTAAAAAGACTGACGTACTTAGCAGCAGCCGCTTTATTCTTCAATAAGCAAGTTTTTATCAGCTTATCGTTGCTGTCGTCTGAATCGGGTAACACCCAGCGTTCATCAGCTAACAAAATAGTCACCTTTGACCAATCGAGTGGCTTTTGATTTAGCTCAGCAAACAAGGGCTTAGGAGTGCGTCCGCCGGATACGACAAGCGTCGCTGCGCCTTTTTGTTCGATGGCGCACGCAAGAATTTCTGCGATACGATCGCTTAATGAACTCGATAATGCTTGGTTACTATCAAAAGTATTCACGTTGATTCCCTCTATTTTATTCATCCCACTGTCTTCCGTCATGCGCCAATAAAGAAACGGCGGAAACAGGTCCCCAGGTGCCTGCGTGATAAGGTTTTGGTGGTTGTTCGTTTTGTTCCCATGCCGCGAGAATGCCGTCGACCCAGCGCCACGCATACTCGACCTCGTCACGGTGCACAAATAAGTATTGGTTACCCTGCATTGCCTCGAGCATGAGCCGCTCATAGGCATCGGCAATACGCTTTTTCTCAAACGTCTCATCAAAACTTAAGTCGAGTGTCGTCGCTTTAAGGTGCATCTGTTTACCCAATCCCGGAATTTTATTAAGCATCTGAACTTCAACGCCTTCATCCGGTTGTAGGCGAATAACGAGTTTGTTGGGTTGTAAGTCAGCGGTTGTATCGCTGAAAATATTGTGTGGCTGTTTCTTAAATGTAATGACGACCTCGCTGCGCTTTTCTGGCATTCGTTTGCCCGTGCGCAAATAGAATGGAACGCCTGACCAACGCCAGTTATCAATGTTGACTTTGAGGGCAACAAAGGTTTCTGTATCGCTGTTCTCGCGAGCGCCCTCTTCCTGCAAATAACCCGGCACTTTCGCCTCACCGATAAAGCCACCTTGATACTGACCTCGTACCGAAACATCTTTGCAGTTCGACGTATCAATCGGTCGTAAAGCTTTCAACACCTTTAACTTCTCTTCACGAATGCTCTCTGCATCAAGTCGCGAAGGCGGTTCCATGGCTATCAATGAAAGTACTTGTAATAGATGGTTTTGCACCATATCACGCAACTGACCTGCGTCGTCGTAATAGCTCCAGCGCCCTTCAACACCCACTTTTTCCGCAGCTGTTATCTGAATATGGTCAATTGCAGAGTTATCCCAGTTTGACGCAAAAAGAGCGTTGGCAAAGCGCAATGCCAACAGGTTTAATACAGTTTCTTTACCGAGGTAATGGTCGATTCGATAAATTTGGCTCTCTTGAAAATATTGCGCTACCGCTTGGTTAATCGTTTGTGACGAAGCTAAATTGTGGCCGATAGGTTTTTCTAAAATAACCCGAGTACTTGGTTTTATCAGAGATTGACCGCTCAATCCCGCGCAAATTGTCGCGTATAAGCTCGGTGGCGTGGCGAGGTAGAACACGCAATCGACGTCCTTAGCAACCGCCACTTTCAGCGTTTCGTAGGCTTCATCTTGCGAAAAATCCATTTCAACATAATGAAAGCGCTTACAAAATCGCTTCAACACGTCGTCAACTAACTCATCACTAGACACAAACGTTTGCAGTGTTTCCTTAACGCGCTCTTCAAACTGACTGGCACTTAATTCCTCTCTGGCGACACCAATAATTTTGCTCTCTTGATGCAATAACCCACTGCGATCTAATTGAAAAAGCGCAGGAATTAATTTGCGCCGTGACAGGTCACCCAGCACCCCGAATAACACTAAATCACTGCGTTGCAAACTGTCTGTCATGCATGCCTCGATTAATTTTAGTTGCTTGTTTTTGTAACTTTACTACATTTAGACTAGTGTAAAGGCGACAAGTTTGTCAATATAACAAATATTTTCGTAACTAAATTACATAATGAGTCGTAAAACATATGGATTTGATTAACCGTATCTCGTCAGAGCAGAGTCAATTCAGTAAATCTGAACGTAAAGTAGCTGCATTGATTTTGCATGAGCCCGAGCAGGCCATTCACCGAAGCATTGCCAGTTTGGCGGCTCTGGCGGAGGTCAGTGAACCGACCGTCAATCGGTTTTGTCGTCGCTTGGGCTGTAAGGGCTATCCTGACTTTAAGTTGCAGCTAGCACAAAGCCTCGCACAGGGTACGCCATTCGTGAACCGAGATATCGAAGAAAACGATAATGTTGATCAAATCACACAAAAGATTTTTGACTCGACATTAAATGCGTTGAGTATTGCCCGCCAGTCGCTAGATAGCCGCCCTATTGCTGCCACCGTTGAAGCCATGGTGAGTGCTCGAAAAATCGCATTTTTTGGTTTCGGTGCGTCCGCCTCTGTGGCCCACGACGCACAGAATAAATTTGCCCGATTTGATACACCATCGGTGTTTTCAGATGACCCGCTGGTCCAACGTATGTGGGCTATTAATAGTGAGCCAAATGACGTCCTTGTTTGCATTAGTCATACAGGTCGCACCAAGGCGCTCTGCGAAATAGCAGCCATTGCACACGACAATAAGGCAACGGTCATTGGTATAACGGCACCGAATAGCCCGCTATCCGAAAACTGTCAATTTACCGTCTCGACAAACGTGCCCGAAGATACCGACCAATATATGCCAATGGCCTCTCGTATTGCTCAGCTAGTACTGATCGACGCAATTATTGCCGGTTACACATTGCAACGAGGACCAAAATTTAGAGAAAAGCTCGCGCGTGTAAAAGAGGGTCTCAAGGGCTCCCGTTACAGCAAACAAACCACAACAAAATAATAGTTAGGAGTAGTTATGCCCATTCGTATAGCAATTAATGGTTTTGGACGAATCGGAAAAAACATTGTACGCGCTCTTTATGAACGAGGTCTGACTGACCATATCGAGCTCGTCGCGATTAATGACCTTGGCTCACCCGATGTACTTGCACATCTGCTTCAATTTGACACGGTGCACGGTCGATTTGCTGCGCAAGTCGAAGCTGGCACCGATAGCTTGTCGATAGATAACCACACTGTAAGTGTTTACGCTGAGCGTGACCCAAGCCAGCTACCCTGGCAGGCGCTAAACATTGATGTTGTACTCGAATGTACAGGCTTATTCACGGAACGCGATAAAGCCAAAGCACACATTGATGCAGGCGCAAAAAAAGTAATTATCTCTGCACCAGGCAAAAACGTTGATGCGACCGTCGTGTTCGGTGTTAATGATGAAATACTAACAGCAGACATGGATATTATTTCGAACGCCTCATGCACAACTAACTGTTTGGCACCGGTGGCGAAAGTATTGCACGAATCACTGGGTATTGAGTCCGGTTTGATGACCACCGTGCATGCATACACTAACGATCAGCGCTTAACTGACTCCTATCACAGTGACTTACAACGTGCCCGAGCGGCTGCACAAAACATGATTCCATCAAAAACAGGCGCTGCTGCGGCTGTCGGACTCGTCATCCCAGCATTACAAGGTCGGTTTGATGGTTTGGCTGTGCGTGTCCCTACTCCCAATGTTTCTCTGGTCGATCTAAATTTTATCGCTGCACGTGACACAACCGTCAAAGAAGTAAACGCCATCATAAAGGAGGCTGCTAGCCAAGCTCCGCTGAACCAAGTATTGGCGATCAACGAGTTACCCTTGGTGTCCTCTGATTACAACCATAATGATCATTCGAGTATTTTTGATGCACGTCAAACTCGCGTTAATGGACGTTTAGTTAAAGTCATGGCGTGGTACGACAATGAATGGGGCTTTAGTAATCGTATGCTTGATAATACAATAGCCTTGATGGGTGCGGCGTCCAAAAAGGTTGTCACAAATTCTACACAAGAAGTTAATACCACACATTGACGTTGTTAATTTTTTGTTCTAGTTTGTGAAAGCGCTTACATTTTCAACGCAGCCGTACAACAAGAACGATGAATCAGGAATTCAATTATGAACCCGATAACAACAAAAATACGCCCTATTGCCGCAGCGCTCGTAGCGCTCGGCCTCGTAGGGTGTGGTGGTGACAGTGTCGAAACCAACACTAATTACACCCAAATTGATACCACTGCTCCCGTTGAGGACTGGGAACTTGTATGGAGTGACGAGTTCAGCGGTGACAGTATTGACGAACGTAAATGGAACTTTGAAGTCAACTGCCAAGGTGGCGGCAACAACGAGCAACAGTGCTACACCGACAGTCCTGACAACGCGTACGTCTCCGATGACACTTTAAAAATTGTTGCTTTACCTGCTGAAGAAGGTGCTGAAAAGCCCTACACGTCAGCACGCTTGAACAGCAAAATGAAAGGTGACTTTAAGTACGGCCGTATCGAAGTGCGCGCGAAAATGCCTTCTGGTCAAGGCAGTTGGCCGGCGGTCTGGATGATGCCGACGGATTCAGTCTATGGTACTTGGCCGAAATCTGGCGAAATTGATATTGTCGAAGCCGTTAACCTCAAAACGACCGACGAAGAAGGTAACGTTGAGAACAATGTCCATGGTACCCTTCACTACGGTAGCGAATGGCCTGATAACGATTCATCTGGTAAGTCCTACGCTGTAGAGGGTAATCCTGCGGACGAATTCCACACTTATGCTATCGAATGGCAACAGGGTGAAATTCGTTGGTACGTAGACGACTACCTGTATGCAACCCAAATGGAATCAACCGTTCGCTATAACAGCAAAGGCGAAGCCATTGGTCTAAACCACCAAGGTTGGTATACCGAGTTTTACAACCAAAGTACCGGTGAGCTTGAAGTTGCCTACGGTCCTGAACCTTTCGACCAGCGCTTCTACCTCATCATGAACCTGGCAGTTGGCGGTGATTGGCCTGAAAACGTTAATAACTTGGGTATTGATGAAAGCGCTTTCGCAGAAGGTCAGACGTTGGAAGTCGACTATGTTCGCGTTTTCCAATGCTCACAAAACCCGGATACGGGTAAAGGTTGTGAAACCGTCCGTGCAGGTTACAAAGACGAAGAAACGTTAGTCACGGGCAAGGCCCCTATTCCAGTCCCTCCGAGTACAACTATCCCTGACACACTGACCATTTTTGACGGCACGCCTAATCCAGCATGGCCTGCGTGGGATTGTTGTGGAGGCTCAACACCCGAGTTGGTTAGTGATGCCGATAAAGGTGATGTGTACAAGTTTGTGGTCAACGAAACACCGACTGTAAATGGCTTTGTAAGTCGCGAAGCATTCATTGAAGACGAAACCGTTTCTCCACAACCTTACGACGCAACGCAGATTATTGAGTCGGGTTACTTTACGTTTGACTTAAAAGTGGTTACCCCGCCGAGCAATGGCAGTGCAGAATGGCTATTTAAAGTTGAAAGTAACGACGCCCAAACAGCGGGACAAGTCCCATTAACAGCAAGTGAAGAAGGGGTTGCGCCCACCGTGGGCGAATGGCAAACCTATACCTTTCCAATCCAAACGCTGGTTGACGCAGGCTTAGAGCCTACCGCAATTGATGTGTTAATGATCTTCCCGACATGGGATATGGGTAATGGTGCGGAATATCTCGTTACTAACGCTGAGATCGTATCGCCTGAAGCAGCGTCGCCTGAATTGGTTTTATTCGGTGACAGCGAAAACCCTGACTGGCCCATGTGGGACTGTTGTGGCGGCACAACGCCCGTTGTTGTCACTGATGAAGAGCGTGGCAATGTCGCGGAATTTTCTGTCGGCGCTGAACCCGCAGTATTGGGCTTTAAGCCACCCGAAGACTCAGGCATCAAGTTTGATGCGAGCGCTCTAATGGTCGAAGGCGTGGTTCAGTTCGATTTAAAGGTCGTCGAGTCACCGTCTAATCCTGACGCTGTTTGGAAATTCAAAATTGAATCCAACAACGCTGAGTCAGCGCTTGAACTTGATCTCACTGCGGGCAGCGGCGGTGCAGAGCCGGTCGTGGGTGAATGGCAAACCTATACCTTTAGTTTGCAGGAAATCGCCAATCAAGACTTTGACCTCTCTGCAATCGACGTTGTCATGATGTACCCTGCTTGGGGTACAGGTGAAGGCGCCGTCTACCGTGTGGATGAGGCACGCATTTATAATCCTAGTGCTGGGCAAGAAGGCTTGGCGATATTCGAAGAGTCGTTGAATGAAGACTGGAATCTGTTTGATTGCTGTGCGGGTTCAACACCCGGAGTCGTCGATAGTGGCGATGATCATGGACAAGTCACTGAGTTTGTCATTCAAGGCAACCCTGAGACAGTACTTGGCTTCCAAGCTAAGGACGAGGTCTCATTTGACGCTTCAGCGATGTTAGCTAACGGTGCAATCAGTTTTGATATGCGAGTTTTGAGTCAGCCGGAAGGCGCTGACGCACAGTGGTTATTTAAAGTTGAATCGAGCGATAGCAGTATATTTGTGGAAGTGCCTCTGGCCAGCGGTAACTATGGCGAGGAGCCAGTTGCAGGCGAATGGGCAACATATAACTTCACCCTACAATCACTGTTTGATGCAGGTTTAGACATCAGCGATATCAAAACCATTATGATTTTCCCGACCTGGGGTCAGTCGCTCGGTGCTGAGTATCAAGTCGATAACTTAGTCATCGATAACTTCTAAGCGGTACGACAAACAGAAATGGATAGAACAATGAAAAAACCAATGACGTTTAGCATAAGTCCTGTTGCGACGGCAGTGTCACTCGTACTGACCGCGGGTCTGGCGTTTCCTGTGTACGCGCAAGATCAAGGACAAGATAACGAAGAAAAAGCCAAAGAAGAGTCCATTGAAGTCATTAATGTCAGTGGTATTCGCGGTAGTTTAGCGCGCTCAACTGACTTTAAACGTCAGTCGAGTGGCGTTGTCGATGCAATTTCAGCGGAAGAAATGGGTAAATTCCCTGATACCAACTTGGCAGAATCACTACAGCGCATCACCGGTGTATCGGTGAGCCGCAATGATGGCGAGGGTAGCCAAATCACGGTACGTGGTTTTGGTCCAGAATTTAACTTAATTACGTTAAATAACCGCCAAATGCCAGGCACAGGTTTTACTCGCTCATATAGTTTAGAGGCGCTTTCCTCTGAGGGTGTAACAGCTCTAGAGGTGTATAAGACAGCTCGAGCAGACACGCCGAGTGGCGGTTTAGGTGCAACAGTAAATATTGTTACCACTCGTCCGTTCCAACACTCCGGGCAGAAATTCGTGGTGATGGGTAAAGCACTGCACGATAGTTCAGTCGAAAAAGGCGATAGCGTGACGCCAGAACTGGCTGCGGTATACAGTAATACGTTTGCCGACGATATGTTTGGTGTGTCAGTCTCGGTATCTCAACAACGCCGCGATTTTCGCCAACAGTATGCCAATATTCAAGGTTGGCAGGCCAATGTAGGCCTACCGGACCTTGACGAGGGGGACTATGTTGACCCCCGTCCGATGGGTGAAGATGGTGAGCGTATTGGCAACCACTTTTTCCCAAAAGATATGAACTACGGCTTCACCGACGTTCAAAACGAACGCACCAATGGCCAAGTAACATTTCAATTTGCGCCCACTGACACCATGGTGCTCACCGCTGATTACACGGGTTCGCGCCGAACCTCGGGTCGTGTCGGGTTTGGCTGGGGTATTTGGAACGAATTTGGTGGCAACATCAATTCGTATATCTTAGATGAGAACGGTACAGCTGTTTATGCCGATATCGCGGGTAATGACGCGTCATTTACCGCAAACTGGGATACCACTGAAATAGAAGCGGACTCCGTCGGTTTAAATCTAACATGGGACATCACACCCGACTTTCGACTTTGGGTCGATGCACATGACTCAAGTAACAGCATCGACAACGGTGCGGACCCGGGTCTCGGTTCAAATGGTCAAATCATTATGGGTTCTGACCAGTTACAAACCAAAATCTACGACTATCGTAACGGAGAAATCCCTCAAGCAAGCGTACTTTGGAACAATGGGACTTCGGTACTAGCGCCAAACGAAATTGGCTCTAACTTTGGTCAATTCATTCACTCCCCAGGTGAGTCAAACGTAAAACAGTATCAGGTTGAAGGTACTTGGTATAACTCTGTGCTGGATATCCCTCTGGTTTCTGTGAAAGCGGGTATTTCACGTACCGACCAAGATATGGGTGGTTACGAAGCATGGAGTGGTTTACGCGGTGGACCCGGCTTCAGCCCGAGCTTCGCCGAAATATTCCCTGACGGCATGTTCGAGTACCATGATACCAGTGGCTTTTTAGACGAATTTGAAGGCGGTGGTTCTGATTTAGCACAGAACTACTATTACACCTACGATTATAACGAAGCCCTGGCGCGCCATGTCGCTTATCTAACCGAAGATCTTATGGGTGCCGATGAATTCGTCGCTGATGCGTATTATGATGGTATCGATAGCCAAAGTTACGTGCGCGAACAAACCGACGCTATCTTCCTACAATCAGAGTGGGAATTCATGATAGGTTCGTTCTTAACTGAGCTCAATGTTGGTGTTCGCTACGAGACCACTGACGTTACTAGTACGGTACGTCAACGAGTTGAGCAGCAAGTCAATTGGGTGAGCGCGTCAGAGTGGATCATGCAATACGAGCAAGGTGATGCAACCTTCTTAACGCAAACCGGCGAACACGATGTGTTCTTGCCGATGCTCGACTTAAAGGTTAACTTCACCGATCAACTGATTGGTCGCTTCTCGACGGGTAAAACCATCTCTCGTGCTCCGTTAGGCGCATTGGCAGGCGGTCGTAGCTTATCAGCGAGTCCGAAACCTGGCGCACGCACAGGTAGCTCAGGTAACCCTAACCTGTTGCCATTTGAGTCAACCAACCTCGACTTAGCCATTGAATATTATTATGGCGAAGGTAGCTATGCATCGGTTGGTTACTTTAAAAAAGATGTTGATAACTTTGTTCAAACAACCATCACCGAAACGACCGTAGAAGGTTTGCGTGACATCTTTGAGGGACCTCGCTATCAGCAAGCTGTCGCTGATGTTGAAGCGCGCGGTGAGCAAGCCACCAGTACGGCAATCTTTGAGCAAATGATAGCCAACGGTTACGGTAATGCGGATGGTGCTATTGAACCAAATGCAGATGACCCTTTAATTGTTTGGAGCATTAGCCGCCCAAGCAACACCGATAGTAAGAGCGTAGACGGCTTTGAAATTGCAGCTCAGCACCTCTTTGGTCGGTCGGGTTTTGGTTTAGCTGCCAACGCAACATTCGTCGATGGCGATGTGCGTTTTGACGTCAACAGCTTGGAGCAACAAGCACCGCTTACAGGCTTGAGTGACTCAGCTAACTTCCAAGCATTTTACGAGAAAGATGGTTGGTCTGTCCGCGCTACATACGCGTGGCGTGATAGTTATCTAATTGGTGTTGGTCAGGCACAGGGCTCTTCAGATGCGCCACCACAGTTCGCTAAGTCTTATGGACAGTGGGACTTAAGTGTTAACTATGACGTAACTGAAAAGCTAACGGTATTCTTTGAAGGTATTAACCTGAACAACGAAACCGAAGAAGGTTACGGACGCTACGAAGAGCAGTTCCTGTTCGCACGTCAATACGGTCCACGTTACGCAGTCGGTGCACGTTACACCTTCTAAGTTTGCGTAACTCAGTTGCTTGTTGTCTTCCCTGGACCAACAAGCAACACTCATTAAAAAGGCCAGCTAAGTTATTAGCTGGCCTTTCTTTTACACAGAGTCAGTAAGCTGTGTCACTTAGTCATCTTCACCCAACGGACAAAGCGCCTCACCGTTAATCCCATCGGCCACCTGCAAGCGTACATCGCGAATGCTCACAGACGTGCTTGCTGAGCTGCCTAAACGCACCACTTCACCGGTGCTCGCGGTGGTAACACCCGCTTGTTCTAAGCATTGAACAGATACGTCTAACGTCGTCCATTGCTCTGCTGAGTCATCATTTAAATAGCCGTCAATAGCTTGGCTAAATTCACAGCTGTCGGCGCCACAGTTAAGTGACAAAGTTAACGGCTGATTCGGATCGGCTTTAACGGTTAGACTCAACACACCACCGTCTACACTATACGCGCGCAGATCACGTGGGAAAGGGCTAACAAAACTAAAATAACCTGTGCCGTCCCCTGTGAAAGTGAAGCGTCGCGCATCCTCTTGCACTTGATCATCAAAGGTTTCAGTTTGCACGCCGCTCAGTGACTGAATGCTGCTGGTCACTTCGCTTCGCTCATCACGGTTACCTATCATTAAACGCCACGGCGCTTGCGGCGCGCGATCAAAGATAGCCATTTCTAACGGCACATCGCTGCCCGCGAAATCCGTGTTTAATGTGTCAATGGTTACATTGTCATCAAAGCTCAAGCCATAACCTAGTTTAAACAATGGGTCGTAGCCTACCTCGTCACCGTTGAGTCGACCTTGAGTCGGCGCTTTAGGCCATGAGAACGGGAGTTGCCCTGTAATCGGGTAACGCACCTGCCCATTTTCATCGGTCACCAATACATCAGCTACACCCCCACCTTCGCTACCCGGTAGCCACGCAGCTACAAAAGCATCTGATGCATTCATTTCTGGGTTGACGTACATCGGACGACCACTGATAAACACTGAAACGACAGGGATACCTTTTTCTTTAAGCCGCTTTAGCAGCTCGAGATCAACCGCGTTGCCGCGTTGATAATCTACATTGTCAATGTCGCCATTACCTTCTGCGTAGGGTGTTTCACCATAAACGACCACTGCAATATCAGGTTTTTCTTGATATTCACCATTAATAGCAAGCTCTGTTTCGCCGCCAGCTTGTGTTACAGCCTCAGCGATACCATCATATATCGACGTACCACCAGGGAAGTCTTCATTTGAGTTACCTGTACCTTGCCAACTAATGGTCCAGCCACCCGACTGTTGACCGATATTGTCAGCTGCAGGACCAGCCACTAATACACGCTGATTCGGTTTGATTGGCAACACATTATTATTGTTTTTCAGCAGTACCAAAGACTCACGTACCGCTTGACGTGCAATTGCGCGGTGTTCTTCAGCACCGATGAGTTCGGTTTTACCCGATAATGGACGGTTAGCAGGTGACGGTTTATCAAATAGTCCTGCTCGCATTTTGACACGTAAAATACGGCGCACTGCATCATCGATACGGGACTCAGCAATGGTGCCATCTTTCACCTGTGCAATAAGATTTTCGTACAAAGGCTTCCACGCCTGAGTAGGCACCATATAGACATCAAGACCTGCATTTGCAGCTTGTGGGCAGTTATCATTCGTGCAACCTTCAATTTGTCCATGACCGTTCCAGTCACCGACGACAAATCCGTCAAAGCCCATCTTCTCTTTAAGCACATCCGTCAGCAGGTATTTACTGCCATGGATTTTTTCACCATTCCAACGATTAAAACTCGCCATTACGGTTTGCGCGCCAGCTTCGAGTCCACCCACATAACCTTGCGCATGAATATCAAATAACGTTTGTTCATCGACTTCGGTATTACCTTGGTCAATACCGTCTGTGGTTCCACCGTCACCAATAAAGTGTTTTACCGTACTAATAACGTTTTTCTCAGACAAAAAGTCGCCGTCTACATGACCTTGCAATCCGCGCACGATGGATGCTGAATAATCACGCACAACCGCAGGGTCCTCCGAGTAACTCTCATAGGTACGTCCCCAACGCACATCGCGTGCAACCGCAACAGTCGGAGCAAACACCCAGTCGATTCCTGTGACCATCACTTCGGTGGCCGTCACTTCAGCGATATCTTCTATAAGCGCTGGGTTGCGCGCTGCACCTAAACCAATATTGTGCGGAAATATGGTTGCACCTAACACGTTGTTATGACCGTGCACCGCATCAGTCCCCCACATCGTGGGGATATCAATACCATCGACGCTGTCATCGACTGAAGCCTGATACATCGCCTCAGCAAGCGCAATCCAATCTTGTGGCGTTGCATATTTATCGTTATTTGGGAACGCCCCACCACCATTCAAGTAACTACCGAAGCCATATCGGCGCATATCTTCGACAGTAATGTCACGGATTTCTGGCTGGATCATTTGCGCGACTTTTTGCTCCAGTGTCATTTCACCGAGCAGTTCGTCGATACGCTGCTCCATCGCCGATTTTTGCGCAACTGGAATGTCAAGTTGTGGCCATACTGAATCGTTTTCAGTGGGTGCCTGTGAATCGGTACTACAGGCCGAAAGAATGGCTGCCGGTAGCGCAGCCAATAGCCATTTTTTGTGTCTCATTATTCTGCAACCTCAGCTGTTTGCTTTGCTTTTTTAAAGGCTCGGGGTACGTGACCCGCGAAACCGTAATAGGCGATATAGGCGTAACACATCAACGGCACGACAAACGCGGCTTGCACGCCGATCATATCGGCTAAAGCGCCCTGACACAGCGGTAATACTGCACCGCCGACAATCGCCAAACAAAGAATGCCCGAGCCCTGCCCCGTGCTCTCTTTTAAACCTTGCAGTGCTAAACTGAAAATGGTTGGGAACATAATCGAATTGCATAAGCCGACAAACAAAATCGACCACATGGCTAATGTTCCTGAACTGAAGATTGTGGTCAGTATCAGCAACATGGCACAGACCGCATTAAATAACAGTACGCGGTTACCAGCGAAACGTTGCATAACGGCTGCACCAATAAAACGACCCACCATGGCGCCACCAAAATACCAAGAAATGTAGTGGGAAGCTTGTGAAGTCGACATACCACCGATGTTGTCTTGTGACAGGTAGATGGCAAGGAAACTACCGATACCAACTTCCGCACCAACGTAGACGAAGATACCTAACGCGCCCAAGACTAAGTGCTTTTGACCCCAAGCACCACCCTGCGTCGGTAACGGAGCTGCTTGGTCGACTTTACCCATTGCAGGTAGCTTTAAGCGAACAAACACCAAGGCCATAATGACGAGGGTCGCAGCAAGAATGAAATACGGCAATGAGACCGTGTCTTTCGAAACACCCGAAACTTCAGGATCTGCAACGCCACCAAAAATAAGCCATGTACCAAAAAACGGAGCAACGGTGGTACCAAGCGAGTTAAACGCCTGTGTCATTGTCAGACGGCTGGATGACGTTTTTTCGGGTCCTAAGCGTGTCACATAAGGGTTAGCGGCGACTTGGAGAATCGTCACACCCGACGCTAGAATAAATAACGCGCCCAGAAATAACCCGTACACTTCCATTTGAGCAGCTGGGTAAAACAATACACAGCCGGCACCCGCTGTCAGTAGACCGACAATAATTCCAGATTTATAGCCAATTTTACCGACCATTAAGCCGGCGGGCACCGAAATAATAAAGTAGGCACCGAAGAAACAGAACTGAATCAACATAGATTGAGCGTAGTTCAGATCGAATAGCAGGCGAAGGTATGGGATAAGAATATCGTTGAGGCAGGTAATAAAGCCCCAAATAAAAAACAGTGATGTAAGTGCGGTGAGTGCAAACCGATAATCGGTCGGCTGTCCACTCCCATGCAACGCTGAGGTTTGTGGAGTTGTCATAATTCCCTCTTGCTTTATTTTTGACGATAGCCATCGGACCATCTAATATTATGTAAGCGCTTTCATGTATAGCATAATTTAATTCAAAGGCAATTAAAACCTGCCCGACGAGCGAACTCTTATGAAAAAAATAACGCTTCCTAGTCAATCTGCTTTAAACCACGCCAATTTTACATTTGGTGTCGCGACCTCGTCGTATCAGATAGAGGGCGATCGTGCGGGTCGCGAGACCTGTATTTGGGACACTTTCTGTAATCAGCCCGATACCATAAAGGATGGCAGCAATGGCGATATCGCCTGCGACCACATCCACCGTTGGCAAGAGGATGTGGAACTCATTAGTGAATTGGGTGTTGATGCATACCGTTTTTCTATCGCTTGGGGACGTGTGATTAAAGCCAACGGCGACATCAACCGAAGTGGCTTAAATTTTTATATCAAGCTTGTCGACGCACTCTCTGAAAGAGGAATTCAATCCCACGTAACACTATACCATTGGGATCTACCGCAGTATTTGGAAGATCAAGGCGGATGGTTAAACCGCGAGACGGCCTATCGGTTTGCTGACTATGCCGCCGTTATTGCCGATGCGCTAGGTAGCAAAGTAGCCAGTATTGCAACGCTGAATGAACCTTTCTGCAGTGCATATTTAGGCTATGAGGCGGGTATTCACGCACCGGGGCCACAAGCTGATGCAGGTTCTCGTCGCAAACAGGGACGCCAAGCTGCACACCACCTACTTTTGGCACACGGTTTAGCGCTTCAAGCACTGCGCCAACATTTTGCACAGAGCAATGCACCACAGTTAGGGGTTGTACTTAACTTTAGTCCTTGTCACCCGCTGAACTCTAGCCCAGAGGATCTGGATGCTGCTGAATTTGCTCATCAATATCACAACTTATGGTATTTACAACCAATGCTCACGGGTCACTATCCGAGCGTGTATGAGCGGCTCCCTGTTGAAGACCGTCCCCAAATTGAGCCCGGTGATATGGCGCTTATTAATCAGTCACTTGATTTTCTGGGAGTGAACTACTACACCCGTACCGTGTTTAGAGCAAACCAACAACATGGTTTCAAAGATGTACCCGCAACAGGTGAAGGGCTTACCACCATGGGCTGGGAGGTCTACGCTAAAGGACTGACTGAAATTTTGCTGTCATTGGATAGCGAGTTCGATAACTTACCGCCGATTTTCATCACAGAAAACGGCATTGCGACAGCTGACGTCTGTGACAATAACGAAGTTAACGATGCCATGCGCGTCGATTACTTCCAGAGCCACCTACTCGCTGTTCATGATGCAATCCAACAAGGTGTCGACATTCGGGGCTATTTTGCCTGGAGTCTCATGGATAACTTTGAGTGGGCAGAAGGCTACACACAGCGCTTCGGAATTGTTTATGTAGACTATTCCACCCAACGTAGAACGCTTAAAAATAGTGCAAAAGCTTTACAGCAACTCCTCTTAGCTAGACAATCACGGCATCACGCTGTGGAGGATATATGCTAAGTCGCACCGAAAAAATAGCCTACGGCTTGGGTGACACCGCCAGTAACATCATTTTCCAAACGGTCATGTTGTTTCTGGCTTTTTTTTACACGGACATTTTTGGTATCTCCGCGGCTGCCGTGGGTACCATGTTTTTGGTAGTGCGGCTAATTGATGCGATCACCGATCCACTGATGGGGTTGCTGACTGACAAAACGCGCTCGCGCCACGGTCAGTTCCGCCCCTATTTAATCTGGATGGCCATCCCTTTTGCTGTTTTTAGTGTATTCGCATTCACCACGCCCGAATTCGATAGTAACGGCAAACTCATCTATGCCTACATCACGTATACGCTCCTGATGCTAGCATACACCGCCATCAACATCCCCTACTCAGCGCTGGGTGGTGTACTCACCGAAGACCCCTCAGAACGTGTTTCAGTGCAGTCGTATCGATTCGTGCTTGGTATGCTGGGAGGTTTACTGGTCACCACGTGCACTTTGCCACTCGTTGATTGGTTAGGTAGCGGTAGTCAGGTTGTTGGGTATCAATTGACAATCGCAGCACTAAGTGTGCTCGGAATGTTACTTTTTGTGCTCTGCTTCTGTGGAACTAAAGAACGAGTGAAACCTCCGAAGCAACAGCAACTTGCTTTACGCAAAGCACTAAAAACATTGTGGCAGAACGAACAGTGGCGAAGACTCTCCATCGCAGCCGCTTTGGTACTGACAGGCATCGCATTAAAAAACACCCTAGCCGTTTACTACGTAAAATATTATTTGTTGCGTGATGACCTCGTGACCGCCTTCGTAAGCACCGGTATGGTAGGTAATATAATCGGTTGTGCACTCGCTCAATATGTATGCCGATATATGGACAAAGTGCACGCCTATATTAGTATTCAGGTACTTGCGGCTGTCGTTTGTGTCGCTGCCTATTGGGTGGCTCCTGATCAGTTGATTGCCGCTTTTGTCATGTATTTTTGGTGGGGGTTATTCCTACAAATGGGTACACCCATGTTATGGGCAAAAATAGCAGACGTAGCGGATTACGGCTATTGGAAAACCGGCGTTCGGGCGACTGGCTTAGTTTATTCATCGGTGGTCTTCTTTATAAAGTTCGGACTAGCACTGGGTGGCGCTATCAGCGGTTGGTGGTTAGCCTTTTACGATTACGCCCCGAATCAAATTCAAAGTGTAGAAACACAACATGGTATTCAAATCGCCTTTACCATTTTGCCAGCATTTGCTTCATTGCTGGTAGCAGCAGTAATGCTACGCTACAGTTTGAAGCAAAAGCGCGTACAACAAATTTCAAAAGCCTTGGAGCAATACTCATAATATGGCGACTATTTACGAAGTCTCTAAACTCGCGGGCGTTTCACTAGCCACCGTTTCACGAGTGATTAATAACAATACCCCTGTGCGCGAAGCTACTCGTGTAAAAGTTTTAGAAGCGATGGATAAATTAGGCTATCACCCAAACTCTATCGCGCAGTCGCTCGCATCGAGCCGCTCCAACTCAATTGGCATTGTCGTTTCCGAACTCAATGGCCCATTCTTTGGTACCTTACTCAGTGATATTGAAACAGCTTTTCGACGTGCTGGAAAACACGTCATCATAGCGGCCGGACACAGTGATGAACGGTTAGAAAAAGAGAGTATTGCCTTTTTAAAAAGTCGTAACTGCGATGCTCTTATCTTACATGTCGAAGCGGTTTCAGATGACTACTTACGTCAACTTAATGAGAGCGGCACGCCATTTGTTATTCTCAATCGTTTTGTTGAGAGTTTGTCGGATCGCTGTGTGACGCTGAATAACCAGCACGGCGGTTACCTCGCCACTCAGCATTTGCTTCGTAACGGGCACCGTAAAATTGGCTACATATCCGGTCCTATGTGGAAAAATGATGCTGAACAGCGCTATCTAGGTCACTTGCGAGCGCTCGCTGAATATGGAATTGAATCTAAAAGTAGCTTATTTTACGAAGGTGACTTTCATGAACTTGGTGGGGTCAAAGGCGTTGCTGCACTACTACATGCTGATGCTGATATCACCGCTATCGTGTGTGCGAACGACGAAATGGCAGCAGGTGCTGTTACAACGGCACGTGAACAGGGTCTGCGACTGCCCGATGACTTGTCTATTGTCGGCTTTGATAACGTCAACTTCTCCCACTACATGTATCCAAAGTTAACCACTATCGATTATCCCATTGGCGGCATGGGCGTTATGGCAGCGCGCTGGGTACTCAAACACATTTATCATCAAAAACTCGATAATATCCAGACCGTGTTTGAGCCTCGAGTGATCGAACGCGATTCAGTTCACAGTATTTGAGCGCATAAAAAAAGCTCGTGCTTAGCACACGAGCTTTTTAAGATATCGACTTTTAACGCAGACTAGGCTGCTTTAACATCAAAACGGTCTGAATCCATTACTTTGACCCACGCATTGATAAAGTCTTTTACGAATTTCTCTTGGTTATCATCTTGTGCATAGAGCTCAGAATAAGCGCGCAAAATAGAGTTCGAACCAAAGACTAAATCGATACGATTCGCTGTCCACTTGACCGTATCAGTCGCCCGATCACGGATTTCATAATGGTCACCCGTTTTCTTCCACACATTTTCCATGTCAGTCAAGTTGACAAAGAAATCATTAGTCAATGTGCCCTGACGGTCGGTGAAAACGCCATGTTTAGATTCACCATAGTTAGCGCCAAGTACGCGTAGACCACCGACAAGCACTGTCATCTCAGGTGCCGTTAACCCCATCAATTGAGTACGATCGAGCATCAATTCCTCTGCTGGAACTTGGTAGTCCTTCTTCAAGTAATTGCGGTACCCGTCGTGTAAGGGCTCAAGTGGTTCAAAGCTCTCAGCGTCGGTCCACTCGTCGGTCGCGTCACCGCGCCCTGGCGTGAACGGGACAGTGAAATCGTATCCTGCTTTGTGCACAGCTTTCTCGACTGCGGCCGTGCCACCTAAAACAATCAAGTCAGCGATACTTACAGGCTTCTCAAGTTCGCTTCGAACACGCTCTAACGTCGCCAACACACGCTGTAATTTCTCGGGCTCATTACCGTGCCAATCCTTTTGAGGAGCAAGACGAATGCGGGCGCCATTAGCACCGCCACGATAGTCTGAGCCACGGAATGTACGTGCACTATCCCATGCCGTAGATATCAACTCGTAGTCTGTTAAACCGCTTTCAAGTAGCTTTTTCTTGAGCTCAGCCACTTCGCTATCAGACAGACTGTAGTCCACTTTCGGGATTGGATCTTGCCAGATCAAATCCTCTTCAGGCACATCGGCTCCAAGATACCGATCTTTTGGACCTAAATCGCGGTGCGTCAACTTAAACCAAGCACGCGCAAACACTTCGGCAAAATAGTCAGGGTTATTGTAAAACTTCTCAGAAATCTTGCGATACTCTGGATCTTTAATCATCGCCATGTCGGCATCAGTCATGATTGGGTTGTGGCGAATCGAAGGATCCTCTACGTCAACGGGCTTGTCTTCCTCTTTGATGTCGATAGGTTCCCACTGCCAAGCGCCTGCCGGGCTTTTCTTAAGTTCCCAATCGTAGTTGAATAACAAGTAGAAGTAGCCGTTATCCCACTGAGTAGGATGAGTTGTCCAAGCGCCTTCGATACCGCTCGACATTGTGTCACGTCCCATACCCTTGCCAGCGCTGTTGCGCCAGCCTAGACCTTGCTCTTCTACATCGGCCGCTTCAGGTTCAGGGCCCAAATTCTCTTCTTTTCCATTACCATGACATTTACCAACCGTGTGACCACCGGCTGTCAAAGCGACCGTTTCCTCATCATTCATAGCCATGCGTTTGAACGTTTCACGCACGTCTTTCGCAGTACGCAACGGATCGGGTTGGCCGTCAACACCCTCTGGGTTGACATAGATAAGACCCATTTGCACAGCGGCTAACGGATTCTCGAGTGACTCTCGTTCTTGATCCGAGTCATAACGGTTCTTAGTTGCATCCAACCATTCTTTCTCGCTACCCCAATAAATATCTTCTTCTGGATGCCAGATGTCTTCCCGTCCCCCGGCGAAACCAAACACCTTGAGCCCCATTGACTCATAGGCCATGGTTCCAGCAAGAATAAACAAGTCAGCCCACGACAGTTTGTTGCCGTATTTCTTTTTCACCGGCCACAAAAGACGGCGTGCTTTATCTAAACTTACGTTGTCAGGCCAGCTGTTCAACGGTGCAAAACGTTGGTTACCTGTACCGCCACCACCGCGGCCATCAGCGAGACGATAAGATCCCGCTGAGTGCCACGCCATGCGAATCATAAAACCACCATAGTGGCCCCAGTCGGCTGGCCACCATGATTTGCTGTCGGTCATCAATTCCTTTACGTCTTTCTTTAACGCTGCCAAGTCTATTTTTTTAAATTCTTCTGCGTAGTCAAAATCCGAATCCATTGGATTCGCTTTGGTATCGTGCTGGCGCAGAATCTCTAGTTTGAGTGAGTTGGGCCACCAATGTGTATTCGTTTTTCCCGTATTGGTCATGCTACCGTGCATGACTGGACATTTACCTGAACTCATATGTCGCTTCCCTCTTTTCGTTGTGTTGAGCTAATTACGAACTTTTCTAGTTATTAGATTTATAGCATTCAAACGATAAATAGCCCAAAGTTATTAAAACGGTCGTTCTAACAGGATTTTCCGATTAGAAATAAAATAATATTGGCTATTCCGTTGATTTATTCACCAAATTAAACGATAAAATACTCATCATTTTTATTAACCCGTTCGTCTCATGAAACAACTTTTACTCTGTTTACTCTTCTTAGTTATCCCAATGGCATCAGCGAGTGATTTCTCGGGTACCTGGCGCGGTCAGCTCAATCTGGGTCAAGGGGTTTCTATCGTACTCGGTTTTGATATCAGTCATAATGAAGATGGTGAAGTAAACGTCCTCATTGACAGCCCAAATCAAGGCATGCATGACTTTCCAGCCAGCTCAGCCGCTATCAAAAATAATCAACTAACAATCCAATCTGACGAGCTCGATGCCCAATTTTCCGGTCATCTGAATAACCAAAAACTGAGCGGTGAATGGAAACAGGGTCAAGCAATGCCGATTGATCTCTCTAGGTTAGCCAGTAATGATGAGCAACGGATGCGCTTTGAGGGCACTTATAAAGGCACATTGGATATTAATGCCAATACATCACTGCCCCTGCAGCTGAATATCGCTGTTTTAGCGAATGGCTATCTAGCGACGCTCGACAGCCCTGCGCAGGAGTCCTTTGGTATTCCGGTTGATCAGGTGAACATCGATGACACGCAACTTACATTTCAAGCCAGCATGATTGGTGCATCTTATTCGGGCACCCTGACTGAGAGTGAATCATCGCAGTGTTATAAAGGCCAGTTTTCTCAAGGCGGAAAATTACCGCTTACCTTGTGTATAAAAGCGACAGAACAGACGTCCAGCACACAGCAAGTAAACCCTGCCGACTATAACGTCGATGGCGCGGTAATTACGTACAGTAACGGTCAGTGGCAGGTAGAACGCTTTACTCATCACGTACCTAAGGATGCCCAATTTGAAATTGGCTCGGTAACCAAGACCATGGTGGCATTTTTACTAGCCGAAGATCTAGCCAACGAATCGCTAGCCCAAGACACGCAACTAGCGGAGGTTTGGGATAAGTTGCCAAAGCCCATCGGTGATATTTCTTTAGTTTCTCTGGCAACTCATTTCTCGGGTTTACCGCGGCTACCTGCCAATCTTGATGTAACGGACGACACTAATCCTTATGCCGACTATCATCTTAATCAACTATCCGATGCACTGCGCAACACTGAATTATCATCACCCATGGGTTATCAATATTCAAACTTTGGCTATTCCGTGCTTGCCGAAACGCTGGTCGCTTTTCACCATCAATCACTCGATACACTGCTCACTCAATCATTGTTTAAACCATTAAACATGAATCACAGTTACCTCGCCTTAGAGAATGAGGATCACGTTAAAGCACATATTAACGCCCTCGCTCAAGGTCATCGTTTTGATGGCGATACAACATCTCATTGGTATTTTGATGCGATGGCGGGCGCAGGCGCTGTGGTATCCACTGTTGATGATATGGTTTCTTACATAAAGCTCATGATGCAACCACCCGAGTCACAGAAAGACACGGTAGAAACGGTTTTAGAGCCGCGCGAGTCACTGAGCACACAGACTCAACAGGCACTGGGTTGGCTAATTCAAAACAAAGGTCAACAACGATGGGCTTGGCATAACGGTCAAACAGCTGGGTTTACCAGTTATGTTGGATTTACATTAGATGGTCATCGTGGCGTCGTGTTACTGAGTAACCAAGCACGTCCGGTTACTCAGCTGGGTCAACAGTTGCTGTTGACCCCCGTAAAATGATCACCCTAGATTGAGCGGATCATCCAGCGACCGAGACGGTTCGGTAAACCATTTCGGTCCTTCGTCAGTCATATAGAAATGATCCTCTAAACGAACGCCAAACTGTTCCGGCTGAATCAACATAGGCTCGTTGCTAAAGCACATTCCCTGTGCCAAGGGGGTATCATCGCCTCCCACTAAATAAGGCCACTCATGCAAATCCATGCCAATGCCATGTCCCGTTCGATGAGGCACGCCCGGTAGCTGGTAATCAGGTTTAAGCGATAAGCGGGCGAGTTCATGTCGCACTGCATCATCCACGCTAGAGCATGGCTGACCTAAACGTGCCGCGTCAAAAGCAACGTGTTGCAATTGGCGCTCATACTGCCAGAACTCACGTTGTTCAGACGTCGCTTCACCAAAAGCATAGGTACGTGTGATATCAGAGTGATAGCCGTGCAGCTTGCAGCCCGTATCGATCAGCACCCAATCGTTGGCTTTCAAGTATTGCTCGTGCTGTACTCCGTGCGGATAGCTGGTTGCTTGACCAAACAAGACGATACAGAAAAAGGATCCCGAAGCACCAACTCGACGATGTGCCTCATCAATAAATGTCCGCACTTCCGTGGCACTTATGCCCTCTTTCAGCATCGATGCTGTCGCGCGATGAACGGCAATCGTCATATCCATGGCAGTTTGAATGAGTGCAAGTTCCGCATCTGATTTATGCATTCGACACTCAGCAATGACCATTTTCGCATCACACAATTGCTCTGCAGGCACGTACTGCTCGAGTCGAGCGACGAAACTGTAGGCGGTTGACTCGTCGATACCCAACCTTAATTGAGTGCCGAACGTGTCCTTTAACGTGCTTGCCATCAGCTCAATGGGCGATTCATGCTCTTCCCATAATAGCGGCTCGAGAGGAACTTGCATCGCTTGCTTTAACGAGCCTAATTCGAACGCCGGAGCAATGAGCCTTGGTGAACCCTCGACGGGAATAATGGCCCCCACTAGCCGTTCACTCGGATACCAACGCAATCCAGTAAAGTACTCAAGATTCGTACCTGCATTGAGGTAAATGGCATCAATACCCTGCGCTTTCATGAGTATCTGAGCATGCTCAATACGTTTACTATACTCGTCAATGCCAATCGGCTGCGCCTCGTCAGCCATATTAACCAGTTGGGCCAACGCTTCCGCTTGCGTTTGGTAGCCAATGCCTCGTGTCATTCTGAACTCCAGTGCTATGTGAAACATTCAAAACAATCGTTAAGGCTCGCACGACGCTCGCGAAAAGGCAAACAAGGTATTTCTTGAGCGCACACTCACGAGGGTTTAATTTGTTTAATTTTCTAGTAGAATAGATGGCATATTCATTCGAAAATATAGGAGTATCATGTGTTCAACTTTGACACATTGAGTCAGTATTTTCTTGCTATTTACTTTACTATCATTGCGATTCACTACAGTAGTGTCGCTTTGGGCCGAAAGGTACGAACTCAACAAAAACAGGTTCACGCCGGGCAACCTTTTACAGCGCAGTGGTGGGTGCGACAAACCTTTAACCTTTTTCGCACGCTGATATTACTACTTTGTATCGCTCGTGTTGGCTGGGATATTGATGGGTATTTAGGTGTATTCGGCATACTCTATCAACCCGTTGTCGTGTACCTCGGCGTCATTTTGATGTTGCTATCGTTGTTTCTCGTCAGTTTTAGTCATGCCTATATGCAGGCTCAATGGCGATCAGGAATTGATGATAACACCGAGCATCCACTATTAGTGGAAGGTCCTTTTAAGCGCACACGCAACCCGATATTTAAGGGCGTATTATTAGGTCAGCTAGGCTTGTTCTTGGCGTTCCCATCGGTGTTTACGCTGCTATGTCTTGTCACTGGGATATCCATGATAGTATTGCAGGTGAAACACGAAGAAACCGCGCTCGAGCACAGCCATGGTGAAGTTTACCTTCACTACAAGTCAGCCACTCCACGTTGGCTGTAAGCCGAATAGCAGTTAAAGATTACACTGTTCGCAACGCTCCTGACCCGTTAGCCAGCGCGATAAGCGGTTTCGGTGCTTAGCGAACAGCAAATAAGCCCGATCGGCTAGCCAACGAATACCAGGCCACCTGAGAGGCGCGATGTAAACGCCTTTTCCCACCGCCTGCCAAGCAGCATATGTCACATCAAGCCCATAAATTTCTTTTCCACTGCTGTCGACACCATGCAAGTATCGGTTAGCCGCAATCGGGTCAATGTGAGGATAGCGATCGTTAAAGTCCTCAGCATTAATGTTTTCGAATAACAAACGGTTACGTTTATCCAGCTTGCTTAAATGTTTCATTTCCTTAACACATAATGGGCAACCTCCATCATAAAAAATGATAACTCGACTCGCATTTGAAAGTTGCTGATTCACCACAAAATACTCCAACGCTTAAGGAACAAAATGTAGTTGATATACGTTAGATAGCCACATATCGATTAATCAAACTCATTGCTGGTCTGGCAATTCGTACAACGTTTAAGTAATTTCACTGATAGTGAGCTAAAGGGCCTCAAGCTAATCTCCTCTGCGAAAATTTTTTTTCAGAGAGGAAAATATGAAAGTTCAATTTTCTATAGCATCGTTAGCATTACTGGCATCCGTTTCATTTCCTAGTCTTGCGCAAAGTTCATATACTCTGCCAGCTCAATCATCGAACCAATTAACGTTGAGTGGCATAAGCACTGAAGTCGATATGGATGGAGGCTCCGAGCAAAATGCCTTTGACGGTGGTGGCGCCCTGGCGGAGTTGAGGCTGCAATGGCAACATGATTGGTACGTTGGACTTTCAGCGCGATTTTCCGAGACCCGGTACAACGATGTCGATCTGTTAACCGATGAGCTCACCGCCAGTATCGGAACTCATCATTTCCTCAACGCTAAGACTCGTCTATTCTCTGAGCTATTACTACAACGACTAACGATGGAAACAGACACTGGAAAAGCGCGTGTAGAAGACCAGGAAATAGGGCCCGCTATTAAACTCGGTATCGAACACCAAACCCAAACACAACTGACGTTTTATGCGTCAGCGCGATATAGCCACCTTACCCGCGAAATCAGCTATTGGCGCACTGAATTAGGTGTTTTTTACATGTTTAACCCGCGCACCGCAATGGGCTTAAGTTATCAACGCGATACTGCATCAGACACGGAATACCAACAAGATAGTTATCTTCTCAACGTTCGTTTTTGGTTTTAAGTAGGGTTCACGTGAACAAAATGGCATACTTCAAACTTTTTAGTTGAGAGTATGTGCAATGGAATCACACAATACCTGTCCATGTGGCAGCGGAAAGCCATACCGCGTCTGCTGCCAACCTTTAATCGCAAATAAACAGCAAGCATGCACACCTGAGCAATTGATGCGCTCACGATATACCGCCTATGTCGTTGGCGACTTACCTTATATCCGTAAAACGTGGCACCGCGATTACTGCCCTGCTGATTTATCTCTTGAAGGATTACCTCAATTCATCCGTTTACAGATTATGTCTCATCATCATTCAAACAATGAGGGTTACGTTCACTTTCGTGCATTTTATAACACGCAAGGTGAGCTTACATGGATGGAAGAACAGAGTCAGTTTGTTAAGCTAGGTGAACGCTGGCTCTATACGTTAGGTGACGTAAAATAGTCGGTGACAACTTTGAACCCTCTGTCATTTGCTATAAAAACAAGGGTTTTTACTCGCGTGGGTGAACTGTTTACTCTAAACTTCGGTAAAATAAGTATAAATTTGCAGAATGTACTCACTAATCACAACAAATAAAGGGGATGTCCATGAGCGAGAACAAGGATATAGACGAAAGTAAGGCGGAAAAGGATCCGATGATCCCTGATGGGGAGGTCAATCCCATCAATACCGATTACAAAGTTGGACAAGACAACGTCGTGATGAATTTAGGCCCGTTTGGATTAGACTTCCATAATCGGGTCTTTGCTGTTTCAGGCCTTGCGATTGTCGCATTTGTTCTGTTTGCCCTAATTTTTCAAGAGCAAGCTGAGCCTCTGTTTAGCGGTATTCGTGGTTGGCTTACCTCTAACCTCGATTGGTTTTTCTTAAGCGCAGCTAATATTTTTGTAGTCGTTGCGTTGGTACTCATTTTTACCCCCTTGGGTCGAGTTCGAATCGGTGGTACCGAAGCTAAACCGGATTTCTCCTACCTCGGATGGTTCTCGATGCTATTCGCTGCGGGTATGGGTATCGGCTTAATGTTTTATGGTGTATCTGAGCCAATCTCTCACTTCTCATCTTCGCTCGGTGGCATTTCCATGGAAAATGGAGTGCGTACTGACTGGGCGCCTTTAGGTGGCGCAGGTGGTAACGAGGCTGCTGCGCGCGAACTGGGCATGGCAGCGACTATTTTCCACTGGGCACTTCACCCATGGGCTATTTATGCAATCCTCGCGTTGGGTCTGGCTATCTTCTCATTTAACAAAGGCTTGCCACTGACTGTCCGTTCAATTTTCTATCCGATTTTGAAAGAGCGCGTTTGGGGTTGGCCTGGTCACATTATCGATACCATTGCCATCTTAGCGACGCTATTCGGCCTCGCAACATCATTGGGATTGGGTGCCTCACAAGCAGCTGCTGGTCTAAACTTTTTGTTCGATGTACCAAAAGGTGAAACCACCGAAGTGCTACTAGTATTGGGTATCACTGCAATCGCACTGACATCAGTGTTGGCTGGTTTAGAATCAGGCGTACAACGCTTATCGCAAATTAACATGACATTAGCAGCCCTACTGCTATTGTTCGTGATTATTGTAGGACCGACGCTTGCGATTATTACAGGTTTCGGTGAAAACCTAGTCAACTACGTTGCTAACCTACCTGCTCTCTCTAATCCTGTCGGACGTGAGGACTTAAACTTCACCCAAGGTTGGACTTCGTTCTACTGGGCGTGGTGGATCGCATGGTCACCGTTCGTCGGTATGTTCATCGCACGTGTATCACGTGGTCGTACCGTTCGTGAATTCCTAGTATCTGTATTGCTAGTGCCTTCACTTGCCTGTGTATTTTGGATGTCTGTATTCGGTAACATTGCTATCGAACAAGTGATTAATGGCGCACAAGACTTGGTTGACGCTGACTTGTCACTCAAACTGTTCGTCATGCTCGAAGAGTTACCTTGGGCTGCCGTAACCTCGTTCATCGGTATCATCTTGGTTATTGTATTCTTCGTGACTTCATCTGACTCTGGCTCGTTAGTTATCGACACCATCAGTGCAGGTGGTAAAGTCGAAGCGCCTGTACCACAGCGTATTTTCTGGTGTACTTTCGAGGGGCTGGTTGCAATCGCCTTAATACTAGGCGGCGGACTTGTTGCATTACAAGCAATGGCAGTTTCTGCTGGTCTACCGTTCACTATCGTTTTATTAGCAGCCTGTGTTGCTGTCGTTCAGGGCTTGCGTTCTGAGCCACGAATCGGTAAAAACGGATAACGCGCAGCGGTTGTCTTGAAACAAAGGCGGCGCACTTAGCGCCGCTTTTTTGTACCCGAGGTGATGTCATGGAAGCCGAACACGTTGAAATTCTCAATTTCATTAAGCAGTACGCCCCCTTTACCATTTTGCCAGAAGACGAACTACAAGCCATCGCACGGCAAATCGAAGTCGGTTATTTTCAAAAAGGTGAGCAGGTACTTGAATACAACCAACCTATTAGCGATCTCTACGTCATACGTAGCGGTGCAATAGAAACCTATAAACGTAATGGCGAACTATTTAACCGTCTTAGTGCTGGCGGTTTTTTCGGTGAAGCAGGCCTATTGCGAAAGGGACGCGTCCGTTACCCTGTCAAAGCATTAGAAGACAGTCTTATTTATTATGTGCCAGGCACATTATTTAATCGACTTTACGACGAGTATGATGCCTTCGCCGATGCAGTCGAAGTTGAGGAGCATCAACGCGTTAATTTAGCCGTTCGTGAACGGGAACAACGTAATGATTTGTTTATTGAGACAGTAGAAACATTACTGAGTCGCCAACCGGTGATCATAGAGTCAGATGCGCCGATCGTCGAAGCCGCGCAAAAAATGACTGACGAACAAGTGTCATCGTTACTCATTTGTGGTGATAATCCCGATGACGTACTCGGCATTATTACCGACAAGGACTTACGCAAGCGTGTGCTCGCGGTCGAACGTTCTCCCAACGATCCCGTGCGTGATGTCATGTCGTCTAACTTGGTTTATATCGAGCATAATCAACGCATATTTGAAGCGATGTTAACCATGCTAAGAACCAACCTGCATCACTTACCTGTATTAAAAAAACAGCGCTTAATTGGTGTTGTTGCCTTATCTGATGTCGTGCGTCACGAATCGAAATCAAGTCTTTACGTAGTCAGTAGTATTTTTAAACAAAATACGTTTGAGGAGTTGGCACAACTTAAAGAAAGTGTTGAGGCAAGCTTTGTTCGTTTGGTCAACGAAGACGCCAATTCGCGAATGATCGGCTCAGCGATGGCCACCATCGGTCGTAGTTTCAAGCAACGTCTTTTGGAGTTAGCGGAAATCGAGTTAGGTCCACCACCTATTCCCTACTGCTTTCTCGCACTCGGTTCAATGGCTCGTGATGAGCAATCTATCGTAACCGACCAAGATAACGCACTGGTATTACATGACGACTTTAATCCAAAACAACACGATGCTTATTTTAAAGCTTTGGCTAAATTTGTCTCGGACGGTTTGCACGAATGCGGCTATACGTATTGCACGGGCGGTATTATGGCAACCAATAATCAGTGGCGCCAGCCATTGCGGGTTTGGAAAAAGTATTTCACTGATTGGATAGATAACCCCTCTCCCGAGCGCTTACTGCACTCCTCTATCTTTTTTGACTTAGACGGCGTATGGGGTGAGTTTAGCTTTGCCAAACAGCTTAATGAACTAATTCGTGTAAAAGCCAAAAATAATAATCGTTTCTTAGGCTCTATGGCGCGTAATGCGTTGAGTCGAACACCGCCGCTGGGCTTTTTCAAAGATTTCGTGATGGAAAAGGATGGTAAGCACCGCGACAGTATCAATACGAAGCGACGCGGCACAGCACCGGTGGCTGATCTAATTCGCGTACATGCGCTGGCGGTCGGATCGACGCAGCGTAACTCGTTTGCTCGCCTAGAGGATATAATGGAGGCCAACATACTGCCCAAAGGTCGTGGACCCGATTTACGTGACGCCCTCGAGTTAATCTCAATGGTGCGTATTCGACACCAGGCTATTGCTCTGACTGAGGGCGACACGCCCGATAATAATGTCGCACCAGAACAACTATCAGACTTTGAGCGCAAAAACCTAAAAGATGCTTTTCAGATTCTCAGCAATGCACAGAAATACTTACGCTACCGCTATGCAGGAGGCTAAGCCGGCATGTTTTATTTAAAGCCGCGTGAGGTGATTAACTCGGACGCTGAGCGTGATTGGCCAACCGACTTTTCGTCATGGGCAGCGCATGTCAAAACTCCGATGTTCAAACACTATTTTGAACAAGGCATGGTCAACAAAGAGACCTTGATTAAAGATGCCCCGATGGTTGCCGTTGATTTCGAAACCACAGGCTTAGATTGTCAGTGTAACAGTATCGTTAGTATCGCTGTCGTACCCATGACAACGCATCGTATTTTTATGTCACAAGCGCGACAATGGGTCGTCAAACCACGACAAGATCTAACCGACGAATCTGTTGTTATTCATGGCATTACTCATTCTGATATCCAATCAGCGCCTGACATCGAAGATATCTTACCTGAATTGCTCGAGTTAGTTGCAGGTAAGGTTTGGGTCGTACATTACAACGGCATTGAGCGCCCTTTTCTGCAGAAAGCGATGGATGCACGATTTGATGAGCATATTCACTTCCCTGTCATCGATACCATGGCCATTGAAGCCCGCTTTCATCGTCAACGGCGATCATTATGGTCAAAACTAATGGGAAAACAGCCTTTATCCATTCGTCTTGCCGATAGTCGCGAGCGCTATAACCTGCCTTTTTACGCGCCCCATGATGCGCTTACAGATGCGCTAGCATGTGCTGAGCTTTTGCAGGCGCAAATCCGACACCGCTACAGTATCGACACGCCGCTGCAAGATATTTGGCTTCCCTAACCCAACGCGCAGCTAAGCGACCCGTTTCGGCGGTGTTACAACTAAGTCTTCAATAATCTGTACGTTATTGGTCGTACTTACGGGACGCTCTTGCCGCTGCAGCGGCAACTGCGCTTGTACGTTGCGAGCAAGCGTTTGATATTCACTGAGTACTTGAAACAGCCAAATTTCTCCATGCCATTGCAGTTCGTGCTTGATGAGGTAATCGAGCGCAGACTGCGGCTGTTGGCTTTGAGCAACATCAATGAAAAATTGGTCAACATCGTGTTTTAATTGACGCTGTTGGGTCTCAAGTATCGCATCGCCAAACTGCTCGACTGCTTGTGCCGACTCTCTCAAAGTTGCTTTTTCATTACGCAAATGCCGCGTTTGCTGTAACGCGTCATGCAACGCCGCTAACGTTTCACGCTGCCCACCTGAACTTTGAACGTCAGCATGCGCTGCTGCACGAATAGCACGAGCTTGATTAAACAGCGTCGGCACCTGGCTTTGTTCGGTATAATCACTGACCTTGAGTTCGGGGTGTTGACGAAGAAACTGCGCCATATTACCAACCAACAAACTGCGCGACTGCTGCTCACGAAAACGGCTCATTAACTCGATCATACGATGTTGGATTTCTAGCATGCTGGCGCGCTGCAAGCTAGTGCGTCGTTGTAACTGCACGACTAAAAGATGCCTCAGCTTTACATGGCCATCAGCGAGCGCAATGCACTCGTCGTAGTCAATCATCGATAGACCTTCGAGCAGCCGTTCAATTTGATTCTGCGCGCGTTGATTTTCAGCCATCTTTTCGTCAAGGTGAGCGGCAAAACCAAAATCGGTATTGAGTCGGTTCCATAAGCTGTGAATCGCCTCATCGAACTCAGCTACCAAATCATGTACACGCTCTTCAATCACCTGTAACTTCAATTCTGCCAGATAGATATCGCTGCGCTGTTGCGCTTTTCTGAACGCATCCACCTGACCACGAATAGCTTCAAGTTTATCGGCCACGTCCGCTTGAATAGAACGCCGTCTCTCGTCCACGACCAGGTTAGCAATCAGTTGTGCAACAGGTGCCCGTAAACGGTATCCTTGACCGCTCTCAGGCTGATAGATGATCCGCGCATGTAAAAGGTTGCGTAATACCCCCTCATTAACGCTGAGCTCATCTAGTACGCCGGTTTGATACGCCTGCATTAAAATAGCTGCGTGCCGACCTATCAGGTTAAGTCGCTTTTCACCTTGTTGAAGTCGCTGATCAGAAACGTTGAGTTGCTCTCCAGCCATTTACAGTAATGCCTCTTGCTCTGGTTTTTCGTCAACCGGTAAGTTTTCTTCGTCACGAATGAAGCGAATCACATCAATCAAATAATCCACTTTCCCAGTTACAATAAAGTAAGGTCTATCCCCATGAGGCTGCATTAAATAACCATGCTCGACCAACCGCTTAGCAATTTGCTTTATTTGCGCATCGACCGTTTCAGCTTGCGAATTAAAAAAGCGGTCACGCGCTAAATTTGCTAGGCGTTGCTTTAAGCTTGGATTGTCCTCACATGCCATCACCCACTCAGGCAGTTTTACGGTATCGCCCGGGACCAGTGTACTGTCATGACCGAGCGCCTCTTGTGTCAGTGTGAGCCACTCTAACAACGGCATCAATGTAGTAAGAGTCTGAGTAAACTGCTGACGTAAATGATCGCGCCCCTGCTTATCGAGCTGCTGATAGCTCAAGAAAAATACGCCGCCGTCAGCTGCCTGACTCACTGTTCTGTTGAGCGGGCGTAAATAGTCATTTATCTGGTTTTGTAGTGTCTCATCCTGTAATTGCTGGTGATATTCCGGAAAACGTTGGGCACAGATAAACTCGCCCGCCAGCAGCGTTTCGATTATGGGGCCATATGTCATCATGCGCTGTACTCCTGTTGCACGAGGTGAGCCAGTTTCTCAGACAAACCCGAAGCCTTTGGTTGAATACGTTTCAACTGCCCTTTACCGACCTTATCCGGATGCGCCTCAATTAAATAACGATGCTTAAATAGCATCAGCACGTCAGACTCCGGATTAGGAAATGCGCCGACGATTTGAATTTGGTTACTGTCGCACGCATCGAACAACTTCTCTACGTTGTGATAAGCCAAGGTCCCTATTTCATCAATGGGCCAGTGTAAAATGATCGCCTCAGCATCACTGCGCAGTAACCGAGTAAAAGCCAGCAAGAACTTACACAAAATGAGATAGGCCATACCATGACTCGATGATTCTGCTAACTGACGGTCATTTCGTATAACAAGCTCGTTGCCTGATTCGGTTAAGAACAACTCGATTTTTAATAAGGACTCGATACTGTACTTTTGGTCAGCACGTAAAATATCCGCAACCATGCCAAGCTGTAATAAATAGTCCTCGTGCGGAAGTCGTTCGCCAGATTCCTGCCAACGTTCATAGCTTGCGACAAACTGCTTGAGAGGTTCCCAAAAACCCAACGCATCGATAGTTGAACTGATTTTAACTTCAGCGCGCTCAATACCGGACAGTGATAATTCATTACCCACCGCATCGGTTAAGCGGCGACTATATTGAGCTACGCGCTTATGGATATCGTTGAAAACAGTGAAGAAGTCGACTAAATCCTTACTAATATTATGACCGGTCGCCAATATAGCTTGCTGATGTTCTTCAAGGTAATTCAGCATGGCTTGGTAAAGCGCTAAATTGGAAGCAATATCGTCGCCTACATTCATGCGTTCTCGACTTTCTTCCATAAAATTCAGGAAGTCAGCTTGTGCGTCACGTCGCAATTGATTATCGAACTGGCGGAGCTGCTCATTCAACGCTTTTTCACTATGCAAAAAGCGCTCATATACATCATCGCAGCGCCCTAACAGTTCACTACTATCACTGTGCTCTAGCGACCCTTTGTGGCGAGCCTGCTGTAGTTCGGGCGTTAAAGCCGGTATGTGTTCGAGTTTGTTCACGCTCTCTCGCAAACGTTGCAAGAGCGTAGTGGCGTGCTCCAACGTTAACTTGGTACGCTGACGTTGCTCAACATCATGCGCCTTGCTTTGCTCAAACCCATCCTTAGCCAAACGCTTTTTATCTTCAAGCGCTAGAATTTCAGACTGTAGCTGTTGCTCACGCTGTTGCCATTGCGGGCGCGCGGACTGCCAAACTGACTCTTTAAAGTGGCGATACTCACGCACTTGTTCCTGGCGCTCGAGCGCTTGCTGTATGGCCTGGTCTAGCTGTTCCTCACGCTGCTTTAACTGATTAATATCGTGTTCATTAACGCCTTGTTGGGCAAGCTTGTCACTAAATGCGCGTTCCAATGCTTTAATATCATCCTTGAGCTGCGCACGTTCCTCTGCCTGCTGCTGCCGCTCAAAGTCTTGAGATTCGTGCAACTGCGCAACAGCATCTTGTTGCTCCGCCTTTAACTCTATCTCCGCGCTACGCTGCTGTTCGATAAGCTCTTGCGCACTATATTCGATGTGTTCATTAAGGCTGTCTAAGCGTTCCTCAAGTGTCGCTTTCTGCGCACCCAGTTGCTCAGCTCGTTCAGAGATTTGTCGTTTGATCTCCGCTTTTAAGCGAGCTTGTGCATCAAGTGCATATTCCACTTCACGTTGTTGCTTGTGAAGCTGTTGCTGCACCATTTGTAGCTGCGCCTCGGCATCGGTTACACGTGCAGTTTCACCGGCCAACTGCTGTTCAATGTCTTCGATGCGCTTAACCAGTGACTGTTGTTGTGTCTGCAGTCGTTCTAGTTCAGCCCGGCCTTCTGTGTCATCGTGATAAGTCGCTTCAATCGCCGCAAGATCAAGCTGCAAGCCGAATACACTGGTGTTATCTTGTCCGAGCACGGGGTTCAGATCGGTTCGCTCTAACAACGCGGGTGAAATGACCTTACCAATCGTCTCATGCCATTCCGATGCGTGGCTGTGTAAAAAGCCTCGCAAACTATCTGGGTCGGGTTCCAGCTCAATGGTCTTTTGTTTAATTGCAGTCTTAACCGAAGCGAGTTGCTCTCGTTCACGATTGAGGTCTTCGCTGACGCGTAAGCGGTTGCGTTGGGCTAAGTTTAATTGGTCACGCGCATGCTCTAGATGGTCGCGCTGCAACGTAAGGTGCTCTTGCGCATCAGCGACACGTTCAACCATCGCATCCAACTGCTGTTGCTCTTCCCCATTGGCATTATGACTCTGCTCGGAGTTAAGCGCAGCCAGCTTTAGTTTGACCGCCTCTCGCTCATCGCGCCAACGTTCCGTTTGTTCATTGCGACGCAATTGGTGTTGCTCGCGGAGCGCGCTCAACGCCTCACTGTGCCTCGCATGGAGTTCAGCAAGCTCAGTAGCCAGCCCATCGAGTTTAGCTTGATGTTTACTATCACGCCGCTGCTGTCGCTCAGTCAGTTTTAGCTTCTCGCTATCCAGTTGTTGACGTTCACTCTGATGCGCCTCGAGTAATACAACACGCTGTTGCTTAATTTCATCCGCTTGCTCCCGCAACGCTGGCAAGCGCTCAATTTTTTGTTCCCATTCCTCAATATTCGCGTCGCGAAAGACATCCGCTTTATTTTGTGCTTCATCTAACTGCCGCTCTACTTGTTTAAGCTCAGCCCTATATTCACTCAAAGTTTCATTAACCTGATCGCGTTGCTGTTCATAATCGGCGGTGCGCTGACTGATCCGTTGCTCTATCGTTTTTAACGTTGCTTTTAAATCACGCTCTTGGTCGGCTAATTGCTCTCTATGCTTCGACAATAGTGGCTGGATAGCCCAGAGCTCGGCTAATTCATCGCCGTATCGGTGAGCGTTATTCGATAACTCGGTAAATGCCGTCTGTAATTCCTTGAGTCGCATATTTTGACGCATTTGCTCGATCCAACGTCGAATTTTTTCGCCGCGGATCGAGCTGTGAGGAACGGTGTGGCCATCTTCTTCTAAAATCGCTGCCAACATGCTTCGCAAGGTATCCATCTTGCCTTCTTTAGCATGCACGGCACTGACCAGCTTCTCGATATGGCGTAATTTATGAGGTGCGTTCACCAATGCAAAGCGTGCCGCCAATTGACGCAGTTTTACGCTATCTTTTTGAGTATGTTGCAACGCTTGTACATCATTTTGAATCAGCGTGCGAAATTCGCTTGTTGCACTGATTTTATGGCTAAAAAGATAGCCTTTTGCACGCAATCGCTTCAACCACTCGTTGTAGTCAACCGCAATGACTTTATCGCCATGCGCGTCGAGGTAATCTTGTGGGCAATATTCGGCATCGATAAAGCGATAATCGACGCCGTCACTGCGTTTGGTTAACACAACTTGAACGTTACGTTGCGCTGCCGACTGATAGGTGTAGATGATATAGCTATTACTATATGGAAGATAAAACTTATCAAAATTATCGCGTGTTTTAGGTACGACTTTATTGGGCTGCTCACCATAAAACACCGGAATCATTCGCTGTAGAGTGGTTTTCCCAGATGCGTTGCTACCACAGATATTGGTATGCCCTTCTACGTCCAATTCCACGATACCGGGGAGATGGCCGTTGATCATAATTATTTTTTTAAGACGAGCCGCATTACCTGCCATATTATTCCTCGTAACACCTTCACCAGAGCCGCTAATCATAGCATGCATTTTACGCCATGAGCGATGCACTAACGGACAATTTACATCCGCTTGAGACATAAAAAAAGCGCCCGTAAGGACGCTTTTATCGATTTTTCCCAGCTTAAAGTGGATTAATCCAATACCTCTGCAGGTACTCTCACCCAGCCTTCCATAAGCACACGTGCACTTCGACTCATAATAGCTTTGACAGCACGCCATTCACCATCTTTCAGGAGCGTTTCAGCACCGACTTGCAACGTACCCGACGGATGACCAAAGTTAACCATAGTGCGCTCTCCACCACCGGCCACTTGGTTTACTAAAGTACCTGGTATAGAGGCGGCTGTGCCAATCGCCACCGCAGCCGTTCCCATCATCGCGTGATGCAGTTTACCCATCGACATAGCACGGACAAGCAAGTCAACATCATTGGCTTCAATCACTTTACCACTCGAGGCGGTGTAAGTCTTACCCGGTGCTACAAAGGCTAATTTCGGCGTATGTTGACGCTGCACGGCTTCTTCTACCTGATCGATCAGTCCCATACGAACCGCGGCATGAGCCCGAATCGTCTCGAGTCGCGTCAAGGCTGCTGCGTCACCATTAATCGCTTCTTGCAACTCAGTTCCTTCATAACCTAACGCCTCGGCGCGCAAAAATACGGTAGGAATACCCGCATTGATAAAGGTAGCCTCTAAGGTTCCGACGCCAGGCACCTCAAATGTATCGACAAGATTTCCGGTGGGAAACATCTGTTCACCATCGGCGGAGGGATCCATAAACTCGATCGCGACTTCAGCCGCTGGAAACGTCACACCATCAAGCTCAAAGTCACCCATTTCTTGCACTTGTCCGTCTTGCATCGGCACCTTATTGACAATAGTTTTGCCAATGTTTGCCTGCCAAATACGGACTTCAGCGATACCGTTTTTAGGCACGCGATCGGCATCAACGAGACCTTGAGTTATTGCAAAGGCGCCCACTGCAGAGGACAAGTTTCCGCAGTTACCGCTCCAGTCGACAAAAGGAGTATCGATCGCTACCTGACCAAATAGGTAGTCAACATCATGGTTGGGTTGCGTGCTTTTCGACACGATGACCGTTTTACTGGTGCTTGACGTCGCGCCGCCCATACCATCAGTATGCTTAGCGTAAGGATCGGGGCTGCCAATCACGCGCATCAGAAGTGCATCACGTACGTTACCTGGCTGCTGCGCCGCCTCAGGTAAGTCCGCTAAGTTAAAGAATACACCTTTTGAAGTCCCGCCACGCATGTAGGTGGCGGGAATTTTCAACTGTGGCTTAAATTTCATATCAACTTGCCTCAGCCTCAAGAAAGTCTTGCGCAAACCGTTGAAGCACACCACCCGCCGAATAAATGGATACTTCTTCTTTGGTATCCAAGCGGCAGATCACAGGCACTTCAATATCTTCACCATTGGCTCGGTGAATCATTAAACTCAGTCGCGCACCAGGAGCCGGTTCGCCCTTAACATCATAGGTTTCAGAACCATCAAGTTCTAACGTCTTGCGAGTTGTGCCCTCTTCAAACTGCAGCGGCAAAACGCCCATACCAATTAAGTTGGTACGGTGAATACGCTCGAAACCCTCTGCGACGATAGCTTCAACCCCAGCTAAACGGACACCTTTCGCGGCCCAGTCGCGCGATGAACCTTGACCATAGTCAGCACCTGCCACGATGATCAATGGTTGCTTTTGAGTCATGTAGTGCTCAATCGCTTCCCACATGCGTACGGTTTTACCCTCAGGTTCAATCCGTGCCAACGAACCTTGAATCACATTGCCAGCATCATCCCGCACCATTTCATTAAACAGTTTCGGGTTGGCAAACGTTGCACGCTGAGCCGTTAAGTGATCGCCGCGGTGAGTCGCATAAGAGTTAAAGTCCTCTTCAGGCAACCCCATCTTAGCGAGGTATTCACCGGCAGCACTGTCAGCAAGAATCGCATTCGATGGTGACAGGTGATCGGTCGTGATGTTGTCGCCAAGTACCGCTAGAGGACGCATCCCTGTTAAGCTTGGTTTAGCGGCCAATGCACCTTCCCAGTAGGGTGGCCGACGGATGTAGGTCGACATTTCACGCCAATCATAGAGTGGGTTAATATCGTCACCGTAATCGACCGAAAGATTAAACATCGGATCGTACACTTTCCGGAACTGCTCAGGCTTAACGCTCGATTTAACAATAGCGTCAATTTCTTCGTCACTTGGCCAGATGTCTTTTAATGTGACTGCGTTGCCGTCAGTGTCATAGCCCAGCACGTCTTTCTCGATATCAAAGCGCATAGTGCCCGCTATCGCATAAGCCACGACCAATGGCGGTGATGCCAAGAACGCTTGTTTTGCATATGGGTGAATCCGACCATCAAAGTTCCGGTTACCCGATAGCACCGCTGTCGAGAATAAATCGCGGTCGATAATTTCTTGTTGGATCTTAGGATCAAGTGCACCACTCATACCGTTACAGGTAGTACATGCAAACGCCACGACACCAAAACCGAGTGTTTCCAGCTCTGGCAACAGTTGCGCTTCTTCTAAGTACATCTTAACCGTCTTAGAGCCTGGTGCGAGTGAGCTTTTTACCCATGGCTTACGCGTTAAACCCAATTTATTGGCGTTACGCGCTATCAAGCCCGCCGCAATCATATTGCGTGGATTACTGGTGTTCGTACAACTAGTAATAGCTGCGATAATTACCGCACCATCGGGCATTTTTCCATCTTCAGGTGACTCAATATGCTTCGCCACTCCCCGCTCAGTCAACTCGCCAGCGGGCAACAATGAGTGAGGGTTTGACGGCCCTGCTAAGTTACGTTTTACTTGGCTTAAGTCAAACGTTAGAACACGCTCATATTCTGCGGTTTCAAGACTATCGCCCCACAACCCTGTCTCTTTGGCGTATTGTTCCACCAACTCAACCTGATCGTCATCACGTCCGGTTAATTTAAGATAATCAATGGTCTGCTCATCGATGTAGAACATCGCCGCCGTGGCACCGTATTCTGGCGTCATATTAGAAATAGTCGCCCGATCGCCGACAGTCAGGGCTTTAGCACCTTCACCATAAAACTCGAGGTAAGCGCCGACCACACGTTCTTTACGCAGGAACTGAGTCAATGCGAGTACCAAATCGGTGCTGGTAATGCCTGGCTGTAACTTACCGGTCAATTCAACGCCCACGATATCAGGCAAGCGTAGATAAGACGCACGGCCAAGCATGACACTCTCAGCCTCAAGACCACCCACACCCACAGAGATGACACCCAAAGCATCAACCATCGGCGTGTGGCTGTCCGTGCCTACGCAGGTATCTACAAAGGCGACGTTGTCACGCACCTGCACAACGGGTGACATCTTCTCCAAATTGATCTGGTGCATGATGCCGTTACCCGGAGGGATAACATCCACGTTTTTAAAAGCAGTTTTAGTCCAGTTAATGAAGTGGAAGCGATCATCATTGCGACGGTCTTCAATAGCACGGTTCTTCTCGAACGCGTCCTTTTCAAAGCCCGCGTGCTCCACCGCAAGCGAGTGGTCAACAATCAACTGAGTGGGTACCACCGGGTTCACTTTTGCCGGATCACCCCCTTTCTCAGCGATAGCATCACGCAATCCCGCCAAGTCGACCAACGCGGTCTGACCTAAGATATCATGGCAAACGACACGGGCTGGAAACCACGGAAAATCGTGCTCACGTTTGCGGTAAATTAATTGCTCAAGTGACTGCTTAAGAAGCTCCGGTTCACAGCGGCGCACCAAGTTCTCGGCAAAGACTCGGCTCGAGTAAGGTAGCTTGTCGTAGGCGCCCGCTTCGATATCTTCCACCGCCGCTCGAGCATCAAAGTACTCGAGCGTGGTGCCTTTTAACGATTTACGATAATTCGAACTCATTCCACCACCTACTTATCGTTCGCTGATAGCAGGTACTGGACGTGCTTCTGGACCGGTGTAATCCGCAGAAGGACGAATAATACGATTATTTGCGCGTTGTTCTTTCACGTGCGCCGTCCAACCCGTTACACGTGACATCACAAAGATTGGCGTAAACAGTTTTGTAGGAATATTCATATAGTTGTATGCAGACGCGTGGAAAAAGTCCGCGTTCGGGAACAGCTTCTTCTCACGCCACATGACTTCTTCACAGCGCACAGAAACATCATACAAGCGAGAATCGCCATTCTCTTCGGCCAGCTTCTTAGACCATGCTTTGATGATGTCATTGCGTGGGTCAAACTCGCGATAAATCGCATGACCAAAGCCCATGATCTTCTCTTTACGCTCGAGCATACCCATGAGTGTTTTCTCAGCATCTTCTGGATCTTTCATGTCCTCGATAAGCTCCATTGCGGCTTCGTTGGCACCGCCGTGCAATGGACCACGCAATGAACCGATCGCACCTGTTACACACGAGTGGATGTCAGACAGCGTCGATGCGCATACACGCGCTGTGAAAGTTGATGCGTTAAACTCATGCTCTGCATACAAGATCAACGACGTGTTCATCACGTCAGCATGTAATTTAGACGGCGATTCATCATGCAATAAGCGTAGGAAATGCGCACCTGTGGACTGCTCTTCAGAATCAGTATCGATACGCACGCCATCGTGTGTAAAGCGGTACCAATAAAGCACCATACCAGGGAAGGTTGCAATCATGCGTTCGATTTTATCGTCCGCTTCATCGAAGCTTTCTTCAGTCTCAAGGTTGCCTAACATCGAGCAGCCTGTACGTAGCACGTCCATCGGATGCGCTTCTTTTGGAATACGCTCTAATACGTCTTTGACTTCCTGCGGTAGGATACGCATGGATTTTAGACGCTTACGGTATGCATCTAATTCAGCTTGATTGGGTAATTCACCCTTCGCTAGCAAATACGCGACTTCTTCAAAGCTCACCTTCTCCGCTAACTCTTTGATGTCATAGCCGCGATAAGTGAGGCCTGAACCTGATTTACCCACGGTACATAGTGCGGTTTCACCCGCTGATTGGCCGCGTAATCCTGCACCACCTAGTTTTTTCTCTGCCATGGTTTTATCCCTTCTTAATTTGTTGTGATTGACTTGCGCCCAAGGCGCAAGCTACAAAATCAATTCTTGCGCCCAAGGCGCAAACTACCGAGCTTATTTTTTGAATAGGTTGTCGAGTTTTTCTTCGAACTCATGGTAGTTCAAGAACTCATAGAGTTCTGCACGCGTTTGCATATCATCAACAACCGCTTTTTGATCGCCGTTTTCGAGAATACTATTGTAGACGTTTAGCGCCGCTTTGTTCATCGCACGAAATGCGCTAAGTGGATACAATACGATATCGACACCGACATCGGCTAGCTCTTGCTTATTAAATAAAGGCGTAGCACCAAACTCAGTAATATTTGCCAATACAGGCACATCAAGTGCTTCAGTAAAGGCTTGATATTGCTCCAGTGTGTGCACCGCTTCTGCGAAAATCGCATCCGCGCCCACTTCGACGCACGCTTGCGCGCGCTCGATGGCAGCATCTAAGCCTTGTTGTTGCAACGCGTCAGTACGCGCCATAATTAAAAATTGGTCGTCAATACGGGCATCAACGGCAGCCTTAACGCGGTCAACCATCTCATCCTGAGTAACGATCTCTTTATTCGGGCGGTGACCACAACGCTTCTGCGCGACTTGGTCTTCAATATGAATACCTGCTGCACCTGCACGCGTCATTTCTTTAACAGTGCGTGCGATATTGAAAGCACCACCCCAGCCTGTGTCTGCATCAACAAGCAGCGGCAAGTCTGAAGCGCCCGTAATACGGCGAATATCTTCGCACACGTCATTCAGTGAAGTCATACCCAAGTCAGGTAATCCAAAAGAGGCATTAGCAACACCAGCGCCTGACAAATAAAGGGCTTTGTGACCCACTTTCTCAGCCATCATGGCTGTATAAGCGTTAATCGTACCCACGATCTGTAAAGGATTTTCTTGTTCAATTGCACGACGCAGTTTTGCGCCCGCACTTTGGATTCCGCTGCTCATTATCACTTCTCCTGTTGTGCTAGTTTAATTTCGATGTTCTTACGCGACGCGCTGATATGACGTCGCATCAATAAATCCGCTAATTCACCATCCCGATTGCCAATCGCTGTCAGAATCGCTTTATGTTCATCAAAGGCGCGTGACACGCGAGGTCCATTCATACCCATCTGAACACGATACATCCTGACCAAATAATAAAGCTCATCACAAAGCATATTAATCAGGTAGGGATTCTTGCTACCTAAGATGACACGATAATGAAAGTCTAAGTCACCCGCTTCTTGATAGTAACTTTCACCTTCGCGAACACGTTGATGAGACAAGTGTTGATCAAGCAGCCCTTGTAATTGTTCGATTTCTTCCGTCGGCATATATTCCGCGGCTAAACGACAGGCCAATCCTTCGAGTTCTTCGCGAATTTGGTATAAGTGAATGAGGCCTTCGTATGACAGTCGCACCACTCGGGCACCGGCATTGGGAATACGTTCGATAAGGTGACAACGTTCTAAACGCGCCAGAGCCTCACGTAACGGCGCACGGCTAATATTGAACTTGCGCGCTAATTCAGGCTCACTGATTTTACTGCCAGCAGCAATTTCGCCCTCGACCACAGCGCGTTGGATCTGCACCAAAACACGGTCAGCAGAGGTAACAGCAGGTTTGGCAATCGGTGATAGCACTTCCATATGAATTGTCGACATAATTAAGCGATGAGCTCATTTTGCATCAACAACACAACTGTTTACAAGTAGTCAAAGCTATTTATTGTCGACAATAATGGAAAGATTGCTTTTCAGTGAGATGCCCGTCACTATATTTCAACGATTTATGGAGGACCACGCTATGTTTGAATGGATTGCTATGCCCGAGGCATGGATTGCTTTAGCCACGCTGACAGCATTAGAGATCGTATTGGGTATTGATAACATCATCTTCATTTCTATCCTAGTGGGTCGCTTACCCGAGCATCAACGCAATCGCGCCCGTACCATTGGTCTAATGCTTGCAATGGGCACTCGCTTATTATTGCTATTCTCGCTCACTTGGGTGATGTCATTAACAACACCCTTGTTTGAAATTGTAGGAAAGTCGATTTCGGGACGCGATCTTATCTTGCTCTTAGGAGGCCTATTTTTACTCGGTAAAAGTACCTTAGAGATACACCACGCACTCGAGGGGGAGTCGAGCGAGGGCCAGAGTTCCGTGCAAGCTAACTTCGTTGCCATACTTGTTCAGATTGCTGTGCTCGACATCGTGTTCTCGCTTGACTCAGTTATCACCGCGGTTGGATTAGCCGATCACCTATCGGTCATGGTCATTGCCGTCGTTCTGTCCGTTGGCGTCATGTTGATTGCGGCTAAGTCGGTCTCAGATTTTGTCGACAAACACCCCACCATTAAAATGCTGGCCTTAAGTTTCCTTATTTTAATTGGCATGACTTTAGTTGGCGAGGGAATGGGCTTTCATGTACCAAAAGGTTACGTATATTTCGCCATGGCATTCTCGCTTGCTGTGGAGTTTTTAAACATCCGCGTGCGCGCCAAAAAACGCGCTGCAGAACCTGTGCAATTGAGAAAGTCTATCCCGGGGGACAGCCAACCCAAAAACCAATAAATTCATCGCTAAAGGTTTTAATCATGGGCATTGGCTAGTAAAGTATGACCACTTTTTTCGACTTCGACCAAAGTCGAATGGGTCAACATTAATTTTTATAACAAACGGATAATTAAAATGGATCCAAAAAATATTGTCGACAAAGACGCTAGTTTTTTCGGACAGCCAGGGGGACTTCAAACCCTGTTCTTTACCGAAATGTGGGAGCGCATGAGTTACTACGGTATGCGCGCGTTGCTCGTGCTATTTATGACCGCTTCAATGCAAGAAGGCGGGCTTGCTATCACCGTAGCTTCAGCAACTGCAATTTACGGTCTTTATACCGGTGCTGTCTATTTCATGGGCCTTCCAGGTGGTTGGATTGCTGACCGTCTTCTGGGTGGCCAACGCGCAACCTGGTACGGTGGCATCATCATCATGCTGGGCCATATCGTACTGGCAATCCCAAGCGAAGCCAGCTTCTTTATTGGTATGATCCTCGTTGTACTCGGTACGGGTCTATTAAAACCGAATATTACGGCTATGGTCGGTCAACTGTATAGTTCAGATGATGACCGTCGTGACGGCGGTTACACCTTGTACTACATGGGTATCAACATTGGTTCCATTATCGGTTACTTCGTTACCGGTTACTTGCAAGAAAATGCCGGCTATCACTGGGGCTTCGGTGCCGCAGCCGTAGGTATGGCATTGGGTCTAATTCAGTACAAGTTAACCCAGCCCAAGTTAAAGGGTGTTGGCGAGAAGCCCGCTAAACCGATGAGCGCTGGTGCTGCCAAGCGTAGCTGGGCAGTAATTTATTTGCTATTGGCGGGTTTGGCAACCGTCACCTATCTAGCGCTAAACAATATTATTGTTATTGATCCAGTGGTATTAGCTGGCAACGTGGCCGTTATCTTTACTATCATTTTCTTCGTGTATTACCTGAGTATTTTCCTGTTTGGTAAACTGACACGCAATGAAATGAAACGCCTCGGCGCCTTGTTCCTCGTGTGTATCGCATCAACCATGTTCTGGGCAGGCTTCGAGCAAGCCGGTTCTTCATTTAATTTGTTTGCACGTGACTTAACCGATCGTATGATTGGCGACTTTGAAATTCCAACGACTTGGTTCCAATCGTTAAATTCAATTTTCCTGGTCACGTTGTCACCATTCTTCGCGGCGCTTTGGATTAACCTCAGTAAACGCATGATTAACCCTTCTTACGGCTTTAAGAGTGCAATCGGTCTGATGATCATGGCAACCGGCTTTATCGTCATGTTCTTCGCCTCGCAAGCCGCTGCAAGTGGCCTTAAGGTCGCGCCTTACTGGCTAGTGGCTGTTTACTTCATTCACACCGTGGGTGAACTATGCTTGAGCCCTGTCGCATTAAGTGCCGTAAGTAAATTGTCGCCAAAACGCATGGCGGGCCAGTTAATGGGCGTATTCGTACTGACCTATGCGATGGGTAACTTAATTGCTGGCTTGTTAGCAGGTGGTCTTGATCCTGAAAACCCTCAAGCCATGCCAGAGCTCTACTGGACGATATTCCTATTCGGTGTCAGTGTGGGTGCGGTAGTATTCGTTCTCGCCTTCTTCACTCGTAAGTGGGAAAAGCTGCCACCAGACGATGGTGAAGCCGACAACGATGATCATCCAGGTGCGGTTATTGACGCTAATGAGCCAGTCAATAAACCGTAAAGGGAGATGTATCGCATCATTAAAAAAGGGGCTTCGGCCCCTTTTTTAGTGGTTTATGTTTTTTAGTGGTTTTATGACTTAGGCTTTACCGGCTTTTCCGAAACATAAATCGTAATATGCCCTGCGGCCACCACAGTACCATCGTCTCGATAGGCAGTGACTTCGATAGGCTGATCGCCAACTTGCCATGTTTGCTCTGTCGCTCGCGCTTCAATGCGCACATCACTATTGGTCTTAGCCAAGTAATTGACCTGCATCCCCTTAGGCAGCCAACGTAAGTGCTTAGGAATTGACGCCTCAGCTAATGCCCCCATCGCCATTTCCATGCCATTACATACAGCAATCGCGTGTACGGTACCAATATGATTTTCAACCGCTTTGCGTTTTTTAAACGTCAGCTGACAAAAGTTAGGCTCAAGCTCAGTGACTAGCGGCTTTATCGAAGCAAAGTAAGGCGCTTTGCGAGCGAACATCATGGAGAAGATACGCGCCCCCAACGGCAGCTTTAAACACTGTGCTCTTAGTTTTAGTAGATAATTTTGTTCACTCACGTGTGTTCCTCAACAGTTAGACATAAAAAAAGCAGGCCGCAGCCTGCTTTTTATCACAACCTTATGTTCATTATAAGCTTGCGAGCGTCTCGTTCAATACTGAACATGGGCGCATAGCAGCAGATACCTTATCAGCGTCTGGCTGATAGTAACCACCGATCTCGACTTGCTTGCCTTGAACACCGTTCAATTCGTCCATGATAGCTTGCTCGTTCTTCTGCATAGCTGCAGCGAGTTTCTCAAAGCGCTCTTGAAGCTCTTTATCCTCAGTTTGCTTAGCCAGAGACTCAGCCCAATACATCGCCAAGTAGAAGTGCGAGCCGCGGTTATCAATCTCACCCACTTTACGCGAAGGCGATTTGTTCTCTTCCAAGAACTTCGCGGTCGCATTATCAAGCGCATCTGCCAAAATCTGTGCACGACGGTTGTCGGTCGCACGACTGAGATGCTCAAGTGAAGCAGCCAACGCAAGGAATTCACCCAGTGAATCCCAACGTAAGTGGTTCTCTTCCACAAACTGTTGTACGTGTTTAGGTGCTGAACCACCCGCGCCGGTTTCGAATAAACCGCCACCGTTCATCAATGGGACAATCGAGAGCATTTTCGCAGAAGTACCCAATTCAAGGATCGGGAACAAGTCAGTCAAGTAGTCACGTAATACGTTACCCGTTACTGAGATCGTGTCCTTGCCTTCTTTCACGCGCTTCAACGTGTGGCGTGTTGCTTCTTCAGGCGACATGATTTGGATATCCAAACCATCGGTGTCATGCTCTTTTAAGTAAGTCTCAACTTTGCTGATCAACTGAGCATCATGGGCACGGTTTTTATCGAGCCAGAATACGGCAGGCATGCCACTTAAACGTGAGCGGTTAACGGCAAGCTTAACCCAGTCACGGATAGGCTCATCTTTAACCTGACACATACGCCAGATGTCGCCTTCTTCAACCGCGTGTTCAAATACTACATCACCCGCTTGATTCAATACTTTTACCGTACCATCCGCCGGGATTTCGAAAGTTTTATCGTGCGAACCGTATTCTTCCGCTTTTTGCGCCATCAAACCAACATTAGGCACTGTACCCATGGTTGCAGGATCAAACGCACCGTTTTCACGGCAGAAGCTAATCGTCTCTTGATAAACACCCGCATAGCAACGATCGGGGATCATCGCCTTAGCTTCTTTCTGTCCACCTTCTCGGTCCCACATTTGGCCCGAGTCACGAATCATGGCAGGCATTGAAGCATCAATAATAACGTCGCTTGGTACGTGTAAGTTAGTGATACCTTTGTCTGAGTTAACCATTGCTAACTCAGCCTGTTTGGCATAAACGGTATTCAAGTCATTCTCGACTTCCTGACGCTGTTCATCGGTCAGTTTATCGAGCTTAGAATACAAATCGCCGATACCGTTGCTGGCATCAAACTCAATTTCTTTCATTAAATCGGCGTGTTTTTCAAGTACATCTTTGAAATAAACACGCACCGCGTGGCCAAACATGATCGGGTCAGAAACTTTCATCATGGTGGCTTTTAAATGCAATGACAGCAAAACGCCCTGCTCTTTAGCCGCAACCGTCTCTTTCTCGAAGAACGCTTGTAGCTTTTTACGACTCATGACAGCAGCATCAACAACTTCGCCGGCCAGCACTTTGATACCGTCCTTGAGTACGTTTTGCTCACCGTTACTCTCCAATACGATTTTAAAGCTATCGTCTTGGCTTGAAGTCATTGATTTTTCAGATCCGTAAAAGTCGCCTTCTTCCATGTGCGCAACGTGGGCTTGGTTGTCTTTACTCCAAGCGCCCATGCGATGAGGATGCTTCTTAGCGAAGTTTTTAACCGCCATCGGTGCACGGCGATCTGAGTTACCTTCACGTAGCACAGGGTTCACCGCACTACCTTTAACGCGGTCATAACGTGCGCGAATGTCTTTTTCTTCGTCAGTCTGCGGATCAAACGGGAAGTCAGGTAATTTGTAGCCTTGTGCTTGCAGCTCTTTAATGCATGCAGTCATCTGTGGAATAGATGCACTGATGTTCGGCAATTTAATAATGTTAGCTTCTGGTGTCTTCGCTAATTCGCCTAACTCAGCCAATGCGTCTGACTGGCGCTGTTCCTCAGTAAGATACTCAGAGAATTGCGAAATGATACGACCTGCAAGTGAAATATCACGCGTTTCAACTTTAACGCCTGCCGCTTTAGTAAAGCTTTGGATGATAGGCAGCAGCGAGTAAGTAGCTAAACGTGGTGCTTCATCCGTTTCAGTATAAATAATCTTCGATTTGTCGTTCGACATAATGATTCCTATCGTTTATCAGACTTCGTAATAGGTTGAACTGTGGGCGAATTATACGGGATCTACCCTCTAATTACCATTCACCCGTATTTTCCATCGTGTCCCAAGGTGCCTCTGGTTCACGCGCGCCACCTTTTTGCAGTAGTTCGATCGAAATGCCATCCGGAGAGCGGACAAATGCCATGCGTCCATCACGTGGCGGACGGTTAATCGTCACGCCGTTATCTTGTAACTTTTTGCACAGTGCATAAATATCGTCCACTTCATAGGCTAAATGGCCAAAATTACGCCCGCCGTCATACGACTCTGGATCCCAGTTATATGTCAGCTCCACCATCGGCGCTTTGTTTTCGTTGGCCGCATCTTCGTCTTCGGGTGCAGCTAAAAACACCAATGTAAAACGCCCGGCTTCAACTTCTTTCCGGTACATTTCTTTAAGGCCCAACAAGTCACAATAAAAACGCAATGACGCGTCGAGATCCTCGACCCGAACCATGGTGTGTAAATATCTCAACGTTAACTCCCTACAACAGTATTTACTTCAGTTTAATCATATCGTTAATACAACACGATTCGACCTTTGGCGAATGTTTCAGCCAAACAGTTTTCTCTTCACCGCTCGACCAGCAATGCGCAGCTTCTGACGGGTCGGAAAGCGCTTAAAAGTTGACTTTACCGTACCTTGAGTAAAGCGCGTGGGTTTACTGTAATCAATATTAACATCAACCAATACACTCTGTCCTTTAGCTGCGACGTCGAATGCTTGGGCTATATACGCATCGAGCTCAGCTTCGGTTTCAATACGTATATAATGCGCTCCGGTCGCTAATGCCATGCCTTCAAATTTCGCGCCCACCAATCCCGTACAGGGTTTTCGCGCATAAGGCATTTGCTGCGCTTGCGCGATTTGAGATAGTTCGCCGTCGTTGAATACAAAACAAACAACGCCAATCCCCTGCTGTTGCGCTGTCAGCAACTCCATTCCCGTCATAACAAAACAGCCATCTCCCACAATGGCAATGGTTTGTCGCTCGGACTGTGCCAGCTTTGCGCCGATTGCGGCAGGAACAGCATAGCCCATCGCGTTATAGTCAGTGGGAGTCAATAATGTCATGCCGGCTTTTAGGGGCAATAATTCCGCCGCTAAGTACGTATGATTTCCATCATCCAAAACAATGATCGCGTCATCCATCATTTGTGCGGCAATTGACGTAAAAAACACGTATGGATTAATGCGCTCGTGACTATCATGCGCTTGCCATTCGTCGAAATAATCCTGTTTTAATTGCTTAATTGTAGCCTTGAGCGACGCATTTTCGGGACGTGAAGGCTGCCCGTCTAGCGCATCATTTAACAATCTCAGTACCTCGGTCGCGTCCCCTTTGATACTCTCTTTGCTCGGATAATTTCGGTTGAATACCGACTCATCGATATCAATATGAATGAGATTTTCGGGCACTTTCGCGCTGAAACTGCCTGTTGGGATTTCGGCAAAGCGTGTACCAATCGCGATCATTAAATCGCAGTCTTTAAAGCTTGCTTGCGCTGCGGGTACCGCCGAAGCTGAAAAACCAAAGCCCACATGCAGTGGATGATCATGAGGAAAAACCGACAATCCCTGCAAGGTGGTCGCCACCGGTGCTTGCAGATATTCTGCTAAATCAATTAGTGGCTGTTGCGCGTGTCGAGCGCCCCAACCGACAAACAGTCCGGGTCTCTTACCCGCTGATATGAGTTCAACAGCCCGTTGAATGGCTTGCTCATCGATAGCAGGTGTAGTGGGCTGAGGCGGCTGTTGAGGTTGAGCAACGGTTGCATCAAATAGCTGCAAATTGACAGGGATTTCGACTAACACAGGACCTGGCTTTCCTTCGGTCGCCAGTTGGTAAGCTTGATACAGCACATCGGTTACATCATTTTGATGATTAACACGAAACGCGCCTTTGGTAATCCCCTTTGCCAGTTCCAACTGGTCAACACCATGCAAGACAAAATCGAACTCGGTATCAGTGCGCACCCCGCCCGAAATCACAAGCATCGGAACACCATCAAGATACGCCTCACCAATACCACTCGCTGCATGAGTGAAACCCGCTGCGGGAACAATGGCGAGTACACCAATGCCCTCGTGCATTTGCCGAACGCGACTCATGCCATCGGCCATAAACGCGGCGCCCCCCTCGTGGGTGACTAACACAGGCGTAATATGCTCACTGGCGTTCAGCGCATCATAAAACTCTGTGTTGTGCACACCAGGAATACCAAACGTATGCGTCACCCCGAGTTTTTCGAGCGCTGCTACGGCTAACTGTGCTGCATTTTTTCTCACACCCGCTCCTTATTATTAGCTTCTTATTAAGTGCGATTCATTGAGTTGATTAATGTCGTTGCACCCCATTAACGCCAAGCTAACGGAGAGTGCTTTCTGCCACTGTTTCAGTAGTTGTGTCACGCCAAACTCGCCATAGCCAGCCAGTGCGTATATCCATGCACGCCCTAAAAGCCCACCATCGGCGCCCAGTGCCAGTGCAATTAACAAATCCTGTGGGTTACGCAGCCCGCCATCAAGCCAAAGTTCAATGCGATCGCGACATCCCTGATTCAATAAGTGTTGGTGAATCTCGGGTAATATATCAATCGGACATGGCGCGCCATCCAGTTGACGCCCGCCATGATTAGAAATAATCAAACCGTCGGCACCGACTTTTACAGCCTGCAGTGCATCATCAGAATGTAAGATGCCTTTGACTACTAACTTGCCTGGCCAACGGGAGCGAATCCACGCAATATCATCCCACGTGACACGGGGATCAAACTGTGCGTCGACCCAACTTTTGAAATCTGTCAACTGTCGTGCATTGGGCACCGCATCGGTGAGATTACCAAAAACGTGGGGGCCGCCTTTTAAGCCTACGTCCCATAACCATTGGGGATGTGATACAAAGTCATAGAATCGCCTTAACTTAGCGAGCCCCGTGCTTGATTCAAAGCCATTTCTGACATCTCGATAGCGCACACCCAACACCGCCAAATCGACCGTCACAACAAGCACTTCAACACCTTGTGCTTGCACGCGGTCGAGTAGCTGTGCGGCGAATTCGCGGTCGCGCATCATGTATAATTGAAACCATGCCGGTTGAGTGTCGCGATGCTGATGAATTTCATTAATACCGCACAGTGACACGGTAGATGCACAGAAAGGAATATGTTCTTGTTGAGCAGCTCGGTACGCCTGTGTTTCACCGCGACGCGCCATCATGCCTGCTAAGCCCACAGGTCCTAGCGCAAGAGGCGCTGCATAAGATTGACCCAGTCGATTAACCGCAAGGTTTATATGTTCAACATCACGCAGCACACGTTGTTGTAAGCGCCAGCGTGAAAACGAATGGACATTAGCGTGTGCGGTTTGTTCAGCGAATGCACCACCATCAATATAATCAAATAGTGCACGCGGCAAACGCCGCTTAGCAGCTTGCCTAAAATCCTCACCGCCCGCTGGGGTAATCGGGTATCTCATAATGATTCAAACGTTGTTTTAATGAACGCCAATTCGGCAGAAATGAATCCATTAACGCATAAAAACGCCTGTTATGGTAGCGCTCAAATAAGTGCGTAAGCTCATGAACAACAACGTACTCAAGCAACTCTAAGGGAAAGTGCACCAACTGGAAGCTCAGCCAAATCTTCTCGGTTCTTGTGTTACAAGTGCCCCATCGTGTATGCATTTTGCGGATGCCGAAACAACTTGCTTTGACACCCATCAAGGGTTCCCAATAAGCAAGGAGCACCGTGATCCTCTCACTTAAGTAGCGGCGCAATTGTCGTTCGACGTGTTGTTCAGTCAGTCCCTTATCGCCCCGTACAGTCACGTTGAACAATGCCGAACCAGCCTCAGGGCCAGCCACCTTAGCGTTTCGGCAAGCCTGGCATACATACCAGCGACCGGAGAGTAAAACCCGCTCCGTACTCAATAACGGCACGCTGGGCGAGCGCGCCGTATCACGCAACTGTTCACGACGTTGTGTAATCCAGTCATGCCGCTCTGCGATGAGTTCATCAATGTACCGTTGAGGACAGCGTTTAGGTGCACTCACCTCTAACTCATCAGCCGAGCGTAAGCGCAAATAAATATGCTTTATCGGCTTACGCAGAATGTTAACTTTAAGAGGCGTCGTTGCTTGTTCCATGCCCACCTTGTTTGACGATAAGCTGCTTTAACTCGGTGATCTCTGACCGTAAACCAGCGATTTGCTCGTTTAACTGCTGTTCGCGATTTTGTTCAAGCTCTTGCTCACACGCCTGCAGTTCGAGTCGGCTTTCTTTGTCCATCACATTGACGACAATACCTATCACCATGTTCAGAAAAGCAAAAGCGGTCAAGAAAATGAAAGTCATGTAGAACAGCCAACTCCATGGATAGACTTCCATCGTCTCATATTGGATATCCGTCCAGTCTTCAAACGTCATCACGCGGAACAGAGTAAGCATCGAACGTGCGATGTTTTCCCAGAGGAACGGATTAATATCTTTAAATAGATAACTCCCCAGCGCAGCGTAGATGTAGAAGATAATGAACATCAACAACACGACGTAACCCATCTGCGGCAGTGCTTTTAGCAAGGATGTGATGAGCGTTCGTAATTCGGGAATGATCGATATCATTCGGAGAACCCTGAACACACGCACAAGGCGAGCCAACAAGGCAAGTTCAGAGTCATTCACTGGAATGAGACTGACCACGACTACCAGCGTATCGAACACGTTCCAGCCATTTTTAAAGAAGTGCTTTTTATCACTGTCGGCGATGAAACGAATAGTAATTTCAACCACGAAGAAAACAGTAATAAACCAATCTAAACCCACCAGCATCGTATTCACTAAACCTGGTAATTCATAGGTTTTTGCACCAATTTCCAACGCCGAGATGATGATTACGGCAATTACCGCAAACTCAAATAAGCGGTTGTTTTTTAGCGTGGCTAAGCGCCCTTTTAGTGCTTCATACATACGTTTGCTTTACCTTGAATATCGAAACACAGTTACAGATAGAAAACCCAAACTAAGTACCCTGCCAGCAAAAAGCGATAAATTACATAAGGCCACATGCCAACTTGATTTAACCATTTCAAAAATAGATGAATAGCGGTAATCGCCGTGATAAACGACGCCAACGTTCCGATAGCAAATGCCGTCCAGTCTATTAATACGTCTTCACTGACAACATCCAACAATTTAAGCGTGGCAGCCGCTACCGTGATCGGGATGGCCATGAAAAATGAAAACTTTGATGCGGTCTCTCGTGTCATCCCAAGAAACAGTCCCGCAGTAATCGTTGACCCCGAGCGTGAAGTGCCTGGAATGAGTGCAATAGCCTGAAACAGACCAACAATAAGCGCATCTTTCAAGCCTATCTGCTCTAACGTCCGTTCGCCGCGGCAGTACTTATCTGCCACAGCTAATAAAATGGCAAAGACAACTGTAGTGGTGATAATCACCGCAACAGCGCGCAATACGGAGTCGACGTAATCAATAAGGAAGTAGCCAGCTACACACGCGGGTATCGTGGCTATAACAACCATCCAAGCAAGTTTGCTTTCTCCGACATGCTCGCCTTTGGGAATCGAGCGCAAGCCGTCAACCAGCAACGTACTCACTTCCTTACGAAAATAGCCTATTACAGCAAGTAAGGTCCCAACATGAACAGCCAAGTCAAAAGCAACCCCCTGATCTTGCCAGCCGGTCAGTACTGGCAACAATATGAGGTGAGCTGAACTAGAGATGGGTAGAAACTCTGTAATTCCTTGTAAAATACCCAACCAAATAGCGTGTAAAAAATCCATGTAAATGCCCGCGTCTCGTTGTTATTGTAATTGCGCAGGCATTATACCCATAACCCTAGTTATTTTAATCAGCCAAAGCTGAATTTTTCGAAGCTTTATCGTTTTATTCGTTCGTGTAACCGATTAATGACCGAATCGGTATCGGATGAAGGAATTAAAAAACACAGGTTATAAGCGCTTGCACCTTGGCATATCATGCGTACCGGTGTAGGTGATACTGCATCAAAAACCCATTGACTGAGCTGAGACTGTCGTCCAATTTGGTTACCGATTAAGGCCACTAAAGATAGATTCTGTTCTAACTCTACTCGAGCAAATGCTTCAATCTCTTCAATCGCAACCGACGGCAAAGTAACTTGGTTGTTGGCTTGACTCCCACCCTCATCCAAAGTTAGGGCAATACTCACCTCAGATGTGGTAATCAAATCGACACTGATGTCGTACTTAGCAAAAATGCCAAAAAGCTTCGCCAAAAAACCCGATGCATGAAACATATCAATACTATGAACCGTCATCAGCGTTTGCTTCTTACGCACAGCAATAGCACGTACATCAGGACGAAAAACGGTATCTTTCACCAGCCGAGTGCCGCCACGCTCTGGAAACTGGCTATGACCAACAAACACCGGAATATTGTGTTCGATCGCGGGAATCAAACTTGCTGGGTGTAGCACTTTTGCGCCAAAAGTTGCCATCTCTGCTGCTTCATCAAAGCTCATTTCAGGAATAGGGAACGCTTCCTTACATAGGCGAGGATCGGTTGAATAAACACCCGCAATATCGGTCCAAATTTGCACTTCACTGGCCCCTGTCGCCACTGCAAGAAGCGCTGCGCTGTAGTCACTTCCCCCTCTTCCTAATGTCGTCGTCACGCCAGCTTCGGTGGCGCCAATAAAGCCTTGAGTGACATATTGAATATCCGGATTTAAGGTAAGCAATTGTTGGGCTGTTCTGGTGCGAGTTGCGTCCATATTCGGACGAGCATGGCCAAAGCGTTCATCAGTGACCAACCACGTTTCAGCGGTCATCACCTCAGCCATCGTTTGAGTTTGTTCTTCCCACACCGCACAAAATAACAAACTTGAGCAGCGCTCACCAAAACTCAACAATCGATCACGCCATTGGGAAAAGCGCGTCGACGTTTGCTCCGGCATATCCTCTAAGTGCTGACGCAGATCTGCATGGATGTGCTCAAGCTCAGCTTGCCAATACCGTAAACGGGCTTGTCTCAACCGTGAGATTTGGGAAATAATAGCCTGATGGCGTTGCTCTACCTGTGCCAAAATATCTGCACTATCGCTCGCCATGTGTGCGATTTTAACCAGCGCGTCGGTCACGCCACCACAGGCACTGACCACTACGATTAAACGTTGAGTTTGTTGCTGCACATTGGCTACAGCTGCGGAAATAGCGTCATAGGTTGCAACGCTGGTGCCGCCAAATTTGGCTATACTGAGATTATTATGAAGTTGATTCATTTGATCCTCTGAACAAATTACAACAATGTTCAGAGAGCTTGGTCCACGCTGAGATGACTCAAGAATGCAGCCAGAAGCTCTCCACCCGATAGGTGACAACTGCAGGTTTTCAAACCCAACAGTCGGTAACACATTATCCAACCAATGCATTACCTCGGCGGTTGACTCCCTCACATTACCTGAGTGTTGGAACTCAATCAGCAATGCTACCTAGCAACCGCACCTCTTCCTAAGCCGTATTATTGACTTTTCGGTGTTCAGATTCAACCGCCGAAACAAAACTTCGGACTTGATTTCGTCCATTCGATTTAGCTTGATACAAGGCTCTGTCTGCTTGTGATATTAATTCTTCAGGGCTCTTAACTCGGTCAGTGCTTGACACGCCTATACTGACACTGGTCGTCACAGACTCATTAACCTGCATATTAAGTTGCCTGCGAATACGCTCAGCCAAGCCCAGTGCATCGAGCTGCGATGTGTTGGGCGCGATGATTAAAAATTCTTCTCCGCCCCAGCGACCAACCACATCGTAATCTCTCACCGATTCGCCCAAGCGCTTAGCCAGCTTTATCAATACTTCGTCACCAAATAGATGACCGTACTCATCATTAATCGCTTTGAATAAATCAACGTCAAGCAACAGCACTGAAATCGGTAGTGACCGACGTTCTTTGTACAAACTAAACAATGTCGAGTCGAGATACTGTCGATTAAATAATTGTGTCAACTTATCGGTTTTTGCCATTTTCTCCAATCGTAGACTCTGTTCATGTAACAATTGATTGGCTTCTGTCCGTGTCTTCTCGTAAAAGCGATACAACAGAAGACTTATAACAAACACCTCGAGTGTGTTTAAGAAGGCGCCTAGGGATAAGTGAGGGGCTTTATTAACAAATATTGTCGTGTACAACTGAAACATAAATACAGAGAAAAACAATAAAGTGATCCAAAGACCTTTATTTTTACCAAGAAGAAAGAAAGCAAAAGGTGGGAACAAAGCAGTCCAAAGATAGCCGTTATTATTGCCTGACGCTAACAACAGGAATGTTGAAATTAACATACCTATCATTACCACAAACAACCAACTGACTAATTCTATCAAATGGCGTTTTTTAAGTAAGTAAAGTAAGCCGCCAGCAATACCTGCACCTATGGCATCCATGAGCGCAAGGTCTAGATCATTAAACAAAAAGGCGTTTAATGCCGCCAATGATAACAACGCAATAACCCCGATAACCAGACACACTTCCAACAATTGGTTGCGACGGAAATTCGGATCAAGCTTACCTGTAATATAGGTAGGACGAAGTAACTGTTTCACGAGGATTGATTAACCGTCCAAATAAAAAAAGATTGACGGAAAAATCAACGTCCGTCAATCTTTTTGATTGAAGATTAGTTGAATCAAGCAGATTGCTTCAAAGTATCCATATCAATTACAAATCGATACTTAACATCGCCCTTCTTCATTCGTTCAAAGGCCTCATTGATATTTTTAATATCAAGCATTTCCACATCGCAGTGGATGCCGTGCTCACCACAGAAGTCCAACATTTCCTGCGTTTCAGGCATACCACCAATCAAAGAGCCAGCTAATACACGACGCTTCAGCACTAATTGCCCCGCCTGTAATGCAGGATCAACGGGTTCGAGTAACCCAACCAAAATATGGGTACCGTCAAATTTTAGGCAGTTTAAATAAGGATTCAAATCATGCTGAACGGGCACGGTGTCGAGCATGAAATCAAATGTCTCGGCAACGGCTTCCATTTGTTCTGGATCCGTAGAAATTACCACATGATCCGCGCCTTGCTTTTTAGCCTCTTTCACCTTGCTTTCTGAGCGCGTAAACAATGTCACTTCAGCGCCCATCGCTTTAGCGAACTTGACACCCATGTGACCAAGCCCACCCATACCAATCACACCGACCTTATCGCCTTTTTTAACGCCATAATGGCGTAATGGCGAATAAGTCGTGATCCCGGCACATAACAAAGGCGCGCTTTTCGCAGGATCGAGTGCGTCGGGAACGCGCACAACAAACCGATCACTGACAACGACGCTTTCAGAATAGCCACCGTAGGTCACTGATCCGTCATGTTTGTCCTCACCGTTGTACGTCGGCACCATGCCATTTAAACAATATTGCTCGAGACCCTGATCGCACGCTTCACAGCTTCGGCAAGAATCAACCATGCAGCCAACGCCTACGATATCGCCCTTTTTATAGTCTTTCACATCAGCACCCACCTGTGTGACGCGCCCAATAATCTCATGCCCCGGTACCACCGGATAAATCGTGCCGCCCCAATCGTTTTGCACATAGTGAATGTCGGTATGGCAGACACCACAATACAAAATATCGATGGCTACATCGTCAGCACGAGGTTCACGGCGCTCAATAGTATGGGGAGCCATACCCGAGGTTTCAGATTGTGCCGCATAAGATTTAGTCATGCTTAATCTCCAAGGTTGATATATTTTCAGATTCAATTATTACGAATGTTGTAAGTATTGGTAATCAATTTACAATTCACGTACCATCTGATTGCAAGCAATCCTTTAAGTCGTGAACTAATGATCAAACCCGTGATACCCAACATGCTTAAACTGTTTTCACTCGTTATCGCTGTTTCGCTCTTCAGTATAGACAGCCACGCGCAAAGCGCTCCTACTGTCTCGGCCATCAATACTATCGACTTTGAGCTGCCCGTTGATCAATCCATACACTACATGACCCGTCAAAGCTGGACTACGCGCGACGGCTTGCCGCACAACTCAATTAATGCCATCGCCCAAGATAAACAAGGGTTTCTTTGGTTTGGCACATGGCAAGGCCCCGTACGTTTTGATGGCAAAGACTTTGATATTTACGATGATATTCGTGTCACTGGATTACCCGATATTGGTATTTTCTCAATCGCACTCAATCCGTGTGACGATAGTATCTATGTTGCAGGTGCCCGTGGTGGTATAAGCCGCTTCCACGATAATCGATGGTTACCACTTGAGCCCGCTCCACCGTTCGTTAATGAGGTTGAAATCGATAGCAATTGTACGATTTGGGTATCGAGCAGTGAGCAAGGGCTTATTAACTACGAAAATAACGAACGCGTGTCCCAATTTACCACCGACAATGGCTTGCCCTCTAACAATGTTTATCAGGCGCGAGTCGATACGGCGGGCAATTTGTGGGCCGCAACTGCAGGCGGGCTCATGGTTAAAAAATCTGGCGCCACGCAGTTTCAGCGAGTGGGTGGGTTGCCCGATAACCGCATTCGCAAGCTATTTCTCGATCACGATGGGCGATTGCTTGTTGGTACAGGGAGTGGTCTGTTTCAACAACAGGACGAGCGCTTCAAGTTCAAAAAACTATTGCCGGACATTAACTATACTATCAGCGCAATTAACAGAACACAGGATGGTGCCCTTTGGCTAGGCACCTACCGTAACGGCATATTACGCTTTTTCAAAGGTGAGTTACAACAAGTCACCACCGAGACCGGTCTCCCTAATAATCACGTGCTTGATATTTTAGAGGATCAAGAGGGCAGCGTATGGGTCTCGACCCATGGTGGGTTGATGCAATTTCGTCGCTCGTTGTTTACCACCATGCAGTCTCATAATGGGCTCGCTGGAGACTTTGTACGCACCGTTTATGAATTCAAGAATAAACTCTACGTGGGAACCAGTAGCGGTATCAGCCGACTAACCGAGTCTCGTTTAACCACTTTCGAGGCGCCTCACCCATTAGCCAACCAATCGGTGTTATCCTTTGAACAATACCAAGGTCAACTACTCATCGGTACCTACACGAACGGATTATTCATGTGGGACGGTGAGCGTGTGACACAACACTTAACCTCAGACACTGTGCTCCGGTCTGAGGAAGTGCGCGCTCTAACAACATCGGATGACTATGGCATTTTTCTCGGTTCCCCCACGGGCGTAACGCAGCTCGTAGACACTGACCAAGGATGGCAGACGCGCACGATTACGACTAAAGATGGGATACAAAATAATTACATCACCGCACTACGCGTTATTAATGATGAGTTATGGATCGCCTCTGTTAGCGGCGTTTCGGTTGTTGATTTAGCCACCTCAACGGGTGGAGAATGGGCAGTAAAGCAACTCGATTTTTCTGATTTACATAATGCTCAACTCACTTTCCAAATTAGCCATAAAGGTCCCTATGTCTTTTTGGCGACCGACCGTGGGTTGATATACCACAACCAGAACAATAATAAATGGCAAATAATTAACCGTGATCAGGGTTTACCATTTGATAACTACCTTGCGATGTCGTTCGATGGAGACGCCAATATTTGGTTAGGCTCGAATCGTGGAGCGATTTTTATCGCTCACGACGTATTTAACGATTTTCTCGAGGGCACTATCGATAAACTGACCTATCAACGCTTTACCGAAGTCGATGGCATGGGCAGCTCACAAGTTAATAGCGGCGGGCCCTCGATGATACGCAGTGATAATGGTCGCGTGTGGATGAGTACCGCGCGGGGAGTATCCTCGGTTGCACCTTCTGATTTGAAAGCAATGGTCCAAATTGCTCCACCCGCGGTGATTGCTTCAGTCACCGCCGATGGAAAACGAGTGAGTTATGGGAGTCGAATTCCAGCAGATACGCAACGCTTAGTGGTCAATTATGCAGGATTAGGTTACTTGATGGCGGATCACATTGAGTACCAAGTACGTTTGGTCGGTTTTGATGATCAATGGCTACCTCGCGGGTCGATGACAACGTCAGAATATACATCGCTCCCTGCCAACGATTATGTATTTCAGGTTCGAGCGGCGTATCCTGGCGGCGCATGGAGCGAACCAGTTAGCTTTGCATTCACCCGTTCAGAGCACCCTTGGCAACAGTCGTGGTTCTGGCTCACCATTGCTTTGGCTGGCATTGCCATCACCACCGTATTAGTCAGAGCGCGCATCCGGTTCTTAAGTAACCAGCGCACACAACTCGAGTTGATGGTCGCTGAAAAAACCAAGGAGCTCAAAGGCTTGGCGCGCCAAGACTCATTGACTCAGCTGGGTAACCGACGCGCGTTCGATGAGCAATTGCAATATGAGGTCAAGCGCTGTGAACGTTCAGCCCAACCCTTGTCTCTTGCGATTATCGATGTCGACCATTTTAAACTAATCAATGACCGTTACTTACACGTGATCGGAGACCAAGTGCTTATCGAACTCTCTTCACTGCTCAGTAATATGCTTAGAGATGTCGACTACATCGCGCGTTGGGGCGGTGAAGAGTTTGCCCTTTTAATGCCTGAGACTAACGCTAAAGAGGCACTCAAGGCGGCAGAACGCATTCGACAAACGGTGGAAGACACTTCGTTTAATCACCTTGCCAACGATCTATCTGTAACGGTCAGTATTGGCGTTGCGTCGAGTGAACACTACCCAAATCACAGTGCATTACTCGTGGCGGCCGATAAGGCACTATATGAAGCGAAGCAACGCGGCAGAAATAGAACGGAGTTAGCCTAGTTATGAAACATTCTTTGATTGTATTAGCATTAGCGGGTTTCCTTGCTAGTTGCGGTGACGCCCCACAACAAACGCAAAGTACAAAGGCATCCTCATCAATTAAAAGTGTCTCCGTGTCGCAAAAGCTCGATGAGCTCTACACCCATTATTTTGATGAAAGTCTGAGCTTGAACCCTTTGACAGCCACCTACATCGGACGCACGGGTTATAACGATAAGCTACCGAATTTTCTCTCACCAGCACATCGACAGCAGCAGCTCGAATTAGAGCAAAAGTACCTTGATAAGATTGACTCGATTGACATCGACTCACTGACAGAGAAGCAAAAAATCAGTTACCAAATATTCCGTCAAGATCGAATAGACGCGATTGAAGGTAGCAAGTTCCCTGCTCATCTAATACCCATTAATCAGTTTTATAACATCGCTAACCAATACGCGATGTTGGGTTCGGGTACCTCGGCTCAGCCTTTTAATAATGCCGCAGATTACGCCAACTGGGCAGCGCGTATGCATCAAATTCCTGTAATTTTCGATCAAGCGATTGAAAATATGCGGAACGGAGTAAAACAAGGCGTTGTGCAACCCAAAGTGCTTATTGAAAAGGCCATTGCGCAAATTAGAGCGCAACAGGTCAGAAATATAAAAGAAAGCATTTTTTGGCGTCCCGTTGACGACTTACCACAAACACTGTCAGAGCAACAAAAGCAGACCATAAGAGCACAATACAACCGAATTCTGAGTGACGAGGTCCTTCCTGCATACCAGCGTCTTGCTGATTACTTAGAAGAAGATTATCTCCCTCACACGCGCACCAAAAGTTTTGGTATTGGGCAACTTCCCAATGGGAAGGCCTGGTATCAACATCAAATAAAGGTGAACACCTCGATCGATATCAGCGCCGATAAAGTTCACCAACTTGGCAAACAAGAGGTTGCTCGTATTCATGACGAAATGCGCAAAATAATGCGGGAAGTTGATTTCGAAGGCGATTTAAAACAGTTTTTTGACTTTATGACCAACGATGATCAATTTATTTATCCGAGTCGTCAGGCGATGCTAGAAGACTATCGTTCATTGCGCGCTAAAGTCGATGAGCGCGTACCTCAGCTCTTCAATATTTTTCCGAAAGCAGACTACGAAGTCAGACCGGTCGAACGTTTCCGCGAGCAATCAGCGAGCTCGGGTAGCTATCAGTCAGCACCTCAAGATAATTCTCGACCCGCTGTATTTTATTTAAATACCTATGACCTGTCCTCGCGTCCTACCTGGGCTAAAACTGCGCTATTTCTTCACGAAGCGGCTCCAGGTCACCACTTTCAAATCAGCATTCAGCAAGAACTTAAGGATTTGCCACTGTTTCGTAAGTACGGACGTGAAACAGCTTACACTGAGGGTTGGGGATTATATGCCGAGTCGCTGGGCGATGAATTAGGCTTATACCAAAACCCGTACCAACGCTTTGGCGCTTTGGCGGCTGAGCTATGGCGGTCAATTCGTTTGGTCACTGATACAGGTATTCATGACAAAGGCTGGACACGTCAACAAGTACTCGAATACATGTATGACAATGCACCGGTCGCCGAGGCACGCGCTGTATCTGAGGCTGAGCGTTTCATGGCGCTCCCGGGTCAGGCATTAGCCTATAAAATAGGCCAGTTGAAGATTGCCGAGTTACGTCGCATGGCTGAGCAAAAACTTGGCGCTAAATTCGATATTAAAAGTTTTCACCGCGTGGTACTTGAGGACGGTGCATTACCCTTGTTCTTGCTGGAAAAAAAGGTACGTCTCTGGATAGCTCAGCAACTTTGATCAACATCCGACTGCTGGCGCGCCGCTTGGCGTGCCTTCCCAGCGCAGCGTTTCGAGCAGTATTTGACATGCTCCCAATCGCGCTCCCACTTTTTACGCCAAGTAAAGGGGCGCTGACAATGAGCACAGCACTTTGTTGGTAAGTGGGGTTTCTTATGCGTCATGTTACAGTAAATGGTCAACCGGTAAGCGAGCTGTTAGCCAGACTACAAAACGTCGTCTGAGCCCAGCATCAGGTTCGCGATAGATGCGTTTAACAGGTACATGGCTTCGATCAACCCAATAGAGCTTATAAAAACGATTTAACCTTACCTGATACGCGCGTAGTGGTAGTTCGTGATCAAATATTTCAATAATACGTTGAGCTAAGTTGGGTGATTCAATAATGAGTCCAGCCTCAGTATTGATTTGTGCGGAGCGAGGATCAAAATTAAATGAGCCAACAAATACCGAGCGTTCATCTACCGTTACCGTCTTGGCATGCAAACTCGTCGCCGACCTACGAAAGTAAGGTAGCACGCGGTTTTGTGGTGACTCTTCCGTGCGTCGCAACTCATATAGCTTAGCCCCCGCTGTCAGTAAGCGTCGACGGCGACGTTGATATCCAGCATGCACAGCAGGTACATCCGTAGCAGCCAACGAGTTGGTCAAAACTTGAAACTGAATACCGCGTTCCAACATCGACTCAATTTGCTGTACACCATTCTGCGTCGGCACGAAGTAAGGTGAGACCATGCGTACCTGTTGAGTTGCCTTGCTTAACACCTTGACCATTTGTTGAACGACCAAGCGCGATGGCTTACGCGACAATGAAGCTTTATAGGGGTCATCACTTATCCATTGAGCTTCTGCCTCATGCCAGTTTACCCGACTCAAATCAAGAGCTTCTTCTGATAGGCCGCCAAATACGTATTCGTTCAATTGTTCCGCATGCGCTTGTTTGCTGAACTGCTGCCAGCGCTCAATGAACGCTTCAGTACGACTTCGACCCGCAATATTTTCAATTGATACAGCGAGGTCACATTGCCAATAGCTCAACCAGTCATCGGCTATTTCACTGACTCCCTGACCTTTCATGAGCACATCTAAGTCGGAAAACAACTGCCCCGAATGAGTGCCAAAGTACTCATCACCGATGTTGCGTCCACCGACAATGGCATACTGATCATCAACAATAAACGCCTTATTGTGCATGCGCCGATTCACTCGACGAAAATCAGTAAAGTAGTTTAACCAGCGGAGTTTGCGATGAACCAACGGATTAAACAATTTTACCTGAAAGTTTGGGTGCTGACTCAGATCTCGCAACAAGCGTTCAGTAGGTTTGCTGGTAAAGTCATCTAACAACAAGTAAACCTCAACGCCTCGTTCGAGCGCTTGCTTGCACTCATTTAATAACGTTAAACCGCTGGCATCATCTCGCCACAGGTAATACTGAAGTTTAATGCTGTGTTGTGCCATACGAATAAGCGCAACACGCTGAAGCAAGCTTTCCCGTGCATCATCAAGCAAGGCAAACTGATTTTGATATTTCATCGGAGATGCTCAATCGCCTGTTGTATGCCAGCGAGCGTCAAAGCCTCCATACGATTCGACATGATCTCCTTAATCAAGTGAATAGACGGATAGTACTTCCAGTGCTGTTGAGCTTGAGGGTTCAACCATACCGCGCGCTCAAACCGGGCCAAGAGACGCTCCAGCCATACCTTACCGGGTTCCTCATTCCAGTGCTCTACGCTACCGCCTGAGAACGCGATTTCATAAGGGCCCATGGTTGCATCACCTACGATAATTAAACGGTAGTCATCACCAAAACGTTTTATCAGCGACTCTGTACTCACAAAACTCGAACGTCGACGAGCATTGTTGTGCCAGACTCCCTCATAAACACAGTTATGAAAGTAAAAGCGTTCTAAGTTATGGAACTCGCCCTTGAGTGCGGTAAACAACTGTTCCACCTGATAAATGTGGTCATCCATTGATCCACCAATATCAAGTAACAACAGTACGTTTACTGCATTATGGCGCTCAGCCTGCCATTGCAAATCGAGCAGGCCCCCCTTCTTGCTCGTCGCGCGAATCGTTTCGTCGAGATCGAGTTCGGTCTGAGCCCCCGTCCGAGCAAACTGCCTTAGCGAACGCAGTGCTAATTGATACGACCGCTGTTCAAGCGCTGCATCCTCATCTAAATCACGAAACTCACGTTTGTCCCAAACTTTGGCCGCACTGCGATTACGGTTCCCATCCTGGCCAATACGGATACCGTTAGGATGATAGCCATAAGCGCCAAACGGCGATGTACCGCCTGTTCCAATCCATTTGTTGCCGCCTTGATGACGAGACTGTTGTTCTTTTAAGCGCTCTTTAAACGCCTTCATCAACTCATCCAGACCACCCAACTGCTTCAACTTCTGCTTGTCTTGCTCAGATAATTCTCGCATTAAGGGGTTGTTGAGCCAGTCCTCTGGGATTTGTTCTGCGACATCAACCTCTGACACTTTATCAATATACTCGGCAAATGCGCGATCGAAACGATCAAAATAACGTTCGTCTTTTACCAACATAACCTTAGATAACTGGTAAAAGTCATCGATACTCCCCCAAATAACACCACGTTCTAGAGCTTCTAGCAGTGTTAAGTATTCAGTGATCGACGTCTTCAACCCATGTTTTCTGAGGGTGAAATAAAACTCAGTAAGCACGTGATGCCCGCTCAATTAATTCGATATCTTGTTCGTGTTTTAGCAACGCGCCAGCGAGCGGTAGCATGGACGGCCGCTCGCGATACTCAGCCAGTTGCTCTGGCGAAATATCTTCAGTTAACAGTAAGCGAATCCAGTCCAGTAGTTCAGATGTTGATGGCTTTTTCTTGAGTCCCGAAATCGAGCGCACGCCGAAGAATACGGCTAAAGCTTCGTCTAATAAACGGGGCTGAAGGTTGGGGTAATGAACGTGCACGATTTCACTTAATGTGGTTTCGTCGGGAAACTGAATATAGTGGAAAAAACAACGACGCAAAAAGGCGTCTGGGAGTGTCTTCTCATTATTCGAGGTAATAATTACAATTGGACGTTGCTTTGCCTCAACTTGCTCTCCCGTCTCGTAAACGTGAAATGCCATTTGGTCGAGTTCTTGCAGCAAGTCATTAGGAAACTCAATATCGGCTTTATCTATTTCATCAATGAGTAATACAGGTCGCTTATCCGCCGTAAATGCCTGCCAAAGTTTTCCTGGCTTAATGTAGTTCGAAATATCGTGCACTTTCTCACTACCGAGTTGGCTGTCACGTAAGCGCGAAACCGCATCATATTCATAAAGCCCCTGTTGTGCCTTGGTTGTTGACTTGATGTTCCACTGTAAAAACGGCGCTCCCAATGTCTCAGCGAGCTCCATCGCCAGTCGTGTTTTGCCAGTGCCAGGCTCGCCTTTTAATAGCAACGGCTTTTCTAGTGTCACTGCGGCATTAACCGCTTGCGACAAACCTTCGGATACAATATAGCGCTCTGTGCTTTTAAAACTCATTAACTTTTTACCTTATCCAGTCGGTTTAAAATTCGGGCTAAGTCCGCCTTGACGAAAGGTTTCGTCAGGTAGTCATCCATTCCTGATCTCAATGCCTGTGTACGCGTTTCAGGATACGCATTCGCAGTTAATGCCACAATATGAGGTTGGTTAATAGGTAGGTCGCGAATACGCTGCGTTGTCTCCATACCATCCATTGTCGGCATATGTAGGTCCATAAAAACCACTTCGACGACATTGCGTTTCAACACTTCAACCGCCTCTTGCCCACTCGATACTTTTATCACCTGCTGATCGAGTGATGTAAGCATTTCACTGACAATCAGCTGGTTAATCGGGTTGTCATCCACGACTAATATTCGTCTTGGCGCCAACTCGGGTAGTTTCGGCTTATCAAGTGCTTCAGGATTAACTTGGTCACTATACACTGCATACATAGGCAACCTTAAACTAAAGCACGCACCCTGTTCGGGCTCACTTTCAACGTAAATTGACCCACTCAATAATTGCACCAAGTTTCGCACAATCGCTAACCCAAGCCCGCTACCACTCTGCTTTTTACTTAAGCCTTGCTGTTCCTGCTCAAATAGTTGCCAAATACGCTGTGTATCTCGAATACCAGACCCGGTATCACTGACTTTGATAAGCAAATCACCCCGTTCTCTAGCGGGTTGATCACCCTGTTCCACAGCCTGCCAATCAACATGTAGAGTGATAGTCCCCTTATCAGTGAATTTGACCGCGTTGTTGAGCAAATTAGTCAGTATCTGGACAATGCGTGCGCGGTCACTAAATATGCGCTCGGGCAATTGCTTGCTTTGTCGAATAACGAAGTTAACACCTTTCTCTTCGATAGCAGGACGATACATCGCCTCAATATGTTGCATTATCCGCGGTAACAACAAGACATCTTTATTGAGCTTGAGTTGTCCCTCTTCAGCCCGTGTGAGATCCAATAAGTCATTCAGCATTTGCAGTAAGTGGTCGCCACTCTCTTTAACCGTGAGCAACAGTTGCCGCTGGCGTTCATTGAGTGCGGTTCCTTCTAACACACCGACCAGACCAAGTATCCCGTGTAGTGGCGTTCTCACCTCATGAGACATATTAGCTAAAAAGACGTTCTTCGCGCTGGCCGCCCGCCTAGCATTAATTTCAGCTTGCTTCTGCTCCGTTACGTCAGTCACTGTGCCCGCATAGCGAGTCGCATTGCCATGCTCATCACGTTCAATGACGCGACCGCGGTCAAGCACGTAAACATAATGCCCATCACGATGCCGGATACGGTGCTGGCTCTCATAAAATGGTGTGATGCCATCAAGATGGTCCTTTACCGCACGCCAGACGCGATCGTAATCGTCTGGATGAAGTCGGCTCGACCAACTATAAGGACTCTGCTCTAGCTCCTCCCTTGACCAACCAAAAATTTGTGCCCAACGGTCATTGAACACCGTTAAGTTCGATTGAGGATTCCATTCCCACGTACCTAAGCGCGTTGCGTCCAGTAATAGTTGCAGACGATTACGCTCCGTCTCTAACTTTATCTCAAGCTCTTTCCGCTCGGTAATATCAATCAAATAACCAAACAGCAGCGGCACGCCATCCTCGGTATCCATTTTTATAATTGACGTATCCGAGACCCATACATGGCGCCCATTTTTATGTCGGATACGATAGTCATTGTGGGTTATACGGTAACCAGTTTCGCCACTTTTTAACCGTTTAACCTCTTCATTCACTCGAGGTAAATCATCTTCATGTACAAGAAATTTGAAGTGAACGTCTCTATCAAGGAATTGCTGCTTGGTATAGCCAAAAATTGATTCGACGTTTTCAGAAACATAACGAACGGGCCACAGATCAGTGTCTTGCCAAACAAACAAGCACATACTGTTACCCGCTGCGAGCAGTTCAGCAAAGTTTTGGTTGCCAATTTGTTTGGGGTTTGGAACACTTAATTGGTTTTTCATTGATTTACGCATAACATAGAGACAATGCGTTTCATTCTAACCATAAAAAAGCGTGACTGACAGCCTATGAGCCGCAACGACATTAACCAATGGCAGACTGACTTGCTCGCTCGGGTCGATTCCCTAATAGCCACCTTGCAGCAACAGCCTGCTTTAACAGTTGAGTCTGTCGACGATAAACGCCCTGATCAACGTCCATCGGTTGCTAAGCGCGCTAAATATCACTACGTCAAAGCCGCGGAATGCTATCAAGACACCCCCTTTAGAGCAGCCAAACATTTTAGGCGAGCGGCGATGCTCGGTCACAGTAAATCCATGCGCTTCTTAGGTCAGATGTATCAGACAGGAGAGCATTTACCACAGAGTGATTTTCACGCATTCGCGTGGATATTGCTTGCCAGCAAAGCGGGCGACAGTCAAGCAAGTGACATGCTCGATGCGCTTAAACAGCGCTTAACAACCGTGTTAATCATTGCAGCGGCACGATTGGCCGCTGAACGATTTGAACAAATGTGTGATATCGATTAACTCAGTCCCACAACTGGGTGCGCTCACCCAAACGTCCATTGGCTATCAGTGTTTGCAATTCATCAGCCATCCAGCGACCGGCATCGATTGCTTTCTGCCAATAATCAATACGCTGCGTCGCATCAAGCTGCGCGAAGTCTTTACGGTCTGGAATTTTTTGATACGGTAGTTTCTGTAAAAATGCATCGGTCGGGCTAATAAATAGCGTGTTCGGCCAATCACGCCCCTTACTGCGTCGCCACTTCAGGCGTTTATCGAACCAACCTGGAATCGCTTGATGATGAAAGTGAGGATAGAGTGTCAGTCCGTCTACCCGTGATAAGTCGATATCGAAGTGATAATCAGTGATTCCACCATCGCGATAAACACCTTTGGGAGCGCCAGGAATATCGCGCACACCTTCAAGCACCAGAGGAATGGAGCCCGTCGCTAGTAACGCTGGCTGAAAGTTTTGTTCGGTTAACGCTACATGGCGTGTCGGTAAGTCTGACCAGTGCTTTGATATCGTCAAATCGGATGCAGGATGATGAAAAACCACACGCTCATAATAGCGCCCTAACCAGCGTCGATTGACACTATTAGCCAGCGCTGAAGACAGCAGACCTAACGCTTGTCGACGCCCTTCCAACGCCGTTGAGCGCAAACAGCGCACAGCAATAAAATGATGATGCACCCGAGTTTGCGACAAAATATCTGATACCGCAGATTCAGGTACATATTTGTGCAAGAGCTTTTCTGCCTCCGACGTTATCTCGCGCTGATCAGGTTGAGCACTGTACGTTTGGTGGCTATAGAGTTGGGCAAATAGCCGACTTGCAGCAACGGGATCATTTTGTCCTAACGATGCGAATCGCCATGCGCCAGCCGAAGTTCCTAAGGTGTTGAGGGGAGCCTTTTTATTAGCAAAAAACTCACCAAATAGCCATTCATCGATACCTTGAAGTACAAACCACTTGGGACCTCCCGAAGCACCCATCAGTAAGCCTACGTCATCGGCTTTCAACCCGTTATTCTGAATATGCGATAACGCTGAATGGCCGGCTCGGAGCGCGACAAAAGATTGTGTCATGGCACCCTATCCTTTTACTTATAATTGTTTTTTTCGTTCTGCCAACACACCCAGTACTAATAGCGTAATAAGTACGGCCGGTCCAAGCAGGTGAAGCGGAATAAGATGAATCCAGCTTGCCAACAACGGCGTAAAACCAATCAGCAGATAGCCATACCCGAATGCACATAAAGCAACAAATACCAGCGCTCGAACGATAAAAGGGTATTTTCCAACCATCTTTTTTACCAGTCGGTTAACTTCATCACCATAAATCACGAGCAATGTTGCCATAATCATCATAGCAATTTCATAGGTATGCTGCCGAAGCATCATGCCAAGTTGATTCATCAATTGTAGCAATCGAATTCTCCTCAAGCTTTTCTTAACTCAGGAGTATACCGATTTTTACTTTCCCAAACATCCCCCGAAGCCCCTTTCCCTCTCGCAGCTCCGCGTCAACTTTGGTATCCTCAAATTATCATCAATCACAGTTAACTATGGTAATCCATGAAATTCATATCATTTAACATCAATGGAATCAGAGCACGTCTGCACCAGTTGCAGGCGATGATAGATAAACATCAACCAGACGTAATCGGATTACAAGAAACAAAGGTTCACGATGACCAGTTTCCGCAGCAAGCGGTTGAAGACATGGGCTATCACGTGAACTTCTTTGGTCAGAAAGGCCATTATGGTGTCGCACTACTGAGCAAAAAACCGTTGGCGAATGTGCAGAAGGGTTTTCCAAACGAACCTGAAGACGCCCAGCGTCGTATGATAATGGGTGACTATCCATTGGCGGATGGCTCCTCAGTGCGTGTGTTAAATGGCTATTTTCCCCAAGGCGAGAGCCGCGACCATCCCACCAAATTCCCAATGAAAGCGCAGTTTTATCGTGATTTGATCGATTATCTGAATAATGACTTATCCCCAGATCAACCTGTTATTGTGATGGGCGATATGAATATCTCACATCAAGACTGCGATATTGGCATCGGTGACGCAAATGCTAAACGCTGGCTGCGCACTGGCAAATGCAGCTTCTTACCTGAGGAGCGTGATTGGCTAAACGAAGTCTTAGACTGGGGGCTCGTGGATACGTATCGTCAATTGAATCCAGAGCAGGACAATGAATTCAGCTGGTTTGACTATCGTTCACGCGGGTTTGATGACAACCGTGGCCTTCGTATTGACCTTATTCTCGCGACTAAACAGTTAGCCGAACAATGCCAAGAAAGCGGTATCGACTACGCACTGCGCGGTATTGAAAAGCCCTCTGATCACGCACCGATCTGGAGTCGTTTTTCAGTTTAGTTAGTCAATATAAAGGATCGTAATCATGGCGCTGCTTCTTAACATTGTCGCTCTGTGTATACTCATCGCCACATGGGTGAATGACAATTGGCGAATGTTGAGGCGCAGCCGTCTTCTACAGCATCTACTATTTGGCTCGGCGGCCATCATTTCGTTTATCTGGTTGTTTTCAGCCAAGCTGGAACAAGGTTTAAGCGTTCATTTTCTGCTAATCACCACTGTCACACTGATGCTTGGCTTTCGCTATGCCCTGCTCGCGGGCGTCGCTATTATCGCTATTAATGGTTTGTACAGTAGCTACCCTATCACCAGCGTTGGTGCTCTTTACCTGAGCCATATTGTGATACCTGCGGCGGTGACCTACGTCGCTTATGCGGTCATTTATCACCGACTACCAAGACATCCATTCATCTACATTTTTCTAAATGCATTTCTTGCTGCAGCGATTGCTATTGCCGCCACTCACCTAGCTCATGCCGCCTGGGCGCTCACCACAGAGACCTTAACCACAAAACAAGTATGGGAAAATTACTTAGTGATAACGCCATTAGTTATGTTCCCAGAAGCGCTTCTCAACGGTATGGCCGTGACATTAATGGTGGTTTACCGCCCAAACTGGTTAGTGACGTTTAATGATGAACAATACATTGACCCGAATTAATGCTGTTCCGGTGGAAGAACCGCCAATGCTTTTTGGAGTACGCTGGCTAAATCCATATACGTTGGTCCGCCTACAGAGGGCCGCTCTAGCACGGCACGGCTCTGTTTAAGTTTATCGCGTAATTCCCAGTACCAGCTTCTCAACCGTATCGGCAACGGTTGATTAGCGCGCCAACCAAACCACGCCATTAACTGCAAGGGCATACTGAGAATCACCAAAGAGGTGACCAAACCTTGTTGCCAGTAAGCATGTAAAAACTGCCAATGCAAAACGGCGTTAACCACTGCAATCGCGGGCACCCATTTTTCCATTAAACGCAGCAAAGGCACCAGGCGAGTCTCACGAAATGCGGCGACAACTGCATGACGAGGCCAACGTTTGGCGTATTGATGTCCGTCTTTAAAGAGTCGGAATACACTTACTTTCACACATTATTCCTTATTTGCAGCTACGCTTCAGTTATTCAAGTTATCAACGTTTTCTGTGGATAACTTTGTTGATAGGGTGTACTCATTAACTCACACCGCCCTAGCTATATACGCTTTTGCTTACTGGACGTATTATAATCAACTTAAGGTTTGTTTTGCACCTATCCAGCGAATTCAGATAAGCTACCGATATCATCGTTCATTGGAGAGTTCATGCCCGCTTTCTCTTTGCTTGCACCCTGTTCGGGTCGTTTAGTTGACTCAAGCCACCACCCAAGCCCACTCATTCGTGCGCATTGGTTAGGGCGTACCACATGTATCGATGTATCGAGCAATCAGTTACTTGCGCCAACGGCTGCGAAAGTCGACTACGTTTCGCCAGCGGGAAACTTTATTCATCTTCTCAGTTCTCAGCATGGACGCATCATGTTGTTCCTTGGCGCATATGAGCAGTCAACAAAAATACCTGCTATTCAGCGCCATATTAGTAGTGGCAATGAAGTTGAACGTGGCGCACCACTCTTATCACTTAATCAAACGTTACTAAGACAACAGACAAACTTATACAATTTAATGGCCGTTATACTGCAGCCCAACATCGAATTCGATACACTTACGCTACGTAATAGCGGTGCTGTCACCGCGTTAGAATCAGAATTAGTTATTCAAAAGGACGTATCATGATCAAAGTGCATGGGATTAAAAACTGTGACACGGTTAAAAAAGCATTAAAGTGGCTTGAACAAAATCAAATTGGATACCAGTTTCGTGATGTTCGTGAAATCCCACTGAGCGCCGAAGAGGTGGAAAGCTGGTTAGCTAAAATCCCTGCTGAACAACTGGTTAATAAACGTAGCACAAGTTGGCGCCAACTCGATGAGTCGCAACGCGATCTCAGCAACCGCAATGAAGTCAGTCAACTTATCGCCGAGCAACCTACCCTATTTAAGCGCCCACTCGTTGAAGCGGGTGACGAGATGCGAGTTGGGTTCAATGCGCAACAGTGGGAGGCATGGTTAGCCTGATGTCTAGCAGCGAAACGTTACAACTGGCCAAGTCGTTATTGGAACGTCCATCGATTACGCCTGCCGATGAGGGGTGCCAAGTACTGTTAGGTGATCGGCTAAAGGCACTCGGGTTCGAACTCGAAACTATGGTATTTGATGACACCACCAACTTATGGGCTCGATACGGTCAAGGCAAACCCGTGCTATGCTTCGCTGGTCACACCGACGTTGTGCCACCGGGCGATCCTAACGACTGGTTGTTTCCACCATTTGAACCAACTGAACATCAGGGTTACCTATATGGTCGCGGCGCTGCGGATATGAAAGGCAGTCTAGCAGCAATGATTGTTGCTGTTGAACGTTACCTGCAAGCGGTTGATGAGCCACCGTTTGATCTTGCATTTTTAATTACCAGTGATGAGGAAGGCCCATTTATTAATGGCACGAAACGTGTCATGGAAACGCTAGAGGCACGTAACGAAAAAATCAAATGGTGTATCGTCGGTGAGCCTTCAAGCACTGAAAAACTGGGTGACGTCGTTAAAAACGGCCGCCGAGGTAGCCTCTCAGGCTCACTCAGCGTCATCGGCGTGCAAGGTCACGTGGCTTACCCCCACCTGGCTGAAAACCCCGTTCATAAAGCCGCCAGCGCGCTGGCTGAATTGGTGCAAACACACTGGGATGATGGCAACGACTATTTTCCCCCTACCACCTTTCAGGTTTCTAATATTAATGCGGGCACCGGCGCAGGCAATGTTATCCCGGGTCGGTTAGATGTTGAGTTTAACTTTCGTTTTTCGACTGAGTCGACCGCTGAACAATTAAAGCAACGAGTGGAAGCGATACTCGAGGTGCACCACCTCAACTATCGACTCAACTGGAAGCTGAACGGTCCCGCATTTTTAACCGAAGAAGGTTCATTAATTGATACCGTACAGCGCGCAATCACTGAAACCTGTGGATATTCAACTCAGCTGTCGACAGCGGGTGGTACCTCCGATGGGCGCTTTATTGCTCCAACAGGTGCACAACTGGTTGAACTCGGTCCCGTTAATGCCACCATTCATAAAGTCGATGAGTGCGTTAAGATCAGCGACTTGGATCAATTAACTGATGTGTATCAAGCGATTTTAAAAGGAATGGAAAGCGCCTTATGATGACTGCGATACAGCGTCTTGGTTTGACAGAAGACCATTTGCTGAGAATGCCAGAGGGTCATTTGCTACATCCATTAGCCGCACGCGCTTTTTTGGATATGCAGGCTGCTGCTAAGCGCGACGGCATTAGCCTAGCGATCGCATCGGCCTTCCGTAGCTTTGACCGTCAACGCATGATTTGGAATCGAAAATGGCGCGGTGAACGTATCATCAATGATACCGATGGTCAGCCCTTAAATACTGACACACTGAATGACGAAGAAAAGCTTCATGCGATTTTGCATTGGTCTGCCTTACCGGGGGCGAGTCGACACCACTGGGGAACTGATATGGATATATGGGATCCCTCGGGTTTTACAGAAGATAATCAGTTGCAGTTAATCCCCGCAGAATACGAGGATATCAATGCACCGTGTTATCAACTATGGTGTTGGTTGAAAGCACACGCCCATGACTATGGTTTTTTCTTCCCATACAGAGTTTATCAAGGGGGCGTTGCGCGCGAACCATGGCATCTTAGCTATCAACCATTGGCTCAACAATTACAGGATGCGCTTACCGTAGGTGAACTGGCAGAAGCCATAGAACACGCTGATATTGAGGGAAAAGCAATCATCCTAGAGCACCTAGATAGCATTAAGCAACGTTATTTTGATACCATCTGTGAAAGCAGTCAGGGAGGCTAATTATGCAAGACCATTGGGTATGGTTAATTATCTTATTAGTTGTTGGTGTTGTACTGAGTAACCTGATGGTACTCAAGTACAGTAGTAAATTTAAGTGGCCAGCCAAAAAAGAGTCGCCCAAAGAAAACGCTAAGGACGACTCATCTAAACAGTAAATCGAGGTCAGCGGTCTAGTTTACGAAAACTGGACACCCAAACGCTGGCCTACTTCTTTATAAGCCTCAACGACACCGCCGAGTCCTTGACGGAAACGGTCTTTATCCAGTTTCTCGCGGGTTTCAGCATCCCATAATCGACAACCGTCTGGCGTAAATTCGTCACCTAACACCAGTTGACCATCGAACACTCCGAACTCAAGTTTATAGTCAACTAACAAAAGCCCCGCTTGCTCAAAAAGTGACTTCAGTACCGAGTTGACCTTAAATGTCAGCTCTTTCATTTGCTCGATTTGTGCCTTGGTGGCCCAGCCAAAAGCTTCGATATGGTATTCGTTGACCATCGGATCATGCAAAGCGTCGTTTTTCAAAAAGAACTCAAAGGTTGGTGGATTTAAGCTTTTGCCCTCTTCCACACCTAAGCGACGAACCAACGAGCCCGCGGCGACATTACGAACAACACACTCGACCGGAATCATGTCGAGTTTCTTAACCAAAGACTCCGTATCGCTTAGTAATTCGTCCAGCTGTGTTGGAATACCCGCGTTTTCCAATTGCGTCATGATGAAATGGTTAAAACGGTTATTAACCATTCCTTTATCTTCAAGTTGCTCCACTTTTTCCCCGTCAAATGCGGACGTGTCATTGCGGAACTCCAACACTAACCGTGATGGGTCATCCGTTGTGTAAACGGTTTTTGCCTTACCACGATACAGCTCGTTACGTTTTTCCATAGGTTGTGTCGCCTTTACTGTTGACTTGCTACTTTTAATGCTTGCTCAAAAGCTGGCTTGACCGATTCGAGCCACGCTTGATCGACTACTTCATCGTTTGACCAAACGGTGATTGCGGTATCATCACCAAACTCGACTAATCGAACTTCATATTCACCCTCTGGGATATTTAGCGAATCATAATCATCGCCTCCCATAAATAAGAAGCCTGAATCAGGTTCTGAATATTCAACGAAATACGTGCCCGCTTCACGGTTCAAGTCATCAATCGCTAAGCCAATTTGCTCCAACGCTTGACCTGTTAACACCCATGCATCGTCAAAGTCTAGCTCAACAATATAAGCAGGCTGCTGCTTCGCATTACTTCCTACCGAAATAGGCACACCCGCTTCTCGAATCTGCTGAATTGACTGTTGGTGCACACGGTTGACTTGAGATACAACCTTGTTCACTAAATCAACCGCTAAGTTATGTTGCGTCAGCTGCGACATATCGACGCTCTCGCCATTCACCGTTTGCGACACATCATCCAGTGCAACTTCTAACACCGTTGTTCTTCCGTGACTCTCAGGTGCTTGTGTCAGCACATAACGGAAACTTTGTTGCAACGATACCGTTGTTTCATCATCCCCAAAAAACCAAGCGCTATCGTCACCCTCAACTTCATATTCGTCTTGAATCGTGAGCGGCTCTGTCGTCCATTGATTCTCACCGGTTTGCGTGTAGTTTAACCCTTTGCGCTGCAATACTTGCTCTGCCGCTTTCCACACCGTATTCGCGACGGTATCAGGCATGCCTTCAACGAGGTCGAAATAGACACGAGGCTCGTCTTCATTCTCTAACACACGGCTACCTAAAGCCACTGGATGAACCTGTCGTGGCGATACCACACGAACATCCTTGCCGACTGGACCTGCCACGTCAGCAGGTGGAATTTTATACGTATTGCTGTAATCGGGAGTCTCTAAATTAGATGGCACCGTCAACTCTTGACGTTGGTTAAGCTCTACATATTCAAAGTCGCCATTCGGCTGCTCCTTTTCGATCGAGCTACACGATGCGAGGGTAATCGTCGCCAACGAAATCACGATGGCTGTACGGCGAAAATTCATTTCCACTCCTGCTACTTAAGTAGGTGTAATTGATTAAGTGCGCGCTCTATAACAAGCTGGCTATCTTCATTGGGTGGGGTCAATGGCAAGCGATAATTAGCGCTGCATTTTCCCATCAAAGCCAAGGCCCACTTAACTGGAATTGGGTTTGACTCAATAAACAACGCATTATTTAAGTCACGCAGTTGGGCATCAATCTGCTCCGCTTTTTCGCGCTCTCCGCGCGTTGCGGCATCAACTAAGGCTTTTATCTGAGTAGGAACGACGTTGGCGGTTACGCTAATGACACCGTGACCTCCGCGTAACATAAACTCACATGCGGTCGGATCATCCCCACTTAACAAGATAAACTGATTGCCACACCGACGCTTCAGTTCTTCAACACGCGATACATCGCCCGTTGCTTCTTTAATGCCAATGACATTATCAATTTCAGCTAATCTTTCAACCACTTCTGGAGGCATATCTAGCGCCGTTCGGCCTGGGACATTATATAAGATCTGTGGTTTATCGGATGCCTCAGCGCACGCTGAATAATGCGCAACCAGGCCTTCTACAGAGGGTTTGTTATAGTAAGGTGTAACGTTGAGAAACCCATCAACGCCAAAATGAGTCATTTTTTCTGTGAGTTGAACGGCTTCCGAGGTCGAATTCGAACCATTTCCACCAATCACTTTAATGCGGCCATCGGCAAGCTCAACCATTGCTGCAACCACATCAATATGTTCTTCATGGCTAAGTGTCGTTGACTCCCCCGTCGTCCCAACCGCCACTATCGCATCTGTACCTGACTCTACATGGAAATTGACGAGTTCTTCGAGTTCGTTATAGTCGATATTTCCATGTTTAGTTAGCGGCGTCACCAAGGCAACAATACTACCTGTTAACATATAGGCTCCAAATTCCTAATCATGGGGCCTAATGTTACTGGTAGCCCCAAATAAACACAAGACTAGGAACACATAGCGCGCAATTTGTTCCCTTCATTTTAATCCAAACTGAGCTTCGCTATCATATATACACTGGATATTCATTCGTAGGAGTTGAAAATGGAACGATTACAAGCAGGTGATAAAGCACCTAACTTTGAACTTTTAGATAAAAATGAAGAAAAAGTATCTCTGCACGAATTACTGAAAGATCATCGCGTGTTGGTGTATTTCTATCCGAAGGCAATGACACCTGGCTGCACTGTACAAGCGCAAAACCTGCGTGATGAGAAAGAGAGCCTACTCAAACACAACGTCGTATCAATCGGAATCAGCCCAGATGCACCGAAACGTTTGGCCAAATTTACTGAGCGTGATGAGCTCAATTTCACCTTACTTAGCGACGAGGATCACGCCGTTGCTGATCAATTCGGCGTCTGGGGACCGAAAAAATTTATGGGTAAAGAGTATGATGGCATCCACCGCATTAGCTTTTTAGTTGAGCAAGATGGTACCGTCAGTCACGTATTTGATAAATTCAAGACTAAAGAACACCACCAAGTGGTACTTGACCACTTAGAACAAAGTTAAATTCGATGCAGGCAAGGCGCAACCAACGTCTTGCCTGCAATTCTACTGAACCTCATCTTGCTGTAGTAAGGCGTCGCGGCTCGACCACGCAGTGATCACCGCTTTCACCAAGCTAGCTAACGGTATCGCAAAGAACACACCCCAAAATCCCCAAATACCGCCGAAAACGAGTACCGCTGCAATTATATACACCGGGTTTAGGCTGACTGCTTCAGAGAACAGCAGTGGCACCAGTACATTTCCGTCAAGCGCTTGAATAATAAGATAACCTATCATCACATACACGAATGGGCCCGTAGCACCAAACTGGAATAACGCAACCAAAGCGACTGGAATAGTCACCACAACGGCACCGATATATGGAATCAGTACTGACAACCCAACCAGAATCGAAAGCAATGTGGTGTACCGCAAATCGAACGCAAAAAATACGGCAAAAGAAGTCACGGCGACCACGATCACTTCAATCGCCTTGCCTCGAATGTAGTTCATGATCTGCAAGTTCATTTCTTGGCCTACTTGCGTGATCAAACGGCGGTTAGTCGGTAAAACACGGCTGACATGAGCTAACAGAACGTCTCTGTCTTTCAACATAAAGAACACCAGCAACGGCACAACGATTAAGTACACTAACATCGCCATTACATTGACGAGTGAAGTTAATGAGCTCGTTAATAGCTGCTCACCGAGCCCGACAACGCGCCGCTTGACGGTTTGCATCAATTCAGTAATTTGCGCCTCATCGATGACAGAAGGGAAAAGCTCTGGCAACTTATGTAGCCAGACCTGAAGATTGGCGAGCATATCTGGCATCTCACGTATCAGAGTGGTGCTTTGTTGCCATACCACAGGTACTAAGGTGAGTAAGCACAAGGTTGCGATACAGACCGTAAAGCTCATCACGATGATGGTCGCTGGTAATCGCCCGACACCGGCGTCGATTAGGCGATTAACGGGCCAATCAAGTAGATACGCCAAGGCAATCGCTGCCAATATCGGCGCTAAAATCCCACCGAAAAATACAATCAGTAAAACCGAAACGACCAGTAACAAAAATAATGTTACCGCATTCGGATCTGAAAACTTATTCCGATACCACTGCTGAATATATTGGAACATGCCGAGCTTCCTGTTCGGTGTGATTAATGATTCACGATGCTTGCAATCTTACGGTAACACCATAGAGTAGAAAAGGAACTTATTGTAAATTAATAACTCTACGTAGCATATTGCGTCATAACAGCGGTTAATGTGAATGTTGTACCTAAAAAAATTTCAGCGCTCAATGACAAGTGGTATTACCCTTGCGCTTATGATGGCGCTGCCAACCGCGTTCGAAGTACCTAAAGCGCACGCGCAACAACAACGGAACCTCCCAGAAATTGGTACCACGGGTGCTGGGTTTATGAGTATCGAGCGCGAAAAAGTCGTTGGCGATTATTACATGCGCCAGCTGCGTGCCTCCGCGCCTATCATTCAAGATCCGGTATTAAATAGCTACTTGAAGGATGTTGGTCAACGTCTTATCCGTAACGCGGATAATGTGCGGTATCCGTTTTCATTCTTTTGGCTCAATATCAATGAAATAAACGCCTTTGCTTTTATGGGGGGGTACGTAGGTGTACATACCGGGCTGATTCAACAAGCCCGCAACGAGTCTGAACTGGCCGCCGTGTTAGGGCACGAAATTGCGCACGTTACGCAGCGACACATTGTGCGAAGCATGGAAGAGCAACAGCAAAATATGCCACTCACCATTGCAGGTGTTGTGGGCTCGATTTTATTGGGGCTTGCCAACCCAGAAGCCGGAGCAGCAGGTCTTTACACCACGCTTGGCGCTACCGGCCAAGCACAAATAAACTACACTCGCCTGTTTGAGCAAGAGGCCGATCGTATAGGAATCACAACGTTGGCTAATGCCGGCTTTGATCCCATGGGTGCGCCTAACTTTTTTGGTCGCTTAGCCGATCAGTACCGTTATGTATCTAAGCCCCCTGAAATGTTGTTGACGCACCCTGTTCCTGAATCACGTATTGCGGATACACGTACCCGAGCCGAAGCCATGGGCCGCCGCGACGTGCCACAAAGTTTGGATTTTGAACTGGCAAAGGCTCGTATTGACGCACGCTACACCCGCACAACTCCCAATAGTGAGTTTGTCAAAATGGCCCAGAGCGAAAACGTTATCAATCAGCAAGCAGGTGGCTATGCCCTAGCCATAAGAGCTCTTGACTCAAGTAATCCGGCAACGGCACAACAATGGCTAGCGCCCTTAATTGAACGCAACCCGCGAAATCGTTTTTATATTGATGTGCAAACCGATATCTACCTCGCACTGGGTGAAAACCAAAAAGCACTTGAAATGCTCAAACGGGAGTACACTCGGAGCCCAGATGATCCAGTCATCACTCTAAACTATGCCAACGCGGCTATTCGTTCGGGCGAAGCGGAACTCGGTGTGAAATTGCTCCGCAACTATCTGCTGAGTGAACCCGATTCGGTAACGGCCATGGATCTACTGACAGACGCATATCAGCGAACAGCGGATCGCGCGGCCATGTACGAAACACGAGCTGAAGCCTTGGCATTGCGTGGCCGTTTCGATTTAGCGATCGATCAGTTACAAACAGCGCAAAACCACACGCAAAACAAGTTAACGGAAAAACGCCTCAACGCGCGTATTGATCAACTTCGGGCAGAGAAGGAACGCCTAAAAAGGCTACTCTAAGCGCGCCTCTGCGACTGCTTTTTTTAGGGTCGTTTGAGTTTGTTCACCCAGCAGTGGTCCTGTGACCTTACCGCCAGGGCCGACAATGTAAGTTGCCGGTAACATTTTGGGCTTATCAAACGGCAACTGAGGAGCCGGTTGACTCAACGCAAGCGGAAAATCGATGCCATGCTTTTCTGCCAACGCGTTGATCTGTTGATTATTCATCGGGTCAAAGCTGATGCCAACTAACGTTAGTTGACTGTCATTGCTCACAACGTCGTGGTGGAACTCATTGAGCTCAGGCAATTCACGTAAACAAGGTGCGCACCACTCTGCAAAGTAGTTTACAACAACCGTATTGCCTTGGCCGCCCTGCCAATCAATCTCACTTCCATCATTTAGCTGAATATCGGGTGCCTTGGAACAGGCGACTAAACTCAACGTTAAAACACTTGCAATTAGCAATGACAATTTCATATTTGCCCCGTATTCGTTATTATAAGTCTATACGTTAGACTAATAGAGTGAACTGATATGACTGCAGTTACCATATACCATAATCCTCGTTGTTCAAAGTCGCGCCAAACCCTAGAGCTACTGCAAAACGAGGGGATTGAACCGACCATTATTAAATATTTAGATACGCCACCGAGCCAAGCTGAGCTCAGCAGCTTACTTCAAAAGCTTGACCTTAGCCCACGCCAACTGATGCGTACCAAAGAAGCGGTCTATAAAGAGCTGAACTTGGCTGATGAATCAGAGCATGAGGTTTTGCTGACAGCGATGGTTAACAACCCCAAACTGATTGAGCGCCCTATTGTGGTTAAAGGCGATAAAGCGGTATTAGGCCGCCCGCCAGAAAATGTATTGGAGCTCATCAAGTGAGCGCTTGTACCCTGATTATCTTCTACTTCAGCCGGGGCGGCCATACGCGAGCGCTCGCTGATGCTATCGCTGAAGGCGTGCAATCAACTGGATCTGAAGTACTTATGCGTACAGTAGAGACCGATAGCGACGCCGCAAGTATGCGTGACATACCGCTAAGCAAAGAGGAGTTAGTCAACTGCGATGGACTCATTATGGGTAGCCCAACGCGATTTGGTCATATGAGCGCAGCACTACAAAAGTTCTGGGAGTCAACGAGTCGCGAATGGCTTAATGGCCAACTCATCGATAAACCTGCAGCAGTGTTTACCACCTCAAGCTCACTGCACGGTGGACAAGAAAGTACCCTACTCAATATGGCGTTGCCGCTACTTCATCACGGTATGTTGCTGACGGGTATTCCATACGATCAACCCAGTCTGCACCATGCCGATGCAGGGGGCTCTCCTTATGGCGCAGGCGCGCTAAATGAAACCCCTAACGGCAAGCTGACTGCTAACGAACGCGCCAGTGCGATAGCTTTAGGCCAGCGCGTAGCGAAAATTGCGCAACAGTTGAAATCAACCAAGGATGTATAAAATGGCAGCCGATATGGCACCGAAAACACGTTTTTTCCGGATCGCAACTCAACTGGGCTACTGGTTATTGTTAGCACTATTGGTTATTTGGCATGGCGTCATGCCAGAAACCGATGAGGCGGCTTTACCGACCTATTTATCATTAATTTTCTGGGTACTTCCCATGCTTTTCCCACTGCTCGGGCTGGTTAAGGGAAAACCATACACCCATGCGTGGTTCAACTTTATTCTGATGTTCTATTTCTTGCACGGTCTGACAACAGTTTACACGCACCCAGATGAGCGTTTATGGTCGGTGTTAGAGATTATCTTTACTACTGTTGCCTTTGTTGGTGCAACTGGATTTGCACGTCATAGAGGACGTGAACTGGGGTTAGGCCTTAAAAAGCAAAAGGACGCTAAATAGCCAAGACCTGTTTTATAAAAGGGATAGTCAGTTTACGTTGGTGTGCGATGGATGCCTTATCAAGCTGATCTAAGTGCGCCAACAGACTCCCCGTGTCTCGTCCTAATCGGTGTAACATAAACATCGCGACGTCATGGGGTAATTGTAACCCTCGCCATTGGGCTCTCAACGTTAACGCTCTTGCCTTACCATCGTCGTCCAGTGGACTTAACTGAAATGCGGTTGCCCATTGCAAACGGGAGCGCAGGTCAGGCAACTCAATATCCAATTGACTGGCGCTTGCCGAGGCCGTCATCACCAAACGACAGCGCCCTTCATCAGTAACTCGGTTGATTAGCTTAAACAGTTCATAGCACCAGTTGGGGCTGGTCAGTACCGCGTCAATGTCATCCAAACATATAATATCAAACGCATCTAACCCGGCGAGCACCTGCTCTGCATCACTGTGTTTTAACTCAGCCAATGGCAGATACATGACATGCGTATTTTGACTACCTTGCGATACCACTGCATGTAACAAATGGCTTTTTCCCGCGCCCGAGGGACCCGACAATAGGGTAAGCCGCACACCTTGAGTTTCATCAACGTCTTTATCAGCAATACGTTTTAACCAACGCACAACGCTATCATTCTGTTGTTCGAGATACGTTGTGAAGTTCTCGTCATCGGGCAACTGGACGGCGAGTGTCAGTTGCTGTGGTTGCTGCTTTCCTGCCGCCATTATTGTTTTGCCACCCACCGATAAGTCGTTTCATCATCGGTATCTTGTGTCACGGCTGCGAAAGGGTCTCGGCGTTTTTGCTGTAAGCGACCATCAAGTTCAATCGCTTGTAACAGATGATCGGGCGTATCGGTTAACGTCACTTCAAAGCGACTGAATGTCGCGCTGTAGTCGGTCAACTTGACTTGTTGCACAGAAGTCACACTGGCAAAAAAACGTTGTACATCTAAAATGCTTTGCCATCCCTCGATGCCCTCAATACGAATCGGAAATTGAATGGCTTTACTCTCACCTGACGCCACTAATGCGAACTCACTGGCGAGTGTTTCGTGGAGTTGTTCTATAAATGGCGTTGCCAAAAAGTCTTTTGAGTTGGCATACACCTCTCCCGACTTACGTACATCACCGACACGCGCCACCCAATCAAGGCGCCAGCGACCTTGCTGCGGTGTTTCGTCATCAGGAACGCCGAGATCGACGACCTTGGCGACAAGATAACCATCCGCACGATAGCGTTGCGAAGCATTAGCAATCGGCGTAAGAAATCGACCCCAAATATCAGAAACAGAGACTGAGGTTGCATCAGTTAAGTCCATTAGAGGAAATTGCAATGGCAGTCCACGTTGTTGCGCTAGATGGCGAACTTGCTGAATAAAAATGGATTCGTCATTAGCCGCCAAAATGTTTCGCTTACCCCGTTCGTCGCTATTGGCGATCCACATCAGTAGCTCAGGTCTGCGACTGCCCCAATAGGGCAATTGGTTGACTTTAAATAATTCGGCAAGTTTACGACCGTCAAAATTCGCAGTGAGATAGAGTGTCCCGCCATCGCGACGGTAACCGTACTGTAATAAATAGTCCTGTATTTGTCTCATGGCATTACGAACAGCACTATTGCTTAAGGTTTCCTCGGTGCCCGATATTTTCATCACCACTTGTTCAAAGGCCGCGCGCAAGGCATCATCGCGCTGACTTGATGTCTGCGATGCTACCTCTATTTCCGCCGAAAATAGATCATCGATAAGTCGACCTTGAGCTGAGAAGCAAAGTAATAAACTGACTACACAGATCATCTGTCGAACTATTGCGCGCGTCATAAGTTAGCCTTAAAAAAATCGGTCATAAAATGCATGTTAAACACCCAAGCGCAACACGGCAAGTGACAACTTGTGGATAACCTTGTGGGAATGCATTCAACAACACAAATTGAAGTTATTCGCCGATAACCTAGTCAAAATCAGGTCATATCGCTAGAATAAAGCAAACTTCGCGATCAGGAACATTATGCTTAAAAAACAATTACGTGGCATTAGCTCGTTATTATCGAGTATCAGTTTGATTGGCGTCTGTGTCGGTATGACCAGTACGTTACTCAGTTTACGTGCCACGATTGAAGATTTTGGCACCCTGGTCACAGGCTTCATTATGTCGGCCTACTTTATTGGCTATTTATTTGGCTCGACTCGCGCGCCCAAAGATATTCGCCGAGTCGGTTATATACGCTCGTTTGGCGGACTGGCTGCCCTCGCCGCTGCCAGCGTGTTAGTTCAAGCCATTTGGATTGACCCGGTCGTCTGGTTTGTCATGCGTTTTATTACCGGCTTCGCTATTTCAGGTATCTTCGTCATTGTTGAAAGTTGGCTAAATACCATGGCTGATAACAAGAGCCGTGGCACCTTGTTATCCATCTACCTTGTTATTATTTACAGTGGTCTGATTGCCGGTCAGTTAATACTCGGTGTCGCAGATCCGGGTGGTTTTATCGCCTTTGCCATTGTGGTACTGCTTATCAATTTAGCACTAATCCCCATCTTGGTAAGCGTCACCGTTGAGCCAACCACTCACGAAAATCGCAAAGTACCCGTTAAAATGCTGCTCAACACAGTACCTTTAGGTGTCATTAACGCCTTCGTAATGCAGGCATGTTACGCCATGTTTTATGGTATCGGTCCAATGTATGCCTCGTATATTGGTCTTTCCGTGTTGCAAATCACGTTCTTTATGTCGGCGTTCATTGTTGGCGGGCTTCTCTCACAAACACCGTTTGGCTTGCTATCCGACCGTATCGATCGCCGTATCGTCATTGCAATTTGTGCGGCAGGCGGAACCGCAGCCGCTATTGTACTTGCACAGCTTGGTGCAGGTAACGCCTTATTGATCTATCTCGTCGTTGCAGTGCTCGGTGCCTTTATTCTGCCGCTCTACTCGCTCGGTATGGCACACACCAACGATTACCTCGAGAAGGACCAGATGGTTGGCGCCACGGGCGCTATCATCAAAATCGGTGGTGCAGGTAGTATCATCGGTGCGCCGGCGGTCGCTGCGTTGATGCAGTTCGGTGCTATTAACTACTTCTTCCTACTGCTTGGTGGTCTCACCGCTTTTGTGGGTTGTTACGCACTGTACCGCATCACACGTCGAGCTAAAGCTGAGGAACAGTTACATAGTAACTTTGCTATTCTAGCACCGTCACAAACCTCTGATGAGCTATTAACGTCCATGGCGGAAGAAGCGCCAGATGAAGAGGACGATACCGAAGAAGAAGTGGATGGTACGGCGGTACTGAAGCGCTAACGCGCTTCAGTACACCAACAATTACTGAATAAGCTCAGCGACCCAGTCGCGCGCTTCAGCAATGATTTGCTCGAGGTGTGCGGCTGATTTAAAGCTTTCCGCATAGATTTTATACACCGGCTCAGTGCCTGAGGGTCGTGCGGCAAACCAGCCATCTTCTAACACGACCTTAACACCGCCAAATTGAGCGTCATTACCCGGCGCTTTTGTGAAGATATCGACAACTTTACTTTCAGCTAACGTGGCCAATTTCAATTTGTAGGCTCGAATATCCTTGAAGCGCGCGTTCTGTTCCAACGACGATGCCGTATCAACCCGCTGATAAAAGGCTTCGCCGTGCTGTGCACATAACTCTTTGTAGTAATCACTCGGGGATTTACCGGTGGCAGCTTGTAATTCGGCAGCTAACAATACCATCACGATGCCGTCTTTATCAGTGGTCCAAACATCACCTTGGCGATCGAGCAAAGTGGCTCCGGCACTCTCCTCTCCTGCAAAACCAATATCGCCCGCACGTAGCTGCTGAGCGAACCATTTGAAGCCAACAGGCACTTCATAAACCTTGCGTTGATTATCTTCTACAACGCGATCAATCATTTGGCTGGAAACGAGTGTCTTACCAATCGCAACATCGGCTCCCCATTCCCGCGACTTACACAAATAATCAATCGCAACAGCAAGGTAATGATTAGGATTCATTAAACCATCCGGTGTAACGATACCATGGCGATCATAATCTGGGTCGTTTCCACCGGCTAAATCGTATCGATCTTTATAAGCCAACAGACCTGCCATGGCATAAGGCGAGGAGCAGTCCATGCGTATCTTGCCGTCTTTATCGAGGCTCATAAACTGAAAACCTGGATCGACGTGATCGTTGAAAATATCGATATTGAGCCCATAAGTCTCTGCGATTTGGTGCCAATAGTCAGCACCTGCGCCACCCATTGCATCGACCGCGAGACGCAAATTTGCACCTTTGATGAGGTCCATATTGATACAGCGTGGCAGATCGTCAATATAGTGCTTACGCCAATCAACAAAGATTAACTTTGGATGCGATAACACATCTTCCCGTTCACAAGTATTAACCCCTTGAAGACCAGACGACAATAGTGCATTCGCGTATTTTTCAATGACTCGCGTAGCATCAGAATCGGCCGGTCCACCATGCGGCGGATTATATTTAAAGCCGCCATCCTGTGGCGGATTATGTGAAGGCGTGATGACCACCCCGTCACATTGCTTTTGATGGTTTGCGTTGTACATCAAAATAGCGTGACTCAATGCAGGCGTGGGCGTATAACCATGCTCTGTTTGTACATGTACTTCTAACCCATTACCTAAAAACACATCGAGTGCCGAAATGTAAGCCGACTCTGAAAGTGCATGGGTGTCCTTGCCGAGTAGAATCGGACCCTCAATGCCCTGCTCTTCGCGGTAGGCACAAATAGCTTGGGCAATCGCTAAAATATGTGCCTCGTTAAAACTTCGCGCCAGCGCAGAACCGCGATGGCCTGACGTTCCAAAGCTCACTTTTTGATGCGCATTACGTGGGTCGGGTTCGTACACATAATAAGCACTGACCAGCTGCGCGATGTTCACACTATCCGCTGCGGTTGCGGGCTGTCCCGCTCGTTCATGCACCGTCATTATAAAAAGTCCCTAATTTGCTCGACTTCAGGTTTGCTGTATCCAAGCTTTTGCGCAACCTGAGTCAACATCGATTTCTTCTTCGTCGTGTTATTGTTCGTCACCACCCAAAAAGGTGACGAGGGGATCGCCTTCGGATTAGTACTATTACCACTGGTCAGCAACGCTTCTTCCGAGCGCGCAAAATACTGACGATCGCGGCCACGAATAGTTAACACGGTTTCAAACTGCTCGGGATGAGTCTTATACAGCATGCTCAAAATGTAGAGGAAACGCGCCACTACACTTTTCTGTACATTAACATCTTGCTGGTTTAACCGGTTAAAAACAGAGTCAGTAGCGCTCTCTTCGACCTGCATCGGCTCAACCTGAGCAACACTGTCGAAGCCCAATAAACGGCGCAAAATATCTGATGCGCTCTCACCGATTTGCTGCGTGTGGCTCGCGATATACGCGTATAAATCGTCTTCAACTTCGATGCGTTTCATCGGTTTTTAATTCCTCATTGTTATCGATTCGTGGGGTTGACTTGCAACCAACCACTAAAGCTCGGAAAATATTAGCAAAGTTTAACACTAAAGGCACAACGATGGCAGAGTCAGAATTACTGCATTATGAAACCATGGGCGACAAGCAAAACCCCGCTGTTATTATCATTCACGGTTTATTCGGTGATGGTGATAACCTCAAAAGCCTTGCTCGCGATTTAGTCGATGACTATTTCTGCGTACTCCCCGACGCGCGTAATCACGGTGAATCCCCTCATCGTGACAGTATGACTTACGCGGAAATGGCAGATGATATCGTGGCCCTGGCTGATGCATTAACTTTAAAAGAATTTTCGTTAGTCGGTCATTCCATGGGGGGCAAAATAGCCATGGAAGTGGCTATGCGCTATGAAGATCGTGTACAAGCAGCTGTTTTCGCTGATATTGCTCCAGTCGCTTACCCTGCTCATCACAATGGCATTCTAGATGCCCTAGCAGGTTTGGACCTAAAACAAATAGGCAGCCGTAGTGAAGCCGATAAACAACTGAGTTCGGCAATAAAAGAGAAAGGCGTGCGCCAATTTTTACTGAAGAACCTCCGCAAGGACGGCGACCATTTCGCGTGGCGACTCAATTTAAATGCGATTACCGAGCAATACGAACACATTGCCAGTAGTGTTAGTGACGGCCATTATTCAGGGCCTTGTTTGTTTATAAAGGGCGGGAACTCAGACTATCTAACCGAACAACACAAAACGCAAGTGACCCAACGTTTTAGTAATACGCAGGTCAAAGTTGTTGAAAACACAGGCCATTGGTTACACGCCGAAAAACCACGTATTTTCAACCGTCTGGTCAAGGATTTTCTAGCTAGCCAAGGTCGTCTTTAACGGTCGACTGTGCTATTATAAGCGACGTTTCTATCGGCCTATAAGGTGGTATCTTAAGGATGTTGGCTGAATATTATGAGCAAATAGAAGTACTCGTTACTAATATTACGCTAGGTATACTTTTCTTATTGATAGGCTTAGCCATTCGTGACGTACTTAAGCGTTCGTCAGTTCCCAAGTTTGGACGCGTCATCGTGTGGATGGTTTTATTTCTGGGCTGTTTTGGCTTTATTGCCAAAGGTATCATCCAAGTAGTTTGGGAGGTCGGTGTCTAAATCGACCGAAAACACATGGCAAAAGAAAACACGGATAAAGTAACGATCGATTTGTTCGTTGATCAGCCTCGTAAAGGACGACCTCGAACAAATCCGCTACCGCGTAATGAGCAATTAAAAATTAACAAGCGTCGGCAATTGCAACGAGACCGGCGTCAAGGTAGAAAGCGTATTGAATTAAAAGTCGACCAATCTGTGCATGAGCATTTGAATGAGGTCGCGTCATCCTCCGGCTGTAACCGTAGCGATTTAGTCGAGGCGATGATTAAAATCTCGCTGGCAAACCCAGAACAATTGCTGCCAGCTGTCGTTAATTTAGTAAAATCAGGTGAAAGTTGATTTATGGCAACTGTTGGAATTTTCTTTGGAAGTGATACGGGTAATACCGAAGCGGTCGCCCACATGATCGAGAAAGAACTGGGCAAGAAGCTTGTTGAGGTCAAAGATATCGCAAAATCGAGTAAAGAAGACATCGCGAGCTACGACCTTCTCTTATTCGGAATTCCCACTTGGTATTATGGTGAAGCCCAATGCGATTGGGATGATTTCTTCCCCGAACTAGAAGAGATCGACTTTACCGATAAGCTAGTAGCTATTTTTGGATGTGGTGACCAAGAAGACTACGCTGAGTACTTCTTAGACGCGATGGGTATGGTACGCGATATCGTTGAAGCAAGGGGTGCCATCATCGTCGGTCACTGGCCAACCGAAAGCTATCATTTTGAAGCTTCAAAAGGTCTAATCGATGAGAATCATTTTGTGGGTTTAGGTATTGACGAAGATCGCCAACCTGAACTAACTAAAGACCGAGTTACACAATGGTGTAAGCAGGTTTATGAAGAGATGTGTCTCGCAGAGCTAGCCAACTAGGATAGTTTTGCGCTATTTTGAGCAAAGCTACTGAACAACTAAACAAGAAAGCGAAGAGCACCATGGCGACAAATGATGAACAATTGAAAAAAGCTGGTCTTAAAGTAACGTCTCCACGCGTAAAAATTCTGGAGATTCTTAAGCAACCAGAGAATCAGCATATTAGTGCCGAGGACGTCTATAAAATTTTGCTCGAGCAAAAAGATGAAATCGGTCTCGCCACGGTTTACCGCGTGTTAAACCAATTCGATGATGCGGGTATTATTACCCGTCACCATTTTGAAGGCGGTCGTTCGGTCTTTGAGCTGAGCGCTAAAGAACACCATGATCACCTTGTCTGCTTGACTTGCGGTCATGTATTTGAGTTCGAAGATGATGTTATCGAAGAACGTCAGGTGCGTATTGCTGAGCAGAATAAAATCAAGCTGACTAACCACAGTTTATACCTGTACGGTGAATGTCAACGAGGTGAAGACTGCGAGTATAAAGCAGCTGAGGAAGCCTGATTATGGCGCTGCGCTGGCTGATTTATGGTGCAAATGGATACTCCGGTAAACTCATTGCCCGTAAAGCAGTCGCTCGCGGTTATCATCCTGTTTTAGCAGGACGTAATAAGTCCGAAATTGAGCATATTGCTGGAGCACTCGAGCTCCAGCATCGCATTTTCTCTCTTTCAGATCCCTCTCAAGTCAAGCAACAGCTGCATGATGTCGACCTCGTCATTAATTGCGCGGGTCCCTTTAGCAAAACCGCCGCCCCGCTTATTCAGGCGTGTATTAGCACCACTACGCATTATCTCGACATTACAGGCGAGATTGACGTGTTTGAATATGCACATTCGCAGTCTGAGGCAGCCAAAAAGGCAGGTGTCGTGTTGTGTCCAGGTGTAGGTTTTGATGTCATTCCTACGGATTGCTTGGCTGCACGTCTGTATGCACAAATGCCTGACGCAACTCATCTCGCGTTGGGATTTGATTCGGCCTCAAGAATGAGCCGCGGCACAGCTAAAACAAGTATTGAGCGTTTAGGACATGGAGGCGCAGCACGCATCGACGGTATTGTCAGCTCAGTGCCATTGGCATGGAAAGAGCGCCGCATTGACTTTGGCAACGGTGTTAAGTCGGCGATGACTATTCCATGGGGCGACGTGGCCACCGCATTTTACACCACATCGATACCCAACATTGAAGTTTATATTCCAGCCCCACCTAAGTTAATTAAACGACTTCGTAGAGTGAACTGGTTACGATGGTTGTTTAAGTCACGTTGGGTACAGAACCAACTGAAAGCAAAAGTCGATCAGCGCAGTAGCGCGGGTCCAGATGAAGACGCACGTAAAGCTAACCCGACCTATATTTGGGGAGAGGTCAAAAATAAACGTGGAGACACGAAATCTATGCGCTTCAAAATAAAAAATGGCTATACCGTCACAGCAGAAGGAGCCGTTGAAGTCGCACTTTATATTTTACAACATGAAGCTTTGCCAGGTGGCTATTACACGCCATCCCGCCTATGTGGCGCTAAACTACTTGATCAGTTCATTGAACATTAAAAAAACCGGCTGATGAGCCGGTTTTTTTGTTGATAAGCACTTATGCAGCATCGCCCTGCTGTTCGATTTTAGCCCAGCTATCACGTAGACCCACGGTTTGGTTAAAGATGAGGCGCTGTTCTTTCTCAGCGTCACTATCCAACACATAATAACCTAAACGTTCAAACTGGTACGGTTGCTCAACTTTCGCCTCGGCTAAGTTGGCTTCAACAAAGCCGTGCTTAACCACGAGTGAGTCAGGGTTTAGCGCAGCGAATAAGTCATCTTCCGCAGCAGGATTCGGCACACGGAACAGACGGTCATAGATACGAAACTCAGCTTCTTTCGCTGTATCTGCCGAAACCCAATGGATAACACCTTTCACTTTACGACCATCGGCTGGATCTTTGCCCAAAGTATCAGGGTCATAGGTACAGTATACGGTCGTTACTTGCCCGTCACTATCAACATCACAGCGTTCAGCCTTAACCACATAACCATTTCTGAGACGAACTTCTTTGTCTAACACCAGTCGCTTAAACTTCTTATTAGCCGATTCACGGAAGTCTTCACGTTCAATGTAGACTTCACGTGAGAAAGTCACTTGGCGGCTCCCCATATCCGGGTTATTCGGATGATTAGGCGCATCAAGTAGCTCCTGCTGACCCTCTGGATAGTTTTCGATAACCAGTTTAATAGGGTCCATTACCGCCATCGCACGCGGTGCGTTTTCGTTTAAGTCATCACGTATACAGGCTTCAAGCATACCCATTTCAACTTGGTTATCCATTTTGGTGACACCAATACGACGACAGAACTCACGGATAGACGATGGCGTGTAGCCACGACGACGCAAACCCGCAATACTCGATACACGAGGGTCATCCCAACCTGACACTTTGCCTTCCTCAACCAAGTTATTGATGATGCGTTTACTCATCACGGTATATTGCAAGTTCAAGCGCGAGAATTCGATCTGCTGAGGATGACAGTCGATACTGATATTATCCAAAACCCAGTCGTACAAACGGCGATTATCTTGAAACTCCAAAGTACACAATGAATGCGTAATGCCCTCTAACGCATCAGAAATACAATGTGTGAAGTCATACATTGGATACACACACCATTTGTCACCGGTTTGGTGGTGATGCACGTGTCGCACGCGATAAATCACCGGATCGCGCATGCACATGAACGGCGATGCCATATCAATTTTAGCTCGCAAGCAACACTCACCATCCTTAAATTCGCCCGCTGTCATACGCTTGAATAAATCCAAGTTTTCTTCGACCGACGTGTCCCGGTAAGGGCTGTTGGTGCCCGGCTCTTTCAGCGTGCCGCGCATTTCACGCATGGTCTCTTGGTCAGAGAAATCCACGTACGCGAGTCCTTTTTCAATGAGCTCCATCGCAAACCCGTGTAACTCATCAAAGTATCCCGATGAATAACGAGGGTTACCTTCCCACTGATAACCTAACCAAGCAACATCGCGTTTGATCGACTCGACGTAATCAACTTTTTCTTTTAAAGGGTTGGTATCATCGAATCGCAGGTTACAGGTACCCTGGTAATCTTCGGCAATACCAAAGTTCAACACGATTGATTTAGCATGACCAATGTGCAAAAAACCATTCGGTTCCGGTGGGAAGCGAGTATGTACTGACGTATGCTTTCCTTCTGCCAAATCTTTATCAATAATTTGGCGAATAAAATTACTTGGACGATGCTCAGTTTCTGACATGCGTGTATGTTCTCCAACAACTTTTGAGCTCAAAAAAGGATATTACTTATGATCGCAATTAATGATCCGTCTGGCAAGCAGGTGTGATGCCAAAAAAGTCATAATAGTTCGTTAATTGCTGTTGTACTTTAGCAACTTCAACTCGAGTAAACTGCACGGTTTGACCTGGTCGACATTGTGCCAAACGTGACAAATCCAGTGGACTTATATTACCAAGCTTGGGGTAGCCCCCCAACGTCTGGCGATCGTTCATCATAATAATGGGTTGGCCATTCGGCGGTACCTGCACTGAGCCAATATTGATTCCCTCAGAGACTAAGCCTTTACCCGCATACTCAATCGCGGGTCCTTCAAGTCGAATCCCCATCCGATCACTCTGTTGGCTAATCTTATACTCGTGGAAGCTCAGTTTTTCGCGCTCAGCCATAGCAAACTGGTCGTACTGAAAACCAGGTATCAGACCTAAGACCGGTGGCTTACTGTAATCAGGACGGTAACGCCAAGGAATACGCTGCGTTAACTCACAGGTTGAGGGCTCAATAGCCAATGTATCGCCTTTTTGCAGCGCACTACCATCACCGCGGTGACCGCCTAACTGCTCACGCTTAACCGTTGCGCAACTGCCCCATTGCGGCTCGACCTGTATTCCACCTGCGACGGCTAAATAAGCACGCAGTCCGCTCCTTGCAGGTCCAATACTCAACACTTGACCCGCTTCAACCTGAAACGTCTCCCAAATATTTCGGTCCTCGTTATCCAGCTTTAAGCTCACATCAGCACCGCATACAGCCACTGCGGCAGCAGAGGTAAACTTAAACTTAGAGCCCCCTAATACAATTTCAATTTGAGCGGCACCTGCTTCATTTTTTAGCAGGTAGTTGCCCCATAAAAAGGCATTTTCATCAATAGGTCCGCCGCGCGTTAAGCCTTTTTTTAAATAGCCTAAGCGACCAAAATCCTGAATCGTGGCGTACATGCCGGGTTCGATCACTTCAATCATTCGAATGCCTCCACTGAGCCGCCAGCCGTGATAAACTCATCCTTTGAAATCGCCTTAAATCGCACCGTATCACCCGAGTTAAGTTGATTCAGAATGCCTTTCTGAGGTTCATATAATGGAAAGGTCGTGCGACCAATGATGTTCCAGCCGCCAGGCGATGCTAAGGGATAAATCGCTGTTTGCCGTTCAGCAATGGCAACACTCCCCGCTGGAATTCGTGTTCTAGGTGAGTCCAACCGAGGGGCCTGTAAATCTTCGGCGACTTCGCCCATGTAAGCAAAGCCCGGTGCAAACCCCAATGCATATACGCGATAGCTGTCCCGACAATGGCGCTCTATAACCTCCTCGACACTGCATCCGTGAAGCTCCGCAATACGTGCTAAATCAGGCCCGACCGTCTCATCGTAATAAACAGGAATGACGTGTGTTTGCCCCTGCTCCGCGTTAACCTGTTGGAGTTCAGGCAGGGACTCAATGATAGCTTTGATCGAGGCACGTATATCGGTATCTGAATGCCGAGTAATATCGTAATAAACCATGAGCGATGAGTATGCCGGTACGGTTTCGAGTATCGCTAAATCGCTGCTGGCTATCGCTGAATCAAGTTGCAGTACGCGTTGGTTCGCCTCGATGCTGATTTCATCTGCAAAATAGACGATCACCGCATCAGCACCCGCATTGACTATGGAAGGTTTCACGCTCAGTTTCCCTCTTGTTGTTATTCGGGTATCGAGTGCAGTAACTCACGTATTTTCGACACGGTTTCGACCGCGGATGGGTTGTCGCCGTGAACGCACAGTGAGTCGATACTAATCATTCGCTCGTTACCATCTTTGTCAATAATAGGCTCGCGTCGAGCAAACCGGTTCGCTTGTTCAAGTACATCGGCTTCCTCGGTCAGAACCGAGCCGCTTTGCTTTCGTGATACAAGCCGACCTTTATGGTTATAGCGACGGTCTGCAAAACCCTCAAACCATAAGTAAACGTCATAGTTAGATGCTAATGCCTGCCACTCAGAGTTTTGCGGCGTTGCCATAACCATCAGTGGTAGCGGTTGACGTTGTTGGGTTTGCAAGTAACTAACTGCCTTACACACCGCTTTAAATATCTCACTGTCACGCAGCATATCATTATACAACGCACCGTGAGGCTTAACGTAAGCAACCGATTCATCATAACGTGCGGCGATACCATTAAGTGCACCGACTTGATACATGATGAGAGCAATAATTTCTTGCTCTGAGCAGTCCATGTGCCGCCGCCCAAAACCAACAAGATCTGGATAGCTCGGGTGGGCTCCAATCTTGACTTGGTGTTGTGCTGCCAGTGCCACCGTCTGAGTCATCGTCAGTGGGTCGGATGCGTGAAAGCCACATGCAATATTAGCGCAGTCGATGTGCGGCATGATAAGTTCATCCTCGCCCATCTTATAAGCGCCAAAGCTCTCACCGATATCACAGTTGAGTGTAATTTTTCTAATCGTATGCGTATTCATACGACAAAGTATATCATGATTTGGTTTTGTCTTGTTTACGTGCGGTAATGTCACCTGTTAACCGAGTGTAGCTCACTGCAAACAAATACAACCCGACACCGATACTGGCAATTTGCAGGGCAGGTAAAGCCAGCACGACTAGCTGGTGTTTAGCGAAAATAGCGACAGCACCCACGAGCCCCATCGTCGTTAAGCCGCTTGCTATCAAAGTAATCGGAGGCAGCCAACTTAATAGCTTTTGAATACGCAACAATGCGAGTAAACCACCCAAAATGATGCCCCATGCAACTGGCACACCCAGTTGATACCAACTCAATTGATAGTCAGCAATCGCAGCGACTAATTGGTCTTGTGAAGCGGTATAAAAAAATAGACCCACCGCGCCCGCTAAAATGACAATTCGCTTAAAAAGATTCATGCCTGCTTTCCTTACAGCGCTAAGCTCACACAATAAATAATAATGCCTATCACGGGCACCCAAACAATTGGAGACTGATACCACTTGAGCGGCTGTTTACTTTGTTCATTCAGCTTATTTAACGTGGGCAACCGATACAGCCAAATTAAAGCCACCAGCATTAAGCCTGCGCCCGTTAGCCGAATGATAGTATCAAACTCACTTACGACTCCGAGTACGGCTAAAAGTAAACCTACAATCAGCAGTACTATTGCAGTAACACGTTGCCACATTTATTCACCTCGTTATTATTATGCTTTGGTCGAATACCACCATAACGCTTTTTTAACAGACAAAAAAGAATATGTTACCTTAGAGCCTACGCTGACACGGATAGAACAATACATGCAGATAGTTAAACGAATGGCGCTGATCATTGCGGCCGCTGGCGTGACCTTTGGTTTAATCGTAATAAGTATCGTCGTATACCAATACACCATCATGGCACCCGACCCACCCCATGCCGGTGACTGTCAGTTACAACAACTCGAACAAACTCAAGATCGTGCCGCTGAAGTGCACACCTATCAATGTACTCGCGGCTCAGAAACCACTTGGCAGGGCACCGAGATATGGCTCTATGAACCTTTAACTGAAGAGTGGCAGCGGATATTAACCGTTGCAGGTGAACCCTGTGTGCGTATTCACCTCAACGACCGTCGTTTAACGGTTTCACATGCGGCCAATAAGCTCGATTTTAACCTCGCTGAACCGGTCTTTATCTACAAGGATAAAGACGGCACAAGCCATAGCTTGGCCGTCGCAATCGATAACCAAGCAACGGCATGCGATGATTAATTAGGTCAGTTTGAGCACCCAACTCAGTGGCAAGCGCTTCATTAAAAAGCCAATAACGCGCCACGGCCAACCGGGTACATAGGCTTTGACGGGCGCTCTTTCTATGGCTTTTACCAATTTACGACAGCCCTCTTCGGTGCCAATCATAAACGGTGTGTTCTTTACTTTTTCATTAATTTCCGAGCGAATATAACCCGGGAATAATGTGGTGACTTTGATAGGACTGTTCTTGCCATAGGTCTTAAGCAAATCAGCGCGGATCCCTTCCGACATCGATGCTAAACCGGCTTTGGTTGCCGCATATACCGTCATTGCACGAGGCATACCGCGCAATGCACTCATCGAAGCGATGGTGATCAAATGACCTCGTTCTTGTGCTCTGAAAATACCCATAGCCGCCTCGCATTGCGCCAACGCTGCAACGAAGTTCGTTTCAGCCGTGGCTCGATTAGCAGCAAAGTAACCCGTGCCTAACGAAGCACCTTTGCCCATCCCTGCATTAACAACGATTTTATCAATCGAGCCTGCTTCTGATTTAAAACGCTCAAACACGTCAAATACATCGTTGTGTTGGTTAACATCAAGCGCTGCAATGTATACGTTAGCCTTTGGGTAAGCTTGCTCGATGTCACTTTTTAACGCTTCTAAACGCTCAATACGCCGAGCACACAGGCACAAGTGGTATCCCTTGCTGGCGAACTCTTTCGCCATACCCTCGCCGAGCCCCGAGCTCGCGCCAGTAATTAATACGGTTTGCTGTTCTTGCATAGTACACGTCCATTTATTGTTTTATTTTGCGACGGCAACGCCATAACAAGTAGTTGACCAAAAACCAGAAGTTTTTAAACGCTGGATTATTCGTCTGCTTATGGTGGTAACGATAATAAATCTGCTGTGCAATTACGGCGAGACGGAATAAACCAAACACCTCATAGAACTTAAAGTCAGCCACCGCTACGCCCGTCTGCTGGCAATAATAGGCGATGATTTCTGCTCGATTTAACATGCCTGGGTAATCACTCGGCTGACGCTTCGTCGCTCGGGCTATTTTATCGTCGTCGGACTGAATCCAGTAGGCCAACGCATTACCCAAGTCCATCAGCGGGTTACCGAGTGTCGCGAGCTCCCAATCAAGGATACCAATGATGTGAGTCGGGTCATCGGCATCCAATACTAAGTTATCCAAACGAAAATCATTGTGCGTCATACAAATGGTCTCTTCGTTTGGTTGGTTTTCTCGAATCCAGCGCATGATGCCTTTAGCGCCAAATACATTCCATGTTTTCGCCCGTTCGAATCGATTGCACCACCCTTCTACTTGGCGCTGGGTATAGCCCTTACCCTTTGCTAACCGTTTTAAGCCCGATTCATTGATATCCACGTTATGTAACGCGACAAGGCGGTCAATCGCGTTTAAACAGAGTTGCCGCGCTTGTGGTTCACTTAATTCCAGTTGGCGAGGAAAGTGACGACGCGGAATAATTCCCTCAACATGACGCATCACATAAAATTCAGCACCGATAACCGACTCATCCTTGCAGTGTGCAAGCACCTCCGGCACCTCTGGAAAATGAGGCTTGAGCGCCTTTTGGAATCGATATTCACGTCCCATGTCGTGGGCAGATTTCGCCTTAGTACCATCGGGTGGGCGCCGCAAAACAAGAGTAATATCTCGGTAGTCGAGTCGATAAGTCCAATTTGATGCCCCACCGGTATACTGAGTAATGGCTAAATCGCCCGAAGACTCACTGACCACCTCAGGTAGTTCGGCTTTTAGCCACGCATCAAGTGACTCAATCGGTAATGACTCTTCCGTTCTAACGGGAGAAGACTGGTCAAGTACGCTATTTGCATCAACGCTCATTCATTCGCTCCTGCCATGCTCTTACTTCAGTTTTAGCAATGGTTGCACGATGCACTGCGTCAGGGCCGTCGGCAATACGCAATGATTTAGCGACCGCTAATAAACCGGGTAAAGGCGTATCATGACACATCGCGGCGCCACCATACAGCTGCATGGTTTCATCCACCACACGTTGCAGTACTTGCGGCGCGACCAATTTAATTGACGAAATCGCTTTAATCGCCTTCATTGCACCCATCTTATCAATTTGCCATGCTGCATGAAGGGTGAGTAAACGCGCTTGATCAATGGCAACCCGTAAATCTGCGAGACGTTCTGTATTGCCACCCAACTTTAACAAAGGTTGCCCAAACGCAATACGCGATGTGCCACGCTCGATAAACATATCGAGTGTGCGCTCGGCGGCACCGATGGCGCGCATGCAATGATGAATACGGCCTGGACCTAAACGCCCTTGCGCTATTTTAAAACCTGCACCCGGTCCTACGATGATATGGTCCTTAGGTACGCGCACATCATCAAATACCACTTCGCCATGACCATAAGGCGCATCGTATTCGCCTAGCGCAGGGAGCATGCGCTCAATATATACGCCGGGTGTATTTAAAGGCACAACCACCATCGAGTGACGGCTGTGCTTATCAGCATCCGCGTCCGTCAAACCCATTACGATGGCAAATTGAGCGTCGGGATGCCCGAGCCCGGTGCTCCACCATTTACGTCCGTTTATCACCCACTCATCGCCGTCAGCGGTAATCGTGGTTTGCATGTTGGTTGCATCAGATGACGCCACATCAGGCTCCGTCATACAAAACACCGACCGAATATCCCCTGCCAGGAGAGGTTCAAGCCATTGCGTCTTTTGCGAGGCACTGCCAAAGTGGTACAACACCTCCATATTGCCGGTATCAGGTGCATTACAATTAAAGATTTCCGGTGCCAATAAGCTGTGTCCCATACACTCGGCAATAGGCGCGTACTCGAGTGTTGTTAGCCCCCGCCCAAGCTCAGCGTCGGGCAAAAATAAATTCCACAAGCCCGCTTTTTTAGCCATTGCTTTTAATTCAGCTACATGCGGTGGCACCTGCCATTCACGCCAGTGAGGGCCGGCATTAAGACGTTGGTTTTCTTTACGGTAGTCAGACTCATAAGGGACGATATGCTGTTCGATAAATTCTTGTACACGTGACAAATAATCACGACTTTTATCTGAAAGTGAAAAGTCCATTCTACGTTTCCTTTAAATACCCAATAACCACATTGTAGGCATGAATGATTTTCTGGTACAACCAGTTTAAGTCGATTACTCCGCTTGCACTAGAGTCAAATTTCTATTACGGTCAACTACAAAATATAAAAATTTACTTATGCGCTTAATAATATCCGCCTTCCTACTTTTGCACTTATCAGGCTGTACAGCCCTCGTTGCTGACCAAGTAGCCCACCCCCATGGGATGAATCTAAACTTTACCGATGAACAAGCAGCTCAAGAAATCTTTAGTCTGCAGTCCCGTAAGATCGGTAACCTCGATTACTTTTATGGCTCCGCCGCTGGATTTGCTCAACAAGAAAACGCGTTTGAAAGCACCTTTACTGTGGCGCTGACAAACAGCAAAACAGGCACCACTACGACAACCCAATATCACTATGACGACAGCCACGCTCGTAAACTTTCAAAACAAAGTGAGCCGCGCGGTCAGGTCATTATGCTACACAGCTACAGCACCGATAGCCGTTCACTTTATATTGATAGTCGAGCACTCCGGGCGCAAGGGTACGACGTGTTGCTGTTCGACCTGAATGGTCATGGGCGTGCACGCGATAAGCCGATGAGTTTTGGTCCGGCGGATGTTGAACGTTTGCATCAATTAGTCACTTTGATCCGTGACAACTCAGACTTGCCGCTGTTGCTGTACGGAAAATCCTATGGTGCAAGCGTAGCTGCACAATATATCGCGAAGCATGGCAAGATCGATGGTTTCATCGGCATCGCCCCGATGAATAACTTTACCGAAGCTGCGCTTATCGAAACAAAACGCAGTTCGCCTTGGCTAACCCAATTTATTGGCGATGATTATATTACCGCAGGTATTGAACGCGCTGCCGCTTCGGTCGGAGCGAATGTCGAGAAGGCCAATACTGCACGTATTTTGGCTAATCAGTTACAACAAGCTAACTGGCCACCATCACTCATTTTTGTTGGTGAGCTTGATAAACTGAGTAAAAAGGAAACCTTTACCTCGTTTGATGACAACTCAAACGTTAAAGTCATCACCCTACCCGAGCGCCCACATATCGCGATGATGGTGTACGACAACAAGATCGATAAACAGCTATCTGAATGGCTTGTGATGTTTGAAGAGGGAAAATTACGTTAAACACATTACGTTAAACGTAAGATACAAAAAACCCGGCGCAAGGCCGGGTTTTTTATGAGCTTAAACAACGTTGATTACCAACCTGTTTTCTCACGTACTGCTTTGCCGATATCAGCCAAGCTACGTACAGTCTTAACGCCAGCTGCTTCAAGTGCAGCAAATTTCTCGTCTGCTGTACCTTTACCGCCTGCGATGATCGCGCCGGCGTGACCCATACGCTTACCTGGAGGCGCAGTGACACCTGCAATGTAAGAAACAACAGGTTTGGTCACGTGGTTTTTGATGTATTCTGCAGCTTCTTCTTCTGCAGTACCACCGATTTCACCGATCATGACAATAGCTTCGGTCTCTGGATCCTTCTCGAACAACTCTAAGATGTCGATGAAGTTAGAGCCTGGGATCGGGTCACCACCGATACCAACACAAGTAGACTGACCGAAACCTTCGTCAGTAGTCTGCTTAACGGCTTCATAAGTCAATGTACCAGAACGCGAAACGATGCCGACTTTACCTTTCTTGTGAATGTGACCTGGCATGATACCGATCTTACATTCATCAGGAGTGATAACGCCTGGGCAGTTTGGACCAATCATACGAACACCTTTGTGCGTCAAGTATTCCTTAACGTACAACATGTCCAATGTTGGGATACCTTCAGTAATACAAACAATCAGTTCGATACCCGCATCTGCAGCTTCGATGATTGAATCCTTACAGAAAGGTGCCGGTACGTAGATAACTGATGCTGTTGCGCCAGTCGCTTCCACCGCTTCTTTAACAGTGTTGAAGACAGGTAGACCTAAATGCTCTTGGCCACCTTTACCCGGTGTTACACCGCCAACCATTTGCGTACCATACGCAATTGCTTGCTCAGAGTGGAACGTACCTTGACCACCAGTGAAACCCTGGCAGATAACTTTGGTGTTTTTATCGATCAAAACGCTCATTATTGACCTCCTGCCGCAGCAACCACTTTATCAGCAGCGTCAGAAAGGCTTTCTGCTGCGATAATGTTTAGGCCACTTTCATTCAATTTCTGCGTACCTAGTTCAGCATTGTTACCTTCAAGGCGAACAACAACCGGTACTTTAACGCCCACTTCTTCGACGGCACCGATGATACCTTCAGCGATCATGTCACAACGGACGATACCACCAAAGATGTTAACCAGTACGGCTTTCACAGAGCTGTCAGACAAGATGATTTTGAATGCTTCAGAAACGCGTTCTTTAGTTGCACCGCCACCAACGTCAAGGAAGTTTGCAGGTTCGCCACCGCTTAACTTAACGATGTCCATCGTACCCATCGCCAAACCAGCGCCGTTAACCATACAACCGATGTTGCCGTCGAGTGCAACGTAGTTGAGTTCCCACTTAGCCGCTTCTGCTTCACGCGCGTCGTCTTGTGACGGATCGTGCATTTCGCGGATTTTTGGCTGACGGTACAATGCGTTGCTATCGATGCCTACTTTAGCGTCTAGGCAGTGCAAGTTGCCTTCGTCAGTGATAACGAGCGGGTTAATTTCAAGCAATGCCAAGTCGTATTGCTCGAACATTTTCGCTAAGCCTAAGAAGATTTTGGTGAACTGCTTCACCTGATCTGCAGAAAGGCCCAATTTGAAACCTAATTCACGACCTTGGAAAGGCTGTGCGCCTACGGTCGGATCGATTTCAACTTTCAAGATTTTCTCTGGTGTTTCTTCAGCGACTTTCTCGATTTCAACGCCGCCTTCAGTTGATGCCATGAACACGATTTTACGTGAACCACGGTCTACAACTGCACCTAGGTAAAGCTCGTCTGCAATGTCAGTGCAGCTTTCAACTAAAATCTTAGCAACCGGCTGACCATTTTCGTCGGTTTGGAAAGTTACTAAGTTTTTACCTAACCACTGCTCAGCAAAAGCGCGAACTTCGTCAGTGCTTTTTACCAACTTCACACCGCCCGCTTTACCGCGGCCGCCAGCGTGAACCTGACATTTAACAACCCAAGTGTCTCCACCAATACGTTTTGCCGCTTCAACTGCTTCATCAGCAGTATCGCACGCAAAACCTTCAGATACTGGCAAACCAAACTCTTTAAAGAGTTGCTTACCCTGATACTCATGCAAATTCATGATGCTCTTCCGATTCGTTGAAACAACAAAAGCAGCGAAATGCTGCCTACCCGAATACCGCGCCGAATTCTAACGCGTACGGCGCAAAAATAACAGCCGTAAGCTGGAATCCAACTTACGGCTGAGTGCTCAGCGTCTTTAGATATCCAGGATAAGACGTTGAGGATCTTCCAACAGCTCTTTAACCGTGACTAAGAAGCCAACCGATTGTTTGCCGTCGATAATACGGTGGTCATAAGACAGTGCCAAATACATCATTGGCAATATCTCAATTTTACCATCCACCACCATGGGGCGTTCTTGGATTTTGTGCATACCCAAAATCGCGCTTTGTGGTGGGTTCAAAATAGGAGTTGAAAGCAGTGAACCAAACACACCACCATTGGTGATCGTGAAGTTTCCGCCCTGCATTTCTTCCAATGTGAGTTTTCCATCACGTCCTTTGATAGCCAAATCACGAATACCGTTTTCCATGTCTGCGATAGACATTTTGTCGGTATCACGTAACACAGGCGTTACCAACCCACGTGGTGTTGAAACCGCGATGCTTACATCGAAGAAGTTGTGATAAACGATATCATCACCGTCAATCGATGCGTTGACATCAGGGAAGCGTTTTAATGCTTCTGTGACCGCTTTAACGTAAAAGCCCATGAAACCTAAGCGTGTACCGTGTGTTTCTTCAAACACATCTTTGTACTTCTTACGAAGGTCCATAATCGGCTTCATGTTGATTTCGTTAAACGTCGTCAACATTGCCGTATCGTTCTTAGCTTGTAATAAACGCTCCGCGATACGTTTACGCAAACGCGTCATCGGCACACGTTTTTGGTCACGGTCACCCGCCGCTTGCGGCTGCTGAGACGCACTCTGGTTGCTGCTAGAGCTTGACTTAGACTGCTGACCTTTAACGTGTTTCTCAACATCTTCTTTGGTCACACGACCACCTTTACCGGTGCCTTTTACGTCACTCGGTTTCAAGCCGTGCTCGCCTAACAAACGACGTACGGCTGGGCCCGCAACTTCGCTGTCGCCTTCATCTTTCTGCTCCGTTGAAGTGTCTTCAGACTTCGCTGAGGATTTATCAGCAGAGCCTGATGCAGCAGCGCCCGCTTCAACCGTGCCAATCACATCATCAGCACCCACAGTGGCGCCTTCGTCTTGCGTGATTTCAGCTAAGACACCATCTGCTGGCGCGACAACTTCAAGAACCACTTTGTCAGTTTCAATATCGACAAGGTTTTGGTCGCGCTTAACAGCGTCGCCTGCTTTCACATGCCAAGTTGCAATGGTTGCATCAGAGACAGATTCAGGTAACTGCGGTACTTTGACTTCAATTTTTTCGCCCGAGCCTGATTTTTCAGAAGCATTGTCGTCTTTTGACGAACTTTCTTCATTCTTATCTTCTTTAGCCGAATCTTTGCTATCGCTCTCGTCGTTGCTGTCGTCACCCGCGCCTTCTTCGATTTTGCCAATCACTTCTTCAGCAGTCACCGTGGTGCCTTCGTCAGCAATGATTTCGCCAATGACGCCATCGGCTTCAGCGACAACTTCGAGCACTACCTTATCGGTTTCGATGTCAACCAGATTCTGGTCACGCGACACTTTGTCACCTGGTTTTACGTGCCAAGTTGCGATGGTGGCATCGGCAACAGATTCGGGTAATTGAGGAACTTTAATATCAATCGCCATGGTTCATCTTCACCTATTTAATGGTTAGCGCTTCGTCAACGAGTTTTTGTTGCTGTTTATTGTGCTCAGATAAATAACCGACTGCCGGAGCAGCTGATGCGGCTCTGCCTCGATAGGTTAATTGAGCACCTGATGGAATAGCCGCCCAGAAGTTATGTTGGCTACTGTACCAAGCACCTTGGTTCTGGGGCTCTTCCTGACACCAAACAAAATCTTTGACGTGCTGATAATCTTTCATAATCTCTGCGACTTCTTCCGCAGGGAACGGATAAAGCTGTTCGATACGGATAATAGCCACATCATCTTGTTCGCGTTTACGGCGTTCTTGTAACAGATCATAGTAAACTTTACCTGAACACAAGACCACGCGTTTTACTTTTTTCGGATCCAAGTCATCAATTTCAGCGATGGCATTTTGGAAGCCAGTATTCTCTAAGTCACTCATTTCAGAGATAGCTAATGGGTGACGTAATAACGATTTAGGTGTCATCACCACAAGCGGACGGCGCACCGGACGCAATTGCTGACGACGAATCATATGGAACACTTGCGCAGGTGTCGTAGGCACACAAACTGACCAGTTATGATCAGCTGATAGCTGCAAGAAACGTTCAAGGCGTGCAGAAGAGTGTTCTGGACCTTGTCCTTCGTAGCCGTGCGGCAGCAACAAAGTCAAACCACATAAACGGCCCCACTTCTGCTCACCGGAGCTTAAGAACTGGTCAACCACGACTTGAGCACCGTTGGCAAAGTCACCAAATTGAGCTTCCCACATGACCAATGACTTGGGCTCAGCGGTCGCATAACCATATTCGAACGCAACTACCGCCGCTTCCGATAAGACCGAATCGTAGATCTCTACCACACCTTGATCATCTTTAATGTGATTCAATGGCATGTAAGTCGATGCATCTTTTTGGTTGTGCAACACGGCATGACGATGGAAGAACGTACCACGACCCGAGTCCTGACCGGTCAAACGGATATGGATACCTTTATCCAACAAGGTGGCATAAGCTAAGGTTTCTGCAAAACCCCAGTCCATCGGCTTATCGCCTTTAGCCATTTTCATGCGTTCTTGATAGACCTTAGCAACGCGAGAGTTCAGCTTATGTTCTTCTGGATACTGAGCAATCTTCTCACCCAATGTCGCAAGCGTCGATTTTGACACTTTATAGTCATAGTCGACGTCCCAATCGTTGCCCACGTACGGGCTCCAATCGACCGAATGCTTACGCATCGGACGGTGTTCTTCGACGACGACCTCACCCTTATCTAAGGCATCACGGTAGTCTTGTACCCATTGTTTAGCGTCGTCTTCACTAACCACGTTAGCCTTTGACAAACGCTCTGCGTAGATTTCACGCGGCACTGGGTGCTTTTTCACTTTCGCATACATCAGTGGCTGTGTAGCACTTGGCTCGTCTGCTTCGTTGTGACCGTGGCGGCGGTAACATACCAAATCAATTACAACGTCACGTTTAAAGGTATTGCGGAAATCCAATGCCAATTGCGTTACAAAGACCACAGCTTCAGGGTCATCAGCATTAACATGGAAAATCGGTGCCTGAACCATCTTCGCAATATCAGTACAGTACTGAGTTGAACGCGCGTCTTCTTGCTTAGATGTGGTAAAGCCAACTTGGTTATTCACCACGACACGTACCGAGCCGCCTACCTGATAAGCACGCGTTTTAGACATGTTAAATGTCTCTTGTACGATACCTTGACCAGCGATTGCCGCATCCCCATGAATGGTTATCGGCAATACTTTATCGCCTTTAGGATCTTGTAGACGATCCATGCGCGCGCGCACCGAGCCCATAACCACTGGATTAACGATTTCTAAGTGTGATGGGTTAAAGGCTAGCGCCAAATGAACATCGCCGCCGGGCGTTGCAAAATCTGACGAGAAGCCCATGTGGTATTTAACGTCACCTGAACCTTTGTTTGCCGCATGTTTGCCGGCAAACTCATCAAATAAATCTTGTGGCTTTTTACCGAGTACATTGACTAACACGTTTAGACGACCTCGGTGGGCCATGCCAATAACGACTTCTTGCGTGCCCTGCTCGCCTGAGCGACGAATCAATGACTTCAATAGTGGAACTAAGCTATCGCCACCTTCGAGTGAGAAACGCTTAGCCCCTGGAAACTTAGAGCCTAGGTATTTTTCTAAACCGTCGGCAGCAGTCAGTTCACGTAAGATGCCGGTCTGCTGCTCTTTATCAAAGCTTGGCTTACCGCGAACACCTTCTAAGCGCTGCTGAATCCAACGTTTTTCCTCTGTCGACACGATGTGCATATATTCTGCACCAATCGGGCCACAATAAATATCTTCTAACGCTTTGTGAATATCCTTGAGTTTCATCGTTTCGCTGCCAACGGCTAGCGAACCAACGTTGAACTCACGGTCCAAATCGTCTTTAGTTAAATCATGAAAAGCAAGTGAAAGGTCGGGTACCTCTTCTTGTTTCCACAAGCCAAGAGGATCGAGGTTAGCGTGTTGATGACCACGAAAACGGTATGCATTAATGAGCTGTAAAACGCGTACTTGTTTCTGATCCGCTACTGACGACTGACCGCCAGCTTGCTTGAGTTTATTCTTCGCAAGCGTACGAAACTGTTCCCGTACGTCACTTAATTTAGCATCTACTGCATGGTCATTGGTTGGCAATGAGTCGAACATATTTCGCCACTCATCACTCACTGCAGTAGGATCATCGAGGTAAGCTTCGAACATTTGTTCGATATAAGCGATATTGCCTCCGGCTAGATGCGATGATTCTAGCCATTCACGCATTACACCCTCTTGCATTGCGTATCCTTCACACTCAATTTGTTCAAACTATAAGAAATAGCCATCCGTGAGCCGGATGGCCATCTTCAGCATCAATTATAACGATTTCTTGCTAAGGCGCTGCAATTAAACTGCACGGCTCAGCAACATCGATTTAATGTGACCGATTGCCTTAGTTGGGTTCAACCCTTTAGGACAAACATTCACACAGTTCATGATGCCGTGGCAACGGAACACACTGAAGGCATCGTCAAGATCATCAAGACGTTGTTCAGTCGCCGTGTCACGACTATCGATCAAGAAACGGTATGCATGCAACAAACCGGCAGGACCGATAAACTTATCTGGGTTCCACCAGAATGATGGGCACGAAGTTGAGCAACAAGCACAGAGAATGCACTCGTATAAGCCGTCTAACTTCGCACGCTCTTCTGGCGATTGCAGACGTTCACGCGCCGGTGGCGTTTTCTCATCATTGATAAGGTACGGCTTAATTTTCTCGTACTGTTTGTAGAACTGACTCATATCTACAATCAAGTCACGGATGACCGGTAAGCCAGGTAACGGACGAATCACGATCTTGCCACCTTTCAAAGATGACATTGGCGTGATACAGGCCAAACCATTTTTACCGTTCATGTTTAAACCGTCAGAGCCACACACGCCCTCACGACATGAGCGCCGGAACGCTAACGACGGATCTTTTTCTTTCAATTTAATCAAAAGATCCAGCACCATCAAATCCTGATTCTCTTCAATTTCAAGAGAATAGTCTTTCATGTAAGGTGCGTCATCAACATCCGGGTTGTAACGATAAATCGAAATATTAACTGTTTTCATCGTTTTAACCCCTTATTAATAAGTACGTGCTTTCGGAGGGAAAGCTTCACGTAGCTTAGGTGCCATATTCACTTCACGCTTAACCATCTGCTCGTCTTCTGGACGGTACACACTGTGTACTAACCAGTTATCATCATCACGGTCAGGATAGTCAGCACGACTGTGCGCACCACGGCTTTCCGTACGGAAGTTGGCCGCCACAGCAGTAGAATAAGCTGTTTCCATCAAGTTATCGAGCTCCAAGCACTCAACACGCTGCGTGTTGAACTCTTTCGATGTGTCATCCAAACGTGCATTTTTCAGACGCTCACGGATTTCTGCCAGCTCTTTAAGACCATCAGCCATCGCATCGCCTTCACGGAATACCGAGAAGTTCATCTGCATGCATTGCTGCAAGTCTTTCTTAATCTGCGCAGGATCTTCACCTTTCTGGGTATTTTCCCAACGGTTAAAGCGGCTTAGCGCTGCATCAACATCGTCTTTTGACGCTTCGCGTGCTTCAGCATTCGCAGCCAAGTGTTCACCTAAGTGCATACCTGTCGCACGGCCGAATACGACCAAGTCAAGTAATGAGTTACCACCTAAGCGGTTTGCACCGTGTACCGATACACAGGCGATCTCACCACAAGCAAACAGACCTTGTACTGGTTTTGATTGACCATCGCTATCGATGTCCAATACTTGACCGTTCACGTCTGTTGGAATACCACCCATCATATAGTGACAGGTTGGGATGACCGGAATCGGTTCTTTAACCGGATCGACATGAGCAAACGTGCGTGATAAGTCGCATACACCCGGTAGACGGCTTTCAAGCGTCTCTTTACCCAAGTGATCGAGCTTCAATTTCAAGTGCGTGCCCCAAGGGCCATCGCAACCACGACCTTCGCGAATCTCGGTCATCATTGAACGTGCAACGACGTCACGTGATGCCAAATCTTTTGCGTTTGGCGCATAGCGTTCCATGAAGCGCTCGCCATCTTTGTTAAGCAAGTAACCACCTTCACCACGGCAACCCTCGGTTACCAAGCAACCTGCACCTGCGATACCGGTTGGGTGGAACTGCCACATTTCCATATCTTGTACAGGTACACCGGCACGCAATGCCATACCTACGCCATCGCCCGTGTTAATGTGCGCGTTGGTCGTAGAGGCATAAATACGCCCTGCACCACCGGTCGCCAATACGACCGCTTTAGCTTTCACATAGTAGACTTCGCCGGTCTCAATATTCATCGTCGTGACACCGCACACAGCGCCGTCTTGGTTTTTAACGATGTCGAGTGCATACCACTCAGAGAATACCGTAGTCTTGTTTTTCACGTTTTGCTGGTACAGTAAATGTAGCAAAGCGTGACCTGTGCGGTCAGCAGCAGCCGCTGTGCGCGCCGCTTGCTCGCCGCCAAATTCTTTTGATTGGCCACCGAAAGGACGCTGATACACTTTACCATTTTCAAAACGAGAGAATGGCAAGCCCATGTTTTCGAGCTCTAAGATCGCTTCTGGACCGCTCTTACACATGTACTCAATTGCGTCTTGGTCGCCGATATAGTCTGACCCTTTGACGGTATCAAACATATGCCATTGCCAATCGTCTTCGTGGGCGTTACCCAGCGCAACGGTGATACCACCCTGCGCAGAAACAGTGTGAGAACGCGTTGGAAACACTTTGGACATCAACGCACAGCTCATACCTTCTTGGGAAATTTGCAACGCAGCACGCATGCCTGCGCCGCCCGCGCCGATTACAACGGCATCAAATTCTAAAGTTTTTACGTTCACTTAAACACCCCACAGTACAAACAAGCCAGTGAGCCAAACGATGATGAGCCCAACGCTGAATACGAACTGAATAAAAGCGCGTACACCCGAGGCTTTAACATAGTCCGTAAGTACTTGCCAGATACCAATCCAGCCGTGTACTAACACGCCGGTAAGCGCTAACAACGTGAACACTTTCATCCACAAATTCGAAAATAAGCCCGTCCAGTTGGCGTAGGTTACGTCCGCTGTTGACGCAAAGAAGCCCACCATGAACAAGACATATAGCAACATAACGACTGCTGAAGCACGCAACAAAATGAAGTCATGCGGGCCGCTACGTCCAAAGGTTCCAGCTTCTCTTACCATAACCACACCCCTACTAAAACTGACACGATAATCGAAATCACGATGGATGCAGTGGCACTGGCGCGGCCTGAATCAAGCTCTTCCCAGAAGCCCATATCCATGATCAAGTGACGAATACCAATGATTAAGTGGAATCCTAACGCTGTCAAAATACCCCAGCCAATGAACTTCGCGATAAAGCTAGTCATTATGCTTTCTACTTGAGCAAACCCCTCAGGACCACTGAGAGACGTTGCGAACGCCCAAATCAAGAAGGCCAGTGACACAAGCATAACGACACCGGAAACCCGATGCAGGATAGATGCTTTGGCAGCGGCAGGAAACTGAATGGTAGATAAGTCTAAGTTTACAGGTCTTTCTTTTTTCACGATAGATTGCCTTTCAATAAAGCACCAAGAAATGTAAAGAATGCCCGGAGCACTGTTAATTAATGCCACCTCGACGTATGTGAGTATATCGACCATAGCATTGAATTACAATGTCCAATGCCTATAACGGACATCGAAAGAATTTGGATTAAGACTAAAGTTGTATCTCGCATAAAAATGTAATCCTGTATTCACTTTATGCACGTATAATGATCGGGTAGTCGTAGCCAAGTCCTTTACAAAAATTGACATTTGGCACGCATTTCGAGTTAAATTAGCGCACTTTTTAAAAAGTAGATGCAAGGAGAAGTCCTTATGGCTGATCGTAAAGCCACTTTACAGATCGATGGACAGTCAATTGAGTTACCCGTTTTATCCCCTTCAGCTGGTAAGGATGTCGTTGACGTTCGCAGCTTAGGCAAACACGGATATTTCACCTTTGACCCAGGATTTTTAGCGACCGGCTCATGTGAGTCTAAAATCACGTATATTGACGGTGAAAACGGTGTCTTATTGCACCGCGGATACCCGATTGGCGATCTCGCCACACAAGCGGATTATCTAGAAGTCTGCTACATGTTGCTTCATGGCGAAGCGCCTGACGAAAAGCAATACCAAGATTTCCGTAAGACCATCACAAAACATACGATGGTGCACCAGGGCTTGCATAATTTCTTTAATGGCTTCCGTCGCGACGCGCATCCAATGGCAATGTTGTGCGCGGTGACAGGCGCATTGTCTTCGTTCTACCATGATGATTTGGACATTCATGACGCGGATCAGCGCTTGCGTAGCGCCTACCGCTTGATCGCGAAGATCCCAACAATCGCAGCGATGGCATATAAGTTCAGCATTGGTCAACCGTTCGTTTACCCACGCAACGACTTAGGCTATGCCGAAAACTTCCTGAACATGATGTTTTCTGTACCTGCAGAGGATTATGAAATCAGTCCTGCTGTTGCAAAAGCAATGGACCGTATCTTTATCCTTCACGCCGACCACGAACAAAACGCTTCAACGTCGACTGTTCGTTTAGCGGGCTCTTCAGGTGCTAACCCATACGCATGTATCGCGTCAGGTGTTGCATCGCTATGGGGTCCTGCACACGGTGGCGCGAACGAAGCGTGTTTGCGTATGTTGGCTGAAATTGGTTCAGTAGAAAACATTCCTAAATACATTGAAAAAGCAAAAGACAAGAACGACCCGTTCCGTCTTATGGGCTTTGGTCACCGTGTTTATAAGAACATGGACCCACGTGCAACGGTCATGCGCGAGTCATGTCACGAAGTACTGAAAGAATTGAAACGTGACGATCCACTGTTGGATGTTGCGATGGAACTTGAGCGCATCGCGCTTGAAGACGACTACTTTGTAGAGAAGAAGTTGTTCCCGAACGTCGATTTCTACTCGGGCATCGTACTCAAAGCGATTGGTATTCCAACCAACATGTTTACCGTAATCTTTGCACTATCACGTACGGTAGGTTGGGTATCACACTGGCACGAGATGATGAGCGAAGAGAGCCAAAAAATCGGCCGTCCTCGCCAACTATACACTGGTCACACACAACGCGACTTCAAACCTATCAAGAAGTAAGCTGTGATGTAGTGGATATGCAAACAAAGCGCCCCTCGGGGCGCTTTTTTTTGGCTCGAGTTAAGGGTAACAATAACTCTCTACCCCATCACAACATCCAAATAAGCGATTGCCTCAATCGATATTATTAAGAGTACATACGATTAAATCCCGCGGTTTACGTGCAAGACACCAGTAATTTCATTATAATACAGCGCAATTTTGTCTATTGCGCCGCTAATGGCATTTACAACATATAGAGAGGCTTATGCAGCAAGTAGTTAACGTACAGCAACCCGTAATTACTCCGCGTCGCTTCAAAGTTTACCAACATCGTCAGTTGGATAAGATTGAAGCACTTAAACGCGTACCCGATGATATTCGATTCGAAATGAAAGTGGTCGCGAACGTATTGCCGTTCCGAGTCAACGAGTATGTTTTTAATGAGCTCATCGACTGGGAAAACGTACCTAACGATCCGCTGTTTCAGCTCACCTTTCCACAAAAGGATATGCTCGATCCTAGTGCATTCCAACGTATGGCTGATTTGATGTCAGGCAAGCATACGACCAATGAAGTCTTTGACCTCGCTACTCAGTTGCGCCAAGAGATGAATCCGCATCCAGCCGGACAAATGCAGATGAACGTACCTCATGTTGATGGCGAACCACTGCCAGGCATGCAGCACAAGTATCGCGAAACGGTTTTATTTTTCCCTGCTCAAGGTCAGTACTGCCATAGCTATTGCACCTTTTGTTTCCGCTGGGCTCAGTTTGTCGGTAAAGCGACGCGCTTCAACTCCAATGATGCCGATCAACTACATCGCTATCTGGCACAGCATAAAGAAGTGACTGACTTACTCGTTACAGGCGGTGACCCAATGGTCATGCGTACACGTAAGTTGAAGCATTATTTAGAGGGGCTACTGCAGCCTGAATTCGACCATATTAAAACGATCCGTATTGGCACCAAAGCGCTAACATTTTGGCCTTATCGCTTTATTACTGACCCTGATGCAGACGAATTAATGCGTTTGCTTGAAAGGCTTGTACGTGGCGGTAAACACGTCTCCATCATGGCGCATTTGAACCATCACAACGAATTACGCACCGAAGTCTGCGAAGAAGCAATTCGTCGTTTACGCGCCACAGGCGCACAGATCCGCTGTCAGGCGCCTTTATTACGCCACATTAATGACGACCCTATAGTATGGGCGGATATGTGGGAGCGCGAAGTGCAGCTCGGTATGATCCCCTACTACATGTTTGTCGAGCGTGACACGGGGGCTAAACGTTACTTTGAAGTGCCACTTGAGCGTACATGGGAAGTATTCCAACAAGCTTATCAACAAGTATCGGGTATTGCGCGCACGGTTCGAGGTCCGTCGATGAGTGCAGGTCCTGGTAAAGTTGAGGTACAAGGTGTCACTGAGGTGGCGGGCGAGAAAGTGTTCGCGTTGCGCTTCATTCAAGGCCGTAATCCGGACTGGGTACAACGTCCATTCTTTGCAAAATATGACCCAGACGCAACTTGGTTACATCAATTGAAACCGGCCTTTGGTGAGGACAAGTTCTTTTTCGAAGATGAGTATGCACAAATGGCAGCGATGGACTAACCATCGCTGCTACGCGCTTTATTTTATACGCTGGCGGGCTTGCTCTAAGTCCTCTGGCGTATCAATTCCAGCGGCGGGTGGCATAATTGCCTCAGCGACGTGAATTTTCTCGCCATGCCATAGCACGCGCAACTGCTCCAATGACTCTATACGCTCAAGCGGGCTCTCATTCCAAGCCACATAGCGTTTAATAAAGTCCGCACGATAGGCATAAATGCCGATATGTCGCATGTAACCATCGACCTGTTCAGGCTGCTGGTCGTTCAATGACTTAAATTGGTCACGGTTATACGGAATAGGCGCTCGACTGAAATAAAGCGCGTACCCTGCCGAGTCACACACCACTTTTACTGCATTCGGGTTGAACACTTCATCGGTGGTCGCCATCGGCACCGCTAATGTCGCCATCGGTGCAACACGTTGATTCGCCAAGTTATCAGCCACCTGCCGGATAATTTCAGGCGGAATAAAAGGCTCATCACCTTGTACGTTAACCACGACTTGATCTTCTGAAAGCGCTAGTTGTTCGACAACTTCGGCAAGACGTTCAGTACCCGATTGGTGATCACTGGCAGTGAGCATACTGCGTCCACCAAAACGCTCAACCACGTCAGCGATTCGCTGGTCATCTGTTGCAATAATCACTTCCGCAGCACCGCTTTGTAACGCACGTTCGTATACGTGTTGGATCATCGGCTTGCCGCCGATATCCGCTAACGGTTTGCCTGGCAAGCGGCTTGACGGGTAGCGTGCTGGAATAATGACGGTAAAACTCATAAAGGTACCTGTTCCATTTCTTCTGAATTTAATGACTTGGCCTTTTCACTCATTAATACGGGAATTCCCTCTTCGAGTTCAAACGCTAATTGCTCGCCGCGGCAAACCAGCCACTGCTTAGCTTCATGCCAAACTAATCGCCCTTTACAACTCGGACAAGCTATTATATTCAGTAAACCTGTATCAAAACTCACAGTTAAACCTCATTTATGGATATGCCGAATCGCCTCGAGCAAGTCAGCATTAAATTTCTCAGGAAAGTGTGCAGATATCGGTTGATAGTACCAATTATCGGCGGCTATGCCACGACACTTCGCCGCATCTTTTTGTGTCATCAGCAATGTTTTATTTTGGTACTGTCGTAAGTCATCGGCAGTAAATCGATAATGATCGGGAAACGCTTGAGTACTCTCAAGCTTGATATGCTGATGCTGAAGACTGGTAAAAAAGCGCTCCGGGTTACCAATTCCAGCAACCGCATGAAAGGCCGTGCGTTCGGGTAGCTCAACTTCTTCATCATCGATTACGCGGCGCCACGGCTGTGCTTTAACCTCGCCGACATAATGTGCAAATGGATGTTGCGCATAAAGTGAAATGACCCAACGCGCACCGCGCAACCGCCAAGGCCCTTCTCGCAGGGGACCAGCAGGTAATAGCCAACCGTTACCCAAGCCACGCTCAGCATCGACTAAAATTAATTCCAAATCTCTACCCAGCGCGTAGTGCTGCATACCATCGTCACTTATCACGAAATCAACATCCGGATGCTCGGCAACTAACTGCCTAACCGCATCAGCACGTTTGGGACTAATCACCACAGGGACGTCGGCTATCTGTCGAATCATGAGTGGTTCATCGCCAGCGAGCTCTGGGCTGTCATCCGTGGTCACTACGTGCGGGTATTGCGCGTTAGCACCGTAGCCACGACTCACAATACCAGGCGTGTAACCCTCTGACTTAAGCAACTCAACTAAAGCAATAACCGTAGGCGTTTTACCCGTGCCACCCACACTGATATTGCCAACTACAAGTACAGGTACAGGTGCTTGATATATTTTTAAAATACCAAAGCGGTACAACGACCGTCGCAGATTAGTCAATAACCAAAATAGGAGTGATAAGGGGGTCAGCAGGTACAGCAGTGGATGCAAACGCTTACGATACCACTGCCTCTCCAGCCACATTTTAATTCACCCCACTAAATTGCAAGTTATGTAACTGATAATACGGACCCTCATTGTCAAGCAGCGACTGATGGTTTCCGCGTTCGACAATGTGTCCATTGTCCATCACTAGAATCTCATCGGCATTCTCAATCGTGGATAATCGGTGTGCAATGACAATTGAAGTCCGATTGGTACGTAAAACACCCAGTGCTTTTTGAATATGCCGCTCAGACTCGGTGTCCAGCGCTGACGTTGCCTCATCGAGAATCAGTATAGGAGCGTCTTGCAGAAGTGCTCGAGCGATAGCGATACGCTGTCGCTGCCCCCCCGATAGCATCACACCGTTTTCACCGACCATGGTATCTAAGCCATGGCTCATATTATCGGTAAATTCAGTCACGTAAGCTTGTTCAGCGGCTTTGATGATATCTTCCCGAGATACATTTTTAGATGTGCCATAAGCAATATTATTGGCAATCGTGTCATTAAATAAGGTGACATGTTGTGATACCAAAGCAATTTGGCGGCGCAAACATTTAAGACGGTAGTCTTGTATGTTTCGCCCATCAATGGTGACCTCACCTTCACTAACATCGTAAAAGCGCGTCAATAAGTTCGAAATAGTCGACTTACCACTTCCTGAACGCCCAACCAATGCCAGTGTTTTGCCTTCATCAACCGCAAAACTAATGTTTTCTAAAGCCGGATCATCATGTTCATTGTAGCGGAACGTAACATGGTTAAATTTAATATCCCCTTTCACTCGATCCACCATGTGGGTGCCTTTATCCACTTCAACCGGTTGGTCGAGAATACCAAAAACACTCGTTGCTGCGGCTAAACCGCGTTGAAAGTCACTGTTCACATTACTCAACTGCTTCAATGGTCGCAGCAGCATAATCATCGATGTCAGCAACGTCGTGAATGCACCCGCCGAAAGGTTTTGCAACATTTCGGGAAAGCTGGCTATTACCAGCACCATGGCTAGACTCAGTGAAGCAATAAACTGAATCACCGAAGTACTAATCGCACGCGTACTCACTAACTTCATATTTTGGTTGCGGGTGATGTTATTGATTTCACCAAAGCGCTTAGATTCTAATTTTTGGCCTTCGTGCATCACGACGACTTTGTGACCATTAATCATCTGTTCGGCCGTCGTTGTAACGTTACCCATCGCGGTTTGAATACGGCCACTTACTAGACGAAACCGCTTTGAGACAACCGCGACAAACTTGGCGATTACAGGACCAATCACTAAAAACACCAAACTCAACTGCCAGCTCTGATAAAACATCAGACACAACAAGCCCACCACGAAACCACCGTCACGAATAAGCACCAGTAGAGCTCGGCTCGACGCTTCGGCAACTTGCTGAGTGTCATATGTGATTTTGGAAATTAAGTCGCCCGTCGAATGGTTATCGTGAAACGAAACAGGTAGCTTCATGAGGTGTTCAAACAGTTGCTGACGCATCCGTGTCACTACTTTAAAGCCGACCCAGCTCAAGAAGTAAGTCGAAATAAAGTTAAATAATCCGCGCACAATAAAAAATACCGGCACGAATACAGCCCCCCAAAGCAAAACACTCGAGTCTTGTTGGGTTAACCCTTCATCAATTAGGGTCTCAATTTGCGAGAAAAATAGAGTATCGACGCCGGCGTAGCCCAACATACCAATAATAGCGACGATAAAAGCAGATCTGTAAGGCTTTATATATGATGCGAGCCGCTTCAGCGTACTCGGTTGTTCCTTTTTAGAATCCATGCAATGCCATTAGTTTCTGAAAATCCCCGCTATTTTATCTGCTTTATATCACTGTTGGCTAGTCGAACTGTAGGACTTTGCATTCGTTTTATCGAATAACATGGGTGTTTTGAGTGTCCATGACTGGGCATCTATCTCAATCGATAGCTGCCCATAGTCCGCTGTAGTGGCCCACTCACTACCAGATTCAAGTACGCGCTGGTGGGTATACTTGTCTGGCATTCCATAATTATTTGCACCGCCAACACTCACCACGGTCAGTTGCGGCTGAGTCGCTTTCAGCATCAGGGAGCCTAGCGAAAAAGCGCTACCATGATGCGGAGCAACCAATATTTCGACGTCACTGACACGCTTTTCTTCCACCAATGTGCGCTCTTCGCCGAACCCAATGTCACCGGTGACAAGCCAGTCAATCGCACCGTAGGTAAACCAATATACACAGGAACTCGAGTTACTCGCTGCAGCGCGTGCCTGTTTAGGCCATACTACTTGCCATTGAATATCACGCCAGACACCGTTTTGTCCCGCCTGACAAGGTTTCTGCGTTAATGCGCCCGACCAGTCCACATCTGACAGACGCGCTTGTGCCGTACGCCAGTCGCCACTGTGATCGGCATCTTGATGTGTTAGCGAGACGCGCTCGATACGTAACCCACGCTGTTTGATAAAGGGGTCAATAACCGATTCAAAATGACTCCGCCCCATGTAAAATCGGCGCCCTAAATCGATTAGCCAAGCCGCGTTATCACGCTCAATCACTAGCGCCTGGGCTTGGCCTACGTCTAAAACATGAAAGCTCACGTCTGATTGATGCCAACGCCCCCAAAGCACGAAACCAGCGAAAAGTCCCCCCAAGGCGCCACTCATCCACCAGTAATAACGCATGAACCACAACGGCAATAGGAGTACCAACCCAAGCAACCAAAGCAAAACATTTTCGGTTGTAACGGAACTTCCATCCAACCATCCGATAGGTGTCTTTGCGAGCCATTCCAATAGGGGCTGTAGCACGATCAACGGCTGTTCGGCTAACCACCATAAGTTTGCGGCAAACGTGTCTGCCCAAGTAATAGCAGCAATGGCCCCCATCAAGGTTAATGGCAGTACCCAAAAAGCAAAAACCGGCACTACTAGCAAGTTACTGAGTGGCGCAACCAAAGAGACTCCGCCAAATATCGTCAATGATAGCGGTCCCATCAACGCTAAAAATAGCAGCTGTAAATAGACCGTTTGAAGCAACCTTATTGCCCAACCAACGGACGAGTTTACTCGCCATCCCCATTGGCATAATAAAATCACCGCAACAGCCAGTACCGAAAACCAAAAGCCGATATCGTGCCAACTGCCAGGATCGATCACGATAAGAATCACAGCGGCATGCCAAAGCCTTTTCCAGTCACGCGTCGTTAAGCCAAGCCAACGCTGCCCCCAAAATAACAGCAACATGAGCCAAGCGCGTTGAGCTGAAATTGCATAGCCCGCTAAACTGGTATAAAGCAGTGCAACAACCAAGGCAACAACAGCGGCAACGGGGTTTAATAACAAACGCTCACGATTAAGTAAAAACTTGCCCTTATGCGGCAGGCTTGCAATACCGCGTTGGAGCATTAAAAAAATGAGTCCCGCTACTAAACTGATATGTAACCCAGAAATGGCCATCAAGTGTTGCAGTCCATTGCGCTGCCATACATCACGTTGTTCAAATGGGATACTGCCGCGGTAACCGATAGCTAGAGCCTGTAACATTCCAGCAAATTCGAGTTCAGCCGCCTCAAAAGCCCGATAAACACGCCATCGCACCGACGCTTCAACCTGTGTAAGCTGCATCTGTCGCACGTAACCTTGTTTGACTAATTGCTTTGCCCACAAGTAACGAGCAGGTCTTGCCGAGCCTTGATTCCAGTATGTGGTCGGCATTTTAAGCTTAATTTGCGCGCGATACTGTTGCCCCGGACTCAGTGTCTTTCGCGGTAGGTCGCCGTACCAATAGAGTTGCACCCGACATTGGCAATACTCAGTTATTACTTCATTACCCCGATGGACTCGAGATAAGGTAGCAACAAAGCGACTACGTTCATCACTGTGATAATCAATATTTTCGATAGTTAGATAGACTGAAAGCCACTGCCTTTCTGGCAACTGAGTGTGTTGTTGAGCGAGGTTTGATACAAAATGAGTTCCAATCAGTATCCCTATACAAAGCATAATAAATTGGTTGAGAAATTTTCGGGTGTGGCGGCAAAACGGTACAGCACAAATCGCTACAACAATCACTAAAGCGACTAGCCACTTTTCGATTAAGTGAGTAGAATACAGCGCCATAACTGTTCCGGCGAGCAAAGTAAACGAGCTGTATCCCATTCGGTGTTTCCAGTTCAGTCGCACAATTAGATGTAAACGGGAATTGCAATGGCAAGACGCATGATCAAAAAATGGATGCCGAATCATGAGAAAATTCGCCAGACACGCGCACTTAAAGTATTCGGCTCGTTGCTACATGATGCCAATTTGTGGCATTTAAACCGTCGTTCTGCCTCAGGCGCCTTTGCAGTAGGTCTGTTTTGCGCGTTTATCCCCGTTCCATTTCAAATGTTGCTTGCAGCCGCGGGGGCTATTCTATTTAGGGTTAACCTCCCCCTTTCAGTAGGCTTAGTTTGGATATCCAACCCTATCACCATGCCGCCACTGTTTTACTTCTGCTACGAAGTCGGTCGAGCGGTGCTTTCCGCACCCGCGCATCCATTTAACTTCGAGCTAAGTTGGGACTGGCTGATTTACAGTATCGAAACCATTGGCCCCGCATTTTTATTAGGCTGCTTTATCATGGGTACGCTCTCAAGCTTAGTCAGCTATATTGCGATTCGAGTGATGTGGCGCGTATCAGTTGTGCGCGCTTGGGAAGCGCGCCAACACAGAAACCAAAAGCGCGATTAATGATGTTCGTGTAGCGCTTGAGCGGGCTCAATTTGAGTGGCTCGCCATGCGGGATAAAGCGTAGCGACGGCGCTCATAATCACTGCCACACATGAGACTAAGGCGACATCGAACCAACGCCACTGTGAAGGCACCTCACTGACAAAATAAACGTCGTCCGACAGCACCTGAAAATGCAGTAGTTGCTCCATCAATAAAATAATATCGGGCAACGCCGAGGCTAGTAGAATCCCCAGAAGGCTTCCCCATACAGCTCCTTTTAGGCCGCTAAGTGTGCCCTGCCAGAAAAAGGTCGCGACAATTCGGCGATTATCTAAACCCATAGTTTTTAACATCGCAATTTGCGGACGTTTTTTAGTTACTGTCATCACTAATGTTGAGACTATATTAAAACAAGCCACCGCCATCACCAGTACGAGAACCAAGTAAATCACCGTACGAACTAACTCAATATCGCGATACAAATGACCCTGCGTTCGCATCCAGTTATCAACATAGACCAGTTCTGGTAATCGATTACCGACCTCATTGGCAATTCGTGGTGCCTGAAATACATCATCTACTTTTAACTCGACGGTAGAAACACCTCGCTCGATCTCACCTATCGTGCGTGCGGTGGCGAGACTGACATATCCCATTTGATGGTCGAGCTCGCCTCCAAACTCAAATAGACCCACTACCTTAAGAGCATGACGTTGGGGAGAACGAAACTGTTGGCTACTTTGATCGGCTACTAACAACTCTAATGTGTCACCCACCTCGACCCCGTAGCTTTTAGCAATCCCCTGACCTAAAACAATGGTGTTCGGACCACCAAGACGCGCCAAGCTGTTATCGCTAAAAAATTCGGTCGCACTCGGATGCGGCCCGCCGACAGCAATACCCTCCAAAACAATACCCTTAAACTGATCGCCTGAGCGCAACATGGCTGTTTGCTTGATAACGGGGTATGCTTCAACAACACGACTATCTTGCTTAGCGATTTCGACAATATTCTGCCAGCTACTAAAAGTGCCCTCCACTTTAGTAAACGAGACATGGGGAACCGCTCTAAGCAGCTTTTGCTCCAACACATTTTGAAATCCGTTCATCATAGAAAGGCTAGCAATTAATACTGCGCAACCCAGCACGATGCCGACCGTAGATGACGACGCAATAAATGCAAACAAGCCTGAACGGCTGCGCCGCTCGGAGAAACGTCTAGCTAGCTTAAGTGTAAGCATGCGCTTCACCCACGGCTGACAATGTGCCATTGTGCAGACGATAAATAGAGCCAATTCGCTCTGCTAACTCCATATCGTGTGTCACGATAATAAATGCTGTGCCAAATTCTTTATTCATTTCCAAAATTAGCTCGAATACCGATTCCGCTGTCTGTCCATCTAAGTTACCGGTGGGCTCATCCGCCACAACCAATTTAGGCTTATTCGCAAAGGCCCGCGCAATGGCAACTCTTTGCCGTTCACCGCCGGATAGCTGAGCGGGTCGATGGTGCATACGTTCGGTTAACCCGACACGTGCTAACAACGCACGCGCTTGTTCGGTTGCTTGGTGCTCTGACTCACCCGCAATGCGTAACGGCATCGCAACATTTTCTAGCGCATCAAATTCGGGCAACAAATGATGAAACTGATAAACAAAACCAATATTTCGGTTTCTTAATTGCGCTTTTTGCGAACCATTAAGTTCTGTCAAAGCCACGTTCTCAAATAACACATGCCCTTCAGACGGTGTGTCCAACCCAGCTAAAATGTGAAGTAACGTGCTTTTACCCGAGCCCGAACTACCGACAATTGCCATCAGCTGGCCTTGGGCGACTGTTAAGCTCACATTTTTCAATACCGTCACTTGATTATCGCCATCGCGGAAGGTTTTACTCACGTTGTGCGCTTGAATTAAATCGTTAGTCATATCGTAACGCCTCAGAAGGTTCAGTTTGGGCGGCTTTGGCTGCGGGATAAAACGCCGCGACGAGAGTAAGTATAAGTGCTGTAGCGGCAATGAATAGCACTTGCTGCCATTCAAACTGCACAGGCAGTTGTTGCCCCAACCCAGCCACAAAATGACTCCCAAGAGCCTGTAAAATCGGATTGATAAAGGTCGCTATCAACACCCCTAACAGGGTGCCTAATAGGGTACCCACGATACCTATGTAACAACCTTGAATCAGAAAAACTCGCCGCACCTGCGCTTGTGTCAGGCCGATAGTTTGTAAAATTGCAATATCATGCCGTTTATCATCGATCACCATAGCCAGCGCGGACAATGTATTGAAGGCTGCAACCGCTATAATCAGCGCCAGCATCAGCCACATCATACGCTTTTCCATGCCTACGGCATCAAATAACTGACCATAACGCTGCCGCCAATCAGTAACGGTCAAGGTACTATTCGATCGAATGAATGACGCGATTTTCGGTGCGTTGAATGCGTCTTGCAATTGCACCTGAACATGTGTCTTTGACGCATTAGGATCGCGAATGAGTCGCGCCACATCATCAATATTTGCAACAGCCAAGTGTTTATCCAAGTCTGACTGCATCGCAAATACACCCACCAAACGAAACGTGCGTTGCGAAGGAAGCATACCCAATGGGCTGTATACAGCCCCTTTCGAAGAGACAATACGCACCCTGTCGCCGATAGCGAGCTTCAACTGATTCGCCAACGTTTGACCCAAAATAATGTTGTAATCGCCTGCTGCCAAGGACGACCACTGTCCGGCAATCAACGCGCTTTGCAAAGCCGGTGGGATTGACTGCGATTTTGCTCTGGCAATATCGAAGCCCTGCAACGTTACGACCGCAAGGTTACCCGGCACCTGTATCAATGCCTCAGTAGAAACATAGGGGGATATCGACTGTATCTCTCCGGCTGAGCGCAAATCCAAGACCGTAGCTAATTCACTTTGTACCTGGTCACCCTGTACTTGGATGTGCGGTACCCCGCCGAGAATGCGTTGCTTAAGCTCACCTTCAAAACCGTTCATGACTGACATCACCACAATGAGCGCCATTACGCCTACAGCGATTCCGCCTAATGCAAACCGTTGAATAAACCGAGTAAACGCAGAGTATGCTTTTGTTCGGCTATACCTCAACGCGATAGAGAATGTAATTGACCGCAAACGATGCCCTTGAAATGATGGTTGCTTATTAGAAAAGCTCAAGGATAATGAGTTGTTAGCAGCCTGACAACTTTGCGAGACAAAAATGCAGCCGAATCAGTCCATTAATTTGCGTCCTATTGGTGAGTATTTCACCGTAGCTGATAGCTTACCTGTGCAGCTCAATCCGGTTGCAGCAGAACGTATACCCTCTGACGAAGCGTTACAGGCTGAAATTCCAGAACTCTTTAAGCTCTGTTCAGAGCTCGCTGGCAGCGATCAATCTGCGTTACAGCGTGTTCGCTCAGAAAATCCTAACTCACCTGCATTGATTGACGCGCTCGCACTGATTAATCAGCGTATGGGGATGATGTTGGGCTACGTTCTGAGTCATACTCATAACGACGATTACTCACTTACAGCGCATGAGTTCGGTGGCGGAGGCTTTCGCGTGAAGGTAACAGAACCCTTTACTGTGGGAGATAAGTTTCAAGCTAACTTAATTTTTCGCGAAGAGTCGTTGGCGGTTTACTGTTATGTCGAATGCGTCGAGTGCGAGACACAGACTGAGAATACGCGCGAAGCTACATTCTCGTTTTTGCAAATCCGCGAGCAAGATCATGAGCATGTGATACGTCATAGTTTGCATAGCCAAACCCGTCACCTTAAAGCACGAGCGGAACAGAGGAAGCAAGCAGATAAGCCAGAAAACTCATAGTGATAACATCCAAATCACGTCTATTTTGAGTATAATGCAGCACAGAATTGCAGTTAACGTTAGGTAGTCATGACTAAAGTTTCGGTTTTCAATCCACCTTTTGCAGACTCAGCCCAAAAAGACATTACTTGGACTGAGTTAAATGGAAGCTCACCCGCTCTTGCGCTTGCGAAAGTTATCGATCGTACGCCAGGACGCGTGCTGGTCGTCACAGCAGATGCCAACCAAGCGCATCGTCTAGAGCAAGAAGTACGCTATTTCGCGGGTGAGAACACCGAATATCATGACGATATAACGGTCTTTCCGGATTGGGAAACACTGCCTTATGACACATTCTCGCCCCATCAAGATATTATCTCTGAGCGTCTCAGTGTTCTAGCACGCCTCCCGCAAGCACGACGAGGCGCCTTGATTGTTAGCTTAAATACCTTGTTGCAACGTATCGCCCCTGTTGAATTTGTGCAAAGCCAATCTCTCGATCTCAGTATTGGTCAGCAGCTCGATGCCTTAGCTCTACGTGAGCAGCTCGAACGTAACGGCTATCGTGCGGTTGAACAGGTCATGGAACATGGCGAGTTTAGTAGTCGCGGTTCGATATTAGATCTATTCCCGATGGGAAGTGAGTCACCATTTCGAGTCGATTTCTTTGATAACGAGATCGACAGTATTCGTCCATTCGACCCTGAGACACAGCGTTCACTAGAGCCCGTCGATTCGGTCAAGTTACTACCTGCGCACGAGTTTCCTCTAACTAAGGCGGGTATCGAACACTTTCGCGCCGCTTTCCGCGAGCGTTTCGAGATAAGCAATGAACGCGAATCCCTGTATCAACAAGTTAGCAAAGGACAGGCGCCTGGCGGGATTGAGTACTACTTACCATTGTTCTTCGAACAGACGGCAACGCTATTTGATTACCTACCTGATGACGCGCTATTGGTTACCTTTGGCGACATTCAGGGGACGCTTGAAAAGCTCTGGACTGATATTAGTCACCGCTACGAGCAGCGCCGATACGATCAACAAAAGCCGTTGTTGCATCCAAACGAAGTGTTTATGTTGGCGGAGCAAGTTCACAGCCGTTTCAAACATATGCGGCGCATACGTGCGGCCGTCCCGGCTGGTAAACCGACCCCCGGCGCAGTCACTTTTGATACTAACGCAGTGACTGATATCGCCGCAGAGCATCAAAATAAACAACCTTTTGCCAAGCTTAAGCAACTCATTGAGGATGCTATCAACCGCCAGCAACGTCTATTATTTATGACCGAGTCTGCTGGTCGAAAAGAAGCACTGCACGATATCCTCGGCCGCATTGGCTACCCTGCCCCAAGCGTCATGCACTTCAGTGATTTTGAGCAATCAGACGAGCCTCTAGCAATTACAGTCGGACCCATCATTAACTCGGTGTTTTTGGGCTCAGAAGACATTTACCTGATTACTGAAACGGAGTTAATGGGCAACCGCGTCTCGCAACGTCGTCGCCGTGAACAAAAACCAACGCAAAGCTCCGATGCACTCATTCGAAACCTAGCCGAGTTAAAGACAGGACAACCTGTTGTTCACATCGATCACGGTGTGGGACGCTATCAAGGGCTCACGACACTTGACGCGGGCAACGTTACCACTGAATTTGTTACTATCGAGTATGCTCAGCAATCAAAGCTCTATGTGCCGGTGGCAAGTTTAGACGTGCTGAGTCGTTACAGTGGCGGCGAAGAAAATCATGCCCCGTTACATAAACTCGGCAATGATAGCTGGGAGAAGGCTAAAAAACGGGCGGCGGAAAAAATACGGGACGTTGCTGCTGAATTATTGGATGTTTACGCCAAACGCGCTTCTAACGAAGGTTATGGGTTTACAATAGACCAAGATGATTATCATCGCTTTGCTGAAGGGTTTCCATTTGAAGAAACTACTGACCAGCTCAATGCTATTAATGCCGTCGTACAGGATATGGCAGCAGCTCAACCTATGGATCGCTTAGTTTGCGGCGACGTCGGATTTGGTAAAACAGAAGTTGCGATGCGCGCCGCGTTTATTGCCGTCAACGACAACCGTCAGGTCATGGTATTAGTGCCTACAACGTTGTTAGCGCAGCAACATTACGAGAACTTTAAAGATCGCTTTGCCGACTGGCCAGTGCGCATTGAGGTACTATCGCGCTTCAAAACTGCAAAACAGTCGAAACAAATTCTTGCGGACACCGAAGAAGGCAAGGTTGATATACTCATCGGTACCCACAAACTGTTACAAGGTGATATTAAACCTAAAGCCTTAGGCTTATTAATTGTAGATGAAGAACACCGCTTCGGCGTAAGGCAAAAAGAGGCAATCAAACGCCTGCGTGCCAATGTGGACATCTTAACGCTCACGGCCACTCCGATTCCGCGTACACTGAACATGGCAATGAACAATATCCGTGATTTGTCGATTATCGCAACACCACCGGCTCGACGCCTCGCTGTTAAGACCTTTGTGCGTGAACATGACAATGCCACCATTCGAGAGGCCATCTTACGAGAAACCTTACGCGGTGGACAGGTTTACTTCCTGCACAACAATGTCGACACCATTGAGAAAACAGCCCGCGACATCGAAACGCTGGTGCCAGAAGCAAGTGTGACCGTCGCACATGGCCAGATGCGCGAGCGTGACCTTGAACGTATTATGAGTGACTTCTATCACCAACGCTTTAATGTCTTGGTTTGTACTACAATTATCGAAACGGGTATTGATGTACCTAGCGCCAATACGATTATCATTGATCGCGCTGACCATCTTGGCCTGGCTCAGTTACATCAGTTGCGAGGACGCGTTGGACGATCTCATCACCAAGCCTACGCTTATCTTCTCACGCCACATCCAAAGCGGATGACCAAAGATGCGCTAAAACGCTTAGAAGCGATTTCACAGCTAGAGGATTTAGGCGCTGGCTTTATGTTGGCGACCCATGATCTTGAAATTCGCGGTGCAGGAGAGCTGCTTGGCGACGATCAAAGTGGTCAAATTGAAAGCATTGGTTTCACCCTATATACCGATATGCTCGAGCAAGCGGTTGAGTCGCTCAAAGATGGCAAAGAGCCGACACTCGAAGGCCTCACACGCAGTCGTGCAGAAATTGACTTGCGTATACCCGCACTACTACCAGACGACTATATAGCTGACGTCAATACGCGCTTAAACATTTATAAGCGCATCGCAAGCTGCAACAATGACGAACAACTTGAAGATATTCAGGTCGAGTTAATTGATCGGTTTGGTCTGTTACCGGATGCCAGTAAAAATCTGGTGGCTCAAACACGTATTCGCAATCACGCCGAAGCGTTAGGAATACGTAAAATCGATATGGGCAATCAAGGCGGTACGATAGAGTTTAATGAAACACCCAAGGTCAAGCCTGAAACGATTATTGGTCTTATTCAAAAATGTCCTCAAAATTACCGCTTAGAGGGGCCGACGAAACTCAAAGTCACTCAATCGATTGAGGATACTCAAAGTCGCTTAAAACTGATACAGTCACTTTTAGAAGAGCTCGCCAGTGATACATAAATTTGGGGAAAACAACATGAAGTTTAAGGGGTTAGTTGTTGGTTTGCTGACAACCTGTAGCTTATTGGGGTTGCCCAAGGCACAAGCGAAACAGGATCCCGAATATTGGCGTTGGTTTGAAGTTGAAGTTTTATTGTTTAAGCATACAGTCGACCAAGATATAAGCGAGCGCTTTCCACTTAAGGTAGAACCCATAAAAACGGGGTCTGCCACCGACCTTATCGCCACGGTAGTCAATCGGGATTATCACAACTTGCGTGCTAATCTGGCACTATGTGAATTACCTGAAAATGACTGGCAGTGGCGTGAGTTGCCCTGTCGTTATAACGACGAAAGCCTTTCGATAAAAATCAACGGAAGCCCATTTAATCGGCCGAGTAAGCTATCTCAGCTTGATCGCTTACCTGTACACTTTGCCGGTAAAACCAAAGATCTCAATACTGCTCGCAACCCCTTCTTAGTGGCTAAAGATCACTGGGTACTTAATGAGACGGAACAAACCTTAGAGCAGCGAGGACTTGCTGAGCCACTCCTACACTTAGCTTGGCAGCAACCTGTGTTTGGACGGGACGACAACTACAAATTTCGTCTCTATGGCGGGAAGAACTTTGCCGAGCGTTATCAATTCAATGGATTCATGAAGCCTGACGATGGAGTAAAGTACGCGCCTAGCGACCCAGGTGTCGACAACGATCCGCTCGCGCGCCGTATGCAAAATATTGATGAGCTTTTCACTATATTAAATCAAGGGGACCATCGATTCGGTGTAAACAAAGGCGGACAATCTCTAGCCCCACTGCAGCCAGAAACCACCGACACGCCCGTCTGGGAACTTGATGGCACCTTGCATGTATTCTTAGTTGGCAATTATTTACATATCAAAGGTGACTTCAATCTGCGTGAAGAAGCGCTTGTCGCTCCACCTAGTGGAAGTTTGACTGATCAAGCCTCAGAAATGCTCACATCCAAGCAGGCTCAAGTCGATGGCGAGCGATTTTTACGTAGCTATCGATTTGACCAGTTACGTCGAGTAATCAGTCATGAAACACACTACTTTGATCATCCAAAATTAGGTATGATTGTGCAAATTCGTCGCACAGATTTATCCGCGCGACGTTACTAAAGCATCGAATTAACAGGCAGGAGCGACAATGGAAAAGTATGAAGAACTTTTACTTGCGTTACGTAAAGTCATTCGCGCCATTGATCTTCACTCCAAACAACTTAATAAATACTCTGGATTAACAGCTCCACAACTCCTGATACTTCGAGAGATTGTGGCTCGTGATGGCATTACCGCCAGTGAAGTTGCTCAAAACATCACTTTAAGCCCAGCCACCGTGTCAAATGTCATCGAACGCATGGAACACCGTGGTTTAATCTATCGTAGACGTAGTAACACCGATAAACGGCGTGTTCTGATGTACATCACCGAACAAGGCCAGTCTTTACTGGCCCAAGCGCCTCAGCCTCTACAAGAAGACTTTATCGAAAAATTTCAAGGTCTTGATGAATGGGAGCAATCGCTACTGCTGTCATCTATGCAACGCATTGCCACGATGATGGATGCCGAGCGGCTCGATGCAGCTCCAGTCTTAGAGGTAGGAAGTTATCATAAAATGGACAAGCACTCATGAAGAAACTCTTAATTGCTACCGCACTGTTGCTTAGTACAGGAACCGCTTTCGCACAACAATGCGGTGAAGAGCAAGCGAGTATTACACCGATTTCAGTGATTCAAGGCCACGCTTGGCAATCTCCTTTGCTTGATCAGGAGGTGACCACCGCAGGAACGGTGACGGCAAACTGGACAGCCGACAATGAACTGGCTGGTTTTTTCCTACAAAGCAATGAACCCGATGATGATCCCCTCAGTTCCGAAGGTATCTTCGTGAGTGTCGCAAATGAACAAACATTTACGGAAGGTGACCTTGTGGTTGTTACAGGGCGTGTTGCTGAAGTCAACGAACAGACTCGTTTAGTTGACGTCAGTGCTATGCAATCATGTCCGCAAGCGCGTCCTATGCCCGCGCCCGTCACTGTTCGACTGCCTTTCAAAAGCAATGAGCAGCGCGAACAGTATGAAAATATGCGGGTCACTTTAGTAGCATCTGATGGTCATGACTTAACGATTTCCGGTCATTATCAACTGCCACGACATGGATATTTTGACGTTTCCAGTGGCCGCCTATTTACCCCCTCCCAAATTGTTGAGCCTGGTAAATCGGCGCGTGAACAAATGCAACGTAACCAGTTAAACCGAGTGCAAGTCGATGATAACAGTGACATTGAGCCGTCGACTCTACCGTTCAGTGCATTAACCAGCAAGGCACAAAACTCCGTACGCAGTGGCACGACACTGGAACCTATCGTCGGTATACTAACGGAGTTTCGCGGCAGAGCGCGTATCCAACCTACTGAGGCTATTGTAGCTAAACACATTGATGAACCCGAGTCACCTAACGAAAAAGGTGACCACTTACGCATTTCCAGTTTTAATGTGCTTAACCTCTTCAATGGCAATGGCGAACAGAACGGCTTCCCAACCGAACGCGGGGCTCAAAGCTTCGACGCCTACCAGCGCCAGCAAACTAAAATCTTATCGGCACTGGTCGAAATTGACGCTGACGTATTTGGTTTAATGGAAGTTGAAAACGACGGCTACGGCCCTGACAGTGCGATTGTTCAGTTAGTCAACGAGCTCAATAGCGAGCAAAGCAGTCACTATGTAATCGCTGAGCCTCGAGCCCAACGTCTCGGTGATGACCAAATAGCCGTTGGATTAATTTATAATCGAAACAGAGTGAAGCCCTTAGGGCACGCGCACACGTTAACAGAAGGGCCATTCCGTTCTGGTAGCCGCCCTCCTCTCGCCCAAGTATTCGAAGATAAACAAACAAGCAAACAATTCACTGTAGTGGTCAATCACTTTAAATCTAAAGGTGGCTGTCCAGAGCAAGGCGCCAATGCCAATCAACGTGATGGGCAGTACTGTTGGAATCAACAGCGGGTAGACTCTGCTAAAGCGCTTACTGAATGGATTGCACAAAATGATTTTCCAGCGCCGGTATTGCTTGGCGATTTTAACGCCTACTTTAAAGAGGACCCAATACGTTATATCGAGTCGCAGGGCTTTACTAATGTATCGGAGGCTGAAGACTACTCTTATGTCTTCGATAGCCAGGCGGGCGCTCTCGACCACGTATTTGTTGATAAAACGCTTGCTGAATCGATAACAAATGTTCAGCATATTCACTACAACAGTGATGAGCCCACAGTGTTCAGTTATGAGGACACCGAATACTTTGAGCCGGGTCCCTATCGCTCATCGGATCACGATCCTGTCATCATCGATGTTGAATTTTAGCCTCGTTTATTACCAAATCTGAGCTCAAATTCAACACCAACCATCCAGTGGCCTCGCCTCGTTTCGAAGCGCTCTTCGCGAGGCCAATGGTGACCGACCCACGTCTCCATTAACAGCCAAGATTTATAAATCTTACGTCTATCAAGTACGCGGATACCGTAGTCCGTTACCGTAACCGGCGCTTCATTTTCACCTTCAGACCAAATTTCGGTAGCGTATGCGTGGTCAACATCTGTCAAAAAGTAAACGATGGCTGAGGAGCTCCAACGTACACCCTGAGTTTCTTGTGCAAATGTTCCAAGTGCAGACCACTTAGCAACAACGTCTGTGGTTAACTGTGTTTCCGTATCGACCCGTTGCGCAACGCCATAGCCATCGCTATCGCGCCAAAATACCGATGACTCCCAACGCATTAAACTTGCATCAGAAAGGATACTATCAACGCGGTAACGTGCGCGGGCATACGTATCAAATCGAATACCGCCGCGGATTCCAATACTGTAGGTTAATCGATGGGCTTCATTAACTTGACGGCTAAACCCCAAACCAACAAGCCACTCATCATCCGTGGTGGGTGAATTAATAACAGAGGGCCGACCAACATCTTGTTGATCAAGAAACTCGCCCTCATCGACCTGACCAAGAAAAGCAGAAAAATCTTTCTTGGCATGAGGAAGCTTGAATTGCGCTCGAAACCGCGAATCGACCTCAAATTTGTGGTAGCCCGACCATTGAGGGGCTACCGTTAAACGCCCATAAGTTTCGTGCTCATCGCTACTCATTCCGCGGTCAGCAAAAAAACCATCTATCCAACGAGCGCTCGATTCGACGGTCGTCTCTAATCCTTTACGAAAGCCCTCAAGCCAACCGTCTGAGGAACCGTCTTGAGCATGTGGCTGTGCATCTTCCGTTGTTGTCTGCGCGTGGATAGGCGTAGCAACTATCCATAACACGAGCAGAAAAATTCCATTCACATAAATCTTTTTCATCCCGACTGACCTATATTGTTATTAGATGCGGTAAATGCAGGAGGCTTTATGTCCAAATATATTTTTCCCATGCTCGCTTTATTTTTCACTCACTTGAGCATGGCACAAAATCAAATCAACGAAAAGCAATCTCACGAGCAAATAGCAACTTTTGCGGGTGGGTGTTTTTGGTGTGTTGAAGAAGCATTTGAACAAATGAACGGTGTTCGCGAGGTGATCTCCGGTTATAGTGGTGGATCCGAGGCTAACCCCAGCTACGAGCAGGTTTCAGCCGGGCAAACAGGTCACACTGAGAGCGTTCAAGTTTACTACGACCCGAACATAGTCTCCTACGCCGCACTGACACAGAAGTTTTGGCGTATCATTGACCCGACTGATAACAAAGGTCAATTTGTTGACCGAGGTCAGCAATATCGTCCAGAAATTTTTTACCACACCGAGCAGCAACGCCAAATTGCTCAGCAAACGAAACAGTACCTAGCCGAGAAAGGTCCATTCAAAGAGCCGATCGTCGTGCCGATAACTCGGTTCAAGTCCTTCTATCCCGCTGAGGACTATCATCAAAATTATTATGATAAAAACCCTATCCGCTATAAAGTCTATACGTTTAACTCCGGGCGCTATGATTTCATCGAGAAGTACTGGGGAGACACCTCAGGTATTGATTATCAACAGTACACCAATCAAAACCCCAATGGAGTCAATCAATCGGATGCAGCGCAAGCGCGCTGGAGAGGTTACACCAAACCGAGTGATGAAGTGTTGCAGCAAAAGTTAACTGACATTCAGTATGAGGTGACACAAGAGGATGGTACTGAGGAGCCATTCAACAACGCTTATTGGGATAACAAGCGCCCCGGCATTTACGTTGACATTCTTAGTGGTGAGCCCTTATTTTCATCTACAGATAAATACAAATCAGGCACTGGTTGGCCCAGCTTTACCCAACCAATCACATCCGATGCGGTAGTGGAAAAAGAGGATAACAGTTGGTTTTACACGCGCACAGAAATCCGCAGCCGCTATGGCAATAACCACATCGGTCACGTATTCAGCGATGGTCCCGAGCCAACGGGTTTACGCTACTGCATGAACTCCGCTGCACTAGAGTTTATCCCTTTGGATGAGATGCAAGAGCGCGGTTACGGCGAATACATTAACTATGTATCCGCCGACCAATAGTCCCTTAGGCTGTCCAGCCGAGTTCTTGAGCGCGTTGCTTTGCCTGCTCAGGAACATCGGTTGCGACAAAGTGGTGGTGTAGCACTTGTACGCCCAACATGTGGTTGATCACCGCATCGAGCTGTACTTGCTCTTCCGGCGTCACATCACTTGAACTATGACGCGCGAATACTGCCTCGACCTCGTTAAAGTCGAGCAGCCCTGCATCTTTTACCGCTTGCTCACTTAAAAATTCTTCCGCCAGTCGCTCTACTGCCTTCCACTTTTCTGGATCGGTATGCGCGGGCGGCGCCATAAAGGCAAATTTTTCGCGTTTATAGAGCGTCTCGGGCAACAGCCCTTTCATCGCTTCACGCAAAACGTATTTCTCTTTATTGCCTTTAATACGTAAATGCGGCGGTACCGTGAACGCATATTCGGCCAAGTGGTGATCAAGGAACGCGGGTCGTGCTTCCATCGAATTCGCCATGTCCACGCGGTCACCGCCCCAAGTCAGAATTTGACCCTCCAACATAGTTTTAATCCACACGTACTGCGCGCGATCAAGTGGGTGTCGTCCGGCCAAATAAGTTTCATCTAGCGTATCCGCTATTGCCTGACCCGGGTCATAGTCCTCTAATTGCTTCTGTAAATCCCTGTTAATAAGCGGTTTAGCTACGCTACTGCAAGAGAGCCAAGGCTGTACACAGCTCGGCGTGAAGCCCACTTTTTTATTCAAAGCGTCGCTGCTAAACTCCTCGCGCGCCAACATGGCTCCCTTAAATAGCTGGTTGTTTTTCTCCAGTAGCTTTTGCCACTCGAGGCGCTCAATTTCGGGTAGATGATCGAGGCCATGCAAAAACATATCCTTGCGAAATGCTGGATAACCGGCAAATAGCTCATCCGAGCCCTCACCCGTCATAACGACTTTATAACCCGCCTCATGCACTTCCTGACTCATCAGGTACTTGGCAACACCGAGCGTGTTGTAGATAGTCCGTTCAGTGTGCCATAGCGTTTTTACAAAATGGTCGTACAGATCGTTCGCCTTAAGCGCCATAATATGATGATCAGCGTCAGTCGCCTCGGCCATTTCACGTGCAATCGGTGTCTCGTCATAGTCATCCGAGTCAAAACCAATAGTAAAAGCTTTAACTGAGGTTTGTGTCGATGCCGATGCTAAGCCCAAAATCGAACATGAATCGATGCCTCCGGAGAGATAACAGCCTACGGGTACGTCAGCAGTCATTCGGTGTTGCACCGCCTCTAAGAGCTTTTCACGCACGCCTTCGACATATTCTGTCTCATCGACCTCGTCACCTGGATAGTCGTGTTCGTTAGGAAAATTGACGTCCCAATACTTCAACGTATCAATATTAAGCTTACCATCAGCACGTCTAATTTTAACCACCTGCCCAGGCTGCACTTGATGTACGCCCTCAAATGCCGTTGAACCGGGCACCATCACTTGAATCAGTTGGTGATATAAGCCCTCAGCTGAAAACGCGCGCTTTACTTGCGGATGAGCGAATAGGACTTTTAACTCCGAGCCAAAAACGACACCTTCGTCCGTCTCGGTCCAATAAAGCGGTTTAATACCGAAGCGGTCGCGCACTAAATAAAGTGCATCTTCGTCTTTATCATACAAGCCAAATGCGAACTCGCCGCGTAGCTCCTTTAATGTGGCTTCGAGGCCATAGCGTTCAAATAGATGCAGTACGATTTCTGAGTCACTTTTGGTACGAAAGCGCGCACCCCGTGCCGTCAAATCCGCTCGAATACGTTTAAAGTCATAAAACTCACCGTTGTGAGTTAGCATCAGTCGTTCATCAGCAGACAAAAAAGGTTGCTTAGCACGCTCTTCATTTAAGTCAATAATTGATAACCGAGCATGACTGAAACCAATCCCCTGCTCCGGCTGTATGTGATAGCCATATCCATCAGGCCCCCGATGATGCATTATCGCAGCCATATTGACCAAGGTCTGAGCGTCGATAGAATCATTGACGCGGTGATTGAATACTCCAGCAATTCCGCACATCTTCGTTTTTCCTTGTGTTATACGACATCGATAACGCGCTCGGCGCGTTGAACCATACACGTGAGTAACGCCATCCTCAAAAACACCGCGCCCCGGGCTTGGCTGAAATACCAGTTATGTGGCGTATGATCGAGATCCGTTGCTAGCTCAGGTCCACGTGCCAGGGGGTGCAAGATAATGGCATCTTTTTTAAGCGGTGACTGAGCATCAAGGCTGAATGATTTTCCATAAGTGTTAAACGTTTCACCCTCCCACGATATCGCATTAATGTAGACCACATCGATATCCGGTAAGGTCGCGTTAAGGTCCGTAGACGTACGCACACGAATGCCCGCTTGTTCTATTTGCTCACGTTGTTGTTCGGCGAACAACTGCCCTGTGACCGATTCATCATGAATAATGACTAACTCTTTCACCGCATCTGGAAATTTGAGCAAGCTTTTAATGAGACTTCTCACCGTGCGCATTTTATTGGGAACACCAATAATGCCCACACTCACTGCGTGCTCCTTAGCATCGGCCGTGGTGAGTTCCGGCTTCCATTTAAACAAGGCATATAGATCAGCTAACGCCTGGGTCGGATGCTCATCACACCCGTTGCCCGCATTAATGATCGGAATCCGCAACGAATCGATCATTTCCTCTAACGAGGACTCGTTGTTATCTCGGAGCACCACACAGTCGCCGTAGTTATTAAACATTTCAGCGACATCGGCGAGGCATTCGCCTTTCGCAATCCCAGTAGTAGAGCGATCAGTGATCGACATGATATCGCCGCCTAAACGGTGCCAGGCACTCTCAAATGAAAGTCGCGTGCGCGTACTCGGCTCATAAAAGGCAGAAATTAAGATTTTGCCCTGCAACGACGTGCTAAAACGTCGTGGATTGGCCTCGTACTTTGCTGCGAGTCGAAACAACTGCAACATACCATTTTGTGTAAACTGATCCGACGAAACAATGTGTTGATTAGCCAGTTTCAACAGGTAATCACCATCCTCTTGAATCGCTCTTAGCAATGCTTTGGGATGTGCGTCGCCGCACACGTCAGGTCTGTCCCGCTCAAAGGAAACATCCTTTATATTCATACAGTTACCATATTGATTTAGAAAAATAATCTTTTAAAAACAGACCGGTAAGTACAACCGGCGCTAATACTGTGAGAATGAGCGCCCCCGTGACCAATAAATAAAATGCAGTTTCTGAAATAATCATTGTCCATTCTCCTGCAATTCATGCCACGAAAACTGACGTTTGTTGAATACAATACCGATTGCACAAATCAGGCCTGATACAGCACAAGAAACCAATGCTGCGACGTAAAATCCAATCCAAAAATAAGCGACCAGCCCGACTATCGTACCCGCCGCCATTGCTATTCCAGCGAAAGTTCCTTGCAGGCGTCGCCAGTAAAGTCCTATCACAATGGGCCAAATGGTGCTTGCCACAAAAGCTCCCGCAAAGTTTAATAGCGCGCCCAAGGTCGCTATTCGCGGTAAGCACAAGAGCCAGGTCATCACGCCAAGGCCGAGTAAGCAATAACGATTAAACCGCATCAGTTGCTGATCAGATGCGGTCTTCTTAATTAATTTATGATAGATATCCTGGGTGACTAAGTCAGACGAGGCCGCCAGTAACGAGTCAAGACTAGATGCCAACGCCGAGAACACCACAATAAACACCAGTATGGCACCTGTTTTGCCAAGCACCGATGAAGCCACCGCCGGACCTATCATATCGGCCGATGCTGGAAATATACCCAGTTGAGGCGCAGCCAATGCGATAAATCCAGTGACAATTGGAATCGGTAACCACAACAAACCACCGGTTAAATAAGCTTTATACGCAACGTCCTTACGAAAGGACAAGGCGCGCGACCACCACACGTTTGAGTGAAATATCTCACCCAATCCGAAAAATATATTATTAAATAAAAACATCACGGCTGCGGGAAATAGCAGATCTAATAGCTGCGGGTGCGCTTGACTCAACTCTGTATGTATACTGGTTAAGCCCACGTTATCGATCAACCAGTAAGCTACAACAGCAACACCGACGATAATAATTAAGGCTTGAATAAAGTCGGTAGCGATAACTGCACGTAAGCCGCCAAACAACGTGTAGCCCACACACATCGCTAAAATAATCGTCATGCCTATGTAGTAATCTAAGCCACTCAATGCTTCGAGCAGAATTCCACCTGCCATACCGAGGCTCACCAGCCAGCCGAACGCATACACGACTGAAATAACCAAAAACACCGCCCAAGCGAAACGGCCATAGCGCAACCGGATAAAATCGCCCGACGTATAGCCTTGAGGTAGCAATTGTTTAATACGTTTGGCCATCGGCGCGAATAACAATAACCCCAGCGCGGCAAACGAGTAACCGACCATTCCCCACACACCCAACTGATAAGTGAGTTGAGGCGCCACCAAGGTTGTATTACTCGTCACCCATGTCGCCATGGCGGTAGCTGCTGCGAACGCGAAGCCAACATTCCGCCCCGCTAGTGCGAAGTCCTCATGTGATTTGTTTTTTCGCCCGAGCCAAACACCGAATGCAATCCATGCCAAGGCAAAGCCAACGATAATAAACAGTGCAGTCTGTGTATCCAGCGCAAACTCAGTCATGACGCACCGCCTTCTTATGTCCCATGATTAATGTCAGCAGTAATAACAAAAATAGCAGTGCGCCCAACGCGAACAATGTCACTGCCTGCCAAATCGGATAGTGCTCAACGGTGACCTCAATCGCCGTTTGGCTGACCACGCGCTGTTGATGCACGGCGCGAATATAATAATGACCCGATTCGAACCCCGTCAGGGTCACTTGGTTGAAGTCACCCATGACTGGCACGGTCTGCAATACGCTCGAAAAGGACTTGGTATGACTCACTTGGAGCGTCAAAGGCCGGAGTGCTGGCGAGACTTGCTGTAGCTCGACAACGAAATACCCCGCGCGGACCTCTTCGGTAGGCCCTGAGAGCACGACGGTATCCTCGCTCTGCGCCATCGCCGAACAAGATATTAATATAGATAACAACGCAAATAGCGCTTTGTTATAGCTTTTCAGCCACACCTGAAAGCTTGTCATATCATGAATTCTTATTATCTTTGACACAAATTTCAGCCTATCAGCGGTTCTCGGGCTTTTCAACTTAACTGGCTGAGTATGGCAAATTGATACATATTTTTTAACAACTCGCCAATTTCAATAAAATCAGATAGCTTGATACAAACCAATTAGTTTTGAATTGCGTATAATCTTTCAATGTAATCAACCACAAAGTTAATCTATGAAGTATTTATGTAGTTTAGGCTCAAATATCGAACCAGAACTCCACTTTTCTCGCGCTAAGCACTATCTTTATCAAATTTCTGATGAACTTGCTTTTACACGCGACATTCTTACCCGTCCCGTTGATATCGATACCCCACACCCCTTTCTGAATGCATTATTCACTATCGAAACAATGCTGACAGCTACGCAATTAAAGCAACGCTTTAACGAAATTGAAGAGCAACTCGGTCGGGACCGTGACGATCCGAATCGCAGCATCAAAGATCGTACAATTGATATTGATATCCTCGGTCCTGTCGATGAAGAGCCCGAGGTGCCCACCTATTTACAAGATATTGCTTACGAACTGAAGGAAGAATAACCATGGCAAAGAATGTGCTGATTACTGGTGCGGGCCGACGCTTTGGCTATGAGCTAGCCAACCACCTCATTGACGAGGGCTATCAAGTGTTCGCCCATTACAACAGCTCTAAAAACGGAGTTGAGGCGCTCGAACAGCGCGGTGCGATTCCTTTACAAGCCGATTTTAACGAGCCTAGCGCGGTACAGTCATTGATTGAGCAGATTAAAAAAAAGACCGATACGCTCGATATGTTAGTCAACAATGCATCGTGCTTTTTTGATAACGAGACTGTTGATAGCGGCACCGACGCATTAGCGGCCGTTTATAATGTTCACGCGGTAGCTCCTTACTTACTCATTACTGGACTTAAGTCGTTATTAGAGCAAAGTGATAACCCATTGGTGGTGAATATTACTGATATCTACACTGACAGCCCTTCACCGAGCTATATTGCTTACTGCGGCGCAAAAGCTGCGCTAGCGAATATGACGCAGGGTTTTGCTAAAACTTTAGCGCCCAAAATTCGGGTCAATGCCATCCAACCGGGTCCGATTCTCTTCTTACCAGACCACGATGACACGCATCGTCAGAAAGTTATGTCCGAAACACCACTGAATGTTGAAGGTGGTCTGCAGCCGATGATAGAGACAGTGAAGTTTTTACGCGACAATCCTTTCCTTACGGGTGAATCAATTAAGGTTGATGGCGGGCGAGCCCTCAATATTTAGCCTGCTCACCTCCAAAAAAAAAGCCGCCCGCATAGAATATGCGGGCGGCTTTATTATCGCTATCAAGTGCTTATTTCTTTTCGAGCATCTGACGCAGTACGTAATGCAAGATACCGCCGTTTTTGTAGTACTTCATTTCATTTGAAGTATCAATCCGGCATTTGGCTTGGAATTCCACTTCCTTGCCATCTTTACCTTTCGCAACGACATCGAGCATCTGCCCAGGTTTAAGATCTTTACTTAAACCTTTGATTGAGATGGTTTCATCGCCTGTCAAGCCATGCGCTTCAACGCCTTGACCGTCTTCAAACTGCAACGGTAAGACACCCATACCAATCAGGTTAGAGCGGTGGATTCGCTCATAGCTTTCGGCAATCACGGCTTTAACACCCAATAACCGCGTACCTTTCGCAGCCCAATCTCGGCTTGAGCCAGTACCGTACTCTTTACCGGCGAGCACAACTAACGGCGTATCGTTCTCGATGTATTTCATTGCTGCATCGTAAATCGACATTTCTTCGCCAGTCGGAATGTACTTGGTGAAACCACCTTCAACGCCATCAAGCATTTGGTTTTTAATGCGAATGTTACCAAAGGTACCGCGCATCATGACCTCGTGATTACCGCGACGAGAGCCATACGAGTTAAAGTCTTTCACTTCTACACCATTCTCTTGCAGGTAACGACCTGCTGGCGAGTCCGGTTTAATCGAACCGGCTGGTGAAATATGGTCAGTCGTGATGGAGTCAGCAAACACTGCAAGTACATTGGCATCTTCGATGTCGCTTGGATCAGCCAACGGCTCATTAATGTCGTCAAAGAAGGGTGGATTCTTCACATAGGTTGAATCATCCTGCCAATCATAGGTTTTACCTTCCGCGACTTTAATAGAACGCCACTCTTCATCGCCTTTAAAGACTTCGCCATATTCCTTACGGAACATTTCGTTATCAACCGTCTTAACGGCTTCGGCAATTTCAGAACTGCTTGGCCAGATGTCTTTTAACATCACATCGTTACCGTCTTTATCTTTACCGAGCGGATCTTTGCTCAGATCGGTACGCGTTGTACCTGATAACGCATAAGCCACAACCAACGGTGGCGAAGCCAACCAGTTTGCTTTCACATCCGGGTGAACACGACCTTCAAAGTTACGGTTACCCGATAGCACTGAGGACACCGTCAAATCGCCCTCGTTGATCGCATCACTGATCTCGTCATCTAACGGACCTGAGTTACCGATACATGTAGTACAGCCGTAGCCAACTAGATGAAAACCAAGTTCTTCAAGGTATGGTGTTAAACCGGCTTTCGCCAAGTAGTCAGTTACCACTTTAGAGCCTGGCGCAAATGAAGACTTAACCCAAGGCTGGCGAATAAGACCTTTCTCAACCGCTTTCTTAGCGAGCAAACCTGCCGCCATCAACACACTGGGGTTTGATGTATTGGTACAGGACGTAATTGCAGCTATCACAACATCGCCGTGAGAAAGCTCAAAGTCTTGGCCTTTAACCGGAACCGACTTATCTTTTTCGTTGGCTTTGCCGTTAGTCTCTAAGATGAGATCAAAATTGCTACCCAGTTGCTCCATGTTCACACGGTCTTGTGGACGCTTAGGTCCCGCAAGCGATGCGCGCACTTCACTCAGATCTAACTCAAGCGTATCAGTAAACTCTGGCTCGTTGTCATTGCTACGCCACAAGCCTTGCTCTTTACAGTAGGACTCAACCAGCGCCAGCGTCTCTTCATCACGTCCTGACAAACGCATGTAGTTGATAGTTTCTTCATCCACTGGGAAAAAGCCACAGGTCGCACCGTATTCTGGCGACATGTTTGAAATGGTTGCACGGTCCGCCAGTGGCAAGTTATCCAAACCTGGACCATAAAATTCAACGAATTTACCCACTACGCCTTTCTCGCGTAGCATTTGCGTTACCGTCAACACTAAGTCAGTTGCCGTCACGCCCTCGTTCAGCTTGCCTGTCATACGGAAACCGACGACTTCTGGAATCAACATTGACACCGGTTGTCCGAGCATAGCGGCTTCGGCTTCGATACCGCCAACACCCCAGCCTAATACGCCAAGCGCGTTAATCATGGTGGTGTGAGAATCCGTACCCACTAACGTATCTGGGTACGCAACGGTTTTCCCATTTTCTTCTTTGGTCCAAACACTCTTACCAAGATACTCAAGGTTGACTTGGTGACAAATGCCGGTGCCCGGCGGTACAACGCGGAAGTTTTCAAACGCTTTCTGACCCCAACGTAGGAACTCATAGCGCTCTTTATTACGCTCCATCTCGATGCGTACGTTTTCTTTGAACGCCTCGGGAGACGCATATTTGTCAACCATCACTGAGTGGTCGATAACTAAGTCGACAGGCGAGAGCGGATTGATTTGCTCTGGGTTCTGCCCTGCGTTGCTGACCGCATCACGCATCGCTGCCAAATCAACAATGCCTGGCACGCCTGTAAAATCCTGCATCAGGACACGTGCTGGACGATATTGGATTTCGCGATCAATTTTGCGCTCTTTCAACCAGTCCGCCATTGCAGAAAGGTCTTCACGAGTGACGGTTTCCCCATCTTCGTTACGAAGTAGATTTTCTAACAGTACTTTCATCGAAGCGGGCAATTTATCGATATTGCCGAGCTCCTTGGCTGCTTTCGGTAAACTGTAATACTCGTACGAGTTACCATTAACATCCAATGTACTTAACGTATTCAGACTGTCTTTGCCTGACATAGTACTCTCCCGTTCGCTCTTGCGTTAGTTAAGCTGATAGGTTTTTATTAATATAGTCAATGAGGCTAGGTTCAACCAAGCCTTTTAATTTATGCAAACATATTGCGCTGTAAAGGGCTACCAACAAGCGCTCAAATTTCACTCATAACCATCTATTTTTACGAATAATTGTGTCTATATAAGTAGTGATTAAAGACTAAATCAGATCATTTCGTTAAACTAACTGCATTGATATTAATCATAAACAAAGGAAATAGGCAATGAGCCAAGTATTGGATAACCTCCTTGATTTACTTCGCTTGGAAACAATTGAACAAGGTTTATACCGTGGAAACAGTCAAGACTTGGGTTTTGGCGCGGTATTTGGTGGTCAAGTGATCGGTCAAGCCTTATCAGCAGCCAAAGAAACTTTACCTCCTGAACGTCTTTGTCATTCTTTTCATAGCTACTTCTTACGCCCGGGCGATGCAAAGAAACCTATCGTTTATGATGTCGAGGTTATCCGAGACGGTAATAGTGTCTCGACTCGTCGAGTTAAGGCGATTCAGCACGGCAAAGCTATTTTCTACATGACAGCATCGTTCCAGCAACACGAAGAGGGCTTTGAGCATCAAGACGCGATGCCGGATGTACCCGGTCCTGAAGGGTTAGTCTCGGACATTGATATTTATCGTGAACACGAAGAACTCATCCCTGCACCGCTGCGTAACAAATTCATTAGCGAAAAGCCCATCGAAATGCGCTTTGTTACCTCATACAACCCATTTAAACCCGAAAAAGACGAGCCGAAACGTTACGTTTGGCTACGTGCTAATGGCGCCATGCCTGATGACCCACGTGTGCACAAATATTTACTTGCTTACGCTTCGGACTTTAACTTTTTGCCTACCGCATTACAGCCACACGGTAAGAGTTTCGCACAGCCGAAGATGCAGGTCGCGACCATCGATCATGCGATGTGGTTTCATCGTGATTTTCGCATGGATGATTGGCTACTGTATGCGATTGACAGTCCTTCCGCGAGTGGTGCTCGCGGCTTAGTTCGCGGTCAACTATTTAACCGTGAAGGCACCTTAGTTGCATCGACAATACAAGAAGGCATGATCCGCGACCGAAGCTAACCACGCTAACCTTTAGACACAAAAAAGCCGGCTTAACAGCCGGCTTTTTGATTCGTATCAATCACATGCTAACTTAGTCCAATAAAGAAGCCAGCAATGGCTGCACTCATCATATTAGCGAGCGTTGCCGCTAATAAAGCGCGCATACCTAATCGTGCAATATCGTGACGCCGACTCGGTGCCATACCACCGAGACCACCGAGCAAAATAGCAATCGATGAGAAGTTTGCAAAACCGCACAGAACAAAGGTAATGATAACTTGCGAGTGCTCACTTAACTGATCTTTGTAATTGACGAAATCAAGGTAAGCAACAAATTCATTGATCACCAGTTTTTGTCCGATAAAACTACCGGCCAACTGTGCTTCATCCCAGCTCACACCCAAAACATAGGCGACTGGCTGGAATACATAACCAAATATCTCTTGTAAAGTCAGCTCGGGATAACCAAACCAACCGCCGACCCAGCCAAAGATGCCGTTTACCAGTGCAATTAATGCCACAAACGCCAGCAACATAGCACCCACATTCATCGCCAACTGTAGACCGCTTGAAGCCCCTGTTGCCGCAGCATCAATCACGTTAGCCGACTGATCGTCAACTTCGACTTCGGTCAGGTCATTGCGTGGCTTTTCCGTCTCCGGAATCATCATCTTGGCCATCAAAAAACCTGCGGGAGCGGCCATAAAGCTCGCAGCAATCAAATACTTCAGCTCTACGCCCACACCGGCATAACCCGCTAATACGGAACCCGACACTGAGGACATCCCGCCGACCATTACCGCGAATAATTCTGAACGCGTCATCGTGCCGATAAATGGCCGCACCATCATCGGCGCTTCAGTCTGGCCAACAAAAATATTTGCCGCAGCAGACATGGATTCAGGGCGACTAGTTCTTAACATTCGCTGTAAACCTCCCCCGAGAATTTTTATAATCCACTTCATAATACCTAGGTAATACAGCACAGAGATAAGTGAAGAGAAGAAAACGATGACGCTCAGAACCTGTATTGCAAATACAAACCCAAAGTCTTCACTGGCAAGCGAGCCAAAGAGGAAATTAATACCTGCGCTCGTGTAGCCGATGACTGTCGAAACGCCTTGGGCAAAGCCAAATAACATTTCTCGTCCGACTGGTACATACAGTACAAAACAAGCAAGTAAAAGTTGAATCGAAAAAGCGCCAATAACCGTGCGCCAGCGAATGGCTCTGCGATTAGTAGACAATAAGAAAGCAACGAAAAAGATAACGGCAATGCCAAGTAAACTATTCATAAAGGACCGTAGGTTATTCAGCCAGCAGCTGGCGTATTTTTGTTTTTATTATATCAATCGCAATTTCATTTCGCCCGCCTCGGGTTACTACGAGATCAGCATACTGCTTGGAAGGAAATATATGGTCGAAGAAAGCTGGACGAACATATTTTTCATACTGCTCTGTGACCGATTGCAAATTACGACCACGCTCTTCGATATCGCGCTTAATACGCCGTAGCAAACAAATATCAAGCGGTGTGTCCATGAATACCGAGATATCGAACTCTTCTCGTAAAGAAGGATCAGTTAGCAGTAAAATACCCTCAACCATAATGACTTTCGCGGGGGCTACAGGAATACTCTCAGGCAGTCGCGTGTGAGTTGTATGACTATATTGTGGCATTTCAACGGCGATACCATCACGCAGATCGCGAATATGCTGCTTAAGTAAGTCATGTTCAAATGCAGACGGCTGATCATAGTTCGTCAACACGCGCTGCTCCATCGTCATGTGGCTTTGGTCTCTGTAATAGGCATCCTCGGCTAAAATCGCAATGCCGTCACTACCTAACTCTGCAACCAGTTCCTGATAAACTGTCGATGCAAAAAGACTCTTACCCGAGGCCGATGCCCCCGCAATAGCAATAACTGTCGTTTTACTCACAACCCTGTCATTTCCTTGTAACCTCTTTGACCGCGCGCAATTATCCTTGATTCCACCGCTAATTAAAACCCTTGCATGAAAATCGATTCTGTCTAATTTAGTTACAATTTTTAAACATCGAAGACTACATACTTTCTCTGACCCTGTTTAATATAGCATCGTTAATTACAACAATTAGGATTACACAACATGAAAATGGTAAAAACACTCACGGCGGTAGCTGTTGCATCCGTCCTGCTCGGCGGCTGCCAAGCCACCTCTGCGGAACGTGAGAACACGCAAACCGTTGCTGTACAGCAAAAAAACCTACCTCAAGTTGATATTAATTACGAGACTTTTACCCTTGATAATGGTTTGACCGTTGTTGTGCACGAAGATCGCAAAGCACCGATCGTAGCCGTCAACGTGTGGTACTCGGTCGGCTCTAAAGATGAAAAAGAAGGCAAGACGGGCTTTGCCCACTTGTTTGAACACCTCATGTTTAACGGTTCTGAAAACTACGATGACGAGTATTTCGGTCCGTTTGAACGTGCCGGTGCGACAGAAATGAACGGTACAACTAACAACGATCGTACCAATTACTTCGAAAATGTACCGACACCCGCCCTGGATATGGCGTTGTGGATGGAGTCCGATCGTATGGGCCACCTACTCGGCGCGATTACTCAAGACAAGCTCGATGAGCAGCGCGGCGTCGTTCAAAACGAAAAGCGCCAAGGTGAAGCACAACCTTATGGTCGAGTTTGGGGCTACTTAGCTGAACAAACCTTTCCTGAAGGCCATCCATATTCATGGTCGGTTATTGGCTCAATGGAAGATCTTAATGCGGCAAGTTTAGATGACGTTCATCAGTGGTTTAAAGATTACTACGGCGCAGCCAATGCGGTTGTAGTATTAGCGGGTGATATTGATGTCGAAACCGCTAAAGCAAAAATGCAAAAATACTTTGGTGACATTGCACCGGGTAAAGCGATTAAGAAGACGGAGCAATGGATAGCTAAACGTGATGAAAGCAAACGCGCTGTGATGGAGGATAACGTCCCGTCATCACGTATTTACAAGGTGTGGAACACCCCACCGATGGGAACAGAAGACTCTGAATACCTATCCTTACTTTCAGATATCCTTGCCGGCGGTAAAAACTCACGTTTGTATCAACGCCTCGTTTATGATGAGCAGATCGCGACCAGTGTATCTAGCTTCCAATATGCGCGTGACGTTGCAGGCCAATTTATGGTGATTGCAGACGCCAAGCAAGGTGTTGAGCTTGAACGCATCGAAAGCATCATTAACGAAGAGTTGAACAAGCTACTCGCCGATGGACCGACTCAAGAAGAACTTAATCGTACACGTTTTTCAACCATGGCATCTTTCGTTCGCCAAGCTGAGAAAGTGGGTGGTTTCGGTGGTAAATCCGACATTCTTGCGTCAGGCGCAGTCTATCATGGCGATCCAGGTTTTTACGCCCAAGAAATGGACTGGGTCGAGAGCGCCTCAACGGCGGATCTTCAAACTACGGCAAATGAGTGGTTAAGCCGCGGTGACTTTACCCTATTTGTGGAGCCACAACCTGACTATACTGCTGGCGAGAGCATGAGTGATCGCAGTCAGTTACCGGATGTAGGTGACCTACCGCAGCTTGAACTGCCTGAGCTTCAACAGTTCACATTATCGAATGGGCTTGAAGTCTACTTAGCTGAGCGCCACGACACACCAACCGTTGAGCTCTCTTTGAGCTTTGATGCAGGTTATGCCGCTGATGCAGGTAAAAAGTCGGGTACCGCTAGTTTTGCGATGGATATGCTTAACGAAGGTACTGAAAACTACTCGTCAATGGAGCTCGCAGCTCGTTTAGAGAGCTTAGGTAGTCAGTTGTCGACTCGAGCCGGCTTGGACACTTCGACCATCTCGTTAGATACATTGACCGTTAATTTAGGCGAGAGTCTTAACTTAATGGATGAGGTGTTACAACGTCCGACCTTTGCTGAGGATGAGATCGAGCGTAAACGCGCAAACTGGATCGAAAACATTCGCAAGGAACAGGCGCGTCCACAATCGCAAGCGCTACGCGTTTTGCCAGGCTTAATGTTCGACGAAGACCATGCATATAGTCAGCCGCTAACGGGCTCAGGCACGATTGACTCAATTAAAGCGTTAACGCGCGAAGATTTAGTGTCATACGTAAATACCTGGTTACGTCCAGATAATGCAAAATTGGTCATCGTCGGTGATACCACCGAGGCTGAAATCAAGCCCATGCTTGAAAAGGCATTCAGCGAGTGGCAAGCACCGACAACCGCAGTACCGACTAAGCAACTTGATACGCCAGCGCCTCGCTCAGAATCGCGTGTATTCTTGATTGATCAGCCAGGTACACCACAGTCGTTGATTATTGCAGGTCAGTTAGCGCCTTCTGGCACAACTGCGAAAGCTGATTTAATTGATGTGACCAATACCATTTTAGGCGGTTCATTCACTAGCCGTCTTAATATGAACCTGCGTGAAGACAAAGGTTGGTCTTATGGTGCTCGTTCAATCTGGTTAGACTCTGAGGGCCCTGGTTTGTTAATCGCATTAGCACCTGTGCAAATCGATAAAACAATCGAATCGATTGAAGAGATCCTCAAAGAATACAATCAGTACGAAGGTGATAAACCAGCCACTGAAGATGAGCTCAAGAAAGTGATCGCTAATAAAACAGCTAAGCTCCCTGGCGCCTATGAAACAAAAAGTGCGTTAATGAGTGCGCTCACCGAAACCTTGAACAAAGGTAAGACGATTGAGTACTTAGAAGCTTATCCGAGCCGAGTTTCGGCCATCACGCTTGACCAAGTTCAGAGCGAAGCGAAGGATTTACTGCGCCCTGACGCATTAACATGGGTTATCGTAGGCGATCTCGACGTTATCGAAGATAAGGTTCGTGAAATGAACCTAGGCGAAGTCACCATTTTGAAAGAAACAAAATAACGACGGCGTTAACATTAAAAAGGGCTGCAAATGCAGCCCTTTTTTATATCCGTACTAAATAATATGATTCCCTAGCACCAGAATCTGACAAACAATAACCCCTACCGTGAGCATTAAACGCATAGGGTAATAGCGCGATTGACTGGTCATGGTTGTTCCACGCGCAAGTTTACGCTCAAAAAATAGTACTAAAGCAAAGCCGACGATTTGCAGTAGCAGCGACCAAAATATTGTGTTGAGTAATAAGGTTAGCCAAGCGAGTAATGCAAACACGTTGCTTGTAATAATTAAACCTTGGGTCGACTCAGTGTCCGCTCGGTGAAGCGCCCGCCCCCATAATATACCCGCTAAAAAACTCAATATAACCGCCCCATAAGAAACCAGTGCAGGTAAAGGGTTTCCAATTAACGGCAATTCTATTGCCATTAAACTTGATAGTGATAACCCAAGAAACGGAAGCAAACCGCCAAAGCCAAGTAAATAGATCCATTTTGTTTTTACTGATGTCATGGTCACGTCCAATTTATTGTTTTTTTCGTATATCCAAAGTACGTCATATCATATGTAAAGTTCAATTCATGGAAGCAAAACATCAAACAGGATTAATCTGGTTTAACCTCGATCTGCGACTCATTGATAACTTAACGCTGATTCGTGCCGCAAAACAGTGCCAACAATTGGTATGTTGTTTCGTAATTGATGAGAGCTGGTTTAAAGGAAACCGATATGGCCTCAACGGCATCAGCCAGCCGCGTTGGCGTTACTTGCAGCAGGCTATCGCTGACTTATCGGCCTCACTACAACAGTATGGTCAACAACTAATTATTCGTAAGGGCCAGCCGACAACCGAAATATCGACACTGATCAGCACACTAGCAATAGACGCGGTTTACTGCAGTGATGATGCAGGCGTGTACGAACGACGTCGTTGGGATACGCTCGTCCGACGCTTCCCATATATTAGCTTCGAGCGCGTGAGCAACCACACACTTTTAAGCGAGGAAGCGTTGCCGTTTTCATTACAAAACTTACCGAATACGTACTCTCAGTTTCGCAAGTGCTTTGAGCCGCTCGCCGAAACATTTCCCGCGGGACGTGCCCTAAACCAATTAACGGCACTGCCGCCGATGCCTCAGCGCACCGTTCCATCGGACAGCGTTCCTTTTGTTGAGCCAAGTGGATACTTGAATGGCGGAGAGCTGGCCGCACACCAACATTTAACCGATTATTTCGACTCGAATGCACCTAGCAGCTATAAAGAGACGCGCAATGCGCTTGATAAATTTGCTGACTCAACCAAACTCTCTGCTGCACTCGCTCTAGGTAACTTGTCACCACGCCAAGTCATTGATGCATTGCGAAAGTATGAACAAGCGCAAGGGGCCAATGAATCGACGTATTGGATTGCCTTCGAGCTAATGTGGCGCGAGTATTTTCACTGGTACTTAAGAAGCTATCAAGAAAAAGTGTTTAAATTCAGTGGTATCCAAGACAAAAAACCTGCGACAAGCTTTTATCCTCAGCGTTTTGCGGCTTGGTGTAAGGGTCAGACCCCCTATCCTATCGTAAATGCCTGCATGCACCAGCTTAACCAAACAGGTTACATGTCGAACCGAGGACGCCAGTTGGTCGCAAGCTGTCTTATTCATGAGCTACAACTAGATTGGCGTTACGGCGCGGCTTATTTTGAACAACAGCTAATCGATTACGATGTGGCTTCAAACTGGGGCAACTGGCAATACCTAGCGGGCGTAGGTGCTGATCCTCGAGGTTCAAGGCGCTTTAACCTCGATAAGCAAACGCAAACCTACGATCCAAACGGTGAGTTTATTAAGCGCTGGCATGGCGAACAAGCTGTCTCACAAATCGACTTTACCGATGCGGCGGACTGGCCTTTAAGCTGATGGCAATAAACGTTGTTTGGTTTAAAAGGGACCTCAGGCTAAGCGATCATGAACCGCTCAAAGCGGCTATTTCAACCGGGCGCCCCACACTACTCTGGTTTAATTTTGAACCTTGGTTGGTGAATGATCCGCACTACGATGAGCGCCATTGGCGCTTTATCGTCGAATCAATTCGTGACATTAATCGCAAGCTAAAAGCATACAATACTCAAATTTACGTCACCTATGGCGATACGGTTGAACAACTTCAGATTTGGCATCAACAGTTTTATATCGAAAGCCTTTATAGTCATCAGGAAGTTGGTCTACTGAATACATTCGACCGCGACAAACAGGTCGCCAGCTGGTGTCGCCAGCACCACGTAAATTGGTACGAATCCCCTACTGGGGCTGTGCAGCGAGGTCTTAATAACCGCCAACAATGGCAAAAACATTGGTATGAGACCATGAAAGCGCCACTGGCAACACCTGACCTTGCGCGCATTCAGCCAGTTAAAGCAGTGAGTGTTGACTATCGCACACTACCTAAAACATGGTTTGAGCGAAACTCGTCATTTCAATATGGTGGTCCTACAGCCGCGGTCGCTACTTTAACGAGCTTTCTTGAGCAACGTGGACACGCATATCATTACAGTATTTCACAACCTCTGCGAGCACAGCACCACTGTAGCCGTTTATCACCCTATTTAGCATGGGGTAATCTCAGCTTACGCGAATGTTATCAAGCGACTGTCGATAAGCGCCGTGAAACAGGGTGGCAACGGCCACTCAATGCGTTTCTATCGCGGCTACACTGGCACTGTCATTTCATTCAAAAATTCGAATCCGAGACGGCGATGCAACATGCAGCGCTTAACCGTGCTTACGAAAACTATCCTTACCGCTCGGATACCCAAGTCGAGCAGCACCTTCAGGCTTGGCAACAAGGAAAAACAGGTTACCCCATGGTCGATGCTGCAATGCGTTGCCTGATGAAAACCGGCTATATTAATTTTCGCATGCGCGCACTGTTAGTCAGTTTTTTATGCCATTACCTTCATATCCATTGGCAACATGCAACCACTTACCTCGCCACGCTGTTTCTGGATTTCGAGCCTGGTATACATTATCCACAAATTCAGATGCAAGCGGGTGTTATTGGTACCAACACCATACGAATGTACAATCCCGAAAAGCAAGCAATAGAGAAAGACCCCACAGGTGAATACATTGACCAATGGGTGCCGGAGCTCGCAGATCTTCCACTTCAGCTCAAACATGCGCCGTATCGTATGACGCCGATGGAAGCACAAATGTATGGGTTTAAATTAGGTGACGACTATCCACAACCCATAATCCATGTAGATGACTATCGTCCGGTTGCTCGCGATACATTACATCGCATCAAAAAAAGTATGGCGGGAAGAAAAGAAGCACAGCGCATCTTAAAACGACACGTCGTATCGCGTTAATTTAACTTAATGATGTCTGGCGACGGTCGGCCAATATAGTAGCCTTGTAAAAACTCGATTTGTTGTTCAGTCAAGTAGCCATTGACCTGCTCAGTTTCAACAAATTCAGCGACCATCGGTATTTTCAGCTCACGACATATGCTAATCATGCCATTTAATATACTCGCGCTACTCGCATCCTCGAGAATATTCTTAATGATACTGCCATCGATCTTCAGGTAATCGGGCCTTAGTTGAATTAAGCGCGAAAAATTTGAGTAACCAACACCGAAGTCGTCAATCGCGATCTCTGCGCCTAGAGATCGCACTCGGCGAGTAAACTCATCAACCATGGAGAAATCCTCAGTTGACTCGGTTTCAGTGATTTCAAAAATTAACTTAGACTGCGGGTAAGCTTCGAGTTGGTCCGTAATAAAAGCAACTGTTTCGGCGTTCAAGATGTCCTCAATGGATACATTGACCGATATTTGGACATTATGTTGTGCCGAATGAACAACCGCTTGCTCAACCACTCGACGAGTAATTTCGGGGTAATAGCGCGTCGTTTTGGCTTTGTCGAGAAAAAATCCAGGTGGTATGTCTTGTTCACCATCGCGCATACGGACTAAAGCTTCATAATAATCTGGGCGTTGCCCATTGCTGCTTCGAATCGGTTGGTAATAGTTGATAAAGCGATTATTTTTTATCGCTGACTGTATTTTTGGTAACCAGTTAATTGAATTTTTAGCAGAGAATTCACGCTCATTAACGACATGTATACGCTGTCCAGAGAATACTGTTTTCGCCCTTGCTAACGCACTTTCCGCTAATTGTAATAACTTAGTTTTGCCAACGCCCATGCCGATAGCGATATCGAGCGCTACATTGGCTCCGTTAACTTCAATTTGTCGGTCAATGATGTGGGCATAAAACCGTTGCAACTGCTGTTCAAACAACGCAGGCACCATTCTAAACGATGGTAGTAAGGCAAACTTGTCACCATACAGCCGGTATATATTAATATGACGCGGATAGAAAAAAGACTTACAACTCTCACTGAAGTTAAATAGCAGGCGGTCGCCAAACTCCAAGCCATAAAAATCTGCGTAACTGCGAAACTTCCTAATATCGATGATCGCGACGGTTTGCGTATTAACTCGTTTGATGTCAGCAATAAGGTCAACGCGGGTGGGTAATCCCGTGGTGTGATCGAATCGCGTTTCATTCAATAGCTCATCCAAGAACACTTCGCGGGAAATATCCTGCAGCATAAGTACTTGCTCTTGCAGGTTTTGGCTATCGTCGAACAAGGGCACAAAGATCGCCTTGAACCAATCAGCGCGCCGATTCCCTAAATTGAGTTTTACGGTACCCTGCCAATGGCTTTGTTGAGTGACACTGTAATCAAACTGATCTAACAATTGACCACGGACATCGGCATGCAACAACTTACTGAGCGGCAGCCCGGGTGAGATAGCTTGCTGACTATCAAGCTGTTTGAGCGTTTCGCTAACCCAAACGATATGCCCGTTTGCGTCTACTCGAACACACAACGATGCACTCTCCATAGCAAGCATCAATTGTTCAAGTATCTTACAGTCTCTCACCTTGTTGTTTCTCCACACTACTTTTTATAGTTATTATTTAATGACCATAGCATTGTTAAGGCTAGCTGTTAATCTGCAAATGATCAGGGGTTATCACTGATCGTGGTTTGTTTAAGCAGCACTCGCTACAACTTGCCGCCGACCTTGTTTTTTCGCCATCAAAAGCGCCCTATCGGCTCTATCAATCGCCGACATTGCATGTTCATTTGGTTGACAATAAACCACGCCAAAACTGCACGAGACGCGATCATTGAGACCGTCGATTTGTAACTGACTAATCCCCAAGCAGAGGCGCTCTGCGACCGCCTGCGCTTCAGAAAACTCAGTCTCAGGCAGCATAATCATAAATTCGTCACCCCCGAAGCGCCCCATGATATCATTTTCTCGCAGTTGTTGATTAACGTAATTGGTGACACTAACCAAAACCCGATCACCCACGATATGACCATGCATATCATTAATTTGCTTGAAGTAATCGAAGTCGAAAATAATAAGGCAACACGGTGTCTTTGATTGGCTCGACTGCAACTTGTATTCGAGTCGCTGCACAAAGTGCCCCCTTGATGCCGCTTTGGTTAGCCCGTCACGGGCGACTCGAGCCGTCAGCTCGGCGTTGTGCGCCATCAACGTAGGTATGGTCATAGCAAACCAAACACAGGCTGCAGTTATCGTCATCGCAAATTGATAGACCAAGGCAAAATCAATGAGTTGTAACTGTGACACCAGTAGCGCCATAACACCACTAAACAACGCCAAGATAAATACACTTGTCAGCGGACTCGCGGTTGTCGCTATCCATAAAAAAGGCAGAATGATAAAAAACACGGTAAACGAAGCTTCAAACCGCTGTGTGTGATGCACTAAAAATAGTGACAAACACAGTAAAACAATCACTAAACTCAGCCGTGAAGCAAAGGCCCGCCATTTAACTGAACTCAAACTAAAACTAAGCTCGCCAAGGTATTCTTGAACGTGTGGATAGCGCCACGACACAATAGCAATGAAAACGGGGGCTAATACAATCACACCGGCCATATCGCCTATCCACCAAGGTAGCCAGGATAACCAACGTTGCGCGCCAGTCATCAAACCACCTTCCCAGATCGCCATTATCCCCAACAGTGAGGTAAACATGGTGCTTAAAGCTGCTACCAAAAGAAATGTCAATACGGTGCGCGCAAAGCCATTGACACCATTGCTCATGTGAACGCGTTTTACCGCATATGCGCCGAGTCCTAAAGGCACCGTATGAGCTAAGACAAACAACAGGCTGGTGGTCATCCAACTCGAGACAGATAACGGCTCATTATAAATTTCAGCAATCCACGCAGTGCTTACAAATCCCGCCACCGCAATCGGTACGATTGCTCGCCATCCCAATACAAGCATAGCAGCGAAAGAGAGTCCCGCAGGGGGAAACCAAATGCTTGCATGAGGTGCAAACTCAAGTACTACCGCGACTCGCCATAAAGCCAACCAAGCGACTATCAAGCCGAGATAACGCATTACTCTATGCATAGCTAACCATTGTTATTATTATCGTTAGACTTAGAGTAATTAATATTCATTCATTATCAAATATATTTAAAAAGAAAGTGTACAAATAAAGGCGGACTCATCTCGACTAAACTGCACGCGAATATCCAGCTGTTCAGCAATATTACCAACAATCGATAGACCCAGTCCCGTGCCGTCAATATCTAAATGACCACCGCGGTAAAAGCGTTCACTCACTCGGGCGATATCGAACTGTGTTTGCTCACTTACCTGGTTAGTAATAGCTAGCGCTTGCTTGCGCTGTTCGATAGTAATAACGCTACCTAACGCACCATATTTAATCGCATTATCGACTAAGTTTGATAGTAAAATGTGTAACAAATCCGGATCGCTATGCACTGTTGCGGTATCGTCTAACCGAAGCTCAAAAGTTTGCTCTTTTTGCTCGGCTTTTTCATACCACAACGCAACAACCTCGCGTACTTGGCGTGCAAGCTTTAATGGCACCGTTGAATTCATTTGTCGTTCGGTTCGAGATAGCAGTAATAAATTATCGATCAGTCGAATCAGCTGATTGACTGATGCCATCAACGGCTCTAGGGTTTGTTTCTGCACGTTAGACGACGAGTCAATTAAATTCTGAATCCGCAATTTAAGGTTAGCAACGGGCGTTCTTAATTCATGTGCAGCATCGGAGGAGAACCGCTTTTCACGAGCAAAAGACTGCTCTACACGTGATAAATAATGATTTAAAGACCGACTAATGACAGCCACTTCCTCAGTATCGTCAAAGCCACTTAGCTGCTCATAGTTATCACTCGGTTTTGAGCGTATCGTTTTTGCGAGTCGTTGAAAGCTAGCAAAGTTAAAGTTAACGCTCCACCACCCCAACCAAATAATCACCGGTAACATCAATAGAATAGGCACTAAAGTATCAATGGTTAGGTCACCGCGGAGCTCGGCACGAAAGTCATCTTCTTGCAGCACGAGCATTCGCAAGCCGCTCTTTAGATTGGTTGCTCCAAACACATACCAATACGAATCACCTTGCTGTAATTCCGAAATACCATCAGTGTATTGAATTTTCTGTGAATTAAGCCAATCACGACTCGCGTATATGACATCCCCGCTCACCGTCTCTAAGCGAATGGCGAGCTTTCTTTCGTAGTCCTGTAGCCATTCAGGAGTATGGTAAACCAGCACAGCATTCGATTCAGTCGCATCAAGTTGCTGACTAATATTACCTAGCTCAAATTGACTGATTAGCGCGTTCATGGTGTGCGCTTGCTGTATCAGCTCGGCATCAAATAACTCATCAACTTCGTGGCTGACCTCAAAATAAATCCATAACGCGGACACGCTGCTACCAAACAAATATACCACCGAGACCGTTAACAAAATTCGGCGGCGAATTGATTTTAGCTTGCTAAAAAATTGGGTTAATTTTTGCATCGTAATCGGTAACCAACACCCCTAATTGTCTCGATAAGCTCACGCTGCCCTAGCTTTTTGCGCAAATTATGCACGTGAACTTCAAGGGCATTACTTTCAACTACATGCGTATCTGAACTCAGTAGTGCTTCGATTTTATCTCGTGGATGAACCTTCATCGGCTGCATAACAAACAATTGCAGCAGTTCGTATTCTTTCCGAGATAATGTTATTTCATGACCATTAACAAAGGCTTCTCGACTCGATGTATCGATGGCAATAGGCCCGCACTCTATTGTTGCTGAGGCATAACCACTGCGTCGGCGCAATAACGCGCGTAAACGCGCCGCTAACTCATTGACATCGAACGGCTTTGTCATAAAATCGTCAGCACCCGCATCAAGCAAGTGGATGATATCACTGGTTTGGTCACGAGCGGTCAGCACCAAAATCGGAATATCAACGCCCTTTTTACGTATACTTTGCAGGACACGTTCGCCGTCAATATCGGGCAGGCCTAAATCCAAAATGGCAACATCATACTCCTGACGATTAAAGTTGGAAATTGCGGCAGCGCCGGTCCGCACCCAAGTTACCGTGAACTGCCGTTGAGATAATCCTATCTCAACGGCTTGTCCCAATGTTTGATTGTCTTCAACCAATAATAACTGCATGATTTATCCCTATCATTTGCTTAACTTTCTATTCGCCTTTTTAATCAGTGCTTGCACTTCATCCCTGCGCTTCGCATCTGCCAAAGGACGCTCAGGACGCGCCTCGGCTAGTAGTGCTTGTTTGGCAAAATCCAATGCCTGCTTATATTTGCCCTGTTCGTATAAGTAATCGGCGTAGAAGTAGTTACTATCAATCCCTTGGGGATTTATTTCCAGCGCTTTTTTAAGCAGTTTCTCCGCTTCGTCATCATCACCGAAGCCGAACGGCCAGCCTGGCACCTTGTAGTATAAGGTGCCTAAACTCGCGTAAGCAGAGCCAGACAGCGCGTTAGGATCAATGACAAGCGCCTTTTCCAAACTCGCCTTCGCCTCTTTAGCGAGGCCCAGAGCCCCAAGGCCACCGACAGCGCCCGCTTCGGTACTTTTGATAATACCGAGCCAAATATGCGCCTCTGCATTATTCGGTTCCGCATCAACCCAAGCTTGCGTCTCCTTAGCTAAAGATTCAAATGCTTGTTCTTGGGCATCATCAGTTAGCGTATAGTTAACCTCAGCCCAACGATGTTGAATATCTAACAGTTTGCTCTGTGCCGTGACCGTTTGACTGGTCAATAAGAGTGCACTAGTAATCGCTGCGTAAATTAATGATTTCATATTAATCACTCCTTAATTAGTGACTTAAGCGTACGGTTAACTTTAAACAAGGCGCCATCCAACCACTGCGGTCGAATACTGTTTAAGAGCACAAATAACTTCTCGGGAAAGCCGATAATTCGGCCTATCTGACCCTTTTCTATTTGCTTAATAATGCACTGGGCCACGACCTCCGGCGTATCTTCGGTCGTCTTGGTACGCGCATTAAGTGCTTGCATTAACGGTCCGTTAAACCCCGTTTTTATGGCACGAGGTCCGGTATACATCACGTGTACAGAGGTATCTGATAACTCTCGCCTTAATGATTCGGTAAAGCCTTTGAGTCCAAACTTTGTAGCACAATAGAGCGTTTGCCCTGGAAACCCGATACTGCCAAACACCGACCCCACATTTAGAACAAAGCTACGACGTAACTTAAGCTCAGGTAGCAGCTCAGCTGTCAGCAAGATAGGCGCCAGCAAGTTAATAGTTAACATCGCCTCAGCTTGTGAATATTGCTGTTCAAACACACCCTCGGCGGCCAGGCCTGCATTATTGATAAGTCCGGTAACCGGCAACGTGTCACTTTGCGAGTGAAGGTGCTCCACCAACAGGTTGCGAGCATTGGACTGAGTAATATCCGCAACCCAGTAGTCCTGCTGTAACGATTTCGCTAATTGAGTGAGCGCCGCTTCATTACGCCCAACTAAGGTCAGACGTGCTCCCAACTCAGTCAGTTGACTTGCCAACTCACGACCAAGCCCACCGGTCGCTCCGGTTAGAACGATGTGTTGTGCGTTCCAGTCCACACGCATAGTTACTCTCCAGCCAAAGTAGGAATTGCGCGGAACATCTCACCGTAGAGGTGGTAGACACTACGGGCCGTACGAATAATCGCTTGCTGAGCCTCAACATCGGTTAATTGATTCATGAGATCTTCAAAAAATTTAACGTGGTCCTGGTCCAAATCGCCGTGCGACAATAAGTAACTAAATGCGCTGTTAGGTAGCTCAAGGCGCGCCTGAACCTTGTGTGCAGCTTGTGTTGCCAACTGCACACTGGTGCCTTCGAGCACATGTGCCATGCCGAAAAAAGCAGCGGGGTGATAGCGCTGCATGTGGTCATACACCACAGATACCATCGCATCAGTGCTCCAGTGAGGTTCCGCATTTTTAATCTGTTCAGGATCCGCACCGGTTGCCTTCAAATCGTTCAAAATCCAACGCTCGTGACCGTACTCTTCTTCGATATACTCGACGACCGCTTTGCGTAACCACTCGAGCGAGTCGGGCAACAAACTACCGGCGCGCATCAATAGTGGTACCGTATGTTTTACATGATGATAGGCTTGTCCCAAAAAGGCTTGGTAGCGCGCTCGAGTAATATCACCCGCAAAGGTATCTTTGATAACAGGTGCACTCAGCAAGAAGGCTTGTTCAGTCTTGGTTTGGTCACATAATGCGTTGAAAAATGTCATAGTTAGTACTCCAATGATGACATACTGAATGGATAACGGCTTAAAATGGCTTGGCGTCGTAGTCGCCCCGTCCCCGTGAGTTGCTGGTTCGCCACAGTAAATGGCGTAGAGATAAATTCGATATCCTTTATTTGTGCATAGTCCGGCAGTTTCATATTCACTCCCTGCACTGCTCGCTCGATTTCATTACGTTCAGCCGAGCTAACAATGAGAGCCCGCAGTGGGTGCGACTCATCGCCACTGACACACACTTGGCTAATTACCGAGTTTGTTAGCAGTTCTGTTTCGAGCCACTCGGGATCGACGTTACGGCCGTAGGGCGTCACGATGATGTTCTTCTTTCGACCATCGATATATAAATGACCAGACTCGTCAAAGTGGGCGAGATCACCTGTGGCAAGCCACTCAGCGGCCAAAGCCTCGTCTCCTAAGTAACCCAACATTAGGGGAGAACGGATAAACAATTCACCGCTTCGAATTTGCCCAGACACGTGTGGAAGCAACGTGCCAACAGAACCTAAGGGACGTGCCTTTGAGATATCATTTAAAGCAACCACAGAAGCGCATTCGGAAAGGCCATATCCGACAACGATAGGAAGCCCGAGGTCCATCGCTCTTTGCTCTTGCGCTGTGGCAAGTCGAGCGCCTCCGACAGCAATAAACTCAAACTGCTGCGCGGATAACCCAAAGTACTCAACACCGGCACAGATCACCTCGAGTAAAGCTGGCGGGATGACCAAGGTAGAGATTTGGTAATGCTTCAAACAATTAATAAACTGCTCAACGTCCAAGTCACTAGCCCCCTTGAGACCTAATGAAGGGCTCGGCAATACAACGACTTCGGCACCAAGCGCTAGCGTCACATAGACACCGGCGATATTTTCTAATAGCACAGCCAGCGGCATGACAACCAAGTGCCGAGAGTGCAGCTGACTGGGCAGCTTATCGAGCAGACTCGTTACCACTGTGGCTATACCATCTGCCGATAAACAAACACCTTTCGGCTGCCCTGTACTACCTGAGGTGTAGGTGATTTTTTGTGTTCCATCAGGCAAACGTGCTTGCAGCTCAGTCGATGAGAGTTTAAAGATAGCGGGAAAGCCCGTCTTACCGGGTATACGTTCTATTGTAACGACTTCACGTAGATCGGTATCGAGCTGCATACCGATAAGTAGTTGCGCTGCACTATCGTGTAGTACATTTTGCTGTTGTTCGACACTAAAAAATGGCGGAATAGGAATCAGTATTTTAGCTGCCCGTAAACATGCAAGATCCCAAATAACCCAGTCAAAGCTGTTGTCTAACGCCATTGCGATACGAGTTTCCGAGCGAGAATTAAGCCAAGCAACCGCATCCGCTACGCGCGCCCAAAGCGCTCTGTAAGTTAACTTTTGCTCTGCACTACGTAACGCCACACTGTCGCTCAATGCATGACGCTGCAGTAAAGTCATTAGATCAAGCATGAGCGCGCTCCTGAAATGGTTGCTCTAGAAAGCACGCTGGCTCCGCATCAGACGCTGGGTAGCTATCAGTCCAGCCTGCAAACACACTCGGTTGGTGAGCGTAGTATGAGCCCCATTCTGCGTTTGCATCCACTTGCAACTTACTTCGTTCAGCAAGCGCTATCTTTTGCAATACGATGCCGCGGCGCGCTAAAAAGTGAGCCAAACCACGCGTTGCTGTAAATAACACCACTGTCCTGCGAATATCACGTAATGCCAGCACGATAGCCTCGACAAGATCCGGTAAATAACGTCGCCCAAGCGTTGCCATTGAACCCACCTCGGCGATTTCTAACCGTGCTGGCATGCGCTTACCTAAGATCGAGTAGTTGACCAACGGCTGAGTCATATATTGCTCAGAGAATAACGTGCGTTGCTCGGCGAGCTGGACACCGCAAGCGGCGACGAGTAAATCATTCTGATAAACCGCAAGGATATTTTCTGGTAGCTGTGTGATGCAGGCATTAAAGCTGAACCAGTAACGTTCACATATAAAATGCTCCGCCTCTAAACGCCTTGGATCGGACGGTTTGATCCAACACGCGGTGAGCCGAATGTGACTATTCTCTTTAAGAGTGAATTTCTGATTCGATGGCATGAAGCTATCTCCAACATAATGAGCATGACTGCCGAAACTAGAGATAACTTTAGAGGGGTTTTCTTAAATATTTCTTAAGATAAATTTTATGGGAATGATTTCTTTACATCAGAGAAGTTCAGAATAAATTTCAAACGACATTGTTGCGAATAGTTATCATTTAAACTAATCTTGTCAATTATCATGTAAATAAGGAAGACGATTATGCAACCGATCGCCTCACAAGTTGGTCGTATCAGTATTTCGATTGACCGCAATCAATTGCTCAAGCTCATGCAGTCGCAAGCGATAGTGGCTTGCGACTTAAAAGCATGTGATGCAAACAGTCAATCCTGCCTCAAGCAACTTGTGCTCGAGTGTAGCAAAAATGACTTTAATGACGGTTAGCGTAAATAGTTTAACGCGCCAACAACCGCAGCTACTTGTGCGTCAATACATTGCTCGGGCGTGGCATTTTCACTATCTGGGTAAACCTCTGTCGTCGTCGCATACATCGCTTGACTCAGACCAATACACAAACCCAGTTCATGGGTTGGATAACTAATCACGCCGGGGATATCAATATCCGTTCCAATTAACCGGTTATTCTCGTCTGCCGGAGCTATATGAGTGACTTTAGCCACTTCCGCGAGTACCGCTTGCTGAAACTCAATTTGTTTATTTTCCGAGTTAGTGACTAAATAGAACCCATCCGGAATGTTCCAATTAGTATTTATTTCACCATCTCGTGCTGCTTTGGCAGGACGAAACTCTGAATTGTCAGTGTTCGTTGTCTCGTGCAAATCAACATGCGCGAGTAAATCAACATCGAGATCCTCTATCAGTTGTAGTACAAAACCTGACTCTTGCGCGGGGCTCGGCTGATAAAACGAACGATTAGGGTCAACGGCATCGGGGTTCCAACGATTAATAGTCTCGTAACCCCAAGGACTAATACACGGAGTTACAATAAAATTGAACACGTCTTGATGCGCTTGCATTTGCTCATCAATAAATTTAAGCGCACCATGCACTCCGCTGGTTTCATAACCATGAACACCGCCGGTCACGAGTACCGTCGGCTTTTCATCGTCCCAGTCAAGTGACAACACCGCATACAAAGGGTAACGCCGATTCGCGTAATCCAACTGACCATATTCACGCACGTCAAACCGCGCTTTAAAGCGCTCTATTTGACTAAGAACGTCAGCTTCGTACGAACGTTGAACCCGCTGTTGTTGCAACCACTCTTTCTTTTCTGACTCGCCCCAAGGCTGACCCGGGACACCGATTGGATATTGCTGTTGTTGCAAAATCTTGACTCCCAACAGTTATTGTTCAAAAGGCTATGCTAACACAGCGCCCATTACGAATTCGATTAAAACGCGCGAACGATAGCAACCAACGTTGAAAAGCATTACCATAGGCGGCAATTTTTTCTCGCTGTAAAAATTCCATGAGTTATTCACGACTGCAAATCGCACTCGCCATTTTTGCTATGGCCATTGGGACCTTTTCAATCGGCATTGGCGAGTTCGTCATGATGGGGCTTCTTCCCAACGTAGGGGCTGACTTTAATACCACCGCTCAGCAGACAGGTCACCTGATCAGTCTATATGCGCTTGGTGTGGTAATAGGCGCCCCCCTTATCACTTTACTAGGTGCACGCATTCCACGTAAGCCGCTGATCATCACGTTAATGATGGTGTATGCAATCAGTAATTTACTCAGCGCTCGCGCAGATAGCTTTTTGGAACTGCAACTGTTCCGCTTTATCAGTGGCCTACCTCACGGTGCCTACGGCGGTATCGTATGCCTAATGGCCGCAGGGCTGGTTAATAAGTCGCAACGCGGCATGGCGGTCACCATGGTCATGATGGGCTTAACCATTGCAATTTTAGTCGGTAACCCGCTCGCTACCTGGTTCGGTCAATTGCTGGATTGGCGCACCGTGTATATCGGAGTCGGTGTTGTGGCATTAAGTGCGGCGATTTTAGTCGTTGCCTGCGTACCACAGCCCAAACAAACGTCAGCCACGCGCGTACGAACCGAACTACGCGCGCTAAAAAATAGTCAAGTATTGCTCACGCTGGCTATCGGGAGCGTAGGCTTTGGTGGCATGTTCGCCGTATTGAGTTACCTCTCGCCTACTTTACTTGAAGCAACTAAAGTACATGAGTACTGGATACCCATTGCACTACTTATCTATGGCTTAGGTTCATTCACCGGCAGTATTGTCGGAGGCAAACTGACCGACCTTAATATGAAATGGGCAATTGCAGGTGCTTTAACCTGGGCCATCATTGTGCTGGCTGTTTTTCCGCTCAGTATCTATTCGCTCTACACTATTTTGCCGATGGCATTTTGCTTGGGTACAACCGCAATGTTGGTTCCTGCACTACAAGTCAGACTCATGGATGTTGCCGGCGAATCACAAACACTTGCCGCTTCGCTCAACCATGCAGCATTTAATATTGCCAACGGTTTAGGTGCCTTTTTAGGCGGCTTATCGCTGAATACGTCCCTTAGCTGGCAAGCAACGGGCTGGGTTGGTTGCTTATTGGCACTTGCGGGGCTTATGGTGTTTACCATCACCAAATATCACAGTCGCAAAAGCTCAGTACACTTAAGTTTGTAGATATTATGAATATTTTCTCGATGTTTTTAATTGGCTTAGCCATGTCAACCGATGCTTTTGCAGCTGCAATTGGTAAAGGTATTGCTATGCGTACGCCGACCCTCAAGCAAGCACTAAAAATAGGTCTTTTGTTTGGTGTCGTCGAAGCGATTACACCGATGCTAGGTTGGTTATTGGGTAAAGCCGCTGCGCAAGTTATTTCCGAGTACGATCACTGGATAGCCTTGGTATTACTCAGTCTGTTAGGCCTGCACATGATAAAAGAGGGGCTGTCACCAGACGATGAACAGGAAAGTGAAGTCGATCCGACCCAACAACCCTTTTTGAAGCTATTTCTGACCAGTATTGCCACATCTATTGATGCAATGGCGGTCGGTGTGGGCATGGCATTTCTTGATGTAAATATCTTACTTGTTGCTGTGATTATCGGCTGCTCAACCTTTGCAGCGGTAACTATTGGCGTCATGATCGGTCGCTATGCGGGCTATATTATCGGTCGCTATGCGGAAATAGTCGGCGGCATCGTTCTTATCGGTGTCGGTATCGCTATAGCTGCAGAGCACGTCGGGTTACTGGGGTAACCCGACGACTATTTAGGCGTTTTTAGTTTTTACATAAAAGTAGATTGCATAAAAAACACATAAGCCAATCACTATCGCTAAGCCAGTAAATGAAAAGAATATCACAGGGTCTTTAAAGAACTGTTGCCAAATACTCATCACGCTATCTCCAAACAAGTTATCTACCGCTCAGTTTAATAACTCAACCTTGTTAACCCATTGACCTAAGTCATGAAAACTTTAACTTGCAAGACAGGTTAAATGCGTTAACTATGGTTTGATGGCTTGCTAATGGAGACAATTTCATGCACAAACTTTTGTGGGTGCTGATCTTTACGGGCTGCTTAATTTGGTCGGCGTATCATCCAAAAGATCCGATGACATGGTGGTTAGAAGTTCTACCCGCGTTGCTAGGTGCCCTTTTGCTAGCGGTCACCTATCGACGATTTACCTTTACGCGTTTAGTGTACGGTTTAGCCCTCGTACATTGCGTTATTTTAATGATCGGTGGTCATTATACTTATGCCGAAGTCCCGTTCTTTAACACCCTCGGCGACTATTTTGGTTGGCAACGGAATAATTACGACAAACTAGGTCACTTTGCTCAAGGCTTCGTCCCAGCCATGGTGGTGCGTGAGTTCGTTGTGCGTAATCACCTTATTTTCGGTCGCCTATGGCAGTTTGTATTTATTACCTCATTTTGTTTAGCATTCAGTGCTTTTTATGAGTTGATTGAGTGGTGGGTTGCTGCGGCCACCGGCGAAGGTGCAGAGGCCTTCTTAGGCACACAAGGTTACGCTTGGGATACACAGTCAGATATGGCATTTGCGCTTTTTGGCGCAACGTCAGCTTTGTTGTTACTCTCAGGCATACATAATCGGCAAATTGAACAGAAGCGTTCACTCTATGGCAGAACACAATAAACACAATAATGAGTCTAATCTAGGTCTTAGTATGGGCATCGGCATCGCCCTAGGCACCGCTATAGGTGTTGCTATGGATCAACTTGCAATGGGTGTTGCATTAGGCGTCGCATTCGGCGCCGCCTATGGCTTTGCAACTAAAAAGAAGCCTGACTCGGATAGCGATAAATCAGACTAAGCGCGCGGTAAGTAGTCACCCAGATAATCGTCGTCAGCGAATAACTCGGCGAGAATGGCTTGCTCGGTTTGGTTTCGATCATGCTCTTTTGTAGGCAATCGAACAATTAAATGCAGCTCTTCCGCACATTGCAGTTGGATGGTCACGCGCGGTTCAACAACGGGTTGTTCGAGCCCTGTCCGATAACTCAGACGTGCAAAATGTCGTTTAGCTTGATCAATGTACGGCTCGCTGTATTTCTGTGCTAATTGTAATAACTTTTCTTGTGCCGGTCGCCATTTGTGCTGACGCAGAAACGGCACACTGAACGTATGTAAAACAAAATCTTGCGAATAACTTTCATTGATCACCGCCTCACTCGCGAACAATGAATTAGGTAACACGATGAGTCGACCACTCCGCTGTTGCATGGCTTTTCCCGGCCCAACCTCAAGAATCGTTGTGGTCAACAGGTTCTGATCGATAACGTCGCCACGAAACTCTTTAACCTGTATGCGATCACCAATGTTAAACGAGCGCGCTCCCCCTTTAATGAGTGCCCCCGAAACACAAAGAATCAACTCTTTGGTTGCAATGACGAGAGCCACTGCGATGGCGACCATCGATAACGCAAAGGTTCTTAACTCATGCCCCCAAATCACCACCAAGCCAAGAATTAAGATAATCAATAAAATATTTCGCAGTTGGATAAGCCAACGTCGACGCATCTCACTTGATTGAATATTGCGACGAATAAAGCGACGCAGCAAAAAGCGACTCACTGCCACGACCAAGATTAATAATAAGGTACTAATCGTCAGACGAATCAACGACTCGGAGTTCTTTAACTCCTCTATAAATGCATTAAGTGCCGACTGCATGACGTCTGACATAGATAACCCTCAAAAAAATAGAAAATAACGTTCAACTATTATGATCGTTTATTGCAAAACTCGTGTAAATACACTGTGACAGCTATATTTTTCTACTATATTAGAAATCGTTCTAATTAAACAGGAGGTGTTTCATGGCATCAGTAAAAACTTTATCACTCGTAAGTTTGATGGCATTAGCAAGCTTAAGTCTTGCTGCGTGTTCACAAGAATCAGCAGAAGACAAGACTGAACAAGCAATGGAGTCTGCAAAAGATACAGCCGATAAAATGGGCGATGCTGCAGAACAAAAAATGGAAGAAGCTGGAGAGTACCTTTCAGATTCTGCTATTACTGCAAAAGTTAAAACGGCTCTGTTTGACAACGGCGGCTTAGATAGCTCAAAAATCAGTGTCGAAACCCGCAACAAAACCGTTTACTTAAGCGGTACGGTAGCGACCGAAAATGATGCTGAAACTGCCGGCCAATTAGCTGAAGGCGTTGACGGTGTTGAAGACGTCGAAAATGACATTGTAGTAGGCAACTAAGTTTTTTTACTAAAGTTACGAGCCCGTTTAAACACGGGCTCGTGCGCTTATCAACGTATTGCGCGGCGTGAGCTCACGTTCGCAGAAAGCCTTTAATGAGACCTCGTAGCCTTGCTCCTGCAAAAAAACAGCTCTATCAAGCAATAACCAACGTTCAATATACGGCTGAAATTTCAGTCTTACCTGTTCTATCGCCTCAGTAACTAAAAACCGCTGCTTACCTATTGCTAGCCAGTACTCGGCATCAAAACTTAAGTCTAGACTCATCCCATGTTGTGCTGCAGCCCAGCGACAAAAATCCTCAAATGGGCCCGCAAAGATTGCTTTGGATACAGAATTAAGCGGTCGGTAGCAAGGATCACTTAACTGATCTTGACGCCAAGACTCATAACTTAAGCGCCACACAAGCTCCGTTTGACGCAGGCCTCGCTCTCGTCGCCCCGCTGTAACAAGCCCCTGGGCTGCGAGCCTTAGCGCGTTTTTACTCAGTCTAAAGTCACACGCTTGTGCAATCTTGGATAACGGTTCGTAGTAAGCCTGTCGAGTCAAATGATAGCAGCAAGGCGCCACGAAAATATCCCGCACTTGCGCCTCAGTAGCATGCTCCAACAATCGAATATGTAAGTCGCCGCAGGCGTGCAGAGCCATTGCCGTTTGACTGTTACGAAGCGTTTGCTGAATTTTACCATCATCCGTCGTCGCTAATACATCCTGTTGAATAAACGTCTGCGGCAACTGATGATGCCGTGCTAGCTCAGCGCCCTCCGCACACAACGCCGATTGCCATTCAATACTGACCACCGGGCGTTGTTGAGTAAAGCTCAATAATCGCCCTAAATGCCCTTTGCCAGCACACCATTCTGTGGCTATCGCCAACTGGTTCGGTACCTGAGCGATAAACGCCTGCACTTGCGCTAATTTTCGGCCTTTGATGCCTTGGGTAAGCCAAAATGGCGGAGGAAACTCTGAGGCTTCACTCGGTTCATAGGGCCAAACGGGATCAACTAATGACCGCATGCCGTCAAGTACCCTAGCTAGCGTCGACTCATCTTCCCACGGCCACTCGGAGTGTTCGAATGCAACGATATCCCAAAAAGCCCTGCTATCTGAAAGCGCCTGACTGTATTGCTTAAGCAGTTCTTTTAAGTCCACAGCATTAACCTAATCAATGACCCGTTATTAGTTTATCTTACTCGATAGCCATTCTTCCAGACAGCCTGAGGTTCTAATAAAACATGCATCCCCTGCTCCGGTGATGAGTCGATCAACACCATGTCTGCGCGTTGCCCGACTGCCAGCCGTCCTCGATTGTTAATTCTCCAACGGCTAGCCGCGAGCGCGGTTGCTGAGTTAATCGCAACTTGCCAGTTTACGTTTTGTGCTTCGAGCCACATCAGTTCCGCAATTAGACTAATACCGTGTGCGGTACCTGGGTTTGGCGCATCACTCCCCACCAGCACATCAATCCCGCTTTCATCAAGCAACCGAGTGTTAAGTTTTAAGTTATTATAAAATTTAGTTGATACCATACTCCCGCCACCACTACTTAAATTATTTGCTTTCTGCTGATTAAAACAGTCCCCACAGGCTGGTAACAGTACCTGTTTATTAAATTCACCGTGCACTAGGTGCTCATAAATAATGTTGGTTGGTACGATAAATACCTGTGAATCTTCCATTGTATCAATCAGTTCTTCACTCATGGGCTTGTCAAAAAAGCCATGCACCAAGCCATCAGCGCCCGCAGCAACCGCCTGCTCTGCGGAAAGGTGATCGGCGACATGCACGACGGCTAACACCTGCTGAGCATGCGCCGCCTGAATTACACGTTGCAGTTGTTGATAACTGATCGATGGTCGGTGAGGGTAAGCAGCGCCTTCTGCGGTATACACAATCTTAATAAAGTCAGAACCTTCAGCAATCCGTTCCGATACAGCCTCTTCGGCGCTATCATCGTCAGCGAGCGGGTGAGGGCTAAACCCAAACTGTGTTCCATGTCCTTCAGGCGCCGTAACCAACCGGCCAGCCCCCCACATATCAGCCTCCTGTTGCAATTGCACTGAGCTACGCTGTTGCCGAGCTTTAGCTAACTCGGTTGGATGCCCGAATAGATCAATCACCGTTGTGACACCAAAATCAAGTGCTTGTTCTCGTGCTTTACCCCACGCGTGAACATGGCTATCAATCAACCCAGGAATAAGCCACTGACCCGGCTTGGTCGGATAAACGCGTTGATTAGCATTCGGTGGCTGCGAGCCAACGCGCACAATAACGCCCTCTTCGACCGAAACATAATGCGCTTGTAACACGCTCTCACCATCGAATACATTGATAGGTCCAACGACAAAGCTATTATCTTCGACGGGAGCAGGCTCAGGTAATAACCACAGTAGCGCAGCGACAACAACAATGCCGATGATCCATGTAAGTTTACTCATGAGTGGCTCCCACTAAAGCGTCCAGATAGGCCTTTAAGTACTGCCATCATGCTTATACTGAACAGACACAAGTAAATAATATGCCAATACAAGCTGACCTCATCACCCTTTCCGATGACCGCATAACCCAATTGCACTAAATGATAACTCGGCAGCCCATAAGCGACCCACTGCACCCAGTCGGGCATTAAAAACAGCGGAAACCACAAGCCAGACAGTAACGCCATGGGCAGATAAACCAGATTAACGACGCCGGCTGCAGCGCGATCGGCGACTAAGGCCCCAATGAGCATCCCTAAAGCAGCGAAAGGTAACGTACCTAAAGTAAAAATAAGCGTTAAGAGTCCCCACTGCCAAAACCACAATCGAACACCAGCAAGCCAAGCAGACTCGATGTAAAGCAAGAGTAGGATCACTGCAGAAAAAAGGGCGCTATTGACGAGCTTGGCAAAAATAAAACTATTAAACTGCATAGGCGATAATAGCTTTAAGGTGAGCCAACCATGTGTGCGTTCACTCGCAATACTCACCGCAAGGTGAAAAAACGGTGGCCCCATAATGCCAAAACAAGCATATGAAATAAGAAGGTAATCACTGTGGCCGTTGGAAAAATCCACCATGATGCCAAAAAAGAAGTAAAACACGACTGGGAATGCAAACGCCGGGAGGTAAAAGCTAGGCGATCGCAATAACACCCGCATATCCATTTGAGCTTCGACTAACCATTGGTTCATGACGCATTTTCTCCGATCAAGGTGGACATCAGTTGTTCTAACGACATACTTTTTATAGGTAATTTTTCGGCGGGCGCCTGTTTACGCAAAAGCACGACAGAGTCAGCCAATTGATAGGCTTCTTCGATATAGTGTGTGGTTAAAATAATTGCGACCCCCTGACTTTTTAGTGACTCGATACAACGCCACATCTGCTGTCGTGTATTGAGATCCATTCCAACGCTGGGTTCATCCAAAAACAGTAATTGAGGTCGCCCAATCAGTGCCAGTGCAAACATGACACGCTGCTGCTCACCACCCGACAAGACAGCAAAACGCTTGTCCAGTAACGACGCGATAGGAAGGAGTTGCTTCAATTCCTCGATACCGACGGGACTGCTGTAGTAACTCCGATAAAGTGTAATCTGCTCGTGCACGGTCAATTGTCCATTCACAGCCCCCTCTTGCATGACCACGCCCCAACGCTGTTTTAATGAGGGACTGCGATATTTGCTCGGCTGCTGTTCATCAAACAGGCTGATTTGGCCTGCGTCCGGAGCAGTCAGTCCAAGAATGCAGCGAATAAGCGTTGTCTTACCGACGCCATTCTCACCTAGCACCGCAACGACTTCACCACCGTTAACATTCAATGAAAAGTCGCTAAGTACGGGTGTGTTAGCGTAGGACTTCGATAAATTTTTAATTGATAGAACCGTCATTACTCACCTCCATTTTCTGCTAGATTAGTGAATTAGCGATAAAGGGGTCAGTCATCTTTGTCATTTGATTGTGATGACAATTGTCACTAGCATGAAATGAAGGTTCGTTTCATAATGCGGCTATGAAACTAAAACAACCACAGCTCTGTCTTGAACGTAAGTACGCTTGGGTTTACTTGATGAACCTGGGCTTCTTCGTCGTGCCGATGTTTCTATACCCGTTCACGGTATTGGAATATCTCGCGATGACAGCTGCGCTGATTGGCTTTGTGGCAAGCTACTATTGGGCATTCAGCGTTTCCTCAGCTCACATGTTGAAACCGATTATCGTTATGTATGGGATCGCATGCGCAATTACCCCAATTAACCCCGCATCAATCACCATGTTCGCCTTTATTGGCTTTTTCCTGGGGTTCGCCTATCGTCTGCTACCCGCTCTATTGGGGCTACTTGCTATTATATTGACACTTGCGTTGTTGCATTACTATGTCGTCGACACGTGGTCTTGGTTTGTTTATTACGGCGCAATATTAACCACGGCGATTCTTATCATTGGACGTGTCGAGCGCGTGCGTCAAAAGCACTTGTTGAGCCAACAACGCACTGATCTAGAAATTGAACAGCTCGCTACAACATTAGAACGCGAGCGCATTGCTCGCGATCTGCACGATACTTTAGGGCATACGCTCACTAGTGTGCTACTCAAGGCTGAATTGGCTCAGCGCCACATCCACTCGGGTCAGAGTGATGCAGCCAGTCATCACTTAAAGGAACTGACCGATATTGCACGGACGTGTTTAAAGCAAGTCAGAGAGAGCGTGACCGGTTATAAGCATGGCGGTTTTGACTTTGTGCTACAACAACTGTCCGTGCGCTTACAGGAAGCGGGATTCAAAGTTCATGTTGAGGGGACGCTTAGTCAGTTAAATAGAGCTTATGAAACGCCGCTTGTTCTAGCGCTCACCGAACTCGTGACAAATATCATCCGTCACAGCGAAGGGGATCACGTTCTCATAAAGCTTATAGACAAGGCTGATAATATCCACATTGAAGTATTCGATAATGGTCATGTGACTGAGTTCGAGTTTGGTAATGGCTTGTTAGGGGTTAATGAACGCATCGTACGCCTCGGTGGACATATTGATATCAACACAACAAAAGGCTGCCAAGTAAAGCTCTTCTTACCCGCAGCCGCAGTGGAATCCTGACTATGAAAATATTATTGGCGGAGGACCAAGCAATGGTGCGGACTGCCTTGGCGAGTCTGTTGCGCTTGGATGGTGGTTATGAGGTAGACGAAGCCGCTGATGGAAACGAGGCTAAAGCTCAACTTAAAAAGAACGCTTACGATTTACTTCTGACAGATATAGAGATGCCTCACATGACCGGGATTGACTTAGTGCAGTGGGTTAAGGCTAATTCAACAACCACTAAAACGGTGATCATTACTACATTTAACCGGTGTGGTTACGTGAGTCGCGCCGTCCAAGCGGGCGTCGATGGTTTTCTACTCAAAGATGCGCCGGTCGAGCAACTCATGCAATCGTTAACCGCTATTTTGGCAGGCAAACGCGTCATTGACTCTGAGCTACTGCTCAACAGCTTTAATCAAATTGATCCGCTAACAGAAAAAGAACGCAAAGCCCTCCGATTAGCCGCCGATGGGCTAGCAACATCAGCGATTGCCAAGCAACTATTTATCGCTGAGGGCACTGCGCGTAACTACCTATCGGAAGCGATTGCAAAAGTCGGTGCTAAAAACCGCGTCGAGGCGGCTCGTATTGCCCAGCTAAAAGGATGGTTATAGATTATTAACTAGGTATCGTTAACCAAAGACTCCCCATCAGCAATAAAGTTAACGTTATAATTGGTACGAATAATGCCGTCGAATGCTTCTTCATAGCGCCCCCAATTTGTTGTTATTTTTGTTAACGTATTGTTATAGAAAAAGATTTATCGTGTGTCAATGCTTTGCACTTCGTGCTACGCTTGATCGCGCAATCACTTCGACCCTCTTTTTCAGAAAAAGTTCAATTTTTATGTATGATCACGCGTCTGAAATAGCTAACGCTGCTGAATTGCTTCGTGGCAACACCCCGTTTACTTTGTTGTCAGGCGCGGGGCTAAGCACCGATTCGGGCATCCCCGCCTATCGTAATGCTCAAGGTCAGTGGGTTCACGCGCCACCCATGCAACATCATGACTTTATGAATAATGATGCGGCGCGAAAACGCTATTGGGCGCGTAGTCTTGGCGGCTGGTTAAATTTATATCATGCGCAACCAAACCGCGCACATCAGGTTATCGCACAGTTTCAACAACACGGGTTAATAGATACCATTATTACGCAAAATGTCGATGGGCTTCATCAAAAGGCGGGTAGCTCATCGGTGATTAACCTTCACGGATATGCCAACGACATCGTCTGTATGACATGTGGCGATCGCTCACCTCGCTTCGAATTACATCAACGATATGCCCAGCTCAATCCGCAATTTAATCAATCAACCACCGCCATTAAACCGGATGGCGACGCAACACTATCAGCACCAACGGATGAGTTTAAACTCATCCATTGCGATCATTGTGGCGGGATCTTAAAGCCTGATGTGGTCTACTTCGGAGATAATGTACCCAAAACACGAGTTGAAGCCTGTTATCAAGCCATTGATAATAGCGCAGGCTTGTTTGTCGTAGGCTCCTCTTTAAAAGTTTTCTCGGGGTTCCGCTTTGCCCGATACGCTCATCAACACAATAAACCGGTTATTCTTCTTACTAAAGGTATTACTCGTGCCGATGAGCTAGCCACCATAAAACTCGACGCAAACATCTCTAGCACATTACTTCAATTGAGCCATTTGCTCATCGACTAATCATCGTCCAGTTTGTCCATAGCGGTGACGATACGTTCACTTAATTGTGATAATGAGAGTGTATTATCATGCAAAGAGTCGGCTTGCTCAGACGCATCATCACACAGTTCACTCAGTGTCTGAATATTAATACTTATAGAGTCTGTAGCACGATTTTGCTCCTGTGTTGCATCTCGTACGGCCGCTATTTCGTCGCTAATAGCAGTAATCATCTGTAACATGGTCTGTGCTTGGCTGATACTGCTATCCGCGATGCTTTCCGCGTACTTTGACGATTCAAGCGCTTCATCGGAGGTGTTCGCCGACTCGGCGATTAATGCGCGCAATTCTTCGGTCATACTCGTTATATCTTTGGTCGATTGCTGGGTTTTATGCGCTAAAGCCCTCACTTCGTCAGCAACGACGGCAAAACCCCGTCCTTGATCACCCGCCCGTGCCGCTTCAATCGCCGCATTGAGCGCTAACAAATTAGTTTGTTCAGCAATATTTTCGATAATCACTACAAAATCATGAATTTTAGCAGCGCTTTTCTCAACCTTATCAAAACTCACATCAAACCGAGAAACAGCTGCGGTCAAGGCTTTTAATCGCTCGAGCAGAGACTGAAACTGCGCGTTAGAGCTTTGACTGAGTTCACTTACCTGCTCGGCATTTTCATTTACACGATCAATGGATTGGGCAACTTCAGACATACTTGTTGAGACTTCTTCTGTTGTCGTTGCTAACTGACTCGATTGTTCATTCAGTCGATCGGAGGTCAACCGCGAGCGGTCAGAGCTTTTCGAAGTCTGCTCCGCCAGTTTATTCAGTTGTTCCGCCGAGTCATCGACCTCTCTTAAGATACGTTGAAAACGCTTCAGCGCCCGACTTAAATTACGTGCAATGCGACCAAATTCATTTTCCTTATCCAGATCAACTCGAGCATCTAAGTTACCATCACCAATCGCTTGTGCCATCTGCGAAAGTTCGGTCAATCCAAAGTGTAGACTACGACGAACCAATATGAACAGCAGAATGGATAACGAGATTAGTAACACTATAATGCCATTGAGTAACACCGACGCACCAACAAATGTGCTGATATAAAAACAACATGCGACTAGCAGAACGACTAATAGATTAATGGTGTTGAGGGTATTTACGGGTAACTTTCTAAACGTCATTGATACGGCTCTTTAATGAATTTTCAACGGTTATAATGACCCATTGTTGAGTGACCGCTATATGTTTATTGTTATAAAAAGGGGATATTTCTATATTTTAAACAAATATGCGTACTCAACGGAGCGATGCTTCAAAATAATTGAAAAGTTACTAAAAAACCAATCAAAGGAGCACACGACAGTGCTGTTCGGCGAGAGTTTAACCATTAAGTACGTTTTAAATACAATAAACGCAGGCCGATGAAAGCCTGCGTTTATTATTTAATTACAACAATCTTTACTATGGATTATAAAAAGCATCCAGTGTTACGCCACTGAAGCTTTGATAAGCACGAATTCCAATATGCCAAGTACCTGACTGTGGATTCGAGAAGCTACAGCTTTCATTATTGCCACTTAAATAAGGACGACAATCGTAACTATTGGTTCCGGGTTGGCTTCCATATTGGACATATAAGTCGGCATCACCTGAGCCGCCTGAGATATCAATATCTAAGCTGCTCATACCCGCAGGTACTTCAATCGTATAACGCACCCAGTTACCTGTTGATGCGGAAAGGTCGCTGACACTACCGCCACCACCGGTCGCGCCGCCATCACCCGGATCTCCCGAGCCGCCACCCGAAGCGCTGGTTACTGCACTGCTGGCATCGACAATACCGGTGCCACAACCACTACAACTTCCTGGAAAGCTTCGTGCTGTTTGCTTCAATATGCTCTCAACATCATCCGGGCTAGCGCTCGGGTTAGCCTCTTTAATCAATGCCGCTACACCCGCTACGTGAGGCGTGGCCATTGATGTTCCTTGGCTATAACCATAAGTATCACTACCTGGTGTACTACTACCCGAGTTGTAGGTAGAAAGTACGCCATTCGGATCGTTTGCGTAAGACATTGCGCCACCCGGTGCAGCAACATCCACGTTAGAGCCGTAGTTAGAGTAGTAAGCTCGGCTTCCATTGCGGTTAGTCGCCGCAACGTTCACGACGCCACTACAGTTACCCGGATTATAATTGGTCGAGTTATCATTGCTATTGCCTGATGCCACAACCACCGTGGTGCCGTTACCTCGGGCAATATTAATAGCCTGCTGCGTTGCGCTCGAGCAAGAGCCCTGTCCACCTAAGCTCATATTGATAACGTCGGCTGGATTCGCATTGCTTGGTACGCCCGATACCGAACCACCTGAGGCCCAAATAATACCATCAGCGATATCTGCCGTGGTACCGCCGCAACGACCGAGAACACGCACAGGTACGACTTTTGCCCCGTATGCAACCCCAGCAACGCCTTGGCCATTGTTAGTTACAGCGGCAATGGTGCCCGCAACATGCGTACCGTGCCAGCTTGAGTCCTGATCTTGAGCAGGATAGCCGTTACCGCAGGCTCCCGCACTCACCCAGTCACCCGGATCGCGAGGATCAGAGTCACGGCCATTACCATCATTACCAATGAAGCTATTCGAAATCATGTCATAGCCGGGTAAGATGTTACCTACGAGATCACCATGAGGGCGGTACCCAGTATCTAGAACAGCCACCACGGTGCCTGCTCCAGTCACGCTATTCCAGGCGTTTTCAACATTAAGCCCGCCAGTGGACTCGTAATAGTGCCACTGATCGTTGTAATCCGGATCGTTGGGAGTCGCAAAGTGACGTAATAATTTGTTTTCTTCAACACTCGCCACCTCAGGGTGCTTGGCAATTTGCGCCATCATCTTTTTCGCCTGTCCGGGCGGAATTTTCTTATCAAGATCAAACACAAAATGGTTAGCCAGACCCATTTCACGCTCAAACTTAATTGAATCCCCGGTCTGGGCAGAGAAATCGCGTGCGACACGACTCGCTGCATTGGCTACTGCGGCTGCACGATTAAGACCTCGTTGCGCTGCTTGATTCGCCATCTCATTCATTACTTGTGAACGTTCTTTAAAGGTAACAATGAAGCCTGTCGTCAACGATTGTTGAGGCGTTATGTTTTGTGACGGAAGTCCTACTGACGCCTTAGGCGGCTGAAAAGATTGGTTAACCGCGACAGCTGAGGGGACCACTGCGGTCGAAAGTGCAGCACTCACCCACACGGCAAGTCTTTGATTTTTCTTAGAACTTATATGTTTATACATGGTTAACCTTTTTTTGTTATTTGAAGATCACTGACCAAAGCCAGTTACTTATCATTAACACATGTATATTTTGTGTAAACAAATGTGACGTCAATTTTACATTACATTTACACATATTGACATCACAAAAAGGCATAAGCAACGTCTGTATTTGTTTTTAGCGGGGTGTCACTATATGCTCCAATAAAATCAATTTGAGGAAATCAAATGTCAGCATTTCAATCCCCTTTACCCACGCTGTTGATCATTTTAGCGATCATCATTTTATTAGTGCTATCTGTTCGAATCGTTCCGCAGCAACAAGTTTATGTTATTGAGTTGTTTGGTAAATATCGCCGTATGCTCACTCCTGGCTTAAACTTTATTATTCCGATTATCGAACGCGTAGCTCACAAGCAGTCAATGCGAACGCGAGAGTTACAAGTCAGTGTTGAAACGAAAACACAAGATAATGTCTTTGTAACCGTCCGCGTCAGTGTGCAGTATCGAGTCGAGAATAAAGACGCCGTTTACAATGCTTTCTACCAACTCGAAGACCCCGAGCGTCAGATGGAAAGCTATATTTTTAATTCGGTGCGTGCGCAAATACCTAAACAACCACTCGATGAAGTATTTGATAATAAAGATGCGATCAGCGACGCAGTGCAAGCAGAATTAGAGAGCGTTATAGAAGGTTACGGCTTCAATATTATTGCATCGTTGGTTACCGACATTGACCCTGATGAAGAGGTCAAACATTCAATGAATAAGATCAACGCAGCCGAACGTGAGCGTCGAGCAGCAGAACACCAAGCAGAAGCTGAAAAAATCCTCGCGGTTAAGAAAGCTGAAGCCGATAAAGAGTCAAAAATTCTACAAGGTGAAGGTGTCGCGGGACAACGCAAAGCCATCGCTGAAGGCTTAAGCGAAAGTATCGCGTTGGTGCGTAAAGAAGATAGCGATATCAGCGCTCATGATGTTATCGATCTTCTTAAATTTACTAACTATGTCGACACCCTTGCAGCCCTTGATACTGCAAATAGCAAAGTGATTATGGTACCGATGCCAACGAATCAGTTTGAGCAGTTTAATCAGGCCGTTATTCGAGGAAATGAGGCTAGCGCTAAAGACTAGCCTCATGACTTAGTTATTCCTGATTTGGAATAATGCGTAGTTCGACGCGGCGGTTTTGTTGACGACCTTGTGCAGTGTCATTGCTCGCCACAGGCATACTCTCACCAAAACCCTGCGTCGTCACACGACGTGAGTCGACACCATAACCGACTAAATAGTTACGCACCGCGTTGGCTCGATTCAGCGATAATTGTTGGTTATGTTCAGCAGATCCCGTGCTGTCCGTATGACCCTCAATCATCATGGTCGTTTTATTGTACTTATTCAGCACTGCGGCTACGTCTTCCAACACAGGATAGAAATTCTGAGAAATATTCGCACTATCGGACGCAAAGGTGATGTTTCCGGGCAGTTGCAAACGAATATTATCGCCATCACGAATCACTTGCACACCAGAACCGGCTAGCTCTTCACGAAAAGCCTCCTCCTGCTTATCCATGTAGTTTCCGATGGCGCTACCCGCAAGTGCGCCGACAGCTGCGCCCCAAAGATAACGGCTTTTATCATGATCGCCCGTACCTTTACCGATAACGGCACCTGCGACCGCACCAATTGCCGCGCCCTTCTGTGTATTGCTCATGGTATTCGAGCAAGCCGACAGTGCCAACGCACTCGCCACACCTAAAACGATGAGTCGTTTGTTCATAAACAATCCTCTTTGCCTATATTCGTTCCACTAAAATTAGCATGTCTTTACAAAATATCTGTAGCGCTTTTCATGATCTTTACGCATGTGCTAAAGCGAAACGATCAATCCAAAATAGCTACGACACGTAGAACAAAGGCACACATATAAAGTAAATTGGAGTAAAAGATGTCTGAAGTAGCAAACAAAGTCGTTATTATCACGGGTGCAAGTAGCGGTTTAGGCGAAGAGACTGCTAAAATGTTGGCTCACAAAGGCGCAAAGCTGGTTTTAGGTGCTCGTCGCGAAGAGCGGCTTAAAGCGCTCACCGATACTATCAACAGTGAAGGTGGCGAGGCTATTTACAAGACCGTCGACGTGACCGATAAAGCCCAAGTGCAAGCGTTAGCCGACACCGCATTAGAGCACTTTGGACGGATTGATGTACTGGTTAATAATGCCGGTCTCATGCCACTGGCTCCACTCGATGAATTGAAAATTGATGAATGGGACCAAATGATCGACGTTAATATTAAGGGTGTCATGTATGGAGTGGCAGCTGTACTGCCGAGTATGCGCAAACAGAAGGCCGGTCACATTATTAACTTGTCATCCGTCGCAGGTCATGTGGTGTTCCCTGGCGCTACCGTTTATTGCGCGACAAAATTTGCTGTCAAAGCAATCAGCGAAGGCATTCGTCAGGAATCAAATGGCGAGGTCAGAGCGACCAATATTTCACCGGGTGCTGTAAGTACTGAATTGACTGACCATATCAGTCACAAGGACTCGAAAGAAATGGCGGATGATCTGTATCAAGACGCAATCGGCTCTGACTCTATCGCACGTGCAATCACGTTTGCGATTGAACAACCGAGCGAAGTCGACGTTAATGAGATGATTATTCGTCCTACAAAGCAGGAGTTGTAGTTTGCCGCAAGTGAGTATTTTAGACTTAGCGCCCGTGCCAGATACTGGCACGGTTGCTGAGTCGCTTAAAAACGCTGTTCATATTGCTCAACAGGCCGAGAAATGGGGTTATCATCGTTATTGGATGGCTGAACATCATAATATGACAGGAATCGCGAGCGCCGCAACAGCGGTTGTTCTAGGTCATATCGCGAGTCAGACTCAATCCATTCGGATCGGTTCCGCTGGTATCATGTTACCCAATCACGCGCCCTACATTGTTGCCGAACAATTTGGTACGCTCGATGCTTTATATCCCAACCGCATCGACTTGGGGTTAGGTCGAGCTCCGGGTACTGATGGAAGAACACTGCGCGCTCTTAGGCGAACACCCAATGACGCCGAGCAATTTCCTAATGATGTGCAAGAGCTGCTCGGCTATCTCGCCGAGGCTGATGAAGACGATTCGATTAAAGCGATTCCCGGTTTTCAGCAAAACATTCCTGTTTGGATACTCGGCTCGAGTACTTTTGGTGCTCAACTCGCCGCGCGACTCGGGCTACCCTACGCGTTTGCATCTCACTTCGCTCCCGATCATCTAAGCCATGCCTTAACGCTCTATCGAAAGCAGTTCAAACCGTCACGATACCTTGAACAACCGTACGCGGCTGCCGCATTAAACCTTTTTGCAGCGGATACCGATACCCAAGCTCGCCGCATGATGACATCGATGCAGCAACAGTTCATTAATTTACGTCGCGGGATGCCCGGACGCATGCAGCCCCCTGTCGATGATATTCAAACGATCGCGGATCCTTATGAGTTAGCCGCAGTAAATCATGCTTTAAACTTCACCGCGGTGGGAACTAAAGACACGGTTGCTCGCCACCTCAATCAATTTATTGAGCAAACACGAGTCGACGAGGTAATCCTAACTTGCAACGCCTATGATGTTGACGACCGCTTACGCTCGTTTGAGATTGGCTCTGAAATATTATTCAATTAATACAAGGTTAAATTTACTCGTTGTCTTAATAGTTTTTTAAGGTTTCCTTGTTAAAAAGTCGGTTTACTATTAATTAAATTAAGCCGACTTTATGTCCAGTACACTATTAGTCACAGGTGTTGCAGGTTTTATTGGTTTTCATACCGCATCCTACTTATTGTCACAAGGGTACAATGTCGTTGGAATAGACAATTTAAACGACTACTATTCTGTGCAACTTAAACACGATCGATTAAATCAACTCAAACGATTTAAACAATTTTCATTCCACAAAGTGGACATCGAGAATGCGATTGCACTCTCTGACTGTCTTGCGCAATATCCCATTTCACAAGTCGTTCATCTGGCAGCTCAAGCCGGCGTCCGCTATTCCATAGAGAATCCGCAAGCATACGGTCGTAGCAATTTAATAGGTTTTTTAAATATCTTAGAGTGGGTTCGCAGTCATCCGGTCGACCACTTTATTTATGCCTCATCAAGCTCGGTGTATGGTAATACTGAGCGTGTCCCTTTTTCGACGAGCGCAACCGCCGACAAACCGGTATCTCTGTATGCAGCGACCAAGCGCGCTAATGAACTCATGGCCGAAAGCTACAGCCATTTATATAATATTCCTGCGACGGGACTCCGTTTCTTTACGGTTTATGGTCCATACGGCCGCCCGGATATGGCGCCCATGAAATTTGCCAAACAGATTATGCAAGGGGGTCAAATTGATGTATACAACCATGGTGACCTATCGCGTGATTTTACGTTTATCGATGATATTGTAGAGGGCATCTACCGCCTGTTGGATAAACCTATGCCAACACAGTCAGAAGGTACGCGCCACCGCGTGTTAAATATAGGTCGTGGCGAACCTGTTAATTTGCTTAAATTTATCGAAATACTCGAGAGCGCGTTCGAAAGACCAGTTAAAAAGCGTTATCTGCCCATGCAAGATGGTGACGTGAGCACAACCTGGGCCGATGTCACCGAGTTACAAGCGCTAACAGGATACGCTCCGAACGTCGATATAGAGACGGGTATTCAACTATTCGCAAATTGGTACAAGAAATACTATGCACATGGACAGTTAGCATGATTGAGTTTTCAGTAATACTCCCAGCAAAAGATGAAGCCGATAATATTGGTGTCCTTTTAACAGAAATCGATAGTGCCTTAAAAGATAGCCATTACGAAGTTGTGTTAGTCGATGACGGTAGCAGCGATGCAACAGCAGACAAAGCCTTGGCGGCAGCGCAAACCATGCAGGGACAGGTTTCGGTCATTCAACATCAAGCAAGCTGTGGGCAAAGTACTGCACTCTATACCGCTGCCCAGCATGCCCGCGGAGATTTTATTGTTGTGCTTGATGCGGATGGCCAAAATGATCCGGCCGATATTCCATCTTTAAAGCAGGTAGCAAACGAGCTACAGTCGCACCACTTTTGCGTAATTGGACACCGCCAACAACGAAAAGATACGGCTTGGAAGCGATTTCAATCGCGTGTTGCCAACCGCTTTAGACAGGCTGTGTTGAAAGACGATACACCGGATACTGGCTGTGGGTTGAAAATTCTCCCTCGCCATACTTATCTACAACTACCCTATTTCCACCATATGCATCGCTTTGTGCCTGCATTGGTTAAGCGTATGGGCGGAGAAGTAAGAAGTGTTCCAGTAAATCATCGCGCGCGGTTACAAGGCGTCTCAAAATATAATGCTTGGAATCGGGCTTGGGCCGGCTTACTCGATATTTTAGGTGTTCTTTGGCTCATCTACCGTTCCCGAAAACCGCAAATTAAAGCCATCAAGCGCAGTCAGGAGTCCTAGTTCGATGCAACGCGCGGTCAAACTTTTAGCGATTGTTGGTGTCTTCTTTGCGCTCGCGCTAGCCATCCAACAAGGATGGTTGGACGCGATATCAACCTCCGAACGAGCCATGCAAACGATCAAGCAGGCCGGTTTCAAAGGCTATGCCATTGTATTAATCGCAGCGACTTTGTTTATGGCAATTGGCGGGCCGCGCCAGCTCATCGCGCTCGTATTGGGATTTATACTAGGAACCGGCTGGGGCTTTGTGGCCGCTATGCTAGTCAGTGGTTTATCACTCGCGGTCACTTACTTTACCGCGCATATGTTTCTCCAGCCGTTGATCAGCAAGCGTTTTAAAACTCAAAGCGATCGTTTAGTAAAATGGATTAACGTGGCAACAACACGAAAAACAATGATGATTCGACTGATGCCCGTTGGTAGTAACCTACTGACGAATTTGTTTGCGGGCGCGGCCAATGTCGACTTCAAGCGCTTCCTAGTGGGTAGTTTAGTGGGGTATATCCCACAAACATTGGTCTTTGTGTTGGTAGGCAGCGGCATAGGTTTAGCGCAGTCAGAAAAACTCCTTATTAGCGGATTACTGTTCGTTATCGCATCAGCCATTGGTATCCATCTCTATCGCTCACAGAGAAATCTGTCGGAAGGAGTACCGTCATGAAATGGATCGACGCATTTGAGCAACGACTTTCCTCCGAACGCTCCGGTGAATTCCTATTCTGGCTATTGGTTGTAGCGGCTTTACTTATTTTCTCAGGACTTGGGCTTCGCTCACCTTGGCCACCGGACGAGCCCCGTTTTGCCGATGTAGCGCGTGAGATGGTCGTCACTGGGCAATGGTTTTTTCCTGCCCGTGGCGAAGAGTTTTACCCCGATAAGCCGCCCATTTTCATGTGGGCTATCGCGTTATGCTATTACTTGATTGGCAATATAAAAATAGCCGCGTTATTACCTAACGCACTGTGTAGCCTAGTCAGTTTAGTGGCCGTATTTGATATCAGTAAACGGATATGGGGCCTGCGTATTGCGAGGCACGCAACACTGCTTCTACTCATTACACCGCAATTTTTAATTCAAGCAAAGTTCGCCCAAATCGATGCCATGGTCGCCTGTTGGATCACACTGGGATGCTATGGTCTATTGCGTCACTTCTTCTGCGGTCCCCATTGGCGTTGGTATTTCCTCGGCTGGGGATTCATGGGATTGGGCATTATAACCAAAGGCGTTGGCTTTTTGCCCCTGCTGATGCTGTTACCGATTGCAATTTATCACTTTACTCAGCAACGCTTAACGGGCAGCTGGCGCTGGCGCGCATTGCTAGGCCCTATCGTTATGCTAGCTGTAGTAGCGTGTTGGCTCGTACCCATGTACTTGATTGTCAGTCACAACGGTACCCCTGAATACCTTGCATATCGCGATAATATCTTGTTTAAACAAACCGGTGAGCGCTACGTCGATCCATGGCATCACTTTAAGCCTTGGCATTACTTTGTCAGTAGCGTGGTTCCTGCATTCTGGTTACCGCTGAGTGTATTATTATTGACGCAGATAAGAACCGTCTTACAGCAGATTAAGCAGGACCCCCGTATTGCTGTGTTATTTGGTTGGGTCATTTTGGTCATCTTCTTCTTTAGTTTAAGTCCTGCCAAACGTGGCGTTTATATACTACCCGCATTACCTATATTCTGTATCTCACTGGCCGCCGCTTGGCCCGATCTTTCGCTCAATCGTGCCAGTCGATGGTTTTTACGCGCCTTGCTCGCATTAATCATCACCCTTTTCACAGCACTGACTTACCTTGCTGCGATACACCATCACAAGCTTGTCGACAAACTCGATAACTACACGCAAAGCTTTCAACTGCTCGATAGTTTAGCCATCATTTTTGCGATTATCGTAGGAGCTATTTGCCTTGCATGCGTAGTGCTATGGCGCAAGAGTTTATGGTTAAAATATGGCTCAGCAATAGCTATTATCTGCGTTACTGTAAGTTGGCTCGTGTATCCTCTCGCGGAACCCTTAAGAACACCCAAAAATGTCATGCTGACGGCTGCTGCCAAAGTGAGTGACGGCGAGTTAGCTATTCTTGATCTCAAAGAACAACACTTGCTTTTTTCGCCCATTCCATTAACTCACTTTAGCTATTTTACCGACAATGCTGAACAGTTCCGTAACGCATGGCTATGGATAAACGAAGCACCCAACCGCTATATCATGGCGCCGGATAATATGCATTTTGAGTGTTTTGACCCAGCGGATGGCGAATCATTAGGTATCGCACACCGTGAACATTGGCTTCTTTTCAGCGCCAAGGATGCAGCAAAATCGTGCCCAGCCCCCGATCACGTCATACGTTATCAAAGCCCAGCCAGTGATATTAATGAATAAACAACCTGTTTAAACTTAAGATTTAATTAATATAGTTTTTATAAATTCCGCATAGTGATGAATTTATTAAGACAACTATGCGGAATTATTTTGTTGATTTAACCGAGCGTTCTAGCCGTTATTTGTTGCTAATATCGGTACCTCTTTACTTGGCTCTATTTATTTTGTTTGACGGGCTCGGTATAAAATTTAGTCTATCCCAGTGGTTCTATTCTATTTCTGGTCATTCCTGGGCGTTAAAGCATAACCTTATTACCGAGTCTGTACTTCATGACGGCTTCCGTGCACTTAATATCGTGGTCGTCGCCGGTATTTTAATTTTTTATCTATCACAATGGTTTAAACCTTTACGCGTCACCTCTGTGACTCGCTTATCGCAATTTATCGGCGCTTTGTTGTTGTCGTTTATCGCCGTGAACCTGATGAAAGGCGTTACCGGGATGCACTGCCCATGGGATCTCAGCATGTTTGGGGGCCGCTTTGATTACCAACCGCTATGGTTAGCCGCTAGTCAACCTGATCCCGGCCGCTGTTTTCCTGCGGGACACGCAAGCATAGGATACGCCTGGTTCTCGTTATTTTTTTATCTGCGTAAAGATTTCCCCCACTTTGCTCGAAAAGCCCTAATCGGTTCACTACTCATTGGTTTATTGCTGGGTTTTGCGCAGCAGTTACGCGGCGCACACTTCATTTCAGACGATATCACCACGGCTTTTATCTGCTGGGCCATCAGTGCATTGATATTTATTGGAGATAAACCCCATGAAATCCGTTAAATTATCCAGTCGACTTCTGATACTGATCGCTACGCTGTGGTTGACCTTAGCCTACTGCGGTCCGCTTTTGTCTGCGCTGAACGATTATCAAACTTCGCTTATCGCAAAAATAGGCTTTCTCTTTGTTATAGCTTGCGTATATGCAGTACTGTTTTTAATTGCACGCGCATTTCATTGTCTTAAAGCTGCTATATTCGTGCTATTTATCACGGCCGCGGTCGTCACCTATTGGATGAATCAATATGGTGTTGTGATTGACCCTGATATGCTGGTCAATGCGCTTGAAACAGATACTTCAGAAGCCAGCGACCTTATTTCAGTTAAACTCATTTTGTCTGTCTTTCTCTGGGGCGTTGTGCCAGCAGTAGTTTTGCTTTGGATGCCTGTGAAACCGCAACCTTGGGTACGCACGACACTATTAAGTATAGGCGCTGGATGCATCCTTGTTACCGTCGCTATGGGCGTGTTGATGACTCAATACAGTGAGTATTCATCACTATTCCGCAATCACCGTGACATCAAATATCGAGTTATCCCTTTCAATGTCATATCTGCCAGTGTCTCGGTTGCTAAAGCCAAATTATCGACGCCAGAAACCTTCATCGCGCTGGGCCAAGATGCCACCCAACAACCGGATAATGACAAAACACCCAAAGTCATGGTCGTGATCGTGGGTGAAACAGCGCGCGCTGATCATTTCAGTTCAAATGGTTATCCGCGGCCGACCACCGCGGGTATCGATCAGCTTGCCAAGCAAGGAGAACTCATTAGCTTCTCAAATGCAACGTCGTGTGGCACAGCGACAGCCATCTCAGTGCCCTGTATGTTTAGTTTTTATCAAGCAGAAAACTATGATAACCGTGCGCGTTCGACCAGTAATGTATTGGATGTACTCAATAATGCGGGCATCGATGTATCATGGATTGAGAATAATTCGGGCTGCAAAAACGTCTGCGATCGAGTGGAAGAAATTACTGCAGAAAATTACTGTGATAGTGATCAGGAATGCTTCGATACACGGATGCTTGAAGTTCTGAAAACCAAGTTAGCCAATACAAAGCAAGACAGCATTATTGTATTACATTCAATGGGAAGCCACGGCCCTGCTTATTACAAACGATCGCCTCAAGCCCTTAAAAAATTTCTCCCCGAGTGCACGACCATCGAGCTCAATCAGTGCTCAGTCGACACTATTAAGAATGCTTATGACAATAGCTTGATTGTGACCGATAAACTCGTCACTGGCGCGATTAATACACTTAAAGAGGCACTGCAATTGGATACAAGCCTCATGTACATTTCCGATCATGGCGAGTCACTCGGAGATAATGGTGTTTATCTGCACGGACTGCCTAACTGGATGGCACCCGATGAACAACGCCGTGTACCATGGATTGTTTGGCCAGCCAAGGCGTGGGCAGCACATCCTGATAAAGCTTCGCATTATCCCGTTAACCATGATTATTTAGCGCATTCGCTTTTGGGCTTTTTTAATGTTAAGACTTCGCTTTATCAGCGGCAGCTTGACTTGGCTGCGCAACTGGCGCCCTAGTCGAGGACTCGGTCCGGAATAAAAGTAGCAAAGGTAAAGAACATAAAGCCATCCATGCCATCGCTTTAAAATCATTCAGATAACCGATGGCGGCGGCTTGCTGGGTTAATTGCTGATTCATTTGAGCGATCGCCATACCTGGCCCGTTTTCTATTGCGATTCGTATGAACTCTTCTTTTACTGGCGCTCTAAACATCGTCAAAGACTCGCCCAATACCGCATGGTTCGTTTGTGTCGCACGCGCAGCCAGCGTAACCATGACAGAAATACCAATACTACTGCCGATATTACGCATTAAGCTAAACATTGCCGTGGCTTCAGTTCGCAGCTGAGGCGCCAGTGTTGAGAACGTCACCGTGCTGAGCGGCACAAATACAAAGCCCAGACCCAATCCCTGAATAATACCCGTTCTGACCACATCCATCGGGCTAATAAACAGGTTAAATGCCGCCATTTCGAATAGCGAATAGGCCGTCAGCGATAAGCCCAACCCCACTAGCCAGCGCACATCGACACGATTGATCAACCTGCCGACCATAAGCATGGCACACATGCTTCCAATGCCTCGCGGCGCTAGGATCTCGCCTGTAGTAATCACAGGAAAGCCCATCAAGTTTTGCAAAAATGGCGGCAGTAACGCCAACGTCGCGAGTAGGATAATCCCCACAATGAAAATAAAGATAAGACCAGTAACGAGGTTGCGATCTTTAAATAGCGCGGGTTCGATAAAGGGGTTTCGGCTAGTCAGCATATGTGCGACAAACAAATATAAAAACAGAACCGCAACAATGCACTCGACAATAATTTCACTGGAAGCAAACCAGTCCTCGCCTTGACCACGGTCAAGCATCAATTGTAAGGCGCCTATCGACAGCGAGAGCAACGCAAATCCGAACAGATCAAATCGGCGTTTTTCGGTTTCTGTTTCTTTGACAAAGGCAACAATACCGGCAAATGCCAGCAAACCAACGGGTATATTAATAAAAAATACCCATCGCCAGTTGTAATACTCTGTCAGGTAACCGCCCAGTGTAGGCCCAAGAATGGGACCCACCATGACACCGACGCCCCAAATGGCCATGGCAGAACCGTGCTTTTCTTTCGGATACGTATCGAGCAAAACAGCCTGCGATAACGGCACCAATCCCGCGCCAAACACGCCTTGTAGTAACCGGAAAAACACCAGTTGTTCCAATGAAGTAGCAACACCACACAAGACCGAGGCGGCGGTGAAGCCAAATACCGACAGTAGAAACAGTCGCTTACGGCCAATTTTTGCAGCAAGAAAGCCGGTCATCGGTGTCATCACTGCTGCTGCTACGATATACGACGTTAACACCCAGGCAATCTGCTCTGACGTGGCCGACATGCTGCCTTGCATATGAGGCAGCGCCACGTTAGCTATGGTGGTATCAACCGCCTGCATGATGGTAGCAAGCATGATAGAAATTGTTATTAAGCCACGGTTCTTAGCGAGCTGTTTTGCATTCATAACAACGTGACCCTTAAGCCGACTTATCGTTACTTAATGCTTGCATCCAGTGAGCTAGCGGCTGCAAAAATTGAGGTCCCCGCTTGTGCCAACCGGTATCAATAGAAATTTCCGTACTCATACCGGCTCTTAGTGGTGGCTTGTCGGGCGTATCCGAAACAGCGATGCGAACAGGAATCCGTTGAACGACTTTGACCCAGTTCCCCGTCGAGTTTTGAGCAGGCAAGAGCGCAAACTCAGAACCTGACGCAGCAGCGATACTTTTTACCTCACCGTGCCATGCGACATCAGGATAAGCATCCACATGAATGACCACTTTCTGTCCCACTTTGACGTGCGTTAGCTGAGTTTCCTTTAAGTTAGCCTCGATCCATGGCGCCTCAGTCGCGACCACCACCATCGCTGGATTACGTGGATCGATGTACTGACCTGCAGAGGGGGTTTTACTCGCAAAACCTGCCATCGGTGCAACCACATGCGTCTGTTCAAGATTTCGCTCAGCCTCATCTAACGCAGTTTTGGCTTGCAGATAACGTGGGTGTTGCTTAACGTCGATATTCGGTTGCCCCGCTAAACTAGCCGCTATACGTTTCAGCCCTTGCTCAACCGACTTCACATTTTCCTTAGCAACGCGCCACTGGTGTCGATACTTATCCAAGGTCGATTCTGACACCGAGTCCGACTTTACTAATCGTTCCTGACGCGCAAATTCACGCTCGGCAAATGCTGCATTTGACTGCGCGAGAACGAGCTGCTCCTGCTGTTCTGCGTATTGCGCCTTCAACGTTTCAATTTCAGTAACGACTTGTGCCACCTGAGATTTCGCCTGTGCCACCTTAATCGCATACGGCGCATCAACAATATCAAACAATAGGTCACCCTTTTTTACTGGCTCGTTTTCCACCACGAAAAGTTGCGCAACATTACCCGATATCTCAGGCACGATAGACACCTTATCATTTTGCACGTAGGCGTTTTCAGTTTCGACAAACCGCCCGCCGGTGAGGTAGATCACACCTGATATCAAAATGACAACAGCGGGTACCAGCACCAATAAAATCATGCGTAACTTAACAGCGCCCGACATTCGGAGCGGATTGTTATACCGGGTGTTCATAGTGAAGAGCGTCCTTTAGCTTTCGGTTAAATTGTGTTTCATGGATTTCAGTGCGTTAAGAATTTCATGACGGGTCGATTCAGAGATCCCCGCCAAAGTTTTCGCGCGCGTTTGCGCGCCGAGCTCTCGCAGTTGGCTCAACACCGGCTCTGCTTGCTCGGTTAAGAACAGTCGCCATACACGACGATCGTCTGGGTCGGCTTTGCGTTCAACCCACCCGCCCTGCTCAAGTCGGTCGATATGGCGTGCAACAGTAATCGCTTTGAGCTCAAGTAGCTCAGCTAAACGCGACTGTTGAATTCCTTGGCAGCGAACGAGACGTGCCAAAATAGACCATTGAGCGCGCGTTAAACCGAGTGATTTAGCGCGCGCATCGAAGTCCCATTTAGCCATGCGTGCCACGTCCGCAAGCAAGAACATCAACTCTCTGTCAGGGTGTTCCATAACGCCTCCCCAATTAGTAACTAAGGTTATTATAAGTTAGCTTACTATTTTTCTAAACTAAATGAGTTTAATAAGTCTTAACTCATTGGCAACTCTTCTAAACATGGCGCAATCCGTATTGCGTCCATACGCGTAATAAAACTCGGTATTTATTGGGAGTAAACTATGCAAACCACAACGACTTTCATTGCCTTAGTGTCACTTTTATCATTCAGTGCCACCGCACAACAGCCGCCTACCCAAGCACCTCAATCGGCTAGTGCGAATGACTTTATAGAGGTATTCAAACAACTGAGTGGCGAACATCCTGGCGTACGTAAAGGTCACGCCAAAGGTGTTTGTGCACTTGGCTCATTTGAACCCTCCGCAACCGCACAAGCGCGCTTTGATACAGCCTTATTTAGCGATAAAGCACCGATTACTTTACGCTTTTCAATGGGTGGTGGTAATCCAAATGCCAATGAGGCAGCGAACGCCCCTCGCGGGATGGCAGTGATGTTTGATTTAGCCAATAACAGGCAACACAAGATTGCCGGATTAACCACGCCTATGTTTGCGGGTAAAAACCCAGAACAGTTTCTTGGCCTTTTGCGTATCAATTACGCCATTGCTCAGGGTGAAGCCACTGGCGCTGACCGCAAAGCTTATCTTGAAGCTAATCCAGAAGCCGCACGTCAGGGGGAATGGTTACAGTCGCATCAACCGGCAGCAGAATACACATCGGCTAACTATTTTGGTATTCACACATTCTATACCACGTTGACTAACGGCGAATTGCAGGCATTTCGATGGACATTAGTGCCTAAGGCAGGCGAAACGCTACTTACAGAGCAAGAGCAGAAAAATTTACCCAAGTCTTTCCTTGCCAAGCGACTGAGTGAGCGCCTCAAGGACGGACCGGTCGAATACGAATGGCACTGGCAACTTGCTGAAAAGGGTGATCCAATCAATGACCCGTCACAAGTTTGGCCAAAAGATAGAGAAACCATCAATGTCGGTACACTGAAAATAACCGAGTCCGGTGGAGGATCATGTACACCGATCAATTTTGACCCGAATCAGGTCACTGACGGTATCTCTACCAGTCAAGATCCGGTGCTTCAAATACGCTCGCCCGCCTATGCGATTTCTTATGGCAAACGTTTGCAAGGACAGTAAACTTTTTTAGAGATTAAACATTCGAAATATTGAGTGTTTAATCTCTTAACTTTTTAACAAAGTGTTCGATAATAACTCATAGGCATGTGAGCCTCATGGAGGGCTGCATGCACAGGCGACTCGGGTCAGTCAGCTAACGAGATAGATGGAGTTGTTTCAAATAATCACCATTTGCTCACTGAACTGTCTGAAACGCTAGAAAAACTGAATCGTCGAGAGAGTTAATCACGAATCTCGACCCAGTTTTGTCCTTTGAGTTTTAATACGTGCTTATCCTGCCACAGCATAAAACGGATATCTTTATTCTCACTCACCCACTCGGTTTCGGGAATGCTGTTTACCAATGCTTGAGGCTGGTATTCACCGCCTGAGAAAGGTTGTTGCGCCAAAACATTCATAATGAGAGATGAAATCGCATTTTGATTGGTTTGTTTCTCAACACGTATAGGCTTCGAATTTGAATATTCAGCGCCAATGAGTTTAAGCATTACGGGAACATGGGTCAGCGAATAAGTCGGAATCTCGCGCAAGCCAGCCAGTTGAACACCATCGCCTTTCAAACCTGCGCCATGTTCAGGAACCACGATAAGTAGCAGCTTACGCTCTTGTCGCTCAGCCTGATCAATGAGCGCAGCTATTTGTTCGAACATCAATAATGCTCGCTCTTTATAGCTTTGTAAGCTTGTTTGATTTGAATTAAGTTTCCGGTTGCCGTCATGCAAGGTCAGAGAATTGTAGAAGCCGAAACGTGCTTGACCTTGCTCTCTTTGCGCGAGCCAGCCATCAATGACTTGCTTGTCATCAAAAATAGCAGCCCCATCAAACGCGACCATAGTCGGCGAAAGCGAACGTTGAATATCTTTGTCAGTTTTTATTCCACCGCTATTCAACAATGACGACTTAAAGTTATCGAACTCGCCATCATGGTTCATAAACAGTTCAGATTTAAAACCAAGTCTTGTTAGATCATCAGCCAGCAAACATTGTCGACTAGGTTGATATATCTTTTGGTGTGGCTTTTGACCACAGCTTGCCTGCAGTATGCGCAGTGCCGATGGACCTGAGTAGGATGATACTGAGTTGTAGTTATCTAAAATAATATCAAACTTAGAGAAAACCGAATGATTCTCGAGTCCGACAGCTTTTATATCTTCCCACGAGATGGAGCATATATTGACGAGTAAAATATCGAAAGCACCGCTCACTTCTCCATTTATCTTGGGCGCATTAACTAGCCACTCACCTTGCCTTTGATAAAAATCATTGATAAACATCTCGGGGCTTTCGACACGCGTTCCAGTTTGGCTTTTTTCTGCAATAGGTTTTAAGGCAACTGTGGGACCAGAAGGCTCTGAGACTTGCGAATAAACACCGGTAAAAATAATCGCAAGTAACGCAAGACTCCCCATTCTAAAAATATTTTTAAAATAAAGAAATGCAATCCATGCCACAACTAACCAGGCGATCATCGCCATTGAGATGTAACGTTCAGCCAGCTCTAGCCAATAACCTAGACTAAATTGCGCGAGCTGCTCCAAGTTGTTTAGCAAGGATTCAAAAGGAGGTAAATGACTGTCGTAGTAGAATAGCGCGACCATCAATGGCCATATTAAAATATCTCGTAACCGCGATAGCCATTGCGCTTTAATCGGCACAACAATTAGGGTGAATACCGCAAGGTTATAAACCATTGAAAACGACATAAGCGAAAGCCAGCATAAAACTGCTTTCAACAAAAATACAAAAGACCATCGACCCGGACTACGGAAACTAAACAATGCACTACTTAGCCATTGTTCACGAAATAATTGGTACTGATGGTTATCCATGACGTCCAGTTCCTTTTAACGACTTTTGCCGCCGTGGCTTGCTCACAACACGAACAAAACCAAATTTCACAGTCATGCTTGCCAGACGCTTCCCAAGCCAGCGCCAAAGCGCCAGAGTCAGCCAGCCCACTAACACGCCAAGTACAAAGCTCAAACCAACATAAACTTCGGTAACATGCTCAGGCATCATTGGAGTCTCCTCTCACACGAGCGACTGGAGCCGGTAGCGGGTGGAAGTACTCAAATTGACTATCATTTTGTTCGCTATCAGCGGACGATGATACTAACTCTGGCGGTTGCCAACCCTGTGCATCAGCAATGACGACCAATTCATCTAGCGCCTCCTTGATGGCGAAAGTGGAATCAAAGCGCGCTTCGCGACTAAATAAGTTACGTGAGGAAAAGCCTAACAACTGAAGTAACGTACGGTCGACCTCTGACTTCTCACATGCAAAAAGAAATATATACACCGTGTTACCCACGGCAGTACAAACATCGCCTTGCCGTCTTACCGCGAAACGCGACAAAATGGCGTCGGCTTTAATGCCTGTTGCTACCACACCGACAATTAACTGAATGTCCACTTTTTGGTAATTCGCTAACTCAGTCATTCTGCGTACTTGCTGACTAAACTGAGGTGGCGCAAGATAGCCCTCTACTTCGGAAGGCACAAATAACTGTTGTAAGGTCGCCAGTTCCGGTAAATTACCTTCAAACTGCCACATATTTAGACAGTCAATAATACTATCAATCTCATCTAACGAGAGAGGTTTAGGGGCTACATAGGTCGCACCGGCATTGACTAAAATCCGTTCATCGTGATGACGAATTCTGTAGTCGACTTCTCTAATAATAATTTTGAGGAAGGGACCGACACTACTCCGGATACGATAGACCAATTCGATAAGCTGCTTACGCGATGCCGTCAACGAGTCATGAATGATCAGTATATCGTTACTACCCTGTTTAAATGCATCCTCTAGCCGTGCAGTGTGGGGTAATAGTTGCCAATGGTTCGGTGCGATTTCAGTCGGTTTAATGGCGTCGTTAACGGCATAAACCATCGATCCAGCGAGGCGTTTAAATGTCGGCTTGCCCTCAGACTCAAACGGAGTCACTTTTAGATAACCGCCACCTTGTTCCTCAGAAAGACGCTGAAGGGTTATCTCCTCTTGCAATAAGTCATCACCGACAAACCAATGCATGATAGTCCATACTGAGAATGGTCTTCCTTCCTCCATGAGATGCATGGAGGTAAAGCTCATGCGGTGTGCTCTTAGCCAACTTCTTCCCAACGGCGTCGTTTCATCACCTAAATAAGCAACCCAAACAAGCTTGTTACGGTTAAGCGCCCAGCGTGCTAGTAGCAACAGTGTTTCACGGTCATTTAATAGGTGAGCAATAAGGGGATCAGAAAACTGTGAAATAAACACGATACAGTCTGCATGCTGTCTCATTTTATCGAGCAGATTAAATAAATCTGACTGTTTCATTTTCGAGCGATATTTCCACTCAGCCACACCAGCATAGGCGGTCAACGGCGCATTAGCATCGACTTGCTTTAACAGACGGTGGGTGTCACGCGATAGAAAAACCTGAGTAGCGTTAGCTTTGCTCAATTCCTTAACAACACTCAATAACCAATTTCGGCTATCACTCAAGCAAGCATGCACCTCTCCAAGCTGGAGTGGAGGTAACACACTCTCGTCACCGATAAGTCGACCCAGTTTAATGCTCACGAGTCATATAATCCTTTAACAGGTTACCTAAAAAATGAACAACTAAAATCATGTTGTGTGAATATTAATTTTATATCATAATTATTACAATATAAATTACGTTAAAATATTTGTAACTTAAACATATGACAAATAAACTTTGGCGCAATAACTTATCCCAATCAACAAAAGAGGCGCAAAGCTTCGAGAAACACGTTGCGGGCTGGCAGCAAGAGCAGTTTTTGGAACTGAATGTGCCCGTTCGCGTGCAACGCGCTCGTACATATTGGCGCTTATTCGCCTCCGATCTCAAGTCGTTATGTAACGAATACGGTAAACACCACTCACGAGGCGCTAAATAAATTGGCTATCATCACTGTCCAAAGCGTGTTCTCCGGCGCTGGAGCAACTACCATTGCTGCCAATCTAAGCAATGCTCTGCTTAGACAAGGCACCAAACTCAGCACAGTTGATGCGTGCTCCCATAATGATTTACGGCTTTGGTATGGTATGCCACTCGCACAGTCTGGTGGCTGGGCGCTCGGCTATCTTGGTAAAGCCCCTGATAGCCGTGAGTTTGCTTTTCGCAGTGATTTCGGAGCGACCTTTCTACCGCTAGGTGAAGTTAGCGATAAGTATGATGAACTTACTACTCAAATTGAAAGTGACCCTCAGCAATGGCTCAGTTGGTTAAAAGCGGGCAATGATGATTGGTTGATTATCAATTTACCTAGCCATTGCGCGCGTTTATACCAAGCATTGATTCCATATGTCGATTTGCATTTGAGTGTATGGCAAGCAGAGCCTCGCGTGTATCCTCGCATGCAACAATTTATCAATAAACAAAACCTCCATAGTGAGGTGCCAAATGCGTTTGTGTTTCAAGAAAATGGCGTCGCTCCACAACTCGAACTTAACCGAGATATAAGCAATATCATCAACCATGAACTCGCTGATGAAGTGCTATCGCCCGTCGGTATCATGCGTGATCAACATATCACTGAAGCGCTTGCGACACAGCAAAGCTGTTATGAGTACAGCATCGCAGCAAGCGCTAACGCTGACTTTGTCGAGTTGGCCAATTGGGTAGTCAAAAAATGTTCGCCCGCATAGCTAATCAGTGGCGCGAAGCTCGACAGTCTAAAAGCCGTCTCGCTAGTATCCGGCTGTTTACAGTTTTAGCGTTAGACCTCATCTTTATTAATCGCCCTAAAGATGTGCACTTAAACGATCATGGTATCGCGTACTGGATGCCGCAACTTGGTCAGCAACGCCTCCAGTTGCTCGACCCTATCCGCTGGTTGATACAAGTGGGTTGGCTAGCATTTATTTATCAACCACCCGAGTCATCGGCGCGTCCTTCACCGTCTCAGGTTAAACGGCGTACTCAGTGGTTTGGTTATTTCAGTGGTAGCGTTAATCGCATACTGACTATTGCTGCAACACCCTTAAGACCTTTGGTTCGTAGCGAGCGACGTGCGAATATCGGATTGCTCGCTATGGGTTTAGCGATTTTAGCGTTTGTACTTACCCTGCCTATGGATGCGGCACAACAAGGCCTTCTGCTACTTATTTTTTGGGGTATCGCTTTATGGGTTCGCAAGCAAGCGGGTCAGTTCCCGATGATCGTCATGATGTTACTCTCTTTCTTTGTGAGTACTCGCTATATTTATTGGCGTATTACAGAGACCATTAACTGGAGTCATCCGCTTGATGGCACGCTTGGGTTCATTTTATTAAGCGCAGAAGTATACGCGTGGGTCATCTTGCTATTTGGCTACATGCAAACAGTCTGGCCATTAAAGCGGAAAATTGCGCAATTACCTGACAACCTTGATGAATGGCCGACGGTTGATATCTATATTCCAACGTATAATGAGCCACTTGCTGTCGTAAAACCCACCATTATGGCAGCACAGGCGATCGAGTGGCCTGCCGACAAGCTCAATGTCTATTTACTTGATGATGGCCGACGCAGCGAATATAAGCAGTTCTGTGAGCAGTTGGGTGTGGGTTACATCGTGCGACCTAATGGTGTTCACGCCAAAGCAGGCAATCTAAATCATGCGCTGACCAAAACAAGTGGCGATTACATTGCCATTTTTGATTGCGACCACGTGCCCACCCGCGGGTTTCTGCAAATGACCATGGGCTGGTTTTTTAAAGACCCTAAACTGGCGCTGGTGCAAACCCCTCATCACTTTTTCTCGCCCGATCCTTTTGAGCGTAATTTATCAATTTTCCGTAACCGTCCAAACGAAGGCGAGCTTTTTTACGGATTAATTCAAGACGGGAATGACATGTGGAATGCTTCGTTTTTTTGTGGCTCATGTGCCGTACTAAAGCGTCAACCACTCGAGGAGGTTGGTGGAATTGCTGTTGAAACCGTTACCGAAGACGCCCATACAGCGCTGAAAATGCATCGTCGAGGGTATCAAACCGCTTACTTGAACATCCCTCTTGCTGCCGGCTTAGCGACAGAAAGTCTTGCTGATCATATCGGTCAACGGATGCGGTGGGCTCGTGGTATGGCACAAATTTTTAGACTTGATAATCCGTTATTAGGCAAAGGTTTAAACTGGGCACAGCGGTTATGCTATAGCAATGCAATGCTCTATTTTTTGAACGGTGGGCCGCGCTTAATATTTCTAACTGCGCCGCTCGCCTTCCTATTATTAGGCAGCTATATCGTTTACGCACCTGCAGTCATGATTGCAGTGTATGCATTACCGCACATCATTCACGCAAATTTAACCAACTCGCGAAAGCAAGGTCAGTATCGACACTCATTTTGGGCGGAAATGTACGAGACTGTGTTGGCTTGGTACATACTTAAACCGACAACTGTCGCACTGTTTGCGCCTCATAAAGGTAAATTTAACGTGACCTCAAAAGGCCAGCGAGTCGATAAAAACTATTTTAACTGGCAGATTTCTACACCTTATATTGTGTTAGTTTTAATCTCGTTACTTGGATTCATTTTTGGTGTTTACAAATTTTTCACCATTGAAGACGATCAACAACTCACGGTTATTATTAATATGGTCTGGCTCACCTACAATCTAATCATTTTAGGGGGCGCCGTAGCGGTTGCCGAGGAGGCAAAGCAACAACGCTCCGCCCACCGTGTTGCGGTTGATATTCCAATACATGTCATCACTGAGTCGGAGCATAGTTTCAGCGCACGCATGGTCGACTTTTCCGCCCAAGGCGTGGGGATCACTTTGCCGAGCCGTCAATTACTTCGACCCGGACAATCCATATATTTAAATATTCAACAAGCCACATCGCGCCGTGCTTTGCGCGCTGAGGTGATTTCCTGCAGGGACGATGTGGCGGGTGTAGAGCTAAAATTTGCCAATGCAGAAGAGGAACAAGCTTTTGTAATGGCTACTTTTGGACGTCTTGATGCATGGCTCGGTTGGCGGCCGCAACAGGACGAACAACCGCTCGCGAGCCTGCGCGAAGTGGTCGGTTATGGTCTCACAGGATACCAACGAATTGCGGCGCAAATAGCTCCGTATCTATTACCATTTTTTAAACATTTAAATTGGATTTGGCAAAAGCTCTCCACGTTTTTGCCTATTTACCCAGGTAAGGCGAGAAAATCATGAACACGCGTCAGTTAGTGGTATTTGTTATTGCAAGCATCATTGCATGCTCACTCGGTTCAGCTTCTATTCAGGCGCAAGAAAACGCGCCGAATCGCGAACTCAATGATGGCTCAAACGTGCTGACTTATCGCACCCAATATCCGGTCGACGCACTCACGTCCCTGCAACAGTTGCGCTTAGATGGTTTTACGCCAAGTATCGAGTTGGGCTTGGGTAGCCGTGCAGATCGCTTGGTCAATAGCGCAACCTTGACGCTTAATTATCGCTATTCACCAGCAATACTTGCAGATATCAGCCAAGTTAATATCCTGCTCAACTCTGAAACCATCAAAACTATTTCGCTTAACGCTGATGACGCCGACACAACTCAAACAATCCGGGTTGATCTACCAGCGCCGTTGTTTACCGACTATAATCGCATAACTTTTGAACTTGTCGCACAAAGCGTCAATGAACAATGTCGAGCACCAAGCGCGAGTACTTGGTTCGAAATTCTCTCTGGCAGTCAGTTAAACGTCAACTACTTGCAGCTTCCAGTCGCTAATGAACTGGCTTATTTCCCTGAGCCATTTTTCTATCGTTCCGATTTTTCAAACGTCAATATTCCGTTCTTTTTGCCTGAGCAACAAAGCACCGAGTTGTTAACAGGTGCTGGTATCTTAGCGAGTTACTTTGCCAGTGAAACTCAATGGCGACTATTAGATATTAAACCCCATATTTATCAGCAAAAACGTGATCTCAATGATCAACTGCTTACCGCTTGGGGTCGCCAACATGCCGTAGTATTTATGACCAATGCACAACGCCCGGCAGTATTTAAGCCATTGCCAGAGATTACCCAGCCGCGGGTCGAGTTACTTGACCATCCGCTGTATCCTCAGCTTAAAGTGCTAGCAGTGATGGCGCCAGATGATGCAGGTTTAATTGATGCTGCACAGGCGTTAGCCGCTGCAGCAGGTTCACTCAGTGGCGCTTATGCCACATTCAATCAGTTTGATGCGGAGCCGCGCGCTCCCTACGCTGCACCTAATTGGATCTCAACTGAGCGCGAAGTTAAATTTTCTGAACTGGTGAATGATGTGAGCGAGTTGCAGCGTCAAGGTGTGAAGGCGCCGCCAATTTCTGTCCCACTGCGACTCCCACCAGACCTATTTATATGGCAGAAATCTGGCGTACCTTTGGATCTTGAATACCGCTACACCGCCCCAGTTTCAAACGATGATAGTCGCTTGTTGGTATCCATAAACAACGAGTTTGTAAAATCGTTCAAACTCGATGAGTCAGGCGTTGCCAGTGGCGTCGGTGAGTTACGCGTGCCTATCATCGATACGCCAATACTCAGTGGTAATAACTTAGAGTTACCCGCGTTTAAACTTGGCGTAGTGAACCAATTACAGTTTAATTTTAAATTCAGCCAAATCGGTGCGGGTTGCAGCCTACAATCTGCGAACTCATCGGTCGGAGCGATTGATGGCTCAAGCACCATTGATCTTGTCGGTTTTGATCACTACGCGCAACTGCCCGACTTACAGTTGTTCGCGAAGGCAGGCTATCCTTTCTCACGGTACGATGATCTTTCAAATACGTTGATTGTGCTAGACGAAAAGCCGAGTCTTGACCTGCTCTCATTATTTTTCGCCAATATAGCTAAAATGAGCGCATCAACTGGTTATCCCGTTTACAACCTGAGCGTCACTCACGTTGAACAAGTACCAAACAACGCTAGCGAGGACATATTGGTACTGGGTCAAAGCGCGACACAACAATGGTTAGCGCGATTTGGCGATAAAAACTTAACGGCTCAATTGCTGGGACACAAACTTGCGGGTCAGTCGCAATTGTTCGCTAACCCAAACGCAGTACTGCAGAATAGTGGGCCATTAGCGGCTTTGGTTGCCTTTCAGTCACCGTTAAATCCGGCAGCGTCAGTAGTGATGCAAACTGCCACATCCAACGAGCATCTCAATATGCTCAAGGAACGCTTGCTCTCGCCCAGCGATAGTATCCAATTCCATGGCTTTTTAAGCTTGGTTTCTGTTGCAGGTATTACCAACTATGCTGCGACTCAGCAGTATTTTATTGGTGACTTAAGCTTTTGGAACCAGGTTAAATACCACACTGCTCAGCACCCGTTTATTTTAGTCTTGGTGGTGTTATTTGCCGTGCTAGTAGTCGCTTTGGGTCTATACCGCTGGCTAAGAAGCAGTGCCAAACGTAAGCGGGAGTTATAATCTATGCGTGCACTTTGGCTGCTACCAATGTGTTTGATTGTCACAACCATCCTGAGTGGTTGTGACAGGCCGACCCAACAAGAGACTGAAATGTGGCAACCCAAACCGCAAACACTGCAATTCAGTTATCACTGGCAGCGCTTTAATGAGCAACTCATTGACGCCCAGTTTAGAGTCATTGATCGTAGCAGCGACGCCTTAATCACAACATCCGAAGGGCAAGTCTACAGCCTACTTTTTAGTTTATTTGCAAACCAACCAGAGCATTTTGAAAAACTATTAGCATGGCTCGAAAACAACCTTGCTGACGGTGACCTCAGTAAACAATTACCCGCATGGCAATGGGGCTACAACGCCCCGACAGACAGTTGGGAAGTGCTCGATACCAACTCGGCGACCGACGTCGACATTCTGCTAATTTACGCGCTTTATCATGCAGCGGATGTCTGGCAAAAGCCAGCTTATCGAGCGACAGCAGAGGCACTCACGCAACACCTAATGCAACAAACGGTCACGTTTAGAAATGGCGACTTGCTTCTGTTACCCGCGCCTATCGGATTTAACAAAGCCGATCGCATTACGTTTAACCCGAGTTATGCGCCGCTTTTTGTTCTAGATGGCCTGTATCGTTTGAGTAACGATGCGCGCTGGCTCGCGCTCGCGCAAGCACAGCAGAGATTTATGCTTAAGCATAATCCGAGCGGCGTCGTAGCCGATTGGTTGACCGTGTCCGACAACGGCGAAGTGCTCAACGCTGAAGAGGCTGAGGGTAGTTACGATGCTATACGCAGTTATTATTGGTTTGCCCTCGATCCTAAGCAGCGTTTGTTAGAACATTACCTCACTATGGCTCACGAAAGTCAGTCGCGCTCTCAACCACCAGAAATCCTGGATTGGTTAACCGGAGATGCTAGTGGCGAGGCTAATATCGGGTTCTCAGCACTGCTTATCCCCTATTTTAAGAAAACAGCCCCACTCGCCTACCGTCACGCGTTACAACGGGTCGAGACCACGCCAGTGACAGACTACGCTGAGCATTACTATGATCACGTACTCATTTTATTTGGACTTGCTTACCAGCAGTGTTTTACAGTGAATGCCGATGGCACCCTCAATCTATTTTGGGCTTCTGGCGATATGAACAAGGCTTGCTATGCGAATTAACGTGTTACTCAACTTACTGCTTGTTACGGGTTTTCAAACAGCATCTCTACCCGTATTGGCACAAACGTCAGACGCAATCGACCTATTAATCGAACGCATAGAGCAAGCTGAAGCAGCGGGCAGAAACTATCACCGAGATCGACTCATTGAGCAGTTACAACGCACAGCGCCCAATCACCCGCGTGCTATCGAATTTAGACTCATTGATGCTTTAGCAAGCAACGATTTAGCACGTGCCCAACAACTCCTAGATGAATTGCAGAAGTCGCAACCCAATGGTGACGCAGCGCAACGTAGTCGGGAGCGGATTCGGTTGGCACAGCCGCCTTATCAATCGCTCATCGCCCAGGCAAGGCTCAATATGCTGACAGGTAAAACCGATATTGCGCGGACACTCTATCAGCAGGTTTACCAACAAGAGCCGCGGCTCGAGCCCTATCGTTCAGATTGGCGCGAACTAGAACGGTTAGCTCAACAAACGGTTGAGGAGCCCGTCGTCGTTGAGGTTGAGCCTGAATCCAGCCGTGCTAACGAAGTGGAAACAACGCCAAAAGCTCGCCTCACCCGCACGGTGACCTATTCTCCTATCGTGAGTGATAGCGGCACTGTCGCACGAAGCGCCACCACACTGAGTATCGCGCCCGTTGCTTCTGTGGCAACCGACTCAAGTAACACAGTGAATTCGGAACTAAAAAACCAAGGCCCCTATTTAACCGTCGGTTTTCTACGCAATGAGCGCGACTCGGTCGATGGCAACACGTCATTTGCAAGCGATACGCTGTTGCTGGAATACCGCAGGCCCACAGATGCCGGTATTTGGACCTTCAAAGTGGATGGCTTTGTCACCGAAGCTGGCGAATTTGATTTAACCAACACCTTCCAAAAAGACCGTTTTGGTACGGGGTTGTTATGCCAAACAGCCGCATGTAATCAAGGTGTATTGCCTAATTTAAAGGAAAACGGTGCCTCTATCGGCATCGCCTTTGATAGCGATACATGGCACGCAGACATAGGCTTGAGCCCCATTGGTTTTGATAAAACTGAGCTTTTAGGGGGGCTAGAATACAGCGGTGACCTCGGCGAATTCGGTTGGAGTTTAGGTATAGAGCGTCGGATCGAAACGACATCTATTTTAACCTTTTCAGGCCAGCAAGATCCATTTTCTTCGCGTCATTGGGGACCCGTTGTGCGCCAGGGGTTAGGAGGCAGCCTCAATTGGGATCAAGGCGGTTTTATGGGATGGTGGTCTAATTTTGGAGTCAACCATTACGGTGGGCGCAATGTTGATAGTAATAAACAGTGGTATGCCTATACCGGTGCTTATTTTCGCATCATTGATACGGAAGCCTTTGCATTTACCTCAGGGCTTACTGCCCTAAGTTGGGGATTCGATAAAAATCGCGGTGAGACCACTTTTGGCCACGGTGGTTACTATAGCCCAGCGCACTACGCTTCGCTGAGTTTACCGATTGAATTTTATGGTCGAATCGATCGTTTCTCATATATTTTACGCGCCTCTTTCGGTCAATCCACCAGTCGTTTAGATGATGCTGAGTTTTACCCAATATCTAATCTGCTTCAACAGCAAGCCGGAAACCCTATACATACAGGCAATCCAGATGGTGGTGGATTCGGTCGTAGCTTTCGCGCTGCCTTTGAGTATCGGATAACTAACCACTGGAGTGTGGGTTTAAACGCACAAATAGAGCGCTCAGAATTCTATACGCCTAACAATTACCAACTGTATTTTCGCTATCATTTCAACGGTGATGGGAACGCATTCAGACCGCCGAACCCACCATCGCGTTACGTTGACTTTTAATTTCATTAAAAAATGTGGGCTGCGATTACAGCAATGAGATAAGCTAAAATGCCGTAGCCTGCATATAACCCCCATGCGATTCGACTTTTACCCGTTTCAGCACGTAACATCGCGACCGTTGCAACACATTGCAACGCAACAACATAAAATAGCAGCAAGCCAATACCGGCACCTAACGTTAATCCATCGGCCTGTATCTGCGCCGCTAAACCGGCGATGTTTTTCTCGGCGCCCGACATACCAAACATCGTACCCAGCGCACCGACAAATACCTCACGCGCTAAAAACGACATGATCATGGCAACGCCATAGCGCCAATCTAAACCCAGAGGTTCAAATATAGGCTCAATAAAATGACCAATTTTACCCAATAATGAGTTTTCTAGACCTGCCCCTTGAGGAAAATAGCCCAACGTCCATAAGCATAAGGAAATAACAAAAATGACTGGCGCCGCACGCTTAATGAATTGCACACCACTATTTAATACACGCTGAAACAAGGGTTTCCAATGCGGTAAGCGATACGAAGGCAGTTCCAATATAAACGGCATGTCTTTGAGTTCTTTGCTTTTGCGCGTAAACACGTTCATCAAGGTACTCACGACGAGTGCCATCAGAATCCCGAAGAAATACAGCCCAAAAAAGGCAGCACCCTGCAGGTCAAACACGCCTAAAAACGTTGCATCTTTTGGAATAAGCACGGCTATAAGTAAGGCATACACTGGCAATCGCGCTGAGCACGACATCAGAGGAATGGTGAGCATCGTAATCAGGCGTTTGCGCGGCGACTCAATGGTACGCGCCGCCATAATTGCAGGGATAGCACACGCATGCCCCGATAAATAGGGGATAAAGCTACGCCCAGACAAACCAAATAAACTCAATGGCTTATGGCATATGAGCGCGGCTCGCGCCAAATAGCCGCTATCCTCTAATACACCAATAATGAGCGTCAAAACCATGATTTGAGGAACAAACACTAAAAACGCACCGACGCCACCGAATATAGCATCATTTAAAAAGTCAGAAACAATACCTGGCCCTATCATTCCGGTTAATGTATTGGCGATCCAACCTATTGCCGCCTCGGTACCATCCATGAGTGGCTGCGCCCAAGTAAAAATACTCTGAAACAAGAAAAACATAATCGCTAGGAAGGCAATACCACCCAGCACATTATTCAGCAGAAAGGTGTCAATACGGTTCTGATTTTTTAGCACCACATCGGAGCGAATACCATACTCCGCGTTAATCGCACGCGCGCGTTCGATAAATTTTCTTTGCTCGCCAAGCTGAATGTTTAGCTCAGTCGGTGCTTGTGCTTGTTTAGCCAAGCCCGGTAACGCCTCCTTAAACGCGGCAACGCCCTTTAGCGTCTTTGCCGAAAGCGCATAGACCGGTGCGCCAAGTTCCTTTTGCAACGCTTTGATATCAATATCCAAACCATAACGCTCAACTTCATCGATCATATTCAGCACAAAAACAACGGCTTTATTATTTTTACGTGCCAAAGCTTGAACTTGAAGTGCAAAGACTAAACTACGCTCAAGTCGCGCCGCGTCTAACACACATACGACGAGTCGAGTATCATCATCGTCTACAGCGAGGTTTAACTTTTCGACAGCGATTTCTTCGTCTTTTGATAGGCTATGCAGTGAGTAAGTACCGGGAAAGTCAACCACTTCAAACTGATCAAACTGACCCGTCTTAAGTTCGACGGTGACACCGGGGAAATTAGCGACTTTTTGTCGTAAGCCGGTTAATTGGTTGAACAACAAGCTCTTACCACAGTTGGGTTTCCCCACTAAGACAATGCGTTCCATATACGACCCAAGTTGTTTTAAATGATAGGCTTAACTGGCCAAGGCAAGATTAATTTTTTCAGCAACCGCTTGTTCGAGTGAGTAAACACAATCACCGACTTGCACCACCAAAGGACCTTTAAAGGGCGAGCGGCGTACGCACACGACTTGCTGCCCCTCACTGAACCCCATTTCTTGCAACCGGCTGATAACCGGTCCCGTGAGCTGCGAGTTAATTGTCTCAACGACAGCAGCTTGCTTAGCCTTTAATTCCCAAAGTGTTTTCATACGCCCTCCCGAATGAGAACTATTATCATAAATATTAAGATTATCTTCAATAGATTGCTTGATCCAAAGCAAGTTCCTATCTAATGTGGTAAAACGCAGTCTGGCAGGGCTTATTAGGCGAGTCGTAAAGCCAAACGTACAACTTAGCAAGCTAACTAACTGGAGTATAAAATGAGAGGAGTCGTACTCGACGCTGCCAGCTTAGGCAATGATGTCGATTGGCAACCCATCGCAGCACAATTGGATGACTGGCAAGTATTCAGTGAAACCAAAGCTGAGCAAGTGGTGGAACGTATCCAAGATGCCGATATCGTATTCAGCAATAAAGTTGTGCTTGATAACGAAACGCTACGCTCTGCGACTCAACTCAAATGGATAGGCATTCTCGCTACGGGCACCAACAATGTCGATCACGACACAGCTAGAGCACGCGGCATTAAGGTTGCTAATGTTGAAGCTTACGGAACTGCGAGTGTGGCTCAACACACACTCACTCTAATACTTAATCTTGCGACGCAAGCACAACGGTATCATCAGCTCGTTGCCACAGGTGCGTGGCAAACTGCATCTCGTTTCTGTTTAAATGACTTTCCGGTGGTTCAGTTAGCCGGCAAACACTTGGTTATAGTCGGTCATGGTGAGTTGGGGCAAGCCGTGGAATCCTTAGCAAAAGCCTTTGGCATGAAAGTATCGATAGCGGCTCGACCCGGCAAAAAAAACGACCCACGCCCCAGCCTCGATAGTTTATTACCCGAAGCAGACGTCATTTCATTTCATTGCCCATTAACCGATGATACGAAAGACCTATTAAACAGTAACAATTTAGCGCACTGCAAACCGGAACTACTCATCGTGAACGCCGCTCGGGGTGGGATCGTTAATGAACACGATGCGGTTGAGGCTTTAAGAAACGGTGTCATCGCGGGATTAGCAGTCGACGTACTATCGGAAGAACCACCTCGCAACGGCAATCCCCTACTCGATGCGATGAACGAACCACTTAACTTAATCGTCACGCCTCACTCCGCGTGGTTAGCACCCGAAGCACGCCAAGCAATTATCAATATCAGTGCCAGTAACTTGCGTCAGTTTCTTCAGGACGATGGGCAATAACATCCGCGAGCAACAGTATTCACCCAACCAGAGTCGAGCGGTGCAGCCGCCGCTCCAACGCGCTTTATAAGCGGTTCAATAAAGCTGCTTTCGGTATTACAAAACGCACCGTCTGCGTAGGGTCCTAAGTAAACTAACTCACTGTTGGCATCGAAAATAATCACGGCGGGCGTTGCGGGCAAAAAGTGCCTAAGCATCGGCAACTCGTTGAGCAAAAGTTCGACATTGGTGCCATTACTGTCGTTCACTTTACGCTTAACGACTTGCTTGTGGGCTTCTGTTCGCCAATTACACATACAGTGGGTATCCCTCACATGAAAAACGCGTGAGTCTGTTTTATAACCCTTCTGACGAAGCCACTGACCGAGGCGTTCGCCGACTTGTCCCTGCGCGACTTGTGCCTGCAACTGCCCAGATTGATCGAACCACATTAACGGCTGATACAGCAAATAACTACTCAGCGCGATGATCAGCACCAGTGCGCTGACGGCTATGGCAATAAGTTTAATCCGTGTTTTATTCAAACCGATAGATCCAACGATAAAAAGCCACTCTATTTTGGCATAATTTATAGTTATCACGAAGCCAATTAATGGCTTATAGTATTGATGTGTTTCACAAAAAATTAACAAAGGACTGAGTTATGAAAGAGCTCAAATGGGGTATTATTTTTAGTATCGCAATGCTGCTCTGGTTGACGGTTGAGCGACTCACTGGCTTGCACCATCAAAATATCGAGTACCATTTCTTCCTAACAAATATCTTCGCAATTATCGCTATCGCCATTTACGTTCTCGCGCTACGCGATAAAAAACAGAGTTTACCCGAGCAAAAAATGACTTGGCTGACCGGTTTTATTAGCGGCGTTAAGCTTACACTCGTGGTGGCTATTTTAGCGCCCTTGGTGCAACTCATATTTCATACCACTATATCACCTGAGTTCTTTGACAATATGCGTCATCACGCCGTGACATCTGGCATGATGAGTCATATGCGAGCGCAAGAGTACTTTACCCTCACTGCGTATATTTTTCAGGCAATTATTGGAGCCATTGGTTTGGGGCTAATTACCAGTGCGATTGTCGCTTTCTTTTTACGCTCAAAAGACCAGTAACACACGCAACTAAACCTTCAAAAAAGCGTCTTATCTCTGACAAATAGTTTTGCCATCGTAATGCGCCTGTTGATCCTTTAGGACTCAGGCGCGTAACCATAGCTCAGTTGTATTGCAGTAGAGGTAAAGATGTCATCAATTAAGTCAAATTTCATCGCTAAAGATTTTGCACGTCGCGTTAAACAACGCCGCAAGACGCTGATGCTTCCATTGACACAGCTCGCTAAGAATCTGGGAGTAAGCGAACCTGAATATACCCAAATTGAGTCCGGCAGCCGCCCGCCTTCGCGCAAACTACTAACGCAAATCTCGATAGAGCTGCGCACCTCAGAAAAATGGCTTATCGAGGGTGGCTATTAAACACCCTTACGATTCTATTTTGCCAGTTCGCGCTCGGTTTTTAATCCTAGTACGCGGTTAAAAAAGATCGCGGCAGGACAGAACCCGGTAAACGATTGCTGTAATAAATTAGCCCCGACAAATACCGTCAACCACACGAATCCTGGATGGACCCATACCGTTAGTGCCACAGACAAAAGAATCATGATGCCAGCAAATGCCGTAACCGCTTTTTCAACACTCATGGTAATACCTCTAAAAAATTACATTATGTTTTTATATATAATATCAATTGCACCAGTTTACAAGTAAAATCAGTAGCATTAATTTTTAGTTCCAAAGTGCGCTCTAATGCTCGCAGGCTACGTATCTCTATTTTTCTCTTCCCTCATAGCCGCTACCTTATTTCCAATGGGGTCCGAGTTAGTGCTTATTGGGTTAATCAAAAACGGTTGGCCAGTGGTGACGACGGTTGCCGTTGCTTCGATCGGGAATGTCCTGGGCTCAGTTGTCAATTACGTGATCGGTTACCTACTCCACCGAGGCTTTATGCAGACTCGCTTAAAAGTCTATAAAGCAAATCTGATAAGGGCTGAAGCGATCTTTCTGAAATTCGGGCGTTGGACCTTACTTTTTTCCTGGTTACCGATTATTGGTGATCCATTAACGCTTTTTGCCGGTTTATCTAGGGTTAATTTTAGTTTATTTTTGCTGTTAGTGTCTGTGGGAAAAGTGGCTCGTTATGCCGTAGTGGCCACCAGCGTTTAGGGATAAATATGATAGGTATCATTCAGCAAGTACTGCTCGAGTTACTCGAAGAAAAAGGTGGCGATGAACTTAAGCAACGTGTTTTAAAGACAGCCCACGTCGACCCATCAATAAATTACCGTATTGATAAAAACTACAGCGATGACGAATGTCTTCGATTAATTGCCGCGTCTGTTGAAGAGACAGGCTTTACCGAAAACGAAGTCTATACCCTTTACGCATCTGCTTTTCTAAAAAAAGCGCAGGCTTTATTTCCACGGTTTTTCGAAATCGCAGACGATTCCGAAGGTTTCCTACTCAGACAAGCACGCATTCATGCTGTTATGGCTTCGGGGTTAAAGCAGCAAGAAGAACGACAACATGTTAATGACAAATTTTCTGCCTCCCCAATCGAGCCCGGTAAAGTCAGAGTGATTTACCGATCGCCTAATGGTCTCTGTCGTCTATATCAAGCCCTGGCATTTGAAGTCGCCTCGCTGTATGGCGATGAGATTGAATTCGACGAGCCCTGTTGCATGCATAAGGGCGCAGTGCATTGTGAGTTCATAATAACCTGGCCGAATAAACGTCAGGAGGTGGTTCATGGCTGATACTCATCATCCATCGTTACGCCAAGTTATTACTCAAATAGCGGACCAGTTATGCGACACCATCGATAACAACTTCGATATTCACGTAAGCGTTGATACACAAGATACTGAAGGTCAAAAACTTGCGTTACTCGTCAACTTTCTATTGGAGAACGTACGCCGCTCACTGACTGATATGCAGTCACTTAATGAGCAACTCGAAGACAAAGTGAAAGAACGTACTTCGTTACTTGATCTTATTTTAGCGGGCTCAAATGATGGTGTGTGGATTTGGGACATTGCAAGCGATGAACTGACACTATCAGGTCGTTGGTACTCAATGCTTGAACTCCCCCACGACGCTAATACCCAATCGCCTGAGTTTTGGTATCAACAAATTCATCCTGCGGATCGCGAGCGCTTCAGCAATGCTATTCGTGGCTTACGCAAAGGCGAATCTGAACATCTCAATGTCGAATATCGCGTCAAAACCACGCGCCACGGATATCGGTGGATGCTGTGCCGCGGCGTTTGTCAGAAAGATAATGAACAGCAATGTTCAATCGTCGCCGGAACACAGACAGATATATCCGCTATGCGTATCTTTGACCAAGAGTCTGGCATGCCCAATGAGCGCTACTTACGTGAACGTGTCGAGGATGCGCTTGATGAGCAACAACCACTGTTTTTGATTTATGTAACGGTTGAAAATATCGACGCGATCCTCAATGCAAGCGAGCATGCCAGTAATGCTCTTTTGTATCCTGTGATTCAAGAACGACTGAACCATGTCGATGGTATACACCTGGTAGCGAGTAAGCTCAGCGCCATAACCTTTGCTGTCATTGGCTTTGAGTCAGAGTTGACCCATAGCGGATTAACCATTGAGGACGTATGCCAGCAAATACGTGACAACTGTGCCAATACTCACAACACGTTTAAAGACGACACGCGCTTTGAAGTGGCCGTCGGTGCGGTCGTGTCCTCAATGCTGAAAGTCGAGCAGTCGCAACAGCTTATCAACTATGCGTGGTCGGCATTGCGCCGCGCGCGTCAGTTAGGGCAAACATGCATTTTCACCGAGGCCCATATCACACAGGACAGTCGTCGTATTCGAGTCGAGCAGGAGCTGCGCCGCAGCTTAATGCAGAATGCACTCGCACCGGATTATCAAGCGATTTATGCCGGAAAAACCAAACAGCTTATCGGCTTTGAAGCACTCGCGCGGTTCCGGCACCCCGAGCTCGGCATTGTATCGCCAGGGGAATTTATTCCCATCGCTGAAGACTCTGGGCTGATGCGAGAACTGGGATATGCAATCTTAGATCGTACCATCGAGACCATTCAAACATGGCAGCATAACGCACTGCACGATCACCCGTTCTATATCGCCGTCAACGTATCGGCAATACAGCTCGAAGACTCCTACTTCGCCGATAATGTATTGGCTAAACTTGAGGGCGCCGGTGTCGACCCCCAACGATTAAAACTCGAAGTAACCGAATCAACGCTGGTCGAGAGTTTTAAAAGTGCAGCCCTACAACTCGATAAACTCCGCCAAAATGGTGTAAGAATTGCCTTGGATGACTTTGGTACTGGGTACTCATCATTGAGCTATTTACGCAGTTTATCCATCGACACACTCAAAATTGATCGGAGTTTTGTCGCTAAATTACATGAAAATGAGCAAAAAGCAGCGATTATTAAAACAGTCTATGAATTAGCGACCCAGCTAAAACTGTCCGTCGTCGCAGAAGGCGTTGAGGAAATCGAAGAGCTCAATTTCCTCAACAGTATCGGCGATATGGCGATTCAAGGCTTTTTACTTGCTCGCCCAATGCCGGCGGAGCAGGCTATCGCACAAGTATCACAACATCACAACTAATCGAGTATGGCCTGCAGTGGGACTAACTTTAAATTTTGTCCCGCTTCTGGCATCCGATTACGCCCATCTTGAACAACGAACGCGCCCCGTTCAAACCCTTTCCCAAGAGACCTTGTAGTGACTTCAAGTCCATCCGTTTCAGACGCGCCGTCGATTTCTAAATCAACATTCGTTCGAATTCGGAAGTGATGACGCAACGCGTAAGGTGCTTCAGCATCGAAAACCACATAGCTATCACTGCCCTGACTCGACACAAACAGCAGCATCTCGTCATCGTATTGCGCGAGCGCCAAGCCTTCGATGTCAGGCACAATTTCGGGGATATCAGCCGCCTTGATTATTAACTCGCCCTGTTCAGCGCTATTAACGGCCGCATCAAACAGCCAGATGCCGACATCTTCTTCCCCCACAAACAGCCGTTGCGTTTTATCGTCTACTACACACCCCTCAGGTTGCGAGGGAACAGACATCTCGCGAACCTGCTCCACGCTATCTGCACCTTTGACCCAAAACTGTAAAATTCGACCTGACTTGCCATTCACATAAACTGACAGTCTATCGGTGCGCTCTTGATAACCCATGCACAGGCCGTATATTTCGTCCAGATCAGTACTCACCTGTTGCGCCACGCTGACTTCGCCAGCTTGACTAATATCGAAGAACTGAAGACTATTGTTGTCACGCAACGAGGCGACCGCCACGTTGCCTCTGACATCCACATTATTCAAACGGCCGACAGCTAAGTGCTGCACTATTTCACCGTTCATTGAATAAACGTAGAGTCCAGTCCGTTTATCGGTTGCTAAGATGAGACTTTCCTCAGCTGCAGAGGGTGATACCCAAATGGCTGGGTCATCAATGGCGTCGCCGCGACGCGGTGAAGGTTCGGTTTCAAGTGTTGCTGCCACTTGCGCAATGGGTTTCATTGGGGCATGCCGTTTGGCATCACCTTGCGCTACCTCAACCTCGATCGCATCAGTGCCTGATTCCCGTGTTAACAACACTCGGTCACCGGGCAACAGCGAAATATCGTGGTACTCGAGCGTGGTAGAAACGAGCTCTGCCTCGGTTTCGCCCAGCGTATCGTCTTGAGTCGAAATCTTAAGTAAGCGCGCAGGCGTTTCTTCTAACGCCAGTAAGCGGCCATCTTGTAAGACTTTAAGCGCTTTTATCTCACCTTGAATCTGGCCATAAGGTGCGCGCACCGCCTTTAGATGACGTTTCTCCTCTGCTTCGGGTTCAGCGTTATAAGCCCAAATTGCCTGATCAGACTCTGCCACGTAAAGCGTTTCACGCTGCGAGTCGACCGCACAGGCAGTTGAATCGTAAGGCACATTTAAATCACGAATCGTAACCGGCTCTTTCAAGTAGGTTTCGTCTTGTCTTAGCAAGCGTTGTTCAGCGCCACCGCGGCCACCAATCAAGAACAGCGATAACTGACTGTTCTCGGCGCTGTCATAAAAGCACAAATCTTCGACCACACGCGTTTCGATCTCACCTTTATACAAAGGCAATAGGCGCCCCTGATGATAACGCCATACAAACAGCTCTTGGGTATTGCCTTCCATCGCTGCCAATATCGACTCACGCTCACCTAGCGCATAATGTTTCAGATGATAAAAATCGCCTGCAATCAGTTGTTGCTCGCCGCGAGTAATGCCCTCACTGGTCACTTTCAAAACTGAATTGTCGGGCAAAATCTCACGGTGTCGTTCATCAGCTTTTGCGCTGGCAGTGTGAAAAGCCAATAACATGGATGCACTGAGTACTGCTACTTTAAATAAATTCATTTTTAATCTCTCTCATCTCGTTGCTTACCAATTGACCCACTGCACACCCAAGGTGTAACTGCGACCATAAGATTCATACTGCGCGTTGTAGCGCTTGTCGCCGGTATAAACAAAGTACGCTTCGTCAGTGATATTGTTGACGGCAAAATTAATACTGATCTGGTCACTGATCAGCCATTTGCTCGAGAAGTCCAAAGTGAGATTGTCGTCTTCGTAAATGTCATAGCGGCTATCTTCAACATCGCCCAGTTCTGCGAGGTACTTAGATTTATAGTTCGCCGCCAACCGCAGACTCAGCTGTTGTGTTTCATAACCGATAGCAATATTGGCCGTAGTATCCGACTGACTCGGCAACGGAATATCACGCTCCATAAGTTCGCCATCATCCAGCCAATCAACCGTTGCTTCAGAATCAGTAAAAGTCAGGTTGGTATTAATCAGGAAGTTATCTAACCAGTTATTAAAGCCGCTAAACTGATGCACTAAGTTAAACTCTAAGCCAGCGACGTAAGCGTCATCACCATTAATGTAAGTCACCGCCTCGTCAAATGATTCATAGCCGGGGCGACCCGCAATATCCGCCTCATAAACAAAATTGTTAATCGATTTATAAAAGGCTGTGGCAGAGATAACCCCTAAGGTTTCATCGTAGTGTTCTATACCCAGATCGAGGTTGCGCGACGTCAAGGGTTCTAATGCAGGATTACCAAATTCAGCTTTAATATCACCGTCGTCATTTTCAACAAAATAGCTCGGACGGATTTGTTCAAAGCTCGGCCGCACCAACCCGGTGCTATAAGCCATGCGCACAATTGTTGAGTCGCTCAGCTCATAGCGGCCAATTATGCTCGGTAGCCACTGGGCATCGCTGAATTCGGCATACTCTGGCGAGAACTCACTCAACTCATCATTGTAACGGGTTCCGCGCGCATCACGCTGCTCATGCTCGTAGCGTGCACCGGCGATGACTTGCCATGGGCCCGAATTCACATCAGCCATAAAATACGCGGCATTAATATCTTCATCGATCCGATATTGCGCAATACGTGACTCCACCTCATCACGGAAGTCAGTCAACACTAACGTATTTAATGTACCCCACAGTGCATCCGCGGAGATACCTGGGCCAAACCGATCAAAGCCATAGTCAACGTTGCGGGTTGCATAGTCTGCAAGCGTAAGTGACGAGACACCTAAGTCAGCAAAGTCCTCAACAATGAAGATATCCTCACGTGCGGTTTTCTCGCGCTGACTGAGACGTATACCGCCTTTGAACGTGACTTGGTAACTCGGTTGTAGCCATTCGTATGCTAAGTCAACTTTTAGGCTATCTGCGTTCTCTTCGGTATACGCATCACTCACTTCAACTTCATCAATGCTATATTCGTCAGCTTGATAAGCACTATCAGGGGCAAGTAGTTGTAGTTGTTCAACACCTCGATAGCCCAACCCATCATCAAATGATTGCACAAACTGGGCACCACCAATCGCAAACGGCTGCGATTCACTCGCTTCACTGGTACCCAGTTCGATAGTCAGTTGCCAATCTTGCCACGTTTGCTCAGTACCTATCATGTAGGCCTGTATTTCCTGAGTCTCTTTACGATCTTTGAGCTCACGGGTGATTTCACCAGCGCCTGAAGTATTCTGAGCGAGCGGATCTTCAAACTCAGTGATAATACCTTGGCGAATTTCAGTGTCTGCAAACTTGCTGTAAAGCGAGCGTAGGTAATATTGCGACGTATCACTTGGTCGGTAGTCAAGGTTTAATGCCAAGCCCGTTCGCTCACGTGTCACTTGATAAGCACGTTGTTCGAACTCTTCTAAACCCGGCTCATCAAAATCCCAATTACCACCTGTTTCAACGTTATCCGTGGTAAATGAACGATCTTGATAGCTACCTGCGATAGCGATACCCAAGCTGTCTTCTTTGTCGCCGATGTCAAAGGTATTACTGGCTACGGCCGACAACTTCGAATTGGTCTCACTCGCCTGTGCGTTATAGCCCAGCTCCGATGAAAGAGAGTAAAAAGCACCCTCGCGATCAAACGCCGTCATACTCTTTAGTTCAATATTTCCACCTAAGCTACCTGCAGGAATATCCGGCGTCAGCGTTTTGCTTACAATCACCGATTCAAGCAAGTCGGATGGGATCACATCCAGTGCAACGGCGCGACGGCCCGCTTCGGGTGCCGCCAATGACGTGCCATTGTATGATACAGAGTTCAGATCCGGCGCCAAACCACGAATACGGATAAACCGCCCTTCACCTTGGTCGCGCTCTACCGACAAACCCGGCATACGCTGCAGTGCGTCACTGACGCTGTCGTCTTGCAATTTGCCCATATCATCCTTTTTTAGAACGTTGATGATACCGCCTGCATCACGTTGTTGCTGAACAGCCTTTTTAACGGACTCGCGGTAGCCAACCGTGAGTACTTCTTCAATGGGTGCGTCGTGTGCTTGCTGTTTTGATGTAGTGGATTCCGTCTGCTGACTTTGTGCAACTGCACAACTGCTGCTAAGTGCAGCAGCGACACAATAAACGAGGTAAGTTTTTTTCATCATGTTCGTACCCTGATGGTGAATGTTAGGCACATACTCTAGGTGGCAAACATTTCATTTTATGTGGTGCGAACAGGTTCTCATGAGCTGTTCGGATTGCAGTCCGAACAGCTCAATTAAGTGACGTTTCTGTCATGTAAATGTCATGCCGCTCCTGTACCTTGAGCGTTAGCATAAGCACTGCATGGAGCTCAGGTATGTCGCGCAATACGCTTTTATCTCGCATGGTTTACGACTGGCGCCTGCCATTTATGTTGTCCATACTTGCAGTCTCACTGTTACTTGCCAGTCAAGTCGGCTCCCTCAAACCTCGTTCCGCTATCGATCCGCTCGACATTATCGGTGAGTTTTCAACCCTGTTGATTGTCTTGGCCGGCTTGGTTCTGATTGTGACGCAACGACTCGATGGCATTGTCACCCAACTGTTTTTCTGGGGCGGCTGTGTACTGACTTTTTCACTATCACTGGATCTGTTGGATGAGTTTTTTAGCTATCCAGAAGCACTGCGGCTAATTAGTTGGCTAGAATCATTACCACAACCTTTCGGTTTAGTGATTCTCGGGTTCGGTGCCGCTGAGTGGATAAAAGAGCAGCACCAAGTGCGTCGTCAACTCGGTGTCCGAGAGAAGCACTTACGTGCCCATGAGTGGGTTGACCCACTCACGACTTTATACACACTGCCCTACTTTGAAAAAGTACTTGAGCGTGAGCTTGCACTGCACAAGCATAATCAGCAACACGTCGTAATGGCCAGCATCAACTTACAGGCATTTGCACGTTATAACGAAGAAATGGGCATGCAAGCAGGCGATCTACTACTGAATAAAGTCAGTGAGCTGACCGCTCTGTACTTACGTCCCGGCGACTGCCTGTGTCGCTACCATAGTGATAAGTTTCTCATACTCTTACCCGCGACAGACTTTCCTGAAGCGCTCAGTCTGATCCGACTATTGGCCGACATGCTGCGGGAACAACTTGCCTTACCGAATTATATGGCGATAAAGACACGTGTAAGACGCGTCAATGAAGCGTCGCCGAAACACGCGATGAAACAATTATTGCAACAACCAGAAGCGATTATTGCCGATGCGTCGCGAGCCCATCATTAAATCACGCGAGCTCATTGCTCGGCCGTTGATTAAAGCGCTATTGCCTATCGCGGAACGGCGCGGTATTAGCGCTCATCAACTGCTAAAAGGCACGCACGTATTTGATGCTGAACTCAAGCTTTCAGCAGGACGCAGTAACGAGCAAGATCTGGCGCGCATTGTTGCTGCGGCAGAACAGCTCATCGGTGATGCTCAACTCTGGCCGTTAGTGGTTCAATCTCTGCACCAGCAAAGACTGTGTCCCGCATTCGACTGCATTCGCTATGCCACCACATTCAACGCTGCACTGCTTGCCTCACTCCGCTATCAAACGTTGTTGCATCCTTTTATACTAGTGCGCCCTAAGCGGATACAACAACGCCTTCACATCGACTGGCTTCCCGTTTCGGGCTTGCCCGATAAACACAATAAAACATTCCGTGACGCATGCGACAAATTGATGTTGGCGCTGGTAATACACGCAGCCCGCGTTTGCCAAGTTAATTTATCCGACTGGCGAATCGGCGTGCACGATCCAAAGAGCCTCCCCGTTAACTGGCACACATGGATTAGCACGATCGACTCGCGCCCTATTCCTTGTCTTTCTTTTCCCTTGCACCAATTGCCAATCCAAAACCCCACCGCCTCAGCCAATGACCTGCAGCAGGCACATTCATTTGCCAAGCTGCAATGCGAAACCTTAGACGCTCAAGCGCCCTTAACCGAGGCCCTCTTTTGGATGTTAAAAAAAGCAAAGCAGGGGGATGAATCATCACTGGAAGAGCTGTCCAGCGCCCTCAACATGAGCGCTTCGACATGCAAGCGGCTACTCGCCTCACAAGGTATGAACTTTAAACGACTGGCAGACTACGCGCGGCTAAAGTATTTTCTCTACCACTCAGAAGCTAAACCCCACACTCAGGCGGAACTCGCCGCCAAGCTCGGTTACAGCCACCCCAACAACCTCAGGCGAGCCCGCCGACGCTGGCTCGCCAGTTTTTAGGCGTTTAGTTCACCTCACTTACACTATATCCATTTTCCTCAAGCAGCGTCAGTACACCCTCATCCCCCACCAGATGACCCGCACCGACGGCGATAAATGCTGTTTCACTGTGGTTATCAGTGGCAAGTTTCTCTATCCACTCTCGATTGCGCTTATAGAGCAGTTCCTCAGCCATTTGAGGTGGCATTGAGTCATTTAAGAGTTTGCCCAATGCCGTTAAATCGCCTTGCTGCCAACCGGCAATAATGCCGTCTAAAACCTCGTTAACTTGATCAATTTCAGTCAACGTTTGCTTGATAATTTCTTGCTCGCCCACATCACTTTGTGCCTGCACTAACGCATTAATCTGACGTTCAACCGTTTCCAAGCTTTTAATAGGCAAGCTATTGGCATCTGCAAATTGCTCAATTTTGCTTTCAACCCCCGCTTCCTGCACATAACCGGCGTGATTTACCGCAGTAGCAACTAATACAATTTGTGCGAACCAGGCATTAAGCGGGTTAAGATTTTGCTCTGGGATGCCATATTGTTGAGCGACCTGTGTAAACGCCTGCCAAGTCTCACTATCAACGTTCTCTTCCAGCGTGCCTTGTGAGCGCATTGCATGAGCCATAAACGCCGCTTGCGCATTCTGTAATTTTTCGGGTGCCACTTCCATCCAAATCACCTCACTTTGAGTGAGTGCTTGTTGCGTCTGGTCAGAGAGTGCAAACCCATCGCCTTTCGCGGCATGTACCGTACCCATGATCCAAAGTGTCTTATCGCCCTGCACGGCCTTAAAAAAGACCTCCGCCGAGCTTAGCGTACTCCAGAGCAATGCCAATAACGTCACGATGACAAGTTTTAATTTCATGATATGTATCCTTTATTGCTATTCTTTGCGATCAGCGTTGGGTGATGAATAAGGTTAAAGCCACGCCAATAAACATCCCTACCACCAGTGTCACCAAGAGTGGCAGAGCATCGAGCCATGTTGGTCGCTGTGCATGGTTGTTTTGTTGGGTTGTAGGTTCAGCCCGTACACTGTTGTCGGCATCCTCGACTAACTCCTCACGTGCGAGTTGGCATACTGCACACAATGCCTGCACCGTGTCTTTTGAACCAATGCCATCACGCTCTACCCGCTGTATCGTGCGCAGACTTACACCGCAGGCATCGGCAAGCTGTTGTTGTGTCCAATCCCATTGCGAGCGACAGGCAATGACTTTGTCTTGATTGATACGCATAACCTACCCCAGCAACCAAAGCGCCAGCTTTGCGCTCAAAAAGCCAGCGGCCAAACCAATCACAAAGAACGATAAAATTAGTTTCCAAGAGCCCTTTTGCCCCTTAAGTGACGATTGCGACTCGGTGCGAACCACATCATCGCCTAACAATAAATCGCAACGAATGGTTGATAATAAAAAGCCACCCACATCAAAATGTATTTTAAATGTCTCGCCCTCAATCAAAAATTCGTGTGTGCTTGATAAGCCAAAATTACGTCGACTACTTACGCACTCACCGTCGACAAATACTTCCTCTTTCGCTGAAATCCCACTGGCACGTGCTTCGATAACATGCCCTTCGTACTCAAACTTAAATTCAAAATTTAAGTGTAGTTTTTTTAGTAATGACCCTTTCATGTGAAATATCCTTTAATCGCCTTATTGCAGGAAGAACACTAGCAGTCGAATGTAGAAGTACCTACGCCAGGCGCGTGGCAGTCATATGTCAGGCATACGACAGACCACTGTCACCTTGCTGACACATGCTCATCAAGCACGATGACTTTGGCTTTAAGCGGCATCACTTCAAGCATATTCAAAAAGCGTGTTAACGCTGAGTGAGAAGACACATCGCCCATTCCCCAGCTGGCATTACCATACCCCCATGGAATCATTACTTGGCACTCCAGTTCATTGGCTGCAGTAATGGCATCCTCAGGCGTCATATGCACATAGCGATACCACTTGGGGCTGGTCGGCGAGTAATAAGAAGCGATGGGGAGCAAGCAGACGTCGATTGCACCATAGCGTTCATGAATATCTCGAAAGTGCTCAGAATAGCCGGTGTCACCCGCATAGAATAAAGTTTTGCCTTGGCTCTTTATCAACCAGCCATTCCATGAAACGCGCGCGTTATCTTCATAAATGAATGGAATATAGGTGCGACTACTAAAATGGTGAGCGGGCAACGCGGTAATAGTCGTACCCCTCGTTTGAGTATTCAATGTATCCTCAGAGAACCAGCCCATTTCGATAACCTGTGCCCCGATTTCGGGGAATTTTTCACCCATACGCAATGGCACACGGTAGCTCGGATGGTCGCCTATAGACTCGACATCCGCTTTATTAAAGTGATCATAATGCAGGTGGGAGTATAAAATCGCGTCGGCTTGGCTTGCCTGTTCAGCCGATAAATTGGGCAGGTGAGAACGGTACTCGCCGTTAAACCAAGCATGTAGCCAATTAATGGGCCAATCAAATTCTTCAAAAACCGGATCGGTGATTATCGTCGCATCGCTTGGTGTTTTGATTTGGAACAGCGCATGGCCGAACCATTTTACTTTAAAGGCTTCATCATATTCAGATTGTAAATAAGGTCCCGTGTAATTGCAGGCTTCATCAGTGCATTGAATATCGGCGCGCTCACGGTAGCAATCGGTTTCGCATGTAGCGGGATACTGTTTTTCACCGGGATCTCGGTTTTCAAAACGATGGTCATCCGGATGCTCTATTTGCTGCTCCGAGTTAATCACCTGAATTTGATTAGTGGAACAACCGGAAACCAATAAAACAACAAAAGAAAAAACAAATAAAACGCGGCTCATAGCTGATTATCTGATGATTATTGTGTGTTGTATCATCGCACATCATATAATGTTGAGTCATTGTTAAAATGTAACTAAATACGATGTGTACGTTCAGATAGAAATGCCACTACACAGCCCACTAGCAAGCCCCAAAACGCACTACTGATACTAAAAAATGATATATCAGCCACAGTAACAATGAACGCGATTGCCGCAGCATAAGCACCCGATGTATTGCTAAAGGCGCGTTGCAGATTCTGCGTAATCACCGGCAAGAGTGCCAAGCCAGCCAGCGTCGCCGTTGCCGCTTGCGGCATCATCATGAATAGGCTCACGATAAGTGATCCTGCGAGTCCCATCAGAATATAAAATCCTCCGGCAGCCACCGCCGCTTTATAGCGCTGCGCTGGATCGGGGTCTGCATCCTCGGTTTGGCAAATTGCGGCGGTAATTGCCGCGAGGTTTATCGCAAATGCGCCCAGCGGCGCCAGTAGCAATCCCGCTAAACCGGTTGTTGTGATAAGTGGCGATGTTGGCGGTGCGTAACCATTGGCACGCAGCATCATCACGCCGGGAACGTTTTGTGAAACCATAGTGACCACGAATAACGGAATACCCACACCAATAAGCGCAGGCCAGTTGAAGTCGGGCCATACCCAGATCCACTGCGGTGCTTCCATCATTAGCGGTTGCTCATTAAGCTTGCCCGTAAAAAATGGTAATGTGATAGCCGCTAGCAGTAACCACAAAAAAACCCATCGCGGTGTATACGCACGGCAGATAAAGTAAATGATGATGAGACCACCCGCGATAATAGGAAACGAATTAAGCGCCGGCAGAATTGCACTCACAAACTTAAGTAGTATGCCTGCCAAAATAGCCGCTGCAACATGGCTAGGGACCCATTTCATCATCCTGTCAGCAAGACCACTGACCCCAAACACAACCATTAAACTAGAGGAAAAAACAAAAACCCCGACCGCCTCAGCCACCGTTAAACCCGTGAGTGAGCCAATCAGCAACGCGATGCCCGGTGTTGACCAAGCCGTCAGTACGGGAGCTTTGTAATATAACGATAAAGCGATCGTTGAAATGCCCATCGCCAGCCCAACCGCCAGCAACCAAGCACTTTGCAGTGCGGGCGATGAGTCCAGTTGCGATGCTGCTTCGAGTATCAGTACAACGGCACTGCTATAACCTACAAAGACAGCCGTCGCGCCTGCTGATACTTGGCTCAGTAAACGAATCATGGTGTTTCTTAATGCCCCATAGTGCGTTATAACGTACAAAGTTAATCATAAGATAACAGCGTGCGTTATAACGCACAAATCCTAAACCATAAACTTTTGATAAATCATGCAAAATAATCATCACACCGTTGCTCGACGATTAAAGCAACTGCGCAAAGATAAAAGCTGGAGCCTGACGGCATGTGCAGAACACACCGGGGTGAGTAAGGCAATGTTAGGACAGATCGAGCGACAAGAGTCTTCGCCTACCCTCGCGACATTGTGGAAGTTAGCCACCGGCTTTAATGTATCGTTATCCTGGTTGCTCAACGATGAACAGCAACCCATGACATTTGACTTTGCTCACGAGCGCATTCAAGTCGAACGACTGTTGCCTTTTGATCCTTTGACCCAGCAAGAGGTTTACAAACTTTGCATGGCTGAAGGCGCACAGAGCCATTCCGATGCACACCGACGCGGTACCTTCGAAATGTTGTATGTACAGTCAGGCGTACTCGATGTTGTGGTAGGTGAAACACAGGTAACCATCAAAGCCGGTGACGCGTATCGCTTTGACGCCGCCCAGCCGCATAGTTACATCAATCGCTACTCAGGTAAAACTGAGTTTGTGGCGGTGATAAGTTATGTTTAACATGATGAACTTTCCGCCGCTTTTAGCGTAAAGCTAATTAAGGCTTTCTACTTTTGTTGAAATTATGTCAAGGCACCCTCTCGCGTGTTACCTGCGTTGTATCCTTTGTTCGTTGATCCTTGCACTTTCATATAGCGCCCAGGCTATCTCATCAACCTTTGACCATAGCCATGCGCTGTTCAATCAAGTGTTAAAGCGCCACGTCGTCGTATTCGATAATCAGCATAAATCAGCGGTTGATTACCAAGCCATTGCTAAGCAACGTGGTCCCCTGAAGGAATATTTAGCAGAGCTGTCGGCAGTCACTCCACAACAGTACACGTCTTGGACCCCCGATCAGCAATTGGCGTTTTTAATCAATGCGTACAATGCCTTTACTATCCAGTTAATTATCCAAAATATCGATGCTTTTAATAGTGGCGAAGCCCAGTCAATCCGTGATTTGGGTAGCTTTTTCAAAAGCCCATGGGAGCAGTCGTTTTTTGAGTTGCTCGGTAAACAGCGCACTTTGGACTGGCTTGAGCATGAAAAGATCCGCGTCGATTTCAATGAGCCACGCATTCATTTTGCGCTCGTCTGCGCAGCTGTCAGTTGTCCCAAGTTACGTAGTGAGGCCTATCAGGCGAATCAATTAGACGAGCAACTCGAAAACCAAACCCGATTATTTTTAAGTGATCGCGATAAAAATGGTGTTGATGAAGCGGGGATCTATCTATCTAAAATCTTCAAATGGTACGGAGATGACTTCAACGGGATACACCCGTTTTTACGTGGCTATTCTGAAGCACTCACGGACTCTGCGTCTGCTGCAAAAGCATTGGCGCGTTCAAAGCTGCCGATTCGGTATACCGATTACAATTGGGCGCTGAATGAAACCGGTGTTAATTGACGTCATAAACTTGGTATCCCTCTATTTTATATGATAAAACATAGAGTTATAGAGTGGTCATTACAATTCAAGAGCAGGCAATGTATTTTATTTTTTCAGATTCGGAGTCCGACAGGTTTGAGCGTCTTTGCAACCAAACCCTCAACCTGACAGTTAAACCGCTGCAGCTTGACTCTGTTGAAAGTCAGCCAAATGCCTGTATCGTGCTTGAACTGAAAAGCTCCATGACTCTTTTGCTCGATATTTGTGAACACCTCAAGGAGCAGAAATTTCAAGGCTTAGTTTATGTTCTCTCAGAGGCTCTCGACAAACGACAAGATACTCTGATGCACAAAGTGTTGACCTCCTATGGGCTCGATGCCTACATCGTGAACGGGCGCGAATGTACCGAACAAGCACTTGAATGGGTTTGTCGACATAGTACAGACTCACGTCAGCGTTCCATTAAGCCAGATGCTTGTTATGATCAAGATTTGATAGAGGAGCTCGTCATTTCGGGAAAAATGACCGTCTATTATCAAGCTCAGTTTCGAAGTGACTCACTTGAACTGGTTGCCTTCGAAGCATTAGCCCGATTAATTCACGACAATAAGCCCATTCCACTCAACGAAGTGTTCGACGTGATTCATGAACGTGGGCTTTGGACGCATTTAACCCGCTCAACCTTAAGCAACTCATTACAAAATCATCATGCGCTTTTTGCTCGTTACTCCGAAGCTAACCTCGCAGTCAACTTGTCAGCAAAGGAGCTTAGCGAAGCCAGTTTTTCTGAGCAATTTAAGGCATTCATGAACGACGCCCCTATCGCTCATCCAAGGCTGATGTTTGAACTTACCGAAAATGAGCTCTATTCGACTCGCTCGAGTGTTTCAAGAAACCTACTACTCATTAAGGGTAAAGGTGCGCGACTTTCGATAGACGATTATGGAACAGGACTCTCTAATGCTGCGAGGCTCACCACTGCGCCTTTTGATGAGGTAAAACTCGATAAATCATTTATTCAGAATATTCACGATATCAGCGAACATTCATTTGCTAAGTCGACCGCTGAAATAGCCCGTACTTTGCACATGAAAACGGTTGCTGAAGGTGTTGAAGATCAACGCATACTCGACTGCATTCGTGAGTTAGGTATCGATCAAGTTCAAGGCTTTTTGTTACACAAACCACAGAGCTTTGAACAGCTTATGGAGACCGATATACGCCTCGCCTAATGATTAAGCAAGACGTGTTCGAAACCTTTTGATAGGCTAGTCCCATAATATAAAACACGCAGCGGTAACTCTTTCGTATGCAAACAATTTTGGGCGCCAGCGGACAAATCGGTATCGAACTGGCACGGGCTCTTCACCGTAATTACACCACTGACATTCGTATCGTCAGTCGCAACCCAGCCAAAGTAAATCCAACCGATAGTACCTTGAGTGCAGACCTCTTGAGTGCCCAACAAACGGCGCGTGCCGTCGAGGGCTCATCAGTCGTCTACCTCACTGCGGGCTTGCCTATGGATACAGAACGCTGGGAACAACAATGGCCCGTGATCATGCGCAATGTCATCGATGCCTGCAAAGCACACGACGCGAAGCTCGTATTTTTTGATAATACTTATATGTATCCGCAAACGGCCGAACCTCAAACTGAAGATATTCTCTTCGAGCCTCGCGGTAGAAAGGGTCAAGTGCGCGCAGACATCGCCCAAGAGTTAATCTGTGCGCAAACAGAAAAAGATATCGTTGCGCTGATTGCACGCGCACCGGAATTCTACGGACCCGAGAAAACTCATAGTATCACTCAGTCGACCCTAATTGAGCCGCTCAAACGCGGTAAAAAGGCACGGGTCTTTTTAAGGGATGACACACAGCGCACCCTCATCTACACGCCAGACGCCAGTCGCGCCTTGGCACTGCTGGGCAATACGCCCGATGCCTTTGACCAAACTTGGCACTTACCTTGTGACGATAACCGTTTAACCTATCGCGGCATGGTTGAAACGATTGAAACGATCACACAAAAGCCCTGCCGCTACTCAATAGTGAAACCTTGGCAACTAAAATTGGCGAGCGTTTTTAGCAAAACGCTGCGCGACGCACAAGAATTAATGCCGCGCTATCAAGTCGATAACGTTTTTATATCCGATAAATTCAAGGCGCGATTTCCGGAGTTTTCAATTACCTCTTATCAGGAGGGTCTTAAAGCTTGTTTCGACTAACTCACCACTAAAACGGCAAAGGTAGTTTTGCCGTTCGCCCTCCATCCACAACCAGCACCTGACCTGTAATAAACTCAGCTTGCTCACTCGCAAGAAACGCCACTGCATTACCGATATCCTCGGGCTTACCGGTTCTTCCTAAAGGATGTTGCGCCAACAACTTTGAACGTGCTTTCGTCGGATTTGTTTGTGAGGCTATATACTTTTCACTCAGCTCCGTATCTATCCAACCAGGAGCGACTGCATTACAACGCACTCGATACTGGCCTAAATCCACTGCCATGGCTCGTGTCATGCCATGCACACCTGCTTTTGTTGTAGAATAAGCGATATGTTCTGGGTTTGCTGCCACCCCCTCGATAGAGCCAATATTAACAACGCTGGCATTTCTCTTAGCTTTTAACTGTGGCAATAATGATTTGGTTAAAAAAACAGGTGCGCGTACGTTTATAATTGCCATACGCTCCCACTCGGCTTCAGTCATATGCTCAAGGCTTTGCTCAAACATCATACCTGCGTTATTAACTAAAAGATTGGCACCGCCAAAATAGTCCTGCGCAGCCTCTGCTATCGTTTCAGTCGAGCCTAAATCGGATAAATCCGCTTCTAGCCAAGTCACATTAAAATTATGCGCGAGTTCATGGTCAAGCGCCTTTCGCTGAGCGACAAGCACTTTATATCCCGCGTCTAACAACTTTAGTGTGATACCACGACCGATGCCTCGCCCGCCTCCAGTAACAACGGCAACTTTCTCGTCTGCTTTCATAGGGAGCCCCAGATTATAAATAAGTACTATTCATTCAAGTTGAGGAAAAGTGATGCGTCAAATGACTCAGGAAGAGAAAAATTCCCCAGCACTTGGCTGGGGAGAACATTAGCCAGGGAGAGAGTTTAGGCCAACGACTACATATTAATGAAAATGATTGTTATTTGCAATATTTATTTTAGGCACAAAAAAAGGAGCTCGAAAGCTCCCTTTTGGATAATAGGTACTACTCAGCAGTCGTTACAGTACAACGATGTTTTCTGCTTGAGGACCTTTAGGGCCTTGAGTGATCGCGAACGATACACGTTGACCTTCGTTAAGCGTTTTGAAGCCATCGCCAGTGATTGCACTGAAATGAGCAAATACGTCAGCGCCGCCTTGCTGCTCGATGAAACCAAAACCTTTTGCTTCGTTAAACCATTTAACTGTGCCGTTTACTGTATTAGACATAATCGTAATCCTGATAAAAATAATATATTAAGCCGCCACGACCAATGCCATGAGCGGATGGTGCGGGTAAAAACGGAAATTTAAAACTACAGGACGAAGATTGACTACAAGTAATGCGACGTAGAGGAGGTTTAACTAACTTTCTTATCCAACGCCGCCTACACTACGCGAGTTTAAATATTAGTCAACGATTATTTTCAATTTATTGTAGATACCCACGCATACTTAAAACAAGGAGTCTAAAACGCTAATAAAAACTTTCTTGATGCTTTGAATTATCAGCTAGACGATATCGTTGATTAGCACCACCGTGTCTTTTGCAGTGAAGAAGAAGTTCAATCTAAGGGTTACAGTCGTTTCTGGTAAAAGCTAGCGGCTGGTGAGTTTTTCTCTGGACGTTTCCAGCGTATTGATAGCTTTGGTAATCCCGTTTGGTTAGAGGCAACCTACAACCCTGTTCATAATGAAGCCGGTCAACTCTACAAGGTGGTTAAATTCGCCTCGGTAATTACCGATCAGGTTAAACGAGAACAAGGCATGGCTGTGATTCGAGAAACCATTGATGCTATGCGCGTGTTAGCACAAAAAATTGAGCAAACCAGTCACCACATCGCTGAACTTAACACTCAATCAACGAAAGTCACTGAGTTAGTCGACAGTATCCAAGGCATTGCCGCCCAAACCAACCTCTTAGCACGAGGTTGATGAACACGAAGCGGTGCTCGCGGCGGTGATGGCTGGCATAATAGCAGCCACCATGACCGCAGCCTCAATAGCGGCCACCGCTTGTTTTGCCGCGGTAGACACCATTTCACCCTTTTCTAGCTGCTCAATGCGCTTTTTGCGCTGTTTCAGTTCTTGCTTAGTGAACACTTGCGGCAACAGCTTAGCGCTATTGGCTAAAGCGACTAAAATCGCCACACGCGGTTCAATCGCATCATCATCACTCATCACAGCACTGCGCATGCCTTCACGTATTTGCTGTTCGGGTTCTGGATTAAGCTCGGGATAAACGCGTCGCTCAAACAGCCATAAAACCTTTTCCTTTTCTGCTGCGACGATATGAGCGTCCGCCAAACTCTGGGCAACTTTGTGTTTTAAATCTTTAAGTTGGCCTAGCTTTTGTACCCAGTCCTGTAGCTTACGTTGTCGCTTAGCAGACTTTATTTGACCCAACGCTTCGTCCAATAACGCATCATCGGTACTGGCTTCATCCACAACCGACACTTTATTTTTATTATCCGCTTCAATCGCAATACGCTCATGCATCAAAAGCTCTGACAAAAGCGCGGCTGCGGTTGCATATTCTACATAGGCACCGTTCATGGTGCCGCGCTCTTCACTCAACGCGAGTAACATAACGGCTTGGTACAGACGAATTGTATTTGCCATAATCGACCTTAATAATTTTGGTTATTGATAATAGCCCCATAAATTCACATTGAGCAAATTTCCACTCGTGCCGACTAAAACTCCTTCTTGCGCAGCGCCTTCTTTTGTCCCTGTTGTTTTTTACTTTTCAGGCGTTTCTCTTTTGCCGATCGACTCGGTTTAGTCGCGATACGCTTTTTCTGCACATAAGACACACTGCGGATTAAGCCAATTAGTTGCTCAAGCGCCAACTCACGGTTGCGCGCTTGGCTGCGTGTTTCCTGCGACTTGATGATGACTTTCCCACTTTGGGTAATGCGATGATCGGACAACTTAAGTAAACGCTGCTTATAAAAATCAGGCAGTGAAGATGCCTGAATATCAAAGATCAACTGTGCCGCGGTAGCGACTTTATTGACATTTTGGCCACCTGCACCGCTTGAGCGAATAAATTGCCACTCGATTTCATGGTCAGGGATTTCAACCCGTTGAGATATCTTTATCATTAACTTCTTCAGTGTTTTGTCAGAAGCATAAGGTTAAGCGTCTTAAACAGTAGGCACAAGTTAAGCAGTAACGACACAGTTTTTACCCGTTCTTTTAGCCGCGTAAAGTTGTTTGTCAGCACGTCGAATCGCACTGCGGCTATCGTCATCGTGCTGGATAGGCGCAGCTCCCATACTTAAACTCAAACATGAACGATCCGTTTTGGTGTACTGGTGTGGAATATTCAACTCAATCACCTTTTCACGCAACTCATTAAGTTTGCTTTCAAGGTCATACGCAGAGGGAACAATCATTGCCAGCTCTTCGCCACCATAGCGATACACTTTGAGGGGTGTATTACTGCGTAGGCACTCTGCTATCTCCTTGATAGCGCTATCGCCCGCCTCGTGCCCGTAGTTATCATTATAGGCTTTAAACTCATCAATATCTGCAATCATCAAATGATACGGCTTACCGGATGAGATAGCCGCGTCCAAATCACGATCAAACGCCCGGCGATTAAATAGCCCCGTTAAACCATCCATATGAGCTAAGGCATCAAGCTTTCGATTCGCTTCAGCTAACTCCGCTGTGCGCGATTCCACTTCACGTTCCAGCTCGTCTTGCGCGGCAATAAAGCGTGATGCCATGGTTTGAAATGCCTTCAACGCCTGTTTTACTTCGCCTCGCGCCTTAATTTTAGTCGTTTTATGGGTTTGTGCTTCTCGGTAATTGCGCTGCCCCATCAAAGAAGCGACTTTGGCAACTTCTTGCAAAGGTCGGCTGACTTCGCGTTGAATGAGCCAGTAACTCATCAGTAAAATCAGAATCACCAGCCCCACGCCGGCACCAACAAGTTGTAACGGCAACACGATCGCCTGGTTGCGCACCTCAGCAAGCGGGTATGTGGTAATGTGCCACCAACCTGGGCCCGGCAGCTTATTGACGAATAGTAACTGACCTTCCACTTCGCCACTCAAAATAGTGGGTGTCTCTGAAAAGCCTCTATCAACCACCAACTGACTCAACTGCTGATACAAAGGTTCGCTGTAGGTTTCTGAGGTGAGTGTCGAACGCGAAATAATAGCGTCTTGCGTGACATTAGATGCGGCAATCAAGTCGCCATTATCATTTAAGACCACATGCTCTGCGTTAGGCCGTTTCTTTTTAGTTAAATCGCTCACTAAACTACTGAGCACCACATCAAAACTCGCATTTGCGAGATGTTTACCCGCCAGGTCGACAGGCTTTTGATACGTAATGGTCAGTACATCGGCTGAAATATCATAATAAAGCCCGGTCCAGTTAGGTTTTCGCTCGGGGTTATTGACCTGCAATGTCGACCGCACAACCGAATAATCCGTCATCACCAAGTCTTTGTCTGCAAGCAGTCCCCACGGTGATTCGGTTGAATACATTAATAAAATATTTTCGGGCATCGAAAAGTGTGAATTCGACACCTCATTTTGCCAAGCGGGTCCGAGTTCATTAAGTGTATATTGAGCCGCAATCACGCGTGACTTAAGTTCGTCATCTAACGCAACGTCACGCTTGCCTAAAAAAGCGCTCAAGTGTTGAAAATATTTACCGCCTGCGGTTACGCCTCGGTCAAAGCTCGGTTTAAGCCTCAAGACGCCGGGCGAGGTTTTCTCATACCAGTCGTTAAACTGCTCAATGGGGCGCGACTCATTACGCATCAGTTTGTAATTCGATAGAAACTGCTGTGCCAGAATGTCACCGTTTTCTTCTACGTGATTAAAAAAAGCTTCGTTACGCTCAAGCGCGGGTGCCAAATCTTGTTCCACCAGTCCAATGACACGTTGTCTTGCATCATCATAAGCGACTTGAAATGTAATTGCCGACGCAATAACAACAATCGAAATTGCCCAAATACTGATTTTAAACAGCAAGGCATTGGTGAGCTTTTCGCGTTTTTTTATACGTCGGTGTTTTGTTCTTCTTTCCAAAATCATTCGCTTTTTTAATTATAATTGGGCGTGCATGTTTAAACTTTATAATATTTTTTAAGAGTGTTTACTACTGTATCCGTCTGTCTGTTTTTGTTCACCCATTCATTATTGAATCATCAAATACAATGCGTTGTTGGTCTCAGTGATGTAGAATGCGTCCTTCTTATCCCTTGTTTAGGTTGCCAATTTATACATGACTTTTTCTGATCTCGGACTTTGCCCTGAAATTCTTAACGCCCTTACACGCCAAGGTTATACTGAACCCACTCCTATACAAGCACAAGCAATCCCAGCCGTCATGGCCGGTAATGATGTGATGGCAGCGGCTCAAACGGGCACCGGCAAAACTGCAGGGTTTACCTTACCGATTTTAGAAATACTCAAAGGCAATGAGCGTGCAAAAGCCAACACTGCGCGCGTGTTGATCCTCACCCCCACCCGCGAACTAGCTGCGCAAGTGGGTGAAAGCGTTGCCAACTACGGTAAAGACTTACCGTTAAGTTACGCCGTTGTCTTTGGGGGGGTAAAAATCAACCCGCAAATGATGAAGCTACGTAAAGGTGTGGATATTCTCGTCGCAACGCCTGGGCGTTTGCTCGACCTTTACCAGCAAAATGCGATTCGCTTTCCACAGCTCGAAACGTTGGTATTAGATGAAGCCGACCGTATGCTCGATATGGGCTTCATCCATGACATCAAGAAAATCATCAAGTTACTCCCCGCAAAGCGCCAAAACTTGATGTTCTCTGCAACGTTTTCGGATGATATTCGCAAACTCGCCAAAAGCTTAGTAAACAACCCGGTAGAAATTTCGGTAGCACCGCCGAATGCCACGGCCGAGCGTATCGAGCAAACCCTATATGCTGCCGAAAAAGCGCATAAACCGCGTATGTTGATGCAGATCTTGCGCAATCTCAACTTGCCACAAGTGATTGTATTCTCGCGCACTAAACATGGTGCGAACCGGCTGGTTAAACAACTTGATAAAGACGGCTTTTTAGCTGCCGCGATACACGGCAATAAGAGCCAAGGCGCGCGCACCAAAGCATTAAGCGATTTTAAATCAGGTGCGGTGCAAATATTAGTGGCAACCGACATCGCTGCACGTGGATTAGATATCGAAAAGCTACCCTATGTAATTAACTACGACTTGCCACAAGTGGCGGAGGATTACGTTCATCGTATCGGTCGAACAGGCCGTGCGGGACAAGTCGGTCACGCCATCTCCTTGGTGATGGACGAAGAATTTAGAACACTCAAAGCCATTGAAAAGCTGATCGGTCAGCCCATTGAACGTCGCACGCTTGAGGGATTTGATGAAGTCGAACTGACCGGCAAAACACCTCCACCGAAGCGCGAGCAACGTCCACCACGTAAGTCACGTGGTGCGCCGAGTGACAAACAAAAAAGCCCTGGCCGTGCTAAGCACCGACGCCAGGGCTCGAACAAGTCAAGTCAACGCTAGTTAGAATTGATAACTGACCGATGCCGAGTAGTTAGCCGGTGCGCCGTAGAAACCCTGCGCCCAGTACAAGCTATTTAAATACTTCTCATCGGTCACGTTATAACCGTTGACGCGCACAGCAAGTTTATCCGTCACCTGCCAGCTTGCCATCAACCCAAGTAAGCCATAAGACGGCTGGTGCGTCACGATAGTCTCACCTGCATTGTCATAGGCAGGACCGACAGTGCCTTGCACACGTGAGGTCGCATCTTTCCACTGATAAGTCGCGCCAACACGCACGTCTGGCAAGCTTTGGAACTGATAGGTCAGCGACGTTCTGAACATCTTTTCAGCCGTGTAATCCTCAACCAATTGATCGCCATCAACATCAAATACGGTTGCCGACACTTGACCTTGCAGACCCGTGAAAAGTTCGCCAGCGAGTTCAAGCTCCACACCTTCGCTGGTAATACCCTCAGCCGCACGATAGACCGGTTCAAGTACGCCCGTTGACGGGTTTTCAGCGTCACCATCACCCACCGCAAGGTTCTCTTGTTTAACGTGGAAATAAGCGGCACTCAGGAGTGCTTTATCACCAAACAGGTCGGCTTTAATACCAATTTCTGAGTTCTTACCTGTCAGCGGTTCCAAACGCTCGAAGTTACGGTTCACCTCAGACTGAGCAAGAAACGTTTCGGTATAAGAGGCGTAAGTGGTAATCGCGTCATTCACCGCATACGTCACTCCGACATACGGAATAAACTGCGCGTCATCACGTGACTGATCAACGCCGTAGCCAACACCGTCGGTTTGAAAATCATTGTAGCGACCGCCAAGCAATACTTTAAAGTCGTTGGTCAACGCTAATCGTGCTTGCGCGTAAACGGCTTTTTGCGTGTTATCGATAACACTTCCATCCCGTCCATCAGTAAACTCAGGGAACGGTGTATTGCCATCCCAGTCGGCAAGTGAAGGCATCGCAGGGAAGCCATTACCGGTGTGGAAGTCGTACAGAGAAACATCAACATAATCTAAGCGCGAGTAGTTAGCGCCAACAACGACCTCGTGCAATTGGCCCCAAGCCTCAAAAGTACCATTGGCGTAAACATCAAAGGTATCTTGCTTGTCGTCTAAGTCATACTCACTGCCATACCCGACGAGACCAAGCCCCGTTTCAGGATCCAGCCCGAGCTCAGCATCGCCAAGATAGGTGTAAAACAACAGGCTATCTTCATCGGTACGAACGCGGTTATACACTGCACGCAAGTTCCAGTTGTCGGATAATGCTGTTTCAACATCAATAAAGCTGCGGCTTTCGCTTACTTCCCACTGCGACCAATCCGCCGCAACGTTGGTAGATTCATCATAATTTGTCGGCGTGCCATCACCGTAATAAAGCGTCAATGCGCCCCACATGTTGCCATCGGTATGGCTCTTATGCTCGCTATGACCCACGGTCATCATGGTGTCGTCGGTTAGAGCAAAATCAAAAACACCGTAAAAGACCTTGGTGTCGTTTTCGTAACGGTCAAGATACGACTCGCCATTATCCGCCGCTGCAACCACACGACCACGCACACGATCCGACAACTTCCCAGACGCGTCGATTTCTAAACGTTTGTTACTCCAAGAGCCCAGGCTACCCTCGACACTAATTTGTGTTTCCGAAGTTGGGCGTTTGCGCACCATGTTGACGGTGGCTGCGGGGCTACCGACACCGGTCATAATCCCGTTCGCGCCATGGATCACTTCAACGCACTCGTATAAAGCCGTATCAATTCGTCCATGGGTGTTACTGTTCACGAGCGGCAAGCCAACGCCATCAATCTGAAAGTTATTCAGTTCAAAACCACGCGAGGTGTAGTAAATACGATCGGTTTCGACATTCTCAACGTTAACCGCTGAAGCACTGTTCAATACGGAGTTGATGTCATCCAGACCAAAATCTTTGATTTGCTGCTGGTTAATAACCGTAATCGACTGCGGTGTTTCTTTTATGGTCAAACCGAGCTTAGTCGCACCTTCTGCTGAAGAAGACTTATAGCCCTCCTGCTTTTCACCAGTGATCTTTAGACGCTCAATCACCTGTTCAGTCTGTTGCGGTTCTTCCGCTACGGCATAGGTGCTTGTTAATGCACTCATCACGCACACAGCTAACAAAGATTTTTGCATTTTCATGGGGTTCCTCAAAATCAGTCTCGTTTAAGTGCGCACATCATAAATGAAAACGATTCGCGTTTAAAGTTTAATTTAAGTCTTATGCTGTAACGCTTTAAATAGCCAGGTTCCGCCTCAAAATGCTATCGTTAGACCAAAATCACATTTGAATCACGCCTGCTATATGACAATCGATGACTTGCCTTACTCACAAGCATGTGAAAACAACAAACAGCCTATTCTTGAGATATTGAACAGTGCTTTAGCCAACAGCCAGCGCGTTCTTGAAGTCGGCAGCGGCACGGGTCAACACGCGGTGTACTTTGCCCAACACCTGCCCCACTGCACTTGGCAGCCGACGGATCAAGCGCATTATCTGACAGGACTGAATCAACGGCTCGATAAACAAGCCCCTTCTAATGTTTTGCCCACGCAAGTCTTTAATGTATTTGAGGATCTGCCAACCGGTGACTTTGACGCCCTGTTTACTGCGAACACCTGCCATATTATGCCCGCGGCCGGCGTAGAGCGTTTATTTGCATTGCTTAGTGCTGAGTTAAGCAGTATTCAAACCGTCTGTATTTACGGCCCATTCAACGAGGGTGGCGAGTTTACTTCACAGAGCAATCGCGCATTTGATGAAAAGCTAAGGGCGCGCGACCCCGAGATGGGCATTCGTGACAAAGAATGGATTCAAGACCTAGCTAGGCAGGCGGGCTTTACCCATGCGCAAAGCCACACCATGCCTGCTAATAATCAACTATTAGTGTTTCGCAGAGATAACCTAAGCTGATTAATAACTAAATATTTTACTTTGCCCATTGAAAATAAGAATGATTATCAAATACAATACAAAGAATAATCATTCTTATTTACCGCTTATTTAACTAGTAGGGCAAAATATCTAATGAACATGTTTACTAAAAGCAGTATCGCTTTAGCCATTGCGAGCATGACACTCTCCTCTACTGCTTTCGCGCAACAAGACACTGAAACGAAAAACTCAGATCCATCAGAAGACGTTTCTGAACATATTGAAATTACGGGTAGCCCGCTTGATCGAGCAACCACTGCAACAGGTTTACCACTCACATTGCGACAAACGCCTCAGTCAATCTCAATTATCGATCGCACCTTTATCGATGGTTTTGCGTTAGACACCGTAGCCGATGTCATGCAATTTGCACCGGGCATACAAGCACAACAGGCCGAGACTGATCGCTTTTTCTTCCGCTCGCGAGGCCGTGATGTAACTAACTTCCAGTTTGATGGTGTGCCTATCGCTTATAACAGCTTCTTTAGCGAAGCGCTCGCAGACTCGGTTATTTTCGAACGTGTTGAAATCGTTCGTGGAGCAACCGGTCTACTGACTGGTGCAGGCGAACCCTCCGCGGCCATCAACCTGATTCGTAAGCGTCCAAAAGCTGAAGATGGCGGCTATGCCAGCTTGGGGATTGGTTCATGGAGCAATTACCGCTTTGAGGCCGATCATTCGCAGACCTTGTCAGAAACGGGTAATGTCAAAGCGCGTGTCGCGATGGCTTACGAGGAAGGCGACAGCTATGTTGACCTATCAGAAAAAGAAAACGCACAAATTTATGCGGTAGTAACCGCTGATTTAACCACTCAAACACGTTTAACCGCCGGTGCAGATTACAGTGAACGCAACCCGAAAGGTAGTATGTGGGGCGCACTACCTTTATTTTATTCGGATGGCACCCAAGCGGACGATCTGCCAGTAAGCACCACCACAGCATCCCCTTGGAACCGTTGGGATCGTCAAAGCACAAACGCGTTCGTACAAGTCGAACACGCCTTTGATAACGGCTGGGATGTTCAGTTTGATGTTGAGCGTCGAGAAGGAGAAATGGATGGCTACCTGCTCTACTTCTCGGGTTTTCCCGACAAAGAAACCGGCACAGGTTTAGGTACCTCGCCTAACCACTATGTCGCTGACCGTGAACAAACATCTGTACGCTTCTTAGCATCGGGGCCATTTGAGCTGTTTGGACGTGAACACCAGCTCACTGCCGGCGCCCTGCACTCAAAACAAACCGTTGATTCAGTATCATACGGCACTAATGACCCTATTACGGTCCCGAGTATCTTTGACTGGGGTAACGGTGTAGAGCCCGTTGACTTTAACCAAACACCGAATTACAGCACCTTTGAGTCGTACAAGCAGCAGGGTATCTACGCGGCTGCACAACTGAGTCTGACTGATGAACTCACGACCATCATTGGCAATCGTTTAACGACTTACGAAACAACCGTAGAGTCACCCTTCTCACCGAGTGACTTTAAGAACTCGGGCGTGAACACCCCTTACTTCGGCATTGTTTACGATATCTCGGATATTATTTCGACTTACGCAAGTTATACGGAGATCTTTAAGCCTCAAAGCGCCATTGATGCAAACTTTGAGCTGGTCGGCCCCGTCGAGGGCTCCAACACAGAAATCGGTATAAAGGGTGACTTCTTTAACGAAGCACTTACCGCTAGTTTTGCAGTCTACAAAGTTAAAGAGGATAACTTAGCCATCACTGATCCCGATGCTGCAGAACCATTACCGGGCACCAACATTTATCCGTCAATAGGTGTCGCTGGTGCAGAAAGTGAAGGTTATGAGCTTGAGTTAAATGGAAAACCCAACGACGCGTTAAACATCTTTGTAAGCTATACGCACAATGAGTCAACGGATCGTGACGGTTCGGACTATGCCCCATTCTTGCCAGAGAACATGATCAAAACCAGCGTGCTATTTCAAGCGTCTGATGCGTTAAAAGTGGGTATTAACGCGAATTGGCAAAGTGATATCTCGAACCCTGACATTGGTCCTAATGGTGAAACATTTACTCAGGACAGCTACACCGTGGTTAATGCAATGGCAAGCTACCAACTGACACCTCAGTGGGACTTAAGCTTCAACGTCAATAATCTCTTTGACGAAAAATATTACTCAAGCATCGATTTTTATAATCAAGGCTTCTTCGGTGCAGAACGTAATTTTGAGCTGTCTGTGAAGTACGCTTGGTAAATTGTCGCTAACGTAAACACCGCGCAGTGCGCATAGGCACTGCACGGTGTTGGATTAGTCAGCAACGAGTTAAAACGCTAAGCAAATCTTGCCAAAGTGCTTGCCCGACTCTTCGTAACGGAATGCGTCAGCCAATTCTTCAAGACCAAAAGTCTTGTCGATAACAGGTTTCACGCCATTGGCTTCGAGCGCGCGCACAAAGTCTTTTTGATCATCGCAACTGCCCACGATAAGCCCTTGTAAGCGCGCTTGTTTGGCCATCAACTTAGCCGTTGGGACTTCACCCGCACTACCGGTTAATACACCAATTAATGCGATATGGCCGGCAATGGCAACGGCGTTAATTGACTGCGGTAACGTACCAGGGCCACCCACCTCAATAACGTGGTCAACACCGCGTCCATCCGTCAGCTTACGAACCGTTTTACCCCAGTCAGGATCGTCTTTGTAGTTAATAAGATGATCGGCACCTAATGCTTTATATTTCTCGAGTTTCTCGTTCGATGATGAGGTCGCGAACACCGTCGCACCCAGACTTTTCGCGAGCTGGCACGCAAATACCGAAACACCGCCACTACCCAGTACCAACACCGAGTTGCCTGGTTTAATGCCGCCGTCGACGACCAACGCGCGCCAGGCGGTAAGACCCGCCGTAGTTAGCGTTGCCGATTCAGCATGGCTATAGCCTTTAGGTTGGTGAGTAAAAAAATGAGCCGGGCGCACGACCACTTCACGGGCATACCCATCGATACCATCACCGGGCGTTTGCTTAAAGTCACCCACAGGCGCTGGACCACTTTGCCAGTAGGGAAAGAACGTAGAAACCACAGGTTCACCCACGGCAAACTCTTCAACACCCTCGCCCACGGCCTCGACAACGCCCGCACCGTCTGACATCGGGATGCGCCCATCTTCGGTTGGAATAAACCCAGCGGCAACACCATAGTCATGAAAATTCAACGAGCTGGCTTTAACCCGCACGCGGATTTCTCCCGCCGCGGGCTGACCCGGGTCGTCCAATTCAGTAACCTCGATATTATCTAAACCAAAAGGGTCTTTAAGTTTTAGCGCTTTAATCTTGTCCGTCATGTTCGTGATCCTTTAATAAAGGTGAGTACTGAATTGTAGTTTTGATAGCGAAGAATGGATCAGCCTGTGCCGTCTTTAGCTCAATCCTGATGTAAATCAATTTAATCTGTTTATTTATTAATTGTTTATGATGTATGTATTGACTAATTTTTAACCGCCCACCATATTCAAATAATACTCCTGAATACAACAGGGACGCTTAATGAGCAAAGTTATTGTCGTTGGTGCCGGATTGGGCGGCGTTTCAGTTGCTTTTGAGCTACGCGAGAAGCTATCAGCAACCGTTGATATCGAAGTGATTCATGAAGGCACTGAATTTAACTTCGTGCCGTCAAATCCATGGGTCGCGTTAGGTTCTAGAACACGCGAGCAAGTCGTCCTCCCCATTGCGCCGATATTCGATAAACATCACATCGGATTTAACAGCTCAGGCGTAAAACAAATTGATGTGGAGCACAAACGACTCACCCTCGGTGATGGCAGCCAAAAAGACTACGACTTTTTAGTTCTTTGTTCGGGACCCAAGCTCGCCTTTGAACAAATTCCTGGTGCTGGTCCAGAGCACGGCTATACGCAATCGATTTGTACCGTTGACCATGCAGTAAAAGCACATCAAGCCTTTCAACGACTCATCGACGATCCAGGCCCCGTATTGGTCGGAGCACTACCCGGCGCGAGCTGCTTTGGTCCCGCCTATGAGTACGTGCTTTCGTTAGAGTATGAGCTACGTAAACGTAAAATCCGTGACCGGGTGCCCATTACTTTTGTTACCCCAGAGCCGTATATCGGTCACATGGGGCTAGGCGGTGTTGGCGATTCAAAAGGTCTGATGGAACATCAGTTTCGAGAGCACGGAATAAAATGGGTCTGTAACGCAAAAGTGACAGAATTCAAGCAAGACAAAGCATCCCTTGAGGTCATCAACGACGACGGCAGCATCAAGTCCCAGCAACAGCTACCGTATCACTTAGCGATGTTTCTTCCCGCCTTTAAAGGTTCGCCGGCCATCGCCGAGGTCCCCGATTTGTGTAACCCCAAAGGCTTCGTTAAAACCGACAAATATCAACGCGCCCTCGCCTATCCAGAAATTTATGCCGCCGGTGTTTGTGTCGCCATCGCACCTATTGAAGAAACCCCGGTGCCTGTAGGCGCCCCCAAAACTGGCCTCATGATTGAATCAATGACCTCCGCTATTGTGGCGAATATCCAATCGACCTTAGCAGAGCAACCTGCAACCACAGAGCCCACACTCAGTGCATTATGCCTGGCTGATATGGGCAATACGGGTATGGCATTTTTAGCGGTACCACAAAACCCTCCACGCAACCAAAACTGGACAGGTTCCGGACGCTGGGTGCACTGGGCAAAAATAGCCTTTGAAAAATACTTCTTCCATAAAGTGAAACATGGCACCAGCGAGCCGGTCTACGAACGCGTTGGCATGCGCATGCTAGGTGTTAGCCGGTTAAAACCGAAAGATTAGATTCGGCGTGACTAAAAACTCGAACCCGGTTGCTGAAGAAATGCCAACTCCTCAGTGGTTGGGGAACATCCGAGCGCCTCATTTAATGGGCAAGTAAACGTCGGTGATCATTTCACTCTCTGAGACGTCAGGGAAAAAGCTTATCCGTTCAAAGTAAATCGGAAAATCTCTGATTTCATGACCTGAATCCGCTAGCCATTGCGTGTACAGAAAGTTCACCACAATACCTATCGCGTCATCGCTGCCCGTATGTCTCACTCGCGCACACTTGCCGGCAGGAATAACACTATCGATAACACCATAGTCATTGGGTTCAGCGGACTGCTCTATGGAGCAACACAGATCAAAGCGGTAGTCTTCCGGCGCCGTCGTATTAGGGTCATCATAAACCAAATTGAACGTTCGACTTTTGCCCGGTGGAAGTCGATTCAGCTTGCGCCACTCTATAAACTTTTGAATCGTTTGCCCCAACCGATTTGGGGCGCCACGATGAGGCACCACAGCAATTGCAATTTCATCAACGTCAATCACATCGACATCAAAGTTATCGGTGTTACTCATTATGTTGTTCCTTAGCGTTAATATGGGGTCGTATTGAGCGTGCCAAGGAGCCCAGTTCGGTATCAAGGTGTGTTTCTATGTAGTTGATCACTTCCAAAAACCGACGTTGATAGTTCGTCATACCGCACATTCCCCACTCAGCAGGTCATCATTAAAACCCAACTGAGGTTGTCAGGCTTGATTAAAATTGCTCAATTCACAACGTTCGGTTGATACGCTGTTGCCATAGTAGGTTGCCATCTAGATAAAGTGATTAACTAAACCCATACATCATTCGCCGCCGTTTTACTATCCTCTTCGTCGCCAGTATTTACCACGCCACGCGGTTCAATTAGCAACACGTGAGCTTCATGCTCAGCATAGGGTTTGTGCTCGACACCTTTAGGTACGACATACATTTCACCCTCGGATAACTCTACGTAACCGTCTCTAAAATCAATACGCAACTGGCCCGCAAGCACAATAAAAGTCTCATCGGTATCTTTATGATCATGCCAAACAAAGTCGCCCTGCAACTTGACCACTTTAAATTGATAATCGTTCATCTCTGCAATGACCTTAGGCGACCACTGTTCGTTAAACAGACCTAGTTTTTCTTTAAAGTTGATAGCGTTGTGTGGCATTTGAGTTCCTTATTAGTTTGATTCATTGGGCTAAGCCAGCCGAGTCCCATTGGGTACATCCCTATCCACGGTCGACAGAACGACAGAGCCATCAGCTCGATGCAGTCCGGTCACTAAACACTCCGACATAAACGGACCGATTTGCTTTGGTGGAAAGTTGACGACCACTAACACCTGCTTACCGATTAGCTCATCCGGTGTGTATAAATCAGTGATCTGCGCGCTCGACTTTTTAATGCCAATTTTGTCACCGAGGTCGACCTGTAACTTATAAGCAGGTCTACGCGCCTCCGGAAAAGCTTGAACATCGACAATCGTACCAACACGAATATCGACTTTTTCAAAATCAGCCCAATTAATAGATTCCATAAGTCGCCCTCAGTGATTTTTCCAATTACGTACTGATGAGTTGGGTTAATTACGCATCATTGTCTGCATTTACCAAATGTAGCTTTAAACCACCCGTATATTTAACAATGTAGTTGTACAGCAAAAACACGACTGCAAATGACAGGTAGGCGAGAATAAACATCAGTATCGGGGATAACAACAGTAGGCCGATTTTCCAAACTAAACCTTGCACGGAAATTGAAATAATGTAATCAAAGGAAATGGTCGTTTGAATGCCGAACACGAGAGCAATAAAACCAAATACTGATATAAATAAATTGATTATCAATGCGACAGCAGCAAGTACTTTTGCGCTTTGTTTAACGTCGATTTTTTTGAGCTCATACTCCATTATAATAAACCTTTATATTAATGCCCTGCTTTCCAAACTATCTGTTTATACATACTTTGACCAGTTAAAAATCGATAAATCCATCCTCGCGCCAAAGGCGCGAGCTACCCATTGGCACGAGCTACATTACCCCAACCCTTTTTCCAGAAAATTAATCGTTTCATTAACCGCTGAACTGGCATATTGACGGCTCGCAAATAGTAAACTGACCGGCGTAGGCGGCGGCATATAAGCACTTAAAATTTGTATGAGTTCGCCACTAGTGATTAAATCAGCAACTGAATACTGAGGTAAAAAGCCAATACCCAGCCCCTTTTGCGCAGCCTGTCGCGTAGCGCGATTCTCATCACTAAAAAAGCGCCCTTTTACCGTTATCGGGATCTCTTTTCCAGAGCGATAAAAGCGCCAGCGACAACCCAAAGCCGATGGATTTCGAGGAATACACCAATGCGCCCCATGTTCTGCTGCTAACTCCTCGGGCGTACTCGGCTCACCAAACCGCTTGAGGTAACTAGGTGAGGCAACGGCAATATGCTGAACAGGTTGAAGTCGCCGATAATACAGCGTCGAGTCGCGCAACTCGCCAAAGCGAATAGCAATGTCGACATCTAGCTCTTTGAATGCAATCACTTCATCAGACAAGGTAAGGTGAATATTGAGTTGAGGATAAAGCGATAACAGCTCTTCAATTTGTGGTGCCACCTGCGCTGCACCAAAGTTGACCGGCGCAGAAATCGAAACCGTGCCCTTGGGTTCAGATTGATACTCACCCATGTGCTCCTCGGCTAACTGAGCCTCAGACACAATCACCCGACAATGACACAAAAACAGCTCGCCCTCGCCGGTCAGTGACAATCGGCGGGTCGTCCGTTTGAGTAACTTAACCCCCAAATGAGCCTCTAAACGGTTAACCGCCTTACTCACCGCGCCTTTGGTAATACCAAGTTGCTCCGCCGCCCGCGTAAAACTGGCGGCATCAGCAACCGCAGCAAAGGTCGCCATATCCGACAAGCGCTCAAACATTGCGTCTCCTCAATATATTCAGCAACAATCAGCGCATTTATTTTGCTTACCTCGGCATATCGCATCGTCATAGCCATGCGGCTTAATCATCGGCTGAGGCGGCGTAACATCGACCTTAATGTAGCCTTGCGAAAACATCATCCCCCGCGACATCTCACCTAATGCGCTGATCAGTTTTTTACGATTAAACATAGTTTTGACTCCTGTGATAAGTGACAGGAATCATTTTATTGTTTAAGTATGAGGGATAAAGTGGGCTTATGGAAACTTATTGTTTCCGGAGGATGGTTAATGGGCAATATTGTTAAATGGGAATATTCTGGGTGTTGTATTTTTATGCAGAGGAAAGACCAGCCAACTTCAACAGTGACATCATTGCCAGCCGTGGCATAATGACTACAAATAATGGATAACAATAACGCTTAGAATTAGGTTGTACGGGGACGTTAATAACAATGACAACGATTAGCCAGGACAGCATCAACAAAGCACTTTGGAACGCTTGTGACACCTTTCGCGGTACGATAAATGCCGGAACCTATCAAGACTTTCTTCTGACCATGCTTTTCCTTAAATACATCTCGGATGTATGGCAGGACCATTACGACCAATACGTAGCCCAGCATGGTGATGAGCCTGAGCTGATTGAAGAAATGATGAAGAGCGAACGCTTTGTGTTACCGCGTGATGCTAGCTTTTACGCGCTCTATGACCGTCGTTATGAGCCGGGTAATGGCGAGCGTATTGACCAGGCATTACACGCAATTGAAGAAGCCAACGGCACCAAGCTAAAAGACGCTGGTAAAAGTGTGTTCCAGGACATCAGCTTTAATACCGATAAGCTCGGTGAAGAAAAGCAGAAAAACGATATTCTGCGACACCTGCTCGAAGACTTCGCCAAGCCAGAGCTTAACTTAAAACCGAGCCGCGTTGGTTCACTGGATGTTATCGGTAACGCGTACGAGTATCTGATTAAACACTTTGCCGCTAGCGGCGGACAAAAGGCCGGTGAGTTTTATACCCCACCTGAAATATCCGACTTAATTGCCGAATTGCTCGACCCACGCCCCGGTGACAGCATCTGTGACCCTGCCTGTGGCTCCGGTTCTTTATTGATGAAGTGTGGCCGTAAAGTTATCGCGAACCATGACAGCAAAGAGTATGCCCTGTTTGGTCAGGAAGCCATTGGCTCTACCTGGTCGTTAGCCAAAATGAACATGTTCCTCCATGGCGAGGACAATCACAAAATTGAATGGGGCGACACCATTCGCAATCCTAAGTTGCTGGATAAAAACGGCGACCTCATGCTGTTTGATATCGTAACCGCTAACCCACCCTTCAGTTTGGATAAATGGGGCCATGATGACGCTGAGAATGACAAATTCAGCCGTTTCCGTCGTGGCGTCCCGCCAAAAACCAAAGGCGACTACGCGTTCATTCTGCACATGATAGAAACGCTTAAACCCGGCAGCGGGCGTATGGGCGTAGTTGTGCCACACGGCGTATTATTCCGAGGCTCGAAAGAGGGCAGAATTCGTCAGCAACTGATTGACGAAAATCTGTTAGACGCCGTTATCGGTTTGCCCGAGAAGCTCTTCTACGGCACCGGTATCCCAGCAGCTATTTTAGTTTTCAAAAAGTCTAAATCAGACGAGAGCGTGTTATTCATCGACGCCTCGCGCGAATTCAAACCCGGTAAAAACCAAAACCAGCTAAGCGACGACAACATTCAGAAAATCGTCAATACCTACCGTAGTCGCGAGACTGTCGACAAATACTCGTACCTGGCAACACTCGAAGAAATTCAGGAGAACGACTACAACCTAAACATCCCCCGCTACGTCGACACCTTTGAAGAAGAGGAGGAAATCGATTTGATGGCGGTGCGAGCAGAACGCCAAAAGCTAAAAGCTGAACTGCATCAGCTAGAAAGCCAGATGGAAGAATATCTGAAGGAGTTGGGTTATGGTGCCTGAAGGGTGGAACACTCGTAATTTAGGCGACCTTATAACGTATAAGAAAGGATTCGCTTTCACATCCACTGATTATAATGATTCTGGCGTCAGAATTATTAGAATTTCAGATACGACTCGAGACTCAGTGCACTCTGAGAATCCAGTCTATATACCGAATGAAGTCGCAGCTAAACTAGATGCTCACTTACTTTCAACTGGAGACATCCTGCTTACTACAGTGGGTTCTCGCCCCCACCTGATTGACTCTATGGTGGGTAAAGCAATCAGGGTTCCCTCAGCGGCGTCAGGAAGTCTTCTTAATCAAAACTTAGTAAAACTAATTCCTATTGAGGGCCAAGTCACCAATGAATATTTATTTGAGATACTTAGAAAGCCTAAATTCCGTCATTACATTTCAACTCTAGTTAGAGGTAACGCTAATCAAGTTTCAATCTCTTTGTCTGACTTGTTCAAGTACAAAGCTTTAATGCCAAACGTCAGGGAACAAAAGAAAATAGCCCAAATCCTCTCAACCTGGGATAAGGCCATCACCACCACCGAGCAACTGCTCGCCAATAGCCAGCAGCAGAAAAAAGCCCTAATGCAACAACTGCTCACGGGCAAAAAGCGCCTGTTGGATGAAAATGGTGTGCGGTTTAGTGAAGAGTGGCTACGCAAAATATTTGGAGATATCTGCAGTTTTTATAAAGGGTACACATACAAGTCCTCTGAATACTCAACGAGCAAGACGCAGTATGGTTTTTTAACTTTAAAGAGTATCGCAAGAGGTGGTGGTTACAGCGAGTCCGGCATTAAATTCTTGCTAAACGAAGTAGATGAACAATTTGCAATTAGCGAAAATGATCTGGTTTTTGCAGTTACAGATTTAACCAGAAACGCAGAAGTTGTTGGCGCTCCAATATTAGTCCCTCGATTACCATTTTACAAAACCTACATATCAATGGACTTGATGAAGCTCGTTCCTCATAAAAGCATAGACAAAAGATTTCTTTTCCATCTTTTGAGGCTCAAGAAAATCCGAAATTTCATGAGAGCAAGAGCAAGCGGCTCGACTGTCTTACACTTAGATGTTAAAGGCTGTAAAAAATTAGAACTAAGCATTCCAGCCATACAAGAACAAAAAAAGGTTGCTTCTGTTCTAGACTCCGCAGATGTGCAGATTAATCTATTAAAAAGAAAACTTGACTACCTAAAGCGAGAAAAGAAAGCCTTAATGCAGCAGCTCCTTACCGGCAAACGCCGCGTGAAAATTGATGATGAGATAGCATGACGGAGCTGAGTTGTTCGACTTTCCCGAGCAACTTAATCTGGTAGCTTATTTTTTGATTTAAAAATAATAAAAGCGTCTGTTGCCATCAGGCAACAATACGCGGAGAAGACAATGGAACAGTTTGCCCCCAAATTTCAGGAAGAATACGCCGCTAAAATACCGGCCATGACGCTATTAGCCGGTTTGGAGTGGTCGTTCTTATCACCACAGGAGGCATTAGCGCTACGTGGTGGTAAACAGGACCGGGTGGTGCTGCGTGAAGTATTACGTGATGTGCTGAGAGAGCGTGCCTTTCATTACGCCGGTAAGAGCTATCCGCTATCCGAAACCTCCATTGACAATATCATTTCGCATCTATGCAGCCCGGCCCTAAATGAAGGGTTACGTCACGCCAATGAGGCGATTTATAATCATTTAATGTACGGTATTCCGGTGACGGAATTCGTTGACGGTAAAAAAGTGACGCCAACCGTCTCTATCATCGACTGGCAGAACCCGGACAACAATCTATTCCATTTTACCGAAGAATACACCGTAACGCGTGCCGGTGGCTTTGACAGTCGCCGACCGGATCTGGTTTGTTTTGTAAACGGTTTGCCGCTGGTGATCATTGAAGCCAAACGCCCGGACGGTAACGCGCAAAGAGGCCCAACGATAAACGAAGGCATCTCACAGAGCCTGCGTAACCAGCGCCCTGACGAAGTCCCTCACCTGTTTGCGTATTCTCAACTGTTGTTGTCGGTTAATGGCATTGATGGGCGTTATGGCACCGTAGAGACACCGGAAAAGTTCTGGGCCGCCTGGAAAGAAGAAGACATCAGCGACGCTGAAATGTTGGCGCTAAAGAATAAGCCGCTGGACGATGCCACCCTTCAACATCTATTCGACCACCGTGATAAGCGCGACCTCAGTTGGTATCAAAACCTGATTGCCGGTGGTGAGCTGATGGTAACGGGCCAGGATAAACTGCTGATAAGCCTACTGTCGAAAGAGCGCCTGTTCGATATGGTGCGCTACTTCACTATTTTTGATAAAAAAATCGGCAAGATTGTAGGCCGCTACCAGCAAGTGTTTGGCATCAAACGTTTGCTTGAGCGTATTCAAAAACGCAACAGTAAAGGCGGTCGCGAAGGCGGCGTTATTTGGCATACCACAGGCTCAGGCAAGTCCTTCACCATGGTGTTTTTATCCAAAGCGCTGATTCTGCACGACGAGCTAAAACAATGCCGCGTGATAGTTGTCACCGACCGTGTTGATTTAGAAAACCAGCTCTCGAAGACCTTTGCTTCCGGTGGCGAGTTGTCGAGTAAAAAAGACAAAGAAGCGGCAATGGCCACATCGGGTAAGCGCCTAGCTCAGCAGATTGGTAAAGGCAATGAGCGCATTATCTTCACGCTCATTCAGAAGTTTAACTCCGCCACCAAACTGCCCGAGTGCCATAACGACAGCCCGAATATTATCGTGCTGATTGACGAAGGCCACCGCAGCCAGGGTGGCGAGAACAACATTCGCATGAACCAGGCACTGCCAAACGCCTCCTTTGTAGCCTTTACCGGTACACCGCTGTTAAAAGACGATAAAACCACCAATAAATTCGGACCTATTGTTCACGCCTACACCATGCAGCGTGCGGTCGAAGATAAAACCGTGACTCCCCTGCTCTATGAAGAGCGTATACCCGACCTGGATGTGAACGAACGCGCTATCGACGCCTGGTTTGAGCGTATGACGGACGGCTTAAGTGACGAGCAAAAAGGTGATTTAAAGAAAAAGTTCAGCCGCCGGGGTCAGGTGTATGGCACCGACGAACGAATTAAGCTGATTGCGTACGATATTGCTCATCACTTCGACAAAAACATCGATGAAGGTTTAAAAGGCCAGCTGTGCTGTGACAGCAAGGCCTCTGCCATTAAATACAAAAAATATCTGGACGAGGTTGGCCTGTTTGAATCAGCCGTAGTCATGAGCTCGCCTGATACCCGCGAAGGCAATACTTCGGTTGACGAGAAAACCATGCCGGAAGTCACTAAGTGGTGGAAGGATCATGTCGGCTCATCAGATGAACAGAATTACACCAAAGCGCTGGTTGAGCGATTTGATAAAGATCCTAAGCTGAAGTTGTTGATTGTGGTTGATAAGCTATTAACCGGTTTTGATGAGCCGAAAAACGCCGTGCTCTACATCGACAAACCGCTTAAAGGTCACAACCTCATTCAGGCGATTGCTCGGGTTAACCGCCTACACCCCGACAAGAAATTTGGTCTGCTGATTGATTATCGCGGTATTCTGTCCGAACTGGATACCACCATAAAGGAATATCAGGATCTGGCTTCACGTACACAGGGCGGGTACGACATCGACGATATTGATGGCCTGTACCAGCAAATGAGTACCGAGTACAAACGCTTACCCCAGCTTTATAAAGAGCTCTGGGCGATATTTGACGGTGTTAAGAATAAATCAGACACCGAAGCGCTGCGTCATGCCCTGTTGCCGCGCATGGAAGAAATGAACGGCGAGATGGTCGATAGAAATCAGAAACGCCGCGAAGACTTTTACGAAGCACTCACAGCCTTTGCCACTTGCCTTAAAGTTGCACTGCAGTCGGCTACCTTCTTTGAAGATAAGAGCTTTACCGATAAAGACCGTCGACAATACAAAGAGACAGTGAAACAACTGTCCAGTCTTCGCCAAACCGTGCAACAGGATTCCGGCGAGCGTGTCAGTTACGACGAGTACGCTCACGAGGTGAAAAAATTGCTGAATAAACACGTCGTTGGTGTCGAAGTACGTGATTCTGAAGGCGTATACGAAGTCGGTAAAATGGGCCAGAAACAAACACCGGAAAACTGGAGCGAAGATAAAACCCGTAACGAAACCGATATCATTAAAACCCGCGTCACTAAAATGATTGAACAAGAGCTCGGTGACGATCCTTACGCTCAGGAAGCCTTTTCTAAACTATTGCGTGAAGCCATCGAAGAAGCGGAAAAGCTGTTTGACCACCCGCTGAAACAGTACATGCTGTTCCGCGAGTTTGAGGAGCAGGTACAAGAGCGTCGCCTGGATGATATCCCTGAACGGTTGACCGGCAACCATCATGCACAAGCCTATTACGGCGTGTTCAAAAAGCACCTACCTGAAGCGTTTACAGTCATGGATGAACAAGCGCAGGATAAATGGGTAGAAATTGCGTTTGATGTCGATAGCATCGTTAGCCAGTCCGTTGCGGAAAACTCGATTAACCCTAATAACATTGAAGCTGATATTCGTAAAAAACTACTGCCGAAGATTTTCGCGGAATGCAAAGCCGTCGGCGGCGGTATCGAACAGGCGAAAAAGATTGTCGAAGCCATTGTGCAGGTGGTTCGTGTTGGACAATTGGGTCATTAAGCCATGAACGTTGCGATACGTTTTGCTGATCAGGTTGCTGAGGATCGTCAGCCATACGGGGATAAACTTAGCTTTTATTACTCCGAGGAACTGATTGAGTTTGAGCGCGTTGCCGCTAAAAGCCCTGACCGTAAAATCAAAATCAAGGTATTGCCGGATTGCTCGGTAAAAGTCGTCGCACCGGTTGATAGCTCTGATGACGACGTATTGCGTGCCGCCAAAAAACGTGGGCGCTGGATTTACCAGCAACTACGAGAGTTTCGTAAACAACTAACGCACATTACCCCCCGCCGTTATGTCAGCGGTGAAAGCCATTATTACCTGGGCAAGCAATACGTACTCAAAGTTCTGATAAAACCCGACCAGGCATCAGGCGTTAAGCTGCTTCGCGGCCAACTCGAAGTCAACGTGCGTGAGTACACGACTGAGCGTGTTAAGACAGCATTAGAAGGCTGGTATAAGGTAAAAGCCAAAGACGTCTTCCACAAGCGCTTAGACGCCGTTTTAGAGCAAGCATTGTGGGTTGATAAACGCCCTCCTCTGCGAATACTCACCATGCAAACGCAATGGGGCAGCTGCTCGCCTAACGGACGCATTACTCTAAACCCTTTGTTGGTTAAAGCACCACGGGAATGCATCGACTACGTCATACTACACGAGCTTTGCCATATCGCTGAACATAACCACAGCGAACGCTTTTATCGGCTAATGGGACAGGTTATGCCGAATTGGGAACATGTTAAGGCTCGGCTGGATCAGATGGCTGGGAAGATTTTTAATGGGTGAAAACTCAAACATTTTTGGTTGAATATAGGGATAAATATCAAATTTTTTTGAGGTTTACTATATGGCAAAAAAGAAAATCTGGGCATATGCTAAAGATAAAAATACAGAAGAATATTTAATAGGTGTGGATCATCCTCTTCGATTATTTTTTGTGTGGGAGGCAAGAAAAATCCAAGAAAACGATCCTGCAGCTTTTGAGAAACTTCAATTTTTTAGTACGCATAGAGTTGAACAAGAGCGGAAGAAAATGCATCTGCATAAAAACGGCTTCTTCCGCTACAATCCTAATCAAGTATCTAGGGAGCCCGAAGATGGAGATTCAGACTCTATATCACATATGCTAGCAATCGCCGCGATAGCACAGCTTAATGAAATAAATTTGGTTTGTGGCACTGAAAGTTTCTCAATTAAGCCTACTTCAGTTGATACAGAGCGTCGTATTCAGCTTATATCGGAAGGCAGATATAGGTATTACATACCAGATATAGTTTTTACGTTTGATGAGGACTCTCATTGGGCAAAAAGGTGGGGGAAAAAGCTAGCTGTGGAAGTTAAACATTCACATGCTTGCGAAGATATCAAGATAAAAGACTTTGAGTCACACGGGATTCCAATAATCGAAGTGGGTATAAAAAGCATATCAATTGAGAAAAAACTAAATATAAAATCTCCTGATATGCAACAAATGGAAAAGTACTTTAAGTACCTTAAGCATATATTTTCAGAAAAAGTATATGGTAAAATTTTATCTAATCCCGTATCAGTAAATTTTCACACTGAAAAAATAAAAGAAAAAACTAATGAATTAGACTTTGCTAATAGAAAGCTTAAGAAGTTAATATGTAGCTATAATAAGCTCAAGAATGAAAGCCAGACTGAAATAGAAAACAAAAATTCAAAGCTAGATAGAAATCAAGGAGATTTAAACGATCTACGTCAAGATTTGAGCGATAAGAAAAAAACCTTATTAAAATTAGCGTCAGAATTGGATGTTGAGCGTTCAAAAAGCTGGTTTGATAAGCTACTTGGAAAATAGTTTTAAATTCAATCTAGATTAAATAAAGTTACTGAGAGAGCATGAAAAAAGCTACTAAATTTATAGTAGCTATTCAACCAGTAGGTCTCCTGGATTTTACTAGACAGCCAGTATATTTTCAAAGTTAACCTTCATTGCTCCTCTTGATTTTCTTGAAAAACATCAATAATACTTTTAATCCATTCGAATATTGGTCGAAAGGCTTCACAACTTTCCAATCTAGCATTCGCTTGAAAGTATTCAGAGAACTCCGTTTTGCTTTGTTCATCAATTTTCTGGACCAAATAACGACTATCATTTTCGAGATATTGACCTAATTCATTTGATAAGTTGATAGTTGTTTTTAAGTTTGCATTTTTCGCAGTAGTCATTTGGTCGCAAAAGCCAATTGCATTCGCATCAACTGCTTGAGCCATAAACTCTTTCGATACTAAAGACTCTATAGTTACAGGTAAATCTAACTCATTACCTTCAACCTTGAGTATACCTTCCGCATCTTCAATCCAACTGGGTCTAGGCAGAAAGCCCAAGTAGATTCCTCTATCACGATTTATAACTCTTACCCTAGTGCCATCAAAAAGCTTATAAGCTCCTTGCTTTTTGGGTAGAAACTGACTTCTTCCTTCATAGTCATCGTCTAACAAGCCCATAATTGGGAAAGGATACTTTCTACCGAGATCAGCTAAGCCAAGCACGAATGATACTACTTTGTTTGCATTTCCAGCTGAAATAAACTCACAAATAGGATCCTGCTCAGGATATAGAAGCCTTGACGCATGTTTTAGAATAGTAACGTCTGTTGGACCTTCCACTATTACCTGTGGCATTTCAGCATCCTGCAAACGATCCTTTAGTTCATTTGCGGATTCGTGTAATTTCTCAATTTTTTCATGTAAATCTTTAGCTCTATCAGAAATTAGAGCAGCAATGCCAACTGATCTATCAAAGTCAGTTACCGAATCTAATGGCTTCGCGACAGTTGCTTTACCCTCGAAACCATGGCCGTCACAGCTTCGCACCAACCATTTTTTAACATTATCTTGATTCAGAGAATAAAAAGCTGGAGAATGGGAGGTAAGAAAGATTTGATTATTATTAGCGAAGTCCGACTGGAATTGATTTGCTAGGTCAAATGCCCTGCCCAATTCCAAAGAATTTTCTGGCTCCTCGTACCCCCAAATATGATTCTTTTTAGATTGAGATGCAACAAAGCTAAGAATAAATGGGATATGCCGAGCCTGAATTCCATCGCCTCGTTTTTTTAAAGGAACATCATGATGAGAAAATTTAGTTGTAAAATCTAATGCCGTAAACAGGTGTCTTAAGTCTCTAGGCATTCCTATTGAGCTTTCAAAGCCCAATCGTGCCTCTATATCTTGAGCCATTTCACTAGTACTCTCATTGATCCGCTTTACTAAGCCAGCTGAAGCAGCTGATATACCGGCTTTCTCGTCATCAATTAGAGCATCGTGAAGCAAAGTAAGATAATGCGCGAAGATATCTCTTCCCCGGACAGCGGGAACATAATGAAATGCTATTTTTGAAAGAAAACGCCCGAGAGTCGTGTTCGGAATATTTTTATTTCCAACAGTAGTTGTTTCTGGCTGGTCTGAGTATCTAGTCCATGTGCGCTTAACTACAAAAGTCTCCGGAAGCGATGTCCAGTTTTCATAATTGTTGAACGTAACTTTAATCCAAATTGTCATCTTTCCCTTTGCAGCTCTTGCTTCCTCTGAGCGCGATCGAGAAAGATCTTCTATAAATTCTATTGGCGAAGTTAACTCAGTTTCATTATTAAAAAAAAGATTAAGCGCCTTGAGAATATTCGATTTCCCTGCATCGTTCTGACCAATCAGAATATTTACATCTTCACACTTAGTCAAAGATAAGGAATAAACTGAACGAAAGTAGCTTACTTCAACTTTTTCAATGATTTTCATCTTCTAATCAACTCCCTGTGACTTTATTTTTAATCTATTATTCACCTTTTTACAAAGAAATTAGCATTTGTTAAATCCCAAAGCAGGATCAGAATAGTTTACTCTCTGGTTAAACGAGCATGCTAGAGTTTCAACGCTAAGTAAAGGGGGCACTAACTGCTTGTTACTTTGACGCTGCATTTTGAAACGAAGAAATGGTCGAAACACAAAGATATTCATATCCAAGAAGTCAGGGGAAATGTTGGATACTTAGATGAAACGTAGAGCGGGAGCCGGCCCGTCAAAAATGAATTGTTACAAAAAAGGCTGCAAAAGCTAATTAAGCACGGAGGAGCTACTAAGCAGTCTCAGTAGTTCCTCCTTTATCCCATACAATCTCATATGCCCGCCCGGAAGGCTTTATCAAGATAATCCCCCCACCACTACTGCATCAGTTCTCGGCGACGCTCCAAATACTGAGCCCTGTTGTAAGCACTTCGTATCTGGTTAGGGTCAGTATGCGCCAACGCAGATTCAATCAGATCAGGATCCTTCCCTTCTTCATTTAGAATAGTACTCGCCAAAGCTCTTAAACCGTGGCTAACGAGCTTATCTTTGTAACCCATACGTCGTATCGCCATATTCGCAGTTTGACTGTTTACATGCGTGTTAGGGTTCTTCATTGAAATGAAAATATGCTCTCTGTTACCGCTAATCTCTTTCATTTTATCAAGCACTTTTATGGCTTGCGTCGGTAGAGGAACAATGTGCTGACGTCGCTTTTTCATTCTTTCAGCCGGTATAATCCAATGAACCTCACCGTTATCTAACCTTTCAATTTCACCCCATCTGGCGCCAGCAGCTTCAGATGGCCGAACCATCGTAAGTAACTGCCATTTAATTAAATGCCTAGTAACCTTACTGACGCTAGTGTTTTGGAGTTTATCCAAGAATACCGGTAGTTCATCCTTTCCTATTGTTGGTAAATGCTGCTTTTTGGGCGACTGAAAAGCTGCTTTCACTCCAGCTAGGGGGTTAGCCTGGATAACACCAGTATTCGTGGCGAAGACCATGATTTCATTAACACGTTGAATAACACGCTTCACAGTTTCCAAGCGCCCCGACTTTTCTATCGGTTTAAGTAACTGAATAAACATAGGCGCGGTAATTTCATTTATCGGCTTTTTGCCTAAGTCTGGGAATACATGAAGCTCTAATGATCGCCAAATGTCATCCGCATAATCATCCGTGACTTTGGTTTTCTTAGTTTCAAACCAATCTTCAGCAACTTTACGTAAAGTCGACTCTTGCTCAGTTCGCTGAGTTCGAATACTTTCATCTCTAGAAAGCTTAGGGTCTATGCCTTCAGCAACTTTTGCCCGAGCCTCTTCCGCTAAGCTTCTGGCCTTCTTTAGGCTAACCTCAGGGTACATCCCCAACCCCATATTCATACGTTTCTTTGTGACTGGATTCAGGTAATTAAAATTCCATAACTTTGAACCACTGGAAGCTCTAACGCGCAACTGAAGCCCCCCACCATCAGAGAGAACGGAATCTTTTTTCTCTGGTTTAGTGTTTTTTATTCGAGTGTCGGTAAGCGGCGTCACAGCTCGTGGCATATCAATATCACCAATCGTTGTATTCCTGGATTGTATGCCAATCGCTCAGGAATACAACCAGGAATACAAAAACGTTAGGCTGCCCTGGAATATCGTGGTATTAACTGAGAATATAAAGCAGCTTGAAGGGCTCTATAAATGGGGCTTAAGGCAAAAAAAAGGGCGCTACTGGAGCGCCCTGATTTAATAATGTGGTGGAGCTGGCGGGAGTTGAAGGCATAAATACTTTTTTCATTTCAACTAGTTATCTGTTTCATTGTTTTTAAGTTTTTCAGCCAATTTTTGAGGAAGTGAATCCAACATAGCTTGCTGCTCATCATCTAGAGGTTGAAAAATATTATCACTCACGAAGACCTTATCAGATAATGGAGGGACTGGACATACTTTTAGAGCTTCAGAGTCTATTAAATTAGTAGCCTCAGGAATAAAATAGTCGAGTGCAGCTTGGCTAATGGTCAATAACTCATCGGTCAGTATTAAACAGTTATCAGTAGCTAACATATAATTTTGAAACAACTGAATATCATTCATAGACTTATGTTCGAAAACTACTTTATCAGGCGCACCTTCCATGGGTTTCTTGGGTGTTTTCTCATGTAGAGAGTTATGCAATTTCCATAGCTCCGTCCAACCATCGAGACAAGTAATGTGAAAGGAAAGGAATGTAATCGATTTTGCTTTAGTTTCTAAAGGTATGGAATTAATATTTTCTGCGTCCTCTTTACTGATTAGCTTTGAAGTAAAGCTTAGTTTAGAGAATAGACTAAATATCATATCAGAATTGAATTCTGGAATATGAGCTATGAAAGGGACATGAATAGCACGATTAAACTTCTTATATGCTTGGTCTTCGTCTTGAAGTAAAAGTTTATAATTAACCCTAACCCCATCGACCCTGTGAATTAGTGTAATCAGAAAGTTTTGAAACTCATTCAAAGCCTGAGCTTTTTGAATTTCTGAGTCAATGTAGTGCGAATAGCGTTGGATATCACTATTAAATACTGCGACGGAAGCAACAATAAATGAACCTGATATAGCTAAAAGACTAGGTTCGAAAATTGATGCGAGCAAAAAAAATAACGATATAATGAAAAATCCCTTAGTGAGAATACTTGAATATTTTAATTGCTCTTTAAGACTTCCCAGTTGATTCTTCAGCGCGTGATATCCATCTGCCATAAATTTTCCTTATCATTCCCCAATCTTTATGCCCAAGTTGATGAGCTACCCACATCGGATTAGCGCCGTTTGATAGCATTGTAGACGCATATGTATGTCTACACGTATAAGGTTTTGAATATCTAACATTAGCTTTCATCAGAGCTTTAGTCCAGAACCTTTCCCGAGGAATACCATCATACTTCCACCTCCCTAAGGTTCTAGGATCAAGGAAAACAAACTCAGAGTCATTTTCGTAAGCTTTAATTCGTTTAATCACATACTCGGCTTGCTCTGAAAGTTCATGCGTCCTGTTACTACCAGCCGTCTTTGTTCCCGCTTTCCGTCCTTTTACTATTGATTCTCGAATGAAAATGACCTGTCGCTCCAAATCAACGTTTTCCCAACGTAAGCCCATTTGCTCACCCGTTCGAAGCCCTGTCCAAAAAGCGAATTCATAGAAATCTCGTGCATAACCTTCAGGCAAAGCAGCTAATATTTTCTCGCGTTCTTCAGGTGAAAACGGCTGAACTTCCTTTGTTTGGTGTTTTAAGCGTTTTACCCGCTTCATGGGGTTTTGGTCAATAATATCGTCGTAAACCAAAAAGTCGAACCCCTGACTCAACAGCGAGTGAACCTCATTGACAGTCTTCGCGCTAATCGTTGCTGTTCGTTGCCACTCTCTAAATGTCGAGGGCGTGAAGTCATCTACAATGATTTTTCCAAAATTTGGGATAACGTGGTTATCCATCCGACCTCGATTCGCTTTCTCAGTGCTAAACGCCCAATGTCTGTAACTTTGTTCATACCAACGAGTCATCATTTGCTCAATGCTCATGTGAGCCGCTTTATTGTCACTTAACTGAAAAGCCTGCTTCGACTCTGGAAACTCTTTTACGTAGTCGAACTCGCCGAATTGAATCATGATTTTGACCCGCTCCAACTTTTGATGGATGCGCTTTAAATTGTCCAATGTCGGCTTAACACGTAACGTTTCACGGCAACGCTGATGGCGATACATAAATTCCATACGTACTGCATTTTTGCCAGCGTAAATACCTTTATATTGAGTCTTTTCCATAACGAATTTTAACCGTTAGTTTCTATCCAACGTTCGTAAGCTTCAAGGTTAATAAAGTAGCGACCATTCACCTTTTTATATTCTCGTGACAACATCCAGCGCCCTTTTTGAATCAGCGCATAAACAGCTTTTTGAGTAAATCCAGTTAGCTCACAGAAATGACCGAGTAATACCCATCGTGGTTGATTCATGATTGAGTCTCCTCTTCATCCAGCTCAGCCTTCCGCTCAACTTTGTGACGACCCATAACGATATCCCAATATTTACCAATCACCTTAGATGCTCTGTAACCCACATTTCGTGTACTGAGCTCTGTTTCCTCTGGACAGATTTCCTCATAAGACAAGCCGATAGCTTTTTCATATTTCTTCATCGTATTAGAGCTATGAACCATTCTAAGTACACGCCAGCCATACCGCTGACCAATAACGATAGCTCCAATAGCTGTTTCGATTGTGCTCACATGCCCTTTAAATTCAGCTATTGAATTATGTAAGCGAGCGTTTTGTTCATCCGTCAGAAAGTCGAACATAATAGTTAACCTTAAATTTGATTTAACTTGAAATTAACTATATAACCTCAAATTAAATCACTGTCAAACATGAGATTAAACTTTTCTACTCTGGAATGTGCTCTTCTACGTATGAACCACCTAGCTCTCGACGTGTAAATTGACGTAAACCATCGTGAAACTTGACGACAACTTCAATTTCGTCGTTCATCGCCAATACACCTACTATTAATCCAATGTCCTCAAACTTAGGTTGTTCGATACCTGCACGATGGATCGCCATGTGTATCAGTGAGGTTGCTTCTTCTAAGTCAAATTCTAGTTTTTGAGTATCGTTTAAAACTGGTTTTTGCTTCATTTTGATGTTCCGTACAGTTATTTACACAAGTCCAAGGTGACCACCGTTTCCTCTGCATGCCGCCCTGGCGGGCGGCGATGCATCGGACTGCGGTGGTGATGCAATAATTGTCCAGAGCTTAGTGCGCGTCTTTCTCACTTTTCCCGCATAAGCTAAGCCCTTAACCACCTTGCTTTTGGGCTCTCCGTAGCGGTTTACGTTTTCTGACTGTCCAGCTTCAATGATTTCACCTGTTGAGCGATTAAAGGACTCTGACTGCTCATAGTAAGGTTTAATCGTTTGCGTTCTGCTTGAAACACTAACGCCGCCCACCGCTTCACAATAAGTTGCCCAGTTGGATGCATCAGCCGCTAACCTTGCGGGTTCTATAAGAGGATCGAGAGTTTCATCGCGAAGTCTTCTAAGCTCTCGGTAAACAGTGACACTTGCGCCACCAAATTGCTGGAATTGTCTTATGCTATGAGCACTTGCCCAAGCTCGGGCGCAGTCGGTGGCATGTCTGCTCACACGCCTGCATCCCTCGCCCTCTGAATCTAAGCCAATCATATTTTTAGCGAGATACTTAGCTAGGTAGGATGCAGATGAACCTTTAGCGCGATCGATATCGATAAAATCAACTCTGCGCTCTAGTGCGCCGCGCTCGTTCGGTGACTCTTGCAGAGCGTAATGTTTAATGATCCGTTTTACTTGCTTTAGCTCAGGCTCTTCACAATGAACGATTAAATGCCAATGCGGCGTTCCGTCGTGGTGCGGTTCAACAACCCGCATGCCGTATATATTTACGTTGTCTCGTTTAAGTTTTGCCCTAACTCGTCGCCAAACCGTATTGAGGTGCCTTTGACACTCCCTTACCGTTTGACCATCATATTTTTGGTTCAAGCTCCCAGAGCGCGAGTGAGTTGCGTGCATATAGGCTGGACAGGTTAACGTTACCATCATCGACGCATGACCATAACGCTCCGCTAGTTCATCAAACCCTTTAACCCTTGTAATCCATTCGTAGAACAGGATCTGTTTGTTGGTCGTGTTGTGCTCAGAAATTTCTTTTAGCGAAACGCGCTCGCCGTCTAAACTCTGAATAAAGTGCCGCTCTAAAAATTCGTTGGATTTTTGTTCAGACTCTCTGAAACGACCGTATGTAAGATCGCCGCAATACTTCGCTCTTCGATTAGAGACTAAGCCAATGCACCGTTCCAATTCAGATAGTAGCTCTTTACTACGTTTTCTGATTTGGCTTTTCCAGAAACGTTTATCACGCACTCTCGTTTTAATTTCGTTCTCGTTGTAGTGGGATAAATCGAAACCATATCGTTTTGATTTCGTATACGAAGTTGAAACGGTGAGGTAGCGAAATTGAGTGGTTAGCGTTTCGGCAAGTGATTCATGTTGGCGTTCATCGAGTAAGTCGAAATCAAGAAGCAACGAAGCTTGTTTAATTGAGCGAAGAAAATTTTCTGCCGCTATGGCATCGAAGTAATCGAAACTACGTAAGATGCGATTCAAAAAATGAGTTGAGTATGGTGTTGCGAGTTGACCAAAATGCTCACCAAAGTTGTCACCCCGTTGGCAAAAGTTGGCATCAGGTTGGCAAAATGGAGCGTATTTGAGAGCAGTCGAGCGTAATTTACGAACAGAACGTGTGACGCTGGAAAGCTTGCCACGCTTGGGATAGGGAGAAGCGGCGCGCGATGCGCCGCTATATAATGTGGTGGAGCTGGCGGGAGTTGAACCCGCGTCCGCAATACCTACATCCTCGGTCCTACATGCTTATTCAGTCTTTTTATTAACCAGCATGACGCCGACTGACAGGCTTCAACTACTGGCGAGTCCGATTAAGTTTAACGCTTCAGCTCCGGACAAAGCATCCACGCGAGTCTACCTTAGGTCGAGCCATCCTGATCCAGTCTCGTAGACAAAGCGCTGGGGGACGGGCTTAGCGGGTTATTAAGCCGCTAGAGCGTAGTTGTCGTCGTTTGCAACTATAACGTTGAGGCTTTTTACGAGGCCAGCCTCACCTCGGCATGCACCTTGGGTTTCGTGTATCCCGTCGAATCCAGATCAGCCCCAAAGCAAAGTACATTGTACCTGATTCGCGCGTGTTGCGCTATCTCTTAGACAGCGCAACCGCCGAAATATTAAGCACTTAACAAATTTATTTTACTGTGCCGCGTTATGCGGCCATAAACAACACTTTTTCAACCAGCTTTTTGATACCTTCATCGGCATCGAGCAGGCATTCTGCCAACATGTATGCCGGTGTGGTGACCACGCGGTGAGCGTCATCAACGACGATATCACGCACGCTGCAGTCCACATGTTCGCCACCCATCTGGTTATATGCGTTGGCGGTATCGGCATCGGTGCCAATGGTACCTTTTACGCCTTTACCGTAAACGTGTGGCAGCAATACCGGTGCAATGCACATGTAGCCTGCGGGTTTCTTAGCGTCTTTAAAGGCTTTACCCACCGCAAGTACTTCGGCGTTAACGGTTGAGTCGGCGCCTTTCTCGGCAAAGTTACATAGGTTTTTCGCAACGCCAAACCCACCTGGCAGAATCAATGCGTCAAAGTTCGCCGCGTCGAGTTCTGAAAGTGGCTTAATGTCGCCGCGCGCAATGCGAGCAGACTCGGTCAATACGTTGCGTTGCTCGCCACTGGCTTCACCTTTTAGGTGGTCGACAACATGCATTTGTTGCACATCGGGTGCAAATATTGAATATTTAGCGCCCTGCTTCTCTAAGTGCAACAATGTCAGTACGGCTTCGTTGACTTCGGCGCCATCAAAGACACCGCAACCTGATAAGATAACCGCTACGTGTTTCATCATTTCTCCTTACTTGACGTGCTTATCGTGCTCGTCGCGCCATTTCCATTCGTTTTCGAGTGTTGCAATGGGTTGCAACATGGCAAAGTCGAGATCCTCGATGGTTTCCCCTTTCTTTAACCGATGCGGTAAGTCGGGGTTGGCGAGCGCTTTTTTACCAATAGCGAGCAAACCGTTTTCATAATGCGCTGCAATGTGTTCGTAATTGCTTTCATCAATACCACCGTTGACGATAACCGGAATGTCGCTAAAGTCTTGCACGACTTCTGCAAGCGTACTGTTACTGCCGTCTTTAAACGGTTTACGGTCAACGCTGGTGTCTGTGGTATGTATATAGTCGACGCCGGCTTCTTTCAAGCCCTTCACGATACGGATCATACCGTCTTCGCCTTCTGGCCACTGGTAATCGGGATCGGTCACAGTAATTTGACCCACACGAATGCCCACGATGAAGTCGTCATCGACCGCTGATTTTGCGGCTTTAACGACCATCTCGACGAACTTCAGGCGTTTTGCCATGCCACCGCCCCATTGATCCTCGCGCTGGTTAAAGTGGTCGCTTAAAAACTCGTTGAGTAGATAGCCATTAGCGGCATGCAACTCAATACCATCGAAACCGGCTTCTTTGGCACGGTTAACGGCACCGATGATACCTTGCATGGCAGCATCAAATTCGGTTTCACCCATCGCTTTAGGCTCTTTCCAGCCATCACTTTCACCGTAAAGACTGAGCGGTTCGCCTTTCGGCTTCACTGCGCTCGGCGCGATAGGTTCATCGGTGTATTCATTGTGCTGCATTTGCGCACCCGCGTGCATCAATTGAGCAATAAACACGCAGTCGTGTTTGTGAACGCGTTCGACAATCTCTTTCCATGCGTCGGTTTGAGGTGCATCGGTCAGTCCAGGTTGGTTTTCATAGCCCTGACTGGCTTGCTGGTCGGTGTAGATACCTTCGGTGATGACCACGCCCCAGCCGCCTTTGGCAAAGCGCTCATAATAGTCGCCCATCAGCTCGGTGGGCTTACCTTTTTTATCCGCACTGGTGCGGGTCATAGGTGCGACAACAAAACGATTTTCGAGTTTGTGTCCTTTCAGTTCAAAATCATCAAATGCAGAGCTCATTAGACCTTCCTTATACCAGTGTTTGTTTCTTATATAGTTAAGGGCTACGCATCTATAAAGTAAAACCGATCAGTTTGAACTTCAATTTAACCTTGTCTTAACTGTTACCCACAATCACGGCGGCCTTTTGTTTACGGCCGCCGAATCCAAATGCCTTGTTAAAGGTCGCTATTGGAATCGGCAAATACTGACGTTCGGTCGGTGACTCCCAGGGTAAGGTGTCGTAGTCCGGATCATTGATATAAATAAAGTCATCGTCCGCGGCACAGATCAATACCCAATGGGGCGCACGTATACCATCAAAATGATAGGTTGAGATGAGCGCTAGTACGAGCCGCCCCTCGCCCAAATCAGCTTTCAGCTCAGCAACACCGTAGTCGCACACATCAATAGCAACGCCGTGACGGTTCAGGTAATCGATATCGGCTTGTTGGATTCGTTGCATGACTTCTTTCTTTTGCTCTTGCCGCACTGAGTCAATAAACAGTGCATCGTCGGTATTCACCGCAACGCGTACTGACAACCCGCGCTTGAATGCTGCTCGCGCAAGTCCGTGCGGTCCGCAGCCACCATGACCCGAAGTCATATAAATGGTGGTCGCCTCGCGCCAAATTTCGAGCTCTTCTTGTGAGGCATCAGCGGTCGGACGTCCAAAGTAATCCAGCGCCATCAATAAACTTGCTGGCCCGCAAGTGAACTCCGTCGACTGTGTCATCATGGGCACGTAGCGCTCGGTTGCGCCGACGCTGTTATCCTCACCCAGCTCATAGCGCGGCAATAGTTTTTGCAGTATCAACGCATCCTGCGATTGACTGGCGCTCGGTGGGAAGTAAGCCTCGCGTAGCTCAACTGCACGAAAACCGGCATTAATAAACAACTGTTGTGCGAGTTGGTTAGACGTCGCAACTTCGGTTCGCAAGAATAAGCTGTGTCGCAGATCCGCTCGATCTTCGGCATGTTGAAGTAACTGTTTTCCGAAACCGCTACCACGAAATTGCGGACTTAATACCAGCGCATACAGCCGCGCCAGATTGGTGTTGTTACGGAACAACACCACGTAATAGCCCACCACGCGTTTATCGTTGAGCATGACAAAAAAGTCCGCCGTGTTCGACTCGATAAACCGGCGAAAACTACGCTTGCTGATGGCATCGTCTGGAAAAGTTGCCTTTTCTAATTGCACAACACTATCAAGATGGGTGACATTTGCAGGGACAAGGTTCATCATACCTGTCTGTGGGTATCCTTAACCGGTGTGGGCGTATGCCCAGAAGAATGCAACAGCGCATCGGCTCTTGACTATTATCGTACGATTTTTGCCCGTTTGAAATGATTATTTGTGTATTTTTTAGAGTCTCTACAAAGGGTTAACCATTGAATATACATGCAACCTTGCGGCTATTGGCGTGGCCGTTTCTTTGGATAGGTAGTATTCAACTTGTTTTCGCATTGCTGTCGATGCTGGTCTTTAGGGATAAAACCTTTAGTCAGTTTTTAGATGGTTCCCTGATTTGTTTTGCACTGTCATTGTTGGTTTATTTGCGTTATCGCAAGGGCAATATGGCGCGTTTGTATTATCGCGAGGCGCTCGCCTTTGCCACCATGACATGGTTTTTAATGGGCGTTTTAGGCGCCCTGCCTATCATGTTCATTACTGGCGTCAGCTTTACCGACTCGGTGTTTGAGTCGGTCAGCGCGATGACCACCACAGGTGCCACGATCTTGACCGGGCTCGATCATATGCCCAAAAGCTTCCTGCTATATCGACAGTTTCTGCAGTGGATGGGGGGCTTGGGTATCGTTATTTTCGTGGTCGCTATTTTGCCCATGCTCAACGTCGGTGGTATGCGCTTGCTTAAGGCGGAAACCCCCGGCCCCATTAAAGACGATAAGATTGCTCCTCGTGTCGCCAAAACCAGTCGTTATTTATGGTTAGTTTATTTGTGTTTAACCCTCGCCTGTGCCTTTAGCTATTGGCTTGCCGGCATGAATGCGTTTGATGCCATTGCTCATTCGTTTTCTACTGTATCTACGGGTGGCTTCTCGCCCTATGACGCCAGTATGGGTCATTTTAATAGTCATACGATTTTGGGCGTTGCCGATGTGTTTATGGCGCTCGGTGCTATCAGTTTTGCACTGCATCACAAAAACTTTACCGTACGCTCACTTAAAGGTTACTGGCAGGACGAGGAAACACGCTACTTTATCTTAGCGATTCTCACCATTTCCGCCATTTTAACGGCGATGGCGGTGATCAATCATACCCATCCTTCATTTTGGGTGTCGGTCTCGCAGGCGGTGTTTCACGTCATTTCGTTTATGACCAGTACCGGCTTTGGCGCTGATGATCTATCCGCGTGGCCCGCCGCTACCGCGGGCTTTTTGATTATTGCGAGTTATTTAGGTGGCTGTGCCGGCTCGACCGCAGGCGGTAACAAATTCATCCGTAACATTATTACTTTCCGTGCGATAAAACATCATATGTTGCAGGCAATTCATCCCAGTGCGGTGATTCATGTGCGCTATCAACATAAAGTAGTTCGTACGCCGGTACTCGCCGCGGTCACCAGTTTCATGTTGTTAGTTGCCATTTGCACCATGGTGCTCACGGTTTTACTGATGATGACTGGACTCGACTTTTTTAGTGCCTTTAGTGCTGTCGCTGCATGCATTAACGTACTCGGTCCAGGCTTTGGCGAAGTGTCGAGCAACTTTATTCCCGTTACCGACACGGGGACCTGGCTACTGACCTTTGCCATGATCTTGGGTCGTTTGGAGTACTTTACCGTACTGACCTTGCTATTGCCTAAGTTCTGGCGCGACTAGTTTTCCGCGTAAAACCGCCGATTGGGAGTACCTATTCGGTGGTTTTTCGTGCTAAACTTGCGCGCAAATTTTTTGCCGCTTAGGAACTGCTCGTGAGTAACAACAAACCCTCTTTAAGCTACAAAGACGCAGGCGTTGATATCGACGCTGGCAACGCGCTTGTTGATCGTATTAAAGGTGTCACCAAACGGACCAGCCGCCCCGAAGTGATGGGCAATATTGGTGGTTTCGGTGCATTGTGCGAGATTCCTGAAGGCTACAAAAAGCCGGTATTAGTTTCAGGTACCGATGGCGTGGGCACTAAGCTGCGCTTAGCAATTGATTTAAAACAACACCGCGGCGTGGGCATTGACCTGGTCGCGATGTGTGTCAACGACCTCATTGTACAGGGTGCTGAGCCGCTGTTCTTCCTCGACTATTATGCAACTGGAAAACTCGACGTTGATGTGGCTGCGGACGTGGTGACTGGTATTGGCGATGGTTGCGAGCAGTCAGGTTGTGCATTGATTGGCGGCGAAACGGCAGAAATGCCTGGCATGTATGAGCATGGTGATTTTGATTTAGCGGGTTTCTGTGTGGGTGTTGTCGAAAAGGATGACATCATCGACGGCACTAAAGTCGCCGAGGGTGATGCGCTGATTGCTCTGGCTTCAAGCGGTCCTCACTCCAATGGCTATTCATTAATCCGCAAGATTATTGAAGTCAGCGAAGCAGATTTGGAATCACACCTCGAGAACCGTACGCTCGCTGAACACTTACTCGAGCCGACACGCATTTACGTGAAGTCAGTGTTAGAACTGATTAAGCAAGTGCCTGTACACGCGTTGTCGCATATCACCGGGGGTGGTTTCTGGGAAAATATTCCACGCGTACTGCCAAAAGGCGCTAAAGCCGTTATCGATGGTAACAGCTGGGAATGGCCGGTGATCTTTGACTGGTTAAAAGAAAACGGCAATGTCAGCATGCGCGAAATGTACCGCACCTTCAACTGCGGTGTGGGCATGGTCATCGCGGTACCACACGCTGAAGCAGAGCGTGCTGTTGAACTACTTAACCAGCTTGGCGAAGATGCTTGGGTGATTGGGCGTATCGCAGATGCCGCCGAAAATGACGAGCAAGTTGAGATTTTAGCTGACGAAACCCGCTAGTGGACGGCTCATGAAACGTATTGTAGTGCTGATTTCGGGCACCGGCTCGAACATGCAAGCCATCGTAGATGCTTGCGAAAAACAACAAATTAACGGCGAAGTTGTCGCCGTTATCGCTAACAAAGACACCGCCAAAGGTCTCGAAAAAGCCGCTGAACGCGATATCGCGACCCATGCGTTATCGCATAAGACGTTTGATAGCCGTGAAGCATACGATGCCGAGTTACAGGCGTTAATTGATACTTATCAACCCGACTTGGTGATCTTAGCGGGCTTCATGCGTATTTTGACCGCGGAGTTCACTCGTCACTTTGCCGGTCGCATGTTGAATATTCATCCCTCTTTATTACCTAAGTACAAAGGCGTCAATACTCATCAACGCGCATTAGATGCCGGCGATAAGGAGCACGGTGTTAGTGTTCACTTCGTCACTGAAGAGCTTGATGGCGGCCCGGTGATACTTCAGGCAAAAGTACCAGTCTTTGAGGGTGACACGGCCGATGACTTGCAGGCGCGCGTGCACGAGCAGGAGCACCGTATTTACCCGTTAGTGGTCAAATGGTTTTGTGATGACCGCCTTGTACTCGGTGCACAAGGCGTTGAACTCGATAACCAGCCGCTCGGGCCGCACGGTTACGCGAGCGAGGATTAATCCTCGCTCAACTTCGGATAAGTCACGCCGGTTAATGCCATCGTGGCTTGCTCGTCACCTTCTTTAAACTGCTGCAATTGCACCAGCAAGTAGTTCATTTCAGGCGCGAACCAATAATAGGTCTCGCGCTTTTTATTATCCCGCACACGTTCAACTTTAATGGTGTCCAACTGGCCATAAGGCGTGCTAATAGTCTCTTCACCAATCCGTTGAAAGCGATACGTTTTACTATGGCCCTCTTCATCAATTACTGCATAGCTAAGCGGTTCACGTTCAGCGGCAACATCTAAACGGAGCTTCTCGGCAACCGAACCTTCATCGTATAATGCACCCTGCCAGTTGATGTCTATTGGCTTACCGGATTCCACATTCACTGCTTGATGGGTTTCGGCATCGAAGCTGGCATGAAACGATCGATCTGAGCCTGTGCCCTCGCGCTTATATTGGAAGTCGACTGGAATAAAGCCTTGTTCATCATTCACACGGAACACCGATTCCGTCGTGCGCTCATCGGATAGTATAAACCACGAAATATCGGTATGACCGTACAACTGCCACTCGCCCGCGTTAGTTTGGCTTAAATAGCGCTGTCCGTCTCCATAGTCGCTTCCACCCCGTGTGATGCTGTATTCTGCCTTATAAGGCGCAAGCTCGACGGGCTCTGCCCAAACTGCCATACTGGCACACGATGCAGTGGCTAATACCATTGCGGTCACTAATTTTTTCGCCATCGGAGACTCCTTTTTACACTAACTCCGTATCTATATAACCGCCCTACTGGCAGCTTGCCTGTACACTCTATGACAAAAGATTCAAACAGGTGTTCAAATTTTTCTTGAAAAACATAGCCGTCTGATCTAATTTGCACATATTACTGGTCAGACCTCTAACTTGGAGTGATTTATATGAGTGTCGCACTTTGGATCATCGCAACCCTCTTGGTTGCCGGTGTATTAACTTACAAACGCGCCAGCTTGGTTGCCTTCAGCGCAGGCCTTGTGGCGATGTTTGCGGTTGGCAGCATAGCCGGCATTGTTGGCCCTGTACTTTGGGTCATTCTTGCCGTTATTTTGGTGCCTTTGAATATTACATCAATCCGTCAGAGCTTACTTACTAAGCCTATTCTAACGGCATTTCGCAAAGTAATGCCAGAAATGTCAGACACTGAGCGTGATGCGCTTGAAGCAGGTACCGTTTGGTGGGAAGGCGAAGTATTTGGTGGTGACCCTGATTGGAGCAAGCTACACAACATTCCAAAGGCTGAGTTAAGCGCAGAAGAGAAGGCGTTTTTGGACGGCCCTTGTGAAGAAGTCTGCAAAATGCTCGACGACTGGCAGGTCACGCATGAGCTGACTGACATGCCTGAGCATGTGTGGCAGTACCTGAAAGACAACAAGTTCTTTGCCATGATCATCAAGAAAGAATACGGTGGTCTTGAGTTTTCTGCGTATGCGCAGTCACGCGTTTTACAGAAACTAGCTGGCGTCAGTACGGTATTGGCATCAACCGTGGGTGTACCTAACTCATTAGGTCCAGGCGAATTGTTGCAGCACTATGGTACTAAAGAACAGCAAGATCATTACTTGCCACGCCTTGCTAAAGGCGACGAGATCCCATGCTTTGGCTTGACCAGTCCTGAAGCGGGTTCTGATGCCGGTGCGATTCCTGACTCAGGTGTTATTTGTAAAGGTGAGTGGAACGGCGAAGAAATCGTCGGTATTAAGCTCAACTTCAACAAACGCTATATCACCCTTGCGCCTGTTGCGACTGTGATCGGTCTTGCCTTTAAAATGTACGATCCAGACGGTTTACTGGGCGACAAGAAAGAACTCGGCATTACCTGTGCATTGATTCCACGTGACACGGATGGTGTTGAAATCGGTCGTCGCCACTTCCCGCTTAACGTGCCGTTCCAAAACGGTCCGATTCGCGGCACCGACGTATTCGTACCGCTTGATTACATCATCGGTGGCGCGAAAAACGCAGGTAAAGGCTGGCGTATGCTGGTTGAGTGTTTGTCCGTGGGTCGTTGTATTACTCTACCTTCGAACAGTGCCGGTGGTATTAAACAAATGGCACTGGCAACCGGTGCATACTCACGCATTCGTCGTCAGTTCAAACTGCCTATCGGTAAAATGGAAGGTGTTGAAGAGCCGATGGCACGCATTGGTGGTAACGCCTACTTGATGGATTCAGTAACCACGCTTGCGACTGCAGGTATCGATTTAGGTGAAAAACCGTCGGTTATCTCGGCTATCGCAAAATACCACATGACAGAGAAGCTACGCGCGTGTATGGATGACGCCATGGATATCCACGGCGGTAAAGGTATCTGCTTAGGTCCTAACAACTACTTAGGTCGTGGCTATCAAGGTGTGCCTGTTGCGATTACCGTGGAAGGCGCCAACATTCTTACCCGTAGCATGATGATTTATGGTCAGGGCGCAATCCGTTGCCATCCTTATGTCCTTGAGGAAATGAACGCATCAGCTGAAAGCGGTCCAGAAGCGTTAAACAAATTTGATAAAGCGCTGTTTGGTCACATTGGCTTTGCCGCAAGCAACTTTGTCCGTTCATTATTCTACGGCTTTGGCGGTCACCGCTTAAGCTCAGTGCCCGCGAGCGACTCAAGCAAGCAGTACTATCAGCAAATGAACCGCTTCAGCGCTAACTTAGCCTTGTTGTCGGACGTTGCAATGGGTATGTACGGCGGTAACCTAAAACGTAAAGAGCGTATCTCTGCACGTTTAGGTGACATGCTGAGTTACTTGTTCATTGGCTCTGCAGTACTGAAACGCTTCCATGACCAAGGTCGCTTAAAAGACGATTTACCACTCATGCATTGGGCGATGCAAGATACCTTGTATAAGCTACAAGAAGCGCAAATCGAATTGTTGCGTAACATGGGTGGCGTGGGTACTGCGATGCGCGCTGTCATGTTCCCATTCGGTCGTATTGCACATCGTCCAAGCGATAAAGCCGATCATAAAGTGGCACGCATCCTGATGGAGCCAAACGACGTGCGCACCCGTTTAGGTGAAGGTCAGTTCTTGAGCCCCGAAGGTCACTTTGGGTTCTTAGAAGAAACCTTAGTCAATATGATTAAGTGCGAGCCATTGCACGCGAAGATCTGTAAAGCCGCTGGCGAACGCTTTAGCTTTACCCAGCTCGACGCACTGGCAGAGCGCGGCCTTGAGTTAGGCGTAATTAACGAGGAAGAAGCTGAGTTAATGAAGCGCACTGAGGAAGGTCGATTGCGCACCATTAACGTAGATGACTTTGACCCAGCAGACTTGTTGGCAGGTCAGGCAGCGTTTGATTACGCATTGAAAAACCTGACGGATAAGAAACAAGGTGAAGCTGCTTAAGCAGAGACTCACCGGTTCCTTGCTCGTAAAAAGGCGCTCAATTGAGCGCCTTTTTTTATGCCCTTAATCACGATTAGGCCGCTGACTCCGGCTCTTCGTAACGCATCAACCGGTACGTAACGACAGCAATAATGCCAGTAGAGCCAATTACCCATGCCATCGCATAGTCGGTTAAGCCGCTAACTGAGTTAACGCCCATAGAAACTAAGCCTGCAATTAAAAACTGTAAACTCCCCGTCACCGCTGAGGCAGAGCCTGCACGCTCTTGTTGATTAGCCAGTGCCCCTGCCATGGCATTGGGGAAAACAAGGCCCAGCGTGGAGATGTAGGCGAATAACGGCACTAAAATGCCCCATACCGGTGCTTTTACATAGGCAGCAACCGCCATCCCCACTGAAACGACCGCTAAAATAGGCAAAGATACGTTAAGAATTTTACGTGCCGGGTAATACTTTAACAGCCATCCGTTAAGCTGCGAAAAACCGATGATACCCACCGCATTTGCGCCAAACAGCCAGCTATAAGCTGATGGTGTAAAGTCAAACAGCTCGATGAACATCAATGGAGAGCCTGTGATGTAAGCAAACAAGCCTGCTTGTGCGATGCCACCTGTCAGTGAATAGCGCAGAAAACTGCGATCTTTTAATACGTCCCAATAGGTTCGGCCGCTATGTCGCATACGCACGTCATAGCGACGCCCGCGGGTTTCAGGCAATACGAGATGAATAACAAAGGCGCAAGCAACGCCGAGCACGCTGACAATCCAAAAAATGGCTCGCCAACCAAACCATTCGGTTACATAGTTACCAAACAGTGGTGCCAAAATAGGCGCCACACCCATCACCAAAATCAAAAAGGAAAACACGCGCGCAGAAGCCTGCGGTGTGTAGAGATCTCGCACCACAGCACGGGCAATGACAATCCCCGCACAGGCGCCAATCGCTTGGAAAAAGCGCAGCACGATTAACCATTCGATGTCAGGCGCCCAAGCACAGGCAATGGACGTCACAACGTAGATAGCGAGGCCAATATACAGCGGCTTTTTACGACCAAATTTATCGGTCGCGGTGCCGTAGAGTAACTGACCAATGAACAAGCCAAAAAAGAACGCGCTGAGCGAGAGCTCAACGCGATGTGTATCGGTTTGATAGTCTGCCGCAATTGCCGTAAATGCCGGCAAATACATGTCGATGGAAAGCGGCGCGAAAGCTGTCAGCAACGCAAGAATAATAACTACAAAATCGAAACGTGCTGAATCAGATACGGTAAAGGAATCGCGCTGCGTTCCACTCATGTGTTCACTCCTATTCTTTTGCGGGTACAAACTCCTGCGTAGCAAACTGTGTTGGTCGCTTGAGTTGATCAAATTGGCGCACATAGTCGGCGAAGGCTTGTGCATAGTCGATACCGGTATTGTGGGCTCGACCTCGGTCAGACAAAGTTAAAAAGGTTTTATAGCCACTTTGTCCACCAGCAATGTAACTATTAGTCACCACGCGATAGGTATCCCGTGGTCGTACGGCTTTCCAAGTTTGCTGCTCGTCATCCCACACTTTGATGTCGGAAATACGGTCGCCAAAGCCTTGCTGTAAGTTAATTGAGTACTGAATGTTCGCACCGTAAGGATAGGCACCGATATTATCGTCACCCGTTACGGCAAAATTCAGAGCCTCTTCCAAGACTTGCTTTAACTCAGAACCACTGATCTCGATCGTCATCAACGTATTGCCGTACGGTAATAACTTATATGCATCACCTACGGTAAAGGTACCTGGCTCGATATCGCCACGTGACCCATCACCGTTTTGAATCGCAAAGTCAGCGTCGGGCGCTGCGGCTAAAAAAGATTCGGCAATTAAACGTTGCAAGCCTGAACTTTGTTGTTGCCCACACTCGGCACGACGTGGTGTGCCAATGGGTTGCGTACAAATGCGCTGTGGCACCTTAGCTAAGACTTCATTTGCAAACGCGTCAATCTGTTGTTGGTACGTATCCAACCACGCTTGCTGCTGTGTATCGGGTTCTATGCGCGTAAAAACGCCCGATTGGTCCAACGCATCAAGTACCGGCTGTACGGTCGTTACTGCGCCCGCCTTGGGCTGTACATCAGAGCCAATCAAATAGTGCGGACGCCCCGAGCAACTTGCCACCCGATCACCATCAAAGGTGACGTGTAACTCACCGACTACTTGGCTGTATTTATACGCATGCGCGATACAAACCGGATCGCCTTCCGCGTTGGTCACCTGCGTTGGATAAGCGCCGTCGGCATCGATACCGAACGCGCTAAAATCCCCGAGCAAGGTGTGCGAGTCACCACCAATAATAACATCCACGCCCGGCAACTTGCCCGCGAAGTCGATATCATTTTGGTATTGCACATGCGTTAATAGAATAATCTTTTCAATACCCTGCGCCTGCAGTTCCGCAACGGTGCGCTGAGCAGCGGCTAATTCATCGGTTAACCGTGTGGTTTTATCCGGGTGCGAGGTTTGCATGGTGCGCTGGGCGATCGTTAAACCGACCAGTCCAAGCGACTGCCCATCACGCTGAATAATCGTATAAGGCTGAAAAGAATCCGTTGCCGTTTGCGGTGTTAACGGCGAAACACCAGTTTCGGGTTCAATATTGGCGGACAACTTCGCGGTATTACAGCGCGTCGTTCCAAGCTGATCTAAAAAGGTTTTTAATCCAGCATCCCCGGTATCAAATTCATGATTACCAATGGTGAACGCATCAAAGCACGTATCGTTCATAAAGCGCGCATCGGCGGCGCTGCCCAAGCGTTTGAAAAACACGCTACCGGTAATTGCATCGCCCGCATGTAATGTCAGGACGTTTTGATTGTTCTGTCTAATCTGGTCAATCATCGCCGTCATACGCGGGAAGCCACCCGCTTCGACTTGCCACGCCTGCCCTGCCCAATCAAAGGTTAATTCGCTCGGAGCCAGGTGCGAGTGATGATCGTTGATATGTGCGATAGTCAATTCAAAAGGCTTCGGCGCCGCGGGTTGTTGCGGCGTAGAAGCGCAAGCACCCAACAAGGTGAGTGCCAGCGACGAAATTACAACCTGTTTCATTTTACCAAACCTATTTCGCGTAACCGTTCCATCAGATAGTCATCAGCGGTAATAGGTTCATCTTTTTGTGGATTTTCTTCAGAAATACATGATTCCAACGGTGTAATCATCACATCTGGATTAAAATGCAAAAAGAATGGAATCGAATAACGCGATTTAGCGCTGTAAGGCATCGGAGGGTTCACCACGCGGTGAGTTGTTGACGGCAACTGGTGGTTAGTGAGTCGTTGCAGCATATCACCCACGTTACAAATAATAGCACCTTCAATAATGGTGACCGGCACCCAAGTACCGTCCTTCGCCAATACTTCAAGCCCAGGTTCACGCGAGCCCACCAACAGCGTCAGTACATTGATATCCTCATGCGCGCCGGCGCGCACCGACTGTGTCCCTTCATCGATAATCGGTGGGTAATGCAGCGGACGTAGGATTGAATTACCCAAGTTGACTTTGTCGCGGAAGAAATCTCGCGGCTGGTCTAAAAACACCGCCAACGCATCTAATACCTTGTTGCCTAGTTTATCAAGTTCTTGATAGATCAAGGTCATATCGCGCTTAAACTCTGGCAGTTCCTCGGGCCACACGTTGGGCAGCAACTGTGGATACGGCGGCTCGCCTTCGAGCTCACGTCCCACATGCCAGAACTCTTTTAAATCGACATGTTTTGCATCTTTTGCAATCTCAGTACCAAACGGCGTATAACCCCGTGCACCACCTTCTCCAGGACGGTGATATTTCATTTTCACGTCTTCGGGCAGTGCGAATAGCTCACGGCAAGTATCCAGAGCTCGTTCAATCAACTGTGTATCAACACCATGATTTGTCAGCGCAATAAATCCATATTCTTCATAGCCGTTACCGACATCCTTGGTAAATGCTTGAAAATCTTCGTCGTAACGACGCATATCCACGTGGGGAATCGAGTGATTAGTTGATTGCATGGGTACATCCGTAAATTGTCGAAAAACAGCAAAACAAAAGGCTGTATAGTTTAAAAAGAAACCGCTTTAATCACAAGCGTTGAGGGCTTCACGTACCGGTCTAAAACTGCGTCGATGAATGACACACGGCCCATGTAGCTTCAGTAATTCAAGGTGACGCGCGGTGCCGTAGGCTTTATGGCGATCGAACTCATACTGTGGGTAGGTTTGGTGCCACTCCAGCATTTGTCGATCCCGCTCGACTTTGGCGAGTATCGATGCCGCAGCGATGGTCGGTTCACTGGCGTCACCGCCTACGACAGCGCGTGCTGGCACGACGAGATCGGGTACACGATTGCCATCCACGAGCACCTCAGTCGGAGCTTCTGGCAGCGCTTCCACTGCACGCTTCATCGCCAGCATTGACGCCCACAGAATATTGAGTTGGTCAATTTCGTCGACATCACTTTGCGCAATACTCCAGTAAAGCGCTTTTGCTTTTATCTCTTCACTCAAGCGCTCGCGCTTTTTTGCACTCAACTTCTTAGAGTCATTGAGTCCCTCAATCGGCTGCTCAGGGTCCAAAATAACAGCAGCGGCTACAACAGGTCCCGCGATTGGGCCACGCCCCGCTTCATCTACTCCACAAATCATCGCGTAAAGTCTCTACCTTCGTTTGTTAACACTGTGATAACATTTTCCACAGCATTTTAAATTTAACCATTCTAACTTTAATAAGAGGATACCATGAGCGATTCTGAAACGCCTACGCCTACGGCAAAACAGTCGCCGAATACATTGCTGAATCGGTTCCTAGATGGCATCGAAAAAGTCGGTAATAAGTTACCGGACCCGGCAGTGATGTTTTTTGGCCTACTGATTATTGTCGCCTTTGTTTCGTGGGGACTTTCGTATGTCGACTTTGCCGAACGCCACCCCGTCACCGGTGATGCCATCACCATCACCAATTTATTAGCGAGCGATCAACTGACGTCATTCCTCACGGGGATGGTCAATACCTTTATGACCTTTGCGCCACTCGGTGTGGTCTTAGTTGCCATGTTGGGTGTCGGGGTAGCCGAGCGTTCGGGCTTTATTAACGTAGGTATCAAATTGATGCTGCGTGTTACACCCAAAATGCTGTTAACCCCCATGCTTATTTTGGTTGCAATCGTCAGTCACACTGCTGTAGATGCGGGTTATGTGCTGGTTATCCCGTTAGGTGGTGTTATTTTCTACGCGGCAGGACGTCACCCGTTGGCAGGTATCGCAGCCGCATTTGCCGGTGTCTCAGGGGGCTTTAGCGCGAACTTTGTGCCCTCGGCGATTGACCCCTTACTACAAGGCTTTACCGAGAGCGCTGCACAGATTATTGACCCTTCAGTACAACTGAACCCGCTTAACAACTATGCATTCACAGCGGTGTCTTCATTGGTGGTGGTTGCCATTGGTTGGTTTTTAACGGACAAAGTCATTGAGCCACGCCTTAAAAACGTGCCCATTGATGGCGACCAAGAGGATATGCCGCAGCTTGATGATGTCACACCACAAGATAAAAAAGCGTTTAAGACAGCGGTGATGACCATGCTCGCGGGTGCCGCCCTGCTGACCTATCTTGCAGTCATAGACCAGTCACCACTCGCAGACAGCGAGGGCAATCTTGCCAGTGTGACGGCGCCCATATTTGGCATGATTGTACCGCTGATATTCTTATTCTTCGTGGTACCAGGCATTGTGCACGGCTTTGTCGCGAAAACCTTTACTAACTCACAGGATGTCATCAAAGCGATGTCGACCGCGATGGAAGGTATGGCGTACTACATTGTCATGGCATTCTTCTGCGCACTGTTTATTAAGGCATTCGGGGATTCACAGCTAGGCACGTTGCTATCCGTCAAAGGTGCCACCTTCCTCGCTTCATTAGAGTTATCTGGTGGGGTGACCATGGTGGGTATTGTTTTTCTAGTGGCGTTCATCAACCTGTTTGTTGGCTCATCATCCGCTAAATGGGCGCTTATTTCGCCGATCTTAGTACCGATGTTGATGCAACTCGGTTACTCGCCTGATTTGACGCAGGCCGCCTATCGAGTCGGGGATTCGAGCAGTAATATTATTACGCCGTTATTGCCCTACTTCCCACTGATCGTGTTGTACTGTCAGCGCTATGTTAAGAGTACGGGCATTGGTACCTTAGTATCCATGATGCTACCGTACTCGATTGCGTTACTGGTTATTTGGTCTATTTTCTTGGTTCTTTACTGGACACTCGGCATTCCGCTGGGCTTTGGCTCAAGCTACGCTTACCCAGCAGCCGGCTAATGACCCACGTTCAAGCGGGCGACAGCGTTCACCACGTTGTTCGCCCCTTGATCAATTTCCTCCATAATGGCGCGAATTTCCTGCATCTGTTCTTCGCCGGTTTGGGCGACCTGCTGAATCGCCGCCATATTTTCAGAAATTCGGGCAGAAACGCCCTCACTCATGGTCATCACTTGACTGATCTCAGCGGTTGCCTGCGTTGTCCGGGTAGCCAACTGACGCACTTCATCCGCCACCACAGCAAAGCCTCGCCCATGTTCACCGGCACGCGCTGCCTCAATCGCCGCATTCAGTGCTAACAGGTTGGTTTGATCAGCAAGACCATTAATGGTTTTTACCGTTTCACTGATTTTAACCGACTGCGACTTGAGTTCTTGCACTACTGCATCCGCTTGCTCGCTCCGTTTGACGATATCAGCAGCCGTGTTCGTATTACGTTGAATACCCTTCATCGCATCTTTAACAATATGCGCCGTTTGTAGCGAGGTACTCTGAGCTATTTCAGCCGCTTCTTCAGCTTGCTGTGAAGCAACGGCTTGCTCGGTTATATCGGTCGCAAACTTAATAATCGATTGCACTGTGCCGTTGTCATCTTTAATCGGGTTATAGGTCGCTTCTAAATAAATATTCTCGCCATTTTTGCGAATACGTTTAAACTGACCGGCTTCAAACTGACCCTGACTCAACTTTTGCCAAAAATCAGGGTGTTTTTGATAGAAACTGTCATCACAGAATATTCGATGATGTTTACCCTGAATATCCTCGAGTCGATAACCCATGGTTCGGCAAAAGTTATCATTTGCCCACAACACGTGACCTTGGGTATCAAACTCAATAGCCGCCATCGAGCGGCTAATCGCTTCGGTAATCGAACGTTGTCGATTGAGCTGCTCCACCTCGGCGGTGACATCCGAAGCAATTTTCATAATACGATTCACGCGCCCCTGAGCATCGCGCACGGGAAAGTATGTCGCCTCTAACCACAGTTCCTCACCTGTTGGACGTCGACGCTTAAACCGACCTTTTTTCGCAACCCCCTGAGCAAGATCCCGCCAAAACTGGTGATAGTCGTCCGAGGAGGCAAGCTCGCTATCACAGAATTGCCGATGATGGCGCCCGACGATAGCCTCTAATGAACACTGCATCGCGGCTAAAAATACGCTGTTAGCATCAATGACGTCACCTGCTGGGGTAAAGTCGATGCGTGCGACGTGGTCATCAATTGCGTCAAACGTCGACTGCAGCTGTGAAGCGACTTGCTGTGTCGTCTCAAGTTGTTGTTTTAATTGCCGATTAAACATACTTTCCTCCGGCATTTTAGAGCGTGCACTCTAAAAAGTGTTACTAACAATCCTTGCAACTAAGCGATGAACTTATCTCTTAAGCTTTGGATGGATTAAAGGTGATTTCCCACAAGTGGCCATCTGGGTCTTTAAAGTAGGCACCATAGCAATGCCATGGTTGCCAATGGGGTGGCTTGATGGATTCTGCAAAGGCGTGCATAGCGCGATCAAATAAGGCTTCCACTGCAGCTTCCGATTCCACATTGAGGCTTTGCATCGTGGTACCCATGCAAGGCGAGTGGACGCTATTGATCTCTAGTTGGCGATTAAAGCTTTCGCGTGGCCAAAGTGCAATTTTCACGTTCCCCTGCGGCGAAAAAAATGCCACTTGGGTGTCATCTTCTCGATTACCTTGCAAGCCTTTATTAGGCCAATCAAATACTTGATTGTAAAACTCAAAACTTCGATTGAGGTCATCGACAACCAAAGTGATGACACTTAAATATCCACTCATACGACCTTTTAAACTCCATTTAAACTAAGCTAGGCACTCACCCCAAAGTGCGCTATTCTCCGCGCCAATCACATGATTTGCACTAAGGGGGGATAATGGAAAACGACAAAAAGGCGTTTCTTTATGCACTTTCCGCTGTGTTGCTATGGTCTACGGTAGCAACCGCCTTCAAGATCACGCTTAACTACCTTTCCCCTCTGCAAATGGTGACCGCTGCGAGTACGGTTTCATGCCTCGTGCTGACCTTGGTGGCATTTATTCAACGTAAGCAAGCGCAACTTTTGCTTGAGCTGCGTAGGATGCCGCTCTATTACCTATTAATTGGTGTGCTCAACCCCACCGTTTACTACTTGGTGCTGTTCGAGGCCTACTCGTTGCTTCCCGCTTCGGAGGCTCAACCGCTCAACTATACCTGGGCCATTGCGCTCACATTTATGGCAGCCGTATTACTTAAACAAAAGATTCGTAAGCGGGATTGGTTTGCCAGCGCTCTGGGCTACTTAGGCGTGCTGGTGATTGCAACGCGGGGCGATGTTATAGGACTTTCATTCAGTAATCTAGAAGGCGTTCTTTGGGCGCTACTATCAACCTTTCTCTGGGCCTTGTACTGGATTATCAATACCAAACGTAACGCTGATTCGGTCGTACAGTTAGTACTTGCTTTCGGTTTATCGCTTCCATTCTTGTGGGTTGCATCAGTATGGTTTGACGATTGGAGCGGGATCCCATGGCAAGGCTGGCTGGCAGTAAGCTATGTTGGCTTATTCGAAATGGGGATTACCTTCTTACTGTGGATGAGCGCAATGAAAACTGCGACCAACACATCCCTTATTAGTAATTTGATATTTTTATCGCCGTTTATTTCGCTGATTTTACTCAACCAAATCATTGGTGAAACAATTCATCTGAGCACCATCGCCGGCTTAGTCCTGATTATCTCGGGATTGGTTTTTCAGCGTATTCGCATTAAAAAGAAATCTCTGGGCTGATGGCCATTAAAAAAGGCGCTCTATGGAGCGCCTTTTTACTATCTAGCCTTGTTAGACCATATTTACCAGCATGCTGGTGGGATCTTCAAGAAACTCTTGCCAACGCTTGTTAAAGCGCGCGATGGTGCCGCCATCGATAATACGGTGGTCACCCGACCAGCTCACCGTCATCATCTTACGTGCAACCACTTGACCATCCGCATCAAAACGCGGCAGTTCTTGTACTTTACCTAAAGCGACAATCGCTGCCTCCGGCTTATTAATAATCGGCGTTGCCACCGTGCCACCAATAACACCGATGTTTGAAATGCTGATAGTACCGCCCTTCATGTCCGCTTGCGGCACTTTGCCTTCACGTGCGGCTTGGGTTAGACGTGTCACTTCATTCGCAACATCGATAATACTCTTGTTTTGTACCTGTTTTACGTTAGGTACCAACAAGCCAATTTTGGTATCAACCGCCATGCCGATGTTGTGGTCGTCAAAATAAGTGACTTCCGTGCAATCATCGTTGACCTGTGCATTCATGATAGGGAACTCTTTCAGCGCCAATGACAGCGCCTTGATAAAGAACGGCATCACCGTCAGACGAACACCTTGTTCTTTATATTGCTCTTTGAGTTTTTCCCGCAATGCAATCAAGTTCGTCAGGTCAAACTCGTCCGAGTAAGTGAAGTGCGGAATTGTGCTGACAGAGTTCATCATCTGCTTCGCCATCGCCGCTTTCACACCACGGATTGCTTCGGTACGCGAACCACCGCTCTGCTGTGCAGAAGTAGTCGTTTGCTGTTGCGTACTCGCTTGTGATGCTGACTTATCACCGGCAACAAAGTCTTTAATGTCTTGTTTTAACACCCGACCTTTTTTACCAGAACCTGGCACATCCGCGATGTTAATGCTATTTTCACGCGCTAAACGACGCACCGCAGGACTCGCAACGGCCTTACCTTGACGCGCTGGTTGCGCCGGTTCTGCCCCACCATCAGCCGATTGACTTGGTGTGTTCTTCTGCTGCGCTTGTGCTGAATCTTTAGTCTGCTTGCTTGGCTCAACGCCACCGGCAGGTTGCAGTGCGAATAACGGTTTGTGAACCTCAGCGATATCACCTTTCTTGTGATAAAGCTTAACCACTTTGCCATCTTCTTTAGCCGGGATTTCAACTGTCGCTTTGTCAGTCATGACTTCGACAACGGGCTGATCTTCTTTGACCTCATCGCCTTCGCTGACGAGCCATTCAACAATTTCGCATTCCACGATACCCTCACCGATATCCGGCAGAATGAAATCAGTGGTTTCAGCATCATCCGAAGAAGCAGGTGCGGCATCGTCAGATGCCGGCGCAGCATCATCAGAAGCATCACCTTCGGCGTTGATGCGGAATAACGGCTCGTGAACTTTTGCGATATCACCTTTCTGGTAATACAGCTTCTCAACAACGCCATCATCCTTCGCAGGAATTTCAACCATCGCCTTGTCGGTCATTACTTCAACAACCGGCTGGTCTTCTTTTACGGTATCGCCTTCGGCTACAAGCCATTCAACAATTTCACACTCGACGATGCCTTCACCAATATCCGGCAGAATAAAATCTTTACTCATGACATTGACCCTTAGTAGTTCATCGTGCGTTTAATGGCTTCGTAGATCTTCAGATGATCCGCCATATATTCTTTCTCATGGCACAATGGATAAGGAACATCCAAACCACACACGCGCGCAATCGGCGATTCAAGATACAAGAAGCATTTATCCTGTACTGTCGCTGCGATTTCACTCGCAAAGCCGCTGGTTATCGGCGCTTCTTGGCTGATAACTAAACGTCCCGTTTTCAACACCGACTCAGTGACGGTTTTTACGTCCCACGGCAAAATCGTGCGCAGATCGATTATTTCACATGAAACACCGTCTTTCTCAGCAAGTTCAGCCGCTTTTTCAGTCATTTCCATTTGTGCGCCCCACGCGAGTAGCGTGATGTCAGCGCCTTCTTTAACCACCTCAGCTTGACCGAGAGGAATCGTGTACTCTTCCTCTGGTACATCACCGGTTGAAGCTCGGTATAAGCGCTTAGGCTCCATGAACAGAACCGGGTTGGGGTCAAAGATACTGCTCAGCAATAACCCTTTGGCTTCGTATGGGTTACGTGGCATGACGATTTTTAGGCCCGGCGTATGTGCAAAATAGGCTTCCGGAGATTGCGAGTGATAGTGACCACCTGCAATACCACCGCCATACGGCGTACGAATCGTTAAACCACCGACGTTAAACTCGTTACCTGAGCGATAGCGGAACTTAGCTGATTCGTTAACGATTTGGTCAAACGCTGGGAAGATATAATCGCCGAACTGGATTTCTGCGACGGCGTAGCTGCCTTGTGATGCCAAGCCATTCGCGAAACCAATAATACCCTGCTCAACGAGCGGCGTATTAAAGTTACGGTGTTTACCATATTTCTCGGTTAAGCCTGAGGTCGCGCGGAATACGCCACCGAAGCCGCCAGTATCTTCACCGAAGCTGTATACGTTGTCGTGCTTAGCCATCGCCAGGTCTAAGGCGCTGTTGATGGCTTGTAGTAAATTCATTTTAGCCATTAGTCCAGTCTCCCCGACGTTTTCGGATAGGCATCCGGATATTTGCGAATGTGTTCTTTAAGTTCTTCAAGCTGTTCTTTAAGCAACTCATTCGGTTGGTCGTAAACGTCATTGATAAGTTCATCAATGTGAGGAGCTGGCACTTTCTCGGCCTCTTTCAGTGCTGCTAAAACGCTGGCTTTAACTTTCTCATGCTGACTGGTGATGTGCTCTTCGGTCAACCAACCTTCGTTCAGCATCCACTTTTGCAGACGTTCAAGCGGATCTTTCACTTTCCACTCGTCTTCTTCATCACGTGTACGGTAGCCGGTCGGATCGTCTGAGGTTGAGTGACCCGACATACGATAAGACATCGCCTCGATTAATACAGGCTCGTCTTCTTCAACGGCGAGACGACGTGCTTCTTGGGTTGCTTTCAACACAGCAAACACATCATTACCATCGACACGGATAGTTTTGATGCCGTAACCAATACCACGGGGTGCGATACCATCACCGCCGTATTGCTCACCTTGAGACGGTGTAGAAATCGCATAACCGTTATTTCGACAGAAGAAGATTACCGGCACTTTATAAACTGATGCCATGTTCAGTGCAGCGTGGAAGTCACCTTCAGATGCAGCACCCTCGCCGAAGTAGCAAATAGTACATTTGCCGGTTTTATCCATTTTTTGGCCAAACGCGTAACCGGTCGCCTGTGGAATCTGAGTACCCAGAGGCGAACTGATGGTCATGAAGTTAAGCTCACGACATCCGTAGTGAACCGGCATCTGACGCCCTTTACCAAGATCTTGTTCGTTTGAGAACAACTGGTTCATGAACTGTTCTACGGTAAATCCACGATAAGCCAGCGCGCCTTGCTCACGGTATTGACCCATGATCATGTCGCCTTGATCTAACGCCGCCGCTGAAGCCACGCTTTCAGCTTCTTCGCCACGCGAAGCCAGGTAGAAACTAATACGACCTTGGCGCTGTGCGGCAATCATGCGTTCGTCCAAGGTACGGATGAACAACATAGTGTCATGAATTTTTACGATGAGATCCTTGTCGTACTCTGGCATCTCAACGCCTTTGTGTAAGCTGCCATCTTCTTTCAGAAGCTGGAGCATGGGAATAGTTACTGAGTCACTGTCAAACCACTGTGACTGGGTCACTATCTCTGTATTGTGTTTTTTATCCTTGGCCATAACCTTCTCTTTCGGTTTTAAGCAGGGTGTAAAGTTGCCGCTACTTTACCTTTACGTAAAGTGTCATGCAAACAGCCCACGGGAGAATATCCAGTGGGCCTAGTGTAAATGGAAACGAACAGTTTTAACAAATATTATGCGGAGATTAGACCAGCTCGAGTGATTCTGTCGGCACTCGGATTACGGTCAACAAAGCGCGTTGCCCCAATGCCACCTGCGCATTAGGGAAAATAATATGTTCGCCATCATGCTGTGCGTAAATATTTTCACCACCATCAATCGCTAATAGGTCGCCTTTGTCAAAAGCGGTAAAGTTAGCTACGTCATCGGCGAAATTAAGTTCAAATTCTTCGTGTTGACGATTAATTGTTTGCGCTTCAGCAAACATAAAGTGCTGTTCTGGTTCAAACTCAGGGAAACTAAGCACTTGCTCACCCACTAGCCGACGCAGCGTATCTTCTGCCGCTTGGAAATCCGCACGATTATTCTCGCCAAATTTTTTCACTTTACCCAGCTCAACGGTAAATGCCTGAGCCCCGAAGGTGTTGTATGAAAAATAGGAAAATGTTGTGGTCGGTTGCTGGTTTAATAAAATGGTATCAACACCGCAGGCGAGTAAGAACTGCAATTGTTCACGGTGATATGGCTTACCGTCGGTAAACGGATGGACGGCAAATTTTTCACGCTTAGAGTCGCGAATGGCGGTGTGCAAATCATAATGATAACGGCGACGCTCTCCCTTTGGAGCCGATGCGTAAAAACGCTCGCAATAGCCTTCAATTTCTTTCGCACGCTCACGTTCTTTATTCTGTTTACTACCTTGACTATGCGCACCGCTAAATAAACGGTTCATATTTTCTTCGACAAACCGCTGTTCAATATTAATTGAAGCTGGATTAGCAATAAGAAATAGTACGCGATGAGCAACTGTCTGTTCACCCGAAATAATGTCCTGAATAATATCGCTGCAAATTTCAATGGGTGCGGTTTCGTTACCATGAACAGCACACGATAAAATAATATCTTTGTCGCCGGCATGGTCCGGTTCAACGACCAACACGCCACTGTCCCAAACCGTTAATTGAGTACCGTTATCTAATCTCTTCTGAAATTGTTCGGGGTAGCCCCATTCGTGCTGTCGAGTCCAGTTAAGAAAATTGCTAAACACTTGGTCCACCATCTTACTCCTTCACTTTTTTCCCGGGGACAAACCCTTTGGTAGCTAATAAGTCACGTAATACCCGTGACTTATACTCACGTCGGTACAATACCCAAACGACAATGGCACTTGATACCACCAGCATCACAGGGTGCAAAAACCATGACATGTACGCGAGTGCAAAATAATACGTTCTTAAGCCTTTGTTATATTCATGACCGGATTGGTCCAATACTTTCGCAGCATGACGAGCAAACTCTTCACGTTCTTCTTCTGGACGTTGGTTCTGCTGATAATTTACGCTGACACCGAGCAACACCGACACGAAACCAAACTGTCTTATAGCCCAAGTAAATTTAAAAAAGGCGTAGATAAATATAAGCGCTAGCACAGCAAGCTTAAACTGCACCATATTCACATGCGCGGTGGGTGTTAGCGGCAGTTCGTTGAGTACATTTACTAGCTGGTCGGCATGCGCGAGTACGGTAATTACACCCGCCAACACCAAAATGGTCGAAGAAGCGAAGAAAGTCACTGTACGCTCTACGTTGCCGATAAGTGAGGCATCGGCAATTTGATTGTCTTTGTGCATCACATTACGCATCCAGTCGATACGCAGCTCACACAGAATACTCGACAAACAGTGTGTGGTTTTAGCGCGTTTACGCGCGAACAGGGAATAACCTATCCAGCAAACAAAAAAGAACAACAAAACAATGATGTCGATCACTGATAGCAGCATAGCGTCCCCGTGCCTGTTGATTGTGCCTACATTAATCGCCTTATGTTAACAGTTTATGACAACTTTGATGAGCGCATTTTAAATTTTCACGGCGGCTGTAATTTCGGTCAGGCACAAAAAAGCCGAGCACGGAGGCTCGGCTTTTTTATGCGCATTAACTTAGTAATCTTTTAATGCTTCTTCAGTGGTCTCTTCTTTTGGTTTAGGCGGTTTCGCTAAACCATACCAAGACAACATTGTTTGCGTGTTGCGTTTTGCATCATCCAAAATCAGGTAGAGACATGGAATCAGCAACAACGTAATAATCGTTGCGAAAATAATACCAAACGCTAAGGAGATCGCCATTGGAATAACGATCTTCGCCTGCAATGACTTCTCTAAAACGATTGGCAACAAGCCAAAGAATGTAGTCAATGAAGTCAGCGTAATCGCACGGAAGCGTCGACAGCCCGCATCTAACACCGCATGACGCAATTGCGTACCCTCTTCACGCGCTCGGTTGACATAGTCGACCATTACCAACGAGTCATTCACCACGACCCCAGCTAAGGCAATGATGCCGAACAAGCTCAAGATACTCACCGGCATACCCAGAATCCAGTGGCCAATAATCGCGCCGATGATACCAAACGGAATCACTGACATAATGATCAGAGGCTGACTGTATGAGCGCAGCGGCACAGCCATCAGCGCGTACACTGCAAACATAGCTAATACGCCACCCACGGCCAATGAACTGGTCGCTTCCGCCTCGTCCTGAGTCGCGCCTTGCAAACCAAACCCAACACTTGGGTGACGTTCCAAGATCTCAGGCAATTTCACATTGCGGATCTCTTGCACGATGCTAGACGGCTCGACTTCATCCTTGTTCACACGGGCTCTCACGTTAACTGAACGCTGACGATCGATACGCGTAATGGTGTCATAACCCTTCGAGTGCTCAATCTCAGCCAATTCGGTAAACGGGATCTCGCCGCCGTCTGCAGTACGTAACTTCATATCTTGCAAGTTACCCACGGATTGGCGCTGAGATTCAGGATAGCGAACCATCACTTTAATTTCTTCGTCACCACGCTGAATACGTTGAGCTTCAGCACCGTAGAAAGCATAACGCACTTGCGTAGCCAACTCGCCAAGGTCAATGCCCATGGCTTCTGCGAGCGGTTTGGTTTTGAGCAAAATCTCATCTTTGCCGTCACCGAACGTATCTTCGATATCAAACACACCATCATAAGTCGACATGACTTGCTTCAGCTCATCCGCCGCGGATTTAAGCTGGTCGAGGTTTTGGCCTGTCAACTGGAACTCAATATCGAAGCCACTGCCGCCGCCAATACCACCTTGGAAGTTAACGGTACGTACACCGGCTAATTCAGGCACGTTTTCGCGCCATTTATTAACAATCGCGTAGCCGTCGATCTCTCGTTCTTCACCTTTCTTCAATTCAGCGAAGATAGTACCGCCAGTATTACCGTTCATCCAAATATTGGTATGACGAACAACGCCTGAACCTTCTTCTTCAGCGATGGTGTCATCAACAGACTTCAGTCCGTTCTCGACCGCTTTCAAGACTTCAATGGTACGCTCTTCCGATGTCCCTGGCTGCATCTCAATGTTTGCCTGAATAAAGTCACTCGGAATATCGGGGAAGAAAACCCAACGCACAATACCACCGCTAATCAAGCCAACCATTAAGATCAACATGCCAACGAAGGTCGCTAACGTTGTGTAGCGATAATGAAGACACTTCTTCAGGAAAGGACGATAGTAACCGTGTACAAAACGTTGCACAGCAGCAGCAAAGCGATTACGGAAACGCTGGAACGCATTCGGTTTGTCCTTACCATCTTTCGAGTACTTCATGTTGGCGATATGCGCAGGCAGTATCAGCTTAGACTCGATTAGTGAGAACATTAAGCAAAGGATGACAACCCAGGCAATAGACTCCCAGATTGCGCCCATACCGCCATCCACCATCAGCATAGGCACGAAGGCCACCATGGTGGTCAGAACACCGAACGTCGCTGGCATCGCAACCCGCTTAGCACCACGCACCACGTTGTCTATCGATTTGCCATTTTCTTCGATCTCGGTATAGGCGCTTTCGCCTATGACAATGGCATCATCCACGACTATACCGAGCACCAATATGAATCCAAACAAGGAGATCATATTAATGGACACATCAAACATCGGTAGCGGCATCAGCGCGATTGTACCCAAGAAGCACACGGGAATGCCGATCATCACCCAGAACGCTAATCGTAGCTGTAGGAACAAAGACAGCATCAGGAATACCAACAAACCACCCATCCACATGTTATTTAACATGAGGTCGAGACGGCCTTGCAGGTAATATGACGAATCCCCCCAATACGCGACTTTTACTTCATCAGGTAGCGAGGTATTTTTGCGTTCCGCATAGTTTTTCACAACTTCAGCGATTTTAAGATCGTTCTGATCGCCTACCGAGTTAACCCGCACAAAGGTCGCTGGCTTGCCATCAAAGCGGGTGAACGCCTCAGTCTCGACAAAGCCATCGGTCACTTGCGCAATGTCACCTAAGGTCAAACGAGTACCATCAGGGCGACTAATCAACACGATTTTCTCGAATTCATCACCCACGTACGCCTGATTATTAGCGCGCAGTAAAATATCGCCATTAGGCGTTTTAATAGAACCACCGGCGACATCGAGCGAGGTGCCGCGCACGGCATTAACGATTTGCTGGAAACTCAAACCATAGCGTTCGAGATCTTCTTGCGAAATTTCTACAGCGATTTCGTAACCACGTGCACCCACGACTTCTACTTTGGTAATTCCGCCTACTTGTTTAAGCTCGTCACGGACTTCTTTAGCCAGCTCTTTGCGCTGACGCTCCGTCACATCACCGTAGACAGTCATCCAAATCACATTGCGGTTAGGTCGCACACGATAGATGTTTGGCTTTTCAATTTGTTGTGGGAAGTTAGGGATGGCGTCCACTAGCATTTTAACTTCGTCCATCACTACTTGAACATCGTAATCGGGTTCAACTTCAATAGTGACTGAGCCGAGGCCTTCCTGTGAACGCGATGTCATCTCTTCAACGCCATCAACGTCTTCGAGCGCATCCTCAATCAACATAATGACGCCTTGTTCTACTTCTTGCGGCGCAGCACCTGGGAAGGGTACTTGAATGCTGATTACGTTTAATGAAATTTCTGGAAACATTTGCTTGCGAACACTGAAAATCGACATCACGCCCGCAACCACAATCAGGAATAATAGCAGGTTAGCGGCAACCGAGTTGCGCGCGAACCATGCGATAATGCCTTTATTAGTATCTTCTGTACTCATCGTCATGACCTCTTAGCGGTTCGCGTTGCTCGCCGTTTGTTCATTACCGGCTTCGCTACTATCCGACTCGGCAGACTGCTTGTTGTCGCCACTTTGTTGTTCTTTTTGTGCAGTCGATTCCATTTGCGCAGGGAGCGGATCACCTTCTAAGCGAACGGGCGTTCCAGGCAACGGATTAGCTAACTGAGTCAGTACCACTTTATCGCCTCGCTCAAGGCCCGAACTGATAATCGAATCATTACTCTGGGTGCGAATCACTTGCACCGTACGGTGCTTAAGCACTCGCTCGTCATCGACAATCCATACTGAGCTGTCTTCATTGATCGCGTATGTTGGCACGCTCATGACATTCGATACCGATTGCCCTTCAATTTTGGCATCAACAAAACGGCCATAACGCAAGGTTGCGTTGTGTGTATTCCCTTCCAGATTGTATGGGTCATCGACTTCTACCACGCCATAAATAACGCGGCTATTTTCATCTAACACGCCTTCAGTGCGAACTAAACGACCCTGCCAGTCAGTACTAATACCGTTTACCATCGACTGTAAATGAACCTTGGGTTGTTTACCTTCGCTCGGCATATCGAGATACGTTGTATCTAAGTCGCTCAGTGGCAGGCGAACTTCGGCGGTACCGGTGCCATATAACATAGCAATTTGACTGCCTGAGCCGACAAACTGACCTAAGTCAGCTTGCTTAGAGCGCAAGATCGCATCGAATGGCGCACGAATCGTCGTACGTTCGAGGTTACGCTGTGCCATCGCTAGGTTTGCTTCAGCGGATTCAACCGCTGATAGCGCGCTGGCTAGCTGAGGCTTGCGAAGACCCAAGGCAGGTGCCTCGCCGTCTTTGAACATCGCCCACTCTTCTTCAGCAACACGAGCACGAGCTTTTTCTTCTTCAAGCGAAGCTTGGGCTTGTAGCAATTGTGCCTTTGCTTGTTGGACAGCGACCTTGTAATCACTCGGGTCAATCTGCAACAACATGTCACCTTTGCTGAAAAAGCCGCCCGCATTAAAGTTATCGGCGATTTCAATAATTTGGCCGCTCACTTCTGATAACAGTTGCGTACTGTGTTTTGGTCGAACCGTACCCTGCGAATCAACAACAAACGTCATGTTCTCGGGTTGGACTTCTTTCACCTCGACCATCGGGGCGGGTTTAACGTTTTGTTTTTTCTCAGGCGGCTTACCCGCCATACTAGCGACCACGGCTAGCGCAATAAACAAAACTATAATCATCGGTGGGATAAAGGCTCTTTTCTTAATCTTCATAATTGTCGCTCAGTCAATTGGTTAAGAATATTTTGTTATAGCCTTATTATCGCCGCAATAAATGTAAATTGTTAGCACAGATGTGTTGCTATTTATGAGTTTCGCCCCCTAAGTTGTAACGGACTATTACAAACTTAGCTGAAACCCTTGCTATCCCTCTAGTAACCACCGTTCTGCCGCTTCCACCGCAGCCGGTTTACCACTTAACAACACAACATCATCAACTGCTAACTCAATTTGATCAGTTAAATCAGTCACTTCGACATCATCACGGCGAATCGCCTTGAGCTCTACATTACGTTTAGACCAATCTAACTCTTCCACCGACTTGCCGACTGCCCATGCGTGTTGAGGTAAAGGCACTGCATGCAAAAACTGAAGTTTCTCTAACCGTTCGGGATCCATATCCGTATGCGAACCAGGGAAAAAGCCATGCATATCGCCATAATGGTTACGTCGCTCTTGTTCTAGGCGCGTGAGAATGCGACGAATAGGCACACCTGAGCGGTTCAGCACGTGCGATATCAACATCAAACTCGCTTCTAGGGTATCCGGCACAACCTGCGAAGCACCGGCTTCTTGCAGCGCAGTCAAACGGCTATCATCGCGGCTTCGCACTAAGATAAAGGCGTCTTCGTTCATAGCACGAATTTCTTTCAACGTTTTTATCGCATAGGTGTCGTCGGCATAACTGATCACAATCAATGGCGCATGTTGCGCGCCAACGGCACGCAAGATATCGCGCTTAGCGCTGTCGCCAAAATACACTTTGGCGCCCCCTGCCACCGCTTCTTGCACACGCATCGGATCATTGTCTATCGCGACATGTTTAATACCTTCAGCTTCTAAAAATCGTGATACGGTCTGTCCGACCCGTCCGAAACCACAAATAAGTGCCGGGGCCGATTGTTCCTCTTCGGATTGATCGGAGCGGATACCTGATGAATCTCCTTCATCGTGTGCCAAGAACGCAACCAAAGGCTGTAGCTTTTGAATGACTAATGGGGTAATCGCCATACTTAACACACCCACACCAATCAGAATGGAACTGATCCGAGGCTCTAAAAGACCATAGGAGGCAGCCAAAGACACAAGTACAAAACCAAACTCGCCCATTTGAAATAATGATACTGCCGTCGCCCATGCATCACGTCGGTGTTCACCCATCATGCGCGCTACGCCTTGAATCAATAATACCTTAATCAGCGCCATAACCAGCAAAGTCGCGACTATCCAATGAAACTCGAAAACCACTGCGTTGAGCGACAATTGCATACCGACGGTGGTAAAAAACAGTCCCATTAAAATGTCACGGAAAGGACGAATATCGGCTTCGAGTTGATGTTTGTACTTACTTTCGCCAAGCATCATACCGGCTAAAAAGGCCCCAAGCGCCATCGACAAACCAAATAAATGGGTTAGGCCGCCAGCGACCAAAGCCACCAATAACGTGGCGAGTACAAACAACTCATCAGTGCGTTGACGAGCAATTTCACGAAATAGGTACGGTAAAACCCATTTACCAATCAAGAGTAATACCGTGATCACAGCCGCACCTTTAAGCAGCGCTAACAATAGACTGTAAACAATATTGTCGCCGCCTTGTCCTGCAAGGAGCGGGATGGCAATTAATAAAGGGACGACCGCGATATCTTGGAATAACAATACGGCAACGGTCATTTGGCCGCGTCGCGTTGCCGTTTGTGAGCTTTCACTGAGCTGTTTTATCACCACCGCGGTTGACGAAAGCGCCAGCGCTCCAGCTACAGCGAGTGCGGCTGTTGGGCTATCAAGCAACCAAAGTCCGAGGCCCATGAATAAGGCCAGTGAAACAAGCACTTGAGCCGAACCTAAACCAAATACCCAACGTCGCATTGCGAGCATCTTAGGAAGCGAGAATTCCAAGCCTAGAGAGAAAAGCAACAACACAATACCGAGTTCTGCGATCAGATGGTATTCATTCGGGTCAGCTATCCAACCCATCACATCGGGTCCTGCGATAACACCCGCGGTAAGATACGCCAAAATGGCGGGTAACTTTATGCGGCGAAACGCCCATACCAAGACTACGGCCACTGCAAGTAACATTAGTAGACTGGCAAATGTACCGTACATAGGCTTCTCCTCATCATTGTGTTTGTCCTGTCAAAATAATAACACTGCTAGAGTGACAATGAGTTTACTTATTTAACTTCATGATATTAATTGATTTTTACTCTATGGCACAAATTTTGCTTTAACTAGTATTATCAAAAATAATTGATCGTCATGTTAAATAAAGTCAATTCGAAAAACAGCGTTAAATGTAGCATGCCACAAAAACTTTCGAGCTATTTGTCACGTCGCGAAGACTGGCAGAAGTCACGTTCACTCGCGGAACGCTTACAAACGACCCTTGATGTAAGTGAATTCTTTGCACTGTTTGCCGCTCATTTGAACACGCGCGTTCCGATAAAACAGATTCGCTTTGAAAGCGAGTCTTTGCATCACCATGTGCTGATACAAGAGGGAGCCACCGCAACCGAGCATGCGGTATTAGTTTATGCTGATGACCAACTACTCGGACAAATAACGTACACTTTTCTACAACCGCTTTCATTTTTACAAAAGTTACGACTCAAAAAGATGCATGCTCATCTTGTCTTTCCGCTAAGGAACTTATTAGCATTCCAACAAATGAGCCAACTCGCCTCACGCGATCCTTTAACACAACTTTATAACCGTACCATCATTAAGCCTCGACTCGCTAAGCTCATTAAAAATGCACATCAACGTACGCATACAGTGATGATGATTGACTTGGATAACTTTAAACACGTCAATGATCGCGAGGGCCATGACGTCGGTGACGAGATCCTACAAGAAATTGCCAGCATCATTGGCGAAGAAATTGATCACGATCATGTTGCGGTTAGGTTTGGTGGTGATGAGTTTCTATTGCTTATGCGTGACACCGATCTACGCTCTGCACATGCACTTTTTAAGCGTATGCAACAACGTCTATGTGAACAACCTTTGATAAGCCAATATGGTATCAAGATCAGTGCCGGCTCGGTGCGCGTGCATCCATATTTCAGTGTCGAGCAGGTACTAACCCAAGTCGACGAAAATATGTATGCGGCAAAACATGCCGGTGGCGCGTGCCATATCTTCGATAGTCATTAAGATGCGCGTATTACCCCGAGCGCTCAAAGCTGACTTTGAAGGGTGGTGGAGTTGACGAATCCGTACATGTTAGCCAACCACACACAGGCAACCATAACCAATCTCCAACGAGTAATACGGGTAAATCGTCGCGTAACCACCATGGAATACGTGCTTGCTTCAACCACGCCCTGAGTAACTTCCCACCCTGTCGACCTGGTTGGTAGAGTTTCTGTGATTTTATTGGCGTCGATAATTGTGCGATCGTGGTAAGTTCAATAGATACTTGGCGCTGCTGATCCTCAGTAAGTTGCCATTTGACGCGATCCCATGGACGACCTAGCTGGGCACCCTGCCCATATAATTGAGGCGATTGAGTATCGGTCTTAAACCACCATAATGCCTTGGCATACAAATAAACGCTAGCCGCGCCCAAGCGCACTTCGACCTTTGCATCGCTCGAAGCATTCAGTGCTTGTTGCTGAATTTCTTGCAGTTGAGCATGTGACGGCATGCGCTGACAATCGGTATGCCGCGTTAACCAAAAACGAATAGCAGCGCGTTGCAGTGGCTCCGAGTAATCACTCAACTGAGCCACACTTAGCCCCGTGCCTAACCAATGATTTTGACACCATGCATCGTTGAGTTTGTCAGCCAAGAGTTCATCTAGCAGTGCATCTTGTTCCGCACAAAGCGCCGCTGAACGGAGCACGCTATGACCGAACTGAGGCCAGCGTTGCTCGATCTTGGGAATCACTTCATGACGCAGGTAGTTACGTTCAATTTGGGTATCGTAGTTTGTGTCGTCTTCAATCCAGGTCAACTGATGTGCGTGAGCGTAGCTTAAAATATCTTCTTTGCTAACATCCAATAACGGCCTCACCAGTCGCCTTTGTCCAATGAAAGGCTGCACCTCAGCCATCGAGGCAAGACCGCGGGGCCCGCTGCCACGTTTTAATTGCAGCAAAAAGGTCTCAATCTGATCGTTGCGATGTTGGCCTAATAAGATAACCGCATTGTCATCGGTAAGCGCTGCTAAACGTTGATACCGACGTTCGCGCCCCATCGCCTCTTTAGACACTCGCGTCTGTTGTTCAAACAATAAGTCTTCAAAGTGGCTCGTCATGCCATAATCGTCGACGCTTTGCTGAATGGTCTGTGCCCATAACGGTGAGTCGGGATGAAAATGATGGTCGAGATGGATAGCAAGGTAGGCGTATTGTGGGTTTTCTTGCCGAAAGCGGTTTAAACAATCGAGTATGGTCTGCGAATCCGCACCACCACCCAAGGCAACAACGAGTTGTTGCCCGGGCACTAATTCTAGGCGCTGTAAACTGTGCTGAAATTTAGAGTACAGCGTATCGGTGTTCATGGTCGGCTATTAGCAATAACCGAAAGACATCAACTTCTGATAGCGCTGATCGAGCAGTTGCTCTTTATCAAGGCCAATCAGCTCGCCTAAGTCAGCGTTTAATTGATCTTTTAAGCGACTCGCCATTTCATCCATATTGCGATGTGCACCACCCAGCGGTTCTGGAATAATCGTGTCGATCAAACCCAGTGCTTTACTCTTATCCGCAGTTACACCCATCGCTTCGGCTGCTAAAGGCGCTTTCGACGCACTCTTCCAAAGAATCGATGCACAGCCTTCAGGCGAAATAACTGAATACGTGCTGTATTGCAGCATGTTAACTCGGTCGCCCACGCCAATCGCTAATGCACCGCCTGAGCCACCTTCACCAATTACAGTACAAACGATAGGCACTGTTAAACGCGCCATCACTTTTAGATTACGCGCAATGGCTTCACTCTGCCCACGTTCCTCAGCACCAATACCAGGATAGGCACCCGGAGTATCGATGAAGGTAATAATTGGCATATTAAAACGTTCGGCGGTTTCCATTAAACGTAATGCTTTACGATAGCCCTCAGGCTTGGGCATGCCAAAGTTACGGCGAATTTTGTCTTTCGTCTCGCGCCCTTTTTGTTGGCCAATGACCATCACAGGCTTACCATCAAGACGCGCCACACCACCGATAATCGCTTCGTCGTTAGCGTAAGCACGGTCACCTGCCATCTCATCAAACTCAGTAAAAATGCGCTTGATGTAATCGAGAGTATAAGGACGCAACGGATGACGCGCTAATTGAGCAACCTGCCAGGCACCTAACTCCGAAAAAATTTTCTCGGTCAGCTCTTTACTCTTCTGCTTAAGCCGTTTGAGCTCTTCTTCGATGTTTATATCGAGCTCACCACGTTCGCCAACATTCTTTAATTCTTCAATTTGGGCTTCGAGTTCGGCTATCGGTTGTTCAAAATCCAAAAAGTTTAGGCTCATTATTTAATGTTTCCTCTAAAACTCGAGCGTGACCCACTGTTCACCCAGTAGATCCTGTAAATGATGTATAAGTTCGTCGGTCGGCTCAACATACCATTGAGCCCCAACGTTCATCGAGGCCAACGCGCGTTCGCCTCGGTAATGAATTTTTACTGGGCAAGTGCCTTGCGCAAAGGGTCGCATTGTCTCGGTAAGACGCTTAGTCATCCCCTTTTCAATTTGTTCACCGGTCACCGTGATGGCGAGATGTTTAACAAAACTGGCACGTGCCTGCTCAATTGTCATTACTTCTCTAGCGACCATTCTATTACTGCCAGAGAAGTTATCAAATCGTACCTCACCTTTTGCCCACAAAATTCTGTCTTTTTCGAGCATGTGTTGGTAACTTTCGTATTCGTTACTATACAGCATCACGTCCATACGTGCGCTTTTATCGTCTAACGTAACAATAGCAAATCGCTGCCCACGTTTATTGGTGATCACACGGACATCAATGACCAACCCCGCTACGCCTACATATTCATTCTTGCGAGTTTCATTGACGTTTGCCAGTGCCCCCACGACATAGTGCTGCAATTCTTTTCTAAAACGGTTGATGGGATGACCGGTAAGATATAACCCCAATGTCTCACGTTCACCCTCAAGCCACACCGCTTCTGGCCATGGTCGTACTTTCTCAAACTCGTGCTCGACGGCATCAGGTTCTGTCGTCAATACACCGAACATATCAGCTTGTCCAATACTCTCAGCTTGACGGTGCTGAACTGCCTGGCGCATCGCTTTCTCAAGCGAAGCCATCAAACTTGCTCGGTGCGGACCTAAGTTATCCATCGCACCCGCACGAATCAAGCGTTCAAGGACACGCTTGTTCAGTTTCTTCAAATCAACTCGACAGCAGAAATCAAACAAGTCAGTAAAGGGACCACCGTCATTACGCGCCTCTAGAATCGCTTCAATAGGTGCCTCACCCACGCCTTTAATAGCCCCAATACCATAGACTACGCGCTGCTCGTCATCCACCGTAAACTTATACACGCCTTTATTAACGTCCGGAGGAAGCAACACTAAGCCCATGCGTTCGCATTCGTCCGCTAGGGTGACAATTTTGTCGGTGTTATCCATATCCGCCGACATGACCGCAGCCATAAATTCAGCAGGATAGTGCGTTTTCATCCACAAAGTTTGGTAAGAAACTAACGCGTACGCGGCCGAGTGAGATTTATTAAACCCGTAGCCCGCAAACTTCTCGACCAAGTCGAAGATTTTCATCGCCAACTCGGGGTCGATGTTGTTGTTGTGCGCACCCTCGCGGAATACTTCCCGCTGTTTCGCCATCTCTTCAGGTTTCTTCTTACCCATAGCTCGACGCAACAAATCCGCACCACCGAGCGAGTAGCCCGCCATGACCTGGGCTACCTGCATTACTTGCTCTTGGTACAAAATAACGCCATAAGTCGGCTCAAGTATGGGCTCAAGACACTCGTGCTGGTAGGTTGCATCAGGATAGGACACTTCTTCTCGACCATGTTTACGATCAATGAAGTTATCGACCATACCCGATTCGAGTGGTCCAGGTCGGAACAGCGCCACCAATGCGATAATGTCTTCAAAGCTATCGGGAAGTAGCCGTAAAATCAGCTTTTTCATGCCGGCAGATTCGAGCTGGAATACCGCGGTGGTTTCAGCTCGCTTAAGCACTTCAAAACACTTTTTATCAGTCAGACTGATTGCATTAATATCGATGAGCGGCTCGCCCGCCTCCTGTTTACGAGCATTCACCATATCCAACGCCCACTGGATAATGGTCAAGGTCCGCAAACCGAGGAAGTCGAACTTCACCAGACCTGCCGACTCTACATCGTTTTTATCAAACTGGGTAACCGGATTTTTACCCTCGTCATCGCAGTACAGTGCGGCAAAATCGGTAATAGTCGTCGGCGAAATGACCACGCCGCCCGCGTGTTTACCTGCGTTACGTGTCACACCCTCTAAGATACGGGCGAAATCTATCAATTCTTTGACTTCTTCGTCGGCATCATAGCGCTCCCCCAATTCAGGGACTTGCTCGAATGCTTTTGCCAACGTCATGCCTGGATCGCCGGGCACTAGCTTGGAGATGCCATCAACAAAGCCATAAGGGTGGCCCAGTACACGCCCTACATCGCGAATCGAGGCTTTAGCAGCCATGGTACCGAAGGTAATAATCTGTGATACCGCGTCGCGCCCATACAGTTCCGCGACATGGTCAATGACTTCGTCGCGTCGATCCATGCAAAAGTCGACATCAAAGTCGGGCATCGAAACACGTTCTGGATTCAAGAAGCGTTCGAATAGTAGATCAAACTCGAGTGGATCCAGATCAGTGATTTTTAAGGCGTAAGCAACCAGAGAGCCTGCACCCGATCCACGTCCTGGGCCCACAGGAATATTGTTATCTTTACTCCACTGGATGAACTCCATGACGATCAGGAAGTACCCAGGAAACCCCATCTGGTTAATCACATCAAGCTCGGTTTGCAAACGCTCATCGTAAGGGGGTCTTTTCGCTTGTCGTTCCGCCTCGTCGGGGAATAAGAACTCCAGTCGCTCTTCTAAGCCTTCACGGGATACCTTTACGAGATAGTCACCTTCCGTTAAGTTCCCGGTCGGGAACGCAGGCAGAAAGTACTCACCTAAACGAATGGTGACATTACAGCGTTTAGCTATCTCAACGGTGTTCTCTAATGCCTCGGGTATATCCGCAAACAGCTCTTGCATCTCTTCGGCACTGCGCAAGTATTGTTGCGGAGAATATTTTTTCGGCCGTCGCTTATCACCGAGTTGATAGCCATCATGAATGGCGACGCGAATTTCGTGCGCTTCGAAATTTTCTTCTTCGAGGAATACTACTTCGTTAGTGGCCACCACAGGCAGCTCATGCTCGGCCGCAAGTTGAACCGCACTATGCAAATACGCCTCTTCTTCTGCGCGACCCGTGCGAATAAGTTCAAGATAAAAGCGATCAGGAAAGTGTTGCTTATAGAACGCTAGGCTCTCTTGCAAAGGTCCTGGGTGGCCTTTCAACAACGCGCACCCAACATCGCCTTCGCGGGCACCAGAGAGCAGAATAATGCCTTCGTTATGCTGCGCCAGCCAGGCCTTATCAATCACCGGCTTGCCTTGTACATGGCCGCGTAAGTACGCTTTGGAAATCAACTGTATTATTTGCTGATAGCCCTCGTTATTCATTGCCAATGCGGTCAGGCGAAAAATCTCACCTTCGGGATAATCCCCCCATACCCACAAGTCAGCCCCGATAAGCGGTTTGAGTCCTTTGCTGTGAGCAGCACCGTAATATTGCACCAGACCACAAAAGTTCATTTGATCGGTAAGCGCCATAGCGGGCATATTCATGTCCGCCACGCGCTGACAAATGGGCTTCACTTTTGTAAGCCCATCCACCATCGAAAAGTCACTGTGAATTCTTAAATGAACAAAAGAAGTATCTGCTGCCATTAAAAGCCTAATTGGTAAACTGCGTACTGAACATTAAGGCAATATTCTGCCTTATCGTGTTATTCAAGTACATGCTTAGTGCAGTTTTAAACGGGGTTTAACCGCGTGATTCAGTTTATCCACAGCGATTACCAGCAGCATCTTCCACCAGCCATGCAACGCACGTTGGTGCATACGGTAAAGGCTTGCATAAGCATAACGCGCTAAAGTGCCCTCGATAGACATCGATAGACTCTTACTTTGCATTAAGTTCCCCACAGCCGAGAAGCGACTGAGCGACACCAATGAGCCACGGTCTTTGTACTTAAATGCTTTGGCCGCTTTGCCCTTTTGCATGCGACGGATATTTTTATAAAGACAGTCAGCCATTTGATGAGCCGACTGCGCACGCGGTGGAACAAAGCGGTTTTCGTCGATGGCGCAAGCGGCACAATCGCCAATGGCATAAATCGAATCGGCGCCTTTTGCTTGTAAAAACGAATCAACTTCGATTTGATTATTTTTCCGCGTCGACAGACCGAGCTGCGCTAGGAAATCAGGTGCCCTCACGCCGGCTGCCCACACCATCAGATCGCCTTTGATACTTTGTCCATCATTGAGTACCAACTGACCTTTTTGGGCTTCCTTAGCGGGATTACCAAGCAACACTTTTACACCAAGTTTGTTGAGCTTTTTATGTACCGATTGTGATAAACGCTCGGGCAACGCAGGCAATAATCGTTTACCGGCCTCAACTAACGTGATATTCAGTCGATCGCGGGTGAGGTGGCCCAAGCCGTATATCGATAGCAGAGATACTGAATGTACCAATTCGGCCGCGAGTTCGACGCCGGTGGCGCCGCCGCCTACAATAGCGACGTCCAAAGTGACATCATGACCATCTTCGAGTGCCTGATTAACGCGCAAAAATTCGTTCAGAAGGTGGTGGTGAAAAGCATCGGCTTGCGCCGTTGAATCGAGGAAATAGCAATGTTCAGCGACACCCGGCGTACCAAAATCAGCAGTGACGCTACCGACGGATAGAATCAGCTTGTCATAGGTTAAAGTGCGCGGTGCCAGCACTTCTTCGCCTTCTTCCTCTATCGCCGCTAAGGTAATGGTTTTACTGTCTTTATCAACGGCTTCCAGTGTGCCTACAATGAATCGAAAATCGGAACGAGCCCCTTGGCCCCGGTAATCAAGTTCTGCGAGCCGCGAGTCGAGCGCACCTGAAGCCACCTCATGCAGTAACGGTTTCCAAACGTGTGTACTGTTTCGGTCAACTAATAGCACCTCAGCCTTACCTGAGCGCCCTAAACTTCTTCCTAATTGAGTCGCTAACTCTAAACCACCTGCACCGCCTCCAACCACGACAATTTTTTCTGTCATTGCTTGTAATTTCCCTGCCAATAAATGAAAAAGCCACCGGCGATCATAACGCCAGTGGCTTTTATTTACAGCAATATATTACAGATTTACTAAATGTTTTTAGTCAACTTTTGGTTCCGTTAAACCACGACGCTCAAGCAAGGCTTCAACGGTCGGTTTTTGGCCGCGCCAATCGATGTATTGCTGCATCGGATCTTTGCTGCTGCCTTGCGATAAGATATCACGACGGAATGCTTGACCATTTTCCAACGTCAAACCACCGTTCTGATTCATATATTTAAACGCGTCTGCCGCAAGCACCTCACTCCACATATAAGCGTAGTAACCGGCAGAGTAACCACCCGCAAAGACGTGCGCGAAATAAGTCGAGCGATAACGTGGTGGTACCGCTTCAACCGCTACACCGTTTTCTTCGAGAGCGTTTTGCTCGAACTCACCCACGTCACCGATATCTTCGCCGGCGGGTACTGTGTGGTATTCCAGATCGAGCAATGCAGCTGCAACGTATTCTAAGGTGTCGAAACCTTGGTTGAAGTTACGTGCCGCAAGTACTTTATCAAGCAACTCTTGTGGGATTTGTTCACCCGTTTTGTAGTGTTTCGCGTAGTTAGCGATCACTTTCGGGTTCAAAGTCCAGTCTTCTTGGAACGTTGATGGAAACTCGACATAGTCACGAGGAACGCTTGTACCTGCTTGTGATGGATATTTCACGTCAGAGAACATGCCGTGTAATGCGTGACCCATTTCGTGGAACATCGTTGATACTTCATCAAAGCTCAGCAAGGTGGGTTCGCCTTCAGGTGCTTTGGTGATGTTCATGTTGTTTAAGATAACGGGCTTTTGATTAAGTAGTTCTGATTGACTACGGAACGAGCTCATCCAAGCACCACCGCGCTTGCTGTCACGTGCATAGTAGTCGGCGTAGAACAACCCAATGCTTGAACCATCTACGTCGAACACTTCATAGACTTCAACATCTGGGTGATAAACAGGGATATCGTTACGCTCTTCAAATGTAATACCGAACAACTGATTCATCGCATAGAACACACCGTCTTTTAATACACGGTTGAATTCAAAGTATTGTTTCACTTGATCGCCATCAATTGCGTATTTAGCTTCACGTACTTTCTCAGCGTAATAGAACCAATCCCAGGGCTTCAATTCGAAGTCTTTACCGTCTGCGTCGATAGCCGCTTGAATTTCTTGGGCCTCGCGCTCAACGTTAGAAACTACCGCGGGCACCAAGTCACGCAACATATTTTGCGCGGCTTCTGGGTTACCTGCCATATTAGTCTCTAAGGTGTAGTCACCCCAGCTATCATAGCCCAGTAAGTCGGCTTTCTGTGCACGCAACTCAACCAGCTTCTTAACTAAAGGACGTTGATCCGTTTCGGTATTTCCCGTACCGCGGTTAGCTGATGCTTCCCAAACGCGTTGGCGTAACTCACGGTTCTCAAGCTCTGCAAGAATCGACTGGCGCGTCGTGTTCGTCAGTACGATAGCGTACTCACCTTTATGGTCACGACTTTCAGCAGCACTTGCTAATGAACGAATACGGCTTTCACTCAAGCCCGCTAATTCGGCTTCATCCTTAACGTAAATAACGTTCTCTTGCGTTAAATTCATCAAGTTGTTGCGAAATTCAGTGGTCAAGCTCGACAATTGCTCGTTGATATCACGGATTTTTTGCTTATCCGCATCACTTAACTGCGCACCTGAGCGTACAAAGCTTTTGTAGGTATCTTCAAGCAAACGCAAAGAAGCCGTATCGAGGTCCAGTGACTCACGCTTGTCATACAAGGTTTTGATACGTGCAAATAAGTCTGCATTGAGCGAGATGTTATCGCTATGCGCTGACATCTCTGGCGCTAACTTGACTTGCAAATCACGAATTTGATCGTTGCTGTTTGAAGATGACAGGTTATAAAACACAGCGCTTACGCGATTCAGGATCTGACCTGATTTTTCCATTGCAACGATGGTGTTCTCAAAGGTAGGCGCTTCTGAGTTTGAAGCGATTGCTTCAATCTCTTCCATGTGCTCTTTCATACCGCGCTCAAATGCAGGCTCAAAATGTTCGAATTTGATCGCATCGAAATCAGGTGCTTGATACTGCAGTGGGCTAGGCTCAAAAAATGGATTTTGTTGAGCAACGTCTTTACTCGCTTGTTCCGCTTTTGCGGTTTCTGCTTGTTGTGAAGTCTGTTGGTTCTGTTGTTCAGCGTCGCTACATGCGGCAAGCGATAGCGCTGTACCAATAGCAACGGCTACGAGCGTTTTACGCATAGTTATCTCCTAACTTGTTATTGTGTAGTCATAATGCGTTTACTTTATGGTTATATTGTAACAGTGGCAAGTGTCTAACGCTCAAACGGCGTTTTTTTTCGATTAGCGCAGGGAAGGCATGAATTATAGGCAAAAAAAAAGCCCCAAGTGGGACTTTAATTTTTGAGAAGTGGCGGAGCGGACGGGACTCGAACCCGCGACCTCCGGCGTGACAGGCCGGCATTCTAACCAACTGAACTACCGCTCCACATTCTCAGAGTGTGCGTGACTTAATGGCGGAGCGGACGGGACTCGAACCCGCGACCTCCGGCGTGACAGGCCGGCATTCTAACCAACTGAACTACCGCTCCACTAAGTCACTGTGTTGGGGGCTGCCCCCTCAACGCGGCGTGAATATTACGAGTGACCACCGATTCAGTCAACCCTTTTTTTAAAGATTTTTGTATTTTTCCGTTCGTTTGTCTGTTAAATGTTCAAATCAGACGCTTTTTAATCATTTTTTCCATTATCTTGAGATTTGGGCTTTGCCGAGCGCTTTTTCAAGAACCATATCGCGCCTACACCGAGTAGGAGTAAAATAAGATTAATCGCGATAATAATAATGATGTTCGCTACCGCCTGTGACTCTTGTTCATCGAGCTGGCGTTGTTTTTCTATGCGTTCCTGCTCAAGTGCTGCACGTTTAGCAGCCAACTGTTCAGCTTTACTCGGCGGCTCAGGCCCTGGACGACTGGAAATAAAACTATAGTCATCGATGACGAGCTCAAACTCTCTACCCTGTTGATTAGTAGCAAATATTGTCATATCGACTAAGTGCTTACCGTAATCCAAATTGGCAATAGGCACACTAATTTCACTTTTTTCGATATCCGTCAGTGAAAATGTGCGCTGTTCGCCATTTGGAAAGTCGACTTGACCGTTTATTGCGACGCTGCCCTGCTTTATACGCTCATCATCAATTTTTATAACCAGTTGATGATCGCGTTCCGCTTGCTCTGCAAGCTTCATTTCAAAGCTGACAGGACTCGCCTCAACAACCACAGGATCAGTTTCATAAGAGCGATCGTAAAGTGGCGTGGTCAACTCATAAGTGGGTAGGTACTGACCGGGGGTAATATTTAACTGAAAACGGCTCGTAAAGGTACCGTCGCCAGCATGCTCATCGTAACCCCTGCCATTATCAGAAAATTGACCAATTCGCTGCGGGTCAACGCCGAAGTTATCGAAGTCTGCATTATTGGTACTAACAAAAAGCACATCTAAAATAACGGTTTCGTGAAACCGCGCCGTTTTCACCGGGTGCTCGCCGTTATACAGGGTACCCTCTACTTTTATGTGCTCATTTTCATATAAAGGTGTCGGCAACGGCTGCGCTTGAAACTTTATATCCGATACGATAACCGCTTCATTTTGCTCGTCGACACGTCCCGCCACTTGCCAGGGCCCTGGCATCGGCTCCTTGATACGAATCATGTCGAAGTTTTCGTTGGTGTACCAAGTTACTTTTTCTATGGGATGGCGAGCCTCGTACCATTTACTGCCGTCGGGCTTTATTAATATTAGGGGGGAACTGCCGCGCTCGCGAAAAAACAACAATGTAATTTCTTTAATATTGTCATCAATGCGAAACCTTTGCCCTTCAATCGGTAAGCGATTGGCCATAGGGTCATTAATGACATTGAGCTGTGCAACCCCCGCCTCGGCTTGCTCGCGCTCCTGCGCTGACTGTGCTAGCGCAGCGCTACTGAACGCTAATAGGAATCCTAGTAATGCAGTTATTACGAATCGAGCCACAAGCACGCGCCACCTTCAGATTTTACAATCGCCAAACGTTGTTGATGTTGTTCTTGTTCATCGGCTGAGGCACGTAAAACCTTTAGCGGGGGGCGATCTTTTATTGCTTGGTGAGCAATATGTCCAGGCTCTTTATTTTCATTTTCTTGACTTTGACTGTTCAATTTTAACGCTGTTTGTCCGCCTGTCATTGCCAGATACACATCAGCAAGGATCTCAGCATCTAACAAAGCGCCGTGTAATTCACGCGCTGAATTATCAACATGAAACGCCTTACACAAGGCATCCAAACTGTTGCGCTGCCCGGGCCGCATCTCACGCGCTAACTGGAGAGAATCCAAGACGTCGCAGTAATCATAAGTTTTACCATACATTTTACCCAGACGCTGAAACTCGGCGTCCATATGGCCGACGTCAAATGGTGCGTTATGAATGACTAGTTGTGAGCCTTTAATGAAATCAATGAAAGCATCGACCACCTGGGCAAATACGGGCTTATCAGCTAAATATTCATTGGTAATACCATGCACTGCAATGGCTTCGTCTTCGACCACACGTTCCGGATTGATATAAACGTGGAAGTGGTTACCTGTAGGCTTCCGATCAATCAGTTCAACGCACCCTATTTCGATAATGCGGTGCCCCTCAGCGGGGTTGATACCTGTGGTTTCCGTATCTAAAACGATCTGACGCATAGTGTTCGATTCCTGATATACTCGCGGTTTAGGTTCAGTTTACAGTGAGTAGCATGGCTAAAGTACATATTTTCACAGACGGCTCATGTCTAGGTAATCCAGGTCCTGGTGGCTATGGTGTGGTACTCGAGTATGGTCAACACCATAAAGAGCTTAGCGGTGGTTACCAGTGTACCACCAACAACCGAATGGAATTACTCGCATGCATCAAGGGGCTGCAAACCCTCAACCGAGCCTGTGAGGTTATTCTGACGACCGATAGTCAATATGTAAAGCAAGGCATTGAGCAATGGATCCACAATTGGAAGCGCAATGGATGGCGTACGTCGAATAAAAAGGCGGTAAAAAATGTCGACCTGTGGCAGCAGTTAGATCAGGCTATTGCGCGTCACAACGTGACATGGGAGTGGGTAAAAGGTCATGCAGGTCACCCGCAAAACGAACGCTGCGACGAACTTGCACGCGCCGCAGCAGAACAAAACCCGACCGCCGTTGATAAAGGCTTTAGTGCCGAGTGATTTCGGTGCTTAGTCTTCGCCGGCAACAACTGGACGCTTTTCTTCCTGCCAAGCGTTCATCCCACCATCAACGCTATAGACCTGCTCAAAGCCCATACGTTGCAAACTTTCCGCAGCTAAGGCTGAACGTCCACCGGTGCGGCAGATGAGATACAACGGCTTTTCGGCAATGCGTTCTAAGGCGTCATCATAACCGGCTACATCGGGATGTTGATTGAGCTGCATTTCCAACACACCCCGCGGCATGTTGACCGCCTCGCGGATGTGCCCTTGCGTATATTCCGCTGGCTCACGCACATCAATGATACGCGCTCCGTCTCTAAGCGCGTGCTGAAGTTGTTCAGTTGTCACTTCATTAACGTTGTTTTTTGCCGTCTGACAAAGCTTTTTAGCATCGATTACCATAATTACCTCTCTTCATAATGCCAATTTGCAGATTGTTTTACTCTCGCCGCAGGTAGCGCTTGTGTCAAGTTTAAACGCTCTTTTCTTACCTTGTTGGCTTGTGGTTTGATGTAACACGATTTTTTCGCAACCAACCAGTAACCCGCACTGAGCCAAGGACAGCGTCGGCAAATCCACTCACTATGGCCGCCCGTTTCTGTCGCCTGTTGGGTTAAAAAGTGTTCAATAAAGTAGCATTGCCGTTCGACCCTAAAACCCAGCAAGGATAACCAATCTTTTACGCGTGCATGAGTAAAATAACGTCCCTGCCAAGGAAAAGGATGACTTTTACTGCGCCACAAGCCGCTCAGTACAGCCGGACTCAATGGATTAAAGCCTGCCAAAATTAACGTACCGTCATCCGCTAAAACACGCAGTAGTTCACGTAGAATTTGATGTGGATCGGCAGCAAAATCCAACACAAATGGACAGACTAATGTGTCTATCGTCTCGTTTTTAATTGGCAAGTGAGTATAGTGAGCGCTTATAAGATTTCCATCATTTACTTGCTGCGTTGTTTGGCAAATATTCACAGGCCGGCCCAAGGTAAAGCCACTGACATTTAACTGCTGGGCTAAGTTACCCAGCGTTAAAGTGACGCCGTTTAGACAGTGCGCGCGCGAGTCGTCTAACTGCTGTTGCACACAGGCTTGAATAAGGCTGCCATTGGCGAGTTGCTGCCAATTTTGTGGTTCCTGCATCTCACTGCGACGATATGCGGGTTGAATAAACAAGGGCCGACCTTTGTGTTAGGCTAGAGTCTACGCATAATCATAGCGAGGAAACCAAGAGTATGCGAGTACATCCAGTTAAAGCGTTTGATGATAATTATATTTGGTTAATTGAATCGAGTCAGGATCGTGTCATTGTAGTTGATCCTGGTGATGACAAACCGGTCGTCGAGTGGCTTGACGCTAATAATAAGCATATTGCTGGTTACCTCATCACTCACCATCACCATGATCATACCGGTGGCCTCGAGGCGCTAAAAGCACGCTATCCGGCGACCTGCTACGGTCCTGATAATCCGGCAATCAGCGGGATTGATTATGCAGTCATGGAAGGCGACACGGTTAACCTAGCCGGCTTATCCTTTGCAGTGCTGGCTACGCCTGGACACACACTCGATCATATTAGTTTTTACGGTGAAACGGCCCTGTTCTGTGGCGACACTCTGTTTTCGGGCGGTTGTGGACGTATGTTCGAAGGCACACCTGAAGTGTTCGTTGCATCGCTCGATAAATTACGCCGCTTACCAGGCGAAACGCGGGTTTTTTGTGCACATGAATACACCCAAGCGAACTTAACCTTTGCTTCGCTTGTCGAACCCGACAACGCGGTTTTGCAGAGCTATTTAGAAAAAGTAAAACTCATGCGTCAGGATGACCAAATAACTTTACCCTCCACTTTACAGTTGGAGTTAGCGATTAACCCGTTTTTACGGTTTGATCAATCACCGGTTCGTGATGCAGCCAGTGAATATGCGGAGAAAGATATCGAAGGAGCTGAAAACGTCTTCGCTATTATCAGAGAGTGGAAAGATAACGCGTAGTCACGTAGTATATCCACGTTATATTATAACATTATTAAAGAAACTGACCATGAATGTACGTTATAAATTATTAACGAGTTCAGTGCTAAGCGCTTCTCTGTTAACGCTTTCAGGCTGCCAAATGACCTCTCTCCTGCATTCTGATGAGAATGTAAGTGTTAATCAAAGTCAGCCTGAAACCACCTCAGCAACACCGGTTAATATTGCTGAGCTGCAACCCGTTCCAGTAGAAGTGACACCCGACAAATCGAACAGCGAAAAGGCTGAGCCCGTACCTATAGATGATCTTTGGCAACGGATTCGTTTAAAGCTGGCTTTTCAAGTACCAGATAACGCACGTGTTAATTCACAACGTAATTGGTATTTAAGTCACCCAGAATATCTTGAACGTGTCGGAAAGCGCGCCGAACCCTTTCTTCATTTAATCGTTGAGGAAATTGATCGCCGCGGTATGCCAATGGAATTTGCCTTGCTACCGATTGTCGAAAGCGCATTTGATCCGTTTGCTTACAGCCACGGCAGTGCGTCAGGTGTGTGGCAGTTTATTCCATCGACAGCCCGTCATTATGGCCTTAAAATTGACTGGTGGTACGACGGACGCCGCGATGTTTATGCCGCAACCCGCGCAGCGCTTGATTACCTCGAAGCCCTGCACGATTACTTTGATGGTAATTGGTTACATGCACTTGCTGCGTATAACTCAGGTGAAGGTCGAGTCGCTGCGGCTATCCGCCGCAATAAGCGTAAAGGCGAGCCCACCGACTTTTGGAACTTAGACTTACCGCGAGAAACCCGTGCCTATGTACCGAAATTACTCGCCTTGGCAGATATTCTTGCAAACACCGACGAGTATGGCATTGTTTGGTACCCGATCGAAAACCAGCCGCAACTAAATGTCATCGAGGTACCAGGTCAAATTGATCTGGCGCTGGCAGCCGATATGGCCGAACTTCCTTTGGAGACGCTACATCGCTATAACTCAGCATACAACCGTTGGGCAACAGCACCCGACGGGCCTCACCGCTTACTACTTCCGCAACCGAACGCGAGCATTTTTGAGAGTGCGATAAATAAAACCGATCCTAAAGACTGGTTAAGTTGGAAACGTCACAAGATCCGTTCGGGCGAGAGCTTGCTGACCATCGCGAAAAAGTACAACACTTCAGTAGACGTAATTCAGAGTGTTAACGAGCTCAATGGTGCATTAATTCGAAGCGGTGACTACCTGTTGATTCCTGTTGCTACTAAAGATTTAGAGCAATACACCTTGTCCTCAAACCAGCGCCGTATCGCCAAACAAAGTAAACAGTACGGCAAATCTAAGGTGAACTATCAGGTTCAGTCGGGTGATACCCTGTGGGACATTTCACGCGCGTTTAATGTTGGAGTGAGAGAGTTAGCTAGCTGGAATTCAATGGCGCCTGGCGACTATTTGAGACCTGGTCAGAAACTGGTGATTTGGCAGAAAGGTGAATCGGCACCGCAATCAACAGGCATATTACGCACTATTGTCTATCAAGTGCGCAGTGGTGATTCACTCGCCCGTATTGCCAATCGCTTCAACGTGACCATCTCACAAATTGAGCAGTGGAATAACATTAGTCGTAGCCGCTACCTCCAACCTGGCCAACGACTGACACTTAAGGTCGACGTAGTTAACGTTAACTCTTAAACAGTTAAATTTTGTTGGGCGCGCCCTGGTATCACATGGGTGCGCCTAGCTATGCGGATTGAGGTATTGATTCATCATTCAAATCATTCGATACTGGCGACTTACTTGTCCCTGTAAGGTCGATTTCATGATGCGTTTAGTGCTTACACTGCTGCTTATTCCAACTCTAATCTTAATGGCCCTACCGCAGTCAGTTATGGCTGCAGATTGGCGGGCAGAAGGAAAAGGCCAGTTGACTTACCCCTCGGGTCGTAAAGAAGCGATAAACTTTGGCTTTGCTTATGTTAAACATTTTGATACTCATATTTTTAAGGCGGGCGATGCACAACTACGCACTGATGAAATCCCACCTAATTACATTCTCAACGTAATCGTTAACGACGAGGGTCTAATCTACGTTGCTGAATTTGCTAACGGCTTTTTTAAATCGTTTAATTTAGATATCGGTAGTCACAGCGTTCGTGTGTATCCGCGCGGTGAGTTTGATGAAGAAAAGCCGTTTAAACATTTGGTATTTGAACTTGATGAGCGCAGTTTCTTAGTTGATACCACACACCCAACGTTAAAATTTGAGTTTGATGAAACTGGTATTAGCGAAATTAATGGAAGCGGTCTTATCAAAGACTTGAGCATGCGGCGCAGCAAATAGCGTGCCGCATACTCTAATGAGACAACTTAACTTGATTGAATTAATGCTATTAGATCGTCTTCCGTTTTAATCGGTACGCCCAAGCTTTCTGCCTTAGCCAATTTTGAACCCGCATTATCTCCAGCAAAAACCGCCGACGTTTTCTTAGACACGGAACCGCTCACTTTAGCGCCAAACGACTCCAACGCTTTTTTCGCTTCATCCCGTGTCATTTGTGTCAATGTGCCTGTTAACACGAACGTTTGACCCGCTAAGGTGTCGCTCTTCGGTCCCACCGCCTCGCCTTCTGGAAAGCTAATCCACTGACGCAATTGGTCTACAACTTTTTGATTATGGGCTTCTCGAAAGAACGCAACAATATGCTTGGCGACCACCTGACCGACATCATCAACTTCTTGTAATGCGTCAACATCGGCTTTTTGAAGCGCGTCAAAGGTGCCAAAATGCGCCGCAAGGTTGTTGGCGGTGGCCTCGCCCACCTCGCGAATACCTAAGGCATAGATAAACCGAGGTAATGTCGTCTCGCGTGTTTGAGCAATCGCGTTCACCAGGTTTTGCGCCGACTTCATACCCATCCGAGGCAACGATGCAATCACAGGCGTTTTTAACTCGTACAGGTCCGCCGGTGACTTAACCCATTCTTTGTCGACCAGTTGCTCAACCAGCTTATCACCGAGACCATCCACATCCATCGCCTTGCGCGAAGCAAAATGTTTGATCGCCTCTTTGCGTTGGGCGGCACAAATAAGTCCACCGCTACACCGTGCTACCGCTTCGCCTTCGATACGTTCCACCTCTGAGTCGCACACTGGGCAACGTGTGGGAAACTCAATGACTTGAGCATCCGCTGGTCGCTCATTTTCTAAAACATTAACGACTTGAGGAATGACATCACCGGCACGGCGAATACTCACAGTGTCACCGATCATGACGCCTAAACGTGCAATCTCGTCGGCATTATGAAGTGTCGCGTTCGATACGGTGACACCGCCGACTGAAACGGGCTCTAAGCGAGCCACAGGGGTAATTGCCCCGGTGCGACCCACCTGAAAATCAACGCCAGTAATACGCGTTAGTTGCTCTTGCGCAGGAAATTTACGCGCAATCGCCCAGCGCGGCGCACGTGCAACAAAGCCCAGCTCAGTCTGCATACGAATTGAGTCAACCTTGTAAACAATACCGTCAATTTCGTAACGTAGCTTGTCGCGCTTATCTAACATAGCTTGATAATACGCCTCGCACGCCTCAACCGATTCAACTCGTTTCACTTCATCGTTAATCGGCAAACCCCACGCACTTAACTGCTGCAAACGTTCATAGTGCGAGTCAGCCAACTGGTCTTGATCTTGTTCGCTTACCACGCCCAAGCTGTAAGCGTAGAAGTGCAATGGTCGTTTTGCAGTAATTCTAGAGTCGAGCTGACGCAGGCTACCTGCCGCAGCATTACGAGGGTTGGCAAAGACTTTCTCATCACGCTTACGTGCGGCTTCATTGAAACGCTCGAATGCATCCGTCATCATGAACACTTCGCCACGCACCTCAACGCGCTCCGGTGCCTCGGCATTTAATTGTAGCGGCACATTTTTAATAGTCTTAACATTTGCGGTGATGTCCTCACCTGAATAGCCATCACCGCGGGTCGCTGCTCTCACCAGCTTGCCATTTTCGTATAAAATACTGACAGCCAAACCATCAAGTTTAGGTTCGCAGCAGAACGCCCACGCCACCGAACTATCTACTCGTTGTTGAATTCGCTCAGCGAACGCAGAAAACTCCTCGCTGTTGAACGCGTTGTCTAATGACAACATCGGCAGCTCATGAGTCACCGAAGTGAACGCATCAAGTGGCTTGCTACCGACTTTTTCAGTCGGTGAGTGTTGGCTTTTTAGTTCGGGGTTATCGGCTTCGAGTGTCTGCAGTTCGCGAAATAGCTTATCGTATTCGCTATCGGGTATCGTTGGTTCATCCAGCTCATAATACTCTTTATTATAGCGTGTCAGCTGTTGCTCTAGCTCACGCATTCTCTGCTCTACAGTCGATGGACGGCTCATATCTTTGTATATATCTCTTTAAGGCGTGGATTCGTATTGGCGTACTTTTTGATGTGCTTGCTGAATCGATTGGCGCGTTAGCAGTTGACGAGAACCATCGAGTACTTGCCCTTGTGGAATTTCAGTAGCAAGCTTTTTCGCCGCGTTCAACATCATATTGAAGGCCTGCTGTCCGTCATAGTTAATCGGTAACGTCATAAATAAAGCGACACCATCCGTTTCAAACTGTTCGATGTTATCAAGATCAAACGTACCTGGATTGAACATATTGGCCACGGAAAAAATCAAGGTCCCAGTGCCGTTAGTATTTTCGTAACGATGGAAGATCCCCATCTCACCAAATTTACAACCCAATTCTGTCATCATTTGCAGCAATAACGCGCCTTGCACGTTGCCTTTAACGAACAACGAAATCACATCCTGCGGCGGCTGAGGCTTTTCTTCGCCTTGCGTTGCAGGCGAAGCTTCAGAGGCCGCTTCCGGCTCGGGTTGCTGTTCTGTTTCTAGCTCAGGTTCATCCAGATTTTCATCTTCCTCGGGTTCAGCAACATGCGGCGCGGGTTGAGGAGCGATTTCAGGTTCTTCAACCGATGCAGGCTCCTCATCTTGATCGACGCGCATGGATGGTAAGGGTGTTGCGTCGTCATCCGTCTCTAAATCGAGATCCATCGACATTTGCGCAGCTTGGCTCGAGGTTGTCTTAGGCTCATCGCGCGTGGCTTTAATCGTTTTCACCGCACCAATGCCGTCGGCATCAAAGTCATCATCAGATTGCTGCTGATGACGCTTTTCAGCGACTTCACTCTGCGCTTGTTTATAGATGCTATTGTTGCGCCGCATCGTCCATAAGCCGTGGGCAATAATGCCAGCAATCAGCAATACTCCAATAATACTGAGTGTTATCTGTAAATTGCTCATGTCATACTTCCTTTATTATTATGCTTCGGTCATTGCCACAGCTTGTTCAATATCGACAGCAACGAGTCGCGATACGCCAGCTTCTTGCATGGTTACACCGGCCAAGTGCGTTGCCATTTCCATGGCGACTTTATTATGGCTGATATAAATAAACTGAACTGTTTCTGACATTTCTTGTACCAAGCGGCAGAATCGCCCTACGTTGGCGTCATCCAAAGGCGCGTCAACTTCATCGAGCAGACAAAACGGCGCTGGATTTAGCCTAAAAATAGCAAATACTAATGATAAAGCGGTCAACGCTTTTTCTCCACCGCTGAGTAGGTGAATCGTGCTGTTCTTTTTACCGGGCGGTTGCGCCATAATAGTCACACCGGTTTCCAGTAAATCACTATCCGTTAACTCAAGTGATGCTGAGCCACCCCCAAACACTTTCGGGAACAGCTTTTGCAAGTCACCATTCACGGCATCAAAAGTTGCCTTAAAGCGCTGCCGTGTTTCGCGGTCAATTTTCTGAATGGCCGCTTCAAGTGTTTCTAACGCCGACGATAAATCATCATACTGCTCATCGAGATAATCTTTACGTTGTTTTTGCGTTTCTGCTTCTTCAATTGCGGCTAAATTAATAGCGCCCAAACGACCAATTTGCTGAGTAGTACGCTCGAGTTGTTGCGAGTACGTTTGCTCAAGTTGGCTCATACTCGAACCTGCATCCACCGCCTCATGCAATCTAGGTAACACTTCCTTGAGTGTTTTTTGGGTTTGTGAGAGCTGTTCAAGCACGCCTTGCGTGCGCTCATCTAGTTTGGCGTGCTCAATATCGATACCCTGCAACGCTTGCTGTGTACGATCAATTTTAAGTTGTAGTTGCGAGCGGCCTTGGCTGAGCTCATGAATATCCTGCTCTATTTGTGCCAGCTCATCTCGCGCTTGTTGCAACGTTTCACTGCGTTCTTCGCGCTGTGCTAACAAGTCTTCGAGTTGCGCCTGCTGTGGCTCTTTGCTTTCAATTTTCTGTTCAGCAAGTTCACTCAGCTCAAGCTCAATCGCCTTCAAGCGTTGGCTTTGTCGCTCGGACATTCGTTGCAGCTGAGCGTGTTGTTCTTGTGTACTCGTCAGTTGTAAACGGTGCTGATCGAGTTGCGTACGAACACTTTGTGCTTGTTGCTCACACTCGCGCAGGTGCTGTTCGACACTTGCACGTTGAGATTGATTGAGTTCAGTTTGTAATTGCTCAAGCTGCTGTTCCAATTCGTCCGCGGTAGACTCACACAATGCCGCCTGCTGCTCGGCACTCTCTAATTTAGCTTTAATGTGCTCTTCTTTATCGGCAAGTTGTAACAAAGTGCTCTCAAAACGCTGATACTGCTGTTCCGCACTCTCTAACTGCTGCTGCGCGCGTACCCACGCCTCGCGCAGTGTATTGTGAGTTTGTTCGACACGCTGTTTTGTACTTTTAGCTTCATCTAATTGCAGCGCTAAACGATCGTACGTTTCAACTAGTTCGCTTATTTGGGCCTCAATCACGTGCTGACTTTGCTCTAGTTGCGCCAGCTCAGCTTGCTTGTGTAATAATCCTTGTTTGTTTTGCTCGCCTGCACGATGCACCAATCCAGGCAGAACAATATCGCCCGCTTTTGTCAGTGCCGCGATGGCCTGCGGACATTGCCGTAACAAACGTTGTCCATCGTTCACTGTATCAGCGATTAAGCAACGTTGAATCAACGGCCAGTCACGCACAGCGCCTGACACCACATCAATCAATCCCGTTACGCCTTGCGGCAACGTTATAGGTTGTTCGGAGCTTGCTAGCATGGCGCCCTTCGGCAGCGAATCGGTCAATGCGTTATCTTCACTCCAGTAACTATTGAGCCAAGGCGACAACCAGACCTCCACGGCATCTCGCCACGCCGGTTCAACATCGAGCATTTCCGGTATGCCGCGCAGATGATGATCCTTGGCCCACTGCCTTACGTGCTCATTGACGCTGCCATCCTCGCCTACCAGCCATTCTCGCAACAGTTCAGCCCTTGTTTGTTGGCTGTGTTGCTCGCGTTGCAAGTCTTGCAATTGCTCTTGGCACGCTTGCAATTCGTGTTGTACAGCTTCATACGATTGCGTCGCATTGGCTAACTCGGATTCGCTATAATCCAGTTGCGCCCGAGTATCGGTTAATTTTTCTTGCTGCTGCGCGATACCAATAGCTTGTGTTTGTTGACGTACTTGCACACGCTGCTCGGCAAGATCGGTTAGCGTTTCACGACTGTGGCTAATGGTGTGTTCAGCTTGTTGCAAAGCTAATTCGTTGCGTTGCTTTTGCTGCTCAACCTCACGTACTTGCCGCCGAGTTTGCTCTTCATCTTGTTCAATACGTTGCAGTTGCTCTCGTGCTTCGTCGTGCCGCGTTGTAGCTATTTCCAATTGCGCTTCAAGTTGCTCTAAGCCAGGCTCAAGCTCAGCGATTTTCTGCGCTAAGCGCTGAGCACTTTGGTTGTCTTCTGCATCATGTTCGGTCAACTGCTCACGTTCTTGGTTTAACTGCGTAACGCGTGCTTCCCGTTGTTGTTCGAGTTGGCGTTGGTGCTGCATAGCCTGTTCAATACGCATAATCTGATGATTACACTCATACACCGCTTGCTGCGCTTGTTCGACCCGTTGCTTGAGCTCCTCAGCTTGTTCACGCAAAGAGATGACGCCTTTCTCATCTCCTGTTTGTTCAGTTTGCCAACGATCGAGCTCTAATCGATAGTGATTACGTTGCTCCCGAAGTTGGTCTTGTTTCTCATTTAATTGCCACCAACGACTACTTAATAATAATGCTCTTAAGTCGCGTTCTTGCGCTTTCAGTTCTTTATAACGTTGTGCGGCCGCAGCTTGGCGCTGTAATTTTTGTAGTTGTTGGCCAAGCTCTTCTCGCACATCACTAATTCGCTCTAGATTTTCTCGGGTATGCAGTATGCGGTTCTCGGTCTCTTTGCGACGCTCTTTGTATTTCGAAATACCTGCGGCTTCTTCAATAAAAACACGGAGTTCCTGCGGCTTAGACTCGATAAGGCGGGATATCATGCCTTGCTCAATGATCGCGTAACTGCGTGGACCTAAGCCTGTGCCAAGAAATAAATCAGTGATATCTCGTCGCCGACACTTGCTGTTGTTTAGGAAATAGTTTGACTGACCATCTCGACTCACTTGTCGTTTTACTGAGATCTCATTATAGGAAGCGAACTCGCCTTGAATGCGGCCACTAGTATTGTCAAAGACTAATTCCACGCTGGCTTGGGATACGGGTTTGCGCGCGTTGGACCCGTTAAAGATCACATCAGTCATGGCGTCGCCACGCAAGTTCTTGGCTGAACTCTCACCCAGCACCCAACGCACCGCATCAATTACGTTCGACTTGCCACAGCCATTAGGGCCAACGACACACGTCATTTGATCGGGGAAAGGTACTTTGGTGGCATCGACGAACGATTTGAAACCAGCCAATTTTATATGTTTCAGGCGCATTTTATTGTCGTTATATCCATCGCGCGAGTTCGTTTAAGCGTGAGCTAGAAACTCTAGCAGATTCATTTGAGTTTTGTAACAATTTAGCCACTGCAAAGCAGGCGTTTTAGCATTATCCTAATACTATACATCAACTCAACAAAGGTTACTCAATGCAAAAAGCAGTGTTTAGCGACTCGGGCTTCGCGTATTTGCTTCGAGGGTTTCAATTAATGACCACCAAAGGCCTTAAACGCTTTGTGGTAGGTCCGATCTTGATTAATTTTGTGCTATTTGCCGCGGCATTTAGTTGGCTTATGAGTCGCACCAGTGGTTGGATTGACCAGTTAATGGGATGGTTACCGAGTTACTTCCAGTGGCTGGAGTATCTGATTTGGCCACTGACCGTGATTTTCATACTCGGCTTGTTTGCGTTTATTTTTACCGCTATCACCAATATCATTGCGGCACCATTTAATGGCTTACTCGCCGAAAAGGTCGAACAATACGAATCAGGACAGCCATTGGGCGATAATGGCGTGCTAGGGTTAATCAAGGATATTCCACGCACGGTCGGTCGTGAGTTCCAAAAACTCGCCTATTACCTGCCGCGCGCTATAGGTTTCTTTCTCCTATCCCTGTTTGTGCCGGTCATTGGTCAAGTTATCTGGTTTTTGTGGGTATGTTGGATGCTCGCAATACAGTACATGGACTATGCATTCGATAATCATAAACTCGACTTCGGTCGTATGCGTTTTGAATTGCGCGCACAAAAGTTGCGCTCGCTGAGTTTTGGCATGGCGATCACAATTATCACCATGCTGCCGTTTATCAATTTGATTATTATGCCCGTCGCAATTGCTGGTGCGACTTCAATGTGGGTCGATCACTACCGTTCTAAAGCACTAAACGCAGACATTGTATAGCACTGTTAACGTCTGTTTAACGCATCGCGGCTTCGTCAAAATAATTTACAAGTTATTTCGGAGCCGCAACCTATGAATAGCAACGCACTTTATACTTATCTCTATTTGCCAACGAGCAATATCATTTTGATTAACAGCCCGGCTGAGCGCTCATCGAAACGCCGCAGTCGCGCTAAATTGGCTGATGCTGCGCAGTGGCTCAAGCAGTTTCCACCTATCGATCAGCAACGCTTTGCATCAGCGGTCAAACTATTACAACACAGCCAGAGCCACGATATGCTGTGCGTACGCTTACAATTGAATAGCCTACAACATGTGCTGATGGCAGTGCGTCTTCAGCGACAGCAATGGATCTGCGGTCAAGTCACAGTTAATCATCCGCAGACGCCTCGTTATCAGCCTCTTTATGAAGCGTCGTTGCACTAAGTTGTTTACTGGTTTGCACCCCCATCGTGCGAAACTTTTCAACGCGGGTGAGTAGGTTACCACGCCCTTGACTGAGTTTTTTCATCGCATCTTGATAGCGCTGTTCAAGGGTGTGAATTCCTGCTCCTATCTTGTCTAAATCCTCAACAAAGCCGACAAATTTATCGTACAGTTTGCCGGCCTCGGCCGCGATATGCTGAGCGTTCTGATTTTGGTGCTCGTACTGCCAGATGTTGTGGATGGTGCGTAAAGCAACGAGTAAGTTAGTTGGACTCACCAACATGATTTGTTCATCAAGCGCCAGCTTAATTAACTCAGGATCTTTGTCTACGGCAAGCAGAAATGCCGGTTCAATCGGCACGAATAGCAATACATAATCAAGTGTTTTGATACCCTGTAGCTGCTGATAATTTTTTTTGCCTAATTGCTTGATGTGTTGCCGAAGTGACTGCACATGCTCATTCAATGCTTGTTTGCGGACCGCTTCATCATCGCTATTAAAGTAGCGCTCATAGGCCGATAAACTGACCTTCGAATCAATCACAACATCGCGTTCGTTAGGTAGATGCACAATCACATCGGGACGCAACCGCTTGCCATCATCATCCGCAAATGACGATTGGGTATCGTACTCATGCCCCTCCCGCAAACCAGACTGTTGCAAGATGCGCTCAAGCACTACCTCACCCCAGTTGCCTTGATGTTTATTATCACCTTTCAACGCACGCGTCAGTGCATCCGCCTCTTGCGCCATCTGTTGGTTCAGTGTCTTCAATGACAACAGTTCACTGCGTAATGCCGCGCGTTCTTTGGTCTCATCGCTATGTTGTTGCTGTACTTGCTGCTTAAAGCTTTCGAGTTGTTGTTTGAAAGGGGCGAGCGTTGCTTGCAGGCTCTGTTGGTGCTGTTGCTGCATTTGATTAGAACGTTGCTCGAATATACGGTTGGCGAGGTTCTCAAACTGCTGCGCCATACGTTGCTCAGCTGCCTCCAGTGTGTGTAATTTATCCTCGCTTGCACGACGCTCTTGTGCCGCCGTTGCTCTGAGCGTTTGCCACTGAGATTCAGTATAATGTAGACGCTCACGCAAGTGTCCAAGCTGCTCCGTTTGCTCGTCAACTGTTTGCGACAATGCATCAGCTCGTTTCACCTGAGTACGCCACAACACAGCAAACGCGACACCGGCTAAGGTAGCCACAAACAAAAGCACCACCCAAATGGTGGTGCTCATTGTCATCATGTCGTTCAACACGATTTATGCTCCTAGCTTTTCGTCGAGCTCTGCAATTTTTACCTTCCAGATCGCAGGGCCTTGTTCATGGGCATTCTGACCATCACTGTCGACAGCCACTGTCACAGGCATATCCTCAACTTCAAACTCATAGATAGCTTCCATGCCCAAGTCTTCGAAACCGACTACACGCGCTTTCTTAATCGCTTTTGCCACCAAGTAAGCAGCGCCGCCCACGGCCATCAGGTAAACCGCTTTATGCTTGCGAATACTTTCAACCGCTTCAGGACCACGCTCAGCTTTACCGATCATGCCAATAATGCCCGCCTCTTCGAGCATCATATCGGTGAATTTATCCATCCGTGTTGAAGTCGTTGGACCCGCCGGACCGACAACCTCTTCACCGACTGGGTCAACAGGACCCACGTAATAGATAAAGCGATTATTGAAGTCAACCGGTAGCTCTTCGCCATTAGCAAGCATCTCTTTAATGCGCTTATGAGCGGCATCACGTCCAGTCAATAGTTTACCCGATAACAACACCGTCTCGCCCATTTTCCATTCTTGGATATCTTCTTTTGTGACCTCGTCCAAATTAACACGGCGGGCATCGTCACCCAGTTCAAATGTCACTTGTGGCCAATCTTCTAATTTCGGCGGTGTTAAGTCGGCAGGGCCTGAGCCATCAAGAGTAAAGTGCGCATGACGTGTGGCAGCACAATTTGGAATTAACGTGACCGGCTTTGATGCTGCGTGAGTCGGCAGTGACTTAATTTTGACATCCAATACCGTCGTTACGCCGCCTAAACCCTGTGCACCAATACCCAACGCATTAACACGGTTAAAAATCTCTAGACGCAACTCTTCTTCAGCATTCTGAGGACCACGTTCGATGAGCTCATGGATATCAACGGGATCCATCAGGGATTCTTTTGCCAGCACGGCTGATTTTTCTGCAGTACCACCGACGCCAATGCCAAGCATGCCTGGTGGACACCAACCTGCACCCAGTTTCGGTAAGGTTTCAACAACCCAGTCAGCAATCGAATCACTCGGGTTCAGCATTGCCATTTTTGATTTGTTTTCTGAACCACCACCCTTCGCTGCAATCATCACTTCGACTTTATCGCCTGGCACCATATCTAAATGCACTACCGCAGGTGTGTTGTCGCCTGTGTTTTTACGCGTACCGGCGGGATCGGCAACGATGGATGCGCGTAATGGATTCTCAGGGTTGGTGTAAGCGCGACGCGTGCCCTCATCGACCATCTGTTGCACCGTCATATCCGTTTTATCCCACTGAACGCCCATACCCACTTTGACAAAGCAGGTCACGATACCCGTGTCTTGGCATATCGGGCGGTGTCCTTGCGCGGACATACGCGAGTTAGTCAACACTTGCGCAATCGCGTTTTTTGCTGCCTCACTCTGCTCACGCTGATAAGCTTCATCGAGCGCTTGAATAAAGTCGATAGGATGGTAGTAGGAAATGTACTGCAATGAGTCTGCAATACTGTCGATAAAATCACTTTGACGAATGATGGCCATTCACTGCACCTCAGCTTAGCTATGATGTTAATATCGCCGCAAACAGGCACGTAACGCGGCAGAATTGTGCTGCTCATAATAGCGTTTTCAAATCCTGATGACTAGAGACGATTGGCTGAATGGCTATGGTATACTGCGATTAACATCAGTATGAGCCGTAAACTTTTGGGGTAGACGACACCGTGCAACTGACACTTCGCGAACTAACCGAACAAGGGATTCCAGCTAAATCTGCTAACGTCGAGGCTTGGGATCTTTGGGTTCAGCAACGCTTTGCTACTATCGAAGCGCATCATTACAGCCTTTGGTTGGATTCGGCAGCCTTCGAACATCCCAATAGTCGTTATCATATTTTATTAAAACAACCCGAGTACGTTTTATCGGCCCGAGGTCAATCAACCACGCTGAATCGAGTCAATGACGAGACAACCTTGCAACTCAGGAGCTCAGCGGCGTCATTTATCGACGCTGCGAGCCACGTGCATCAGCAGTTAGGCGAGCAGTTACAAATCGATGGAGATACTCAAACGCTACCATTTTGTGGTGGCCTTGCGGGTTTAATGGGTTACGACCTAGGGCGCCAGTTAGAGCGGCTACCGGAGTTAAATACCGCTGAGTACGAGACTGACGACGCGATATTTGGTGTCTACGTTAACGCACTGATCATTGATAAACAGCAAAAGCGCGTCTTTTTACTCGCCCCGACAACCGAGTTTGCCGAACAACGGAGCGAGTGGTTAGCTGACACAACCCATACCCCTCCGCCGTTCAAACTCACCGAAAGATGGCAGAGTAATATGTCTGCCGAAAATTATCTCGCGCGATTTGACGCAGTGAAAGCCTATTTAGCCGCGGGAGACTGCTATCAAATTAATCTAGCCCAACGCTTCAGTGCTCGCTATCAAGGCTCTGAGTGGCTGGCATATCTGAGGTTACGAGAGAGCAATCGAGCACCGTTCAGCGCGTTTATGCGTTTACCGTCAAGCGCCGTCCTGAGTGTATCGCCTGAACGGTTTATCTCGGTCTCCGCGCAAGGACAAGTCGAGACCAAACCAATTAAAGGTACACGACCACGCAGCACATCAGCACAACAAGATGAAGCCAATCGCACTGCGCTTATCAATGCTGAGAAAGATCGCGCAGAAAATCTGATGATTGTTGATTTATTGCGTAATGACTTGAGTAAGCATTGTCTGCCCAACTCCGTTAAGGTACCCAAGTTATTTGCAATTGAAAGCTTTCCAGCGGTGCATCACTTGGTCTCTACGATTGTGGGTCAATTAAAACCTCACAGTGATACCTTTCTATTGTGGGGCGGCGCTTTCCCAGGCGGGTCGATTACCGGGGCGCCCAAAGTACGAGCAATGGAGATCATTGAGGAGTTAGAACCCAACCGCCGCAATGTCTACTGTGGTTCTATGGGGTATGTCTGCGTCACAGGTAACAGTGATAGTAGTATTACCATACGCACTTTGATTGCCGAGCGCGGCTCACTGCACTGCTGGGCGGGCGGCGGTTTAGTTTATGATTCCGATGGAGGCGAAGAGTATCAAGAAACCTTTGATAAGGTCGCGCGTATTCTACCCGTGCTGGAGTCGACTGATGATTAAAACCCGTAACGAATTTTTGCGCCGCTTTAACTTGCAACCATCGCCCAGCATTGAGCGTCGTGTGGATAACGTACTGAAACAAAAGCTGCGCCCTGCCGCGGTAATGATTTTGCTCGTTGAACGTCCCCACGGTTTATCGCTATTACTAACCCAACGCGCCAAGACGCTACGTAAACATGCTGGACAAATCAGCTTCCCAGGTGGACGCTTCGACTCATCTGATCGTCACTTACTAGAGACAGCGCTGCGTGAGACTGAAGAGGAAATCGGCTTAAGTCGAGATAACATTGAAGTCATTGGTCGTTTACAGGACTATCCTGTATTAAGTTATTACAACATTCGGCCTTTTATTGGCTTTGCTCGCATCCAACATGAGCTTAGTCGCCAACCTAGCGAAGTTGCTGAGATATTTGAAGTGCCGTTAGCCGATATCCTTGATCCATATAATCATTACGCTTATCGAATCCGTAAATTCATCTACGATCGTGTCTACTTTATTCCATGGCAGCATCGCAATATTTGGGGGGCCACAGCGGGCATTTTGCGTGAACTTGCTGAACATTTGCAGCCCGAACTAAAACAACAGGTAAGTCCACTCAATTAGCGATTAAATGCCCGAGGTGGGCTATACTTCTCATTTCTATATTATTCCGCAATTTTACTTGCCAGACCGGGTGGCAAGCATGCGACAATAGATGCAATTTCTCGAATTAACCAATGGGTCAGATGTATGATCAGTGTTTTTGATATCTATAAAATAGGAATCGGTCCATCGAGCTCTCACACGGTAGGGCCGATGAAAGCTGCCTATTATTTTTTAGAAGCAGCCAAGGAAAAAGGCGTTCTTGCTGACGCTGACGGTATTGAAGTTGAGCTATTTGGCTCGTTAGGCCAAACCGGTAAAGGCCATGGTACAGGTAAAGCCGTCATCTTGGGCTTAGCCGGTGAGCTGCCTGAGACTGTGGATACCGATAATGTCGAAAACTTTCTCGCGCAGACCCGAGATACGGAGAAGCTGGTATTACTTAAAGAGAAAGAAGTCGACTTTCCAAAAGAAGGCGCCATCGTTTTCCATCGCCGTAAAACCATGCCTAAGCATGCGAATGCAATGGAGCTAAGACTCCTCAAACAAGGTGAGGTTATTTACAAAGATCTTTACTACTCCATCGGTGGCGGGTTCATCGTACGTGACGAAGACTTTGACGAGACACTTGAAGAGGCCATTGAGCAGTCGGATAAGCCAATCCCCTACCCGTTCGACACTGCGGCTGAATTGCTTCAACATACTAAAGATACAGGTATGCGCATCAGCTCACTAATGATGGCAAATGAGAAAGTATTTAGAACGGAAGACGAAATTCGTTCGGGTCTAATGAAAATTTGGCGCACGATGCAACAAAGCATCGAGAACGGTATTAACACCGAGGGTATTCTACCAGGCGGCTTAAAAGTCAGACGTCGCGCCTCTTGTTTGTATCAACGTTTGAAAAAAGAGAAATCGACCGAACCCATGCAGTTTATGGATTGGGTGGATCTATTTGCGCTGGCTGTAAATGAGGAAAATGCGGCAGGTGGTCGTATTGTAACTGCACCGACCAATGGCGCTGCGGGTATCGTACCGGCAGTGATGAGTTATGCCGATAAGTTCATCGAAACTTTAGATGAAGATTCTGTGGTTCGATTCTTGTTAACCTCTGCTGCGATTGGCATTTTGTACAAGAAAAATGCGTCGATATCGGGTGCAGAAGTGGGTTGCCAAGGTGAAGTCGGTGTAGCCTGTTCAATGGCTGCCGCGGGTCTTGCTGAGTACATGGGGGGCTCGGCCCTAACCGTCGAAAATGCGGCCGAAATTGGCATGGAACATAACTTAGGTCTTACCTGTGATCCTGTCGGAGGCCTAGTGCAGGTTCCCTGTATTGAACGCAACGCGATGGGCGCCATTAAAGCAATTAATGCTGCTCGACTTGCCATGCGCGGTACCGGTGACCACAAGGTCTCGCTTGATAAAGTCATCAAGACTATGTGGGAAACCGGCAACGATATGAAAACTAAGTATAAAGAAACTGCCCGAGGTGGCTTAGCGGTTAACATCATCGAGTGCTAACCGCGCTGGCTATCGAGTTACCGGCTTATAAAGTCGGTAACTCGATATCCGAAAATAACTTCTCAATTTCCTCGTGACTGCGTAACTGCATTGCTTCCTCAACCCTCGATTTGGTCAAATGCGGCGCAAAATTCTCAATGAAGTCAAACATATAAGTTCTTAAGAACGAACCACGACGAAAACCTATCTTGGTTGTACTGGGGTCAAATAAGTGCGCTGCGGGTAAGGCAACCAGATCGGTATCTTCCTCGGCATCATACGCCATTGTCGCCACTACACCGATGCCTATTCCCATACGTACGTAGGTCTTGATGACATCAGCATCCGTCGCGGTAAACACGATCTGTGGTTCTTCACCAGCAGCGTTAAAGGCTTTATCGAGCTCCGAACGTCCAGTAAACCCATGTACGTAAGTAACTATTGGGTGTTGCGCGATATCATGAATAGAGAGCTTATCAATCTGCGCCAGCGCATGATCTTTTGGCACAATAATCGACCGGTTCCAATGGTAACAAGGCAACATAATAAGGTCTTGGTACAGATGTAACGCTTCAGTCGCAATAGCAAAGTCGGCTTTACCTTTGGCGGCGGCCTCACTGATTTGTGACGGCGACCCTTGATGCATGTGTAACGATACTTTTGGGTATTGCTCAATGAACCTTTTAATCACTCGCGGTAGAGCATATCGCGCTTGCGTGTGCGTTGTTGCAATATTGAGTTTACCGCAATCAGGTTGTGTATGCTCGGCGGCAACCGCTTTTATCGCCTGCACCTGTTCAAGCACCTGTTGCGCGATATGAATGACTTCCTGTCCAGCGGGAGTAACATGGGTCAGGTGTTTACCGGTACGGCCAAATATTTGTACACCGAGTTCATCCTCAAGCATACGAACCTGCTTACTAATACCAGGCTGGGAGGTAAACAAACTCTCAGCGGTAGAAGAAACATTCAAATTATGATTCAGTACTTCGACAATGTAACGTAATTGCTGTAATTTCATATAAGCAGACCTTATTTGCTGCCGTTTAATATGAAAAAATCATATATTAAATTTGAATCCTATGCCAAACGCATTCTGCAATAATCGATAGAGGCACGCATGTCCAAACCGTCCATTGATTTTTCCACATTACTCGCTGTGTCGGTGCACGACATGAAAAATTCTTTGGGGTTACTTGTACAACAGCTCGAGGATGTCGCAGGTAAAGTTACTGACACTGAAACTCAGGGCGAACTAGCGCACATGCACTACGAGGCACAGCGCATTAACACGAACCTTGTACAACTACTTGCACTTTACCGACAACAGGGCTCATTGCAAATTGAGAGTGAGCAAACGTATCTAGATGAGGTGATTGAAGAGCTGGTGATGAACAATCGATTTTACAGCGAAAGTAGGTCTATAACGCTTACGGCTGACATCGCCGATGATATCTTTTTCGTCGGCGATAGAGCATTAATCACACAAGTTTTAAACGATGTATTCATTAATGCTATGCGCTACACCGCCGATAAGCTTATTATAAAAGCCAAACGTGTTGCAGATCGTGGATGTTCCATTACGATAGAGGATAACGGCCCTGGCTATCCAGACTCATTACTCGCTCTAAACGACCTGCAGCCGCGCTACTTAGACATGGAAGGCAGCCGCACTGGGCTCGGACTCTATTTTGCTCGATTGATAGCGGAAGCGCATGAATACAAGGGACAGCATGGATATATTAAATTGGAGAATTCTAGCTCGTTAGGTGGTAGTCGTTTTACGCTATACCTACCCTAACCTTTTAGATAGTAGCGACAGACTCAAATTATGGTTTATACAATAATAATATCGCTGATTGTGTTACTCGTGCTGATGGCCATTATGATCAGCGCCGTACAGCAATATCGACAGAAACAAAATTTAGAACGCAGACAACGTTACGCCAAGTTTCGTGCAGTGCTTGATCAGGTTGAAGACCTAATCAACATTACCGGCTACTTTCCGATTGGCAAGTCGGTCTATGCACTACTGAACGCGCGCGCTAAAGATTTATTAATCAACATGAACGATGTCATGCCTTCAGAGGCGCTTAAAGATCGTATACATGAGTATGAAACGCGTTTAAAAGGCCTAGACGTAAACGATACCTCGCTCATTTCTGAAGATTTCGAGTTGCCGCATAATGATAAACAAATTATTGCCATGATTAACGCGCTCAAACGCCTACGTAGTGCCCTTCGTAGCGAGCATGCCAAAGGTCGTGTTGACACACAGGTATACAATACGGAAGATCAGCGCTTACAAAAGTTGCAACTTAAAATTAGCATCGAGACTTTAATCAAACGGGGCGAAAACGCATACAATAGCAATATGCTTGGCTCAGCACGTCAGTATTACGAGAAAGCGCTACGCACTATCGATGAGCATACATACAGTGACGAATATACTCAGCGACGTCATGAGCAAATTCAGGCATCATTAGAGCAAATAACCAGCGAACTCCGCGATGCTAATAGTAATGATGCGCGCAAACGTAAAAGCGACGAACTTGAAGAACTATTCCAACCGAAGAAAAAGTGGTAACTCGGCATGTCAGACTGGAAAGATAAACTCTCGCAGATGGTATACAGCACCGATCACGGACGCATCGACCCTGAACCTGACCCCGAGGATATTCCTGAGGGCGATGGGATTGTGCGTTTACAACGAGAAACAAAAGGACGCAAAGGAAAAGGGGTCACTTTGGTCAAAGGGCTTGCACTACCTCATGATGAGCTCAAACAAGTCGCTAAAAAGCTTAAACAACAATGCGGTGTAGGTGGGTCAGTTAAAGACTATGTGATAGAGCTACAAGGTGATCAACGCGACATCATCGAAAAGTGGCTGAGTGACCAAGGCTATCGTGTTAAGCGAGCGGGCGGCTGAGCGAGTACCTGACATACAGTAGTGAGCCGCCGTCGCGCCACTCAACCTCATCGGCTACCTGAGTTATCAGGTTAATCCCACGACCAAAAGTATCCTCTGATTCATTAGCGGAATTGCCCGCGTGCTTTCCATCGAATCGGTGTTCAGTATTTGACGATAGCGTAAATGATAATTGCTGTGAGGTCGGGTGGTAATCAATATCAAAGTATATTTCCAAACCTTGTAATTGCTCAATACGCGATTGTCTCTCCTCGTAATAACGCTCAAAACTCTCTTGCTGTTTAAGCTCAGACTGCATATCGAGCACCGAGTGCTCCAAAAGATTGTTGAAACTCTCAGCGAACAATAAGTACAACGATGTTTTGTGCGGCTGCAATGCATCGAGCTTAGCCAGCGAGTCGACCATGCGTTGCATAGGATCTCGATTGCGAATGTCGTGTTCTGTCAACACAACGCGCAATTCAAAAGGAAGATTATACTCATTCTGCGGCTTTGCCTGAGGTTCTAGCCCCGTTGCCTGGCATTTCAAACACAGTAGCGACAAATCATCATTGAGTGGTGTATCACCAGTAAAGCTATCAATGCGCTCCACAATGGCGCTAAACTGTGCTTCCGAACACTCTGAATCAAGCATTTCAGTGACCCAGTCGGCGAAGCGCTCTTCACCAATCATTTCTCCTTGATGGTTACACGCCTCCACTACGCCATCACTGAACATCACTAAGCGCTGTCCGGGCGTGACAAAATAATGCTCTAACTGACTGTTGAATTGCGCGCGTGGTAGGATCCCTAGTGCCATATGCTGTGGTTTAATACGATGCTCAAGTTGCCCTTGCGTATCGAGCAACAATGCATCGGGCACGCCACCACTCCAACAACTGATTCTATCGCCATTCGCGGACATTTCGACCACCAGTGCGGCACAAAACATATCATCTGGCAGTACTTTATAGAGTCGGCTGTTAAACTCAGTCACCATGTCACCGACCGACAAGCCACGCTCGGCCATACTAAAAAATGCCTGCGCGACCGGTAAAGCGCCTGTGGCCGGAGCAAGACCATGCCCCGTGAAATCACCCAAGAACAAATAGTAATTGCCGAAGGGACCAACCCGCCCGAGGCAAACATCCCCGTTAAAGCTACTCGTTGGGCGTAGATAGCTTTTCACGAAGGGCTGCTGCAACTGATTTTCGGCGAGCGCATTCTCTAGCATATGCTGCACCACGTTTTGCTCACGCTCCATACGAGCAGAGTGCCAAGCGAGTGTCCTGTTTTTTTGTACCAATGAATAACTTAGCTCGCGAACTCGTGCGTGTGCATTAACTTTGGCTTGCAGTATCACGGGTTCAAACGGGATGCTGAGAAAGTCATCGCCGCCGACTTTTAAACATTCCAATAATGTTTCTTGCGAATCTAGAGCCGTAAGAAAAATAATCGGCAAGTGGATATTGCCAGACATGGCTTTGAGTCGCGGAGCCGTCTCAAAACCATCCATTTCTGGCATCATTACATCAAGCAGTACTAATTGTGGTTGCACCTGCTCGAAAGCATCTAGCGCCTCACGACCGTTGTTCGCACAGACCACTTCATGCCCAAAAGATTCGAGTAACCCCGTCAGCATGATCTGGTTGGCTTTTTGATCGTCGACTACCAGAACTTTCATTATGCAATGGTAAACATTTTTTCGAACCGAGAGATATCGAGGATACGTTTTACTTCAGGGCGCGCGTTAATCAAGTGAATCCCTTTAACGGTGCTGCCTAGTGATTTTCTCATGTTTAGCAACATCCCCAATGCTGAGCTATCAAGATATTCGGTTTCACGTAAGTCAATAATAACTAAAGGCTCACTGTCGCCAATATGGCTGTAGGCCTGCCTAAACTCTTGAACCAAGCTAAAATCAAACTTTCCTTTTATGGAAATGATTAACTGCTTTTGGTCCGCTGAAAACTCGCGAGTGACGCTCATAACTTCCCCTTTTTAATTATTATTGCTCCTAGCATAACGTTTTTTAATTGAGTTTGCCGAGTAAATCAAATACTCTTTTTAAAAACACCCATTCAAAATAAATATGTCACTGTCAATTAATGAACTTCGTATTCTGCTGGTCGAACCCTCTGACGTACAAAGAAAAGTTATAAAACACCACTTAGGTCAAGCACAATTAACCGAAACGCGCGGTGCATCAACGATTGCAGAGGCAAAAACTTTAATCCGTGAGTGGCAACCCGATATTGTTACCAGTGCAATGTATTTTGAAGATGGGACTGCGCATCAACTCATCGATTATATTCAAGAATCTAACTTAGAAGATACGGTACATTTTATGTTGGTGTCGAGTGAACATCGACCCGATCAGCTGGAACAATTTAAACAAGCCGGTATTGTCGCTATTCTCCCTAAGCCCTTTTCGAGTCAACAATTAGAGCGCGCCATTAAAGCCACAGTGGATTTAATTGAGCCCGAGTCAGTTGAACTTAATTTATTTGATGTAGAGGACTTGCGAGTGTTACTGGTGGATGACAGTGTGACCTCACTCCATGCATTGCGTCGTGTATTCGAGAACATGGGGGTTGAACATGTTGTCGAGTCGAATAATGGTCTCGCTGCCATTGATGTTCTTAATCAACAATCGTTTGATCTTATTGTTACTGACTTTAATATGCCCGAAATGAGTGGCAGTGAGTTTGCTCAGCACGTTCGCCAAGACCCGTCTCATGCACACACTCCTATACTGATGGTCACTGCGCAAGCTAACGAGCTGCAAGTAACCAATATCAAGCAAAGCGGTGTCGACGCGCTAACAGATAAACCCTTTGAACCGGCAACACTAAAAAAGCTATTAATTAATTTATTAGACCAATAAAAAAGCCACTTCGGAAAGTGGCTTTTTATATCAAACTACGTTGATGGATTATTCGCTACGAGCGGGCTTTTGCTGGTACTTATTATAAAGTTCAGTGTGGCGGCTTTCTAAGCTGACCGCACGACCATTAATAAACAAGTGAGTCAACGATTGTCCCATCGGGTCAAGTAAATCACCTTTCGAAACAACAATCGACGCCTGTTTGCCTTCCTCGAGTGAGCCCAACTTATCGGCAACGCCCATAAACTCAGCAGGTTTAAGTGTAATCGCCTTGAGTGCTTGCTGAGCATCTAAGCCATAAGCAACGGCGTTACCTGCAGCAAATGGTAAATTACGAACATCCCAGTAGCCTGGATACGCAATCGCAAAGTTCACCCCAGCTTCAGCAAGACGAGCGGGGGTAGAAAATGCTTGGTCGTAGCCATCATCTTCACGCATTGGCAGACCAAATGGTGAACCGAAAACAACCGGGATTTGTAATTCAGCCAGCTTGTCCGCGATGCGCCATGCATCGTAAGCCCCCACTAGGACTAAATCAAAACCATAGCTTTGGCTGACTTCAATGGCTTGCTCGAGCTGACGCTTATCTTGTGCATGCACATATAAACGCTTACTGTCATCAAACAACCCTTTCATCGCTTCCCAACGCTGGTCCTCAGGAATATCTCGACCCGCACGTTTAGCATCATAATAGGCTTTAGCGTCAGCAAACACTTGCTTGAGCTTTTGCAGGGCTTCAGCATTGGCTTTACGTTGCTCTTCTGCTGAACGGCGCTCCCACCATGTATCTACCACATAAGTGCGTGGCCAATTAATGTGTACGCCCTCTTCTGCCGTGACTAACGCATCTTGCCAGTTCCAGCCATCTAGCTGCATGAGTGAAGATTGCCCACTCACCATGCCGCCTTCTGGCACCACTTGCGCATACGCCACCCCATTGTAGCGAACCGTCGGGATCACTTCGGAGTCAGCGTTAAAGGCAATGTGTCCCGCGACCTCTGGTGTTACATCACCCACTTCATCGGCATCACGAGTCGCGCGCACCGCCTCAATCTCATTCAAACCTAGCGTCGTGTCCATAGCAATTACACCTGGATACACGTGTTGCCCGCTGATATCGATTGCTTGCGCGTCGGCGGGTACCGCCAGATCTTGACCTATCGCGACGATTTTACCATCAGCAAACAATAAGTCGGTTTGGCTTAAAACGCCTTTAGTCACCGTGTGTAAAGTACCGTTCTGCAACACGATGGGCTGTGCTTGTTTCTTACCTGGCACCTCGTCGTGCGCCACCGATTGCGTCACTGCGCAGGCGCTAAGCAAAGCCGCGGTCAGTGCTCTATTAAGTAATTTCATGATTAATGTCCTCCATGGCTATGCGATTTGGCAGCGAAATGGTCGAGCCAAAAGTCATGCTGAGTTTCGCAGTGCCACTCGGGTTGCTCTTTTTTATACGCGTCTTGTTCGCCTTGCTTCGCGGCATCGCCTGCTGCAAGAACTTTCTGAATAAGCGCTTGTTTCTCTTGTTTAACTTGGGCTTGACGTTGTTTATCAAGTTCACGGTCAAAGAACTTACGACCGTTAATCCACGTCTGTTGCGCCTGCGCGTAGCTGCTCAATGGGTAATGATTCCAAAGCACAAAGTCCGCATCTTTACCTTTCTCGATACTGCCCACGTACTGATCGACCTTGAGCTGCTTCGCTGGATTAATGGTGATCATTTTCAGCGCTTCGTGCGGTTCCATTCCACAATAACGCACCGATTTAGCCGCCTCGGTATTCAAGCGACGTTGCAGATCTTCACTATCCGAATTGATGCTAGTAAGTACACCACGATCATGCATTAAGCACGCGTTTTGTGGAATCGCATCATAGACCTCAAACTTGTATGCCCACCAGTCGGCAAAGGTCGAACCTGACGCCCCATGCGCGGCCATTTCATCAGCCACCTTGTAGCCTTCGAGAATATGAGTGAACGTATCCAAGGTAAAGCCAAAGTCCTCGGCGACCTGCATCAGCATCAAAATCTCCGATGCGACGTAGGAATGCGCGTGAACAAAACGCTCAGAATTCATGATTTCAATCAGTGCATCTAAACGATAGTCAGGACGTGGCGGTGCGGCTTTACGTTTCTCCGCAGCACTCAAGCGATCGTATTCACGTTTACGCTCTTGGTATTCCAGTGCGGCTTGGAAGCCATCGCGAATGATAGTTTCAACGCCCATTCGTGTTTGCGGATAACGAATCGTCATATCATCGCCCCAGTTGCTCTGCTTCACGTTTTCACCCAAAGCGAACTTGATAGAGGCGGGTGCTGCGTCAAACTTCATCACATCACCTGTGGCGCCCCAACGCAATTTAATGACTTGCGCTTGGCCACCAATCGGGTTAGCAGAGCCGTGTAGTAGCTGTGCCATAGTCGTACCACCGGCAAGCGAGCGATAAATATGAATATCATCAGAATTTATCACATCACCAATGCGAACTTCTGAAGTCACCGCTTCTGAACCTTCGTTCACCCCTTGGTCGATGGCAATGTGCGAGTGTTCGTCAATGATACCCGGCGTTAGATGCATACCGGTACCATCGATTTCACGAACACCGCTTGGCGTGCTGAGGTTTTTGCCGACTGCAGCAAAGTTACCGTCACGAACCAACACATCGGTATTTTCTAATATACCTTGATCGGTTGCGGTCCAGACAGTTGCGTTTTTAATCAACACATCTTCACGCTCGGGTAGGCCTTTTTGCCCATAGGCAACGTTCGGGAACGTTAATTCGCTGACGAACGTCGGCTCTGCTTGTTCTGCTGTCTGTTCATCTTTGTCCGTTGCTTGATAGTTCAACGCTAACCGTTGTTCGCTACCACTTGGCGCCACAGCGACTAACTCAGCTGCATTCTGCGCTGTCTGCATCAACTTAAAGCGCCACGTGCCTGACTCACCGGCGACATCAAGATCAGCCACAAAAGACAGTTGGTCAATACCCGAATCAAGATGACGTAACTTACTACTTTGATCGCCTAACTTAACTTCGCCCGAGAAACTTGGTTGAGCCGTCACGCTCAGCGTTAAAGAGTTACCTGACCAGTCAGTCGTATATTCACCCGCAAAATCCACTTGTTCACGAGGAATCAAATCAATTTCTTGACCTTGTGTCCAAACCGACTGGATCACGCCGTCTTTGAACAAATCACCTTTAGCCATAACAAAGTCGGCCATGTAGCCTTGTTGCAACTTACCTGCTTTATCTTCGATTCCCGCAATTTTGGCAGGGATGGTGGTCAGTGCGGCTAACGCTTGCCGTTCGGTTAAGCCGTTTTCGATGGCTTTCTTTACATTAGGCCAAAATTGATCGGCTTTATCTAAGCCGTACAACGTCAATGCAAAGTCAACGCCGGCGTTGGCTAACATACCAGGGTTGGCGGGTGCGCGTTCCCAGTGGCGGAGTTTCGCAAGATCAACATCAAGGTAAGCATCTACGCCTGAGACGTCTGGCGCTGCGGGGAAGTTGACTGGCACAATCAGATCAGAATCCGTTGCCTTCACTTGTTCTAAGCGCGCGTATTCGTAGCCTGAGGCTAGGTAGATCGCAGGCACATTGAACTGATCAAATACCTTATCAGCGCGTAATAGCGATTTTTCATCTTCGACTTTAAATACAATACCGGTTTGCTCGATGTTTTTTAGTGCATCAAGCGCAGCGTTGAACTCAACAGGTCCGTTATAGGCTTCTTTACCGTAAGCTTTTTCGTACCACTGTGCGTCTGAGAGCGTTTGCCGTACCAACGCAATGCTACCCATTAATGAGGTGGGGTACTGTTGTTGCGACGTACCTTTATCGAATGAGCCAAACTGACGCGTCGTGGGCTGGTAGATCGTCTCGTTGGCGATTTTATCAGCCAGCGAAACGGCTGTTCCGTAGCCTTGTAAAATGCCATCTAAACGTGCCGTTTGAACGCTAGTGAAGCCGCTAGCAATCCATTTTTTAGCAGCATCTGGCGTGTTTTCGAACGCTGTATACCAATGCTGCTGGGCATGAATGGCGTCGTTTGCCGCATTGCCACCTTCACGGTGGTTATTATAAATCGGTGTTTCAGACCAATCCGGTTGAGAAGCTTGCTCAACACCATAATCGGTGTAAGCGTCGATGAACCCTGGATAGATATGATATCCCGTACCATCAATCACTTTTGCGCCTGCTGGTACTTTACCGTTCTTAGCGACAGAAACGATCTTACCGTTATTGATCACTAAGGTCGCATTAACGATAGATTGGCCAGGCTCGGTGGTAATGGTGGCATTCTGAATAGCAACGAGCGATGGTGTATTGTCGCGCATGCCATTAACGCGTGTCGTTTGATCGGCACTCACGGACGTTGCGAAAACGCTCGTAACCGCCAAAGCCAACGCGCTCAGCTGGTGCTTCGCATTCATGGTTGTTCCCCATTGGTTATTATTTTTTCGTGTAAAGAGTTAAACTCTGAGTGTAAAGTAAAACGTATGTAACACTAGCAACAAGACATAACAGATAGAATGTGCAATATTATCGTTAAATAATCTAGCGCAAAGGAACTCAAAAATGAAAGCAACAACTATTTCTGCTGTTTTAGCCGGTGTGATGTGCCTGAGCATGTCTTCATTTGCTCACGCTGACAAACACGCATTCAACGACGCCGAATCCGCGGTTAAATATCGCCAAAGCGCGTTATCGATTATGCGCGATAACTTTGCAGCGATGGCTGCAATGGTAAAAGGTGAGGAACCTTATGACGCCGCCGTATTCAGTAACCGAGCAAGCGACTTCGCGCGCCTTACTCATATCCCATGGGACGGTTTTGCAGTTGAAGGTGCGATGCCAGGTGATGACACCGACGCATTACCCGCCATTTGGGATAACTGGGAAGACTTTGAATCACGCGCAAACCAGCTCATTACTGATGCGGATAGTCTGGTCGATGCAGCGGCGTCAGGATCGATGGATGAGATTAAGCCTGCTTTCATGGCAGCAGCGAAGAACTGCAAAGGTTGCCACGACCAATATAAAGATTAAGTTGTTACGGGTGATGCTGTTAAAGCAGCATCACCAAGATAAACCACACCGCAAGCGCGATCACCAAGCCTTGCCACCCAGATTTTAACATTGGCACTTTACTAGCCGTGTATCGATACCCTGTAATCATCGCTCCCAGTAGGCGGTATCCGAGTACGCGGTAAAGCAAAACAGCCAGAACATGCAATGCCACCAACCCCAAAATCACATTAAACTGCGTTTTGTGCCAGTCCGTCAAAAAGTCCGCAACATCGGACGATACCCAGTCATTCAGTGGACCTGAAAACAGGATTCCATCAGTCGCGAAGAGTCCGGTACCTATTTGAATCATCAATATCAGCAACAGTAGCAAAACCGAATAGGCCCCTGCCGGACTGTGTGTATTACCTGACTCATAGCGTTTGCTAAATAGCGCACCCAAATGACTCAGAACTCGTTTAGGTGAGCTGACAAACGCGCTAAAGCGAACATTTTCACTACCGAAAAAGCCCCATCCAACACGGGTGATTAACAGGGCTGCAAGCGCAATCGCAATATCCTGATGCAGATCCATTCGCCCTTCTTCACCGGTCCACCATAGGCCTGCAACGGCCGCGACCATTAGCCAATGATAAATACGGATAAAGCTATCCCAGATTTTAATGCGCTGACGCTTCTCGTTCACAGATCATCTCCTGACTAGGCAAATCTTACGTTCAGTGCTAGGGTAAAACGAAACGCTTAAGAACGGTAGTATCATAAGGACGTAAAACATGAATATCTTAATCGCTGATGATGACTTTATCAGCACAGAAGTACTGAAAGCGATGCTCACGCAGTATGCGGAAAATCTTTATCACGCAGAAAATGGTGGACAGGCGCTGCAAGTCGCGCAGCAACATGCGATTGATATTTTCTTTATCGACTACGAAATGCCTGATATGAACGGTGATGAGGTAGCGCGTCGTCTACGTACGGAGTCTCGTTATGCCGAAACGCCAATTATTGCCATTACGAGTCACCAAAGTGCGACCGAAATGGAAGCTTGCCGAGAAGCAGGGATGGATGCAACATTGCATAAACCCGCTTCTCCAGACGCGCTAGCCGAACTTATGAGCCAGTATCAAGCGAGCCGGTAGTGGCTCCTCTAAAGCGCTGGTCATCCGATAACTGGACGAGCGCTTCACTTTCTTGCAGAAACTGTTCTGCAAATTCGCCAAAATACCCATTCACTTGCTGAAATGTTTCGACGAAGTTCGCTTTATCCCCCCGCTCCAACATCGCCAAAATGTTTTGAAAGCGCGCTAAATAACGCTTAATGACTCCGAATTGTTCTGGGTGAGACTGAATAATATCAGCGTACAACTCAGCATTTTGAGCAAATAGACGTCCAACCATCATCAGTTCCATCCGATAGATGGGTGAGCTCAATTGTAGCAGTTGCGCGATATCCGCTTGTTCTTCTGCCATGTGCGCGCCATAAACAAAGGTACTCAAATGGCGCATCACCTGAATCCAGCCCATGCTGCTATCATGCGCTTGTGCTTTAACCCATTCGACGTGCGCCCCCCAATTCGTTAATTGCGCAATAAGCCATTGATAGGCTTCCGCCCCACGTCCTTCACAAGCGACCACCAACTGTTTAGCGAGGTTAGGCACTGACGGACCAAACATCGGATGCAAACCAACTACAGGTCCCTCATGTTGCGCTAACATTCGCTGCAGAGGTTGATGCTTAATGCTGGTCAAATCTGCCAACACACAGTCATTGGGCAATTGCGGAAGTTCACTGATAACTTGATTGGTCACGTTAACCGGAACAGCGATAATAACCAGTTGCGGCTCAAATTGAGCAATGTCACTTAACGCATCTCCTTTGTCGATCACTTCAACAACGTAACCGGTTTGTTTAAACAGACGACAAAAAAGGCCACCCAAACGACCACGTCCACCGACAATAACGACTGGTCGTTCCAAATCACACGAGGTAGGTGTCGCTTGCGCGGTTTGTGTACGATATGACTCGCGAATAATACGGCGCAATACATCCTCTATTAGATCGGGGCTGAGTTCCATCTGCTCAGCTTGCTGACGCCGCGCAGAAATCATCTGCTGTTCACGTTCCGGGACATAGAGCGGTGCTTGAAGGTGGCGTTTCACATCACCCACTTGTTTAGTTAATTCAGAGCGTTGTTTTATTAACTCAATCAGTTGAGCATCGGTGTTATCAATCGCTTGACGCAATTGCTCTAATTGCTGCTTGGCATCGTTATTCATGCGCGTTTCTCACTTCCCCGGCTACGACTTGGTAATACGCTGGTATGCGACCTGTATTGCTTGCATCTCGCTCACTGAGCCCCCTTTATCAGGATGGCATTGATGTACCCGTTTGCGATACTGACGTTTGACTTCGCCCATATCCGAAGTGGGCGCTAGCTCAAGCTGTTGCCACGCTTCATCAAGTGCCATACTTTGACGCTTACGCGTCGAGCCAGCCATACGAGACCAAAAATCATTTAAAAGTTGTTCCACATCCTGTTGTGTTGTTTCAGTAAAGTTGGACCAATCTAAGTAATAGTTCGCTAGTGGGTCTTGCGCTTGCAGCTCAGTCACATGTGCTGCGTTGTCTAGACCCGTTGAGCGCGGCGTTGCCTTTATTTCAAGCGTATAAATCTCAAGTTCCGTATGCTTATGCCATTCTTGACGGATAAGATACAGACAGTGAAACAGAATGAAGTGCGTTTCGAATAGTGCCTGAGTGTCCGATAGTGCTTGATCGTCAAAAATAACGTAAGGCTCGGCTTTGAGCGCTTGGATTAACTCGTACTCGGTCCAACGTGATTGTTTATTAAGCAGTTCTTCTAACGCTGCTTTTAGTATTTGAATCGATGCTTGCATGGAATCAGTCTAGCACAAACAAAAAAAAGCCCGGCAACTGAATTGCCGGGCTTTTTCTGCATCGAATGCTGCTTACAGCTTCTCGCGGATACGTGCAGACTTGCCCGAACGCTCGCGTAGATAGTAAAGCTTAGCACGACGTACTGCACCACGACGCTTAACAGTGATGCTGTCGACCAGTGGGCTGTGCGTTTGGAAAGTACGCTCTACGCCTTCACCGCTAGATACTTTACGAACAGTGAATGCAGAGTGCAAACCACGGTTACGAACACGGATAACAACGCCTTCAAACGCCTGAAGACGCTCACGGTTACCCTCAACTACTTTTACATTTACACTAACCGTATCGCCTGGAGCGAATGCCGGTAAATCTTTCTTCATTTGCTCTTCTTCAAGAGCCTTAATGATGTTCTGGCTTACTTTTGCCATGGTATATCTCCTTTCCTAGATAAACTGTACGTTAGTCTTCGGACTCTTGTTGTTGAATAAACTCATTCAGCAACTGTTCCTGCTCGTCAGTCAGAGCTAGGCGATTAATTAACTCTTTGCGTTGCAACCAGGTTTTACCCAGAGCTTGTTGCAAGCGCCACTGTCGAATTTTTTCGTGGTTCCCGCTCAAAAGAACAGTCGGAACCTGCTGACCATTATATGTTTCAGGCCGCGTGTAATGTGGGCAATCCAGTAACCCATTGGCGAATGAATCTTCGGCTGCCGAATCTTGGTGACCTAGGACACCAGGTACCATTCGAGCCACCGCATCGATAAGCACCATTGCTGGTAACTCACCGCCACTGAGAACGTAATCACCGATTGACCATTCTGCATCAACATATTGGTCAATTACACGCTGATCAATGCCTTCATAACGACCAGCGATCAGTATCATGCGATCATTTTGCGCTAATTGCGTCACGCCACCATGATCGAGTGTCTGCCCTTGCGGTGATAAGTAGATAACCGGTGTATCTTCACCCAACGCCGCTTTAGCTGCTTTAATTGCATCGACTAAAGGTTGCACCATCATTAACATCCCAGGACCACCGCCATATGGGCGATCATCAACTGTGCGATGTTTATCATGAGTAAAATCGCGTGGGTTCCATACCGAAACCGTTAGCAAACCTTCCTTGATAGCTCGACGTGTCACACCATGTTCAGTGATTGCCGAAAACATATCTGGAAACAAACTAATGACACCAATGTGCATTGTTTGCCTCAAAAGTCAGCGGGCCAGTCCACCTGAATTTGCTGCTTCTCGTTGTCCACGTCCAGTACATACTGGCTTTGCACAAACGGAATCAGTCGCTCAGACTTTCCAAACGCATCATTTGAGTTTGCCGTCACGACCAATACATCATTGGCTGCGGTCGGCATGATTTGCTCTACTACACCCATATCGTAGCCTTGCATATTTACTACACGTAATCCGATAAGATCACGCCAGTAAAATTCGTCATCAGCTAACTCAGGCAATTTCTCTGCGTTAATGCAAATGCTCAAACCGGTTTTTGTCGCTGCTAATTCGCGGTCATTGATGCCCTCTAACTGAGCAATAAGCCCGTTGTTATGACGACGCCACTGAACCACATTAACGACTTCTTCCGTCGTTTGGCGAGCTGCATTCCCCTGCAGAGTCCAAGGGGTATAATCAAAGATATCTTCAGGGTTCTCTGTAAATGACTGAATTTTCAACCATCCTTTGACACCGTAGACGGCACCGATGTGGCCCACGACTAATGCGTCTGATGTTTGTTTCGTCATTACTTCGCTCCCTACTGCCTAGTTAATTACGCCGCTGCGCGCGCGTCTTTAACCAAACGTGCTACACGCTCAGAAAGCGATGCACCTTGAGATACCCAGTGTTCGATACGATCTAAGTCAACACGAAGACGCTCTTCTTGACCACGAGCTACCGGGTTAAAGAAGCCTACGTTCTCGATGAAACGACCGTCGCGAGCGTTGCGACTGTCTGCGACTACCATTTGGTAGAAGGGGCGTTTTTTAGCGCCACCACGTTGTAAACGAATGGTTACCATTGCGTTCCTCAATTTTTCTGTGTAAATGTAAAACGTAATTGCTATAAACAGCAAAGCCCTCCGATAGGTTCGGAAGGCTCGGCAATTCTACTGATTTTTACAATAAATGCAAGCTTATCGGGCGATAAAGGCGAGGTTCGGATTAACGACCTCCAAACATCCCTGGCGGTAGTTTGCCGCCCATGCCACGCATCATTTTTTGCATGCCACCACCTTTCATCTTCTTCATCATCTTTTGCATTTGCTGGAACTGTTTCAAGAGCTTATTGACATCTTGCACCTGAGTGCCAGAACCTGCCGCAATTCGACGCTTGCGCGATCCCTTGATGACGTCTGGATGTTGACGCTCTTTAGGTGTCATCGAGTTAATGATGGCTTCCATGCGCAAGGTCATTTTGTCATCCATTTGCCCCTTGATTTGGTCGGTCATTTTGCCCATGCCCGGCATTTTTGCCATCAACCCCATCATTCCGCCCATTTCACGCATCTGAGCTAACTGATCACGAAAGTCTTCAAGCGAAAACTGACCCTTCTTCATCACCTTGCGAGCAACCTTTTCGGCCTTCTCGCGGTCAACTTTTTGCTCGACCTCTTCCACCAGCGACAAAATATCGCCCATGCCGAGAATACGTGATGCAACACGGTCTGGGTGGAAAGGCTCAAGGGCATCGGTTTTTTCGCCAACACCTAAAAACTTGATGGGCTTGCCAGTAATGTGACGAATTGATAACGCTGCACCGCCCCGCGCATCACCGTCGGTCTTGGTCAAGATAACCCCGGTCAATGGCAGTGCCTCGTTAAACGCTTTCGCCGTATTTGCAGCGTCTTGACCTGTCATTGAGTCAACAACGAAGAGTGTCTCAACCGGCTTGATCTCGGTATGTAGATGCTGAATTTCCTGCATCATGTCTTCGTCGATCGTTAGGCGACCAGCGGTATCCACGAGCACCACATCAACAAATTGCTTTTTAGCCTCCGCAATCGCACCTTGGGCAATTTCAACCGGGCTCTGTGCTGTTGTCGATGGGAAAAACGATACATCCACTTGCTCAGCCAAGGTCTCAAGCTGTTTAATCGCCGCCGGACGATAGATGTCCGCACTGACCACCATGACTTTTTTCTTCTGGCGCTCTTTAAGGTATTTAGCCAACTTACCGACTGACGTTGTTTTACCGGCACCTTGCAAACCCGCCATCAAAATAACCGCTGGCGGTTGCGTGCTTAAATCAAGCGGTACGTTAGCTTCGCCCATCGCGGCTTCAAGCTCTGATTGAACGATTTTAACAAACACTTGGCCTGGCGTTAGGCTCTTGTTGACCTCGGTGCCTACCGCACGCTCTTTTACTTTGCCAATAAATTCCTTCACGACAGGCAAGGCAACGTCAGCCTCAAGTAACGCCATACGCACTTCGCGCAACGTTGACTTGATATTGTCTTCTGTCAGACGGCCTTTGCCGCCAATGCTTCGCAACGTCTGGGTGAGACGTTCGCTTAAATTCTCAAACATAACCGCGATCTCTTCTGTTGTCGCAAAACGAGCTAATTTATATTATGGGGATAGTATATCTGAAAACCAACAAAGTTTCGCCCTTAGAGCGCTTGGGTTTAATTAATCAAGGGCGTATACTCATTCGTAATTCAGTTAATCTAGGGAAGCAAACGCAGTGCTTATTTCCGCATTACTCAGTGCGACACTCGTGCTTTACGTCGCCAGTGCGCTATTTATGCTGCAACAGGTTTTCAAACCGCGTTCTTCGCTGACGGCAATCAGTTTGGTTACAGCAGTGATCGCATTGGTGTGTCACGGTGGATTAATTTATTTGCGTTTAGCCAGCGATGAATTCGATCACTTGAACGTATCCTCTAGTTTATCCATCGTTGCATGGTTGATCGCGTTACTTTCGCTCTTTCGCGTCCAGCAATCTAACAGTTTGTTACTTAAACCGGTCATCTACTTATTTGCGGCGCTATCAGCCTTGCTGCTGGTATTAACGCCTGCCGATCTAGGCGCCTATATTGGCTTTGGTCATGGTCTCGTCATTCATATTGTGCTTTCGCTGGTCGCCTACGGTGTACTCGCGTTAGCCACGTTGTATGCGATCCAAGCAAGTTACATCAATTACTTACTTAAGACTAAAAAGACGAGCGGGCTATTTAAGCAACTCCCACCATTGATGAATATTGAACGCTATTTCTTTAGGCTGCTATCAGCGGGTACGTTACTGTTAATATTAGCAATAGCTTCCGGTTTTGCTTTTTTAGATGACATGTTCGCTCAAAACCAAGCTCACAAGACGATTCTCGCAATGGCTGCCGCTTTGGTTTATATCATCACCTACCTAACCCACAAAGCGACTGGTCTGCGCGGTAAACCGGTTATGGTATTAAGTATCTTGGGTACGGTTTTATTAACACTCGGCTATTTTGGTAGCCGCTTTGTCAAAGATATCATTCTCAGCTAAGTCAAAGCTTGACTTAATGGCTGAAAACACTAAATTGTCAGATTCGTAACGACTAAGAGGATAGTAAGTTTGGACGATATATCGACGAGTATGTTACTCGTAATACTCGTAGTTCTCATCGCTCTCTCTGCATATTTTTCCGGCTCTGAAACGGGCATGATGTCGATTAACCGCTATCGGTTGCGCCATCTAGTGCAAAATAACCACCATGGTGCACGTCGAGTGCAGTTCCTGCTAGAACGCCCTGATCGCTTAATCGGTCTAATTCTGATTGGCAATAACTTGGTTAATATCGCGGCCTCCTCTATTGCCACCATTTTGTGTATTCGTTGGTTCGGTGATGCCGGTATTGTTATCGCCACGCTCGGCCTTACTTTGATAATCCTAATTTTTGCCGAAGTCACGCCTAAAACAATCGCGGCACTGCACCCGGAGCGTATCGCTTTTCCAAGCTCAATTATCCTACGCCCACTGTTGCTAGTAATGTACCCGTTTGTTACCAGTGTAAACTTCATTACCAACTCATTTATGCGACTGCTCGGTGTCGACCCTAAGCGGGCCCAAGTAGGCGACGCACTCAACTCAGATGAGTTGCGTGCCGTGGTGAATGAAGCAGGCAACATGATCCCAGCTTCTCACCAAGAAATGCTTGTCAGCATTTTGGATCTCGAAAAAGTCACGGTCGAGGATGTGATGATTCCGCGCAATGAAATTGTCGGAATCGATATCAACGACGAATGGTCACGAATCATTAAGAAAATTGAGCATGCACAACATACGCGAGTTTTGTTGTACCGTAATGATATTGATGATGCGGTCGGCTTTCTTCACGCCCGTGATGTCATGCGTTTGATGACCAAAAATCAATTTGAGGCCGACAAGGCGACGTTAGTGCGTGCTGCACGCGATATTTACTTTATCCCTGAAGGAACACCGCTCAACGTACAACTACTAAAGTTTCAACGTCGTAAAGAGCGCATTGGCCTCGTTGTTGATGAGTACGGAGATATTCAAGGCCTGGTCACGTTAGAAGACATTTTAGAAGAAATTGTCGGTGACTTTACTACCTCCATGGCGCCACAGCCGAGTGAAACCGCTGTTGCGCAGCCTGATGGTAGCTACTTAGTTGAGGGTGCTGCTAACCTGCGCGAGCTCAATAAGGAGATGAATTGGCAGTTTCCTACCGATGGACCCAAGACGCTTAGTGGATTAATCATTGAGCAGTTTGGTGATATCCCAAATGCCCGTCTCAGCTTACGTTTGGGCGGCTATCCTGTGGAACTCATTGAGGTGGGTGATACGATGATAAAACAGGTTCGCGTGCTACCTCAGCATTTTCAAGAACCTCGTTCAGCCAGCGGTGAATAATACCGCTGGCTATTAACTAGCGCTTACCAATCGAAAAATAAGTTATACAGCCAGCCGTGCTTAAGATCTTCTTCACAGGTTTTGAGCTGTGTAGCGTACCGCAACGAACGACTCTTTACTTGTTTCGATACTTTCACAAGCCACGGTTTACTAAGGTAAGATTTACGAGCATAACCGCCCCACCCTTCGTGATAGTTGAGGTATTGTGCGTAGGCATCCCATTTGGACACACCATTGATTTCATAGCTTTTATAAATAAACCAACCCATAAAGTCGATAGCATCTTCGAAGTCACTTCGACTCGCCCAGCCATTACCTGTTTCTCGCTGGTAATCTTCCCAAGTCATATCTTTAGCTTGCGAGTATCCGTAAGCACTACTCACTCGCCCCCAAGGTATAAAGCCAAGAAAGTAATAGCGAGGGGGTACCGCATCATGCCTAAAGGAACTCTCTTGATACATCATAGCCATCGGCACATGGATGGGCACGCCCCATCGTTCACGCACATCAGCGGCAGCATGATACCAATCATTATGTTCTTCAAAGATATCGCAGATATTCTCAGGGGATTGCGGAGGCGGTGTGGCACAGCCGCTTAACGCGCTTATCAAAACGGCTGAAGTAATAATCGAACTGCGCTTATAAATTTTTTTTTGCATGATTCTGAACTTTTTGATGACACACGTATCAGAGTAAACAGTTATGTTGTGTTCACCCCCTGAACTATTCGGCGCAGCGGTTTATCGTTGCGCCTTTTTCTTTTCTGGCGTAGCTCTTTTAATTAGCGTGTGGGTCGCCCCGAACATTTTGCCTTTTCGAAATAGTTACTCAAGAAGGTATCAAAATCAACCACGTTATCCGAAGCTTTACGTGCGATGAAGTCATCTTCCGAAGCGGCCTTCCACCGTGCGAAGTCATCTTCGCTAAACGTCTCATAGTCGGCTTCACTGAATAAACGCTTATATTTAAGCGCTAATTCCTTGCCCAAGCGGCTTGCATCCCAATCATTGCTGCGCAAGATTTCTAGAACCTGGCCTGACAAAGTCAACTCAGGATTCAATACGCACGGGTAAAGCGCCTCAACAGCGGCAACATAACCCGACTCAGAATGCGGCGAGTCGTCCATAATGCGGGCGAGCGCAGCCAGCTCTGCAAATAATTCCTCCAGCCAGTCGGTCATTAATCGATCGTGGCCATTTTGCCATAGGCTCAGCGAAGGATTACGACCTTGCATAACCGCTTTATTGAAGTTTTGATCGGTTTTCTGCTGTGCCTCCCAATCCATCGGGGCGCTCTCCGTCAGCAAACAATAAAGTAAGAACAGGTCAAGAAACTGAATTTGTTGCGCCGTAATACCCACCTCGCTAAACGGATTTACATCCAAAGCGCGGACTTCGATATACTCGACGCCACCGCGTTCGAGCGCTTGTGTCGGCGTTTCGCCACCTTTTGCGGTGCGCTTAGGTCGAATAGGCGAATAGAATTCATTCTCTATTTGCAGAATGTTGCTATTAAGCTGGTGATACTCACCGTTTTCTTTTACTCCAATCGACTTAAAATTCTCGGATGGCGTCGTGATTGCTCGACGCAAACCCGCCACGTAATCATCGAGATTGTTGTAGGTGATTTTTAGGCTTGCTTGTTCTTTGTTGGTATAACCCAGGTCACTCATTCGCAGCGATGTGCCGTAAGGCAAGTAGCATGTACCTTTACCCAGTTTAGCGAAGTCCCACTCGGTCAACTTATTTTCAGTTTGGGTCTGAGTAAAAAATGACTCACACAACGCCGGCGATGCGCCAAATAAAAATGGAATCACCCATGACAGTCGTTTGTAGTTCCGAATCAAAGCAAAATATTTTTCAGATCGAAAAGCCGCGTTATCCTCAGTGCCTTCGTCTTGAGCAAGTGCAGCCCAAAGCGCCTCAGGCACAGAGAAATTAAAATGAACGCCCGAGATAATCTGCATGGTTGCTCCATATCGGTGAGTCAGTCCCACACGATACAAAGACTTCATTCGACCTGAATGCGACTCACCAAATTTAGCCACACGGATATCGTTATCAGAACCGATATAACACGGCATACTCAATGGCCATAACAACTCGTCGCCCAAGGCTTTGAAGGTATGGGTATGAATATCTTTCAATTGCGATAAGGTGGTGCGAATAGATTCAGCCACCGGAGTAATAAACTCGAGTAAATTTTCCGAGTAATCCGTCGTAATGGTGTCGTGCGTTAACGTCTTTCCCAACGCTTCGGGATGATCCGTCGGCGCAAGTGTGCCGTTCTCTAATACACGCAAAGCCTCACGTTCGATGCCACGGTGGATACCTTCCCAAATGGCGCTTGAGTGACTTTCTGTGAGTTCGGTGATTTTTCGTTCGAATTGAGTTTGCAAAAGGGACTCCGATACTACCTTTTCTGACGCGTGCGGTTAGCTTACTTAGATTTGCTTCGCACGTCCATGATTGGCTTAATAAACTTGGCGTTACGCGTGTGTCGTGGCACACTTAGAGGGCACCCATTTTCTTTCACAGCGTTTTGGCAAGTGACGAATGACAACATTCTGGACACGGTTTCAAATTGGCTTTATTGCCTTTCAACTTATTAGCATCATCAGTTACCTGATTTTACCCGCGCCGTTAAGTGATTACATATTACTGACTTCAGTTACGGTTGGATTAATTGCAGGTATTGTCATCTTTACTTGGACCCGGCAAACCTCGCTGACATCCCCACTGCGCCAACCATTTCTAACCGCCAGCTCGCAACAATTATTGCAGCAAGTATTCAATGATTTGCCGACACGGGTCTATTGGCGCAACAGCGACCTAGAATATCTCGGGGGTAATGACGCGTTTTTGCGCGATATTCAGTGCAGCACTGAAGCGCTTGAAGGCAAACGTGACGAACAACTGACCTGGTTGGCAAAAAACCCTATATTACAGGAGCGCGACCGCCTCACACTCGAACATGGCTTAGCTTCCTGCAATGCCGAGATTGAGCTTAACTTGGCGAATAACACACGCTACATCGAGCACTCAAGTGTTCCACTTTACGACGACCAAAAGAATGTCATTGGCATCATCGGTAGCTATTACGATATTTCGTCAATCAAGTCGGTCGCTGAGCAAATGGAACAAGCAAAAGAGGCGGCTGAGCAAGCCAACGTTGCTAAAGGCGAATTCCTCGCCAATATGAGCCACGAAATTCGCACGCCGATTAATGCGATTGTCGGGATGGCCAATCTGTGCTTAAAAACACAATTATCCGAAAAGCAAAAACGCTACATCAAAGTCATCGACTCATCGTCACAAGCCCTACTGGGGGTCATTAATGACATCCTCGATTTCTCCAAAATCGACGCCGGAAAATTAAGCATCGAGCGGATTCCATTCGATTTACAGGACGTGTTGACTTCGTTAGCCGATATGTTCGCTTATAAGGCGTATGATAAGGATCTCGAATTTATTATTAACCTGCCCGCGAATATCCCAACGCGCCTGTTCGGCGACCCATTACGGCTCAACCAAGTACTGGTTAACTTGGTCAGTAATGCGATCAAATTTACTGAAGACGGTGAGATCAACGTCGCTGTCACCTTACTTGATAAAAATGACGATAAAGTCTGGTTGCGTATATCGGTCACTGATACGGGTATCGGTATGGATGAAGAACAACGCGCTAATCTGTTTAAGGCCTTTACACAAGCAGACTCTTCTACCACTCGTAAATACGGTGGCACCGGTCTTGGCTTAGCCATATCACGACGTTTGATTCAACTCATGGGGGGAGATATTGGCGTTACCAGTGGTGTAGGTCAGGGTTCAACATTTTACATTGAACTCACGCTGCCAATGCAACCTCAGCAAGATGATTCTCACCACCAGTATCTGATACAAAAATTACGGGGTAAACGTGTGCTCGCCATCGATGATAATTTGAGCACGCGCGAAATGATTCAAGAGATGCTGCGAAGCTATCAAGTCGACGTACGGGTGTGCCGTACTGCAGAACAAGCACTGGATATCTTACGCGAAGATGACATACCTTATGACGTACTACTTGTAGATTGGCGACTCCCAGGTATGGATGGGTTATCGTTGTGTCAGAAAGTGAGTCAGTCACTGGCTGATGAGGCGCCCAAAATGATCTTAGCCACGGGCTATTATGCAGAGGAAATGAGTGAGCAAGCTGCCGCGGCCGGTATTTCCGATATTCTTTCGAAGCCATTTACAGCAACGACATTGGGCCATAGTTTAGCAACCACATTGTATAAGCGCGAAGATATAACCGCAGCCAATGAATTACCGTCAACCAACCTGCCAGACGCGATCAAAGGCGCACCGATTTTATTGGTCGAAGATAACGAAATTAACCAACAGGTTGCGCTCGAGCTCCTCAAAAGCCAAGGTTTTAAGGTGGATATAGCAGAGCATGGTCAAGCCGCGCTCGATGCGATTGAACAGAAGCGTTATGCGTTAGTACTGATGGATATTCAAATGCCAGTAATGGATGGACTCACTGCCGCGAAAAAGATCCGCGCGCTTTACGACTACAAACAGCTCCCTATTCTCGCGATGACCGCTAATGCTATGAGTGGTGATGAGGAACGCTCACTATCGGCAGGCATGCAGGGGCATATCGCTAAGCCGATTGATGAAAAGCAGCTCTTAAAAGCGATCGTTAAATGGTGTGTGCCGGGACACTACGAGGATGACTCGAAACAGCAAGCTGAAGTTGAAGTAAAGACTGAGCCCAGCAACCCGAACGAAAAGAAAATTCGTTATCCGCAGGTTAAAGGAATCCAATTCGAACAAGCGCTGGCACGCCTGCAACATAACGTGCCATTGTACTTGAAGTTAGTTGAGCAGTTGTTTACTGAGTATCAAAATAGTGCCATGAAAGTTTCTGACTTCATCACTCGCGGACAACACGAAAGCGCGCGCCGCTATTTCCACTCACTGAAGGGTGCGGCGGGCAATTTGGGCTTAGAGGCGTTGCAATCTCGCGCAGCTGATTTGGAAAAGCACATGGCTGCAGGCAACATTGATAAGGTCGCGGATACCATTACCGGGCTTGAGAAATCCTTGAATCACGCTTACCAAGCGGCTAATGACCTTTCGGCGATCTATCAGCACCAACAACAGGAGCAGTCATGATCCGCTTTATATTCATTATTCCATTAGTGTTGAGTTTGCTCTGGATTGTCTACCTGAAAATGCATGGTTGGACGCTGAAGCAGGGCCAGAAAGGCTTTATCTATATTGCTATTATTAGTACGGTTATCGCACTATTTTATACGGTCATGATGTGGCTTACAGGCCGAGGCGGCCTGTAAGCCATCTAAGTCTGGCCTATTAAACCAACGCTAACAAAATCCCTGCCGCAACCGCAGAACCTAATACACCGGCAACATTGGGGCCCATCGCATGCATAAGCAAGAAGTTGCTTTGGTTTGAATCCAACCCTACCTTGTTAACCACTCGAGCCGCCATCGGCACGGCTGACACACCTGCCGCACCGATAAGAGGATTGATGGGGTCCTTGCTAAATTTACCCATCAATTTAGCCATTAAAATACCGCTCGCAGTACCGATGGCGAACGCTATGGCGCCTAAAATAAGGATACCCAAGGTTTGGAAACTCAAGAACTGTTCGGCTTGCAACTTCGATCCCACTGCCAAACCTAAGAAAATCGTCACAATATTGATCAGATCATTCTGCGTTGTCTTAGTGAGTCGCTCTACAACGCCTGACTCGCGCATCAAATTCCCTAAACAAAACATGCCTACCAGCGGCGTTGCACTCGGCAATAACAGCAAGGTCAGCAATATGACCGCCAGTGGAAAGAAAATCTTCTCACGGCGTCCTACGGGACGTAATTGCTTCATCTTAATCTGACGCTCTGACTCTGATGTTAACAAGCGCATAATAGGTGGTTGAATAATCGGTACCAATGCCATATACGAGTATGCTGCAACAGCAATCGCACCGAGTAAATCAGGCGCCAGTCGAGAAGCAAGGAAAATGGCAGTAGGCCCATCAGCACCACCAATAATTGAAATGGCCGCTGCATCTGCCATCGAGAACTCAATACCAGGCACCATATTCAGCGCAATTGCACCGAACAATGTTGCAAAGATACCAAACTGTGCAGCACCACCTAGTAACATCATTTTCGGGTTAGCAAGCAACGGACCAAAGTCGGTCAGAGCGCCAACGCCCATGAAAATAATAAGTGGGAACATGCCTGTATCAATACCCACTTTATAAACATAGTAAAGTACGCCCCCCGCCTCAGTGAAACCAGCAAGCGGGATATTGGCTAAAATGGCACCAAAGCCGATGGGTAGCAATAACAGTGGTTCAAACTTTTTAGCAATGGCTAAGAACAGTAAGATCCCACCGACGATGATCATCGCAGTTTGACCTACGGTAATCGCTGATAATCCGGTGGTTTGCCATAACAACGTAAGCTTATCCATGGATTACCCCAGCGTTACCAATTCATCGTCAACCGATACTGCATCGCCTTCTTTAACATGGACACTGCTGACAGTACCATCCTGCTCGGCTTTGATGTCGGTTTCCATTTTCATCGCTTCCATGACGATAAGCACATCACCCGCACTGACCTGATCGCCCTCGCTTACATTCACCTTAAATATATTTCCGGCCAAAGGCGCAACCACGGTGGTGCCTTCACCCGCAGGTGTGTTGTCATTGGAGCCGGACTGCGGAGCCGGTTTGACGGATTCCAGTTCGCCCGCAGCACTGACCGACACTTGATAAGTCTTACCATTGACTGCCACATCGTAATGCTCGGTTCCCCCTTGGACTGAACTGCCAGTGCTTGCACTCGAAGCTGCCTGCTTAGGTTTGTCAGTAGCTTGCGGTTTATCCGCAGATGGAGCAGGTTCAAATGCATCAGGGTTATCGCGGTTTTGTAAGAACTTAAGACCGATTTGCGGAAACAACGCATACGTAAGCACATCATCGACGACATTATCTGCCAGACGAATACCATCTGCTTTGGCCTTTTCATTAAGTTCTTGAGTCAGCTTGTCGAGCTCGTCATCAATTTGATCGGCAGGACGGCAGGTAATCGCCTCACCGCCTTCAAGTACACGTTGTTGTAACTCTTTATTGACTGGCGCAGCGGTGGCTCCATATTCGCCTTTTAATACCGCCGCGGTCTCTTTAGAGATATTGGCGTAGCGCTCCTTACTCAGCACGTTGAGTACCGCCTGCGTACCGACAATTTGTGAAGTGGGCGTAACTAATGGGATAAAGCCTAGATCCTCACGTACTTTCGGAATTTCTTCTAGCACTTGATCAAACTTATCCAGCGCGTTCTGCTCTTTCAGTTGGTTTTCCATATTAGTAAGCATACCGCCAGGCACTTGCGCCAATAAGATACGCGCATCGACCCCTTTTAGCGAGCCTTCAAACTGGGCATATTTTTTACGAACATCACGGAAATAACTCGCTATATCCTCAAGTTCAGTGAGTGACAAACCGGTATCACGGTCAGACCCTTCTGTCATCGCAACCAGCGTTTCGGTCGGCGAGTGTCCGTAAGTCATGCTCATCGGCGAAATAGCCGTATCCAGCATATCAATACCAGCGTCAATGGATTTTTGATAAGTCGCGACACTAAGACCGGTTGTCGCATGACACTGCATCGCGATTGGTAAATCGGTCTTTTCTTTTAATGCTGACACCAGTTCGAATGCATCATTGGGACGCAATAGGCCCGCCATATCTTTGATACATAACGAATCACAGCCAAGGTCTTCGAGTTCCTGTGCCATCTCCACCCATTTTTCCAACGTGTGCACCGGTGACACCGTATAAGACATGGTTCCTTGCGCATGGCCATCCACGTCTTTTGCCGCTTTAATCGCGGTCTTCAAATTACGCACGTCGTTCATCGCATCAAAAATACGGAACACGTCGACACCGTTTTCGCGCGCGCGCTCAACGAAGCGACGGACGACATCATCAGCGTAATGGCGGTAACCCAATAGATTCTGCCCCCGCAATAACATCTGCTGGCGGGTATTGGGCATAGCTTCTTTAAGTTTTCGAATGCGTTCCCAAGGATCTTCACCTAAATAACGAATACACGCGTCGAACGTGGCACCGCCCCACGACTCTACCGACCAAAATCCAATCTTATCGATTTTGTCAGCGATGGGTAGCATATCCTCGAGCCGGAGCCGCGTAGCTAATAACGACTGATGGGCGTCTCTAAATACAAGCTCTGTTAACTTAAGGGGCTTGCTCATATGGAATTCTCCTCGTTATTCGCGTTATTTTTTGCGTTGGGTACGGTAGGCGTGAACGGCTGCAGAGATGGCTGCCACAGTATCATCAGAAGGTTGATTGCCTGCTTTAGATTGCTTACGTGCGCTTCGCGGCGTCGGTTCATGGGCCGCGCCTTTAGGCAAGTATTTAGCCATCAACGTCATGACAAAAATCAAAAGCAGCAAAAAGGTGATGACTGAGGTCATACCCACCGCCATAATTTCCGCTGCACTAATAAATAACTCAGACACGACTACTCCTCGCGGATTTCCGTACAATTGTTATAAAAATATTAAATACCATGCTAACAGGCTTAGCAAGCGGATAAAGGGGGATATACTGACTATTCAGAATATAAATGAGTAGAAATGAAAAATAATTATTTATAAATCAACAGGATAAGAGACTGGAAATAAAAAAATAGCCAAACGGCTGGGACAATAACTTAATCAGTGAGATGACATGATATTCTAGGAAATGGCGCGCTCGGGAGGACTCGAACCTCCAACCGCCTGGTTCGTAGCCAGGTACTCTATCCAGTTGAGCTACGAGCGCGTATTGTGCAGTTTAAGCTGTATGAAACATGGCGCGCTCGGGAGGACTCGAACCTCCAACCGCCTGGTTCGTAGCCAGGTACTCTATCCAGTTGAGCTACGAGCGCAAACATTGTTTCAAGCAACGTTAAGTACATGGCGGAGAGGGAGGGATTCGAACCCTCGATAGGGCTACAAACCCTATACTCCCTTAGCAGGGGAGCGCCTTCAGCCACTCGGCCACCTCTCCCTAACGTTGTGGCGTGCATTCTAGCGAGACTGACAATAATGTCAATTGCTTTTTTCCGTTTTTGTGACCAAGCGTGGGATATTTAACCATCTCGATGGTTTTTTACTCAAAAGCCATCAAAAAAAGAAAAAGCCAGCATAAAGCTGGCTTTCATTTTGCGGAACAGTATACGAAAAAGCTATCCCTTATCAGGCTGCTCCTCATCGGTTTCGGACTGAATCCGCATATAAATTTCTTCACGATGAACAGAAACGTCTTTAGGTGCATTGACGCCGATCCTAACCTGATTTCCTTTAACACCTAACACTGTGACGGAAACATCGTCTCCAATCATCAGCGTTTCGCCTACTCGGCGAGTCAAAATTAACATACCTTACTCCTTAAAATACTGTTCCGCGTTCAGCTTGACTAAGAACGGTTCCTTGAACGTAAATATCTAAATTTACCTTTGAGTGTAACAAGTTATCTTTTCATTACACTATACCGACCATTATAAATTCAAGTTATTTTTTGAATGACTGCTCTAGCCAGCTGGTTGCAGTCGCTAAAGCTTCACTCAAGTGCTCAGGGTTTGAACCGCCCGCTTGGGCCATATCAGGACGTCCCCCGCCTTTACCACCAACTACATTGGCTGCTTGGTTAACTAAGTCACCTGCTTTAACAATGGACGTTAGATCCTTAGTCACACCCGCTATCAAACTTACTTTCGAGCCTTGGGCAGTTGCTAATAATACGATGCCAGAGCCTAATTGGTTCTTTAAATCATCGACTATTCCGCGAAGCGCTTTTGCCTCAGTGTCTTCAAGCTGAGCAACAATCACTTTGTGCCCACCTATTTCCACCGCTTGTTGGACTAGGCCACCACCGGCTTGTTGTGCTAGTTTTTGCTGTAACTGTTCAGCTTTACGCTCGAGTTCGCGGTATTTTCCTTGTAGTTGCTCTACTTTACCGATCAGACCGTTTTCATCTGTTTTAAACTCTGAGGTTAACTGATTCAATATTGCTTGTTGCTGCTCCATAAATTCGATTGCGGCAGCGCCGGTAACCACTTCTAAGCGACGTACACCCGATGCAATACCCGTTTCATGAATAATTCGGAATAAGCCAATATCGCCGGTTGCGGTTACGTGAGTGCCCCCGCAGAGCTCCATCGAGAAGTCGCCCATGCCTACGACACGAACATCATCGTCATACTTCTCACCGAACAGCGCCATCGCACCCGCTTTTTTCGCTTCATCGATATTCATCACTTGCGTTGTTAGTCGAACATTCTTACGAATCTGTTCATTAACGACACGCTCAAGCTCGGCAATTTGCTCTTTTGTAAGCGGCTCAAAATGAGCGAAGTCAAAACGCATACGTTCAGCTTCAACAAGCGAGCCTTTCTGTTGTACATGATCGCCCAGGATGTCGCGCAACGCAGCATGCAACAAATGAGTTGCCGAATGGTTACGGCGAATGTTATCGCGGCGTTCGGAATCAATTTCTGCCACAACGGCATCGCCTAGTTTTATCGTACAGTCGGCCTGACCATGATGCGCAATCGCTTTACCAATATATTGCGTATCTGTGACCTGGAAACGACCTTGATTGGCAATCAACACACCCGTGTCACCAACTTGGCCACCGCTCTCAGCATAAAATGGTGTATTGGCTAACACCACTACACCCTGCTGACCAGCCTCAAGTGACTCAACCGCTTTGCCATCATGAAACAGCTCGACCACAGTCGTTTGTGCCTTATCCTCAGTATACCCGTCAAAAACTGACTCCGTGGTGGCTTTTACTTGAGCGTTATAGTCGACACCGAACTGTGAAGCTTTCTGGGCGCGTTCCCGCTGCGCTTGCATCGCTGCATTAAAACCCTCCTCGTCAATGACGAGTTCATTTTCGCGCGCGATATCTGCGGTTAAATCCATCGGGAAGCCGTACGTATCATAAAGCTTGAACACCACCTCTCCGTTTAAGGTATTGCCAGAAAGCTGCTTAATCTCGTCATTAAGAATCGCTAAGCCGCGTTCAAGTGTTTTCTCAAACTGCTGCTCTTCGCGCTTCAACGCGTCTTCAATAATATGACGTTTTTCAACCAACTCAGGGTAGGCTTCGCCCATCAGCTTGACCAGTTCGTCAACCAGCTGATAGAAAAACGTTTGTTTAGCACCGAGTAAATTGCCGTGACGAACGGCTCGACGGATAATACGGCGTAGGACGTAACCTCTTCCTTCATTCGATGGCATGACACCATCGGCGATTAGAAACGAGCAAGAGCGAATGTGGTCAGCAATAACACGTAACGATTTGCTGCTTAAGTCACTGACGCCAATAATGTCTGCACTGCATTTGATGAGTGCTTGGAACGTATCGATTTCATAATTGCTATGGACACCTTGCAGGATAGCCGCAATGCGCTCTAATCCCATACCTGTATCGATCGATGGGTTGGGTAACGGCTCCATGGTACCATCCGCTTGGCGGTTATACTGCATGAAGACCAAGTTCCAAATTTCAATATAACGGTCACCGTCCTCTTCAGGCGTGCCAGGAGGCCCGCCCCACACTTCTGGACCATGATCATAAAAGACTTCCGAACAGGGGCCGCAAGGACCTGTATCACCCATCGACCAGAAGTTATCTTTAACGCCTATACGAGAAATGCGATCCTCAGGTACACCGATGTGCTTAGCCCAAATATCGTAGGCTTCATCATCTTCTTCAAATACGGTAACCCATAGCTTTTCGGCTGGAAGTTGCAATTCTTGGGTTAAAAAGTGCCACGCAAACTCAATTGCTTCAGTCTTAAAGTAGTCACCGAAGCTGAAGTTTCCAAGCATTTCAAAAAAAGTATGGTGACGCGCTGTATAACCGACATTTTCAAGGTCGTTATGTTTACCACCAGCGCGTAAGCAACGTTGTGCAGAGGTCGCTCGGGTGTAGTTTCGCTTGTCAGTACCTAAAAAAACGTCTTTAAAAGGCACCATACCCGCATTAGTGAATAATAATGTGGGGTCATTAGCGGGAATCATTGAGGCGGAGGGGACCCGTTGGTGACCTCTTTGCTCAAAAAACTGAATAAATTTTTCTCGAATTTCAGCGCTTGTAATGCTCATTAAACACCCTGTTTTTTACACGCATTTGCCATAATTTATGATCCCTTAGATTACCATGTGAAGGTTTTGATCACTAGTCATCATCATGCGCTTGTATTGCAAATTTGATTTGCTCTTGCGAAAAGCCACGTTGCATTAAAAATCGTGCCCGTTTAGCCCAATCTTTGCGGTCACTCGGTTGTGTCACACCGAACTTGCTTTGATAAACCTGCTGACAGAGCTCAAACCAATCCACTTCTAATCGTTGCAGAGCTTCCTCAACTAGTACTTTATCAACGCCACGCTGTTGCGTGGCCTGTGCCACGATTTTGGTGCGTCCTTGGCGCTGCATAACTTTTTCTCGCGCAAAGCTTTGAGCGAAGCGTTCATCACTTTGCCAACCCTCTTTTTGCATGCGATCAACGACCTGCTCAACGAGCGAACGCTCGAAACCGCGTTGGCTCAGTTTGTAAATTAATTCAAAACGACTATGCTCTCGCTTAGTTAATAGTTTAAAACATTTCTCTCTGAGCACCTGCTCATCATCATGTGAACTTTTCAAACTGTATTTACTCCAACGTACAACTGAATAGCAAAGGATAAGCTCTATGAAACCATTTTTTCCAACACGGAATTTTGTCATCGCCACCGCGTTGGCTTTTCTTGCCAGTATGTCATTCAATGCAACGGCGCAACCCCGCAATCCCGATCAAATCCGCGTCACGGGTGCCGCTTCCGCTTCTGCCGTTCCCGACCAAGTCAGTCTGCAGTTTAGCATCGAGCAACGTGGTGACAAATTAAGTGCGATGAAAGATCGAGTGGATCAGTCAACGCAAAAGTTATTGCGCGATTTAATGAAGCGAGATATTCCCGACCGTAATATTCGTTCATATCAATTACAGGTCTACCCTCAATATCAAAATGATGATGGCCAGACCAAACAAGATGGTTTTGTAGTGATGCGTGAAATATCAATCACGTTGCCAGACATCGAACAATACGACCAAATTGTCGATTTGGCGCTTGCGCAGGGCGTCACGCGGGTCAGTCAAGTTCGTTTCGAAGTCTCTAATCAAAAAGAGCTATATCAACGTGCATTGGCCGATGCATTCGCTGCGGCACGCGATAAGGCAACCCAGTTGGCTGGTGTCGCTGAACGCGAAGTCGGCTCGGTATTAGAAATTACCGAGCAGTCGTATCCGCGTCCGGTGGTATTTCATATGGCTGAAGCCCGCATGGACGCAAAGTCGGCGTCAATGCCAGGCGAACAGCAAATTGAGGCGCGTATTGAAGTGGTGTTTTCTCTTAAATAACAGGTAATGGAATATCGGCGGGCACCTGATGACTCACACAGTGTAGTCCGCCACCACCGAGCACCAATTCGCGTGCAGGATGACTTAAGACCTTCCGACCGCCGGCATGGTGCTGAATAATCTCTAACGCGTGTTGGTCTGTGGGTAGGTCAAATTGTGGTACCACAATGATCTTATCAGTGGCGATAAGATTGGTGTAGCTGCAGCAAATGGGTAACGTCATATCACGCACAAGACTGTTACTATCACTTATAATACCCGCTCTATCCTGCTCCATAGGCTGTTGCGGTAATGGTAATGGCAAGGCAACTTTAGTTATCGTTTGCGGAAGTTGTGCCACCGTGTGCGCTAGTTTCTGACACGTCGCATAATCTGGGTGGACCTGATCATCCGTTGTGCAATATAACAGCACATCCTCTGCAATAAACAATGCTAAGTTATCCATGTGCCCGCTGGTTTCATCAGCGCTGAGTTTACCGTCAAAAAAATATACTTCGAGTCCAGCTAAGTTCTGTTCGACGCGACGCGATAACTGCTTTTCAGTTAACTCGGGTTGACGAGATTTTAACGCCGCTAACCCCATCAAGGCGACCGCCCCATTATGGGTTAACATTCCCCCTTCACCAATTAATTTGGACACAGGGTAAAGATGTTCCGCAAATAACTGTTCAGGCAATTGGCTATCTTGTTCGATTGTCTGTTGCACATCGCCCCAGCCATCAAACTCCATCAATAATCCGCGCCATTGCCCTGAGTCTTCTTGATACCAGAGCGGCAGAATATCACGCATCCAAATATCATCGTAAGAAACGGTTTGTGGGGTTAACAAGCATATCGGATGGTATTGACGCAATAATTGAGCCAAGGATTCAATGCACTTGCGCGCTGGACGTGCAGATTGTCTCCACACGTCACGTCGGTAGGGTTGAGCCAGCACAATCTGCTGAGCTGAAGCGAAGTCAGGACGCCAATAAACCATAGTTAACTTAGCTTACTTACGTTTATTTTTATTCACGCGCTGTGCTTCACGCAGGCGATCTTTGCGTCTCGATGTGGCTTTACGAATCTTAGCGAACTTACGTTGCTTAGACTCCTGATGACGCGGGTCGATAAAAGACTTATCCTCAGGCGGCAAACCTACTTTTGCACGCAGTTCGTTAACCTGTTCCAGCCCTAATTCGCTCCAGCCACCCTGAGGAAGGCCTGATTCCAACTGAATATCGCCATAACGCACTCGGATCAATCGGCTCACCTGAACTTCCTGACTTTCCCACAGTCGCCTTACTTCACGGTTACGACCTTCTTTCAGCGTTACATGGTACCAACGGTTCATTCCCTCACCGCCACCTGCTGCTTTGATGGTATCAAAATGTGCCAATCCGTCTTCCAGCTGAACACCCTTCTTCAACCGATTAATCATCGCGTCGGTCACTTCACCAAAAATACGCACAGCATACTCACGCTCAACTTCTTGGCTCGGGTGCATCAATCGGTTTGCCAGTTCGCCATCGGTGGTAAATAGCAGTAAACCTGAGGTGTTGACGTCCAAACGACCCACCGCGACCCAGCGTGCACCACTCATACGCGGCAGACGTTCGTAAACGGTCGGGCGACCTTCAGGATCTTTTCGGGTGCACAATTCGCCTTCTGGCTTGTGATAGGTCAAAACACGGCAGACAACTGAGCTTTCGGACTTAATCACGACCTCATGACCGTCTATACGGACTGACGCATCGGCATCAATTCGCTCACCCACCTGCGCTACCTTGCCATTCACACGGATGCGGCCAGCACCAATCATCGCTTCAATTTCGCGTCGTGAACCATAGCCAGAACGGGCCAATACTTTTTGTAACTTCTCAGTCATGAAGATCGTCTCTCTCAGTTATCGCTGTCTCAGCGGTAGTCTCATCAGAAAAATCAATCGATGGTAATTCTGACAAGTTTGTTAGATTAAAATCATCCAAAAATTGCGCAGTGGTGCCATACAGCTGCGGCCGTCCAGGCACTTCTTTTTGCCCAACAACCGCGATCCACTGTCGCTCTTGCAATGTTTTAATAATATTCGAACTTACGGTGACACCGCGCACCTGCTCAATTTCACCACGCGTAATCGGCTGCCGATAAGCAATCAATGCCAATGTCTCGAGCAGCGCCTGCGAGTATCGTGTCGGTCGTTCTTGCCACAAGCCTGCAAGTAACTCACCAAATTCAGGGCGCGTTTGAAAGCGAAATCCGGATGCCACATTAACGAGCTCAATACCGCGATCATTGTAATCGTCTTGCAAGCTCTTAAGTGCCGACCTAACGCCATTTAATGATACACCTCTTGCCTCAAACAGCTCATGTAGCCGTTGTACAGACAATGGCTGAGGGTGCGCAAACAATGCTGCTTCAATCAGTTGTTTCAGTTGCTTCTTGTTCATCAAATGAGGCTTTTCTTCGTAGATGAATTTCGCTCATCGGTGTTACCTGTGACAATTCTATCATTGATTCCTTCACAAGTTCCAAAATTGCTAAAAAACTTACCACAGCGCCGGCTCGGCCCTCGCTTTTATTAAATAGCTGCCCAAAGCGCAAGTACGGTTGCGTCTGTAATCGCTGCAAGATCTGGCTCATGCGCTCACGAGTCGATAACTGTTCACGCTGAATATGATGATGCGCATTTAATTTGATTTGATTAAGAATACGGCTAAAGGCCAATGTTAAATCTTCGAGGCTAACTTCAGGTGGTGCTGTGGTAACGTGATCGCGCGCATTACTGCTGACTTCAGACAACCACATATCACGACCTACTTGCGGCTGTTCATCAATATACTCGGCACCGTGCCGAATCGCTTCATACTCACGTAAGCGGCGCACTAACTCAGCCCGGGGATCGTCTTCTTCATCGTCCTCTTGCGGCGGCTTTGGTAATAGCAAACGACTTTTAATTTCCGCTAACATAGCCGCCATAACAAGGTAATCAGCGGCCAGCTCAAGCTTGAGCTCTTTCATCATCTCGACGTATTGGACATACTGCCGAGTGATGGTTAACACGGGAATATCGACAACATCAAACTTTTGTCGACGAATTAAATACAACAGCAAGTCCATTGGCCCGGAAAAGGCATCAAGGATAACTTCGAGCGCATCAGGCGGAATATAGAGGTCTTCCGGCTTTTCAATGACCGGCTCGCCACGTACGAAGCCAAGTGGTAAGGATTGCTGTTCTGCCACGTCCTTGTTAAGACTCCATTAAAACTCAAACGGTTGGGTGTCACCTGAACCACCGCGAATGACCACGGGGGCGCCCTCAGATAAATCAACCACAGTCGTTGGCTCTTCACCTTTATGCCCGCCATCGACGATGAGATCTACCCGTTTTTCAAGCTGTTCACGAATGGCCTCTGGGTCAGACTCGGCTAACTCGTTGTCACCCAGAATTAAACTCGTCGACATTAATGGCTCATTCAATTCCTCAAGTATCGCGAGCGCGATACGATTAGTTGGCACACGGATACCAATTGTCTTACGTTTGGGGTTGAGCAGCCGTTTAGGTACTTCTTTAGTGCCTTTCAAAATAAAAGTGTAAGGTCCCGGCGTATTGTTTTTCAGCAGCCGAAAAGCATCATTATCGACCCGAGCGTAGGTTGACAGTTCGGAAAGGTCTCGACACATCAAGGTAAAGTTATGGTCCTTATCTATGTCGCGGATCTGACAAATGCGGTCAACCGCTCTTTTATCGCCCAGCTGACAGCCAATCGCATAGCCCGAATCCGTCGGATAAACCACGATACCACCTTGACGAATAATATCGACGGCTTGCTGAATGAGTCGCTTTTGTGGATTCATCGGATGTACTTCAAAGTATTGGCTCATAGCCCCTCCATGCTCGGGTGTGGTCTTTAACTGAACCAGTCATTCCATATTGGCACACAAGTATCCGGCAGACAAAGATTTTTGCCTAAATCACGCCACTGCGACGGATAGTGAAAATCCGACCCCTGCGAAGCTTTCAATTGAAAATCGTTGGCGAACTCAGCCAAGGCTGAGCGTTGGCCCATGGTTTGTTGACCAATACTAACTTCAAGACCATCAAGTCCCCAAGCTTTCGCTTCGCCGATGAGCTTTCTCAGCCATTTGTTAGATAGTTGATAGGCATGTGGGTGCGCCAGCACTGCGCTACCTCCGGCGTCATGTATGGCTTTAATCGCATGCCCAATTGAACACCACTGCGGCCTTACGTAAGCAAAATTACCTTTGCCGATAAATCGGTCAAAGGCTTTTTGAACTTTATCAACATAACCCTGCTGGACGAGTTCATCGGCAATATGCTTGCGGGTAGGGATACCCTCACTATCAATCTCAACGTTGATATCGCGCGACGCGAGCTTTTGGATTATTGAATCGATGCGCTCCCGGCGGCGGTTTTGCTGCTTTTGCAGCAGCCGCTGTAAGCTTTCACTGCGTGTGTCGACATTCAAACCCACAATGTGGATTTCAAAACTTTCCCACCAACAGGATAACTCAACCCCTGCCACCAACGTCAGATCATAACGTGCTTGTTCAATATACTGTTGAGCTTCACCTACGCCGTCGATGTTATCGTGGTCAGTAAGCGCTAACACCGAAACACTATTATTGTGTGCGCGGTCAATCAACTCGGGCACAGTCAAGCTACCGTCAGAATGCGTACTATGACAATGTAGATCGATTATCAAATTAAATCCTTGCTGCGAGTTCCGCCCCTTGACGAATCGCTCGTTTCGCATCGAGTTCAGCGGCTACGTCAGCGCCACCAATAAGATGCACGGGTTTGCCCTGTTGCTCTAGCGAAGATTGTAACGCGCGTAGCGGAACCTGTCCTGCACAAATAATAATATTATCCACTTCAATCAGTTGCTCTTTACCATCGCGCTCAATCAATAAGCCCTCGGCTGTCACTTTCTTATAGGTCACACCATTCCACATGTGCACTTTTTTACTTTTCAGTTCAGTACGGTGTACCCAGCCCGACGTTTTCCCCAAGCCTTTACCCACTTTGCTCTCTTTACGCTGCAGCAACCAGACTTCGCGAGGACTGTCTTCTGGATGTTGCTGTTTTAAGCCGCCACGCGTTTCATAAGATTTATCGATTCCCCAACGCTCGCTCCAAGCCGACTCATCGAGCGTCAGTTGCTCTTCAGTCGTCAGATACTCTGCCACGTCAAATCCGATACCCCCTGCGCCTATCAGCGCTACACGTTGGCCGACCGCTTTGTGATCACGCAATACATCCAAATAACTCAACACATGGGGCTGATCGATACCTTCAATATCAACTTGGCGAGGCAGTACTCCGGTAGCCAAGATGACTTCGTCAAAGCCACCCTCAGTGAGACTTTCAGTCGATTGTTCCTCACCCAAGACACGTTTCACACCCGCGTCTTTTAAGCGTTCATCGAAATAACGTAGGGTTTCGAAAAACTCCTCTTTGCCAGGAATTTGTTTCGCGTAGTTAAACTGTCCACCGATTTCGCTCGCTTTATCAAACAGCGTCACATCATGACCACGCTCAGCGGCGAAGCACGCAAACGCTAACCCCGCAGGGCCTGCTCCAACCACTGCGAGCCGTTTTGACTGTTGCGTCGGCTGCATTAATAACTCAGTTTCGTAGCATGCGAGTGGATTAACCAGACACGACGCCCGCTTATTCGAGAACACATGATCAAGACACGCCTGATTACACGCAATGCAGGTGTTAATTTTTTCAGGTTGTTGGCGTTGCGCCTTGATCACTAGCTCGGGATCGGCCAACAACGGGCGTGCCATCGACACCATGTCAGCTTGTCCACTAGACAAGATATGCTCAGCAATTTCAGGCGTATTGATACGATTAACCGCCACAACGGGCACTGACAGTGACTGCTTCACACGCTCAGTGATCCATGCAAACGCGCCCCGTGGTACCGACGTCACGATCGTTGGCACACGCGCTTCGTGCCAGCCAATACCGGTGTTGATGATGGTCACTCCGGCTTTCTCAAGCGCTTGTCCTAACTCAATGACCTCGTCGAGCGTATGACCGTCTTCAACCAAGTCCAGCATGGACAGTCTAAAAATAATAATAAAGTCCTTACCCACTTGCTCGCGCACGCGATTAACGATTGCGAGTGCCAAGCGACTACGTCCGTTAAAATCGCCACCCCACTCATCCGAGCGCTTATTTGTGCGCGGGCAGAGGAATTGATTAATCAAGTAACCTTCCGAGCCCATGATCTCAACACCGTCATACCCTGCCTTCTGAGCGAGCTTAGCGCAGCGCCCGTAGTGGCGAATGGTATTGGTGATTTGTCGTTCACTCATCGCTTTAGGGCTAAAAGGCGTGATAGGCGCTTTAATTGCACTCGGAGCTAAAGAAAACGGGTGATAGCTGTAACGTCCGGCATGCAAGATTTGCAGACAAATTTTACTATCATGCTTATGTACAGCATCTGTCACTTTTCGATGTTTAGCGACGTGCCACGGCTTTGACAGCTCACTTCCAAAAGGCGCCAATCGTCCTCTAAAGTTTGGACTGATACCCCCTGTGACAATCAAGCCGACGCCGCCCTTAGCACGCGCCTCGTAGAAAGCTGCCAGCTTTTCGAAGCCATTTTTCTCTTCTTCGAGTCCCGTATGCATTGAGCCCATGAGCACGCGGTTTTTTAACTGAGTAAAGCCAAGCTCAAGCGGTGTAAAAAGCGTCGGATACTGTTGTTTGTTAGCTACCATCTTCATTATTCTCTATTTTAAACGGGCGTTTAATTTTAGCTCACTCTATACCTTTATGGGTATTTGCTCAAGCCTATCAGTAGTCGTGTTTGTTCGCACGATGGTCGCATTTGTTTTGACCCCTACAGGTAAAAACCTGCTAATCTGATATGGAAAATTCCAAGGAGAGCGTTATGACTTTAGCAACAAAAACTATCGTAGGCACATTAACTGCGACTTTATTAACAACCGCCTCAGTCATGACATTGGATGCTCAAGCACAGACTCAAGACGTGACGGCGCACCAGCGTTTAATTCCGATTGAATCAAGTAAGACCACTGAGCACAGTGTCGAAATTCGCGGCGAAACTGTTGATTATACGGCAACGGCCGGCACCTTACCGGTATGGAACGACGAAGGTAAACCAACGGCCACCTTGTTCTACACCTATTACAAACGAGAAGACATTGATAATCGTGAAAAGCGACCCATTATCTATTCGTTTAATGGCGGTCCAGGCTCGGCTTCGGTATGGATGCATTTAGCCTATACCGGCCCAAAAGTCCTCAAACTCAGTGATGAAGGTTACCCCGTGCAACCTTACGGCGTCGAGGATAACCCTTATTCAATTTTAGACGTCGCTGACATCGTATTTATCAACCCAGTTAACACGGGTTACTCGCGCGTGCTACCCAATGAGGACGGCGAAATGCCTTCTCGTGATGCACAACAAAAGATGTTTTTTGGGGTAAATTCGGACATCCAATACTTAGCAGAGTGGATGAATACCTTTACCTCACGTTACGACCGCTGGCGTTCACCTAAGTTCTTAATTGGTGAAAGCTATGGTACAACACGTGTATCCGGTCTAGCTCATGCACTGCAAAACCAACAGTGGATGTATCTCAACGGCGTGGTATTGGTGTCACCGACCGAGTTAGGTATTGAGCGCAGCGGCCCCGTTGAAGAAGCTAATCGTCTGCCTTACTTTGCTGCCGCAGCCTGGTACCACGACGCATTACCAAGCGACCTGCAAAGTAAGGACCTGCTAGAGGTACTCGATGAAGCGGAGTCATACACGCTCAACGAATATTTACCCGCGCTAGCAAAAGGCGCTTCATTGACTCAACAACAACGTGAGCAGATCGCTTCGCAAGTGGCGCGCTACTCCGGTCTTTCAGAAGAAGCCGTGTTGAGTAATAACTTAGCACCAAGCACTTGGTATTTCTGGAAAGAACTCTTACGTGACCGCGATCGCACAATTGGTCGTCTGGACTCTCGCTATTTAGGTATCGATGGCAGCCGCGCAGGTGATAGTCCTGACTACAATGCTGAACTGACTTCATGGTTACACTCGTTCACGCCTGCAATTAACTACTATTTACGGGAAGAGTTGGGTTACAAGACCGATGTGAAATACAACATGTTCGGTCCTGTTCACCCATGGGATCGTACTAATAACAACACTGGCGAGCAGCTCCGCGAGGCGATGGCAGCGAACCCTTATCTGAATGTGATGGTACAGTCAGGTTATTTCGATGGTGCGACCAACTACTTTGACGCGAAGTATACAACTTGGCAGTTAGACCGCAGCAAGTTAATGCAAGATCGTATTAGCTTTAAAGGTTATCGTAGTGGTCACATGATGTATCTGCGCCGCCCTGACTTGCAGAAGTCTAATCAAGATCTTCGCGAATTTATTATGAATGCACTTCCTGAAGAAGGTCAGCCGGCACAATACAAGTAATGCGTTTTGGGTGTTGACACCGCGCTCTTTGCGCGGTAATTTGTCAACAACTGATTAGCAAACTGAAACGAATTGGACATTATTACGATGCAACTCGCACAATTTTCACTACAAGCTTGGTGGTGGCACTTCCCGAATTAGCGGGTTGTGGTTCTGTGCGCATACGTAAATAAGTACAGTTTCGAAAACCCGCTCAACGAGCGGGTTTTTTTATGCTTGTTGGGCGGTCTCAAAAGGAAGTAGTTAAATGAATTCAAACACTCAACAAGCGCTAGCAGCGGTCACATCGATTCAGGTCGAGTTACCCTACCAAGCCGATACGCAGAGCGTGTACCAACAGGTTTGCCAACCTCATGGTCGTCACGTGCTACTCGATTCAGCCGATATCGGCACCAAACAAGCGCTAAAAAGTCTGTTACTCATCGATGCCGCCCTCGAACTCAAATGCAGCGGTCAGCGCGTTATCGTGCAAGCACTGACGAATAACGGTAAGCCACTTAAAGCGCTGTTAGACCAACAGCTCAGTGATTATTTGCTGGCGGCCTCGGAGTCAACCAGTGAATTCGAATTCCCTGTTTCCAACCGAGATCTGGACGAGATAAGTCGCCTTAAAGAGGTCTCTAACTTCGAGCCGTTGCGGCTTATCCAAAACACGCTAGAGCGTCGCAACGCAGCTTCAAACCACGAGTTTGCGGTATTCCTTGCAGGCTCATTGGGTTACGACTTACTTGCCAGTTATGAGCAATTGCCACAGGTTGAAGCTGGCGAAAATTGCGCACCTGATTATGTGCTCTATGTGTCTGAAACACTGCTAGCGGTCGACCATCAACGCCAGTCGAGTCAATTAATAGCCAGCTTGTTTACACCCGAAGTGTCCTCCGACGCATATGCGCAAATGAGCCAGCGCATCGGAGAGCTCGCAGCACGGTGTCAATTACCGCCACGTCAGCAAACCCATTACACTCCGCTTGCCGCAGACTATCAAAGTGTTACAGCAACGCCCTCACAAGCGGTATTTAAGCAACATGTCTCGGAGTTGAAAGAACATATTCTCGACGGCGATATTTTTCAAGTAGTGCCCTCGCGTCGCTTTAGTTTACCGTGTCACGATGCACTTGCGAGCTACGCCGTACTTAAGCAGACCAACCCATCACCCTACATGTTTTATTTAAGTCATCCAGATTTCACGCTATTCGGCGCCTCACCTGAGTCCGCTTTAAAGTACACCGCGGCGAGTAATCAAGTCGAACTCTATCCGATTGCAGGCACCCGTCCTCGCGGCAAGCAGCCTGACGGCAACATTGATCACGATCTCGATAGTCGTTTAGAACTCGAGTTACGCATGGATCAAAAAGAATTATCAGAACACCTGATGCTAGTCGACCTTGCACGAAACGACCTTGCGCGGATTTGCCAACCTGGTACACGCAATGTCGCTGACCTACTCAAAGTTGATCGTTACTCCCACGTAATGCACTTGGTGTCTCGTGTTGTCGGTCAACTACGTGAAGACTGCGATGCGCTTCACGCTTACCGCGCCTGTATGAATATGGGCACACTCATTGGCGCTCCCAAAGTCAGCGCGGCACGGCTAATCCGACAGGTCGAGCAGCAAGCGCGTGGCAGCTACGGCGGTGCTGTTGGTTATCTGGCTGGTAATGGCGACATGGATACCTGCATCGTTATACGGTCCGCCTTCGTGAGTGAGGGACGTGCATTAGTTCAAGCCGGTGCCGGCGTGGTGCACGACTCCGATCCGCAGGCGGAAGTTGAGGAAACGGAAAACAAAGCACGCGCCGTAATCGCCGCAGTGCAGACAGCGAACGCACAAGGAGAGCGCTCATGAAAGGTCGTATTACGCTCATTGATAACCTTGACTCGTTCTCTTACAACTTAGTTGATGAGCTCAGCCAACTTGGTTATGAGCTAAAAGTTTATCGCAACACGATCAGTGCCGAACGCTTAATAAGCGAACTCGATAGTTACTCAGGTCCGCAAGTCGTCTGTCTATCGCCCGGTCCTGGTAGCCCGTCGCAGGCGGGGCATTTAATGGACATGATCGATGCATGCCAAAAGCGATATCCCATGCTCGGTATCTGTTTAGGTTTTCAAGCTCTGGCTGAAAAAAGCGGTGCCCGAGTCGACCGCTGTGGCGAGGTCGTGCATGGCAAAACCGCACAAATGTTGTTTCGCTCTCACCCACTGTTCGCGAGCCAACCGCAACCAAATCATTGCGTCATCGGTCGTTATCACTCACTCAGTATTTACGATTTACCAGCGACCATTGACGTAGTCGGGGAATGTCAAAGCGTCAATGGAATGATTCCTATGGCGGCGGCGTTTACCGAATTGAATGCTGTGGGTTTTCAATTTCATCCAGAATCTTTATTAACACCGACCGGCAAACTTATGTTGCAGGATGCGGTTCAGTACCTTTTTACACAGTTTAGTCAAGGACACAGTCATGAATGAGATCACCACCCTGCTTGAAGGTCGACCTCTGTCCCAGGACGAGAGTCAAAAACTATTTCGTCACCTGGTAAAAGGTGAGCTCAATGATGCACAAATCAGTGCCGCATTGGTCGCCATGAAACTACGCGGTGAAACGCCAGCCGAATTGGCCGGTGCAGCGCGTGCTGTGCTCGATGTGAGTAAGCCTCTGACAAGCACCAACGGTATACTTGCGGACAGTTGCGGTACCGGTGGTGATGGCTCCAATAGTATTAATCTATCGACCACATCGGCATTAGTTGCCTCTTCGATGGGCTTACCCATGGCAAAGCACGGTAACCGCAGCGTATCATCGCGCTCAGGGTCAGCCGATGTATTAGAGTCGTTAGGTCTGCGCGTTGATCTCGATCCGCGCGAGGCTTCAAAACAGCTCTCTGACCACGGCTTTTGCTTTTTATTTGCGCCGCATTATCATCCTGGTATCAAACATGCGATGCCCGTGCGCCAAACACTCAAAACACGAACCCTATTTAACCTTATCGGTCCGCTAGTGAATCCAGCACGGCCCAATATTCAGCTATTAGGCGTATATAGTCCAATTTGGCTACAACCGATGGCCGAAACCTTACAGCGTCTTGGCACTGAGCGTGCTATGGTCGTGCATGGCTCTGGCGTTGACGAGTTTGCTTTGCATGGCACGACGGAAGTCGTTGAGTTACGTGATAACCAACTTGAACAATACACCCTGTCGGTCAGTGATTTTGGCTTGAATGAAGCCCCTCTGAGCGAACTGAAAGGCGGCGATGCCGACTTTAATGCGACGGTATTGAAACGTATCTTAGCCGGGCAAGGTTCCCGCGCTCACAACCATGCCATTGCAATAAACACAGCACCATTATTAGTGATGGCAGATAAGTTTTCAGACTACAAACAAGCGGCCGAGGCAGTGCTTGAGCATCTCGCAAGCGGCGCAGCCATGGCGCACTTAGAGGCAATTCAAGCGGTACAAGGAGTCATCCATGTCAAGTAATATTCTGACTGAAATTGTTGCCCGCAAGCGAGTGCAGAACGAGCAACAGGATCAACACTACCCGATGCCGAGTGACAAACACGCGCTGTCGCGCAGTGAGCGTAGTTTGTACGATGCGTTGAACCGGCCTCAAGCCGGCTTTATTCTAGAGTGCAAAAAAGCGTCCCCTTCCAAGGGACTTATTCGCCCCGATTTTAATCCAGTGGAGTTGGCAAAGACCTACCAACCCTATGCTGCCGCGATTTCGGTATTGACTGAACCTGAGTATTTTCAAGGCAGCTATGAATACCTTGCGGCAGTCAGTCAACAGGTTAACCTACCGATACTATGCAAGGACTTCTTCATTGATGAACAGCAAGTTTATCGTGCACGCTACTTTGGCGCTGATGCGATCCTGCTCATGTTATCGGTACTCGATGATGATCAGTATCAACGTCTGCACGCAGTCGCGGACGACTTAGGTTTAGATGTACTGACGGAAGTCGCCAATGAGACTGAAATGCGTCGCGCCGCGCAGTTAGGTGCGCGCATTATTGGTATTAATCACCGTGACTTGACCGACCTAAGCATCAACCCGAATCGCAGTCATGAACTCGCACCCTATGCCCCCGAGGGTGCCTTACTTGTTGCTGAGTCGGGCTTTAGTGAACACAAAGATATTCGCCGCTGCAGTGATGTCGTAAATGGCTTTTTAGTCGGAAGTGCATTAAGTGCTGAAAACGATGTCGACCTGGCTTGCCGTAAGTTATTGTATGGTGAAAACAAAGTCTGTGGACTAACTCGAGCGGAGGACGCCTTAAACGCTCATGCAGCCGGTGCGGTATTTGGTGGACTCATCTTTGCCGAGCGTTCGCCTCGATGCATTGAACCAAGCCAGGCCGGGGCGATTATCCGTCAAGTTCAGGGTCTTCAGTATGTCGGCGTATTTGCCGACCAGCCGCTATCCTTTGTTGTTGATACTGCTTTCGAACTGGGTTTACACGCAGTGCAATTGCACGGGCATGAAGATATCGACTTTACCGTTGAACTCAAGAACCGCTTTAAGCAAGCCGGTATCGCACACGTACAGATTTGGAAAGCTGTAACCGTTGACGCACCATTCAGACTCAATGAACATCCATTGCGTCACTCAGTTGACCGCTTTGTACTCGACCATGGTCAAGGTGGCACCGGTGAGACCTTTGATTGGCAGTTACTGAGCGAATTAGATACCGATGAACGAGGACGTTGCCTCCTCGCTGGCGGCATTAGTCCCGATAATGTTTGCGACGCAATTGAACAAGGCTTCAGTGGTGTCGATGCAAGCTCTAAATTAGAGTGGCAAGCAGGCATCAAAGACGCACGGTTAATTTCTTCTCTTTTTAAACGCATTCGCCACTACGGTGCCAATGCAAACTCAAATCAGTCACAGGAGGCCGCAGCATGAGCCAGTCACTTTCAGCTTATTTTGGTGATTTTGGTGGTCAGTTCGTACCTGAAATCCTTCTACCTGCGCTCGAGCAGCTAGAAAAAGCCTTTATCGATGCGCAACAAGATGAGGCGTTCCAACAGGAGTTTCGTGGGTTACTGAAAAATTATTTAGGCCGACCGACGCCTTTATCACTGTGTCGTAACTTGCCACTTGAAAGCCCTAACGGCACAAAAATATATCTCAAACGTGAAGATTTGTTACACGGTGGTGCGCATAAGACTAACCAGGTACTCGGACAAGCATTGCTTGCCAAGCGTATGGGTAAAACACGGATTATCGCTGAGACCGGCGCGGGGCAGCACGGGACAGCGACCGCACTGGCCTGTGCATTGCTCGACCTCGAATGCATTATTTACATGGGCAAAAAAGACGTCGAACGTCAGCAGCCCAATGTATTTCGAATGGAGTTGATGGGCGCCAAAGTAGTGCCTGTCGATACCGGTAGTGGTACATTAAAAGACGCGGTGAACGAAGCGTTACGAGATTGGACGGCTAGTTACCCAACCACTCATTACCTGCTCGGTACGGCAGCCGGAGCTCACCCCTTCCCGACAATTGTGCGTGAGTTCCACAAAATGATTGGCGAGGAAGCCAAGCAACAAATCATTGAGCAAGCGGGTCGTTTACCCGATGAGGTTATTGCCTGTGTCGGGGGCGGTTCGAATGCCATTGGCATGTTCACTGATTTTATCGACGAACCTAATGTAGCTCTCGTGGGCGTTGAACCCGCCGGCAAAGGCGTCGATACGCAACACCACGGCGCTACACTCACCGCGGGAAGTCCAGGTATCTTGCACGGCTGCTTGACCTACTTGATGCAAACCGACGAAGGCCAAGTGGAAGAATCCTACTCAGTCTCAGCAGGTTTGGACTACCCAGGTGTTGGACCACAACACGCGCACCTAAAGGCCATTGGTCGTGCACGTTATGAGTCGGTTACGGATGATGAGGCATTGACGGCATTTCAACTACTTTCTCGGCATGAGGGCATTATACCTGCGTTGGAATCTGCACATGCGCTCGCCTATGCGCTGAAACGCGCGGCTGAGCCCGATGCTCCAGAAATTCTATTGATCAATTTATCGGGCCGTGGTGACAAAGATATCGATCACGTCCGTCGTATTTTCAATGCTCAAGAACAATCATAGGGTGTCCACACATGAGTCGTTATGAACAACTATTTGCAAACTTAGACAAGCAACATCAAGGCGCTTTTGTGCCCTTTGTGACGCTGGGCGACCCGACTCCTGATGTCAGCGTTGAGGTGATTAAACGATTGATCGATGCGGGCGCCGATGCATTGGAGCTGGGTCTTCCCTTTTCTGACCCGGTCGCCGATGGTCCTGTAATCCAGCGCGCTAACGTTCGCGCGCTTGAGGGAGGTACGCGGTTTGAAGACTGCTTATCGATTCTAGAGCAAGTGCGAGCGTACGCGCCTGAAATTCCCATTGGCTTGTTAGTTTACTCAAACCTGATTTTTGCCAAGGGTATCGATACCTTTTATGAAAAAATGGCCGCCGTCGGCGTCGACTCGGTGCTAGTCGCGGATTTACCAACCAAAGAGGCGATTCGTTTCTCGCAACCGGCCATCGATCGTCAAGTGGCTCCGGTTTTTATTTGCCCACCTGATGCTTCAGATTCGTTGATCGAGGCGATTGCCAAACAAAGCCAAGGCTATGTTTACTTGCTTAGTCGTTCGGGGGTTACAGGTACCGAAACGCAAATGCAGGTGCCGGCGGAGAAACTCATTTCACAACTGCGTTCAGCCGGTTCAGCTCCAATTATGCTGGGTTTCGGTATTTCTCAACCTGATCATGTTAAGGCTACGATTAAAGCAGGCGCTCAAGGTGCTATCAGTGGTTCAGCGGTCGTTGCTATTATCGAAAAAAACCTCGACAATACAGCACAAATGCTCGACCAACTTGGACAGTTTGTTGAGTCGATGAAGTCAGCCACATCGCAGTAGGAGTATCCATGGCGCTGGTATTAGAGTATTTACCATTAGTTGTCTTTTTTGTTGTTTATCAGATGGTCGATATTTTCGCGGCAACCTGGGCTTTAATGGGATTAACGATTGTACAATTAGTCGGTCTTAAGCTGCTTAAGCAACCAATTACTAGCCGCCACTGGATCGTATTAGGTGCCGTGCTGGTTTTTGGCGGCATCACCGTTTTTCTACACGATGATTGGTTTGTTAAAATCAAAGTATCCATTATTTATGTGCTGATTGCCGCATTGTTAGCTGGCACACTTTGGATAAAAAAAACCAGTCCACTAAAAAGCCTATTTGATGCAGACATAAAAATGCCAGATAGCGCCTGGAACCGACTCACATATGCTTGGGTTATTACGTGTTTGGCTATCGCCGCTGTGAATGTTTATGTTGCTCAGTATATGTCACAAGATGCTTGGGTTAATTTTAAAGTCTTTGGCATTATTGGCATTTCGTTGGTGCTTGTCGTTGCTACAGGAATGTATATCTACCGACACGCCGAGGACATGGAAGGAGATAAATAAGCCATGTGGTTTGTGATTTTTGCAGAAGATCATGACGATTCACTCGCCAAGCGTAAGCAAGCGCGTCCAGCGCATATCAAACGCTTAGAGGCATTAAAAGAACAAGGACGTTTACTTGTCGCAGGCCCCTGCCCTGCGATCGCTGAAAAAGATCCGGGTATCATGGGTTTCACAGGCTCAGTTGTAATCGCTGAATTCGACACTCTTGAACAAGCCGAACAATGGGCACACGCTGATCCATACTGGGATGCGGGCGTCTACCGTTCAGCGCAGGTTAAACCGTTCAATCCGGTACTCCCCTAACTCGGTATGCAATCCACACGGCTCAAATATGCTAACCGCGCATTAGCAATTAATTATTTTCCTGCCGCAGGGGCGCAACAACATGTTGTGATTGCGCCAGCCCTTGGCGTAAAACAACGGTTTTATCATCGATTTGCGCAGTGGTTGGCAGAACAGGGTATTGCCGTGACGTGTTTCGATTATTACGGCATTGGCGACTCTATAGATAAGCCGCTCAGTAAAATTGAGACCGACATTATCGATTGGGCGACCCAGGACCTTGATGAAGTGCTTACTTGGGCACGGGAGCAACTTCCCAGCGCCGAACTAATTTGGTTAGGCCATAGTTTAGGCGGTCAACTTTTGGGATTAATTCCTCACCCCGAGCGTATTGATAGGATAGTCACGGTGGCTTCCGGAACCGGGTACTGGCGACAAGCGAGCCCTCAAGTGAGACGCACATCTTGGCTGTTATGGTATTTTGCGATACCACTTGCCACACCGATTGCGGGTTATTTTCCAGGAAAGCGGCTCAATATGGTTGGCGACATGCCCGCGCGGGCAATGCGTCAGTGGAGCCGTTGGTGTCGCAGCCGCAATTATTTATTCGATCATTTATCGACGGCACAACTCAAAGGTTACCTTCGTTTAACGCAATCGTATCATGCCTTCGCTATTAGTGATGATGAGTTGTTGGTGGAGGATAACGTTCGTGCACTTTTACAACGTTATCCTAATACACAACAAAAGCTGACGCGTTTGACTCCTCAACAGGCGGGGCGCCGCATCGGACACTTTAATATCTTTAAACCGACGCACCAACAGACGCTTTGGCAAAAAGCGTTGTTACCCGCCATTAAAGCAGATCAGACAGCGCGTCTTGTAACTGAGGAAAATTAAAGTTAAACCCCGCTTGCTCGAGCTTTTTCGGCACGACCGCCTGCCCCTCCAATAACATGGAGGCCATTTCTCCCAACATTAGATTCAAAGCAAACGCTGGAACGAACAACACATGGGGTCGATGCAACGTTTTCGCTAAGGTTTGGCTAAACTGTTTATTCGTCGTTGGATTAGGTGCCGTCAAGTTAACAGGTCCCGAGATGCTGTCGTCCTGCAGAATAAATTCTATCGCACGGATCATATCCTCAATGTGAATCCAGGACATCATTTGTTCCCCGGAGCCCATCGGACCACCTAGACCGAATTTATAGGGTAGCGACATGCGTGGCAAGGCACCTTGGCTACTATCGAGTACAACTCCGGTGCGTAAACATACGACACGCGTGTGATTCTTGACTTGCAGCGCAATGGACTCCCATTGCTCGCAAAGTTCGACGGCAAAATCGCGTTGGTTCGCCGTAGCCGACTCGTCCACCGGCTCGCTGTTTCGCGGACCATAGACACCAATTGCAGAACCACTGAGCAAGATGGGTGGCGTTGGACACGCTTTTATCTGCTGTACTAGGGCTTGAGTGACTTGCCAGCGACTGTTTTGCAATTGCTGTTTACGCTCGGCCGACCAGCGTTTATCAGCAATTCCAGCGCCTTGCAGGTTAATCACCGCATCAAACGAGGCGAGCGCCTCAGCAGTTGGCAGTTCACCCACAACATCAACATTACAACCTCGAAATTGCTGCTTGACGCGCTCTACTGAGCGCGTCGTCACCGTAAATGAATGTTGTTGGCTGAAGTAACGAATAAAGCGTGAGCCGATAAGCCCAGAGCCACCAGTTATAAGAATATTCATACTTCGCCTCCCATTAAATCAATTTACGTATCAATTGTGCCGTGTTGCGGCGAATCAAACGCGAACACGCGAGTCGACCTAACAAGGCAACGACAACAGCGCCTGAAATAGGACCAACCAACCACAAACGCCAATGCCAGGTGGCATCCATGTTAAACACTTGGGTCTGTAAAATGAGCAGCGATAAATCCATCGCAATCGTCGCTATTAGACCACTTATAGCCCCTAACATAAGAAATTCATAACTGATACTTCGACTTAGCAACTTACCTGAAGCGCCCAAAGTGCGTAGAATAACCAGTTCCTTCTGGCGCTCCTCCATGCTTGCCTGTACTTGCGCTATCAATACCAAGGCGCCTGCAATCATCACCAGAACTAAGACGAAAAGAATCGCAATACTGACCTGCGAGATGACTTCACGGATTTGGTCAATAATCGCGTCCAAATCGATTAAGGAAGCCTCGGGAAACGGTCTAAATAATTGGTATAGCTCATCTTTACGCTCACTGTCTAAGTGAAAGCTGGTTATATAAGTTGCAGGAAAATCAGCGAGTGTGCTGGTATTAAAAATCATGTAAAAGTTAGGCTGAAGCGAGCCCCAGTCCGCCTCTCGCAAACTCGTTACTGGCACGGTAAATACTTCACCGCCGATATTAAATGTCAGCGTATCGCCCACTTTGATTTCTAATCGTTCAGCCGCTTGTTTTTCAACGGACACCTGTGGCTCGGCATTATCGCCCCACCACTCGCCGCTCACAATTTCATTGTTGGGCGGTACCGTATCGCGCCATGTCAATGAGAGCTCACGACCAAAACCTTCCTCACGATCGCCCTGCTCGACTTCCTCGCGATTTTCTTTGGTCACTTCATCAATCAGTTCAGTACCGTTATGGTGGGTTACCCGACCCGGGATTAGCGGATATTGATCGGTTGCTTCGATGTCCTCTCGAGCGAACATAGCGCGCAAATCGTCAACTTTCTCTTCAGCGATATTTAGCGCAAAATAATTCGGTGCATCCGCTGGCAGTTGGCGCTGCCAATCCGCAAGTAAATCATTGCGCATGACGATAACCAACAGCAACAACATAATCGCGGTTGAAAAACTCAGCATCTGTACGCTGTTTGCTGACGCGCGTCGTTGTAAGCCGGCCATCGCTAAACGCCAAGCACTCCCTGCTTGCATGCCTGCTTTCCGACCCGCACCGATCAGCAGACGACCAATCAACAACAGGATACCCGCAGCAAAAGCCCCACCCACGAACAAGGCCGTCGATAACCACCATTGCTGTGAGTACAGCACCAATAACCCATAAATCGTGCCGCCGCTTAATATCCATTGCAGCCAGCGAACCGCCTGTACACCGACCATTTGACGGTGTAGTACACGTAACGGTGGAATAGAAATCAATCTAAATAGCGGGTAAAGCGTAAACATCACCGCACTAATTAGGCCCGTTGCAATAGCGAGCGCATAAGGTCGCCAACTGGCTGATGGTAGTGAAGCGCCCAACTGTTCAGCGACCCAGTTAATCACGTAAGATTGAATGAGCCACCCTAACAAGATGCCAATACCGACGCTGATTCCCGTAAGCAATAGCAAGTGAAGCACAAAGATCTTACGGATCTGCTGTTTGCCTGCTCCTAAGGTTTTAAATATGGCCACCACGTCATAATTGCGCTGGCAGTAGCGTTGGGCGGCTACGGCAACAGCCGTTGCTGCAAGTACTACACCTAACAGACTCGCCAGCATCATAAAGCGTTCAGCGCGATTTAGGGCGCGCGCCAAGGGGCTATCGCCATCTTCGATACTGCGCCAGCTATGAGTGTCATCATTCAATTGTGGGAGAAGCCAATTCTCGTAGTTATCCAGTTGCGTTGGCGTTCCGGCGAATAGGACGTTGTAACGCACGCGGCTGCCGGGCTGAATCAACCCCGTCTCAGCTAGCTGTGAATAACGAATGATGACATTGGGACTGTCAGTGAACACAGAAAAACCTACATCAGGCTCATAAGTCACGACCTTAGTCACTTTAAAGCGGCTATTACCCACTTCAATAGAATCGCCCATCTCAAGCGATAACGCTTGGAATAGACTCGATGCTACCCAAGCTTCTCCAGCCGGGGGGAGTGTGTTAGTGACTTGTCCTTCAACAAAGGGCTTATCGGCTACTTTAAGCTCACCTCGTAGCGGATAACCATCAGATACCGCCTTGATATCGACGAGCTCAAGCTTATCGTTAGCAAACGCCATTGAGTTAAATATCACTCGCCACGCGCTCTGAATCCCCTCTTTATCGGCTTTATCTAGCCATTCCTGCGGAATATCTCTGCGTGAGCTTAATACACGATCAGCTGCGAGAAACTCACTGCTGCGTTCAAGCAACCCCGACTGCAGGCGCTCGCTAAACAGTGACAGTGATAAAACCGCGGTCACCGATAAAATGATAGCGAGCGCCATGATCGTGAGCTCACCGCGCTTGAGCTCCTGCTTAAGTAAGCGAAACGATATTTTATGCCACATCTTGCGAAGCCTCCGCTAGCTGCCCTGCCTCCATGTTTAGGATACGCTGACAGCGTTTCGCTAACGTGGTGTCGTGGGTCACCATTACTAAGGTGGTGCCGTAATCCTTATTCAAGTCAAATAGCAACTGTTCGACTTTGTCACCGGTTTTACTGTCGAGGTTACCGGTGGGCTCATCAGCAAATAAAATCTTTGGCTGACCGACAAACGCGCGCGCAATCGCGACGCGTTGCTGTTCGCCGCCCGACAGTTGATTAGGGTAATGGTGCCAGCGGTCAGAGAGCCCGACCTTTTCTAGAAGCTCGCGAGCCTCTTTCTCTGCGCCTTTGTGGCCGGCAAGCTCTGCCGGTAACATCACGTTTTCTAATGCGCTTAAGCTAGGCACTAGCAAAAACGACTGAAAAATAAAGCCTACTTTATCGGCGCGTAGTTTCGCACGTTGTTCCTCATCCAAATCGCTTAACTTTTCGTTTTCTATAAGAACATCGCCGTGGGTGGCAATGTCTAACCCAGCGAGTAGTGATAGTAGTGTTGATTTACCTGAGCCGGACGCTCCAACAATCGCAACGGTCTCACCGGCATTGATTGCGAGGTCAATTGGTTGCAAAATCTGTAACGGTCCCTCAGAGGTTTCGACTATCTTTTCGAGTTGTTGAGTTTGAATGAGCATAAAATGAAAAACATCCTATTAAAGTTAGCTTGTATTACTTTGATTTTTATATCTATACGTAGTTTTGCAGCAAATGTTTCACTTGTTGTATTAGGAGATAGCCTAAGCGCAGGTTATGGTCTTTCGCAACAACAAACTTGGGTTGCCGAATTGCAAAAGCGTTGGCAGCAAGCATACCCAAACATTGAACTAATTAATGCCAGTATCAGCGGTGAGACGACTCGTGGCGGCCTAAACCGTTTACCAGGCGTTATCGAACGTCACCAACCAGATGCTATCTTTATTGAGTTAGGTGGCAATGATGGGTTGCGAGGGTTTGATTTAGCGACCGTTGAGACTAATTTGTCCGATATGATCGAGCAAGCGCAAGCGAAAGGCATTAAAGTGGCGCTCAGTCAGGTCATGGTGCCGCCTAACTATGGTCCGCGCTTCTCAAAGCGATTTCAGGCGGTGTTTACGCGTGTGGCAGAAAAGTATGATGTAACACTAGTGCCATTTTTTATGACCGAGTTAGTAGAGAACCCAGACTTCGTGCAAGATGATGGCATCCACCCCACTGCAGAAGCACAAGACGCTATTGCGGATTTTCTTTCACCTTACTTACTTGAGCTGGCTAAAAACGCCGAGGCATCGAGTTAATACGCGTTGATAAATTGCAGGCACAAAAAAACCACCATGGAAGGTGGTTTAGTGTTGGCGTCCCCTAGGGGATTCGAACCCCTGTTACTGCCGTGAAAGGGCAGTGTCCTAGGCCTCTAGACGAAGGGGACCCAGAAACTGTTTGTGATGCTTTTGAATGGCGTCCCCTAGGGGATTCGAACCCCTGTTACTGCCGTGAAAGGGCAGTGTCCTAGGCCTCTAGACGAAGGGGACGCAATCAAAACTGCATCGTGTTAGTAAAATTGGCGTCCCCTAGGGGATTCGAACCCCTGTTACTGCCGTGAAAGGGCAGTGTCCTAGGCCTCTAGACGAAGGGGACGCAATCACTAACATTGCTATCAAAATTTCACTTGGTGGAGCTAAGCGGGATCGAACCGCTGACCTCTTGCATGCCATGCAAGCGCTCTCCCAGCTGAGCTATAGCCCCACTGCTTTAGCAGCGAAACTGCCTTGACAGCGGGGCGCATTCTATTGCGAGGAGCGCTTAAGTGTCAACTGTTTTTTGAAAAAATATCTCCAACTGGCGATTTTTATATCAAGTTGACTATTTTACATGCAAATCGCGTATTATGCGCTCGCTTCGCGCTCAGCAATGAACGCAAGCGCCAGATCAATACGCTCGATAACCTTTTGCTGCTCCAACTGAGCTAAGGTAACATCCAACGATGGTGAGTTGCCCCCACCGGTTGCTGCAACGCGCAACGGCATGCCAATTTTGCCCATGCCCACGCCAAGCGCTTCAGCCGTGCCATTAATCGCTTCTTGAATTGATTCAGCAGTCCAGTCCGTTAAGCCTGACAGACTTGCCTTCACCGCTTCTAATGGTTCTTTAGCTACAGGGCGCAAGTGTTTCTTAGCTGCTTTTTCTTCAAACTCAGTCACTGGTTCATAGAAATAACGGCTAATCGCGGCCATTTCTTTCAACGTTTTCACACGATCGGCTTGCAAACCAACAATGGATGTCAGTGCTGGACCCGTCGACGTATCGACGCCGAGTTGATCAAATTGCCATTTTAGCGCATCAGCCACTTGTTCAGCGGGCAACGTCTTCATGTAATGCTGGTTTAACCAATTAAGCTTTTCGGTGTTAAACGCAGAAGCCGCTTTATTCACGTCCTCTAGTTTAAACAGTTTAACCAACTCTTCTTTACTGAATATCTCTTGATCACCGTGCGACCAACCTAAGCGTGCCAAATAATTAATGACCGCTTCGGGCAAGTACCCATCATCGCGATAATGCATCACACCCACCGCGCCATGGCGTTTAGATAATTTTTTACCGTCATCACCCAGAATCATCGATACGTGTGCGTAATAAGGCACCGGCGCGTTTAAAGCTTTTAGAATATTAATCTGACGCGGCGTGTTATTGATGTGGTCTTCGCCTCGCACCACATGCGTAATACCCATTTCCCAATCATCCACGACAACACAGAAATTATAGGTTGGCGTACCATCACTGCGGGCAATGATTAAGTCATCAAGTTCTTGGTTTGAAAACTCGATACGACCGCGGATCAAGTCATCAAAAATGACGCTACCCTCTTGCGGGTTACGAAAACGAATCACGTAGCTGTCACCAGACGCATTTGGATTATCACGACAATGTCCGTCATAACGCGGTTTTTCGCCACGCTCCATTTGCTCTTCGCGCATTTTTTCCAACCGCTCGGTCGAGCAGTAACATTTATAAGCTTTGTCTTCTTCAAGTAATTGATCGACTAATTCTTTATAGCGGTCAAAACGCTTAGTTTGATAGTAAGGACCTCGGTCCCAGTTCAACCCTAACCATTCCATACCCTCTAAGATGGCATCAATCGCCGGCTGCGTTGAACGCTCCCGATCGGTATCTTCAATGCGCAAGACAAACTCACCACCTTGGGCCTTTGCGACCAGCCAAGAGTAAAGCGCTGTGCGAGCACCGCCAACATGTAAATAGCCAGTCGGGCTTGGAGCGAAACGCGTAACTACACTCATTACTGTGTTCCTTTATTTGATTCAGTGATTAGACCCGGTGAATTTTACCAGTCCTAGGCAAAAAGCGCATTATTCAATTAAAATGATTAAAAAGTCAGCAAACAGAAAAAACTTTGCATTTTTTGTTTGACACTTTGGCGCGTATCCCTATAATGCCTCCTCGCAACGACGCAGAAGTGCGATGACAAAACTGGATGGTTAGCTCAGTTGGGAGAGCATCGCCCTTACAAGGCGAGGGTCACTGGTTCGAGCCCAGTACCATCCACCACTTCTTCCCCTTCGTTGTTTTCCTTGGCGTTGGATGGTTAGCTCAGTTGGGAGAGCATCGCCCTTACAAGGCGAGGGTCACTGGTTCGAGCCCAGTACCATCCACCACCTTTTTTTACTTCCTGAATTACTCTAATTAAACCCACGACTTCAACCGTTATCGGTTAGCTTCAACTTCAAAAAGTCTATTAATACTCTGACTTTCGCAATTCGATGTCGCGACTCAGGATACAATGCCCAAATACCATCGTCGGGTTGACGATACTTTGTCAGCACTTCCTGTAAGACACCAGCTTCAAGCTCATCAGCGACATAATAATCAGGTAGAATCGCTATCCCCAGGCCTTTACACACCGCATCTTTTATCGCTAGACCGCTATTGCAATGAACTAATGCATTTGGTTGCACTGACTTTGCTTTTCCATCCACCTGAAAACGCCAACTCTTGAGCGTGCCCGTCAAACAACGGTGATCAGCCAGCGAAGCTAAATCCGTGGGTTCGCCAAAGCGTGCAAAGTATTCGGGTGTTCCGACTAAAAAGTGTCTGCGATGACCCAGCGGACTCGCTTTCAGCCGTGGTGTACCTAAGTGACCTAAGCGAATCGCTAAATCGTAGTGTCCCTCAATGAGATCCAAGGTCTCATTGGTCAGATTAAAGTCGAGTCGACAATCGGGATACTGATTTAAAAAATCGTTTACTAAAGGAGCAATCACGTGTTCGCCGTAAAATACTGGAGCGGTCAGCCTGATTAACCCTTGTGGTTTTTCTGATCGCTGTTGGATAGCCTGATCCGCATCATTGAGACTCGCCACTAAGTGTTGGCAATGAGGTAAATACAATAACCCCTCCTCCGTTAAGCTCACACTTCGGGTCGACCGGTAAAGTAACGGAAGTTTCAGACGTTGCTCGAGTGCAGCAATATTACGGCTCACTTGCGCAACAGACAGACCTAACTGCTTCGCCGCACTGGTGAAGCTGGATGTTTGAGCCACCGCAACAAACTCACTGATTCCTTGCCATTGTTTCATTATTACGTATCTGCAAAAGTCATTTGTAAAAAGTTTAGATTACCTTTAAAACAGAAAAAGTTAAACTTGTTCCTGTCATTAACGTATAACTAGCCAATCACATACCGAATAAAGGAAGCTAAGATGGAAACAATTAAGTCGCGTGCAGCCGTGGCGTGGGGCCCCGGCGAACCGTTGAAAATGGAAGAAATCGATGTAGCACCACCTAAAAAAGGTGAAGTGCGCGTCAAAATCATTGCGACAGGCGTGTGTCATACCGATGCTTACACGCTATCAGGCGCTGATCCTGAGGGTATCTTCCCAGCCGTTTTGGGCCACGAAGGCGGCGGTATTGTTGAGTCGGTCGGCGAAGGCGTGACTTCTGTCGAGGTTGGTGACCACGTGATTCCACTGTACACCGCCGAGTGTGGTGAATGTAAATTCTGTACTTCAGGAAAAACAAACTTATGCCAAGCCGTGCGTGCAACGCAAGGTAAAGGCTTAATGCCAGATGGCACCACACGTTTCTCAAAAGACGGCGAGCCGATTTACCACTACATGGGAACTTCGACCTTCTCCGAATACACCGTATTGCCAGAGATTTCCGTTGCTAAGATTCCAAAAGAAGCACCGCTTGAAAAAGTCTGCTTACTCGGTTGTGGCGTCACTACCGGCATGGGTGCAGTTAAGAACACAGCTAATGTACAAGAAGGTGATACTGTCGCGGTATTTGGGCTCGGTGGTATCGGTCTAGCCGTCATTATCGGTGCTGTACAAGCGAAAGCGTCACGCATTATTGCGGTTGATGTTAACGAAGATAAGTTCGAAATTGCCAAGCAGCTCGGTGCGACTGATTTTGTTAATCCAACAGATTACGACAAGCCTATCCAAGAAGTGATTGTCGATATGACCGATGGCGGTGTCGACTTCTCATTCGAGTGTATTGGTAACGTAGAAGTGATGCGTTCAGCACTTGAGTGTTGTCACAAAGGCTGGGGTGAATCTGTAATTATCGGTGTCGCCGGCGCAGGTGAAGAGATCTCAACCCGCCCATTCCAACTGGTAACCGGTCGTGTATGGCGTGGAAGCGCTTTTGGTGGCGTCAAAGGTCGCAGCCAATTGCCCGACTACGTGCAACAGTACATGGATGGAAAGTTTGATTTAGATACCTTCATTACTCACAACATGTCACTTGAAGAGATCAACGAAGCGTTTGAGCTCATGCACGAAGGTAAGTCGATTCGTTCAGTGATTCACTACTAAGCGACAAAGGTATCCACTATGGAAATCGTTAGCGAAGTACGTACGTTTGGCGGCCGTCAAGTCCGCCTCAAGCACCGCTCTTCGACACTCAACTGCGATATGCAATTGAGTGTGTTTCTACCGCCGCAAGCAGAGCATCATGCAGTCCCCAGCGTGTACTTTTTATCAGGACTAACCTGTACTGATGAGAACTTCTCTACTAAAGCAGGTGCACAGCGCGTCGCTGCGCAGCTCGGTATCGCGCTAATTATTCCTGATACCAGCCCGCGCGGTGACGAAGTAGCCGACGAAGATCGTTATGACTTTGGCAAAGGTGCAGGCTTTTATCTGAATGCCACCGAAACGCCTTGGGCAAAGCACTATCAAATGTACGACTACATTCTTGATGAGCTCCCAAAATGCGTAGAGGCACAGTTCCCATTAACGGATAAACGCTCGATTGCCGGTCACTCCATGGGTGGCCATGGCGCGCTTGTCATTGGCGTGCGGAATCCAGAGCGCTATCAAAGCATTTCGGCATTCTCACCGATCACCCACCCGACTCAATGCCCCTGGGGTGAGTATGCGTTTACGCAATATTTGGGAGGCAACCGTGATGCTTGGAAAGACTATGATGCGGTTGAACTTATCAAAGCTTATGGGCAAGTCAGACCGATTCGCGTCGACCAAGGCTTAGCAGATAACTTTCTCGAAGAGCAACTGAAGCCTGAGGCTTTGCAAGCTGTATTCGACGAAACAGACGGACCGGGCGCTGTTTATCTGCACGAAGGCTACGATCATAGCTACTACTTTATCAGCAGTTTCATTGAAGAGCAGTTACGCTTCCACGCGCATTATCTGCTCTAACACGCTCACCCTTATTGCGCTGATGTATCGGTGTCTTCGGACACCGATGATTCGGGCTTTTCAGCGAGATGACGCCGATAGAAGCGCCATTGCCGCGACTTAGTCACGTACCAGAGGCTAACAAACCACGCTAAAATAATACTCGCTTTACCCCAAGAAAAACTGCCATGTTGATGCAGTAACAAACTACTAATTAATATCGCATCTAACACGAGGGAGGCCCACATCAGTGGCTGTGCCGCTCGCATCACATGATTAGCCCAGTTGTAACCATCCTCCTTTGCGAAACTCGTCGCCAACAGTACAAGTAAGGCAGGCATGCCAACCAGAAGCATGAGACCAAATTGTTCTGAACTTTTATAAAATAATGAAAGTAAACGCGTGCGATCTTCATTAAAAGTGAGCGAAACAATACCCGCAAGATAACCGCGGCATAAAAAGAATGTGACCCAAATGAAAAATAGAGGAGTGCTCGCGCGCCCCTCTTTATCCAGATAACGCGCTCGTTCGACGAACGCCGCTCCGTTGCCAGATCTTTTCATGGAAATAATAACCTACTGTGTTTACCAGTGGCTCAATCAATGCCACGGCACCGCCCATCACGATATCGCCTGTCATCACCCAAACCACTGTAAAAGCGATTGAGAAATGCATCACGGCAAAACTAGCTGTCTTTATCATAATGCCCTCCATTCCTGTCTAACGAAATGATAGCAATTACGATTTACATTTCTAATTATAAAAACCGATTAAACTGCTCGCTTAAGTTGCTCACGTAATGTTTTGATATCGTCTCGTAATTGTGCCGCCTTCTCAAACTCAAGGTTTTGAGCCGCTTCGTACATTTCTTTTTCTTTTGCTTCGATTTCTTTAATCACCGCATTCGTGTCTTTGATCATCACGGTGCGTGGATCATAGCCTGAAGCAACCTCGGCAACGGCCTTCGCCGCTCGGTTTTTACGGTTTGCACCGCCTTGCCCTAAGTCCATCACGTCGGTGACTTTCTTATTCAATTTTTGCGGCGTGATACCATGCTCTTCGTTAAATGCGATTTGCTTTTCACGGCGACGATCCGTCTCCTCAATCGCGCGTTGCATCGAACCAGTAATCCGATCGCCATAGAGAATCGCCTTACCATTCACGTTACGTGCTGCACGACCAATGGTCTGAATCAAAGAACGATCAGAGCGTAAGAAGCCCTCTTTATCAGCATCAAGAATGGCGACTAGGGAAACTTCCGGCATATCAAGGCCTTCTCGCAGCAAGTTAATGCCGACCAACACATCAAACTCACCGAGTCGCAAGTCGCGAATAATCTCCATTCGTTCGACCGTATCAATGTCTGAGTGAAGATAGCGTACACGGATGCCGTGTTCATCGAGGTAGTCACTTAAGTCTTCGGCCATCTTTTTGGTCAATGTTGTCGCGAGTACACGTTCTTCTTTTTCCACGCGCAAACGGACTTCAGACATTAAATCATCGACCTGCGTCGCTACCGGCCGCACTTCAATAATCGGATCCACTAAACCTGTGGGTCGCACGACCTGCTCAACCACCTCACCACTACTGCGTTCAAGCTCATATTTACCAGGTGTTGCAGAAACATAAACTGTTTGTGGTGCAATAGCTTCGAATTCATCAAACTTTAACGGTCGGTTATCCAGCGCACTCGGCAGTCGAAAGCCATACTCCACCAGGTTTTCCTTTCGTGAGCGGTCACCCTTATACATAGCGCCGACCTGCGATACCGTCACATGAGACTCATCAATAATAAGCAGCGCGTCGTCAGGTAAGTAATCCATCAACGTGGGTGGCGGCTCACCGGGCGCACGTCCAGAGAGATAACGTGAATAATTTTCGATGCCGGAGCAATAGCCAAGCTCCAACATCATCTCAATATCAAACTGAGTGCGCTGATTAATACGTTGCTCTTCAAGCAATTTATTTTGCTTCAGCAATACATCTCGGCGATCTTTCAACTCGTCTTTGATTTTCTCAATCGCTTCGACCAAAACTTCACGTGGCGTGACATAGTGTGTCTTTGGATAGATGGTCGCACGTGCAACATCCGCTTCAGTCACCTGCCCGGTGAGCGGTTCGAAAAAGCTGATACGATCGACTTCGTTATCAAATAGTTCAACGCGCACTGCAAGTTCTTCCGATTCAGCGGGGAAAATGTCAATGACCTCACCGCGCACACGATAGGTGCCTCGTTCGAAAGCCGCATCGTTACGCTTATACTGTAGCTGCGCCAAGCGCCGCAAAATATCGCGCTGGTCAATAATATCGCCACGACGCAAATGCAACATCATCTTCATATATGATTCGGGATCACCCAAACCATAAATAGCCGAAACCGAAGCCACCAACACAACATCACGGCGCTCCATCAACGCTTTTGTCGCTGACAGACGCATTTGTTCAATGTGGTCGTTTATCGACGCGTCTTTTTCAATAAAGGTGTCGGTGGTGGGTACATAAGCTTCGGGCTGATAATAATCGTAATAGGACACAAAATATTCGACAGCATTATTAGGGAAGAATTCTTTCATCTCACCATAGAGCTGTGCTGCCAACGTTTTATTGTGAGCCAGAATGAGCGTCGGGCGTTGCGACTGCGCAATCACGTTAGCCATGGTAAACGTCTTACCCGAGCCTGTGACGCCGAGTAAAGTTTGATGGGCAAGACCCGCGTCTAAATTCTCTAGAATTTTTTCAATCGCCGCAGGCTGATCACCTGCAGGCTGGTAACTCGATATTAATTCAAATGCTTTACTCACCAACCCTCCTCAGCGCTCGCGTAAACCATATATAAGCGATAGCCGCTGTAATGATATTAGCCACCACACCGCCAATAAATAAGCCGTGCAGGTCCGCTAGTAGACTTCCTAAGTAGGACAAGGGTACGAAAAAAACAAATAAGCGGATGACACTTAAGCCGAGCGCACGCATGGGTTTATGAATGGCATTAAAACTTGAGTTCGAGAGAATGATCCACCCCTGAAAGCCATACCCGATGGGCATTATATAAATAAACAGTTCAACAATACGCGCCACTTCTTGCTCTTTGGCAAATGCCATCGCTATCCACGGTGCGGTTATTGCCATCGCCGCGTAGATAACCAGTTGAATGGCAAATACCGCTTTTAAGGCTTTACCATAGGCCTCACGTACCCGATCAACTCGATTGGCACCAAAGTTTTGACTAATCAACGGCGGTAACGACATGGATAGCGCCAAAATAATGATACTCGCCAGCGATTCGAGTCGAGTGCCGACGCCAAATGCCGCCACCGCGGCCGCCCCATAGGATGCAATAATAGCCGTCATGACCGACATCGCGAGCGGTGTAAGGATGTTCGCACCTGCCGCTGGCAGACCAATTTTCAGTATGGCGCGCGCAGCATCCAACCACTCGCGAAACAATCCGCGTGTCGTTTCAATACGCACCCGTATGAGCTGCTTACGGTTGAGTAACCAGAACACTAACACCACACCACTCAACCAAGAAATCACACTGGCCAGCGCCGCGCCTTCAATACCCATCGCAGGGATAGGTCCCCAACCAAAGATAAGGATCGGATCAAAAATCGCATTCGCCAAACCGCCCGAGGCCATAATCAATGATGGCGTTCGCGTGTCGCCCGATGCGCGCAACACCGCATTGCCGACCATTGGCGTAACCAACATTACGCTGCCCGCAAACCATAGCGTCATATATTCACGGATCAGCGGCAGTAAACGTTGTTGTGCTTGCAGGAGGGTAAAAATACTGTCCATGAAAATATAGCCAACGGCTGACAGCATCAGAACAAGTAAAGCGGAAACCGAGAGCGCGGCAAAGCCGTCAAACTGCGCTTCTTGCGGTTTATCTCGACCATATTTTCGCGCGATTACCGCCGACGTACCAATACCTAAACCAATAGTCAAACTGACCACCGTAAAGGTAATAGGGAAGGTAAAGCTGACCGCTGCAAGCGGGTCGGTGCCCAGCAGACTGATAAAGAAGGTATCAACGACATTAAAGCTTATCAGCGTTGCCACGCCAAAGATTACTGGCCAAGTCATTTCCCATAGCGTTTTTCCAACCGGCGCGTTGATAAGACTTCGAGATGCGTCGGTTGTAGCCATGAAAATACCTCCTCTTGAATGAACTTACGTAGTGTACAGCAAACACCCATTGTTTGGCTATGTTGATAGACTTTAGCGCCACCGATACGTATAGTAGAGAGCAGTTTACATAGGCATAATCGGAAGGAATTCGTAGTGGACTATCAGCTATCAAAGCGCGTTAATTCGATCCAACCTTCACCAACACTCGCGGTGACACAGAAAGCCAACGAGTTAAGAAGTGCGGGCAAAGATGTCATCGGTCTAGGAGTCGGTGAACCCGATTTTGATACTCCTGACTTCGTCAAACAAGCCGCTATCGCAGCTATCGAGTCTGGCAAAACCAAGTACACTGCGGTTGATGGTATTGTCGAACTTAAACAAGCGGTGGCCGACAAGTTTAAGCGCGATAATCAACTCGATTATGGTCTTGATGAAATCATCGTCTCGGCTGGTGGTAAACATAGTATTTTTAATTTACTGAGTGCTTGGCTGAACCCAGGTGATGAAGTGGTGATACCGGCGCCTTACTGGGTTTCATATCCGGATATGGTCAAACTGGTTGAAGCAGAGCCTGTTATCGTACACACCCATTTAGAGCAGCGCTTTAAAATCACTCCTGAGCAATTGCGTGATTCATTAACCGACAAAACCCGTTTAATGTTTATCAACAGCCCATCTAACCCGAGTGGCACGGCGTACTCAGCAGAGGAGCTACGCGCACTTGCTGATGTACTGGTTGACTTCCCTAATGTGCTGATCGCGACAGACGATATGTATGAGCATATTTTATGGGATCGTAGCCAATTCGCTAATATTGTGATGGTTGCGCCTGAATTACGCGAGCGCACGGTTATCTTATCAGGTGTTTCGAAAGCCTATGCAATGACCGGTTGGCGTATTGGTTACGCAGCAGGCCCAGCGCCAATCATTGCAGCGATGAAAAAAATCCAGTCGCAAAGTACGTCTAATCCAGCCAGCATCAGCCAACATGCGGCAGCAGCTGCTTTAAATGGCGACCAAAGCTGCATCGATACAATGGTCAGTGCCTTCAAGGAACGTCACGATTACTTGGTAGAAGCACTTAACGAAATCGACGGTATCGAATGCGTCAAAGGTGATGGTACCTTTTACACCTTCGCGCGTATTCAGGGATTAATGGATAAAGCCGGTGCCTCTAACGATGTTGAATTGTGTGAAAAGCTTCTGACGGAAGCTAATGTGGCATTAGTACCTGGATCAGCCTTTGGTACCGAAGGCTACTGTCGCCTATCGTTCGCGACAAGTCTAGACACACTTAAAGAAGCCGTCTCACGTATTAAAGCATTCGTTGCTAAGCTGGGTTAAAACCTAGCTTTATCGACATTACGGCCTCGTTAGCATGCTAACGAGGCTTTTTTTTAACTTTCATTCCTACATGAATGCCTATTTCACCCACTAAAGCCGACCAAACTCGTAAGACATTTTTATTACAATACAGTCGCTAAAATACGCGATATAGAACAAAAACGTTATACAAATGCGGCGTTGGGTTCAGCAATTAAAGCTCGCAAAAGCCTTGCCAAACGTGTTGAAAAAATACCCAAATTAAATAAGAAATACACAAGTTGCTGATTCTTCGGGCAATCTTAACGCGTTCTTCAACCGGTCCTTTTTGATTTTTACAATTTTTTATTAAACCTTTGTTTTTATTGGGTTTTATTTGATAGAGCGATTTTCTGAACAATCATTAATTTTGCCTACAAACCGCACTAAACGTACTATTTCACACACTTAGACACAGGGTTATCCACAGAATCCGTGGATAAGATCCTGTAGGCTGTGGCTGATGCGGATTTCAGCCATGTGTGGATATCCTTAACTCGCAACAAATTATAACATTAGATATAAAGGCATCTGTGACAGTCACTTGACATTTCTCTACGGAGGCATTAGACCCAACTTTTGCATGTAAGGCTACAAAATAAACACTCGCACAAGATTTAATCAGTCAAACCAAAAAACAGTAAAAATACTGTATCTCTAGTTGACAGGCGCGGCATAGGTCTTTAATATTCGTCGCCGTTAAGACGTGTTCCCCAGTAGCTCAGTTGGTTAGAGCGGTGGACTGTTAATCCATGTGTCGTTGGTTCGAATCCAACCTGGGGAGCCAACGCGTTTTAACTCTGCAATTTGTTATTCCCCAGTAGCTCAGTTGGTTAGAGCGGTGGACTGTTAATCCATGTGTCGTTGGTTCGAATCCAACCTGGGGAGCCAATCTTTTAAGTTCCTCTTAACGCCAAAGTTTCGTTAAATTATTCTGTGCACTACCTTCTGCACCTTGTTTAATCCAGAACGCAATATTATCCGCCATGTTTGGCCACTGACAGTTCAGCGATGAACTTTGATGGCTCGCAAGCCAAGCCTGCACGCTGTCCTCAGAAATCTCTTCTATTACCTGTGCCAAGTGACTATCTGACAACAGCTTCGCGTTCCAGTGTTGCTCGAACTGTCCGCGCAGTGGTTTAACAGCAAATTTTTTTTCGCCCTGCAGCGCTTCACAGCTGGTTTCAAACCCTGCATTAGCTAACACGTACTCTGCACTTTCAAACTGACGCTTAAAACTCTCTCGTGACGGTGGAAAGCCGAAAATGTGGGGCGCATCAAGATTGTCTGTCTGTTGGATGCTTGGATGAAAAACTGAAAATTGATAGGACTTTAGTGGAATGAGCGCGTCAACCACTTGCTCTAAATTTTCAAAAGGTAAGTAAACCAAAACATGACGCTGACTGATCTCACGCTCGGATTGATGTTCCCTTACTATCGGTGCAATACAATTATCAAGCGGCTGCCAATGCATACCGAGCCAGCGCGTAGCCGGAGCAAAATAGTCAATGAGACCACGCTGAAGTAACGTTAACTTAGCGTAAAGTGATGGCTCTTTAAATGCGTACTGTCGGCCAATTCCAATACACGGCTTATGGGCGCGCTTGGCAGCCCATGCGGTAACAGGCTCATAATCAGTCAGAACAAGGTCATAAGCAGAAAGATCGAGCGTTTTTACGTCTGACCAAAACTGTTTAAAAGAATTGCGTCGATAAGAGTTTAAATAATCAACCCGGCCATTTTGAGTAGCAAAGCTCAGTCCTTGACGCCATTGATAGTCGCCAAATGCGCTCATATCAAATAAATGGCTCGGCTCACGTCCCGAGATTAAGTAGTCCACATCAACCGCATAATGATTTAGCCATTTTGATAACGTGTGGCAACGGCTTAAATGACCATTACCGGTCCCTTGAATACCAAACAAAATACGCATAATCGACCTTAAAAAGCGGAATGGATAAGAAAGAATGTTTCGACAAACGCAATGCCGAGTAAGGCGCCGACACAAACATCCGACACATAGTGTGCCCCCACCACCACACGCGAGACTCCAACAGCACACGCCCAAGGCAAAAGACACAATGCGAAAACGGGATAGTAGTAAGAAAGGCAGGTGACGAAGATAAAGGCCGCGCAGGTATGACCGGAGGGAAAGCTGAACTCATCCTGAGCGACAAATAGCTTTTTAGAAGCAACTAACGGTGTTGGTCGTGCCCGTTTAAACTTGTTTTTTAGCCACCAATACAGCGGACGCTCAACGAGAAAAATGGCAGCACATGCGATAAAGAAGGCTTGACCGTCGGCACTGTGTAAAACAAATACTAGTCCAGCGATAAAGTACCAATAACCATCACCTGAGCGTGACAAACACCGAGCAATATTGGCAATCCAACGGCGTTGGTTTAAACGATGAATACGTGCAAACCAACTTAAATCAACACGTAACGCGGTTTCTTGCAATGCTGTTAACCAGACCATGACAATGCCCCGTTTATTGGCTTGCAGATTACATTGCGCTAACAAAATGACAGTCACGCGTCAGTTACGTTAAATATCAATGACAAAATCACGGCATTCTTGCTACTTCTATTGACCTCTGTCTGTTGTTTATCAACGTCAAAACACCGATAATAGGCGCTGATTTAAATCACGTGTGGAAGAATCGAATGACAGACTACTTACTGCTGCTCATTGGCACCGTATTGGTCAATAATTTTGTGCTGGTAAAGTTCTTAGGACTTTGCCCATTTATGGGTGTGTCCAATAAGCTTGATACCGCAATTGGCATGTCAGCGGCGACCACATTTGTATTAACCCTTGCATCGGTATGTAGTTACTTGGTGAATCAGTACTTACTCGAGCCGTTAGGGTTGATGGCCCTGCAAACCTTAAGTTTTATATTGGTGATTGCAGTGGTCGTGCAATTTACTGAAATGGTGGTGCATAAAACCAGTCCTACACTCTACCGCTTGCTGGGTATTTTTCTTCCGCTTATTACCACCAACTGTGCGGTTTTAGGTGTAGCACTTCTAAATATCAATGAACAACACAACTTCGTGCAATCAATCGTTTATGGCTTTGGCGCCGCAGTCGGTTTTTCACTCGTTTTAATTCTATTTTCTGGCATTCGCGAGCGCTTGGCAGCCGCCGATGTACCGAAAGCTTTCAAAGGCTCAGCGATTGCGATGATAACAGCGGGTTTAATGTCGCTCGCATTTATGGGCTTTAGCGGATTGGTGACCCAATAATGAGTTTTGTAGTTGGTTTAATCGCTATCGGTGCGCTTGCGCTGATATTTGGCTTAATTCTTGGTTTCGCAGCTATCAAGTTCAAGGTAGAAAGTGACCCGATCGTTGATCAAATCGATGAGATCTTGCCGCAAACTCAATGTGGTCAATGTGGCTATCCAGGCTGTCGTCCTTACGCAGAAGCCATTGCCAATGGCGACGAGATCAACAAATGTCCTCCCGGCGGTGAAACCACAATAAAAAAGCTCGCGGATCTGATGGGCGTGGAAGCCAAGCCTCTCGACGCCGCGCATGGTGAAGAGAGCGTCAAAAAGGTTGCCATCATTCGCGAGGACGAGTGTATTGGTTGTACCAAATGCATCCAGGCCTGCCCCGTAGATGCCATTCTCGGCGCCGCAAAACAAATGCATACCGTCATTGAGCATGAATGTACCGGCTGTGATTTATGTGTCGAACCCTGCCCTGTCGATTGCATTGATATGGTGGAAGTCGAAGCTAAACCCGAAACCTGGCAATGGAACCTTGATAGCGTGAAGCAGAATATCCATAAAGCCGACACTATTCCTGTCAAACTGGTGGAGTAAGACGATGCAAGACATCAAGCAGTTCGTTGAGTCAGGTCAAATTGCACGCTTTCCTGGCGGCATCCATCCACCAGAGCGTAAGCAGCCAGCCAGTGAGCAGCCGCTGCGCCGAATTCCGTATGCCAATGAACTTATTCTGCCGTTGCGTCAACATATCGGTGTATCGGGACAGTGCACCGTGCGTGAGGGCGATCATGTACTCAAAGGACAACCGTTAACCGATGCGGTATTGCATCAAGGCTTGCCATTACACGCACCGACATCTGGGACCGTCAAGGCAATTGAACAGCGTCCAATGTCACATGCTTCTGGACTTCCCGAACAAGCCATTGTGATTAGCCCTGATGGCCACGATCAGTGGCGTGAACGTCAGCCTTTGCCCGATTATCAGCAACGCGATAAAGCTGAGCTGTTAGATATCATTCAAGCGGCCGGGGTTGCAGGGCTTGGAGGAGCGGGCTTCCCTACTTCGCAAAAGCTCGCTCAACAAAAGCCAGTCAGTTACCTCATTATTAACGGCGTAGAATGCGAACCCTATATTTGCGCCGACGATCGATTAATGCGTGAACATGCCAGAGATATTGTGCTCGGTATGCGAATTTTGGCGTACATCACGGGCGCTGATAAAACACTGCTCGCTATCGAAGATAATAAACCGGAAGCGATCGCCAGCATGCACCAAGCAATATCCGAATATAGCGATATTGAACTGCGCGTAGTGCCAACGAAATATCCCTCTGGGGGCGAGAAGCAGCTGATTCAGCTGCTTACGGGTCATGAAGTACCCAGCAAGCAGTTGCCTATTGAGATGGGCGTCATTATGCAGAATGTGGGAACTGCTTTTGCTGTTAAAGAAGCCGTCATTGACGATAAACCATTAATCGAGCGCGTAGTAACACTCACTGGGGAATGTATTGAACACCCTGGAAACGTATGGGCCCCGCTAGGAACGCCAGTGGATGCGTTACTAGATTTCGCTGGCTTTAAGCCTGAACAACAACAGCGGGTCATCATGGGCGGTCCAATGATGGGCTTTACGTTGCCAATTACCGCAGTGCCCGTCATCAAAACCACTAACTGTATTCTCGTACCAAGTACCGAAGAACTTCCGCCTCCGGGCGATGAAATGGCGTGTATCCGTTGTGGTGCCTGTGCAGAAGTATGCCCTGCAAGTCTTCAACCGCAACAGTTGCAATGGCTGGCAAAAGCCAAAGATTATCCAGCTCTGGAAGATAATAACCTATTTGACTGTATAGAGTGCGGTGCATGTGCCTTTGTTTGCCCGAGTGAAATACCCCTTGTGCATTACTACCGTCAGGCGAAATCGCAGATACGTAATCAAGCACGTGAACAGGCCAAAGCGGAACTTGCTAAACAACGCTTTGAAGCGCGCCAAGCGCGCCTAGAACGAGAGAAAGAAGAACGGTTAGAACGTCACCGCAAAGCGGCAGAGGCGCGTAAGCAAATGCAGCAGCAAAAGGCTCAAGACGCGCCTGAACAAGAGTCGAACAACGACGGTAAGTCATCGGCGGTCGCTGCAGCCATTGCTCGTGCGAAAGCCAAAAAGGCGGCGCAAGAGGGAGGCAGCGCTGGTAGCGAAGCGAGTGACGAAGCCACCACACAACCACGCCCCGCGCAAGATAAGTCGGCAGCCGTTGCGGCAGCGATTGCTCGCGCGAAAAAGAAGAAGCAAGCGCGCGATCAGGAGGATAAACAATAATGAGTTTTAAAGTGGCAGCCGCCCCACATGGTCACAGTCAAAAAAAGACCAACCAAGTAATGGCATGGGTGGTGTTCGCGCTCATTCCTGGAGTGCTCATTCAATCTTATTTCTTTGGTTGGGGTGTTTGGTTTCAAATTCTCATTGCCATCAGTGTGGCTTACTTGGCGGAATCTATATGTGTATGGGCTCGAGAGCGCAGCGCGCGTCAGGCTTTACGTGATAACACGGCATTGGTGACCGCCGTACTTTTAGCTATCAGCATTCCACCATTGGCCCCTTGGTGGATTATTGTGATAGGCACTTTATTTTCGATTGTGGTCGTCAAACAAGTCTATGGAGGCATGGGACAGAATATATTTAATCCTGCCATGGCCGGTTACGTCCTGTTACTCATTTCTTTTCCAGTGCAAATGACTCATTGGCTGCCGGCAGCACCGATTGCTCCCTACGACTTAGGCGTCTGGCAGACACTACACACCATTATTTTTGAGTACACACCTGCTGGGTACGACGTTGAGCAATTACGCACGACCGTTGATGGCATATCGATGGCGACCCCGCTTGATGGTGTCAAAACGGCGCTCGACCAGGGTCAGATTTTGTCAGAAGCCTATCAACTCCCCATGATGGGAGCATTGGCGGGTATCGGTTGGCAGTGGTTGAACCTAGGGTTTCTGCTGGGCGGTGCTATTTTATTGCAGCAACGTGTTATTCGCTGGCATATCCCGGTCGGCTTTTTAGCGGGCCTACTTATCCCTAGCCTATTAGCACATGTGTTTGCGCCCAGTATCATGCCCGGACCTATTTTTCATGCGCTTAGCGGCGCCACCATGCTAGGTGCCTTCTTTATCGCCACGGACCCGGTATCGGCTGCAACTTCCGATCGTGGGCGCTTATTATTTGGTTTACTCATTGGCTTGTTAATATGGGTGATCAGGACTTGGGGTGGTTACCCCGACGCAGTGGCCTTCGCAGTCCTACTGGCGAATTTATGCGTTCCCATAATTGACCGCTATACACGCCCTACCGTGTACGGACATCACTCAGGAGCGAAACATGACGCTGAATAGCATGCAAAAAAATGGCTTGTTACTGGGGTTGTTTGCTTTGGTATCGACCGCGTTGGTACTTGGCGTGGAAGCCGTTACCGAAGATGCCATTGCTGAGCAACAGCGGACGCAAACACTCGCTTCCCTGAATGAGATCATTCCTCCGGAGTTACACGACAATGACCTCTATCATTCATGCGGTCTGTTGTCGGAACCAGCACTGAGCCAACAATCGGTGCCTATCTACCGCGGTTACTTAAATGGCGAACCAAGCGCACTTGCCGTTGAAGCTGTCGCGCCTAACGGATATTCCGGTAAGATACGCTTACTGGTTGCCATTAAGCCTAGCGGCGAGGTGTTGGGTGTGCGAACCTTGCAGCATCAAGAAACGCCCGGTCTAGGCGATAAGATAGAAAAGCAAAAGAGCGACTGGATACATTCATTCGCTGGTAAACGGTTACAAAGCCAGAATGACGACCGTTGGGCGGTACAACGTGACGGTGGTATGTTTGATCAATTTACCGGGGCAACGATAACGCCCCGCGCCGTTGTCGGCGCGGTAAAGTCCGCCACTTGGTATTTACAGCAACATAGCGCTGAGCTGTTCCAAGCCGCGTTACCGCAATGTAATTCAGCTCCACAAGGTGATTCCCATGAGTGAATTTAAAACGTTGACGAAACAGGGTTTATGGGAGAACAACCCAGCCCTCGTGCAACTGTTAGGGCTTTGCCCACTACTTGCTGTCACCGCCTCGGTGACCAATGCCTTAGGGCTTGGTTTGGCTACCTTGTTTGTTTTAGTAGGCTCAAATATCACTGTTTCATTGGTACGTCAGTGGGTTCCTCAAGAAATACGTATTCCTGTTTTCGTGATGGTAATCGCGACCTTCGTTACCATTATTCAGCTCCTAATGAACGCCTATGTATACCAGTTGTACCAAACGTTGGGGATCTTTATACCGCTGATCGTAACGAACTGCGCTATCATCGGTCGTGCTGAAGCCTATGCATCTAAAAACAAATGGAATTATGCTGCGATCGACGGTCTTATGATGGGGCTGGGCTTTGCCGCCGTGTTAGTCGTATTAGGCGGACTCCGCGAAATACTTGGAAATGGCACCCTTTTTGATGGCGCTGAGTTATTACTGGGCGAATGGGCCAAACAATTACGCATCGAATTGTTCAGCCTCGATTATCCCTTGCTATTAGCTATTTTACCGCCAGGCGCTTTTATTGGTATGGGCTTTATTATAGCGCTTAAAAACCGCATTGATGCAAAACGTGAAGAGTTGCAAGCCAGTGAAAAAACAGTTACACGCGCACGCGTAACAGCCGAAAGCTAATCGATATGAATAAAGATAAACGTTATCAAATTTTAAGCCGTTTACGGGACAACAATCCTCACCCGACCACTGAGTTAGAGTATGAGTCCCCTTTTCAACTACTGATTGCCGTTTTATTGTCAGCGCAAGCAACCGATGTGGGTGTCAACAAAGCCACACGAAAACTGTTTCCTGCTGCACCCACTGCAGAAACAATGCTTGCACTGGGTGTTGACGGGATTAAGGACTACATCAAAACTATTGGCTTGTTCAACTCAAAAGCAGAGAATGCCTACAAGACGTGCAAGATATTAGTGGATCAATACAACGGTGAAGTTCCTGAAAGCCGCGAGGCACTCGAGGCATTACCAGGAGTTGGGCGAAAGACAGCCAACGTGGTTCTCAACACTGCGTTTGGCTGGCCGACAATAGCCGTTGACACACATATTTACCGTGTATCCAACCGCACAAAGTTGGCACCTGGCAAGAACGTCAACGAGGTTGAACAGAAGCTAATTAAAGTCGTACCTAAAGAATTTAAAGTCGATGTTCATCACTGGCTTATCCTGCATGGCCGTTATACCTGCGTTGCGCGCAAACCGCGTTGCGGCAGCTGTATAATCGAAGACTTATGCGAGTTTAAAGATAAAACCAGTGATTAGCGAGCTATAGAGCCACCGCTGAAGGCTTACTCAGCTGAACAATGACACGGCGGTTTTTCTGGCGACCTATCTCATTATCATTGTGTTCGATAGGTCGATCCTCACCGTGAGATACAGTTTCAATACGCTCAGCATTAATTCCGCGCTCAACAAAGAACGCTTTAATCGTATTAGCACGCTGCTCAGTCAACGCCTGATTAGGCTCTCTCGCGCCCAATGCATCGGTGTATGAGTCGATAAGCACGAGGTCTAAATCAGCGTCCACTTTCAAATAGTCACTGATCTGCTTTAACTTGCGCTGTGAGCTCACTGTGAGCTCATCACTATCCGCCTTATGATTGAGTACCGTGTAAGCGATATCGTCAAAAGAAAACGGTAGCAAGGCATTAATGCAACCTTTAAATGCATCATAGGCGCTGCGGAAATTAACCGATGAGATTGCCACGGCCACCTGATCTCTTTGATTATACCAATCTTGATATAAAAACGTGGGGTAGCGTCCTTTTTCAAGCTCTGACAAGAGTGTCCAAGCCGCCTTCTTCTCTAGCTCACCATTGAACTGCTTATATAAATCCATGCTACCAATGGCATAGCTATTGGCACCGGGTTGCCAACGCGGAGGAACAGACTCAATGCTTGCGACACCATATTCGTCAGGCAGTTGATGCATATCGAGTGTCATTGTCAGATTGAGTTGCTTACTCGCTTCACTGTGAAACTGTACTTTGCCAAAACGAGGAATAACGTGTTCTAACTCACAGTTAAGCTGCGTGTTATTGGCCATATACCAAAGTGAATTATCTAAATTTGCACTGTAGTATCTCACGGCGTTTGCTTTTGCGAACGGACTGATACTGACTAGAGCGCTACTCAGCACAATTAATGCTGACAGCCGAGCCGTATTATTCACCTGCACACGCACCTCCTTTAATTACTTGTCTTTTATATCGGTCGTGTTGCAATAACCTTTAACCAAATCACAAGCAAAAACGCCCGCTCTTTGGCATAATGGGCAGTAGCAATTTAGCAGATACAGGTAATTTCATGTCAGGTTCCGAAGACTCTCTTATGAAGCAACGTTTTCGCGGCTACTTACCCGTAGTCATCGACGTCGAAACGGCGGGCTTTAATGCGTCAACCGATGCCTTGTTAGAGATCGCCGCCGTTATACTGGATTTTGATGAAGATGGGCAGCTCAAGCCGGTCGAAAGCCATCAGTTTCATGTCGAACCATTTGAGGGCGCCAATATTGAACAAGCAGCAATTGAATTCAATGGTATCGATCCTCATTCGGAATTACGCGGCGCACTCCCCGAAGATGAGGTGCTTAAAGCCTTATTCAAACCGATTCGAAAGGCACAAAAAGCGGCTGGATGTCAGCGCTCTGTGCTGGTTGGGCATAACTCGAATTTTGATCATAGCTTCCTGATGCGAGCGGCTGAGCGAGCTAATATCAAACGCAATCCGTTTCATCCCTTCGTCAGCTTTGATACCACATCTTTAGCAGCGTTGACATTAGGACAAACTGTACTGATTAAAGCGTGCAAAGCGGCGGGTATCGAGTTTGATCAAAAGCAGGCGCATTCAGCGCTTTATGATACCGAAAAAACAGCCGAATTATTTTGCTGGATGGTTAATAAATGGAAAGCGCTTGGCGGGTGGCCGCTCACTAATCAACAGCCATAAAAAAACGCGCCCAACGGCGCGTTTTTTGTGAATCGCTGCGAGCTATTATTATAGCTTATCAGCGTTCTTAGAAAGGTATGCTGCAACGCCTTCAGCGTTCTCTTTCATGCCTTCTTTACCTTCTTCCCAACCTGCAGGGCAAACTTCGCCGTGCTTCTGGTTAAAGTTCAAAGCATCTACCATGCGCAACATTTCGTCGATGTTACGACCTAATGGCAAGTCGTTAACGACTTGGTGACGTACAACACCATCTTCGTCAATTAAGAACGAACCACGGAATGCAACGCCTGCTTCTGGATGCTCAACATCGTATGCCTTACAAATGCTGTGACGAACGTCTGCAACGAGTGGGTATTTGACTTGACCAATACCACCATCTTCAGTTGCAGTGTTGCGCCATGCGCTGTGAGTGAATTGTGAATCGATTGATACACCAATTACTTCAACGCCGCGCTTCTTGAACTCGTCCAAACGCTTATCAAATGCGATAAGCTCAGAAGGACATACAAATGTGAAGTCTAGCGGGTAGAAGAACAAGACGGCTTTCTTGCCTTTGATCGCGTCAGAAAATTTAAAATCTTCAACGATTTCGCCAGAGCCCATTACCGCTGCTGCGGTAAAGTCAGGTGCTTTACGTCCTACTAAAACTGCCATTGATACTCTCCGTCTTTAGTGAATGTTGGGCTGCCGCTTGGCAGCCTAAATTAAAAGCTTTAATAAATATGGGGATCGACAATAAAAGATCAACCCCTAAGCGCCGATTATTACTCGCCGCTTTCTGGCTGAGGATGACGTGCTGCCACCTCAGTGATCAGTTCTTGCAACTCGCCTTTCTGGAACATTTCAACGATGATGTCACAACCACCGATGAGCTCACCCTCAACCCAGAGTTGCGGGAATGTAGGCCAGTCTGCGTATTTAGGCAACTCAGCACGAATATCTGGGTTTTGTAAGATATCGACATAAGCGAACGCTTGACCGCAGCCCATGAGCGCTTGCGAGGCTTGAGAAGAAAAGCCACAGCTCGGTAATTTAGGTGAGCCCTTCATATAAAGAAGGATGGGGTTTTCTTCAATCTGCTGTTTAATCTTGTCGATGGTTTCCATATCACCTCAAATCACTGTTAACGAATGGAATGGTTGATAAAAATACTCAAGTATTTTAGCACATGCAACCCCCGATTGCTCTCTTTGAACGCTTTACAGTCAGCGATACAAATAATAAAAACTTATACTTGAAAAGAGAACCAGTCACCCCTATATATCGTATGAATAACAACAACAGCTTGCACATTCATTTTGTGTAAGACGCTATTTGCACTAAAAACTATGGAGAGAGATTATGGCATTTGAACTTCCCGCTCTTCCTTATGAGAAGAACGCACTCGAGCCACACATTTCAGAAGAGACACTCGAATACCATTATGGCAAGCACCATGCGACTTACGTAAGCAAGCTAAATGATGCAGTTAAAGGCACTGATTTAGAAAGCAAATCGCTTGAAGACATCATCAAGTCTGAGAAAGGTGGTTTGTTTAACAATGCCGCACAGGTATGGAACCACACGTTCTACTGGAATTGCCTGAGCCCCAATGGTGGCGGTGCTCCTAGCGGCGCAATCGCAGACGCAATCAACGAGAAATGGGGTTCTTTCGAGAAGTTCCAAGAAGAGTTTAACGCAAGTGCTGCGGGCAACTTCGGTTCTGGTTGGACTTGGTTAGTTAAGAAGTCGGATGGTTCTGTCGACATCATGAATACCGACGACGCAGACACGCCAGTTGCACACGATGGTGTGACGCCATTATTGACTGTTGATGTGTGGGAACACGCTTATTACATCGACTATCGCAATTCACGCCCTAACTATTTAGAAGCTTTCTGGAAGCTCCTTAACTGGGATTTCGTGAACAAAAACTTTGCTTAATTTAGCTAGGTTGATTAACAAAAAAGCCAGCGAACGCTGGCTTTTTTTGTGTCTATTTAGCCCGTTTAGGAAAAAGCGATTGCCTCAATCGACTAAGTTGGACGGGATGTCGCCGCGAAGACTATGCCAAATTTCAGCTGACTCATAACCATAACGCCGAACCAAGTTAACAGACTCATTATAATCACCTTGCTTAGCTACATTATCGAGGTTGTGGTAATAATCTCGTGCTAATTGACGAGCTTCAGGTGACGAAAAGTAGAATTGGCCAATACGTGAATACAAGCCTTTAAAACCATTGAGTACAAGTACATAGATTGGGTTACCCGACGCCATCGCAAGATCATGATTCAATTGGTAATCAAAATCCGCAAAACGCTCTGCATCATCAGCGAGTTCGTCAGTATTAGCCAAGAGCTCGACAACGCGTTCGGGGTTGTGTCGAATGGCAGCACGAATGTAAATCGCGCTAATGTTAGTGCGCGCTGACAATAGTTGGTCAACCAGTTCAGGCATACCATCTTCATCTAAACGCGCGAGTGTCTCCAGAATATTAAGTCCAGAAGTCTCCCAAAAATTATTCACTTTTGTTGGTTTACCGTGCTGGATTGTTAGCCAACCATCTCGCGCTAAGCGCTGTAAAACTTCCCTTAGCGTCGTGCGAGTCACACCAATGAGCTCGGACAGTTCACGCTCTGCAGGAAGGATCGTACCCGGAGCAAAATGACCGTTCCAGATTGATTTAACGATGTATTCCTCGGCAAAACCTGCCGGACTCTTTGCTTTAATGATCATTGTTACGCCTGTTTCATTATCAATCGTGTGATTCTATCAGTGTTACATGAGGTCGGACAAGCAAACTGATTATTATCGACAAGCCGTTTACTTTTCAGCTATGTTATAGCGCTTAAATTCACTCACGGATATATCTCATCATGCGAATATACCTTTGGCCAACTCAGCGCAACGCGTGGTTAGCGCTATTTATCATCTCCTTGTCGCTATTAGCTGCTGCCGCCTACTTTCAGTACGGTCTTGGGCTTGAGCCCTGCGTAAAATGTGTATATCAACGCGTGGCAGTGATCGGGATTGCGTTGTTTGCTCTGCTTGGCTATTGGGGGGCGACGCATCCGTTCATACGCTTGATAGCACTTGCTGGGGTGCTCTACTCAGCTGTTGAAGGGTTACTCATTGCTTATGACCACTGGGATCTGCAAACTTCAAAAAATGCGTTCTTTGCGGTCTGTGAAAGCAACCCGAATTTTCCGTCTTGGGCGCCACTGCATGAATGGCTACCTAGCTATTTTTCAGCGCCAGGCTTGTGTGGCGATATTGACTGGTCGTTTTTAGGTGCCACCATGCCAGCGTGGATGACCTTTATTTTTGCAGGCGTGACGCTTATTGTTACCGTAGCAGCCGTCAGCCATATTATTTACAAGCTACGCTAGAGCGGCCAGGTAACAATACGATCTTCTAACTCGCCTCGGAATTCTGTTTCACTGATACAATGGCCGGCTACATGATAGCCGGCTTTTTTCATCGCTAATTTATTGCCATGATGGCGCACAGGATGCCAATCCGGAAGCGGTTGCCCTTGCGCTCTAAGCCGGTAAGCGCAGGTTTTAGGCATGAAATAAACCGCATCTAAGTTCTCGGGTGTCAGCTGAACACAACTGGATACTCGCTGAGTACGGTTTTCATAGTCACTGCACACTGCATTGTCAGTATCCAATAATCGGCACGCGACATCGGTTTGATACAGGTTATCCTCTTCATCTAATAATTGGTTTAGACAACATTGCCCACAACCATCGCAAAGGGCTTCCCATTCGCGATGATTGAGCGCATGAAGCGGTTTATCATACCAATTCATCGAGGAAAACGGATACGATCAGAGAGATACCCGACAGCAGCAACAAAATAATGCGAACGGTTCCAACGCATCAACGCATCGTAATTGGCATAGGCAAGATACACTCGACCTTCTTTATCATCAGGAATCACAACCGAGGCTTCAATATCATCTCGTTGCGGTAACGGGCTTCCGTCCATGCGCGTAATACCCAGCTTTTGCCATTCGGCGAGTCCCTTTTTGGTATCTAGCCCAGCTAACGATGTATCAAACTGTTCAGGTAACTGTACTTGGCGTCCCCACGTCACATCATCTCGCCAACCCACAGAGCTCAAGTAGTTAGCGGCTGAAGCAAATACATCACCATAACTGTTCCAAATATCCTTTTTACCATCACCATCATAATCAATAGCGTAGCTCATGAACGAACTTGGCATAAACTGGGTTTGTCCCATCGCACCTGCCCAAGAACCTTTCATTTGTTCAGGCTCGATGTGACCGTCTTGAATGATAGTCAGAGCTTGCCAGAGTTGCTTTTTGAAAAAGGCCTCGCGGCGTCCATCAAAAGCCAACGTCGTTAATGCCGAAACAACATCAAAGCCACCCGTATAGGAGCCAAAATTAGTCTCAATACCCCACAGTGCAACGATAAAGCGGGGTTGCACACCGTACTTCTTACCGATTTCGTCAAGTAAGTCTTTGTGCTCTTGATATTTTTCAATGGCTTTTTGTGCTTTCCAATCCGGCACTGCTCGCGGCAAGTAAGTATCTAACGTGAGTTTAAATTCCGGTTGGTTTTTATCGAGCTCAACAGCGCGTTGATAGTATTTAACTTTAGCAAACGCCCGATCAAGTGTGTCAGTAGTGTAGCCTTGCTCAAGCGCCTCAGCGCGCAGTTTATCGACATACGTCTGAAACTTCTGCTCGACATTATCGCTTTGTTCGCTTGCCGAGCCCTGTTCAGACTGAGAGGCATTTACATGAGCGGTAAACCCTATCGACGATGCACTTACGATAAGCGCCAAAGTGCTCAAAGTTAACTTTTTCATAGCATGGACTCCTGTTGTGGTGGAAGTTGCAAATAGTAGCCTGGCTCCACCAAGTGCTGTTTTAATTCTTCTACGCTAATCCGAGCAAGTTGGTCGCGTTTGTCTAAATTTATCGTCATTATTTTTTGCGGAGTGCCAAAGTGGTTTACTAATGCTTCAGGCAACTCATCAAATTCACTTCCCAACGGGAGGTATAGATAGGTATCGCTTTTCTTTGAGCTTTTAAATACGTCGCACAGCATGGTCTTAAACTCGCGTTAAATATATTCTTTTAATTCAGATTCTAGCGCTCTCCAGCGCCAGCCCTGCTGTAAATCAGGCCGAGGTAATTCCGCGCGATGATCCGCGCTGAACTGCCAGTGATACATCAAAAAGTCATTAATTTGCTTGCGCGAAGCGACCAATGCCGTATCAATCCCAAGCATTGAGGCTAAGCCCTGTGCCGCTTTCTTGATACCATTAAACGCGGTTTTATAGTTTGGCATGTCGTCGAGCCTTTGCAAAGTCTGCGGCCAAGTCGATGCATCGTCGGCGAGCGCTAAAGCGATCTGGTCGATAATCTCGCTACCTGAGTACTTACGCGTCATCGGCGCTAAATCCCTAATTTTATGTAAGTCGGATTTAGACTCCGGCATTTTCCGCGCCAGCTCGATTAATACACCGTCCTTGAAAATAAAACCGAGCGGCATATTTTCACTGACCGCCTTTTCTACGCGCCACGCCGCTAGCGCTCTCATCACTTGTAATTGTTTTTGATTAAGTTGCCAAGCATTACCGACAAACAAGTACAGCAAGTGTTTAGGGATAGTTTGTGTACGCTTATTTACTTGTAACTGACTTTCTTCAGTGACGATATCTGCTACATGAGCCTCTGCCACTTGCGCCGCTAACCACGGGTACATCGTGTTCAAAAAGCTCACGTCCGCTGCCGCGTAAGCTAATTGTTCCTCACTCAGTGGCCGCTTCAACCAGTCCGTACGTGACTGACTTTTATCTAGCGTCACACCATCAAAGAGCTGCTCAACTAAATTGGCATAACCGAGTGACGAGCCCATACCCGTAAAACCTGCTGCAATTTGTGTGTCGAATACAGCACGCGGTTTCTCACCATTAGACTGATGAAAGAATAGTTCGATATCCTCTCCCCCAGCATGCAATACAGTAATGACATCCGGATCCGCGATAAGCTGCCACAAATTAGCAAGATCAATATCGTACAAGGGATCGATGATAAAAGTATCGCCATCAACATTAAGTTGTACAAGACCTAGCTTGGCAAAATATGTTTTTCTTCTTACAAATTCGGTATCAATAGCAAATGAGCCCGCAACGCGGGCTCTTTGACAAAATTCAGTAAGTGCTTCAGCGCTACTGATATAACGGTATCCAGTGTCTGGATGAGTTAACTTAGTCAATCTTTTTTCTCGTCTCTTAGCTCTTTACGTAGGATTTTGCCCACATTCGATTTTGGCAACTCATCGCGAAACTCAACGAGTTTCGGCACCTTGTAGCCTGTTAGGTTTTCTCTCGAAAAGTCGATGATCTCTCGTTCCGTTAGAGACTTATCCTTTTTAACAATGAAGACTTTCACAACCTCACCCGACGACTCGTGCGGCACGCCAACAGCAGCCACTTCCAGTACTTTTGGGTGATCGGCAAGCACATCTTCGATTTCATTAGGATAAACGTTAAAGCCTGAAACCAAAATCATATCTTTCTTGCGATCTACGATTTTAAAATACCCACGTTCGTCGCAGGTTGCCATGTCGCCAGTCGCAAACCAACCGTCTTTAATCGACTCTGCTGTCGCATCTGGGCGATTAAGGTAGCCCACCATGACTTGCGGACCTTTCACATACAGCTCACCAGCTTCACCGATGGCCACTTCCTCGCCACTGTCTGGGTCGCAAATTTTTATGTCAGTGCTTGGCACGGGTAGACCGATACTGCCGGTGTAGTGTTCAATATCGTAAGGGTTTACCGTGACGACGGGCGCACACTCAGTTAGACCATAACCTTCGAGCAAACGAGACTTTGTGACGCGCTCCCAGTGTTCAGCTACTGACTTTTGCACCGCCATACCGCCACCTAAAGCCACTTTTAAGTTAGAAAAGTCGAGATCTTTAAAGCCCTTGGTGTTCAATAGTCCATTAAACAACGTATTGACACCCGAGATCATCGAGAACTTAACTTTACCCAGCTCTTTTACAAACCCAGGCATATCGCGTGGGTTGGTGATTAAAATATTACGTCCGCCGTGCTTGATGAACGTTAAGCAGTTCGCTGTTAAGGCAAAGATATGATAAAGCGGTAATGCAGTAATAATAATTTCTTCGCCATCGGACATGATCGGTGTAATGACCGATGAAACCTGCTCTAAGTTTGCCACCATGTTTCTATGAGACAACATAGCGCCCTTCGCGACACCGGTTGTACCGCCTGTGTATTGTAAGAAAGCAATATCATCACCGGTTAACGAAGGCCGTTGATACGCTTTTTGCTTGCCTTTGTTTAACGCGACGTTGAAATCAACACGTCGACTAATCGAGTGACTCGGCACCATACGCTTAACGTACTTCACCACAAAGTTGACTAACCAGCGCTTAGGTGCAGGCAGTAAATCACCAATTTGCGTGGTGATCACTTTTTCAAGTTGCACATCGTTGGCAATCTTTTCATACGTGTTTGCAAAATTCTCTAAAATCACAAGCGCTTTCGCTTGTGAGTCATTCAACTGATGCTTTAGTTCACGGGGTGTGTACAACGGGTTCACATTGACCACTGTCATGCCCGCTGCGAGCACACCAAAAAGTGCCACAGGGTACTGCAACAGATTTGGCATCATAATCGCCACTGCATCACCTTTTTTAAGGCCAATGCTTTGCAGGTAGGCGGCGAATTGCTTTGCCTTTTCACCCAGCTCTGCAAAAGACATTTCGCAGTCCATATTCACGAATGCTGTCTTTTCACCGTATTTCTCAATACTCTCTTCGAGAATATCGAGCAACGACGCATAGTGATCTGGATCGATCGTATCTGGCACTCCCGCTGGGTAATGTTTAAGCCAAATCTTTTCCATACTAGGCTCCAAAATTTATTTCTATAATTATTATGTAGAGTTCACGTAAACGTAAGCTTATCGGACCAGTTTATCTCAATCACGCCCCTCGGCACAATCTAAGATGACGACTGTTGACGGACCAAGGCCGCAATATCTTTCGGGCATTGCATATGAATATGATGCCCACCTTTCATCTCAGCCACCTGTAATTGCGGCACGCAGTCCTGCCACTGTTCGAGTGCCTTATCGAGTTGGGCATAACCTTCGCTCCCTCTTATTAATACAACGGGCACGTTTAACTGGTTCAAAATTTGTTCAACTGCTTGAGCAGGCAACCGATAAGGGGATGTTGATCGCACTTTTGGATCAGCACGCCAATACCAATGACCATCGGCCATCAACTTGATTCCTCGCTCTACCAATACCTCTACAAGTTGATTGCCGAAATCTGCAGTTTTGGCTCGCGCTAACACAGCATTTGACTTGGCTGTATAGGGACGCCAACGCGCCTCATGCGACTTTCTGCGCGACTGAAAACCAGCCAAAAGTTGCTCGTGCGCGTTCTCGCCGTCACTGGTGAGTAAACCAAACGCCTCGATTAGCACCAAGTGCGACACCTGCTTCGGTAAAAGTGTGGCAACCATATTCGCCACAAAGCCTCCCATGGAATGACCAACGAGCGTGATGTTCGACCATTCATGAGTCTTAATCAATTGCCAAATATCGTACGCATAATCAGTGAAATGATAGTAATTTCCCGTGGGTCGGTGGTCCGAGTGACCATGACCTGCCCAATCAAGCGCAAGGATTCCTTCGTCAGATTCAAGTAGATGTTCAACAAGAGGTAGAAACGAGTGACAATTATCTAGCCAACCGTGCAAGAGTATGTAACGAGGATTACTGACATTGCCCCACGCTAGTCCTCTGAGGCAACCCCAGTCAAGAGCGTACTCGATGGGCTGAGCACGCTCAAGTAACGACTGATACAACACGCTATTGCTTATTTTTCACGCTGGGTTTGTCGTCTTGAACTCTTACCCGCGTTGGGTAGGGGTAATAGTAAGGACGGTAAGGATACGGTGCATAAAAATTATGTCTAAACCACAACGGCGAATAGTCAATGCCCGTATCTACACGATCAGCCTCTTTTGGCCATAGATGATAGCCTGTTGCTTCAATGACAGGGTAAACGTAGGTGTAATCATCGATTTTGCCTTCTTGAGTCTTACCTACCTTGCCTAGTACAGTCAGGCTGCGTCCTTGACGATACACTTGGGGATCGACAAAGCCATTAATGACCGCCAAAAAGCGGCCGTCAGTATCATCACTGACCAAGGGGCGTCCCCAGCTTTTTAGCGGAAAGTGCACCATCTCGATGACAGTAAAGCCTTCATCATTGCGAACATCCGCAATAATGCCTCCCCAACGCGCAGACTGACCTACAGTCGTTGACGCATTATTTTTTACCTGAGAATAAGATACCAAAGCGTCTTCATTATCCGTAGCAATGGAATCTGGGAATGCACTGCAACCCGCTAGTAGCAGCGCACCTAAAGTTAAACTCGCGATACGTAACATAACGCCTCCTCAGGCATACAAGTCCAAACTGAACATCGATTCAACGTGCTCTCTCTTCTCGCTAAGGGCCACCGCCTGATAAGCCGTTAAAGCCTTTTGGGCCGGCTGCGACGGCTGATCATAAACAATATTTAAATCATGCCACCGCTGTGCTTGAGCAGAGCTTTGTTGCCGATTTGGAATTTGAATAGAAGCATTTGCCGTTTGCTGATCACCTTCCTGCCCCCCAGCGTTACGCTCATCAGGCGTAATGCGACGACCGGGCGAGAGATAGCCTTGTACACCATTAATATGACTTGATGAAACAGGGTTCACAGAATGCTCCTCAAAATACTTTGACTCGATTTATTATGGCGAGTTCCAATGGATTCTACAAGTTAGCGCCCGGGCAACTTCTTCCACGTCACTTCATTACGTACGTAAAGCGGCTCCAGTTCATCCGCAGCTACCTCAGCCTCGTTCTGCTGCTGTGCCCAACGCAGCATGGCTGCCGCTGTAGGTAGTCTGCAAGCAAGTGATTGCGGGTCTACGGGCACTGTTGCTTTAAGTTGCTCAGCATAGGTTTCCCAGCCCGTACCGACAAACCCAACGGACTCCGTAGTCAGATAGCCATACTCAGAGAGCTGTTCACTAAGGTTCAGGTGTTCAGGCTTAGCGACTTGGGCGGGCGCAAAAGTAACTAATCGCTCGCCATCATTTTTATAAGCACGCCAATATACCTCGCCCATTCGGGCATCAATAGCGCTAATAATCCAATCCGTTGTCTTGTTTTGCGCCCCTTCCAATGCCATCGCATCTAAGCTGCTGACGCACTGAACAGCGAGATCGGCACCAAAAGCTAAGCCTTGTGCAATCGAGACACCAATACGAACCCCAGTAAAACTACCTGGACCGATGCCAACGATCAGCCTATCAACATCGGACAACTTAATATCGGCTTCTTCTAACACAGCTTGAACGAAAGGTAACAAACGCTGTGAATGCTCGCGTGGACTCTCCATTTCGCGGCTAATGACCGTATTATCAACCTGAAGTGCGACTGAGCAGTTCTCCGTCGATGTATCAATGGCTAGCAAGGTTGGTTTCATTATATGTATCCTTTAAAAACAGCATTGCCCGGCTCAGATCACGTGTGCGAGCCATAGGCGGTAAACTTTTGATAAAGCGTGCACCATACTGGCGCGTGACAAGTCGGTCATCACAGACAATCAATACCCCTGAGTCGCGCTGATCGCGTATCAAACGCCCTGCTCCTTGCTTCAGCGCGATAATGGCTTCGGGTAGCTGAATAGTATGGAAGGCATCCACGCCCCGTAACTTAGCGTCCTCTACCCGTGCATTCAGCAACGGGTCGTCGGGCGAAGCAAACGGTAACTTATCAATAATGACACAACGCAACGCAGCGCCACGCACATCGACGCCCTCCCAGAACGACGACGTGCCTAGTAAAACGGCATTACCTGCATCAGTAAACTTCTGCAAAATACTGCGTTTACTGCCCTCACCTTGAACCAGTACCGGCCTGTCCAGCTTTTCATCGAGTAAACTGGCTACGCGCTTCAACATACTGTGACTGGTAAATAATAAGAACGTGCCGCCTTGGTTGGCCTCGATACATTGTTGCGCCAACTGCGCGAGTCGCTGATCGCGATTAAACTGGTTCGCCGGTGGTAAATAACGCGGCAAACACAGCATCGCTTGGTGCTCAAAATCGAACGGACTCGCGAGTACTAAAGTCTCGGCATCCCAAAGCCCCAGCCGATTAACAAAGTAATCAAACTTCTCGTTAACCGAGAGCGTAGCCGAAGTAAACACCCAACCCCGATCACTGTGTTTGACCAGGTTACCAAAACGCTTAGCGACGCTCAGTGGCGTTTGGTGCAAAACAATATGACGCACCGTTGTTTCATACCAGAAGCTATAACCTGTCTGATCCGTTTGCATCAACTGTTGCCACAAATCATAGGCTTCCTCAGCGCGTTCAATGAGGCTATCCATTTCTTTATGACGCCCACGCGCTGTTTTGATGACATCGATAAATAAGGTTAGCTTCTCTGCGACACGGCTACACACCTCGGTCATTGAAGAGTCATCACGTTTATCACGCCAGTTTCCACGCGTCGGGTCCGATGGAAATTGTAACCGCCAATCTCGCACTACTTGTGTCAGAATACGCGCCATTTGCGCCGCTTGAGCGAGATCCTTTAGCTCTGTTAAACACAACCGCTGAACCTCATCAGCGATTTCTATTAATTGCCGTGAAGACAATGAGTCGCCAAAATATTGGCTCGCAATATCAGGCACCTGATGCGCTTCATCAAACACCACCATATCTGACTCGGGTATGATTTCACCGAAACCAGTATCTTTAATTGCTAAGTCCGCAAAAAATAAATGATGATTGACGACCACGACATCAGCTTGTTTAGCTTCATCACGCGCTTTGACTAAGTAGCAGTCATCGTAATTCGGGCACTCGCGTCCCAAACAATTATCCTTGGTGCTAGTCACTAAGGCAGTCAACTGAGGATCATCCTGCAGTACCACCAACTCACCAATATCGCCATCTCGTGTCTGTGTTGACCAACGTTTCACTTTAACCAGCTTGGTTTGTGTCTCGCTATTAAACTGACCGGCTTGTAACTGTGCTTGCTCTAGGCGATGAGTACAGAGGTAATTTGAGCGGCCCTTTAATAGGGCAATGACCTTTTCCGGCGCCAGCGCAGCGCGTAAAGTGGGTAAGTCTCGATGGTAAAGCTGTTCCTGAAGTGCTTTGGTACCCGTGGAAATAATCGCCTTACCTTTGGCTTGAAGTACAGGCGCTAAGTACGCAAAGGTTTTACCGGTACCGGTCTCGGCTTCAACAACCAAGGTACCTTTTTTGCGAATGGATTTTTCAATAGCCTGGGCCATGGTAAGCTGAGCATCGCGCGGCTGAAAGCCCTCTATCGCCTTTGCCAGTTGACCCTCGGGCGTAAAAACAGCTGCCACTTTGCTCATTAAATGCCCACACCTAATTCAAATATCGACTGATTAAAGCGCTATAGTATGACATAGTTGCCAGCTCGCTGTTAATGTTAAATCCCATGCAGCTAGATAGGTTATAACTTACTTTTTGCGTGTCGACATCGCATTACTTAGGTGTCTGTCTTAAGCATAGGTATCGATGTGCCCGTCACCATCACGACGTTCATCATCCTCGCTTTGCTCTTCGTTTGCTTCACCGTCTCTTGATTGCGCACCTTGCTCATGGTGTTCGGCATCGCGATCACCGATACTATTTTCTTGCTCTTCTTCAACAGCAGCAAGTTTCTGGGCTTTCTCCACTTGCTCTACTTTCAGTTGCTCTTCATTGTGACTCACCGGAATACGCGCATCTTTCGGTATCAAAGGAATCATTGCATCAAAGTTGACCATATCGCGTCTCCACACGTCTCTCTGTCATGAGTTTAGACTATTATCGTCCAACTTTTATGCACCAATAGAGTTGCGTTCAGTCTTTTTTTTATTTATAGTGCTATACAACTTAACAGTTAAAACCATTTTTTTAAGGAAACGAACAAATGAACTTAAGCCAGCACCACCATCATCAACATTGGAATTTACTGGGCTAGCTAGGTTTATTATTCAGGCTAGTCCATATTTTGACTAGCCTTTCGCATGACTATACAACCCTTCGAAAGGCAGCTTTCGAAGGGTTTTTTTATTATCAGGAGTAGATCAATGAGTGAACGACTTACTATAGCGATTCAAAAGTCAGGCCGTTTAAGCAAGGAGTCTTTATCTTTGCTTAATGCATGTGGTGTCAAATTCAGCATTAATGAAGCGCGCCTCATCGCCCACAGTACCAGCCACCCTATTGATTTGCTCAGAGTACGCGACGATGACATTCCAGGCCTAGTTATGGATGGCGTCGTCGACCTCGGTTTAGTGGGTGAAAACGTATTAGAAGAGGTCGCGCTTGAGCGCACCGCGGTCAATGAGAACGCAGAGTATAAGGCACTGCGTAGTCTTGATTTTGGTGGTTGCCGCCTGTCCATTGCGGTGCCACGCGAAAGCGACTACAACGCTATCGACGATCTGCAAGGTAAGCGTATCGCGAGTACTTACCCGTACCTACTGCAACGCTACCTAAAAAATAACGGCATCAAAGCAAAGAATGTCGTGCTAACCGGCTCAGTTGAAGTCGCGCCACGCGCTGGGCTTGCCGATGCCATTTGTGATTTAGTATCGACCGGCGCCACACTAGAAGCTAACGGTCTCGTTGAGAAGGAAGTCATCTTTCGTTCACAGGCGCAGTTGATTCAAAACGCCAATCCATTATCCGCTGAAAAGCAGGCCATGATGGACCAGCTACTACCGCGTATTGACGGCGTGCAAATGGCGAAAGAAAGCAAGTACATTATGCTACACGCGCCCAAAAACCGCCTGGATGAAGTGAATGCATTACTTCCTGGCGCGGAAACGCCTACCGTCTTGCCATTAAGCCACACTGATGAGCAAGTCGCTGTGCACGTCGTGAGTACAGAAAAGCTGTTCTGGGAAACAATGGAAGATTTAAAGGACCTCGGCTGCAGCTCAATACTCGTATTACCAATTGAAAAAATGATGGGATAAACGGTATGTTGACGCGACAAAACATTGCCATCACGCAATGGTCACAGCTTAGTAACGCAGAGCGACAAGCCACGCTTGCTCGCCCAGAACAAAGCCGCTCACTTGAGCTTAAAGAAACCGTGCGCTCAATCATTGAGCGCACGAAAACTGAAGGTGACGCAGCGTTACTTGACTACACCCGACAATTCGACTGTGCAGAGATTTCGCAATTGGTGTTAAGCGGTGAACAAAAGCAAGCGTTACTGGCACAGGTTTCCGAACGAGCTAAAGCCGCCATTGATAAAGCCTATGATAATATTCGTGCCTTTCACCTCGCGCAAACACCTGAAGATATTACCCTGAACACCTCACCAGGCGTGCGCTGCACACTAAAATACACGGCGCTTGAGTCGGTCGGTCTTTATATTCCTGGTGGGTCGGCGACCTTGCCTTCTACCGCACTCATGTTAGGCGTACCCGCACAGATTGCCGGCTGTAAAACACGTGTACTGGTTACGCCTCCCAACAAACAAGGTCAGATGTCACCGGAAGTCGTCTACGCCGCAGAAAAATGCGGTATCGATACCTTAGTTATGTGTGGCGGTGCGCAGGCTATCGCAGCGTTGGCGTACGGAACCGAGTCCGTACCTAAAGTTGATAAAGTGTTTGGCCCGGGCAACGCGTTTGTGACAGAAGCAAAGCAACAATTAAGTCAAAACGATAGCGGCATTAGCATTGATATGCCGGCCGGTCCTTCGGAGCTGTTAGTGCTCGCCGATGACTCCGCCAATCCGCGTTTTGTCGCCGCTGATTTATTATCTCAGGCAGAGCACGGCCCCGACTCACAGGTTATTCTAGTCACACCATCAGCTGCGCTTGCCCAAGCGGTGCAAGCTGAGCTTGTTGCGCAATGCAATGCATTACCTCGCGTCGACATCGCGCGGCAAGCGCTTGCTTCAAGTCGGTTAATTGTCACTAAAAGCTTAGCCGAGGCGGTTGCTGTTACACAAAGTTACGCACCCGAGCACCTTGCTGTACAAACCGATGCGGCAGCAGCATTGAGTGAGCAACTAACTACAGCAGGATCGATTTTTGTGGGTCACTATACCCCTGAATCGGGTGGCGACTATGCAACTGGTACAAACCACGTCTTACCGACCTATGGCTACGCTAAAAACTACAGCAGTTTAGGGCTATTAGACTTTTATCGCCGCTACACGTTGCAAGAAGTGACTCGCGATGGTTTAGCTGATCTCGCTGACAGCATTACCACGCTCGCCGAAATTGAAGGCTTAGATGCGCATAAACGTGCCGTGACCATTCGCTTAGAGGCGCAGGAGGACAACGCATGAGCTTAGCTGAACAGTTACAGCGTCCACACTTAAAAACCTTGGTGCCCTACGCGTCAGCACGACGCTCGATGAGCGGCGGTTCAGTATGGCTAAACGCCAACGAGTCACCCTACGCATACGATTACGCGCTGGATTGCTCACAGTTGAACCGGTACCCAGCGTTTCAGTCGCAGCGCCTCAATCAAGCTTACGCGGACTACGCTAATGTTCGCCTTGAACAGGTTTTAAGTTGCCGCGGATCTGACGAAGCAATCGAGCTGCTTATCAAAGCGTTTTGCGAACCTAAACAAGACCGTGTGCTTATTTGTCCACCGACCTACGGTATGTATGCAATTTCTGCGCAAACGCATGGGGCTGACGTGGTCTCGGTACCGTTAACTTCGTCTTATCAACTCGATTTAGACGCTATCAAGGCGCGTAGCGCAGACGCTCGTCTCATTTTCTTGTGTTCTCCTTCCAACCCTGTCGGTAATCGGCTTGCAGAAGAAGATATCGAGGCAGTGCTTAAGTTCGCGACGACCAGTCTCGTGGTCGTAGATGAGGCTTACATCGAGTTTTGTGCCGAGGCGAGTGTCGTTGATTGGTTAGAGAAATATCCTAATTTGGTGGTGTTGCGTACTTTATCAAAAGCGTTTGCGCTCGCGGGGGCACGCTGTGGTTTTGCGCTCGCCAACGACGACGTCATTACCGTATTGCAGAAAGTACTGGCGCCTTATCCGCTGCCGGACTTGACCATTCAAGTTGCTAGTCAGGCGTTATCGCCGGCCGGCATCGAACGCGTTCAAGCCGACGTAACACGCACCACCAAACAGCGCCAGCGCATCCGCGATGAATTAGCGGAGCTGCCAATGGCGTTAGTTGCCGAGAGTGAAACGAACTTTTTATTGTATCGTGTTGCCGATGCCGAAAGCCTCATGCAGACCATGCAGCAGAACGGTATATTAATACGTAATCAATCAGCACAAGTCGGACTCGACAACACAATACGCATCAGCGTCGGTAATGAACGAGAAAACACACTTGTTATTGATGCACTGAAACGCTTTTTTGGAGATATTCAATGAATCAGCAACGTTGGCTATTTATCGATCGTGACGGCACACTGGTGCTTGAACCACCTGTCGACAAACAGTTAGACAGCGTCAGTAAGCTCGAATTTGAGCCGAATGTGATCCCTGCCCTGCTTAAGTTACAGCAGGCGGGTTATCGCCTCGTCATGGTGTCCAACCAAGATGGGCTGGGGACAGACAGTTTTCCACAAGCCGACTTCGACGCGCCTCATGACTTAATGATGGCTGTCTTTGCAAGTCAAGGCGTGCGCTTCGACGACGTACTGATTTGCCCGCATTTTGAGGAAGACAACTGTAGTTGCCGGAAGCCAAAACTCGGCTTAGTGCAGGATTACCTACAAAAAGGCCTTATCGACTTCACCGATAGTTATGTGATTGGCGATCGCGAAACGGACATTAAACTTGCAGAGAGTATGGGTATACGCGGTATTCGATATGACCGTGCCAACCTAGATTGGAACGCTATCGTGCGCGACCTGACCCAGCGCTCGCGTTCTGCTGAGGTGATTCGAACCACCCATGAGACCGATATCCGTATTGCAGTTGACCTCGATAATGCAGCACCGCGTTCATTTTCAACGGGGATTGGCTTCTTTGACCACATGCTAGAGCAGATAGCGACACACGCTGGTATCAGTTTAACCGTAAACGTGACAGGTGATTTACACATTGACGACCACCACACCATTGAAGACACGGCGCTGGCACTAGGTCAGGCACTACGCCAAGCCTTAAGTGATAAACGCGGTATTGGCCGTTTTGGTTTTGCATTACCGATGGATGAGTGTCGTGCTGAGTGTCTTATCGATCTTTCAGGTCGACCTTACCTCAAGTGGCAGGCGGATTTCACGCGCGACAAAGTGGGCGAATTATCAACCGAAATGGTTGAGCACTTCTTCCGCTCGCTCACCGATGCAATGGCGATTAGCTTGCACTTGTCAACAACCGAGGGCAACACGCACCACCAGGTTGAAAGCTTATTTAAAGTCTTTGGTCGCGCGCTGCGTCAAGCCGTGGCGAAAACGGGCGACCAACAGTTACCTTCAAGTAAAGGAATGCTCGCGTGAAAATTGTAATTGTCGATACCGAGTGTGCGAATCTCACCTCGGTAAAGTTTGCCATTGAGCGCCTAGGCTATCAGCCTGTGATTACTGACGATGAGGCGACCATCGGCGCCGCTGATCGCGTCATTTTGCCGGGTGTGGGAACAGCAGCTGCAGCGATGCGCAATCTACAACGTAAACAGTTAATTGAGCCCATTAAAGCGCTCACCCAACCTACATTGGGTATTTGTCTTGGTATGCAACTGATGACAGCACACTCTGAGGAAGGTGACGTGGAGTGCTTAGGCTTAATCCCTGCGCAAACTAAACGTATGCAGGTCGGTGATAGACCTTTGCCGCATATGGGCTGGAATAACGTCTGTGCAACCAACACCAATCCGTTGCTCGATAATGACACCGAGCCTTATTGTTATTTTGTTCACAGTTATGCCGTTGCAAAAGATGACTACACCATCGCCACCTGCGATTACGGTGATACCTTCGCGGCCATGATCCGCAAAGATAATTTTATCGGTGCTCAATTTCATCCAGAGCGCTCAGGTGCGGTCGGTCGTGCCATGCTTAAACGTTTCTTGGAGAACGCGTTATGATGATTCCTGCATTAGACTTAATTGGAGGCCGGGTTGTGCGCCTCTATCAAGGTGACTTTAATCAACAAACCACCTTCGACATTGATGCAGTTGAGCAGGCGCAAAGCTACCAAGCTGCGGGGGCAGAATGGCTGCACTTGGTCGATTTAGATGGTGCGAAGAACCCACAAAATCGCCAACTCGAAACATTGCGTACAATTTGTACAGCGACCACTTTAAACTGTCAGGCGGGTGGCGGTATTCGCAGCACCGAAGATATCGAAGAAATTCTTGCCTGCGGTATTAAACGAGTAGTCATTGGTTCAAAGGCCGTTACCGATCCGGAACAGGTTGAGGCTTGGTTTAAACAATTTGGCGCTGAGAAAATCGTACTCGCACTTGATGTCAACATTGACGCGGATGGCATTGCGCGTGTTGCGACTCATGGTTGGCAGTCATCCAGTGAAGTGACTTTAGACGACATACTCAAACGTTTCTCCGCATTAGGTTGCGCGCATGTATTGTGCACAGACATCAGCCGTGACGGCACCATGCAAGGCAGTAATGTGGCATTGTACGAAGCGTATAAAAAGCGTTTCCCAGCCATTCAATGGCAGGCATCGGGCGGTGTTAATAGTCTCGAAGATATTCAACGCTTGAAAGCTGCCCAGTGTGACCATGTCATCTTAGGTAAGTCATTACTGACGGGTGCATTTAGTTTAGAGGAGGCGATCCAATGTTGGCAAAACGCATCATCCCCTGCTTAGATGTTCGTGACGGTCAAGTCGTTAAGGGCGTTCAATTTCGTAATCACGAACTGATCGGCGACATCTTGCCCTTAGCAAAACGCTATGCGGAAATAGGCGCTGATGAATTGGTTTTCTACGATATTACGGCATCCTCCGATGGTCGCACAGTCGACAAGAGTTGGGTTGAACGCGTCGCGCGCGAAATCGATATTCCGTTTACCGTCGCAGGTGGTATTCGTACGCTGGCTCATGGTCGTGAGCTCCTTTCCATGGGCGCTGATAAGTTGTCGATTAACTCGCCTGCACTGATGAACCCTGAACTGATCAATGAGATGGTCGATGAGTTTGGTCAGCAATGTGTCGTCATTGGTATTGATAGCTATTTTAATGCGGACAGCGGTGAATACGAGGTGCATCAGTTTACCGGTGACGAGAGCAAATCACGTCGCTCGCAGTGGCAGACCAAAGATTGGGTCAACGAGGTCATCGCGCGCGGTGCCGGTGAGATCGTTCTCAACTGTATGAATCAAGATGGTGTACGAAAAGGCTATGATGTCGAACAACTGGCATCAATACGACGTCACTGTTCAGTGCCGCTGATCGCGTCTGGTGGCGCAGGTGCCATTGACCATTTTACCAATGTATTTAAACAAGCCGATGTTGATGGCGCCTTAGCCGCTTCGGTGTTTCACAAGAATATCATCGCCATGGCGGAGCTGAAGCAACAACTGATTGACGAAGGCATCGCGATTCGTCCAATCGAACAAGGAGTTTTGTAACATGCTAATTACTGAAAGCACGGTAGACCAACTTGCTTGGGAGAAAATGAATCAGCTTGTTCCCTGTATTGTACAGCATGTCCTAACCGGCGAAGTACTTATGCAAGGTTACATGAACCGCGATGCATTGCTACAAACCTTGCAGACCAAAGCGGTGACCTTTTACAGTCGTAGCAAACAGCGACTTTGGCAAAAAGGTGAGCAGTCGGGTCATGTTTTACAGTTCACTGGCGCCTATCGCGACTGTGACAATGATTCGATTCTTGTCCAAGCGATACCGCAAGGACCGACTTGCCACTTAGGTACACGTTCATGTTTTGCCGAAGCGCCTGCACCCTTTTTAGTGCAGTTAAACAATATTATTAAGGCGCGTCGCGGCGCCTCACCTGACGAAAGCTACACCGCAAAGCTATTAAGCCAACCCATTAAGCGTATCGCTCAGAAGGTGGGTGAGGAAGGTGTTGAGGTTGCGCTTGCCGCCACCGTGCAGGATAAAGATGAATTACTTAATGAAAGTGCCGATTTACTTTATCACCTGCTGGTGACTTTAGAGGCGAGTGATTTGAGCCTCGAACAAGTGCTTGAGGTGTTACAACAACGCCACCGTTAAGTGGCGTTGTTCACTGTTTGCTCGAACTGCTTGCGCTCGTAGTGCTTAGATACGTAGCGCAGGCGGATGGTAAGCATGACCGCGGCAACTGTTAAGCCACTGATAAAGCCAATCCAAAAGCCCGCGGCCCCCATGCGAGGCACCCACCAGTCGGTGCGTCCAAGAATGTAACCGACTGTTAAACCAAACGGCCAATACGAGATAAATGCCATAATCATCGGCCATTTGGTGTCTTTATATCCCCGTAAGGTTCCCATAGCAACGGCTTGAAACGTGTCTGACATCGTAAAAATTGCCGCCAGCCCCATCAAGGTTGCGGCAAGATTAATGATCGCCGTATCAGGTGTGTACAAGCTTGCCAGCCAAGCACCACCTAAATACATGATCACACCGTTAACCGCGGCGAAGACCATGCCGAATACCATCGCAATTTTAAAACTCAACATGGCATTTTTAGGTTCGCCAGCACCTAAAGCAAAACCCACCCGCAGTGTCACAGCCATCGAGATACTCAATGGCACCATGTATACCAACGAACTGATGTTCAATGCAATTTGGTGAGCAGATACCACCGTTGGACCTAGCGGAGCGATCAATAACGCCACCGCGGCAAATAAGCTCACCTCGAAAAATAGCGACATCGCTATTGGAAAGCCTATTTTTATAATATACGCCACGTCATCGAACTTAGGTGGATACCAGCGTCTGAGTAGGTGAAGCTTCTTATAACGACGACTGGTGAATACATAGATCGCCATCGAAATAGCCATCCCCCAAAACACCAAAGCCGATGCTAAACCACATCCTGCACCACCGAGTTCGGGCGCGCCAAAGTGACCGTAAATGAAGATATAGTTTGCCGGAATATTAATGAGTAACCCAATAAAGCCAATCACTAAGGATGGCATGGTATTGGATAACCCCTCACAGAAGTTTCTTAAAATCACATAAATGACAAAACCGGGCACACCCCACGCAATGTAATTAACGTAATCTAGCGTCACTTGCCGAAAGCGATCCTCGACCTCCATCCAATCAAGAATGTAGGGCGAAAACTGCAAGACCACCAAAGCTAACACGCCAAAAATAGCGCACGCATACAACCCTTGCTGCAGCATGTTCGCCATGCGACGATACTTTTTTGAGCCATCAAAGTGCGAAACGATAGGCGCCAATGCGAGTGCAATACCAAACATCAACAAGGTGACCGGTACAAAAATACTGCCACCCACCGAAACGGCTGCCAAATCCACCGCATCTTTACGCCCTGCCATCACTGTATCGACTACGCTCATGAGCATCTGCGTCAGTTGCGCGACTAATATCGGGCCGGTCAGTTTAGCGAGCTTTCTAATTTCGTGCGTGTGTTTGGCCATGACTTACAACTTCCTAAATAAAGTCAAGAATAAGTGGGTTAACCTCAGCCGGATGCGTAAGAGGTCCCATGTGTCCAGCTTGGACGGGTTTTACAGTCACTGATGTCAGCGCCGTGGATAATGCTTTCACCACCGCTCGCGCACTGCGACGTGTGTATTCACCTTGTAAAATCAGTACAGGCGCTTCAACCTGCTGATAATCTTTAAGCGTTAATTCATCATTGAGTAGCGCGTCGAAATCCAGCGCAACTTTTGCCGCTTGCGCAACCATGCTTTGTTGAACACGCTCTGGCAGAGCATCGAAATAACCGGGCTGATTCCAGTAGTCAATAAAGGTACGCGTACATTCTACCTGATCTTTCCCGTGCATCGCATCACTCACCTGCCGAATCTCTTGCATCCCTGGAGAGTCTTCTTCCAATACATGAAAACTGACGGGCTCATACACAACCACACGCTTAATATTAAAATGTTTTTGCTGCGCCATTTTTAGCGCGACCGCACCACCGTAAGAATGACCAATCAAAATTAGAGATTGCTCACCGAGGGTCGGAGTGAGTGCTTCTTCGATGCGCGTAATTTCCTGTTGCAAACGAAAATGAGGTGCGGACTCCACTTCAGGTGCACGTCCGTAGCCTAATAGATCAATGCCCACAACGTTATAATCGCTGCTCAACGTCTGTTGCAGCATTTTCCATTGCGCATTAGAGCTTTGCGAACTGTGAAGTAGTACACAGGTGCCTTTGACGTCGCCCTGTGAGGGCAGGTAAGAAATCCCAGGTGCTAACTCCTGCACGTCAATGCCTCCTATAGCTGACCAACAAAGATGCCAATTAAAATGCCTGCTTGCAGCAACAACACACTGAATGTGCCTAGCACACCTACTGAACGAGGCCAAGACACGCCTGCATTTGAAGATAAACCTACAGCATGAGCCATTCGGGCAATAGTTAACGCCCCCCCTAAGCCATAGACCCAAGCACTGCCAACCCCATTGAACTCGATAAGCGCTAGCATTAGCAACATCAGCGGAACGTATTCAATAAAGTTACCGTGTGCACGAACAGCGCGCTGTAATTCTTCAACTTTATTGGTTCCGATACCTACACGGTGGCGCCAACGCAGTTGAATAATGCGAACTGAGAGTACAACGTAGATCAATGCCAGAATGCCAGCAAATAGACTCGTTATGGTGAGGGTGGCCATGATGTTCTCCGATAAAGTAGTAGCGTATAAAATTAAAAAGGCTCACCAGTGGGGTGAGCCTCTATCAAAGCCTTTCAGTGCAACTGATTACTTAAGTAGCGCACCGAGCTCCTTGCTAACAGCTTCGACTGGCTGAGTTCCATCAATACGATGATACTCGGTGTCGGTTTCTTTTGCGAGTGATTGATAATATTCAACCAACGGTTCAGTCTGCTCATGGTAAACTGCCAGACGCTTACGTACCGTCTGCTCCTGGTCATCAGGACGAATCACTAGGTCTTCACCGGTTTCGTCGTCTTTACCCTCTTCTTTAGGCGGGTTGTGCTTAATATGATAAACACGACCTGAGCCAGGGTGTACACGACGACCACTCATCCGTTCGACAATAACATCATCTGGCACTGCGAATTCTAATACGTGATCAACTTCGATACCGTTTTCACGCATAGCGTCAGCTTGTGGAATCGTGCGAGGGAAACCATCAAGCAAAAAACCGTTTTGGCAATCAGGTTCAGCAATCCGCTCTTTTACCAATTCGATAATAATTTCATCCGAGACTAGTTGCCCCGCATCCATTACTTGTTTTGCTTTCTTTCCAAGCTCTGAACCGGATTTGATTGCTGCTCTGAGCATATCACCCGTTGAAATCTGTGGGATACCAAAGGTATTCATCAAAAATTGAGCTTGAGTGCCCTTTCCCGCACCCGGAGCGCCGAGCAAAATAATGCGCATAAACAGCCTCGTTTATATTTGTATTCAAGTGTCTGAGGGGAACTTTACCCCGATGAGGGCGTTTTTACAAGAACAGAGGCGCACAGCAAGCGGTTGTTGCTGTGCGCTATAGCGTGATTATGCGTTAAGCATCAATTTATTAAGACGAGCTACAAAAGATGCTGGATCCTTAAGGTTTCCGCGCTCTGCGAGCGTGGCTTGATCAAGCAGTACTTGAGCCCACTCGGCAAATTCTGCATCGCTTTTGCTTTGCATTTTTACGACTAAAGGATGATCCGGGTTAACCTCGAAAATATATTTTGTTTCAGGTACTTTCTGACCCGCCGCTTCCATCAGCTTAGCCATCTGCGTGCTCATATCATTATCATCGGTAATGATACACGCAGGCGAATTAGTCAAACGGTGCGTTACACGTACTTTTTTGACGCGTTCACCGAGTGCTTTCTCAAAGCGTTCTAACTGTTCTTTAAACGCTTCTTCTGACTTTTCTTGCTCGGCCTTGTCATTTTCATCATCTAAGTCGCCTAAGTCTAAATCGCCGCGCGTTACCGACTGCAACGACTTCTCTTTAAACTCGGTGAGGTGACTCATCAACCACTCATCGATACGCTCAGACAGTAACAACACCTCAATACCTTTCTTGCGGAAGATCTCAAGTGCTGGGTTGTTCTTAGCGGCCTCAAAGCTATCGGCGACGATATAGAAAATCTTGTCTTGGCCTTCTTTCATGCGTTCAACGTAATCGTCTAAACTGACGTTTTGAGTTTGCTCATCAGTATGTGTCGAAGCAAAACGCAATAGCTCAGCGATACGTTCTCGATTACCACTGTCTTCCGCAGGACCTTCTTTTAGTACATTCCCGAAGGTGTCCCAAAAGCCTTGATACTGTTCAGCATCGTCTTTCGCCAATTTCTTGAGCATTTGCAGTACTTTCTTAGTACTACCATTACGCATCGAACGGGTAATCTTGTTATCTTGTAAGATCTCACGAGAGACGTTCAATGGGAGGTCATTAGTATCAATAAGACCCTTAACAAAGCGTAAGTAGGTCGGCATTAATTGCTCAGCGTCATCCATAATAAAGACGCGCTTCACATAGAGTTTAACACCCTGCTGTTGCTCACGATTCCAAAGGTCCCAAGGAGCACGTTTCGGAATATAAAGAAGGCTAGTGTACTCGTGTGTACCCTCGACCTTGTTATGGCTCCATAACAGCGGATCGTCGAAGTCATGCGCTACTGTCTTATAAAACTCTTTATATTCTTCGTCGCTGATGTCCGCTTTATCGCGCGTCCATAAGGCTTGACCCGAGTTCACAGTTTCCCATTGAGCCTCTTGGGCAGGCGTAATAATTTCGCCGTCATCATTTTTTTGCTCTTCAACAGCTTCTTTCCACATTTGGACGGGGATACTCAAATGTTCTGAGTATTTATTGATCACCCCACGAATACGGAAGTCATCCAAGAATTCATCCGCATCTTCCTTCAAATGCAAAATAATATCTGTTCCGCGCTGCGACTTCTTGGTGTCTGCGACTTCAAATTCACCTTCGCCCTTAGAGTGCCATTCGACACCATTTTCGGGTGACTCATAGGCAGAGCGCGTGCGCACAGTGACTTCATCAGCGACGATAAATGCTGAGTAAAAACCAACGCCGAACTGACCGATTAACTTACTATCTTTAGCCTCATCACCCGATAGCTGACCAAAGAACTCGGCCGTACCCGATTTAGCAATGGTGCCTAAGTTAGTCATCACTTCGTCACGCGTCATGCCGATACCGTTGTCGCTTATTGTTAGCGTACGGTTGTCTTTATCGATCGCGATACGCACACGAAGCTCGCCATCATCGCCGTACAGCGAGTTGTCGCTAAGTGCTTTGAAACGCAACTTATCGGCCGCGTCAGACGCATTCGATACCAGCTCACGTAAGAAGATTTCTTTATTTGAATATAGAGAATGGATCATTAGGTTAAGCAGTTGCTTAACTTCTGTCTGAAATCCATGTTTTTCGGTTTGAGCGGCTTCCGCCATAATTGTGTTCTCCTACTTCAACCACCTTTTCATGTCAGAAATGGGGACGATGTAGGCGATTTCAAGCGCTAACCAAACTTTTTACGCCCAGTAAATGCATGTCCGAGGGTGGCCTGATCAACATAGCCTAATTCACCGCCAACGGGCACACCATGGGCTATTCGAGAAGTGTTTACATTCAATGATTCGGCAATATCAGCGATATAGTGAGCCGTTGCATCGCCTTCTACGGTGGGGTTAGTCGCTAAGATGATTTCTTCGATCGCAGCACTTTTAAGCTGTGCTTCAAGTTCATCTAAACCAATGTCCTCTGGACCTATGCCATCAAGGGGTGACAGGTGTCCCATTAAAACAAAGTAACGACCTTTAAATTGCGATGTTTGTTCAATAGCCAATACGTCAGCCGGTGTTTCTACTACACATAACGTACCTTGCTCACTGCGCGCGGGGTTCGCGCAAATACGACATAAAGGTTCTTCGGTTAGTGTGCGGCATTGTTGGCAGTGACCTACACGCTCCACTGCATTATGTAAGGAATCAGCCAAACGTTGCGCACCGTCTCGATCACGTTCCAATAAATGGAATGCCATACGCTGAGCCGTTTTTTTACCCACACCTGGAAGACGTTTCAAGTCGTCGACCAAGCGATCAATGGCAGGACTGATTCCTTCACTCATAAAGTAAGCCTAGAACGGCATTTTAAAACCGGGCGGCAATCCCATACCACCGGTAATTTCTGACATGCGTTCTTTGCTCGTCTCTTCCACGCGACGGACTGCATCATTAGTCGCCGCCGCAATCAGATCCTCGAGCATCTCTTTATCGTCATCCATCAAACTCTCATCGATTTCAACGCGTTTGATGTTATGGTTACCCAACATGGTCACTTTCACTAATCCCGCGCCTGACTCGCCGGTCACTTCCATATCAGCGATTTCTTGCTGGGCTTGCTGCATGCGCTCTTGCATTTGCTGCGCCTGCTTCATCATATTTCCCATACCACCTTTAAACATGGTCAAATCCTCTGTTGCTAAATTTTATCGTGCGCTGATCGACGTTTCGTCAGCCACCGCCTCAAATGTATCTAATAATTGATTAAAGCCCACATCGCCTTGCAACCACTGCTTGGCTTGCTCTAATCGATATTGATCGATCGCTTGCTGTATCAACAACGGCGTTGTCATCTGTTGCGATCCAATCTTAAAGTGGTATTCCCCTTGCGCCGATAAAACATCACTTAATGCTTCACGCGCAAGTGTCATAGTCTTTTCATTCAGTAAGCTCTGTTGTTCTTCGGTTACCCAGATGCACCATTGCTGGTGACCCACCTTCTCTAATACTGAATTTAACAGAAGCTGCCGGGTTAAGCCCTGAACATCCGTTGCATCAACTAACGCAGCCCAGTTATCTACATCGGCTGCACATCGTGTTGATGAATTAAACTGCTGCTGTATCTGAGCTAAGTTCACAGGGGCTGAATGGGTCAACTCAGCCGCATCACTCGTTACCTGCTTAGTTGTTAAATGAGGCTGGTCTACCGATGTTTCAACGTCTATTTCAGAATTTTTTTTTTCCGACGCTTGGCTAGCTGACAAGTCTTGACGCATGTTTAATAGAGACGTCAAACCTTCGTCCGATGTCGCTGGCGCTCGCTGTTGTTCAGCTTGCGCTTCTATATCTTGTTGCTGCGCAATCAGCTCTGACGCGTCACCGACGTGTTCATCGGCTTCTTCATAAGTGTGCGATTCAAGTTCTGGAGAATTATCGTCAGTATCTGCATCGAACACTTCTTCTGACGCCATGGCCCCAAGGTTTGATTCAGGCGGCTGTTCGATGGTCTGATCTTCAGTACCTGGGCCAGCAAAAGTAAAAGATAACAGCCTAAGTAACGTCATCTCAACCGCACTCTGGGGATCAACTGCGTAAGGTGCTTCCTTCTTGCCTTCAACAATAATTCGGTAGTACAACTGCAATACTTCAGCCGGTAACTTACGCAACAGCCCTTTCGTTATCTGAGTTTGCTCTTCTGACGCCATCATAGCAGGGATCTGCTGTATTAATGCTAAGCGATGAATAACGCGCTGTAGCTCATTTAGAATCATTAATGGGTCAGGCACGAGTGCTTTGAGTTCATCAAACTTTTGAAAAACAGAGCCGTTATCTGCGTTAGCTAATGCATCAAGTAGTGGGTGCACATGAGCATCAGCAAGATGCCCGAGCATACGTTGTACCGACTCAGTCTTAACTTCGCCCTGCCCCTGCGCAATAGCTTGATCAGTTAAGCTTAATGCATCCCGCATACTGCCCTTGGCGGACTGCGCTAATAATGCCAGCGCCTGCGTATCATGGGCCACGCGTTCTTGTTCTAACACGTAGTCGAGCTGTCCAACGATTTGTTCACGATCAAGCGCTCTTAAATTAAACTGTAGGCAGCGAGACACGACAGTGATAGGGAGCTTTTGCGGATCCGTTGTCGCGAGTAGGAATTTAACGTGCTCTGGCGGCTCTTCTAGCGTCTTAAGTAACGCGTTAAAGCTGTGGCGAGACAGCATATGCACTTCGTCTATTAAATACACTTTATAGCGACCACGGGTTGGCCGATATTGTACATTATCAAGCAATTCACGTGTGTCTTCGACCTTAGTTCGCGATGCGGCATCGACTTCAATCAGATCGACAAACCGGCCTTGCTCAATTTCCTGACAGCTTTGGCATTCGCCACAAGGACGAGCGCCCACACCCTGCTCGCAATTCAGTGCTTTAGCAAGAATGCGAGCGATGGTGGTTTTACCTACACCACGCGTACCCGTAAATAAATAAGCATGATGCAAGCGCTGTTGTTCAAGCGCATGAAATAACGGCTCCAAAACATGCTGTTGACCGACGACTTGGTCAAACTGCATGGGTCGCCATTTTCGGGCAAGCACTTGATAAGCCATTAACAGCCTCTTAATTAATTAAAAACGACACAAGGTATAGCACGTTATGCCAAGTTCTCGCAATTTTTGTTCGCCTGGAAGATCGTCTAAAGTGATTACAAAAGCCGCTTCTATCAATTCGGCTTTCGTTCTCGACAAAAGCTTCGCCGCGGCTGCAACGGTTCCACCTGTGGCGAGCAAATCATCCATCAATACAACACGTTGAGGTTCTTTAAATGCGCATTCTTGCAACTCAAGCGCATCCTCACCGTACTCTAATGCGTAGCTCTCTTTGACCACTGGACCGGGCAACTTTCCCGGCTTACGCAGCAACGTTAACCCGCACCCTAATCGTTGAGCGAGCGCTGCACCAAAAATAAATCCTCGCGCTTCGACTGCTGCAACTTGATCAATGCCCAGAGCTTCATAGCGCTGGGCGAAGGCTTCGATAGTCGCTTGAAAAGCCCTAGCTGATTGTAATAACGGAGATATATCGCGGAAAATAATTCCAGGCTTAGGATAATCTGGAATAGCCCGAATGCTGTTTCGGATAGTGGTTATCAAATCCATAGGTGTCCCTAGGCAACTGAGCGCTTTGTATAATAGCTAACGACATCACCCAAGAATTTAGCATCCAAAGGTTTACTCAAACAGCGCGTAGCGCCGTGCTTAAGTGCGATAGGCTCCACATCCGTAACGTCTTGTGTAGTGACAAACAGTATCGGCGTGTGGTGATAATGTTCAAGCTGGCGTAGGTTCTTGAGTAACGTCAGACCATCCATGAGTGGCATTTTGTGATCAATGATCATTAGGTCAAAGCTGCTCTCTTTGGCTTGTTTGAGACCATCTAACCCATCATTCGCAAACACCAGTGCGATATCCAAGTGAGACAGACTACTTGCAATATCAGCTCGTGTGTTGGCGTTGTCGTCGACCACGAGCGTTGAAATTGTCATAACATTAAAATCCTTGTGCAGAGCGCACGTTTCGGTTACGCACCGATCAATTGAACAAAGCGTAAAACAAGTGGCAGACATCCCGCGAACACGAAGAGTAAAACAGCAATAAGTAGAAATTTACCGCTAGAAGGATCTTTGTAATTGTTACTACCCATGAAAATTCCTCCGTAAAAAGTCGGAGCAGATCATACTCGAAATCCACCCGTTATAAAAGTATGGGGCGGTGTAAATTATAGGCAAAAAAAAGCCCCGCTTGTGCGGGGCTTTTGCGAACTGCAACTTTACAGATCGACGCCTTTGCGTTTCGCAGTAGACTGAATATAACCTTTCCAGCTACGTGCGCTGCGGCGCTGATTGTCAAATTTTGCCGCTTCGTTCACATACGTCAGTGCTTGACGGTAATCACCACCGTAGAAGAACGCTTCTGCAAGTGACATATAGATACGACCTTTGTCATCGCCGCGCGCCAAATCAAGCGCACCTTTAAGCGGTGTAGTCGCAGCTACATACTGCTCGTTCTGAACCAGCAAGTTACCTTGCTTACGCAAGTACTCGCCTTTATCTTCACGATCGTCCGTAAGCTCTGCCGCTTTACCGTACCATTTTGCTGCCTCAGCAAACTCTTTAGCACGGTGGAAGCTATTTGCTGCCGTAGAGTAGTTCTTAGACGTTCCTTCTACATCGCCCGACTGGATGTGTTTTAACATCGTCGTCGCAGCTTTGTAAGGAATGCCCTCATTATCATAGAGTTGAACCAACAACTTAAATTGGTTTTCCTCTTTCAAATAACCCGCTAAGTAAGCAATTTCCATTGTCTGCAATGCCTTAGGAAGGTTTTCCTTGAGCATGTACATTTGGGCTAATTGCGGCCACCAAGGGATTGTTTCTGGCAATACGTCTAAGCCTTCTTCAATCGTAGCGATGGCTTGATCGTACATCTTACGCTCGAAGTAAGAGGCCATAAGTAGCGTGTAATAATCCTTCTTAGGCTCATCCGCATACTTAAGTGCCGCTTCCGCATAAGGTACAATTTTAGCGAATTCTTTCTGCTGATAATAAGCGTTAGCTACATAGAACAACGCTTGCGGATCCATCTCACCAGTGAATTCGAACCATTTCTGTAGGTACGTGACTGATTGAGCATACTTCTCTTCTTGAAGGCTCAATTGTCCCACCAGTTTGAGGACAGCCGCTTGGTCGCTCCAACCGAGCACATCTTGATCTGCCGCGTTTTTCAACATTGGCAGTGCTTCGTCGGTACGTTCTGCTTGCGCATACAACGTACCTAAGAAACGGCTCAAGTAAGCTCGATCGTAGCCTTCAGCGTCTGGCAGTTCTTCCTCAAGAAGAACGATTGCCTCTTGCAACTGCTCTTGCTCGTACAACTCGAACGCATCCATAATCGCTCGACCAACACGCTGTGACGCGACTTGGTTTTTTCGAGCTTTCTTTTGCGCTTCAACGGTTTCTTTACTTGGCAGATCAAGACCGAGGTCTTGTGCAGCTACCGGAGCGGTAGCTACAACCAAGCCGAAAGCAAGGGCAGTAACAAATGTCTTCATTACAGTTTTCATTTCTTATTGCCCATCCATGTTGAAGTCGAGCTGAACAGTCATACCTTCTTGACGAACAGGCTTACCGTCTACGACCTTCGGCTTATACTTCCAACGCAATAATGCGCGGCGTGCTTCACGGTCGAACACTCGACGAGGTTCTGAGTCAATTACTTCAACGTCGGTCACACCACCTTGCTCGTCGATAGTGAATCTCAACTGTACCCAACCCTCGGTGCCGTTACGAGCGGCTGAAGGCGGATAGCGAGGCTCAATTCGAACGATTGGCGTAGCGTCACCATCTTGATTCAACAAGTTACCGGGGCCTGACAAACCAGTGTCAGCACCACCTACATCGACGTCGAAGCCCATGTTCATGTTCACACCGCCCGCATCTGACGTATCAGGTTCAGATTGCGGCGTCTCAGGTGGAGCCTGAGGCGGCGGTGGCGGCGGCGGAGGTGTTCTCCGGCGCTCTTGAACGTCGGACTCTGGCGGCGACGTTACGATGTCAATGACCGGAGTGGGAGGCGGAGCTTCGTTACTCTTAGCCCCCCCACCGATTAAGTAAGCCATAAAAGCAAACAGAGCAAACGTAACGGCCGCACCTAGTATTAAAGATACTAAAAAGCGCACCATATTAGTTAGTCTCCGCTGCTATGGATATCTTATCGATACCCGCTTCCTTAACCTGGTCCATGACTTCTACAACACGACCATGCTCAGCTTTCTTGTCTGCCTGAATAACCACTAAGTCAGTAGGTTGCTCAGCAAGCATACGCTCAAGGTTTGCTGCCACGCGTTCTACGTCAACTTGACGCTTATCCATCCAGACTTCACCCGTATCGCGAATCGCGATGAAGATGTTAGCTGAAGGCTCCTTGTTGGCCTGGTTTGCTTCAGGTTTATTAACCTGAATACCAGCCTCTTTAACGAAAGAGGTTGTTACGATGAAGAAGATCAACATGATGAATACGATGTCCAGCATCGGCGTCATGTCAATCGCTGCATCTTCCTCTTCACGAATACGATTTCTTGCCATAGTAATACTCTCTTAGTGATGTGGCAGACTGTCGACCAAGTTCTGCTTAGCGCGACGAACACGACTCTCGAGTCGGGTCGCAAAGAACATACCGGATAACGCTGCAACCATACCCGCCATTGTCGGGATTGTTGCCATCGAGATACCCGACGCCATAAGACGAGGGTTACCGGTACCTTGCACTGCCATGATCTCGAATACGGTAATCATACCGGTTACTGTACCGAGTAGTCCCACTAGAGGACAAAGTGCAACGCAAGTCTTAATCAACAGAATACGTGTATTCAATTTATCGTTCGCTTCGGAAATCCATGCTTCGCGGATTCTATGTGCGTACCATGAGGTGGTATCTTTACGAGCATCCCAACGTGCGATGATTTCTTTACGCAGTTTAGGGAAAGAACTCGTTAAGTACCAATAACGCTCAATCATCAGTACCCACATTAGAAAGAGTACCCCCATGACGACGTACAATACGTCGCCACCGGTCGCAATAAAATCCCTGATAGATTCCCATAGTTCCATCAGGTAAAGCATGAACTTACTCCTTCTCCGAGTGAGCCGCTACAATGCCTGCAGCCTGCTCATCCAACAAGTGAACAATTGATTTACTACGTGCAGCCACAATACTGTGAGCCAAAATCAATGGAATTGCCGCGATTAGACCCATAGCCGTTGTTACCAACGCCATTGAGATGTCGCCTGCCATGATTTTCGGGTCACCTGTACCGAACAATGTGATTGATTGGAACGTACCAATCATACCCACAACGGTACCCAAGAGACCAAGTAATGGTGCAATTGCTGCGAAGATTTTCACTACGTTGATGCCGCTTTCGATCTTCGGCGTCTCACGCATGATTGCTTCGTCAAGTTTCAACTCAAGGTTTTCAGCGTCAGCATCTTTGTTCTCATGGTAAACCTTCAATACGCGACCCAATGGGTTTTTGTCTGAAGGGTTATCTACGTTCTTAAGCTGAGAACGCATTTTGCCACCGATAACCGTCAAGGTTACAAGTTTGAACAATGAGATGATTAAACCAATGATGAGTACGACAGTAATGACATAACCTACTGTTCCACCTTGGTGATAACGCTCCATCAAGGTTGCTTTCTGAGTCAATAGACCCAAGATTTGACCTTTCGATGGATCCAAGTAAACGCCTGCATAGCCACTTTCAGTGCTAGTGAAGGTATCAGCTTGGCTTGTTACATAACCGTCTGGTTGACGACCTAGCGGCTGAATCTGTTCAGTCGAGTCGTTGTAAGTCAGGTACTGGTCATCCGAAATTAGGTTAAATACACCGATACGAGTAACAGTACGCTGCTCAGAACCACCTGCTAAGCTGAATACTTCCGCGTCAAATTGAACAACTTTACCTGATTGAACCATTTCGGTTAACAATGCAGTCCAAAGGTCTTCTAATTCAGACAAAGTAGGAAGCTCTTTAGCTTCTGACAGGCTCTGAAGAACATCTTCACGGCCTGGGTATTGCGCACTTACGATTGAAGTCGCGATACGACCGATTGTTTCGGTAGCAGCACCACGTACAACACCAAACATCTCACCCAACGTACCTTTAGCATTCTCAAGCTCTTGCTCTTTGTTTGCCAAAGTAATTTCGTTTTCTGAGAATTGGTTTTGTAAACGCTTACCGCGTGCTTGCTCGTCTTTAAGCTGTTGCTTAGCCTTGTTCAACAAAGCTTGCTTGTCAGCTCGCGCAGACATGAACTCTTGCTCACGCTCTTCGCTGATTTGACGAGAAGAAATACGATTTTTCTCAACCAATTGAAGCAATTCGTCTAAGCTCTTTGCTTCTGGCTGGTTGTCTTGTGCTTGAGCAGCGAGAGTCGTACCTGCAGAAAGGGTGACTGCTGCTGCAATCATTAAAGAACTGACTAATTTTTTCATTCTGCACTCTCCGCTGCGAATACTGGAAGTTTCACCAGATCGTAAGCAGTTTGCTTACGTGACATACGAATCGCTGTGGTCAGAGGATTCACGAACTCGTCTTCCAACTTAGTCCACTCATTAGTGTCTTTGTTGTATAACCACGCATTTTTCAAGTCCAAAGACTGTGCTGCGAAGACAACGCGACCCATGTGGAAAAAGTCTACGGCAACTTCTTCACCGTCGACGTTCAGGTTACCCTGATAAGCGTTAAGCATTTGTCCGTAGTCCATCTCTGCTTGATAAGCTTCGATGATTTGACGGAACTGCTCAGACGTAGAAACGTTCGCGTTACCCATGATATCGCGAAGACGCTCAACACGTTCTAAACGCTTTTCTTTGTGAATTGGAATATCGAGCTGAACGAACTCTTCCAGCGCGTCGATCATTTCGTACATCAAAGGAACCACGCCTTGCTTGGTTTCTTCAATGGTGTCGATCTGACGCTGAAGTGAATCGATGTTCGACTGCTGGTCAGCAACCAAACGAGCCACGTGGTCGTTGTAGACCTTGAGGTTCTCGTATTCAGCAACAACAGAGCGATACTCAATCAACAAATCTTGGCTTTGCTCATACAGAGAATTGATTTTCTTCTGTGATTGCTCTTGCGCATTCAAGATTTGCTGCTCTTCTTTCTGTAGCTTAGCTACATCAACTTGCTGTGCAGCAGCAACGCTGGTGCCAGCAACCGCCATTGCGCCCATCAGGGCTGCGGCGAGTTTGGTTCTCTTGATTACTTTGGTCATAGTTCCCAACCAATTTGAATTAACTTCCGCTCCAACGTTTTACAACGTGAAACACCAGTTTTATTGAGTGACGAAAAGATTAAATTCTATCCGCGTACGCACCCACAAAAAGCACGTACATTCACAGGAATACTCCCACGATGACCATACGCTGTCAACCTGCTGAAACAGCGTTAACTGCGTTATGATAGCCGTGCGACGTTAATCCATGTTACCAACGGAAATCATTTCCAGCCGCTACGAGCGGTAACTTCCTGTCAATCAAGTGTCCAGTACGGTTCTCCAGATTTACGGAGTTTTACGTAGCTGAACCCTATCTCGCATAGTATCACTTTTTGATCGACGAACAACACTCCGTTACAAATTTCAACGTTATTTAAACAACTTAAAGTGTGAGGTCTGTCGATTGTTAAAAAGCAACCTCTACTTAATTTAGGTAGAATACTGAAAAACCGCAACTTTACGGCAAACCATGAACACTACATATTTGCAACAATTTCAACGTGCACTAACACTGTTACGTCAGCGTGCACGTGAATTCGATCAGCAAAAGCAGACTAAAAGCTTTGCAGAGCAATGGTTTGCAGACAACCTTTTCGCTACCCGCTCGCACTTTGCCGAAGCCTATATTGATGAGACTGAACAGCTGGTTAATAAGTTACTAACAATTACCGATAACGAGAGAAAGTATTATTTAGCGCAAAAAGTGAGTGAACAGGTACTGTCACTCAGCGCTCTACTACAAAACAGCCATCCGCCGGATGCTCAATTCGACCAACGCGCTCATCTAGAAGCGCAACATGGTCAATTACATAGAACCCTCGCGAAGTATCGAGAGTATGAGGTGCGTTTAAAGAACAAGGTAGAAGTCTTCCAAAATGCAGGGGATTTATCTCAAGCGCAAGCTTACCAAAAACGGCTCAGCCGCTGTCAGACAGCCATTAGCCAAGTTGAAAAGCAAATTCAAATCATGGACGAGGGCTAACAATGGTTCCTTTTATTTATGATCCCATTTATAGCGACCTCGATTTACCTGAGCGTCATCGCTATCCCATTCATAAATACAAAATGCTTCATCAGTGGGCATTGAGCCACGGTGCAAGTTCGGAACAGTTTGTGCGTCCTAATCCACTCACATGGTCTCAGGTGAAGACGGTTCACAGTGCTGATTATGTCCGCAAGTTAAAAAGCAACGCGTTTGATAAAAAGGAATGGCGCAAGGTGGGCTTTCCCTGGTCAACGCAACTACTGACCCGCACCCTGACATCAGCTGGAGGTACGTTCGAGACGGTCAAGACAGCACTGGATAAACGCATTGCCATTCATTTCTCGGGTGGCTATCACCACGCACACCATGATTGGGGCAGCGGCTTCTGTTTGATCAATGACCTCGCGATTAGTGCGATTTTGGCCACACAAGCACAACCCAATTTAAAGATTCTGATATTCGACACCGACGTTCACCAGGGTGACGGTACAGCGACGCTTTTAAGAAACCACGAGCGTATTTTCACGTGCTCTATTCATGGTGAACGAAACTTCCCTTTTACTAAAGTGGACTCTGACCTCGATGTCGCCTTACCCAAGGGGACCACCGATGGCGCGTACCTCGATGCCGTGAAACATACATTGCACAAGGTAGCCAAAGACTTTAAACCCGACTTAATTTTATATGACGCAGGGGTGGATATATATCGTCGCGACGATCTCGGACATCTTGATGTATCTATCGAGGGCATTTTTTCGCGTGACTATTTTGTGCTGGACTACGCGAAGCAAAATAACATTAATTTAGCTGCGGTAATCGGGGGTGGTTATCAACGCAACCTATCACGCTTAATTCTTGCTCACGCTCAACTGCTGCGTGCAAGTCATCAAGTATGGAGTGATTAGAATAGAAATAGACGGGTGGCGACCCTACCAGCCACACCTCGGCGCCCACATCCCCGACTACGGCTGCTCCCTTCCGGGCCTGACCGGGTTTGCCAGTTAGTGTCGCGAGGGGACCCGCAGGGTCACCATAACTCGTGAAAGCGCATTATCGCGCACTCAGCTAAGGTAAACAAGCCCCAGTGCGCTGACTGCCTAGTTTTTCTTCAGTTTGGCTGCTATTGCTTGCTTAGCAGTATCAGAGCTGAGCGCTTTAGCAAAGTATCCAGCCTCTAGACTAATACGTTCAGATACAGTATCCGACTCTGTTTTGATCAATGTTTTCGAGGTTCTTAAAGCACCGCGGGACTGTTTAACCAGATGTTCGACTACCTCATCAACACGGGTATTAAGTTTGTCCGCCTCCACCACGTCATTTACCAATCCATACTGCTGTGCCTTGTTCGCAGAGAACGAATCACCTAGTAGCAATAATTCGGATGCACGTTGGTGTCCCATGATGCGCGGTAACAATAAACTTGAGCCCGCCTCTGGAAGTAACCCTAACTGCACAAAGGGTAAAGCGAATACTGCATTATCAGCCGCATAGACAAGATCGCAATGCAACAACAAGGTTGTACCAATGCCGATAGCTAATCCATTGACCTTCGCGACCAACGTCACTTTCACTTTATTGAGTAAATGAAGAAACTTAAAAGGAGGAGCCGTTTCATCCAGTGACTCGATGGATAGGAAGTCGTTGAGATCATTACCCGCAGAAAAACTATCACCGCTCCCTTCGAAAACGACCACTTTAACCGTTTCGTCCTCGTCAGCGGCTTTTAGCGCGGCAGTTGCTTCCGAATACATTTGTTGCGTAAAAGCATTCTTCTTAGCAGGCCGATTAAGTCGGATAGTGACTACACTGGCGTTCTTATCAATAATAATGTGCTGTTGTTCTGTCATAAAAAATCTCGTGAAACTGGTTGTACCACTCTCACGAGATTATCAGTTTTTCAGCACAATATCAGTGCTATTTGTACTTTAAAGACGAATTATTTATCTCGCTTTGCCCAAGCCGCGGCCGTCTTCTCGTGCATCGGCACAATCATATCTAAAGCGGTTAAGTCGGTGGGTTCCAATTCATAGATCGGAGGGTTAACCGGTGTAACGCGCTGACCCCAACGGATCAAGCCGGCGCCGCAGGTTAGTCCGCCGCCAAACACTGCCGAGACAATGGTATCACCTGGCTTAACAGTGCCGTTTTCTACCGCTTCACAAAAAGCGATCGGTAAGGTCGCAGAAGATGTATTACCGTAATTCTGAATATTTATCACGGTTTTCTCAGAAGGCACCTTACATAACTTCGCGAGATAATCGATTAAACGTTTATTCGCTTGATGCGGAATAAGCGCATCGACATCTTCGGTACTTAAGCCGGTTTGCTGAAATACTTTCTCAACCGCTGCGTTCATGCCTTTGACCGCACGCTTAAAAATTTCTTGTCCAACAAAATCGAACTGCATAATGCCATCAAAGCCAAAGCGGTCGAAGCTCAAACCAAAATCAAGACTCAGCACGTCACGCGCATCGGCATCACAGCTAATATGACTAGCAAGAAGACCTACTTCCTCATCGCTTGCTTCTAACACCATCGCGCCCGCGCCATCGCCAAAAAGCACGGCGCTCTCACGTTTGGTCCAATCGAGAATGCGTGTCAGACGCTCGGCACCAATCAACAATACTTTTTTATGAGCGCCCGTTTGAATGGCTTGAGTTGCAACGTGCATGGCATAAAGAAAGCTGCTACACGCGGCATTAAGGTCAAACGCTGCTGCATTCGGTGCACCAATGTTCTGTTGCACCGCTGAAGCGACATTAGGAATGATCTCGTCGGCAGTGCAGGTGCCGACAATAATCAGGTCGATATCGTCTGGGTTCAATCCAGCGGCCGCGAGCGCATTCTGTGCAGCCACCGTAGCGAGCTTAGATGTCCCAACGTGACTGACGCGTCGCTCTGAAATTCCAGTTCGCGTGACAATCCACTCATCCGAGGTATCTAAAAACGTTGCCAGGTCATCATTGGTCATGACTGCTGGCGGTAAGCACTTTCCCCATCCTGTAATTTCTGCGTATTTTTTCACGACAAAACCTTTAACTTCATTAACAACGCGTTGCCTTGTCACCGTATCGCTTTGCTAGATATCAGTAAAGCATTTTTGCAAGGCACAATTTTACCGTATGATAGCATGAAACTGTGTTACGTGAATGACTAAAACGAGGAAGCCATGCGTCACCTAATAAAGCTCACAGCACTCTCCGCCGTCGCGCTCTTATCAATAAACAGCTGCTCGACGATTGATTCTGATCTGATTGTCGAGCCACCGACTGTCACGTCACAACTGTCGGGAAGTATCTCGCGCCTTAGTGTGCAAGATAAACGACCTCACAGCTATCTCTATCGCCACATCGACAGTGACACCCAAAAAGCTAATCAATTTTCAGCACCATCACAGCCGCTTACAGAGATCGTCAAGCAAGCGTTTCAACAGTCCGGAGTTGTCAGCGGTCAGGGTGACCTCAATTGGTATGTGTCTATCAATAAAGCAGTGGTCGAGCACACCGAGACAACGTTAAAATATCAACTCGACTATCAATTAAACATTCGCGTCGAAGCGCAAAGAATGAATCGTTCTTATGCACGGACATTCACGGGAACCAGTAAGTCGGAGGGAGTTTCTAACCCCGATGAAGCAACTATCGAACGTGAGTTTAAACGTCTTTTACAACAGGTGCTCAACGATATTGCTAACGATCCCCAGTTACGTTTGACGGAAACGCGAGGTTAAGATGAAAACTATTATCACACTATTAACATCGTTTATTGTCTTCTTCAGCCCTTTTTCGCAAGCTCAAGTGCAGCCCGACAACCCTTTTCCAACGGTTACTTTTGTCACTTCTGAAGGGAACCTGACCGTTGAGCTTAACCGCGAAGCGGCGCCTATTACTGTCGCTAACTTTCTCCGCTACGTTGCTAAAGCGCAATATAACAACACTATCTTCCATCGTTTAGTACCTGGCTTTGTAATCCAAGGCGGCGGCTACGATGCTGAGTTTTCTGACAAACCGAGCTATGAAACGATCGTAAACGAATCGGGCAATGGCCTATTAAACACCTACGGCACCATCGCCATGGCTAGGGAACGTAAGCCTCACACAGCGACTCGTCAGTTCTATTTTAATTTAAACGACAATACCTCCCTCAACCCCGACGACGGTGACTGGGGCTACGCCGTATTTGGACGCGTTACTGAAGGTTTGGACGTACTCGAAAAGTTAGCGGCACTTGAATCCATGCCATTTGACGAAAAAACCGGTTGGCGAGATGTTCCCGCTAATCCGCCCGTGCTTAAACGTATTGAAATTGTGCCGCAATGACAGAGCAGCATACGCTAAGAACCGATCTTAAAGTTTACCGTCAGCCCCGCGTAATAGCGCTATTTTTCTTAGCGCTTTCAAGCGGCTTTCCTTGGGTGATGATTGGCTCAGCGTTGTCGGCTTGGTTACAAGAAGAAGGATTGAGCCGATCAGTTATCGGTTATTTCGGTGCCGTGTTCGCAGTCTACTCAATCAATTTTCTTTGGTCTCCTGTTGTCGACAGCGTTAAACTTCCGCTGTTAAACCGCTGGCTGGGACAGCGTCGTAGTTGGATCTTACTTTGCCAGCTCCTCATAGCCGCGCTCTGTCTGTTCGTATCGACATTAACCATCGCTGATAACTTACATCTAGTCGGTATCGCCGCCCTACTCATTGCCATTAGCTCCGCGACTCAAGATATTGCCATTGATGCCTACCGTATCGAGACATTTTCTGAGTTGGAAGGACGCATGCAAAGTGCCGGAGCAGCCATGGCCACATCAGGTTGGTGGAGCGGTTACGCCGGCCTCGGCGCGGTACCGTTTCTGCTAGTCGATGGCACCCATTGGCATTGGCAGGACGCCTACATCGTGCTCGCAGCGCTTATGCTGTCGTTGGCTCTGGTGACTCTAGTGTTAAAGCCAGCGCGTTACACACAGGTCAAAGCAAATACGATAGCGACCTTGTCCTTATTAAAACGGATCAGCACTGTCGTAATTGAGCCCATTAGTTCTTTCTTCTCACGCAACGGTGCGAAACTGGCAATACAAATTTTGCTGTTTGTGTTTCTTTTTAAAATAGGCGAAGCCTTTTTAGGTCGAATGTCGATTGTATTTTATAAAGAAATAGGCTTCTCGAATGAACAAATTGGTACTTACTCGAAATTAGTCACTTGGTGGATAACCATTATATTCTCGCTGCTGGGTGGACTCGTTACACTCCGCATTGGTCAGTTCAAAGGGTTATTGATTGCCGGCATCGCTATGGCGGGCTCAAATCTTATGTTTGCTTGGATTGCTAACGTCGGGCCGAGTGAAAACCTGTTTCTTGCTGCTGTGCTAGTCGATGGTTTTACTAGCGCCTGGTCGACTGTGGCTTTCGTCGGGTTTATCAGCTTTTTATGTGACCGAACGTTTACCGCGACTCAGTACGCTTTACTCGCATCACTGAGCACCTTTGGTCGAACCACTTTATCCGCTTACAGCGGTGTACTGGTTGATAAGCTCGATGGCAATTGGAGCCTGTTCTTTGTGCTTACCAGTTTAGCTATCCTGCCAAGCTTGTTATTACTCGGCTATCTAAAACGAAGTTATCAGGCGCGTTGGGGTGCAAATGAGTGAACATCCTAAACAGTTACTACTCGTCGGCGCGGGTGCGATAGGTCAGCTTATTGCCCATCAATGGCAACGTGCCAAGTTGCCGCTCGTTACATTGCCTCGCACACCTCGTCCAGGCTCAGATTTTTTTGATTATCATTTTAGGGATTATCAGTCAGCACGCACTGAGCTTTGCCGAATTCCTATCATCAACGATAGCGACTTCAGCTCAATAAAAGCGGTTTTTATAGCCGTTAAGGCCTATGATCTTGAAGATGTATTTCGACGCCTAGATAAATTAGGTCTGCCTAACGACCGCCCTGTTATCTGCGCGCACAACGGTCTTGTTGACTTAACCACATCACGCCCCTGTTATACATGGATTACCACACAGGGCGTGACGCGTAGTAACCGGGTGACCGAACACAAAGGATTGGGTTCAGACTGGATCGATGCGCGCATTCAACATCATCAACAACTGACCGAACAGTTGCATAGTGCCTTTCCAAACCTTCACTTTGATTCAGACATCAAAGCACGACAATGGCAAAAATTTTGCCTTAATTGTGTAATTAATCCATTAACAGCGGTGAATCAGTGCCTCAATGGTGAATTGCTCAAAGAGCAATACCATGAGCAGCAACGTATGCTGGTCTCTGAATTGGTCAGTCTAAGTCAAGCGCTTGGCTATAACTTAAGTACTGCGGATTTGCTCATATTAGTCGAGCAGGTATGCGAGGCGACCGCCGAAAACCAGTCTTCAATGCTGTCGGATATAAAAGCTAACCGAAAAACAGAAGTTGATGCACTGACCGGCTACGCGTTAAAAAAGGCCGCAGAGTTAGGCGTTAATCTACCTACTCATGCGGCTCTATATCATCAATTCAATCAGCTTTATCTTCGATGAAGTCAACAACTTCAAGCCCGAATCCCGACAATGCCGAATAACGCTTCGGTGAACTGAGCAGATGCATTTGGTGAATGCCTAAATCAGCAAGGATTTGCGAACCAACCCCCACATTTCGTGAAGCATTTGACGCCGACGCAGTCGGTTTGTGTTGGCCTTGATCCTGTGCCTCAAATTCTTTCACTTGCGCGATGATATCCTCTGGCGTTTGCTGGCGACCAATAAGTACTAAAACACCATCGTTTTCTGCAATATATTGCATCGCCTTGGCAATCGGCCAGCTGCGTTTCGCTGCGCGCTCAGTTGATAACGTATCATGCAAACTGTCTTGCAAATGCACGCGCACATTAGTTACCTTCTCGGCATCAATCTCACCATGCACCAACGCATGATGAACTTGTTGATCGATTGAGTCTTGATAAGTGATCATATTAAATTTGCCAAAACTGGTCGGCAACTGACACTGGGCTACACGGCGAATGGTTTTCTCGCGCACTGAGCGATACTCGATCAAATCAGCAATAGTACCCACTTTAATGTCGTGTGCTTCGGCAAACTTCTCGAGGTCTGCGCGGCGCGCCATCGTACCATCTTCGTTGAGCACTTCGACAATTACGGCAGCAGGTTCATAGCCTGCAAGGCGCGCGAGGTCACAGCCTGCCTCAGTATGCCCAGCACGATTAAGTACGCCGCCCTGCTTTGCTTTCAACGGAAATATATGGCCCGGCATCACCAAGTCTTCCGGCTGAGCATTACGTGCGACCGCAGCCTTCACGGTTTGCGCGCGGTCGGCCGCGGAAATCCCCGTTGTCACACCTTCTGCTGCCTCGATGGAAACCGTAAATGCTGTCGAGTATGGCGCATTGTTACGATCAACCATCAGCGGTAGGTTAAGTTGCTTACAGCGCTCTTCGCTAAGTGTCAGGCAGATCAGTCCCCGACCATAACGCGCCATGAAATTTATCGCTTCAGGGGTCACGCAGTCTGCTGCAAGAATCAGGTCACCCTCATTCTCGCGGTCCTCGTCATCCATCAGAATGACCATCTTACCTTGCTTGATATCTTCAATAATCTCTTCTGTCGAATGCAATGACATAATAGTTCCTACTTCATTGGCTGGGCGATCACGCGAATATCCTCGCCGACCATTCGGCGCTCAAGCACGTTAAATGAGAGCGCATCATCGAGTTGAGTCAGTTCAGGCAACGCAATCATACTGCGTGCATCACTGCCTAATACTTTGTTAGCTTGATAATAGACCAGTTCATTCACTAACTGAGCGTTGAAAAGAGCGCCCGCTAACTGACCTCCACACTCGGTCCATACCAAGTTGATCTCACGCAATGCAAGTTCCTTTAATGCATCATGTAAGTCTACGCGCCCCTGACTATCTGCTTTAGCAATAATCTCATGGCAATGGCGATGTCGAGAGGCAGGCCCCTCCATGGTGCGAACGACAAATACAGGCGTTTCAACCTCAAATAGTCGCAAATCATCATGAATGCGGTTTTTCCCGTCAATAATCACACGCACAGGCTGCTTAAAAAATAGTGGTTTTTCGACCCCGTCAGGCCACTGTTCAGGGCGTACATTCAGTCTCGGATTATCCACCAGTACAGTATCCGCGCCAGTTAATATTGCATCGGCTTGTGCACGCCATACCTGAACGTCAGCACGCGCCGCAGCACCGGTAATCCATTGACTCACTCCATTACTCAACGCTGTACGCCCATCAAGTGAGCTCGCCAGCTTGACGCGCACATAAGGTAATTGAGTCTGCATACGATGAATAAAACCAGGATTAAGCGCTCGCGCTGCAGTTTCAAATAAACCAACACGAACTTCGATATCAGCATCGTGTAATTTATGAATGCCACGACCTGATACAACGGGATTGGGATCTTGCATCGCGATAACGACACGAGCCACTTCAGCATTAATCAATGCATCAACACAGGGCGGTGTGCGACCTTGGTGACTGCATGGCTCAAGCGTAACATAGGCGGTTGCATGTTTGGCTTGCGCGCTCGCCTGCCGCAACGCAAAGACTTCAGCGTGGGGTTCGCCCGCCTTCTGATGCCATCCTTCGCCAATGATACGGTCGTCCTTAACGATGACACAACCGACAGCAGGATTAGGTCCAGTTGTAAAACGCCCTTTTCGTGCTAATTCTAAGGCGCGATGCATGTAAAGATGGTCGCGTTTATCTTGTGCCAAACTAATCATTGAGCCGAGCGATCTCCTCGCCGAACTCTTTGATATCCTCAAAAGAGCGATAGACCGAAGCAAAGCGAACGTAGGCGACTTTATCGATTTGCTTGAGGTTATCCATCACCAGGTTGCCAATAAAGTTAGAGGTAATCTCTCGCTCGCCGGTTGCACGGATACTGGATTTGATTTTATTGACCGCTTGTTCCATTTTTTCGAGACTGACCGGGCGTTTTTCAAGCGCACGTAACAGCCCACTGCGAAGCTTATCTTCATTAAAAGGTTCACGCCCACCGTCTGTTTTAATTACACGGGGCATTACCAGTTCAGCAGTCTCAAATGTTGTAAAGCGCTCGCGACAATGGCTACATTCTCGGCGCCTGCGCACCGATGCACCGTCCCCTACTAACCGCGAATCGATGACCTTGGTATCTTGTGTTCCGCAGAATGGACAGTGCATAGCGCGCTCCTTTTCAAACGTTATTTATAAACTGGAAACTCGGCACATAACGTTTTGACATCGTTACGAACGCGATCAATCGTCTTTTCGTTATTAATGTCATCTAATACATCGCAAATCCAGTTAGCTACTTGCTCAGCTTCTGCTTCCTTAAAGCCGCGGCGCGTAATTGCAGGCGTACCTAGACGAAGGCCAGAAGTAACGAACGGCGAACGCGGGTCGTTCGGTACCGCATTTTTGTTGACCGTGATGTATGCTCGACCCAATGCGGCATCGGCATCTTTACCCGTGATGTCTTTGTCGATTAAATCAACGAGGAACAAATGGTTCTGCGTGCCATTCGATACGATTTTATAGCCACGTGCTTGCAGAGCCTTAACCATCGCATTAGCATTCTTTAGCACTTGTTCTTGATACGCTTTAAATTCAGGCTCAAGGGCTTCTTTAAACGCCACCGCTTTCGCTGCGATAACGTGCATCAATGGACCACCTTGATTACCTGGGAATACCGCACTGTTTAATTTCTTATGCAGTTTCTCATCATCTTTGCCAGACAAAATCAGACCACTACGCGGACCTGCAAGGGTTTTGTGAGTTGTCGTTGTCACTACGTCGGCGTATGGAATTGGACTTGGGTAAACGCCTGCAGCAACCAAACCGGCTACGTGCGCCATATCAACTAACAAATAAGCGCCCACTTCGTCAGCAATTTGTCTAAAACGCTGCCAGTCAACAATACCCGAGTATGCCGAGAAACCAGCAACGATAACCTTCGGCTGATGCTCTTTAGCTAACTCTTCAACTTGGTTGTAGTCGATTTCACCGGTTTCTTCTGAGATACCATATTGTACGGCATTATAGAGCTTGCCCGAAAAGTTAACTCCCGCACCGTGCGTCAAATGACCACCGTGTGCCAAGCTCATTCCCAGGAAGGTATCGCCGGCTTCCATAAGTGCCATGAATGCAGCGGTATTGGCTTGTGAACCTGAATGCGGTTGTACGTTGGCATATTTAGCACCAAACAATTCTTTAGCGCGAGCAATCGCGAGGTCCTCGACCACATCCACATATTCACAACCACCATAGTAACGCTTATGAGGGTAACCCTCGGCGTATTTATTGGTTAACTGTGAGCCTTGTGCCTCTAGCACACGTGGGCTGGTATAGTTTTCTGAAGCAATCAGCTCAATGTGTTGTTCTTGACGCTCAACTTCCTGACTCATTGCTTGCCATAACTCCGCGTCAAACGCGGCAATTGTCTGATCTTTTTTCTGCATCTCGGACATCCATCAATTTCATTAGCCAAATTATGACGTGCAGTTTACCGCAAAATACCCCAAACTGCCTAGCAAACCGTCACACGCCGTTAAGAAAAAATTCGGCAACAAATTTGGGCATTTACTGCATTTACCAGTAAACTAGGTCCTATTTTCAATCCAACAGTAGGAATGTTCGTCGCTATGGCGCAATATATCTATTCAATGTCGCGGGTGAGCAAAGTTGTTCCACCCAAAAAAACTATCTTAAAAGATATCTCATTGTCGTTTTTCCCAGGCGCTAAGATCGGTGTTTTAGGTCTTAACGGTGCCGGTAAATCGACCTTGCTTCGCATTATGGCAGGTGTTGATACTGAATATGAGGGAGAAGCGCGTCCCTTAGCAGGAATTAACATTGGCTACCTCCCGCAGGAGCCACAGCTCGATGAAGAAAAGACCGTTAAAGAAACTGTGGAAGAAGCCGTCGCTGACGTTAAAGAGGCTTTTACTCGCTTAGATGAAGTCTATGCGGCCTACGCCGATGAGAATGCTGATTTTGATGCGTTGGCAAAAGAACAAGCTCAACTCGAGGCGCTGATTCAGGCGAAAGATGGTCACAACATCGAAAATATCCTTGACCGCGCCGCTGATGCACTGCGTTTGCCACAGTGGGACGCTAAAATCGGTAACCTATCAGGCGGTGAACGTCGCCGTGTTGCTATTTGTCGTCTGTTACTTTCCAAGCCCGACATGTTGCTGCTCGATGAGCCTACCAACCACTTGGATGCAGAGTCAGTCGCATGGCTAGAGCGCTTCTTACATGATTACACAGGCACCGTCGTTGCTATTACCCACGACCGTTATTTCTTAGACAACGTAGCAGGCTGGATCCTTGAGCTTGACCGTGGTTATGGTATTCCATGGGAAGGCAACTACTCTTCTTGGTTGGAGCAAAAAGAGAAGCGTCTTGCACAAGAAGAACGTCAAGAGAAAGCTCGTCAACGCACCATCAAACAAGAACTTGAGTGGGTACGTACTAATCCGAAAGGTCGTCAGGCGAAAAGCAAAGCGCGTATGGCTCGCTTTGAAGAATTACAAAGTAGCGACTATCAAAAACGTAATGAAACCAATGAACTATTTATTCCACCAGGTCCGCGCTTGGGTGATAAGGTCATTGAGGTTAACGGGATTAGCAAAGCCTACGAAGGGCGCCAGCTTATTGATAACTTGAGCTTTAGTGTCCCTAAAGGTGCTATCGTCGGTATCATTGGTCCGAACGGCGCGGGTAAATCCACCTTATTCCGTATGATCAGTGGCCAAGAACAGCCCGACAGTGGTTCAATTGAACTCGGTGACACCGTTGAATTGGCGAGCGTTGATCAGTTCCGCGACAGTATGGATGATAGCAAAACCGTATTCCAAGAAATTACCGATGGTAACGATATCCTGCGTATTGGTAACTTTGAAGTTCAAGGGCGTGCATACGTCGGCCGCTTTAACTTCAAAGGCACCGACCAACAAAAACGTATCGGTGAGCTGTCGGGCGGTGAACGCAACCGGGTACACCTTGCGAAACTACTTAAGGCTGGGGGCAACGTCTTATTGTTAGACGAACCGACCAACGACCTCGACGTTGAAACCTTACGGGCACTTGAAGAAGCCATCCTCGAGTTCCCAGGTTCAGCTTTGGTTATCTCGCACGACCGTTGGTTCTTAGACCGTATCGCCACCCATATTCTTGATTATCGTGATGAAGCTGAAGTGGTCTTCTACGAAGGTAACTACAGCGATTACGAAGCTTATATGAAAGAGAAGTTTGGCGAACAGGCAATGGAGCCACACCGCATTAAATATAAACCGATCGGTTAATCTTTTATTGCTTGCAACGGCGTTGGTATCCAGCCAACGCCGTTATCTCTACAAAACCACTCGGCTTGTACACCAAAACAGTGAGCCAAGTTTTTTTCAGTCAACACCTCAAACGGCTCCCCGCTTTGCACTAGTTCCCCGTTATGCATTAACAGTAACCTGTCACAAAATCGTGCGGCCAACGCCAGATCGTGAATAGCTGCCAACACAAGACCGTGGGTTCGTGCGTGATTACGTAACTGCTGCATAATGGTTAATTGATGCGCCACATCGAGACCACTGACAGGTTCGTCACAAATAAGCAATTGTGGCTCTGATAATGTTGCCCGAGCCAATAACGCTCGCTGTCGTTCACCTCCCGACACTTGTGAAACTCGACGTTCCTTGAGTTCGAGCAATTCATAGGTTTTTAAGTGCTCATTGAGCCGCGGCCGAGCGTATTGAGCTGCTAGATTTACCAGCTCATCGATACGAACATCCCACTCAGGCGTTTCAGTCTGCGGCAGATATCCCAAATATTGTTGTCGCTGACGATGCGACAAGCCCAACCAGTCCTGATGTTTGAATTTAATCTGACCTGTAAGGTGTGGCTCAACAGCAGCGATTCCGCGTAGCAGTGAACTTTTACCCGCGCCATTCGCGCCTATCACTCCGACTAACTGATTGCTGGCTAGCGCTAAGTTTATATGGCGTATGCGTGGGCGAGAAATCCCTGCTAAATATAAGTCGTTAAGCTCAAGCATCACGGGTGCGCTCTCGAACCAACAGTACAATGAGCAATGGCGCACCGACTAAAGCCGCAATCACCCCCACGGGTAACTCGCGCGCGGTGCTCATTAACTGTGCTATGGTGTCAAAACTGAGCAGTAAAAGAATTGCGGTAATGGGAGACAGCCACAACACATATTTCGGATGGTTAAAGCCTATCAATCGAACGGCATGAGGCGCTAACAGTCCAACAAATCCAATAACGCCAGCCGCCACGACAGAGGCGGTCGTTAGTAATGCCACAGCTAACAACATCAAATTGCGATACCGCGCCACATTGAACCCCATTGTCGCAACCGTTTCTTCGGATAAAGTTAGAGCGTATAAGAAGCGTCGACCTAGCCATACCAACGGAAGCGCTAACGCAACTCCCGGTAGCGCCAGCATCACTGAGTGCCAACTTTTATTTGCCAAGCTTCCCATATGCCAAAAAGCCCACTCTTGAAATGCAAACGGATTTGGAGCGAGGTATAGCAACAATCCCATTGCGGCACTACTCATTGTGGCTATCGCAACCCCCGCTAGAATCAATCGCGTAGGCGAAGCTCGCTGCCCGGCAAGCAACATCAGTAATGAGACCCCGAACAAACCACCAACTAACGCCAGTGCAGGTAACCCAAAGGAAAAGGCCGGCAACCAACCAAAGTAAAGACTTGCAATAGTCACTAAAGCAGCACACCCCGATACACCAGTGATGCCTGGTTCAGCCAGTGGATTTCGAAGTAATAGCTGCATTACTGCGCCAGCCAGCCCGAGTGCGATAGCAACCGACCAAGTTAGTACGGTCCTCGGAACTCGGATATCCCAGATGATATCGCTCTCAAGAGCGTTCGGCGCCCACCAATTGAGTGAGCTGCCTCCTACAGTAAGTTGTAAACCACTAAGTAAAATAGCGATACCGAGAAGGATGAGATAACACTGCCGCTGACTCAGGTTCATAACACTCCTTGAATGGCTTTTAAATAATTTTCAGCAAATACTACTGGGCATGACGAAAGCCGTGACGGAATTTGCTGAGTCGGTGTTGTCTTTAGCTCTTGTTGTAATAGCGGATGATAAAGCCATTCATTTGCCAATGCATAATTGGCATTGCTAAAACCTTCCAGCAAATAGCGATCAGGTTCCAGCCTTATCACATTCTCAAGCGTCAAAGAGACGAGATTGTTGCCAAAAGGAGCGGCTAAATTATTCCAGTGCATCGCAGTAATTAATTCGTCAGCCCAGCTCGCCGTTCCCCAACTAAATTGGTTAGGCATCAGTATAATGACATCCTGTGGAGTCTGATGCGCGCGCCTCATTGCTTGCTCTAACTGCTGTTTGTGAGCGCGCGCATGAGGCGCTAACTGAGCATATTGACTCAGTTGATCGACCCATTCATGATATCGCGCCAAACTGCTGGGCTGCGGTAATACCTCGACTTCAGTATACTGACGTAACAGCCGAATCAATTTTGGATTATTGTACTCTGTTGCAAACACGCGATCAGGCTGTAAACGTAAGATGCTCTCTAAACGTCCAAAGTGGGCACGATGTTTCGGAGTAATTAATGCCTCATCCAGCCCCGTAATCCCAACCACCTGCTCGGGTGCCCAGTCAGTTAGCAAATAATCGAGACATTGATTTAAACTGACCCAACGAGAAGAAGCCTCGGCCGAGACCGAGAATATGACAAAAAGGCATACGGCAAGCCCTTTAAATCGCATCGAGCGCTTCCTGCAGGTTCTTAACGGGTGTGACTTGCATTCCCGCGATTGCCTGCTTAGGTGCATTACCATGCGGTACAATCGCGCGCTTGAAGCCATGTTTGGCTGCTTCATTGAGGCGTTCCTGGCCATTCGGCACTGGTCGTATTTCACCAGCTAAACCAACTTCACCCAGGATAATTAACTCGCGAGCTAAAGGCTCACCTTTAAAGCTCGATACGATGGCGAGCATAAGCGCCAAGTCGGCCGACGTCTCAGACACTTTTACCCCACCCACCACGTTAACAAACACATCTTGGTCAGAGACATGCAGTCCGCCGTGACGATGTAATACGGCCAACAGCAAGGCCAGCCGGGTGGCTTCCAAACCAACTGCAACGCGGCGCGGGTTTGCTAGTGCGGAGTAATCTACGAGTGCTTGAATCTCTACTAACAGAGGTCGAGTCCCTTCCCAAATGACCGTCACCACCGAGCCATTACCCTGCTCCTCGCCCCGCTGTAGGAAAATGGCTGACGGATTAGAAACTTCTTTTAACCCACTGCCTGTCATGGCAAAGACCCCTAGCTCATTCACCGCGCCGAAGCGGTTTTTAGTTCCTCGTAACGTACGGTAACGACTATCCGACGACCCGTCTAAAATTACCGAGCAGTCAATACAGTGCTCTAAAACCTTAGGCCCCGCTAGCGAACCATCCTTGGTGACATGCCCGACCATAATGATGGCAACGCCTTTTTGTTTCGCATAGCGCGTGAGAAAAGCGGCGGACTCTCGCACCTGCGATACACTCCCGGGTGCTGAAGCAATGTCATCTAAATGCATCACCTGTATCGAATCGATAACCATCAACTGCGGTTTTTCCTGATCGGCGAGCTGACAAATGGTTTCGACCGAGGTTTCGGCGAGCATACGCAACTTATCCATGGGCAAACCGAGCCGCTTTGCGCGCATCGCAACTTGCTGCAACGACTCTTCGCCTGTCACATATAGCGCTTTCATACTCCCAGCAAGGCGACACAGCGTTTGCAATAATAGGGTACTCTTACCAGCGCCTGGGGAGCCCCCGATTAATATAGCAGAGCCGGGTACCACACCACCGCCAAGTACTCGATCGAATTCTTTAAAGGTTGAGCTAAAACGTGGCACCTCCTCGAGAGAAACTTCGTTTAATGTGGTGACCTTGGCTTGCGTAATCCCCGCGAATCCGCTGCGCGCGGCCGGAGTACTTGCTTTACTCGCTCCTAAACGCACCTCAGATACCGTATTCCACGCCTTACATTCGCTGCATTGCCCTACCCATCGTGGAAAGTCGGCACCGCAATCCGTGCATACATACGCTGTTTTTGTCTTTGCCATGTCACTGCTCTCGTTCTATGATGCTGTCAGTTAAGCTCATCATTATAAATATAATCGAGAAGAATGCCGAACTTACAATTAACACCGCTGATCGACCAACTCAAACTTGTTGCTCTTGATGACGATTTTGAAAAACACTTTAGCTCGCTAACTGCCACTCTTGACGGTCCGAGCAAGTTTAAAGTGCGTTCAGAGGTGCGGCGTTTAACAAGCCCTTGTGCTCGCACACTCGATTTAAGAAAACGTGTCGACGGAGAATGCGTGAGGTTTGAGCACCGTGGGCGGGTTCACTACCTGGACGATGTTGCGCGCGATATCTTTGAGCGTGGACTTAAGGAGTACAACGGTGTTTTTACCCAAGATACTTACGAACGTATCATGCAGGCGGAAAATAACTACCGTGTGATGTATGAGCAACAAAAAGCTGAGCAAATAGGAACAGCCTCATCCTCGGCGAGCAGCGATACAGAGACAGAGTTTGAACAATTTAAACTCGGCTTTTACCCCTACCGCGACGAAGAGCGGATGAATTACACCGTTGAAGTCCAAGTCGAACCTTTTGGTGAGCAACCCTGTCGAGCCGTGACCAATAACATTTCGCAAGGGGGGCTCAGAGTTCGCGTGGATCGCACGCAGATGCCTATATCTAATGGACAGCGCGTAAAAGTTTACTTTACCGGCTTTGCAAAAGAGTTCACGCTCGACCCCAGTGTGCCGATTCACTACATTATCACCGAAGTGCTAAGCGCCAATAAGCGCACTTACATTTCACTCAAGCGCGCAGAGGATGATAAAAATACAGAGTTTGATGCCTTCATTTCGCGCTTTATCAGTGGTTACAAACGGCGCTATAAGGTCAACACCGATAACACTGAAATCGCTTTAGTTAATAAAGCGCACGAACAGTTTTATCTACCTCGTATGAGTCGCCTGACATTGTTCCTTAAAGCCCATACGCGCGAGCTAATTTGTAAGTATGTGCTTACTACTGAAAATAACGAAGATGCGCTCGCGCACTGGTACACAGAAACCAATGAACTGGCTATTGGTGCACTTCTGAACAAACGCCGTAGCCAGTTTATGATAAATAAATTACAACGAAACGAGTCCTGCGAACTGACGATCCTGACGTTTAATATTACGGCAAAGGGAAAGGTTTACTTCTATTCCGCCTTGGTGGAGGAGTTAGAAAAGAACGACTTATGGGATACGTTTACCGCTTTCGCAGCTCAAAAATCTTCCTTTCAGGCGTTTCGGATTAGCCTCTCATCGGTAAAACCTGAAAGTGCCTGGCGCCCACAGGCAGTTCCCCAGCACATCAATTTACCCGCGCGCGAGCAGCCTTTTTCCGCCGACATTCAACAAGCGTTAGCTGCTGTTGATTATGTAGCAACACTCGATAACGTCACTGATATGGTTCGACCGCTATGTGGGCAAGATTACGATAAAGATGAATTAAGTAAGCTACGCGCATTTGTTCACCCTCCCTCTCTGCCCCAACGGTCGCAGGCAATTAAGTTGGAATTCGTCGATTTACGAAACGAACAACGATACCATTTGCGCAGTCGCTGTCGCGTAAGAAGTGGCTCTATTATCCGCGATGGCATGGTACTCGACATTTCTAATCAAGGTTTACGTGTGCAAGTGGACGAGCCGATTCCGGGTGAAAATCGGTCAGAAATGCGTGTCAGCTTTACTCAGTTAAAGCAGCATTACAAAAACGAGCCGCTCACTGACATTCAATATCAGATCGTTAATGCGGATGACTCGCATACAACCTTTAACCTTAAATTAGACGAAGACGGTTCTTCACAAGCTACGGCTCACTTCCTAACTCGTTTTATTCAGGAAAAACGGGCTCAGTTACCTAGAATATATGAAAATACCTCTTTGAAGGGGTTCGAACTAGGGCTTCGTAATTTGTACTGTGATGCAGCGAGCGCTGTGCCATTATTTTTCTATCAATCGAAGCGCCAGCAGCACTATCTCGGACGCGTAGGGATTCCGCCCCACGTAACAGATTGGAGCCGACTACTACAATTGTCATCTAAAGTACTGCCGAAAGGACAGTTAACCGAGTTACTTAACCATAGCGACATATTCGAACAATGGATGTCGTGGTTAACGCGCGTCGATCGCAGTGAGTCACCGCACAAAAATCTACTCATTTTTCAACTCGGTTGGGATGAAGCACACCGACGCACGATTGAAATGACCCACTTTGATTTGGAAAAGTTGTCATTAGACGATGTTGAGCATTGCGTTACCCAAGCATTACTAAATGACACCATCATCGCTGTCAATGTCGAGCTTAGTCGTACGGGGCGGCCCGATAGGCAATTCGTTGAGGCAGAAATGCAATACTTAGCCGCTTATGCCCAGTACAAAGTTGATCGAGTTGAACAGCAGTTAGATAGTGTCTTCGGCGTCGCTGATAGTTACAGCGTAACATCGTTGATAATGCAGAGCTTACAACTATCTGAGTCGTTGCGGGAGACAGCCGTTAAACGCCTACAAGAGTGGCTACCGGCATAAGTTCAACAGCGATCTTCCAGTTCGTTAATAATCAGTGCCAAATCGGGTTGCGAGACACTGATATCTGCCACTTGTTGCAGCACGGGTTTGGCACAGAAAGCAATACCGATATCCGCAGCTTGTAACATCCATTGGTCATTAGCACCGTCACCCACGGCGACAACCGGCGCATTAACGGGTAGTTGCCGCCTCAAATCCTGGAGTACTTGTGCTTTCTTGTGTCCATCGACAATTGTCCCCGATACCTTCCCCGTCAACTTACCATTGTGCATTTCAAGCTCGTTAGCCACGTGCATATCTAAGCCAAGCTGTTCTGCAACGCGCCCAGTAAACCAGCTAAAACCACCCGATACTACTACGCAATACCAGTGCCTCGACTTACAATAATCAATCAGAGCCTGAGCTCCCTGAGTCAGCGGAATGGGAGTAAACAACTTATTAAACAGCGAAACATCGATACCCTCTAACAGCGCTACACGCTGTGTAAGACTGGCGGCGAAATCAATTTCGCCACGCATGGCCTGCTCAGTTATCGCAGCCACCGCATCACGCTGCCCTAGCAAGTTCGCAATTTCATCGATACACTCAATTGAAATCAAGGTTGAGTCCATATCAAAGACAATCAACCCAGAATGGTTTAGCATAGAGTTTCCTTAAATGGCTGGAATAGGTATCCACGAGTGAAGCATAACGCACTGCCAAAACACACGCTAAGTGAGCTAATGGGCCGTTTTCCTGCGGCTAAGTTGCAACGCTTAACTCGGCTCGCGTTTAAAAGACTGCTGCGCTTTCTCGCTGCTGCCGCGCTATTAGTATTGATGTACAGTATTTGGAATATTGCCACGAACCAAGCGCAACAACAACTTGAACGGAATACGCGACAACAGTTGAACTTTGTTCTTGAGCAGACGGCATCTGCGGCTCAAGTATTTATTGCCAACGGCAATCAAGAGGGTTTGCGTCAACTTGCAACATCGCTTGAAAATCGCCCCTCCGTATTAAGTGTGGTGCTAAAAAGCCCTACGGGCGTAAACGAACTCGCCATCGGTGACTCTTATTCAGTCATTGATTACCCAGCCCGCCAACCCGAACCTTGGATCTTTATTCAACCCATCGGTGATACCTCCCTCAACCAAGGCTATTTACAAGTCATGTTCGACAAGCAGCAGGTACTCAAATCAAGTCAGCAAGCGTTGGTTAACTTGACCGCTCAGGGAAAAACTTTACTCTTACTGGCGCTAATGACGGGAGGAATGATAGTACTTGGATTTAATCGCATCCGCGATAGGCGCTGGGTTAAGAAGCAACGCAAAAAGTATTTTAGTTGAACAATGCTAGACTATTTTGCCAGAGCACCGAAGACAGTTCATTCGGTGACTCTTGCAATAACTCAGCTAGACTATCGAGTATCAGTTTGACTCGCTGAGGCTCATTACGTTGACCTTGGTAACCGCAGACTGGCATATCAGGCGCGTCCGTTTCTAATACTAAATGCTCAACGCCTATGCGAGTGATGGCATCACGCGTTTTCTTTGCTCTTAAGTAAGTGATAGTACCGCCTACACCGAGCTTGAAACCTTGCTCTACCCACGCATTTGCTTGCTCGTAACTGCCCGAAAATGCATGCACTACACCACGTTCAATGCCCGCGTTCCGCACGGCTTTTAAAAGCTCATCTAAGGTCTTGCGATGATGTAAAATAACCGGCAATTGATAATCGGTCGCTAAACCGAGTTGCTTATTAAGCAGCGAGAGTTGAAGCTCGGGCTTCGCACAGGTGGCATCTAAACCAATCTCACCTATCGCTTTGCACTGTGATTGTGCGATTCCCGACAGCGACTCGAAGCAGTCCGCCAAAGTTTTAATATGCTCGACTTCATGTTGTTCGATGAAGTAAGGATGTAAGCCCAGCGAAAACCGAAACTCAGCAGAAAACTGCTGGCACACATCGATGAGTTTTGGCCATTGTTGCGCAGCCACACCGAGCAACATAAAGCGCTCGACACCCTTCGCTTGAGCAGCCGCAACGACCTCTTCACGGTCATTATCAAAAGCAGCGAAATCCAAGTGACAATGGGTGTCGTAAAGAGGCATAACGGTTAGTGTTCACGCGTGTGGCTAAAGGTGATATCAGGGTGGCGCTCTTCCGCTAAACTCAAGTTCACCATGGTCGGTGCGATGTAAGTTAGATTATCGCCGCCATCAAGCGCCAAGTTAGCTTCGGCTTTACGGCGAAACTCATCTACTTTGCGTTCATCACCAGACACCCAGCGAGCGGTGGCAACATTGATGTTTTCATACATTGCATCCACTTTATATTCGGTTTTGAGTCTGTGTACCACGACGTCAAACTGCAGTACGCCCACAGCCCCTACAATCAAATCGTTACTGATCAATGGACGAAATACCTGCACGGCACCTTCTTCTGATAACTGTACAAGCCCCTTTAATAACTGCTTCTGCTTGAGTGGATCTTTTAATCGGATACGGCGGAATAGCTCTGGAGCAAAGTTAGGAATACCACTAAACTTAAAGTCAGAACCACTGGTGAACGTATCGCCAATCTGGATCGTGCCATGGTTATGCAAGCCAATGATATCGCCGGGGTAAGCCTCCTCAACATGTGCACGGTCCCCCGCTAAAAACGTCAAAGCATCACTAATACGCACGTCTTTTCCCGTCCGTACTTGCTTCATTTTCATGCCTTTTTCGTATTTACCGGACACAATTCTCAAAAACGCCACCCGATCTCGGTGACGCGGATCCATGTTAGCTTGTATCTTAAAGACAAAACCAGAAAAGCCAGCATTTTCTGCAGCAACGGCTTCGCCTTCATCGGTCTCGCGTGGTTGAGGTTTTGGCGCCCATTCGACCAAGCCATCTAGCATGTGGTCGACGCCAAAGTTACCCAATGCAGTACCAAAAAATACCGGAGTCAACTCGCCCGCTAGGAACATTTCTTTATCAAACGGGTTCGACGCACCATTCACTAACTCAATTTGCTCGCGTAACTCTTCTGCCCATACACCTATGCGCTTGTCGAGCTCTGGATTATCAAGGCCTTTAATAATATCGACATCTTGAATCATATGGCCTTGGCCGGTTTTATAAAGGATCGTCTCGTCACGTAACAAATGATAAACACCTTTGAAGTTTTTACCGGAACCGATCGGCCACGTGATAGGCGCACACATAATTTTTAAAACATCTTCGACCTCATCCAATAACTCCAAAGGATCTCGTATGTCACGGTCGAGTTTGTTCATGAACGTAATGATTGGTGTATCGCGTAACCGCGTCACTTCCATTAATTTGATCGTACGATCCTCAACACCCTTAGCGCCATCGATCACCATAAGACACGAATCTACGGCTGTAAGTGTACGATAGGTATCTTCAGAGAAGTCTTCGTGCCCAGGTGTATCTAACAAGTTGACCAGCGAAGAGTGATACGGGAACTGCATAACCGAGGTGGTAACAGAGATACCTCGCTCCTGTTCCATTTCCATCCAGTCAGATTTGGCGTGCTGACCCGATTTTTTACCTTTAACAGTGCCCGCTTTTTGAATCTGTTGACCATGCAAAAGCACTTTTTCGGTGATGGTGGTTTTACCAGCATCCGGGTGGGAAATTATGGCAAAGGTACGACGCTTATCTACCTCTTGCTTAATTTGTTTCGCGACACTCACATCTGACATTTAACTTTCTCGCATATCGGCCGATTTAAAGGGAGTATTTTCGCTGATTTACGCGCTAGAAACAATGCCGACAGGCGACTCAGAGTTTACAGTTTTTTCACTAGGCCAAGACAAATGTCTTAGTGAGGCTCTCAATCGCCTATTATATAATTTGAAAAGTCATTCCAATAAAAGTGAAACGCCCATGAGATTCAATATTCGAGCTAAAGTATTTATTTTGGCACTCGTACCGCCGGCATTAATAGCCATCTTTCTTACTTGGTTTAACTTTCAGCAATCGAATAACATCGGTGACGCCGCTGTTGAGCAGTTTACCGAGCAGATGCAGAAAGATGCGCGCAACTCTCTAGCGAATTACCTAGCCTTAGCACGTTCATCGATCCAACACTTAGTTGACGACCCATCGCTGGGTTCTCTAGCTGAACGGCAAGCGCGTGCGAAACAAATCATCGAACAACTGCGCTTTGATGACTCTGGTGACCTGGGCTACCTTTTTGTTTATGACTCAGATGGTATTAATGTGGCACATGGCGTTAATCAAGGCCTCAATGGGCGTGACCTTTATGACTTTCAAGATCCCAATGGCGTCTATCTGATCAGAGATTTAATCAAAGCGGCAAAGAACGGCGGTGGTTACGTCGCTTATGATTGGCAAAATAACAACAAACGTGTCGCACCCAAGCTTGGCTATGCGGAATACATAGAAGCTTGGGACTGGGTGATCGGAACAGGATTTTGGGTTGAAGGTTTACAGCAACGCGCAGCAGCACTCGAAAGCAATGTACAAAACTCTATAGCAGAGGCGCTTTGGCAAACCTTATTAGCTAGCATTATTGCGCTATTAATTACTGCTTTTATCGCCCTGACCGTAGTGCGTAGCATCACTCGCCCACTTGCAAAAGCATTGGCGGCGATGGATGAAATAGCCACTGGTGATGGTGACTTAACTCGCCGCTTGGCGACTGATAGCCATGATGAACTCGCTGATTTAGGGGCTGCTTTTAATCGTTTCGGTGATCAAGTATCTGATTTAATAATACGCGTACGCGAGTCGGCATCCATGGTAAATGAGTCGACGCAACAATTATCAGGTGTGCTTCAGCAAGCTCAAGACGGTGTTGGCGAACAACAGTTAGAGAGCGAACAGGTGGCGACCGCTATTAATGAGCTCGCGGCGGCCTCTCAGCAAGTTGCGGCAAGCGCATCTGAAGCGTCCGGGGCCGCTGAAAACGCCGAAAAGCTCGTTTACGATGCCTCAGGCCTGTTAAAGCAGGCTGTTAGCGTGATTCATGGATTAGCGGATAAAGTCGAGCGCGGTAGTCATTCGGTGGATAACCTCGCAAATCAATCGGCTCAGATTGGAGGCGTGCTTGATGTCATTCGCTCCATTGCTGATCAAACCAATTTATTGGCGCTCAACGCCGCTATCGAATCTGCTCGCGCAGGCGAAGCGGGAAGAGGCTTTGCAGTTGTCGCGGATGAAGTCAGAACACTGGCTAAACGCACTCAAGACAGCACGCATGAAATTGAGCAGATGATTGAACAGCTGCAATTAAGTAGTAATCAAGTGTCTGACGTTATGGGAGCGATAAGAGAAGGAAGCAGTCAAAGCGTTGAACGTGCGGGCGAAGTAGAACAGTCGCTAAAACAAGTGCTAGAAGCAGTGAACACTATTAACTCGCAGAACGCTCAAATTGCAACGGCGGCGGAAGAACAAACGTCAGTGTCACAAACGATCGATCAAAATATGTCCACTATCGTTGAAATCGCTGAGCGAACCGCGCAAGGTACGCGCGAGGCGGGCGATACCATGGGTGAACTGACTGATACCGCGCAACGTCTCGAACAGTTAGTCAAACGTTACAAAGTCGATTAATCAAACATGTTGATGCCACTCTCGGTGGCATCAACCGCTAACCAATGTGCTAAGGTTTGACCTAAATCAGCAAAGCTTTGCCGCTGGCCTAAACTGCCGCTCTTCAAGCGAGGACTGTAACAGAGTAAAGGTACAAACTCGCGAGTATGATCACTGCCAGGCCACGTTGGGTCGCAACCGTGATCCGCTGTCAGTACCAGTAAATCATCAGGTTGCATCGCCTGTATAAGCTCAGCTAACCGCTTATCAAAAGCTTCGAGCTCCTGAGCATACCCCTCAACGTTCCTACGATGGCCGTACAGCGTGTCAAAAGCGACTAGATTAGTAAAAATAAGGCATTTGTCCTGCTGTTTGGTTTGCATCAGTTCCAATGTTTTATCCACTAAATCTGATGTATCGCTGGCTTTATAACTTGCGCTGATCCCCCGACCGGCAAAAATATCACTGATTTTTCCGACTGCATGAACTTCACCTCCTCCGGCGATGACATGATCAAGCAGTGTCTTGCCATGCGGCGGTGTAGCGTAATCTCGACGATGACTGGTGCGCACGTAGCCCGCAGTACTATCGCCTACAAACGGGCGCGCAATAACTCGTCCAATGTTATATTCGTCGACTAAGTCGCGAGCAATTTCGCATACCTGATATAGGCGCTCTAACCCAAACGATTCTTCATGGGCCGCAATTTGAAATACTGAATCCGCCGATGTGTATACGATCGGCTGGTGAGAGCGCTGATGTTGCTCACCCCATTGCTCAATAATTTGTGTGCCTGAGGCATGGCAATTACCCAGCACACCACTCAGTTGAGCTCGCTCACATAATTGCTGCAACAACTTATCGGGGAAGCTGTTTTGTTTATCTAAAAAATAACCCCAATCGTAATGCACAGGGAGTCCCATCAATTCCCAATGCCCTGAAGGCGTGTCTTTACCCGAAGAACACTCCGCAGCCCAGCCATAAAGTCCTTTAACGGTAATATCGTCGAGATCCACAAGCTGTTTAGCGGTAGCTCCCTTGTGCGCATGCCAAAGTCCTAATTGAGCCATGTGCGGCACGTTGAGCGGCTGATTGTTGCGAGCTTGATGCTCAGCGATATGGCCCAAGGTGTCGGCACCCGCATCCCCAAAATCTGAGGCATCGGGGGCTTCTCCTAAACCAAAAGAGTCAAGTACCACAACAATAGCGCGTTTCATCCTAATTAACCTCGTTGGCTCGCATAGATAACCTCGTTAACTTGAGGTTTTTGTGTATCGATGTGAATAGCTTCATGCAGTTGCATTGCGGCATGCTGCCAGTCGCTCTCACTCGCAGCATGTATTACTGCCATCGGCTGCCCCGAATCAACGCTCATGCCTAATTCCAAAATGTCGGATATACCGACGCTGTAGTTCAACGTATCACTTGACGTTAAACGTCCTCCTCCGAGGCTAACCACAATATTACCTAGTTCCCGGGCATGTATCTGAGAAATATAGCCTTGCTTTTTAGCCAAAACGGGTTTAATCACCTCGGCTCGGGGTAGGTAATTATCCATTTTTTCGGCCAGATCCTGAGGACCTCCAAGCGCATATACCATACGTTGGAACAGCTCGAGCGCCGCACCTGAGTCTAGAGCCTCATCAATTTTTGCTCTGGCGGTATATTCATCAGGTGCAAGCCCACCCGCGAGCAGCGCTTCGACAGCCAGCGCAACGGTCACCTGATGCAGACGATTAGGTTGATATGCTCCGGACAAATAATTAATAGCGCTACGAACTTCTATCGCGTTGCCAGCACACGGCGCGAGTGGTTGGTTCATATCAGTAATAATAGCGCGTGTCGGTACACCTAATTGGGAGCCTACACGGACTAGAGTGTCGGCCATTGCTCTGGCTTTCTGCTCATTGTCCATGAAGGCGCCGTTACCTGCTTTTACATCAAGCACTAAACCATCCAACCCTTCGGCTAGCTTTTTCGATAAAATCGATGCCGTGATCAAAGGTAATGATTCAACAGTTGATGTAACGTCGCGGGTTGCATAGAAACGTTTATCGGCAGGCGCTAAGGAGCCTGTTTGACCGATAATGGCCACCCCAACATCACGAACCGTGTTTCTGAATACGTCATTAGAGGGATGTGTTTGGTAACCGGGGATAGAATCAAATTTATCGAGTGTGCCACCGGTGTGACCCAAGCCTCGTCCCGAAATCATAGGTACATAGCCGCCGCACGCAGCAATGATTGGACCGAGCATTAAACTGACGTTATCGCCCACACCACCGGTTGAGTGTTTGTCTAATACAGGACCATCCAACTGTAGCGATTGCCAATCAAGTACATCGCCCGAGTCACGCATGTAACGAGTAAGTAACATCGTCTCGGTGTCCGACATTCCGTTAAGATAAATAGCCATGGCCATGGCCGCAATTTGTGACTCACTCACCGTCTCATCGGTAATGCCTTTTATAAAAGCAGCGAGAGATGTTTCATCTAACTCGCCACCATCACGTTTGATGCGGATGATTTCTCGTGTAAGCGACATATATCTCTCCTAACGGCTCTCAATTAAGTCCTTTAATAAGCTACTCGCACCTAAGCGGAAATAACTGGGGGTAACGTAATCAGCACCTAAAATACGCTCAGCTAAATCGAAGTAGTCACACGCATCAGTTAACGTTCTAATGCCGCCCGCCGCTTTAAATCCGCAACGGGGATTGTTCTCTGCAATGACCGTCAACATCTGCTCGGCAGCTTCCAAGGTCGCATTGATCGGCACTTTACCTGTAGAGGTTTTAATGAAGTCCGCACCTTGCGCAATACTGAGCAGGCTTGCCAAGCGTATTTGTGCAGCCGTTTGCAACTCACCACTCTCTATAATGACCTTCAACAAAATATCAGTTCCGCAAGCGTCTTTAACCTGACTTACCAGTTGTTCGCATATTTTCTTATCCCCCGCCAACAACGCATGGTAAGGCAACACTACGTCAATTTCATCTGCTCCGGCTGCAATCGCACGCTGCGTTTCCTCAACAGCACGCATAACGTCCGTTCCGCCTTGTGGAAAGTTGGTGACCGTGGCAACCGGCACCGTCGACAAGCCTTGCGCTTGAAGCGCCCGTTTAGCTGTTGTTACGTGTTCTGGAAAGACACATATAGCAGCAACATGATGAGACTGATAGCTCGCTTTAGCACACAATGCCTCAATCATGTCAGGTGTGTCGTGGTTACCTAACGATGTTAAATCCATACACCTAAATGCTAACGCTGCCTGCTTGTTCATAGTAACCTCTTAAATTGATTCTCTTCGCATAACCAAAGCGCTCTCGCGCCCGGTGTCCGACGCGTAATAATTTGGTCGGCGCCCTACTGGTTTAAAACCTGCCTGTTGATAGACATGTATTGCCGGTGCATTCGACTCTCTTACTTCTAAAAACATCAGTGCATTGTGCTTATCAGCATAATCCAAAATATGGCGTAATAAACACTGACCCAGTCCCCGCCCCTGAAAGTCAGGATCGATTGCGATGTTATGTAAAGTCAGTTCATCGGCGATTAACTGGGTATTGGCAAACCCTACGATATGGTCATCAACCTTCAAAGCCCACCAAAGCGTGCCGATACTCGGAGGTTGAAAAAAAACCACTTCCGACCAGGGGTACGCATGAGCTCGGCGCTCAATATCAAATAAAACCGGACATGGCTTAGTCTGAAAAACGTCTATTTTTGACATTGCTGAATTGTAAGCCAAAGTGCTTTTTTTGCTGAAGGCGTATTAATCTGGGGATTCACTTCATCGACAGAAATAACCGAATCCGCTTGAATCGGGGGTTTTATCGCGGTCGGGCGCGTATCAAACAGTAAAACCAGATCTTGCAACCATTGCGGCAGTTGCACAGGTAGGGGCTTTGACGACTTTAAATACAGCGGACCCACTCGATACCAATATGCCGCTTCTTCACTCGATACTTGAGCTTGCTGTGATTTGAGGGTCCAGCGCGGGATGCCCATTTCATCAAGCACACGTGATTGTAATTTTGATAATTTCATCAGCATTTGATCCGCATAATTTAGTATGCAGTTTAAAGCAGAGCGCTAAGATATGCCAGAATAAGAAAGGAAGCAGTGGCAGGGGCGGAGGGATTCGAACCCCCAACCGTCGGTTTTGGAGACCGCTGTTCTACCAATTGGAACTACGCCCCTACTGCTGTCGAGAATTATACTGACCTAATTGAATGTAGCAAGCACAAACTGCCTTTGTCCTGCTTGATCGCTGTTTATTTAACCAGCTGAAGAACCAAAGACCTGCTCAATGCTACTGTCGACCAGCCTTGTCACATTTGCTTCTGTTAATTGAAAAGCCGCCATTGCGGACGACTTGAATCGTTGCCAGTCTTGATCGCCGGCAATGCTTCGGGTCTGCTGGTCAATGCTATAACGTGCCAGTCTGTGGATAGCAATGATTTCAGCTATGGCCGATGATGAGCCGCCCACCCGTTCGGCCGCATCAACTTGATAGTAGAAGTAAAACATTTTCACCATGGTCGCGGGTAACCGCCAGTATTGCGCAAGTGCCGCGCTCGCTGTCGCGTGAGAAATCGCGAGAGAAGCTTCTTCTTGAGTCGCAATTTCACTCCATCCAATACGATTAGACTGTTTTATAAATTGTTCGTAGCCCTCGAAATTAAGGTAAAGCAGCGGCACGCCAGCGCCTTGAAAGAGACCGAATTGATACGCGTAATGCGCTAGGCGTTCGCGATTAAGCAATCGAGCAACAACTAAGCAAGCTTGCGCTGTCCATTCGTTATAGCGCCAATAGTCAGCAAGAAACCCATGACTAATTAGCGACGACTTTAACGAGGCCGCTCGGATCAACGGCATGAGTTGTTCAATACCTAGCATCATTACCGCTTGCTTTATTGAGTCTACTTTTTGAACGGGGCTAAATGCCGATGAATTCACGACGCTTAGAATCTGGCCAGAGAGGCCGATATCCTTGGTGATTAGTTCTGCCATAGTCTCAATATGAGGCTCATCGACTGTCATCTCTCTCTTCAACGCGGCTAACGTCTCAGAACGAGGTGGCAGTGTCATTTGCGTGAGTAATTTTTTTTGCTCAGATGTCAAAGCAACTGACATTAATAAATCTCCTCAACAAGAGTTTACTTTGCAGAGATCAACGTGCGATTATTTTTCGTAGTTAACCGCATGAAAAAGAACATTATGTCCACCCGCATTAAGAAACGTATAAAATATCTTCTCGCACTGTGTGCCATCTCGATTTGCGCTAGTCTGCAGGCAAAAGTTAACGTGGCTTTCGATGGTGTCGACGGCAAGTTGCTAGACAATATCAAAAGTTATGTGCAAATTGCCAACTTAAATCAAGACAAGGATTATCGACCATTTCAAATCCGTTTCTTTTTTAAACGCGCTGAAAATGAGATTCGCACAGCACTCGAACCATTTGGCTATTATAACGTAAAAATTAGCAGCCAACTCGACTCAACTGAAGAGGGCTGGCAGGCGCGCTACACTATAACACTCAACCAACCGGTGCGCTTAACTGATGTCCAATGGTTACTTAAAGGCGACGCTAAGCACGACAACGTTTTTCGCTCTGTGATAGAGAACTCGACACTCAAGCAAGGTCATGTGTTTGAGCATGCCCCTTATGAACAACTTAAAACACAGCTACTCAGCCTAGCGGCTCAACGTGGCTACCGCGATGCGGAATGGGAAAAGGCCAATGTACGAGTCGATACTGAGGCAAACACGGCCTCGATTAATGCTACTTTCAATAGTGGTGCGCGTTATCAATTCGGCGCTATAGACTTTAATGCTGAGTATATTAGTGAGGACTTACTTCAACGCTACCCACGCTTTGAAAAGTCAGATCCCTTTAACACGGGTAATTTAAGTGATTTACAGGTCAATCTCTCTGAAAGTGGCTACTTCGAAACCGTTCAGGTGAACGCGCTGTGGGATCAAGCCGAGCAAAACCAAGTTCCTATTCAAGTTGATACAACCCCCAACCAGCGCACTCATTATCGTTTTGGATTGGGTTATGGGACTGATACAGGAGCGCGCATTACCGCGGGCTATGACCGTCGTTGGATAAATTCCGAGGGTCATCAGTTTAAAAGTCAGTTGCAACTTTCACAATTTGAGAGTCGGTTAACAGCCTTATATCAAATCCCGGGGCCCCGCCCGCAAACTGACTCCTATCAATTTCGTACGCAACTTGCAGACAAAACGACAGACAGCCAAGAAAGTCAGCTAATAAAAATAGGAGCGGCGGAAATTCGCGCTTTTAAACATTGGCAATACGATGTCGGTGCCTATTGGCTCAACGAGGACTTTGAAATAGGTCAACAAAGTGGTAATGCTCAGCTTTTTGTTCCAACCATTGAGTGGCGGTACTTGTCAGCCGATGAGCGCGTTAATATCAGCCGCGGTTGGCGGGCCAACTTTAGTTTACAAACAGCTTCGAAAGACGTGTTCTCGGAGGCGAACTTAATTCGGGGTCGTTTCGAACTCAAGTCGGTTGTTCCGTTACTCGATAATTGGCGCCTACTTGCCCGTGCTGAAATAGGCGCCATGTACACCAATAGTTTCGAAGATATTCCTCCCTCATTGCGTTTCTTTGCAGGTGGTGATCAAAGCGTTCGTGGCTATGCATACGAACAGTTGGGTCCAGAGGATGGCTCTGGCGACGTGATCGGTGGTCGTTACCTCGCGGTCGCAAGCGCCGAAATTGATTACCGGTTCGCCGAAAACTGGCGAGTCGCAGCGTTTACCGATATCGGTAATGCCATGCTAGAACCTAACCAACCACTCAAGCAAAGTGTTGGTATTGGATTGCGTTGGATATCACCTATTGGTTCAGTTCGTATCGACTTAGCCCAAGCTATCGATGAACCTAATAACCCTTGGCGCATTCACTTAACCATTGGACCCGATCTATGACGCTTTATAAACGACTCGCAAAAGCCTTTTTGTACGGCTTTGTCGGCCTATGTCTAGCTCTGATTTTACCTCTTTATGCCGTATTGGGTACAGATGCGGGTAGTCAATGGCTGGTAACAAAAGTAAGTGAATACTTACCCCAACAAATCTCTTTTAGTCGTTATCAAGGTGCTTTACTGAATGATTTTCAATTTGACGACCTAAAGATCGATACGGATAGCTTTAGCCTGCATAGTCAAAACCTGTCAGTTCATTGGTCTCCGTTGGAACTCTTCGGTGGTACGGCACACATTGATGCAATAACCGTTACGGCCGCCGAAGCGTGGCTAAGAGCCAACGATGAACAAAGCAACAAAACTGCGGGTCCAACGCCATGGCCTGAAGTAAGGCTTCCGTTAGACTTAGTTTTAGCTCAGCTGAGCATAGATGATGTACTACTTCATTTACCTGGGCAGCCAGCGCAGTCATTTAGTGTGACGGGTGGCGTGGCACTCGAGAGGAATGGTCAGCTTGCTATTAATCAACTCGATATTACTCACAACTATGCGACGATGCAGCTAGATGCTCGCGTGGGACTAAACAGCAACAAATCCATTAGTGTTGAATCGAATATCTTTATACGAGTGCCTGATTATCCTAAAACACAGATCCTGCTCTCTGCCGGTGGCGATGCCCATCAGTTGCAAGGAACACTAACCACTCAAAAAGCCATTGAAAGCAAGACAAGATTTACCCTTGATGCGTTGCTGCAAGATCTAAGTTTTAAGTCAACCACGCAAATTGCGCAGTCGGAATTGCAACCATGGGTAAGCGCATTCTCCTTGTCAGGTATTGAAACCGGTAGTCTCAAAGGTGAGATTAAAGCCGAGGGAAATTTGACCAATATACAGGTAAATCCTGAGCTTGACTTGTTTGTCAATGAGCAGTTCACTCGTTTGAGTGGTGAGATAAAGTATATCGATAATCGAATCGAATTCGCTCCTCTGCAAGCGTCAATCGAGGGCTTAGTGAAAAGTAATGTTGAGATTGCTGGAACGGTAACGCTGTCAGCGGCGCCACAGTTCGACCTCAATGTAACAAGCTCAGAAGTTAACGCACAATCAATCAAAGCAGCCACGCTTTCAAATTTGAACATGCAGATTGTAGGGGCGCTAAATAATCTTAAGATAACGCCTAACTTTGTTATTGAACCCGTAAACCAAAATGCTATCGATATATCGGCTGAAATTGCACTCGCTGATAACCTACTCGATATTTCACGGCTCACAATGACACAAAATAGCAATCAGGTGCATGGTAAAGCCCGCGCGAATTTAGATAATCTCAGTCTGACAACTGATTTGCAGGGTCAATGGAAAAGTGAACCGATCAAGCTAGCTGCTGATGTTCGCTTTAAATCGCCTTACCTTTTCGTTGAACAGCTAGACTTAAATTGGCGCAATAATACCTTATCTGCCAGCGGTGACCTGCGTCCAGGCTCAGCGATCAACTTAACGCTCAATGCACCGGACCTGTCCGATCTCCCTGTCCCCAATATAAGTTTAGCCGGCAGTTTAAGCGGCGAAGGCGAGCTTTCAGGGTCAATCGATGCGCCAAGTCTAGCGATGAAAATTGAGTCAAAAAGTATTCAAATCGATGAAAGTGTTTTAGAAGATTTACTCTTGGACTTTTCCGGTGATTTATCAGAGCAGACAACTCAAATAAAATTAAGCTACCGCGATATCGACCTATCTATCAAAACAGCTACAGCCCTTACAGACAAACAGCTAACAGCACAGATTAAGCAACTTTCTATGGGGCAAGCCGACGTCGGACGTTTCCAACTTCGTGATCCCAGTGACCTTGTCTATAACGTGAGAGACCAGCGTCTTAATCTTGAAAAGTTATGTCTAACTCAACGGCAAGAGCTTATTTGTGTCGAAGCTACCACTAACGATCAGCAATTACAGGCTTCAGTCTCTATTACTGCCCTCCCACTCGCCTTGATCGAGCCTTTTATTCCATTAAGTGACTTGGTTATTGGCGGTACGCTATCGGGCGAGGTTGATACCAACGTTAACTTAGACAATGCAATTGAAATTGCATCTTTAACGGGTCAGTTTGGAGTTGATGAACTTCGTATTGAGCAAAACGAAGAGCATGTGGACTTTGATACAGCAAAGTTAACGTTAAATAAAGGCACTAACGATAAGTTGATTGCTGTAACACTCAACTTAAATAGTATCGATACAGGTGCGGACATAAATGCCGATTTAGGGGTCGCCGCGAATCTTAGCCAACCTTCCATTGAGGGTAAGATAACAGCCGATTTAGATGACTTGAGTATTATTCAAACCTTTACCAATCAAGTCGCACAAATTGATGGCTCATTAAATGCACAAGCAACGCTTAGTACGCGCAACCAACAACTACTGGTAACGCCTAATGCCACCGTTAAAATTGCCAACGCGCTAATTAGTCGTACTGGTACGTCTATCTCAGATACAGTGATTTCAGTCTCGGGGCGTCCTAGCTCTTCTGAGTTGAAGATCAAGGGTCAGGGCAACGTTGGCGACGGTCCGTTTGATCTTAATGGTGATTTCGACCTTAAAGACTTTACTGGCCAGCTTGGCCTAGCAGGCGACAGCTTGGTCGTAATGGACTCCCCCCGCATACGTTTAATAGCCTCACCCGACCTTAACTTAAATATCGGTGAAGACGTTATCCAGTTAACCGGCAAGGTAAATATACCTCATGCCAATATTACACCGCCCGATCTCTCGTCAACGGTCACACCTTCACCAGATGTCATCGTCGTCCAGCGTCAACAAGGTAATACACAAGCCCGCACAGTTAAAACGGATTTGAAGATAACCCTAGGTGACGATGTACGTGTAGATGCATATGGTTTCAAAGGACGTTTAGAAGGCGCTTTAAACGTCGTTCAAACAGGACAGTCTGTGCCTATTGGTAATGGCACGATTTCGGTGGCCAGTGGTGACTATGAAATTTATGGTCAGAAATTAACGATCGATCGTGGGCAGTTCATTTTTAACGGTGGACCTTTATCAAACCCAGCGTTGAACTTGCGAGTAACGCGTTCACTATCTGAAGTGACTGATGGTCCGAATTCTGTGGGTGCGCGCGTGCTCGGCACACTTAATCGACCCGAACTCGACCTTTTCTCGGACCCCACCATGCCTGATGCCAGTGTGCTTTCCTATCTATTATTCGGACGTGGTCCATCATCTAATAGTGAAAGCCAAAATTTGGAGTTACAAGCCGCACTATTAGTGGGTGGTAAAACAACGGGTGCTTTAACCCAGTCCTTAAAAGAAACATTCAGTTTAGATGAGGTCGCCATCGACTCTGAAACGTCAGATGTAAATGACACATCGTTATATATCGGTAAATACATTTCCCCAAATTTGTACATTAAATATGGTATCGGACTCATAGAGTCGACCTCGAGCTTTTATCTTCGCTATCGTTTTACCGATAACCTGTGGTTCGAATCCACATCATCAACCGAAAGCCAAGGCGCCGACATCATATACAGCATCGAAAAGTAGCGTGCGCCTTGGGCGCACGAGGCGGTGTGGATTGTCGCGCACAATGCGCGACGTACGTGGCGCGGCCATACCATCATGCGGTCGTAGCGTGCGCATTCTGCGCACGGGGCGGTGTGGATTGTCGCGCACAATGCGCGACGTACGTGGCGCGGCCATACCATCGCGACCGTAGCGTGCGCCTTGGGCGCACGAGGCGGTGTGGGTTGTCGCGCAGGATGCGCGACGTACGCGGTGCGGTCATACCATCGCGGCCGTAGCGTGCGCCTTGGGCGCACGGGGCGATATGGATTGTCGCGCACAATGCGCGACGTACGTATTGCGGGCGCGACGTGCATCTGGCGAGCAGGCATAAAAAAATCCCCCGTGCTTGCGCACGAGGGATTGTTTATTTGAAGTCTGGCGGTGTCCTACTCTCACATGGGGAGACCCCACACTACCATCGGCGCTGGTATGTTTCACTTCTGGGTTCGGAATGGAGCCAGGTGGTGCCATACCGCTATGGCCGCCAGACATAAACTGTCACAACATGGATTCGGCTGATTGTACTGCCACTCTCTTATTCAAYTCGATAAAGCGTCTTACGTGCTCAACAAGCAAACACCTTGGGTGTTGTATGGTTAAGTCTCACG
>NZ_MDGT01000001.1 GCF_001870515.1 Idiomarina sp. MD25a | reverse complement strand
GCGTTGTGTGTAGGGGGCAAGTTGGGCGTACAGGATATCTGGTTTAGTTTATTGGTGGGCCTTTCGTTTTTGACATCACTATTGAGTGCTGTCGCAGGTGCGGGGGGTGGCGCTGTACTTATTGCCGTATTAGCTTCGGTATTGCCCGCGCATGCAATCATCCCCGTGCACGGTTTTGTGCAAATGGGATCGAATGTAGGACGTTCAGCGCTGACGTGGCGGCATATTGATTGGCCTACCGTCATTTGGTTTGTGCCCTTTGGACTGGTCGGAACCTTGCTGGGTAGTCTCGTATTGCTGCAATTACCGCAACATTGGTTACAGTTGAGTATTGCTGGGTTCCTGTTGTTTTTAACCTGGGGCCCGCAGTTACCTAAATTAATTTTGGGACGTGTTGGTTTAGCGCTCGGCGCGGCATTATGTGGCTTTATTTCGCTGTTTGTTGGTGCTTCAGGGCCCGTGGTCGCCAGTTTCGTAAAAGCACGCTTTGATCATAGGCATACGGTGGTGGCGACATTTGCCGCTATTATGACAATGCAACATGCGCCGAAAGCTTTTGTCTTCAGCGCACAGGGATTTGTCTTTGAGCAGTGGTGGTTACTTATCATATGTATGATCGCCGCCGGCTTTTTAGGAACCTACATGGGCGTTCGCTGGTTAAAGAAAATGACTAACCATCACTTCGACCAACTCTTCAAGTGGGTGATCACTTTACTCGCTCTGCGTTTGCTTTGGACTGCTTTTTAGACGCTTATCCCAGCGTTGCCGAGCATAACGACGAAGGCTCGCGATATTATCTGTTTCGTCCATTATGGGCGTACCTAAAATGGTCTCGATGATATCTTCTAAAGTAATTAACCCAAGCCAACTTCCATGCTCATCGTACACCAAACACATATGCTGACGTTCTTGTAGTAGGTGCGCCATTAACGCTTCAACACTCACCGTTTCAGTGACAATTTCAACCGGACGTGTGAGTTCAGCAAGGGTTGTTTCCTGATCGGCTTCTAGCGCGTCACTGCGAAACAAGATACCGTGCGGCTCCTCGTCAGCATCGATGACTGGGAAACGAGAAAATGGTAGTTGTTTAGTGTGCTTATAGAATTCGCCAATGGTCATATCTGGGCGCACTGTCTCGCATACTGTGCGCGGCGTCATGACTTGTTTCACGCGAATATCGTGTAGGTCCAGAATGTTCCAGATAACTCGGCGCTCGTCCTCGTCCAGCGCATTTTGCTCGAGTCCCATGGTCGCCATCGCTTTTATTTCTGAGCGTACATCGATATCGGCTTCATTGGCGCCAATACGTTTGGTAATTTGATCGGATAGCCAGATAAAAGGCTTAAGGCTGGTTATTAAGAAGTTCAAAATACCCGGTAATAGAGGCGCGAGCGAACGCCAAAATTTTGCACCGATAGTTTTCGGAATGATTTCTGACAGAATCAAAATCAGTAAAGTCATAACTGCACTCGCGGCACCGAGATAACCATCTCCGAATACAACACCAACTTGGGCGCCTACACCCGCCGCACCGGCCGTATGCGCGATAGTATTGAGGGTCAAGATAGCGGCGAGCGGGCGATCAATTGTCTGTTTCAATTTAGATAGCTGTTTGTGCAGCTTTGGGCGCTGTTCTTTGAGGCCAGCAATGTAGCTTGGTGTAATCGACAGCAACGACGCTTCAAGCATGGAGCACAAAAACGATACACCAATAGCTATAAACGCAAATACAATCAGCAAAAACATGAATGAGTACCTATACGAGTTGAACGCCGATAATAACCATTGCGGCTATAAGTACAACCCCCCAGCCAAGCTTAATAGCGTGTTTTTGCCACCACTTTTGTGCATAAGGACCTAACCAGAGAGCGAGTAACGCCAGTCCGTAATAGCGAATACCGCGTGATAGCGCGGACGCCAGCATGAACATAACAAAGGAGTAGTCAACGGCGCCGGCAGCTAACATAGCTGTTTGAAAGGGGACCGGTGTCACGCCCACTAAAAATACGGCCCAGAAGCCTTGAGCTTCGAGTGTACTTTTAAATTGTTCAAAAGAGTCTTCAATACCAAAATAGTTGATTGCCCAAACGCCTGCGGTATCCATGAATGCTTGACCAACAAAATAGCCAGCGGTCGCTCCCGTTAGACAACCTGCTAGCGCGACAGAAGCAATGAGCCAAATACGCTGGCGCTCAACAAGCATGTATGGCACTAATATGAGTTCTAAAGGAATAGGTATAATGGTGGCTTCTAGCGCTGAGAAGAAAAATAAAAGTACCAGTGCATGAGGCGAGTCAATGAGTTTCTGGAACCACTTGTTCGCTTTTTTATCATCCGGTTCAATTTTCTGCGCTGAAGCAGGCTCGTTACTCACTTTAGGTATCCTTTTTACTCGATTAAGTTAATCGTATCGTTATACTGCATAAATTGGAATTTAGTGGATCGTAAAGTCGAAAAATTTCGTAAACTAAACCCAGAATGAAGTTAATAAGGTGTTTCCTCAATGAATTATCGTGGTAATAGCGCGTTCTCGCATCAACAAGCTGATAAAGTCGGTGTTTTGCTCACTAACTTAGGTACGCCCGATGCGCCTACTAAAGCAGCACTCAAGCCCTATCTAAAGGAATTCCTGTCTGATCCTAGGGTTGTTGAGTTTCCACGTTGGCTTTGGAAAATTATTCTTAACGGTATCATTCTTAATATCAGGCCTAAGCGTTCTGCAGAAGCCTATAAAACCGTGTGGACAGATCGGGGCTCGCCCTTGCTTTATCACACAGAAGACCAAGCTGCTGCGGTGCAACACGCGCTGACGCAGGATTTAGGTGAACATGTGGTAGTGGACTACGCGATGCGTTACGGAAAACCATCGATCCAAGATGCGCTTGATAGAATGATGCGTGCGGGTGTACGAAAACTATTGGTGTTACCGCTCTATCCTCAATATTCCGCATCTACCGTAGGCTCAACCTTCGATGCAATAGCGAATGACTTTACTCAGCGACGTTGGTTACCCGAGTTTCGTTTCATTTCGCATTATCACGACTATGACCCATTTATCAGTGCTTTAGTTAATAAGATAGAGCGCCATTGGGAAGCGCACGGACGTGCCGATAAGCTGATTTTTTCTTATCACGGCGTACCTTTGCGCTATCTAAAAAACGGAGACCCTTATCATTGTGAGTGTTATAAGACCACGCGCCTAGTGGCTGAACGTCTAGGCCTCAGTGAGCAAGAGTATATGACAACTTTTCAATCGCGCTTTGGTCGTGAGGAATGGTTAAAGCCATACACCGATGAGACGTTAAAGGCGTTGCCGAAGCAGTCAGTGAAATCGGTCCAACTGGTATGTCCTGGTTTCTCATCAGACTGTTTGGAAACCATTGAGGAAATTGGTGAAGAGAATCGTGAGTACTTTATCGAGAACGGGGGCGAGCGCTATGAATATATTAGCGCACTCAATGCCGATGAGGAGCATATCTCGGCGCTTGTTAGCTTAATTAAAGATAACCTCGCAGGCTGGACTGTACCCGAGCAGCAGGCCGAAGCGTTAGCGACAAGACAACGTGAAGCTGATAAGGTAGAGCGAAACACGGCGAATTGAGTCAAGCATGAGTAGCACTCAAGGATTTGGTAAAACATTTAGTTTTATAGCGTGGGGACTTGCCCTCGCGCTATTGGTTTGGTTCTTCCAAGACAAGCTCGATCAGCAATTTAATCCCAACCAAGACGTTGTTTCTCAACGACTGGGCGAGCAAACCGTGGTCGAGCTGACGCAAAATCGTATGGGTCACTATGTGGTATCCGGCAAGATAAACCAACAACCTGTCACGTTTCTTTTAGATACCGGCGCAACGTTAGTAGCGATTCCTCAGCAGGTGGCTGACCGGCTCGGTTTGGTTAAAGGGCGCAAGGGTATTTCGGCGACCGCGAACGGACGCATTGTGACCTATCGGACTCACCTAAATACCTTAACGCTGGGTGGAATTACACTGAATAACGTTGATGCATCAATTATCCCAGGTTTGGAGGATGATGTGATCTTGCTGGGCATGAGCGCGTTAAAACAAATGGAGCTGGTGCAAAAGGGTGACACCCTAACGATCAAATATTGAGAGGTTTTATGAAAAAGATAATCGCAACGGGTACGTTTTTCCTGGTATCTGCTGTTATATCGTCATCAGTGATTGCTCAGCAGTCATATCGTGATTGTGCTGTCATTAAAGACGACCAAGAGCGGCTGATGTGCTATGACCGTTTGCACGAAAAAGACAAACAGCCCGTGCCAACGGTGAAGATGAAAGAGAAAGCGGAACGCGAGCGTCAAAATAATTCAGAGTTTGGTTTAGAACATAAGAAGTTGAAAAAAGACGAACGCATGACCGTGCAGATCACTGAGCGAGATGAAGACGCTTATGGTAAGTGGATACTTACTTTCGATAATGGCCAGGTCTGGAAACAAGAGGGCTCTGATAGCTACTTTCCGTGGCAAGACGGTGCAACCTACTATGTCGAGCGTGGTATGTTTAATGCGTTCTATCTAACTCGAGAAGGCGTCAATAAACGATTGAAAATAGCGCGTATTAAGTAGTCGGCTGTTCGACAATTTCAATGAGTTGCTCGAGCGGCATCGGGCGGTAGTAGTAGAACCCTTGTGCCGCTTGGCAATGTCGCTTGATAAAATATGAGGCCTCCTCGGCACTCTCAATACCCTCAACAGTAATTGATTTATTCATCCCTAAAGCCATCGATATGACTGCTTCTGTAACCGGGTGCGACGCGCTATCGGTCAGTACTCGGCGGGTAAAGCTACGATCGATTTTGATAATATCGGCCGGTAAGTCGTTCAAATATGAAAGTGATGAATAGCCTGTACCAAAGTCATCGATGGCAATTTTACAGCCCAGTGTCCTAAGCTCAGCCAGTTGTTTGAACGCGGATTTCGCATCATCGACAATCATCGTCTCCGTTAACTCAAACTGCAGTCGACCAAATGGCACTTTGTACTTTTGTGCAAGCTCAGTCACTTGGCTTATTAGGTGTCCACTTTGTAATTGTTTAGGTGATAAGTTAATCGATAAGACAAAGTTAGGGTGCGTTATATATTGAGCAATGTCGCTGATCGCTTTTTCCAGTATCAGCGCAGAAAGCGGCATGATTTGACCCGTATGTTCGGCTAATGGAATAAATACGTCCGGCGGTACCCAGTTACCTTCGTTATCTCGCCAGCGAGCAAGTGCCTCGACACCGATAATTTTCTCAGTTTTTAAGTCAACAAATGGCTGATAATGGACTTCGAGCTGGCGCTTTTCGATGGCCACTTGCAGTTGGTTTCTTAAGGTCAAATCCGATTGATATTTGAGGCCCATTGCTTGAGTAAAGAATGCAAAAGCGTTACCACCCAGCTCTTTAGCTTTAGTCATGGCCACATCTGCATTTTGAATAAAGGCTTCGGCTGATGAGACTTGTAATTCGCGTGATGCGATACCAATACTGGCGGTGAGATAAAGGTCAATGTAGTCAATTTCGAACTTCTTCTGTAATGCTGTGAGTAAATGTTCTGCTACTTGACTCGATGCTTCTTTACTTGATTGTGGAAGAAACAAAATAAACTCGTCACTGCTAAAGCGCGACAGTTGAGCTGATGATGGACTTGCCTCGAGTAAACGCGTAGCAACGTGTTTTAACAACTCATTACCGGTATGCAAACCGAGGCTATCGTTAATCGGCTTGAAGCCATCCAAGTCGATAAAGAGTATATGAGCGTCATCGGGGTGTTCTAATAACCACTGGTTGATGTGTCTCTCTAGCACATCGCGACGCATAAGTTGGGTGACTGAATCAAAGTTAGCCATTTGAATCAGTTGGCCTTGTTGCTCCGTTAATTTACGATTACTCTCAATCGATTCGAGCAGTAAAAATGCGAGCAAAATACCGGCGATTAAAATGGTCTGGTTGACGCGCGCCGCCTGCCAGAATACCGCCGGGTCAGCAATAACCGCATGGAGCTTGATCGGTTGACCGAGTACCGTTGAAGACGCTGACACCTTATAGGCATGCATTGAATTAAGGTCACTCAAGCTAATTACATCGAAAGAGTCACTGCTTATTGGTAGCAAGTACTCCTCTGATAACTCGACATAACTGTTAAAAATATCGAGATAGGGTATGCGATCGATACGCATCAAATCTTTGATATCTAAAACTACGATTAGCTGATCAGATACGATACTCGGATTTGTAATTGGATAACTTAAAATGAGTCTTGGCGACCCTTGTTTAAGTGAGTAGGCTGAGATCACACGACTTTCCGTATGCACGTTCTCGGCACGCCATTTTTTTATCGACGGTTGATTAATTATATCGTCGTCAATTTGAGATATAGTGATCGGGCTGAATAATAGATTTTGTTCCTCATCATAGACCCCCATCCACTGGATAAGTGAGAAATCTCGTGTGTAATCCTCGGTATCAATATTGATAATTTGTTCGACTGAGGAGGCTGGCAACTCGCTCCAACGGCGATATAAGCGAGTAAGGGCACTGAACTGAGATTGTAAGCGCTGCCCTATCACATCGGCTGATTGCGTCAGGTTGACCTCGCCACGACTACGTATCTCGTTTATGTCGGCATTTGATTGAGCAAACCAGATGCTTATCGAGGCACTCAGCGCAAAAACGAGGCAAGTAATTGATAATTTTGAGCGTTGAGGCGGTGTTTGGTTAAAACAGTAAAATAGCATCCCTAAACCCGTGATAAGGCCCACTATGGTCGCTGCCGAAAATGCGATTGGGTTTTGTATTTGAGGATAGGTCGGTAGACCTAGCCAGATGATGCCAAAGCTCACTAATGAAATGAGTATAAAAATGCTACCAACTGTCTTCCAGACGATACGGTGCGTCTGCGTCGCGCCAGTTGCGATGTAGACCGCTGCAAGCAAGAAGCAGCATGACGGTAAGAATAGGGGGAGCTGCAGATCGTTGGCGTTGAGCGCATACAGTCCTGTAGCGATTAAGCCCATACCGGCGAGTCGTGTCAGCCAATATCGATGCGCTTGTTGACCATAAAGTGCGGCACCGATAAACAGAGCCGCAGCGCTGAGTGAAAGGCTTGCTGAGTTAATTCGTGCTGAAGGTTCTAAGAAGAGATAGTTGAAGAAGCCGAACAAGCCGAAAAGTAAGCACGAGAACGCCGCCGTTTGCACGACAGAGGTTGACGCATGTTTGAGTAGTGCGTTTAGCAAAGCGAGTCTCTCTTATCGATGAGCTTCTTTTACTTCTTAGTGTAAAACAGCAAGTTAACAGATTATCACGCGGAGAACAGAAATTTTTGATGTTAGTGCTGTTTTTTTCTGCCAGTACCGCATTTTGAGCGATTAATGAACTATTCGTTAACCACCATACAGGCTAGTGTATAAATATTAAAACAATAAGAGGGTTGATTATGGTTGCTAAACACTTGAAAGCGGCGCTTTCACTAGGCTTGGTCAGTATCGTTTCACTGGCAGGTTGCTCATCAAACGTGCAGGAGCCGCAAACACTCGCACAGACATTAGAGACAGGTGGCGAACTTAAGGCGTTGCAGCGCCACGTTGAATTGAAACGGGCTGATTTGTTCTTCGATATTCACCCAAGCTCCAAATCCGTCACAGGAGAAACCACGTTGACGTTGCAACTCAGTGAACCTCAACAAAGCCTGCTGCTTGATCTAGATAATAACTACGAGATTACCGCGCTGGCTGTTGCAGGCAACCAGGTCACTAATTTTGAGCACAGCCAAGGCCAAGTAAGCATACCGTTACCCTCGAGTGTCATCGCTGGTCAGTCGTTTAATGTCACTATTAGTTATAATGGCCAACCGCATGTTGCAGAGCGTGCACCGTGGGATGGCGGTTACGTTTGGTCTAAAACAGACTCCGGTGAACCCTGGATTGCGACAGCGGTACAAGGCGAGGGATGTGATCTGATTTGGCCTTGTCTCGATCACCCAACGTTTGAGCCGCAACAAACTGATATTCGCATTCGTGTGCCAAAAGGGCTCGTCGCGGCAAGCAATGGTCGACTTATCGATACCACTGAGGGTGATGATTGGAGTGAGTATCATTGGCGTAGCGAACAGTCACAAAATAACTATGGTATCGCGCTAAATGTCGGTCCTTACGATAAACTCGAAATGACTTACCAGAGTCGATATGGGCATGAGTATCCGCTCGTTTTTTATTATCTGCGGGGACATGAGCAGGAAGCGAAGAAGCTTTTTGCCGAGTTTCCCAAACAGCTCGAGTTTTATGAGCGAGTGATAGGTCCTTACCCCTTTTACGCAGAAAAAATGGGCGTTGTGCAAACGCCGCATTTGGGAATGGAACATCAAACGATTAATGCTTATGGACAAGATTATAAGCCCGGTAAGTACGATTTCGACTGGCTGCTACAACACGAGTTAGCCCACGAGTGGTTTGGCAATCAGGTGACCAACACTGATTGGGACCATATGTGGCTACACGAGGGATTTGGAACTTATATGCAGCCTCTTTATGGACAGTATCTGCATGGAGATGCGCTTTACCATGGCATGATGTATGACCAGCGTATTGGCATCCGCAATGAGCATCCTATCGTCTCCAATCAGCCGATGTCGGAAGATGATGTTTATAAACCCGACCGTGGACCCGGTAGCGATATTTATCAGAAGGGGGCTTGGGTACTTCACACGTTACGCAATCTGATTGGTGATAAAGCATTTTTTGCCGCGACGCGAAAACTGGTATACGGAACAACGAACCCCGAGCCTGGCAATTTCAAACCGCATTTTGCAGATACGCAATATTTTATCGATGCGGTAAACGATGAGGTTGGTGAGGACATGACCTGGTTCTTCGAGCATTATTTGTATCAAGCCGCGTTGCCTGAGTTGGTGTCTGAGCGGGATGGTGGAAAGCTTACGCTATACTTTAAATCAGCGGCTGAAGCACCTTTTCATTTGCCTGTTGAGGTGCTGGTCGGTGATAAGTTAGAACGCGTTGAGGTCAGTAAAACGCCAACGACTATCGACCTCCAGTCAGCCGATGTGCACGTGGTTTTAGATCCGAATGCCAAGATACTACGACAACAAGACTATGTGGACGAATATTCGGCGTTTGAAGCGCAGTAAGCGATCCAAAAAACCATGGATGGTTTATTTATTATGTATCTTAAACAAACGAGAAGGAACGCATGAGCTACGTAAAAGAAACAATTGATATGTTGAAACGTACTTCACCGGCTCAAAATGAGTTTTATCAAGCGGTGGAAGAGGTACTTGAGTCTATTGAGCCGTTGTTAGAAGAGCACCCAAAATATCGTCAGCAGGCGATCATTGAGCGGCTAGTAGAACCCGAACGACAGATCATGTTTCGTGTACCGTGGCAGGATGACAGTGGTCAAGTTCACGTGAATAAGGGCTACCGAATTGAATTCAATTCAGCCTTAGGCCCTTATAAAGGTGGGTTAAGATTTCATCCCTCAGTCAATGCCGGCATCATCAAGTTTCTTGGTTTCGAGCAGATATTTAAAAACGCCCTGACAGGACTCCCTATTGGTGGTGGTAAGGGTGGCTCTAACTTTGATCCAAAAGGTAAGTCGGATGCGGAGATCATGCGTTTTTGCCAATCGTTTATGACGGAGTTACAGCGTCACATAGGTCCTCATACCGACGTCCCTGCGGGGGATATTGGTGTGGGTACCCGTGAAATCGGTTATATGTTTGGTCAGTACAAACGTTTAAAGAACCGTTACGAGGGCGTGTTAACGGGGAAAAGTTTGCGCTGGGGTGGTTCGCACGCGCGCAAACAAGCCACCGGGTATGGTGCGGTTTACTTTGCTCAGTGTCTTTTAAGCGACTTGGGCGAAAAGCTCAGTGATAAGCGTTGCCTGGTGTCTGGTTCAGGCAATGTCGCCATATATGCGATGGAGAAGCTTTATGAGCTCGGTGCGAAACCAGTCACGTGTAGCGACTCAAACGGTATGATTTATCATAAATCAGGCATTGATTTAGACCTAGTTAAACTGATTAAAGAAGAAAACCATGAACGCCTGAAAACATATTTAGACACCCACGACGACGCCGAATATGTCGCTCGCGAAGACTACCCTGAAGACGGACATAGTGTATGGCGTTATGAGGGTGATATCGCATTTCCATGTGCAACACAGAATGAGCTAACCGAGCAAGATGCGCAGGCGCTAGCAGAAAATGGGTGTTTAGCGGTGGTTGAGGGTGCCAATATGCCTTCGACGCAGGGCGCTGTTGATTTCTTTATCGAGCAAAAAATCGGTTATGGGCCGGGCAAAGCGGCGAACGCAGGTGGTGTGGCAACCAGTCAGCTAGAAATGGCGCAAAATGCGAGTATGCAGCAGTGGTCGTTTGATGAAGTGGATCGTAAGTTACAAGAGATTATGAAAACCATTTATTCTGACTGTAAGCGTACCGCTGAACAATTTGGCTCGCCTAATAACCTCGTTTTGGGGGCCAATATTGCGGGCTTCAAAAAAGTCGCTGACGCCATGATAGAGCAGGGCGTTGTGTAAGCAGCCATTGATTTAAATAAAAAGGGGAGTGCATGCACTCCCTTTTTTTATTCCTGTTGATCGTCGACGCTGTCAGACTCTTTCTGTTCGACAAACGGATCGATAGGTCGACGTCGCTCCCAAAAGCCTGTCTCATTATCTAAGTCTGCTCCGGTACAGGCGGGTTGAGGTCCAATATCAGGATGTGAATCCCACTGTGAGTGGTTGCTGTTAGCCATGTTAACTTCCTCTAGATTAGGGCAATCACTTATTAGACGAAAAAATAACCAGTTTGGATGCTGTGTTCGAAAAATTTCATCAAAGCCAGCTTCATCTGAGCGATTTGATCCAATCATTTACAAATAGACATTCTTTTGAAACCCAAATACATAGATAACTCGCTATAGTTAGCTCATAACAAAAATAATTCTACGATGATGCAACCTTTGCTTACGCGAGTACGACTCATTAAGTAAGCCTCAAGATTAGGAGTCAAGATTATGAAACGTTTAATTTCGATAGTCGCTGGCTTAGTCGTATCAGCGAACGTAATGGCAAGTGCAGAAATGAATATAGAACAGGCACCTGCGTCATCAAGTGTCATGCAGCATTACACAGTGACACCTGGACAAACCGGTTACCATGACACCATTCGCGGTAGCGTACGTCTGACTCAGCAGCGTATGATGTATGATCTGATGCTTAGTAACCAAGCGATGTTGGCGAATGATGCTCAAACCGTCGTATCTCAAGTTCGTGAGCAGTTTCGGACGAGCAGCGTTGCGGCAACCGGATTTCCGAGTGCACTAAAGCTCCGCGCTGACAAATAGTTGTACCTTGTTCCCAACCACTGTCGAGTTGATTCGGCAGTTATAAAAAAGGCGCCTAGCGGCGCCTTTTACTTTTCTTCATATCATCGCCTATTGCTTAGGCATTTCTTGATGGAACTCTGCTAAGTCTTCAATCACTTGCTGATTTGGAAGGTCAGCAAAGCTAGCATCTTGGAACTTCTCACCGCGTAGTTGTACAGAGATCCGGGCACTATCTTCGTTTAATACCGTATCCTTGTAGAACTGTTTCGCGTCTTCCAGAGTCACTTGCTCAACCGCATTAATCAGCTGTTGCTTGGTATCAAAGTCATAACGATGTAAATACCAATCGCTCAACACCGGCTGTAACTCTTCAGACAGGTTCTTCGGCGGTTCGTTAAGCGTGACTAAGGTGCTTGATTTCAACTGTTCAAACGTCTCAGGCTTTAAGTTCTGCAATGTTTCCCAGTACTCCTTTTTGAAGGATTCAAAACGCGCCTGCATATCGGCAACATTTTTCACCGGAGTCTGAATATAAAGCCCAAAGCCGGTGTAGCGGTCCAGTTGCGGTGCAAAGGTGCCTACCGCATAAGCAAGTTGCTCTTCGGTGCGTAAGGTATCAAACGCCTCGGTACGGAAGTGGCCTTGCAATACGGTCGCAGCCGCCTGTGTAGCAAAGCTCGGTGCACCGTTAATATGTGCATCGACAATACCCACGTCAGCAACAGACAAATCCTTACGTAATACCAAAGATGTGTCAGACTGAGGCTTCCAGAAGCGCGCGGTGCGGAACTCAGTAATACGTCTGTCGGCTGGCAATACGTCCTTAATCTCATTGACAGCTAGCTGTAAATCAGCCTTGTCGTAGTTACCAAACGCAAACATTTTAATTGAGTTATTCGCTAGTAGCTCATCCATGTAACTTGCTAAATCAGCCGGTTTTACGTTCTGCGCTGCTTGTATAAGGCTGTCATCGGCAAACTGACCTTCGCGAATAATTTGTCCGTACGCATCAAAGGATTGATATAACGGGAATTGTTGTCCTTTGTTTTTGATACCGCGAACTAAACGATCAACAGCTTGTGCAAATGCTTGCGGTTCGATATCAAACGTGAGCTCCTCTAGTGCACGTTGCATGAGTTCTGGCTGTTTGTCGGTAAAGCCCGAAATATTAAAGGTAAGACCTCGATTGTCGTTTAGGTTTAAGCTCATACCCGCAATACTCGCCTCAGTCGATAAGGCACTGACACGCAAGTTGTACAGGTCTTGCCATAAAGCAAGCAGTACTGATTTCTTAACGTCAGTAATCGGATCGGGGTTGTTGATTATGGTGGTTAGCACGCCCCGTGGTTGGTCGGCAAATACTTGGCTTGGGTACTGCCATACCTCAATACCGGGCTCTTCGATAACGACTTTCGGCTGGTCAAAGTCAGCATTTTTCTTCAAGTCGAAGTTTTCAGGAAGCAACGTATTAACTTTAGGTAAGTTAATTGCGAGCTGTGGCTCAGTTGACCACGTCGCGATCTCAGAAGCTGCGATATCTTCTACTTGATATTTACCATCGTAAAAACTTAGTTCTTTATCATGTGGTTCATCTTTAGAAATGTACCAAACGCGCAGGTGTTCAGGCGTTAACTGATTAAGTACGTTATTAATCGCTTCGGCATCAAACTCTTTGTATTCGTAAGGTGCGCTTATCACGTACTGAGCAGGATAATTCTGCATCGCGGAAGCAAGCGAAGCAACGTAACCAAACTCGTCACCTTTTTCTAAAAAGCGGAAGCTGTTAGCCAGACTGGTTTGAATTTCCTTAAAGTATTTTTTATCAACGCCTTGTTCTTTAATCATGTTGATATATTGCATGACTAAGGCAGTGATATCTTCACGATGCTTCATACCCGCATCAGTTAGATTTATATCGACGGTTAACGCGCCGTAATTACCGTACTCGGTCGGTGACGCCGATGCATTTAAGCTAGAAATTAATCCCATTGCCTTGAGGCGTTCAGTCGGTGTGCCTGGCATTTCTGAGCCCAATAAATAGGTCACAAAGCGATTGGGTTTGACCGCAAACTGGTCTTGGTTGTCGTCGATAATAAACTCAAGGCGCAATTGCTTAACATCTTCATTGGGTACGTAATGAATACGCTTTTTACCCGCTTTCGCGAAGTCGACTTTATCAGTTGTTTCTGGTGGCTCGATGTCATCATTTTCAATGCTGGCGAAATGCTTTTTCGCTAATGATTCCATTTTGTCCAGCGATTCGTTGCTAATCATTGCAACTTTCATGATGTTCGCTGAGTAATAGCGGTTATAAAAGTTCACAAGTTCTTCGTGTAGCTTGCTGTTCTCTTTATCACCGAGTGAATCGTTATTACCAATTAAAAAGCGGTTTGCCGGGTGTTCACCTAAAAGCATGCGAGCGAGCTTAAACTGACCAAAAAAGTCCATCTCACGGCGCATCGACCACTCAGCGTTGACGGCATTTTTTTCTTTGTCGGCGTACTCTGCGTATAGCTTGGGTGATTTGAAGAAATCTGAGAAGCGGTCAAGTGCTTCATCGTAGGCACTATTGTTCACTTTGAACATGTAGTTCGTGATATCAAGCCAAGTTGATGCGTTTTGGCTACCACCGTTATTACTCATGAACTCGCTGTAACCATTGGTGTCGGGATACTTATCGGTTCCAAGAAACAACATGTGCTCAAGATAATGTGCCATACCTTGCTGGGTCATGGGATCTTTGAGCAAGCCCACACCAACACTCAAAGCAGCTGCCGATTTCTCCGTGTTTGGATCGGAAATGAGCATGACTTCGAGTTGATTGGGCAGTGTAACGACTCTATATTGGCGTTCGTCGTTCGGACTCTTTACGACTTGTTCAGCGAGTGCTTGTTGTGACTGCGCTGCTACTTGCGCATTATTAGATTGAGTTTCTGAACTGCTGCAACCAGCCAAAATAAGGGCTGAAGTGAGTGCAGACAGCATAAATAGGTTCTTCATAAGCGTCATATTCCTGTTAAGGGTGTACTTTATAATAAACAGAAATACGTCGTTTCTTGCAGTAAAGAAATGCAACGGCACAAAGCAATTTGTAACAGAATTTGACAGCCGCTTGTCTTTGCAGACTAAGCGACTGTGAGTAGTGGCTAGCGCATCGTCACGAATTCTTCCGCGCTGGTCGGATGCAGCGCCACGGTTGAGTCAAGATCGGCTTTAGTTGCGCCCATCTTCATCGCAGTCGCGAAGCCTTGTAGGATTTCATCCATACCTTCACCAATGCCGTGAATACCGACGACGCGCTCTTCTTTTCCGTAGCACACAATTTTGAAGTAGCTGAGTGCGCGGTGTGGTGTGACGGCGTTGTACATCGCAGCAAAAGAAGAGGTATACACTTTGATATTGCTCTTACCGTATTTCACGATGGCATCTTCTTCGCTTAAGCCTACAGTACCAATGGTTGGATGGCTGAAAACCACGGTCGGGATATTGTCATAATCCATATGAGCATTTGGCATATCATTAAACAAACGTTCAGCCAGCTGGCGACCCGCTTTAATGGCGACGGGTGTAAGTGCAGTAGCACCGGTATTGTCGCCTACAGCATAGATGCCTTGTACACTGGTGTTTTGGAACTTGTCGACCTTAATAAAGCCCTGCGCGTCAAGCTCAACACCGGTCGCTTCAAGGTTTATCTTGTCGGTTGCTGGGACACGACCAATTGCCCACACGAGGCAGTCGACATCCTTCATGGTTTCACCGTTTTCAAAGTGCAAGGTGAGCGTACCGTTTTGCTCTTTAACTACCTCTTTAACCACGGTTTCTGTATGCAAGGTAGGCCCGTCTTGCTCCATACGCTCTAAAAGACCATCGGTGATGTAACGGTCGAACGAACGTAGTGGACGATCGCGACGTACGAGTAAGTGCGTGTCGGTGCCTAACGCGTGAAAAACGCCGGCAATCTCAACGGCAATATAGCCTGCACCTACCACCGCGGCCTTTTTAGGTTGCTCTGTTAAGGCAAAAAAACCGTCTGAATCGATACCGTGTTCGGCACCCGGTACGTCAGGTATCATCGGTCGACCGCCAGTAGCGATGGTAATGTGGTCAGCGGTAATTTTTTCACCGTTAACTTCGACGGTGCGATGGTCGACGAATTTGGCAAAACCTTCGATAAATTCAACGCCATTACCTTGGAAGCCACGATGGTAGCCGCCGTGAATACGTTGAATGTAAGCTTCACGGTTTTTTACCATGGTGCCCCAATCAAAACCTTTCTGATCAAGGTCGAAGCCATAGGCGGAAGAATACTTGACTGCTTCGGCTATATGAGCGCCATACCACATGACTTTTTTCGGTACACAACCGACGTTAACGCAGGTGCCACCCACCGCATTGGCTTCTATAACAGCGGCTTTTGCGCCGCGAATGGCTGCGCGGTTGGCTGAGGCGATACCGCCACTGCCCGCACCGATAGCTAAATAGTCATAATGTCTGCTCATGAAAATCGACTCCTCAAATCAAAGATGCGCATATGATGAGTAAAAACCCCGTATCATGCAATGAAGATACGGGGCTTTTAAGTGGTTAATACCGATTAACTTAATCGGAAGATCAGTTAGCGAGCGCCTGCAGGCAGGTTCTCCTTCAGGAACTCAGTCATCATAGTTCGAAGATGGAGCGTGGTGCCTTCGCCTTCATAAAGGCCGTGTGAACGATTGGGATAAGCGAAGAATTCAAACTGCTTATTGTATTTAATCAATTCGTTGACTAAGCGTTCACTGCCTTGGAAGTGGACGTTATCGTCGCCCGTACCATGAATCAGTAATAAATCACCCTCGAGATTTTTGGCGTGGGTGATGGCTGAAGTTTCTTTATAACGCTCAGCCGATTCTGGCAACAGACCTGAGTAACGCTCTTGGTAAATGGTGTCATATAACGTTAAGTCTGGTACCGGGGCGAGCGCCATACCCATGTCATAGGCTTCAGGATAACGGAAAAGAGCGTTCAGTGTTTGTGAACCGCCGCCGCTGTGACCCCAAATACCTACACGATCGGTATCGATGTAGTCCCAACGTTTTGCCATTTCTTGCAACGCGTCGTACTGATCGCGAACAGTCACAACACCTAGGTTCTTGTAGATCGAACGACGCCAGTCAAAGCCACGCGGTGACTTCGTTCCGCGGTTATCAATTGAAGCTACGATATAGCCTTGTTGGGTTAGCATTGTGTTCCAAAGGTATAACCAGCCACCCCAACGATTAGCGACTGTTTGCCCCCATGGCTCGCCATAGACATAGAATAAAATAGGGTACTCTTTATTCGGATCAAAGTCGGTTGGGCGCATGATGTAACCATCAAGCTCCAGTCCATCACGTGCAGTGACGCGGAAGAACTCGAGCGGCTTGTGGTTAAGTGCATCAACGGCTTGTTGCGCTTTATCATTAGCGACAACCGTACGAATCACGTTGTGATCGGGTAGGCTGACCATGTCAGTCACAGGCACATGGTTGACGTCGCTGTAGGTGTGCTCTGCATATTTTGCATCCTGTGAAACACTATAACTGTGCGTGCCAGGTTGGGCAGGCGTTAATCGCTCTAATACACCACTTCCATCCAGTTTGGCACGGAATAAATAGCGCTCGAGTGGGGTTTCAGGTGATGCAATAAAGTAAACCCAGCCGTCGTTTTCGTTAATACGCAATACTTCAACCACGTCCCAGTTACCGCGAGTAATGGTGGTCATTTTGCCGGTATCACGTTCCACACGGTAGATGTGACGATAACCCGAGCGTTCGCTCAGCCAAGTGAATGACTTGCCATTATCGAGGAACTTCACGTCATCAACGTATTCAGCCCAAGAGTCTGTTGTTTCACTTAATAACTTTTGGCTACGTCCATCGTCAATGTCGCTCAAGTAAACACGATTGACGTCTTGTTTACGCGTGAGTTGTTGAATTAACAGTTGGCTTGAATTACCCGCCCAATTCATGCGCACGAGGTAGTGCATGCGTGGGTCGCCAGGCAGCTGCATCCAAGTGGTGTCGCCACCGTCAGCCGGCATCACGCCAATACGCATGGCGGCATTCGTTTCACCCACTTTAGGATAAGGGAACTGCTTTAACGTCGGATAAAGCGAGTCGGTGTTATTGATCATCGTAAAGGTCGGTGTGCCTTCGGTGTCCAACTGCCAATATGCTATATGCTGACCATCAGGACTCCAGCGGAAACCATCACGCAGGAAGAATTCTTCTTCGTTAACCCAGTCAAAGGTACCGTTAACGATGGTGTCGCTACCATCATTAGTTAACGCTTGAATGGTAAAAGAACCTAAATCTTGTACGTAAATGTTGTTCTGCATTACGTAAGCGACTTTAGTACCTTGTGGATTAAACTTCGCAAACTGAAGCGTCGACTCAGGCGCATCACCGCCTAATTGACGCAATTCACCAGTTGTACGATTCAACACCCAATAGTCGCCTAATGTATGCGTACGCCAACTGCGCTTGGTATTAGTAAAAATTAATACTTTATTGCCGTCGTTAGACCATTGGTAATCTGCAATATCAAGCGCATGATCCCAGCCTTCTGGCGTGAGTGCTTGCGCCGATACCATAATATCGCGCGCATTGGTTTCGGGATGGTACCGGACAATGTCGCGGCCTTTAACTTGTTCTGACGACTCCAAGGTTGTGTAACCTGAACCATCTTCCAACCAACGTGTAGGTGCAGGACGCTTTACACGAAATTTATCACTGGCAAAAATTTCTTGTAAAGAGAGCTGTCCTTCAGTGCTTTGAGCCGTTTGAGTTGTGTTTTCAGAGCTCGAACCCGTTGTTAATGTCGAGCAACCCGATAGTGTCAATAATGTTGCGAAACTAGCAAGCGTAAGTCCGCGAGCTAAGGGCTTTAACGCTCCTAGCCGAGAATAAGTGCGATTCATACGTGTTTTCCACCTTGTTTTTTTAGACCTCAAAAGCATACCTCAAGCAGGTAAGAAAATCAGTGTTTATGGTTGAAGATTGGACAAACCGCCCAATATAAGAGGTAAATCAAAAACTTTTTTAAGGGATACGTCGTGATGTCAAACCCGCTAATTGAAGTGGCCGATAGCCATAACGCTTTACCAAAGTTCTCAGCAATAAAGCCTAAACATGTTGAACCTGCGGTCGAACAGGTCATTAATGACGCTAAACGAGCTATTGATGAGGTATTGGCGGCTAATCAATATACATGGAAAGATTTAGTAGAACCTCTGCAAAAAGCCGATGAGCGTATTCAAAAGGTATGGGCACCGGTATCACACTTAAACTCAGTAATGAGTGAGCCAGAGCTACGGGCAGCGCATGATGCGTGTTTAGCCAAGTTATCCGAGTACGCAACCTATGTGGGGCAACATCAAGGGTTGTTTGCGGCCTATCAAGCGCTCTCGGAAAGCCAAGAGTTTGCATCGCTCTCTATTGCTCAACAAAAGCTTATCAATGACACGTTGCGTGACTTTAAACTGTCGGGGGTCGACTTACCTGACAGCAAGAAAAAGCGCTATGCTGAAATTACCAGTCGGCTGTCGGAACTCTCATCTACGTTCAGCAACAACCTATTAGACGCGACGCATGCCTGGCACTATCAAGTAACCGACGAAGCGCAGTTAAAAGGTCTACCTGACAGCGCGATTGAGGCAGCAAAAGAGGCGGCGCAGGACGCAGAAAAAGAAGGCTGGCTGTTTACTCTCGATATTCCGAGTTATCTGCCAGTCATGTTATATGCCGATGATACAGATTTTCGTAAAGCGATGTACCAAGCGTTCGTGACCCGTGCCTCGGATGTCGGTCCAAACGCAGGCGAGTACGATAATTCCGAAGTCATGAATGAAACCTTGGCGCTGCGTCACGAGCTGGCCAACTTACTTGGGTTTGATGATTATGCGCAGATGTCGTTAGCGACCAAAATGGCGGAGTCACCGAGTCAAGTATTGTCATTTTTGAATGACTTAGCTGAACGTTCTATAGAGCAGGCGAAAGCCGATTATCAAGCTATTGAGGACTTTGCTAAAGCGCAGTCAGTGGAGTCACTTGATGCTTGGGATGTACCCTATTACAGCGAGCAGTTGAAGCAATCTGAATATGCTGTATCCGATGAACAACTGAAACCCTACTTTCCTGAGCACAAGGTGGTAGCTGGCTTGTTTAGCGTGGTGAATCGTCTGTTTGGTATTCGCATTAGTGAACGAACCGACGTAGAGACTTATCATCCAACGGTTCGTTTTTACGAAATTAAGGATGCTGAGGACGAGGTCCGCGGTTACTTTTATATGGATTTATATGCGCGTGCGGGTAAGCGAGGTGGTGCATGGATGGCAGATTTTGTCGGCCGCAGCCGTACCAGCGACGGCTTACTTCAGCACCCAGTGGCATTTTTGACCTGCAACTTTAGTAAGCCGGTCGGCGACAAACCTGCATTATTTACCCACGATGAGGTACTAACGCTATTCCATGAATTTGGTCATGGGTTGCACCATATGTTGACGCAAGTCGATACTGCCGGGGTCTCGGGGATTGACGGCGTAGAATGGGATGCTGTCGAGTTACCCAGTCAGTTCTTGGAAAATTGGTGTTGGGAACCTGAAGCATTGGCAGATATTTCCGGGCACTATGAAACAGGCGAACCACTGCCGCAGACATTGTTAGACAATATGTTGGCAGCACGTAATTTTCAGTCGGCGATGCAAATGGTTAGGCAGCTCGAATTCTCTTTGTTTGATATGAAATTACATAGTGAATTTGATGCTGACAAAGGAGCAGACATTGCGGGTGTACTAAACCAAGTTCGTGAACAGGTAGCTGTGCGCATGCCTCCTGAATACAATCGTTTCCAGCATAGTTTTGGGCATATTTTTGCGGGTGGTTATGCCGCGGGTTATTACAGTTATAAATGGGCAGAAGTACTTTCGGCTGATGCATTTGCTAAATTCGAAGAAGAAGGCATTTTCAATCAAACTACCGGTCGCGCGTTTTTGCATGCGATTCTCGAGCGAGGCGGAAGTCAACCGGCTGCCGAATTGTTCAAAGAGTTTCGCGAGCGTGAACCTGAGATAAACGCATTGCTGCGTCACAGTGGCATCGCAAGCTAAGCTAGCACTAAGCGTGGGTGGCTAACACCCACTTGACTATTAGCATTATTACAACAACCATCACGGCCGCCAGAATAATACCGACAACAATAAAGGGGATAGGACTCTTTTTGTTAAAGTCGCGCTGGCGGTTTTTATCAGTTTGAACACCAAAAAATGCAGCAATGACACTCAACAGTGTTTGCAAGATAGAGGATTGGCTCACCAATAACGGGCTCATTAATAGAACAGGCATCGTCTATCGATTAGAGCGATGTTTGACCGTTATAACCTGAGCTTTGCTGCGAGGTACGTTCATCTGAAGAACTAAACAGCAACTCGATCAAATCGAAGAAATGGAACTGAGTTGAACGGCTTTCGCCCTTAAACCAATTCGTCCATGTGACTTGAGTACTTGGCGCTTGGCATTGATCGCTCGACTGCTTTAACTCGGAAGCATCAAGTAACACTTCACATCGTTGCGTTGAATTTGCGGCTTGCTTGCTGACAAAAGCAGGACCTTGGCTCAGTGCGAGTGCAGCTGATGCCGTGAGTATCACGCCGGCAGCAGCGGCTGCATATTTAGCGGATGTTTTCATGGTCTTTACCTTTATCATTAACAATTCTGATTAATTTATCAGCGAATTGCTAAAAATGCTAGTCGAGATTACGAATTTTTTTGTCGTCTTTTCGGTGCTATAATGCGCGCACTTTTTGAAACGGAGACGACCCATGCAGCCGTTGATTGCACCCTCTATTCTATCCGCCGATTTCGCTCGTCTTGGCGAGGAAGTGAATAATGTTTTAGCTGCCGGCGCAGATGTTATTCATTTTGATGTGATGGATAACCATTACGTACCGAATTTGACGATTGGCCCGATGGTTTGTAAGGCACTACGCGACTACGGTGTCACAGCGCCGATCGACGTGCACTTGATGGTAAAGCCAGTGGATCGCATCGTTCCCGATTTTGCAGCAGCTGGGGCGTCGATTATTTCGTTTCATCCCGAAGCGTCTGAGCATGTCGATCGCACTATTCAAGCAATTAAGGAGCATGGTTGCCAGGCTGGGCTGGTATTCAATCCCGCAACACCTTTGCACTATCTTGATTATGTGATGGATAAAGTGGATCTCATTTTATTAATGTCGGTGAATCCTGGCTTTGGTGGGCAGAAGTTCATTCCGAGTACCTTAGATAAGTTACGTCAAGTGCGCGAACGCATCGACGCCAGTGGTCGTGATATTCGTCTTGAGGTGGATGGTGGTGTGAATTGCGACAACATTGGTGAAATTGCTAAAGCGGGAGCTGATATGTTTGTGGCCGGCTCCGCTATTTTTAATGCCGATGACTATGCTGAGGTCATTCGCACCATGAAGCAAAATATCAAAGCGAATCAAATTACTTAGTTAGGAAGCGAATAAAGATGTCTAAACCTATCGTATTAAGCGGCTGTCAGCCTTCAGGTCAATTATCAATTGGTAATTATATTGGCGCATTGCGTCAGTGGGTCAATATGCAAGCGACTCACGACTGTAAGTTTATGCTGGTTGATTTGCACGCTATCACTGTGCGGCAAGAGCCTGAAAAACTGCAAGAGGCGACCCTCGATGGTTTGGCATTGTATTTAGCCTGTGGCCTTGACCCTGAACAAAGCACCGTGTTCATTCAATCGCACGTTCCTGAGCACGCACAATTGGCGTGGATCTTGAATTGCTACACGCAAATGGGTGAACTGAATCGTATGACGCAGTTTAAAGATAAGTCTCAACGTCATGCCAATAACATCAACGCGGGTCTTTTCACATATCCGGCATTGATGGCTGCTGATATCTTGCTTTATCAAGCCAATGAAGTGCCCGTTGGCGATGACCAAAAGCAGCATTTAGAGCTGGCGCGTAATGTCGCGGAACGTTTCAATAATTTGTACGGCGATGTTTTCAAAATTCCAGAACCCATGATCCCTAAAGTCGGCGCGCGTGTTATGTCATTGCAGGATCCGACGAAAAAAATGTCGAAGTCAGATGATAACCCTAATAATTACGTGGGGCTGTTGGAAGAGCCGAAGAAAATCCTCAAAAAGATTAAAAAGGCGGTCACTGATTCGGATGAACAAGCACGTATTTACTTCGATCAGCAAGAAAAGCCGGGCGTGTCGAATTTGCTGAGTATTATGTCGGCCGCCACAGGGCGCAGTATCGATGAGCTTGTTCCTGAGTACGAAGATAAAATGTATGGTCACCTTAAAAAAGATGTCGCTGAATCGGTGGTAGCGATGTTAGAGCCTATTCAACAGCGTTACCACGAGATGCGTAATGATCGTGAGTTCTTGAACCAGGTGATGAAAAAAGGTGCCGATAAAGCACGTGAAGCCGCCCACCAAACGTTAGCTGATGTATATAAAGCCGTTGGCTTTGTTCAGTACCCAGGTCAGTGAGGTGATAGCGCGTGATCGCGTTAATCGATAACTATGACTCGTTTACCCATAACTTAGCGCGCTATTTTGAAGAGCTTGGAGAAGCTGTTTGGGTGGTGCGTAACGATGCTATCTCAATAACAGATCTTCTAGCACGTCAGCCGCGCGCTTTAGTTATATCGCCGGGACCGTGTAGCCCCAACGAGTCGGGCGTGTCACTGGCTGCGATTGAGGCGTGTGCGGAGCACATGCCGATATTGGGGGTGTGCCTTGGGCATCAAGCGATTGCGCAAGTTTGGGGAGCTCAGGTAGTGAGAGCACCGCGAGTCATGCACGGCAAAGTGTCTAAAGTCTGTCATGACGGAAAGGGACTTTATCACGGGCTCTCCTCGCCTATTGAGGTAACGCGCTACCATTCACTGATTGTCGCTCAAGAAACCCTTCCAGAGTCGTTCGTTGTTGATGCTTGGGTAGACTCGGATGAATTTGGTACCGAAGTTATGGGTATGCGCCACAAAGAGCTTCCCATTTTCGGCGTCCAGTTTCACCCTGAATCCGTGCTAACCCAATCCGGACACGCCCTGATAGGCAACTTTTTAACTACCCTTAATCCGTAACATGATATATTTACTAATTACTAAGTGTCTGTTCAAATTACGCATCTTATAAACAAGGGTATACCGCTAAATGTTTGATTTTTTTGCTGTATCGACCGAAGGTGGAAGCAAAGACCCCGCATTTCGTCTTGAGAAGCGCTTTATCAATTATCTAATTAGCTTTCCGTTTGCGCGCAAAAGCAGAGATAAAGCCGACGGCGTTGACAACGAAGTTCAAGAACAAAAGCGTCGGTTACTTCAGGTCGAGCAAATTAATTATGATGAACGTGAACGCCTTGCTAGAGCGCGTCAACGCTATCAAGATCGTATTTCTGACGAACTCCATGAAAACATTTATCGACGTATCCTAGAACAATTGGATGATCGCGATTTCGTGCGTGAAAAGCTCATCCCTTTGCCGGATAGGTTACCTGATCTCCTCGATATCCTGAGTACCAAGGCCGCCTCTATGCGGCGTATCGAGGATACTGTACAAGGCATGGATTGGTTCCATAACGGTGTATTGAAAACCGTTAATCAACCGCCATTCATTGATCAGCGTCGTAAGGGTAACAAAGTTAAACTCGAAAACTTGCGTACGGCGATGAGTTTCATGGGGAGCGAAAACCTTCGCTTACTCACTCCAGCTTATATCATGCAACATTGGCTCCCGCCCTCGACTCAGCCGTTTACCTTGTTTCGAAGAAAAGTCTGGGAACATTGCTTAGGTACCGCCATTATTGCTCAAGCCATTGCGGAGACTCGAAAATTAAAAGATCCCGTGCTTGCGTATACGCTTGGTATGTTTCATGAACTCGGCAAAGTTGCCTTAACAAAGCTGTACTTACGCGTTTTTGATGATGTTCAGCGTGAAATGGCGATGGAATCGATTAACGATAGCAGCCCTGACCGCCATAGTGCATTGGTGAATATTACCCCCGATGAGCGCTTCTTACGAAACTTAATGCTAGAGCAGGATAAACGTGTGAGCTATATCGTATCGGAGGGGTGGGGTTTACAGCGAGTGCCGATTAGTCAGCATTTGCAGAATTTTCACCAAGCGAGCAGTAAAGCGGAGTTTGATTCTGAGTATGCAAAAATATTGGCGCAAGCCAATGCATTTTGTGAGTTCCGTATGTTGAGAGAAGTCGAGTTGGCGACGGTTGAGGAAGGCTCTCATTTACTCAAACGTTACGATGTTGATGCGGGCCTCGTTGCTGAGCTAAACACATTGAATTTAAAACGCCCTAAGTTCAACGTACCCGAGTAATAGCGCTAAATAGCTAAATCAAGATCGATCATTAGGTACCGTTTTAATTGCTGTTTTACGAATGCTTCGTCGTCGGTGAATGCAACACCGACGGCTAATTCTTGTCCCGTTTTACGTTGGTTTTTCACATCACCCCGCAAAATAGGTTCGCTATTACCCTGTGAATAGTGCAAGTGCAAATTGATGGCTTGTTCTTTAAGTGCGGTTTGATTATCACTGACATTAAATAACAGGCGACAACCCGACATCGATACGTCGACCATCACACCATTAGCTGCTAGCTGGTCATGATGTTGTGATGATAATGTGATGGGCACACGGGTTGGGAAGCGCTGTGTAGCGCGCAAGTTGCGGTTTTCTATGTTCTCTGGATAGGCCAAAAACATGAGCCGTACGGGGTAATTAATGATCGCCAAGATATTTGATTTAAAAGCAATGATCTCGCCTTTATCGCCCTCTACTACTGTGCGAACAATAATTGGACAGCCGTCGTACATGACATCTGCGTAACTGCCGTGGGTTTTGGGGTTCGGTGAGCGAACGATAAGGTAGCGACCATGTTCACAGCCGACCAATGGCAACTTTATCCGCGGACGCGATGCTGACTCAAATTCAATCTCGAATGTGTGTCCAACCGTTAAATGGCGTAATTGGAACCGCGAGCTTGTTTCTAATGTAAGTTCTTGTTCACTCATGGCTTCGTAGTAGTTGTTTATTTTTATTGTTAAGAACACTTTTAAGAGTGATTACTAAAAATGTCAAATGTTATAAAAAAAAGTTACATTAGAGCGGGTGTAAAAAAATTTGTGCGTAATCATTCTACTTTATGCCCGATGCATGGATAGTTATTCGGATTCTTTGCAAAACTACTGCATATAAAGCCTTTCACTCGACTAACTCAGTATTTACGCAGACAAATTGCTCAATTTTTGGCATAATATAGCCTTTAAAATCCTTCGTGATTGTTAAGTTAACTAATTCGCTGTAAGCGATAAGGAAGTGAGCAATGACAGATAATTCAGCAAAAATGGCCGTGACACGTGAGATGTTTAGTGACGTGATGGTGCCGAACTACAACCCCGCTCAAATGGTGCCTGTGAAAGGTGAAGGTTCACGCGTTTGGGATCAAGCGGGAAAAGAGTATATTGATTTTGCTGGTGGTATTGCCGTTAACTGTCTAGGTCATTGTCACCCGGCAATGGTAAATGCGCTGCACGAGCAAAGCCAAAAGCTTTGGCACTTAAGTAACGTGTTTACTAACGAACCGGCGATTCGCTTAGCTAAGAAGTTAACCGATGCAACCTTTGCCGACCGCGTTTATTACGCAAACTCAGGCGCTGAAGCAAACGAAGCCGCATTGAAACTGGCGCGTCGCTGGGCGATTGATGTGCACGGCGAACAGAAACAAAAAATTATTGCCTTTAACAAAGGTTTCCACGGACGCACGTTCTTCACTGTCACTGTCGGTGGGCAGCCTGCTTATTCTGACGGCTTTGGTCCAAAGCCAGGTGCGATTGAGCATGTACCTTACAATGATGCAGATGCATTGGCGAAACTTATCGATGACGAGACCTGTGCGGTGATGATGGAGCCGTTACAAGGCGAGGGTGGTGTCGTCCCACCAGAGCAGGACTTTGTAAAGCAAGTTCGTGAATTGTGTGACAAACACAATGCGTTATTGATTTTTGATGAAGTACAGACTGGCTTTGGTCGTACGGGTACGCTGTATGCGTATGAGCAGCTTGGCGTGACGCCAGATATTCTAACCTCTGCTAAATCATTAGGTGGTGGCTTCCCAATCGGTGCAATGTTGACGACTGCTGCAATTGCAGAGCATTTAAAACCAGGCACACACGGTAGTACTTATGGCGGTAACCCGTTGGCATGTGCAGTATCAGAAGCGGTACTAGAAGTTGTAAATACAGAGACCGTGCTTGAGGGTGTTAAGCAGCGCGAAGCAATGATTAAAGAGCACCTCGCTGCAATTAACGACAAATACAATGTGTTTAAAGAAGTGCGTGGCATGGGCTGCCTGATTGGCGCTGAGCTTACTGAGCAATTTGAAGGCCGCGCACGTGATTTCTTGCTCGCGGGTCAAGAACACGGCGTTATGGTTTTGGTTGCTGGCGCCAGCGTTATTCGATTCACACCTTCGCTTATTATCCCTGAAGCGGATATCAAGGAAGGTCTCAAACGTTTTGAGCACGCTGTTGCTCAAGTCGTTGGTTAATTGAGGACCCTGTATGTTGGTTATTCGACCGATAGAGGCAGCAGATTACGAAGCGCTATATAGTTGTGCAGTAGAGTCTGGGCATGGATTTACATCGTTGCCAATTGATCAAGGTTTGCTCGAGCGAAGAATCGCTCGAGCGCAAGCTGCTTTTGCCAAGCAAGATGTAGCGACCCCAGGCGATGAAAGTTATCTGTTCGTCATGGAAGATACCGAAACGGGCGAAATTGCCGGTGTCAGTGGTATTGAGGCAGCCGTTGGGTTGACCGAAGCGTTTTGGCATTACCGCTTAGGTAAGGTCGTGCACCATTCTGAGAAGCTAAACATTCATAACACGCTCGAGACATTGTCATTATGTAATGACTACACAGGTGTTTCAGAGCTATGCACGTTGTTTTTACGTGAGCCGTATCGTCACAACTTAAATGGCCGCACGCTTTCACGTTTTCGGATGCTGTTTTTAGCGCAATTCAAACAACGCTTTAGTGATTGGGTGATTGCTGAAATGCGTGGCGTGTGTGACGACGATGGTGCATCACCTTTCTGGGATTGGTTGGAACAACATTTTTTCTCGATGGACTTCCCCAAAGCAGATTACTTGAGTGGCATTGGCGATAAAACCTTTATTGCTGAGCTCATGCCGCGCTACCCGATTTACACATCACTGTTGCCAGAGAAGGCAAGAGAAGTGATCGGCAAAGTGCACGATAATACGCGACCGGCGTTAAAACTACTCGAGTCTGAAGGCTTTAGGTTCCGTGGCTTTGTCGATATTTTCGACGCAGGACCGACGGTCGAGGCGGAAGTCCAGAACTTACGTAGTGTACGTAATAGTGTATTAAAAGAGGTGATGCTGGTCGACACACCAGTGGATGCCGAGAGTGCAACGCCTCATATTATATGCAATACACAAATTGAATCATTTAGAGCGGCTCAGGTTCGTCACATTGACGGCTCTGAAAAAGTGCAATTGAGCGCTGAGCAAGCGGATAAATTGAATCTTTCTGAGGGCGATACGGTGCGTATCGTGGCTCTGTAACAGGAGAACAATGATGAGTTCTAATGTACAGTTTATTAACGATCAATGGCTCGCGGGCGAAGGTAAAACCTTTAAGTCGATTGATCCTGCACGTAATGAAGTTGTTTGGAGTGGTGAAAGTGCATCCGAGCAACAAGTTGATGCAGCGGTTATGGCTGCTCGTGCGGCATTTCCTGAGTGGTCTCACACTTCATTTGAAGATCGCTTAGCTATTTGTAAAAAGTTTTCGGAATTACTTGAGCAAAACAAAGAACGTTTAGCACGCGTGATGGCGGCCGAAACGGGTAAACCGGTTTGGGAAACACGCACTGAGGTGGGTGCGATGATCGGTAAAGTGGGCATCTCTGAGCGCGCATATCTAGAGCGCACAGGGACAGTAGAAAACGAGATGCCAGGTGCGAAGGCGTTTATTCGCCACAAGCCTCATGGCGTAGTCGCTGTTTATGGTCCTTATAACTTCCCAGGGCACTTACCGAACGGTCACATTGTCCCTGCTTTGATCGCTGGCAACACGGTGGTGTTTAAGCCGTCTGAGCTGACGCCTCATGTGGCTCAGGTGACGGTCGAGTTGTGGCAAGAGGCTGGCCTGCCAGCGGGCGTGCTGAACTTGGTTCAGGGTGAAGTCGAGACCGGTAAAGCGCTGTCAGTCCATCCACAGATCGATGGCCTATACTTTACGGGCTCTTCGAATACCGGACACTTACTACATAAACAATTTGGTGGACGTCCAGATAAAATCTTGGCGTTGGAGATGGGCGGCAATAACCCGTTAATCGTTACCAACATTACTGATGTCGATGCCGCTGTACATAACATCGTCCAGTCAGCGTTTATCACTTCAGGTCAGCGTTGTACTTGTGCGCGTAAACTGTTTATCGAAAACACCGAAATGGGCGGCAAAGTACTCGACCGTTTGGTAGAAGTGACCGAAAACATCCTCGTTGATGACTACGATGCTGACCCTCAGCCGTTTATGGGCGCAATGATTTCTGCAAAAGCCGCGAGTCAAATGGTGGATGCGCAGAATGAGCTCGTCCAACTCGGTGGTAAACCATTGGTTAAGCTCAAGCAGAAAGACAGTAACTTAGGCTTTGTTACGCCAGGTATTATTGATATGTCCGGTGTCGAAAATGCGCCCGATGAAGAATACTTTGGTCCAATGCTTAAAGTATACCGCTTTAACGACTTAGACGATGCGATTGCTAAAGCAAACGATACGCGCTATGGGTTGTCAGCAGGCATTCTGTGTGATGACGAAGCGACTTATCGTCATTTCTTTAAGCACATTCGTGCTGGCATTGTTAATTGGAACAAACCGATTACAGGTGCAAGCAGTGCAGCTCCATTTGGTGGTATCGGTGCTAGCGGTAATCATCGTGCAAGTGCTTATTATGCGGCAGATTACTGCTCTTACCCTGTGGCATCTGTCGAAGCCGATACACAAAGTTTGCCCGAAACACTAGCGCCGGGGCTAAAATTTTAATAAGTTATCTCAATGATTACTGAGACAGACGGTTACGTCGAACTTATTCACTACTTGACTGAGCAGCTTCCGTTGTTTGAACAGCGGAAGCTGCCAGCAGGCAGTGCAAATTACACCCTGCGTGATGTGCTTGAGGAGAAACTCTCACAGCACATGATGGCGTTGTTTGAGCAGAACGATATCGATCAAGACACCCGACTTGATATTGTGCGAGAAGCCGACGCGATTATGTATGATTTAGAAGAAATCCTTTCGTCTGTACTCGACAATCACCCCTCCGAACAACAAGAGACGTTTATTATTGAATTTGTAGGTTTGGTAAAAAACCTTTTTGATCAGCGTCTGAATACCAAAGGCTAAATTCATTTATGTCTGAGAATACCTTGAATGCGACGGTTAAGTGGCTTGATGACCTGACTTTTGTAGCGGAGTCTGGTAGTGGCCATCAAATGGTCTTAGATGGTCATGCCAAAACGGCTGCAAGCCCCATGGAAGCTATTCTAATGGCTGCCGGGAGTTGTGCTTCTGTGGATGTAGTGAGCATACTGAAAAAGGCACGACAAAAGGTAATGCACTGTGAATGTCGTGTGACCGGTGAACGAGTGAGTGATACCCCGAAAGTGTTTAAGAAGGTTCACCTGGAATTTATGGTAACGGGTCATAGTGTCGCCGAATCGCATGTAGAACGAGCGGTAAAACTATCAGCTGACAAATATTGTTCGGTAGCCAAAATGCTCGAAGCCAGTGTTGAAATGAGCCATAGCTATAAGATTATCGAAGCGTGAACTATCGACATATTTACCACGCCGGTAACTTTGCCGACGTATTTAAACATCTTCTGTTGGTCATGGCGATTGACTACTACAAGCAGAAAGACAAGCCTATTTGTGTACTCGATACCCACGGCGGGATTGGACTATACGATCTGACCTCTGAGCAAGCTGGTAAAACCAATGAGTATCCAGAGGGTATTGGCAGGCTGTGGAACGATGCCGATGCGCCAGCTTTTATTAAACCTTACTTAGATATTGTTGAAGGTTTAAATGAGCAAGGCGAGTTGAAGGCATATCCAGGTTCGCCTTGGGTGGTACAGCAACTACTGAGAGTCACGGATAGACATATTGTTAGTGAGCTACACACAGAGGACGCTAAATCGCTTAAGGCTAATTTGAAAGGCCAACGAACAAGCCACTTAGAGGTCATGGCGCCCTTTGATGGTTATGAAGCATTAAAAGCCAAACTGCCCCCAAACGAGAAACGCGGGCTAGTGCTCATTGACCCTCCGTTTGAGTCGGTTCATGAGTTCGACGATATTGTCGCTGCAGTTAAACATGGGGTTAAACGGTGGGCGGCTGGTAGCTTTGCCGTTTGGTTTCCGTTAAAAGACGATGAAAAGGTCGGTGACTTTTATCGTCAGTTAGCAGAGTTAGACGGTTTACCGAAAACCTTAGCGATCGAACTCATGGTGAAGCAGCCTAATCCAACCACCGGGCTTTATGGGTGTGGTTATGTATGGGTAAATCCGCCATTCGGTGTGCAGCAGCAGTTACCGGACGTGATGAATTACCTGCAACGCATTTTGGCGCAAGATGAATCAGCCCATTCGCGTTCTTTTTGGCTCGTCGAAGAGTAAAGAATTAATTATCGAGCCAGTCCACTTGGGTACGCAACTGCGTTTTGCGCTCGATAATTTGTTCGATTAAGGGGGTTAATATTAACTCCATTGCCAGCGCCTGTTTGCCGCCCGGTACTACCAAAGTGTTGGTGCGTGACATAAACGAGCCATCGATCATCTGTAGATAATACGGGAAATCGACATTCTTCATACCGCGAAAGCGAATAACAACAAAGCTTTCGTCGTGAGATGGTATCTCTTTGGCGCTAAATGGATTAGAGGTATCAACCGTTGGAACGCGCTGAAAGTTAATGTGTGTGCGCGAGAACTGCGGCACAATATGATAGATATAGTCTTCCATACTACGAATAATGCTGGTTGTCACAGCCTCGCGGGAGTGGCCTCTTTCTTGAGTATCACGCACCAGCTTTTGAATCCATTCTAGGTTCACGATGGGCACCATCCCGATCAACAAATCAACATGCTTACTGACATCATAGCCTTCGCCACAAACACCGCCATGTAACCCCTCGTAAAACAAAGCGTCGGTATTTTCTGGCATGTCTTCCCAAGGTGTAAATGTGCCGGGCATTTGATTGTAGGGAACCGCATCATCAAAGGTGTGTAAGTAGCGCCGGATTTGTCCGTTACCTGTGCGGCCATATTCTTCGAACAGTGACTCAAGCCGCTCAAAGTCATTTGCTTCAGGACCAAAGTAACTAATATGGCGTCCCTGTTCTTGAGCCTTTCGGATTGCGACATCCATTTCCGGTCTTGAGTAACGGTGAAAGCTATCACCTTCGACAAACGCAGCCGATACGTCGAGGGACCGAAAGATATGACGTAGTGCTTGACCTGTCGTGGTAGTACCCGAACCTGATGAACCCGTTACCGCAATGATAGGATGCTTCGAAGACATAAAAACCTATTAACAATGAGTGAACATCTGTTATAGCGGATAACCGCGCTCCGATCAATAATGCGGCGGTGGGGGTTCAACGCTCGGATCGGCATCTGGTGATGATTGGCTATCTTGCACTTGGCGCAATCGTTCACCTAAGTATTTCATTCGTCGAGCCACTTCCGAGAGTTCTTTATTGTGCTCAGTAACGCGTTGGTTTAACGCGTCGATGACATCCTCTTGAAATGCCAGTTGGGATTCTAAATTATCAATTCTGCTCTGTAACTGTTCTACTTCAGTCATATTACTGCTGCCAATTCGATTCTAGTTGCCACCATTCGCCATAACCTGCCGAGCTCTCACTCATCACGGCACCCGTATTTTCATCAAGCCAGACTGCTAACACCACGGCATTATTAGGGCGATGGCTATCGCGTAATTCCACATTCCAAGCTCTAAGCTCTTCACCCGTTTGGGTGCGCCAGAGCGTAATTTGACGCGACGGCGAACCTGTGATTAAAAACTCACCTGATTCGCTGAAACGTGCACTACTGAATATTCTAACACGTTCAATGATATCAAGCTGTGTAACTTGCTTACCGGTGTTTACATTCCAAATATAGGCTTTATCTAAGCTGCCTGCGGTTAATGCGTAGCGACCCGCAGCGTCTAAAGCCACTTTTGTCAGACGAGTGTCATGCTGCCATTGGTGGATGGGTTGGCCCGACTCAGTTGACCATAAAATTGCGGTTTGATCGGTGCTGCCGCTCAGGGCATACCGGCCATTGGGGGCGATGACTAAATCGGTTATCGCATTTTGATGTCCGTAAAATTCAAGGCGTCTTCCTGTTTCAGGGTTGAACGCAATTTGAGTGCCGTTGTTTAGTCCTAGCACGATAGTAGAACCGTTATTTGATACGGCAATATTAGTAATATCAGCCCCACCCGATTGCCAATAACCTAAATTCTCACCACTGTTCGCATCCCAAAGGCTAAAGGCTTTGCGACTCGCCGTGGCAACGGTGCGACCATCAGCCCCAATATCTACGGCAATTATTTGTGACACATCAGCATCATCTTGCCGCCACTGGTATTTGGCATCATTTGCGTAACGTGGCCATAATAAGACGCCGTTGCTGTCAGTCGCCACGACACTGAAGGAGCCGTCATTAGCAATATCGGCGACATAAGTACCTGCTTCAGCATGTGCTTTTTTGTGGATCTGCTCAGGGGCAGGGGCGCAACCAAACAACAAGGCGCAGCTAAAGAGTACAAGAGTGAATATGACGTTTTGCTTAATATTCATGGGCAAGCCTTATGGTGTTGTGTAGTATGGGGCTGACCGAACATTTTGATTATGGCATAGTCAATTACTTTACGGGATGTTAATTGGAGAAAAAGATGAACCGAATGATGAAACCACTAGCGCTATCGGCTATTGCGCTGGCTATTACTGCATGTTCGCAGCAAGAACCGTACCCTGTCAGCCAGAAAAAACTCGAATCAGAACAAGAAAAGCAAGCCTATGCGCTGGGTTCGTCAGTGGGTAGTTTTGTCGCTCGTAACCTGGATGATCAAGAAAAAGCTGAAGTCATGCTCGACCGCCAACTCGTTATCGCTGGCTTTGTTGATGCGGTGAAGGGCGAAAACAAATTATCTGACGAGGAAGCGGACAAACTACTGAATGACTTACGTTCAAAAGTGATGGAACAACGCAAGAATGTATTAGGTAGCAAAGCTGCGAAAGAAGGCAAAGCGTTCCAAGAAGAAAATGCTAAAAAGGATGGCGTTAAGGTAACCGAATCGGGTCTTCAATACGAAGTGATTGAAGCGGGTGAAGGTGATAGCCCTAGTGAAGACGACATTGTAGAAGTCCACTATGAAGGCACTTTAGTCAATGGCGAAGTATTTGATAGCTCGTATGAGCGTGGCGAACCGACAGTCTTTCCACTTAATCGTGTGATCCCAGGCTGGACTGAAGGCCTGCAGTTGATGAACGAGGGTGCAAAATACCGCTTTGTTATTCCAGCAGAGCTAGCTTACGGTGATCGCGAAGTGGGTGGTCAAATTCCGCCTAACTCAACGTTGATCTTTACCGTTGAATTATTGGACGTGAAAGATAAGCCTGAGTCTGAAGGCAGTCAAGCTCAGCAGTAAGTAGACACTTACTAACTAAAACGGCCGCAATTGCGGCCGTTATTATTTGGAATCCGATAAAGACTACAATGCGTCGTGTTTCTCTAAATGATGTAGCAATTGATCCTCAAATTCCATACGTAACTCAATCGCTTCACCGAGTGCTGATAGATCACGGTCAAACTGGTTAAGATGGTTGTTAGAGTCAATTTCACCGTAGTTATCATTAAAATCTAAAGCAATTTCCGTCGTATCACTGATAAGTGGAAATACTTGCTCAAGCAAGGCTTCAAGCGGCTGTTTGTTTTCGCGCGCTTGTGTCATTAATTGCTCATAAATTTCAAAATGACCACTCGACACGTAGTCGACTAATTGACCACAGAAATCACGAATGTCAGTGACATCAGGTAAGCCGTTGCGTACACCTTCATAGGGAGGAAGGGCGGCTAGCTTAAAATAGTTAACGAGAAGGTCTTGTCGTTCAGTTAACCATTGGTCAATGCTGTCATGAGCTCCGCCCCAACGCTGGCGTGCTTCCTCACTTTTCTTTAACATGGGGTTCTCCGAAATGAGATCTTCGACATACTGTAAAGGTGTCGAATGCTTTTCTCAATCAAAATTGGCGATCTTTACTCTAAGGAGTGTAACTTGGTTAAGCCTTATGTAAAACCATCGAAAGACGAACCTGCACGTTGGTTTATTTGCTCGGCTGGCGATGTTTTTGTAACCGAGAATGGCAACGTTCCCTCGGGACCGATGGCATCACTTAACTTTCCTGATCTGTCTCAATATACAGTGGTCTATTTAGGCGAGTTAAGAGAGCGACCATGTTACCTTATCGTCGCTGATCTTAATGATCCCGCTTTTGTAGGCGGTGAGTTTGTGCCATTACGGAGCTTACTCTCGGTGCATGATGAAGAGCAGTTTGCGATGGCTGGGAGAGCGCGTCAGGTGATGGACTTTATTAACCAACATCGGTTCTGTGGTCGTTGCGGGGCGCGTATGCAAGCGGTGGACTGGGAACTCGCCATGCATTGTCAGCAGTGTAATCACCGTTGTTATCCTCGTGTTTCCCCTTGCATCATCGTGGCAATAAGAAAACAAGATACGTTGTTGTTGGCACGGGGCAAGCGTCACAAGCAGGGGCTCTATTCTGTTTTGGCGGGCTTTGTGGAACCGGGAGAGTCGCTCGAGCAAGCTTTAGCGCGCGAGGTGCATGAGGAAGCGGGTATTGAGGTCTGTGATATCGAGTACCAACTGAGTCAGCCGTGGCCGTTTCCGCACTCATTGATGATGGGGTTTACTGCACAATGGCAGTCGGGGGATTTACACATTGACCCTGTTGAACTCGAAACGGGCGACTGGTTTGCTATTGATGATTTACCCGACACGCCCCCCGAAGGCACGATTGCACATCGTTTGATTGAAATCGCTATCGGCAAGGCAAAGCAAGAGTGATAAAATAACCAATAAATTGGATGTTGGAAGACGTTATGAGAAAGCCCGAGTTAAAAAATGATCGTTATTTGAAAGCATTGCAGAAACAGCCGGTCGATAGAACACCGATTTGGATGATGCGCCAAGCAGGTCGTTACCTGCCTGAATATAAAGCGACTCGGGCGGAAGCCGGTGACTTCATGTCCCTTTGCAAAAACACAGAGCTTGCGTGCGAAGTGACACTGCAGCCACTGCGACGCTTTGATCTTGATGCGGCTATCCTATTCAGTGACATCTTAACGATTCCAGACGCGATGGGGCTTGGTCTTTACTTTGAAAAAGGTGAAGGCCCCAAATTCTCGCGTCCGTTGCGTACTGAAGCCGACGTAAAGGGACTTGCTGTACCGGATATGAGTGATGAGTTGCGTTATGTGACCGATGCAGTGAGTCTCATTCGTCAGGAATTAGATGGAAAAGTACCACTCATCGGTTTTTCTGGCAGTCCATGGACTCTAGCAACTTATATGGTCGAGGGCGGAAGTACTAAAAACTTCTCTAAAGTTAAGCAGATGCTGTTTGCTGAGCCTGAGCTCATGCATCATGTACTCAACGTATTAGCTGACTCGGTTATTGATTACCTCAATGCGCAGATTAAAGCGGGCGCACAAGCAGTGATGATTTTTGATACCTGGGGTGGCGTGTTATCACCACGGGACTATAAGCAATTTTCACTGGCATACATGGAAAAAATCGTCGCTGGTTTGATTCGTGAGCAGGATGGAAACCATGTACCTGTCACCCTATTTACTAAAAACGGTGGGCAGTGGCTAGAGGCGATGGCACAAACGGGCGCTGATGGTTTAGGCGTAGACTGGACCACTGACTTGTCGGATGCTCGTGCGCGCGTTGGCAATCGAGTTGCTTTGCAAGGTAATATGGATCCATCCGTGTTATATGCTTCTCCACAACGTATCGAAGAAGAAGTCCAGTTGATCTTAGAGAGCTATGGTGAAGGAAGTGGTCACGTATTCAATTTAGGACATGGTATCCATCCAGAAGTGAACCCGGATCATGCGGGGGCGTTCATTGAAGCCGTTCACAAGCATAGCCCCAAATATCATCGCTAAATATCACATAATTTGAAACATTTGCGATTAACTCACGTTCATACTCGTTAGATGCACCGCCCAACGGGCGGTGTTTTTCATACAATAGACCTTATTATGATGTTGTTTTTCTCGAGGTTATTGTATGGCGCGCCGCAATTGGATTAATCCAATTACCCTTGTTGTTATCGCCTTAATTGGATTGGCGATTTATTTCTTTGCTTTTCCTCCCACTACAGAGGTTGAGGAACAGTCGCAACCCAGTGTCCCTGTGAGGACACAAGTGGTGGCAATGAGCGAATATCGAGATGTGATCGAAGCGCTCGGTACAGCACAAGCCAATGAAACCGTTGAAATTACCTCGCAAACACAAGATATCGTTGAAGCTATTTATTTTGATAGTGGCGATCGCGTTGAAAAAGGTCAGCTTTTGGCTGAGCTTAATGCGCGTAAAGAGGTGGCGCGCGTTCAACAGTTACAATTTAGCTTGAACGAAGCCCAACGTCAGTTGGAACGTTTAACTTCGCTACGACGTCAAAATGCGGCATCACAACAGCAGGTTGAAGAGCAACATGTCGAAGTGAATCGCCTTCAGGCCGAACTCGAGGTAGCGGAAGCCACTCTAGCCGAAATGAAAATCTACGCACCGTTTACGGGTCGGGTAGGTATCCGAGAAGTCAGCCCAGGCGCCTTAGTTGCACCTGGAGATACCTTTACAACATTAGATGACATCTCGCCCATCAAAGTAGATTTCAGCGTTCCGGAACGTTATTTTGCAAGCCTCGCTGTTGACCAAGAGGTCATTGCTCGCAATCGAGCGTATCCAGGGGAACAGTTTCGTGGCCGCATAACGAGTATTGATTCACGCATCGATCCCGTCACTCGGTCAGTGCGTGTTCGTGCCAAACTGGCAAATGATGATGAACGCTTACGCCCAGGTATGTTGCTACAAATCACCTTGTTACGCAGCATTGATGAGGCTTTGATACTCCCTGAAAAAGCGTTATTACCGATACAGAATCGTCAGTATGTGTTTGTTCTAACACCTGATAACCGCGCCAAACAGGTAGAAGTAACCATTGGTCGTCGGAAGCCGGGTGTAGTCGAAATTACAGAGGGCATTAAACCGGGTGACGAAGTTATCGTCGAAGGCTTAGTGCGCCTGCGTGATGGTATTCCTGTCGATGTAAGGGAGGACTAGGGCATGTTGTTATCTGATGTATCAGTAAAACGCCCAGTCTTTGCCACTGTCGTCAATGTGCTGTTAATTATTTTCGGTATTGTTGCATTTACAATGCTTCCGTTGCGTGAGTTTCCAGATATTGATGCACCTGTGGTAACCATTAGTACAGACTATCCTGGGGCGAGTGCTGAAGTCGTAGAAACGCAAGTAACACAGCTTATCGAAGAACGCATCAGTGGCATTGAGGGGATAAAAAATATCTCGTCACGCAGCCGCCCCGGGAATTCATCGATTAGCATTGAATTCACGCTTTCACGCGATATTGATGCAGCCTCCAATGATGTGCGCGAACGGGTATCACGTGCGCTGGATAATTTGCCCGAGGAATCCGATCCTCCCGAGGTTTCAAAAGCGTCTTCGGATGAAACAACGGTGGTTTGGTATAACTTGCGTAGCGAGAGTATGTCGATACTTGAGCTGACCGACTATGCAGAGCGTTATATTGTGGACCGCCTCGCTGTTGTCGATGGTGTTGCGCGTGTGCGTATTGGTGGTGACCGTCGCTATGCAATGCGTGTTTGGCTTGATCGCGACGCGATGGCTGCACGTCAAATCACCGTGACGGATATCGTCAGCCGCTTACGTGAGGAAAATATTGAGTTACCAGCGGGCGAAGTCGAGTCGACTGAGCGCGAATTTTCTGTGCGTATGGCACGCGCCTACTTATCTGAGGACGATTTCCGCAATTTAGTGATTCGTCAGGGTGATGACGGTTACTTAGTGCGGCTGGGTGAGGTTGCGCGTGTTGAGCTTGGCGCTGAGGACGACAAGACTGACTTCCGTGGTAATGGCGTCAATATGGTCGGTATCGGCATCATTAAGCAATCCAAAGCCAATACCCTCAGCGTCGTGGAAAATGTGCGCGAGGAAATGGAAGTGTTAGAAAAAACACTACCAGAAACCATGTACTTAGCCACGAGTTACGACTCGTCTATTTTCATTAAAGGCTCGATTGATGAAGTGTATAACACACTTCTCATCGCGATGGCCTTGGTTGTGGTGGTTATTTATCTATTTCTCGGCAATATCCGAGCGACCATTATCCCCGCGTTGACGGTACCTGTGGCTATTATTGCTTCGTATATTGTGCTGTTTTCACTCGGATTCTCGATTAACTTATTGACCTTGCTGGCACTCGTACTCGCAATCGGGCTTGTGGTTGATGATTCGATTGTTGTGTTGGAGAACATTTATCGTCGTGTTGAAGAGGGCGAGCCGCCACTACTCGCTGCTTATCGGGGCGCAAGAGAAGTGGGCTTTGCGGTTATTGCAACGACTTTAGTGCTGATTTCAGTATTTGTACCGTTGGCGTTTTTGGAAGGCAATATCGGTAAGTTGTTTACCGAGTTTGCTTTAGCGATTGCAGCGGCTGTGGCGTTCTCCAGTATTGCAGCGCTGACGCTGACGCCGATGCTGGGTTCTAAAATACTACATAAAAAAGAACGCACTAGTAAGTTTGGTATGGCATTCGATCGCTTCTTTAAGTGGCTTGAGGCTAAATATACCACCCTACTAGAGGGCAGTATCAAGCGTCCGAGTTTGGCATTGGTTTTAGTTTTTCTGAGTGGTGTGGTGAGTTACGGCGCAATGCAATTTGTACCACAAGAATTCGCACCACCGGAGGATCGCGGTACCTTCTACATCAGTATTAAAGGCGCAGAAGGAGCGAGTTTTGAATCTAATTCGCGGCACATGGATGAAATTGAGCAAATTCTGCTGCCTTATATCGATCAGAATAAAATAGACCGCGTTATTGTTCGGGCGCCCGGCTGGGGCAACTCAGCGGGGATCGCGATTGTCGGTGCAATTCCTTTTGAGGAACGTGACTGGTCGACTTTTGAACTTATGGAAGAGATGCGTAAAAAACTCAATCAAGTCGTCGGCGTACAGGCTTTTGCCTTCATGCGCAGTGGTATTAGCGGTGGCGGTGGTCGTCCGGTGCAGTTTGTACTGCAAGGTAATACCTACGAAAAACTGGCTGAGTATCGCGACATTGTGATTGAGGAAGCGGCTAAGAACCCGGGTTTGGTTGAAGTTGACAGTGACTATAAAGAGACTTTGCCGCAACTATTAATCGAAGTAGACGAAGTGAGGGCTGCCGACCTCGGTGTATCCGTTGAAGATATTGGTATTACGTTGCAATCGATTTTAGGGCAACGTCGGGTAACGACCTATCTTGATCGTGGCGAAGAGTACTATGTCATGCTTGAGGGTGAGAAGGCTGACTACCGCAGCCCGAGTGCTATCGACAATATTTATGTTCGGTCAGGTAAAAGCGGCGAACTGATTCCACTGTCTAATGTGGTGAAGGTGAGCGAACGTGCTACCTCATCACAGTTAAATCGTTATAACCGTATGCGTAGTGTCACCATTGAAGCCAACCTAGCCGACGGTTATTCGCTCGGCGAAGCGTTGAGCTACCTAGAGGGCGTCGTCGACAAAAAACTTCCAGAAGACGTTTCTATTGATTACAAAGGTGAGTCGCAACTTTATAAGGAGAGTGGCAGCTCGATAGTATTTGTCTTTGGACTGGCATTAATTATTACCTTCTTGGTACTTGCGGCTCAGTTTGAGAGCTTTATCCACCCACTGGTGATTATGCTGGCTGTTCCGATTGCTATTGTAGGTGCTTTTATTGGTCTGTATTTGACTGGAAACAGCATTAATATCTATAGCCAAATTGGTATCGTCATGCTTATTGGCTTGGCGGCGAAGAATGGTATTTTAATTGTGGAGTTTGCCAACCAGTTACGTGACGCTGGCCTCACGTTCCGTGATGCAGTGATTACGGCATCGCGACAACGCTTGCGACCGATTGTAATGACGGCATTTACCACGTTAATGAGTTCGGTTCCGCTTATTCTGGGAACAGGGCCCGGTTCAGAAAGTCGTATGGTGATTGGTACGGTTATCTTCGCGGGAGTCGCGTTATCAGCGTTCTTAACGCTGTTTGTGATACCGGCACTGTATATGTTGATGGCTCAGAAGACACAATCACCGATGGCGATTACACGTCGTTTGGAGTCATTGCAAGAGGAATACCCTGACCACCGTCACTAGGCTGGGGGTCAGTAATGCCAGAGGGGCGAACGGTTTATACCGGGAAGCCCCTCAATAATTTTCTGAGCAAAACTCGGGTGGTTGGTAAAAATGCCATCCACACCCATGTCATGTAACTCTTCGATATCATGCCCTTCATCTACGGTAAATACGTAGACTTCCAGTGCGCGTCGGTGTGCGTCATCAACTAACTCCTGTGTGACAAAATCAACATCAACGTGAACAGAGTAGGCGTTAAGACGCGATGCAAAATCACAGTAGTCTAGTGGGCAACAAGTGGTTAAGGCACCTACGTTGATATTTGGTCGACGGTGTTTTAAGCGCTGTAACCAATGGTGATTAAACGAAGAGACGAGGATCTGATCAGGCTTGAACAGCTTCCGTTCCAAAACATAATCGATGTCGAGAAGCAGCGACTGACTTGGGATATCCCCTTTTAACTCTATATTGACGTGACAATGTCCCGCGATATGCTCAAGTGCTTCACGCAGGGTGGGAATAGGTTGCTGACCGAATACCTTAAGCGCTCTCACTTGAGCTTGAGTCAAATCGAGCAACCGTCCTGGTGAAGTGGTTAAGCGTTCTAAGTATCGGTCGTGGAATACAAATCGCTCGTCGTCGACGGCATAAACGTCAAGCTCAATACCAAAGGCATGGCTATCAATCGCTCGACTGAATGCCGCTAGGGTGTTTTCGGGCGCTTCGAAGCTCGCACCCCGATGCGCCCAAATTTTCATGACCGAACCTTAGCCATCGCTGAACCCATTCGGGTCACAGAACCGGGTTGAAGTGCTTCATCAAACTCTATTGCCCCTTTAGCGAAGGTCATCACTACTGTGGAGCCGAGTTTAAAGTGACCCATCTCTTCACCTTTATTGAGACGAATGGCTTCAGGTCCAGATGTTGGGTAGGACCAATGTTGTATCCGAGCGCCCGTTGGAGGTGTGACGGTCCCCGACCAAACTGTGCCAATACTAGCAACAATCGTCGCGCCAACGAGTACCATCGACATCGGACCGACTTCGGTATCAAATATTGCGACGACTCGCTCGTTGCGTGCAAATAGATTCGGTACGTTTTGTGCCGTGAGCGGGTTGACAGAGAACAGGTCACCTGGAATGTAAACCATCTTACGCAACACACCATCGACCGGCATATGAATCCGGTGGTAATCTTTCGGAGCGAGATAAATGGTGGCGAACGTTCCTTCACGGAACGGTGCCGCGTCCTCGTCTTTTCCACCTAGCAGCTCAAGCAACGAATAATCGTGCCCTTTGGCCTGGAAAATACGGCCTTCCTCAATATCTCCGAGCTGACTTACGGCACCATCAACGGGATGAGCTAGATGGTCAGGTTCATCAACGATTGGACGTAATTCAGGTTTTAAACGACGAGTAAAAAACTGGTTGAACGTGGCATAATCGCGCGGATCCTCTTGAATCGCTTCGGACATATCAATTTTGTACTGTTTGATAAACCAGCGAATAAAAGCTTGAGTAAATATCCCCGCTTTCGCAGCTGCAAATCGACCCACTAAACGTGATAGTAGGTGTTTTGGAAGTACGTATTGAAGGCCAATTTTGAATCGTTCGCTGCTGCTCACTTACAGTTTTCCTCTTGCTGAAACTCGAGACGGCTTATTAGCCAACATAGACTCGATAATCCGATGATAATTTTCTAATCGCCATGGCTGTATTTCACCTTTTTCCACGGCCTCTTGCAATGCACAGCCCGGATCATTTTTGTGTTTGCAATCTTTAAACTTACAGGTCCCAAGATAAGGCTGAAAATCAACATAGCCACTGGCGACTTGCTCCGGTTCAAGGTGCCACAATGCAAATTCGCGTATTCCAGGGGAGTCGATCAAGGCACCACCACTGTTTAGTGGATACCAAGTTGCCACAGTCGTCGTATGCTGACCTAAACCAGAGTTCGTCGAGACTTCTTTGGTTTCGGTTGCAACGTCAGGAAGAAGCCGATTGACGATGGATGATTTTCCGACACCACTTTGACCGACAACAATAGAGATATGTTCACTCAACATGTTGTTAAGTTCAGTCATACCTTCTGCAGTCTGACTACTCACAAGAAGCACTCGGTAGCCGATCGCTTGGTAGTCAGACAACCGCTGTTCAATAAACTGGCGTTCTTCAGTGTCAATCTCTTTTAACAAATCGGCTTTATTAAGAACGATAATCGGCTCAATATCGATCGCTTCACAAGCAACGATGTAGCGATCGATAATCTGTGTCGTAAAGCTCGGGAGTACGCTCGAAATAACAAATATCTGATCGATGTTTGCTGCAACCGGTTTAAGGCCATCATAATAATCAGGTCGAGAAAGCAACGACTGACGTTCGTGCACGGCTTCGATAATGCCCCGCATACCATCTTGTGCCTGAACCATTGGACGCCATTGCACTTTATCCCCAGTCACCAATGAATCGACAGTACGCCGTATATGACAACGAATTATTTCATTATCGGTGGTCAGCAAGTCGGCGTGTTGGCCGTAACGACTGACAATGATGCCTGTTTGGCTGGCTCCTAGCTGATCGCTGGCCACGTCGATCTCTTGCGCGAGACGCTTCTCGCGGTTCTGTTGAATTCGACGTTTTTGTCCTTTATTCAGCCGTTTTTGCTTCGCCAATCGCTTTACCTTGTTGCCACTTACAGTTTAACGCTATCATAACCTAAAATGAGTCGAGTTAAGAGAGTTGGAATGAGTGAAGAACAAAAAAGTCAGCGGTTAATTTGGATCGATTTAGAAATGACGGGGTTAAACCCTGACTACGATCACGTTATTGAGGTGGCAACCATCGTCACGGACGCAGATTTGAATATCCTTGCTGAGGGTCCAACCATAGCGATTCATCAGCCGCAGTCAAATCTCGATAAAATGGATGACTGGAATGTTAAAACTCATACTGGCTCCGGCCTCGTCGAGCGGGTGAAAAAGAGCCAGCACAGCGAAGAGGATGCAGTGCGCGAAACCATCGAGTTTTTGTCACAGTATGTCGAGCCCAATACGTCGCCTATGTGCGGTAATTCAATTTGTCAGGACCGCCGCTTTTTGGCGCGACACATGCCGGAGCTTGAGGCTTTTTTCCATTATCGAAACCTCGATGTAAGCACGGTAAAAGAACTGGCCAAGCGTTGGAAGCCCGAAGCCATGAATGGGTTTAAAAAGAAAGGCGCACATGAAGCACTTGCTGATATTCGTGAGTCAATTGATGAGCTCAAACATTATAGAGCACATTTTTTCGCCATTTAAACGACTGGTGGTGAAAAAGCGGTTGACGTTGGCGGCGGTTTCAGTAGAATACACGCCGCACTGACGATGCGGGAATAGCTCAGTTGGTAGAGCACAACCTTGCCAAGGTTGGGGTCGCGAGTTCGAGTCTCGTTTCCCGCTCCAAGTCAGACTCTCCTAAGTAATTATATCGAAATGCGGGAATAGCTCAGTTGGTAGAGCACAACCTTGCCAAGGTTGGGGTCGCGAGTTCGAGTCTCGTTTCCCGCTCCAAATCTCCTTTATCTCAGTATTCGCTACCCAACATCCCTTTTAAATGCGCTACAACGCTGCGTCCTAACGCGCTGTGATCATAGCCGCCCTCTAAGCTAGAAACGATACGTCCAGAACAATGTTTGTCGGCGATCAACTTCAGTTTTTGCGTAATCCAAAAGTAATCATCTTCTTTCAATAAAAACTGCGACATCTCATCCTCAATATGACCATCAAACCCCGCTGAGATGAGAATTAATTGGGGTTTAAATGCTTCGAGTTGGGGCAAAATCTGGTAGTACACAGCCTCTCGCCAATCTAAACTTTTACAGCCTGGCGGTAGCGCGATCGAAATAATGTGATCATCGTTTTTGTTCTCATCGACGTAAGGGTAGAGTTGTGACTGAAAAGTTGAGCAAAACAGGATATCAGGGTGCGCTTGCACTATATCTTCCGTGCCGTTGCCATGGTGCACATCAAAATCAACAATTGCTACGCGTGATAAACCATAAGCCTGCTGAGCGTAAAGCGCTGCAATGGCTATATTATTAAATACACAAAACCCCATTGCTTGACTCTTTGTCGCATGATGCCCCGGAGGTCTCACAAGGCAGAATGCCTGTTTGTTTTGGTCGGCTAACACTTTATCTACGGCAGCCACGTTTGCGCCAACCGCATGGAGTGCAGAATCAAGCGTGTCGGGCGTCATCGGGGTATCTGGATCGAGCCAAACATGACCCTCCTGGGGTTGCTTACTATACAACTCACTGATGTACTGGTCGCTATGCGCTAGTTTTATATGCTCTAACGTTGCAGGACCCGCCTGCTCACGAGTCAACACAAAGTCGAGCCCTGAACGAATAATCTGGTCATTCACTGCGTCTATGCGACTCGGACACTCAGGATGTTCCTTATCAGGGTTATGCAGTAGACAGTGAGGATGAGAGTAAAGGTAAATACTCATGAGGGCGACTCTTGTTGGGTTTGGTTTTGCTTGAGTTCGAGTTTGAGCATGACTTCACCCGGCTCATCACTCGCTTGACGCACAAACCCTGACTTCTCAAACACATTGAGCATGGGTTTATTATTCACGAGTACCACGGCTTGCATCGAGTCGAGTCCACGTAGTCTGGCGATTCGTATCATTTCTTGTAGCAACAGACTGGCCATTCCCTGACCTTGATAATGCTCACGTGTGACAAACGCTACCTCGCAACTATTATGGGACTCAATATAGTAATAGCGCCCCACGGCCATGATTTTTGCAGCCGAGCCTTTTTGACGCACAATACACAGTGCAAGATCAACGGACTGATCAATACTCACTAAAGTACAGGACTTTTCTCGACTCATTTGTGTCGGGACGGCGTTATAGCGCAATTGGAGCGTTTCTTTTGTGTGCGAATAGAAGAACTCTTGTAGACGGCGTTCGTCGGACGGGTATAGCGGCCGTAAATCAAACTCTTCTCCGGCAAAGCTGATTTTTTTAAAACCAATCTCTCCAAGTTCAGGCACATCACTTGGTGTTAGCTGTTGGTAATGGGGTACCCAGTAATGCTGGCGCACTTGCTGTAATAACTGCTGCCTAAACTTAGGGTGGGCAACACGGATGAGCTCGAGTGCCCGTTCTCGAATACTCTTACCGCGCAACGATGCGACACCGAACTCAGTCACAACATAATGAACGTGACCGCGCGAGGTCACCACGCCAGCGCCTTCACGGATGTGTGGCACGATACGAGAGGTTTTACCATCCTGCGTCGTTGACGGTAGGGCGATGACCGGTTTACCACCTTGGCTCAGCGATGCGCCTCGACTGAAATCTACTTGTCCACCAATACCCGAATAGAATTGATGTCCTATCGAATCGGAGACCACTTGCCCAGTTAGGTCGACTTCAATCGCGCTATTAATGGCGATCAGGTTGTCGTTGCGCGCGATGTTCGTTGGCGAGTTGACATATTCACTTGGATAAAAGCCAACGTGGGGATTTCGATCGACAAAGTCGTATAACGCTTGGCTACCCATGCAAAAGCTGGTGACAATTTTGTTGGGATGGAAGGTCTTTTTACGGTTATTAATCACGCCTTGCAGCATCAGGTTCATGATGTCATCGGTGATAAGTTCGCTGTGTACACCCAGATCCTTATGATTGCCTAAGTAGTGAAGCGCCGCAGCGCAAATACGACCTAAGCCAATTTGCAAAGTACAACCGTCTCGTACTAATAGGGCAATATACTGTCCAATACGTTCAATAATTTTATTGTCCACGGTATCGGGGGGCGGTAATTCAGGTAGCGGCTGATCGTGGTACCAAAAGTAATCAATCTGATTTTTATGCAAGAAGGATTGACCAAAGGTAACGGGCATATGCTCGTTGACTTGTGCGATTACGGTATTAGCAGATTTAGCAGCAGCAGCCACCACATCAACGGAGACCCCCATCGAGTGATAGCCATATTGATCGGCTGGGCTGACCATGATTAGGGCCGCATCTAAGGGTAATATGCCATTATTGAACAAGTTAGGAATATCGGAAATAAAGCAAGGTGTGTAGTCTGCTCGTCCTTCATTAACCGCCTTGCGAACGTTATCACCGCCGATAAAAAAGGTGTTTACTTTGAATAGCTGTTGATGCTCGGGTAAAGCCCATTTATTGTCAGATAGAGTCATGAGCTGCACAATTTCAATATCGTGCAGGTGCTTTGCATTTTCGATCAGGTCGTCGATTAACGCCGTTGGCACCGCCGCGTGCGAACCGATAAAAATGCGTTGTCCAGACTTTAAAATCTTGGACCAGTTAAGTTTGCTCATAGTCACCACCTTGCGGGGATTTTCTTTATTTAGATTGAGCGCTAAATAAGCTAAACTGTTACAGGATGTTGCAAAATCGTATACAATGTCGCCGCTAATACAAAAAATATAACAAAAAGTTGGACGCATATCCGTGAAATTTGTCAAAACTCATGAGTCACTCACGCATACATTATGTCTATTGTTACTGAGCTTTGTCTTGGTCGGCTATGCGTCTTTAGTCGAAGCGAGTACGGTTGAGGACCAACCCCCTCAGTCTATCGAGTCGCAACTCGACGAATATCTTAATCAATCGGTGGCTGATGATTTTGACGGCAAAGCTTTTTTGCAGCCCGTCATTAGTCGGCTCTCGCCAACGACCCCCCTTGCCATACGCGTCAGAGCACTTACTTACTGGGCATCCGAGTTTGCCTATGAAGAACAGTATGATAAGGCGAATGAAATTTTAGATCGGTTGGAAAAAGAGGTTCAGCAGAGTAGTGACGCGAATCTAAAAGCTGAATTACTGGCCAATCGAATCGATTTACTGGTATTTGCAGATAAGCTCGACAAAGCCTTTGTTAAAGTGCCCGACCTCGAGGCAATTATGCCGCGAGTGCGCAATCCTCGAATCAATTATTACGCCTATAACTTGCTTTCGCGACTCTACACACAGTGGAGCCGCTATGAAGTTGCGTTGGGCTATTTAATTAAAGCACAGTCCGCGCTCGATCATATGGAAGGTATTAGTCAGCTTCGCCGTCGATTGTACCTTAAGTCATCCATTGCAGATATTCAGTTACGCCTTGAACAATGGGATTTAGCGTTGAAAACCTCGCAGGAGGCACTGGATGAAATCGGCGATAATTCTATTCCAGCCCTGTCTTATGAACTTTGGTTTACTCAGTATTATGCCTATACCAGTCTTGGCAACTATGAACGTGGACTCACGGCGCTACAAAAGGCATATCAGTATACAGAGAACTTTCCGTACCAACGCGCCATCGTATTGAATAATTTCGGCGACTCGTACATGCGGTTGGAGCAGTTGGATAAAGCCAAAGATCATCTAAATGAAGCCTTGGCGTTAGCCAAATCAATAGATTACGACGATATGGTGCGCACGGTCGAATTTAACCTAGGTTTTATCGCTGTGAGACAAGGCGATAGTTTGGGTTTGCAACAGATGAAACGGGTCGTTGACTATTTTCGCGAAACCGACCAACTGAGTGCGCTTGAACAAACGCTAAAGGAACTTGCGCAAGCCTATGAAGTTATGGAGCGGTATAAAGAGCAGGCGGTTGCTTTAAAAGAGCGACAGTCTATTCGAGAAAAAATCTTACAGAATTCGCAAAGTAAGGCGTTAGCCGAAATGCAGGCACTGTATGATAATCGCGATAAAGCTCAGCGAATAGATTTGTTGGAGCAGCGTAATAAGCTGAGCGAGCAAGTCATCGAGAATAATCGTCAACAAACAATAATCACTTGGTTGGCCATTATTCTGGGTGGTTTTGTATTCTTCGCGCTGCTGTTGCTGTACCGCAAAGTGAAAGAGTCTAACCGTAAATTGCAGCAGGCCAACGTTGCTTTGTCAGAGCAAACCAAACGCGATCCGTTGACCGGATTGGAGAACCGTCGCTCGATGCAACTAGCGATGGAAGCGCGCAGAAAGCAAAACGTCACCACACCAATTGGTCTCGTGTTACTCGATATTGACAACTTTAAGCGAATTAATGATACCTACGGACACCATACAGGCGATGAAGTGCTGGTGGAGATGAGTCGTCGTCTGCGAGAGTTGTGTCGCGAGGACGATAGCCTGGTACGTTGGGGCGGAGAGGAGTTTTTATTTTGCCTCAATCGCGTTAACCAGCAGCAGCTCATCGAGCTTGTGAAGCGTATTCAGCACGCGGTGTCGTCCGAACCGGTCGAGACCTCGAAAAAAGAGATAGAGGTGACAGCCACTATTGGATTCATTACATTGCCTTTCAGTCATTTCAGTGAGGCTGAGCTAGACTGGGAGAGCGCTCTAAAGTTGGCGGACCTTGCTCTTTATTCGGGCAAAGCACGTGGTCGTCACTGTGCGGTTGGCGTCATGGGATTAACAGAGCAAGGGCATGCGCACATGGATGACTTAATTGATAACTCAGACGCAGCTATCGAAGATAACTGGTTAGTACTTGAGTTAGTCGAGGAAGGTTGATGAAGCTATCGCAATTTGGTCCCGGGGCGCTTGTAGCAGCTGCATTCATAGGTCCGGGAACGGTAGTAACGGCCTCGCTGGCTGGCGCTGAATTCGGTTATGCGCTGTTATGGGCATTGATGCTTTCCACCGTCATTTGTGCTGTTCTGCAAGAGATGGCGTCGCGCATTGGCGTCATTACGGGTAACGGGCTTGGTGAAAATATCCGTTCCCAAATGACCACGCCTTGGCTGCGTGTTCTTTTCTTCACACTTATTATTGCGGCCATCGTGGTTGGTAACAGTGTTTACCAAGGCGGTAACTTATCGGGCGCTACACTCGGTGCGCAGGAAGTGCTAGGGCAAGTACCGTTATTGTCGGATTGGTTTGCTCAGGGGTGGCCGTTAGTTTTTGGCGTATTAGCAGCCGCTATTCTTTGGCAAGGCAAAGCCAAGTTTATCGAATATGCGCTGATTACGCTGGTTTTGTTAATGAGCCTCGCGTTTATCGGCACGTTTTTGCTGACCGATCCGAACTGGCTCGGTGTGGCCGATAGCTTGCTGCGCTGGCGTTGGCCTTCGGACGGTATTATCACCGTTATCGCGCTGGTCGGAACTACGGTGGTGCCCTACAACTTATTTCTTCATAGCGCGTCGGTGGCAAATAAATGGTCCGGTGATGACGGAGTAAAACAGGCTCGGCTCGATACGTTTATCTCGATTCCATTAGGCGGTTTAATTTCCATGGCGATATTGGCGACCGCTGCCAGCGCTTTTTTTGCTCAAGGCATCGTTATTGAGTCCGCCGGCGATCTTGCTGTTGCCTTAGCACCACTGTTCGGTGACTCAGCGAAGTACTTAATGGCGCTTGGCTTATGTGCCGCGGGTATTTCATCAGCCACCACTGCGCCACTCGCATCTGCTTATGCGCTATGCGGCATCATGGGGTGGAAGCAATCATTAACAGGCTTTGCGTTTCGTGCCATTTGGGCAACGATTCTAGTGCTCGGTGTTGTCATTAGTAGCCTCGATCTATCGCCGATTAAAGTGATCTGGTTTGCTCAAGTTGCTAACGGTATTTTACTTCCGGTTATCGTCGGTTTCATTTGGTGGTTGTGTAATCAGTCGACGATGGGACACATGAAAAACAGTATCGTGGGTAACGCATTCGCAGCCATCATCATGTTAACCAGTATCGTGCTAAGCTGGAAAAGTCTGCATCATGTCTGGCTGTCCGTCACTGGTTAGTCACAGGTATTTGCGTTTAAAAATAAATTTTTCGTTGACAAACTTTCTTTCTACATCTATATCGTCATTGTCGTTATAGGCGACAGACTTTTTGTTAGGTTTTAGTCTGTAGGAAGGGCTTGCCATGACCGCAATTACACGTGAATTTTTATTGAGAAAACCGTTTAACGATTTCCGCAATTATCCCTATGGTTTCTCTCGCTCTGGGGATTTTTCCATCCGAGAAAGTGACGCACTAACTCAATATGGCTGTTTAATCACTGCTTTACTGCAGGGTGAATTAACGCCTGGCTGCGATGAAGATATCTCATTGCTCGCATCGGCTCGTGGTGAACAAGCGCCAGTAACCGTTGTTGAAAAGGCTTGGGCAAAGTACCAAGCACGCATACACCGCCCTAAGGTGGCAAGTATGTATGGTAAAGGTAAACTATCCGATGAAGATTTCGGTTACTCCACTGACAGTGAAGATGACTTAATCGTCGAGGATTAATTGAGGAAAGCGTCTGTGACTGAAAAAACAGGCGCTTTTTTGTTGTTGTTTTGCGCGCTTCTTTGCTTCTGCCGCTAAATCAGAAACGTCATGATACGAGTTACAGCGATAGTAGTCTGGCTGTACAATACCGATCGCAATGCCTAATAATGGGAATTGCGCACGTTCTCCCGTTCTGTCATTGGCCAAAATATACTGCCTTGCTTGATCAGCAGTCGAGTAAAACTCATTCACTTTGGCCTCAAAACGCGCCACTACGTCGAGGTACTTATCTCTGTTAGTAACAGCAACAGGCGAGATAGTGACAAAGTCGTCGCCACCGATATGACCGATAAAGTGATGACTCTCAGCGAATATCTCGCGTAACAGCTCGCCCACCCACGATATTACTCGGTCGCCTTTCGAATAGCCGTAAACGTCGTTATAGGGTTTGAAGTTGTTAAGATCAAAGTAAGCGACTTCAAAAGCTTTATTTTCATCGAGGTACTGGGAGATAGTGCGGTGTATCGGCACGTTTCCCGGTAACAGTGTTAGTGGATTAGCGTAGCGTGCATTCTGAACTTTTACTTCGGTGATGCGTCGCAAGAGATCTCGAATGGACGCGATGCCTTGAAATCGACTATTTTGTGTAACAATAAATTGTTTGTAGATATCAACATCAAAATCATCGGTCACTTTGTTACTGACCAAATCGATCGGTGTTTGCCAGTCCACAATCATGGGATTCTTATCCATTACTCGAACGACATCTTTATTGGCGTAAAGAGCGCGTCCATAAGATCCCGAGAATAGCTCCATAATCGCTTCGCGGCGCAACATACCTACCGGCTTACTGTTGTCGACAACGGGAATTGCGGTGAGTTGCTTGTCATTGGTGAATAAATCAAGCGCCACATGCGCTTTTGTCGTTGATGGGATGCTAGGCGCATCTTTAACTAACTGAGCAATGGTATCGCCATTTTGTCGGTGAGAGCTGGCAATACGCTCTATCAGTTGTGAATCCGGGTGTAAGGGCGGGCTTTGAACGGGCCGACAAAGATAAAAACCTTGATACAAATGGATTCCCAGTTCATTCAACTGCTTTAACTCTGCTTGAGTTTCGATACCCTCTGCAATGACCTTTGCGTTTAAATTGCGAGCAAGGTTGATAATTGACTGCACAAACTCCTTTTTAGTCGCATCATGTTGTAGTTCCTTTATAAAATAGCGGTCGATTTTGACGAAATCCGGTTGTAGCTCCGACCATAACTTGAGCCCCGAATAACCCGCTCCTAAATCATCGATAGCAACGCGCAGTCCCAGTGCGCGATAATGCGCGATAGCTTCAGATAATAAGTCGGTATCATCGATAGGATAACGTTCTGAGAGCTCGATAATGATGCGCTCCGGTGCTAACCCATGTAGTTCCGAAAGTCGCAGCGTGCTGCCTGTGGGATGGCTCTCATCTTTAAGTACGTTGGGATTAACATTGAGGAATAGCTTAGCGTCTGTTTCAAGTTGTACAAAGCGTTGAATGGCTGCGTTGCGGCAAGCTAATTCGAGCTCCGAGAGAAGCTCTTGCTCTTGTGCTAGTTTAAAGAGCTGGTCAGGGAACTCGAGCGAATGTCCCTTAGGACCGCGAATAAGCGCCTCAAATCCCAAAATTGTTTGCGATGCATTGTCAAATATTGGCTGAAAAAGAGGTGACAAACGGTCATTTTCAATGAGTTCTAGTAGGGCGTCCCGATTCGACATGCATAGTGAGCTGACTGATTAACGATGGCGTCAATTTATCTCATTTGAGTGACGAATTTGTGACAACCGGACTAAAAAGCGGCTTAGACAGCCGCTTTTTAAACTCGCTATTAACCGAGACGTTTAATAGCATGGTGTGCAATATCATTGCGGTAATAAACGTTATCCCAATGAATATGTTTAACTAATTGATATGCTTCAAGCTGTGCTTGCTGGACGTCATCGCCAAGTGCCACGCAACACAACACACGACCGCCGTTTGTTAACAAACGACCTTGCTCGTATTTTGTGCCAGCATGAAAAACCTTGTATGACTCCGTGGCTTCGGGGATGCCTTTAATTTCGTCACCCTTATTATAGGACTCAGGGTAACCTCCAGCAGCCATCACTACGCCTACAGCGGTGCGTTCATCAAAACGAGCTGAAGCGCCCGCCAACTGACCTGTAATCGCCTTCTCGCAAAGCTCGACCAGATCCGAGCGCATGCGCATCATGATGGGCTGTGTTTCGGGATCACCAAAGCGACAGTTGTACTCTAACACTTTGGCAGAACCATCTGGAGCAACCATCAAACCAGCATAAAGAAAACCAACATAAGGTGTACCTTCCGCTGCCATACCGTCGATGGTGGGCTGAATGACGTGCTGCATAACCCATTCGTGGACTTCATCGGTGACAACGGGAGCGGGAGAATAAGCCCCCATACCACCGGTATTAGGACCCTTATCACCGTCATCGCGCGCTTTATGATCTTGACTCGATGCAAAAGCGACTGCTGTTTTACCATCGGCGATAACGATAAATGAAGCTTCTTCGCCCGTGAGAAATTCTTCGATGACCACACGGCTGCCCGCTTCACCGAATTTATTGCCAGCTAACATGTCGTCAATTGCTGCATCGGCTTGCTCAAGGGTTTCAGCAATAATGACGCCTTTACCTGCGGCTAAGCCGTCTGCTTTTATGACGATAGGTAGTTGGTTGTCACGTACATAGCTTTTAGCCGCCGCAATATCCGTAAAGGTATCGTAGGCGGCTGTCGGAATGTTGTGACGTGCCAAAAAGTCCTTACTGAACGATTTTGAGCCCTCGAGTTGTGCGGCTGCAGCAGAGGGACCAAAAATCGCAAGTTTACGCGACTGGAAAAGATCAACGATACCTTTTACCAACGGCGCCTCAGGACCAACAATGGTGAGATCGACCGCATTCTCTTGGGCAAAGTCAGCTAACCCTTCGATGTCTTCAGCACTGATGCTGACATTTTTAAGGTTCGCTTCATCGGCTGTGCCCGCGTTGCCCGGTGCAACAAAAACCTCAGTGACTTGTTTTGACTGGGCGGCTTTCCATGCGAGCGCATGCTCGCGGCCACCGCCACCAACTACCAATATCTTCATGTGTTACCTTTGTGTTGTTGGTTTTCTAAACTTCAGTGTGAAGCGATCGCTCTCGCCAATCGCTTTGTATATCTCGGCATCATCACCTTCATTAACATTTAATGTAGGTGGTAGGTTCCAGACACCATTAGGATGGTCTGCCGTATCTTTGGGGTTGGCATTAATTTCACTGGCTTCAACAAGCTCAAAACCTGCTTGTTCAGCGATATCAATAACCCATTGTTGATGAATATATCCCGATTCGGCCATCGCATCCGCGCTCGCATCCTTTGGTAGGCGATGATCAACAACACCTAAAATACCGTCTGGCTTCAACGCACGCCAAAACTGCTTGAATGCGTCACGTACTGCTTCTTCACCGCCGCTCATGTACCAGTTATGTAAGTTACGGAATGTCAGTACGCGGTCAGCGCTGTTAGGCGGCGCAATGTCGCTTTCCAAATCAGTCAGTGGTGCAAACTCGGTGATTTCGACATTGCCGAACACCGCTTCGGTTTGGATACGATCCGTGAACTTTTCTAATGATCGTTGGTAATAGTCGCTACCCGAGTTTTGCGGAAAGTGCGCAGCGTAGAGCTGACCGCTTTCGCTTAAGTAAGGCGCCAGAATTTCTGTGTAGTAGCCACCGCCTGGCCAGATCTCAACCACTGTCATGGTTGGAGCGAGCTCAAAAAACTCAAGAGTTTCAACAGGATGACGAGCTTCGTCGCGCTCTACATAGCGTTCCGTGCGGCTGTCGTCTTGAACGGCTTTTTCTAACGTCATGCTAGAGCCGACTGAATTTTCGTTCGACGCTTGCCCGCAAGCACTTAAAGTCAGTGCCGTGGCAATTGATAACATCAATTTTGTTTTCATTTTGCTTCCTCCGTAGTTGTTGAAGATAGATTAGCCCTGCTGAGGCAGGGCTGCAAATCTGTCTAACTATTACCTACGGATTAATGACGGAAATGGCGCATTCCCGTAAATACCATTGCAATGCCATGTTCATCGGCAGCCGCAATAATTTCTTCGTCACGAATAGAGCCACCTGGCTGAATAATCGCTTTAATGCCCGCCTCCGCAGCGGCATCGATACCATCGCGGAATGGAAAGAACGCGTCAGACGCCATAACAGAGCCAGGCACATTGAGACCTTCGTCGTTAGCTTTTATGCCTGCTATTTTTGCACTATAAACGCGGCTCATTTGACCGGCGCCAACACCGATTGTCGCGCCGTCTTTGGCATAGACAATCGCGTTAGATTTTACAAATTTAGCCACTTTCCAACAGAAACGCAGATCGGCCATTTGCTCATCGGTTGGCGCAACTTTTGAAACGACGCGTAACTGTGACTCATCCACGTCTTGCGCGTCTGCTTCTTGAACTAATAGGCCGCCGGCGACGCGTTTGTAGTCCCATTGCTCGGTTGACTGCGACCACTCTCCACACGCCAATAAACGGACATTTTTCTTCGATTCGATGACGCTTTGTGCAGCTTCACTGACCGAAGGCGCAATAATCACTTCGACAAACTGTTGGTCGATGATTGCTTTAGCGGTGGCTTCGTCAAGCGGGCGGTTAAACGCGATAATGCCGCCAAAAGCGGATGTGGGATCGGTTTTAAAGGCGCGTTGATAAGCCTGTTCAATGGTGTCTGCGACAGCAACGCCACAAGGGTTAGCATGTTTAACGATGACACAGGCTGGCTCAACAAAGCTTTTTACGCATTCGAGCGCGGCATCGGTATCCGCGATATTGTTAAATGACAACGCTTTGCCTTGTAATTGTGTTGCGCTCGAAACCGTACCTCGCGGCGCATCTTGTTCGGTATAAAATGCGGCCTGTTGGTGGCTATTCTCGCCGTAGCGTAGGCTTTGCTTGTGATTAAACTGGAGATTATAGGTGCGAGGGAATGCTGCTTCATTGCGCAGACGACCACCTAAATAGTTTGCAATCATGCCGTCATATTGCGCGGTGTGCTCAAACGCTGACACAGCGAGCTCAAAGCGCTTTTCGGCTGACACTGCGCCGTTGTTTTGCTCCATGTCAGCGATAACAAGTTCATAATCATCACTGTTAACCACGATCGTCACATCTTTATGGTTTTTTGCTGCCGCACGAACCATAGTAGGACCGCCAATATCGATATTTTCGATGGCATCCTCAAAGCTGCAGTCCGCCTGCGCGACAGTTTTAGCGAATGGATATAAGTTAACAACGACCATGTCGATAGGCGCAATATCGTGAGTATCCATCACCACCTGATCGACATCGCGACGACCTAAAATACCACCATGAACCTTGGGATGAAGCGTTTTCACACGGCCATCCATAATCTCTGGGTGTCCGGTATGATCAGAGACATCAGTGACGGTGAGGCCAGAGTCTCGTAACAGTTTTGCGGTACCGCCTGTAGATAGGAGTTCTACACCACGTGATGCTAATTGCTTGGCAAACTCTACGATACCGGTTTTATCTGAAACACTTAAAAGAGCACGTTTGATAGCTGGGGTCGTCATTATAAAGCCTTAATTTGAATTACAATTAATGGACAGTTTAGTAAAAAAAAGAGCGCCAGAAGGCGCTCTTAAGTAATAGGCAATTAATTCATGCCATATTTCTTTAATTTTTTGCGTAAAGTTCCACGGTTGATGCCAAGCATAGTGGCCGCGCGCGTTTGATTCCCTCGAGTATAGGTCATGACTTCTTCAAGCAGTGGAGCTTCTACTTCTGATAAAACAAGCTCGTAAAGCTCTTCAGGATCTTGACCGTCGAGTTGACGTAAGAAGCTGTTGATAGCTTGTTTGACTGAGTCACGTAACGGCTTAGGTTGTGAGTTATTTCCAATAGTGGTTAAAGGAGATGTATTCTCACGATTTGGGTTTTGATCAAACATAATGCGCTTATCTCTTTCCTACAGTGACAAAAAATAATGTTCCAAGGTATTAATCTGCTGTTCAGCTTCTTCAATACCGTTAAACGCTTGGCGAAATTCGCGTCCGTTAGGACGCTCATTGAGATACCAGCCAACGTGCTTGCGAGCAATGCGCACACCTTTATATTCGCCGTAGAACTGATGTAAGGCTTTAACATGTTCTACGACAGTGCGAGCGACTTCGTTGAGCGGAGGTGCTTGTAAGTGCTCCCCGTACTCAAGGAAGTGCTGTATTTGCTTAAATATCCAAGGATTTCCCTGGGCACCCCGTCCAATCATGATGGCATCGGCACCCGTATATTTAAGCACGTGCGCTGCTTGCTCCGGTGACGTGATATCTCCGTTAGCAATGACCGGAATCGAGACTGTGTCTTTAATTGCACGAATTGTGTTGTACTCTGCTTCACCTCTATACATGCACGCACGTGTGCGCCCGTGTATGGCTAGCGCCTGAATACCACACCGCTCGGCAATCTGAGCAATTTCAATTCCGTTTTTGTGGTCTGGGTTCCAACCCGTTCTTGTTTTTAACGTGACGGGCACATCAACCGCTTCGACCACTGCTGTTAAAATGTGTTCTACAAGCTCCGGATGTTGCATTAACGCTGAACCCGCGAGCTTTTTATTCACTTTTTTTGCCGGGCAGCCCATATTGATATCAATAATTTGAGCGCCTTGGCTGACGTTTATTTTAGCTGCCTGAGCCATTAACTCGGGCTCAGAACCTGCTATTTGCACTGACCGAATACCGAGCTCACCAGAGTGATCCATGCGTTGCATTGACTTGTCTGTTTGCCAAACCTTCGGATTACTCGACAGCATCTCTGATACCGTCATACCGGCACCTAGCTTATAGCAAAGTTGCCGGAATGGCTGGTCAGTGACTCCCGCCATCGGCGCTAAAATCAGATTGTTTGGCAAAGAATATGAACCAATCCGCATCGGTCAAAAACTACTCAGCGAAAAGGGAGAGAATTTTATGGAATTTATGGGATAAAGAAAAGGCTAAAAAGTATGCAAATTAGGTCTTTTTTTAATTTTTTACTATTGACAAAAGTCGCGCAGAGTCACTCTGCGCGGTATCCTGCCAACATCACCCATTCTTCTTGTTGAGTTGGTGTTTCAAATTCGATTTCCGGCGCGTAAGCGTCCATGACCGACTGTGCTTGGCGTGCCAGTATGCCGGATAGTACGAGGCGTCCACCTGGCTTTACGAACTCTTTAATAACATGAGCTAACTCACGCAACGGACCAGCAAGTACATTAGCTAATACAATATCAGCTTGGAGGCTTGGATGCTGTTCAGGTAAGTAGACGTCAAATTTATCGGCGACATCATTGCGCTCAGCATTCTCCTGTGTCGATATTAACGCTTGTTTATCGATATCAATGCCCAGCGCATGAGCAGAGCCCAATTTAAGCGCGGCAATGCCTAAGATTCCAGAGCCGCAACCAAAGTCCACAACCTGCTCGTCACCTTTTACATGGCTATCAAGCCATTCGAGACACATCGCCGTAGTTGGATGAGTCCCGGTGCCAAATGCCATACCAGGGTCTAGCAATATATTGACGGCATCGGGCTCTGGGATATCGCGCCAACTTGGGCAAATCCATAGCCGTTTACCAAATTGGATGGGATGGAAGTTGTCCATCCATTCGAGTTCCCAGTCTTTGTCCTCAAGTCCATCGAGTTTGTACTGCAGTGGTTTGGGTAGAACTTTAGCTTTCTCTAAGTTAGCCACGACAGGCTTCATATCGATATCGGCATCGAATAAGCCAGTCACTAAGGTATGTTGCCATAGCAAGACTTCGCCCAGTGGTGGCTCGAAAATTGGCGTATCAGCTCCATCGCGATAAGTCACTGCTTGTGCACCGTTGGCCATGAGCATGTCACCCACTTGGGGTGCATGCTCTTCTGAACTTGATAATGTCAGTTGAATCCAGGGCACTGTTTAGTGACCCCCAAGGCCAAGCTTCTTCTCAAGATAGTGGATGTTCGTACCACCGTGTTGGAAGTTTTCGTCAGCCATGATGGACTTTTGCAATGGAATATTGGTTTTGATATTTTCGATAATCAGCTCATTCAACGCATTGCGCATACGAGCAATGGCGATGTCACGGTTTTCACCGTAGGTAATTAGCTTGCCAATCATTGAGTCATAGTTCGGTGGCACTTTATATTCGGTGTATACGTGTGAATCCCAACGCACACCAAACCCACCGGGTGAGTGGAACCGAGTAATTTGGCCCGGTGAAGGGACAAACGTCTCAGGATCTTCCGCATTGATACGACACTCAACGGCATGCCCGCGAATCACGACATCTTCTTGATTGAAGGAGAGTTGACGACCCGCAGCAATACGTAGCTGTTCTTTGATCAAATCAATACCTGTCACCATTTCGGTAACGGGGTGCTCAACCTGAATACGAGTGTTCATCTCAATGAAGTAGAACTCACCGTTTTCGTACAAGAACTCAAAGGTACCTGCACCACGATAGCCAATTTCGATGCAGGCTTTGGCACAGCGCTCGCCAATGAATTTACGCATTTCTGGTGTAATACCTGGTGCAGGGGCTTCTTCAACCACCTTTTGGTGGCGACGCTGCATGGAGCAATCACGCTCACCTAAATGAACCGCATTACCTTGCCCATCAGCCAATACTTGCACTTCAACGTGACGTGGGTTTTCAAGAAACTTCTCCATGTACACGACCGGATTACCAAAAGCTGCACGCGCCTCGTTTTGAGTCATGCGGATAGCACTGAGTAGTTCACTCTCTTGACGCACAACGCGCATGCCACGACCGCCGCCACCGCCAGCGGCTTTGATGATAATTGGATAACCGATGCGTTTTGCCAATTTAATGTTGCGCTCATCGTCATCGTCCAACGGGCCGTCTGAACCCGGTACACAAGGTACACCCGCCTTTTTCATGGCTTTGATAGCTGATACTTTATCGCCCATTAAGCGAATCACGTCTGCCGTAGGACCCACGAAAACAAAACCTGACTTCTCAACTTGCTCAGCAAAATCAGCATTTTCAGCAAGAAAGCCGTAACCTGGGTGAATAGCGGCGGCGTCGGTAATTTCAGCGGCACTGATAATTCTCGGAATATCGAGATAACTTTCAGTTGCAGGCGCTTTACCGATACATATCGCTTCGTCCGCTAATAAGACGTGTTTTAGGTTACGGTCAACCGTTGAATGAACAGCGACCGTTTTGATGCCTAGCTCTTTACACGCGCGCAGAATGCGAAGTGCAATCTCACCGCGGTTTGCTATGACCACTTTATCTAACATGATGCGTTCCCGGTTTAGTCTTACTCAATGACGAACAAAGGTTGATCAAATTCAACGGGTTCTTCGTTTTCGACCAAGATTTGCTTGATAACGCCGCTCTTATCCGCTTCGATTTGGTTCATCATTTTCATCGCTTCAACGATACACAGCGTATCGCCTGCATTAACGCGTGAGCCAACAGTCACGAATGGACTTGCGTCTGGCGAGGGTGCCTCATAGAACGTACCGACCATTGGTGAGCGAACGATATGACCTGAAATCTCCTCTGACTCAGCGGACGCGCTGTCAGAACTTTGCGGTGCTGCCGGTGCGGGGGCTGCTTGTTGAGGCGCGGCACTGTATTGGATAGGTGCTTGCGCTGGTTGCGGGCTGTAACGGTTAATGCGAACAGACTCTTCGCCTTCTGTAATTTCTAATTCCGAAATGCCCGATTCTTCAACTAACTCAATGAGTTTCTTAATCTTGCGGATATCCATGGTGCTGTTTAACCTCTAATTTATTTTTCTAGAGTTGAATCGATGAGCCGATTAGCCGCAGCTAACGCCAGCTCGTAACCGTAAATCCCGAAGCCGCTAATGACACCCTCGGCTATATCTGCCAAATATGAGTGATGTCGAAACGCTTCGCGACGATAAATATTGGAGATGTGTACTTCGTAAAAAGGTATTCCCACGCCAAGCAATGCATCTCTTAGCGCTACGCTGGTATGCGCGAATGCGCCCGGATTAATGATGATCATCTGGGATTTGTTAGCCGCTGCGTGTACCCATTCGATCAGTTCATATTCGCGATTGCTTTGCTTGCACTCGAGCGTTACATCGAGCGTATTCGCTTGTGTTTGAAGTAACTGTTCAACATCTTTAAGCGTTTCATGTCCGTATATATTGGGCTCACGGCTTCCTAATAAGTTCAAGTTAGGGCCGTTTAAAACCAAAATATGCTTTTTTTGTCGAGAAGTGTTTTGCATATTGCCGCCAAAAGTTACGAACATGTTAAAAGTCAAAGATTAATGGCGGTTCAGTACAATTTAACCGCCATTTTGACAAAACTTTCTGCATTATAGTTGAGTTATGCTAGTTTGCAGTAAAATACTGGTCTTATCAGCGATTTTCGCCGCAAACTCTAGTTTGCAGTGTCTTTCATCTTTTGTAAATGTTCATTGAACGCATCTTCATCCAAAAAGCCGGTTACACGCCACTGCTTGAGCTCCTCGCCAGTTGGGGAGAAGAATAAAAGCGTTGGTAACCCCAGTACTTGGTAGTCGCTGAGTAGTTGCTTGTGTTCCGCGGTATTTGCCGTGACGTCTATCTGCAACTTTTTAAACTCGCCAAGTGCACGCTGTACTGAACGGCGTGAAAAGGTATATTGCTCAAACTCCTTGCACGCAACGCACCAATCAGCATAAAGATCGACCATCACCCACTGCTGAGATTGGCGTGCGTTATTCAGCTGTTGCTCAAGCGCTGCTCGCGTTTCAACCTGAGTGAAAAAACCGTGGGCCTGCTTAACGGCGTAATATTTATCGACTTGCCAATAGCTACCAGCGACGGCTGTCGCCGTTACCAGGAGGTAGAGTAAAGCGCGGCTTAACGGATGCTTCAGATCGTTAATATGTCGTCCCATATACACCGCTAGACCGACAAAGTAAGTAAGCCATAAAAAGAAGCTTACTGTGTCGTTAAACAGGCGCTCTAATAAGAAAGCCACAGCAGCTAATAGTAACCAGCCGAGCAAGTGCTTGATGATATTCATCCAAGCGCCGGCCTTTGGTAATAACCGTCCACCTGATGCGGCAAATATAATTAACGGCAAACCCATGCCTAAACTCAGCGCGTAGAGTAAAACTGCGCCCGAGAGCCAGTCGCCTGTTTGCGCAACGAATAGCAATGCCCCACTGAGTGGAGCGGTCGTGCAAGGTGAAGCGACTAATCCTGAAATCACACCAATAGAAAAAACACCGGCAATACGGCCGCCGCTTTGTTTTCTGCTGATTTGGTCTAAACGAGACTGCCAACTCGACGGAAGTTGCAGATTGATGATATCCAACATGCTTATTGCAAAAATCGCGAAGGCGATCGCTAAAGTGCCAATGATTGCGGGGTGTTGGAAATAAGCCTGAAATTGCATCCCCATTGAAGCGACGATAAGTCCTAGCAACGAATAGGTGATAGCCATTCCCTGTACATAAATGAAGGCAAGAAATACGAGATTTCTAAGTGTTTTCGGTCTATCGCCTACCACTGTCGCCGAGATGATTGGGTACATTGGGAATACGCACGGAGTAAAGGCGAGTCCGATACCGAGTAAAAAGAAAAGTCCCAAAGTGGCGATATCAACGTGTTGGATTTGCCAGTTGGCGGCTGCAGCGCTAGGCGGCGCATTGGATGACTCATTGGTATTACTCTGGACACCAATAGTGCGTGTTTCGGGCGGATAGCATAAGCCGGCGTCGGCACAGCCTTGGAAATGAAAGGTCACCTCGTTGACATCAGTATTCAGTGCATAGGTCAGTTCGACGTAGTTGCGATAAATCTGACTCTCCCCAAAGAACTCATCGATGTGTGACTCCGCAGGTGGGTAGTCGACAGGCCGAGTTAACGCCGACTTGGGCGTCAGCTTAAATGCGTGCTGGTATAAGTAATAGCCGGGCTGGATCTCGATACCAAAGGTAAGAGGTTGCTCACTAATAACTTGAACCTTAAACGCTTGGTCAACGGGTAAAAATTCAGGTTGTTGGTTGAATAGATTTTTGTTCTGAGCAAGTGCGCTGGTGGTGAGTAAGCACCAACCAACGAAAGCAAGTAAGAAAGTCGAACATATTTTTTTCATGGTTTGGTTTGTACCTCAACCCAGTCCAAGTAAGACTCAAGTCCATCAACGATTTCTGTAACGATAAACTCGGGTGAATCATAGTTGTGCTGTTCGCTGATAAACTGCTTAAGGTTTGCGACCTGCCAATGATGGGTTTTAATCACCAACCAGTATTCGCTGTCGCACTGAACTTTATCCTCCCAGCGATAGTAAGAACTCACCTTGGGCACGATTTTTACGCAGGCGGCTAGACGTCGCTCAATCATTGTTTTGGCTAGTCTATCAGCAACTTCGCCATCGTCGGTAGTGGTGTAAACCATGCGGATGGGGGTAGTCATGTTCACCTCGAATATGATGAAAAAAATTTTCTTGCAAACCTTGATAACAGAAAATCATACCCCATTTAAAGGTCACGACTAAATTTAAACGCCCACTCAGTGGGTTTTATCAACAACAATAGGTTAAGGAGTTATCGAGAAATGAAACTTCGTCCTTTACACGACCGAGTCATTATCAAGCGTATCGAAGTCGAGGCGAAATCGGCAGGCGGTATCGTTCTAACTGGCTCAGCAGCAGAAAAATCAACGCGTGGTGAAGTCGTTGCTGTTGGCAACGGACGCATCTTAGAGAGCGGTGAAGTACGTCCACTTGACGTTAAAGTGGGTGACAAAGTGCTTTTCAATGAAGGGTACGGCGTTAAGACTGAAAAAATTGACGGCGAAGAATACCTGATCATGAGCGAAAGCGACATCTTGGCTATCCAAGAGTAAGCCGAATCTAAACAGTCTCTAAGAGTACAGTTAAGAGGAATCAAAAAATGGCAGCAAAAGAAGTAAAATTTGGCAATAACGCGCGTCAAAGAATGTTGAAAGGTGTAAACACCCTTGCAGACGCGGTTAAAGTGACCTTAGGTCCTAAAGGCCGTAACGTTGTTCTAGATAAATCATTCGGCGCACCAACCATCACTAAAGATGGTGTTTCTGTAGCGAAAGAAATCGAGCTTGAAGACAAGTTCGAAAACATGGGCGCTCAGATGGTTAAAGAAGTTGCCTCTAAAGCTAACGACGAAGCAGGCGACGGTACAACCACTGCAACGGTTTTAGCACAAGCTATCGTAAACGAGGGCGTTAAAGCAGTTGCAGCGGGTATGAACCCAATGGATCTGAAGCGCGGTATCGATAAAGCAGTTACTGCGGCTGTCGAAGAACTGAAGAAGATCTCTCAACCTTGCGCTGACAGCAAAGCCATTGCACAAGTAGGTACTATCTCAGCTAACTCTGATAGCACCATTGGTGAAATCATTGCTAAGGCGATGGATAAAGTCGGTCAGGAAGGCGTTATTACCGTTGAAGAAGGTCAAGCGCTGCAAGACGAGCTTGATGTTGTCGAAGGTATGCAGTTCGACCGTGGTTACTTGTCTCCTTACTTCATCAACAATCAAGAAAGCGGCTCTGTTGAACTCGACAACCCATTCATCTTGTTGGTTGATAAGAAAGTATCGAACATTCGCGAATTACTGCCTGTACTTGAAGGCGTATCGAAAGCAGGTAAGCCATTGCTTATTATCGCTGAGGACGTTGAAGGCGAAGCGTTGGCGACCTTGGTTGTTAACAACATGCGCGGCATTGTAAAAGTTGCGGCTGTTAAGGCACCTGGTTTCGGTGACCGTCGTAAAGCCATGCTACAAGATATCGCGGTATTGACCGGTGGTACGGTCGTTTCTGAAGAAATCGGCATGGAGCTTGAGAAAACTCAGCTCGAAGACTTGGGTACTGCTAAACGTGTTGTTATTACCAAAGACAACACCACTGTTGTTGATGGTAACGGTGATGACGCTGCGATTGAAGGCCGTGTCACGCAAATCAAACAACAGATGGAAGAAACTTCATCTGATTACGACCGTGAGAAACTACAAGAGCGTCTTGCGAAACTCGCTGGCGGTGTTGCGGTAATTAAAGTTGGCGCAGCAACTGAAGTTGAGATGAAAGAGAAGAAAGCTCGAGTAGAAGACGCGTTGCACGCAACTCGTGCTGCGGTTGAAGAAGGTGTTGTACCGGGTGGTGGCGTTGCCTTGGTTCGCGCTGCAAGCAAGCTAGCGGAATTAACCGGCGACAATGAAGAACAAAATGTAGGTATTCGCATGATGTTACGTGCGATGGAAGCACCACTACGTCAAATCGCTTACAACGCGGGTGCTGAAGCGTCTGTTGTTGCAAACCGTGTACGTGAAGGTGAAGGTAACTTCGGTTACAACGCAGGTAATGACACCTACGGTGACATGCTCGAGATGGGTATCCTTGACCCAACTAAAGTAACTCGCTCTGCACTGCAATTTGCTGCATCGGTTGGTTCATTGATGATCACGACCGAAGCAATGGTTGCCGAAATCCCAAAGGACGATGAGTCTGCTGGCGGTATGGGCGACATGGGTGGCATGGGCGGTATGGGCGGCATGATGTAATCTGCCGTTCAACTTCATGAACACTTAAAAAAGAGCCCTGCGGGGCTCTTTTTTTGTTTGTTTGTGTAATCAGGGAATCTTTTGGTTATATTGTAGTCAAATCTTGTGAGTCAATTACCTATGGAGGTGATTATGAAAAGGATATTGGTTACATCGTTGATTCCGCTATCACTTATCGCAACGTCTGTGCTTGCGGGTGAGGCTAAAGTAACGTTCAAGGATGTCGAGAAGTACACTGATTTTTCGCCAGCCACGGGCATTGAGTCGCGTTTCCAAGAAAAGACAAAAGAAGACTTTACTGAGAAATTTAAAGAGCTGGCTAGTTTATTGCCAAAAGGCCAGACTTTTGATGTGACGGTCACCGATGTCGACTTAACTGGACGTGTCGAGCCTACTTATGGACAAAGCGCGACATCATATATTCGGGTTGTACGGCCTATTGATTTTCCCCGCATGAATTTGACTTACAAGTTAACCGACGCGCAAGGACAGGTCATTAAAGAGGATTCTGTTGTTGTGAAAGACATGGGATTCGATATGGACAGTATGGCGTCGATTAAGCGACAACGTAATATTAATTACTATGAGCATAAGATGCTCGAAGATTGGTTTAAGCAAACCTTCTCCGAGCAAATTAAGGTTAACCAGCCTGGCGGATCTGCTTAAGCCGAGCCAACGTCTCTGTTAGTAACTGGAGTTGCTCGACAATGGTTTTCAACAATTCCTCATTGTCACGCTCCAGTTGCCACGCTTCTACGTTCTTTGTCACTTCCTGGAGATACGGCTGAAAGCGGTTACCTTTGGTATCGAAGGCTGTCTGTTCAACAAAAATGCTGTCAAACTTAGCTTTACCCTGCTCTCTTAAGTCATCTAAATACTGGTCAGCGTCTACAACTTGGCGGTACAACACGCGAAGGTGTTCTTGTAACTGCTTGTCAACGCGATCAATTGCTTCACTCATCGTTAGGTTCCTCATTCGCTCGGCATGATGGGTGTTTTACTGTCACGGTTAGGAATTTCGCGAACGAGCTTGGGTACTAAAAACCCAGGCAGTCTGGCATTAATCTGTCGCCAAAGCTCACGTGCGCGTGCGTCGCTGACGGCAAAGTGCGCAGCTCCTTGAACCGGGTCGAGTTGGTGTAGGTAATAGGGTAACACAGACGCATCGAAAAGCCTTTCGCTGAGTTGCGAGAGTGAGTCTGCGTCGTCATTGATTGATTTTAGTAATACGCTTTGATTCAGTAATGTAATACCACGTTGTCGCCACGGCGTTAAATGCTTTTTAAGTGAGCTTCCGATTTCATTAGCGTGGTTGGCATGTATTACCAATATCACTTGTTCGAAGCGCTTGGTTAAATGCGAGGCAAGACGTTCGGTTAAACGTTGTGGCAATACCACCGGCAGGCGAGAGTGAATGCGCAACCGTTTTATTTGTTTTAGTTCGGCCAATTTATCGGCGAGTTCGATGAGGTATCCATCATTGGCAAACAGCGGGTCGCCGCCACTTAAAATGACTTCATTCACTTCTTGATGCTGACGAACGTACTCGACACATTCGTCAAACTGCTTACGCGGTAATACATCATCCGCATAGGGATAGTGGCGACGAAAGCAATAGCGACAGTTTATAGCGCATGCCCCCTGAACCAGAAGTAGTACACGCGATGCATACTTATGAAGTAGACCTTGGGGAACTGCATGCTCACGTTTGTCGGTCACTTCATTAAGCGGGTCAGTGCTGTACCCTGGCGTTACTGTGAATTCATCAGCGAGGGGTAGCACTTGTCGCAGGAGAGGGTCCTGTGGGTTTCCAGCTTCCATCAACTCGACAAAGGGCCGCGGCACACGGAACGAAAACAATTTTTTTGCTTCGAGGTGCTCGTTGAATGCACTGGGATCGAGCCCTAATGTTGTAAGCAGCTGGCGCGGATCTTTATAGCTTTTAGCCAATTCGAGCTGCCATTCATCGCGCGTTGATACTTCAAGGGTTTGCACTGCACGACTCCCTATTTGACAATTAATGTCATTATTTTACCTGAAAATCTGCTTGGATTGGTTTATTATTGCGGCAATCAAGTTGTATTGAGAAACAAGGATACAAAATTTATGGCGAATTACAGCACCAACGAATTCAAAGGTGGCTTAAAGATCATGCAAGACGGTGAGCCATGCTCTATCGTTGAAAACGAGATGGTTAAGCCAGGTAAAGGTCAGGCGTTTAACCGTGTTAAAATCCGTAAGCTAATCAGCGGTAAAGTCGTTGAGAAAACGTTTAAGTCGGGCGAGTCTGTGGAAGGCGCCGATGTAATTGAACTGGAGTTGGCATACCTTTATAACGACGGTGAGTTCTGGCACTTCATGAACAATGAAACTTTTGAGCAAGTTGCTGCGGATGCAAAAGCCGTCGGTGAAGCTGAAAAGTGGTTGGTTGAGCAAGACGTATGTACGCTTACCTTGTGGGAAGGTAACCCGATTAACGTACAACCACCTAATTTCGTTGAGTTGGAGATTACTGAAACCGATCCAGGGTTAAAAGGTGATACTGCCGGTACAGGTGGTAAACCTGCAACGCTAAGCACCGGTGCAGTAGTGCGTGTCCCATTGTTCGTGCAAATTGGTGAAGTTATTAAAGTGGATACTCGCTCAGGCGAATATGTTTCACGCGTGCAGAAGTAAATACTATGTCTGACTGGCGTTCAAAAGCCACGTTAAACGTATTAAAGAAACGAGCGGAGTTGTTGCGGCAACTTCGTTCGTTTTTTTTCGAGCGCGATGTTTTAGAAGTCGATACACCACTATTATGTCAGCACGGTGTCACCGACCGCCATATTGAAAACCTCAGTACGCGCGATAGTCGAAACAACCTACGTTATCTTCAAACTTCCCCCGAATATGCGATGAAGCGTTTGTTGGCCCAATACCGACATAGCATTTATCAGTTAAGTCATGTAGTACGAGATGATCCGGTGGGTCGTCACCATAACCCTGAGTTTATGATGTTGGAATGGTATCGAGTGGGTTTAGACGATGACCAACTGATAGCTGAGATTGATGAGCTATTAATGGCAGTTGCTGGTGCACCGCCCCTAGTAAAGTTGACGTATCAAGATGCCTTTTTGCGACATATGCAGTGTGACCCGCTAACAACTGTTGGAATAAAGGCTATTCATCAGCGGCTAAAAGAGGATGAGCGTACACGAGAATGGATGACGGATGAACGAGATGAAAATACTATACTGCAAGTTGCGTTTAACTTTTATATCGAACCGCGGCTATCTTATTCAAAGCCTACGGCTATCACGCATTTTCCTGCCAGCCAAGCTGCATTAGCCCAAATTGACTCAGAAGATCCGCGGGTGGCACGCCGATTTGAAATTTATTGGCACGGTATTGAGCTCGCTAATGGTTATTTAGAACTCACAAATGCGTCAGAGCAATCACTGCGGTTTGAACTGGATATTCAAGCGCGAGAGATTGCTGGACTCCCTTATCGTTCCGCCGACAATTTAATGTTGGCAGCGCTTGAGCATGGACTCCCCCAGTGTGCTGGCGTCGCTATGGGGTTTGATCGTCTTTTAATGATTGTGGTTAATGCTGACGCTATTGACCAGGTGTTACCGTTCTCCTATCAGTCTGCTTAGTGATTATATAATGATCTCGCTTGCTACAACGTTGCGTATGTTATAATATAACAGACTAATCGTAGTGAAGGGGGGCTTATGACTTATTCAAAGCAACAAAAATTGGATCGCGCTGGTATTTGGATTACCACTGTGTGTGCTATTCACTGTTTGTTATTGCCTCTGATCCTGCCTCTATTGGCACTCGTTGGTTTTTCTTTTCTCGGAGAAGACCTTCTCGAAAATGCGATTTTAGGTATCAGTGTTGTGGTTGGCTTAACGGCATTGATCGGCGGAGCAAAACAGCATGGTAAATGGTCGTTGCTACTACCCCTGTTAGCTGGCGCTTTAATATATTCTCAACGTGATGTACTTGGCCCATGGGGTGAACCGGTGATTATCGCAGTAGGCGCTGGTTTAATTATCTACGCTCATATTAGTAATTTACGTCGTTCACGTAAATTAACGGCTTCAACAAGTACACCCCTCGCTGAAGCCGAAAATATCTAGCCTGTTTTTCGTTCTAATAATACACCGGCTTCGATATGGTGTGTGTAAGGAAACTGGTCGAATAAAGCCGCTTTTGTAACAGTAAACTTATCGCTCAGATCGTCTATATTCCGTATCAGTGTTTCTGGATTACAAGATATATAAAGTATCCGTTGGTACTGACTCACTACATCAAGTGTAAGATCATCTAAGCCTGCGCGAGGCGGATCGACAAGGACGGTTCCAAAGTCGTAGCTCGTTAGGTCGATATTCTGCAAACGTCGCTTTTCTACATCACCCTTGAGTGCTTCACTGAATTCTTCCGATGACATGCGAACAAACTCAACATTATTGATTCCGTTCATTTCGGTAGCGAGCTGAGCCGAAGCTACTGACCGTTTACTGATTTCGGTAGCAAGTACGTGTTCAAATTGCGTTGAGAGCGGCAGAGTGAAGTTACCGTTACCGCAGTACAGTTCGAGCAAGTCGTGTTTAGATGTACCTACACTATTTATTGCCCAAGTTATCATTTGCTTGTTGATCTCGGCATTCGGTTGGGTGAATGCATTTTCGGTTTGCACGGTTTTCCAATCACGATCACCGATATTCAAGCACTCGACTACTTCATCGGTTCCGATGACATGTTTTTGTTTCCGTGCGCGGCCTATGAGTCCAAGCTTGACAGTTAATGATGACAGTGCCGCATGCATTTGCTTAGCGGCTTCTTCCCATTCTGTATCTAATTGCTTGTGGTATAAGCATGAGATAACTGCTTCATTAGTCGTGGTGGTTAGGAAATCGACCTGGAACAACTTATTCCTTAAGATCGGTTTATCGATGACATAGTCTCTGACGGCTTTCATCAAGGTATTAATAAGACGAGCGCCTGGAACAAACTCGTCCATTCGGATCTTCTCCCGCGTTTCGGGATTAAACATAATATAGTACAAGTCATCTTGTTCATGCCAAACGCGAAACTCTGCACGCATACGGTAATGAGTGCGAGGTGACTCGTGCAGCTCCACTTCTCCCTTATAGTAGGGGGATAATAGCTGCTGTAGTCGTTTCGACTTATCGGTGAATTGCGCCGGGTATTCGGAGGTATCGATTGTTTTGTAGGTCATGGCTAATACGTGTTGCTTTAAATTGATGGGTATTAGTTTATCATTTTTGCCGCGTGAGTGCGGTATTGCTGACTTATTAGGCAAATTTATGCTTGATTGTGTTGGGTTTATTTACATTTGATGAGAATCTGCGCAAACGAACAAAGGAGTTAAAAAAAGCCCTTGACCCGCGGAGATAAATGTCTAAAATACGCCCCACGTTTGAGGCAGACAACGAAGTCGCCGAAAACATAAGTTTTCTAAAAAATCTTTTTTCAAAAAAGTGTTGACAGAAAACTGACGGTGTGTAGAATACGCACCTCTCGCAGCAAGGCTGCTGAGAAACGCTCTTTAACAAATTATCAAGCCAAGCAAACTGTGTGGGCACTTGCAAAAGTAAGCAACAAAAAATATTGCAACTTTTGAATGAGTGTCTAGCTACTGAGGTAGCAAACACACGTAATTCATTGAGTTGATTGAACTACTTTTAATTGAAGAGTTTGATCATGGCTCAGATTGAACGCTGGCGGCAGGCCTAACACATGCAAGTCGAGCGGTAACAGAGAGAAGCTTGCTTCTTTGCTGACGAGCGGCGGACGGGTGAGTAATACTTGGGAACTTGCCTCTAGGCGGGGGACAACCACTGGAAACGGTGGCTAATACCGCATAATGTCTACGGACCAAAGTGGGGGACCTTCGGGCCTCACACCTAGAGATGGGCCCAAGTGGGATTAGCTAGTTGGTGAGGTAATGGCTCACCAAGGCGACGATCCCTAGCTGTTCTGAGAGGATGATCAGCCACACTGGGACTGAGACACGGCCCAGACTCCTACGGGAGGCAGCAGTGGGGAATATTGCACAATGGGCGCAAGCCTGATGCAGCCATGCCGCGTGTGTGAAGAAGGCCTTCGGGTTGTAAAGCACTTTCAGTGGTGAGGAAGGTCAGTAAGTTAATAGCTTGCTGAATTGACGTTAGCCACAGAAGAAGCACCGGCTAACTCCGTGCCAGCAGCCGCGGTAATACGGAGGGTGCAAGCGTTAATCGGAATTACTGGGCGTAAAGCGTACGTAGGCGGTGTGTTAAGCAAGATGTGAAAGCCCCGGGCTCAACCTGGGAATTGCATTTTGAACTGGCACGCTAGAGTCCTGAAGAGGGTGGTAGAATTTCCAGTGTAGCGGTGAAATGCGTAGATATTGGAAGGAATACCAGTGGCGAAGGCGGCCACCTGGTCAGAGACTGACGCTGAGGTACGAAAGCGTGGGGAGCAAACAGGATTAGATACCCTGGTAGTCCACGCCGTAAACGATGTCAACTAGTTGTTCGTGTCACTAAGACGTGAGTAACGCAGCTAACGCACTAAGTTGACCGCCTGGGGAGTACGGCCGCAAGGTTAAAACTCAAATGAATTGACGGGGGCCCGCACAAGCGGTGGAGCATGTGGTTTAATTCGATGCAACGCGAAGAACCTTACCATCCCTTGACATCCAGTGAACTTTCTAGAGATAGATTGGTGCCTTCGGGAACACTGAGACAGGTGCTGCATGGCTGTCGTCAGCTCGTGTTGTGAGATGTTGGGTTAAGTCCCGCAACGAGCGCAACCCTTATCCTTAGTTGCCAGCACGTAATGGTGGGAACTCTGGGGAGACTGCCGGTGATAAACCGGAGGAAGGTGGGGACGACGTCAAGTCATCATGGCCCTTACGGGATGGGCTACACACGTGCTACAATGGCGCGTACAAAGGGCAGCGAACCTGCGAAGGTAAGCGAATCTCATAAAGCGCGTCGTAGTCCGGATTGGAGTCTGCAACTCGACTCCATGAAGTCGGAATCGCTAGTAATCGTGGATCAGAATGCCACGGTGAATACGTTCCCGGGCCTTGTACACACCGCCCGTCACACCATGGGAGTGGGCTGCACCAGAAGTGGTTAGTTTAACCTTCGGGAGAACGATCACCACGGTGTGGTTCATGACTGGGGTGAAGTCGTAACAAGGTAGCCGTAGGGGAACCTGCGGCTGGATCACCTCCTTACACTTCGCTTATGGATGTAAGTGTCCACACAGATTGCTTGGTTTGATGAATAGAGAAGAAAACTGGGTCTGTAGCTCAGCTGGTTAGAGCGCACCCCTGATAAGGGTGAGGTCGGTAGTTCAAGTCTACTCAGACCCACCATTTTGAGCGCCTGAACAGCGTTGGTAAAAACCTCGCATAGCAGTCTACGCTTCGGTTTTTCCCGCCTTGTCAGCCACTCAAAAACATTTCACATTAATTCGTTATTGTGAAAGTACTTTTCGGGTTKTGTYGGACGTGCCGACAGACCTGCGGTCTGTGGGGCCATAGCTCAGCTGGGAGAGCGCCTGCCTTGCACGCAGGAGGTCAGCGGTTCGATCCCGCTTGGCTCCACCACTTCTTCTCTATAGCGATGTTAGCGTTAAGCGTTCAAAGCTGAATGTTTACCGGTAACTTTGCGTTACATGCTCTTTAACAACATGGACAAGCTGATTGTAATAAAGTAATGAAATGCCACTCTACTTGAACCTTATTCAAATTGGTAGAGGCGTATCTTACAAGTGTACAGCGAGAACAAACAATCTTAGTTGCAATACAACGCACGAGGTTCTGCGTAGCAGACATCTTAGGTGTTGTATGGTTAAGTGACTAAGCGTACACGGTGGATGCCTAGGCAGTTGGAGGCGATGAAGGACGTACTAACTTGCGATAAGCCATGACGAGACAGTAAGAGTCGTTATCAGTCATGGATTTCCGAATGGGGCAACCCACTCTGTTTACAGAGTATCCGGCACTGAATATATAGGTGCCTGGAGGCGAACCCGGAGAACTGAAACATCTAAGTACCCGGAGGAAAAGAAATCAACCGAGATTTCCCTAGTAGCGGCGAGCGAACGGGAAGCAGCCCTTAAGCTGACAATGCGTTAACAGAATCTGTTGGGAAGCAGAGCCATAGACGGTGATAGCCCGGTATGTGACGGCGCATAGTGAGTGAAAACGAGTAGGTCGGGACACGTGTTATCTTGACTGAATATGGGGGGACCATCCTCCAAGGCTAAATACTCCCAACTGACCGATAGTGAACCAGTACCGTGAGGGAAAGGCGAAAAGAACCCCGGCGAGGGGAGTGAAATAGAACCTGAAACCGTGTACGTACAAGCAGTAGGAGCCTCCTTGTGGGGTGACTGCGTACCTTTTGTATAATGGGTCAGCGACTTATATTTTGTAGCAAGGTTAACCGMATAGGGGAGCCGTAGGGAAACCGAGTCTTAACTGGGCGTTGAGTTGCAAGGTATAGACCCGAAACCGGGCGATCTAGCCATGAGCAGGTTGAAGATTGAGTAACATCAATTGGAGGACCGAACCCACTAATGTTGAAAAATTAGGGGATGACTTGTGGTTAGGAGTGAAAGGCTAATCAAGCCCGGAGATAGCTGGTTCTCCCCGAAATCTATTTAGGTAGAGCCTCGGATGAATACCTACGGGGGTAGAGCACTGTTTGGGCTAGGGGGTCATCCCGACTTACCAACCCCATGCAAACTCCGAATACCGTAGAGTACTATCCGGGAGACACACGGCGGGTGCTAACGTCCGTCGTGGAGAGGGAAACAACCCAGACCGCCAGCTAAGGTCCCAAAGTTATGGCTCAGTGGGAAACGATGTGGGAAGGCATAGACAGCTAGGAGGTTGGCTTAGAAGCAGCCACCCTTTAAAGAAAGCGTAATAGCTCACTAGTCGAGTCGGCCTGCGCGGAAGATGTAACGGGGCTAAGCCATACACCGAAGCTGCGGCAGCGCATTTATGTGCTGGGTAGGGGAGCGTTCTGTAAGCGGATGAAGGTGTGTTGAGAAGCATGCTGGACGTATCAGAAGTGCGAATGCTGACATGAGTAACGATAATGCGGGTGAAAAACCCGCACGCCGGAAGACCAAGGTTTCCTATCCCATGCTAATCAGGGTAGGGTAAGTCGGCCCCTAAGGCGAGGCGGAAACGCGTAGTCGATGGGAAACAGGTTAATATTCCTGTACCGACATGTACTGCGATGGGGGGACGGAGAAGGCTAGGTGGGCCAGGCGTTGGTAGTCCTGGTGAAAGTTAGTAGGCTGAGGGTTTAGGCAAATCCGGACCCTTAAGGCCGAGAAACGAGACGAGTACCTACGGGTACGAAGCCATTGATGCCCTGCTTCCGGGAAAAGCCTCTAAGCTTCAGGTACATGTTGACCGTACCCGAAACCGACACAGGTGGTCAGGTAGAGAATACTAAGGCGCTTGAGAGAACTCGGGTGAAGGAACTAGGCAAAATAGTACCGTAACTTCGGGAGAAGGTACGCCACCTTTGGTGAAGACTTCGCGTCGTAAGCTGAAGGTGGTCGCAGTGACCAGGTGGCTGGGACTGTTTATTAAAAACACAGCACTCTGCTAACTCGAAAGAGGACGTATAGGGTGTGACACCTGCCCGGTGCCGGAAGGTTAATTGATGGGGTTAGCGTAAGCGAAGCTCTTGATCGAAGCCCCGGTAAACGGCGGCCGTAACTATAACGGTCCTAAGGTAGCGAAATTCCTTGTCGGGTAAGTTCCGACCTGCACGAATGGTGTAACCATGGCCACGCTGTCTCCACCCGAGACTCAGTGAAATTGAAATCGCTGTGAAGATGCAGTGTACCCGCGGCTAGACGGAAAGACCCCGTGAACCTTTACTACAGCTTGGCACTGAACATTGAACCTACATGTGTAGGATAGGTGGGAGGCTTAGAAGCACTGGCGCTAGTTGGTGTGGAGCCATCCTTGAAATACCACCCTTGTATGTTTGATGTTCTAACCTAGCACCCTTATCGGGTGTGGGGACAGTGCCTGGTGGGTAGTTTGACTGGGGCGGTCTCCTCCCAAAGAGTAACGGAGGAGCACGAAGGTTGGCTAAGTACGGTCGGACATCGTACGGTTAGTGTAATGGCAGAAGCCAGCTTAACTGCGAGACAGACACGTCGAGCAGATACGAAAGTAGGTCATAGTGATCCGGTGGTTCTGAATGGAAGGGCCATCGCTCAACGGATAAAAGGTACTCCGGGGATAACAGGCTGATACCGCCCAAGAGTTCATATCGACGGCGGTGTTTGGCACCTCGATGTCGGCTCATCACATCCTGGGGCTGAAGTCGGTCCCAAGGGTATGGCTGTTCGCCATTTAAAGTGGTACGCGAGCTGGGTTTAGAACGTCGTGAGACAGTTCGGTCCCTATCTGCCGTGGGCGTTTGAGAGTTGAGAGGAGCTGCTCCTAGTACGAGAGGACCGGAGTGGACGAACCTCTGGTGTTCCGGTTGTCACGCCAGTGGCACTGCCGGGTAGCTAAGTTCGGAATCGATAACCGCTGAAAGCATCTAAGCGGGAAGCGAGCCTCGAGATAAGCTCTCACTAGCACATTAAGTGCTCTGAAGGGTCGTTGCAGACGACGACGTTGATAGGCGGGGTGTGGAAGCGTTGTAAGGCGTTGAGCTAACCCGTACTAATGGCCCGTGAGACTTAACCATACAACACCCAAGGTGTTTGCTTGTTGAGCACGTAAGACGCTTTATCGAGTTGAATAAGAGAGTGGCAGTACAATCAGCCGAATCCATGTTGTGACAGTTTATGTCTGGCGGCCATAGCGGTATGGCACCACCTGGCTCCATTCCGAACCCAGAAGTGAAACATACCAGCGCCGATGGTAGTGTGGGGTCTCCCCATGTGAGAGTAGGACACCGCCAGACTTCAAATAGAATGACCCCAGCCAAGCGGCTGGGGTTTTTTTATGCCTGCTCGCCAGACGCACGTCGCGCATTGTGCGCGACAATCCACACCGCCCCGTGCGCCCAAGGCGCACGCTACAAATAAATCGAACGTTATATCCTAAATTCGCTGCTTTTATTTCTATATATCCATACTATTATTCATATATCACGCAACAACATATCAGTGAAATAGTGAGGAAATATGAAAGAAGCAGGGTGTAAAGGTTATGATGCCCTAATGATCATCATTCACTGGATCAGTGCCCTGCTTGTATTTGGGCTGTTTGCGCTCGGCTGGTGGATGGTAGACCTCACCTATTACTCTAATTGGTACACAACAGCACCTTGGTGGCATAAGTCCCTGGGTTTGTTGGTACTTTTTATCACCCTTTTTAGAGTTGTTTGGCGGTTTGTAAAAGGCACCCCGACAATCGATGGTTCTGCATTCGAGAAAAGAGCTGCAAAACTCGGTCACTTACTACTCTATATCAGTCTACTCGCGGTTGTTTTTAGCGGTTATCTAATCTCGACTGGTGAAGGTAAACCTATCGGCTTTTTTGACTGGTTTGACGTACCCGCGTTGCCGTTTCAGATAGAGCAACAAGCAACATGGGCAGGAACCATTCATGAATATGCCGCTTACGTATTAGTGATCCTAGCCCTAGGTCATGGCGTTATGGCATTAAAGCATCATTTTATTGATAAACGTTCAACACTTATTCGAATGATAAAACCTTAAGAGGAAACTGAGCTATGAAAACACAACTTTTAGCATTATCTGCCATCGTAGGTAGCGTATTAGCAGCCCCCGCGGTCGCAGACGACTACGTAATTGATACTGAAGGACAACACGCCTTTATTCAGTTCAAGATTAAACACTTAGGTTATAGCTGGTTGCTAGGGCGCTTCAATGACTTTGAAGGCAACTTTAGTTACGACGAGGCGAATCCGGGCAATGCCTCAGTTGAAGTGACAATTGACACGGCGAGCGTTGATACCAACCATGCGGAACGCGATAAACATCTCCGTAGCGACGACTTTTTAAACACGGGGGAATACCCTGAAGCAAGCTTTGTCAGCACACGTTACGTCCCAGATAGTGATGATGAAAATGAGGGTACGCTGTACGGCAACTTTACTCTGAATGGTGTAACCAAGGAAATTGCTATCGAAGTAGAGCAGGTCGGTGCCGGTGAAGATCCTTGGGGTGGTTTCCGTCGCGGTTTCGAAGGTGAAGTCGACCTTACGTTGGCCGACTACAACATTGATTATAACTTAGGCCCCGAAGCCAAAGAGGTTGAGTTGTACCTTTCTATCGAAGGTGTCCGCCAGTAATTAGCGCGCTTTAGCGGTTAGTGCTTGCTTATAAGCATTAGCCGCTAAGCGGTTATCACCTAGCGCAGCGTATGCGTCACCCATCCGAATGTAATCGTCCTTATTGCACGCATTCAAATCGCTAAGTTTCTTTAACGCTCGCTGAGCCAGCGAATAGTCTTTGTTACCCAACGCTAACACAGCAAGTGCCCGGATATATTGACTGTCGTTAGGCTTCCGCTTCAAATGAGACTGAACCCAATCGATGATGTTGGGATCGGTGCCAACTAACACATGCTCGTTAACACAATCGTTTAAGTTAAGCTCACCGCGTTCTAAACCATTTTTGACGACCTTAGTACATGCATCATGTTGGCCATAGTAGTTCAGCGCTTTAGCATAGGCTAAACGAATAGCTGGCGTGCTACGTTGTGTTCGGCTGAGGCTCTTCCAGTCTTTAAATAATGCCTTGGCATCATTACGCGCAATACGGATAAAGTGTTGCAGGTAGACTGATAACACCAGCTGGTTAAAATCATCTTGCGTGAGTTGCGACTGTTCGCGAATTTGATTTAGGTGTGGCTGTAAATCATCTAGGCGTTTTTCCGCTTTATAAAGCTCAATCGCTTGTGTCCAAAGATGTGGTGGGAATTCGCCTCGGTCGAGTTGGGTTTCAACTTGTTGAATCGTTAGCCCTTGATGATCATCGTTGTGCTGAACTGCGTTATGCACGGCCAGAAATTCGCTCGCGGGCTCGAAGTCTGCACCTGCTGTATCGAGCCAGTATTTTGCTTTGCCAGGCTCGCCCGCTTTGTTTGCAGTGAAGGCTAATAAAGCCGCCAAGTTTTCCGAACGCTGCTGCTTATAAAGCAGCTCAAAATCGACTAATGCCGAAGTATAATCGTGTTTTAACATCGCGAGGAGCGCGCGCTTTTCGCGTTGCTTTAGTTTGCGAGCTTTTCGTCGCGAAAACCATTGCCCACCGGCACGCGTTTTACCCAGTAATGCCTTAATGGCAGCAATGACTAAGCTCAATGCCAATATCGCGATTACCAAAAATACAACTAAGCCAATAACAGTGCTTTCTATTGTGTAGCCAGCAAAATTAATTAACAGATAACCTGCGTTGCCAGCAGAGATGGGCCCTAAAATAGCGCCCGCAATTAAAACGACTAGGACGTATACCCACCATCTCATTGTAAACGCCCTCCTAACTGACTCGCTGCCACAGAAAGAGATGATACTTCGGGCAGCTCCGCCGCTTGTTGAATGCCACCTTCTAATTGCGCTAGCTTGTTCAGTACGCGCTGTTGCGCAGGACTAACAGCTTTTATGTCGCTAATTAATGCACTCGCTTCGTTTAGTTTGGTTTTCGCTAGTTCAACTTGACCTTTCAGTGCTGCATTCTCCGCAACGCTTAGAATAAGATCGAGTTGTTGTTGTTTAAGTGTGATGGTCTCGCTAGATATAACGGGCTCTATAGATGCTGACGACTTTTCAATTCGGAAAAAGTTATCCATAAAGGCGTGCCAGTTGTATGCGAGATGCTCACGCCAGTTAGTTGGTTCGGTAGCTTGCTCTTTTTCAATTGAGAAATCATCGGTTGGTGTTTTATTCGATAGCGAGAGCGCTTGGCGCTTTAAAGCGGCAAGTTCAACCACCCATTGGGTTGCATCGCTTTGTTGGTATTCCAAAAGGGCTTGCTTGTCTTCTTCAATCGCCTGCCGAATTTGTAAGGCACCGGATGACTCAATGCCTGCTAACTGCTGGCTCGCTACATCAAGCAGTTGAATAGCGGTTTGCGCATCGGCATTAAAAATTGCTGAACGGGCTGCCGCTGCTAAGGTTTGTTTAACCTCAAACAAACGCCATTCGCGTATGCGTTCGGCCTGTTGTTGAGGTAGTTGATTAGCTAACTGTTGTAAGGTTTGCTGCTGCTGGTTCAGCTTCATCTCTAGCTGCTGAATGCGCTGCCCTAGCTGATCGATTGAGCGGTTATCTGAGTTCTGCTGAATTTGCTGTTTTGCCTGCTGAAGTTCGGCTTGTAGCTGCTCAAGTTGCTTTTGAGCTCGCTGCATTGTCGATTGCTGAGCATACTCCACCTTTGGCTCTTGAGCCTGAGTCGTTGGCGATGATTCCGACCAAAATGGCAGTTGTTTGTATGGTTGTTCAAAATAAATCCAAACGGCGAGCGCTACGATTGCTAGTAGCACGATAATATAGAGGATACCTTTGAACCGCGAACGCACTTGACCCGACGAATCATTCGAGTTGAGTGAAGTTGTCTGTTCAGCGTCGTGTATTTGCTTTGCAGTTTCTTGAGCTTCGTTGTTATCTTTATCCATGTTTTATAATCGCCTCAATCATCTTGCTCTCAGTTGCACTGCCAGTCACAGTAATGGTATCTGCTGCAACAAAAGGTATTAGGTCTCTTAATCGTTCACTAGGTACTATCCAATCACAGCGAGACAACCAGCTTCCGGCTTCGCGCGGCAAACTGGATAAAAAGTAACCTAACTGTTCTGCACTTGTCACTACAATTAGGTTAACTGTATTCATCCATTGCGTCACTTGTCTATCGTCATTTAATACGCGTTTTACCCGCCGGTATACATCAATACTATCGACTTTAGCACCGCGAGCTCGCAATGTATCAAATATTAAATCACGGCCCTTCTCACCCTTAACAATTAGCCACTGCTGGCTATCAACATCTAATAATTCAGGCAAGGCTAGTAGCGACTCACTGTCATGTTTAAAGGTAGGGCAGCGTGTCGATGCTCCAAACGTATTAGCGGCCAGCCGAGCAGTTGTCGGTCCCACAGCAAACATCGGTGTTGCTGAGTTAAAGCTTAAACCTGAGTGAGCAGCAAACCTCACTGCGTTTTTACTAACCCAAATAACACCGTCATAGCCATTAAAGGTTTCCGGTTTTACCGAAATGGGTTCGATGTCGATAAAACTGTGCTGGGTAAACTCAATAGGAGAGCGAGACAGCGCATCAATAATACGCTGTCGTGAATCATCGGGTTGTAATATCAGCGCCTTAGTCGTGCTGGTCATACACCGCCTTCAAAATTTCACCTGCACCACGTGCGAGCAGTTTCTCAGCGAGCTCGATACCTAACGCCTCGGCTTGTTCGATAGGTCCTTCAATATGCTCGCGAATCACCTCGACACCGTCTGGATCGCCTACTAGCCCTCGTAAACTGAGATGCTCACCATCGACCACAGCAAACGCCCCTATCGGTACTTGGCAACCGCCTTGTAGTCGACGATTCATCGCACGCTCGGCTAATACGCGATAACGTGTCGTAGAGCACTGAAGTGGCTCGAGTAGCGCTTTTATCTCGTCATCATCGCTACGTACTTCAATACCTAATACGCCTTGACCATTTGCGGGTAGGGAGTCTTCAACCGGGATAAACGAAGTAATACGCTCCCCGAGCTCCAATCGAATAAGACCTGAAGCCGCTAAGATAATCGCATCAAATTGGCCCTCATCCAGTTTGCGCAAGCGCGTTTGGACATTGCCGCGTAGATCTTTGATTACTAAATGCGGGAAACGCTCTTTTATCTGGCAACGACGACGCAGGCTACAGGTGCCAACAACCGCGCCCTCTGGTAACTCATTCAATGATTGGTATTGATTAGAAACAAAGGCATCGCGCGGGTCTTCGCTCTCACAGATGGTGTGTAGCTCTAATCCTGGTGGGAACTCAACCGGAAGGTCTTTCATCGAGTGCACTGCGAGGTCGGCTCTGCCCTCTAACATCGCGGCTTCAAGTTCCTTTACGAATAGGCCCTTGCCGCCGATTTTAGCTAATGGCGTATCAAGGATAATATCACCGCGTGTGGACATCGGTACAAGCTCAATCGTGAGCTCTGGATAGAGCGATGCTAAACGAGCTTGTATATGTTCTGCTTGCCACATGGCGAGTTTACTTTTCCGCGTGGCAATTCTGACCGTCTTTGACATGTCTACCCCTTACTACTTAATGACATTTCGCTTTGGTGGTGCGATGATAGGCGCCACAAGCATATTCAATATAAAGATATAGTTTAGCGATGTTTAAGCGAAATGTAACCAAGCCATTGATTCAACTCTGCGTCATTTTGACCAGTGTATGCGCGCTTGCGGCCTGCGGTCAAAAAGGACCTCTGCAACCGGCGCCTATGCCAGAGAAAAACGAACAGCAGCAACAGCAACCACAACAACCAAGTAACGCCAATGAGTCAGTTAAGTTATAAAGCAGCACAACTTCATATCGAATCTGTCGCTCTGCCAACGTTAGCTGAGCGATTCGGTACGCCACTTTATATTTATTCGAAAAGTCAGATTATTGCGAACTGGGAAAAGTTTCGTGCCTTCTGGCCTAGTCAACATAAGTTGTGCTACGCGGTGAAAGCGAACAGTAGCTTGGCTATCTTGCAACTGCTGGTTAAGCAAGGTGCTTGGTTCGATATTGTTTCAGGTGGTGAGCTTAAGCGTGTGCTTGCAGCAGGCGGGAAAGCTGAGCACGTGGTGTTTTCGGGCGTGGCCAAGTCAGAAGCAGAGATTCGGTTTGCGTTAGAGCAAGGTATTGGGTGTTTTAACGTTGAATCTGCAGCAGAGCTCGAGCGTATTGAGCAAGTCGCGCAAGCACTGAAAACGCGCGCACCCGTGTCGCTGCGCGTTAATCCCGATGTCGATGCGAAAACACATCCCTATATTTCAACGGGCCTAAAAGCTAATAAGTTTGGCATCCCGATGGATGACGCGATGGCGGTGTTTCGTAGAGCTCATACGCTTAACCATATCGAGCTATTAGGCGCAGACTGTCATATCGGTTCACAAATTATGACCGACGCGCCATTTTTGGATGCTGCAAAGCGCATGTTTCGATTATTAGAGCGCTTGAGAGACGAAGCGATTGAGCTTTCTCACCTCGACTTAGGTGGTGGTTTTGGAATCGATTATCAAGGTAAACAAACACTGGACGTGCAAAGTTACCTTGAGAGTGTCATTGAACTGGCAAAAGACTATCCTCAACTTACGTTAATGTTGGAGCCGGGACGTGCAATTGTTGCTGACGCCGGTGTTTTGCTCAGTCAAGTTGAGTACACCAAACAATCGGACGATAAACAGTTTGTGTTGGTTGATGCAGGTATGAACGATCTGATGCGTCCATCGCTTTATCAAGCATGGCACGATATTTTACCTGTTAATGAGAGCAATAGTGTTGCCGATGCCATCGTGGATGTTGTGGGTCCGGTATGTGAAACAGGATGTTTTTTAGGTCATGCGCGACACCTCAATGTGCAAGCGGGCGATTTTATTGCGGTTAACCATGCAGGTGCTTATGGATTTACCATGGCCTCAAACTACAATACACGCATGCGTCCAGCGGAAGTACTGGTAGAAGACGATCAAGTCTGGTTAATTCGTGAGCGTGAAACGTTTGATGATCTGATCCGCGGTGAGCGGCTTATCGCTGAGGAGTAGAACGATGTTACTGCAGTTCTCTAAAATGCACGGATTAGGTAATGATTTTGTCGTGATTGATAACGTCACACAGAACTTTTATGTGAACCCTGAGCAAATTAAGCAGTGGGCAGACAGAAACCGTGGTATTGGCTTTGATCAGCTCTTATTGGTCGAGCCGCCTTATGACCCTGACCTCGATTTTCACTATCGCATTTTTAACGCTGATGGAAGCGAGGTCGCACAATGCGGTAATGGGGCGCGATGCTTTGCTAAATTTGTTAAAGCGAAAGGTTTATCAAATAAAAATCACCTAAAAGTGAGTACCAAAGCCGGCACTATGGTATTGCATATAGAAAAGGATGGCCAAGTAACGGTCGAAATGGGTGAGCCCATGTTTGAGCCAGCCAGTGTCCCTTTTAAAGCTCAGAAACCGGAGCATACCTATGTATTGAGAGTCGCCGATGAGACCGTGTTGTGTGGTGTAATGGGGCTTGGAAATCCACACTGCGTTATCGAAACTGATGATGTAAATACCGCTCCGGTCGCGTCATTAGGTGGAAAAATTGCTCAGCATGAACGCTTCCCTGAAAGCGTCAATGTGGGCTTTATGCAGATTGTCTCGCGTCAACACGTCAATTTGCGAGTATTTGAGCGGGGCGTTGGCGAGACTCAAGCCTGTGGTAGCGGTGCTTGTGCAGCAGCGGTCATCGGTATGCAGCAGGATAAACTCGATCGCCAAGTCAAAGTCTCTCTGCCTGGTGGCGACTTAATGATTCGTTGGCAAGCGGGTCAGCCGGTAAAAATGACTGGGCCTGCAACACTTATTTTTGATGGACAAATGGTGATATGAACAACAACAAACAAGCGCTCGATACGCCTGTCATTGATGACTCGCTCATCCGCGCCTATTTGGAAGAGAATCCGGATTTCTTTGAGCGACACGATGATTTGCTTAATAACTTAACGGTCTCACACGAACGTAAAGGCACGGTGTCTTTAGTTGAACGACAGCAGCAAAAGCTGCGTGAACGCGTTAATCAACTCGAAGAGGAAATTACTGAGTTAATGATTAACGCTCGCCGTAACGAGGCGATTTTCAAAGCATATAGCGAATTATACGTCCAATTATTGAAGTGCCGTACGCTACAACAGGCTATTGATGCCTTACGAAATACATTTGAAGAAGATTTAGGCTTATCGGCTTTAACGCTCAAACTATTCGATAGTCCGATAGAAGTAAGTGACCAACTGGTGTTTGCAGCCGATACTCACCGCCAGCTGTTAAGCAAACGCTTTGACGACAGCCCCATTTATCTTGGGCGATTAACTGAACAAGAACGGAAACTACTATTTCAAGATGATGCGGTGCATTCGGTAGCTCTGATGTCGCTTGGTGAACAAGGTGAAGTGGGTATGTTTGCGGTAGGTAGTGGTCAGGCGGACCATTTTGAGCCGGCGATGGATCCGTTGTTAATTAATCAATTGCAAGCTTTGCTAAGCGCATTATTACCACGTCTACTTGTTGAAAATGAAGCTGCGTGACATTCAGCATCGGTGGTTACAACAACTCGAGGGTGAGCGCGGGTTAGCTCAACTGACGATAAAAAACTATAGTCGTCTGACCGGGATTGATATTGAGCTCCTCGAACGGCAAGGTATCGAGGCGACAGGACAATTGACGCGCCCTCTTTTTGAACGTCTGCTAGTGGGGTGGCGTCGCGAAGGCTTAGGTGAACGCTCTATTGCGCTTAAGCTGTCAGCGTGGCGCACCTTCGTGCAGTATATGCTCGATTACCAACATCTAAGCGACGACCCACTTAGTGGCTTGAAAGCGCCTAAAATTCCTAAAAGACTGCCCAAAAACCTCGATGTCGACAGTATCTCCCATCTTTTAGAGCTGCCCCTTGATGACGAAATAGCGATCCGGGATTCCGCAATGATGGAACTATTGTACTCGAGTGGTTTGCGTTTAGCTGAGCTAGTGAGTTTGGATATGGATAGTATCGACCTTCGCTACGGGCAATTGCGCGTTGTCGGTAAAGGAAGTAAGACACGGATTGTGCCTGTGGGTAAGGTCGCCATCAAAGCCATTCAACGCTGGCTAAAAGTGCGCGCTATCTGGTTGGCTGCGCGCCCAGAAGTTGCATTATTTATCAGTCAGCGTAATCAACGAATAAGTCAACGTACCGTACAGCAACGGCTCAATTTTTGGGGGAAACAGCAAGGCGTGGTGGGTAACTTACATCCACACAAATTGCGCCACTCTTTTGCTTCACATATGTTGGAATCCAGTGGCGACCTAAGAGCCGTACAAGAGTTACTCGGGCACGCGAACCTGTCGACCACTCAAGTCTATACCCACTTGGACTTTAAACGATTGGCGGAAGTTTACGATGCGGCTCATCCACGCGCAACTAAAGGTAAGAAGTCCTCATGATACGTTTTCATCGACGCTTTCATCCACCTAAAGTCATTAGTTTTGATTTAGATGACACTTTATACGACAACGTTCCGATTATTAAACGTACTGAGGAGCGCACCCATTCGCTTATCACTGAACGTGTACCTGAGACGCGTGAGTGGGATATTGAGCACTGGCGGCAGCGCCGGTTGGACTTAATGCGACGCGATGATGCTCTAGCAGACAATATGACTGCGCTACGTCGTGCCACCTTGCTACAAGGCTTTCGAGAACTTGAGATCGATGATGCGGAAACGGTAACCGATGAGATTATGGATGCATTCCTCGCCTTTCGCAGCGACTTCAGTGTCAGTGAACAAGTGCATGACTTGCTCGATCAATTAGCATCTCGGTATAGCTTAGTGGCTGTAAGTAATGGCAATGCCGATGTTAAGCGTGTGGGCATCGGGCATTACTTTAAACTTGCTTTACAACCGACGCATGACTTCCGTGGCAAACCCAATACTGACATGTTCGAGTACGTAAAGCAGGCAATGAATTGCGCACCCGAGGCTATTTTGCACGTTGGTGATTCGCCGCAGTCGGATGTTTTCGGCGCTCATCGCGCGGGAATGCAAAGTGTTTGGTTAACCAGTGGCTTAGGGCGTTCACACCAGTTGCGAGTATTGCCAACGGTGACCATCGATGATTTACAGGAGCTTAGCGCGTTACTCCTGTAAGATAACTGGTTGCTTATACAGTATTGGATCATTACACTGAGCCTCATTCAGTTAGCCAAGGAGTCATGCATGAGCACGCACCCGTTAATTTCCGGTTTAAATGAGAAGCAAGCCACGGCGGTAAGCGCTGATGATCGGCCTATGCTGGTATTGGCTGGCGCCGGGAGTGGTAAAACTCGGGTATTAGTGCACCGAATTGCTTGGCTCATTCAAGAACGTCGTTATTCTCCTTACAGTATTTTAGCCGTAACCTTCACTAATAAGGCCGCCTCGGAAATGCGAGGTCGCGTCGAGCAACTCTTGGGTTCATCGGTTAGAAATATGTGGATAGGCACGTTCCATGGCCTCGCTCATCGTCTGTTGCGAGCGCATTATATGGATGTAGGCTTACCGCAAAACTTTCAAATATTGGATAGTGACGATCAACAGCGTTTGGTTAAGCGCTTAATCAAGTCAATGAATTTGGATGAAAAGCGCTGGCCAGCAAAGCAAGCGCAATGGTATATCAATGGTAAAAAAGACGAAGGTTTAAGAGCGCAGCATATTGAAACCTTTGATCCCACCGAACAAACCTTAAAACAGATTTACGAGGCATACCAAGAGAGTTGTGACCGTGCCGGTTTAGTTGATTTTGCCGAGCTGCTTTTGCGTGCGCACGAGCTACTGCGTGATAACAAAACCGTTCGGGAGCATTACCAAAAACGCTTCCGCCATATCCTCGTAGACGAATTTCAGGATACTAACTCGATTCAGTATGCATGGATTCGTTTGCTTTCTGGGCAAGATAATATCGTCACCATTGTCGGTGATGATGACCAGTCAATTTATGGTTGGCGCGGTGCTCGCGTAGAGAATATTCAGCAGTTTTTAGACGATTACCCTGCAGCGATGACTATTCGCCTCGAGCAAAATTATCGTTCGACCGGAAATATATTGCGTGCCGCGAACTCAGTGATCGCAAATAATTCAGACAGACTTGGCAAAGATCTTTGGACAGAGGGTAATGAGGGCGAGCCTATTAGCCTCTATGCTGCGTTTAATGAAATGGACGAGGCGCGCTATATCGTGGGTCGTATTGAGGAGTGGCGCGATCAAGGTGGTGCCTTACAGGACGTAGCGCTGTTGTATCGCAGCAATGCGCAGTCACGCGTGCTTGAAGAAGCGCTACTGCATGCGCGTCTTCCCTACCGAATTTATGGTGGCTTGCGATTCTTCGAACGGCAAGAAATCAAAGATGCACTCGCTTATTTACGTTTAGTTAGTAATCGTGATGATGATGCGGCGATTGAGCGTGTCATTAATACACCGACGCGCGGTATTGGCAATCGTACCTTAGACATCATCCGGCAGACGGCTCGAGAACAGAAGAAATCTCTCTGGCAGGCGGCGACCCAGCTTGTAGATGAAAAGCAACTAGCGGGTCGAGCGCGCAATGCAGTGGCGAGCTTTATCGAACTTATCAATACCATTGATGATGAAACGGAAGACTTCACTCTGGGTCGTTTAAGCAATGAAGTGATATCACGCTCTGGTTTGCTGGCGATGTACGAGGCCGAAAAAGGTGAGAAAGCGGAAACACGAGTTGAGAACTTGAAAGAGTTAGTCAGTGCCTGCGAAAACTTTACGCAAGACGAGACTGAAGAAGATCTTACACCGCTTAATGCCTTTTTAGCGCACGCAGCGTTGGAAGCGGGTGAAGAGCAAGCCGATGAATACCAAGATGCGGTTCAGCTGATGACGCTACACAGCGCAAAAGGACTCGAGTTTCCGATGGTCTTTATGACTGGGGTAGAGGAAGGCGTATTTCCTTCGCAGCAGTCGATGGACGAACCAGGACGCTTAGAAGAAGAGCGTCGGTTGTGTTATGTCGGTATGACACGAGCGATGCAAAAGTTAGTTATCACATACGCTGAGCAGCGGCGCATTTATGGGCAAGACTTCTTTCATAAAGTGAGTCGCTTCATTAGCGAGATGCCTGCAGACGCATTACATGAAGTGCGCTTGCAAACTCAGGTGCAAAAGCCGACAAGTTATGGACGCTTCAATACCGGTGCAAGTCATGAGGCATTTGAGCAAACTGGATTTTCGTTGGGACAGCGCGTGCGTCATGCGAAGTTCGGTGATGGAACCGTGCTCAATTATGAAGGCACAGGTCCGCAAAGCCGTATCCAAATAAATTTCGATCAAGTAGGGACTAAGTGGCTTGTGGTTGCTTATGCCAAACTTGAACCATCTATCAGTTAGTTGATCGACATTCGCGTTATGCGCGTAAGCCATAATACACTCTCATTAATGAGGAAATTATTATGAAACGCAGTGCAAACGCAGTTTGGAAAGGAAGTATCAAAGAAGGTTCAGGTGTTGTATCAACTCAAAGTGGCATCTTGGATGAAACACAGTATTCGTTCAAAAGCCGCTTTGAATCAGGCAAAGGCACTAACCCTGAAGAGTTGATCGGCGCTGCTCATTCAGGCTGTTATGCGATGGCTTTTTCGCTGATGCTAGGCGAGGCCGGTTATGAGCCTAACTCGATTGATGCAAAAGCTGAAGTGAGCTTAGTTGAAGCTGACGGTGGCTTCAAAGTGGATAAGATTCACTTAACAGTGCAAGCCGATATTGAAGGTATTGAGCAGGACGAGTTCGAGAAGCTCGCTGAAGAAGCCAAGAAAGGCTGTCCTATCAGCAAACTTCTCAATGCAGAAATCACAATGGAAGCTACGCTCAACTAATCGGCTCCTGCACCGCTGACTTTTTCAGGCGGCGGTTTCTCTGGCGCTGTATCACCGAGTCGAAGGTATATAGCGCCAACGCGCTCCAAATAATCACAAAAGTAATGAGCTTACTCTCCGCTAATGGCTCGTCATATAAGTTCACGGCAAGAATAAACATCAGACTTGGCGCGATATATTGGAAGAAGCCGAGTGTCGCATAACGGATACGTTGCGCAGCCGCCGTAAAGCAAAGGAGCGGTATCGTCGTAACTAATCCTGCGGCCATCAGCAACAAGTTTAGTTGCCATGAGTTTGCGGTCATATCAGCACTGGGTGAATCTGCGAAAAATAGTAAATATCCTAGCATTACCGGCACAAGCAATGTCGTCTCTAACCAAAGACCCGAAATCGAATCTACAGGCAAACGCTTTCTTATCGCCCCATAAATCGCAAAGCTGCTCGCTAAAGCGAGCGCGACCCAAGGCACTGAGCCAAATGTAACGACTTGTATTCCCACACCAACAATGGCTAACCCAATAGCAAATAGCTGTAACCGTCTCATCTTCTCTTGGAAAAATGCCATGCCAATGGCGACATTAAGCAGTGGGTTGATATAGTAGCCCAAGCTTGCATCTAACATATGGTTGGCATTGACGGCCCATATAAATAGAAACCAGTTACCTCCTAATAGACAGGTGGCAACGGTGAGACGAAACATCATTTTTGGTGAACGGATAATCGGCTTCAAGCGATTTAGTCGTTTCAAGCCTACGATGAGAATAAAAACTAATATAAACGCCCAAATAATTCGGTGTGCCAGAATTTCGAACGCCGGCACTTGTTGGACTGATTTAAAATAGATGGGCGCGAAACCCCAAAATGAATAGGCGGCCAGCGCGAAGAAAACGCCCTGACGCGCTCGAACAGCATCTTCGGTCATGATGTTACCTAGTGATTATCCGACGAGATAAGTGCCTGTACCAAAGGCGATATGCGTACCGTCTTCATTATGAAGTTCCATTCGCGCTACGGCAACCTTGTTGCCTGAACGGATTATCGATGCATTTGCAATAAATTCTTTACCCCGACCGGGACGCAGGTAGTCGACGCGAAGATCAATCGTGCCACAACGACTCAACCGTTCCATCAGATAATGTTCTGATGGCTCCTGTAAACGCTCAATCATGCCAGCGATGGCGACTAACCCGCCGGCAGTATCAAGCGCTGTTGCGGTTACACCGCCGTGTAACATACGTTGTGGAACATTACCCATGAGTGGATCTTGCCAACGAAACTTCACTTGGCCGCGCTCGGGGGTGAACTCGGTAATTTCAAAGCCAAGTAACTTTTGAAAAGGTACTTGTTCGTTCATAAAAGCAGATACGCGTGTGAGAATTTCTTGGGTATTCATTATTTATCATGGTGCAAAGAGACTAGGACGCTTACAATAGAGTGATGCGAATCATTAAGTCAATAACAGCTAGCCGATTTTATTATGACGTTAAGTGAAGCTCAGCCGACAACATCTAGCTTGCAGCAGACGCTCGCCAAGGTATTTGGTTACACCGAGTTCCGATCTGGCCAAGAGGCGGTTATCGAACACTTGCTCTCGGGTCGAGATACCTTAGTACTGATGCCAACAGGTGGTGGTAAATCGCTCTGCTATCAGCTACCGGCTGTGCACGAGCCTGGATTGACCGTGGTTATTTCACCTTTGCTGTCGTTGATGCAAGATCAGGTGGAAGCGCTTCAAGCGATGGGGGTTGCTGCTGAGGCACTGCATTCAGGTCTCTCTTCTGAGCACGCATTAAATGTTTTAAGACGCTTACAAAACGGCGAAGTATCTTTACTGTATGTCAGTCCAGAGCGTGCCTTGCAGAGCGCTTTTATTGAGCGATTACAGGCGTATCAACCCCGGTTTATCGCGATAGATGAAGCGCATTGTATTAGCCAGTGGGGCCATGACTTTCGTCCAGAATATGGTCAATTAGGACGCTTACGTACTGTTCTCCCTCATGTTCCGTTTATGGCGCTTACCGCCACAGCCGATGCGGCAACGCAACAAGATATCATCGAGCGGTTAGGGCTGAGACAGCCCTACTGCCACCGTAGCTCCTTTGACCGACCTAACATTCGCTATGTAGTACAGGATAAATACAAGCCTTTTAAACAAGTTAAAGACTACGTACGCAAACAGAAAGGCGCGGCGGGTATCATTTACTGTGGTAGCCGAAAGAAAACTGAGGATATTGCTGAAAGTTTGCAAGATGCGGGTGTTAGAGCAGCCCCCTATCACGCGGGCCTTGCGAGCGAACTTAAAGAGACAACGTTGAGACAGTTTCTGCGCGATGACTTAGATGTAGTGGTTGCAACTGTGGCGTTTGGTATGGGTATTAATAAACCCAATATCCGCTATGTCATACACTTTGATATCCCGCGTAGCATTGAGTCCTATTATCAGGAAACCGGCCGAGCCGGTCGGGATGGTTTGCCTGCGGAAGCTTTACTATTGTACGACCCAAGTGATGCACAATGGATACGACGTATTCTAGACGAACATGATAATGAGCATCGCGGTATCGTCGAACGTCAAAAGTTTTCTGCAATGCAAGCGATGGCAGAAGCCCAAACTTGTCGGCGTTTAGTCCTGCTTAATTACTTCAATGAGTTCTCTGAAAAAGAATGTGGTAACTGTGACTTGTGTCTTGACCCGCCTACACGCTTTGATGCGCTTGAGGATGCGCAAAAAGCCTTGAGTTGTGTTTATCGTGTCGGGCAGCAGTTTGGTATTTCTCATGTAGTCGAAGTGTTACGTGGCTCAAAGAATCAAAAGGTACTCGAGCATCATCATCATGAATTAAGCACTTATGGTCTCGGGCGTGAGCAAACTCACGAATATTGGTATTCGATTCTACGGCAGTTGATTCATCGCGGTTTTCTGGTTCAGGACATTCGTCGTCATGCGGCCCTGCAATTGACCGAGGAAGCGCGTCCCATACTACGCGGCGAGAATACTTTAGAGTTGGCAAAACCTCGACTCAACTTAACTTCTAGCCAAAGTAAAATCACTGATCGTGGTGACTACAATAAAGTCTTGTTTAGGCGTTTACGTAAACTAAGAAAAGACATAGCTGATCGAGAGAGTGTGCCACCTTTTGTTGTATTCAACGACAATAGTTTGGTAGAAATGTGTCAGAAATATCCAACCTCGGCACCGGAAATGTTAATGATAAGTGGTGTCGGACAGGTGAAATTAGAGCGTTATGGCGAGGCGTTTATTGATGAAATCGAGGCGTTTCTGACGCTAAGCTCTGAGAAGGATGTGCTCGATGGATGAAGTTATCATACTAACCAAATTGCCTGACAATGATACGGAAAAAGAAATTAATGCTTGGTTAGCTGATGTGACTAAGGTAATTAATGCCACTGTTAAAGAGCACGAGTGCAGTGCAGATATATGGAGCTGGCGCCTCGCAATATTAGGAAAACATTGGCTATTACATTATTCGTCGTTGTGCGAGGCGGCGTGGTTATTACCACTTGAGGGAACAGAGCAATGGGTCGAGGAACGATTAAGGGATTTCTAACATCATGAAATTCGCTAATCAAAGCGGGTTTTTGTTGAGCATTTTGACTGTGTTGCTGTGGCTAGGAAGTGCTACGGCGAATGATATCGTTACCGTTTCTGCGCAAACTGATCGTTTGACGCTATCACAACATATGACATTTCGAGTGCTGCCTGCAAACACGTCATTGCAGCAATTGGATATCAATCGGGCCCGTTACTGGCAGTCATTCAACACTCTGAAAAAGAGCGCTCAGGCTAACTTGGATACCACGGTTTGGGGGCTGGCGACGCTTTACAATCGCAGTGCCATAAACCAATCCTTTGTGATTGATTTGGGTGGGTCCTACATCAAATATGCACAAGTATTTGTCATCGATCGTGATAATGACGTAATTGACTCCGCCGATGTACGTTTTAATGATGGCTTAATTCAACGTCCGTACCTTGCGCAGCAGATGATGTTACCTATTGAGGTTCCGGCACGTTCCACTGTGCGTTTATTGGTATCGGTCGAAACACCACCGGAATACGTAAGTCCGATAAAGCTTTGGAATCCGGGCTCACTGCAGTTGCACCTACAGCAGAAGCAAACAGCACTTGGCATTAATGTCGGCTTAATGGTGCTGATTGCCGTTGCGGCATTCAGTATGACACGAGGCAATCGGCGTCGATTGCAACTGAGCATTGCCTTTGTGTGTGTCAGCTTGATTTTGGTCGTTCTATTACACAGTGGCCTATGGATTACTTACTTTTCGCCGTTAAAACCCAGTATTGCCCAATTACTCATGCCCTATTCACAGCAATGGCTTTTGGTCATGATGAGTTGGGCGAGTGTGGAATTGTTTAGTCGATCCGCCCGGCAATCCAGTATCGTCCGCTTTTTGATGCTACTCACCGTCGTATCGCTGTTGAGTGCCATCGCTCAGCCTTGGTGGTCGGTCTTGCGAAGTCCTTGGTGGTTGGCCGTGCAAAGTGCGCTGCTAGCGACTACCGATATTTTAGCCGTCTTTTTTGTTACATCCAGTAAAGCAAGAAACCGAGCGTTTTGGGAGGCATCGCTTCTTACCACGTTAACTATACTCACATTGCAAATTATTTGGCCGACAATGGCGGCCACTTGGATTGGCCAAAACACCATTGTGGTTTACTGTGCGATGACCGCCGTGTTGCTCGCGCTTTTAATTGCCAACTTCGAGCGTATTTCAGAGCAACTGGGACACAAAGTACATCGATTGAAATCGGCAAATCGCTCAATACGCCGACGTATGCGGCTTTTTCAGCAGCGTAGTTCTGAGGGCTGGTTTGAGCTCGACCGTAAAATGCAATGGCTCCGTACTAACAAGCCATTTTTATCAATGCTTGCCTGTACCAATAAGCAGATGCTTGTCCAACAATGGCCTACGGCCGAAGACCTATTTGGTGATGCTGCGTTAAGTTGGCGTGAACCCGGACGTTCAGAACCATGGCAACAGCTGATTAATGTTACGTTGATTAATGGTCAGCGGCGTTGGTTTTCTGTCGTTATCTATCCTGATGGCTTAGGTCACGCGATGGATGTATCTAAGCAAGTGGATGCTGAGATGCAACTGAATTACCTGGCTAAGCATGATTCGCTAACAGGGCTACTCAACTTTGATGAGTTTAAGCGACTGTTTCAAACACAGCTCGATAAACAGAAGCCATGCACGGTGATGTTAATCGATATCAAAGGCTTTGATGTATTGTGCGATCAGATGGGTGGGCATCATCGTGATCAGGCATTGCTACAACTGATCCTGCAGATGAAGCAAAAGGCACCGCAAAATGTTCGGCTGGCGCGTTATCCGATGAATGGTGTCGCTATACTAGGTCCAGAGGATGAGCAGTCTGTGTTTGCGCTGTGCTATCAGTTAGTTCAAATTGTCCGTGAGTTTAGGTACAGCACCGAAGGGCGCGTCTTCCAGTTTACTGCGAATGCAGGCATGGCTGTGGCTCGGGATGCACAATTACGGATTGCAGAGCGCTTGATAAGGCAAGCCGAGGATGCTGAGAAGATAGCCCAACAACTAGGTGACTTTAAAGTATACAGCGCAACGGCTGATGATCATCGACGGTTACAGACAAGAGAAGAACGGCGTTGGGAAGATCGGTTGCGTAGCGCGCTCGTGAATCAAGATTGGCAAGTATTCCGCCAACCCATTCTTAGCGCATCAATCGAGCATGATAAACATTGCTATGAAATTTTGTTGCGTTTACCTAATGATGACACCTTAGAGCCTGACGAAGCTATTGCACCTCAACAGTTCCTACAAGCTGCCGTGCAGGCAGGGATTATGGGTAAAGCTGACCGTTGGCTGTTCCGCGAACTAATCGAACGATTTGAAGAGCAACCGTTTGAAGCTACACGGACTTGGCGATGCCATGTGAATTTGTCACAACAAAGCTTAGAGGATAACGACTTTATAAACTTTATCGAGTCGATGGTAGCGCATTCAAATATTCAACCCAAACAATTGATGTTTGAAGTCGCAGAGCCTATTGCTAACGAGCGTTTTGAACAGACCTATAGACTCTTTAAACAGTTACATCAATTAGGTTTTGGCACCGCCATTGATCAGTTTGGTAGCGGATTTAATAGCTTTCGGCTACTTAAATCGTTGCCACTTACTCAAATCAAAATTAACCGCTTTTGGGTGCAGAATATGCTACTCGATCCAACTGATGCGGAACTTGTCGATAGCTGTATACGTTTAGCCAAAATTAACCAAGTTGAAGTGACCGCTGTCGGTGTCGAAAACGATGAAACGCGGGCGTTACTGAGTCAAGCAAAGGTCGATTACATACAAGGTTTTGCGTGCGGTAAACCAACGCGTTGGTAAACGCTTAAAGAAAAAGGGCAGCGTCTGCTGCCCTCTGTTCAACTAATGTTATTTTGCCCAGGGAAAACAAAATAGATTAGCTTTCGCTTTTAACTCGATTCTCAAGTAGCTCTTTTGGCGAACTACCAATATCGATACGTTTAGGTTTCATCGCCTCGGGGATTCGTTTAACCAAGCCAATGGTTAACAGCCCATTTTTAAGTGCTGCACCCGTTACTTCTACATGCTCGGCAAGACTGAATTTTCGCTCAAACGCTCGATTGGCGATGCCGCGATGCAGAAACTCACGCTGTTCGCTTTCTTCTGCTTTCTTGCCGGTAACACGTAATACACCATTTTCGACTTCGATTTCTAAATCGTCGTCTTCAAAGCCCGCGACTGCGATAGTAATCGCGTATTGGTTATCTGCCACACGCTCAATATTGTATGGAGGATAGCCGCTCGCACTGGTGTCAGAACGAAGTGCTGCATCGAGTAGTGATGCCATACGATCAAAACCTACGCTGCTGCGATACAGAGGACTTAAATCTATAGTAGCCATAGTCATTCTCCTTAGAAGCAATAACTTTTAAATTTTCAATTAAAAGGCACAAATCGTTGTCGCCTTTGCTTAGGGTGACTCTCTTTGAGACCTCACCCTTAATTTCTAAATAGGGACAGGCGTAAGCCAATTCAAGTAGAGAAAGAAAAAAATTGCATCTTTGTAACCAACCCTTTTAAATGAAACTAAGATGAACTAACGAGTACAGCTGTGGACGAGAACCTTTGGCGATGGATTGAACTGAACGAATACGAAACGCCCAGTGTGCCGACAACGATGTTGGCAAAGCGGTGGTGGCATAAGATGCTACAAACACTCAGACCGAGCCGTGTCGAAGTATCCACCGCAAATTCGGCAGAGGAGGAACCGAAAGGCGTCGAATTTAAGTTTGAAGAGCAACCTTTATTGGATTCGCTAAACACGCTATTGGACCAGCAAAACCAAGATGATCCACGTGTCACTTGGCTGATACTCGCGCCTGCATCTCCAGTCTGGAGTGTGATAAGAAAATGGGCTAGTCAAAACGGGTGGCAACGCGTGTCAATCCCTCAGCGCGACTCATTACTGACCTCACATTCATTTGAAGAACCAAACCTGCCGTCTGAGCCTTGGGTGGTGGACGATTTGTCATGTGGCTTCGTCAGGCATCCTCTCGGCATGCGTTGGCTGCAAGGCTTCTTGAGGAAAACGCTTCATACGCCTACGTCGCCGGGCCTGGTTATCTGTGGCAGTTGGCTATATTACTACCTTGAGAAGACTCATGGCGGCCTTAATCGTCAGGCGTTAACGTTACGACCTTTCGATACTGAGTCTATGGTGACCAGTCGCATCGCTGTGAGTCGAGCGCATGCTAAGCGTCTGGTTGCGGTGAGTGAGGGTCATCCGGGTATTGCGGCGGCTTATCGTAACGCCTTTGCTGTCGCGGCTGAACAAACTGAAATTGCACTTGAAATGCCTCAGGTGCCAACCGCTCATGGGGAAACATCAACGTTTGTCATTTATGCGTTACTCCTACACGGTGGGCTTAGCACGTTTTTGTTAGGAGAAGTGCTCAACAGTATTGCGCCCAACCTTATTGAGCACAGTTTAAACTTATTGCGTAGTCACGGAATTGTGAGGTATCAGGATGATCAGTGGTCGGTCACCGAACTCGGTTACCCAGCCGCTAAGCAGTTTTTAGCGCAACGCGACTTTAATTGGACATCGTGTTAGGTGCAGGATTTTATGGATACACAAAAAATTTCCGACTTGTTTAAGACGGTTGATTCAAACGCTGCTCTGCAAGTCGTTACGATTATCCTAATCGCGTGGCTTATTGTATTTTTGAGTCAGCGATTACTGCCTCGTCTAGCCAACTTACTTCATAGTAAACAGCGCTTGTACACGCTGGCGCTGATTCCTTTGATTCGCTTAGTTGTCGTGATCGTCGCGTTAGTTATGCTCGTGCCAATTTTTATCGAGCCGACGCTAAAAAATATGGTCGCAGCCTTGGGAGCGCTTGGTTTAGCTATTGGCTTTGCGATTAAAGATTATGTGTCGAGTTTGATAGCGGGAGTCGTTGCGATTCACGAAATGCCTTATCGCCCAGGTGATTGGGTGACCATTGATGGCGTTTATGGCGAGGTCGCTCACATTGGTTTGCGTACCGTCGAGCTGGTCACACCCGATGATACGGTCGTCGCGATGCCACACGAGAAAATTTGGCAACATGCCGTGCTCAATGCCAATAACGGCGGGCCATCGTTGATGTGCGTTGCAGAATTCTTTTTGACGCCAGAATCTGACGGATTGGTGGTAAAAGAGGCATTGGAGCAAATAGCATTTACGAGTCCCTACCTACAAATTCACAAGCCTGTCGTGGTTACTGTAAACGATGAGCCGTGGGGCACACGATATCGCTTGAAAGCATACCCTGTTGATCCGCGACAGCAATTTAAGTTCATCACTGACTTAAGTCTTCGTGGCAAACAGCGTTTACTCGATTTGAACATAGAGTTTGCCAAAGTTGAAACCGCCAAAGTAAATTAATTCGCTAGGGCTTTAATCCGTTTTTGAGTGATTACTGTAAAACTAGAGACTTAATTGGTCAGCAGGGCGCGCATCGATAGCGCTGCGGAAACATCATTTATGAACTCAAACTACGAGCATGTATTAATACTTGAGGACGATGCAGTCACCGCGGCGCACCTCTCTAGTACCTTGAGCAAGCATGGCATTACAACTGTTACGCGATTCGAAAGTGGTTTCGATGTGTTGCACGAAGTTGAACACAACAAACACCCTGATTTGATTCTTTGTGACTTACGCTTATCGGATATGGATGGCCTCCAGTTTGTGCGCTTTTTAACAGAAACGCATTATGAGGGCGACATTGGATTTATCAGTGGTAATGATAGCCGTGTGCTAGACGTGGTGCAGCAGCTTGCACGTTCCTTGGGCTACTCAGTATTAGGTGGAGTAACCAAGCCAGTTACCCCGAATCAGGTTGTACGTTTGCTGATGGCGCGCCCCATTAACGAGCCAGAACAACAACCTCACTCCATTTACTCACTCACGGCTAATCAGATTATTAAAGGCGTTAGAACAGGCGCACTGCTACCCTACTATCAGCCGAAGGTTGATATCATCGACAACCGTGTGATTGGTTTTGAGTCGCTAGCGCGCTGGCGTGATAGAAAGACAGATCAAATTTTATCACCGGCTACTTTTATACCTGTTGCTGAGCGCTTTGGTATTATTAGTGAGTTGAGCTTAACGTTTTTAAAAGCAGTATTGAGTGATTTCAAGCAGTTCGATGCTTTCGATGAACAGGTGACCGTTGCGGTCAATTTTAGTATCGATAGTCTTAGCGATCGTCATTTGCCAGATATGCTGCTTGATCTTTTGCGTGAGTATGATGTATCCCCTTCTCGCATCGTAATTGAAGTGACTGAATCGCGGTTAGCTAATGAACGCATCAACGTTTTAGAAGTATTAGCGCGGTTACACTTAGCTGGCTTCAGGCTCTCAATCGATGACTTTGGTACGGGCTATTCATCACTTTATCGACTGAAACATACGCCATTTGAAGAGTTAAAGTTAGACCGTTCGTTTGTGCAAGACGCTGTTAGAGATAACTCAGCTAAAGCGGTGATTCGCTCCTCGATGCAATTGGCCAAGGAATTAAATATGCAGGTCGTTGCCGAGGGGGTAGAAACGGCAGCTGAGCAACAGTTAGTGAATGAAATGGGTTGCGGTGTCATGCAAGGCTTCCGCTTTGCAAAACCGCAACCCATTGAGAGCGCTTTTAATATTGAGTGGCCTCTTCATCAAGTGTCTCAGGTAGAAAGCCACCTGACTGGTGACGCCAGAGTTTAGCGTAAAGGCCATCCTGCTCCAGAAGCTGCTCGTGGCTGCCTTGTTCAATGATCTGACCTTGGTCCATTACGATCAGTTTATCCATCGCAGCGATAGTGGATAAACGATGCGCAATAGCAATGACAGTCTTACCTTGCATCAGTTGATACAAGTTATCTTGAATAGCGTTTTCAACCTCAGAGTCGAGCGCTGATGTTGCTTCATCTAAAATAAGTAACGGCGCGTCTTTAAGCATTACCCGCGCTATGGCAATACGTTGACGCTGTCCACCCGAGAGCTTAACGCCGCGTTCACCAACATGAGCGTCGAGTCCCCGTCGTCCTTTTGAGTCCTCGAGTTGGTCGATAAATTCATTACAATGCGCGCGTTTTACTGCAAGTAACAGCTCTTCTTCGGTGGCGTCGGGGCGGCCGTAGAGGATATTGTCGCGCACGGAGCGATGCAGCAATGAAGTGTCTTGCGTGACCATGCCAATATTAGCGCGTAGAGTGTCTTGCTGTACTTGGCTAATATCTTGACCATCAATAGTAATGGCGCCTTTTTCTACATCGTAAAAACGCAGTAATAAGTTAACCAACGTCGATTTTCCGGCACCCGAGCGACCGACAACGCCAATTTTTTCACCCGGTTTAATGTCTAGATTGAAATCTTCCATTACACCGGAGCCTTTCCCATAGTGAAAGCTGACATGATTAAACCGAATGTTACCGTGCGGTACGTTTAACGGCTTGGCATCGGGCTTATCAACAATACGTTGGGGAACGGCGAGTGAACCAATCCCATCTTGTACGGTGCCGATGCTCTCGAACAGCGTTGATAGTTGCCACATGACCATTTGTGACATACCGAACAAGCGCAGTACTAAACCAATGACAACCGCCACGGCACCTAAGGTGACCCAGTCGCCTCGCCATAGGACGATGGCGGTCGCAGCGGATCCGAATAATAGTCCACAATTGATAAAATATAGAAAGCCATAGAGTTGCGTGACCAAGCGCATTTGCGCGTGGACGGTGGTTAAAAACTCGCTCATACCCTCTTTAGCGAACCGCGCTTCACGTTGTGCATGGGAGAACAATTTGACGGTTTGGATATTGGTGTAGGAATCGACAATACGTCCCGTCATAACCGAGCGTGCATCTGCTTGTAAAGCGGAAACCTGTCCCAGTTTCGGAACATAGTAGCGCAATAAGATCCCGTAGAGCACAAGCCAAATAGCGAGTGGCAACATGAGGCGCCAATCGGCGGAACCAATAATAAAGAACATGCCAATAAAATAGACCACTACATAGTTAATGATCTCAATAAACGACATGATACATTGCCTGACAGCTAACGAGGTTTGCATCAACTTGGTTGCGACCCGACCAGCAAACTCATCCTGATAATAGCTCATCGATTGTTTCATTAAGTAACGATGCCCCTGCCAACGAATGCGCATAGGAAAGTTACCGAGCAGTGTTTGATGAGTCAGCATGGAGTGCACCCAAACCAACAGCGGTAGTCCGATAAGTACGAATGCGCTCATCCAAACTAAGGGTACGAACTGATCTTGGAAAATTGTTTCGCGATCTTGCTGTGACAGCCAGTCGACAATTTGCCCTAAAAAACCGAAAAGCCAAACTTCTGCGATGGCTATTCCAGCCATAAAGAGCGCAGTCATCAGCAAATAGGGTGTTGAACCTTTAGTAAAATGCCAACAAAACGCAAAGAAGCCTTTCGGCGGCTGCGTTGGCTCTTCCTCGGGAAACGGGTTGATACGATTTTCAAACCATTTAAACAACATCGATTGAACTCCAGAAAAATTATTGGCCGAGGTAGCGGCTGCGTTCTTGGCGCCATGCTTCAGTTTGGATGATAGCTAAGAGCTCGCGGTTGATAGACTCGCGGAGCGGACTGCCTTGTGGTAGTACAAAGCCATAGTCTTGCGAAATCACGCGTTCGGGTAATACTCGGACATTATTATACGACTGCGTACGAATTAGGTAGCGAATGATAGGTTCATCATAAACCACAGCATCGAGTTGACCATTGTCGAGTTTCGCTAAGGCTGTGTTGAGATCGGTTACAGATTCAAAGCCGATATTCTTATCTTCTAACCAGCGCGCTGTCGCTGAAGAGCCAATGGTCGCTACACGTGCATTACCTAAATCTGCAACACTGGATACTTTTGACTGAAACTTAGAAACGGTCAACGACGAAGCGATACTTGCGGTGAAGCTCGAAATAATGATGACGCAGGTAAACATCCAGATCAGGCTGACTGCTCGTCCCCCCAAGCTGCGGGGGGATTTATCACCGTAACCCACGGTGGTCATGGTCACGGCGGCCCACCAAAAGCCTGATCCCAGGCCCTTTAGTGGCTGGTCAGAGAACTCTTCAGTATTTTCTTTGCGCTCGAAATACCAAACTAATGCACCGGCAACAAAGAGCACCAACGATAGAATCATAATGATGTATAGAAAATCAAAGGACACAAAGCGTTTAGTCATTGCCCACCAAGTTGACTCGTTATTGACGGGTACAGCAATAGCCAGACCGCCATTGATAAACGGTTGACTAAAGTCTAGTCGTGCTTCGCGTTCAGAGGTGATGGTGAGTGCACCGAGGCCGAGATCATAGCCGCCCTGCTCCACACCATTGATAACCTCGTCTAAGGGCAGTGGATACAGTTCATAATTGACGTTTAACCGATCTGCGATATCTTGCCATAGTTGAATTGCCAAACCTTGATATTGCTGGTTACTTTGTTCAATGACAAATGGCGCATTCACGCGTACTGCAATTTTTAATGGCTCTTCAGGCTGCGGTGTCGCCTGCTGCTGTGCAAACGCAGATGAGGATATGAGTACGGCGATAAACGCGAAAACAAAATGACGCATGTGAACGTACCTTATTAATTAATACAAATTAAAGATTAGCAGTTATGATTACATAAAATAGTGTCATACCGATTGATTATTTGAATACTTTGGAAAAATAGTAAGAGGAATGTTCTATGCGAAAACTGGTTTACACCTTGGCAGCGTGTAGTGTGCTAATGACTGCCGGCGCGCTAGCGCAACAACAAAGCTATCAGCATTTTAAGCCGAAGCCTTCTGAAAATTTAGCGCAAGCGCTTGCCAATATTGATGAGTATAACGCGAAGTTGAAATCTTTAACCGAAGGCGAGATGACCGCTCAGGATTTAGCCAAAGTGCATGAAATTACCTACACATTAGAAGTTGCGCTGGCGCGCCTGAGTAAAGAGCTGGATGTTGCGGCGAATTCATTGGAGCAGGTCCACTTAGGTTCAGAGGCCATGAACCAAGCGCGCGTGAAAGGCTTTGCGAAAGACTACCTACGCACGCTCGACACAATCACCTCGGCTAAGAAAAACTAGCGTTCATAAGAAACAAGCGGATAGATGTCTAATCCAGAACTCGGGCGCTTGTTCAAGTGCCCGATCGCCAATCGAAACCTCGCAGATAGCCTTGTCATCTTGTTCGGCTCGTGGCAAAGGTAATACGATGACTCCCTGTTGTTGGGCATAATCAACAAGTTTTTCAGCCGCTATTGTCGCGTTACATGGGAGGCGGATATGAAACATAGCCGCTTTGGGCTGCGGGGGAATGATTTCGAAGCCGGCGGAGCTTAGCAAGTCCGTCAGAGTTTTAGTGAATTCAACATAATCAGGCATCTTCGGCAGATAACTCTCTAGCCCTTTGCGAGCCGAAAGCGCCTCAGGGTACAGTGTGATGGGATTTCCACCCGCGCGACGTGACCAGACGCGTGCAGGTTTTATTAATTCATCGGTACCAATCAGGGCCGCCCCAAATATTCCACCTAAATCTTTATAAAAGCTAACGTAAATACTGTCGAACAATTCGGCAATTTGAGCCAGTGAGCGTTGGTAATATTCGGTCGCTTGCCAAATACGGGCACCATCTAAGTGCATACGTACGTTGTGCTGACTACACCATGCGCGCATCGTGAGCAGATCATCCCAAGACGGCATTGCGCCACCTATTTCACGCATCGGCGTCTCGACAATAATCGCAGTCACGTGTTCAGGGTTAAGCGTGGTGATATCGACCGCTGTGAGCGAGCGCTGCGCTTCCCCCATAAAGTGTACTGACAGCCCCCACAAGTGCTGTATCGCATCATGCTCATGGAGTCGCAAATGGGACGTCGGATGCAAACCAACACCGTTTTTGCCACTGGCTTCGCTGTAACACTTCATCGCAACACACTGGGCGAGTGTACCCGTTGGTAAGAAGAGCGCTGAAGGCTTGTCAAAGAGTTCGCAGATTTGCTCTTCAAACTCGCTGACAATGCCGCCCTGTCCATAGCTATCGCGAGTATCGCTTTCTTGCGCATACTCGCTTAATTGCACCAACTCATTTTTTAGAGTCGGTTGTGGATGGCGATGAATGACCGCCGAGGCGGTGTCTAATTGTGAGTGAAACTCAGATTTTAAAGCGTCAGGGATGTGCATCTTTTATTTCATATGGACTTTGCCGCCAATCATTTTATACGCCGGTGTGCCTCGAATCATCGTTTCCCGTGCAAACTCTTGCCCACAGCCTGGGCAGTGACATGGGGTTTGCGTGTGATCTTCGACTATCCGTTCGATAAAACATTTTACCAGTGCACCTTTACCACCTTTGCGATATTTGAATAATGTCGCTTTGCATTGCAAACATGAAATTTGCACTGTGCGCACAGGGCCTTTTTTGTTTGGCTTAGCCATATCTCCCATTATGTTGCGTAGGTTTTATCTAATACTAACAACTGTGGAGGTCGGTTGGCTAACGCAAGTCTATAAAACACCTAAATCAATCGCTTTGAGTACCGCGCGCGTGCGGTCATGAACGCCTAGCTTGGCCATAATCGACGAGACTTGGTTTTTTATAGTACCAGTCGACTTAAACAAGCTATCGGCGATTTCTTGATTACTGAGCCCTGCCGCCATCAGTCTCAGTACAGCAAGTTCTTTATCGGTTAACGGTTCTATCAAGGCGGGAGCGGTCTTGGTGGCACTGTGTGTTAGGCTGTTAACGATGCGCTCAGTAATAGCAGGCTGGAGCCAAGTGCCGCCGTCGACGAGTGCGCGAATCGCATCGACCAACGTTTCTAAAGAGACATCTTTAAGTAGATAGCCCTGTGCACCTGCTGCAATGGCTTTAATAATTAATTCGTGATCATCAAAGGTCGTTAGAATCAATATCGGTAGCTGAGGGTGTGTCTGGCGCAGGCGTCTTGTCGTCTCAATACCGTCCATACGCGGCATACGAATGTCCATTAGCACGACATCCGGTTGCACTGAGTCGATCATGTTAATGGCTTCCTCACCATCGCTCGCCTGCCCACAAATTGTGAGCGCATCGCTCATGGTCAAAAGACTCTCTAATCCTTGTCGAATAAGCGTTTGATCATCGACAAGTAGCACTTTGATCATAGTGCTTGCTCCTTAGGCAATGTCGCAGTGATAGTTAACGTCGGCTGTTCATTAATATTTAATCGCCCTTTAAGTTCTGTGACGCGTTCGACCATGCCCCGCAGACCGTTGCCGAGCTGCAATGGTTGCTTTATTGTGCCTGAATCAGCAATTCGCATCTCGATATCTTTTTTACTCGATAGCTCAATCAGTAGCGTGTTGCCGTTAGAATGACGGAAAAAGTTAGTAATGGCCTCTTTTGCAATGAGTAATAGCGTCTCGGCCGTAGCAACGTCAGTCACGGTAAGGTCGTCTGAAATACTAAAAGAGACCTGCTTTTCTGGGCTGTTTAGTTGCAAAGCGAGCAGAGCACTTTTAACATCGATTGCGGCCGTGCTGCGTATATCGTTAACCGCTTCGCGGACATCGGCAAGTAACAGTTTGGCCACCTGCTGACTGCGTTCAATAAGCGTTTTTACTTCACCCTCCGACTTACGTTCGGCTACTTGCAACTGAATAGTGAGGGCTGTTAGATGATGCCCGACTAAATCATGGATATTGCGAGCAATACGGGTACGTTCAGATTGTTTACTCGCTTCAGTGAGCAGTGCCTGTGTTGCGCGAAGCTCACGATTAATTGCCTCCTCTCGCTCACGGGCTTGTTGCTCTTTTAGCTGGGTCATCATCATTACGATAGAAAAAATTTCAAACGTCCAAAACAAAACGGCGCTGAGCCAAGCGCCTGACTGTTGCCAATGAACGTGATAAATGACACCAAAAATAGTGGATAACACAGCCATGAGTATGACTGCACCTAGCAGCGACATAAAATAGGGCAATTGTGCGGCCCAGATTACCAACAGAATCGCGACATAATTATGCGGGATAAAAAAGAAGGTGACGTAAATACACGCTAATTGCAGAAAAATAAGGCCGTAACGAGTATGGGGTTCATGTTTGAATGGCTTTTGTCGTGTGGCGAGACTAAAGCAAATAATAAACCCAATAAATGCGAAGTAAGTTAGGTAAGTTGAAATAGCGCTCCAAGGCAGTAAACCTTGACGATGAGCAAAGTAAACCGAGGTCGCCGAGACGACTAGCCAAGTGAGTAGGCCCGCCCAACGGTCAGCGCCCATTTGCGCGATATGTGAAATATATTTGCCAATGTTCATATTAGCAGTATGCCGTGAATGTCTCCCTTTAGAAATAGGCCGAAAGTCACCTTTTAAGTCATGACCTTTGTCACTCACAAAGAGGGCTTAAGTTGCTTAAGCTTTCAATCAGTGAACTGACGGAGAACATCCATGTTGCAATTACATTCCTTTCTTTTATACACGCACATTCTGGCAGGTGCGCTGGCTATGGTCTTATTTGTCATCCCGATGGTGGCTCGCAAAGGCAGTCTCAATCATCGTAAGTATGGACGTTTTTACACTTACACGATGTATGTACTGGCCATCTCAGCCTTAGTGATGTCGGTGATGGTACTCGTAGCTCCGACTTACTTTAAGGGGCAATTGATTAATCAATCTACCTCGCCAGAAGATACCTTAGCGACGGTACGCATGTTTTGGACGTTGCTTCTTTTCTTGTCATTACTAACCTTTACATCTATTCATCATGCGAACCGTGTGTTGCAAACGAAGGGCAATAGAGCACCGCTAAGAAAATGGCACTATGTCGCAATGCCGGTGTTATTAATGGTGGTTGCCAGTGTGCTTTTTGTGCAGGGGATATTGATGGCACAACATGCATTGGTAAGTCCTTACTTACACTTTATTTTTGCTGTGCTGGGCATCGTCAACGGCTATCAAATGCTGTCTTATATATTTTCCCAAAATGTAGCGAGCAATCGTTGGTTAATTGAACACTTAAGTTCAATGTGTGGTTCCGGTATCGCGGTCTACACAGCCTTCTTTGCTTTTGGTGCGCGGCATGCGTTGGCACATATCGGACAATGGCAGTTGTTGTTTTGGGTTATGCCCGGTGTGTTGGGTGGTGTTGCGATTTATTTTTACAGCAAAAAGTATGAAGCCTTAAATGTGCGCAAAGGAGTCTAATATGAAAAAATTAATACTCATGATAGTGCTCCTTTGGAGCTGCTGCTCAAACGCACAAAGGAGCGACATCGAGAAACTGCTGAACATGGAGCAATATGACCAAGCTGAAATAATTTCTCAGCAATGGATTTGGGACAAGCCAATCAGGTTTTTGAAAGGATGATGTCTGCTGAAAGGCTAAATGAGCGATTGATGGGTTATTATCAATTTGCTCGGACGAGTATCTTTTCGGAGTCACGAACTGCTGATGGTGTGACTGCGCTAAATAGGTACCTTAAAGAGATCACAACGCTGCACAAACCTGATACATCTTTACCAAGTGCTGATTGGGCACGCTATCGCTTAGCGCAGTTATATGCTCACCAGGGTGCACAGCAGCAATTTAATGAGTTAGTGAAAGCCCGTGATAAACATGAGGAAGAAACATTGAACGAGGCGTGGCAGTCACTGCTGTCAATGCGTTAATAAAAGCGAATACAGTTGCGACCAGCGAGCTTGGCGCGATATAGAGCCGTATCTGCATTTTTAATCAAACGTTTGCTCGTTTTAACAAGTTCAGAATCTGCAATGGGTGCCTCATAATAGCCACCAATGCTGACAGTCAGTATGTCTGCGCACTGTGATTTTGGATGTGTAATCGCAAGTCGACTGATTTGTTCGCTAATGTTATTTGCCATTTTCAACGCACTACTGGCATTGGCCGCTGACATCAGAATGGCAAATTCTTCACCGCCATAGCGAGCAACAAAATCGGTACCACGTTTTACCAGTTGAGCTAAGCTTTGACTAACGGCTTTGAGCGCATCGTCACCCGCTAAGTGACCAAAATGATCGTTATAGGCTTTGAAGTCGTCGATATCTAATAGTAAGACAGCAATGCCCGTTTGTTGGCGTTTAGCACGTCTAATTTCGGTCGCGAGTCGCTCATCGAGCGCGCGACGGTTAGCAACACCGGTTAAGCCGTCGATATTGGCTTGCTGAGTTAATTGTTGGTTGGCTAACTCAAGCGCTCGTTTGGTCTCCAGCAACGCGGCGTGTGTACGTTCACGCTCAATGGTGTTCGCTATCATGTCAGCAATTAAACTCAGGTGCTGAATGTCTTCGTCAGTCCAATGGTATTGTTGGCGCACCTTGTCGCACCCGACAAACCCTAATATGCGTCCTTTTGCCACTAAGCCAATGCACAACACCGATTTAATTTGCTCACGTTCAAACTCGTCGCGCTCTGCTTTAGCGGTATCAGGGAGGAGCGATACGTCGGGACACACAAATCGAAAGTCATTTCGCATGGTGGCGAAAAAATAGGGCAAATCGTGTTGTTCGACGTTCTGCAGATCGTCAATATGCCGCGAGAAGCCCTCGCGTACCCATTCGAACGTATTCGACATCGCTGAGAGGTCTTCATTAAATTCAAAAATATAGCACCTATCCGCTTGGCAATAATCACCATAGGCAGCAATGACCTCAGAAACACATTGGGATGTTTCTGAACCCTGACTATTAATTAAGCGGGTAGAGAGCTTCGAGAGCAACTGATCAAATGATGACATTTATTTTTGAATTTTTGTATTTTGTTAACACTGCCTTAAGATTACAAAAGTTGCACGAAAAATCATCATTTTTTCCACTAAATCAATGAATGTCGTGATAAAAGCGCTATCGATTAGACATGAAGTGACCTAGGATAGGCAAAGCGTTGTCTTTAGTGAAAGGGTAAAAGGAGTTGAGTTTGGCTGACCAAGCGCCAGGGTTCATTGTTGCACATAGTCATCGGCTAGAAGACTTAACGGATATCGCAGTTAATTTTATTGAGCGGTTTCCTCTTGCACCACTTGAGCAAGAAACCATATTGGTGCAAAGCAATGGTATTGCACAGTGGTTGAAAATTAACCTCGCACAACACGCCGGTATTGCTTCGATGATTGATGTGACCCTGCCTGCGCGATTTCAGTGGCAAGCTTATCGAGCGGTCTTAGGCGATGATATCCCACGTACCTCGCCTTTTGATAAAGTGCGTTTGAGCTGGCGATTATTACGCATACTCCCCGATATTCTGGAGCAAGATACGCGATTCGCGCCGCTAAAAAACTATATCTCTGATGACCTTGATAATCGCAAGCTGTATCAGTTAAGTGAACGCTTAGCGGATTTATTTGATCAGTACGCTATCTATCGTGCTGATTGGCTAGATAACTGGTTAAACGAGCGCGATGTACTCGATAACGACGAACCTGTTGCTAATGAGCATGCTTGGCAACCTGAACTGTGGCGTCGAGTAGCAAATGACATCGGTGCTGAACACTTGTGGAACAACCGTGCCACCTTACACCAGCAATTTGTTAAATCAGCACGCGCGTTAAACCAACGTCCCGCCGCGATACCTCCTCGCATTATGGTATTTGGGATATCGTCGTTACCCCAGCAAATGCTAGAAGTGCTCGATGCCTTAAAACATCTCAGCCAGATCGTGCTGTGTGTGCATAATCCGTCAAAGTTCTACTGGGCCGATATTGTTGATGGTAAAGAGCAGTTAAAGCAGGTGGTCAAAGCAAAGTCGCGATTAGCTCACAAACCGGGTATGCCGCTGGAGTGGAATGACGAAGAATTACATCAACTTGCTCACCCTCTACTGGCATCGTGGGGTAAACAGGGCCGCGACTACATTCGTTTGCTCGACTTATATGATGAGTCGATTCAAAAGCAGGCCGCATTGGGGCATATGACTCTAGAGCTGTTTGAATCGCATGCTACCGAGCATGTGCTAGGACAGTTGCAAGACGATATTCTAAACCTGAGACCGCTGCACGAAACGCAGCAACATTGGTCGCCGCTTTCAGCGCAGGATCAATCGGTTCAGTTTCATATTTGCCACAGTCCTCAACGCGAAATTGAGGTGTTACATGATCGTCTACTTGCTGCGTTTGCTGACGACCCCACGTTAAAGCCGCGAGACGTTATGGTGATGTTGCCTGATGTCGATACCTATGCGCCTTATATTGATGCCGTGTTTGGACGGTATGCGCGTGACGGTAACAGCCAAGATACACGCGCTATTCCTTATACGATTGCCGATCAAACGTCTCGTCACCGAGCGCCACTACTGATTGCGTTAGAACTATTACTTTCTAGTGATCAGCTTAGGTTTACCCAAACCGACATGCTGACCTTGCTCAGCACGCCCGCAATTCAGCGGCAGTTCGCTATTGATGACGATGACATTGAGCAACTGCGCGTTTGGATGAACGAATCCGGTGGTCGTTGGGGATTAAGTGCGAACCATCGTAAACTATTCTTCATGCCAGATGATGACGAAACTAATAGCTGGTGGTTTGCCATAAAGCGGATGATGGCGGGCTATAGCATTGGTTACGCGGAAGTTGAAAATGATTGGCAAGGCATTGTTGCGTATGCCGATATTGGCGGCTTAGGCGCCGACTTAGTTGGGCGTTTTGGCTATTTTATTGAGCAGTTGGAGCGCTGGTGGGATCGCTCCCAAGCAGCGCGTAGCTATAAGGATTGGGTACCTGTAGCGGAATGGCTCATCGACACCTTTTTCGACACTGATGAGGCCAGTGATGCGCTGTTGAAAAATCAAATCGTAGATCAGCTATATCAAGTCGCCGAGCATGTAGATGAAGCGGATAACGAAACAGCGCTTAACATCGCATTATTTAGAGAATCGTGGCTATCGCGAGTCGATGAACACAGCTTAAACCAACGCTTCCTTGCAGGCGCTGTAAATTTTGCAACGTTGATGCCGATGCGCGCCATTCCATTTAAGTTTGTTGCCATATTAGGCATGAACGAGAGTGATTATCCACGAAATACGAGTCAGATTGATTTTGACCTGATGGCATCACGCTATCGGCCCGGTGACCGTTCACGGCGTGATGATGACCGATACTTGTTTCTTGAGGCGTTACTCTCTGCTCGAGATGTATTTTACGTAAGCTGGGTAGGTTTCAGTGCCCGAGATAACAGCGAACGCACGCCTTCGGTATTGGTTGCACAACTGCGCGAACATTTACAGCAAGGCTGGCACAGCGATCTAAGTGAGCACACGCTAGCTCATAAGCTACAGCCATTTAATCGTGCTTACTTTGATGAAAGTACTCGTGTATTTTCTTACGCAAGTGAGTGGGCGCAGGCGCACGATTCCGTCTCGAATCAGTCGTCTTCAGGTTCGGTTGTGATCGCTGATGACGTATCGAATGAACGTACGATAGACCTCAACGATATCAAACGCTTTGTTCAAGAACCGGCGCGCTTGTTTTTTAACAGTCGGTTGGAAACTTATTTTTCGGTTGATGCGGATGAAACGATTGATCGTGAGTCATTCCAACTGGATGCGTTAACGGAATGGAAACTGCTACAGCGTGTGGTGGATAAAACGCGCGAGGCGATACGCAAGGAGCTCGAACCAGAACAACAGATGCACCACGAGTTGGCTCGGATACGCCGAGAAGGCGCGGTCGGTACATCGGTGATAGCGGATCGTCATCAACAGCACATCCAACAGCAAGCCGAAGATATTTTAGAAACATACCGAGTTGTGGCTGAGGGTTACACTCGTCAGAATGTGACGCCGTATTGGATTGATGTGGAGTACAACAACGTCACTATTGAGGAAGGAATCGAGGGGTTGCACTGGGATGATAACGGACAGTGTGCTTGGATTATTACCACCGCGAGCCAGGTCGCCGCGAAAAAAGCTGACGATATTACCGAGAGTGGGTGGAAGCATTTCGCACCCTATTATGTAGGGCACCTACTGCTAAATAGTCGGCAGCCAACAGTGACACACATCGTATCCCGTGGTGGCTGCCACTTTAAGTTGCCGGCCATTGAACCTGCTGTGGTTAACTTTCAGCTGGAGGCGATGACAAAGTTAATTTCATTAGCGTACCGCGAACCGGTAGCAATGCACCTTGATTTAGCCCGAACCTATCTAAAAACCATGAGTAAAGAAGGTGATGAAGCCGCCGCTGAAGCTGCAGCTTGTGAATACTATGAGGTAGGTACATCACAGCGTAAACCGCTGGTAGAGACCGCGCAGTACTGCGCTCGCACAGCAGCGACGTTTAATGAGATACGTGAGCAACGATACTTTAAAGCTTTTATCGATACGATATATCGCCCTATGTTTGAGTTCGTCGAACAACAAGGAGGTCCAAAGGCATGAGTCATGTATTAGAAAACCCTTTAGACTTTCCTTTAGTGGGCAGCCGGTTGATTGAGGCGAGCGCCGGTACAGGGAAAACTTATACTATTGCAGCGCTGTATGTTCGACTCGTTATCGGCATGCGGGCTGACAGTCAAAATGGCGCTGAATTAGAAGCGCCTTTGCTGCCGCGTAATATTCTGGTAATGACATTTACCAAAGCCGCAACGGAGGAGCTGAGTGACCGCATTCGCGCACGCCTCTCTGAGGCGGCACGCTATTTTCGTGATGTTGAAAGCGCGCCAAGCGACCCGTTTTTAAAACAACTACGCGCGGCATGCGAATCTAAAGGTGAGTCACTCAATTATTTGGCGCGACTGCTTGAGCTTGCGTCCGAGTCTATGGATGAGGCGGCTGTAAAAACGATTCACGGCTGGTGTCAGTCGATGCTTAAAGAGCACGCATTCGCCAGTGGAAGCTTATTTACCCAAAATGTGGAAACCGATGACGAAGAACTCCGTCGGCAAGCTGCTGAGGATTACTTCCGCCGCTTTATCTATCAAAGTGATAGCGCAACGCAGGTTGCTTTGTTAGCCGTGTTTGATACCCCGGATAAGATTATGGCACAGCTATCGCGCGTCGATGAAACAGAGTCGGTGCAGATTGACGGGGATATTGCGGAACGATTACGAGCTGAAACACAACGCTATCAAAGCGAATTGAATTCGCTCAAGCAACATAGCTGTTCTGCATTTGAGCGTGTGTTAGCCGACCTTGAAGGTGTTAAGGGTGTAGCGCAGAAAACCAAGCAGATACAAAAATTTGTTGACTGGTGCGCGAGTGACGCACAAACCGATGTGAAGTTCACAGATGCTAACTGGCGAACTATCAGTGAAAACGATTTACAAACATTGCATGAGAAGAAGTTAGCGGGTGCTGAACTGCCCGCTTATTGGCTTGAAGTGGCACAGTTCAAAGCTAAATTCGAAGCAGTACATCAGGTTAAGCGTGGATTTGATGAGCTGATTAATCGTCATGCTACGCATTGGGTAAGCGCCCGCTTCTCTGCACTACAAAGCCAGCGTGCTGAAATGAACCACGACGACATGCTGACAAGGCTACGTGATGCGCTGCGCGGACCGGACGGCGAGCAGTTAGCGACCACCATTAGGCAGCAGTACCCGATCGCATTGGTTGATGAGTTTCAGGATACCGATCCGGTTCAGTATGAAATCTTTAACCGTATTTATCGCCTAAAAGAACCATTGCCAGACACGGGTATATTTTTAATCGGCGATCCCAAGCAAGCCATCTACAGCTTCCGTAATGCGGATATTTTTACCTATCTAAAAGCGCGTCGTGATACAGAAGGACGGCACTATAGTTTGGCAACCAATTTCCGATCCTCAACGCAGATGGTACAAGCAGTGAATCATTTGTTTGAGCGCGCAGAGCAATCGGATCGAGGCGCCTTTTTGTTTAAGCGTGCAGATGAGAATGAACTGCCGTTTGAGCCCGTATCCGCCAATGGTGTAAAAACAACATTTAGACACCGGTTGCGGAGTCAGCAGTTAGCGCAAGCACCCGCGCTCTATTGGAGTGTGAGCTCTGAGCGAAAACGGAAAAAGGGCGTTGCGTTTAGTCATCTGGCGAATCATCACGCGCAGTTGATCGTGAACTTACTCAATGATCCGCAAGCGGGCTACTATGATGACAACAATGCTTTGCAGCAACGTGTCTGTGCCAAGGATATCGCTATCTTGGTTAATAACTTCGCCGAGGCCGATGCGATTCGAACGGCGCTTTCAGCGAGGGGGGTTAAAAGTGTTTATTTATCCGAGCGAGAATCGGTTTATGCTCAACCGGTCGCGCGGGATTTACTCTATATTTTAAAAGCCTGTGCAGCGCCCCGAAATGCCAGCACACTGAAGACTGCGGTTGCGGCGCCGTTGTTGAGTTTATCGTTGGCCGAATTAATTCGGTTACAGGAAGATGAGAACACCTGGGAAAGAACGGTCGATACCTTCATTGATTTTCATGAAGTATGGCGCAGCCAAGGTGTGTTAGCCATGCTACATCGTTTAATGCATCACTTTCAGGTGCCGGCAACTTTGCTACAGGATAAAATCAACGGCGAACGTAAATTGGCGGATGCGTTACATATTGCGGAGCTGCTGCAACAGAACAGCATGGCGTTAGAGGGCATGGCCGCGTTGGTTAATGACTTTGCCGAGAAAGTTTATGAGCGGCAGAGCTTTGGCGCAAATAGTCGCACTCAGCGTGATGAACAACAACTCAGGCTAGAGAGTGATGACGATCTTGTTAAAGTTATCACTATTCATAAATCAAAGGGTTTGCAATACCCGCTGGTGTTTTTGCCCTTTATAACTTACACGCCACAAGAGCAATATCGTATTAAGCCACCGATGACTTATCATGACGAACAAGGTGACGTCCAAGTGCTCTGGTCAAAGGACGACTCGGCTAAATCGCGTGTGTTAGATGAGTTGTTGGCTGAGGATCTACGCAAGCTTTATGTAGCCGTAACGCGTGCACAACACGCCACCTTTATTACAGTCGAGAATGTCGGGCAATTTGAGCATAACCCGCTTGCTTACTTGCTCGGTGATGACGCACTAACTGACGATCTGTATAAAGCCGCGAGCGAAGCTTGGGGACAGTCAGGTGTGAGTGTGGTCTCCAAATTGGAAGACGACGAGCCATTTGAAGCGTTGCAAGAGCAAACCACTGAACATCGCGCATTGGCCGCGCGCGAGATGCCTAGAACCCAACTACTTGAGCGCTGGTGGGTGTCGAGTTACAGCGCATTGCGTTACCGAGCAGCCAATGAATACACACAGTCAGGTCCACAAACCGCGGTCGAGATGAATTTATTAGAGGAGGCTAACGCCGACACGAGCGAGGTCGATGCTGAAGCTGACGAAGTCACTTATTTACCGAGTCATCTGCATCAATTTCCGAAAGGCGCGACCCCGGGAACGCTATTGCATAACCTACTTGAACAGTGCGCGATTGAGGGCTTTTCGACAGTGTTGGCAAAACCTCGAATGGTCGGTGAAATTATTGAACGAGAGCTGCGAGGCGAAGTATGGGACGAATACCGAGAGATGTTAGATCATTGGCTCACGCATTATTTAGCATTGCCCATGGTGTTCAGCGACAGCTTTCAACCTACGGCATTGGCTGATCTTAAGAGCTATAAAGCTGAGCCGGAATTCTGGCTGCCAGTCTGTGAGCTTGAAGCTGTAAAGTTGGATGCGTTAATAAACCAATATATTCATCCTGGGCAGTCACGACCAGGCTTGGAGAACATTGAACTAAACGGCATGCTCAAGGGGTTTATCGATTTAGTATTCGAGCATCAAGGTCAGTACTTTGTGGTTGATTACAAGTCAAACTGGCTGGGTGAATCGGATGACAACTATAGCGAAACGGCAATGACCGATAAGATATTAGCAAGCCGCTATGATGTGCAGTATGTGCTTTATACCCTAGCTCTGCACCGACAGCTTAAACAACGGTTGGGGGAGCAGTATCATTACGATACGCATGTTGGAGGTATTGCCTATTTATTTCTAAGAGGTAATCACGCAGAAACGGCCGGTGTTTATCGAGCTCGGCCTCCCTATGAACTCATTACTGAACTCGATGTTATGTTTAGTGGAAAGGAGCACCATGATGTCGCATGACCCACTAAGTTATTTGCGCGCAGTTGCAGATGAGTGGTTTGAGCATAAATGGATACGCGCGCTGGATCGTGCCATGGTCGACTTTCTATTCCGCAGCGGAGAAACGAATGCGGCTATGCTGGCGCTCGCCATGCTGACGTCGCATCAAGCGGGACGCGGCTTAACTTCGTTAAAGCTCGAAGATCTAAAAACATCGCCTGAACGCTGTTTGGCGTTACCACCGACGGGCAGACTACATGAAGTCACCATGCCTAGCCAATTACTTAGTCAGTTGGGCGTATTTGACACAGACTGGCGAGCATCTGTGACGCTCAAAAGCGATGATTCATCCAGTAGCCCTTTGGTTTTAACTACTAATAGCGACGGTGAGCGTTTGTATTTGCGCCGTTATTGGTATTGTGAACATTACAACAATGAAAACCTCAAGATGCGAATGGAAAATCGTCTTGAGGTGAAAGAAGACCAGCTTAACCAGACCTTGGACGCGCTATTTGGCTCCTCGAGCGAGGAACTAGATTGGCAGCGCATAGCCTGTGCGAACGCTGCTAGAAGTGGTTTCAGTGTCATTACTGGAGGACCGGGGACGGGAAAAACGTATACGGTAGTGAGGCTACTTGTTGCGCTACAGCAGCAATTTCAGCAAACACATGGACGGTTACTACGAATTAAACTTGCGGCACCGACGGGTAAAGCCGCAGCGCGTCTGAGTGAGTCCATTAACCTAGCCCTGTCAGAATTACAGGACAGTTTACCGCAGGAGTTACAACCCTTACTCGCGAATATTCAGATCGAAGCGTCGACGGTGCATAAGTTGCTAGGTGTGATAGCGAACTCCAGACGGTACCGGCATCATGATAAAAATCCTGTCCGAGCGGATCTGATTGTGATTGATGAAGCCTCGATGCTGGATATCGAAATGATGACAGCGCTGCTACAGGCGGCTCCAACCCATGCTCAGTTGGTGTTGTTAGGTGACAAGGATCAACTGGCTTCAGTCGAAGCCGGTGCGGTTCTAGGTAATTTGTGTGAAGGAGCAGAAGAAGGGCGCTATTGGCCCGCTACGATTAACAGCTTGGTGAATAGTGCGGAGCAACGAGATGCATTAGCGAACTATCATGATGAGGATGGGCCCAAGCGCTTGCAACACGTGGTGATGCTGCGTCAAACACGGCGCTTTAAGCAGGCTATTGCAGAGGTTGCTAACGCAATTAATGAACAGGATATACGCACGATAGAGCGACTCAGTGCGGCGCCCATGTCAGAAAATGAGTCCAGTATTGTCACGTGGCTCATGTTGGAACACGATCACCAGAATAGTTTTGACGCATTGATAAAGCAGGGTTTTTCGCACTATTTGAGAGCGCTTGAAGATTGGCGCGCAGCACCTGCTGAACAGCGCGATACGGTGGCGGTACTTAAAGCATATGGGACATTTCAGTTATTAACGGGATTACGTAATGGACCTTGGGGCGCTCACGCATTGAACCGTTATGTAGCCGACGTTTTAGGAGTCGACGCGGATCGTTGGTATGAGGGGCGTCCAGTGATGGTGACTAAGAACGACTACGGTTTGCGGTTAAACAATGGCGATATTGGCTTAACTTTTAGAATGCCGGAAACCGGTCAAATGCGTGTCGCATTTTCCGATGTGAATGGCAAAATAAAGTGGGTGTTGCCGAGCCGATTGAATCATGTCGAAACGGTGTATGTGATGACAGTACATAAGTCTCAAGGCTCCGAGTTTTCCCATGCAGTACTTGTCAGTCCACAGCACGACTCCCCTGTTTTGACGAAAGAGCTCCTCTATACGGGCGTGACGCGTGCGAAAGAAAAGCTCACTCTAGTGGTCAGTCGAAAGTCGGTTTTGTTGAACGCTGTATCAAAAAAAATTAATCGTTGATCCGAATCCCTGCGTATTTGTAAAGATTACACTGTAAAGATGTATTTCTTTATCTATATTTAGGGAACTAAGACAAAAAGGATCTCTGTCACGAATGCCACACTCAACACGAAAGCTCGATGAGCGCATCTTATTTGATTGTATCGAACGGGATAACCAGCGCTCAATTTGGTTAAAGCGTGTTGAGTCAAACCCTGAGCCGCTAACCGAAGAGCGATTAAAAAACGATAACCGTTGGCAACAGGTTGTTAATCCTAAGCATTTTTACCGTAGTGGGGATCAACACGGACTTGTATTACCGTCTGGAGAGTGGCTCGACGAGCTACGCTGGGATAATTTGATTGATGCACTCACTATCGCGGGAAGTATTGTCAGCGCGGTAAAACATATGCATCAGAATGGTATAATCCATCGCACTATCAACCCCGCTATTTTCTACGTTACCTATAAAAATGTCATAGTCACAGACTTGTCGACCGCAACGCAGATTCGTTTTATCCACACACCCTGGTTTCCGCTTCCGCAGAATGCTACTTCGTTAAGGTGCGTAGCACCCGAGTTAACGGGGCGTTCACAAGCGGTGGGTGATGCACGCTGTGATTTATACAGTCTTGGTGTGGTTTTATTTTATTGGTTTACTGGAAAGTATCCATTTACCGCTGATTCAAGCGCGCGACTCGTCCACCAGCATTTAGTAGCAACACCTAAGCGTTTGAATCAAATTAATCCTCAGTTACCTGCGGTGCTGGCAGAGGTCGTTGAACGTTTGTTGGCTAAGCAGCCGTATCAACGCTATCGAACTGTGGATGCATTATTGAACGACTTAGCGACAGTACGCCAAGTGGTATTAGGACAACGTAAGGATGATATCAGCACGCTTTCGCGATTAGGATTTGCGAGCGAGATAGAGCGAATTGGTTCGCTTTACGGGCGTGATAATCAACTTCGGTTACTTGAAAAAAAATACAGTATGAGCCGCGAGGGTGGAACACACGGAGTATTAATCAATGGTCGCTCGGGTTTAGGTAAAACATCATTAGTGCGTCATCTTTATCCGCAAATGACAGCCGACAATACCTTTTTTATCTCGGGAAAATATGAGCACTCCACCCGTGGCGTTCCATACACCGGTTGGCTGTCAGCGATTGAGTCACTCGCGGGTTATTTTCAACAAATGTCGATCGAGCAGCGCACTCAATGGCGAGCTTGGCTCGCCGAAGCAATGTCGGACTACCTGGCTGTCTTCTTGAGTTGGGTACCTGATATTAAAAGGAGTCTTGGATTTTCGGACCTGGGTATTGCACCACAACACGCTAATTTACCGTCGTCAGAATTAAAACAACGACTTAATGAAACAGTTCGTCGTTTTCTCTCAGTTTTTGAGCACGCTGATCGTTCGTTAGTCATCTTTTTAGATGATCTGCAATGGGCCGATCAGGCGTCAGTAGAGTTACTAGAGTGGATACTGACCCAGTCCAGTCGAGCGCCTGTTTTACTGATTGGCTCACTGCGCGAGAATGAGGTCGACAGTGGGCACCCGCTTAGTATCGTGATTCAAGAAATTGAACGCGCTAATGTGATTCCGCTTAAGCATATTCGGCTTGATGAGTTATCTGTCGACGATATTTCCTTATTACTCGCTGAAAAGGTTCAACACGAAACGAGTCAATTTCAACAACTCGCTAATTGGTTGCATCAACACAGTCGCGGTAATCCATTCATGGTGTGGCAGTTATTAAAAGCTTTGAGCCAGAAGGGGTTGCTTCAGTATCAGCCAGAAGCAGGTTGGCAATGGCGAATGGATGCAATTAATGATTTGGACGCCATCGATGATATTTTCTCGGTTATACAATTACGGTTTCAACTGTTGCATGCTGATGTCCAAGATCTGCTTGCCCAAGCTGCGTGTATCGGTGTCCGGTTTGACATGCCATCTTTAGTCAGACTGACGGGAAAGACGCCTGAAGCGATTCTAAAACAGTTATTGCCAGCAATTAACGAGGAGTTTGTCGTAGTCGAAGCTGACATAACGACACCGATCATGGATGAATCCAACATGACCTTTCGCTTCATTCATGACCGAGTGCAAGAAGTCGCACACCGAACACTTGATTCAAACGACCTGGCCCAGGTGCATTACCAATTAGGCACACATCTGTTGCAGCAGACCACTGATCACCCAGAGGCTTACTCAATCCGTATCGTTAATCACCTATACCGCGGTAAACAGTTTATTGATACCGCCGACCAACAAAGAGACTTTCTTCGGCTGGTAGTCAACGCTACCAGGAAAGCGGCTTCGGCGGGCGCCTTTGCTGAGGCCTTAACACTTTTGCGTCAGGGTATGCATGAAAACCCATGTCTCAATGATTTATGGTCGGTCGATCCCGAACTGGCTTACCAAGTGTATTCAGAGCGTGGTGAGCTTGAGTACCTCAACTCGAACTTTGAGCGCGCTGAGTATTTTGTACGCCAAGCGATAGGCAATACTCATTCGTTATTTGATAAGGCCAACTTATATACCAAGTGGGTACAGCAAGCGACGTTAAGTGCCGATTACAAAAAGGCAGTCGATGTAGCGCGTGAAGGACTTGCATTGTTTGATGTGAGCCTACCCGAGGAGACAGAGCTAGACACCACAGCGTTACGTTGCAGCATATCAGACTCAGTCGACAGTCTTTCTTTTAATGATTTAGCGCATTTGTCAGTGCTGACCGACAAAACGCAACAGATGGTTCTCGCGCTACTGATAGCGGTGGGTCCGCCTTGTTATCGCGCGTTTCCACGCCTTTGGTCAAGTGTTGTTATCGCGCAGTTTAAGCTTATGAGATCTCATGGAGCCAATGGCGCCATTGGTTATACGCTGCCGGCTCTCGGTGGTCTTATGGTTAGTCATCAATTGGCTGACAGTGAACACATTAAATCGCTGTACGCGGTTACAGAACAGTTGACGCGAAAGCGAGGCGATACAAGCGCGCAAAGTATGGGCTTTCTGATGATGGGTAGCTCCTTAAGCCACTGGTTTAGAGCCCAACGTATCGCGAGTGATGACTATATGGCGGCGTACCGCTGTGGCCAGCAGTCAGGTAATTTGCAATATGCGGTATATGGTTTTGGTCATGATACCTATTGCCGATTTTTATCCGGTGAGCCACTTTCGGAACTCGTTCCGCGCGTTGAGCACTATTTGGAATACGCTAAACAGCGCGGCAATACTTGGGGCGTCGACTTGATGACAGGCGCTTTGGGAGTCATGTATCGACTGAGTGGTATCGGGCATTTTCGCGGTAGCTTTGAGCAACACGTGGCTCAAGCTGAAACCCATCATAATCACCAAGTACTCGCTATCCTCAGTTGCATGCGGATAATCGAAGGATTAGTCGGTAACGATAGACTTATTGTGCAAAAGTCGCTTGAACTCTGTGAACGCTATATTGAGCATACATCAGTACAAGGCTTATTACCGATGGCGCATTGGCCAGGGCTTCGTACGTTGGCATTGAGTCAGCTAGAACAGTTAGACGAGGACTCATTAAATGTCGCAATTGAGCGCTATCAAACTTGGGCACAATGGCAGCCCGATAATTTTAGCCATTGGCTTGCGTTAATGCGCGCTGAACAAGCACGTTGCCGAGGCGAAATGCAGCACACATTAGATGAATATGACCATGCTTTGCGCTTAGCGCAGAAACAAGGGCAGTGGCAAACCGCAGCGATGATAGCATCGCGGGCCCAGCATTATTGGCAAAATAAAGGTCATCCTGGCTTTGCGGCGGTGTATTCGTCACAACGTCATCATGTGATGGAGCGTTGGGATGCGATTGAGTTGATACACGATAGTGAGCGTAAACCTCAATCGACGGGCTACGCCATGAGCATGGATGCTGTAATTGAGATAGCTCAAGCACTCTCTGCATTTACTGAGCATGAGCGGCTTGTCTCAGAAGTATCGCGTATTCTGGTTCGCCAAACAGGCGCTCAGCGTTTGGCACTGATGCTGTGTGAAGATGATGAGCTGAAGCTCGTGATGGATGTAGAACATCACTTAGAAAAGTATTATGAGCCGAGTGTTAGCTTAGAGCATGTAAACGACTTGCCTACGGCAATGATTAGACATGTGGCTAAGGCCAAAAAGTTACAGCACATCAATGAAAATTCGCTGATAAACCGCAGTTGGCATAATCGTGCTGAAGACATTAAAAGTAGCCAAGTAAATGACTTTTCGGGCTCCGCAGTGAGCGTGCCTTTGGTTTATTTAGGTGACTTGATCGGTGTGTTGTATTTGGAACACAGCCGCAACCGTTACGCTTTTAATGAGCGGCAGATGCCTATTGTTGAGTTTATCGCTGCGCAAGCGGCAATTTCGATTCGTAATTTAGATCTCATGCGTGCGCTAGCGCGCGAAGGTGAGGCTCGTGCAGAAGCGGAGATGCGTATGCGATTTGCTGATGCCGAAATGGCTTCACACGATAAAGTAAGGCAGCAATTACAACATCTTGCAAATACTGACGCATTAACTCAACTGCCTAATCGTCGCTTCTTCATGAATGAACTGCGACAGAGCTTTGAATTGTTTAAGCGTAAAGGACAACAAGCAGCGGTCGTTATGATGGATATTGATTCATTTAAAGTGATTAATGACCACTATGGGCATAGCGCGGGTGATGAAGTCCTAAAGGCGATGGCTGAGCAATTTAACCGTGCCGTGCGTATGAATGATGTTGCTGCCCGGATTGGCGGTGAAGAATTTGCGTTATTAATTCGAGAAGCGGACTTGTCGCAAGTGCTTACTATTGCCGAGCGGTTAAGAAAAGCCATTGAAATCGACTCAATTAAACACAACGATGAAGAAGTCGACTACACAGTGAGTATGGGAGTTTCACAATTTGAGACAACAGACACGCAATTTGAATCGATTTTAAACCGCGCGGATCGTGCGCTTTATCAGGCGAAATCTCTAGGGAAAAACCGTGTGTGTCATGTAGAGCTCGAAAAGTGAGCCGTACGATGCTTCGCGCCTGTAATTCGAAACATCGTACGACAACTGCTCACACAGCTAACTAACGTGAAGTGCAAATCAATTATATGCGATCTATTCTCATTTGCAATACTAAATGAAAAAAATTCTCATTTAGATTATCATGTGTTAACCTGTTCATGATTTAAACAGTGATTTAGGAGTAGCCATGCGCAGTACCATTGCAGAAAAAGTCACTCAAGTACGTCATTGGAACGATACCCTCTTTAGTTTTAAAACTACACGACAACGTTCGTTCACATTTGAAAACGGACAATTTGTGATGATTGGCTTAGAGGTTGACGATAAACCTCTGCTGCGCGCTTACAGTATTGCAAGCGCTAACTATGAAGATGAACTGGAGTTCTTCAGTATTAAAGTACCCGATGGCGCGTTAACCTCGCGCTTACAACATATCGAAGTGGGCGATGAAGTCATCATGTCGACGCGCCCTACCGGAACTCTAGTGCCAGGTCACTTATTGCCGGGGAAACGACTGTATCTACTCTCAACGGGGACTGGCTTAGCGCCTTTCATGAGTGTGATTAAAGATCCCGATATCTACGAGCAGTACGAACAAGTGGTGTTGGTGCATGGTGTGCGTTATGTTTCTGAACTCGCCTATCAGAAAGAAATCGGCGAGGATTTGCCCAACAATGAATTTTTCGGTGATTGGGTCAAGGAAAAGCTACGTTACTATCCCACAGTAACGCGCGAACCTTTCCGTGATGAAGATCATCAGAAACGTATCACCGAGTTGCTCGAGTCGAACATACTTACGCATAAGTTGGGTTTACCTGATATCGACCCTGAGCACGATCGTTTCATGTTATGTGGCAATGATGCCATGCTACAAGATTTAATGGCTATCTTGAACGAACGCGGCTTTAGTAAAGCGACCTCGCGAAAACAAGGCAGCTACGTTATCGAGCAGGCGTTCATCGAAAAGTAAGCAGATTGCATTGCGCGAGTAAGTTTGCCACGCTATTTAAGCGTCTTATATTAAGGAGCTTGTAATGAGCGCGTGGCAAACGACGGTACAACACGTACGCAACTGCTCTCTATGTGAGCCCAAATTACCTTTAGGGGCTCGCCCTGTTATTCAATTTCATCCGCGCGCTAAGATACTCATAGCGGGCCAAGCCCCGGGTATTCGCGTACATCGTTCGGGCAAACCGTTTGATGATCCGAGCGGTGAGCGTTTGAGAGCGTGGCTTGGTGTCGATAAACCCGATTTCTACGACGCACGGCAGTTTGCCATCCTACCGATGGGCTTTTGCTACCCGGGTACTACGAACTCTGGAGATGCGCCCCCTCGACCTGAATGCGCCGACGCTTGGCGCGAGCAATTACTTGAACAACTACCTCACTTACAACTCACGCTTGCAATCGGACAATATGCTCAGCAATGGCATGCTCAGCAACTTACCGGTATCAAGCTCCAGCGAACCCTCACAGAGCGCGTAAAGAATTGGCAGGCGTGGTTAGAACAGGGCATACTGCCATTACCCCATCCGAGCCCTCGCAATAACCGCTGGCTTGCTAAAAATCCATGGTTCGAAGATGAGGTGTTACCCGAGTTGAAAGCGCAGATCGCGCTATGCCGAGGCTCTCAAAAATGAAAAGATTAGCAGCGTATGGACGCTTAATATGTTTTTTTGTGGCGGCTATGATAGGTGTTCAAATACCGCAATTTGTCGACCAATACGGTGATGCCGTCTACGCACATCTTAACGAGGCGAAAGCGAGCGTAGCGGAGTTTCAACAGGAAGCCGACCGCTATTTTGATGGCTCTATTGAGCGTCTTATTGACTATTACCGCGCTTCAGATGATCCGGTATTCATTGATGGCGGCGATAGCATCGAGACCATTTATCAGCGCTACCAGATGCTTCAGTCTGCTTGGAACCAATACCAACAGGGCTATTGGCAACGTTACCAAACGACATTTTTGTCTCCGATTACTGATATCCGTAGAGAAGCTTGGGCGCGTTACAACTATGCGATACGCCTGACACCTGAGGCTCTCGTTATGGCTGTCGTTGTCGGCTTATTTATTAGTTTGCTAGCCGATCTGTTGTTGAGCTTGTTATTATGGCCGCTCAGAAAACGCAGGACAGTCGCTAACTAGGAGTATGCAATGGCATATGATTGGGTTGTATTTGATGCCGATGAAACACTATTTAGGTTCGATGCTAAGCGCGGTCTAACTCAACTACTACAGTCTTACGACGTTGATTTTACCGAAGCGCACTTTAAACGGTTTAAAGAAGTGAATGCACCCTTATGGGAGGCGTTCCAACGTGGCGAAATTTCTGCCGCAGATATTAAAGCGCGACGCTTTGTAGATTGGGAAGATCGTTTGGGGGTTTCATCTACAGAGCTCAACCGTCAATTTATGGCGCAGATGGGTACTATTTCCTCAACGCTTGATGGGGCAGGGTCAATGCTCACTGCACTCGACGATAAAGTTCGCATGGGCATTATCACCAATGGCTTCGTCGAGCTTCAGCAGGAGCGACTCGCAACGCATCAGTTTGAACAGTTTTTTCAGTTTGTAGTGGTTTCTGAAGCGCTTGGTGTGGCCAAACCACACCCTGAGATCTTTCATCATACGCATCGTCAACATATCTCGGAGGAGGTTCCGACCAGTCGCATCTTAATGGTCGGGGATAATCCGTATTCGGATATATTGGGGGGACAACGGGCAGGTTGGCATACTTGCTGGTTGAATGAACACCAAGCCACTTGCCCCGAAGAAGTTAAACCGAATCATACCATTCGTCATTTAAGCGAGCTGGTGGAATTAGTCGCCTAGTCACCACCAGCGTCCCACGCGTTTTTTATACTCACGGTAGGTATCACCAAAGTGATTTTCGAGCTGGCGTTCTTCGGGTTTGATTTGAAATAGGTTCATGTAGAACATGTAGAGTGGTAAGCCCAACAAGGCTGCCATGTTGTGTAACGACAAGCCCCAAGCAAAAAGAATAACTAGAAAGCCTAGATACATTGGGTTACGTGTCCAGCGGTAAATACCGCTTGTTACCAATGTGCTTGATTTATCGGGTACCCGAGGGTCAATGGTGGTTTTTGCTTTGCGAAATTCCACCCAGCCTAATAATGGCAGTAAAATACCCACGGCTAATAAAAGGATACGTATCCAATGAGGTACCCAACCAAAGCGCACGGCAGGGAACAGGATGGTACAGCCATACATCAATGCGGCTACCACGATGATCAATAATAGCGGCGGTACTTTGAGCTCGAGTGCTTTCATAATTTAGGATAATAAACGATGGAACAACAAGCCATTATTGACCAAACCCAACGCTGGGTACAAGAGGTTGTGGTTAAGTTCAACTTTTGCCCATTTGCACGACCGGAAGTCGATGCCAAGCGTATCCGATACTGCGTTGTAGCTGAGCAAGATCGGCAGACTCAACTCGAAACACTGAATAACGAGTTGTTAAACTTGCAACAGAACGACGCTATTGCGACTACACTCCTGATTGTTCCTAAAGGCGTGGAGGGGTTTTATGACTTTTTGGATTTAGTCGACCAAGCCAACGAGCTCATAGCGATGCAAGGTTTCGATGGTGAATTTCAATTAGCTCACTTCCATCCCGACTATTGCTTTGCGGATGCCAAGCAAAGCGACCCAGAGAACTACACCAACCGCTCTCCTTTTCCGGTGCTACATTTGCTTCGAGAGGCTATGATGGAAGAGGCATTAGAGCAATTTGAGCACCCCGAGAAGATTCCGGAGCGTAATATCGAATATTGCCGCCGCCGAGGTGCTGAGTACTTTGCTCAACAGCTGGCGACGATTACAGCAGGTAAGCGTTAGAGAACATTATTGAGTGCGATACCGACACCAAAACGTGTTTGTTTATGGTTGTAGTCAATTAAGCTCTCGCCGTATCCAGTAAACAAACTGGTATAGCCAATGAATTTGCCCCAAAGTGGGAAGGTGAAGTTGAATTCCGCTGAGCCACGACCTGTTTCGATGGCATGTCGCAGATTTAATGTGTATTCAAAGTCATCGATATTAGCAGCGATGGTGAATTCATAATCGCCAACGTAGTCGGTAATATCAGGGTTGTCGTCGCCTGAAGACTGCATCGGATCGGATTTTTCGTCTTCTTGAAAGCGAATCCAAGGTTTTAGGCTAAACACAAAGGGACCCTTTTCGGCGACCAACTGCACATAGGCGCGGTTCCAACTGCGTGAAAGTTCTTGGCTACGTCCATTTGATAAATGCTCAACACCAATCGCTAAGCCGGTATTAGTACCAAACGGATGCCAACCTGTCGGTGTGGTATAAAATATTTCGGGCTGGTAGTTCGTTTCTCGAAAGGGTTTAGAGATATTGCTAGCATAAACCTGCCACCATGATTGCATACTAAAGCCGAAAAATAGCTTATCCCCTTCAATAAGCAAGCTTTCCTTATTGATAGGTACTTTAAAGCTCAGTTGCAGTTTTGCCTCGTATTCTTCGAGGCTATCTTCGTAGCCCTGAAAGTTTTGATACGGTGCGGTATTGATATCGGTCGTTCCCCAAACCGGTAAGAGGTAATTACGGCGGTGGGGCGTGAGCACGTATGGATCAAACTCGGTTACTTTTTCGCTTTGTAAGCGTTTGGTCAATGCGCCAGGCTCTTTTACCTCATCAATTTTTACTACGTCCTGGTTATCTTCTTCTCGAAGTTTCTCGGTGCATTGCTGTCTTACCTCAGCGATAGTTAATGAGGCGTTTTCTTTATTCATTGCGTCCAATAGACACTGCTGCATCGAGGAGAGCTCCTGAGCTTGAACAGCGGGCGCAAGACATGCAGCCGATAAGGCTAAACAAGAAATGATACGACGCGGCATGACAGCAAATCCTATATAATTGAATGTAATAAATCATGACTAATACGTATCTAAATGTCTACTCAGATCCCCCAACATCGTGAACTCTTAACAGGACTTTTTCGTAATCTGTTTATAAATTGATATTTTGTGGATAGCTGGAGGCATTATGAAAGTTGCAGTGATTGGGGCAAATGGGAAAATAGGCACGCATGTGGTCGAGCAGTTGCAACATGCAAAGACTCACCCAGTCGTTGCTATGGTGCGCAAGCAAGCACAAGTGGATGGTTGGAAAGATCAGGGTGTCGACGCGCGTTTGTTGGATCTTGAAGGTCCTGTAAACGACATTGAGAAAGCGTTTGAAGATATCGATGCGGTAATTTTTACGGCGGGCTCTGGTGGCGCGACAGGCGACGATAAAACGCTCATGGTTGATTTGGACGGTGCTGTTAAAACGATGGAAGCAGCGCACGCGGTTGCTGCCGACCGTTTCATCTTAGTTAGTGCGCTGCAGGCACATAACCGCGAGCATTGGAACGAAGATTTACTACCCTACTATGTCGCAAAACATTATGCCGACAAAGAGTTAATGCGTAGCGAACTTGACTGGACTATTGTGCGCCCTGGTGGCTTAACTGATGAGCCAGGTACAGAGAAAGTGGAACTTGCCGAGAACTTAGGGCGAGGCACCATCGCAAGAGAAGATGTGGCTCGTATTCTAATCCGTTGTCTTGATGCAGATAATACGATTGGCAAGCACTTCGATGCACTGACGGGCGAACAAGGTGTAGAGGCCGCTGTTAAGGCGATCTAATTTGATTGCATGGCGTGCATCCAACTGCGGTGCACGCTATTGCGAGTTTTCGGATTCTTCCACCGGCACGTATATCGCCACACCTTCGGCGGTTTTGTCGGTTAAACCAAACATGCGTCCAAGTTGAACACTTAAGCCTAAATTACCCGAATAACTGCCCAACCCGGTACCAACATAGACCGAGCTATCACGCTTTTCCCCCGTTGCTTGTAACAGAACACCATTGGCACCTAACTTTGCCGCTTGTTCCTTAAGTCGTTGGACAACCGCGTCCATTTGGGCTTGATCACCGAAGCTCCAACTACCGTCACTTGAAACAGATAGCAGCGCGACCGTTTCATATTGTGTGGGTTCTTTTAGATAGAGTTTGACAGCGTCGACGTTGATCGCAGGACGCGCCTCACCAACCATAACGGTGGAAGGTTTCGAGGAACAAGCTGCTAGCCCCAAAAGCATAACAGCTGTCGTGAGCCAGGCCGAGCGGCGAGAAAAAGCGTTGCGCATAATACACTCCAAACAAGTTCCTATTGATTGAGTATACGCAATTTATTGGCCTTTAGTGCGTCCTTTACATGAAAATGATAAAAGACGGTGGCGCGCTAATCGATAACGATACTCGCGACGCCGCGTCTGACCAATACGCGTAATTCTTGAGTGCCACTCACAGTCACGGGTTGAATAACGATACTGCTAGTTTCGCTGATGTTCTCGACTAACGACTTATAAATCGTTTGGACATCGCTCGTTGCGGTGTATTCGAAGACAGCAGCGCAAATAACATCGTTACAGGCTGCACTGCGTTGAAACGCGGATGAAGTCTGCTCTGCGGCATTTTTTAATGCTGCCCGAAAGTCGTATTCAAAGTCCTTGTGTTGTACGGCGCCACCCAGTTGATTAATGAAATTGTCGAAGTTTCGTAGTCTAAACGCCCTCTCTGTCGCCGTATTGGATAACCCACGCGGTGCAGATAGCTGGCCAATCAGTGTTTGCATCGCTGTCGGCTGCTCGGGCTCCGCATTAACAGAAAGTGTCTCGTCGAACTGCGCGATACGCGGTTCTGTGCTGCGTTTGGGTGAAGCGAGTGGAGCTTTTGAGGGCTGCTCTTGGTTTAACCTTGGCGTATTTACTTGAACAGGCGTCGATTTTGGTTGTTCCTTGCTCATATACAAAACGATGATTACCGCTGCGATCAGCAGCGCAAGGATGAGCAAAAGATATCTATTTTTCATTGTATAGCGGTTATCTTTATAAGTTGTTAGGCAACGTCAGTATGTGTTGGTTAATGCTTGCTGGCAAGGGTAGCTGGTAAGTTGCAAAAGGGCGAGCTAAGCTCTTATTACATAATAGAATAATGGGCATCTGAGGCACATGTTATTTATTGATGCGGCTATTCGATTTTCTGCTCTCGGTTTTTTATTGTTGATGACAGTCGTGATCATTCGAGATTTGCCGCGCTCACCGCGTTACTACCTCTTACTTTCAAGCAACTTTTTATTGGCTTGCTTTTTATTAGGCACGATGCCAACTGATATACAGCTCCCTCATACAGTTCAAATTCCCTTTCGTTTGCTTGATACTTTACTGATTCCAGTAACGTGGTTCTTAGTTTTGACGTTGTTCCACCCTTATTTTCGTTTGAGCTATCGGCATATGTTAGTCGCTTTGCTATTAACGAGCTCAATGCTTGCAGAACGAATGGTTTGGTTAGGAATTATTGAAAAGCTGCCACCTGAGTGGCCGTTGCTGGTCATCGGCCTCGCTGTGACCGTAGTTATTCATATGTTAGTTGTGACTTTATCCGGTCGAGCGGATGACCTTATCGAACGACGCAGACGTTATCGGCTGTATTTCGTCGTGATTATTTCACTCTCTATACTAATCGCCATTTTCGTAGGTTCGATATGGTTACGCAGTGCACAAGCGACGACTCAGGCAATGAGTGTTTGGTTGCCCATCACTTCGCTCACCTTGTGGTTAGTAAAGGGAGATACCTCAGCGTTGGCTTTTTATCGTAGAGGAGACAATGGCAACAAGCAGACCGATATCGATAAGCATTGGATGCAGAAACTGGACAGTTTAATGCAAACTGAACGTTTGTACTGCCGGGAGAAGCTGAGCGTGAAAGATTTAGCAACAGCGCTCGGCGTGGCAGAGCACAAGCTAAGAGCGCTGATAAATAAGCATAGTGGTTATAGCAACTTCAGCCACTACATTAATTCTTTACGAGTTGATGCCGTTGTGAGGTGCTTAGAGAGTCGAGAGTATGACCATTTACCGATTCTTACCCTTGCGCTTAACCACGGTTTTAATTCCTTACCTCCTTTTAACCGTGCGTTTAAACGTGAAATAGGCCTTACACCATCCCAATTTAGAAAAAATTTGCGAGACTTTCAGAATTGACTCGCTTTTTTTAGAAATCGACCAGCTTAAACTTCTCTATCTATCTATCGTGGTTGTATGTTTCTCGAACAAGGTAAGCAATCATGATGAAATTCAATTCCCTAAAAAAAGTGATGCTGTTCATTCTCATCGCTCTTATCATTATATGTGCATTCAGCTTCATCCTAATAAACCAACAAATAGAGCGAGCGTGGGGCGCGAGCGTTCCCCCTGTCGAAGTCGTTCCATTTGAACGACCCCAAGGACATTACGCAATCGTCAACGCCAGTGTGCTAGATAGCCTTGGCGAGCACATGTTGTTTAATCAGATCCTACTGATCAATAACGGAATCATTGAGGCGGTTGGTAACGATATTGCTATACCCGAAGATGCTGAGCAAATTGATGCCACAGGTATGTTCTTGATACCGGGGCTGATCGATGCGCATGTACACTTGTGGCAAAGCCCTAATGACTTACTGCTTTATTTAGCGAACGGAGTAACACATGTTCGTGAACTGAATGGAAGTGAAGAGCATTTGCAGTGGCGTCAACAAATCAGCCAGGGTAGACCGGGCCCTGATCTATTCGTAGCCTCTCGCCGACATAATAGCACAGGACTATTCGAGCAGTTGTTTCATAAGTGGGCAGCCAAGGTTGAACCGGTAACCGTCATCACAGATATGAAAACCCATGTGACTGAGTTGAAAGCTGCGGGTTACGACGCGATTAAAGTATACACCGAGTTGAGCAATGATGACTTTAGTGCACTAGCCAATGAAGCCTACCATCAAGGCATTCCGATACTAGGGCATATTCCACGGGGGGTAAAGCTCACTGAGTTGTGGAACTCAAACCTAAAAGAAATCGCACATATTGAAGAATTTGCTAAAGCACTCGACCGCGAGTTTGGTGGTTATACACGAGACAATACAGATGACTTTATTGAGTTTGTTCGCCTACGAGCTCCTGAGATCGCACGGAATCTAGCTGCTCAAGATATGGCTGTGGTATCGACGCTCGCCCTAATAGAGAGCATTCCAAAGCAAAAGCTAAATGTGCAAAGGGCTTTAAAGCAAGTAGCGCTTGAATACGTGAATCGGGGTATCGCCGAGTCAGTGCATCCGAGTATAAAAATGATGGGGTGGCTTTCGGATGTGAATATTTATCGACTGCCAGATGACTATCCACAAGACCGCGTTGCAGGTAATCAGCGTTATTGGCTGGCATACGCCGAGGCTAATCGCATTTTGTTGAGTAAAATGCGCGAATATCAGGTCAAGGTATTGGCTGGCACCGATGCCAACGTACCGATCATGGTACCTGGCTTTTCAATACACGATGAGTTGAAAGCGTTAGTTAAGACTGGCTACTCACCAGCAGCAGCATTGCGAAGTGCGACTACTGAGACAGCGCAATGGATGGATCTAAAGACTGGCAAGATAGCGCCTGGTTATGAGGCAGACTTGGTTATGCTCAGTGGCAACCCATTGCATGACATCAGCAATAGTCGAACAATCCAGGGGGTTATGACTAATGGACGGTGGTATTCGAAGTCATCACTTACGCAAATGCTAGTGGCAATCCGAGAGGCTAATGGGTCTTAGTCTGAGGAACTGTAGCCAACCCTTCCGCACACGCATAGGCGCTTGACCATGCCCATTGGAAGTTATAGCCACCGAGCCAACCGGTGACATCGAGTACTTCGCCAATGAAAAATAGTCCAGGCTGTAGTTTACTTTGCATGGTTTGGGAGCTGACTTCATCGACATTAACGCCGCCCAGGGTGACCTCGGCGGTTCGATAGCCTTCGGTGCCATTGGGCTTGATTTGCCATTGGTTAAGTTGCTCAGCGATTGCTTTAAACGTCTTTTTGCTGATATCGGCGAGGCGTTGAGTCAACGGCCATTGATGATACGCACCGAGTTGAGTGACGACGCGTTTCGCGAACAGCTGCTGTAATACGGTATTCAGCTGAGCCTTTGGTTGTTTAGTTTGGTTTTCTTGTAGCCATTCAAACGCATCGGTACTGGGCAGGCAGTCAACGGTAATCGCCTCGCCGGGTTGCCAATAAGAGGACACCTGCAGCATCGCCGGACCCGATAAGCCGCGGTGAGTAAACAACATCGCCTCACTAAAGTGACCATCATTGGCGCTGGCGGCTACGTTCATTGAAACGCCAGCTAGCTCAGCAAAAGCGTCTTTTTCGGTTGGATGCAAAGTGAAAGGTACTAAGCCCGCCCGTACAGGTATGATCGAATGACCGAATTGCTCAGCAATTTGGTAGCCCAACGGTGTCGCCCCTAGCTTGGGCATTGAGAGTCCACCACAGGCGACGACTAGTTGATTAGCGCTCAGTTGACCCTGCGAGGTATTAATACGATAAGTGTCTTGCTCGTATTCGACATCCAGCACTTCGGTTCTCAGTTGTACTTTGGCACCGTAGCGAGCGCACTCGTCGAGTAGCATGCGAACGATGTCCTTCGCTGATTCATCACAGAATAATTGTCCCAAGGTCTTTTCATGATACGGGATTTGGTATTCTGCGACTAAACCAATAAAGTCCCACTGGGTGTAACGACTAAGCGCCGATTTACAAAAGTGAGGGTTACTGGAAAGATAGTTCTCGGGGCTGGCATACATGTTAGTGAAGTTACATCGACCGCCCCCCGAAATGAGGATCTTTTTACCAGCCTGTTTGGCATGGTCTACCACGATAACCTTGTGGCCGTTTCGCGCGGCATGAGCTGCACAGTGCAAACCGGCAGCTCCCGCACCAATAATCACTACATCAAATAACGCCATTACTGCTCAGATTTCAATACATCAAGAACGTATTTTGCTGCACTCACTTCGAATTGCTTCTCATCTTCCACGAATAGATGTTCCACGATGCCATCAACGATAATCATGGCGTAACGTTTTGAGCGAATGCCACCAAACGCACCAGTATCATTAGCAAGCCCTAGGGTTTGGCTATATTCACCGTTACCATCTGATAATAACCGAACCTCATCTCCGATCCCCAGGTGGTCACCCCAAGCTTTCATCACGAATGCATCATTGACCGAAACGCAATTAATACTCTGCACCCCTTGTTTAGCAAGCTCATTTGCGAGTGACACATAGCCTGGCAAGTGTTTCTCCGAACAGGTCGGAGTAAATGCACCAGGTACAGCGAATAGGATGTGTGTGCCTTTGGCGAAAAGCTCTTGAGGATCGTAATGTTGAATGCCAAGTTCACCTTTTGAGGTGAGCGAGCCCGATGGTAATAAATCGTTTTCTTTAATCATAGCTGTTCGAATCCTTGCTTTATATAAACATCAAATCGATGCTTTTTACTCTTGATTTGCGTATTCGGTTCTCTTTGCCCTAAAAAGTCGGCATGATCAGGACGCTTTACGACCACACGAAATTTAGCCGCATTTAGCGCTGGAGCAATTAGGTCGTCCGCATCTTCATCGCCGCCGACTAACTGCTGAAACATTTGCATGTCTTTTTTTACTTGAGCGCGCTGTTTACCCGATTTTGGATACATCGGATCGAGGTATACCACATCGTACTGTTCTGAAGAAACCTGTTTAACGTGCTCGAGCTCAAGTAGTTGCATGCGTTGGCAACAGTCCGCAATTTTATCGGCACCATTACGACCACGTTCAAGTGCATCCTTGAGTAGAATACGAACCATCGGGTGACGCTCAATTAAATCAACCAATGATCCGAACGCGGCAACCATGAGTGCGTCACGAGCCAAACCAGCCGTTGCGTCGAGTACGGATGGTTTGCGCTTGCCAGTAATACCGAGTGCCTTTATCAGAGATTCTGATTTCAAGTTTGAGTTAACCGCGCGGTAACCTGATTTTCCCGCCCGGAAATCAAGATCAAGCGGTTTGATACCTTTAGGGCCTGCTGTCCAAACTAATTGGATGCCGTGTTCGGTTTGTTGTAATTCAAATTCTGAGCTCATTGATTTTTAGCGGAGCGTTGCATATCGACATGTGGAATATCATCTTCAAGATAGTCCTCGCTAATTGCCTCAAAGCCAAACGACTGATAAAACGCCCGTAAGTAAGTCTGAGCTTGGACTTGAATAGGCGCCCTAGATGCCCGCGAATCAAGGTATTCGATCGCACGCTGCATAAGCTCTCGGCCCAAGCCCAATTGTCGCGCCTCTGCGGTCGTGAGAACGCGACCAATTTTTGATACTGGACTCACGTCAGAGGCTTTAAAAATGCGTGCGTAAGCAAGCATCTTGCCTTGGTCGTTGCGAGCAAAAAGATGTTCGGCGTCAAAGTCAGTCCCGTCAGCGTCTAAATATGGACAGTTTTGTTCTACAACAAAAACTTCTTGGCGAATGCGTAGAATTTCATACAGCTGATGGGTGTTCAATTCTTCAAAAGTTCTTAAAAACCAGTTCATGTCCCTACTTTTTTAATGTCACGTTTAATCGGAATCACGTTTCGCTTATGTTCGTGGGAGAACAGTGCCAATAACTCGGTGACGGGTTTGCGTGCATCACCTTTTTGGCTAATATTGCGAGCAACTTTCAGACTACTGATTTCTGCCTGCTCGTACAATGCGCGTGTTAGCGGCGTATCGTGATTACTTATTAGTACAGGAATGTGTCTTTTACAAGCTGTACGTAAGGCGTGTCGCGCGAGCTCACTTTGTTCGTCTAAACTAAAACCACCCGTAGCATAACTTGTAAAATTACTTGCTTGTACAAGTGGTGCATAAGGAGGATCACAATAAATGACATCGCCTTTTCGGGCTCTCCTGAACATTTGTTCAAAAGAACTGCAGACGAATTTAGCACGCTTTGCCTTTTCTGCAAAAACTTCAATTTCCGCTTCTGGAAAATAGGGCTTACGATAGTCGCCAAACGGGACATTAAAAATACCGCGACTGTTATAGCGGCAAAGCCCGTTATAACCATGCCGATTGAGATACAAAAATAGCAGTGAACGGTAATAGGGGTCGTTGCTTTCGTTAAACGATTTACGCAACGCGTAGTACGCGTCTGGTTGATTATTACGTGCAGTAAAAAACCTACGCGCATCAACAATAAACGTCTTAGGGCGGCGCTTTACAAATTGATACAGGGTGATGAGATCGGGATTGATATCGTTTAGTAAATAGCGGTCATAATCAGTGTTTAGAAAGACCGATCCTGCACCCACAAAAGGTTCAATTAACTTACGCCCCTCGGGCAAACAAGCTTTTATGGGCTCGACAAGGCCGTACTTGCCTCCTGCCCATTTTAAAAATGCCCGATTTCGTTTCATTAGCCGGCCTTTTGTGGATTGAACGGCTAGTGTACCCGAAAGCTAAAGATATGAAAATTACTCTCCGCTCAATGGTCTTTGTTCCCGTTGAATAGCGGCAAAAGACTTGGGCCACGGACCCAGCTTACGCAAAGATTCAGGCAGTGCACTTGCGCGTGTTCTTGCCGCATCAATTGTACCGTAGCTACCTAGAATAACGACAAAGCTGTTGTCCTTTTGACGCTGATAAATACGTGCTTGCTGAGTCAAATTATTGCGTTTAATGAATTCGGTTAACGTTGGCTTATCACTGGCAATGGTGAGCTGTACTGAATAGTTTTGCGGTGGTTGATCAGCCACCCATTGACTATCGGTAAGTGTATTCGGTTGAGTGATGGTCTCGGCTTCTTTGGGGACTCGTTTATCACTGACCCATTCAACGCCTACTTCACGTGGGTCATTCTCGGCGGCGGCGACACGATTAAGTGAATGAAGTGCTTCGCGATATGATGTTGCGAGCTCGGCAGGCACAAATTCAAATTGATTCGACTGCAAAGGTTCAAAGCTCGGCAGTTGTTGTGTGACTTCTTTTGAACTTGGTTCGATCGTCAGCGGGCGAGGCTCAGGCGCCACCTCTGCTGTTTCGACGGAATCGGGCTGTTGGTTGAAGTAATCGATGATCGCTTGATGTTTGAGGCCTGCGAACCCAACTAAAGCGAGTGAAATACTTGCAGCAAGAACTTTTATGACCGGTACCGACCGTCGTTCCGTAGCGGGCTCGAGGTTGCTCTCCGCCTGCTCCAACTGGTTCGAGAACACATCATCTTGGTTTTCCTCTGGCTCCGAGTAGCGTTGTGCTTGAGTCATTAGCTTCAGTTGCAAACGCTGCTGGATCTCACCCGGATAACCATTAATGGTGGCTAGAAACTGTTGGATTTTATCAAGGTTCCAAAGCGGGCGTTGGCGCTCTGGCAATAACGCCTGAATAAAGCGCATCTGTTCTTCTTTGCCAAGTGGCGGTACTTCTACTAGTTCAGGTCGCTTCACACGTAACTGCGGTGGTGGTGTCTGTTGAAACACCCAGCGTGACTCGGCTGAGATAATAATACTTACACGTTGTCCAAGCGCACACAATTGATTAACTGTATTGACGCACTCCGCCAAAAAGCTGTCAGGCATGAGTTCACCATTATCAATGACGATAACGGCATGTTGCAGTGGACGTTGCCGCTGAATTTCACGACTCAGCGTGTCATCATTTAAACTGATGGTGCCAAACAGTTGATTCAGGATTTGCGCGCGTAGACGCTCTACCGAAGCTCGCTCTGATACTTGTACCCAAGCACACTCAGCGTAATTAGAGGCCTGCTCAATAAATAGCTCGCTGATCGTCGACTTGCCGCTACCTTGCGGACCATGCAGTAACACGAGCGTATCACTGTGCTGGCAATGTTCATGCAAACGATCGATCACTGCCTGTTGGGAAGGCTTTGACCTAACGGGGGCGGCGACAATATGTGATGAGTAGGCGTTAGCCGGCATAATCTGCTTCCTATGTGATGCGGTTTAGCAACATTCAGTCAGCACAGCGGCTAGGTCCTCGTCAGTGATGTTGTGAGTGACTTCCGCTTGGCCGATACCGAGCGGTAACACGAAGTTTATTCGATGGTCTTTCACTTTTTTATCGCGCATCATATAGCTCAGCCAATCCGCCAACGTCATGTTGGGCGCTTGTGTTGGTAGCTGTAACTGTGACATCAGGTTGAGCACGCGACGGAAATCTGACGAAGACATCCGCTGTGTTTTCTCTGATAATTTAGATGCAATAATAGTGCCAGCGGCAACAGCTTCACCGTGGGTCCACTCACCGTATTCAGTTGCTGCCTCGATCGCATGGCCGAATGTATGACCTAAGTTTAGCCATGCGCGGATACCAGACTCGCGTTCGTCTTTGGCGACAATGTCTGCCTTAATCTCACAGCTTCGTTGAATCGCATGTTGCAGCGCTTGCGTCTCTCGTTGTGCGAGGGCAATAGCATTGTGTTCGAGCCAGTGAAAGAAATCGGAATCGTATATGATGCCGTACTTTACGATTTCTGCTAGCCCACTTCGAAAGTCACGATCGTCTAACGTTGTTAGGCAGTTAAGATCAATAACAACGGCTTTGGGCTGATAAAAAGCGCCAATAAGGTTTTTACCTTGGGGGTGGTTAATTGCCGTTTTACCGCCAACCGAGGAATCCACTTGCGATAACAACGTTGTCGGAATTTGATAAAAGTCGACGCCACGGTGATAAGTCGCTGCCACAAAGCCTGCTAAATCGCCTACGACACCGCCACCTAAAGCAACGATTGCGCAGTCGCGACTGAAACCCTCAGCTATAAGCTTGTTGGTAATGGCTTCGAATGATGCGAGGCTCTTATATTGTTCGCCATCGTCCATCTCGAACAGGACAAGACGATGATCAGCAAGAGCGGCGGAGACATCGGCAAAATAATGTTTGGCCACAGTCGTATTACTAACGACAAAAACATCTTTACTTAAGTTAGGAAGCAATCGCTTCAGTTGTTGCAGATGATTTGCGGCGATATGAATATGGTAGCTGCGTTCGCCCAACTCTACATGCACATTGGCCATAACACAGCTCCCCAAAAAGGTTAACCTAAACCGTTAACCCCTAGTTGATCGATGATTTCATTGACTACTACTTTAGCGCTTTGTTCGTCAGTACGCACAACGATATCCGCAATTTCCTCGTATAGCGGGTTGCGAACTTCTGCTAATTCTTCAAGCACTTTACGCGGGTCATCCGCCTCTGCGATCAGAGGACGACGTTTATCACGTTGTGTACGAGCCAATTGTTTGTCGATGGTCGTTTCAAGATATACGACAACACCACGAGCAGATAGACGGTTGCGGCTTTCTTTACTCATTACCGAGCCGCCACCTGTCGCCAGGACGATACCCATATGCTCAGTCAGTTCTTCAATGACTTTTTCTTCCCGCGCACGGAAGCCTTCTTCACCTTCCAGCTCAAAAACCCAGCTGATGTCAGCGCCGGTGCGTCGTTCAATTTCTGTATCTGAATCGTAGAAATCTAAATGAAGTTGTCTGGCAATTTGACGACCAATCGTACTTTTGCCGGCGCCCATTGGGCCGACAAGAAAAATATTACGTTTCTCAGCCATATTCCTGCTTACATCACTGTTAAATTAGCTGTAAATCACGAATCCGGAGTGTCTGGAGACGTCCCCCAACTCAACGAAAAGAAGCGGGATTATCTCAATTAGATTGCATTTTAGCAAATTTATTCCGATTCACTTAACAGCGTGGGTGTAACGAAAATAACCAGTTCACGTTTTTCTGATTGTTCACGCTGATTTTTAAAAAGATTACCGACAAGCGGCAACGAGGACAATATGGGGACACTTGTATCATCCTTCAACTCATATTGCTGAAAAATTCCACCTAATACGATCGTTTCGCCACTCTTTACTAAAACACGAGTAGCCATCTCTTGGGTATCGATAGCCACTGCCGGACCTGTGGGTGTTGATACGGTATCGCCACGCGTGTTTTGTGTAATGGTAAGATCAAGCATTACATAGTCATTGGATGTAATCTGCGGTGTTACGCGTAATCCCATCACTGCCTTTTTAAATTTAACCGCAGTCGCCCCCGAAGCTGCGCTCTCAACATACGGAATCTCGGTGCCTTGCTCGATGTAAGCGGGTTGCTGATTAGATGTAAAAATCTTCGGCCTTGCAATGATTTCGGCTTGGTTGTCCTGTTCCATTGCAGAAAGCTCAAGATCCAGCAGGAGTCCGTCAGACAATTTTCCGACATTGACCTTAAACCGTCCCGCGGCGGGCACAGAAGGAAGATCGACACGCATGCCTTCGATGACCTGAGTAATGGCTTCATCCTCGCGCAGGGTGGTCAAATCGCCCCAACGTACTCCAAATTGATCAATGGCATTACTTTTCATGGTGACCATACGGGCTTCTATCATGACCTGCTTTACCGGCACATCCAATTGCGTAATGAGTCGTTTGATGCCATCGAGATAGGCTTTTGATTCTTTGAGTATGAGCGTATTTGTTCGGGCATCGATAGAAACCGCACCTTGCTCTGACAACAACCTTTGTTCGCTTTCTGAAAGAAGTTGAGCAATATCTTCAGCCTTTGCATGATTGAGGGGAATGAGATGTGGAAGTATGACTCGTTCTGGCGGTTGTTGATCCGATGTCGAGGGCTGCACACGTGTGACGCGGATAAGGTTGTTACTCATCCGTAGCGTGAGGCCGTAGCTATCGGCTAACTCACGCATTAACTCAAGCGCATCGACATCACTGACGGCTAGGCTGACTGTCTCATCGATCGCCTGGTCAGCAATAAGATTAAGTTTAATTTTGTCAGCGATGATCTCAAAAGCGGTGACGAGGTCGACATCTTTCAAGCTCAAAGTGATTTTCGCTTGTTCGTTAGCGTACGCCGTTTTTAACGACAGCAAGCAAAGCAACACCAGCAGCAGTACGCATGGTAAAACTACAACGCGAGCTCGCTCGTGCGTTTGACTTTGTTTTGAAAAGTTGTGGTTGCACACGGAAAAGACTCCAGTTGTTTAAACGTGACGGATTCATGGGTGATGTGTGTGATGATCGTGGTAGGTGCTTGAAAATAGTCTCCGACCTCTGCCGCATACCAACGATCATCAGTTGCTTGGAAATAAGCAGAGAAAGTGCCTTGGGCGGCCAAAGTGGCAACCAGTGTATAGTCATGCCAATTACCCAGTAATTTACCATCGGTCTTAAGTGCACACTTTGTGGATGCCGACTCGATTAAGCGAACGGGAGCGATGGAAGGGCCTGTATCAACCAGGTGCAGTGTGAGCTCAGTTGCACTTTCATCCCCATCGTTCTGATTAAGCGCTACACTGGATAGTACAAAGGGGTGGAGGACGTTGTACGGCCAGTAGCTGAACGTGTCCGACAGCCACCGTTCGAGTTGTTGAGGTTCGGCCGTCAACTTCAGTCTGATTTGGGCATCTGAAACGAGCGGTAATTGCTGCTCCACGTCGAGACGTGCCGCTGTCTCTAACGCATAGCTGAGCCATTGCGAAGCTAATAGCTTTTCAGGTGCGACGGTGTCCGATTCATCGACTAGTTGCGAGGGCGGCGCTTCTTGCCAGATGGCTTGGATAGCCTTACGTGAGCTTTGTTGACTCGAGCCAAGTTGCCATGACCCGATCAGTAAACTCACCGGTGTAATGGTCAGTGATAGGCTAATGAATAAGTAATAAAGAGCGGTGTTTCGCATGCTACAGGGTCAATGTTTGAATATATCAACTTGAGCATGATGGTGCTTTTGCAGTTGAAGCTGAACACTCTGTTCCCCACCATGTCGCAAAGACTCACTTAAACGGGTTAGTTGCGCCGTATTAACATAAGTCCCACTCAATGATAGTTGCGACGATGTCCAACGCGCTTGTTTGAGGTTGAGCCCCGATAGTTCATCCCGTCCAAATTTGATTAACTGCTTGAGCAGAGCGATTTGGTGCTGAGCCTGGACGGCTTGGTCGAATTGACGAAGCGCCGCTGCTTTCTGATCTTCTTCTGCGCGATGCCATTGAGCAACTTTAGTCTCAACCTCGCCAAGGTTTTGGGCAAAAAATTGCAAGTAGACAGGTAAATTGACGAAGAGAGCACAGACCCCATTGAACAACATGAGCGCTATAACAACGCTAAGCCGCTGGCGCTGTTTTTTACGCTGAATGGCGGATTGCCAGTCATTCAGGTTTAGCCACGCCATGGAAAGAAACCTCGAAGTGCGGCGCCGAATAAGAGCGGAGTGATATGTTTAAATAACGCACTTGTGGTGCCGATATTAAGCCACAGCGTATCAGAACCCAGTAATTGCTGTTTAACCTGACTATCATCGTGATTATCGAGATAGCTAAGTATCATTGCACAAGCGTGATCAAAGCGCACCGCTTCAAGGCGTGCAAGTGAGTGTAAAGAGACTAGAATCCCGTGCTTAACTCGTAGCAGAATGTAACGTTGTTGCTCTTTGCATAAAATAATCCATTCAGTGATGGGCTTGTTATAGGTTGCGTAGCGCGATAACGAAGGTAGTAAATAGTTGGTACAACGCACCCAAGCTTGAGGTGCTGGCTCTAGTACTTTCGGAACGATGGGCAGTTGTTCCGTCAGCTTTTCAATGGCGCTCTCATGGCCGCTGACCTGTTGGGTACCCAGTAGGGGCAGCGTCTGGGTATCCTGAAAAGCTGCCGCGCGCTGTGGAGCCTCTTGTGAGGTATCAGTTAACGTTTTTAAGTGAACGAACTGGCTCGGAATAATAAGACACAACTGTGTCTTATACTTGTGCCAACTAATTTGATGAATAGCTGCAACGCGATGGTGTTTGATATTGAATCGACCCTGCTTGAGACGCAGCGAAACGAGTGAAACAGTACCGTCATCTATTAGTGCGGCAGTGAGAAAAGGTGTCATAAGTCTGTGCTACCAATGCAGTCGATTTTTGTATCGTGTTAAGCGTTGCAAGCGTAGTGTTTAGTTTAAAAATCAGCCATAATAGTTGGTCAAAGGTGTATGTCAGACATTCAACAACGTCACAGTAATGGGGTAAGTTTTTGAAGTTCTTAAAGCGATTCGCATGGATAGTCGCCATTTTGGGCGTGTTGGGGATATTGGCCGTAGGTGGACTCTACCTTTACGTAAAACCCGAATTGCCGAGCGTCGAGACATTAAGGGAAGTGAAACTGCAAACCCCAATGCAGGTATTCACAAAAGATGGCCAAATGATCTCTCAATTCGGCGAAAAGCGTCGGATTCCGGTTAAGCTCGAAGATGTCCCACAAACCATGGTTGACGCATTCCTTGCAACCGAAGATAGCCGCTTTTATCAACACTTTGGTGTTGATCCCATTGGGGTTGTGCGAGCATTCGGTGTGCTAGTTACTACCGGCGAAGTCAAAGAAGGTGCGAGTACTATCACCATGCAGTTGGCGCGAAACTTTTTCTTAAGTTTTGACCGAGCCTGGATGCGAAAAATCAAAGAGACCTTCATTGCGCTACATATTGAGCAGCTGCTTACTAAAGACGAAATTCTTGAACTCTATCTGAATAAAATTGCATTCGGTCACCGCGCGTATGGTATTGGTGCTGCGGCACAAGTCTATTATGGCAAACCTTTAAGTGAATTAAGCCTAGCGCAAATGGCGACTATTGCGGGCTTGCCTAAAGCGCCTTCTAACCTGAACCCGATTAGTAACCCAGAAGCTTCAAAGGCACGCCGTCGAGTGGTTTTGTTGCGTATGCTCGACGAGAAAAAAATTACTCGGGCGCAATTTGACGAAGCCGCAGAAGCGCCTGTTACTGCTCGCCGTCATGGCGCGGAGGTTACGGTAAATGCGCCGTATCTTGCGGAGATCGTGCGTCAAGATATGGTCGACCGTTTTGGCGAGGAAGAAGCCTATAACGGTGGCTATAACGTCTACACCAGTGTGAGAAGCGATGTACAACTAGCTGCTCAACAAGCTATTTGGGACAACCTGCATGGCTATGATGAACGCCATGGCTATCGCGGTCCTGTAAGTGTGTTATGGAATGAAAAAGAGGATCAGCCTGCATTAAGCCAGCGCGAGGTGGAGCAATACTTAGAGCGCGTCGACCGCATTGGCGCAGTGACTCCTGCGGTTGTCATGGCGCTTGAAGACCAGTCGGCAGAAATTATTATTAAAGGTGATGAACAGCTTACCACGCTCGATTGGGACGCCATGAAATGGGCGCGCCCCTACCTTAATGAGGAACGTCAGGGCGAACCGCCTGAACGCGCGGCTGATATTTTGCAGCCTGGGCATGTGATCTATGTGCGCTCAGTCGGTGAAAATAACCGTCTGCGCTTGGCACAAGTGCCGGAGCCTAGTTCAGCTATTGTCTCTTTAAAGCCCGAAGACGGTGCAGTCGAAGCTGTCGTCGGTGGTTATAGTTTCAATTTGAGTCAATATAACCGTGCCCTACAAGCAGCACGACAAGTGGGCTCTAATATCAAACCATTGATTTACTCGGCTGCGTTTGAGCAAGGCTTCACGTTGGCTACCTTAGTCAATGATGCACCGATTAATCAGTGGAATCCTGGAGCGGGTATCGCTTGGCGTCCCAAGAACTCTCCAGATGTGTATGAAGGGCCGATTCGTTTGCGCAAAGCGCTGGCGAAATCTAAAAACGTGGTTTCTGTAAGGCTGATAAGAGAAATCGGCGTCAAAACTGCTGCAGATCATATTGCTAAGTTTGGTATTCCACGCGATTCCATTCCGGAAAATGAATCAATTTCGTTAGGGTCGTTATCCATGACACCGATGGAAGTGGCGCGCGCTTATGCAACGTTTGCTAATGGCGGGTTTCTTATCGAGCCTTATGTTATCGAGCGGATAGAAAATGGCGATGGTGAAGTTGTGTACGAAGCGAACCCCCAACGCGCTTGTGAGGACTGCGATAACCCAGCGCCACGTATTATCTCTGAGCAGAACGCGTTCTTGGTCGCTCAGGCGATGAACTCAGCGGTATGGGGTGGCGGCAGTTGGGCTCACAAAACCGGCTGGAACGGTACATCTTGGCGTATTCAACGCTCAAAACCTATTGTTAACGTAACTGGTCGTGCGATTACAGGTAAAACCGGTACTACCAACGATGTGAAAGATACCTGGTTCTCAGGCTTTACCACTGGTCTGGTGACAACCACATGGGTGGGCTTTGACGATGTATCACGCGAGTTGGGCCGCACTACCATGAACCCATTACTGAGTAGTAAAGAACAACCAATCTCAGGAGGTGAAGCGGGTGCGAAAACCGCATTGCCAGGGTGGATCTTATTCATGGAAAAAGCGGTCGACAAATTTCCAGCCGATGACTTTACCATTCCACCCAACGTGGTGAGTGTGAGAATTGATATGGAAACGGGTAAGTTATCGCATCGAAACGACTACACCAGCCGCTTCGAGTATTTTATCAGTGGCACCGAGCCGACTGAATATGCTCAGGACGAGCGTGATAATAAAGATATCTTTAATAACGAAGACGGGTTGTTTTAACCCGTCACCGTTAGTTTTGCCAATAATTGGTTGAGATCTGATTGGACCCCGCCGGCAGTGACATGCTTACCTGCGCCTGGGCCGCTAATAACCAGTGGCATTTCTGAATACCAATCGGTGTATATCACAAAGATATTCTCGCCAGGGATCAGGTTGGCGAGCATATCGCCTGCTGGAATATATTCGACACCTATTTTCGCACTGACCCGCCCCTCTTCAGAGACCGAGAAACTGGCGAGTAAGCGCGGCACATTACCGTCTTTAGCGGCTTCCTTAAGCATGGTATCCATTGGCTCGTCTAACTCGTGAGCTCGTTGTAAAAATTCACTGGCAGAGATATCGCGAAGACTTTCAGGCACTAAACTGCTCACGCTGATATCTTCCCAATCAAGTTTAAGACCAATTTCACGCGCTAAGATTAATAGCTTACGTACCAGATCCTGACAGGATAAGTCTTCACGTGGGTCGGGCTCTGAATAGCCGCGCTTTTTAGCTTCCAATACTAAATCACTGAATTTGACACCGTCTGTGAAGTTCTCGAATAGCCAAGACATGGTGCCCGAAAAAATCCCTGAAATACTACGAATTTCGTCACCGGAACCGCGCAGATCGTTGATGGCATAATTGAGCGGTAGGCCTGCACCGACCGTAGTGTTATACAACCACTCGCGCTTATACTCATGTTGAATCGTGCGAATTTCGCGATACAGTGCCTCCTCAGCAGACCCTGCTCGCTTATTTGCGCTGATAATATGTAAACCATTAGCAAACAAGCTCGGGTACAGTTGAGCGACCGGCTTCGCGTCGGTTAAATCAATCATGACGAGTTCATCATAGGGGGCATTAGGTAATTCGCGCAGTAACTCGGTTAGCACGTAAGGACGTGATAAACGGTCAAACCCTGCTTGCCACTCATTTAATTCGACGCCGCTATAGTCAAGCCAGAGCTTCTTAGAGTTAGCGATACCGATAACACGTACATCCATCACCTGGTTAATGCGGTCACGTTGTTGGCGGAATAAGTCCAACCAAGCAGTACCAATGTTACCGCGACCAATGACTAACACGCCTAAGCTACGGCGATAGTTAAATAACTGGCTATGAAGACGATTGAGTAAACGGTTGTCGAGCTTTTGTTCTAATATTGCGACCGCAGAACACCCATCTTCGCTGACGGCAAAGCGGCGCACCTTCTGTTCGCCCAACTGGAGTTTGAAGGTGTTGTATTGATCCGTCTCTTGAATGCGATTACCAACCAGTGCCACCATTGAATAGCCGTGGATTTGCGTAACTGCATTACCCGCATTGATACGATCGAGCCAGTGGCTGATGTAGTTCAAGTGGTTTTGGTGGAAAACCAAGTATTGCTGATGTTTTTCGGGTTCGGTCCAGCTTACCAATGGCGTTAAATCGAGCGCCTCAAGTTGTTTGACGAGTTCGCGGTCGTTGAGTTCGACTTTAAACAATACAACTTCGGACAAAGATGTGAATACTTTGCCCTTGGGCTCTGTATGTTCGAAATTGCCAATACGGGTCTGTTGATTTTCGACTTTTAGACTTGAGCGCACAGAAATGACCATGCGATCGCGGTCAACAGGTTGGAATGTACGCGGGTGTAGTACCGGACTGCCTAATCGAGCCAGCTCTTCTGCTTCACTCCAATCTAAGGTCGACAAACTGACGACACGTTCTATCTTACGCGGATCGGCTGAATAAACACCGGCGACGTCTTTCCAAATAGTGACTTGCTTTGAATTAAGTAAGCTACCAACCAACGTTGCAGAATAGTCACTGCCGTTTCGACCTAATGTGAGGCTCTCACCGTTTAAGCCTCGTGCAATAAAGCCTGTGACAATAAATCGTGTGCCGGGAAACGGTGCTACGCGGTTCAATAGATTGTGGCGCGATTCCAGCTCCTGAATGACGGGTTCGGGGGCGTCTTCAGCCTTTAGGAAGTCACGTGCATCAATATGGTCCGCTTTAGTACCTTGTTTCCTTAATAATGCCGCAAGGAGTCGAGCTGACCAAAGTTCACCGTAAGACAGCAGTTCTGCTTCGTGTTCGATAATTTCTTTACCCGCAACGAAGTCGCGGAAGCGTTGAAAATCAACAGTCGACTGCTCAAGGATAGGTGCTGCAAATTCGCTGCCGAGTAGTTCGAGGATTAACCCTTGCTGGAAACGTTCCAACTGATCGAGCAAAATGTCAGCGGTATCACCCGACTCCTTTTGAGCTTTGATAATCGCAAGAATCCGATTAGTGGTATCACCTGCCGCCGAAACAACAACAACATCGCTTGCGCCTGCATATTCAGTTACAATACGCGCCACTCGACGGTAACAAAAAGCGTCAGCCAAACTACTGCCGCCAAACTTATGCACTTGAACGTTGTCTGCAACCGTTCGAATCTGGTCTAAGCTCGGCTCTACGCTCATTGGCGATACCCCTCAAATATATGAATTAACTGATGTAAATACTAAGGCTAAAACATCAAACACCAAATGTCAGCAAATTTTAGCCATCTAGACGGATAAAATTTGACCTTCATCTGGGATTGAGTAAAATTCAATATAACTTATATGGTTTTTGACTAAGGCAGGACTCTCACGATGAAGTGGAATGGTGACTATATCTACCCCTACGCTGAGCATGGGCGAAAGAGCGAACAGGTAAAAAAAGTAACAGTATCGATACCGACTCGCGTGCTCAAAGTGCTCACTGATGAGCGCACCCGCCGTCAAGTTAAGAACTTGCGTCATGCTACGAATAGCGAGTTGCTCTGCGAAGCTTTTTTACATGCTTTTACGGGGCAACCACTGCCAACAGACACTGATTTAGAAAAAACTAACCCAAATAAAATTCCCAAGGCGGTACGAGAGGAATTAGAAGCCCGTGGACTTCCAATTCCTTCTGATGACGAGCTTGATACGCCTTAATCTCTCATGTAGTTATCAGGCAGCGGGATCTTCGCGACACCGGACTCGACCGCTGCCTCCGCCACTGCTCTAGCGACTCGCTGACACAAGCGCGGGTCCATCGGTTTAGGAATAATGTAATCTGGGCCGAAAGAGAGCTTATCAATACCTGCAGCTTTTATAACTGCGTCGGGTACTTCCTCTCGAGCGAGTTGGCGAATCGCTTCAACAGCAGCGATCTTCATCTCGTCATTAATGGCGGTTGCGCGCACATCTAAAGCGCCACGAAACATGAAAGGAAAACACAACACGTTGTTTACTTGGTTGGGATAATCTGAGCGCCCCGTGCCAATAATAATGTCGTCGCGTGTCTGTTGGGCTAACTCAGGTTTTATTTCTGGATCGGGGTTAGAGCACGCAAACACAATAGGCTTATCGGCCATCAACTTGAGTGCATCCGGCGATAGCAAGTCTGGCCCCGATACGCCCAAGAACAAGTCTGCTCCTTCAATGACTTCCTCAAGTGTGCGCTTATCTGTGTTGTTGGCGAACAGTGCCTTGTATTCGTTGAGATCTTCTCGACGCGTATGAATCACACCTTTCGAGTCGAGCATGTATATATGTTCACGCTGTGCGCCACATTTAATCAGTAGTTCCATACAAGCAATGGCTGCGGCACCGGCACCCATACATACAATATGTGCATCTTTAAGTGATTTACCTTGGATTTCCAGCGCATTTAACATGCCCGCCGCGGTCACAATAGCCGTACCGTGTTGGTCATCATGAAAAACCGGCACGTTGCACTTTTCAATAAGCGCTTGCTCGATTTCAAAGCATTCAGGCGCTTTAATATCCTCGAGGTTAATACCGCCAAAGGTATCAGCTATGTTGGCAACGGTATTAATGAAGTCTTGAGTCGTGCGGTGGGATACTTCGATATCAATTGAATCAAGCCCAGCAAAACGTTTAAATAATAGCGCCTTACCTTCCATGACTGGCTTAGACGCCAGCGGTCCTAAGTTACCTAAACCAAGAATCGCGGTGCCATTAGAAATAACGGCGACCATGTTGCCTTTCGCCGTGTATTTATAGGCATTATCTGGATCTTCAGCAATGGCTCTAACAGGCTCAGCCACACCAGGGCTGTAGGCAAGTGCTAAGTCTTTAGCGGAGTCAGCTGGTTTAGTGAGTTCAACAGAGATCTTACCCGGTGTAGGGTATTGATGATAATCCAACGCTTTTTGGCGGAAATCTGACATTTAGGCAACCTGACAAAATGAGTAAAGGATGATGCATAAGGATAAAGGCAATTGCGAAAATAACAAATCTTACCTGCTTAATTGGCTTCTTTGGGTCAGGCTAACTTTTCATGTGTTTAAAAACGCACCAGTTAACTTTTCGTTAACAATGCTTGGTCTGGGCAGGGTAGAAACGAAAAAAGGCGCCATTTGGCGCCTTCTTCATAAAAACGTGCTGAAAAGCCCGTTTTAATACGTTTTGTGTTCGGGCTATTATTTTTTGCCCAAAGAACCAAAACGTTTCTTGAATTTGTCGACACGACCACCGGTGTCCATTACACGTTGCTTACCAGTGTAGAATGGGTGGCACTCTGAACATACGTCGATGTGTAGATCTTCTACGCGAGTAGAGCGAGTTTCAAATTCGTTACCGCACGAGCAAGTCACTTTGATTGCTTCGTACTTAGGGTGAATACCTTGTTTCATGGGAATACCTCAAGTTGGGCCACATCGCTATCCAGTCGCCTCTTTTGCGCAGGACACCATGTGTAAAAAAACAACAATGTTTAAGAGCGCGGCATTTTATGCGATCTTCACTGATCATTCAAGAGGCTTATTGCGCTTGTTTTATCTTTAATTGCGTTTCAGAATAGCGGCATGATAGAGAGCCCGCATTACATAGAAGTCGCCTTACCGTTGCCATTGCGGCGCGTCTTCACCTACCAATACACATTGTCCGAGCCTGCGGTAGTTGGTGCTCGCGTGCGAGTACCTTTTGGTCAGCGACAATTGGTCGGCATTGTAACCGAGCTGAATGCGAGCGCGCCGGAGAACTTTGAAGCAAAACCTGTGCTGGCGCAACTCGATGCCCAAGCGGTTTGGAAAGCCGAATTGTGGGAACTGTTAAATTGGGCGTCCGACTACTATCAGCATAGTCTGGGTGATGTATTTGCCAATGCTTTACCGGTATTGTTAAGGCAAGGAAAGCCCCTCGGTTATGCGCCAGTTACCTATTACGAGTTGGCGCAAAGTGCGCCGAGTCCGAGTGACACTGTGCTAAACCGCGCGCCAAAGCAGAAGCAATTACTCGAATTGTTGGCACGAGGTCGAGTCAGCGCTGCACAACTTAAGCAGGCTCAGATTAGTACCACAGCCATCAGTGCTGCCTGCGATAAAGGCTGGGTGAGACGCATCGAAGAAAAGCCGGAGCTGAAGGCACAACAACATTGGCAGATGGCGCTAGGTGAAGAGCCACTGGCGGTCAACCAAGAACAGGCAGTTGCATTAAGTGCGATAAAGCAAATCGAAGATCACGCGTGCTGCTTGATCGAGGGCGTCACTGGTAGTGGTAAGACAGAAGTATACTTACAAGCGATTGAGCGTGTTTTGTCAGCGGGACGCCAAGTGCTGGTGCTGGTTCCTGAGATTGGACTGACGATGCAGACAATCAAACGTTTTAAGCAGCGCTTTGAGGTACCTGTCGAGGTCTTACACTCTAATCTTAATGATACTGAACGTCTTCATGCTTGGCTCAACAGCCGTTCGAATCGGGCAGCTATTGTTATTGGAACACGTTCAGCCATTTTTACCCCGTTTGCTGACTTAGGCATGATCGTCGTCGATGAAGAGCACGACTTGTCCTACAAGCAGCAAGATGGATTCCGCTATCACGCTCGCGATATTGCTATAAAGCGCGCGCAATTACTTGATATTCCGATCATTCTAGGCAGCGCTACGCCTGCGCTAGAGACTCTTAATAATGCCGTTAATCAGCGCTTTCATTGGTTGCAGCTAACTCAACGCGCCGGTGTTGCAGAAAACGTTGAGCATGAACTTATAGACTTGAAAGGTCTACCGATGCAGGCGGGCTTGTCGGAACCGTTGCTGCAGCAAATAGAACAAGAGCTAAGCAAGCACAACCAAGTGCTTTTGTTTTTAAATCGGCGTGGGTTCGCGCCGGCGCTTATGTGTCATGAGTGTGGCTGGATTGCTCAGTGTAAACGTTGCGATGCGTATTATACGTTGCACCAAGCACAACGGCGCCTCCATTGTCACCATTGCGATAGCCAACGGCCTGTCCCAAAGCAGTGTGAGCAGTGCGGCTCAACACATTTAATATCGCATGGCGTGGGTACCGAACAACTCGAAGACTTTCTTAATCAGCGATTCCCCGAGCACAGCGTTTTGCGGATAGACCGGGACTCTACACGACGCAAAGGCGAGTTAGACGCACACTTAAAATCGGCCTCCGAGCATAAAAATCACATTTTGGTGGGTACCCAGATGCTCGCCAAGGGGCACCATTTCCCCAATGTGACTTTAGTCGCGCTGTTGGATGTCGATGGCGCTTTGTATAGCGCTGATTTTCGCGCGCCAGAGCGGTTGGCTCAGCTGTTTACACAAGTATCGGGTCGCGCGGGTCGGGCTCACAAACGCGGCCGTGTCGTTCTACAAACGCATCATCCCGAGCATGACTTAGTGCAAGATTTGCTAAATAATGGATACCAACACTTTGCGCTAACGGCTTTGGCTGAACGGCAGGCGACAGCGCTTCCCCCGTTCAAGCATTGGGCGCTGGTACGCGCTGAGAGTACTGACAAAACGCAGGTGGTCGAGGCATTGAATCATATGGCTGCTTGCTTACCCGAGGTCGCTGGCGTCATGGGCGTCGGTCCGATTCCCGCGTTAATGGAAAAACGCGCAGGTCGTTACCGTTATCAATGGATACTGCAGACGACATCGCGTAAACAACGCTATCAAGTCGTTAAATATTTACTTAGCCAGTGGGAAAACCTCAGTATTCTCAACCGTATACGATGGTCGTTGGACATTGATCCACAAGACTTCACATAAACGCGCAAAAACAGGTAAACTAACCCTCTTATTGTGAATCACTTTTTCTTTCCTTTTTAACGTTAATACAGGTAGTCGTGTCGATGAAAGAGCAACTTGAACAGTTAATTACTGATGCTGTGGGCCAATTAAAAGCTGACGGTATTCTTCCTACGGATCAGACCGTGAAGATTCAGTTGGACCGACCACGAGATAAGTCACACGGCGACTTTGCGTCCAATCTGGCGTTGATGCTGGCAAAGCCTGCAAAAATGAATCCGCGTCAATTAGCGGAAAAGGTGATTGAAGCGATTCCCGCGAATACGTTGATTGCCAAAACCGATATCGCTGGACCTGGCTTTATTAACTTTACGATTGCACAGGACCAGTTAAAAGGTCAGTTAACTACTATGCTGAGTAGCGCTGATCTCGGTATTCAGCCTGCTGAAAAGCCAATGACCATTGTCATTGATTATTCATCACCTAACTTAGCGAAAGAAATGCACGTAGGTCATTTGCGCTCAGCGATTATTGGCGATGCGGTATCGCGTACCGCCGAAATGCTGGGCCATAAGGTGATTCGCCAAAATCACGTAGGTGATTGGGGTACTCAATTTGGGATGTTGCTGGCGCACATGGAAGAGCTGGATAGTGAAGCGGCTAACTATGAGCTCAGCAACTTAGAAACGTTTTATAAAGCCGCCAAAAAGCGCTTCGACGAGAGCGAAGACTTTGCTGAGCGGGCGCGTGAATTAGTCGTGAAGCTGCAGTCAGGCGATGACTACTGTTTGAAGCTGTGGAATCAGTTTATTGATGTATCGCTGGCTCACTGTCAGGAAGTGTATGACCGTTTGGGTGTGAAGTTAACCCGTGACGATGTGATGGCTGAAAGTGCGTACAACGACCGCTTGCCGAGCGTTATCGAACACCTTAAAGAGCAAGGTCTGTTAGTCGAAGACCAAGGCGCGCAGTGCGTATTTTTAGACGAGTTTAAAGGTAAAGAAGGTGAACCCCTTCCGATTATTGTGCAGAAAAAGGGCGGCGGTTATTTGTATGCGACTACTGACCTGGCTGCAATCCAATATCGTCAAAAAGAGCTCGGTGGCGACTATCTGATGTATTTTGTCGATGCGCGTCAATCTCTGCACTTCGAACAGATCTTTACTTTAGCGCGTAAAGCCAAATTCATTGAGGGTGATATCAAAACCCAACATTATGGATTTGGTACTGTCATGGGTAAGGACGGGCGTCCTTATAAGAGTCGCGACGGAGGTGTGACTAAGCTTGCTGACTTATTAGATGAAGCGGAGCGTAGAGCCCTTGAGCTGTTACAGCAGAAGAACTCTGATCTGACCGCAGAACAGCAAGAAGCGGTCGCGAAAGTGGTGGGCATCAGCTCAGTTAAGTATGCTGACTTATCAAAAAACAGAACATCGGATTATATTTTCGATTGGGATTTAATGCTCACGTTTGAGGGCAATACGGCGCCTTATCTACTTTATGCGTTTACTCGCGTGAATAGTATTTTCGATAAGTTAGGTGAGCGTTCATTTGATATGGACGCTGAATGGTTGCTAGAAGATGAGCGTGAGCTTGCGTTAGCCAATCAACTGGTTCGGTTTGAGGAAGTGGTTAACCGCGTATTCGACAAAGCCATGCCGCATTTCTTATGTGGTTACTTGTTTGAACTCGCAGGTTACTTCTCAAGCTTCTATGAGGCTTGCCCAATCCTCAATCAAGAGGATGAGGCAGTGCGTAATAGCCGACTGAAGTTAGCCCGTTTAACAGCGAACACGCTCGAAAAAGGTTTATCATTGCTCGGTATTCCAACGTTAGAAAAGATGTAAGTTATGGATTACGCAAACCGTAAACCAAAGCCGAAAAAGAAGCCGGGCAAGTCGACCGCTCAACGTGGAAAGTCCAACCGCGGTGCGGCGCCAAAGCAAACTAGACAGGTTCCTTGGTTAGCTGTTGTCATTGTTATAGCGCTCATTGCATTTTTTGTATACGGCTTGATAACGATTAAGGGCGATGGCGATAAAGCCAAGCAGACACAACCCGCTGACACACAAGCCGTCGATGACCTGCCAGCTAAACCGCAAGAAAAATGGCAGTACATTGAGGAGCTGGAAAGTAAGCAAGTCGAAGTCGACGTGCCAGAGCGAGAGCTCGGTCCACCTAAATTAATGCAATGTGGTTCGTTTCGGAAGCAGTCTGATGCGGAGCGGCTAAGAGCCGAAATCGCGATGGCTGGACTAGAGAGTCAAGTGCGAGGCACCGAGGGTTCCAATGGCCTTTGGTATCGCGTGATTTTGGGTCCTTATGAAACTAAACGAGCCGCCGAAAGAGACCGTCACAAACTGCAACGCGCTAAGATATACGGTTGTGCAATTTGGAATTGGAATCTCGACTAAAACCGCATAAAACTGCAAAGGCATCTTAGGATGCCTTGAAATCTCACCGGTAAACCCTCAAATAGTCAGTAATCGCGTTGCAGCGTTGCCTGCAACTCACCGTATTAGCTAGAGAGGGTTTTGTTTTGACCACGATAGTATCCGTAAGACGCGGCGATAAAGTCGCAATTGGTGGCGATGGCCAAGTATCACTCGGTAACACCGTCATGAAAGGCAACGCCAAAAAAGTCCGCCGTTTATACCACGACCAAGTATTGGCTGGCTTTGCAGGCGGTACTGCCGACGCATTTACGCTGTTTGAACGCTTCGAATCAAAGCTCGAGCAACATCAGGGTAACTTGATGCGCGCAGCTGTTGAACTCGCAAAAGATTGGCGTACTGACCGCGCGCTGCGTCGATTAGAAGCGCTGCTGGCTGTCGCCGATAAAGAGACCTCATTGATTATCACGGGTAACGGTGATGTCGTGCAACCTGAGAATGATCTGATTGCTATCGGCTCAGGCGGACCCTACGCGCAAGCTGCAGCAACCGCCATGTTAGAGAATACCGAATTATCGGCGCGCGACATTGTAGAAAAGTCGCTCACTATCGCAGGCAACATTTGTGTTTATACAAATGGGTACCAAACCATCGAAGAGCAGCAATCCATCGCTGCGTCAAAAAGTAAGTAGGGGATAAATGATGTCAGATATGACCCCAAGAGAAATTGTTGATGAACTTAACCGTCACATCATTGGTCAAGATAAAGCTAAACGCGCAGTTGCTGTAGCACTTCGTAACCGCTGGCGTCGGATGCAGCTTGATGATGATTTGCGTAATGAAGTTACGCCCAAGAATATTCTAATGATCGGTCCAACTGGTGTAGGTAAAACCGAGATCGCGCGTCGCTTGGCTAAACTTGCCCGCGCACCGTTTATAAAAGTAGAGGCGACAAAATTCACTGAAGTGGGTTACGTGGGTAAAGAGATTGAATCCATTGTTAAAGACCTAACGGATGTTGCGGTTAAGCAAAAGCGCGAAGAAATGATGCAGAAAGTGCGTTATCGCGCCGAAGAAGCAGCAGAAGACCGTATTTTAGATGTTTTATTACCGCCCGCGCGTACCTCAGGGGGCTGGGGTGCAGAAGAAGACAAAGGTAATGATGACCAGCGTCATTCGCGCCAAGTGTTTCGTAAGAAGTTACGCGAAGGTAGTTTAGACGACAAAGAGATCGAAATTGATTTAGCGATGCCGCAAATGGGCGTTGAGATCATGGCGCCGCCAGGCATGGAAGAAATGACCTCACAGCTACAAAACATGTTCCAGAACATGGGCAATGATAAGACCAAGAAACGTAAAATGAAGATCAAAGATGCGTTTAAGCAATTGATCGACGAAGAAGCGGCTAAGTTGCTCAATCCCGATGAGGTTAAAGAAGCTGCGATCGAGTCTGTTGAGCAAAACGGTATCGTGTTCCTTGATGAGATCGACAAGATCTGTAAGCGCGGTGACAGCAGTGGTCCTGATGTCTCTAGAGAAGGTGTGCAACGCGACTTACTGCCATTAGTTGAGGGCACTACGGTAAATACCAAACATGGCATGATCCGCACCGACCATATCTTGTTTATAGCGTCAGGCGCGTTCCAGATGAGCAAGCCGTCGGATTTGATTCCAGAATTACAAGGCCGTTTGCCGATTCGTGTTGAGTTGGACGCGCTGACAAGTGGTGACTTTGTAAGAATTCTGACAGAGCCGAATGCGTCGCTAACGACTCAGTACAAAGCATTGCTCAATACCGAGGGTGTTGAAATTGGCTTTACTGACGATGGCATTCAACGAATTGCAGAAATCGCCTTCCATGTGAATGAGACCACCGAGAACATTGGTGCACGTCGGTTACATACAGTGCTGGAACGCTTGATGGAAGAAATTTCCTTTAATGCGACTGATCATAGCGGTGAAAGCATTAGCGTTGACGCTCAGTATGTCGATAAACACATTGGTGAGTTATCGCAAGATGAAGACCTAAGCCGCTTTATTCTATAACGGCCGGCTATCTAAGCCGTTGCCAACGAAGATGGCAACGGCTCTCTTCCTAATTTTAGTTCGTTTTCAATCAGTTGTTCTGCTAACTCAAGCTTAATCGGCGGCGAATAGAAATAGCCTTGCATCATGTCGCACCCGAGCTGCTGCAGAATGTCTTGCTGGTCCTGAGTCTCGATACCTTCAGCAATAACACGTTTACCTAAACCGTGGGCTAAGCGAATCATCGCTTTTAGAATAGTGGCATCGGTTCGGTTGACTTGCAGTTCACTGACAAAACTACGGTCTATTTTAATTTTACTAATGGGTAATGAGCGTAAGTAAGCAAGTGAGCTATGCCCGGTACCAAAGTCGTCGATAGCGACCATAAAGCCAATATCACGTAATCTTCGAATGACATCCATACCATTGCTGAGATCAGACATTGCAACCGTTTCAGTAATTTCTAACTCTAAAACACTTGCGTCTAATTGGTGCCGATCCATAAGCTCAGTCAGATGCTCTACGAGTTTTGATTGCTGGAATTGTTGTGCCGATAGGTTAACCGCGATAGGCCAAACATGGTTAAATCGCGTTTGCCAATCCTTCAGAATCTCTGCAGCGCGCTCGAGTACCCAGTTATCCAATAACTCGGTTAAGCCAAGTTGCTCTATATGCGGAATAAACTCGGCTGGAGAGAGTAATCCGCGCTCGGGGTGTTGCCAACGGATTAATGCTTCAAAACCACAGAGCTGCTGATAATCAAAATCAAACTGAGGCTGTAAATAGAGTACAAACTCGTTTTGTTTAAATGCCTTACGTAAAATAGGCTCCATATCAATCAGCTGTGAAAATGCGTCGTCCATACCACGTTCGTAGAAGGTAATGTTAGACGCATTCTGATGCTTAGCTTCGGTTAAAGCGAGTGTCGCCTTATTAAGCAGTATTTCTGCGTTCACACCGTGCTGTGGATAGCGTGAAATACCGACCCCAACCGACAACGAAATCTGCCGTTGATTGACTTCGATGGGACGAGAAATTTCTTTTTGTAACTCTTTAGCTAAATCAAGAATGTGGCGACGACTTTTCAGATGATCAAACATGACCGCAAAGACATCACCACTGATGCGGGCCACGGCAATAGGTTTGCGATTAAACTGTTGTAGACGTCGGGCGATCTCTTTTAGCACCTGGTCACCGCCCCGAATGCCTAGTCGTTCATTGACCGATTTAAAGCGTGAGACGCCGAGTAGCATGACAGAAAGGTGGCGATTGTTAGACCGACAATAATCAACTAAAACTGGGATTTTACTTACTAATTGATGGCGGTTTGCAACCCCCGTAAGTGCGTCATGAGTATGGAGGTATTCGGCACGCTGCACCGCATAAAATGAAGTAGAACGCTCGGAATCAAGCAGCCAGATGACAATTCCGACCATGATGATAGTTAAGAAAACAATGGTGAATAAGCCTTGAGCGCTGATAATCCAGTCTAAGTAGATGGTTGTGGTAAACAACAAAATAGCCGAGAGAATCAGGTTTTTAATGGCTAAGAATAAGAATGCGAAGGCGACTATTTTTGGCCCAAAGCCTGGTGGTATGCGCAAAAACATGAACAAACTGATACCCAAAAAGAGCAAGGCAGGTACGACAAATCTTGGTAACTCAGATTCGAAGACAGTGAGTTCGCCCGCTTGATTGGAGTACATCCAAACTACCGTAAGAATGGCCGCCGCCGCGGTTACCAAGAGTAGAATCCGGCGCGTCAAAAAGCTGGGATCACGTTCTTTAATGGCGTTGAATGCGCCGAGTGCGATATAAGTTAACGCAACGTAATGTAAAAAAATCGAGCCGCTATAGAGACTCTGATTCGCCCATTCGGGGTAAGTCGTGCCGATCAGCGCACTCGCCGTCAGTATTGCCCTGATGAACTCGCTTGCACCATAACTTAAGCAGGCTATAGACCAATCACTCAGATAGCCTTGTTGGTACGATTTAAAATAAAAGCGTAGCAAACCCGCAAACCCCAATAACATAAGGGTTTGGATGACGTGAGTTAATGTTTCGATCGCCCAAGAGGTGACCAAATCGAGATCAGGCATCAGAAATAGTAATAATTATTGTTATAGTGGCATTAGATTACGCGCCATTGGTATGTTAATTCAAGTATAACTGTTCAAAGATTTTAACAAAGCCAGTATTGAGCATTTTTAAAACCACTAATTACCGTTATACTTACGTGAATTCGTACTGTCTAACGCAGGATACAGTCATGGAATACAATACCTCAGAACTTTGTGATTTATACCCAGATATGGTCGATGTTGTCGAACCTATGTTTGAGTCGTACGGGGGACGTTCATCGTTCGGTGGTCAGTTGGTCATCGTGAAATGTCATGAAGACAAAGGATTGATTGAGGAAATACTGAATCAAGATGGTGGCGGTAAAGTCTTATTGATCGATGGGGGCGGTTCAGTTCGCCGAGCATTGATCGATTTGGCGATAGCTGAGCAGGCACTTGATAACGATTGGGAAGGTATCATTTGTTACGGTTCTGTGCGTGATGTCGATGCCCTCGAAGAGCTCGATATTGGTATTTTAGGCGTCGCCTCAATTCCAGTGGGCGCCTCGAGCGAGGGTATTGGTGAGATGGATATTCCCGTTAACTTTGGTGGAGTGACCTTCTTACCCGAGGACCATATCTACGTGGACAGCACGGGTGTTGTTCTATCTCCTGAGCCACTTGATATCGAATAATGAAAAAGCCTGAGTTTTTAACTACCGACGATTTAAGCCGTTACGTTAAGCTTCGGCCACATGAAACTAAAGTCGGGCAAGCCATTAATGGCCTGCCCTCTGGTTCTTATTCTGAGGCGTTAGATAAAGCGTGGGAAATGGGCCAACGCGTTGCACTGGTCGGCGTGCCCGAAAGTATTGGTGTTAAAGGCAACCTCGGTCGTCCGGGTGCCGAGGGTGGCTGGCAGGCTTTCCTAGGTAGCTTCGCGAACTTACAGCATACGGGTTTACTTTCCACGCACGAATTGCTTCTTGTTGGTTCCGTCGACTGCAGTGATCTCATGAGTCAGGCAGAACCGCTAGACACCAATAATGAACACGACTTACAAACGATTCGACAGCTTGTTGAACGGATCGATGTGCGCGTTCAGGAAGTGGTGGCACCGTTATTCCAACGCGGATTTGAAGTTATTTTAGTCGGCGGCGGACACAATAACGCGTATCCCTTATTAAAGAGTCTTTCGAGTGCTAAACAGCAGCCATGTGGGGCTATTAACCTCGATCCCCATGCTGACTTTAGAGCCCGCGAGGGTCGACACAGCGGCAATGGTTTTAGTTATGCCTATGTCGATGGGGCTTTATCGCACTATCACGTTGTCGGTTTACACCAAGCCAAAAATTCCGCCTCAAGCCTGCGACAAATGGCGGATGCCGGTATGCGTTATCATGCGATCCACAGCATTATCGGACGCCCTTTTGCGGAAGTTATGGATGAAGTCGCCGCTAAGTCCGTCAGTTGGCAACGGCCACTGGGCATCGAGGTGGATGTCGACTGCTTGACAGGTGTTCCCGCCAGCGCAGTTAATTATAGTGGCTTGAGCCTTGCGCAAGGATTTAGTTTCGTGAAGCGTTTAGCCGAGCTTGAAGATGCTGCCTACTTGCATCTTGCCGAAGCAGCACCTTCATTATGCCCCACTGGCTTTGACGAGGGTTTGAAGCAAACCGGGCAAGTGTTAACTGAGCTCGTTATTGCCTATATGCTGGGACGTGAACGACGCCGTCGTACCAACGTTTAATGAGTGGATTTACGCCGAACTGATAAGTTAGTTCGGCGGCATCCTGAATATCCCATAAAGCTAAATCAGCTTTCATACCTGCTTTGATTTCACCGACTTGCCCATGCATGCCGAGCGCTTTAGCTGCGTTAACCGTGACGCCCCGCAAACACTCTTCTGGTGTTAACTTAAAAAAGGTCGCCGCCATTTGTAGCATCAGTTGCAAGTTGTGAATCGGTGACGATCCAGGATTAGCATCGGTCGCAACAGCCATCGGCACTTGGTGCTTACGCAGCAGTTCAACCGGCGGTACTTGGTCATCTCGGAGAAAGTAAAACGCACCGGGCAGTAGCACAGCGACGGTGCCGGACGCTGCCATGGCTTTAACACCTTCTTCGTCGAGTTGTTCTAAATGATCGGCCGAAAGCGCTTTAAATTGTGCTGCGAGCTGAGCACCCTGTTGATTGGTGATTTGCTCGGCGTGCAATTTAACGGGCAAACCTAAGGATTGAGCCGCTTCAAATACGCGTTGTGTTTGCGCGGGAGAGAAACCAATTGATTCACAGAACGCATCGACGGCATCCACCAGTCCCTCACCAGCAAGCGTTGGCAGAATACGTTCTACGATTTCGTCGATGTAGCCGTCGGCGTTATTTTTGAATTCGGGTGGAATCGCGTGAGCCGCCAGCAACGTTGTTTTCACTCGTACGGGTAATTGTTCGCCAACTGCGCGCGCCACTTGTAACTGCTTACGCTCGGTCTCAAGATCGAGGCCATAGCCCGATTTAATTTCAAGTGTTGTTACACCCTGCGCGATAAGTGCTTTAGCGCGCTTTAATGCTAATTGCAGTAGCTCTTCATAGCTTGCCTCTCGGGTTGCTCGTACGGTCGCGGCTATGCCGCCGCCGGCTTGCGCAATCTCAGCATAAGTAGCGCCATGCAGTCGCTGAGCAAATTCGTTAGCACGCGAGCCTGCCCAGACTAAGTGAGTATGGCAATCCACTAAACCCGGCGTCATTAAACCACCTTGACCGTCAAGCACTTCCGCGGTGGGTGTGGACGGCGCATCAAAAGCAGGTCCTGCCCACTCGATGTGGGTGCCGTTAACAATCACGATGGCATCTTCAATCAGTCCATAGTCTGATAGTTCAGCATCTAAAGTAACTAGTTGAATATTCTCGATTCGTTGCATGATGTATGGCTCTTACGATTCTGTTTGGCAAGATGATACTAATTAGATTAGCAAATACAGGTTGTATAGACAAATAATCTGATCTAAACTTTTTGGCATGTTCAACGCTTATGCCGCTGGGTGTCCTATGGCCAAATTTTCCAATATCAAACAATTCATTTACGACAAAATCGAGACAGGCGAGTGGCCGGAAAATCATCCTGTCAGCTCTGAAAACGCCCTCGCCGAACAGTTTTCTGTCAGCCGTATGACCGCCCGTCGTGCCTTACAAGAGTTGGCAGACGAAGGTTTGGTGATACGAACTCAGGGCGCTGGCACTTTTGTGGCACCGATTAAGTCACAAACATCGTTTATGGCGATTAAAAACATTGCTGATGAAGTACGCGATCGTGGTCATGAATACCGCGCCAAGGTTCATCATTTACGTATTCAGGATGCATCGAGCCAAGTTGCCGAGGCATTACAAATTGAACCGGGCAGCGAAGTCCTGCACTCCACCATCACGCACTTGGAAAACGACTTACCGGTGCAGTTAGAGGAGCGCTATGTAAATCCTAAGTTGGTGCCCGACTATTTAAAGCAGGATTACACCAAAGTGACGCCCCACGAATATTTATGCGTGGTTACGCCGCTGACTGAAGCGAGTCACCAAATTGAAGCGATTCATCCGATTTCTTCGGTGTGTCAATTACTACAAATTAGTCGCGATGAACCGTGTTTGCGAATTATACGCCGGACATGGAGTTCCGGCGGCGTCGTGAGCTACGCCATCCTGACTCATCCGGGCTCACGATTCAAATTGGGCGGACATATGAACTTTGATGCGCCAAAACCAGATTAGAAAAGGAGTTAATCATGTCATTTACCCGTTTAGATAAGTCGCGCGTTATCCGCGCTGATCGTGGCGCAGAATTAACCTGCGCGAACTGGCAAATTGAAGCTGCTAAGCGCATGTTAATGAATAACCTCGATGAAGAAGTGGCAGAACACCCACAAGCGCTCGTCGTATATGGTGGTATTGGTCGTGCGGCACGCAGCTGGGAGTGTTTTGACAAAATCGTTGAAACGCTAGAACGTTTAAAACCGAACGAGTCACTGTTAGTCCAATCTGGCAAACCTGTCGGTGTATTTCCTACTCATGAGAACGCGCCGCGTGTGCTTATTGCTAACTCTAATTTGGTACCCGAATGGGCGAATTGGGAGCACTTTAACGAACTCGATAAAAAAGGTCTGATGATGTACGGTCAGATGACCGCTGGCTCTTGGATTTACATCGGCTCACAAGGCATTGTTCAAGGCACCTATGAAACCTTTGGTGCGGTAGCGCGCAAACACTTTGAGGGTGAAGCGGCCGGGAAATGGATTCTAACCGGTGGTCTGGGTGGCATGGGTGGTGCTCAACCACTGGCTGCAACGATGGCGGGCTTTTGTATGCTCGCGGTTGAGTGTGATGAAAGCCGCATCGACTTTAGACTTCGCACAGGTTACGTGGACCACAAAGCGACCAGTTTGGATGACGCGCTGGAATTAATGAACAACGCTATGTCGGAAGGTAAAGCCGTTTCTGTTGGGTTACTCGGTAACGCGGCCGATGTTTATGAAGAACTAAAGCAGCGTAATGTTACGCCCGATGTGGTGACCGACCAAACCTCAGCGCATGATCCGTTGCATGGTTATCTGCCGCAGGGATGGACACTCGAAAAATATCAGGCTGAGCAAGATAACGATCCACAGGCGACTGTGCTTGCAGCCAAACGCTCAATGGCAGTGCAAGTTAAAGCAATGCTGCACTTCCAGCAACAGGGTGCTGCGGTACTGGATTATGGCAACAATATTCGTCAGATGGCTCAAGATGAGGGTGTTGCTAACGCCTTTGATTTCCCAGGCTTCGTACCAGCCTATATTCGTCCGTTATTTTGCGAGGGTATTGGTCCGTTCCGTTGGGTCGCTCTTTCAGGCGATCCAGAAGACATTTACAAGACCGACGCCAAAGTCAAAGAGCTGATTCCTGATAATCCACATTTGCATAACTGGCTGGATATGGCGAAAGAACGCATTAGTTTCCAAGGCTTGCCTTCACGTATTTGCTGGATTGGTCTGAAGGATCGTGCCCGGATTGCGAAAGCGTTTAACGAAATGGTGCGTAACGGTGAGTTAAAAGCGCCTATCGTCATTGGTCGTGACCACCTCGACAGCGGCTCGGTTGCGAGCCCCAACCGCGAAACCGAGAGTATGGCGGACGGCTCCGATGCTGTATCTGATTGGCCGCTACTGAACGCACTCTTGAACACCGCAGGCGGCGCGACTTGGGTCAGCTTACACCACGGCGGCGGCGTGGGGATGGGTTATTCCCAGCACGCGGGTGTGGTTATCGTTGCCGATGGCACCGACGAAGCTGAGCAACGTTTGGGCCGTGTGTTGTGGAATGACCCGGGCACCGGGGTGATGCGCCATGCTGATGCTGGCTACGATATCGCGAAGAACTGTGCGCAAGAACAGGGGCTTGACTTGCCCATGCTCGAGAAATAAGGAGTAACAATGAGCCAATTTCCATTAAATCCTGGTCAGCTTACATTGGCTGACCTCCGTGCGTGGTACTTCGAACCACAGCAGCTTAAGCTCGCGGAATCCGCTATCGAAGATATTGAGCGATCGGCAGCGACTGTACAAAAAGTATTGGATAAAGGGCGCGTTGTTTACGGTATTAATACCGGCTTCGGCTTGCTCGCCAATACACGCATTCCACCCGAAAAGTTAACCGACTTACAGCGCCGTATTGTGCTGTCACATTCGGTCGGTACGGGTGAGCTTATGGACGATGAAGTCGTCCGTCTAATGCTATTGCTAAAAATAAACTCGTTGGCGCGCGGCTTCTCGGGTATTCGCCTAAAAGTTATCAATGCGCTTACTGCGCTACTGAACCATCAGGTCTATCCGTGTATTCCGAGCAAAGGTTCGGTTGGCGCATCCGGTGATCTCGCGCCTTTGGCACACATGGTGCTGCCGTTGTTAGGAGAGGGCGAGGTGCGTGTTAAGGGTGAACGTATGCCCGCCAAAGAAGGCTTGGCAAAAGCTGGTTTAGAGCCGTTCGAGCTGGCGCCAAAAGAAGGCCTTGCGTTGTTGAACGGTACGCAGGCATCCACCGCATTGGCATTAGCTGGATTATTTAAAGTGGAGCGTGTGTTCCATAGCTCTATTCTTGTAGGCGCATTGTCAGTGGAGGCAGCGATGGGGTCACGCGCACCGTTTGACGCGCGTATTCACCAAGTTCGCGGACAAATCGGACAGCAACAAGTGGCGGCTGCATTCCGTGATATCCTGACTGATAGCTCTGAGATTGCTAAAGATCATGAAAATTGTGAGAAGGTTCAAGACCCTTACTCGTTGCGTTGCCAACCTCAGGTGATGGGCGCGGTTTATGATCAATTGAAGCATGCGGCGACAATTCTAGAACGTGAAGCGAACGGTGTAACCGATAATCCGCTCGTGTTTAGTGAACAAGAAGATATTATCTCGGGTGGTAACTTCCATGCTGAGCCTGTTGCTATGGCGGCAGATATTATCTCTATCGCGGCGAGCGAGATCGGTGCAATGTCAGAACGCCGCGGCGCGCTATTGATTGATAAGCATCTGAGCAACTTGCCTGCGTTCCTAGTCGAGGAAGGTGGTGTGAACTCGGGCTTTATGATGGTGCAAGTGACTGCGGCAGCGCTTGCCTCAGAGAACAAAACCTTAGCTCATCCAGCGTCGATTGATAGCCTGCCAACCTCAGCGAACCAAGAAGATCATGTTTCCATGGCAACCTTTGCAGCGCGTAAAATCAGTGATATTGCTGACAATATCGCCGATATTGTTGCTATTGAGTGGTTAGAGGCTGCGCAAGGCTTAAACTTTAGAAGGCCATTAAAAGCCAGTGCAAAATTAGAAGAAGTGTTCGCTATTTTACGCGAACAAGTCGACTACTATGATGAAGATCGCTATTTTGCACCGGATATCAAAGCAGCGAGTGATTTGATTAAGTCGGGTCGCTTAGGCGTGACGCTAGCGGACATAACGCCCGCTTAATCACGTTTAGCCAATACGACAAAACGGCCTGTAAATTCAGCCACAGGCCGTTCATCATCCATGATCTGGGCTTTCATCATCATACGCGCGTTCTTGCCCTCTTTTAGCGCTGAGAAATCACCCGTTACATCACTTAAATAAGCGACCGCACGCGGCTCTCTTGAAACCGGCTTGTGATAGTGGATGTTAGCGTCGCCGAGCACCACCGAGCCTTCCAATTCGCGCTCGAGCAATTGCAAATGCAGCAGCCCCCAGCAAGTGAGCGTACCTAAGGAATAGATACTGCCTGCGAACATGGTGCCATGCACGTTGATATTACGTGACAGTTGAGCGCGCGTTTCAAACATGCGACCCGTATATTGGTGGATTTTGATACCCATAGCATCCGATATAGGAATATCTTTTGCCCAAGTATTCTGTAATTCTTCACACCATTCTGGGCGATAGATAATACGGTTTTGCTCACTGAACGACTTTTTAAGCTGGTGTTCTGCCATTGGATTTTTGACGGTATCAGCCTCTTCAACGACTTGGTATCCACACTTCTTATAAAAACCGATTGTGGTATCGCGAGAGTTAATAATAACGTGAGTGGCTCCCTCGGCGCGGGCTGCGCTTTCGAGCGCAAAAATAATCGCTACGCCATGGCCCTCGCCACGATACTCAGGCGCCGTGGCCATAAACCGTATTTGTGCCTCTTCCGGGCTGTTAAAGTGTAATCGACCAACGGCGACAGGGTCGTTTGCCTCATTGACGACCATACGATGCAAACCGACCTGATCATACTCATCCTGTTCTGAACCTAAGGGGCGTTGAAAAGGCTCACGTAGTACACGCCATCGTAAGTGAAAGTACTTTTCAAACTCGGCATCAGTGGTTGGGGTAATGACTTTATACATATTAATCTACTCGTAACTCAAAAGTGACAGGCCCGTCATTCACCAAACTGACTTGCATATCGGCACCAAATTCGCCGGTTTCTACATGCACACCCTGCGCTTGGATATGTTCGCAAAATACATGGTACAACTTTTGCGCATCAGACGGGTGAGCCGCGCTCGAAAAACTAGGACGGCGCCCTTTGCGAGTATCGGCGGCGAGCGTGAATTGCGAAACAACCAACGTCGCATACCCCTTGTCGACAAGGCTTTGGTTCATTTTGCCGTCGGCATCGGTAAACACGCGATAATGAATAATACGCTCGGCAAGACGTTTGGCCTTTTGCTCATTATCACCCTGTTCAACACCCAGTAATATCAGTAACCCGGCGTCGATTCCGCCAACCTTATTATTATCGACATCTACCTGAGCACGGCTTACGCGCTGAATTAAACCTATCATGCTATCTACTCTTGCCCTTAAAAAAGTATATGGTTGTCGATTCTGCTAAGCAGTTCAATCTGACTTTGTACGCTTTTTATGGATTAATCGGTATTCCTCTAGACTCACTGTCATTTCGGCACCTGCTAATACAATCAACCATGACAAATAGATCCAAACGATGAGTATGGGCACCGTGGCAAGCGCACCATAAATCGCCTGATAGGTTGGAAAGTGGGTGATGTAGAGCGAGAATAATTGTTTACTGACCTCGAATAGGATGGCTGAAAAGGCGGCACCAAAAGCCGCATAGCGGAATTTAACGGGTCGATTAGGCACCAGTTGGTAAAGCAACACAAAGGCGATGAAGCTAGTCACTACCGGTACTGCGGAAAGCAAAAAGCTGCGAATCCCCGAAACATACGTTTCGGCGAATTGTGATAGCGAGACTAAGTAAGACGTTGCCGCCAACCCCGTACCAATAAGAACAGGCCCGAGTGTCAAAATCATCCAATAAATGGCAAAAGATACCGTCCAACGTCGGCTGCTGGTATCGCGCCAGATATTATTTAACGCAGAGTCTATCGCCGAAATCAGAGCTACGGCGACAAAAAATAAAAATGCGATACCGACGGCAGTCATCTGCGATGCGTTACCAACAAATTGATCGATATATTCTTTCAGCTGCTCGCCTGAAGTGGGCAGCAAGTTAGCGAACAGCGCACTCTCTATGTTGTTTTTGAGATCATCGAACACTGGAAAGGCGGAAAACACAGTGAATGTGACCACTAACAATGGCACTAATGATAATAAACTGACATAGGTGAGATGCCCGGCGGTCACGTTAATTGAGTCGGACTGACTGCGAAGTGCGACATGTCGAGAAAATTTAAAACCGTGTTTTAGCCAAAGTTTCCAGTTCATATTGGTCAAAATTACATATCTCTGCGTACGATGAATGAGTCTTATATTGATGGAGAACGCACAAGATGGCAATTGTAGTGTTTGGTGCCGCAGGTGGTCTCGGGCTTTCATTAACGAAAGCTTTGAAGCAAAAGTTCAACGATAGCACCATTATTGCAGTATCGCGTCAGCCAATTAACCAACGCGTCGCCGGTGTACATTACACGACGATAGAGGATTACACCGCTGACCCCTTAGAACAGTGGGTCACTGAATTTAATCAGCGCGGTGAAGTGCTCGAAGGTGTTGTTTCGACGGTAGGCATGCTGCATGACGATGATACGTTCCCAGAAAAGCAGCTCGACGATTTAAATGAAGCAAACTTGAGTAAGCTCTTTAGCGTTAATGCTGTCATGCCGTTAATGATTCTAAAGGCGTGTAAACCGCTGTTGGATAAGAAGAAGAGTCGTTTTTTCGTTCAACTGTCAGCGAAAGTAGGTAGCATTGAGGATAATTATCTGGGCGGTTGGTACAGCTACCGTGCCAGTAAAGCGGCTTTAAACATGTTGCTCAAAACAGCATCGATTGAACTTAAACGCTCACATAAATCCTTCGTGGTTGCCGCAATTCACCCAGGCACGACAGATACCGATCTCTCGAAACCATTTCAAAAGCGTGTGCCGAAAGACAAACTTTATTCGCCTGAGCTTTCAGCGGATCGCATTGTTAAGGTAATTCAGGGGCTGACAGCTGAAGACTCGGGTGGTTTGTTTCATTGGGATGGTAAACGACTGCCTTATTAAGACTTGTATTCATTGTGCAACCAATGCATTAATATGCGGTCGTACGGGGGGATTTCATTTATCTCGACAGGGGGTTTTATGCGTTACATTTTAGCTGTTTTGATTCCACCGCTCGCGGTGTTGACGACAGGACGGATCTTTCAATTCCTATTCAACGTGATACTCACAGCTTTAGGCATTGTGCTATTTGTTTTTTCATTTGGCGCTTTAGGTTTAGTTTATATCCTTGCGATCATTCACGCGATTTTGGTCGTACGTAGTTACAACCAAGATAAACGAGATGAACGATTGGTTCGCGCCGTAAGGGGAGACTAATGAAAAAGCTGGGGTTAAGCATTTTTACGTTGTTGTTCTTAGTGGGCTGCCAAAGTGCCTACTATGGAGCGATGGAGAAATTGGGTATCGAGAAGCGTGATATTTTGGTCGATCGTGTTGACGACGCTAAAGATGCACAAAGCGATGCTCAAGAAGAATTCAAATCGGCTCTCGAGCGCTTGGATGCGCTGCTGCAATTCGATGGTGGTGAACTCGAAGAACGCTACAACGCGCTGCGTGATGATTATGAGGCGAGTAAATCTGCGGCTGAGCGTGTCAACGAACGTATCGAAGAAGTCGACGACGTGGCTCAAGATTTGTTTGATGAATGGAGCGAAGAGCTTGAGCTCTACAGTAATGATGCCATGCGCCGCGAGAGTGAGCGACGTCTGCGTGAGACAGAACGTCATTATGGTGAACTCATTCGCGTGATGGAACGAGCGGCTGGAAAAATGGACCCTGTGTTACAAAAGATGCAAGACAACGTGTTGTATCTCAAACACAACCTGAACGCGCGCGCTATCGACGCAATTCGCGGTGAATTTAGTCGTTTACAGACCGATATCTCGGACTTAATTGATGAGATGGAGTCTGCCATTGATGAGTCTAATCGCTTTATTGAAAGCATGAACAGCGGTGCTTAACCCACTATTACAGGAGTTTTCATGAGTATTTTGTTTATCGGCGGCAGTCGTCGTAAAGAGTCAATTAATGCAAAATTAAAGCATCGCTTGGTGCAGGTGGCCGAAAAGCACACGTTCGATTTTGAGTTACTCGATGCTGACGCATTAGACGCGCCGATCTATCACGGCGACCACGAGCAGGCAGAAGGTGTTCCTAAGGCAATGCAACAGCTGGCCAAGGCCGTTGCGGCGGCTGATAAAGTTGTGCTTGTCAGCCCAGAATATAACGCCTCTGTTTCGCCACTGATTAAAAATGCGATTGATTGGACGTCGCGCGTTGACGGTCAGGTATGGAAAGGCAAAAAAGTGTTATTGGCAGCAGCCTCACCCGGTGGACTGGGTGGTATCCGTGGTCTCAGCCATTTGCGCGATATCCTGGGTAATGTTCAGGCGTGGACTGCTCCTCTTTTTGCCTGCTGTCCTAATGCTAATGATGAGACCATCGCGGCAATGGACGAAGATTTCCTATCGACTTTCCTTAGTCAGGGTGACTAATGAGCCTCTCGGATATTTTGGTGTTTGAGCACATGGCGCCCTTCACTTGGAAGGGCATTGCCACCGCGATTGCCAGCGGTGCCATTGTAGGGCTTGAGCGGCAAATTCGTGGCAAACCGGTCGGTATTCGGACTTCAGCACTGATCACACTCGGCACCTACGTCTTCTTAGTGAGTGCCAAACTAGTCATGAATGATCACACCGACGCGTCACGTATCATCGGGCAAGTGATCACGGGTATTGGCTTTCTTGGTGCGGGCGTAATGCTTGCCAAAGACGGAGTGGTAGTCGGCGTTACATCGGCGGCCACCATCTGGATGCTAGCAGCAATCGGCGTTGTTGCCGGTTTAGGGTTATACCCTACAGCTTTCGCTTTAGCACTGATCGTTGTGGTGGTATTAGTGGGCGTTGACTTGCTAGAAGAGAGTTTTCAGTCGCTTACGCGCGGCGTTCATCAAAAGTACGATGGCTGGCGTAAGCGCCGCGCAGATAGCAACGAGCCTTAGGCTTTTAGTCCGTTCATATACGTATTTATGGCTGCTTCACCATACTCGACAAGAGGGAAGTAGCCATCATCCATTAACCAGTTGTAAATCAGCCCATCGACTAAGCCAAATAATCCGATAACCGCAATGCGTGGGCTCACTTGGGGTGGCAACTGACCCTCGTTAACCGCTTTCTCGAATAACGCTTCGACATCACAGATACAGTCATTGCGGCCACTCAAATGGCGTAACTTGATCGGATTGACCTCATCAATGTATTCACATTTATGCATTAAAATATTTGCGAGTGCTTGCACGCGCGGATCGGTGGCAACACGGTTTAAAAACTCATTGGTGCGTTCCTGTATTTCGACGAGCGCATCGAACTCAGGTTGTTGTGCAATTTGCTCGCGCATCTCATCAATGGGCAAACGCACACGCTCCATTAACGACTCAATCAACGCCATCTTATTACTAAAATGGTGGTAAATAGCGCCTCGAGTGACACCTGCAGCTTCGGCGACCTGTGCCATTGACGTATGGGTGACACCTCGCTCACTAAATACACGCTCGGCCGCATCAAGCAGCTGTGAGCGAGTCGCGAGCGCATCTTCTTTTGTACGCCTAACCAAATTACACCTCATCAAATTAGAATACAGTCTGATTATAGCGATTTTCTGCTTATCATGCATTATTGTATGTATATTTTGTATACACGCTCGTATTTGACAACTGAGTCATTTCGATAGACTCTGAAAGGGCATTTAGAGCAGAACAAGTCTAGTCGCGGCGATGTTGCGTATAATTACTATGTATACATTAATGGACAAGCAAGGAGACAGTGCATGAAAAACGAGATCGATTTTCGTCTTATTTTAGATGCTTATGAGAAGATCCATGAGCATGGCGAGGCAAAGCAAGGCAAGCACGTCCTTGATGGTGTTACTGCGTATACTGACCATGATGGCTACACCGTATTTTTGGAAGGTCACGGCGTAAAACTGACGCTAGAGTTTCATAACAAATACCGGTTAGATTACGACAATGGCAAGCAGTTCGACCAATTCATTCGTGCGCTTAAAAATATCAGTGAAGGCTACGAAACCCCAGGTCTGGAGCGTGGATGAGTAATAAGTCGTATACAGTTTTAGAAGAAGTCGCTCATGCGCTAACGCATGGCATAGGGGCGGTGCTGAGTATCGTTGGGCTCGTGGTGATGCTGGTGTGGTCTGTCGCCTATGGCGATACTTGGCATGTGGTGGCAGCCAGTATTTATGGGGCTAGCCTCATTTTGCTCTATACCGCCTCAACGCTTTATCACGCCTTTCCTTGGCCGCGCATTAAGGCCGTATTCCAACAGTTAGACCACGCGGCTATATTTGTACTTATTGCGGGCACCTATACACCCTTTGCACTAATTAACCTGCGTGGACCTTGGGGTTGGTCATTGCTTGGTGTGGTCTGGGGAATCGCATTATTCGGCGTGATTCTAGAGCTGGTTGTGAAGAATCCACCTAAGTGGTTGTCTTTGACGTTGTATCTTGGACTCGGCTGGATGGCGTTGGTCGCCATTAAGCCGATGCTCGATAACGTTGATACGGGCGGCTTACTGCTGCTGCTTGCAGGTGGTCTTGCCTACACCTTGGGTGTGATATTTTACGTACGTAAGCAGATGCGATACCACCATGCGATTTGGCACTTATTTGTGCTAGCGGGGAGCATTCTGCATTTCTTCTCGATTTTTTATTATGTGTTGCCGCAGCCCGAGTTAATGGCAGCACAATGACTTTTATATTACCCATAAAAAAACCCGCCAATCGGCGGGTTTTTTGTGTCTCATTTATAGACACTTAGCTTTTCGGTTCGCGACTCGCACGCTTACGCTCGTTCTCTGTGAGCGCGCGTTTACGAATACGGATAGATACCGGCGTTACCTCGACCAACTCGTCATCGTTAATGAACTCAAGCGCTTGCTCAAGTGTATAACGGATCGGTGGGCTCAAGGTTTGTGCATCATCAGTACCCGAAGCACGTACGTTAGTCAGCTGCTTACCTTTCAAACAGTTAACAGTTAGATCGTTTGAACGGTTATGAATACCGATGATTTGGCCTTCGTACACTTCGTCACCGTGTGATGCAAACAACTTGCCGCGCTCTTGTAAGTTAAATAGCGCATAAGTTAATGCTTTACCCTGTGCATTTGAAATCAACACGCCGTTCACACGTTGACCGATAGTACCGCCTTTATGCGGACCGTAATGATCAAAAGTGTGGTACATCAAACCGGTACCTGAAGTCAGGGTCATGAACTCGGTTTGGAAACCAATCAAGCCACGGCTAGGTACTTCAAAGTCGATACGTACACGGCCTTTACCATCTGGGTTCATGTCAGTCATCTCGGCTTTACGTAAGCCAAGTTTTTCCATGACAGCACCTTGGTGTTGATCTTCGATATCAACCGTCAGTGTTTCGTACGGTTCCATCTTCTGACCATCTTCATGCTTGATGATAACTTCTGGACGCGATACTGCGAGCTCGAAGCCTTCACGACGCATGTTCTCGATTAAAACACCCAAGTGTAATTCACCACGACCCGATACACGGAATTTATCCGGGTTATCAGTCTCTTCAACACGCAGCGCAACGTTGTGAACCAACTCTTGCTGCAAACGTTCAAGGATCTGGCGAGAAGTAACGAATTTACCTTCTTTACCTGCGAACGGAGAGGTGTTGACCTGGAAGGTCATTGTTACCGTTGGCTCGTCAACCGTCAGTGGCTTAAGCGGGTTTGGTTTACCCACAGCGCACACTGTGTCAGAGATTTTTAATTCACCTAAACCTGTAATTGCACAGATATCGCCAGCGTGCGCAGCTTGTGCATCGATGCGATCCAAGCCAAGGTAATTAAACACTTGACCGATTTTACCATTACGGGTTGTGCCGTCGGCACCCACGATAGTCACTTGTTGGTTCACTTTAACGCTACCCTGAGTGACACGGCCGATACCGATGACACCTAAATAGCTCGAGTAGTCCAACTGAGAAATCTGCATTTGCAGATCGCCTTCAGGATCCGCATCAGGATGACTGACTTGGTCAACGATAGTCTCAAACAATGGCGTCATATCGCCACCTGATTGTTCTGCATCCAAACTTGCCCAACCATTTAATGCTGATGCATAAATAACAGGGAAGTCTAACTGCTCATCGGTTGCACCAAGGTTGTCGAACAAATCAAATACTTGATCCATGACCCAGTCAGGACGCGCGCCTGGACGGTCAATTTTATTAATAACGACGATTGGATTAAGTCCGTGAGCAAACGCTTTTTGCGTTACAAAGCGTGTTTGCGGCATTGGACCATCAACAGCGTCAACGAGTAGCAAAACTGAGTCAGCCATTGACATGACACGCTCAACCTCACCACCGAAATCGGCGTGGCCAGGGGTATCTAGAATGTTGATGCGGTAGTCTTGCCAGTTGATCGCTGTGTTTTTAGCGAGGATGGTAATACCGCGCTCTTTTTCTAGATCGTTTGAGTCCATGATGCGCTCTTCAAGCTCACCACGGCTTTCTAACGTGCCAGATTGTTGAAGCAGCTTGTCAACCAAAGTCGTTTTACCATGGTCAACGTGCGCAATAATCGCAATGTTGCGAAGTTTATTAATATCAAATGCCTGAGTTGTCATTAAGAACAGCCTATTGATGTCGGAAAGTGAACAACGTTGTCTAAACCGACAAGGGGTTGATGAAAATAGCGGCGTATTCTACCTGTTTGCTAACGATATAAAAAGGGGCTGTTGAATTTTTCATCAGAATGACATGAATCAATAGGAATTAATGCTTATTTGCACCAAAATAGTCTACAATGATCCAAATTGGTGCAATTTTGAGTTGCTTTCAACGTTCAAACGAGACTCTAATTTATTAAAAAACTTTAAAAACAATGAGTTATATATTTGGCACGTGGATTGCAATCCAATATGTATCCTAAGAGGTACACAACAATAGCTGTAAAAACTGGATTTAATCAGTTATTGATATATGTTTATTTTGACTTTTGATATTCAAGATTCCGCTGGAGGAAAACATGTCAGCAAGTAAGATTTTCGACGCCATTAAAGAGCATGACGTCAAATTCGTCGACTTACGCTTTACCGACACCAAAGGTAAAGAACAGCACGTCACAATCCCGGTGTCGCAAATCGACGACGATTTCTTCGAAGAAGGTAAAATGTTCGACGGTTCTTCAATCGCTGGCTGGAAAGGTATTAACGAGTCAGACATGGTATTGATGCCAGACGCAGAGTCGTTGGTACTCGATCCGTTCACCGACGAAATGACACTGAACGTACGGTGTGACATTTTAGAACCTGATACCATGCAAGGCTACAGCCGCGATCCTCGTTCTATCGCGAAACGCGCAGAAGAGTTCCTGCAAGCATCAGGCGTGGCTGACAGCGCATTCTTCGGTCCTGAACCGGAGTTCTTCTTATTCAATGATGTGCGTTTCCACACCGACATGAGCGGTTCGTTCTACAAGATCGATGCCGAAGAAGCAAAGTGGAACTCGGGTCGTGAATACTCAGAAGGTAACTTGGCGCACCGTCCGGGCGTAAAAGGCGGTTACTTCCCAGTGCCTCCGGTTGACTCTGCGCATGATATTCGTGGCACCATGAGTTTGGTGATGGAAGACATGGGCTTGGTTGTTGAAGCGCACCACCACGAAGTGGCGACAGCGGGTCAGAACGAAGTGGCAACTCAGTTCAACAGTCTGACTAAGAAAGCCGACGAAATTCAAATCTACAAATATGTTGTGCACAACGTAGCGCACTCATATGGCATGACCGCGACCTTTATGCCTAAGCCATTGGTCGGTGATAACGGCTCGGGTATGCACGTTCATATGTCACTGGCGAAAGATGGTCAAAACCTGTTTGCCGGCGACCAGTACGCAGGCTTGAGCGAAACCGCGTTATATTACATTGGCGGTATCATCAAGCACGCACGCGCTATCAATGCGTTTACTAACCCATCGACTAACTCGTACAAACGTTTGGTACCTGGGTTTGAGGCACCGGTGATGCTGGCTTACTCAGCGCGTAATCGTTCTGCATCGATTCGTATTCCATTGGTATCGAGTGCTAAAGCGCGTCGTATCGAAGTGCGCTTCCCTGATCCAAGCGCTAACCCATACTTGTGCTTTACTGCACTATTAATGGCGGGCTTGGACGGCATCCGTAACAAGATCCACCCAGGCGATGCGATGGACAAAGACTTGTACAACCTACCACCGGAAGAAGCGAAAGATATTCCAACAGTATGTCATTCACTCGAAATGGCACTCGATGCATTGGATAAAGACCGTGACTTCCTCAAGCAAGGCGGTGTGATGGATGACGACATGATCGACGCGTACATCGACCTTAAGTACAACGAAGTAGAAACATTGAAGAAAACAACACACCCTGTTGAATTCGATATGTACTACAGCGTTTAAATTAAGACGGTTGCACGAAGGGAGGCACAGCCTCCCTTTTTAAGCCGCGTATATGCACCAAATTAGTGCAGACTATTGTGGAGTGTATTTGAGTGAACCTTGCGTCCATATTGAATCAGCTACTGACCGGTGTGGTCATTGTCGACGATCAATGGATCGTGCGTTACGTCAACGCTGCAGCTGAATCGATTTTTGACCATAGCGCCAAGCGTCTTATTGGTGAGCCTTTTGCTGAGGCTTACTACGAGAGCGATTTACCATTAAATACACTGCAGAATTGTTTGTCCGAAGATCAAACCGTGGTGAACTCCGAAGCCAGTTTCTTTCTTCACTCGGGGCAACGGGTCACTACTGAAGTCAGTATTCAGTCACTGCATGAAAGTGGAATTAAGCACTGGCTTATCGAGCTCAAACAAGTCGACTTACAACGCCAGATTTCGCGCGAAACACAGCAACAACAGCAGTTATTTGCTACTCAGTCATTATTACGTGGAATGGCGCATGAGATTAAAAATCCATTAGGTGGTCTGCGGGGCGCTGCGCAACTGCTGGCACTCGAACTGCCAGATGAAGAGTTAAAAGAGTACACTGACCTTATCGTGACGCAAGCCGATAGGTTACGTACCTTGATTGATCGCATGATGGGCCCGGTACAAGCCGAGCAAAAACGAGAAACCAACCTGCATGAGCTACTCGAACGCGTCGCCAAAACCTTGCGTTACGAATATGGCGAAGGTCTTAGCATAAAACGTGACTATGACCCTTCGTTGCCCGAACTGTGGGCAATGGCTGAATCCTGCGAACAAGTTTTTTTAAATATCGCCCAAAATGCGGCCCAAGCATTGAGCGGCGAAGGTCAAATTACCTTTAAAACGCGCATTGAGCATCAACTCACGTTATTGGGGCGTCGATATCGTCAATGTGCAGTGATCAGTATTATCGATGATGGTCCGGGGATCGATGATGCAATTAAGGCGAGCTTGTTTTTCCCGATGGTGAGCGGTCGAGCCGAAGGCACGGGCCTGGGATTATCCATGGCGCATAGTTTAGTCCATCAACACCAAGGCAAAATCGAGGTCGACTCCGAGCCGGGAAACACGGTGTTCAGGATATACCTCCCGTATCAACGACAAATCACTGAGGAGGCGAATCTATGAGCCAAGCACAACATCTATGGATTCTAGACGATGACCCCTCTATTCGTTGGGTACTTCATAAAGCGTTTGAACGCTCGGGTTATCAAGTGCAAGTATTCGAGCGGGCCGATGAACTAACACGAGCGCTAGATTCGGAAGTTCCCGATACCATCATCAGTGATATTCGCATGCCGGGAACCGATGGCTTGGCTTTGCTAAAACAAATAAAACAGCGAGATCCTGACTTACCTATCGTCATCATGACGGCGCATTCGGACCTGGATACAGCGGTGAGTGCTTTTAAAGGCGGTGCCTTCGAGTATTTGGCTAAGCCCTTTGATATCGAGGAAGCTCGCAACGTTGTTGCGAAAGCGATGGCGCACCGCAGTAAACCCGAGGTGAGTGTCAGTGCGCAGCAAGCGAATAATGACATTATTGGCGAGTCAGCTCCCATGCAAGATGTGTTTCGTGCCATTGGTCGACTGTCGGCTTCGAGCGTGAGCGTATTGATTACGGGTGAGACGGGCACGGGTAAAGAGCGCGTTGCGCGTGCCTTGCACAAACACAGTCCACGATCAGATAAGCCGTTTATTGCATTGAACATGGCAGCCATTCCAGCTGACTTGGTTGAATCCGAGCTGTTCGGTCACGAGCGAGGCGCATTTACCGGGGCTGATAAAAAGCGTGATGGACGGTTTTTACAAGCCGATGGCGGGACGCTATTTTTGGATGAAATTGGTGATATGCCACTTTCGGTGCAAACACGCTTATTGCGTGTGTTAGCCGAGGGCCAGTTTTATCCAGTCGGTGCGCATCAGCCCGTACAGGTTAATGTGCGGGTCATCGCCGCTACCCACCGAGATTTAAAAGAGGCTGTTGCACACAACGAATTCCGTGAGGACTTATATCATCGACTCAATGTCATTCAGTTGCGGTTGCCTGCCTTGCGTGAGCGCAAGCAGGATATACCTTTGCTGGCAAGGTACTTTTTAAAGCAGTCAGCTATTGAGCTCGAAGTGAGCGAGAAACAGTTATCAGACGCAGCGTTGGAGCAACTTGAAGCATACGGGTGGCCGGGTAATGTAAGGCAGCTCGAAAACGTGTGTCGTTGGCTCACCGTGATGGCACCTGCACAACAAGTCAGCCCCGATGAACTGCCTCATGAGCTGTTAGAACAGAGCGATCAGTTGGAAAACGGTCAATCGACAGGGAATTGGCGTGAGCTACTGGCACACGAGTTGCGCACACAAACCCATAACCATGATAATATGACACCTATTATACAGGATGTTGAGCGCATCGCCTTGCGCATTGCACTGGAGAAGTGCGACGGACACAAGCAAAAAGCCGCACATTGGCTTGGCTGGGGGCGCAATACGCTAACGCGCAAGCTCAAGCTATTGAGCAAGTAAATCTTTGTAAAGAGAGTCGCGTTACGCTGTGCTATTTTAGAAGATGGTCTTTACACTTTAAACGGGACTCAATTGACCATGACACATTCTGTTCTACTCATTGATGACGACCATGAAATGTCAGCGATGCTGACCGAGCTCTTTAAACGAGAGGCGGTCGAGCTGACCGTAGTTGATGATGGCGTTAAAGGACTGGATGCCGCTTTAAACGGGGACTTCGAGCTGATCTTGTTAGACGTCATGCTGCCCGGTATTGATGGTATGCAGTTATTACAACGTCTACGTCAGCAACACCGTGATACCGCAGTACTGATGTTAACCGCACGCGGAGACGATGATGACCGTGTAATGGGGCTCGAGCTTGGCGCAGACGACTATCTGCCTAAGCCATTTAATCCGCGCGAATTAGTCGCACGAGTACGTGCTCTGTTGCGGCGTACAGCAAACACTATGATGCAAAATGAAGTGTTAACTGTCAGTGGCTTTACACTGGATCCGAGCAAAGCGGAAGTTACTTGCGATAAAGAGCCGTTGGTCATGACACCGACAGAGTTTGATATTCTGCGTTGTTTGATGCAGCAAGCGGGACAAATGGTGAGTAAAGACCAACTCTCGGTGGCTGCGCTGGGCCGCAAGATGGGGCCGTTTGATCGTAGTCTCGACGTACATATCAGCAACATTCGTAAAAAATTACCGGCTAATCCTGAGCGCATTCAAACCGTTCGTGGTCGGGGATATCGTCTCGTCAACGAATAATGAAGCCGCACCGTAAACGCCCGATCCGCTGGTACCAATCGCTTACGCTGCGGTTGCTCCTGCTGTTTTGGGCGTTATTGTTTTTAACCGCCAGTAGCGGTTACTTGCTTGCGGTCTGGAATAAAGTCACACCCGAAGTTAAACCTATCGCGGAACCCATTCGGCGGACCTTAGCACCGTTACTCGAAAATGAGCTGACCTATCTTTCCTTGCAGCCTGGACGTTTATTGACGGGTGATTATCGCGTTGCAGCCCGAGTACTCGCGCAAGGTCAGCAAAAGTTGATGATGGATGAGTTCCTATCGCAGCGTTACCGGCAAACCATGTTGCGCTTTTTAAACTACGATGAGCCGATGCAAATGCCACTCGAGGACCGTTTGTTGATAGGTCCTTTCGAGTTTAAAGGCAATAAGCTTCTAATCACTCGTCCACTAAAAGCGTCGGAGTGGACTGATCGTGAAGAAGCAGAGCAAGAGTTGATGCGGGCACGCAGTTGGACGTTGGTTGGCGGTAGTTTGGCGATTGCGATTTTGCTAGGTATCTGGCTGATTCGACCGATAAAGCGCATGATCCGAGCTACGCGTGAGGTCGCTCAAGGTAGTGCTGAACCTGATTTAGGCCAGCTGCCTCGACGTAAAGACGAAGTGGGTGAGTTGGCGCGTGCGTTAGCTCAGACAGCGCGCGATCTTGCTATTTCTCGTGATGCACAACGGCGCTTGTTAAGTGATGTGTCACACGAACTACGTTCGCCGATGGCACGGATGCAAGTCGCTCTTGATCTCAGCGAAGATGAGCATCAAGAGGATGCACACTGGCAACAGTTGCGTCGGGATAGTGAGCGCTTGAATCAAATCATTGAACGTATCTTATCGCTCTCGAAACTTGAGAACGGCTTAATCAGCTTAAATACGCATACTGTTGATCTACGCAAGTTGGTGCAGCGGCTTGTCGACGACACCTTGTACAGTCATCCTGAGTATAAAGATCGGCTCGTTATTCGCGAGGGCGATTGGCGCGAACTCGAGAGCGATGATGAGCTGATCCGGTTAGTGTTAGAAAATATTATGCGTAATGCCCTGCACTATACCGACAAAGCGGTCGAGTTTGGCTGCGAAAAGCATGGTAAGTGGTTGCAGCTTTATGTGCGTGACCATGGGCCTGGCGTTGATGAAGAAACCATTGAGAAGCTATTTGAGCCATTCTATCGCGGCGACCCGTCGCGTAAGCATCAGGCAGGTGTCGGTTTAGGTTTAGCGTTAAGTCAGCGCTCAGCGTTGGTTCTAGGCGGTCATCTGCGTGCACGCAATCATCCGCAAGGAGGACTAGAAGTTATCTTGGATTTACCGTTAGACTAGGGCTTAATCATAGCGACGGGAATCAAAGCGGATGATCCGACCGGCGGATAATGAGCCCCAATGGCTCGAATTTTATCACCAACATATCGCCCCTTTCTGGGCGGAGTCAGTTGAGCAGATTTATTTAGACGCAGCGGATGGACTGCGTCTTTTTTATGCCTACCATAAAGTTAGCGATACAGCGCCACTACTGGTCATATCAACGGGTCGCATTGAGGCGGCGATAAAATACCAAGAAGTGATTTGGGAGCTCGCGCAGCAAGGTATTTCTTGTGCTGTCATCGACCATCGTGGCCAAGGTTTATCAGGGCGCATGACAAAGAATAGCCATCAGGGCCATGTCGCAAACTTCCGTGATTTTATTGATGACTTTAGCGTATTCATGAATGACATCGACGAGCGCTTTCCTAAAGCGTCGCGCTATGCACTTGGGCACTCGATGGGCGGAGCGATTTTATCGTGGGCGTGTTGCGAGCAGGATTTTAAATTTAAGCATCTGTTTTTGACGGCACCGATGTTCGGTATCAGAACAGCAGGCATTCCAACAGCCATTGCACGAGCGATTGCTGGCGCGGGTCGTTGGTTAAACGAGACCATTGCACCGGATAATCCGTGGTACTTCTTAGGTATGAAGGACTATATTGCGATTCCTTTTGCTGAGAATGTGTTGACCCACAGTGAGCATCGTTATCAAGTATTTCGCGAAGCCTATGAGAGCGAGCCCCGGGTTAAACTCGGTGGACCCACGTTTGCTTGGTTACATGAGGCACTGACGACTTGTAAACAGTTGCAGGGCATGGGGAGCCAACTCAAAGTAACGGCGACATTGTTCAATGCGGGAGCCGATGTGGTGGTGAGTAAAAAAGCGCAACAGCGTTTTGCTAACAATGCGGGCGCCAACGTTGAGTTTTGCTCGATCAAAGGAGCGAAACACGAATTAATGATGGAGAGCGACGATTATCGACAGCCCATCATGGATTCGATCTATGCCAGACTCAAGTCGAGCGACGCTCAGTAATTGAACCCTCAACATAAGCGATAATTTCGGGGTCCATGTGAACAATGATATCCGCGCTCGGGAACGCCTTCATCAGTGCACTTTCGACTTCATCAGAAATTGCGTGGGCTTTGAGCAGAGACAAATGATTGTCGAGTTCAATGTGTAATTGAATAAAGCGTGTTGAACCTGCCTCACGAGTACGCAGGCCGTGGATCCCTAAAACACCATCAATGGCTAGCGCCGTATCCACTACTTGCTTTTGCAAATCTTCGGGTAGTTCGCGATCCATCAACGAGTTAAATGCCTCAGTGCCGATGCGAATCGCCCCCCAAATTAGATACAACGCAATTAAAATGGCGAATACGCCATCCGCCCAGTGCATACCAAACTGGCTCAGTATCAGCGCAACCAAAACCGCGGCATTGAGTAAGATATCAGACTGATAATGAAGATGATCGGCTTTAACCGCTTGCGAGTCGGTGGCGCGGATAGCCATCCGCTGAATCACAAGTAATACCATGGTGATGACAATTGCCGCGATACTGACCCAAATACCACTTTGAACATCGGGTAAGTCGGTATCTTGCATCCACTGTTGCACGCTGTGGAAAATCAGTAGCATCCCAGAACCAGCGACAAAAGCGCTTTGCGCTAACGCGGCCAGGGACTCGGCTTTACCATGGCCGAACCGGTGCTCATCATCGGCAGGCTGAAGTGAGTAACGAATAGCAAAAAAGCTAAAAATCGAGGCGCCACTATCGAGCAACGAGTCGGTTAACGAGGCGAGCATACTGGCAGACTCGGTATCAAACCATGCGTATAGCTTCATGGCAATCAGCAATGCGGCCGCAGTGACCGATGAGGCACTGGCAAGCTTTACCCAAAAGGCGTATTGATGCTTGTAACTCGTTGGAGAATTCAATTCGATGCACACCTCGTATTAAGATAGTGGTATTCTAGCGTTTTTTAAGTAGCTGATAAAATCACTATGTTGCATTTGGTCTTATTTGAACCGGAAATACCACCGAACACGGGTAATGTTATTCGCTTAGCGGCGAATACAGGCATGCAATTACATCTTATTGAGCCACTGGGTTTCGACTTAGATGAGAAGAAAGTGCGCCGTGCTGGCTTGGACTACCATGCCCTCACCCAAGTGAAAATCCATAAAAATTGGTCGGACTTTCTAGAAAACGTGGATTATAACCGCATTTTTGCATGCACCACGAAAGGCTCAACACGGTATACCGACGTAGCGTACGAGGAAAATGACGTATTGCTGTTTGGTCCCGAAACGCGCGGGTTGCCGATGGAAGTCTTGCAGACATTTCCGCAAGAAAATTGGTTACGTCTACCAATGGTGCCGGATAGCCGGAGCTTAAATTTATCAAATTCGGTCGCGATTTTTACGTATGAGGCCTGGCGTCAGTTGGACTTTAAGGGCGCGGTGTAGCGTTTTTAATTTCATTATCCAACAAGCTTCGTAATAACTGGCCTTGCGCGTTGTCTTTGAATGCTAAGTAGAGCGGTACTTCGTCACTCAAGGCATATCGCTCGTAAGGCGTCTCTGTCCAGTCCGGCAGGTTAGCGGCGTAATCAACAACGCCTTCAACGCGGCCCATGTCCAATAGTGCGAAGCAATCTAACGATGTATTCGCGTTATAGATACTGGCGTTGGCGGGTAATAAGGTTTGCTGATAATGACCCCCGGCAACGCACAAGCTGACTTGTTGCTGTTGCTTGAAGGTTTTATCGATAGCCGCTTGCGTTTTAGTGAATAAATAAACGGGTTCGCTGCGAGCAAGTGCGTGCTCTGTTTTTATGAAGCGTTGATCAAGTTGCTCTTCACGAATACCCACTAAAACCTGAGCTTTACCCGAGTCGACTAATTGCTTGGCACGAGGCCAGTTTGATGCATCCGTCTCTATTTGTTGTGGCCAATCGGCGGTTAACTGTTTGAATCGCTGCCATATCGCTCCCTCTCCATCAACTTCGGTTTGCCCAGGCACGAGTGAACTGGCACCGATAAGCGGATCGGGAATACGGATCGGTAAAATCGGACGGCTAATTTTTGACTGATAGGTTTCGCGCAGTGCGGTAATGCGTCCTGTTGCTTGCATAAGCTCAAGAGCTTGCACTAAATCGGGGATAAGACCTGCATATTTTTTATGTAGATAGTGGTAACCCTGATAGCGCTGAATTTCATAGACGATTAAGTCATCACGATCATGTAAAGCCGAGCCGCGGTACTGAAAGTCTGCCATTAACGTGGCTTCTACGCGACCCGCGTCCATCAATTTAATCACCTGCTCAAGTTTTACCGGCTTAACAATGGGAATATCTAATTGATAGGACTCAACCACTTGGTCGGCTGACCGTAAGCCGCTGAGGTAGGCTAGGTTACTCAGTGTGTCGGGGGTGCAGATACCGCATTGTTTAGGATCGGCAACAAGCAGCAACGAGAACTCATAAATGGGGAAGTCTACCCGAACGAGGTTGGTAAGTTGCTCAGATAACCCGGGAATGCGACCTAACTCGCCAGCGATGATACCTTCCGAGGCGAGTTGCTCACCGCGCAGGCGCGGTAATGGTTCATAGCGCAACTCGACATTAAGCTCGGCATAGGCCTCTTCTAATATTGACTGAACGAGCTCTGGCAATGGACCGTCTTGCGGCGCTCGAAAGACGAGCGTTTGGGTTGTTTGCTCATCGTCTAACTTTAAGTCAGTCGATAGGTCGCTTGATGATTGCTGCGCATAGGGCTGCCCACTTACAAAAAAAAGCGTAGAAAAAACGATAGCGCGAAATAAGTTAATCACCAGAACACAGAACCTTGGTCAATTTGACCTCAGCAGTATATCAATTGCAGGGTATTATGCACAGTATTTACAAAAATCCAACACTCGCAGGGTGATTGAATTTATTCTTCTTATTGAGGTCAGAGCAGATGGGGTCGATGTTGATAAAACTGAGAGCGATTTTTATCCATTGACCCGTTATACTAGGATTCATTAACCCGCAACTTTGCAGTAATCAGAAGGGTGTCTCATGAACAAAGGATGGATCGCATCAAGCCTCAGCATCGTGCTTGCAGGACTGATGACCAGTGCGGTATCCGCACAAGAACAACCAACCATTAAAGACGATGGTTACCGACACTTAATGCTCACCGGCGGCGGTTTAACGCTCTGCACGAGCATGGCGTCCGATACCTGTAACGAAACCGATTGGATTGATAGCAAAACAATGCGCACCAATCGGTATATCGACTTGTCGGAGAAATCAATCAAGACGGCTGTTTCAGATGAATACTGGACCGGCTTTCGCGAAGAGGCTCGGAAAAAGGTCGATGAGGCGTTAAAGCTTATTTATGACCGTATGAACGAGGAAATCATCACAGAGCGCGTGTTCATGCGTGAATTTACTCGTCGTGCCACATTAAAAACGTACAACGCACTATCTGAAGCTGAGTGGAACAAGCTGGTCGACTTACTCGAGATGCCAGTTCCTGCTGAGCTCGATGAAAAGATTAATTTAAATGAGTCGCAGAACAAGCCTGCGGTCGACATCTATCGCCAGTTTATTGACATGGCGAAGACCACACGCTTTGATGACAGTAAAAAGCCGACCATTTTCTTCACTACCTCTTCATCGCGCGACCCGTACAACGAAGTCGATTACTACATGGACTTGTTCAGTCAGTTGGGAGCTGAGCCGCATTGGTTCCCGGTTGATGCGGCTCTAATTAAAGCGCAACAAGAGGGCCGTTGTGACGAATTGGCTGACGTGCAAGAGGAAGTGCTCGGTGCATATGCGCGAGACCGTGTGTATCGCGACCGCTATCAGCAGCAAGTTGAGTTTTGTAAAGCGCCCAAAGAAGCCTTAAAGATGGTGCGCCAAGCCAATGCGATCTTTATCAATGATGGTGATGCGAACCTTACCCGCTCAACCTTTATTAATGAAGATAACCAGCCGTCTGATTTGTTACGCGACATCGTTAGCTTCGTGCAATCGAAGCGTCTAGTGGTAGGTGGTAACGGCGCGGGTGCTGTTGCGCTGACATCTAAACCGATGATTTCTAACGGCACCACCGAATCAGCGATAAAAGACGGCGCCTTTGCTTCTGAGCCACCGCCGTTCGGTTGTGATTTGGATGCAACCTGTCCCACCAATACCAACCCAGACACGTTGACTTTCCACCCATTGGGCGGTTTAGGGCTGTTTCACTTTGGTATTTTGGATAGCGACTTCTCTGATAAAGGTCGTTATGGTCGCTTGATCCGTCTCGCGGGCGATAGTGGTACACCGCTTTCGCTAGGGATTGATGAGAATACCGCCATGAAAGTGAACCTTGAGAAAGGCCTATTTGATATTGTCGGCGAGCGAGGCGTATTCTTTGTAGAAAACGCACAGTCGGTGCCTACGGCGGTCGCAAGTACCTTCCATTATTTAGTCGCTGGCGCGTCCGGTATGATGAATCCGTATGGCTTACAAACCGCGGAATTCTCGGACCAGTCAGGTATTGTAAAAGAGAACCCAACCACCAATTTCTTAACCGACCGCGGTTTAGTTGATTCGATTCGCGTGTTGTGTGGTGAAGAACGCAACGAAGTAACGCTTCTGAATAAAGACTATCGCTTGATCGCGCGTATCAACGACGCAAGCCGTACCGCTGAAGCCGGTGGTGAATGCCAAGTGATTAACGGTAAAATCGGTATTGCTTATCAGCCCGAAGAAAAACTGTAAGTAGCACCTAGTTACTAAAAAGCTCGCCCCGTTGGCACGGAGGCGAGCTTTTTTTATGCGCTGCTTTTTAGTGGCGTAGCGCGTTATGCTACACCGTATTGAGCGCGATACGCTTCAACCGCAGGTAAGTGCGCTTTAAACTGCTCGTCGTCCTTAAGATACTCAATCACATCGTTCAGTGAGACAATCGCAATCACTTGCGCATTAAAGTCACGTTCAACTTCCTGAATCGCGGATAGCTCGCCTTTGCCTTTTTCTTGACGATCTAAGGCAATCAAAACACCCGCGAGCTGTGCACCGTTTTGCTCAACAATATCCATGGATTCACGAATTGCCGTGCCCGCGGTGATCACATCATCGACCAACATCACGCGACCATCGAGGGGTGAACCGACTAAGTTACCCCCTTCGCCGTGGTCCTTTTTCTCTTTACGATTAAAGCAGTAAGGGGTATCGGTCTGAAAATGATCAAACAAGGCTACGGCCGTCGCGCTGGCGATAGGAATACCCTTGTAGGCTGGACCAAACAACACATCAAAGTCGATGCCTGAGTCTTTTAACGCCGCTGCGTAAAAGCGCCCTAACTTCGCTAAGTCAGAACCCTTGTTAAACAAGCCGGCATTAAAAAAGTAAGGGCTGGTGCGACCGGATTTCAGCGTAAACTCACCAAATTTTAGTACACCGCGCTCAATCGCAAACTCGATAAACTCTTTTTGATAGGTTTTCATGCTGATCCCTTATGCCAATGCTGCTTTTTGGATATCGATCAATTCTTTAATGCTGACACGCGCAATGTCGACTAGACTTTGCATCTCGTCGTAACTAAACGCCTCACCCTCAGCGGTGCCTTGGATTTCAATGAACTTACCCGCTTCAGTCATTACAACGTTCATGTCAGTCTCGGCTTGAGAATCTTCAATGTACTCTAAGTCGCTCACTGCATCGCCATCAACAATACCGACAGAAATCGCCGCAACCATTTCTTTTAACGGATTGACCTTAACCATTTTGTTAGCGCGCATGTAGTTCAACGCATCAACCAACGCCACGCAAGCACCGGTAATTGAGGCGGTACGTGTACCACCGTCAGCCTGCAATACGTCGCAGTCGAGCGTGATGGTGTTTTCGCCGAGCGCCTTAAGGTCGATGCAAGCACGCAAAGAACGCGCGATTAACCGCTGGATTTCCATCGTGCGGCCACCTTGCTTGCCACGCGCCGCTTCGCGCTGCGAGCGAGTGTGGGTAGAGCGTGGGAGCATGCTGTATTCAGCGGTCACCCAACCTTGTCCCTGACCTTTTAAAAAGCGTGGCACACCGGCTTCAACCGTGGCATTACACAACACCTTAGTATCGCCGAATTCAATCAGAACTGAACCCTCGGCATGTTTGGTGAAGTTACGCGTGATGGTGACCGGGCGAATTTGTTGGGCAGTACGACCACTTGGACGCATGGCATCTCCTTTATTTGATAGTAAACGGGGATAAGTAAAAAGAATTAGCCGTTAGTGTAGCAAATTTGACCGTTGAATGGATCGCGAATCGTTCTGTAACGTATTAAACTAACGCAAGCTGAAAATACGCGGTAATCACTGAACGGGAGGCCGTATGTCGCGTTCAAAAGACGAAGAATTTGAATTGTTCCGCCAAGAAATGAACGACGTAACACCCTTGGTGGGTGAGGAAGTTGCAGACATTCGCACTGCTTTTGAGCCGACATTGGCACAAAAGGAGCGGCGCCGTGCGGCTGAAGCCGAAGAGCAAGAAAACGTCAACTTTTTATCGACCGAATATGTTGAGTTGGTGGAGCCAGAGGAATGCATCGAATTTCGGCGCGATGGTGTGCAAGAAGGCGTGTACAAACGGCTTAAACAAGGTCGCTACACCATGGAAGCGAGTCTCAATTTGCACCAGCATACGCTGCGCGAGGCGCGTACCGCAGTATTTAACTTTATTCAGGACTGCCATAACGCCGGTATACGCACGGCACTGATTATTCACGGACAAGGTAAACACAGTAAACCGCATCCCGCACTGATAAAAAGCTATGTGAATAAGTGGCTGCGTGAAATGCCGCCCGTACTCGCGTTTCATAGCGCACAGCGCCACCATGGTGGACGCGGCGCGGTGTATATCATGATGAAGAAGAACGCCGAACAAAAGCAAAAGAACCGCGAAAAACACGCGAAAAAATAACCGTAAAACGAGTGGTCGTTAGAGACGACCACTCAGTAATAATCCCGCAAAGAAGCCCGTTAGGCCGCCACCAAGCCCAAGCGCTAAACCCAAATAGCAGCTCAGTGACCGACCACCGGAGCATACCAAACGCTGCACTCGGCGTTGATAGGTTAGAATACCCAGCAATAGCACTAGATAACTGAGTGTCGGCAGTAACCAGCCGGGATCGACCTCGTAACTTAGAATAAACAAGCTACCGACAACGATCATGAATACTGCAGCCTGATTACGCATTCGCACCAACTGTTGGCGGATAGCATCGGTGGCTGCCATTTTTTGCGCGCGGTGAGAGCCGATAAATAAGCCCGCCAAACCACCGAGAATAGTGACCGCCATGGCACCTAATAACGCTAACCACTTCACGCTTGTGGCAACACCAGAGGTCAGCGAAAAGCCCGCTGCAGCGGCAGGTGCACTACCCACCATCGCGCCTGTTGTCAGTAACGTCGAAATACTGATGGACGGTGCCGAAAGCAACGCCGCTTTACCCACACGGCTTAGTAATTGTTGAGCTAACTGCTTACGAGCGCGAGACAAACGCTGGCGCACCGCCTCGGGGGTGATCCCCAGCAAGTCGGCAACATGCTCAGCCGACTGCTGTTCGCGATAATACAGCAGTACGACATCGCGGCTTTGCTCTGGCAACTTATCCAACGCATGATAAATAATCGCCTGCTGCTGTTGCTCACTGAGCGACGCCTCGGGTGATTCATCGCTCAGTACCGCACCCAGCTCCTCATCGAGATTATTCCTATAGTCGGTACGACGCACATGCTCTTTGCTTAACCACTGATAAGCACAGTGCCGCGTGATTTGTCGTAGCCAGGGCAAAAAGCTACGCGTCTTACGCAGCGTATTCATTTTTTGCCAAACAATGAGATAAGCCTCTTGCGCCACCTCTTCTGAGGCTCGGATATCTTTAACAATGGCCAAGGCAATACTCGCCACTAAGTTTTGTGTATGTGTGACCACCTCGGCGAACGCCTGCGAATTCCCTTGGCGCGCTTGCTCAATCGAAGCGTTAAGCGCCGCATACTGTGCAGTTTGATTAGTCATGGCAGCGCTCCTCGATGAAGTGATTAACGGCCGACAAAAAGGCCTCGGGTTGATCCCACATAATAAAATGGCGTGACTCAGCAAACTCTAGCAAGTTGATGGCATTATCACCAGCGATCTGCTGTTGATAGGCATTAAGCGCCGTTTGCTTTTGCTCGGCAGTTGAGAAGCCACCGGTCGCCGCCATTTGTAATGTCGGTACGTTGAGGTCAGCGACCTCAGCGCGTAAATCTGTGGTCATCAGCTCATACATCGCACGACCCACCGTGGCAGGATCCGACGTTTTTGCCATCGCGACCACGCGCGCTTGATTATCCTCAGATGAGGTTTGCCGTGACGCCCCCATTTGCACTTGCATCGCCATTTGTTCGGGGGTGAGTTGTTGATACACCGCCAGCATTTGCTGTGCTTGCGGCTCAACCGCTTGAGCGATTAACGCCGAGTTACCACTGACCAGCGCCGAGAAAAACGGCACACCATCAACCGCGATAAGACATTCCAACGCCTGAGGTTGCTGGCTTGCCAGTTGATAGCCTAAAAAAGCGCCCAAACTATGCCCAATGACCACCGCATCGCCAGCGGTGTGCTCCTGCAAATAACGTTCTAGCGCAGTACCTGCGTTTTCAGTAAATGCCTCGCGTAATTGAGGGTTGCTTGGATGCGCGCCAAAGCCAGCAAATGCCAGCGTGTGCACCTCATAATGCTGCGCCAACGCCGCTTCAGTTTGCTGCCAAACACGCTCATCGGACATTAAACCCGGGATAAGCACTACCGGCTGACCCTGACCCGAAACCTGCGCATGTAGCACGGTGTTTTGTGAATGCGAGGGTAGGCTGAAAAGACCAAACGACACGCCTAATAACAAGATAAAAAATTGGTTTTTCAAAGACATAATACGTTCCTATTGAGTCACTTTTAATAAAGGTTGCTCAATAAGGTCAGACTCGCACAGAAAAGTGTGACATCTTTTTTGTACTATTACTTCATATTGCCTCTTTGCGCAGGTAATATTTGGCTTATACGCTTAACGCACACATTGTTTTCGGCAGGTTGAAGGAAAGACCTCCCGACAAAAAAGTAGGATACGCCATGATTCAAAGTATGACCGGTTACGCTCGTTACGAGCACAAAGCAGAATGGGGTAGCGCCGTGTGGGAAATCCGCTCGGTTAACCAACGCTATTTAGAAACCTACTTTCGACTGCCCGAGAGCGTGCGCGCCCTCGAGAACAACCTGCGAGAGCTATTCCGCAAGCAATTACAGCGCGGCAAAGTCGAATGTCGCTTGCACCTGCATATGGATGAGAGCAAGCAAAGCGAGTTAGTGATTAACGAAGCACTCGCCGAGAGCGTGATCAACCAAGCCAAATGGGTCAACCGCCAAGTTCACAACGCACAAATTAACGCACTCGACGTGTTGAAATGGCCTGGCGTCGTCAGCAGTGACGACCAAGATATCGACGAGCTCCAAAAAGAACTGTTCGACGCCGTAAAACCCGCGCTTAACGAATTTATCGAAAACCGAGCCAGTGAAGGCGAAGCCATTAACACCATGCTTCAACAACGCTTAGACGGCATCATCGAACACGTCGCCTTTGTACGCGAACGCATGCCAGAAGTCGTTAAATGGCAACGTGAGCGCTTACTAACCCGCTTTGAAGAAGCCAAAGTCGAACTCGAACCACAACGCCTCGAAGCCGAAATGGTCATGCTGGCGCAAAAAGTCGACGTCGCCGAAGAACTCGACCGCCTCGACGCTCACGTCGCCGAAGCCCGTAAGATCCTGAAAAAGGGCGGCGCCTGCGGCCGACGCCTCGACTTTATGATGCAAGAGTTCAACCGCGAAGCGAACACCCTCGCCTCTAAATCCATCAACGCCGAAATCACCGCCGCCGCGGTCGAACTGAAAGTGTTGATCGAGCAGATGCGTGAGCAGATCCAAAACATCGAGTAGGTCGCGCCTTTGGCGCGACTCCGCCCAACCTCTCCAACCACACCATCACCTCACCACCGAAAACTCCTGAAATAGATGAGCAGGTAAAGGGTGTGCAAGGCGCCATGTGATGCTCATTGGGGCAGCGCCTTCGTGTTTAACAAATTCCACAGGTCCACAAGGTCTGTAAGGGGAGTCCTTGTTCAAACGCACGAACAGTTGAAACTGCCAGCCTTCTTCAGCTCCTTGTATATAGCGGAGTCCCGCTGCTGTTGATGGGCCTGTCGTATTTTGAGATTGCCAATGAAATAGCTCGGGGCTTATTGCGTAGTCGTTGTACTCGACGCCTTCATGCAATGCATTTGATTTATCTAAGGTTACGAACAAAGCTTCAATTTTCCGTTCGAAGTCGCGCCACACGCCAGCCTGGAAAGGGCTGTAGCGGGCCTCAGTGTAATATTCAAATGCGGTTAATATCTCTCTAATTTTGTAGCTACTGTGTAGCTTCAAGCCGGTCCACTTAATGCCCGGTACTTCATAAAAGCTTTGATTAGTTCGAGCGTCAAGGGCATCACTGAGCTCAGTGAGCTCTTTTGCAAGCTCAGGGCATTCATTGAGTTCTGTTTGCAGCTCAGCAACAGACTGTATTGAGCGACCGCCTTTTACCTGATAGGTAAACATCAATGCTCTTTTATACTGAGGCGAGGTTGGTAAAATACTGGCGTGTTGTCCAAGCTTTCTGATAACGTCGATATAGTCTGTGTCGTCGAGATGCAGTACATCTTTAAAGCGTCGATTGATTGACGTTTCTTGTGCAGTAAATGTGGGTGAGATAATTTCTGCGTCACGCTTGAGCCGCGTCCAGCCCGATGCAGTTTGCCCACTACCTTTACGATAAATGTCAGTTAACTCAATCGCTTGATCATTAACGAAATCAGTGAGTTTTATTTCGTCTTGCGGGTGGCGCAGTTGATATTGGACAAGCTCTTGCCGTAGGCGATTCCAGTTTAGATTGATTGTTTGCCGTAAATTGGTCAGGATTTGCTGACGCGCTTGCCGATTCATTTGCAAATAACAACCGGGCGGTAAGCGTGAAAATCCATTTTCCACACCGTCGAGAACTTCCTTTTTACTTAATCCGGTAATCGCACTGTATAAAATATCGAACCGGAAATGAGTATCGTATTGCCCTACAAAGTCGAGGATGAGACAACTCTCTTTACCCTCGAATAATCGTAATCCTCGCCCAATTTGCTGTTGGAATAGCGACACACTTTGTGTTGGTCGCAGTAATAGGAGCGTATCGACATAGGGTAAATCGACCCCCTCATTAAAGAGGTCAACGGTTACAATGATATTAATGTCTCGCTGCTCTAGCTCTCTTTTGATTTGTTCGCGTTGATTTTGTGGGGTTTCGCCAGTGAGTAGCTTGGCTTTAACGCCCTTGTCACAGAAGTAGTGAGTCATGAACTGGGCATGCTGCACTGAAACACAGAATGCCAACGCTCGACACTCGGTGATGTTGTTTACGTGCTCTTGCCAAGCTCGAAGGACCGCAAGTGCTCTTATATCACTTTCAGATAATAGGTTATCAAGCTGTGAGCGTTCATTAGCTGAGCGCCAATTTATACCTCGATAGTTAACTCCGTCGTCGCATGCATAATATTCAAATGGCGCTAACAGTTGCTGTTCTAGCGCATGCCATAAACGCAACTGTACAGCAGGTGAACCATCAGGTCGGGGATCGAAATGACGCATGATATTCAATCCGTCCGCACGCTCTGGCGTTGCAGTTAAACCGAGTAGGTATTTAGGCGTTAGTGCTTCTGTGATGCGTTGGAATGAGGCCGCTTCAATATGATGACACTCATCGATAATGACCATATTCCAATAGTTTTCATCGTGTCGTGTTGTGTAATCGCGCGAATTCAGTGTTTGTATCGTGGCAAACAGATGCGAGTCAGAGTCAGGTTTGTGGTTTCCCGAGAGTAACTCACCAAAATTAGAGTCTCGTAAAACGTGACGAAATACTTGTAGAGACTGCTGTAAAATCTGTTCTCGATGAGCAACAAACAATAATCGAGGTTGTCCGCCTTCTTTTGAGCAGATCCGCCGATAATCTAAAGCGGCCATAACGGTTTTACCCGTACCGGTCGCTGAGACTAACAAGTTTTTGTAACGTCCGTGGTCCCGCTCATTTTGTAGTTGATCGAGGATAATCTGTTGGAATGGTTTAGGCCGAATGTCAAAGAAAGTGGTAATGATATCGGCATTGTATTCTGGCTTGCCGCTCTCGCGCGTCAGTGCTTTTTTGAGTTCAGCTTTGTGTGTTTCATTATTAGGATCGTAAAGTTGAAACTCTTCATCCTGCCACAGTGTTTCGAAGTGCGCACGGGCGCGTTGATATAACTGTTTCTGACCCTGTTCGGTGAACTTAACCGTCCACTCTAAGCCCCCCATCAGTGCCGCTTTAGAGAGGTTTGCACTACCGACGTAAGCGGAACCAAACCCTGTGTCTCGCTCAAATATCCATGCTTTTGCGTGTAAACGAGTACGACGTCCATCCAAAGACACTTTAACCTGGCAATTGGGTAGTTGAGCTAACATATCGACTGCGGACTGTTCAGTCGCGCCGATGTACGTCGTGGTTATAATTCTTATGCTGGTCTGCGAACGTTGTTCGGCGTCTACTGCTGTAATTTCCTTGAGGATATTAATGATTTTTCGTACACCTGACATGGTGATAAAACTCATCAAAATATCAACGTGATTGCAGTGCGAAAGCTCCGCTTGTAACTCATTGAGTAATCCTGGCGAGTCTTTTCCTGATGTAAACAACCAAGGTTGCGACATACCTATTTGCGGTAAACTCAATGGCTGATCTGGAGAGTGCAGAGCACGCAAAACTGAAGGTGGATTTAAGTAAGTCGGTGTGTTGGTCTCAGTTTGGCTGAGCTGTCGAGTAGTGACTAACACTTCATTAAGAACTTCGATTTGCCGTCTTAACCTAGCATCATTAGCAGACTCATTCTCTTGAGTTTGGGTAGTGAGCTCAGACAGCGCTTGGGCGATTTGTTCAGTTAGAACTTCTGCTAAATGGCGACTGCTGGTGGTGAGGTCAAGCTCCTCACTTACTTCTGTATAGCCCGACTGATCAATAGCTTCCTGCAGCTGTTCGCTTTTGAGTAGCTCGTAAAATCCCTTTTTCATTACCATGGTCCTTTGAGCCCAATACTTAGGCATCTCAAGATGCCAGGTTTGTCGGGCTTGGGCAAGGTGGTTAGAATGAACGCATCATTTTTACGTAGCGACCAACCATGCCCCCAAAACACAAACACACCGAACGCGACATTATTCGTGCGCTGACCGAAGTCTGCGAGGATGCCAAGGTTGAGCATGAGGGCTTCGTGTGGCTCACGCACGAGGTGAACTATCAGCGTTTTCCACAGAGCTTAGTGGTGACCTTGGTGTTTGATGAGTATGTCAGTGAGCCGGCGATGTTGTCGGCTTTGGCCGCGTTAGTGCCTGAAGTGCAGCGCGCGTTGAAGCCGATCGTGGGGGGTGAGTTGCCTGCACGTCAGATTGAGGCGCGCTACGAACACACGATGCATTAAAAGCGACTATACTCATCCCAATTGGTGCCGCCGCCAGCGCAGTTGCGTTGACACCTCCTATTGTAAAGGTTATTAAGTTGTACAAACTTAAAGGAGAAAAACGATGTTCGAATATAAAAAAATCGCCTTAGCGGTGTCGGTGGTATTGATGACCACTGCGTGTTCTGACAACGCAAATACCAGCACTCAGTCGACTTCGGCAGAGCAGCAAACGGCGTCGGCTGAATCGGCTCAACAAGAAACACAACAAACCGAGTCTGAAAAGGCGAATCAGCTGTTTGAAGATATCTTTATGGCGAATGTCATGCGCAGCCCAATGTATCAGTCTTACTTGGGTATTAAAGATGACCAAGATAAGTGGGATGACATCTCAGAGGAGCAGGCGCAAGAAGACTTGGCGCTCAACAAAAAGCATTTAGAACAAGTCAAAGCGATTGATGAGTCGAAGCTGGATGAACAGACTAAAATCAGCTGGATGCTGATGAAGCAGCAGCTTGAAAATGATATTGCCGACTTTAAATGGCGTCATCATAACTACCCGGTTAACCAGATGTTTGGTTTGCACTCGAGCGTGGCTTCGTTGCTGATTAACCAGCATGGTATTAGCTCAGTGGACGACGCTGAGGATTATATCGCGCGGCTAAATGGTCTGCCGGCGCTGTTTGAACAGTTGGCTGAGAACCTCCAATTGCGTGCAGACAAAGGCATCATTGCGCCTAAGTTCGTGTATCCTTATGTGATTAGCGATAGCAAAAATATCATTACCGGTGCGCCGTTTGATGACGGTGAGGCCAGTGCGCTTTGGGCTGACTTTAATAAGAAGGTTGAAGGCTTAGCGATCTCGGATGAAGAACGCGAACAGTTAATTGCTTCGGCGAAAACGGCGTTTTTAGAGTCGGTAAAACCGGCTTACGAAAACCTCATTGTTAAGCTCAAGGATATTGAAGCGCAAGCGACCACGAAGGCGGGCGCATGGAAGTTTCCTGATGGTGAGGCGTTCTTTAACAACGCGCTGCAGCGTACCACCACGACCGATCTTACCGCTGACGAAATTCATGAGATTGGTTTGAGCGAAGTTGAGCGTATTCATGACGAGATGCGCGGCATTATGGAAGAGGTCGGCTTTGACGGTACTTTGCAAGAGTTTTTCGTTTACATGCGGAACAATGACGACTTCATCTACCCCGATACGGAAGAAGGTCGTCAACGCTACTTAAGCGAAGCGAAAGCCATTATCGATGATATGCGCGGTCGCTTAGATGAGCTCTTTATTACTAAGCCAAAAGCCGATCTCATTGTTAAAGCGGTTGAACCTTTCCGCGAGAAATCGGCGGGTAAAGCGTTTTATCAGCAACCTTCGATGGACGGCTCGCGTCCGGGTACTTACTACGCGAACTTGTACGACATGGGCTCAATGCCAACGTACCAGATGGAGGCTTTGGCGTATCACGAGGGCATCCCAGGACACCATATGCAAATCGCCATTCAGCAAGAGCTTCAGGGGATTCCTAAATTCCGTCGTTTTGGTCGCTATACCGCGTACAGCGAGGGCTGGGGCTTATACACTGAGAAACTACCGAAGGAAATCGGCCTGTATAAAGACCCATACTCTGACTTTGGTCGTCTAGCGATGGAGTTATGGCGTGCAGTGCGTTTGGTCGTAGATACAGGTATTCATGCGAAGCAATGGACGCGTGAAGAGGGTATCGATTTTTACGTAAACAACACGCCAAACGCGAAAGCGGACGCAGTGAAAATGGTTGAGCGTCACATTGTGATGCCAGGTCAGGCGACAGCTTACAAAATTGGTATGAACAAAATCATAGAGCTGCGTGAAAAAGCGAAGGCTGAACTGGGTGACAAGTTCGATATTCGCGAGTTTCACGATCGCGTACTTGGCAATGGTCCGGTGCCATTGAACGTGCTTGAACAGTTCATCAACGATTATATTGAAGAGAAGAAAAACGCTTAATTAAGCTTAATCAGCAGCGTTGTTGGCTATACAGCAACGCTGTTTCCTCCCCGCCGTTTGGCGTTATACATGGCTTGATCGGCGTGATGTAGCAGTTGCTCAATGCTGTGACCGTGCTCGGGCCACATGGCCACGCCAATGCTGGCAGTAATGGCTAACGACCCATGTTTCATGATGTGGGGTGGCTTTAACGCAGCCTGGATCTTATTCACCACCTTATCAATCGCACTATCGAGTCGTCGGGTATGTGAAGCATCCACCAACACCACAAACTCGTCTCCACCTAAGCGTGCTGCGGTATCGGTATTACGGATCGCGGATTGAATCCGAGTGGCGACTGCTTTTAATAATTCATCGCCCGTGGCATGACCGTAATGGTCGTTAACCTCTTTGAACTTATCGAGATCGAGATAGAGTATCGCGAGCCCACCGGCATCACGCTCTGCACGCGCTTGTGCGGTACGCACGCGGTCATAAAATAACGCTCGGTTAGGGAGTTGAGTCAGGGAGTCGGTGAGCGCCATGTGCTCTAGCCGCTCGATAAGTGCTTCGCGTTCGTGTTCCAACGCTCGCTGTGCAGTGATATCGCGTGCCACACCGATACGCATTTGGTCTTTTTCGGACCAGCGTGCTGTCCAGTGTAAATAAATGACTGAGCCGTCTTTATGGATGTAGCGATTTTCAAAATGTAGCACGTCCCGTCCATTATTGACCTGCTCGGCACGCAACAGCGTCTCGGCATGATGATCCGGGTGCATAAAGTCAAACATTGAACGGCCAATCATTTCTTCAGGCTCATAACCAAACACGCGTTTGGCGCCTGGGCTGAGGTAACTAAAGCGGTGGTCTGGATCCACAACGCAAATGGCATCAAGGAGCAGATCCATATATTCGGCAAGGGCTGCAAATGCAGGTTTATTCATAAGCCGCCTTAGATTTTGTTAGTATGATTGTTCTAAAACCTTATGTTTGCTTAGATTAGCCCGTCTGTCTATGCTTTCCATCTTTTATTAGTGAGTGATGAACGGATATGAATATTTGGGTGGACGCCGATGCGTGTCCGACGGTCATAAAAGAGATTTTGTATCGCGCCGCTGAGCGCAAGCAGGTGCCGCTTATTTTGGTCGCTAACCAAGCGTTGCGCGTGCCGCCCTCTAAGTTCATTCGCTCAGTGCGCGTGGAGTCGGGGTTTGATGTGGCGGATAACGAAATTGCTGAACGCTGCGAGGCTGGCGATTTAGTGATCACCGCAGATATCCCGTTGGCGGCGGATGTGATCAAAAAAGGGGGGCAAGCGCTGAGCCCAAGAGGCGAACTGTACACCAAAGAAAATATCGGTGGGCGTCTTAATATGCGCGATTTTATGGATACCATGCGCAGCAGCGGTGAACATACCGGAGGTCCTCCCCCTTTGCATGCCCGCGATAAGATGGCGTTTGCGAACCAACTCGACCGGATTTTGACACAGCTCACTCGCTAATCTATTTCGACTGGCTTTAAAATACATTTTAAATGTATGATTACTCTATAGGGCTAAAATAGCCAAACAAGGAGTAATCCATGCAAGTGACACAAATGGAACAGGAAATGCGCCTGACGCCGCTACTGCGCCAGGCATTTCGACCTTTCTTTTTATTCGGCGCGAGCTTTAGCATTGTTGCGGTTGGTCTGTGGATAGCGATGCTTGGCGGCTGGGTCTCACTACCTGTCTACGGCAATATACTGTTTTGGCACGCTCACGAAATGCTATTTGGGTTTGTTACTGCAATTATTCTCGGTTTTTTACTAACCGCAGTACAAAACTGGACGGGGCAGCGCGCTACTCATGGTAAGACATTGTTTGTCCTCGTCATGCTTTGGAGCTTAGCAAGGTTGGCGTTGCTGTTTGGTACCTATTTGCCTGCACTTGCTGTCATCCTTATTGATTTAAGCGTAATGCCAATAGCGGCGCTGTTGTTTACGCGTCTGCTGCTTAATGTGAATCAAACCCGTAACTTATTCTTTGTGCCTATTTTACTGTTACTCACCGCGACAAATGCGATGATGCACGCGGGGCTTTGGTTTGAGCAGTATGCGTGGCAGGTGCAGGGCGCTTATGCTGCGGTATTTTTAATTACCCTGTTGATGAGTGTGATCGGTGGGCGTGTCATACCCATGTTTACTGCAAATGGCACCGGTACTGCTCGGGTAAGCGCTTGGCCTTGGTTAGAACGTGCTGCTTTGGGTTGCTCGTGGCTGATCGCGGTGGTGTTTTTGTTCAGTCTAGATGGAGTGTTACCGGGCGCTGTGCTTGCCTTATTGTTTGCGTTCGCCTGTGTGTTCCACACTATCCGCTGGTTGCGCTGGCGCCCATGGATAACTTGGCGCGTGCCGTTAGTATGGTCCCTGCATGGCGCTTATGCGTTTATTCCTGTTGGGTTGGGCTTGCTTGCTATCTATTACGCGCAAAGTGCAGGTTTATTGGCGACTCATATTCAGCTTGCCAAAAGTACAGCACTGCATGCGTTAACCGTCGGTGCAATGGGTAGCCTGATTTTGGCGATGATGGCACGTATCTCACTCGGCCATAGCGGACGCCCGCTAAAATCTAAACCCGTGATGTCTGTTGCGTTCTTGCTAATAGTACTGGCTGCGTTAGCCCGTGTTGTGGGTATTGTGGTGATGCCCGAGGCTACGTTCAGTTGGTTATTGGTTGCGGCACTGGGATGGATGTTGAGCTATGGTTGTTTTGTTGGTGTGTATCAGAACATCTTGCGAAGCCCCAGAGCGGATGGCCGCCCTGGGTAATCACTCATATAGTGCGGTTTAGCCGCGCGAGAGTGTTTTAATAAGATGGTAACCAAATGCGGTTTTAACGGGACCATGTACTTCTAGTGTCGGTTGACCGAATACCACCTTGTCAAAGGCAGGTACCATTTCACCGCGACGGAACTCGCCTAAGTCGCCACCCTGTTTGCCTGACGGACAGAGTGAATGTTTACGCGCTAAGTCGGCAAATTTTGCGCCGTTGGCGAGCTGCTTTTTTAGCTCTTCGGCTTCGGGCTTGGTTTTAACCAAAATGTGTAATGCATGCGCACGTGCCATGAGATTTCTCCTTTACTGATACGTTGATCAGTTTATCACAGCTTGTACGGACTACTCCGACCAAACCGCATATTCATTGCCGCTGGGGCAGGTGAAGTGAAATCGATGACCGCCTGGAAAGCTGAAAATGGGCTTAATGATTTCACCGCCTGCCTGTTCGACGGCATGTAGACTCTTTTGTAAGTCGGGACTGTACAGTACCACCAATACGCTGCCTTGTGCCGTTTGCGCTTTTAGAGGCGCACTGTAGAAGCCGCCATCAACACCGGCATTTTTAATAGCCGCGTAATCGGGACCATAGTCGATATACTCCCAACCGAAGGCGTCATTGAAAAACTGCTTAGTTGCGGCGATATCGCTTGCAGGCATTTCAATATAATTAATTTTAGTGGCACTCATTCTTGGCTCCTAAGCAGGCATATCTCATCAGTATAGATCGCTTGTGGCCGTCGTCTAGAAGACTAACGGGTACCAAAAATTTTATCCCCGGCATCGCCCAGCCCCGGGATGATATAGCCCTGCTCATTGAGCTTGTCATCGAGTGATGCAGTAAAAATTCGTACATCGGGATGCTTGGCCAATACGGCTTCAACGCCTTCGGGTGCCGCCACCAACACGAGTACGCGAATGTCCTTACAGCCTTGTTGCTTGAGCATGTCGAGGGTGGCAATCATACTGCCGCCAGTAGCGAGCATCGGGTCGATCACCAGGGCGATGCGCTGGCCGATGTCGTTAACGAATTTATCGAAATAACTGACGGGCTCTAACGTTTCCTCATTACGGTATAAGCCGACAACACTAACTTTTGCGCTGGGGATGAGTGTGGTGACGCCATCCAGCATGCCCATACCTGCGCGTAGAATGGGGACTACCGTGACTTTTTTACCTTTAAGTTGCTCGACCTCAATAGGTGTTTCATTCCAGCCGTCAATGGTATGTGGCTCCAGCATAAAGTCACTGGTCGCCTCGTAGGTGAGTAACGTACTGATTTCATTGGCAAGTTCGCGGAAGCTCTTGGTCGAGATCCCGTGTTTACGCATTAATCCAAGCTTATGCTGTACAAGCGGATGCTTAATGACCTGTAATCCCATGGCGATGCCCCTTAATTCATGTTCTTGGCTGCAAAGCATAGCAAATTTCGCTGTTTTTTACTTGCCGATGTCCACTGCATCGACCGGACATACTGCATAACAGCTGGGCTCAGGATAGAAACCTTCGCATTCGACACATAACGACTGCTTAATTTCGTAATGCTCGTCACCCATCTCGATCGCTTCGACCGGGCACTCAGGTACGCACATATCGCAGTTGATGCAGTCTTCGTTAATGGTGATCATGCTCGCTCCTTTTTATCAGAAAACACATGGGTCTATCTACTGAGTCGATAGCGACTTCAGCAGGAACATAGACTTGATAACCCGAGCCCGGTGCTCGTAAAAGTGGTGTTCCCTTGTTATCCACAAGCTCAGTGACTTGAAGTGGATAGTTACCTTTTGGCGTGATGAGTAAAAGTTCATCGCCCACCGAGAATGCATTTTTTACATCAATAAGGTAGGCGTCTTGGTGGTCGCTTGCGAGTAGCTGCCCGACAAGTTGCTCTTTTCCTTCACTATGAGCGCGTTCGTAGTTCTGCAGTGACTGTGCGCTGTGACGTTGTAAGAAGCCATGAGTAAAACCACGGTTCGCCATACCATCGAGCGCATTGAGCAGTTGCGGGTTGAACGGCTTGCCCGCTACGGCATCATCAATCGCACGCCGGTAGACTTGGGTTGTACGTGCGACGTAATAGTCGGACTTGGTCCGACCTTCAATCTTCAGCGAGTGAACACCCATTTGCGTCAGCGGTTCGACTAAATCAACGGCACGGAGATCTTTAGAGTTCATGAGATAACTGCCATGAATATCTTCGTCGAGTAACATGGGCTCATCGGGACGTTGAGGATCGGCGACTAAGATGGGGTCCGGTATATATTGGCCCACTTCATCTTGCTGTGCAGATTGTGTGTGATACTTCCAACGGCATGCGTTGGTGCATGCGCCTTGGTTGGGGTCACGTTTATTGGTGTAACCGGAGAGTAAACAGCGACCCGAATAAGCCATGCATAGAGCGCCGTGGACGAATACCTCAAGCTCCATATCAGGCACGTGCTCGCGCATTTCTTTGATCTCTTGCAAAGACAGTTCGCGAGAAAGGATAACCCGCTCGATGCCCTGTTGTTGCCAGAACTTGAGTGCCGCCCAGTTCACGGTGTTCGCTTGCACAGATAAGTGCAGTGCCTGCCCAGGGAAGTGCTGACGCAGCAACATCACGATACCCGGATCTGAGACGATTAATGCATCAGGCTGTAGAGCAACCACCTGCTCCATGTGTTCAACAAACTGCGTCAGTTTTGCGTTATGCGGTGCGATGTTGACCACGACATAGAAACGTTTACCCAGTTTGTGGGCGTAGTCGATAGACTCACCTAGATTTGCCAAGGTAAAGCTGTTGTTTCTTACCCGTAAGCTGTAGCGTGGCTCGCCCGCATAAACCGCATCTGCACCGTAAGCAAAAGCGATTTTCATGGCGGTGGGGTTACCGGCTGGCGCGAGTAGTTCGGGGCTTTTATACATCGACATAGTTTAAGGTGCTGATCCAGTTACGTGCGGAGCTAAATGCTCGCAGGTTACTGCTAAACGCCTTATCACGCGTTGATGTGAATCAATAAACTGCCGATGTGAGGCGCTTGAGATGGGGTCGAAAGAGTGCTAATGATAAACAAAATAAATAAACTTTGGTTATTTGTAATGAGTCGTTTCGTTCAGTTCTTATTGGTTAGTATTATGTTGGCACCTAGTGGTGCGAAAGCGGCGCAAGCCACATGCATTGAAAACAAGGCAGCGCTGCTTGAGTTAGATTTCATGAGTTTTGACCAAGACTTTGAAGGGGGCTGGCGCGCCGTTGCCGATACACCCGGTTGTAAGCCCGAAGCGGTTAAACTGATTGAGGCGTATCAACAACAACGAACTGACTTATCGGACGGTATGAAGCACACGCTCCGTGTACATCAAGCCCAGCTGCATGCGGAGTTAGGTCACAATGAGGCGGCGATTGCTTTATTTAGACAGAGTTATAAACCGGACGAGCAGGACCGTAGCGGGTGGAACCCCTATATGGATGCGACCATTGCATTTATTAAAAAGGACAAACCGAAACTGGTTGATGCAATAGCGCGTCTAAAAGCCGTTCCGCGCCCCGAGGGATTTGATCCGCGCGATGCTGAAGGTAATCCGATTGAAGTGCCGTGGCCACCTAACTTAACTATTGTTGAATCTTATCTGCGATGCTTCGATATGAATTATGTTGAAGTGAATGTCGAGGGACAATGCCCTCGACCTAAAAATGATGAAACGGCTGACTAGTCGGATAAGTAATATTCAACCGTTGAGACGACACGTACTTTTTTAAGGTGTGGGTTATGACGGTCACGTTCTTGAATACTGAATAGGCCTTGGCGGGCATCTTTTATTTTGCCGAGCTCGCTATTGCTATCTTGGGCGAACTTCTCTGCCACTTCGCGTGCGTTCTTAGTGGCTTCTTCTATCATTTCGGGTTTCACATCGTTCAATCGGGTGAATAGGTACTCAGGTTGCGCTTGGTAATCGTCGGTAGATAGCACCATACCCTGTTTACCTAACTCCGATAGCGAACTCATCATGTCGCGTATTGTTTCGACGCGCGTTGAATACACGGTAATGGTTTGGGTGGCGGTATAGCGAAACTCAGCCGGTTGGCCTGAGCCGTAACGTTGTGCCGACTTATCGGTGATCGAGGGAGCTGCGACGGAAATCTCATCGGCTTTAACCCCTTTACCCTTTAGAAATTCGCTGACTTGCTGCTTGCCTTGTTCAATAGTTTGATAAATATCCGAAAGCTGATTGCTGGCAGCGGTAAATTGAATCGGCCAAATCACGGTGTCGGCAACATACTCGCGTTCAGAGAGCCCTTTCACAGTGACACTGCGATCCATTGATCGAAAGTCGGTTAAGCCTTTTGAAAAAAATGTACCAAGTATCCCACAACTGACGATCAGTCCGATAGCGATGATGATGCTGCTTTTGGTTTGCGACATGAAGCCTCCGATTCGAGTTCGACCCAATTTCTACCAGCTTCCTTGCCGCGATACAGTGCGTCATCCGCACGCTTTACTAATGTATTGACCGAGTCATCGGGTTTGAGTTCACTCACTCCGATACTGGTGGTCAACGTAATTTTCTCATTAATGACTGTGTGCCAGGGATATTTTGCAATTGCTTTGCGAATGCGCTCAGCAACTTGGGCTGCGTGATTTAAGTTTGTTCGTGGTAAAAACACCAAAAACTCCTCACCCCCCCAACGAGAAACCTTGTCATGGTCGCGTGCGGTGTCGCGAAGAATATCCGCTGCTACTTTTAGTACCTTATCGCCTGCGTCGTGCCCATAAGTATCGTTAATTGTCTTAAAGTGGTCGAGATCGAGCAATAATACCGAGACAAGCCGTTGTTCTTTTTGATAGCTCTCCACCGCACGTTTCAATAATTCAGACATGTGGCGACGGTTGCGTAACCGCGTTAAAGGATCGGTGGTGGCAAAAAAGCGTAGCTTGTCGTGTGTGATACTGACCTTATTGAGATAATAGAGTGCAAGGTAGGCAAACATTGCAAAAACAACGGTTAAGTTGAATAGGTGCACCAAAACCAATGCATCACCGCGGATAGGCTGAATGGGCGGATAGTACCAACCGAATAAATCGAGCGAGACATAGTAAATCCACAAGCCACACAGTGATAGGATAGCGGGCTTTAAACTCATACTGACAAAAATTGCGGGTACAAACATCAGTAGAAAATAATGAAAGCCACTATCCCAACCGATCAACAGCGTGCCGAAGGCAGAGTGATATAACACCTCTGCCCAGATTAGCAGAGTTGCGAGTGTGTTTTTACGCGTTGTGTACGCCCAATACGCGGTCAGATACATGGAAATACTTAATAGATTAATCCATGCAAGCAAGGGCGAGTCGAGCAGCATAAAGATGACAAAGAACGCCACATCGATGAACGCCGCTATAATGCAGCAACGCTTGGCAACTTGCCAAAACTGTGGGCGCTTGGGTGAAAGCGCGCTGAGCGAGGACAGTTCCATGTCTCGAGTAACATCCTTTTATGATTATAATAATATATTCATGTTATATTATCTTGGTTGTAACAGAATATTTCAATGGATTTTTTACCCGTTAGTTTGCTGTCTAGCGCCTTTAATAGTCGGTTTATCGTATATATCTACGTAATTAGGCGATTACGCTATGAATCTGACAATCCGCTTATTGGCTTAACGGGCTTATCCTTTATAGTTCTGATAAAGCCTTTAAATAGAATCAAAATGCTAAAAACGATTTCACCACAGCAGTTTCAAAAAGTTTTTTCATGGGCTCAAACGGCACGCGATCGTCTCTTTTGGCTTGGCCCTAATGTGCACACCGATAGTCCCATCAATGACGTTTGGGCGCGCCTAAAATGTGACGAACGCCCTTCTCTTGGGTTTTGGTACGACAATAAGTTAGTTGGTTTTGCACAATGTTATGAAAAATATGAAGGTGCAAGACACATTGCGTGTTTAATCGTAAACCCACAGGAGCGAGGTAAAGGGCTAGGGCGCCTATTTGTGCAGGCGTTACTTGATTACGCTTGGCAACATCCTGACGTTGAGCATGTTACATTAAACGTATTGCCAGAAAATCATCGCGCATTGAATCTATATCGCAGTTTAGGGTTTGTAGAGCAAACCAATAGCGATCCACAGATGGTGCCTATGCGTTTAATGCGCTAGTAGACGCTTATTTTTGAGAGTTCTATGCACGTACAACAATTTGAGTTAACGCTGCCAGCCTTTAATCGAGGCTTTCACTTAATCACTGATCGCGTAGAGCGGTTATTAGCTGAAAAGTGCCAATTATCGACTGGTCTCGTGCATGTGTTTATTCAACATACCTCGGCTTCATTGACGATCAATGAAAATGCCGATGCGACCGTGCGGGGTGACTTTGAACGCCATTTCAACGAGATGGTGCCTGAGAACGCGCCCTACTATGAGCACACCTATGAGGGGCCTGATGACATGCCAGCTCACTTGAAGTCGAGTATTCTAGGCGCGAGTGTGACTGTACCGTTAACCCAAGGGCGTCTTAATATGGGCACATGGCAAGGTATCTACTTGTGTGAGCACCGCGACCACGCCAGCAGTCGAAAACTGGTGCTCACTGTACAAGGTGTTTAAGCTTTAAAAGTGAGCTTAATACCGTTCTAACCAATGCGCATAAGGGGCGGGTAATACCCAAGACGGCTTCTCAACACGCAATGCTTTAGCAGTATCGTAAGGCCAGTGTGGGTTCGATAAATGTGCACGGCCAACCATCACTAAGTCTAACTGACCCTGTGCGACGGTGTGTTCTGCCAGCTGTGGTAAATCGATTCCCCACGCCGATGCAACGGGAATATCCGCGGCGTTTCTGATGCGTTCAGCAATCGGCGCCATAAAGCCCGGTCCCCATGGGATATTGGCGTGCGGCGTTGAGAAACTGATACTGACGTTTAGAAAATCCAACCCTTCTGCTTTGAGCAACTCAGTTAACTTAATCGACTCTTGCAACTGCTCCTCGTCATTGCCATCAAATTCGATAACACCAAAACGTGCAGTTAGCGGGAAGTTATCGGGCCATACGGCTTTGACCGCCCGCACAGTTTCGACTAAGAAGCGTGCGCGGTTCTCAAATGACCCGCCATATTCGTCAGTACGCTGGTTAGCATGTGGCGAGAAAAAGCTTTGACCAAGGTACCCATGAGCAAAGTGTAACTCGAGCCATTCAAACCCCAGGTCTCGAGCACGTTCAGCAGCGGCAACAAAGTCAGTTTGTACACGCTTGATATCTTCTAACGTCATCTCTTTGGGTTGGCGAGGCAGGTTCGCGCCAAAAGCGATTGGTGAGGGCGAGAGCGTTTCCCAGCCTCGGACGTCCTCTTCAGCAATATGGTCGTCGCCGTCCCATGGACGGTTGGCACTTGCCTTCCGTCCCGCATGACCAATTTGAATACCCGCTACCGCACCGGCGGCTTTGATGTTGTCGACAATCGGCTGCATCGCTTGTGCTTGCTCGTCATTCCACAACCCGGTGCAGTTCGGGGTGATACGTCCTTCAGGAGAAACTGCGGTCGCCTCAACAATAACTAAGCCTGCACCACCGCGCGCTAAGCTGGTGTAGTGACTGAGGTGCCAATCGTTGACCACGCCTTCTTCTGCCATGTACTGGCACATCGGAGGTACGGCAATACGGTTACGCAAACGAACATCTTTTAACTCAAATGGTTGAAATAAAGCTGACACGCTAAGTACTCCTTGTTGATTACTGCGCTTGTTCTAGTTGCTTAATTAACGCTTCTGCTAGAACTTTGTCGGAAAAAGGGTTCTGACCGGTAATCAGTTCGCGGTCGATAACGACGTTGGGCTGCCACGCTTCGGCTTGTTCGAGATTCGCGCCTGCGGCTTGCATCGCAGCGGCTGGGTAATAACGGATTTGTTTGCCATTAAGTGAGCGCTCGAAAACTTGTTCTTCTGGGGTCGAGAAGATGGTCATGTTATAGCCCTCGTAGATCCAATCTTGCGCTTGTGATTGACCTTCTTTCGCAAATTGGTCAATAAACTGTGCCGGCATTTGCTGTGGTGACAGCAGCGCAATAGGGCCGTGGCAAATTGCGGCGGTAGGCTTTTGTTGGTTGTGGAAATAAGTCAGTAGCTTACCGACTTCAGGATTACCGACCAAGTCAATCAGAGGTGCATGACCGCCAGGTATGAATAGACCATCAAATTGGCTCAAATCACTTTTGAGTACGTCGGCGAGTTTGTGGGTATCGTTAATACCATCAAGGTTAGCGATGACTTTTTGAATGCGCTGCATTTCTTGCTCATCGCCGCCGAAATATTGTGTATCGACAGAACGTTGGTCGACCCGCGGCGCGTTACCTTTTGGAGTGACCAAAACGAGCTCGTAGCCCGCTTGCTGAAGCGCATCAGCCGGTACACCAAATTCGTTCAGGTAGTATCCCGTTGGATATTGGCTGCCATCAGCAAGTTCCAATTGTGTTTCACTGGAGAGTAAAACGAGCACCTTGCCCTTGCTCGCCACCGCTGCTTGGCAAAACAGCAATACTGCACCTAAAGTGGCAGTGAGTAAGAGTGACTTGATAAAACCGGTTGTCATAAAGCCTCCAATTAAGGCGTAAATTTGATGCGCTTATAGTAGCGTGTGTACTATCATTCGATAATAAGAAAATATCTATTTGACCCATCGAAAAAATGAATAGCGAATGAATTTATACACTAAGGATATTAACCTTCTGTTGGTTTTTCATACACTTTATGAAGAGTTAAATGCTACCCGGGCAGCGCAACGTATGTCACTGAGTCAGCCCGCATTAAGTCATAAGTTAAATAAACTTCGCCACGAAATGGGAGACTCATTATTCGTGCGTGCAGCGAGAGGGTTGACCGCGACACCGCGTGCCCATGAGCTTGCGCGTCAGATGCAACCACTTATTCATCAGCTCAGAAACTTTTATGAACAAACCGAGGGACATGACTATCTGAGCAGAACGGAGTCGATACGGATATATACGACAGATTATATGGAGCAAGCGCTATTGCCTCATCTATTGCCTTTAGTTCGGCAAGCTGCACCTAATGTCACCATAGTTACGCAAAATACGCGAGGTCGTCTTCCACGCCAAGAGTTGGAAACAGGCGAATGTGATATTGCTATCGCAGGCTTTTACAATGACTTACCTGACACGTTGCGACAACAACGCTTGATTGAGGAGCCATTTAAAGTATTAGCAGCTAGGGATAATCCGCATGTCATCGGCGGGTTTTCACTTGACGATTACTTAGAGTGTGAGCATTTACTTACTACCTTAACAGGTGATTTGAAAGGGTTGGTCGATCAAAAGCTAGCAGAGTTGGGGCGTGAACGTAGTATCGTTGCAGGTTTATCCAGTTTTATTGTGCCGACTCGGTTGTTAACCGAGACGCGGTGGTTGCTGACTTGTTTGCGCTCAATAGCTGAGCAGGCGACCGCATTGGATGATAATTTAGTCATACTTGAACCCCCCCTTGACCTTCCGAATGTGCAGGTAATGCAGATTTGGCATGAACGGACGGATGCTGATCCGATGCGTCGATGGTTAAGAAACACAATACAAGAGGTACTCCAACGTGTCTGCAGAGAGCACTCAAGTTAACCAACTTTTTATGATTTATATCGGCGGTAGCGCGCCGGGTGCACATATTGAGCTCCATGATGTGCGGTTTGTCGTCGCGCCAGCGATTGAAGCCACTTTTCCGGCATTACGACAGCAGTGGTTCGGTTCGCAGAAGGGTCTCCACATGGATAGCTACGTTGCCTTACATCATGTCGATGGCTATCGCATTTCGCTCATTAAAGAGCCTGTCGACAATCAGGGGGTATCCTTATACTTTGTGAATTTTGGTGGTTATTTCCCGGGTCGTTTGGCGGAATTCCATGATTTTACTGTAGTGGTGGCGAAGTCAGCCGCGGATGCTAAACAACGGGCGCGAGTGCACGTTTCTGCCACAGGGCTTGCGGGGGCCGAACAACTGCATAAAGACGACTTGCTTGAAGTCGATGACTGCCTCAAGATTGATTTACTCGATGGCTATGCCATTAAACTTGAATACGATGGCGTGCAACAGCCGTTAAAGCCCAATTGGATGGGCTACCACCCTCTACCGTAGGATTTTCGAATGGCGGACAAACACCCCCTGCATCAACGACACCACGCTTCGGCTAAGCAGTCGGAAGAAGCCATCGCGCGACTGCAGAATAATGACAGCTATAAACTGGCATTTGCTGATAACGACTTTCTACTGGAAGACGATCTTCGCCATGTTCGATTGCAATTAGAGTACTTAAAGCCTGAGCGCGTGCTCGATAAGCATCAGATTGATGCGACGGTAGTCGTGTTTGGTAGCGCGCGTTTTTTATCACCGGAACAGGCGCAATATAACCTCGATATTGCGCAAGCTGAGCTTGATAAAACCCCCAACGATGCGACGACTAAAGCACACTGGATTAAAGCAAAGCGGGATTTAAAGAACAGCCGCTATTACTCAGAGTCGCAGAAATTTGCGCATTTAGTTACTGAGCACAGCCAGAATTACCCTGAGCATCGCGTTGTGGTAATTTCAGGCGGTGGTCCAGGTGTGATGGAGGCGGCTAATCGCGGTGCGACTGAGGCCGGTGGTGAGAGTATCGGACTTAATATTGTGTTACCCAAGGAGCAATATCCGAACCCTTACATCACGCCCGAGTTTTGCTTCCAATTTCACTATTTTGCCATTCGAAAAATGCATTTCTTGATGCGGGCACGCGCTCTAGTTGCGCTCCCAGGCGGCTACGGCACCTTAGATGAGTTGTTCGAGACGCTCACCTTAATTCAAACAAAGAAAATCGATCCAGTGCCTATTGTACTGATAGGCAAAGGCTTTTGGTCGAAGTTAATTAATTTCGACTTATTGATTGAAGAAGGTTTAATAGCGCCCGATGACGTGAAGTTGTTTACGTTAGTCAATACGGCGGAAGAAGCGTGGGCGCATATCTGCCGATGCTATGAACTCAGTGAGGGGAGTAAATAAATGACATGGGATGCGCTTGAAACGCCTTATTTACGTGTTGATCGTCCGCGGTTTGATGCCAATATCAAGCGTTTGAACTGCCATCTCAGCGCATTAAAGACGCCCTTGCGGCCCCACGTAAAAACGCTCAAATCGCTGCCTGCGGTTAAGGCTATCTTTAATGGTGGCACGGGACCGATTACCGTATCGACGCTAAAAGAAGCTGACTTTTTTGCAGAACACGGCTTTCTAGATCAAATTTATGCGGTGGGGATTGCGCAGAACAAACTGCCTCACGTTAAGCGGTTGATCGAACAAGGCGTTGATTTAAAAATCATCTTAGAGAGTGAGACACAGGCGCTTCAGGTGGTCGAGTTTTGTCGTATGCATGACATCGTTATTCCTGTGCTTATTGAAATTGACTGCGATGGCAGCCGTGCAGGATTAACTGCTGAGAGTCCTACGCTGATGGATGTCAGCAAAATCCTAGCGCAAGCCGAACTTTTTAAGGGTATTCTGTTGCATGCAGGTGGCTCGTACGGTTGTATGACACGTTCAGACAAAGTCGCGGCGGCTGAGAACGAACGTGCCACTGCGGTTCATGTGAAGGAGCGACTTGAACTGGTAGGAATTGACTGCCCGATGGTCAGTATCGGCTCTACGCCTACCGCACACTTTGCCCAAGATCTCACGGGCGTGACGGAAGTGCGTGCCGGTGTTTATACATTTTTTGATTTAGTGATGGCGAATATCAATGTGTGCTCACTTGATGATATCGCGTTATCTGTGGTGACCACTGTCATAGGGGTGAAGCCGGAGAAAGGTTGGATCCTCATTGATGCGGGCTGGATGGCGTTATCGCGCGACCGCGGTACAGCATCGCAAGCGGTCGATTATGGCTATGGTATGGTGCTAGATGCTGCGGGACGACCGCTTACCGACTGGATAGTAGAGAGCACTAGCCAAGAGCATGGGGTCATTAAACAGCGTGCAGGCTCGAGCGAAATACCCAGCGATGTTCAGATCGGCGATAAATTACGCATCCTTCCGAATCATGCTTGTGCCACAGCCTCTCAGTTCGATAAGTATTATGTTGCTGATGCAGAGGGGCAATTGAGCGAACAATGGTCACGGTTTAATTTCTGGTAACAAAAAAGGAGCCATTCGGCTCCTTTTTTATATGACCGAGGTGTTTATACCATCGGTTTAGTGCCTTTACCGCTACTACTATCGCGACGCCAGAGGCTGGTGATCCGCGCTGAACGCACGATGAGCCAAGTGAGTCCAAACAATGCCACAGCGAGCCCGAAAGCGAGTAACCGACTGTATGTGCTTGAGGAATAGATACCGCCATTACCGACGGGCACAGGCTCGGGAGGCATGAGTGGAAGACCGTAGCGTTCCGCCATTTTCTTAATGCCGATAAAATGAATGCCTGGGATATTCTCTTGTAAGAAGTAGCCCATCACCGTATCCACCGCGTAAGCGCGAGCCGGTGCGTCGTACTGTAGTCCTGATTTAAACATATCATCGATACCTGGAGGACCTACGATAGTCGCACCACCGCCGACGTTGACGAACGCTTTGTAGTTACGATCGGATGAGTATTCACGGAAAATCGCGATACGGTCGGCCACCGCTTCTTGATAGTTCGCCGGTTCAATAATCGGCAAGCCAGCGCGTTCAATCGTTTGACGAATCGATTGAATACCGGCTTGTGGGATACCAATGCCGCGGTCTTCGATGCCGCCAATCGAGGCATATTTAGGCTCGAACGAGATCACGCCGGCTTTGTTGAGTTCACGTGCCATGTCCAACCACAAGAAACCGGGTACGTTAGCTCCCCACTGCGATGACGACGCCGAAGCGATAATAACCGGCTCCGCTTCCATGGCTTCAATTGCAGAATACACGGCAAGGTTTAGAGCAGGGAAAGAGCCAGATACAGTCACCGCGACTAAGTCACCTTTTTTAACGCCTGCTTTAGCTAATAGTTTAACCGCCACGGCTGCCCAGTTGGGGTTCACTGTGGTCTGTTTAGACTCGCGTCCACCATGGTTAGTCGTGACGATGCTATTATCGAGACCGACAAAGCCCGAGCGTTGAGGGTCGAACTCTGGGTTAATCGGCTCCTTTTCAGCGCGCAATGGACGGATGACTTCCATTCCTTGGCGCATAATTTTTGCAGCCGTTACCATGGTGGCGTAGTTTTCGTCCACGATTGGATCGGTTTCTTTAACGTTTTCGACGGCGAGTAAAGCAATTAATGCCGCGATCATTAATACGATGAGTCCCCAGGCTGGCACACCTGAAGAACGCCAATAAATCTTAGTAAAACTACTCATTTGGGATTCTCCTTACCAGCCAGGCATGTGGAAGGCGCTGCTTGCTTCATACATCTGCAACGCTTCAGGCATGATGACAATCAGTGCGAGGCGCACTAATACGGCGGTGACGGCCAAGCCGCACAGCGTCTGCAGAACACCTTGGCGTTCAAACCAGATCGCGATCAGACCGGGAATAATATAGCCGATAATATTGCTCGACATGACGGCCATCATAAAGGATGACTCCAGTGTCGCGACTTGTGCTTGTGCATCGTCACCACCCGCGACCATTTGTAAATCGACCCAGTTAACTAAGCTGCCGAGGAACAAATCCATCAAGCCTGCGATGAGATAGCCAGTCAGGATCATAATGATCGTTTGTCGACGGCCGTAAATAATGGCAAAACTAGATATTACGCGCACGATCAAGAACGTGAGCAAGGCCGCTACGAGCGTAATCACCAGACTCATGGGTTCGGTCAGTTGCAGGGCAACATAACCAGGAACAACGAGGCCACCGGCGGCGAGTCCGAGCGTTTGTGTGAGCAATAACGTAAAGAACAATCCGATGCCAATGGCAACGGCTAAAATATTTAATGCGATCACAGGTCTTCCTCCTTCAAGGAACGGTTTTGGAAGAACCGAGCGACTTCTTCGCCGCCACCATGAATGTTACACATGCCGACAACGAGTGCACTGTTGCCAGCTTCTTCCAGCAAGGTTTCGGTAATATCAGTAATGGCAGCGTTCTCCATTACGAGAATTTTTTCTGGGTCGAGTCCGTATTTCACTGCGGCGCGAACAAAAATAAAGGTGCCTGAACCCATCAGGATATAGCGATCCGCTTGGGTCCACTCAACAGCAGCCTCAGCCATTTGCTGAGAACGGTGCGGACGGTCGGCTCGGCAGTTGATCAATACAATGCGTTTGCGCTCCTTGCCGTGTTTTTCTAGCATGTTTTCCCAAATCTTACCGGTCGACTCGGGATCGTTTGCAGCAAATGCATTAACGAAAACAATTTCGCGGCGGAAATAATTTACGTGAAGTACTTGCATAGCGCCGGCTTCGGGTTCGAGTCCAATCATGCCTTGCAATGCCTGCTCTCGCTCAACACCGAGGTGCTCGCAAACTTTTAATGCCAACGCCACATTCTCAGCATGTTCGGAATATTTAAATTGCTTGAGAATATCGTCACCGATGGCGTCGACCTCTTGTTCAGTGACGCCGTGTAGCTGACTGTTGCGGTCTTTGGTCGAGTGCTCGAAAACACCTAATAGATCGCGTTCTGCCGTGAAGAGATTACCTTTGACGGGTGTGCTGCCCGCTAATGCTAAGGCAACGTCCTCTTCGCCCGGACCCATGACATCCAGGTGGTCGGCGCGCGCATTGGTGATGACGCCCACGTTAGAGCGCACCATACGCAGTTCGCTGAGCGATTGGTAATGTGGCTGCAGTGCCATACATTCCATCACTACAATTTCGGGTTTAAGTGAGGCCATGCGTTTGAGCGTGCGCATTTGCTCAATAATGTTGGCACCGCTAATGCGGTAGATAGGAAACTCTCTTCCTTGAGGGTCAGTGATAGCGGCTGCAGAGCCGGTGGTTTTAGCGCAAATACGCTTGCCACCTGATCTTAAGCCCGCTGCGATAAGCCGAGTGACACTGGTTTTGCCGCGGGTCCCATTAACATGCACTCGTACTGGAATTTTATCGACCAGTAATTTGTGCCGGAACGCTTCAAACGCCGCAGCGATAACCAGTAAAAGCCAGATCGCAGCGACAATTCCGAGCAGGATGGGAATATCGTTCATCCAATATCCCTCGGCCCAATACTGTGACGAGAGTGTCTCTGCCATAATTTAAATAGCCTTTTAGGTTATGAATATACATACGAACGTGCATGTATATATTTAGCGAACTGCAAAGAAAAATACCAAGTATTTTAGTAATCTTTACAATTCGCTCGGCTATTTAAAACAGATCACTCGAAGGCGAATTAATTATTTAAAATAGGTTTTAAAACAGCTATTTTGCCATCAATTTTGGTCATTAATTTGAGGTCTAAAATATCCGCCATTAATGGATATATGTGAATATTTTCAAACCGATCGATAGTCATCCCGTTTTTAAACGCTGGACCCACTGCGACAAATAAACCATCCATGTCACGATTGTTGTAATAACCGTGCGTGCCACCGTCGGAGCGCTCTTCGACAGGTCGAGTTGCGAAACTCACCGGTGCATCAGTTGAAAGCACGATGGCGGGCTTACGTGGGCCATCACTGACATGTAATTGTTTAAGCTTGTCATCGGTTTCAACGCGATAGCCAAGGTCGCTACTGTTCTCTAGCTGTGTTCGAAGTGCCGCAATATCATCAGCGCTGGTGTCTTCGTTAGCATAAATGAGATAGCGTGTTTGCGAATTTACGGTGGTAAACTTTTCTTCATCAATGGCTAAGTCATCTGGGTCGATCATGGCATCTGCTTTAATCGGCGCCATGCCGTGATCGGAAACCACAATTAAGTTAACTGAACCTTCGGTTTCGTTCTGAATACGCTGCCACAGTTGTCCTATCAGCTTATCGACGGCTTGGACCGCGCCTTTTGTCTGCTTCGAGTCGGGACCAAACTTATGACCCATTGAGTCAACGATTGAAAAGTAGCCGGTGATCATTCGAGGGCGACTTTGTTCGGGCAGTTGTAACCACTGAATGATTTGGTCAACTCGCTGCTGGTTAGGGGCAAAGTGGCTGTACGGGTAATAATAGGTGGGTGTGCGTCCATTGATGCGTGCGCTGGATTCAGGCCAAAAGAAAGTCGCTGATTTTACGCCTTGGAACTCCGCCAAATTCCAAATTGGTAACGTATGCAGCCACGTACTGTCCTCAGTACCATCAGCCATTTTGTAATGTTCTTCGCGTTCCGTATCGTAAAAATTATTATCAACGATACCGTGGTGGGATGGGTACTGACCGGTGACTATGGAAAGGTGGTTCGGGAACGTCTTAGATGGATAAACTGGCATGAGCCCCTTGGCGCGAACACCTTGCTCAGCTAAATGACTAAGATGCTCGGCGTGATGTTGCTCAATATAGTTATAGCGAAAGCCATCAATAGAAATAAGCACAATAGTCTGTTGGTCAGTTTTTGCAAAGGCTGACGTTGCGGCCAATAAACTACTACAAACCAACAGTAGTGAGGTAAGAAAACGTTGCATGGCAGATTCCCTGATTCGGTCTATTAAACCTTTTTAACAAACTCAGATTTCAATTTCATTGCACCGACACCGTCAATCTTGCAATCGATATCATGATCGCCATCGACCAAACGAATGTTTTTGACCTTAGTGCCGACCTTAACAACTAATGATGAACCTTTGACTTTCAGGTCTTTAATGACGGTGACGGTGTCGCCATCATTGAGCTCATTGCCATTGGCATCACGAATCACTTTACTGTCTTCATTGCTCTCGTCATGCGGTGACCATTCGTGTCCGCATTCCGGGCAGACTAATACGTTACCGTCTTCGTATGCGTATTCAGAAGCGCATTGTGGGCAAGCAGGCAATTGATCCATCGAGAGACTCCATCTTAAAAAAGCGCTCAGTTTACCCGAGTTTGCTTAATAGAACATTTGATTTAGACCAAAACCATGACAATTGCGGTCGTTACAAAGGCTAAAAGAATGTTCAACACAATGCCTGTGCGTGCCATATCGCGGATGCTGATGCGATTAGACGCAAATACAATGGAGTTAGGTGGCGTTGCCACGGGCATGCAAAACGCGCAGCTGCAAGCAATAACCGCTGGAATCATGAGTATCTCGATAGGCTGATTAATTGCCTGTGCGGTTGCCGCTAAAATGGGCATTAATAGCGTTGCTGTGGCTGTGTTAGAGGTAAACTCGGTCATAAATGAAACCGCCAGCGTGAGCACCAGTACCAACAACCACAGTGGCCATTCTCCTAGTACTGTTAACGATTCGCCCATTAACGTGCCGAGACCACTTGCCATGACGCCTTTAGCGAGACAAATGCCGCCCGCGAATAATAATAAAATACCCCATGGGATATCTTTCGCTAGCGACCAATCGAGTAAGGTGGGTTGTTGCTTTTCTCCCGTTGGAATAATGAACATGGCTAACGCACCCGCTAAAGCGACAGTCGCATCGTTCAGTGCGGGTAGCCCCAGCAGACCTGTCCAGCCGCCAAACGGGGTGGTGCGCATCACCCACAGTAATACTACGACACCAAACACAGTCAGCACGCGCTTCTCATAAGCTGACATTTTATCTTGTTTGGGTAATTGTAATGGCATGCTCAAATGAACGTTACGAGTGAGATACCAAGCCATTAATGGGATGCTGATAACCATCATGGGTATGCCAATACCTAGCCAACGCGTGAAGTCGAAGCCCTGCCCTGAGATATTTTCATATATTGAGGCAAAAATAAGATTAGGTGGGGTACCGACTAAGGTGGCAATGCCGCCCACCGACCCTGAATAGGCAAGACCTAACAGCAGGGCTTTTTGGAATGGCTTGTTGTCGGTGGCATCTGCAAGTGCCAATGCTACGGGCAGTAAAGCCAACACACTCGCGGTGTTAGAGATCCACATCGAAAGGAAGGCGGTTGCACACATGAACGCGACAACGATGCGACGGCCACTGTCGGGTCCAATGAGCGCAATTAATGATAGTGCGAGTCGCTTGTGTACGCCGCTGGCTTCAATGGCTTTTGCCATCATGAACGCCGCCATGAATAGCAGAATAATGTTATCGCCTAAGGCTGTCGCTGCCTCTTTAGGGTCAAGAACACCAATAACCGGTAGTAAAATAAAAGGTAGCAACGCCGTTATCGCTAGTGGAATACATTCAGAAACCCACCACCAAGCCACCCATATGACGATTGCTAAAGTCAGCGCAGCATCAAGCGGCATTTCTAAACTTCGTGTTACTATGACACTTAATAGGGCGGCAATAGGGCCGATGATTTTATGGGACATGAGCGACCTTTAGACGTGTTCTTTTTATTGTAAGGAAGTGTAGCATGCGCGATATCGTAATCTTGCACGAAAATGAAGAATGGTTGAAGCCTCTATACAAAGCGTTCGGAGAACGTGGCGTGACACCTAAAAGCTGGTTTTTAGATGAAGGTGTTGTACCGTTTCATGACCAACCGGACGATGCGGTTTACTACAATCGAATGAGCGCGTCGTCACATACGCGGGGACATCGCTTCGCGCCGGAACTGACTAAGCTGGTGTTAACTTGGTTAGAAAGCCAGAATCGTACCGTCGTGAATGGTTCGCAAGTGTTAGCGCTCGAGGTGTGTAAACTTTCACAGTATGCCGCATTGCAACGTTCAGGCTTGTCGGTACCGCGTACTTTTGCAGCAGTTGGTAAAGCGCAACTCGTTGAAGCTGCGAGGCAATTTAACGATTGGCCTTTAATCGTCAAGCCTAACCGTGGAGGTAAAGGTCTCGGCGTACAAAAGTTCAATCAGCTTGATGAGTTGGTTGCTTATACAGAGAGTGCCGACTATGAGGAGCCGCTCGATGGTACCTGGTTAGTGCAACAATATATAAAGGCTAAATCACCGGTTATTACGCGGGCTGAATTCGTCGGTCAGAAGTTCGTTTACGCGGTGCAGGTTAATACTGAACAGGGCTTCGAATTGTGCCCAGCGGATGCTTGTGAGATTGCTGAAAAATTCAAAATTACCACGCGTTTTAATGAACACTCGATTATTCACCAATTGGAAACGTTCTTACGTAGTAATGACATTGACGTAGCAGGCATTGAGTTTATAGAAAACAGTCAGGGTGAACTGTTTGTTTATGATGTGAATACCAATACAAATTATAACCAAGACGCCGAGCAGCGTGCGCACGTTGCTAAAACTGGCATGGGTGCGTTGGCGGATTATTTAATCGCATTAGCCGGTTAGAAAAATGACCGAGCTCTTAATGAGCTCGGTCGCTTGTTCTTTATCACTAAAATTTATAGTCGATACCCATCCAAACGGTCTGTGGTTTGTTCGGGCGAGCGCCATCAGGTGTACGTGCAACGATCGCTTGCTGATCGAAGATATTTTCGACTTTTACATAGACGGATGTCTGCGTGTTAAGTTCGTAGCGGCTGACTACATCGGTAACGAATAGAGACTCTGTTTCGTTAAACGCCGCAGTGCTGTTGTTACAGCCTACGCTGACACACATAGAATCAATATATTTAAAGTTGAGGTAGTTGATCCAACCGGCATTGTTATCAAGGCTAATACGGACGTTTGCCGTGTGCTCTGGAATGTCGTTTAACCGATCACCGTCCATAAGCCCCGAGACTGCATTATCTTTACTGATCTCACCTTGAGTGTAGGTGTAAGCAATATCAATCGGAATCAAAAACTTGCCCGCAGCAAAGGTGTGTTGCGCTTGGAACTCTAAACCTTGCACAACCGATTCGCCAAGTACATAAGTACCGGATTCAGCACCGTTATCACATGGTGTGGCGATAGAGCACAACTGGGTGGTGTCGCTAAAGTCGCTATAGAATGCAATGGCTTCAACAAAAGTATTTTGTTGTTGATAGCGTAGGCCGGCTTCGTAGTTAATACTCGTTTCGGGCTCTTGGTTTTCTGTTGCACCGCCACCGAGTGGTGAAAAGCCTTTGTGGATGCCCGCTAGCACCTGCCATGAGTCGCTTAAGTCGTAGGTAAACGATGCGCCGGGTAGCCACTCATCGCTTGAGTTGGAACGGGATGCTGGCGCAGTAGTACGTGCAGCCTCATCGTACTGGTTACGGAATGATGACACATCTTCATAACGCAAGGCTAAATTAACTTTTAGCGCTGGGTTAACTTGCCAACTATCGGTCACCCAGAGGCTGGTTGCATCGGCACCTTCAATACGGTTATTGCTACCTGAAGGGCTGACCGTGGATTGATAGACTAAGCTGCCGTTGATTTGGTCGAAGATCTCCACAGGTTGAAAGCGATCCATTTCATCCGTGTGGTCGCGTCCACCGACTTCAAGTGCATGCGCGCCAAGTTGCCACTGTGCATTGAGCTCAATGCCATAGCTTTCATAAGCGCGGTTATTATGTTTGTATTCAAGGCCGAGGGCATCTTCGGTACCGTCAAGAATATCTTGTGCTAGCATGTCGCCTTGGTTCGCTGCACTAACATACGACCCACCACCGTTGAGCTTAAACCAGTCACGTTTGAATTCGTTACGATATGCGACAGCATTGAGCGTAACATCACTGTTTACATCAAAGCCGTAAGCCAAGCTAAAGCTTTTATGGCTGTTGTCCATTTGGTCAATCGATGAGATGCCGTAGCGACGATTTGGTGTCTTCGCGAAATCGGCATCGGTTAGGCCAAGATAGGTCTCGTTAGAGATTTCTTCAGAGTACTGCGCCTTGAAAAGCAGGTGGTGTGGTCCTTGATCAAAGCTCAGCTTCGCGGTGTAGTCTTGAATATCATAGCCGCTGTCGCCATGACTGCGATCAATGGCTTTAAAACCATTACTTTCGCGTTGCACTGTCTCAAGTAAGAAGCCCCAAGCGCCTTGCGTGCCACCGACATAAGCATGAATATCGTTACTGCTGAACTCACCCCATTGTGCTAATAGCTGACCTGCAATAGTCTGTTCAGGAATGGGCGTAGATACCAGATTAAGCACGCCGCCTGTTGTTTGAGGGCCGTAACGCAGTAGTGGTGCCCCTTTCAGTACTTCAACAGAGGCCATCCGCATGGTGGTTGGGAAATAATACGCTGCTGGGTTTGAATAAGGTGCTGGTGCCATCATCACACCATCTTCTAATAGCGTGACTTTGCTTACCCGCCCCGCATTTGCCGCGCGAATACCGATGTTCGGACGTAGACCAAAGCCGTCTTCCTCTAACACGTAAACGCCAGGAAGGGTTTTCATCAACTGGTTAATATCGGTGGGTACTTCAACGCGCATTTGTTCTTCATCTATCACGGCTGATGAGCCTGCGATCTGACGCGCTTGTTCGGTTGAGCCAATGATTTTAATTGTTTCGATTTCGGTGTTCTCTTCCGCCATTATCAGCGGGCTACTTAGCAAGCTTGCGATAGCGAATGCAATCGGGGCTTTTTTCATTGTTTATCTCCACACGTTATTTTGATGCGGCAGATAGTAATTAAAATGCGAATAATTCGCAATTAAAAATTAAGAATTTATTAATTATTTATTTAGCAAAGGTGTAACTAATGTAAACACCTAGTTAAGTGCTTGAGCTTTTGACCTAGCGAGGTATGCTGAGAATCAGAGATTTATATGAATTTTATTGGATTGATTATGTTTCGGTTTGTAGTTGTTATCTTTCTGACCAGCGTCGTTATCGCGGGATGCTCGTCCTCATCGAAAAGAGATATGAAGCAAGAACAAGTGTTCATTTGTGGCGCCTATACGGTGTATACCGAGTGGCAGAATGAGCAACTTAAAGTACGTTTTGGAGACCGCCAAGACACACTAAAGCAACAACCCGTGGCATCGGGCGCTAAATTTGTTTCTGATGATGGTGAAAGTAGCTTCTGGAACAAAGGCAATATGGCCACATTTATCTGGCGGGGCGAGTCGCTTCCCGAGTGTCGAGCCGCTGACTCTCTCCCCAAGGCGTTCTCAGCATCGGGTAATGAGCCATTTTGGGCGTTATCGCTTAATGGAAAGCAGGCTGAGGTAAGCACACCAGAGAAGGAGTGGATTGCCACGATTGCGTCCGTTGAACCCGTAAATGAAGATTCCGATACGCCGAGTTGGCGATTGTCTACGGCGAACGGCGACCAAATAGATATTCGTTCCGAGGTGTGTCGGGATACGATGAGTGGAATGGTGTATCCCTTTTCGGTGAGGTACTCGGGACAATTAAATGTGACAGGGTGTGGCGGCGAAACGTTGGACTTGGTGCAAGGCCCTAAGTGGATTCTGACCGAGACTAATGCATCAATGACGCCTTCGTCTAATATGTATATTCAGTTCTTAGCCGATGGCAAGTTAGTGGGCTCGGACGGGTGTAACCGTCGTTTTGGACAGTATCAGTTTGGCAGCGAAATGGTGCACTTGAAGTGGATAGGAAGTACACGTCGTGCATGTTCAGAAACCATTATGCAGGACGCAAACATATTTGCCGAAGCAGTTAACAATGTCCGCGCCATTAGCTTTGATCAGAATCGGCTCGTAATAGAAAGTCGCAACGGAACCCAATTAAAACTAAAAAATGAAAAACTCTAGGAAACCGCGTGCAATTAAAGAAATATACAGACTATGGACTCAGAGTACTGATTTACCTTGCTGCATCTGAGCAAGATAAAAGAGCCACGATTAGTGATTTGAGCGAGGTGTTTTCGGTACCTAAAAACCATTTAAACAAGGTCGTTCACCATCTGGGAAAACTTGGGCTCATTAAGACTTGGCGCGGAAAAGGAGGCGGTTTTTCTCTTGCTACTAACGCCAACCGAATGCGTCTTGATAGCGTTATCCGCCAGCTAGAAGGTGATGAAGAGTGGATTGATTGTTTAAACCCAAGATGTAAGATTTATCCAGTATGTGATTTAAAAGGCATTATTCACGCAGGTAAAGAGCAGTTTTATAATTACCTTGCTAAATACACCATTGCTTCTCTGGTTGAGCGACCAGAGGAAATTCAAGTGCATTGGCACATAAATACTTAGGAGTTGAATAATGAATCATAAAATAGCTCTTAGTTTGGTGTTAGCGGTCTGTAGTTCTGCTGCTCATGCAGATGGCTGGTTACATTGCGGAGACGTATTTGATAGCGAACGTGGCGAGTTAGTGGGTGAGCGCTATATTCAGTTTAATAATGATAAAATTGTGAGTGTCACTTCTGACAAGCCGGCATCAGACGTTGTCGATTTGAGTGATAAAACCTGTCTTCCGGGGTTAACTGACTTACATGTTCATTTAGATGGTCAATCAGGCCCTGGCGCCTATTTAAATCGTTTTACCGAGGGGCCTGCCGATCTGGCTTATACCGCTCAAAATTACGGTATGAAGACCTTGCTCGCTGGTTTTACTACGGTGCGCAATCCAGGTGATTCTTTTAATGTGACTCTGGCGTTGCGTGATGCGATTAAAGCAGGCAAAGTCAATGGGCCTCGTATATATAGTGCAGGTAAATCGCTTGCTACTACGGGCGGACATGCGGATCCTACCAATGGTGTCAGACCTGATTTAATGGGTGAGCCGGGGCCGAAACAAGGCGTTGTGAATAGCCCCGCAGATGTTAAAGAAGCGATTCGTCAACATTATAAAGATGGTGCTGACTTTATAAAAATCACGGCTACCGGAGGCGTGTTAAGTATGGCTTCAAGTGGTGAGAATCCTCAGTTTACTGATGATGAACTTGAAGCATTGGTCGCGATTGCGGATGACTATAATTTCCATATTGCTGCGCATGCACATGGCAAGAGCGGTATGCTGCGGGCGGTGAACGCGGGTATCGATACTATTGAGCACGGCACTTATATGGATGATGAGGTGATCGCAGCGATGAAGGCTAATGGAACGTACTTAGTGCCTACGATTATGGCGGGTAAGTTTGTTGCTGAAAAGGCTAAGATCGACGGCTACTTTCCTGCTGTTGTTAAACCGAAAGCTTTGGCTATTGGTCCAAAAATTCAAGATACCTTTGCGACGGCTTATAAAGCTGGCGTGAAAATTGGATTTGGCACCGATAGTGGTGTTTCTGCTCACGGCGATAATGCGAAAGAGTTTGAATACATGGTTGGGGCGGGTATGCCTGCCGAAGAGGCTATTCAAGCGGCAACGATAGCTGCCTCAGATATCTTAAGAGATCCGCGTTTAGGTCGTATTAAAAGCGGTTCATACGCCGATGTCATTGCAGTCGATGGTAATCCACTTGAGGATATCACCGAACTGCAGCGTGTGACCTTTGTTATGAAAAATGGACAAATTCACAAGCAATAATAAGCAGTAACTACGAAGGGAAGCGAATCTTCCCTTCGAGTTGTACTTGCGTGTTGTCGTTATTCCGTACTTCGTAACCCTCGGGTGAGTCACTGTTACGCCAAAGGCGAATACGAGCTGGCAGAATGACTGGGCGCTTAAAAGTGACATCAATATAGTTAGCACTTTGACCCTCGATGCGTTCGATATCGGCTTGTGCTCGGGCCATCATATACATGCCATGAATAATTGGTTTGTTAAAACCAAACCAACGCGAAGTAAATGGGTGTAGATGAATTGGATTGAAATCACCCGATACACGCGCGTAACGTCTCCCAAGCCCCGATCCTAGTTGCCAATGATGTAAGTAGGTCCAGTTGGGCTTGTCAATCTTAGCCTCTGGTTTCTTGGCTCTCGGTGCCTCTTTACCTTGGGCTTTCATCACCTGGTATGTGCTAACGCAGCGCACCACTTCTTTATTGTCTTGATAAAAACTGACTTCGAACTTGGGGCGCAAACGGCGAGGCGAGACTTGAGGGCCTCGTGCTGGAACACTGACCGAAGCTTTAATATAAAAAGGTTGGTCAGGTTGAATTTGTTCTAATTGCTCGAGGCGGTTGTTCAAATGAACCAAACCCGGTGCCGGCCATGGGAAGCGCTTATCGAGCATTTGCGCTAAGTGAGTCCGTTGTGCGAGGCAATAAAACAAGGATAAGGGGATATCACTGACAAAACCACCGAACATATTTTTGTAGGCATCAATGCGTTTGACCGATAGGGCTTCTAAACTATATTCATGCTCGATTTTATCAGCTTCAGCCTGGCTATTATCGTTACGCAGCAAGGTGAGCAACGAGCGTGCGAGCATGCCGGGCATTGCTGGGAGCGTTGTTGGTGAATGCATGACACCATCCATATTAGTTATTTACCCTCGTAGTGATGTGACTACCGTGTTGACCTTTGTGAACATCAATGCGCGTATCGATACGCTCCTTTAATTCTCTCACATGGGAGATGATTCCAACACTCCGACCACTGGCGCGTAGATTAGCCAGCACATCGATTGCGGCGTCTAATGCCTGCTCATCGAGACTGCCAAACCCTTCATCGACAAACAACATATCGAGCTTGATGCCGCCAGAATATTGTTGTACCACCTCAGAGAGTCCGAGTGCTAGCGCTAATGCGGCTTGAAAGCTCTCTCCGCCGGAAAGTGTCTTAGTAGAGCGTTGAATGCCTGTGTAAGCGTCCGTAACAGCAAGGTTCAGACCACTGGCTGAGCGAGCATCACTGACTTCGTTTTCACGTACTAATTGGTATCGGTGATGCGTCATTTGCCCTAAATGTTGCGATGCAACAATTAGTATATCATCTAGTAGAACACTTAATATAAATCGGTGCAAACTTAAACGTTGGCTGTTTTGGCCTGTAGCTAGATTGGCAAGCGTGCCAATACTGGCATACTGCGCTTCCAATGCTTGGTTCTGTATTGCCAATTGCTGCAGGCGTTCTGCGGCCTTTTCGTTGTTAAGTAATACACTTTGCTGGTGGTTAAATCGACTTTGTTCCAACTCACGATCTTTACGTAACTTTTCGAGTTGCCAGGTTAGCTGTTCGATATCAGCTGGCGGAATATCATCAATATAGCGTTGTAGCTCTTTGATAGTCGACTTGAGTTCGATAGCACGTTGATTGTATTCGGCAACCGCTTGGCTGAGTTGTTTAAGTTCTGACTCGTCGATTTGTGCCGACTTGAAATCTTCATCGGAAATAAAGTTGCTGGCTGAAAGCTGGGCTTCCCAAGTCTGTTGTGCATATTTCAAGGCTTGCGTAAGGCGTTCGCCCTCCTCTGTCTCTGCCTTCAACTGAGCTTGAGTGGCATGGTACTGCTGCGATTGCTTCTGTGTTGCTTGCTGCGCCTGCTCAAATTGCTGTTCAAGCTGGCCGAGCTGTCGCTTAAGTTCTGCAATTCGTGGTTTTACTTCGGCGACACTCATGTCGCTTTGCTGCCAACGCTGTCTTAAGTTTTCTAGCTCGGTTTGTGCGCTCGCATGTTTAGCTTTCACTTCGGCGTATTGTGAACGGCAGTGGTCAAGTTGTCCTTCAAGTTGCCCGCGCTGTTGCTCCGCTAGTTCAAGCTTGTGTTGAAGCGTTTGGCGGTGGTTTAACAGTGCTGTTCGCTGTTTACGCTCATTATTAAGTCGAGCTTCTTGCTGCTCCAGTGTTGCTTCGGATAAGTCAGCCAGCTCGGATAATTGTTGAGTTAGTTGGTGTTCATGTTCACTGGTTTTTGTGAGCGTTGTTTGTTCATCGTAAAACGCCTGCTCTGCCGTGCGATAGCTTTCACGAGCTTGCTCGAGTTCATGCTGCTCAACTAATGCGTTTGCGTCCGATTGAGCAGGGCTAGGATGTTCTGTGCTACCGCAAACGGGACAAGGCTGTTGAGGTTCGAGCCGGCGGGCAAGCAAGGGGGCTTGGCTCGCAAGCCAGCGTTGTTCAAGTTCGTTGACCTGATTGTAGACGTGCTGTTTGTGAGCGAGTTTCGCCTCCAATGAGCGTTGTAATTGAGCCTGAGTGTTTTTAAGCACAGCTGCTTGTTCAGCCAACTGCTGCTTTTTCGAGAGTTGTTTGCGTTGCTCTAATAATGCTTGAGTACGGCTTTCCAACTCGGGTAACTCATCAATTTGTGTCTGTACTTGCTGTTGCTCTGTTCGTAGTTGCTTGAGCTCTGACTGAGCGGCGTCGTAGTCTGTTCTGAGTTGCTTACCCTCCTTTTCTTGTTGAACAAGCGTAGACTGATACTGCTCGACTTGCTGTGTTAAACGCTCCAGTTGCTCTACGGTTGGTAAAAGCTCCTCTAAGCGTTGGAGTGTACTTCTAAGCGGTTTATTTTGCTCAAGCTTTGTTCGTGCGTCCTCGAGCTTAGCTTCAGTGTTTGTCAGTGACTTAGCTTGTTGCTGTTTGTCCTCGCTAAGCTGGGTTTGTTTTTGTCGGCTTGCGTTTAGCCGTACCTCCGCTTGTTGCCAGTCATTATAGGCAGGAACCAAGCGAATGGCGGCTTGAGCCTTGTTAATACGGTGTTGTTTGTTATCGATTTCTGCTTGCTGGGTGTGCAACTCATCGTGTTGTTGCTTGGCGTGTTGTAAATCTTTGGATTTGGCGTTGCGCGTGTGTTGTTGTTTGAGTTGATAATCGGTATCAACGACCTGCTGATGAAGTTGTTGCAGGGCGTTCTGCTGGGTTTCCAGGCGAGGTTTTAGCTCTGCGACCTGCTGCTCAAGCTGAGTCAGGTCATCACATCCTGTGCCTTCGAGTATGTGTGCTTTCTGTTGCTCGAGCTTTTCAAATGCTTTTTTAAGATCGCCGGCCTGTTGTTTAAACAACTCCTCATAACGCTTGAAACGCTGGGTCTGAAATAATTGCGACAGAATATTTTCACGCTCATTGGCATCGGCGTTGAGTAGCTCACGGAATTTGCCTTGCGGTAACACAACCACTTGCCGAAACTGCTCGGCACGTAACCCGAGAAGCCCTTCTATGAATTTATTCACCTCGGTTACTTTACGCGTTTCGATCGGCTGCCAGTCCATTGTGCTAAGTGACTGCTGGCTATGCCATTCGCCGCGTAACTCATATAATGACGCAGTAGTACGACGCTCAACAGTGGCATTGCCACGCTGCCCTAAAACATGTTGTGTGGGCTGGCGCGTCACCCGATAGATTTTGGTACCGATGGCAAATGTGAACTCCACTTCGGTAATACAGTCATCGTCTGCATGATCACAGCGCATTTGTTTTCCAGCGCGGTCTTGCCCTGTGGTTTCACCATAGAGTGCAAAACTAATGGCATCGAGTAGTGTCGTTTTACCGGCTCCCGTGGCTCCATTGATTAGAAACAAGGGGTGTTCGCCCAACAGCGTAAAGTCAATTGACTGTTGCGTGGGAAAGGGGCCAAATGCCTGCATCGTAAGCGCGAGCGGTTTCACGATCCTGACTCCTCTTGTTCAATCTGTTGAATGACCTGCGAAATTGCGTTTTTCTGATCTTCAGTAAGCGGCTCTCCGTGGACTTCAGAAAAGAAGTCTTGGATGAGCTCACAATCTGCCTTTTTCAGCTGTTCCTGAGAGTGAGCCGCGGGGGAGCGTTGTTCGTGCTCAAACTGCGCTTTTCTTAACTGCATCAAATTAGGGTAATAGGCGCGGAGTTTCGCCATCGGATGTAGAATCGCTTGTTTATCAGTCAGTATCGCCTGAATGAAGTCGTTACTATGCGGATCGTGTTTAGCCTGTTCAATCAAATCGGCTAACTCACCCTTAAGCACGCGCATATCCTGGCTGGGTTTAAGCGCGACTTGTTCAATGTTCTGCACACCCTGGTTGTTTATATCAATTAACGTGACCGACTTACTTTGGTTCACTTCAGAAAAGCTATATTTCATTAAGGAGCCACTATAGCGGATATGTTCAAGGCCTTTATATTGAGGCTGATGAAGGTGTCCTAAAGCCGCGTAATCAAAATCAGCAAACATTTGCCAATCAACGCGATCGGCCCCGCCGATCGAGAGTGGCCTTTCTGACTCTGACTCTGATGCACCGTCTAAATAGCAGTGACTGACGATGATGTTGCGATACTGGCTATTACGTTGAGCGTTGATACGGTCAACAATCATCTGATGAGCTGTATTAAAGTTTTTACAGTCACTTCCGAACCAATGGCTTACCTGCAATGGATCGTGGAAGGGAACGCACCATAAATATACGTCGGCGTCTGCATCGCTCAATACAACGGGCTCGACCGACTGCGGTAAGTCGGTAATCAAGTGCAACTTAGCTTGTTTAAGCAGGCTATGTGCAAAGCCAAGGCGCTCGGCACCATCGTGATTACCTGAAATGGCGACGATGGTACACTGCCGTTTTACCGCAACTTGTTCGACAAAGTCACTGAACGCTTTCACAGCGGCTGAAGGCGGTACTGAACGGTCGTAAATGTCGCCCGCGATGATGACCGCATCAACCGCGTACTCATCAATGACATTGACCAGCTGTTGGAGAAGTTCAAGCTGCTGTTCAAGCAGCGACTGCTGATGAAATAGGCGGCCAAGATGCCAGTCTGAGGTGTGCAAAATCTTCATGATGATTAACTGAACGCCAAACAAAAAAGTCAGTATATCAGATAAAAAAAGCCCCCATCGGTGGGGGCTAAAATTGTTTACTTATTGGTTTCGATGTCTTGTAAATCCTCATCGTGCTTTTCCATCTCCCACGGCAGTACACCTGGGCTGTGATGTCTAAAGTGTAAGTAGTTTTCGAACTGGTTAATGACATCATTAATAATATCTGTCATTTCGTAACCATAGAGATCGTATGATTGACCGCCTTGGCGTAAGAACAGCTCGGCACGATAGTAGTGCTCATTCTTGTGGCTAGGACGTAGCACAAATTGCGGCATCGAATACTCACGTAAACGAATTTCGTAGGCAAAGTCGAGGTCGCCTTCGCGTTCAACGGTTAGCATAATACGTTCATGCTCTTCGTCTTTAGTAAATTGAGCGGGCCAATCTTGTGCCTCGAGCTCAGCTTTGACCTTCTCTAAAGCTTCGCTCGCACGACCATAAATAAACTCTTTTACTTCGCTTTGCTGCGGGAATTTGACCAAGCCACGTAACCGCTTCTTCCAGTAATCAGGTCCTTCGTTAACGCCACGGCGGTGAGACTGACGGTGACTCTTCAGGCTTGAATACTGGTGACCCTCAATAACTAACGCGCGCCACATGCCGACGGCAGCAATCAATATGATAATCGCAAACGGAAAGGCGCTTGTGATGGCTGCGGTCTGTAATGCATTTAAACCACCTGCAACGAGCAGTACCGCAGCAACTAAGCCTTCGGTCGATGCCCAGAAGACGCGCTGCCATACAGGCGTTTCACCAACACCGCCAGACGCCAGCGAGTCGACAACGAGCGAGCCAGAGTCAGATGATGTGACGAAAAAGGTAATAATTAATAGTACGGTCGCGAAGCTCAGTACATTCGTAAGTGGCAAGTTTTCAAATAGCTTAAACAACGCGATAGCTTGGTTGTTTTGCACCTCGGAGATCAACGAGGTATAGCCCTCGTTCATAATCATGTTAAGCGCCGTATCCCCAAATACCGCGAACCAAAAGAAAGTAAAGAACGTGGGCACTAACATCACACCCAAGACGAACTGACGAATCGTGCGCCCACGACTGATTTTGGCAATAAATAGACCGACAAATGGTGCCCAAGCGATGGTCCAACCGAAGATAAAGAGTGTCCAGTTACCTATCCAATCACTGCGGGTATAGGCCTGCAGATTGAAGGTACGTTCCACGATGCCACTCAAGTAGGCGCCTGTGTTTTGTAGGTAAGTCTCAAGAATATGGATAGTTGGACCCACTGCAAAAACGAATATCAGCAAGAACATCACCAGCGCCATGTTCAATAGAGAAAGGCGCTTTATCCCTTTGTCCATGCCGGCAACAACCGAAGCAATGGCGGCAAGCGTAATCACGGCAATGGCAATCACTTGTACCGTGGTATCAACGGGGATGTCCTCCCAAAGGTAATTCAATCCCGTATTTATTTGGATAACCGAAAGACCCAGCGTGGTTGCGATACCAAACAGGGTGCTCAGAATCGCAAAAGTGTCGATAGTGTGTCCTGCTGGGCCGTGAATCTTATCACCAATTAAAGGATATAAGGTCGACCGCATCGATAGCGGTAGACCATGCCGAAAGGAAAAATATGCCAGAACAAGACCTACCAGGCCGTAAATAGCCCAGATGTGAAAGCCCCAGTGGAAGTAGGCGATTTGCATCGCTTGTTTAGCGGCATCGACGGTTTCGGCGGCCCCAACTGGAGGCTCGGCAAAGTGCAATACAGGCTCTGCAACACCGAAAAATAATAACGCAATGCCGTATCCGGCGGAGAAGAGCATGGCGAACCATGAGGTAAAGCTATACTCGGGTTCGCAATGATCGGGTCCGAGTTTAATTCGTCCCCATCGTGATAAGGCAACACCGACAATAAAAATCAAGAATAATGCGACGGCTAGCATATAAAACCAACCGAAATGCTCCGTGATTCCAGCTAGAGTTGCACTAAAAAGGTTGCCAGCTAGCTCCGGTGCGCTTAAAGTGCCTACTACCAATAAGGCTATAACGATAACTGCGGGGAGGAAGACGGGAACCAAAATGGCGTTGCGCCAATTTCCTTTGGCGTTGGACATAAATTGCTCCTGTTATCTATAATTCTTGTTCGTTTATATATAGCCTACTGTGTCTTTATGGAAAAAGCTCACAATTGGTGATTACTGTTTAATGGCAAATGAAATCATTCTTAGGGAAGGAAAATGGCTAGAACACCACAATTTGATAGGGATATTGCACTCAACAATGCCATGCTTTTGTTTTGGAAACAGGGCTACCACGCAACATCAATGAAGGATATTGAATATGCGTTGGATATGCGTCCAGGTTCAATCTATGCGGCCTTTGGTAACAAAGAGTCATTATTTAATGAAGCACTGAGAACTTACGGCGAGCGACTTATCGACCAGTACACAGCGTTATTGTTTGAAGGCTCCGATGTAATGGACGGCTTCCGCCAAGTCATGATTACTATGGTGGGCGAATGTGGTCAGAACAAGCCGAGCATGGCGTGTATGATCGTAAAGAGCATGCTCGAATTGCATACCCTTGATGATGCAGATGCATCAACAGCGATTAATTATATTGATCGGTTTGAGAATCTATTCAAAGAAGCATTCCTACTGGCAAAAGAGCGCGGGCAATTAAGCGCTTCGGCTGATCCAGAGCGCTTGGCGTTGTTGTACCAAGCGACTCTAATCGGTGTGACGACGTATGCTCATCGTGGTTTAGATAAAACAGATCTGAATCACTTAGTTGAGGATGCTTTGTTGCGTATTTTACCGCTTAACTAAAAATGCGTCGCTGTAGCCTGCAGGACGAAAGCGCGTCGTCATAAGTAAAATGACGACGCCTACTAAAATATGAAACGCCCAACCCAACTGATAATTGCCACTTAAATCTCGAAACGCACCGGTCACGAGCGGCATAACACTCGCAAATATAAACCCAATGCCTTGCATGAACGAAACGAGTCTACCCGACTGTACGGGATCCTCGATATGATCGAGTGCCATGACAATACACAGCGGGAACGCACCACCCAAACCGAAGCCACAGAGCGCAGACCACAACCAAGGTGCTTGTTCTGGCAGCCAGCATAACCCTGCAAAACCAATCATTTGTGTAATCACGGCTAATGCTAACCACGGACGCCGATCCATGCTGCGTGATAGCGTTGGCAAAATCAGCGCACCCATTACCTGAACTAAAGAGAATAGTGCGAGTAGATTACCGGCTTGCTGGGTGGTCCAGCCATATTCACCATAAAACGGAGCAATCCAAGCTATAAAACCGGCGTAACCTGCATTAACTAAAGCAAAGTAGGCGCCTAATAGCCAGCTTCGAGGATACTTGAACGCTTTAAGCAGTTCATTTCGTGGAGGGATATCGGCTCTTGGCACTCGGTTGGCGGGGGCCGACCACAACGCTAAAGTCATGATCGCTAGAATGGCCCAACTGGCGAGCGCGATGGAGTGAGAGTCAAAGTGAGTATCTAACCAAGGTGTTAAAACCGCTCCCAATGCAGCACCGCCCATGAGCGCCGCTGACCAAACGCCGGTCATGGCACCCAATCGATGTCGGAATTGTTGTTTAGTTAATTCGGGAATAATAATGTGCAATAACGCAATGCCGAAGCCACCAATGATTGCACTTGTAACAAGCGTCGTCGCCGAGGCGGGCCAAGCGCGAATAGACAAACCACCGATAAGAACAAGCAAGCCGGCGGCGATACCGCGTTGATAACCAAGCGCTCGCGTCATTCTGCCTGCAAACAGCGCAAGAATACCAATCATCATGATGGGAATCGTGGTAAGTAATGAGAAGCTACTGTAGGGCATGCCTGAGGCTGCCTGCAAGTCCTGAGTGAGCGGGCCTATCGAGGTAAGCAATGGGCGTAAATTTAATCCTAAAAGTATCAATAGGAGTATCGCAAACCAAACACGTGTATTGCCTTGCTGTGTGATGCTCATGGCGTCCTTGGCATTATTTAAAAGCGTTTATGATACTGATTTCCGTATAAAGTGCGAATGTTAACTTTTTCCAAATCTCGCTGCCCGTGTTATTCTTGCTCCCCATATAAAGCAAGGTACTGTGTTTTTTATGGCAAATCACACTGGCAATTTATTTATTATTGCAGCGCCAAGCGGCGCAGGCAAATCGAGCCTGATCGGCGCGTTGTTGAATAAGCATAATGATGGCTCAATGCAGGTTTCTGTCTCCTGCACTACCCGAGCGCCGCGTCCCGGCGAACATGACGGCGTGCACTATCACTTTTTATCGGTTGCAGGGTTTGAGGAAAGAATCGAGAAAGGGGAATTCTACGAGTGGGCGAAAGTCTTTGATAACTATTATGGCACCTCAAAAAAAGTGATAGAGGAAGGTTTAGCTGCAGGCATCGATATTTTCCTTGATATTGACTGGCAGGGCGCGCAGCAAGTGCGTGAACACCATCCTGATACTTGCTCTATTTTTATTATGCCGCCTTGTTTGGCGACTTTAGAACAGCGTCTCAGACGCCGCGGACAAGACAGTGATGAAGTCATCAGTAAGCGGATGGCAAAGGCTCAAGCAGAAATGTCTCACTATCATGAATTTGATTACTTGTTGGTAAATGATAATTTTGACGATTCATTAGCGCAGCTTGAGCACATTGTTTTAGCGCAACGTAATGCAATGACTGTGCAGCAAGAGCGTCATAAAGCTGTGATAAACGAATTACTTGGCTAATTGCGCTTATTTCCGTATAATTATTAGCCTTTCGAAGAATTTCACTCAGGTTGGATGGAGAGTAGAGCATGGCTCGCGTAACTGTAGAAGACGCTGTTGACCGCGTAGGTAACCGTTTTGATTTGATCTTGCTTGCTGCACGCCGAGCGCGTCAGCTGTCAGTCCAAGGCAAAGATCCATTGGTTGAAACAAAAAACGAGAAACCCACGGTTATCGCTTTACGCGAGATCGAGCAGGGTAAAATTGATGCTGATCGCTTGGACGCCGAAGAGCGTGCGGCGCAGCAAGAAGCAGACGCAGAAGAAATGCGCGCGGTTGATGCGTTGCGTCGCGTTGAATAAGCCAATTATTAGCTAAAGGGCTGACCCTTTAGCAGGATGAGTTCGCACTCATACTAAAAGCCAACGGTCTATTCCGTTGGCTTTTTTGTCTTTTGCTCTTATGCTGTCAGTAAGTATCGGTATTTACCGCAGTAGAAACTTTGCCTAATCGCCCACAAATGGAGTCTTTCGGTGTATTTATTTGAAGGCCTGAAAAATCAAATAAGTGAGTATTTGCCAAGCGATCAAGTTGATCGTGTTGAACATGCCTTTAAAGTGGCCAAGGATGCCCACAGTAGCCAGAAGCGTAGTAGCGGTGAACCCTATATAACTCACCCTGTTGCGGTTGCCAGCTTACTAGCGGATATGCGCCTTGATCACGAAACCCTGATGGCAGCGCTGCTACACGATGTCATTGAAGATACCGAAATCAAGGAAGAGGACCTTGCTGAAATGTTCGGTTCGACAGTCGCTGCGTTGGTCGAAGGGGTTTCTAAACTCGATAAGTTGCAGTTCAACTCTAAAGAAGAAGCGCAAGCCGAAAACTATCGTAAAATGATCATGGCGATGACGCAGGATATTCGTGTCATTTTGATCAAGCTAGCTGATCGTACGCATAACATGCGAACAATACAGCACTTAAGACCCGATAAACGCCGCAGGATTGCCCGAGAGACACTAGAAATTTATGCCCCGCTTGCTCACAGACTGGGTATTCACGATGTTAAAAATGAGCTTGAACGACTGGGCTTTTGGGCGCTATTTCCTTGGCGCGCCAAACTATTGGAGTCTGAAGTTAAAAAAGCGCGCGGTAACCGTCGAGAATTTATGGAACGTGTTCAACATGAAATCCATGCCAGACTCGAAGGCAATAGTATTAGCGCACGGGTGATGGGGCGTGAGAAGCACTTGCACAGTATTTACCGCAAGATGTTGAATAAAGAGCTGCGTTTTAATCAGGTCATGGATATCTATGCTTTTCGTGTCATTGTTGATTCGGTGGATACCTGTTATCGCGTGTTGGGCGCGCTACATAACCTATACAAACCGATTGAAACTCGTTTTAAAGACTACATTGCGATTCCTAAATCAAACGGTTATCAGTCTCTGCATACATCGTTAAAAGGGCCCCATGGCGTTCCTGTCGAGATTCAAATCCGCACGGAAGAAATGGATTTGATGGCGGATCGCGGGGTGGCTGCACACTGGCTTTATAAAAATAATGATGATTCGGGCACCACGGCCCAGGTAAGAGCACGTAAATGGATGCAAAGCTTATTGGAGCTGCAACAAAGTGCAGGCAGTTCGTTCGAGTTTATTGAAAATGTTAAGTCGGATTTGTTCCCCGACGAAATATACGTATTTACGCCAGATGGGCGCATCGTCGAGTTACCTCAAGGCGCTACTGCTGTCGACTTCGCTTATGCTGTACATACGGATGTGGGCAATACATGCGTCGGTGCTCGTGTTAATCATCGCACATACTCACTGAGTAAACCGTTGGAAACGGGGCAAACAGTCGAGGTTAAAACGGTTCCTGGCTCAAGACCCAACATTGCATGGCTCAACTTTGTTGTCACCGGAAAAGCGCGCGCTAAGATCCGTCAGTTTTTAAAAGGGCAAGAAGCTTCCGAGGCAGAACATTTGGGCGAGCGTTTGTTGCGCTCCGCGTTGGGATCTCTGAGCTATGATGAAATTCCTAACTCAGAGTTTGAACGTGTGATTGCTGAATTGAAGTTAGAAACACGTGGTGAACTGCTGAAGCAAATCGGTTTGGGTAATCTGATGTCGCTCGCTGTTGCAAAACGGCTAATGGGCGAGTTGCAACCACTGAAAGATGAGAGCTTGAACCGTAAAAGTTTGTCGATCAAAGGTGCTGAAGGGCTGTTGGTCAGTTTCGCTAAGTGCTGTCGGCCGATTCCTGGCGACGACATTATTGCTCATGTCAGTCCAGGGAAAGGGCTGGTGATTCACCGTCGTGAGTGTAAAAACGTTCGTGGTCATGAAGATGAGCCTGGACGTTACTTCCCGGTGGAATGGGATAATAATCCAGAAGCCGAGTTTATTTCCGAGATTAGAATCGAGATTATCAACCATCAGGGCGCACTGGCTAAGCTGACTTCAGCTATTGCGACAACAGGCTGTAATATCGATGGTCTCAAAACTGAAGAAATCGATGCCAACATTTATTTTATTGATGTGGCACTGACTATTAAAAATAGAAAGCATCTCGCTGATGTGATTCGTCATATCCGTAAGATGCCTGATGTACAGCGCGTGACGCGCTTAAGGAAGTAAAATGTCTAAGGTAATCATTGCAACAGATAAAGCGCCTGCGGCGATAGGCACATACTCGCAAGCGGTAAAAATCGGTACCACCGTCTATCTTTCAGGTCAGATTCCGCTTGATCCTGAAACCATGGAGTTAGTATCCGAGGATTTTCAACATCAAGCCGAGCAAGTGTTTAAGAACCTAGCAGCGGTGTGTGAAGCCGCCGGTGGCGAACTTCAGGATATGGTGAAAGTACAAATCTACTTAACTGATTTAGGTGAGTTTGCCATCGTCAATGAAGTCATGGCTCGCCACTTCAGCAAACCTTATCCAGCGCGCGCGGCTATTGGTGTGAAGCAGCTGCCAAAAGGTGCTCAGATTGAAATCGACGGTATTCTCGAACTACCAAGCACCAATTAATTTTTGATAGAAGCGGTCTAAGTGACCGCTTCTGTTTGTTCGGGTATACGATCCTCAAGTGGCTTACGCCATACGATAATTACTAAAGCGACCGCACCTAAGATAAAGCAATAGCCGGTATGGATACTCACCGATAATGGGGAAATACCGAAACTCGCCCCCATGAGTAATGCCTGCGCGCCATAAGGCAATACGCCCTGCACAACACAGGCAAAAATATCCAATAAGCTGGCGCTTTGGCGCGCTGCTAAATTACCTTTTTTAGCTAAGCGAGCACTGACTTCTCCCGCAAGCAGAATACTCACTGTGTTATTCGCGACACAGAGATTTGTAAGTGATGTAAGGCCAGCGACGCCAAGCGCAGAAGACCGTTGTTTATGCTTACTTAAGCGGCTGGTGACCGCTTCAACGGCTTTGGCAAGGAAAGCCAAACCGCCCTGCTGACGGATCAAGCCGGAAAGCCCACCTATCAGCAACGACAGCAAGAAGATTTCTTGCATCGATGAAAAGCCATCGTAGATATCCTGACTAAATTTTACCCACTGGTAATCTACCGCAACCATGCCAAATGCAGCGGCCAATACGATACCAAGACCCAACACCGCAAATACGTTCAAACCCATTACTGCCAGCACGATAATGGCGAAATAGGGAATACATAACCATAGGTTTGCGTCGGGAATATTGAGCGGCGCGTTACTGGTGTCGTAACTGACTAACCAAAGCATCGTAATAATTGCCGCGGGAATCGAGATTTTTAAGTTTGCTTTAAACTTATCCCGCATACTACAGCCTTGTGTGCGTGTGGCTGCGATCGTGGTATCAGAAATAATTGATAGATTATCACCGAACATAGCACCACTGACCAATACCCCCGCGAGCAACGGCAGACTGATGTCTGTTGCTTCGCCAATGCCTAATGCTACGGGAGCAAGGGCAGCCAAGGTGCCCATCGAAGTCCCCATCGCGGTCGAAATCACACCGGCAATAATAAACAGGCCGGGCAGTAAAAATGACGCTGGGATAATACCTAAACCAAGGGCTACCATGGCATCAACACCACCGGTTGCTTCGGCGACCGTAGAAAATGCACCGGCTAATAAATAGATCATGCACATGGTCACAATGTTGCTGTCACCTACACCCGCGACAAAGGTGGCGATGCGTTCTTCGAACGCTTGTTTGCTGAGCAAAATACCTAACGCAATCGCAGGTAAAATAGCGACGGGGCTTGGTAGTTGATAAAAGGCGTACTCGACGCCCTCTGACTGAAAATAAATGCCTGTTCCTAAAAACAGCGCGAGGAACAAAGCAAGTGGCAACAACGCCTTAGCACTAGCGGGTTGCGCAGGAATTTGTGACGACATAAGTGACCCTTATGGTAATTCGATATTTTTATTTGGACGTCCAGAAGTTTATATAGCTAACTGATGTGATGCAACCTTTATTAAAAACCGTGTACACTACTCGTATAGTAATTGGCGTAAAGAGGCAAGTATGAGCCCAGAAGAATTGCATCTTCAGATTCGTAATCTTCGATTAGATGATTACGAGCAGTTAAAAGAGTTAATGGATGCCATCTACACCGATATCGGTGGTGCGTGGAGCAGTTTTACCATCGAGAAGTTGATCAAAGACTTCGCCGAAGGACAGTTTTGCCTCGAAGATAATGGTCGCATTATTGGTGTGGCGTTGACCGTGAAAGTTGCCTATAACAAATTTTCGAACCCGCACACTTACGAGGATTTGATTGGGCATCGCGAAGCCATTCTTAATGATAAGAAAGGTGATGCATTGTATGGCCTGGATGTGCTGATTCATCCAGATTATCGCGGCTACCGTTTGGGCCGCCGTCTTTATGATGCCCGTAAAGAACTGTGTCGCCAGAAAAACCTGCGCGCCATTCTTGCCGGTGGGCGTATCGTTAATTACCACAAGTACTCAAACGATCTGTCTCCGTCACAGTACTTAGATAAAGTACAACGCCGTGAAATCTATGATCCGATCCTGACTTTCCAGTTAGCGAACGACTTTAGTGTGAAGCGCTTGCTGGGCAAGTACTTACCTGAGGACGAACGTTCGCGAGGTTTTGCCACGTTATTGGAATGGAATAACTTCCTCTACGATCCGTCAACAAACATGCTGAATACGCGCGTTCAAAATGTGCGTGTCGGTGCGGTGCAGTGGCAAATGCGATCAGTCGAGTCTGTTGATGAGCTTCTTCAGCAAGTCGAGTACTTTGTTGATGCGCTTTCAAGCTACCAGAGTGACTTTGCTGTGCTACCCGAATTTTTTAACGCGCCGCTGATGGGGTTAACCGATCAGAGCCAACAGATGAATGCCATTCGCTTTCTCGCCGGTTTCACCGAGCGATTTAAACGCGAAATGTCGCAAATGGCCGTCAGTTACAATGTAAACATCATCACGGGTTCAATGCCGTTACAAGACGGCGACAGTATCTACAACGTGTCTTACTTGTGTCGTCGCGATGGCTCAGTTGAAGAGCAGCGTAAACTGCATATCACTCCGCACGAGAAGCGTGACTGGGTCATTGAAGGCGGCGATGATGTGCGCGTATTCGATACCGATGCGGGACGTGTCGGTATTTTGATTTGTTACGACGTCGAATTCCCTGAGTTGGGTCGTATTATGGCTGAAGAGGGACTTGAGATCCTGTTTGTGCCCTTTTGGACCGATACACGGAACGCGTATCTGCGCGTTCGCCATTGTGCACAAGCACGTGCCGTTGAAAACGAGTGTTACGTAGTGATTTGTGGCAGTGTTGGTAACTTACCTGAGGTGGAAAGTTTAGACGTACAATATGCGCAGTCTGCTGTATTTTCGCCGTCGGACTTTGCCTTCCCACACGATGCCGTGATGTCAGAAACGACCCCGAATACAGAAATGCTGATGTTCTCTGACTTGAATTTAGATGAACTGCGTTATCTGCATCACGAGGGTTCAGTGACCAATAAGAAAGATCGTCGTACCGATATTTATGACGTAGTAAGAAAGCACAGAAGTTAAAGGCTATCAATGAGTCCAGAACGTTATCAACGCATTACCGAGATGCTGGCGTTTCGCCAGCCCGACTTAACTGTCGTCATGGAAGGCGTGCATAAGCACCATAACTTATCGGCGGTAGTGCGTACTGCGGACGCGGTGGGCGTCCATGAAATGCATGCCATATGGCTTAGCAGCAAAATGCGCGTGTCCGGCGGCACTGCTTTGGGAAGTCAAAACTGGGTCAACGTGCATCATCATAGCCAGTTAAGCCCTGCGGTAGAGCAAATAAAGCAACAAGGTATGCAAGTCGTGGTGACTCACTTGTCTGATCAAGCGGTGGATTTTCGTGAAATCGATTACACACAGCCTACTGCAATCTTGTTAGGTCAGGAAAAGCACGGTGCGACTGAAGAGGCGCTGAAAATTGCCGATCATCACGTCAAGATTCCGATGGTTGGTATGGTGCAGTCGCTGAATGTCTCAGTCGCAGGTGCGGTAATGCTTTATGAGGCGCAGCGTCAACGTGAGCAAGCGGGAATGTATGACGCTATACGTTTAAGTGATGCCGAACAGCACCGCGTACTGTTTGAAGGTGGCCATCCAATTTATGCCAAAGCCTGTAAACGTAAGGGACTACCGTATCCGCCGCTAGATGAACACGGGCAAATTGTCGCGGATAACGAGTGGTGGTTAGCCATGCGCGCAGCTAAAAAGCGAGCCTAATCAATGCAGCCTCTCAGCAAAATTCCACTGACCACGCTCAAAGGGGTCGGCGATAAAGTCGCTAAGAAGTTGGAAAAGCTGGGCTTAGTGACGGTAAATGATGCGATTTTTCATCTACCTGCAAGGTATGAAGATCGCACACAGATTTACCGAATTGCTTATGCGCGTCCTGGGGTGGCAGGTCACTTTCAGGTAACCGTCGATAATGCGGACATTAAATATGGTCGCAAGCGTATGTTGGTGTGCCGAGTGCGTGACGAAACCGGCACCATGACATTGCGCTTTTTCCAGTTTAGCGCTGCGCAACTAAAACAGTTCAGCGCTGGCACCTCGTTATTAGTCTTTGGTGAAGTGCGTGCGGGGCTTAGCGGGTTTGAAGTGATTCATCCCGAATATCGTGTACTTTCCTCATCCGACGCGATTGAGTTGCCTGAGACCTTGACGCCTATCTATCCCACTACTGAGGGCGTCTATCAGGCTTCTCTACGTAAGATTATCGACCAAGCACTCTCTTATGTGACCGAACGAGCGTTGCCCGAGTTATTGCCAGCACCTCTTCAGCCCCACGACCTATCTTTGGTCGAGGCACTCAAAACATTGCATAACCCGCCCAAGGATATCGGTCTCGCGCAACTTGAACAGGGGGCCCATCCTGCACAACAGCGGTTAGCAATGGAAGAATTGATTGCACACCAGGTCAGTTTATTGCAGTTACGCGAAAAACGTCAGCAAGAACGTGCACATGCGCTGAATGCGGAGCCGCACTTACAAAGTGAATTCTTAAAGCAACTACCGTTTAAGCCAACGGCTGCACAACAGCGTGTGTTAAGTGAAATCCATGCGGATCTCGCGCAAGATCAGCCGATGATGCGTTTGGTTCAAGGTGACGTTGGCTCGGGGAAAACGCTCGTGGCGGCCTTGGCCGCATTGGCCGCTATCGAGCAAGGTCATCAAGTGGCGATTATGGCGCCCACCGAAATTCTGTCAGAACAGCACGCATTGACGTTCGAACAATGGTTTGCGCCCTTAGGTATTGAAGTTGCTTGGCTGAGTGGTCGCAGCAAGGGTAAGGCGCGTCAGCACACGTTAGAGCAGCTTGCGAGCGGTAGAGTTCAGCTCATTGTGGGTACCCATGCATTGTTTCAAGCCGACGTGCACTATCACTCACTCGCGTTAGTTATTATTGATGAACAGCACCGTTTTGGTGTGCACCAACGGTTACAATTGCGAGAGAAAGGTGTACAAGCGGGCTTTCAACCGCACCAATTAATTATGACAGCAACACCGATTCCGCGAACATTGGCGATGACCGCATATGCTGACTTAGCGACTTCAGTGATTGACGAGTTACCGCCGGGGCGCACGCCGATCACAACAGTGGCCATCCCGGATACACGACGTGACCAGGTGATCGAGCGTGTGCGCGAAGTGTGTACTCACGAAGGTCGACAAGCTTATTGGGTGTGTACTTTGATTGAAGAATCTGAGGTGTTGGAATGTCAGGCGGCTGAAGACACTGCAACGGAGTTACAAGAACAACTTGATGGCTTGACGATAGGGCTCGTGCATGGGCGAATGAAAGCCGACCAAAAGGAAGCGGTGATGTCGCGTTTTAAAAGCGGCGAAATTGACTTGCTGGTGGCGACCACTGTGATCGAGGTGGGTGTCGATGTACCTAATTCATCTTTAATGATTATCGAGAACCCAGAACGGTTAGGCTTAGCGCAGCTTCATCAGTTACGAGGACGTGTGGGTCGAGGCTCGGTAGCGAGTCATTGTGTTTTGCTCTACAAAACGCCCTTATCGAGAACCGCGACCGAGCGTTTGTCCGTATTAAGGGATAGTAATGATGGCTTTGTGATCGCGCAACGAGATATGGAGATCCGAGGGTACGGTGAACTTCTCGGTCAACGGCAAACTGGTTTAACACAGATGAAAGTGGCGGATATTGAACGTGATGAGGTGTTGATACCCGAAGCTCAGACGGTTGCTGAGGAGCTTATCAGCGATTACCCGAATACCGTCAATGCGTTGATTGCGCGCTGGTTACCACGTCGAGATCATTATGCGCAGGTGTAGTATTACAGCAGTGACGCCCGTACAATAGGGTAAAAAGTCGTTAGGAAAAATTATGTCAGATAAACACGAAGATGGAATCGACTTTGGCTACCAGCGTGTGCCAAAGGATGCGAAAAAGGGCCTTGTTGCCAATGTATTTAACTCAGTGGCAGCCAAATATGATGTCATGAATGACCTCATGTCGATGGGTATCCACCGTGTTTGGAAGCGCTATACCATTGACTGTAGCGGTGTGCGTAAGGGCATGAAAGTGCTTGATATCGCGGGCGGCACCGGCGATTTAACGGCACAGTTCTCGCGTCGTGTTGGCGAGACGGGCGAAGTCGTTTTAGCGGATATCAATGACGCCATGCTTAAAGTGGGTCGCGATAAATTGCGCGACAAGGGCATCGTGGGAAATGTTAATTGTGTACAAGCCGATGCGGAAAACCTGCCCTTTGCTGATAATAGCTTTGATATTGTGACTATTGCTTTTGGTTTGCGAAATGTGACCGATAAGCCAGCTGCTTTGCGCTCCATGTTGCGGGTGCTGAAGCCAGGCGGTCGCTTACTAATCTTGGAGTTTTCCAAGCCAACAACAGCGACACTGAATCAGCTTTACGACTTTTACTCATTTAATATCCTGCCCAAAATGGGGCAATTGGTGGCTAACGACGCAGATAGTTACCAGTATTTGGCTGAGTCAATTCGTATGCATCCTGATCAAGACACCTTGAAGCAGATGATGTCGGAAGCAGGTTACGAAAACGTCGACTATCAGAATTTGACGGGCGGCATTGTCGCACTTCATCGAGGATACAAATTTTAATGATTTGGCAATTGATTCCGTGGATGGTGCTTGAGCGCACTATCAATGCACTGTTGCAGCAGGACCCGAATTCAACCGAGCGATTAAATCAGTTGGCGGGTAAGCATTTTCGATTTAGCTTCAAAGAGCTACCCTTTGATATCAATATCGCTGTGCACACCGACGGACTCAATTTAAGCTCTGTTGACGATGGCGGTGAAGTGGATTGCCATGTCAGAACGGAACTCGGCGTGTTACCGGAGTTAAGCGATACGGCTAACCTTACGCGCCTTATTAAAGCCGATAAATTGGATATTGATGGCGATCCTATGCTGGCGCAACAATTGGTGAATTTGGTTAAAGCGCTGGATATTGATTGGGAAGCCAAACTAGCAGAAAAGCTCGGTGACGGTATGGCGCACCGTATCAGCACCTTGTTTAAACAGAGTCGCGAGCGCTTTCAGCAACAAAGCGAAATGCGCCAACGTTGGTTCAAGGGTGTGCTCACCGAAGAAAAGCAAGTGCTTCCTAACCGTTTGGAATTTGAATTATTTAAAGACGATGTGCAGGCTTTGCGTGCGCAAATTGAGCGACTTCAGCGAAAACTAAAGTAGAGACCCAGCATGCGCAGTAAACGTATATATCGCATTGCAAAAACCTTTTTAAATTATGGTTTGGATGACTTGATTCCGGCACGTTGGCTACCGTGGTATCTGCGTTTTGGGCGCCATATGATGTTTTGGTGGCCAAATAAGCATAATGAAAAGCCCGCTGGAGAGCGTTTGCGTTTAGCGCTGGAGTCGCTAGGTCCTGTCTGGGTCAAGTTCGGTCAAATGCTATCGACACGGCGTGACTTGCTCCCCCCTGACATCGCATTAGAACTGGCCTATCTGCAAGATAGGGTTGCGCCATTCGATGGCCATGCCGCGCAACTTATCATTGAAAGGTCGTTGGATATTGAGCATATCGGTGAGTTGTTTCAAGACTTCGCTGTTAAGCCATTAGCGTCTGCATCGATTGCACAAGTACATACAGCCAAGCTAAAGCAAAAAGATGGCGAGCTAAAAGACATCGTCATTAAGGTGATTCGTCCAGATATACGTGAGACGATTAATGCTGACTTGGAGCTGATGGAGTCGCTTGCTGCCGTATTAGCGCGGCATTTGCCCGATGGCCGTCGGTTAAAACCGAAAGAAGTGGTAAGAGAATACCGAAAGACGTTATTGGACGAACTGGATTTGTTGCGTGAAGCCGCCAACGCTATTCAGTTAAAGCGCAACTTTGAGGACTCTGAGTTACTGTATATACCCACTGTTTACAGCGATTTAAGTCGTAAAAATGTGATGGTAATGGAGCGTATCGACGGGATCCCTGTCAGCGAAGTCGATATGTTGAAAGCACGCGGGGTGGATATGAAAAAGTTAGCGGAGCGCGGTGTCGAAGTGTTCTTCACACAAGTGTTTCGCGATAGCTTCTTTCACGCGGATATGCATCCAGGCAATATTTTTGTCGCCAAGGATGACCCGACTTATCCTCGGTACATCGGTATTGATTTTGGTATCGTCGGCACCCTTAATCGTGAAGATAAACGTTACTTGGCGGAGAACTTTCTCGCCTTTTTTAATCGCGACTATCGTAAGGTGGCTGAGCTTCACGTGGATTCGGGCTGGGTGCCACGAGAAACGAATATCGAAGAGTTTGAATCAGCTATCCGAACGGTGTGCGAACCCATATTCGAAAAACCCCTCGCGGAGATTTCATTCGGACATGTGTTAGTCAATCTCTTTAATACCGCCCGCCGGTTTCAGATGGAAGTACAACCGCAGTTGGTACTGTTACAAAAGACTTTACTGTATATCGAGGGATTAGGTCGTCAGTTGTATCCCGAATTGGATTTATGGAAGACCGCTAAGCCGTTTTTAGAACGTTGGATGAATGAGCAACTAGGGTGGAGAGCAGTAGTGCGTTCAGTGAAGGAAAACGCACCTTATTGGGCTGAAAAGCTGCCGGAGCTCCCTAACCTATTGTACGATGGACTGCGCTCTCAACAACGTATTCAAGAGCAACTAGAAAGGCACCGCGTAGAGCAATTGATGACGCAACAGCAAGCGGCCACCAGTCAGTTTTGGACTATCTTAACGGCAAGCGGGGTTGTCAGCTCGGTATGGTTAATTAGCCAGGGCACTGCTGCGTGGGCGCTGGGTTCTGGTATACTTACCGTAATGGTTGGATTAAAAGCGTGGCGCGCGCGCCCTCAAATTAAGATAAAGGAATAGGTGAATTATGAGTCCAGGTCCTTGGCAATTACTGATTTTATTACTCATTATCGTGCTACTTTTTGGTAGTAAGCGCCTACGAAACCTCGGTTCAGACGTTGGCAGTGCTGTACGCGGCTTTAAAAAGTCAGTGAGTGACGAACCTAAAAAGGATGACGACGCTAACGAAGACGATGAGCCAACCAAAAACCTGAAGCAAAACCAACAAGCGGAAAGCACAACCAGCGAATCCGAGAAAGATAAGAACGCCTAATTTTTTATGTTCGATATTGGATTTTGGGAGTTGCTGGTCATTATCGTGGTCGGTCTATTAGTGCTAGGACCCGAGCGCTTGCCGTCCGCTTTGCGTGGCGTTCAGCGGGGCATGGCGAAAGTAAAGTCGTTCTCTCAAAACGTACAAAATGAGCTTGATCATGAACTCAGAGTTAAAGAGTTACACGAACATTTGCGCAAGTTCGAGCAAGAAGGCAAAGATTTTCACGAATTAAGTCCTGAGTTACAGCGTTCAATCGTTGAGTTACAAAACGCCGCAGCTGACGTTCAGCGTCCCTACCAAGCGGCAAAAGAATCGGATACTGAGCCTAAAAAGCATGACTGATTCGCCTCTCCTAAGTCACCTTATCGAGCTTCGCAAACGCTTGCTCAGAGCTGTGATCGCAGTCGTGGCGGTGTTTGCTGCGTTAGCTTATTTTGCCAATGACCTATATCGTCTACTGGCCGATCCGCTCATTCGGTACTTGCCAGAGGGGTCGCAAATGATAGCGACTAATGTGGCGGCGCCTTTCTTCACGCCTTTCAAACTGACTTTTGTGGTCGCGTTTGCGTTAGCAGTGCCCATTATTTTGTGGCAAATATGGGCCTTTATTGCGCCGGGGCTATACAAAAAGGAAAAGCGCTTTGTCGTGCCATTATTAACCAGTAGTACATTGCTGTTCTATCTTGGTATCGCGTTTGCGTATTTCGTTGTGCTGCCGTTAGCGATGAGTTTTTTTATGGCCGCAGCCCCTGACGACATTCAGGTCGCTACGGATATCTCAAACTATCTCGATTTTGTTCTAGCAATATTTATTGCCTTTGGTATCGCCTTCGAGACGCCGGTAGCTATCGTGCTTCTGATATGGTCTGGTGTTACCAACCCCGCGAGTTTACGTAAGAAGAGACCTTATGTCATTGTTGCGGCTTTCACTATCGGCATGCTGCTGACTCCCCCAGACGTTATCTCGCAAACGCTAATGGCGATACCGATGTGGCTATTGTTTGAGCTTGGTCTTATTATCGGAAGCTGGTATAAACCCAAATTGAACGATAATTAAATTAAAGTGGGCTTTATGGAATGGTTTGATGCGGGCGTGAATCTGACACACGCTCGACTTGATCGCCAACTTAAATCAGTCATCGAAAGGGCACAGAGTACGGGTGTCCTTAATCAGCTTGTGATAGCCACTAATCTGGCTGAGGCTCAAGCAGCACTGGAGTTATGCCAGCGTTTTCCTGACTCATTACATATGACGGTAGGGGTTCACCCTCACGATGCTGATGATGCGCCCAATGATTTACAACAACAGCTTTTACAATTAGCTCAGTCGCCTCATGTCAAAGCCATAGGTGAGTGTGGTCTTGATTTTAATCGAAATTTCTCAAGTCCGACGAATCAGCAGCGTGTTTTTATTGAGCAAATTGAAGTTGCTAATGAGCTCAATCTGCCGCTTTATCTGCACGAGCGCGAAGCGCTTAAAGAGCAACTGCGTATACTCGATCGTTATGCTTCCCCTAATTTACCGCGTTTAACTCATTGTTTTACGGGTGGGCGCAACGCCGCAGATGCTTATAATGAACGCGAACATTGGTTTGGTCTAACTGGCTGGTTGTGCGACGAGCGCAGAAACCATGATTTATTGACAGCACTACCGACGCTACCAAAACAAAGAACAGTACTTGAGACTGATGCTCCTTTTCTACTACCTCGGAATATTCGCCCTCGGCCTCGCGATAATGAACCCGCGTTCGTACCTTATATTGGCGAAGTCTTAGCTAAGCATTGGGATTTAAGCGTGGCTGACGTCGCAAAGTTGACTACCGCTAATGCACTCCGCCTATTTAACCGCGACAAGATGTTGAGTCAAGCATGAGCCGCTGGTCCTCGATCGTTGTCTTCTTAGTTGTAATTGCCGCGACCATCTTATGGTTCGCTTTTTCATCGCTAACGATGGATCAGAGACGCAGTTCAGAAATATTAGATATTAAGTACTTCAGTACGTCGGCTGCTTTAACGTTAACGGATGTTGAGGCACGTTCTGACTCCGAGTGGCAGAAGCTGAGTGGCGCACGAGGCTCATTTGGCTATACCGATGAACACTATTGGCTTAAGTTCAGTATCGATGACGCCGATTATGATCGGGTCCTATATATTGCCTACCCTCTGCTCGACTCCATTCACATATATTGGCGCACTCGTTCGGAGCTGGTTGAGTATCAACTAGGGGATAAGCAGCCCTACTTTGAACGACCGATATTAATCTCGGACTTTGCTATCCCTATTGCGGAGGCTCAACAAGGTGAATTCTTCATTGAGGTAACAACCTCAAGCTCTATGCGTGTGCCAGTAGCATTGATGTCCGAAACCGATTTTTTTGATGCCAAGCTACAACGTCGTCTTATAGAAGGCCTGTATTTTGGCTTACTGTTTTGTATGACGGTCTACAATTTATTTGGTTTTCTTGCTTCGCGTGAACCGGAGTTCGGCATATATTCCTTGTACACGATTTTTTTTGGCGGCTTGATGCTGAGTCTCGATGGTCTCGGATTCCGCTATTTATGGCCCGATTGGCTGTATCTACAAGATAAAGGAATACCGATATTTGGTAGTTTGACATTGTTGATGGCTGCCCTGTTTGCTTATCAACTATTACGCCTGAAAAATTATCGCCGTACCCTCGCAAGAGGGTTATTTATTATGGCTGGACTCGCAATACTCAGCTTGGCTATAGGTGCCTTTAGCAGTTATCAGGTAGGCATTCATGCACTGCTTGCGTTGGCTGTACCCGGTTGTCTCTACTTGCTAATAATTGGCGTGTATTTGTGGAAAAAGGGCCTCGTTTATGCACGCATGTTTACTATTGCGTGGGGCGCTTTATTACTGTCAGTGATGGTTAACTCACTTGGATACCTTGGCATTATCGACAGTATGTTTATTCAGCGTCACGCCATTATGCTCGGTTCTGCACTCGAAATCCTGCTGCTGTCTTGGGTGCTTGCTGTGCGCTACAACGAGCAAAGACGTGAAAAGTTGATCGCTCAACAACGTTATAATGAAGAGCTTGAAACGCGTGTAGAGGAGCGCACCTTCGAGTTGGAAATTACCTTAAAAGAATTACAAGAGGTGAATAACGAGCTCGAACAACGCAACTTAGAGGATCCGCTAACTGGACTGAATAATCGCCGTTATTTTACTCAGCAATTAGAGCGTGAATACCGTCGCAGTCGCCGTAATCAAAAGCCCATGTGCTTAATCATGGTTGATATCGATCGCTTTAAGGCGGTAAATGATACCTATGGGCACGGTGTAGGTGATGACATCCTACAGGCGATAAGTAAAGAGTTACGCAAACAAGCTCGGCGTCCGACTGATGCGGTGTGTCGCTATGGTGGAGAGGAATTTGCTTTCATTCTTGCGGAGACCGATTTAACAAACGGTGTCGCGTTTGCAGAGAAGTTGGTAGCTCATGTACGACAGTGTGTGTTCTCGACACGTGACGGTGAACACTCAATTACTATCAGCGCTGGAGTTGCAGCGATAGATAATACGCGCGATCATAGTGTGCATGATTTATTTACTGCGGCAGACTCGGCGCTATACAAAGCCAAGCGCGAGGGCCGCGATCAAGTTGTAACAACGTCCATTGAGGAGTAGCCGTCATGTCGACGAATGGCAGTTTTCCACGCACGCGTATGCGCCGCAATCGCGTATCCGATTTTAGACGCAGGTTGGTAGCAGAGAGCTCGCTCACAGTTAATGACTTAATTTATCCCGTGTTTGTGTTAGAGGGAGAGCAGCAACGCGAACGGGTTTCTTCGATGCCGGGTGTGGAACGAAAGTCAATTGACTTGTTGCTTGATGAATGCGCAGAACTGGTCGAGCTTGGGGTTCCACTAGTTGCGTTATTTCCTGTTACGCCCTCGTCGGTAAAGTCAGAAATGGCTGAAGCTGCATATGATGACGATGGCCTTGCCCAGCGCGCAGTGCGTGCTATTAAAGCTAAATTCCCGCAGTTAGGTGTGATGACGGATGTCGCTCTCGATCCGTTTACCACCCATGGGCAAGATGGCATTATTGATGATTCCGGTTACGTCTTGAATGATATAACCACTGACGTATTGGTCAAACAAGCGTTGTCCCATGCACGAGCAGGTGCTGATATGGTTGCACCTTCAGACATGATGGATGGGCGTATTGGCGCGATTCGCGATGCGTTAGAGCGTGAGGGTTTCTCCAATACACAAATCATGGCGTACTCAGCGAAATACGCTAGCGCATTCTATGGGCCTTTTCGGGATGCAGTTGGTTCAGCCGGTAACCTCAAAGGCGGCGACAAGAAAACCTACCAAATGGATCCGGCCAACCGTCTCGAAGCGTTGCATGAGATTGCCCTAGATATCGAAGAGGGTGCTGACATGGTAATGGTCAAACCGGGTATGCCGTACTTGGACATTGTCCGAGAAGTAAAAGACCAATTTAAGGTACCGACGTTTGCTTATCAGGTGAGCGGTGAATACGCGATGTTGCAGGCTGCGATTGAAAACGGTTGGTTAGCAAATGATGTCGTGCAGGAAAGTTTGCTCGCATTTAAGCGTGCAGGAGCCGATGGCATTCTCACCTACTTCGCTAAACAGGTTGCGCGCGAATTAGCGCAGCGCTAATTGTTCATTGGACTGGCTGATCTCAGCGAGCAAGCCTTCTCGTAAAGCGCCATTGGTTATCTCAATGGCGCGAATACCCAATTGCTCGACAAGTGTGGCCAGAATCACTAACCCACCCAAAAAGATAGGCTTGCGATCGTCGCGTAGACCCATCAGTTTTAGGTTGTTCACTGTGCCTGCTTGGACACATTGTGAAACTAAAGCGGTGAGATACTGTCCGTCGATCGGATCTTGCTGATTCGCTTGAGCGATTTCGTACACCGCTCTGAACGTGCCGGATGCGCCTATGACGCGCGCCCAGCCGAGACGCTTAAAGGCCTCTTGGTAGTGACTGAGTTGATTGCGCACTTGTGCTTGCGCGGACTCGATACGACTTGGCGTGATAATACCCTCAGGAAAATAATTATTCTGAAATACCACACAGCCCATATCAAAGCTGTGTAATAGTTTGGGTGTTCTGTCATGGCCTGCAATCACTTCAGTACTTGCACCGCCAATATCAATAACCAACGTGTCGCCACGACTGCGTGCTGTTGATGTCACGCCCGCATATATTAATTCTGCCTCGCGTAAGCCAGTAATAATCTCAATAGGAAATTTTAATGAGGCTTCGAGCGCTTGCAGTACATCGGCTTGATTATTTGCTTGACGCATCGCCGCTGTGGCGACGGCTTTAATGGTACCTGCGCCGAACTGAACGATCTCATCATGAAACAGACTCAAGCATGCCTTAGCTCGATCTATACCTTGTTGGCTGATGTTTCGAGAGGTATCAAAGCCATCGGCTAAACGCACTTTTTGTTTAACGCGCTTGATGATACGAGGCGAGTCAATACCGCCGCGCGTTACCATTTCGGCCAAAAGTAAGTGAAAACTGTTGGAACCTAAATCAATGGCAGCAATGCGGCGGCTATTTGAGGTCATGTTAGTTCTTAGGACCTCTGTGCTTGTTATTGCGATTGCGATTACGATTGTTGGGATGAGGTCCGCGGCGACGGCGATGTTGATTTCGAGGACGTTTCAAGTCCGTCAAAATCGCAGTCTCATCATACTTGGTTACCGGAATGACATGCCCGATATAATCTTCGATTGCTGGTAGATTATAGACATACTCTTCGCAGGCTAAGCTAATTGCAGCCCCACTCGCACCCGCGCGCCCTGTGCGTCCAATACGGTGTACGTAATCTTCGCAGTCATCAGGTAAGTCGAAATTATAAACGTGGGTTACTTCTGGGATATGAAGTCCACGCGCTGCCACATCGGTTGCCACTAAAATATCAAGATGGCCTTCGGCAAAGTCATCCAAAATCTTCAAGCGTTTCTTCTGTGGTACGTCGCCCGTTAACAAGCCCACTCGATGGCCGTTGATTTCGAGCCACTGATGAACCTTGTCACATCCATGTTTGGTGTTTGCAAACACGATAGCGCGATCGGGCCAGTCTTCCTCAATCAATGTCAGCAACAGCGGCATCTTATCGTACTTAGACGGATAAAATAGCTCCTCCGAAATACGTACGCCGGTTTTCTGTTGAGGCTCCACCTCGACTTTGGTTGGCGCATTCATATGCTCATACGCCAGCTCCTGCACCCGATAAGATAAAGTGGCAGAAAACAACAAGTTGAGTCGCTCACTCGGATCGGGCATGGCTTTCAGTAAATACCGGATGTCGTTGATAAAGCCCAAATCGAACATGCGGTCAGCTTCGTCGAGTACCACCACTTCGATATTACTGAGCGGGAATAGGCTTTGTTTGTAGAAGTCAATGATACGACCTGTGGTACCAATGATGATGTCGGGCTTGTCGGCTAATTGTTGCTGTTGTGCCTCGTAACCTTCGCCACCATAGATGACTGCCGTTTTGAGACCGCAGCTCTGTGTTAAGATGTTTGCATCGTTAGCAATTTGTATCGCAAGTTCACGTGTCGGAGCCATAACAATGGCTCGAGGCCCCTGTTCAGACGATTTTTGCGATTGCATTAATCGGTTGAAAGTTGCCAACAAAAATGCCAAGGTTTTGCCAGTGCCTGTTTGGGCTTGACCTGCAACATCTTGATTAGCTAGCGCTACCGGTAGGCTAAGTGCTTGAATGGGTGTACAATTTTCGAATCCTGCAGACGCAAGTGCCTGTTGGATTTTTTCATGCAAACCCAGCGTTTCGAATCGAGTTTCAGTTAAATGTGTTTTATTCATAGGTTATAAGCATATCAGTTTGCGCTTGTAATCAAAAACAGAAATAATATCATCATACACACATTAGTCGCGAAAAGAGTAGCGGAGATTAACATGAGTGACGTAATTGTTCAGCTTAGCGATGACAGCTTTGAAGCGGATGTCATCAATTCTGATAAACCTGTATTAGTAGATTTTTGGGCCGAGTGGTGTGGTCCATGCAAGATGATCGCGCCTATTTTGGACGACATCTCTAAAGACTACGAAGGTCGTTTGACCATCGGCAAGCTGAACGTAGACCATAACGATCAGACGCCACCGAAATATGGTATTCGTGGTATCCCTACCTTGCTGTTGTTTAAAAACGGTGAAGTGGTTGCCACTAAAGTAGGTGCGTTGTCTCGAGCTCAGTTAACTGAGTTTCTTGACCAACACATCTAATTGATCGTAAAAAACGGCGTCCATGACGCCGTTTTTTAATTTTTATGGCCTAAAAACTGGACGAATCCGAAGTTTGGTGTTAGGTTTTGCTCATTAACTGAGCATCGAGGCAATGTGCGCTAATCATTGCACGCAAAACAAGTCTTTCTTGACTCGATTTCCAACCGCTCGGAATCCAAATTTCAAATTTTAATGTAACCCTAACTTATAACCTTAGCGAGTCCTTACCGACTTTGTGATGAATCGATAATTCGAAACCCCCCTATGAATCTGACTGAACTTAAAAATAAACCTGTAAATGAATTAGTAGAACTAGCCGATAGCATGGGCCTTGAAAACATGGCTCGTCTGCGTAAACAAGACATTATCTTCGCGATTTTAAAGGCGCACGCCAAAAGTGGTGAGGATATATACGGCGGTGGTGTCCTAGAAATATTGCAAGATGGCTTTGGCTTTTTACGCTCAGCCGATTCTTCATATCTCGCAGGACCCGATGACATTTATGTCTCGCCGAGTCAGATCCGACGCTTTAATCTACGCACCGGTGATACGATTGGCGGTAAGATCCGTCCTCCGAAAGACAGCGAACGCTACTTTGCTCTACTAAAAATCCGTGAAGTTAATTTTGATAAACCAGAAAACTCACGTAATAAGATCCTTTTCGAAAACCTAACGCCTCTACATGCGAATGAGCGCTTCCACCTTGAACGTGGTAACGGCAGTACTGAAGACATCACTGCACGTGTGCTCGATTTATCAGCACCTATCGGTAAAGGTCAGCGTGGTCTTATCGTTGCGCCGCCTAAGGCGGGTAAAACCATGTTGCTACAGAACATTGCAACGTCGTTAGCAGCCAATCACCCTGAAGCTGAACTCATCGTATTGCTGATTGATGAACGTCCAGAAGAAGTGACCGAAATGCATCGGTTGGTTAAAGGCGAAGTCGTTGCGTCGACGTTTGATGAACCGGCAAACCGTCACGTCCAGGTTGCGGAGATGGTGATAGAGAAAGCTAAGCGTTTAGTTGAACACAAAAAAGATGTGGTCATCTTGCTCGACTCAATCACGCGTTTAGCGCGTGCTTATAACACCGTGATTCCTAGTTCAGGTAAAGTACTGACCGGTGGTGTTGATGCCAATGCGTTACATAAGCCTAAGCGCTTCTTTGGCGCTGCCCGTAATGTCGAGGAAGGCGGTAGCTTAACCATTATTGCGACGGCACTGATTGATACTGGCTCGAAGATGGATGAAGTCATCTACGAAGAGTTCAAAGGTACCGGTAACATGGAGCTGCACTTAAACCGTAAGCTGGCAGAGCGCCGTGTATTCCCAGCGATTGACTTTAACCGCTCTGGTACTCGTCGTGAGGAACTACTTACATCTCAAGACGAACTGCAGAAGATGTGGATCCTACGTAAGATCATGAACCCGATGGGTGAAGTTGAGGCCATGGAGTTCTTAATCGACCGTCTGCAAATGACCAAAACCAATGACGAGTTCTTTGAGTCAATGAAGCGTCAACGCAATAGTTAACCTATGAAATATCAAGATCTGCGTGATTTTATTCAGCAGCTTGAGGCGAAAGGTGAACTCAAGCGTATTCAACACGAGATCGATCCATACTTAGAAATGACAGAAATTGCCGACCGCACGCTAAAAGCGGGCGGGCCGGCATTGTTATTTGAGAATGTGAAAGGTCACTCGATTCCTGTGCTCGCCAATTTGTTTGGTACTCCCGACCGTGTCGCTATGGGTATGGGACAAACATCGGTCACTGCACTGCGTGATGTCGGTAAGCTACTGGCTTTTTTGAAAGAGCCTGAACCCCCTAAAGGCTTCAAAGACGCGCTAAATCTACTACCCACGTACAAAAAAGTGCTGAGCATGGCACCTAAATCGATTAAAAAGGCGCCTTGCCAAGAAGTGGTTGTAGAGGGTGATGACGTTGACTTGACCCAGTTGCCTATTCAACATTGTTGGCCAGGTGATGCCGCACCTTTAATCACGTGGGGCTTAACGATTACCCGAGGTCCGCACAAAGAGCGTCAGAACTTGGGCATTTACCGCCAACAGGTACTTGGCAAAAATAAGCTCATCATGCGTTGGTTGTCGCACCGTGGCGGTGCCTTAGACTTTCAAGAGTGGTGTCAGCAAAATCCGGGTAAACGGTTTCCTGTGTCGGTCGCTTTGGGCGCTGATCCTGCAACAATTTTGGGGGCGGTCACGCCGGTTCCAGACAGTTTATCGGAGTACGCTTTTGCTGGCTTGTTACGCGATAGTCGCACACAAGTGACTCAGAGTGTGAGCAATGACTTACAAGTGCCTGCCCACGCCGAGATGATCCTAGAAGGCTATATTGAGCCGGGAGAAATGGCGCCGGAAGGACCTTACGGCGACCATACAGGTTATTACAACGAGGTGGATGAGTTCCCTGTATTTACAGTGACTCACATTACACATCGTAAAGACCCTATCTACCACAGCACCTATACCGGGCGTCCGCCGGATGAACCCGCCGTATTGGGTGTTGCATTGAACGAAGTGTTTATTCCGCTTTTACAAAAGCAGTTTCCAGAAATAGTCGACTTTTATTTACCGCCCGAAGGTTGCTCGTATCGATTGGCTGTTGTGACCATGAAGAAGCAATACCCAGGTCATGCAAAGCGTGTGATGATGGGGGTTTGGTCTTTTTTACGACAATTTATGTATACCAAGTTTGTCATCGTGTGTGACGATGATGTCAACGCGCGTGATTGGAAAGACGTGATTTGGGCGATGACAACGCGTATGGATCCAGCGCGAGATACGACGATGGTTGAGCATACGCCAATCGACTATTTAGACTTTGCTTCACCGGTTTCGGGTCTTGGCTCAAAAATGGGTCTCGATGCCACGAATAAGTGGCCTGGGGAGACTAATCGCGAGTGGGGCGAACCCATCGTGATGAGCGAAGCAGTCAAGCAGCGCGTTGATTCGCTGTGGGATGAATTAAATATTTTGGAGAAGTAAATGTCGCAAGTGATGCACTGTAAAGCGCATGTGAGCCGTCAGTTAGCAGAGCACGTCTGGGAAGTCAGTGTGACCTTACCTGAGGCGACAAAATTTGAAGCGGGCCAATACTTAATGGTGGTCATGGGTGAGCGTGATAAACGCCCGTTTAGCATTGCGTCGGCACCGACTGCGCATAAAGAATGGTTACTTCATATTGGCGCGCCACCGGATAACAGCTACGCGACAGAAGTGTTAGATGTTATAAAAGATAAAGGTGAACTCACTATTGAAGCACCGGCAGGCGAGGCTGTATTTAAGTCCGATCGTGCTGGCGATACGGTGTTGATTGCCGGAGGTACGGGCTTCTCTTATACGTACTCTATTTTGCAGAAGCTGCTGACAGATGGCTTAGATAAACCTGTTTATTTCTATTGGGGCGCAAAGTCGGCGGATGACCTTTATTTGCATGAGGAGCTGCAGGCATTAGCAACTCAACATCCATTATTTACGTACCATCCTGTGGTCGAAGAAGCGCCGCAGGGTTGGGCTTATGGCGTTGGTTTAGTCCACCACGAAGTTATGGCTCAGCAACCGAATTTGTCCGAATGTCAGATCTATATGGCTGGACGTTTTGAAATGGTGCGTGTCATTCGTGATGATTTTACGGCACGTGATGTGCCGATGGAAAATATGCACGGTGACGCATTGGCATTCATCTAGGTTTGCCAATTTTAAACAAGGCGTTATACTAGCGCCCGAGTACCAAGGGGTGCCTTTTTAGGCTGAGATGCGAAAGCGAACCCTTTTTACCTGATCCGGTTAATACTGGCGTAGGGATGGTAAAGTCTCGCATACAATGAGTGAATAACCTCCTTCAGTATCAGTCTTTGACTGATCCAACCGGATCGTTTCTTTGCAGTCAATAAGGGAAATGATCCATGCATAACAACAGTTTTAAACTATCTGCGCTTCTGGTCAGTTTACTGAGCAGCACTTCTGTTTGGGCACAAGATACCAACGAAACCACTATTGATGAATCCATTGAGGTGGTCGGTGACTTTCAAAAGCAGACCATCACACAAACCACGCGCAGCATCGCCATTGTTGATGAAAACTCAATGCATCAACGCGCATCACGTCACTTGCAGGACGTCTTGAACTCGGTTGCTAACGTCAATTTTTCGGGTGGCTCCAGTACGGCACGTTTCATCCAGATCCGCGGTATCGGCGAACGCTCACAATTTGTTGATGCAATTAATCCATCGGTCGGCTTAGTCATTGATGGCATCGACTATTCTGGGTTGGGTTCTGCAGCGACATTATTCGATGTCGGACAAGTGGAAGTCTATCGTGGCCCACAAAGTGGTCGCTTTGGCGTTAACGGGCTAGCGGGTATGGTGTTGCTCGAGTCTAATCAGCCTACCGAGGTTACCAGTGGTGAGTGGCTAATCGGTGTGGGTAACTACTCTGAAAGCACATTGGCCGGCGCTGTGGGTGGTTCCTTAGGCGCGTTGGGCAATGCACGCTTATCCCTCATGCAATTCGACCAAGATGGCTATACCGAGAATACTTTTCTAAACCGCGATGATACTGAGCAACGTGATGAGTTCACGGCACGCTTAAGCATCGATACTCAGCTCGGGCAGGACTGGCTGTTAAAAACCCGTATCCACAAAATGGATATTGATAATGGCTACGATGCTTTTAGTTTAGAGAACGACCGTACCACGTTATCTGATGAACCTGGGTTTGATCGTTTGGATTCAACGGCTGCTCGATTACAGCTCGATTACAGCGGCTTTGAAAACGTTACGATTGAAACCGCGTTTAACGTACTCAGCGCTGACAAAGACTACGCGTTTGACGAAGATTGGACTTATGTAGGTATTGCCCCAGGTTGGGAGTACTCCTCTTTTGACGCATATTATCGCGAGCGAGACGATGTGACGGCTGAAATCCGCTTTACCTCGGATGCGCCGATTGACCTGTGGGGTTTGCCAACAGATTGGACAGCCGGTGTTTACTATTACAGCAAAGACGTGAATCTAACCCGTGATTACTATAATTGGGACCTCGGTTCACCGAGTATTTTCGGTAGTATTTATGAAACTCAGAACCAGGCGGTCTATGGTGAGCTTGTCCAACAAGTCAACGATAACTGGAGTTGGATTGGTGGTTTGCGTATCGAACGTTACGACAATGACTATGTTGATAGTAACGGAGTGGTTGCAGAGCCTAGCGATACCATGGTTGGTGGAAATCTGAGTTTACGGTATCAATATGCGCCGCAAAGTTATGCTTATGCCACGCTCGCACGGGGTTATAAAGCGGGTGGTGTTAATGGTGAGGCGTTAGGGCGCGCGAAAGACCAACAACTCGACGAACTTGAAGCCTATTTACTCGATCGTGCGACTTTTGCCCCTGAAATATTGTGGAATGCGGAAGTGGGTATGAAGGCCACGCGCAGCGATTGGAGTTATCGGGTGGCGGCGTTTTACAACTGGCGTGATGATGTACAGCTCAAGAGCTGGGTAAATCGCAATCAGTCGTTCGTGGGTTACATTGAGAACGCCGCACAAGGCAGTAACTATGGGTTAGAAGCCGAGCTAAGATACCGTTTGAGTGATTCCATCAGTGCGTTTGGATCATTGGGCTGGTTGGATACGGAAATCGATGGCTTCGTGACTGAAGATGGCATGGATATGAGTGGACGCGACCAAGCTCACGCACCTAACTACCAAGCCAACATTGGCTTAGAGGGACAACTGACGAATGCGTTGAGCTGGAGTGTTCAAACCGATCTAAAAGATGGCTTTTACTTCTCTAACTCACACAATCAGCAGGCCGATAGTATGGCCTTGCTGCACGCGCAACTTAACTACGATTGGAACCAGTGGCGTTTTACCCTTTGGGGACGTAACTTAACCGATGAAGACTACGAAATACGAGGCTTCTATTTTGGTAACGACCCGCGCGATGAATACGTGACGGAAACCTACGTCCAATATGGTGAGCCGCGTCGATTTGGCCTCACCGCACGTTACACATTTTAAGGAGGTTATATGCCATTTTCTGCAGAACTCTCGCTCTATCCGCTTGCAAATAACTACTTAGAGGTCATTCAAGCGTTTATCGATAGATTGAATGAATATCCCGATTTAACAGTGCTCACTAACACGATGAGCACACAAGTATTTGGTGAACTTGAGGTGGTTATGGGCGCCCTGACAAAAGAGCTCAACTGGTTATATGATCGGGTGCCATCGCAGGTTCTTGTTTGTAAGTTTATCAATAAAGATCTGACCCCCGATCATGTTAAGTGAGTTAATGGACCAACTTATGCTGAGCTCCTTTTGGGAGCTTGGCGCTTTGCTACTTGCGCTTGCTTACTTAGTGCTCGCCGCGCATCAAAGGCAAGGGTGTTGGCTCGCTGCGGCGGTAAGCTGTTGTGTTTACGCAAGCATCTTTTGGGATGCAAAGCTGTATATGGAATCGCTACTGCAAGTGATTTACGTCATCATGGCTGGTTATGGTTGGTGGCAATGGCGACAACAAGGAAGTGCGATTGAGGAAAATCAACGCGGTCATCACTATTCCTTGAAATGGCATCTCAAGCAATGGGCTTGGGTTTCGGTGGTTGCTGTGGTTATCGCCTTACTGTTACAAACCTATACCGATGCAGATGCAGTCTGGCTCGATACTTTTACGACCGCATTTAGTCTACTGGCGACCTACTTGGTTACTAAAAAGGCGATGGAAACCTGGTGGTATTGGCTTGTAATCGATTCGGTCTATGTCTATCTCTATTTAAGTAAAGGCTTTGTCGCTACAGCCATGCTGTTTGTGGTCTACTTGGTACTCGTGGTGTATGCCATGTATCGTTGGCGAGTGGATGAAGAACCCGCGGCTCAGGCGACATGAAACTGCCAACTCCTCAATGCGTTGAACGTATATCGACCGGACAGCTTAACGACGTCTGGCGCATTACCTGCGCCAACCAAAGCTATCTGTTTAAGTGGCTCAATGCATCAGAGGGGTTATTGCTTGATCGCGAGGATGAGTTGCGGCTGCAAAGTGCTTTGGCGGTGCAGGATTTAGCGCCAGACATTATTGATAGTGACTACAGGCGTTGGGTGCTGCAAGCGTTCGTCGAGGGACCTACACTAACGCAAAGCCCATTACCGAGAACCGAAAAGCTAACTATCATGGTTGGCCTCATGGCTACGCTGCATCAAACACGCGTTGATTACCAGGGGCCTTCTTTCTGGCAACGCCTTGAGGGCTATTTTGCGTGCGCTTCTGAGCAGCAATTAGCACGCATTCATGCGCTGCAAGAACAGTTAACGATTGATTCAGCGCAATCTTGTCTTTGCCATTTCGATCTTTCTTTCGATAATATCGTACTAACAGAACGACCTGTGGCGTTGGACTGGGAGTACGCCAGTTTTGGTAACCCCGCCGTTGATTTTGCCAGTGCTATGTTAATTAACCGCTGTTCGGTGGCTGAGCAGCATTACTGCTTTGATGAGTACCGTCGCCAGTCGCCGGTACCTTTAAAGTGGGATGATGTTCTAGCCGCGCTGCAACTGATGCAATGGGTCAATGACATTTGGTATCAATTAGCTGACGATTAGGGAAAGGTGATGGCTGATAAGCAATTGATGAATCGTGTCTACGGCTACCTTGCTGAGGACGAAGACGCACGCGTATGTAAGGATATCCCCGAAAATGCATGTAATGAACAGCCGCGTTCATTCGTGTTGATGCTTATTTCTCTAATGTTCACCAAGCTCGGCGATTCACTGGTGAGCGCACGTCTGGTATTGGCGTGGATGCTCAGTGCACTGGGTGCGCCACCCGTATTCATTAGCGCCTTAGTGCCCATTCGAGAATCTTTGGCGTTGCTACCACAACTCTTTGTTGCCCAAAAGTTACGCGAGCAACCTGTACGAAAGTGGTTTTGGGTCGCCGGGAGCGTTGGGCAAGCCGTATCATTGGCTCTAATGCTTGTGGCTGTCGCGACTTTGGACGGTACCGCGTTGGGCTGGACAGTCATTTTATTCCTAATTACTTTTTCACTATCGCGTGGGGTTTGTTCAGTAGCCAATAAAGATGTGACGGGTAAAACCGTTTCGAAAACGCGGCGTGGGCGACTGTCGGGCGTAGCCGCCTCGGCTGCGGGGTTACTGACCCTAGTGACTGCTGTAGTCATCGTAATGTTCCCCGATGTTGAGGGACAACGCAGTCTTTTCCTTGTGTTGCTCGGTGGTGGCGTGCTGCTTTGGACCTGTGCGGCAATCACCTACGCGGGTATACCCGAAGTTGCTGGTGCAACAGAGGGCGGCGGCAACGCTATCAGCGAAGCGTTAAAATCACTCTCGCTACTGTGGCGAAATGCGCTTTTTGGTCACTTTGTTCTCACTCGTGCGCTATTAGTTGCGGCGGCCTTTGCGATTCCGTATATCGTCGTTCTTATCCAGCGCGAGGGGGATGCAGGCTATACCAGTTTAGGTAGTTTGCTATTGGCCAGTGGCTTAGCTGGCTTATTGGCCGGACGCTTTTGGGGGCGTTGGTCCGACTCTGCTAGCCATCATGTGATGGCGGCGGCGTCGGTGATGTCGACGCTTGTGATGTTGGTAGCCTTGGCGATTTATTATTGGTTCCCGCAAGCGTTGAGCTCAATTTGGGCGGCGGGTGGTTTGATGTTCCTATCTGCGGTAGCGCACCATGGCGCGCGAGTGGGGCGCAAAACCTACCTTGTGGACATGGCAAATCAAGATAACCGCGCGCAACTGACTGCTGTATCCAATACGGTGATGGGCGTTATTCTACTGGCCGGTATCTTACTCGGTTGGTTAGATGCGTCTTACGGCGTGGCGGCGGTATTATGGTTGCTTGTTGGTATTGGTTTGCTTGCCACACTGTCCTCGCTGTCACTTAAAAATGTGTCTGGCAGTTAGCCAGACACACTGCTCTATATTCTACTTTCCTTTAAATACCGCATATAGCCCAATAATCACGGCTACTACACCACCGATTAAGTACCACATGGTGTTATCAGTTGGCTCATTGGTGACCATTTGTGAAGCTTCAGACGCAAGTGACTGAGATGCCTCGTAAGAAAAGTACAACAAAATTGCTCCGACCACTAAAAGAATAAGACCTACGATTTTATTCATCTGATTCCACCTAAGTTGTTGTTCTGTAAATAAAATAAATTAACTGCACAAACTACCATAGCATTTATTTTTTAGTTTGACGTCAGCGTTACGTCAAATGTCATATATATATTCTTCCGTAATATAAGTAAACACTGTAAATGAACTATTACAAAATGGTGAAGGAAGAGCGAGCATGAAAGAAAAAACAATAAAATTAAGTGTCATCGCGCTTGCCGTATCAGCAGTTTGCAGTGCCTCACCGGTTTTGGCACAGCAACAGCAAGCTGAAGAAGCGCCCGAAAATATTGAGCGTATCGTAACTCTGGGATCTCGGGTTAACGGAAGGACGGCCACTGAGTCGGCCTCACCTGTAGATATCATCTCCAGTGAACAGCTGGCAGAGACGGGAGCAACAGAACTAGGTAAAGCGATTCAGATGAGCGCGCCCTCGTTTAACTTTTCTTCCACCACCATTTCAGATGGCTCGGATATCATTCGACCAGCGACGTTACGTGGCCTAGGACCTGACCAAGTACTTGTACTCGTCAATGGTAAACGTCGTCATCAGCAGGCCTTGGTTAACGTGCAAGAGACGATTGGTAAAGGCTCGGCAGGTTATGATATCAATGCGATCCCAATCACCGCGGTTGAACGCGTAGAAATTCTGCGGGATGGCGCAGCAGCTCAATATGGCTCTGATGCTATTGCAGGTGTTATCAACATCACGCTTAAGTCGAGTGACGGGGGGAGTGTAAATGCTGAAATTGGACAAACCTACGAAGGCGATGGCGAAGTTAATCAAGTCGGTTTCAACTTAGGTACGACCAATGATAAAGGCTACTTTAACTTTACCTTAGAATACCGTGATCGCGGTATGACTAACCGCGCCGCTCCCGCAACGTTGGAAGCGACTGGTGGGCAGCTAATCGGTGACTGGTGGGACCGTAATGGTGATCCTGTTGTACGTTTACATGTCGGTGATGCGGATTCGGAAAACTATTATGCATGGTTTAACTCAGCTTACACACTGACGGGGTCTACCGAGCTCTATGCGTTTGGTGGCATTTCGTCACGCGATGGTGGATCAGCGGGCTTTTTCCGTGGCCGCGGACATCCTCGAACTATTGAAACAATTTATCCAGACGGGTTTTTGCCACAACTTAAAACCGAAGCGGATGATCAGTCGTTAGCCGTTGGGGTACGTGGCGACCTACCCAATGCTTGGTTGTGGGACGCGAGCATTGTGTATGGTAAAAACGAGTTTGGTTTCAATTCCGCTAACTCAGCAAACGTCAGCTGGTATTATGAGCCGGCGCCAGGCGGCGGAATCTACGCAGACACGCCGACCGAGGCTTTTGATGGTGAATTAGTGTTTGACCAAACCACCTTCAACCTCGATTTTAACGGCACCATCGACGTCAATAACGAATTACTCTATCTCGCTTTGGGGGTTGAGTTTAGAACCGATGGTTATGAAATCAATGCAGGTGATCCGGTATCTTGGGCCTATGGTCGAACTAATGATCCTTCAGTCACTATTCTGACCCCATCCGGTGCACCGGCAGAAGCCGGTATACAAGGATTTCCAGGCTTTAGTCCAGGGCAAGAAGTGGATGCCTCACGTGATAGCTATGGCGCATACGTTGATGCCGAATATTACGTAACCCCTGACTGGTTGCTTGCCGGCGCGTTACGTTACGAAGACTACGATATCGCGGGTGATAATATTTCCGGTAAGATTTCAACACGGTACGATATTACCAGTGATTTCTCGGTCCGTGGCACTTTGGCGACCGGTTTTAGAGCGCCCGGTGTGCAACAGATATATTACTCACAGGTGCTTACTAATATCGTAAATGGTACTTTGGTACAAACGGGTACTGTGTCGAATGACGATGAAGTTGCCCGTCAATTTGGCATTAACCGACTCGAAGAAGAAACATCTGAGAGCGCGAGTATCGGTATCATCAAACGTTGGCGAAACGGACTCGACCTAACCATCGATTTGTATCAAATAAATATTGATGATCGCATCGTTATCTCAGAGCCCTTAACGGCAGATATCGGTACCGAGTTCGCAACTATACTCGATAATAACAATCTCGGCGCGGCGCAGTTCTTCACTAACTCTGTGGATACCAAAACGCAGGGTGTCGATATTATCGCGTCATATCCGACAGAAGTTTTGAGTGGCGACCTGGTGTTAACTACGGCGTTGAGCTTTGTTAATACCGATGTCGAACGCGTTAACTCAGTGTCATCACTTATTCCTGCTGAGCAGATATTTAACGATACGCAAGTATTACGTATTGAAGAAGGTCAGCCGAGTGAGAAAGCCTCTATCATGGCCGACTGGGAGCGTGATCGTTGGAGCGTTAACCTTGCATTTAACTACTTTGGCGCTGTAGAAGGTCAGGCTTTCACTGGTGTCAAACACAAGTGGGATGGAAAGTGGCTCACGGACTTGTCGGTAGGCTACGATCTAACTGAGGACTTTAAAGTGGTCGTGGGTGCAAATAACGTGTTTGATACGTATCCAGATGAATGGGGCAGTGCAGGCGTTCCGTTTTCTCAAGCAGGTTTTAAATATGGCTGGGAAACACTACCGTTCGGTATAAACGGTGGTTACTACTACGTAAAAGCGAAGTACAGCTTTTAATCGCTCACAAAAAAAGCCCACCGCAGGGTGGGCTTTAATTTCAAGTTTCGCAACCTTAGTCGTTTAGGTATGAGGTGAGCATCCACGCCGTTTTCTCTTGCTCGCGGATATAATCACTCATCAGTGCTGAGGTGCCTTCATCATTTGCGTCATTCGCCAGATCTTGAATTTCGCGTTGTAGGCGAATTGTCGTTTGATAACTATCTAAGATGTTAGCCACACACGCACGACCATCATGAACGTCTTTGACTTCTTCGATATCACTAGTCTTGATGTAAGTCGAATAGGCATGCATCGGGCGCTGACCTAATGTCAAAATACGCTCGGCAATTTCATCAATCTTCAACAATAAATCGTCGTAGGTTTCTTCGAACTTGGCATGTAGCTCGAAAAAGCGCTCACCTTTAATATTCCAATGAAAGCCACGAACGTTCATGTAAAAAATCTGATAGTTAGACAACAACTCGTTGAGTTTGTCGGCTAATTGCTCAGCTTTTTTCTCATCTAAACCAATCACTTTTAATTGCTTCATTACCTATCTCCAGTAAAACGATGCTGTTGAACTGATACGAATCTAGCGTAATTCCGATCAGTTTTGTAGTGTGGCATCGCGTTTGCCATCGCGAATGTGCGCTTCACCTCGCTGTTTAGCGAGTTGGATCTGGCGTTCGCGTTCGGCATAGCGCGCTTTTTGCTCGTCAGTTGTTTTGTCGTGACAGTGTGGACAACTGACACCTTTCACATAATGTTCCGATTGCTTCTCTTCATCAGTGATAGGCATGCGGCAAGCATAGCACTGGTCGTACGCACCTTGCTCTAAACCGTGTTTTACCGTTACACGCTGGTCAAAAACAAAGCACTCACCATCCCAAAGGCTGGTTTCCTCTGGCACCATTTCTAGGTACTTTAAGATGCCGCCTTTTAAATGATAAACCTCATCAAATCCTTGCTCTTTCAAGTAAGCCGTCGACTTTTCACAACGAATACCGCCAGTGCAAAACATGGCTACTTTTTTGTGTTTAGACGGATCTAAGTGTTCTTTGACGTATTCAGGAAACTCACGGAACGTTTCCGTCTTGGGGTTGACCGAGCCTTTGAACGTGCCTACCGCGTATTCGTACTCGTTACGCGTATCAATTAAGAGCACTTCGGGATCTGAGATAAGGTCGTTCCACTTTTCTGGCTCGACATAAGTGCCAACGGTGTTCTTCGGATCAACCCAATCGACGCCCATGGTGACAATCTCGTTTTTAAGCTTTACCTTAGTGCGATAGAACGCTTGTTCATCGCTTGGTGACTCTTTATGCTCAATACCAGCGAGGCGTTTATCTGCGTTGATATGAGCCAATACATTATCAATGCCTTGGCGCGTACCACAGATAGTACCGTTGATGCCCTCACGTGCGAGCAATAACGTGCCTTTAACATCATTCTCTAACATCACTTGGTAGAGCGGTTCACGGAGCGCTTCGAAGTCGTTGAGTTCAACGAACTTGTAGAGGGCTGCACAGATATACATATTTACTTCCTTTTTCAGCAGGTCGGATCGCAAATCCGAGGCGTTAAAATCGAGCGGATTATAACCAAATTAGAGCGTTGTGTGTAGGGGGCAAGTTGGGCGTACAGGATATCTGGTTTAGTTTATTGGTGGGCCTTTCGTTTTTGACATCACTATTGAGTGCTGTCGCAGGTGCGGGGGGTGGCGCTGTACTTATTGCCGTATTAGCTTCGGTATTGCCCGCGCATGCAATCATCCCCGTGCACGGTTTTGTGCAAATGGGATCGAATGTAGGACGTTCAGCGCTGACG